>NZ_LJYX01000017.1 GCF_001440345.1 Colwellia sp. TT2012 | reverse complement strand
TTTTGTTTAGCGACCATAGCGCTGTGGCCCCACCTGATCCCATTCCGAACTCAGAAGTGAAACGCAGTTGCGCCGATGGTAGTGTGGGAGTTCCCATGTGAGAGTAGGACATTGCTAAACTTCTATTAAGAGAAGCCCGATTCATAAGAGTCGGGCTTTTTGCTATTTAAATTTTGAAAAAGTCAGAGAATAGTAATAGCGCTGTAGCCCCACCTGATCCCATTCACCTTCCTTGCCGCGGCGCTTCAGAAGTTGAGTCTGCTCATTGCCATCCATGGCAACGCGGCGACATTAGTACATCCATGTACGTCACGCAGTTGCGCCGGATGTAGTAAGTGTGTGGGTGTTTTTCTCTTTATGTGAGAGTAGGACATTGCTAAACTTCTATTTAAAGAAACCCGTAGCTTAAGCTACGGGTTTTTTGCTTTGTGGGATTTTAAAAATTGTAGTTGCGCCGATGGTAGTGTGACTTATGTTGCAGGTAAGCCCATGTGCGAGCGTAGCGGGACATTGCTAAACTTCTATTAAGAAAAGCCCGATTGATAAGAATCGGGCTTTTTGCTGTCTGGGATTTGAAATAATTACTAATAAGCGCAATAAATTTCGAAGCGCGAACAAGCTCCCTGCGCGAATAAATTCCCGCCTACAGGTTTAAATTAACGCGTACCGGGTGTATGTAGGCGGGATTTCAATCGTGCAATTTATAGGGATTTCAATCGCGTAATTTATAGGGATTTCAATCGCGTAATTTATAGGGATTTCAATCCCGCATTTTTGAAATCGTGCATTTTTTAAGGTGCGAATAACTATTGGCGCGAATAAATTTCGAAGCGCGAACAAGTTCCCGCCTACAGGTTCAAATTACCGGGTGTATGTAGGCGGGATTTCAATCGCGCATTTTGTAGAGATTTCAATCGCACATTTTGTAGAGATTTCAATCGCACATTTTTGAAGGTACGTCGTGTACCGTCAGTATTGTCTAATAAGTCATATCCATGTGATTAGTACATCCATGCAGTTGTTACTATTTTGTAAATTACTCCCTGCATTACAAATTAGTAGCAACATACTTTGTGTTTAGATCTGATCTGTCAATTGTATCGCACGAGTATATTTTTCCGGAGTAGGGGGACCTACTTCGGCACTCTATTTATAGCCATTGATTTTCTTTGTGATTGTTCAACGTTAAATTCTAATCATCCCCAAACTACGTAGACATCTTACTTGCCTTATATACAAAATATGCAGTTATAGTTTGTCAGCGTTCGTTAAGAGAAAAGTTTTTAACTTATTCACTTGATTTTAATGTTGTTGCCCTCAGATATGTATCAATCAAACAAACCCGCTCTGTACCTAGTACATGCAATGGTTTGGCGTCCAAGTAGGCGTCCAAATAGGTATTTAACAAAAGGTCGATAAAATGACAGTAGAAAATAAGCCAGTAAAACATGAATTTGCGTCAGATAACGCCAAGATACTTCACTTAATGATCCACTCACTTTATTCTAATAAAGAGATATTCCTACGTGAATTAGTGTCAAATGCTGCCGATGCTGCGGATAAGCTGCGTTTTAAAGCATTATCTGATAATGCTTTATATGAAAATGATGGTGATTTACGCGTACGTGTTAGCTGTGATAAAGAAAATAACACCATCACTATTTCTGATAATGGTATTGGTATGAACCATGATGAAGTAATCGAACATCTGGGTACGATTGCAAAATCAGGTACTGCTGAATTTTTCTCAACATTATCAGGTGATCAAGCCTCTGACTCACAACTTATTGGTCAATTTGGTGTTGGTTTTTACTCATCTTTTATTGTTGCAGATAAAGTAATTGTTCGTACTCGTAAAGCGGGTGATGATGCCTCTGAAGGTGTCGAATGGATAAGTGCCGGTGAAGGTGAGTTTACTACCGCGAAGATTGAAAAAACTAATCGTGGTACCGATATCATTCTTCACTTAAAAGAAGAGGAGTCAGAATTTGCGGATGATTGGCGCTTAAAGTCAATTGTTACTAAATACTCTGATCATATCTCAGTATCCGTAGAAATGTTAACCAATGAAATACCAGCGATTGAAGCCGTTGCTGAAGTGAAAGATGACGAAGGCAAGGTAACTATGCCAGCCATTGATGCTATAGATGCAGTACCTGCACTATGGGAAGCTGTTAATAAAGCAACGGCTTTATGGACACGCGAAAAGGCAGATATTTCCGACGACGAATATAAAGAGTTTTATAAACACGTCTCTCATGATTTTAGTGACCCACTTTTATGGGAACATAATAAAGTTGAAGGTAAGACTGAGTACACTTCTCTACTCTATATACCTAGCAAAGCACCCTTTGATATGTATAACCGTGAAAAACAACATGGTCTTAAACTGTTTGTTCAACGTGTCTATATTATGGATGATGCTGAGCAGTTTATGCCAACGTACTTACGTTTCGTTAAAGGCTCATTAGATTCAAATGATTTACCCTTAAACGTTTCTCGTGAAGCTTTACAAGATAACAAGATTACTCAAGCTATTCGTAAGGGTTGTACTAAGCGCGTATTAAAAATGCTGGAGAAGTTAGCTAAAAAAGATGCGGATAAATATCAAGGCTTTTGGGATGAGTTTGGTCAGGTATTAAAAGAAGGTCCTTCTGAAGATCACGCTAATAAAGAACAAGTAGCAGGATTATTACGCTTTGCTTCCACTAAAGAAGATGTAGCAGCGCAAAATGTATCACTTGCTACTTACATTGAACGCATGAAAGAAGGCCAAGATAAGATTTATTATGTTGTTGCTGATAGCTTCGAAGCGGCTAAGAGTAGCCCGCATTTAGAAGTATTCCGTAAAAAAGGCATTGAAGTATTATTAATGTCTGACCGCATTGATGAATGGTTAGTAAGCCATTTAACAGCGTTTGATTCTAAGCAATTACAGTCTGTTACTCATGGTGGTTTAGATCTGGGTGATATGGATGACGCTGAAACTAAAGAAGCACAAGAGAAGCTTGAGAAAGAGTATGACTCTGTCGTTAAGCGCATTAAAGTGTGCTTAGAAGGAAAAGTTAAAGAGGTTAAACTTTCTCAACGTCTTACCGACTCTCCTGCTTGTATCGTCGCTGATGATAATGACATGACTAGCCAAATGGCTAAGTTAATGGCATCGGTTGGTCAAGAAGTGCCTGATACATTACCTATCTTTGAAATCAATGGTGAGCATGACCTTATTAAACATATTGCCGATGAACAAGATGATGATAAATTCGGCCAGTGGGTTGAAGTATTGTTTGACCAAGCAATGTTAGCGGAACGTGGTAGCTTAAAAGATCCTGCTAGCTTCGTATCTCGCTTGAATAAATTAATGTTAAGCCTAACTAAGTAATTATTTAATGGTAAGTTAAATTATTAGATAATACTTTAGTCTTAAAAAGGAGGGTTTCATGCATGAAACACCTCCTTTTTTGATCAATCTGACCTATCACTACTTGTTTGCAAATAGGCTAGCTTGTATAGTATCTGCCGGCTTTATGGGAAAGCTAAGAAATATTACCTTTGCTCGATCAATGAAAATTTATAGTATTGAATAAAGGTAATATTTTCTTTAACACTTCAACCATCAATTTAAGGTTACATAATATGCGCATTGTTTTATTAGGTGCTCCAGGCGCTGGTAAAGGCACACAAGCACAATTTTTAATGGCTAAATTTGGTATTCCACAAATTTCAACGGGCGATATGCTCCGTACTGCAATTAAAGCCGGCACTGAACTAGGCAATAAAGCTAAAGCCGTTATGGATGCAGGACAATTAGTTTCAGATGATTTGATCATCGGCTTAGTAAAAGAGCGAGTAGCTCAAGATGATTGTAAAGCAGGATTTTTACTTGACGGTTTCCCTCGTACTATTCCACAAGCGGATGCTATGAAAGAAAGTGGCATTTCTGTGGACCATGTACTTGAATTTGATGTGCCGGATGAAGTGATTGTTGAGCGTATGGCTGGCCGTCGTGTTCATTCCGGCTCTGGGCGTGTTTA
This sequence comes from Colwellia sp. TT2012, assembly GCF_001440345.1. Lineage (GTDB taxonomy): Bacteria > Pseudomonadota > Gammaproteobacteria > Enterobacterales > Alteromonadaceae > Colwellia. The sequence goes on along the minus strand of NZ_LJYX01000017.1, from coordinate 813,652 downwards.
TCACCTTGTTTTCAATCCGCCAAAAATTGCCGGCAAAGATGATGTTACCGGTGATGATTTATCTATTCGTCCTGATGATGAAGAAGCGACTGTACGTAAGCGCTTATCGATTTATCATGATCAAACTAAGCCATTAGTCGCTTTTTATCAAGCGGAAGCTAAAGCGGGTAATTGTACCTACTTAACTATTGATGGCACACAAGCTGTTGAAAAAGTGAATCAGTTATTATTAGCTCAACTTGCTTAGTACCCAGTAATTGTATCGCTATTTAAGTGAAAAAAACTCGCCTTGGCGAGTTTTTTTGTTTCTAGGGTATAATTTATTGCTTACTTTCTCTGAGCATAGCAATGTGTGGTATGCCATCTTCTAAATACATAGCCGATACCTGAGCGAAACCATGTCTTTGGTAGTATGACTTTAAATGTTGTTGAGCAGAGATTTTAATCTCTTCGTTAGGGTGATATTGCTGGCAAAGTGATAATGCTTCTTTCATTAATTCATGGCCCAAGCCACCACCTCTCGCTTTATTGGCAATGACTACTCTACCTATACTGATATGGCTTGCATAGCTTTGACCTTTAGGTAAAATTCGCAGGTAAGCGACCAGTTGCTCTGCTTGATAACCTAAGAGATGTAGCGTTTGAGGGTGTCGGTCAAGCCGATTTTTTTCGCTGTCTAGATCTGGGTAATAACACGTTTGTTCAACGACAAAAACATCAATGCGCAATTTCAGTACATCATATAATTGATTAAGTGATAGTTCGGAGAATGCTTTACTTTGCCAGGTGGTTTTTATTGTCATATTGAGTCTGAAGCGTTAAATAGTTAACTGCTTTAAGTAACCATAATACTTGCGCTCATTCAGGTATTCTTTAATTTCTTGTTTATACTTTTTTATGCACAATTCAGGGAACTCAGTAGTGACTATTTTATTTAGTGCATAAGGCTCAAGAAAGAGTAAGTAGCCCAGTGGTAGGTAGCTAGGATTGAAGTTGCATTGGTATACAGTCGCTCGAACTTGGCTAGCATTATAAAAAGTCTGCTCACCATAACGTTTTTGTAGTCTTGGTAACAGTTGGTTGCCGTATTTCTTTATTGCTCTACGTTTAAACATAGCCGTTCCTTAGCTGGTACTATTTCTGGTGTTCTAGACAAATTAGCAGCTTATTATAATAAATAAGGTCAATAATCCATCGAGCCATTTTATTGCTCAGCATATTACACCATGTAGGGATAAAATGTAGCTAATAAAATCTATAATAATTCAAGGATTGATTATTTTTATTTTATTGCTATCAACAAAAAATTCAGCTTACTTGATAGGCTTTAACAATAGCGCCGCGCTGTCGGAGTATTTTAGCCCTTATTAATAGCTATAAAAGTTTCCAGTCTCTCAGGATGAAACTTACTGATGACAAAATTCAGGGAGTCTTTAAGTACCACGCCAATGTTTTTGACGGGTACTAGGTGAACTTTAGCCATAACAAAGCTTTGATCTGGGTTTGAATTAAATAGCATGAATGCGTTCAATAATGGCAGGTGAAGCTATTTGTTATGCCGCTGTTGTAATACCGCCATAACCTCATTGAGGTCGATATCTTGGTCGGCTAGGAGTACTAGGGTATGGTAAAATAAGTCTGCACATTCACCTAGTAGATCTTCTTTCGTTTCTGCTACTGCAGCAAGTGCAACTTCAACGCCTTCTTCACCGACTTTCTGCGCAATTTTGATGGTGCCGCGAGAAAATAAGTGTGCGGTATAACTGTCTTCTGGCTTATCATTTTTTCGGCTTGCAATCACTTGTTCAAGTTCACTGAGAAAGTTTTGCTGGGTTAACTTTTGCTCAGGAAAGCATGACTCCGTGCCTAAGTGACAACTTGGACCCATAGGTAAACAAGCAATAAGTAAACTGTCATTATCGCAATCAGTTAAGACTTGCTTAACGTTTAAAAAGTTCCCTGAGGTTTCCCCCTTAACCCACAAAGCTTGTTTTGAACGACTATAGAAGGTTGCTTTACCTGTGGTTAATGTGGCGGCCAAGGATGCTTGGTTCATATAACCTTGCATTAGTACGGCACCCGTTGCCGCATGCTGAATAATGGCAGGAATGAGGTTATTCATTTTCTGCCATGCTAAGTCATTAATATTGTCTTTGTTTACTAACATGGTCTCACCTCAATACGTTGTGCTTTTAAATAATTTTTTAACTCTTTAATGGCAATAACACCTTTATGAAAAACAGAAGCAGCGAGTGCGCCGTCAACATCGGCTTGTTGGTAGACATCACTAAAGTGCTCCATAGTACCCGCACCACCTGAGGCGATTAAAGGCACATTACATACAGCTCTTGCTTGTTTTAATTGCACAATATCATAACCTTGACGTACACCATCTTGGTTCATGCAATTAAGGACAATTTCGCCGGCACCTAAACTAACTACTTTTTCAATCCAGTCAAATGTGGTCCAGCCTGTTTGCTGAGTCCGCTTTTCATCACCAGTAAACTGGTAAACCTGATATTCCCCTTTGCCAGCATTAGCCTCTTTGTTATAAAAGCTATCAATACCCACCACAATACACTGCTGACCAAAAATATCGGCTAAGCGCGTAATTAGCTCAGGGTCTTGCAATGCTGGGGAATTAATGGATATTTTGTCAGCGCCCATCATCAATATTTCTTTAGCATCGGCTGCGCTTTTTATCCCACCAGCAACACAAAAAGGAATATCAATGACCTCAGCAATACGACTTACCCAGCTCTTATCAACCACGCGACCATCAGAGCTGGCAGTGATGTCATAAAAAACGAGTTCATCAGCACCTGCTTCAGCATATTTCTGCGCTAACGGCACTATATCACCGATTATTTCGTGGTTTCTAAACTGTATACCTTTTACCACTTTTCCGTCCTTAACGTCGAGGCATGGAATAATTCTTCTAGCTAACATGGGTTTTTCTCCGCTATAGCTTCTTTAGCTGGAGGCCAACAGGCAATTGCCTCTTCAAGGGTAAACTTACCCTCAAGCAATGAACGACCTAAAATAACAGCGCTAACACCGGTTGGAATTAACGCCTTAATATCGTCTAAGCTGCCAATACCGCCCGACGCTTGCCAGTCAATCTCTGGATATTTAGCACAAACTTCGCTATATAAATCAACATTAGTCCCCGTTAAAGTGCCGTCTTTACTAATGTCAGTACATAATACGTGCTTAATACCGGCATCTTGATATTGGGCAAGTAAATCTTCTAAGTTTACCCCGCTATCTTCAATCCAGCCATGAGTGGGCAGGGTTTTATTACCTTGGGCATCAATTTTTATATCAAGTGCTAGGACAATTTTTTCACAGCCGTAGGTTTTAAGCCATTGAGTCACTAGCTCTGGTTGTTTGATGGCTAAGCTGCCAATAACAACGCGATCTGCCCCTAATGCTAATAGCTGTTTTACATCATCTTCACAACGTACGCCACCACCTACTTGTATGATCATTGAGGGGTGATTGACTACGGTCTTTAATGTTGCTAATTGACGTTTTGTGCTGTCTTTTGCACCATCTAAATCGACAAAATGCATGACAGTAGCGCCGGATTTAGCATAAGCCTGTTGCCGCTCTTGCACCGTATATTCATAGTGGGTTTGTTGGTTATAGTCGCCTTGATACAAACGCACCACTTGGCCATTAATCAAATCAATTGCGGGAATCATCATAAGTTCGCAAGCTCCTGTGGCCCTAATTCTAAAAAGTTTTGAATGATCTTACTGCCCAAAGCACTGGAACGCTCAGGGTGAAATTGACAACCAATAAAGTTGTCTTTGGCAATAGCTGCTGAAAACGTACTACCATATTCACAGCTGGCAATGGTGTACTCACTTATAGGGGCGGCAAAACTGTGGACAAAATAAAAGTAATCACCCTCGGAAATACCTTTGAGCACGGGGTGGTCTGATATTTTTCTGAGGGTATTCCAGCCCATATGTGGCAACCTATTCCCTTGTGATTTTAATGGCTCTACCTTGGTGGGAATTAAGTTTAAGCAAGGCACTAGGCCATCACTTTTCCCTTCAGTTGAGGACTTATTACCTTCGGTTGATGACTCAGTCATTAACTGCATACCTAAACAAAAACCAAGTACCGGCTGCGTCAGTTTTTGTAAGACACTCACTAAGTTTTTAGCGTTGATATTAGCCATGGCATGCTTAGCACTACCAACCCCTGGGAGTATTACTTTATCCGCTTGTTGGATTAGCTCAATATTATCAGTGATGGTCACTTGATAACCTAAACGCTCAACGGCAAACTTAACTGAGGCTAGATTTGCGCAGCCAGTATCAACAATGACATTCATTCCTGCAGATACTTCCTTAGTCATTATAAAATACCTTTTGAGCTAGGCATCTCATCACCGTCTACTTTAATGGCTTGACCTAACGCTCGGCCAAATACCTTAAATAGACTCTCAACCTGGTGGTGGCAATTCCCTTTACTGGTTGATAAATGTAAAGTTATTAACATTGAATCTGCTAATGAGCGGAAAAAATGGCCAACCATCTGTGTTGACATGCTTCCGACATTATCTGCGGTGAAATCGGCATCAAATTCAAGCCATGGACGACCAGAAAGGTCGATGGCACACTCGGCGCGACATTCATCCATAGGTAAGACAAAACCAAAACGACCAATGCCACGTTTGTCGCCCAGGGCTTGCCTTAAGGCCTGACCAAGGGCAAGGGCGGTATCTTCAACACTGTGGTGCTCATCAATGTGATAATCACCACTGACGCTACATTGCAAACTAAAACCGCCATGAGTGGCTATTTGATCTAGCATGTGATCAAAAAAGCCTAAGCCCGTTGCTATATTATTGTCGCCTTTTTTATCTAAATTAACGGTGACCTTGATATCGGTTTCTTTGGTGGTCCGGGTAATACTCGCTATACGAGCTTGTGAGAATTTTGCTAAAACTTGTTCGCTCACTTGTGACCAATTGAAAATTTTTCGATCATATTTGATGCCAACAATGCCCATATTCGCAGCAAGACCCATATCGGTTTCTCTATCACCAATCACATAAGAATTAGTAAAATCAACTCTGCCTTGCTGTAAGTAATCGCTCACTAAGCCTAGTTTTGGTTTACGACAACTACAATTGTCTTCCTCAAAGTGTGGACAAAGTAATACGTCTTGAAAATTCACCCCTTGAGAACTAAATAGCGCCATCATTTTATTATGAGGCAAATCAAAATCAGCTTGTGGAAAACTACGGGTGCCTAAGCCATCTTGGTTGGAAACCATCACTAGCTTAAAGCCTTTGGCTTGCAGTTTTAGTAATTCAGCAATGACATTCGGCTCAAACACTAGTTTTTCTAAGCTATCAAGTTGTTTATCGATGGCCGGCTCTTCAACCAAAGTGCCGTCACGGTCGATAAATAATATTTTTTCTTGGGTCTTACTCATAAAATACTCTTCATTATGTTCGTTTATTAGCTTTATTACCGCGCTAATTTTTACTTACAAGGCGGTTAATAATTGCTTTAGCTGTGCTAGTTCGTCTTCACTGCCAATGCTAATGCGAAGACAGTTTTCAAGCTGTTGCTGTTTAGACTGATCGCGAATTAATATGTTGTTTTCAAGTAACAAATTAAATACTAGGGCTTTATCCTCTGCGCTAGTACAACGAAATAGGACAAAATTTGCATCGCTGGTAAAAACATGACAACACCAGTTTTGCTCAGTAAGCCAGTTATTTAACTGTTCACGTAATACTTTGGTTTGCTTTACCCTAGTTTTCATTATGGCTAAATCGTTCGTTAAGACTTGGCTAGCAATTTCCGCTACGGGTGCCGCAATAGGGTAGGGGGCAATAATCTTACTCAGCAAGGTAATTACGTCATTATTTGCTAAGGTAAAACCACAACGAAGACCAGCAAGTGCAAATGCTTTTGATAAGGTTCTAAGCACAATGACATTATCAAAGTCACTTAATAATTTAGTGCATGAATACTCAGGTGAAAACTCAATATAAGCTTCATCAATCACCACCATGGCACTGCCTTTAAACAATTCAATAGCGGCTAGTATTTGTGCTTTTGGTAGTAAATTACCCGTTGGATTACCCGGCGAACATAAAAACACCACTTTCACTTTACCCACTTGCTGTTGCAAACCGTCTAAATCTAGCGTTAAGTCAGCGGAGTTTAGCGCTACTTTAATAACCGCAGCACCGTGATTCTCGGCACTAATAGCGTACATGCCGTAAGTGGGTGGACATATTAAAATGGTGTCTTGGTATGCTTTACAAAAACTGCGAATGATAAGCTCTATGCCTTCATCTGCGCCTCGTGTTGCTAGGATTTTATCTTTTGCTAAGCCTGAATATTCGCTATAGGCTGAAATTAAACAATCGGGCTGAAAATCCGGGTAGCGATTGATATTTATCGCGGATAACTGATATTGACCTTTGCCTGGTGCTTCATTTGCGTTCAGCCATACTTTATCTTCTTGAGCATCAGCGCTAGAAAATAGACGTCGTGCCGATTGATAAGGCACCATAGCAATTAATTCTTCGCGTGCTAATTGCTCAGCGGTCGTTAAAGCGTGTTTAGCCATGCTTAAACTCCTTCCTCTAAGCGAATGGTCACCGCGCGCTGATGGGCATCTAGCCCTTCGGCATCGGTTAATTCAATAATACACTCAGCTAAACTCGCCAAACCTGATTTAGTTATCTCTTGCACGGTATAGCGCCGAGAAAAGTCAGCCAGTGATAAACTTGAGATAACCTTTGAATAACCATACGTTGGCAATACGTGGTTTGTGCCGCTGGCGTAATCACCCGCCGATTCAGGGGTATAAGCGCCGACAAAAATTGAACCGGCATTACGCAAACTGTTAAGCAAGCTTGGTGCATCTTCAGTTTGAATAATTAAGTGCTCTGGCGCGTATTGATTCGACACTTGCACCGCTTGCGCTAAGTCCTTGGTTAAAATTAACCTAGACTGGGTTAACGCTTGCTCAGCAATGTCACGTCGAGACAATACCACAACTTGCTTTTCTAGTTCAGCAGATACCTGTGCTATTAATGACTCGCTATCACTGAGTAGTATTACTTGGCTATCAACACCGTGCTCGGCTTGCGATAATAAATCTGCGGCAATAAATGCCGGGTTTGCTTGCTCATCGGCAATAACTAATACTTCAGAAGGGCCGGCGGGCATATCAATAGTAAAACCGGGGACTTGTTGTGATAACTGAGTTTTAGCTTCGGTAACATAGCGATTTCCTGGGCCAAAAACTTTATTTACCGCGGCTATTGTTTGTGTGCCGTAAGCTAAGGCGGCAATCGCTTGTGCACCACCTACTGTGTATATTTCACTGATACCACAAAGATCAGCCGCCACTAATATTTCATTAGCCAGTTGGCCATTTTTATCAGGTGGACAAACCAAGACCGTACGTTGACAACCGGTAAGTTGTGCCGGTATGCCTAACATCAATACCGTTGAGGGCAATGGCGCTGAGCCTGCAGGAATATATAAACCAACACTTTCAATGGCTTCAGTTTTTAAGGTGCACTTAACGCCTGGGATCGTTTCAACCGTTATATCTGTTGGCTGTTGTGCGCTATGAAAGGCTCTGATTTGCTGATAAGCGGTGTTAATTGCTTTTAAACGTTTAGCAGATAGGGCTAACTTGGCTTGCGCAATTTGCTCTGCACCCACTGATAAGGTGCTAAGCGCGATACCATCAAATTGTTCTGTTAAGGTAAATAGTGCCTTATCACCTTGATTTTTAACTTGCGCCAAGATGTTAGCAACTTGGGTGGACAATAAGGCACTATCCACTATTGCTGGTCGTGCTAGCGCACCTATTTTTTGCTGCTCTGACAGCTCTTGCCACTTGATTAGTTGATTAATCATAATTACTTGTTCCTAATACTTCGAGGATGTGTTTCTTTATAAGTAAAAAAAATAATTTACTTTAGCTCGACGCTAGTTGGTGCAAGTGCAAAGAGGGAGCACTCAGCTGACGTTAGTCAGTGAGTACTGCCGATGCTGAGCTTGCATCTACTAGCAATGAGGTAAGGTTAATTTAGCCCATCATCTTTTCAATCGGCATTACCAGGATAGAGTTACAACCTAATGCCTTTAGGCTTTCCATGGTTTCCCAGAAAAACGTCTCAGTAGCAACAACGTGTACGGCTACTAAATCATCACGACCAGCAAGCGGTAAAATAGTCGGCGTCTCACTACCTGGCATTAAAGCACTCACTTCATTGATCTTATCTTTAGGCGCATGCAGCATGATGTACTTGCTTTCTTTGGCTTTCATTACCCCTTGAATGCGTGGCAATAAGGTATCAAGAATTTTTTGCTTGGCTGGCGCTAAGACTGCAGGGTTTTGGATCAGTGATGCGGTTGATTTGAAAATCACGGCAACTTCTTTTAAACCGTTAGCTTCAAGTGTCGCACCAGTGGAAACCAGATCACAAATACCATCGGATAAACCAACACGTGGCGCCACTTCTACCGAGCCTTTGAGTAAACAAAAATCTACGTTAATGCCATTATTACGGGCAAAGCGGTTAAGCAGTTGTGGGTAAGTAGTGGCAAAGCGTAAACCATCTAAGCTTTTAATACCTTGATAATCAAACTCTTCCGGCATGGCTAGTGATAAACGGCAGCCGCCAAAATTAAGTGCTGTGGTTTTTATATAAGCAAATTTTTGCTCCATTAATTCACGCTCTAATGCCGCTTCTTCTAGGGTGTTATCACCGACAATGCCTAAGTCACATACGCCATCCATAACGAGTCCTGGAATATCACTACTACGTACGCGCATAACATCTATCGGCATATTGCTAACATGCGCGAGTAAACGACGGTCGCTAAGGTTAAGTTTCAATCCGCAGCGCTTTAATAATTCTTGTGTGTCTTCACTCAGGCGTCCTGACTTTTGCATGGCAATGCGTAAACGTGGCTCTGATGTGCTCATATTGGTAATTCCTATGGTGTCTTAATCTTTAAATTCGTCATGTATATACAATTTCTAATGCGCTAAAATGCGAAAAACCCCCGAGAGAGAAAAGACTCTTTCGGGGGTTTAGTAATGACATTTTATTGTTATAAAGCTTGTGCTATTGCTTGTATAACTGTTTACTTAATTCCACTGAAAGGCCTTTGCCCTGCAGTGTTTTTGTTACTAACGCTGAATGGGCTAATTGCTATGATTATGGTGATGTCGGCTATTCAGGTTAATAATCATGGTTAAATTCTCTGTTAGTAGTCAGTAATTTACTGTGCTGTTGTATAATTAATTGAACAGTATTGAGTAAGTAATTTATTTTGATGAACTTTACATTACTGCTTAATTAAGATAGCTGCAAGTAATAAATAGAAGTTTTTTATTACTTTTTGTTATATGAAAAACGGTTAAATTTATTAGTCGAGTCTTGGTAATAGTATTAGTCCCTAAGTGAAAAGCTAAAGCTAATGTATTTTTGGTCGATAATAGAATTAAGGGTTAACAAATTCGCAACATGAAGCAGTGTAGGAACTAAAGATGGATATTTTTACGACTCAACTAACACGTGTAGTCCAGATACCTATTAAGCCGGCAAGCTTAAAGGTAAAAGCACTGTTGAAAGAGGCTGCTAACAGTAAGCTAAGCGATGATGCTAATCATCTTGAAAATCATGAGTATTATTTTACTAGTGAAGAAGACAAATACCATAGTTCACAGCAAGAAACGGATGATAAAGAAGAAGGTGCTAATAGTGCTAATACTAATAAAGAACCTAGTGTTGAGTTTGAGCAGAGTGATGTAGACATCAATAAAGCTACCGATAATAGTAACGGTAAACACTTAGACCTTTATGCCTAAGCGGTAGTTAAGTATACTCTCAAGCATAAATTTTTATTCGTGCCTTTTTTTTAAATGATAGCATCCCAAGTTAGTCAAGCCTTTGCTAAAGACGGCGCTTTAGCTAAAGCCATTAAAGGCTTCTCTCCTCGCCAAGCGCAAATAGATATGGCCCTTGATGTTGCTGAAGCCATTGACCAGCAATCATCGCTCATTGTGGAAGCAGGCACTGGCACAGGCAAAACCTTTGCTTATTTGATCCCCGCCTTTTTAGCGTTAAATTCGAAAAACCCTAAAAAAATAGTGGTCTCAACCGGGACTAAAAACCTGCAAGAGCAACTATTCCATAAAGATATTCCTTTAATAAAAAAGGTGCTAGGCAGTAATGCACAAGTCGCTTTATTAAAGGGGCGTGCCAACTATTTATGCATTTATCGTTTAGCACAGTACCAAGATAGTCGCGGTCAACTTGATGCACAAATGTTACAGGATCTGGTGAAAATTAAAACCTGGTCTAATGGTACACAAAGTGGTGATATTGGCGAATTGGTTAATGTTAGTGAAGACTCCAGTATCTTTCCGTTTGTTACCAGTACCTTAGATAATTGTTTGGCCAGAGACTGTCCAGACTATGACGCTTGTTACCTAGTTAAAGCCCGTCAAAAAGCCAGTGATGCCGATATTATCGTGGTCAATCATCATTTGTTTTTTGCCGATATGGCTTTAAAAGATACCGGTTTTGGTGAGCTTATTCCTAAGGCTCAGGTGATGATTTTTGATGAAGCTCATCAAATTGGCGATATCGCCAGTGAATATTTTGGTGAGGCATTCTCAACTAAACAGCTCGTTGATTTGTGCACCGACGTATTACAAGTACACCGTAGTAGTTTAACCGATGTGAAGCAATTAGGGCGAGCAGCGGAAAAATTACAGAAAAGCTGTCAAGAATTCCGACTGTTATTTAATTACGATCCCGAACGGGGAAATTGGCGAGAAAAGCATAAACAAGTTCAATTTCAGCAAAAATTTGCTAACTTAAAAATCGATTTAGATTTTTTATACCAAGTGATAAAGCTTTGTGTCTCCAGAAATGAAGCCATCGATAATTGTTTTGATCGGGCGGTAAACTTATTGGCCCAATATGAAGTGATGGCCAATGTTGAAGCTTATGGCATGAGTTTTTGGTATGAAACTACGCCGCGCAGTGTGGTATTACATCAAACACCACTGACGGTGAGTGATAAATTTAGTGCTGTGGTGAAAGAGTCGGGTGCCGGTTGGATTTTTACTTCGGCAACCTTGGCGGTAGATAATAATTTTGATCACTTTGCCCAGCATTTAGGTTTACAAGGGGCAAAAAAGCTCTTACTTGATAGCCCGTTTGATTATCAAGCGCAATCTCAACTGGTCGTGCCACGTTATTTACCGCCCGCCAATGATAAAAATCGCGCTTTGGCGTTAGCAAAATTAGCGGAGCCGCTGATTGCAGCGAGTGGTGGTGCTTGCTTTATGCTCTTTACTAGTTATCGGGTAATGCATCAGGTTGCTGAAATTCTAGCTGACAGTATTGATAATCCCTTATTAGTGCAAGGGCAGATGGCCAAGCGCAAGTTACTTGAGCAATTTGTTGAGCATGATAAAGCGGTATTACTGGCAACCGCCAGTTTTTGGGAAGGCATTGATGTTCGTGGTGATAAGCTTACTTGTGTCATCATTGATAAATTACCTTTTGCTTCACCGGACGATCCGCTGTTACAGGCACGCTGTGAAGATGTCAGGCGACAAGGCGGCGAGCCTTTTAGCCAAATTCAACTTCCACAGGCGGTAATAGCGTTAAAGCAAGGAGTAGGGCGACTTATTCGTGATGTCAGTGACCGTGGTGTCTTAGTGATTTGTGATGATAGGTTAGTCAATAAACCTTATGGTAAAACTTTCTTAAAAAGTTTGCCTGATATGAAACGTAGCCGAGATATTAATAAAGCGGCGCAGTTCTTAGCCTCCTTGTCTTAAGGTAAAAAAGCAAGGCCAGAGTTTTTCCAAAAATGGCACGACTAAAACCTAAAAAACGACTGCTGATAGCAGTCGTTTTTTATTTGCATACTTTAAAGTTAAAGTGCTGGTTTATACCCATTACCATTCAAAGTGTTCTCTGAAACATGCATCTTGATTGGTCATGGGGATATAGTCTCGCCGTTTTACGGATGATTTTGGCCAATAAACATTAGCGTGAAATATCTACCATCAAGTCATCCGCTATTTGCTCTAAGGCACTGATAAGCTCATCAATAGAGTTTTCATCGATGGCAATTTTCACTTTTGCTTTGAAAATATTTTGGCCACTATAGGCGGCGCTCTCTTGCGAACTTACCAATTTGATTAAGTTACCATTTTGATGATGAATGACCGATGAAACTTCTTGCACTATACCCGCTCTGTCATTGGCGGTGATCTCAAGGACTAGGTTACTAGTCACCTTAGGTAAATTAGGCTCAGCTATTTCAATTTGGCAGCTTAAGCCATTAATGGCTTTTAATTCACTGATGAGCTGGTCAGTATTTTCACTTACTACGGCTACTTCAATAACGCCGGCGAAAAAACCGGATAAATGATGCAAGCTACTGACTTGCCAATTACCTTGATGTTTGGCAATAATTTTAGATAATGTGTCTACTAGGCCGGTTTGATCTGGGCCAATACAAGAAATAACTAGATGATTCATAAAAACTCCTAAAAGGTAGGGGGAATAGCTGAAAATCTTAACTTAACTTTTAACGTGATAACTGACTTAACTCTTTATTGAGTTGTTCACTGTCACCTAGATTGAGCTCAACCAAGCGGCGTAAATGGGTGACGCTGTCTATATCAATAGCATTACATTGCAAGCCAGTCTCATTTTTTTCTACGTGAACAACCGCAATGTTCATTGTTACTTCTGACTCATTGTCTGACAGTAAAAAATGTAAGGTGCCAAGTTTACCTTTCAATGATTTTTCACTGTCTATGGCGGTAACTAAGGCGCCATTAAGTGAGATATCATGGATAGATACTGAATAAATACTACCTTCAATGGCTAATTCAGCTTTAATTGAAAATAAAATGCGGGTGAATTGTCGTCTGTTTTCCATTTTTGACCATTACATTTTAGTATTGTGTATCCTTAGCATAGCCCGATTTTATTGAAAAGTAAAAAGTTACTGGGTAGTAAAAAGCCAGTTAAAATCAAAATTTTAACTGACTTTTAATCGGCTATTTCAGCTCATTAGCGCAAAGTTACCCGGGTATGACTAAGGGCTACTTTATTTAGCGACTAACCTATTTTCTTATACTTGATTCTATGAGGCTCTGTTGCTGCCGGACCTAAAGTTTTCTTTAACCAAGCTTCGTAATCGGTGAAGTTACCTTCGTAGAAGTTGATTTTACCTTCGTCACGGTAATCTAAAATATGGGTAGCAATTCTGTCAAGGAACCAGCGGTCATGGGAAATAACCATGGCACAACCTGGGAATTCTAATAAGGCTTCTTCTAGCGCACGTAATGTTTCAATATCTAAATCATTGGTCGGTTCATCGAGTAACAATACGTTACCACCTGTTTGCACAAGCTTGGCTAAATGAACGCGGTTACGTTCACCACCGGATAATTGACCAATAATTTTTTGTTGATCATTGCCTTTAAAGTTAAAACGGCTGACATAAGCACGACTCGGAATTTCATAATTACCAATTTTTAAAATTTCATGGCCTTGGGATATCTCTTGGTAAACGGTTTTGCTGTTGTCCATATCATCACGGAACTGATCAACACTGGCCAGTTTTACCGTATCACCCAAGATTATTTCACCTGAGTCGGGCTGTTCAGCGCCAGTCATCATTTTGAATAAGGTTGATTTACCCGCGCCGTTTGGCCCGATAATACCAACGATAGCACCTTTAGGTACGCTAAAACTTAAGTTATCAATGAGTACTCTATCGCCAAAAGACTTGGTTAAGTTGATAACATCTAATACTTTGTCACCAAGGCGTGGTCCAGGTGGAATGTAAAGTTCGTTGGTTTCACTACGCTTTTGATGCTCTCGAGAATTAAGTTCTTCAAAGCGAGCCATACGGGCTTTGCTTTTTGATTGACGTGCTTTTGGATTTGAACGCACCCATTCAAGCTCTTGTTTGATGGTTTTTTGTAAAGCACTTTCACTTTTACTTTCTCGTTCAAGGCGAGCGTTTTTTTGCTCTAACCAGGCAGTGTAGTTACCTTCATAAGGAATGCCGTGGCCTCTATCAAGCTCTAATATCCAACCGGCTACATTATCTAAGAAGTATCTATCATGGGTGATTGCTACCACAGTGCCTGGGTAGTCATGCAAGAAACGCTCTAACCAAGCTACAGATTCAGCATCTAAATGGTTGGTTGGTTCATCCAGTAATAACATGTCTGGTTTTTCTAGTAATAAACGACACAGGGCGACACGACGGAGTTCACCACCACTTAGCTCGGCAATTTTTTGCTCCCAAGGTGGTAAACGTAAGGCATCGGCGGCACGTTCAAGTACGTTATCAATATTATGGCCATCATTAGCATTAATAATATCTTCTAACTCACCTTGCTCTTTTGCTAGTTTATCAAAATCTGCGCCTTCTTCAGCGTACTCGTTATAGACTTGGTCTAAACGTGCTAAAGCATTTTTAACGGTAGCAACGCCTTCTTCAACGATCTCTCTAACCGTCTTTGTTTCGTCAAGGATTGGTTCTTGCGGTAAGTAACCAATTTTAGTGCCAGCTAATGCGGTAGCTTCACCTTCAAATTCTTTATCAACACCCGCCATAATGCGCAGCAAGGTTGATTTACCTGAACCGTTTAAACCTAAAACACCTATTTTAACGCCAGGGAAAAATGAAAGAGAAATGTCTTTTAAAATGGTGCGTTTCGGTGCGACTATCTTTGAAACGCGGTTCATCGACATGATGAATTTATCGGGTAACGGCTGAGCCATGTGAATACCTTTTAGTTTGATGGAATTTTTATTGCCAATATTTTAGGTGATAGAGTGAGGTTAAGGCAATAGTTTGTAGTGATAATAAATTTAATTTTTAAGCATTATTAGCCATAAATGAACGATAAGCGAAAATTTCTTACGGTAATGTCCATTTTAAAATGGTATAACGACTTTGTTTGGTCAATCCAGAGTGACTCTCTATGCCCGCCTACTTACCCGTAAGCTGACTCTGTTTAGTCGCTTCATCTTGAGTACCTCATTAAAATTAAGAATTAAGAATAAATCTAAAAACTATAAATAAGTACCGCTGAGGTTTCCGTATTTAAGTTAGCTTTATTGTCATCTACCTTTGAATTGTAATCGATAACAAAGTTGAGTTTAAGTTGTAGTGAATCAATCAACTTACTGGTGATTGAGCTTTCGGCTTTGTAAATGCTGTTTTGTCCCACTTCGATGGCATGTTTAATGGTGAAGGATTGTTTAAACTCAATGTGTTCATTTATTTTTTTTCTATAAAGCGCTTGAACCTGCAAAATGAAGGTGTCTTGTGTGTGACTTCTCATGCCATTAGACACTTCTTCAGTAGTCACATGGGTAACATCCCTCTTAAAACCTGGGCCAATATCGGCATCAAAACTGCTATCTTTACTTTCAAACCAGCGGCGACCCCAACCAGTAGACACGGAAGCTTGCGAGTCAAAACCAGAAAAACGGTTTTCTTCATAAAAGACACTGCCGTAGATGTAGTTTTGATTTATTGAATCAAGGGTGTAGTTAGTTTGTGAAGTAAAGCTCCATTTTTGATCTGTGGTTTCAAAGTTTTTACGAATATCATTGTTGTTAATTTGTGAAGCTTTTTCGGTTTTCTTGACCAATAAATCAAAAACAAAAGAGCTGCGCCAAAGACCTCTTTCAAAGCGTAGATCTAAACCTGTTTTAATATCGGCACTGCGAGTATTACCGGTTAAATAGAGGAAACCAAGTTGGGCCGAGGCGGTAAACAAGGTGCCAGATGAAGGCTGGTGTGACTCATCGGCCTTTTCTAAACTAAAGAGTATGTCTGAGGCATCTGCAGGGCTAGTCTCTGCTGTTTGCTCTTGGGCATAAGAAATTATAGGGAAAATGCAATAAATGACCAATAGGGGGAGAAGGATAAAGCGAGAAAACATCTTAATTAATACTACTTTTTAGGGTGAACCGCTGATAATTACCGGTGATTATACCTAAGTCGCCTATTTATTTCGAGCATAAAAAAAGGACCTAAGCCCTTTTTATGTAACTAGTTTATATCAGCAGTGTTACTTAATGATAGCCTTTAACTCACCGCTTTGATAACGGTCAAACATGCCATCAAGACTTATAGGTTTGATTTTACTGGCATGACCTGCAGTGTTAAATGCTTCATAACGTGCTTTACAAATGTCGTACATAGCATTGGTTGATACTTGTAAAAATTTACGCGGATCAAATTCACTTGGGTTCTGCGCTAAAAAGCGACGAATAGCACCGGTAGATGCAAGGCGTAAATCCGTATCTATATTGATTTTACGTACACCATGTTTAATGCCTTGTTGAATTTGCTCAACGGGTACACCGTAAGTTTCAGGGATTTTTCCGCCAAACTCGTTAATTACCGCCAGCCATTCTTGTGGTACTGATGAAGAGCCGTGCATAACTAAGTGAGTATCAGGTATACGTTTGTGAATGGCTTTAATAAGATCAATCGCTAAGATATCGTCTGTTGGTGGACGAGAAAACTTATAAGCGCCGTGAGAAGTACCACAGGCAATTGCCAGTGCATCTACTTGGGTTTTATTGACAAAATCAGCCGCTTCTTCAGGGTCTGTTAACATTTGCTCTTTTGTTAAAATACCTTCTGCGCCAACACCGTCTTCTTCACCAGCCATACCAGTTTCAAGAGAACCTAAACAACCTAATTCACCTTCAACAGAAACACCACAAGCGTGTGCCATTTCAACTGCACGTTGAGTTACTGCAACATTGTATTCATAACTGCTTGGTGTTTTACCGTCTTCCATTAATGAGCCATCCATCATTACTGATGAAAAACCTAGTTGAATAGAGCGTTGACAAATAGTAGGAGAAGTACCGTGATCTTGATGCATAACTACTGGGATATTTGGGAACTCTTCAATAGCCGCTAGAATTAAATGGCGTAAGAAAGGTGCGCCGGCGTATTTTCTGGCACCTGCAGATGCTTGCATGATGACAGGGCTATCAGTATCACTAGCGGCAAGCATTATTGCGCGTACTTGCTCTAAATTATTGACGTTAAATGCTGGAATACCGTATTCAAATTCTGCCGCATGATCGAGCATTTGGCGCATTGAAATTAAAGCCATTTACTTACTCCTAGATAAGTTTTGTTGCTGAGGTTGAAAGTTTTTATTTTGATAACGGAATTATAGCAAAGAGACCGCTTATCTTACAGAATAAATTTACTAAAGTTGTCTTTTGAACGGGAATGATTACAAAACCCGTATTTTGTACGAATATTACAAGATGTTCTTGTATCTCGTTATGTTTTAGTCCATTTATTAAGTATTAAATAGTAAGTTTACTACACTAGTATAGCAAGAAGTTTCGTTTATGTTTCGTTTTAATTTCGTTTTGTTGTTGTTTTAGCGTTGCTGGCTTTCAGTTTACTTTCTTTTTACGCATATTTACTTTTTATTTAGCGGATTTCTTGTGTCTTAGCATAAAAAACGAGCAGCTTAGAGAATAAGCTACTCGTTATTTTTTACTCTAAGCAATCGTTAAATTCTGGCTAAAAATTAAGCGTTAGCCATGTTGTGATTTTGCGCGCTGCTCTAAAATTTCAACGGCGGGAAGTTTTTTACCTTCTAAGAACTCTAAGAAAGCACCACCACCGGTAGAAATATAAGATATTTTATCGGCTATACCATATTTATCTACTGCTGCTAAGGTATCACCACCACCTGCAATTGAGAAGGCTGAACTATCGGCAATGGCTTGTGCAATCATCTTGGTGCCTTGAGAAAACTGATCAAATTCAAATACGCCAACAGGTCCGTTCCAAACAATGGTGCCAGCTTTAGCTATGATATCAGTTAATGCTTTTATCGAATCTGGGCCAATGTCAAAAATCATTTCATCATCACTGACTTCATTAACATTTTTTAATGTTGCTGATGCGGATGCTGAAAACTCAGTGGCGACAACCACATCCGTTGGAATTGGAATATCACCCTTATTGGCTTGCGCTTGCTTAGTTAAACGAGTCGCTTCTTCTACTAAATCGGCTTCAAATAATGATTTGCCGACATTGTGCCCTTCTGCTGCAATAAAGGTATTGGCGATGCCACCACCGACGATAAGCTGATCAACAATGCCCGCTAAAGAGTCAAGTACAGTCAATTTAGTGGACACTTTAGAGCCACCAACAATTGCAATAAAGGGTCTAGCTGGGTTGTCTAACGCTTTACCTAATGCTTCTAGTTCACCAGAAAGTAATGGACCAGCACAGGCTGTTTCAGCAAATTTTGCTACGCCATGGGTACTTGCTTGCGCTCGATGAGCTGTACCAAAAGCATCCATGACAAAGACGTCACATAAGGCAGCTAATTTTTTTGCTAGAGCATCGTCATTTTTCTTTTCGCCAATATTAAAGCGGACATTTTCAAAAACAACCAATTCACCCGTTGCCACTTCAACACCGTCTAAATAATCGGTGACTAGTCGAACCGGGTAGTTTAATGCAGCACTTAGGTATTCAGTTATAGGCTTAAGTGAAAATTTCTCTTCAGGCTCACCTTCTGTAGGTCGACCTAAGTGAGACATAACCATTACTTTTGCGCCAGCTTCTAAAGCAAGTTTTAAGGTAGGTAAGGCCGCACGTAAACGAGCATCCGAAGTGATTTTACCGTCGGTTATCGGTACATTTAAATCTTCACGAATTAACACACGTTTGTTAGCTAATGTTAGCTCAGCCATTTGGATAATAGACATTGTTGTCTCCTCATTTTACTGTC
This sequence comes from Colwellia sp. TT2012, assembly GCF_001440345.1. GTDB lineage: Bacteria > Pseudomonadota > Gammaproteobacteria > Enterobacterales > Alteromonadaceae > Colwellia. The sequence goes on along the minus strand of NZ_LJYX01000017.1, from coordinate 794,791 downwards.
GGTAAATTATGTTCAATGCCTTGATAAATAGTTATTTTACAAGGTACTTTTCTTTTTTGTTAATTTCGCGCTAGGTGCATTGCCATGGCAGTATCTAACATGCGATTGGCAAAGCCCCATTCGTTGTCACACCAGATAAGCATTTTAACTAGACGTTTGTGGCTAACCCGCGTTTGGTTACCATCAACGATACAAGAGTGTGGGTCATGGTTAAAATCGATCGACACCAAAGGTTCTTCGGTATAGGTTAAAATTCCAGATAAATCTTGCTCTTTGCTAGCTGACACTATTGCTTGGTTGATGTCGTTAATGCTGACATCGGCATTGACCGTGATACTTAAGTCCATGGCGGTAACATTGAGTGTAGGGACCCGTACGGCGATGGCTTCAAAGCGGCCCTTAAATTTTGGTAATATTCGCTCAATACCCGCAGCCAATTTAGTATCTACGGGAATGATTGATTGACTGGCCGCACGCGAACGACGTAAATCTTTATGGTAAGCATCAATGACTTGCTGATCATGCATTGATGAATGAATGGTAGTGATGGTGCCACTTTCTACGCCAAAAGCTTCATCAATCACCTTAATCACTGGCACTATGCAGTTAGTAGTACAAGAGCCATTGGAGACAATGCGATGATCTGAACTTAAGGTTTTATGATTAATACCATAGATAATGGTTGCATCAACGTCTGGGCTACCTGGGTGAGAGAATAATACTTTCTTCGCGCCGCGGTTAATATGACTTAAACCGTCGGCTTGGCTGCCATATTTACCGGTACAATCAAAAACAATATCAATATCTTGTTGTTGCCAAGGTAGACTATTCAAGCTATCGATATGAGTTAAGATTACTTCATCGCCATCGATAATCAATTGATCATCATTTTGGCTGACATCGAAAGGAAAGCGACCATGGGTACTATCGTATTTTAACAGGTGGGCTATGCCAGAAGAAGACGCTAATTCATTAATTGACACTAGGGTAAATAACTCTGTTTTGCCATTTTCATATAGCGCTCTAACTACGCTGCGACCGATACGGCCAAAGCCATTAATGGCAATTCTTATTGTCATAATTTTACTGCATTTCTAAGTGATAATTTTAAGCGATAGTAAATTGATAATCTAAGCGGTAATTGTACCAGAGCTTACCACAAGTGCGATAGAGCGTTTGTGGTAAGCGTTATCTACTGAGTTATAACTGGTTTACTGTCTTAACAACATTGTCTACGGTAAAACCAAAGTGCTCAAGTAATACCTTACCTGGAGCTGACTCACCAAAGGTGGTCATGCCAACAACCGCGCCACTTAGACCGACATATTTAGCCCAAAAATCAACATGTGCCGCTTCAATGGCAACACGTTTGGTTACGCTAATAGGTAAGATAGCTTCTTTATAGTCAGAGCTTTGCTTATCAAAAACATTCGTGGATGGCATAGAAACGACACGTACAAGTTTACCTTGCTCGGTTAATACTTTTGCGGCATCTACGGCCAGCGAAACTTCAGAGCCGGTAGACATTAATATAACATCAGGTGTACCAGCACAATCAACCAGTATATAAGCACCTTTTTCAATGGCACTTACTTGCTCTTGAGTACGACTCATAGCCGGTAGGCCTTGGCGTGAAAATATCAATGCCGTTGGTGCTTTTTGGCTTTGCACCGCAGCTTTCCAAGCAACCGCCGCTTCAGTGGCATCACATGGGCGCCATGTTGTTAAGTTTGGCGTGGTTCTTAAGTTAGTTAATTGTTCAATAGGTTGATGCGTTGGACCATCTTCACCTTGACCAATAGAGTCATGGGTATAAACAAAGATATTTTGAATCCCCATCAATGCCGACATACGTATGGCATTACGCGCGTATTCCATAAACATCATGAAAGTAGCTCCGTAATTGATAAAACCGCCGTGCAGAGAGATACCATTCATAATACTACTCATGCCAAATTCACGCACGCCGTAGTAAATATAGTTACCAGCAGGGTCAGTATTGATACCTTTAGAACCTGACCATAAGGTTAAGTTAGAGCCGGCTAAATCAGCTGAGCCACCTAACATTTCAGGTAATATACTCGCAAAGGCTTCAATGGCATTTTGTGACGCTTTACGGGTTGCAATGTTTTCACCGCTTTCATGACATTGTTGAATAAAAGCATTGGCTTTTTCTTCAAAATCGCTCGGTAATTCACCTTTAATAACACGACGCTCATATTCGCTGGCCAGTGCCGGGTGTGCTGCTTTATATGCAGCAAATTTTTCATTCCAGCTCACTTGACTGAGTTGACCTTTTTCTTTGCTATTCCACTGAGCGTAAATGTCAGTTGGAATTTCAAAAGCTGGGTGTGGCCAATTTAAAAATTCACGTGTTGCAACAATTTCGTCATCACCTAAAGGCGCACCATGACAATCATGAGTACCTGATTTATTTGGCGAGCCAAAACCAATGATTGTTTTACAACAAATCATACTTGGTTTATCAGTGACTAGTTTCGCTGCTTCTATGGCATGTGCAATTGCTTGCGGGTCGTGACCATCAACAGAAACAACATGCCAACCGTAAGACTCAAACCGGGCCGGAGTATCGTCGGTAAACCAACCTTCAACTTTACCATCAATTGAAATACCGTTGTCATCCCAAAAAGCGATTAACTTACCTAAACCTAAGGTGCCAGCAAGTGAACATGACTCATGTGATAGACCTTCCATTAAACAACCATCGCCCAAGAAGCAATAAGTGTAATGGTCAACAATGGCGTGATCTTCGCGGTTAAATTGCGCCGCTAAGGTTTTTTCAGCAATAGCCATACCGACAGCATTGGCAATACCTGCCCCTAATGGGCCGGTAGTTGTTTCAACGCCTGGCGTATAACCGTATTCTGGGTGACCAGGGGTTTTTGAGTGCAATTGACGGAAGTTTTTTAAATCTTCAATAGATAAATCGTAACCCGATAAATGTAATAAAGAATAAATAAGCATTGAGCCATGGCCATTTGATAAAATAAAGCGATCGCGGTCTACCCAGTTAGGATCGGCAGGATTGTGCTTTAAAAAATCACGCCATAATACTTCGGCAATATCTGCCATGCCCATTGGGGCTCCAGGGTGCCCTGATTTTGCTTTTTGTACGGCATCCATACTTAATACACGGATAGCATTTGCTAGCTCTTGACGTGATGACATAATAGCTCCAGATCTTATAGTCTTGAAAGAATAAAAATTCTGCGTATTTTCGCTCACCAAAGCACGCAGCGCAAATTAAATTATGGAATTTTAACTATTATTTTGTCTCGCGATAAATTATTGCGATAATATAATGCTAGTATCGGGTAAAACTTGTGTCATTATTTACAAAATATTAACGGAATTACTCTGCCACTCTTGAATAATACTCTATGATGCAACTTCACTTAGCGCGATTTTTTATTTCTGCCATTTTGTACTTTACTACTTGTTTTGGTGCGATATGGCTTATCAATCCACAATCCCTCGTAAACTTTGTTGGTCCTGCCGCGGCAGTTGTCAGTGGCTTACTGATTATCTGGGGTCTCACGCCCATTGTTGCCGTCTTATTGGTAACACCAATATTGGCTTTTAGTCTGAAGTATTTGTTTTACTTTGATGCCAACTTAGCGGTGATGAGTATTGCCGTACTCGCTATTATTTTGCAGGCTTTCTGGACTAAACAGCTTGTTTTTCGCTTTATTCATTATAAAAAATGGTTACTATCTAGAAAGCACTTATTCTTTTTTCTGCTTCGTATTGGCCCTATTGCCAGCATAGTCTCAGCTAGCTCGGTTTTAGTTATTGCCATGCTAGATAACCAAGTTATACAAGGCACCTTTTTCTATACCTTTATTAATACCTGGTCCGCCAGCATGTTGGTGGCGGTATTTTTTATACCTTTATTGTTACTGGCAAAAAATGCGGAACAGCTCAAGTTAACTAAACGAATTTTTGTCGGTTTTACTTCTGTTTTGGGTGCTTTGGCTATTTTGATCTTGTTTAAAACTTCTCAGTATGAACAACAAAGTTATCGACAAGCGCTGTTTAAGCAATCAAAAGTGGCAATCGAGCGCTTGATACAAGCAGAAGTTGCTGGCGTAGTAAACCAAATCAATAGCCTGTCGGCATTTTTTAAAGCCAGTGATTATGTATCATTAACTGAGTTTACTGTGTTTAGTGAAAGTATTTTTAAGCAAGATTCTAGTATTAGGGCGTTAGAGTGGGCACCGATTGTACCTTTTAGCCATCGACAACGTTTTGAGCAACAAAGTTCAGTAACCTTGCAGCAAGACTTTCACATTAGAGAGCGTCTAGCCAATGGAAAAGTTGTTCTTGCTAAAACCCGCAGTCAATATGCTCCCTTGTATTATATATACCCACAATACGGTAATCAGGCTGCTTTCGGCCTAGATATTTATAGCAACCCCCTGCAGGTATTATCTATGCAGCAGGTTGTTGATAGTGAACAGGTGATTGCCAGCGCACCAATGACCTTGGTACAAGACGATATGGCTAAGCCAGGCATGTTGTTTAGTAAGGCTGTTTTTTCACCACCAGAGGATAACTACGCGACTAAGCCATCAGGGCAAAATAAGTTGTCGATAATCAAAGCAGATAAGTTAATAGGCTTTGTTGTGGCAGTCGTACAATTTGATCGCTTTTTTCAGCAGCTAGCGAAACAACAAGACCAAGACGTTAGCTTTTTTATTCAAGATGTCTCAAGTCACCAGCCCTTTACTCTCTTTGGTCAGGCGTTACCTAGCGCGAATAGATATATGGAAACCATTAACATGGAGGTCTTTTCTCGACTCTGGCAAATTAATATCGCCGAAAAGCAACCTTGGTTTAGTCAAGTGAAGACTTGGCAAGCATGGGCTGTGCTTATTGGTGGTACGCTTGGCGCTTTGCTATTTCAAATGTTGGTATTGATGATGGCTGCCTACTCAAGTGAACTAGGTCAGCAAGTCGACATTAAAACCAGGACGCTTATTTTAGCGAAAGAAAGTTCCGAGCAAAAAAACTTAGCTAAAAGTAATTTTTTACAGAATTTAAATAAAGAGTTACGTTTACCATTGCTAGCCATGAAGGCATTTGTTGAGCAATTAAAGAAAAAAGGCATAAATAACAAACAGGTGACAGGTATAAGCCATGCAGGCAGCAATATTGCTCTCTTGTTAGATACCATGATGGATTTATCTGATATCGAGTCAGGTAAGATCATTGCCAAAGAAGACTGTTTTGATTTTTATGGCTTTTTACAGCGCACTGAAGCGGTATTTAAAGCAAGTAATGCTTATGAAGGTAAGCCAATTTCTTTCCTTATTGATGACAGCGTGCCGCATTATATCAATAGCGATGAACTCTACATTCAAAAATTATTACAGGCACTGATTGAGAGTGCTCATAAGTTACTAGGGGCTGACGCCTTACGTTTATCTATTAAGCTGCATAAACACAAACGTGCAGACGCTAGTTTGTTTTTTATTATATCTTCTCAAAATGAGGCAGTGAGCAAGGCAAACGAGCAAAATCTCACTCAACAAAACTATGACGAACTATCAGTTAACAGTACGGCAATGGCTATGGCCATTAAATATAGCCATTTATTACGAGGCGATACCAAATTAGCGACGTTAAGCTCGGGAGCTGGCGTGTTAAGCGCTTCAATTAGAGTGATTATCTCATCTATTGAGCAACAAGAAGCTCAGCAAGGCTTAACATTTGATATAATTGACTAAGTTGTTTTTTATTTAATTGTTTATTTAACTAAAGAAAACGCTTGAAAATAAAAAAGTAATCGTTTAGTGTCTTTGTACCTGCTCATAAATAGTACAAATCAATAATAAATCAAGCAGGCAGTGATATAGGTAAAACAATGAATAATTCATCCTCGCGAGGGTTTAAATTAACAACCGTGATATTTGCAGTATTAATCATGGCTGTTAGTGCAATGCTGAGTGGTAACTCAGTCGCAGATGACATGGATGTAGAAATAACGCAAGCAGATGAGTAGCTAAGTCGCTGGTTATTTACTTGCTATGGAAAATTGAAGCTCCACCACTGGTTTAAGTACAGTGCTGGGGCTTTTTCATTTTCAGAACTTAATGATTTTGAAGGTGTATTTTAGGGAAAATAAAGTGTTCATGGGGGGGGGGGTTACTAGTAATGGCGTCTCCACCGGGACTCGAACCCAGAGCAGCAGCTTAGGAGGCCGCAGTTTTATCCAGTTAAACTATGGAGACATAGCACTAAGGTCGCTATTTTAACCATACTTCTTATGCTTTGTTAATGTTTTTATTAAATTTTTATGCACTTTAGCTTAGCTTCTTCTTATTCCAAGATAGTCACCTAGTTGTTAGTATGATTTTTATGCTTATTTATTGATCTGTATCGTCTCTTTATCACGCCCTAGTTATACAATGAGCTGTTTGTCATTCGTCGATAATCATTTCGGCGTTCTCTACTTTAGCAATAACTATTTCAGTAACAACTATTGCAGTAACAATAATGTGAAGGGGTTCTATTATGAAAGCAGCCGTTATTCATCAATTTAAAGGTAAACTTGAAATTCAACAGCTCGATAAGCCAATAATATCTAGCCAAGAAGTTTTAGTTAAAATTCATGCCTGCGGTGTTTGCCATACCGACTTGCACGCCTGTCACGGTGATTGGCCGGTTAAACCTAAAATGCCACTTATTCCGGGTCATGAAGGTGTTGGTGAAATCGTTGAAATTGGTGAGCAAGTTAAACATTTCAAACTGGGTGACCGTGTTGGTATTCCATGGCTTTACAGTGCCTGTGGCTATTGTGATTACTGCTTAACCGGTAATGAAAATTTATGTTTATCACAGCAAAACTGCGGTTACTCGGTTGATGGTAGTTATGCCGAATATTGTAAGGCCCATGGTGATTATGTGGTGAAAATTCCTGATGGTATTGATTATGTTGCTGCGGCCCCCTTATTTTGTGCAGGCGTTACTACCTATAAAGCACTGAAAGTCTCCACCGCAAAACCAGGTGAGTGGGTCGCTATTTTTGGTATCGGTGGTTTAGGGCATTTAGCGGTTCAGTATGCTGTTGCCATGGGCTTAAATGTTATTGCCATTGATACGGGCACTGATAAGCTGAAACTGGCTAAAGAACTGGGAGCCAGCATTTGTTTAGACTTTAAAAGTGATGATGTTGTTGCGCGCGTACTTGAGGAAACCGGTGGTGTGCACGCCAGTATTTGTACCGCCGTTAGTAAAAGTGCCTTTGAACAGAGCTATAAAGTCATTCGCCGAGGGGGTAAATGTGTGTTAGTAGGCTTACCGGCAGAAGATATGCCGCTGCCTATTTTTGATACGGTATTAAATGGCGTGAGTGTTATCGGCTCTATTGTTGGTACCCGTAAAGATTTAGTTGAGTGTTTAGACTTTGCCGCGAGAGGTAAAGTTAAAGCCATTACCATTGAGAAAAAACTAGAAGATATCAATGAGATTTTTGACGATATGATTAATGGGGATATTACTGGCCGTGTGGTGATGACGTTTTAGCTTTCTTTGGCAATACTTATTAGCGCTAACAGGCTTAATTTTATCTGTTTGTTCAAAGCCCTTTACTGTGGATAACGGTTAAGGGTTTTTTTATGTGCGTAGTTGTAGCCCTGTATTTAGGGGACGTTTGTTCTGCCTGTCCACCCACTTAATCAAAACAATTACTGTAAACGTAATAGCTAAAGATTAATTACCGCTAAAATAAATAAACTTTTTCCAAACTATTTTGCTTACCCGCGCTACTTTATAGTTGCATACCAGTAATAATGACGCTTATGTAGCGATAGCATAACAAATTTTTTTTAAGTAATTGTTTTTTAAGTAATAGACTAATAATAGGAGCCTTTGTGTTTGAAAGAAGCGATGAAAAGCTCATAGCGCAAGCGCTAAAAGGCAAAAAGTCAGCCTGGCTAACACTGGTAAAACGTTATGAGAAACCACTCTATAACTACGCTTTACGTATGGTGAATAATCCGGCTGATGCCATGGACTTAATGCAAGATATCTTTATGGCATTATTTCGGAATTTATCCAAGTTTCGAGGTGAATGTCCCTTTAAGAGTTGGCTGTTTAAGATTGCTCATTATCGTTGTCTTGAGTTTTATCGACGTAAACGGCCGATGCAATCACTTGATGATGTACCAGAGCAAGAAGATGAACAATCGTTATGCCTAGAAAAAGACTTATTTTTAAAACAGCAAAGTAGCACGCTATTACAAGCGATGCAGCATTTACCGGTCAAGCAAAAACTGGTAGTGGAGTTAAAGTTTTTCCAGCAGTGTACTTTTGAAGATATTAGTCAGCAACTTGGCATCTCAACCAATACCGCCAAGTCACAATTATATAGCGCACTCGATAAATTAAAACTGCAGTTAGCAGATGATCCAATTAGCAAGGTAGAGGTGGAGTATGTCTGAGCCAAAATCAGTTAATGCTCAAATGAGTGATGATGATAGAGCATTATTTAGCGAAAATATTGCCCAGCAAGCAAGCACTGAAATAGAGCAAGAGGTGCCAAACTGGCATAGAGCCCAAGCATTTGAACAACATTTTCAGTTTGATAAAACCAGTCAGAGTAAAGCCATTAACTGGGGGATGTGGTTTGGTGTGCCCGCATTATCTATGGCGTGTTCGGCATTTGCTATTACTGTGGTGATGACTTTTATGCCAGGTGAGAAAGTGGAACAACAGGCGTTTGCTCAACAAGCACTTTCTCATCAAGTAACCGCCTTCATTGCTCAACAAGTGCAACAGAAATGGGCAAGTACCAGTAATGCTGATATCGAAGCCATAGTGAATCTTAAATTACGCGAGTTTGCTGCCGAGCAACAAGTCATTTTAGCTAATTATCGTGCTGATATTAGCATCCAGCAGCAGAGCAATAACCTTGCTTTAGCAAGTTATGTTATTGGCGCATCGAGAAAAGAACGTAAAGAAGATATGAGTGATTTTATTCACTTTATTAATGCCCAGCGAGAAGATGAACAGTTAACTCATAAAATTAAATTTCAGCAACTGGAACGGGAAATCGGTTTTCAAAAACTTGGCTTTGAGCACAGTGTCAACACACAGAATAACTCAATAAAAGCTATTAACTACCAAGGCTAAGTTATTAAAAAGATAATTATTAGTAAATTAAGAAAAGACCAGAACTATCCATAGAGGGGAAAACTTATGATGAAATTAACAAGCTTAATAGTAAAAGTAAAAACGCGAGGCTCAGTGGTTAATGCCAAAGTTAAAACTAGAACTGGCACTAAAATAGCAGCAAAGCTTGCCCTGCTCAGTTCCGCATTTTTATTAGTCTTTAGCGCTCATAGCGTGCAAGGCGCAGAAAAAAACTATGACATTTTGCATAAACAATTAAATATCATGAATGACATCATGATGTCATCGGCAAAATCGCCGCAAAATTCACATCAGTCCTTAATTCGCTCAATCGAGAGTGTTTATTTGCAAGGCCAAGGCGCTATTTTTACCATCAATTCGGCTCATGGTGGTTCTTCCCATCGTCAGTTTTTTCAAAGGGTAGCGCCGCTAGCACCACTAGCGCCAAAAGCACCATTAGTTTCTGTTGCCTCTATCAGTGCTACTGACAGAGTGGTTATTGACAATGAAGACTTTGTCATTGACTTTGACGATCATGAAGATGAATTTGAACGAGTGATGGAAATTTTTGAGCTACAGCGAGAAGGGGCTAGAGAGCTTCGTAGTGAGGAGCGTGAGATTGCCTATGCAATGCGTGATATCGCTCGTCAGCGCAAAGATATTGAATACCAGCTACACCGCGCGGAAAAAATCGTACAAGTTGAGCTAACCGCTGAGCTTAATAAACTTAAAGTAGCGCGGGTTGTTTTGGATAGCAATAAAAAACAACTTGAACAAAAGGTCAGTCAATTAAACTCGCAGAGAAAACAGCAACAGCTTGCACAAAGCAAAGCAAGATCTGCACATTTCAGCGCACTTAATAACACTTTGGTGGAAACATTATGTTTATATGGTAATGGCTTAAGAGCAGTACCAAGCACTGAATATGTCAGCTTAATCATTAAAGACGCGGGTAGTAAGCAGGGTCGCGGCTACAAAGATCAAATCTTAGTCTTTAATAAAAAAGACATTAACGCTTGTGCCAACAGTAAGCTGACCGCTAAAAAGCTATTAGCCAAAGCAGAGCAGTATCAGTTCTAGTTTCGTTAGCTAAACGTTAAGGCAACTAAGTTTAGCTTCATCTAGCTAGACTTAGTTAAGTTACTGTGAATGTTTTCAGCCATAAATAGCGTAATGAATATTCGCTACTTATGGCTTTTTATATAGCATAAATTAGTGAGTGAGGATTTAATTCATAACAAGACTTTCTAAAATGGTGATAAGATAATATACTGTTTAAATGTACAGTACTTGTGTTGATGCTATGAAAAGTTGTCTGTTATGAAAGTTATTCCTATCTATATTGAAGCTGGTATTTCTGGCTTTGAATCGCCCGCTGCCGAATATAAAGAGTTAGGTCTAAGCTTAGATCAACTTATTATTCGCCATCCCAATGCGACTTTTATTGGTCAAGCCATAGGTCATTCTATGCAAGGCATAGGTATTTTTGAGGGTGATATACTTATTGTTGATAGGTCGCTTACCGCCAAAAATGGTGATGTCATTGTGGCAAACTATAATGGTTGTTTTGTCTGTAAAATTTTGGATAAGCCACAAGCACGGTTATTGTCTGCTTCTCAGCAATTTGCTCCGGTAAATATTAAACCCGAAGACACCTTCCAGCTAGAAGGCGTCGTTACTCAGTCTATTCGTCTGCACCATCCAGTCCCCGATTTACTTGCATGTTTGCACTAGTTGATGCGGTCTCATTTTACGCCAGTGCTGAGAAAGTCTTTGATCCCAGTATTCGTAATAGACCTGTGGTGGTACTAACCAATAACGATGGCTGTATTTGTGCGGTTTGTCCTATTGCTAGAAGGTTAGGTATTCCAAAATTTAAGCCTTACTTTCAAGTGAAGTGGTTATTAGACAAGCATGATGTGGTGGTTCGCTCTTCAAATTACGAACTCTATGCGGATTTGAGTGAAAAAATGATGGCGGTTATTGCTCGTTACTGTGATAAACAATATATTTATTCTATTGATGAATCATTTTTAGTTTTTAATCATTATCAAAATATTATTAGTGATTGGCATGCCTATGGCCATGAGATAAGGCGCGCTATATGGAAGGAAATACGCTTACCTGTGGGTGTTGGTTTTGGCTCCACTACTACCTTAGCTAAAGCGGCTAATCATGCGGCAAAAAAATTAACCGGCTTTAACGGCGTCGCGGTTATTGATAGCCCAAGTAGTGCTAAGGCCGTGCTCACCCGCATGGCTGTTAATGAGGTCTGGGGCGTGGGCCGACGCATTGCAAAAAAGTTAACAGCGCGGGGCATTAATAATGCCTACCAGTTAGCGCAGCAAAACCCTAAAGCTATGCGTAAAGAGTTTAGCGTTATGATTGAGCGAACCGTGAATGAACTCAATGGCATTACCTGCTTATCTTGGGATGAGGTTAAGCCGGCTAAGCAAGAGATCTTTTCAACGAGAAGTTTTGGTCAACGCATTATGGATATTCATGCATTGCACGCCGCATTAACCAGTCATGGCGCTATTGTTGCTAAAAAATTGCGACAACAAGATAGCTTAGTTAAGAAGCTGATAATATTTGCTTCGAGCTCACCTCATGATGACAACTATTATAAGCAGGCCATTAGTTACCGCTTCAACCAAGCAACAGATAATAATTGCGACATAGCTGCCGCAATAACGTGTGCGCTGAGTGATATTTTTGTGCTCGGTGTGCGTTTTTATCGCTGCGGTGTCGGTGCGATTGAATTACAAAGTCGTGTTTTTCAACAAGCGGATTTATTTTTACCCGCGCAAACAAAGCCAGCTTTGATGGCATGCCTTGATAAAATAAATAAGCGTTATGGTCAAGGTACCTTAAAAGTTGCGGCGCAAGGGCAAAGTGATAGCTGGCAGATGAAACGGAATTTTTTGAGCCCACAATACACCACCTGCTGGCGAGATATTCCTAAAATTCAGTGTTAATTTAAAGTGAAATAGTTGGTGTTCATGTATTGCTTTTAATCAATAACAGGAAAAATAAGCTATTGATGAAGGCTTAAAAGCTTTGCGCTGGCAAGTTAGCAAGGAATTAAGTAGTATGCCTTTTTTCAAGTAAGCAAATTTTTAAGGGTGTTATTGAATGAGTAAATTTATATTACTAGCCGTTGTTATTGGATTATTTGTCTTTTTCATTATGCGGCAAAGTAGTAATAAAGCAGCGGCCGAAATTAATATAAAATTAGGCAGTGAGTTTTTAGTGGCTAATAAAAGTGAGGCAGGGGTAATTACAACCGCTTCTGGCTTACAATATCAAGTGCTAACTCAAGGTAGTGGTACTGAGCACCCAAGTGCCTCGTCGAAAGTTAAAGTGCATTATCATGGAACTTTACTTGATGGCAGTGTCTTTGATAGTTCAGTCGATCGAGGCCAGTCAATTAGTTTTGGTTTAAATCAAGTAATTAAAGGCTGGACTGAAGGTGTGCAGTTGATGGTTGTCGGCGATAAAACGCGTTTTTATATTCCGTCAAATTTAGGCTACGGTAACAAGCCGTCTGGTAAAATAGGCCCAGGAGCATTATTGATTTTTGATATTGAGTTGCTAGCGATAAACTAATACCAGTTGTTATAACAAACAGCCAAGATCAAAGCCCATTTAGTATGACTAAATGGGCTTTTTTACTCGCTAATGATAGAAAACCTCGGCTAAATAATACCAAGTCCATTAAGTTAGTTCCCACTCAGAACTTACCAGCGGTTTGAGAATAAATAGAATTTTTTTGCATATAGTCACTCTATATGAAAGAAATTCTGTGCGGTTACCGAATCGGTGGAAAGCTCCCGAAGGGCGAGTTTAAAAGGCTTACATGCTGCGTTATTGATTTTGATAAGGGGGTAACTATTATCTACAATCAATGCCTTGCCTCTAAGACTTTTAATTCTCGCTGAGTGGGAATAAACTTATTGGAATTGGTATAAGCTTCGTTAATGGTAGCGCAACTCTTGTACTTTACCCCAAAACACCCGATAGGAGAAAATGGTATAGCTGATGATCACGGGAACTACTATGATTACTCCCCACAATATAAAGCTTAACGATTCCGGTGCTGCGGCTGTTTGCCAAATGGTCAATTTACCCGGCACTATGTAGGGAAAGAAGCTAAAGGCTAAACCGAAAAAGCACAAAGAAAAAATAGCGACCGCGGCAACAAAAGGTCGCCAGCAACCTTTATCATTTATCGCAGGTAAGTGTTTTAATTGCCTTTGGCTATAAGCAAATAAGGCAAAGCACAATACCGGTAAAGGCAATATATATAAGGTGGTCGGCCAAGCAAACCATTTAGCATAAACATCAGGGTTAATTAAGGGGTTTACCACCGAAACAGCCACTACGCCGATAAAGCAAACAACCCCGGTCTTTTTAGCCCAAGCTACCGCTTGTACTTGTAAGGCTCCTTCTGTTTTCATGATCAGCCAACATGCACCTATATAAGCATATGCTGCCGCAACACCTAGCGCACTGAGTAAACTAAAGGCATATGCCGCTAGTGAGTCTTCAAAGCCCATAACATACATGCCCAGCATATAACCTTGGCTCATGGCTGCGAGCAATGAGCCTATTTTAAATACCTTATTCCAGGTAGGTTTGTGGCTAAATGCGGCTTTGGTTCTAAAATCAAAAGCCACCCCGCGTAATACCAAGCTAATTAATAATACCGCGGTAGGTAAATAAAGCTCTTTAAAAATGTGGCTATGGGCCGCCGGAAAAGCAATTAACAACAAACCAATGGCTAAGACCAGCCAGGTTTCATTAGCATCCCAAAAAGGCCCAATAGAGGCAATCATGGTATCACTATCATCTGGCTGACTAAGAGGCAGTAATATGCCAACACCTAAATCATAACCATCTAAAATGGCGTACAACAATATTGAAAAGCCCATCAGCGCAACAAATATTACTGCCAGTGAATCTACTTCAAACATAATTATTCTCCTTTATTTGCTGTGGTAGGACGAATCACAGGTTTTACTTTTTCATCTTCGGTGATCTCTTCAATTTCAACAGCACGGTTTGCCATCGTAAATAAGGTGTGTAAGTAAGCGACCATTAACACCACATATAAAGTGAGATACATAGCCAGTGATAAGCCAACATTAGCCGGTGCTATAGTCGTTGCGGCATCTTTAACCGTTAAAATGCCGGTAACTAACCAAGGTTGTCGTCCTATTTCAGTCACATACCAGCCTGCTAATGTCGCTAACCAGCCAGAGAAACTCATGGCAACCAATACTTTTAACAGCCATGGCGGCAAAACATTATTACGCATGAGTTGTATTCGGCTGACCCAGGAGATAATGAGCATTAACATGCCAACACCCATCATAATTCGAAAAGCAAAAAATACTGGCGCTACGGGTGGGTGATTGCCTTCAAATTCGTTTAAACCCTTTATTTCACCTTCAAGATCATGGGTTAAAATTAAGCTGGCCAGTTTGGGTATAGCTATTTCAAAGTGGTTCTTTTTTTGCTGTTCATCAGGTATGGCGAACAGTAATAACGGCGCACCTTTTTGGGTCTGCCAAATTCCTTCCATAGCAGCAATTTTTTGTGGCTGATGTTCAAGGGTATTTAAGCCATGCAGATCACCCATAAATATTTGTAGTGGTGTTAAAAACATTGCCACAGTTAAGGCTATTTTTAGTGTCAGTTTAGGCGCTTTTTTATCATCGCCCTTAAGTAATCGATAAGCACTTATACCAGCGATTAAAAAGGCGGCGGTTAAGCCTGAGGCAATAAGCATATGGGTTAAACGATAGGGAAATGACGGGTTGAAAATAATCGCTAACCAATCGACCGGAAAAGCAACACCATCTCGCATTTCATGGCCTTGGGGTGTATGCATCCAAGAGTTAAGGGCTATAATCCAAAAGGCCGATAAGGTAGTGCCTATGGCAACAATTAAGGTGGATAAAGTATGCACTCTAGCTGACACTCTTCTTATACCAAAGAGCATAATACCGAGAAAACCGGCTTCGAGGAAAAAGGCGGTTAATATTTCATAGCCCAATAAGGGGCCGGCAATATTACCGACGGTTTCCATATATTTAGGCCAGTTAGTACCAAACTGAAATGACATGGTAATGCCAGTAACGACACCAATGGCAAAAGTGATAGCGAATATTTTTACCCAAAATCGATAGGCACGCATCCAAACTGGCTCGCCCGTTTGATCAAAGCGTAATTTGAAAAAAAACAAAAACCAACTTAGCGCTATGGTGATCGTGGGGAAAAGAATATGAAAACTTATATTAGCGGCAAACTGAATGCGTGACAGCATTAACGTTTCAATCATAATGGACTCCGTTAGCCGACGACTTACACGGCAGTAAAATAGCGGGCTGTAAATTGAGAATGTTCAGTATTTTTTACAAAAAAAAGTAAAAAAAAACGATTAAGCTCGCACTTAACCGTTGTTAATTAATTTATCTTTAAGGCTGATGATTTTACTTACCCCAGCGCCTAGTTTCATTAGTGTATTTAGCTGCTCTGGGCTCAGGCGTTGCAGTTCACTAGCCCAATGGGTGACAGTTTCTAGTAAGTCATGAATTTCATGCATCTGCTTTTGAGCATACTCTTCTTGTTGATTCGTCGGCTCAGTTAATAAGTTATCGCGCAATAGTGACAGGGTTGGGTCTATTTCGCGTTTACGGCGTTCTTCAAAGACCCGAATTGCCATTTCCCAAATAGAGCCTGCAGGTGAGTAATACTCTTTTCTGTCTTTAGGTTTATGTTGAACCTGCACTAAACGCCAGGATTGCAGCTCCTTAATACCCATGCTGACATTGCCACGAGAGATATTAAGTGCCTCAGATATTTGTATAGCACTTAAAGGCTCTTGATAAATAATCAATAAGCCATACATTTGACCGACAGTGCGATTAAAGCCCCATCGGCTGCCCATTTCGCCACAATGCATAACAAAAGATTCTATTTTTGACGGTAGTATCATAGGTTCGTTCTGAAGTTTCAGTAATTTCTGAAAGTTTAAACCTATATTGATATAGATCAAGGATTAACTGGCTTTATTTTGTACTGGTTATTCCTAGCAAGGAATAAATACATTGACATGGAAATAAAATATCAATCTAAGGTACTGTTAAGTAGGTTAATTAGTGATTTAATTCTTACTGGCGGGTAAGTGCTAACCTGTAGTGGAGTACTGCCGGGGCTTTTAAAAAGAACACTATAATATAGCTCAGGCAAAAAAAAGCATGTCTTGATGACATGCTTTTCATAGCGGTTTAACGCTTAACTAAACAAAAGCTAGACTAATAAATCGTGAATATTGACGAGATCTTTTTTACCATTGATGATCTCATCAGGGGTTAAGCCCGATAATTCATGGGGGAACACTAACCATTCATCAGAGGTATGAAGAAAGTAATCCGGAGCAAAATCTACTTTTGAATTTTGCGGCTTATACCAAGGACAAGCAACACGAACATCTTGTGGCATATTATTGCGCATATTTTTCTTAAGCTGCTTGATAAGTGCATCTATGCTTCGACCAGAATCAAAGACATCATCTACAATGAGCAAACCATCGCTGGCGTTAGCATTTTCTATAATGTAATGCAGGCCGTGCACTTTAATTTCTTTACTTTGTTTATTGATACCATAATAAGACGAAGTACGAACGGCAATGTGATCAGTTTCCACGCCTTTAAAGTCGAAATATTCTTGCACAGCGATACCAATAGGTGCACCACCACGCCAGATACCGACGATAAATTGTGGACGAAAGCCATCTTCAAATACTTTGGCTGCTACACGAAACGAATCTTCTAATAATTCTTGTGCGGTAATAAAACGTTTTTCCATTGCCGAGGAAACCTTTATTGAAAAAATAATAAGCGCTTATTATAACCTGACTATGGCAAATAGTGTACCGCTAGCAAGATTAAAAATGTGACAAAAGTGCAGGAACTAAATTTTCCCTTAGTAAATAAGCATAAAAAAGGCCTTTGTTTTTTACGAAGGGGCAGAGCCGAACACAAACAATTAAATAACTTTACCGCTGATCTTGATGGCAGAGTATTACGCAGTTCGTTGTTTTATGAGTTTACGTGGTTAAAAGTCCACTCGCTTAACATTGTCGGTCCATTTTTTACCGGTAAAGGCGGAAAATTCAACGGCTACAAGATGATAAAATAGTTAAATAGTTCAAATAGTCGTTTGACATTGGAGTTAACTCCAAGCTTTATAATGTAATATATTCATTAAGGGTGGACTTTTACATAATTAAGTAAGGGATAATATATGTATAGAATAGGTGAGCTGGCGCAAAAACTATCGGTATCGACAGATACCTTAAGGTATTATGAAAAACATCAATTATTAGCCGCGACCAGTCGTGCAGATAATGGTTACCGTTTATATAATGAAGAAGCACTGAGGATTATGCAGTTTATCATCCGAGCTAAAGCTGTTGGTTTTAGTTTAAAAGAAATCAGTGGTTTACTCTCTATTAAAATTGATAAAGCCAGTCATAGCTGTGCTGAAGTCAAATCATTTGCCGAGCAAAAACTTAGCCAAGTAAATAATAAAATAGCCGAGCTGGCATGTTTTAAAGGCTCACTGGAATTATTAGTTGCGGCTTGTTGTGGTGGCGAAGAAGAAGCAACCCACTGTTCAATTTTATCTGCACTGGAGAATGTCGATGCAATTATTAGTAAGTAATTTTTGGCAGTTGTTTGTCCTGTCGGCTCCTTGGTTAATGTTAGGTTTATTGATCGCGGGCTTAATTAATGTTTATCTACCAAAGGATTTCCTCATTAAACACCTAGGCAGTGAGGGTCTGCTTACCACGATAAAAGCCGCGCTGATTGGCGCACCTATGCCACTTTGTTCATGTGGCGTTATTCCAGCTGCTTTAGCACTGAGGCGTTCGGGCGCTTCCAAAAGTGCCACCACGGCATTTCTCGTTTCTACCCCAGAAACAGGCATAGACTCTATCTCGGTATCTTATGTGTTACTGGGCCCATTTATGGCCATTATCAGGCCTATTGCTGCGATAACAAGTGCAATTGTTGCGGGGGTTCTGGTTGGTCGTGATAGCAAAGACGAATTAGTTCAGCATGAAGCTAAAAATAATAATAAAACAGAAACTAAAGCTGAAAATAATGATAGCTCTTGTTGTGCGGATAAAGACGCAAAGCCTGACGTTACCATAGCTGCGACTAGTGAGCAAGCAAGTTGCTGCGCTAAACCAACAGTGGCAACTAAAACCTCATGCTGTGCATCTGAGACTAAGTTAGCTAAACCAACAGCATTACCACAAGAGTCGCAGCTTGCGCTTCAACAAGGGGTCAGCAAAGCATCGGCAGACACTTGTTGCAGTACCAAAGGGGACGAGCATGATTCTGCTCAAGGGTCTGTTTTTAATAAGTTGAAGCAAGCCTTAGCCTTTAGTTGTACCAAGCTGTTAAATGACACGGCAAAATGGTTGTTAATTGGTTTAGCATTCGCCGCTCTGGTGCAAACTTATATTCCGCTAAGCTTTTTTAGCCAATGGGGTAGCGGTCTATTAGCCATGATTGTAGTGATTTTAATTTCTATCCCTATGTATGTCTGTGCTACCGCATCAACACCTATTGCCGCCGGTTTATTATTGTCGGGTGTTTCACCCGGAGCCGTGTTGGTCTTTATGCTCGCAGGTCCCGCGACAAATATCGCTACCCTTGGCGTGGTAGCAAGTGAGTTGGGTAAGCGCGCGGTGGCCTCTTATTTAACGGGCGTTATTGGTGTCGCTATTGCTTTTGGTTTTTTAACCGATATGTTAGTGGAGCATTTCGACATTAAAGTGGCACCTATGTTAGGAGAGCACCATGAAGTGTTACCCAATTGGTTATCACAATCATTCGCCTTGATTTTGGTGTTACTGCTGGTGAGGTTGTTGGTGTTAAAGTTTGTCCCTAAGAGGCAAGAATTAAAAAGTTAACCAGCAGGGTTACGCGGGAGGCGAATTCAGCATGAATTCGGGTGATAAGTGATGGGAATAAACCGTTCTAATACTATTTTTACCGAGCAGGCAGCTCGGTCAAATTTACGTATTTTATCGTGCTGTAAGTAATAACTGAACTGAACTCAAGCTAAGTTCAGTCAGGATAGTCAACATATTGACGTAAGCTAATCACTTGCAGAAAAACTCACTTTATACGATAACGACATATGCAACGGAACAAACAATATAGTTAGTAATTATGTTTTATTTTAATTAGTGATATCGAGGCATAATTCCTTAAACAAATAGCACCTTAGAAGCAGTCTTCAAGCGTTAGATAAACATTACCTAGAAGCTGCTTAGGGGGGCAATATAGTGCAAGCTAGCGGCAATGGAGTGGCTATTAGTCTAAGGTCTGCACAGTATAAAAATTAACCTGTGGGCTATGGTTTTTATACCGTGCAGGTCATACGTATACAAGCTTTAACCTTAACACCTAGAAAATAAAATTATCTAGGTGTATCGACAAGGAGCTAAAGCCCTACTAGCCATGGGAATTATTTGATAATAATAAAATTGATGTTCATACCCGTCGACACTGATTAATAAGCAGAGTGACTCTGTTTAGCGGCAACCTATTAACTTTGGCTTATTATGTGCATATAAATAATTAATCTATTACGTTCAAGTAAAACACTTTTTATAAGCAGTGAATATACAATGAATAGTTCCGTTAAAAACTCAATGAGAGTTATTGTTTTTTTTATAAGTGCAATACTTGCTACAGGTTGTTTAAGCCTTGATGACTCAATACATTTATGTGCTGATGATAACGGTGAATTTCATCAATGTACTGATATTGAACTTATCGCAAGCACCACAGTAAAAAAATCGCCCGACTTTCAATCAGAGCGGAGTTTTCAAACCCTCAATGATACACAGATCCATCAAAACGTGACTCATTTAGCCAATAACTTATTTTCAAGTGCGAAAAACATCAAGTTATCTCAATCTGTTGCTATAGGTACTTTTTTGCCAATAAGCTTAAACAAGAATCCTAACTTAGCTGTACAGCATTATATTGGTCTGCAAATTCAAGAGAGTTTTATCACGCTTGCCACACAGGCAGGGTTGAATGTAATTGAGTTTAAAACAGCTTCAGCAATTGAAATAACATCAGATGCAGATATTATGCTCTCCAGAGATACAAATAATCTTACAGCTAGCATTCAAGCAGAGTATTTCCTAACGGGGACTTATTCAGAGCATGATAATAAATTAGTTGTTAATGCACGTATTATCGAATTTGCAACACAAAAAATTATTGCCGCAGCAACAGGTTATATTCCTATGCCCTCGCGGAACGACAAACAAACAATTACAATGAAAAATAAAATGCTTTACCGAAAAGCGCTTTAAGGTGAACTTATGAAATATACATTACCCATACTCATTATTGCCTCTTCCTTAGCAGGTTGTTCAATGGTTTATGATGATTTACCAGTTCAAGAAGACGTAACTGTAACTGTAACAGAAATAGTGAATATTAACTCACAAGGTAACTTTCGCTTTCAAGGGAACTCAATGAGTAAAAAACAACCAGTCGATGCTTTTGACAGTAAAGCCCTATCAAATAATATCAATTTTTATATGCGCGGTTTAATACAAGATTTGATCAGTAATCTGCAATACGTGAATAAAACAACACCTGTTGCGGTCACTAGCTTTGCACTTTTAGACAGTGATTTACAGCAAACAAACTTACTGGGCAACCAAATAGCAGAAAGCTTGATCCATGAACTTCATAAGGCTGGCTTCCTGGTGCTTGACTTTAAAGTGACTGACTCCTTGCGTATCACTCAAGAGGGTGATTTTATCTCAAGTCGTGATTTTAATGACTTAACGGCTACCATTCCTATTAGATATATTGTCACAGGTAACTTAGTAAAACATCAAGGTGGCTATTTAGTGAATGCTCGTGTGGTGGGTCTTACATCCAAAGTAGTAGTGGCTTCCGCACAAAGTTTTATCCCTGCCCATGTCGCTAAAGCGATATTAAGTAGCAAGCCGATTAGCTCTTCTGAACAAGCACCAAGTCGAGTGCCTTTAGTTCAAGGTTGATTGCATTATCAGGTGCTACTTTACACAAAACAACCATAGTATAAATACGGTTGTTTAAAAAACGCGGACTGAAAGTCCAACATTCGGCTAAAGCCGATTACTCAATTTCAAAGTTATCACTTGCTCTACGTTCAAAGCGGTACTCTAAATATTCTTTGATTACCTATTTCGCTTATTCTCCTGCGGTTACATAAAAGTAAACTCTAGTCTAGGAGCGTTGCCCTCAATATCGTTTCTTCAATTGAGGGAATTCTAAAAACAACTTTGTCGTTATCCGTCCTTTGATTCGTCATATTATTTCTGATAAAGAGAAACTTGGCAGAACTGAACGAGTATGTGAACATTAGCCTGACTAAACCTAGTAATATTTCCATTTCTAAATGCTTAACCTACACCGCCAGTTAAAACTCATACGGGGATGGTTGGTTTAATCTCACTAAATTATTATCAAGAAAAAAATTAATACAATAACAAATGGAAAAACTGATCAATAGACAGATCTAAAGATGGGGTTTTAACATTAGGCACGGACTAATAAAAATCATCTTGGGTCTGACGTCACTAAAATAAAGTTAGGAAGCATTTTTTTTGCACTAGAAATCACGCGTTTATCTTTAACACTTACAATTCTTGCATTTACAATCGTACCCTTATTCGTTTTTAATAACGTGCCGATTAATACATATTCATAATGAATATCACCAATAAAAAGGTCTTGCTCTCTTGATAATGAAAAGTCGCCCATAGGAGTAATCTCAATATAATCCCTTATTTTTATATCAGCAAGAATAAAACCTAATTTATGCATTTCTGTATACAATAATTCAGAAAGTTGATTACCTAACTCATTTCGTTTCTGTAATGTTGAGTCAAAAGGAACGAACGATGTTAGGGCAATAGCTCCTTTAGGAGGGGCTTTTTGAAGATTGTTTTTTAAATTCATTGCAAGCTGTTCTACGTAATCTGGCAACAACGCATGGTCGAATGATAATGGCTGAGGTAAACCTGTTTCTTTTTTGTCCATATAATGGCCTTCACCTCTTTTTTGATTATCAGCATCACATCTTTGATAAATACCATTATCCCCAATACATACCCGAGAACTATTATCAAAAAATGTTGAAGAACACCCCGTTAAAGTCAAAATTAACATTGTACTTTTCAGTGCATTAAGAGGTTTCATATTTATACTCCTTTTAAAAAATGGTTATCCATCAACAAAACAATCTGAACTTACCAGAGTTGTCACGTCATTAAGCTAGGTTACATTTACAGCTACCTACATATATCTAATATATGCCAGATATATGCCAGATATATGCCAAACACCTTAAATAGCTAAAATAACTACGCCCCCCTTATTGTCACAATAAAATCGCATATATTCAAATGGTTAGGTATTATCCTTTGGCTGGTAAGTGAACGTTTGTCCATTATAGGGTTCATTTTTTAAGGTGAAACTATCCAATTAGCGCAACCTGTGTCAATAAGTCGTGGGTTGCCAATAACCTATTTCACTTAATGCTGACCTAATGATTTTGTATAGCCAAACTGTTTTAGCAAAAGTATTCCATATACGATTCAAAAAAATACATTTAAATGCGTTAAGTGACGTAAGCAAAGGACTGTACCAGCGGGTATTCCTTTCGATAAGACCAGCCCCTCTAAAAAGTTGCTTTGCTGTTGTTTGCTGTTGTTTGGTATTTAAAAAGTTAGAAAAATGGCTCAATGTACTTGATAGGTACGCTTATTTGGGCTTGGCAGATAGCAAACTGCTTGAACAATACGTCATCGACTTGCTCATAGTGAATAATAAAACCTTAATTTAATGAAATAAAGCCTCGGCCAATTAAAATATTAATACCTAATCACCCAGCAACTTGCCACCCAGCAACTTGCCGCCGTGGCAAACAAATTCCGCTTGTTACCAACAACACTATATAAAAACCAAACATCAACAAACTGTAACGCCACAAAAAAAAATAAAGCATTGATAGTAAAGTAAAAAAAATGAATAAAATAAAAACAAATGATGTTGGTATCAAAAATGCTTAGAGCATAGGTGATTATTTAATTAAGTGGATCTTAAATCCCCCTTTAATTAAATAGAAACTTTTATTAACTTAAAAAATATAAGTAGTATTTTAACAAATGATTTTTGTGAAATAATATTTAAAGTTTTATTTATTTAAGTCGATATACAAAATAGCGGTGGTTTATTTACGCATGAACAAGCGAAAAATAAAATGATTAGAAAAATTAAATTAAATTTTTTCTAAAGTTTTCAAATAACGAACCGATATAACTTTTAAGCCAGCAATGATTGATAATTGTATCAAGAATGCAAAAGCGTTTAATAAACCAAGTTGAGGAATTACCATGATAAATAATTTTACTAAAAAAGCCGGTCTAGCTACCGCCATCGCTCTAGCTTTAGGTGCATCAACGGTTAGTGCAACAATATTCAATGCAAGTGCAAGTTTTCGTACCATTGCTGATGTAACTATTACAGAAGTTGCTGCCCTTTCATTTGGTACGGCAGTTACTGGTAAGGCGGGCACTGATTGTTCACTGGTTGCGGTCATTACGCCTGCCACCCCAGCATCAAATGTTGATGCAAATAATACCACTACAGGTACTGGTTGTAGCAGTACAGATGCGGTAGTCGCAGAGTATACTATTGGAGGTGCCAATGGCGCGACTGTGACTATATTAATGGCCACAGCCACTGATACAGACTTTACATTCGCACCAGCTGGTGATTATAGTGACCAATTAGCTGCAGGTGATACTATTACCACTTATTTTGCTGATGCTCCTTTTAATGTAACGCTTGACCCCGCAGCTGGTACAGGCATGTTAGCTGTTGGTGGTACTTTGACTATAATTAATGACCTTAACCCATCACAAAGTTATGCCGTGGCATATGATATATCTATTATTTATTAATAGATAAATAGATATTGAAAACAACTTCCCTTAAATTAAAGGGAAGTTGTTTTTATCATTAACAATTAATATATTTACCTATTATTTTTTATAAAAGTCATACTCCTTCCTTAATAATAACCTAAATACATAAACCCCTCTCAACTTTAAACTATTGGCATAATTTAAGCATAACAATAAGTATAATAATAAATTGACAAAAAAATGTCAGTTGTTTATTTTTAGTATTTTAAAAAACTATGCGAGATTATATTATGCACTATGCAACTAAAACCAAGATTACATCCTCACTATTAAGCATTTTTTGCTGTCTTTATTATATTTCTTTTCCAAATATTGCTCATGCAAAAGTAGATGTACACTATTCAAAATATCGTTTTGTTTTTGATGATAAGCACAGAAAAGATTCATTAACCATCCGTAATACAGGTAACAGTAATGTAAGCTGTAGCATATCTTTAGCTCACTTCATTATGAATGAGCTAGGACCTCAAAAAATAGCAAAGAATGCGACCGAAGTACCCAATTCTGCAAAAAACTTAATTCGTTTTTCTCCTCGGAAGGTAAACATTACTGCAGGTCAAAACCAAACAGTACGTATTAGCTCAAGACGTAAACCTAACATTGAAGACAAAGAATACCTTAGTTACCTTAAATTAAGCTGCCAAGAAATTGAGTTAAACAACAAGGAACAAGTAGGACAAGTAGTTATAAAACCGAAATTCATTCATTATATGCCTATACAAATAAGAGTCGGTAACTTAAGTGCCTCAATGAGTTTTGAGAACATTAAGGTGATTGAAAAGCAAGGAATGACCATGATCTCATTCGACCAAATAAAAACAGGAAATCGCTCACTTGTTGGTACAATAAAAATTAAGGAACGGGATTCCGACCGAGTACTAGGGCAGATAAATAATTCAGTGATTTATGCTGATTTTAATAAAAAACATCACAAGATTAATATCCTGAAAAATAAAGGATCAAAAGTACAACTTGAAATAGTTTTCACTGAAGATAAGAACACTTGGGGCTCTGTAACGGCTCAAGCCAATATAATATAATATTGACTAACAGGTTATAATATGATGATTTTAATTTATAAAAGGTTGCTACGTTGTTGTTTACCCTTCTATAGGTTAATAGCATTAATAGCATTAATAGCATCAACTCAAACACAGGCTTTAACGTACCAAAAAGTTGAAGTTCTGGATGAACAATTCTTATTACTCGATGTAAATTATAAAAAACTCCGCTTATTAGAGTCTGTTACTGCATATAAAGTAGATGAGCAAGTTTTACTACCTATCAGTTCAATTTTCAGTATATTAGAATTGGATTATAATGTTTCAACAATCGATAGTGTAGTTACGCTAACAATCGATAATAAAACAACCACAATTTATTTGTTACAACAAATTGAAAATGGTTATATTTCTTCAAATAAACATCACAAAAAACAAGATGTTTATTGGGCAAAAGATGAAGGTGAATTATTTGTTAGCCACTGGTTAATTGAGGCTTTGACAGATTCTGAACTGTTACTCAATATGAGCCGTTTAACGATAGAAATAATCCAAAACAAAACTTTATTTCCTTTAGAAAAGCGTTTAGCGCGAGAAGAACGTAGAAAAGATACATTGCAACAAAACAATATAAAAAATAATTCTGAAACAAATGTTGTTTTTGGTGATGAGTATATTTTAGATACCTATCAATTATTTAGTTCACCATCAGCATATATCAATTTAAATTTATTGTCTTCAGAAGCCATAAATAGTGATATTGAAACTCGATCTAGAGCTTCATTACAAAGTAATTTTGATTTTTTATATCATTATGTTCAATTAACCATTAACAAAAAAATTGACAATAACATCGCGAGTAATTTAACGTTTACCCGCCATCAAGCATCACCCTATGAAAGTTTTCCTTTAGGTATAAAACAGTATTCCTTCGGGGATGTTTTCGCTAAATCCAATAATATTTCTTTAGGAAATCAGGCAGGCGTTGGCATCACCGTATCAAAACGCCCCTTAAATCATAGCCGAAACTTTGGCAAATACACCATTGAAGATATGGCTCCTCCAGGGTGGGACATAGAACTATATCGTGGAGGAGTATTACTACAAACAGCAACAGTGCCTGACGATGGTCGGTATGTTTTTGAAGATATAAAAACGCTATATGGTGTGAATAAATTTCAAATAAAGATCTATGGCCCATATGGTGAAGAAATTATTCATCATAAAATCATCCAGATTGATTCGACTCAATTAAAAAAACAACAATATGGGTTTGACGGCTATATTCTCGATGCAGGTAATAAGCTCTTGAATACAAATGGTCAAAATACAAGCACGTTTAAACCAGATACCTTCGGGTTTTCATACGATTATGGTCTTAATGATGATTTCACTCTGGGTTTTAATTTAAGCCAAACAGAAAAAGAAAGTAATGAGATACAAATTATTGGCGCAGAATTAACCAGAAGCATACCGGGGGCATTATTTAACGTGAGTTTAGCTCACCAATTAGAGGCAGGGTATGCTAGCCATTTATCTGTCATTGGCCAGCTTGGAAATGGTTATACTTATCAAATATATTATTCAAAAAACCGTGATTTTCAAACTAAAAATACAGGTATTAATCAAGAATCTATTGAGGTGTCATTAAGTGCTAACATATTCGATATTTACAGCGCTAACCAAGTGTCTTTTAAAACGAATGAACAAACCGATACTTTAGACTTTACTAATCGCCTGTCTAAAAATTTAGGGTTAATTAATCTAACGCATTATCTCAATTATCGTAAAGAGTCACCAAATAAACTAAATACTCCATCAACATCATTTTTTACAGGGAACATTAATATTGCCGGTAGATTAAGTCCTACTATAAGAATCGCTGGTGGTTTAATTTATAACCTTAAAAAAAATGCAGAAATAAATTCACTTTACTTCAATAATCACTGGTCTTTATCTGATCAAATCAGCTTACACAACAGAGTAGAATATCTTCCTCAAAGTAAGACTCACTGGCGTTTAGAGAACTCATTAGTATGGCATACCTCTAAAGCCTTTTTTAACTCTTCATTTTCATATGATGCTCTAAATCAATGGTCTGTTGGCTTAGGCGTTAGCTTTTCAGTCGGTTTCGATAATAACAATAATGACTGGATAATAAGTAATAAAAACATAGGGAATTCAGGTACATTAGATATTAATAGTTACTTAGACCTAAATAATAACCAGCGACTCGATGCAGGAGATGTAGCTTTACCGAATGTAAGTTATACACCCTCCGCTGAATGGCAAGATATACGTTCAAATGCACACGGTAAAGCGACACTACCATTTGTTAATACTTTTGCCCCGACAAGATTTCGAGCAAGTTGGAATGATGGTGTTTATCCTTCAACCAATAGCTATACTGTTTTCACGCATCCCGGTAGCCATATTACCGCTGAAATACCTTTTGTGGTAACAACTACGGTGACAGGCTTTGTTTTATTTAATGATATTAACGGCAAACCTTTTACTGGCGCAAAAGTACAAATAAAAAATAACAACAACTTGATTGATGAAGTTACCACGGATGAAGATGGTTTTTTTGAGTTTGAAGAGCTAGATCCAAATGCTTATACAATCAATATAAAGGATAAAGCCCTTTCATCACGTAACTTAAAAAGTGACCCTGAAAGTTTAGCTTTTACGACGCCACCTGCGGGCGGGTATTTTGAATTAGGCATTATTACTGCTGTCCCATTAGGTCAAGAGAACATTTCAACAATACGAACTGTACTTCCTACTTCTGATAATTATGAGGCTATTTTGGAAGTTGAACAATTATTAAATATTAAGACTTTAGAAAAAGTTACGGTCATAAAAAATAAAATATTATCACCATTGCGTACAACAAAAGTTCTAGAAGAAAATATACAACCGCAACGTAATTTAAAGTTTTTATCCCAAGGAGCTGAGCAAACACTTAAAACGACGAGGTCACTAAAAAACTTAACTGCCAAATTAGAAAATAAAAAGATAAAGGCCACACAGTGGATTGTTCAAGTCTCAGCGTTAAGTACGAAAGATTTACCTGATGATTTTATAGTAAAAATGCAATCTGCTAATGTGAAAACAACGAGCTACTTTGATGCCAACATAAATATGTATCGAATAATTGCAGGCCAATTTGATTCAAAAGAACAAGCTCAACTATATTCTGATAAATTACAATTAAAAGGGATTCATACTTTAGTAAAATATTTGAGTATATCAAAGGATATAAATAAGTTAAAAGCTATGGATAAAATAGCATTAAACGGTTTTACCATCCAATTAATAGCTGCCGATAATAAAAGTACAATCGATGCGATAATGAGTGATATATCAACAAAACAGAATCACGACAAAGTTGATAAAAATGAGTTTTATCAACTGACGCAAGAAACACAAAATACTGTACGCTATTTATTATTAAAAGGTCATTATTCTACTCGAATTCAAGCTGAAAATGCGGTTCAGTTGTTAATTGAACCATGGAAAAGTAACACCTGGATACGTAAAACTGAAGATTTACGTACAAAATAAATCTATAACATTATGTGAAAATCTTGATGTATTAACAATTAACAAGGAACCACTAATGAGCAAGTTAAAGTACTTTTTTTTCATTGTATTCTATTCATCTGCCATTTACGCAGAACCCTATATAGTACAAGTGTCTACCACTTCTTTCGGCTCTGAAATAGCCATAAGTACAGGCTCTTGTAATTTAACCTTTGACACCAGTACTTTGACAAACACTTCAGGAGTTATTTGTACTGGAACTATGGGCAGCAGAGGACACTATAAAGTGTACGCGACCCCGAGTACTACTGTACGTATTGTAGTACGCCCCCATAATGATAGTGGCGACGGTGTAGTCTTCTCTCCTGACGGAGTCGTTTTTAGTGACTCTACCGCTGAAATAGCATTTGTAGAATACACCACTATCAATATAGATAGTGGAGTATCAGGCATTGTTGAAATTTATGTTGGTGGTGTATTGTCCCTTTTGAGTAAACAATTTCCCAATATGACAGTCAACTTTACTTATGAAATTGACTTTAGTGAAATATAGTCCAAATGAATCATAAAATAAAAAACTTATTATGCCTTTGCCTTTCAAGGTAATCACTTAGGCAGCGTTAGCCGTGAACATATTAATAAGTATTGATAAAAATCCGGTTGAAACTGGCTTGTTTTTTGCTTAACTATAAACAGTGAATTAATATAAAGTATTACTTATGACAATGAACAAACTACCCTCTACCTTTATTCTTATTACAGCTTTTATTTGCTGTTTATTATTAAGTGGTTGCTCAAATACAGTCCCATTAGAACAACTAGAAAACAAACAACTGTTACAGTCTTTATATCAAGTAAACCAGAAAAAGTGGTTAGTTGCTTCTTCTAGAGAAAATGACCTATTTAAACGTTATAATTTAAAAGTTCTTGCTTCAATCGAATGGAAAAAACGTTCAGATGCTCAGACCTACTCTTTTAAAAACATCACACTAGTAGGTGATGATGATAAATACACAATCAACCTACTCAATCCTGAATTTAGCCAAACAATGGCTTGTGGCTGGTATTGTGAATATCTTGATCAACCTATCACACAGGCTATGACATTACGTTATACAATGTTAGATAAAATATATGAAAAAGAAAAACAACAGCTTCATAACTTTTATAGCAGTATTAATAGATTAAATAACAATCTAGCAAAACTCCCTGAAGATAAATTAATACTATTACCTAATATAATAAAGGAACTTAAAAATAAGCCAGAAGTCTTTGATTCTTTGGCTGATTTAATGGGCTTTTTAAATAACTACTTTGATGAAGTAGACTTTAAAAACATTTCATTAGGAAAAGATATAATTAGTACGCGAGAGATAATTGTAAATAATGCTATGTTGGATCCGGAGTATGATTTACAACATCGCTTTAGCGAACCACAGACATTGCAGCAATTACTTGGTATACCACCATTAGAGCCTAGGCCAGTAGAAATCAGTAACGATATAAAAATTTCAGTTGAATCTAGATGGTTAATACAGCAAAAACTCCCTATATATAACGATCAATTCGTCTGTAGTTATAAAGAAAATTATTTTGGATATATCACTAACATTGAGCAGAATAAAATTACTGTTGCATTAAAAGGACAAGTTAAAGAGTTTCTCGATGGCTTATTATTAAATATGGAAAATGGTTTACTTTTTAACAAAAATCAAGATATTTCATTTATTACACTAGAAAAAAATAAAATATTTAACAAAACAGGACTTGCTCCTTGCTCATTACTTGGATTTGAAGAAGTATAAGATGACAAAAGTGGCAGATATGACAATTTAAAATTATTTTACACAGGTTGATTCAGTACTTTAAGTTAATTAATTTTTGAAAGCTAAAGGCTTACTGTTTCAAATTATTAATATTGAAAAGCAAGAAAAACGTGCTTATATTTTTATTATGTCAAATATTATTACGTGTGAATCATTGAGAGGAATTAAAAAAAACAATAGACCAATCCATTGCTATTTTTCCTAATAGTGCTAAATTTTGGTTCTACCTTGGCAAGTTGATGTTACTGCAAAAATGGAAATGTAGAAGACACCCACTCAAATGGAAAAAATGATTGGTATCAAATGTGACCAAATAACCATCAATTAATATCTTTGAGAGTTATTATGGCGACGGTAAGAAAACAACAAATAAGCTTAGTTGATACACCTTATTATGATTGTGTTTCTCGTTGTGTTCGCCGAGCATATCTATGTGGTGAAGATAAATTTACCGGACAAAGTTATGAACATAGACGTGCTTGGCTCGCCGATAAATTACAGGTATTAAGTGACGTTTTTGCGATTGGTGTCTGTGCTTATGCCTTGTCTATTTGAGAGGGAGTAATCACACCCATTTGGTGTTTTATTGATGAGCAGCAAGCTAAGTCATGGTCAATGCATGAAGTGATAAGCCGTTGGCATCAGCTATTTAAAGGAACCTTGCTAACGCAACAATATTTACGCGGTGAGCCACTTATTGACACCTTACAACAGGTCGTCGAACAAACCGCCAAGGTTTATCGTCAGCGATTGATGGATATCAGTTGGTTTATGCGTATCTTAAATGAAACTATCGCTAAACAAGCCAATCGAGAAGATGGCTGCACTGGACGATTTTGGGAAGGGCGTTTTAAATCTCCAGCCTTGCTTGATGACGCCGCATTAATAGCTTGTATGGCTTATGTCGATTTAAACCCCATTAGAGCTAAGGTAGCTAAAACCCCAGAAACATCGAACTACACCAGTATTTAACGACGGATAAAAGCCGCAATTAAAGGGCAACAAGCCCAACAACTACTGCACTTTATCGGCAATCCAAGAAAGAACATGCCTATAGGTTTAGCGTTTGCATTAAATGACTATATCCAATTGCTTGATTGAACCGGCCGTTGTATTCGAGCCGATAAACATGGTTATATAGACAAAGCCCAACCTGAAATATTAAGCCGCTTAGGCATTAGTACCCAAAACTGGTTAGTATTAACCACCCAGTTTAGACAATGTTTTCATGGCGCTGTGGGTAGAACGCAAGCACTTACGGATTTTTGCGAACATCAACACTTAAAAAAACGAGCAACGGTGTCAATTTGCCAAAAGTTGCTGGCTTAATTAACATGCTCCTTCTAAATAAATTACTCACTTAAGGCTAGTTGTGCCTTAAATTGGGTGAAACCTCTATTTTGCTAAATTAATTTGAATACCCTCTTCGTCACCATAATACTCAAAGTAAAACTCGGCCCAATGTAAATCAATAACGATGATTTATTGAACTTATGTATTAATTATTTTGAGTGGGTGTCTGGTATTTTCTTGGTGTTTTCCTGAAGAAGCAGTCCTTTGCAAATGTAGCTATTATTTTCCCTTATAAATTATTTACTGCCACTGATTTATTGTTCTACCAATAAATCAGTAAATTTATAACCCGTTAAATTATTTATTACCTTGGTAACATAAAACATAAGGCCACCAAGCATTATCATTGAGGGTATGGCAATGATTGGATAACTCATTAAGGTCATATAACCAAGTTCTTCATTAAAAGAAACTGTCCCTGCAGGACTCGTTACAAGCCACGTTGCTAACAAATAATTCATTACGGCTGAAAAGACAAACGTTAATGCCAACAACTTATTAGCAAAGCCTATTTTAGCTTTAAATGCCTCAGTATTCCCTGATGCACAAAGTTTTTCATATATCAGTTCGACCTTAAACATTGACTCATTCAATAATAATTTTGCGATTAAAGGTTTACCATACACACCAGAGAACACGACAAACACAGCGATTAACGCCGGTATAGAGGCTTCTTTTATTGCGAGCCAATGGACACTTAACTCAAACAGCGCAATCCCACCGGTTAATAGGGTACTTAAAAAGCCAAAGACAGATATTAGGTTCATTTTTTTTGTTCTAAGGTAATCATAAATGGCATACCCAAGAGGGAATGCTAAGGCTATGATTAATCCTGCCACTACCCCAAAATACTCAGGACTGGAAAACTTCATTAGCACCCAAGAAGGTAAGGCTACGTTAAAGATAATTTCCACGAAGGGTTTGTTTTTCGGTTTTTCCGTTGTCATATTTTATTACCTGGATATTAATTTATTTTATTTTATTGGTTATCTATAGCCATAATCATTCAAACTGATCGTGTTTATAAGCCTAAAAAGTTTCATCTACTGCGTTGCTCACCTGGAGGTGAGAACTTAGGTTTTGTCTGGAACAATAAAGCTGTGTAGTTCAAATCCTTAGCCATGCTAAAATTCAAGCATGTCCAATGGTCATGGGTATATAAAGAGAGTAATTATTTCAGCACCGACAATAAATTACTGTAATCATCCGTCCAAACTAATGGTTTTTTGGTACTGTGAGGCCAGTTACTAGCGTAACGCCTGACAATAGCATTATTGATGAATGCAGCATTATTGGTTAATAATACCCACTCAGCCTCATTATTATTTTTATCTCTTGTTGTTTTAAAGTATAACGCTTGTTTATTAAATGCGTCGGCAAGTCCAATAGTCAGCCGAGTTAAATCTAAATGACTATTGGAGATATGAATCGCTAAAATACCGTCAAATTTTAATTGCTGAAAATAAATAACTAAGGCTTCTTCCGTCAGTAAATGGGTCGGTATTGAATCACCCGAAAAAGCATCGATCACTAAAACATCAAAATTGTTGTTTTTTTCATTCGCCAATGAAACCCTACCATCGCCTAGTATTATTTCAATGTTAGCTTTTGATTTTGACAAATAGCTAAAATGCTTATTTGCCATTAACAGTACATCAGGATTTAATTCATAAAACCTATATTCATCACCAGCTTGACCATAAGCGGCCAGAGTACCCGCACCAAGACCAATAATACCGACCTTTAATGGCAAGGTTGCCCTTATCTGTTCTAACGCAATAGCCACGCCAGTATTTTGACGGTAATAGCTTCTTGGCGTAACATCATCACTAACATCCTTATTATTAAGATTAGTCACTAAATATTGAGTGCCATGTGAGGTACTGCCATCAATTAACCGACGTTCTATAATATTATTAATCTTTACATCTTTCACACTTAAAATACCATAAAAATTCCTGCTACTATCGATATTACTTTCGGCAAATAAATGATTAAGGTAACTAAAAAACACAAATAAAATCAACGCTGAAACTAGGCTTGCTCGTGCTAATAATTTTTCACGAAAGATAATTTTATGTCGATTAACGTCTTGGTCAGAAGTATGTTCATCAAGGTGATTGTTGACTTGGCAGCAAAAATAAAATAACAAATAAACCGCTAAAATAGCCAAAGGAAATTCTAAAAACTGAGTGAATAAATTTTGAGCAACAAAAGCAACAAAAACACTGCCTAAAAAACCACCTAAAGACATGTTTAAATAAAATAGGGTTAAGTGCTCTATCGATGGCTTCAGTCTTGCTAACTCTCCGTGACATAGCATGCAAGCAGAAAACAAGATCACGCAATAAATAACGACTTGAGAAATAATGTCGAATTGAGAGCCAATAAAAAACATAAAAACAGCAGTAAAAGAGCTAATTACAAATAAAACAAACCAATACCAGCGCACATACCAACGAGGACTATGAAAGCTAATAATAAAAGTAAGCAAATAAATACACAGAGGTAATATCCATAAAAAAGGCATTGGCGGGATATTTTGTGTCATGGCATTAGTCGTTGAAACTAACAATACCACGCCAGTGGCAGATAACATCAACCATAAGGCAATCACCGTTTTACTACATTTTTGAGCGTCGGTTTTAATCTTTGCGGCTAACATATTTGTTGCTAAGTGTGTTTGTTTAAACATGACTAACGCTAAACTGACAAACCCTAAAACAAAAATGGTATAACCAATTGACCAAATGAGTATTTGATTGCTCAGG
Organism: Colwellia sp. TT2012; assembly: GCF_001440345.1. GTDB lineage: Bacteria > Pseudomonadota > Gammaproteobacteria > Enterobacterales > Alteromonadaceae > Colwellia. The sequence goes on along the minus strand of NZ_LJYX01000017.1, from coordinate 760,047 downwards.
GTAAATTGTGGTTCAAAAATAAAAGGGTAGCTCAACAAAGCTAGTAAGGAGGCAGTATTGGACAATGAATAAAGCTTATAAGGTAGCTTGGTACTATCTTTATAGGTCAACCACCTTTGCACTAAGGGCCCGGTTGATGATAATAAAAAATAGGGCAAGCCTATTGAAAGTATTAAAATAAAAACAATTTCAAATAATGGCGAGTCACCCATTAGTTTTGACAAATATGGCTTAAAATTGAAATTCAACGCCAGTGGTAAAAACACCAAACTTATCATCAATAAAGTTACGTGTACTATTACTTGGGTCTTTAACTTATTCAGTTTGGTCAGATAATGTGAATATAAATAGCCTAATAATAAAAAGCCTTGAAAAAACAACAAGCAGGCAGTCCATATTGCTGCCCCGCCGCCAAACAAAGGTAAAATCAACTTGGCAATTAATGGTTGAAGTTGAAATAATAAAAAAGCTCCAACAAAAATAACAAATAAATACAGCATTTTTCTAATGGTTTTCCTTGGTCAACAGGGGGTAATTAATCTGGCGAGCGAATATTAACTGATAGCTTAGCTTTTTGGTAGTGCTCTAGTTATCGATTTTCATCCACAATACTTGAGTAAACCATGATCTCGAAGCAAGCATACAGGGAAATATTTTAGAGTATAATTATATTAAAAAACTGCCTTGTTCGCAGCCTATTTTCTTCTAATGTAATTAATGAGTACCAGATGGGCATCAATAAAATACGTATTATTTCTTGTATATGAAAGCATAGACATAAAAACCACAATTAAGTGGTTTTTTAGTATTATAAACAAAGGCTTGCCTATGTTGTTGGCTGAAAGTTACTTGGTGTGAATAATGGATTAATAAATATAGCAGACATATATGTCTGCTGATTTCCCTTCTTAAAGCGGCTTCAATCTTTGCTAATAATACCTGCACTTTAATTTTATAATTAGGCTGTTCTAACAAAGATTTAATTCACCACTTCGTGCGTGATTTTTTTACATCTGGCTCTGTCTCTGATGATACAATCAATTTATATAGATAAAACCTAGCTAATCAATACTATTAGTTAGTAAATTACAAGGTTACTCCAATGGAATATAAACAAATTGAATTTAATAAGATCACTATTGATCACTTAACATGCCAGTCTTGTAGTTCTAAGCAGCATAGTGTTATTGGAAAACTGACTTATGCGTATTTTTATATAGAAAGTATTCCCTTTTTCCCAGTTAAAAAATCCATCAATATCGTCTGTGACCATTGTGATAGCTCTTTTGATGTCGACTCACTTTCATCGTCTGCTTATAAAATACTTAGGAAAAAACTATTCAAATCATATGCCTTGATCCCTATGTATACTGGCATTATTATGGTTTTACTGGCGTTGTCTTATTGGCAGTATGATAAATATCAGGCCAGTTTTCTCAGTAAAGAATATATTGAAAGCCCTAAAATTAATGATTTTTATTATATTGATCAAACGAGTATTAACGATAAAATAATACCCAATAAAAAGTATGTCTTGGGCAAGGTGGTCAGCCTTACTCCTAACACAGTTTCTTTGGTGTTTTCACGCTTTCTTTTTGAAAACGAGTCCTCTTTAGCAAGTGACATTCGAGGTGCCAAGGTCTTAAATGACAAGTATTTCAATAAAAAGCATCATGTATTTACCCGCGAGAAACTTATTAACCTTTATCAAAACGAGACGGTATTGTTGGTGCTACGTCCGAAAAACTCAAAGTTATTTGGCACCATAGTACTGACACCAAACCTCGGTGTTAATAGGAAGGTAGAAGGTTATCGTGAAAATAAAATCGGTTTATCTTTTATGTTACGTGCTGATATTAAAGTAAATTTAGAAGACGCTGAGAGATTTTTCTTGGAATCTGCCAATAAAGGATATGTTCAAGGCCAACTTAATTTAGCTCGTTTGTATCTTGACAGCAATAAAATAAACCAAGCATTAGAGTGGTCAAAAATAGCAGCATTAAAAGGCTATGATTTGGCAATAGAATTTCATACTAAACACTGTAGTGTTAGTGAAGATTGCGATGTAGCCGCCTTTAATGCAGAACTCATCGAAGTAGGATTTTAATTAACTGGGCAATAAAAAGTAACTTATTAGGCCATCTATAATAACTGTTGTCTGTTTAAATCAATAAACTAAGCTTATTTACCTTTGTTAAGTTTAGTGGTTATTATGCCTAAGTCTGAAATTAACGAGGACACTCACTGTTAATCATTATTCTAACATCAGCTGCTCGGACTATGATGACTAACTCTTTATTAACAGCAGTATCTGACTTTAGGTGTGTTCATATCAATAATAGTTTGTTATTTTAACGTAATATGTCATCAGATTGGCTTACTCGGTTATGGTCGAGCAAAGCCCTCTAATTCACAAAAAAAACAAATTAAATTGGGAGAATAAACAATGGTAAACATGTTAATTACCTATCAACTTAATGACGGTGAGGTTATTGAAATTAATCATCCAGAAGAGTTTGAGTTTAGAGATTTAGATGGAAACAGTTTAGGGAATGCTGAGGTAATCAAGCGTCATAATAATGATCTCATATTGGCTGAAGCCGCATTTGTGATCTCAGCCGAACATGAGAAAATTATTATACCAAGCGATGCTGCATTCATGGAATCAAAAGCAGGAGCAAAACAACCGTTTGACTTTAATGGTCTTGTAAAAGTCTGTGGATTTTCTTCGGTTAAATATAAATTTGATAAACAAGGTGATGAGAGCTCTGCTTGGGTGGTCGCTTATCCTCTGTACTAATTGGGGGCAGAGTAACGTTAAATGATTTGTCGTCGCCATCGCGACACGTCAAGCAAGGAAACAAACTCAAGCTAACTAGTAATGAAAAACTTATCAGATCACCTAGATAAATTATGGTGATTACTCATTATCATGGGTATCAATAAATATAAGTACCTTGTCGTTTATAACAAATTTCAGACATAAAAAAACCGCAATTAAGCGGTTTCCTTATCATAAACAATGACTTGTCTATGGCCAAATCTAAAAGTTACTAGGTATAACTAATGGATTAAAAAGGTCTTTATTTGGTGGAGCGGGGGGGAATCGAACCCCCGTCCAAAAAGCCTACATCCTCGGTACTACATGCTTAGTCGCTTATTTATTTAACCAATTGGACGCCAAGCGACAGGCTTCGTCATGGTGAGCTTAATACTATTTCGCGGTTCAGCCTTAAGCGTGCTTCCCTCGCTATCCTATTTAGGGTGACCATCGATCCTCTAACCAATAGGAGAGATTTCAAGGCGATGGCTAGCCTAAGCGGCTAGTGCGAACGTATCGTCGTTAGCAATTATAGTTTTTACGGCTTTTTACCAGGCAAACCGCCCCTGGGCATGCACCTTGGGTTTCATGAATCTTGTCGAATCCTAGATCCGCCCCAAAGTTTACTTTTCTACTTTTTTCTATTCTATTTTGCTAATACTATTTCTAATATTATCATAGACTCGATATGCCTATAATCTCATTATACAACGCTAAACATGAATAGACAACGTGGTAATTTTTAACCACTTATCTAAATAATCAATTTAACGGTCCAGATTTTTGTTCTTCATTAAACGTCCTTTATCAACAGCCCACTCTCTGTCTTTAATTTCAGCACGTTTATCGTGATCTTTCTTACCTTTACCTAAATAGAATTCTAGTTTTACCCAACATTGCTTCCAATACATGGCGGTGGCAATCAGAGAATAACCGTCACGTTCAACAGCGCCAATAAGTTTATCTAGTTCTCGTTGGTTAAGTAATAATTTTCTATCGCGGTTAGGATCACAGACAACATGACTAGAGGCCGCATTAAGGGGCATTATTTCAGCACCGAGTAAATAGGCTTCTCGGTTTTTTATATGGACGTAACAATCAGAAATGTTAACTTTACCACTTCTTATGCTTTTAACTTCCCAACCTTGCAAACTCATACCCGCTTCAAACTTATCGGTTAGGGTATAGTTGTGCCTAGCCTTTTTATTTAAAGCGATGGTATTGCTATTGGATTTATTTTTAGATTTCTTTTTAGCCATTTTTTGTTCCATTTTTCGTTGCCATAACAAGCAGCAAGCGCGGTGATTATACCGACATAAAGGCTTTTTTACATGGCAAATTAGTGTTTTTTAGAAAAATGACTAGATTAATGCGGTTTTAGCTGTGTTTTGTTATGATAGTGCCATTATTTTGTGAGCAATAGGTGAAAAAAGGTGGAGAGAGAATGCCAACCATAAGTCGTAGTGCGTTAGTTATGCACAGTGTTGAACAAATGTATCAGTTAATAAATGATATTGTCGCTTACCCTACTTTTTTACCTGATTGTAATGACAGTAAAATTATTGCTCAAGATGATGACACGGTAACTGCAGCCTTGCTTGTCTCCAAAGGGGGGTTAAGTAAGTGGTTCACGACTAAAAATACTATGATCTCTAATGAAAAAATAAAGCTATCTCTGGTTGATGGACCCTTTAAAAGTCTTGAAGGCTATTGGTTACTAACGCCCTTGTCTGATGACGCTTGTAAAATAAGCTTAGAGTTAGAATATGAGTTTTCAAATAAACTCGTTTCATTAGCCTTTGGTAAAATTTTTAGCCATTTTAGTAACAACTTGGTACAAGTGTTTACGCAACGAGCCAAAGAAATATACGGAGTTAATGGTTAATTATGACCGTTGATAGCACGGCGTTAAAAAATATTAATGATGTAATAGTCGTGGATAAAGTCACTATTGAAGTTGTTTATGGTGTTCCGCACAAGCAAAAAATATTAACTTTAGTGCTTGCGATGGGAACTACAGTAGAACAAGCCATTATCGAGTCAGGAATAATCGACTTGTTTCCTGATATAGATTTAAAGGTTAATAAAGTAGGTGTGTGGAATAGGGCGGTCAAGCTAGCGGATTTGATCAATGATCTCGATAGAATTGAAGTGTATCGTCCTCTTCTCGCTGACCCTAAAGATGTAAGGAAACGTCGGGCAGAAAAAGCCAAGCGAGAAGGTCGAGCAGATAAAACAACCGGTGGTCGGGTTAACCCACTACGAGTTGAGGCAAAGAAGTAGCGACTCAATTTCTGGCTATGTTCAGGCATAGCTTAAGGCAATAAAAAACGGCATAAAAGCCGTTTTTTTATGAGCTTTATTTATTGCTAAATAAGCTAAAGGATGAAAAAATTAAGGATACAGATTCAACTATCAAGTTAAAGCCAGTTAACTAAAGTGCTATTAATTTTTAATTGCTGCTTTGTTTTCACCAGGCTTATCTTCATCTTGCTTACCCTCAGTGACCACGTCACCTTGTTTGGCATTGAACTTGTTATTAGTGTCTGATTCTTCTTCTCCAGCAGGAGCATTGAACGGGGTATTAAACTTATCAGAAAGTTTAAAATCTCCAGAGGCAGAAACTAACTTGTCGTCGGAAAACTTAATGATAAACTGTTTTCTCAGATCGAATTTTTTACTACGGCCCGACTTTAACTTGTAGATATAGCTCCAGGTATCATTATCGAACGCGTCAACGACAACTGGGCTACCGAGAATAAATTTAACTTGTTCCTTGGTCATATCGACTTGTAATTTATCAATACTCTTTTGTTCAAGGTAATTTCCTTGTGGAACATCATAGCGATATACCCAACTAGAGCAGGAAGATAACGTGAGGGCTGTGATAATAATGGCAACACGAAAATACATAAAATTTATTTACCTTTAAGTAGCTCAAAAAAACAGGCTAAAAATGTGAGCAGGGATAATACCCAAGCCCAGCATGGATGCAAAGCTATTTATTGCATCCGTTTAAAAAACACTAGCTTGATTACTCGCTAGTGACAAGGAGAACACTTGTTAGTAGGCCAATGATAGCTATGTCGATAGCATGCAAGAGCTATTAGCCCGCTAATAGCTCTTGGGCATTTGCTAAACTGTGCTGAGATATTTTATCACCCGCTAACAAACGGGCAATTTCTTTGACCCGATTTTCTGCACTTAGTTCACTTACTCGAGTTTCTGTCAACTTACCATCGGTTATTTTACTAACAAAAAGTTGTTGGTGGCCTTTACAGGCAACCTGTGGCAAGTGGGTAACACAAATTACTTGGGTATTTTTAGAGAGTTGTTGTAGCTTTTTACCGACCATAGCGGCGGTCGGCCCGCTAATACCAACATCTACTTCATCAAAGATGAGTGTTGGGGTAATAACTTTATCGGCTAAAATAACCTGCATGGCTAGGCTGATACGTGACAACTCTCCCCCTGAAGCAACTTTGTGCATAGCCTCAAGTGCTTGACCTGGGTTAATACTGACTTTAAAACTGATAATATCAGCGCCATTACTATTGATGATTTCTTTGCCACTGTCGGCTTGCTTATTGCTTTCGACAGCAATATAGAATTGTCCATGGGGCATATTCAATTCTTGCATGCTTTTGCTGATGCGCTTACTAAGACTTTTGGCTGATTTTATTCTTGAACTTGATAATGCCTCTGCGCGGTCATAATAATGCTGCTTAGTTTGTTCTAACTCTTCAATAATGGCATTAATTCGCGTCTCATCACCAGATATTGATGCAAGTTGTTGTTTTAATTCGCTATGAAAGTTAACTAAATTTTCCGGTGAAAGTTGATGTTTCTTGGCTAATTGCAAAGCCGTGGAGTATCGTTCCTCGATGATGGCGTAACTTTGCGGATCTAATTCTAATTGTTGGTAATAGTGCGTTAAATCGTTATTTGCTTCATCTAATTGAATGAGGGTATTGTTTAGTATCGTGGCGACATCGTTTAATTGCGTATCAACACGCGCTATTGAGTTGATGTTTTCACTGCATTCTCTTAACGCGTCCAAAATATTAAAATTATCATTTTCAGAGAGCAGTTGTAATGAGCTTAGGGTTGTATCAAGTAAGTCTTGGGCATTACTGTGTCTTTTATAGTCTTGCTCTAATGTTGTAAACTCATCGGGCTGTAAAGAGAACTCATCGAGTTCAGTCACTTGATATTGAATGAGTTGCTGCTCAGCTTCCCGCTGCTGTTTACTTTGTTGCAGTGTTTCTAATTCTTTATTGAGTTTATGCCATTGCTGTGAATAATGTTTTACTTCACTCAGTAGTGTTGGATGATTAGCATAATTATCGAGTAAGCGGCACTGTTGGCTAGCTTTAACAATGAGTTGATGATCGTGTTGACCATGTATATTAATTAATAGTTGCCCAATCTCTTTTAACTGTACTAACGGCACTTGGCTGCCATTAATATAAGACCTTGACCGCCCTTCAGCCGATATAACACGACGAAGTATGCACTCACTGCCATGCTCTGACACCAGCTCATGCAGTTTTAACCAGGCTTTTGCCATTTTATTTTTATTGATGTCAAACGTTGCAGCTAAATCGGCTTTTTTGCAATTTGGCCTAACAACATTCGTTGTTGCTCTGTCGCCTAGACATAAACCCAGCGCACCAATGGCAATTGATTTACCCGCACCCGTTTCACCGGTAATTGTCGTCATACCCGCTTGCCAATCAATATCTAATGAACGGACAATGGCAAAATTTTGAATGTTAAGTTGCAGCAGCATAGTTAACCTTATAAGCATGAATAAAAAACCAGTACCTGTTAATTTATACAGTTATTGGTTTTTATTCAAGCTTATTTGTAACTATTTGCTTGTTTTTTGATAGGGTTATTCTTTTCTACCAGTCCAAAAGGCTGATTAATATAGCTTATTACCCCAGCTTAATTTATTTCGTAAAACGTTAAAATAGTTGTGATCAAGGGGGTGAATCAAACGAATACTGCATTCACTCTTTTTAATAATAACTTCATCGCCGGGCATTACCGATAAAATGACATGGCCATCGCAACTTACTTGTAAATTTTCATGGTTATCATTGGCAAGTATCAATTTGATTTCACTATTACCATCGACAACAATAGGGCGACTTGTTAGGGTATGAGGAAACATAGGCACCAGTGACAGTGCATTTAGATTAGGCGTTAAAATCGGTCCACCAGCAGACATAGAATAAGCGGTTGAGCCGGTAGGTGTTGAAACAATGAGGCCGTCAGAGCGCTGACTAAACATAAAAATCCCATCAATATAGACTTCAAATTCGATCATGCTAGCAACTTTCCCGGCATGAAGTACCGCTTCATTAACGGCACTATTAGAGCTTTTCAGTTTTCCATGGCGATATACTTCAGCTTCAATGATAAAGCGTTGTTCACTGCGAGACTTACCCGCTAATATTTGTGCTAAAGGTTCGATAAGTTCATTCGGTGAAAGATCGGTTAGAAAGCCTAAATTACCGCGGTTCACGCCAATAACACCAATGTCATAACAAGCTAGTACCCGTGCTGCGCCAAGCATATAACCATCACCACCGATAACAATTGCCAGATCAGCTTGCTCGCCAATGTCAGTCAACTTACCCGTTGTCATGTTTTTTATATCGAGTGATTGTGCTACAGAATGCTCAACAATCACTTGATAGTCATTCGCTAATAAATAATCATGCAAAGTTTTTATTGTGGCACTCGCGCCATCATGATTTGGTTTGCCAATAAGGCCAATAGTTGTATAGAGTTGAGCCATAAGGATAATTTACTTAGTTTGCTAGATATAGGGGCAGTTTCGCTGGATTTTATCCACTTGTAAAGTTCACTTTTTTATAAAATGTCTAAAATCACGCTTGAATCATTTTCCACAGCCCCCATAATGTCACCAATAGTTATAAAATTGAGGTTTTTCCATGACAACAAAGTCAACACCAACTAACGATGAGCAAGTAAGCAGCCCTGAGCAAGATATTAGCCCTGAGCAATTAGCAGATGAGATTGTAAAAGAAGCCGAAGAGCAGGTTGAAGAGCAACATGAACATGCTCATGAAGTGCTCAGCGAAGAGCAAGAAAAAATTAACGAGCTAGAGTTGGCGGTCGCTACTGCACAATCTACCGTTGCTGATCAAAAAGATTCGGTTATTCGTGCCAAAGCAGAAGTGGATAATATTCGCCGCCGTGCTGCTCAAGATGTTGAGAAAGCGCGTAAATTCGCCTTAGAAAAATTTGCTGGTGAGATGTTAGCAAGCGTTGATAATTTAGAACGTGCTTTACAAAGTATCGATAGAGAAGATGAAAGTAACAAAGATATTATCGAAGGTGTTGAATTAACTCTGCAAGGTTTAATTTCGTCATTAGAAAAATTTGGTGTTATTGCGGTTGATCCACAAGACCAACCTTTTAACCCAGAACTTCATCAAGCTATGTCTATGCAAGAAGCGCCGGATGTAGCACCAAACACAGTTATTGCCGTAATGCAAAAGGGCTATGAGTTAAATGGTCGTTTAATCCGTCCTGCTATGGTGATGGTCTCTAAAGCAGCACCTAGCGTAGACACTACTGCTTAGTAGCGGGTTCTCCTTGTTGCTGTAAAACTTAATTTATATATCAAGTGTACTCACTGACTAACGTCAGCTCCGTGCATTTTCTTTTAACTTGAGCCATACAGCTTAACGTTGAACACTACAGCTTAGTCGACTAAGGTACATTGTAGTTATAAAAGCCAGACATTTGTCTGGTTTTTTTATGTTGTTTTATAAAGAAAAAATAATATTTATTGTTTTATTTATTAGGAATAGTTGAAAAGCATTTTGCTGACCCCACTTACTATTCAACAAACAATTTAATTAATATTACTTTATCTTTTTCAGATAAAGACTAATGAATAGGAGCTCCCAAGATGGGCAAAATAATCGGTATTGACCTAGGAACAACTAACTCATGTGTTGCAGTTTTAGACGGCGACAGTGTACGTGTTATTGAAAATGCTGAAGGCGAGCGTACCACCCCTTCAATCATTGGTTATACAGCTGAAGGTGAAATTTTAGTAGGTCAACCTGCTAAACGTCAATCAGTGACTAACCCTGAAAATACTTTATATGCTATCAAGCGTTTAATTGGTCGTCGTTTTGAAGACGAAGAAACTCAACGTGATATTAAAATCATGCCATTTGGCATTGTTAAAGCTGACAACGGTGATGCTTGGGTTGAAGTAAAAGGCAACAAAATTGCGCCACCACAAGTATCTGCTGAAGTATTAAAGAAAATGAAAAAAACGGCAGAAGATTTTCTTGGTGAAACAGTCACTGAAGCGGTTATTACCGTTCCTGCTTATTTTAATGATTCACAACGTCAAGCAACTAAAGATGCGGGTCGTATCGCCGGTCTTGATGTTAAACGTATTATCAACGAGCCGACAGCCGCTGCTCTTGCTTATGGCATGGACAAACAAGAAGGCGATAAGGTTATTGCAGTATACGACTTAGGTGGCGGTACTTTCGATATTTCAATTATTGAAATTGATGAAATGGACGGCGAGCACACCTTTGAAGTATTAGCGACCAATGGTGATACTCACTTAGGTGGTGAAGATTTTGATAACCGTTTAATCAACTATCTTGTTGCTGAATTCAAGAAAGATCAAGGCATGGACTTAACGTCTGATCCATTAGCGATGCAACGTTTGAAAGAAGCGGCAGAAAAAGCGAAATGTGAGCTTTCTTCAGCACAACAAACGGATGTTAACTTACCTTACATCACTGCTGATGCCTCAGGTCCTAAGCACATGAACATCAAAGTAACGCGCGCTAAATTAGAGTCGTTAGTTGAAGACATGGTAAAAGCAACCTTAGAGCCATTAAGAAAGGCTCTTAAAGATGCCGACTTAACCGTAGATGACATCGATGATGTTATCATGGTAGGTGGTCAATCACGCATGCCTATGGTGCAAAAAGCGGTTACAGATTTCTTTGGTAAAGAGCCACGTAAAGACGTTAACCCAGATGAAGCAGTAGCGTGTGGTGCTGCGATTCAAGCGGGTGTTCTTTCTGGTGAAGTTACCGATGTATTACTTTTAGATGTTACGCCATTATCATTAGGTATTGAAACCGCCGGTGGAGTAATGACCAATGTTATTGATAGAAACACTACTATTCCTACTAAGCAATCACAAACGTTCTCAACGGCTGATGATAATCAATCAGCGGTAACGGTACATGTGTGTCAAGGTGAGCGTAAGCAAGCCTCAGCGAACAAGTCTTTAGGTCAATTTAACCTTGAAGGTATTCCAGCTGCACCACGTGGTCAACCGCAAATCGAAGTGACTTTTGATATTGATGCCGATGGTATTTTGCATGTAACGGCAAAAGATAAAAATACTGGTAAAGAGCAAAAAATTGTTATTAAAGCCTCTTCAGGTTTATCGGATGAAGAAGTAGAGCAAATGGTGCGTGACGCTGAAGCTAACGCAGATGCTGATGCTAAATTTGAAGAATTAGTACAAGTACGTAACCAAGCTGATGGTATGATTCACTCTACTCGCAAGCAAATTGAAGAAGCTGGTGATGAGTTACCAAGTGAAGATAAAGAGAAAATTGAAGCAGCATTGACTGAGCTTGAAGACGCGGTTAAAGGTGATGACAAAGAAGCGATTGATAGCAAAACTCAAGCGTTAATGGAAGCATCAGCTAAATTAGTGGAAATTACTCAAGCTAAGCAACAAGCACAAGCTGCTCCAGAAGGTGCTGAGCAAGCAACGGATGCTGCTGCACCTGCAGACGACGTTGTAGACGCTGAATTTGAAGAAGTTAAAGACGACAAATAATTAGTTTTTTATTCGCTTAGCTGTCGTTATATCGCTTAATTTCTGTGGCGAAGGTACTCACGTATAGTCATACGCTCTGTACCTTCTTGTTGAACTAAAGCGATATAGCTTAATCTTAGCGAGTAAAAGAGTTAAACTATGTCCTCTGTACTTGTATAGAAAAATAAAGCGTCGATATTTCTCGGCGCTTTTTGTGTGTTAGTAAGAGAAAAAAGTAATTTTTATTTGGTGCTGATTTTCTTGATTTTTTATCGAAAAATTTCGAAAAATGAAGAAAATTAGCCTCAATCAACTTGAAGTAAAGAAACAGATTTATGTCAAAACGTGATTATTATGAAACCTTAGGGGTTAGCCAAAGCGCCACTGAGAAAGAAGTCAAAAAAGCCTATAAAAAACTAGCCATGAAGTATCACCCAGACAGGACTCAAGGTGATAAGGCTAAAGAAGAAACCTTTAAAGAAGTTAAAGAGGCTTATGAGATCCTCAATGATGATCAAAAACGTGCTGCTTATGATCAATATGGTCATGCTGCTTTTGAGCAAGGTGGTGGCGGTGGTGGTGGCGGTGGTGGTTTTGGTCATGATTTCGGCGATGTTTTCGGTGATATCTTTGGCGGCGGTGGTCGTGGCCGTCAGCGCCAGCAACGTGGCTCAGACTTACGTTATAATGTAGATTTAACCCTTGAAGCGGCGGTTAAGGGTAAAAGCTTAGAAATTAAAGTACCTACCTTTGTCAGTTGTGAGCCGTGTGATGGCTCTGGTGCTAAAAGAGGCACTTCTGCTAGAACCTGTAGCACTTGTCATGGTCACGGCCAAGTACAGATGCGTCAGGGCTTATTTGCCGTACAGCAAACGTGTCCTACCTGTAGTGGTAAGGGCAAAGTTATTAGCGAAAAATGTACGTCATGTCGCGGTCAAGGTCGTGTTGAGAAAACTAAAACGTTATCCGTTAAAATTCCACCGGGTGTTGATACCGGTGATCGAATTCGTTTATCTGGTGAAGGTGAAGCCGGTGAACATGGTGCACCTGCTGGCGACTTATATGTGCAAGTTAATGTCCGTGACCACGAAATATTTGTTCGTGATGAAAACCACTTATATTGTGAAGTACCGATTAGTTTTGTTACCGCAGCCTTAGGTGGTGACATTGAAGTGCCAACATTAGGTGGAAAGGTTAAGCTGAAGATTCCTAAAGAAACACAAACAGGTAAAATGTTCCGCTTACGTGGTAAAGGTGTTAAGTCGGTACGCAGTACTTCTACCGGCGATTTAATGTGTAAAGTAGTATTGGAAACGCCCGTTAACTTATCCGCTGATCAAGCGGACCTATTACGTCAATTAGAAGAGAAAATGGCGAATAGTAGTAAAAAACATAGTCCAAAAGAAACTGGATTTTTTGATGGCGTTAAACGATTTTTTGATGACCTCAAAACCTAAAGTATTCGTTCATTGATAATATAAATCCCGCGTTATTAAATAATAGCGCGGGATTTTTTATGGCTTACTTTTAGTCACATTTAATACCAATTTCATTAAATTATTGTCCACTTGTGCTGGTTAAAATACTCCAAGGCGGCGTTGCTCTCAATCCCAATAGCCCGCTATTGCTCAATCGAGCGCCTTGCCCTGATTTATTTTCCCTACACACAACAAGATCACAAACTTAATGAAAATGGTATAATAGGCAATTGTTATTCGTCAAAATTGGGTAATATGCCACTGCGGCTATGCTCAAAAACCAGTGAGGTTTCTACCGTAGTTACTTCTTCGCGAGAAGTAATATTTTTGAAAACAAATTGACGTAAATGCTCACTATCTTTTACCGACATATGAATGTAGTAATCATAGCTACCACCCATATGGTATAAATTTAATATTTCAGGGTACATTAATAAATCATCGCGTAGGCTATTAACAATTTCTTCTGAATAGGGTTGCAAACGAATAGCGGCAATGGCCTCTATATTACCGCCAATAGTTTTTAAGTTAACATCGATAAATGCTCCCTTTATAACGCCACTTTGTTTTAAGCGCTTTACTCGCTCTAAACACGTTGAGGGCGCAATACCTATTTGGGCTGCAAGTTCTTTATTGGTAATATCTGCATCATCATAAAGTATGGTTAATACTTGTAAATCGATGCTATCAAGTTTTTTCATTAGTCACCTGTAAATTTAATAGCGCTACTTTAGCTAAATATTACACTTAATGGCGGTAGTGAGACTAGTGTAATATCGTAGTAATTTGAATTTTTGACGTTAAACGTTAAAGTATCCGAATTATTTTTATATTTCAGCCGATATTCTGCTGTTATAACGTGATAAAATTGTTACAAACTTTCACAATGTTAATGTTTGCTAGTACCTGCCATTGTGACATATTATGACATAATACTATGGATATCTTTTCCTCCTAAATAGCATAAGCAAAAAAAGGACAACTATGCCAATTTCTACCATTGATACATTTCTGAAAAAAGAATCTGCCAGCGGCATTATATTAATGTTCGCTGCCGTTTTTGCCATGATCTTAGCCAACTCTCCCTGGGCTCATTGGTATGCTTTATTACTTGATGTACCCGTTGTTGTTTCCGTAGGAAAACTTGAAATTGCTAAACCTTTATTACTTTGGATTAATGATGGTTTAATGGCGTTATTTTTCTTTCTTATCGGCTTGGAATTAAAACGTGAATTCTTAGAAGGGGGTTTATCACAGCCAGGACAAATTACTTTACCTGCCGTTGGCGCGTTAGGTGGTATGGCAATACCCGCATTATGTTATGTGGCATTGAACTATGATAACCCGAATGCGATAAATGGTTGGGCTATTCCAACTGCTACGGATATCGCTTTTGCTCTAGGTATTTTAGCGATTATTGGCTCGAAAGTACCATTACAGTTAAAAGTGTTTTTAACATCGTTGGCTATTTTTGATGATTTAGGTGCGATTGTGATCATTGCCCTGTTTTATACTGAGCAATTATCTATGTTGTCTTTAGTGATAGCAGCAGCGATGTTAACGCTTTTATTTACCCTGAATCGTTATAACATTACCAGTACATCGCCTTATATATTTATCGGCGTGATTTTGTGGATCGCCGTGTTAAAATCGGGCGTGCATGCAACCTTAGCGGGTGTTGCGTTAGCCTTTTTTATCCCAATGAAAGGTAAGGGTGATGAACCGTCACCCCTTAAATCGTTAGAGGAAAACTTACATACCACCATTGCTTTTGTGGTCTTGCCTATTTTTGCTTTTGCCAATGCGGGTATCAGTTTTGCAGGTGTTGGATTAGAGCAAATTACTTCCCCGGTACCACTGGGTATTATTTTAGGTTTAGTGGTTGGTAAGCAAATTGGTGTCTTTGGTTTTTGTTTTATTGCCATTAAATTAGGTTTTGCCAAATTACCAAGCAATGTTAACTGGAAGTTATTGTACGGTGTCTCGTTATTATGTGGTGTTGGTTTTACCATGAGCTTATTTATCGGTTCATTGGCCTTTGAGCAAAGCGCTAACTCGCCAATTTTCCAAGACAGATTAGGTATTGTCATCGGCTCACTTATTTCAGGCATCTTAGGTTACTTCGTTATTAAGAGCGCGGTGAAAAAGTTATAAAATCGCTAAGCAAGTCTGGTAAATAATTTAAAATGGCGATGGTATAATCGCCATTTTTCGTTACAATAGCCGGTAATAATTTCAGTAAATAAACGTCGTCATGCTGCAGCACAATTACCAAGATCTCATCGCTCTATTCGAGCAAGTTTTTTTTCAGCAATATAATACCCGCTTAATCAAAGGTGCTGATGAACCTTTGTATGCACCTGCTGATGAAAACTGTGCTTACCATCAGATAATCTTTGCCCATGGCTATTATGCTAGCGCTTTTCATGAGATTGCTCATTGGTGCCATGCGGGGGTGAAAAGGCGTCTATTAGAAGATTTTGGCTATTGGTATATCCCCGATGGTCGTAATGAACAACAACAAAATAAATTTGAGCAGGTTGAAGTGATCCCACAAGCTATTGAGTGGGCCTTTAATGTTGCCGCACAAAAAAAATTCCATACCTCTGCCGATAATCTTAATGGTTACCTTGGCGATACGAATGCCTTTAAGGCTAAAGTTCATCAACAAGTATTGGTTTTTATTGAACATGGCTTTCCGCCTCGTGCACAGCAGTTTATTGCTGCACTGACGCACTTTTATCAAAGCGAATCTCTTTTAACCGCTGGGCAATTTAGTTACCGGTAGAAAGTAGTGTCGAAACCAGTATCTAAAATAGTAAAAAGGAACATGCAGTGAAGCATTTTAAACTAGGTTTAGTGATCAACCCTATTGCCGGTATAGGAGGTAGTGTTGCGCTAAAAGGCAGTGATGGCATGGTAATGCATGCGTTAGCACTTGGCGCAAAACCGCAAGCTAATGCCAGAGCAAAATTGGCTCTTGAAATATTATTACCTTATCAAGATGAGATTGTCATCTACACCGCTAATGATCTTATGGGGGAGCACTGTGCCCGTGAACTAGGCTTTAACGTAGAGGTGCTCTATCAAGCCAAACATAAACACACACAAAGTGAAGATAGTAAGTTAGCCGCACAAGCATTACTTGCGCAGGGCGTAGATATTATTTTATTTGCTGGTGGTGATGGCACCGCCCGAGATATTGCCAATGTGGTCACCAGTGATGATGATTATCAGCAAGTGCCGGTGTTAGGTATACCAGCAGGTTGCAAAATTCATTCGGGTGTTTATGCCATTACCCCTAAAGCTGCCGGTCGCGTTATTGAATTAATGGTCACCAAAGAATTAGTTACCTTAACGACCGGTGATGTTATGGATATAGACGAAAATTTATTTAGACAAGGTATAGTCAAAGCCAAGCGCTATAGTGAGATGAAAATTCCCTGTGAACTTCGCTATGTCCAAGCGGTTAAATCCGGCGGTAAAGAAAGTGATGAATTTGTGCTGCAAGATATTGCCGCCACTGTTATCGAAGAAATGGCTGATTATGAAAACCGGCAATTTATCATTGGCTCTGGCTCAACGACTGCTTTCTTAATGAGTGAGTTGAGTCTGGATAACACCTTACTGGGTGTCGATATTGTCAGTGAACAATCACTTACTGCCGCCGATGTCACTGAAACTGAACTCTTTCAAGCTATCACAGATTTTCAAGGTATCAGCAAGTTGGTTATTACCTTAATTGGTGGCCAAGGCCATGTTTTTGGCCGTGGTAATCAGCAATTAAGCCCTCGTATTATTCGGACTATTTTAGCGCAGCCTGGGGGCCGTGATAATATTATTATTATCGCGACTAAAACTAAATTAGCGGCCTTGGCTAATAGACCCTTGATTAGCGATACCGGCGATAGCGAATTAGATCAGCAGTTATCTGGCTTTATGACAATAACAACAGGCTATAAAGACCAAGTACTTTATCCACTAGCAAGTCCCCAGTAACAATAAACCCTATTTTTCAAATTTTTAAGTGATTTACATGTCAAACAATTCAAACAATTCAAACAATTCAAACAATTCAAGTGAGCAATTAACGACCATTGCCGATTTTTATCAGTATTTAGATGGTTTATTCGATCTAGATGATACCGACAGTGACACCTTATTTTCGGGCGGTTACTTGCGCGGGTTATTTTCCCTAGTGGCTACCGAGTTTGGTGATGAGAGCCAAGCTATTACCAGTGCTTTGGTTGCAGGAGTAGACAAAAAATTAACTCAAGCTAAAACCGAATTGTCGCCACAAGATCACGCTATAGTGACTAATTTTTGGCTGAAGGTTCAACAGCGATTTCCACTTTAGTCCAAGCGTTACGCACTTTTATATTTAAAATGAGGGGTTAGTGATTGATGTTATTCTTTTTTAGAGATGTTTTTTCTAGTATTTCTAACAAGTTGCCCGATGATTTACTCGCTCTAGTGCTATAAAATTGCGCCAGCTCTTTAAAACTCACTTGGGTCAGTGTTTCGCTTTGCAATAAGTGAGTGTATTGCCAAAGGTGAATGGCAAAATAACCCCCAGTATAATGACGAGAGTCCACGGTTGTAATACCTTGCTAACACGGGTTATTATCTTGGCGTTTTGGCTCATGGTAAGCGAAATTTTAAGCTGGATATTAGCTACAGCATAGACGACTTCACTTCGAGACTTTTCTTTTAATAATGTCTCTGATGATAAATCGGTTAGGGCTTAGGTTAAATAACATTTGGTTATTCATAGGGTAAGGGGTATTACATAAGTCTGCGGTTAAAATATCTGCCGCTAACGGAGCAGAGCACAAACCGCGGGCACCTAAACCAAGTAACACATAAAGGTTACTTATACACGGCGCTGCTTGACTATATTTCCAATTTTTATCCTTGGCTAAATGAGGGTAAGCTTTTATATGTTCGCTGATATTGGGTACTGCGCCAACGAGGGGCAGGTGGTCTTGCGACATACAGCGTAACCTTGCCTTACTTGATGCAATATCTTGCTCTTGCCAATTAATGGATGCGGATAACTCGGGTAAACACTTAGCTAACATCGTTAGATTATAACTATCGTCAGCTTTATTGGTGTTGATATTGGTATCATTTTTCTGAAAAGTTGCGCCTATGCAGTGGATACCGTTATTTTCGGGCGTTAAATAGCCCTTATGACAAATAACGGTCGATAGTTTCTTTATCTTACTATTACTTGCCATATTCGTGACTTGACCACGAGTAGCGGTCAGCGGTAGCGCCTGTAGTTGTTCAATTTCAATGGCATCAGCGCCGCCACATATGACCAAAACACTGGCGTTAAATTCCCCTTGCTTACTCGATAAGCACCATGAGCTGTTACTTTCCCCTTTAGTGCTGCCTACATCTGCAGTAGCGTTAGCAACTTGTCGTATTTTGGTGATATGGGTATCGGTCACTATATCTAAAAGGTTACTTGCTTTAGCTGCATTAAAAATTTGTTTTACTAAGTGCTGAGGTGACAGCCAACCAGCACTTGGCATAAACAGACCGCCATAAGGTAGGTCTATATTGGCAAGTTTGCTGGCCTGCTTGGCATTGACGCCATGGATAAGCTCTTTAGGCCAAGTATTTAGCTGTTCAAATGCTTGTTGCCTTTTAGTTAATGCTTCTTTATAAGAGACTTCCAATAAACCACACCACTGATGGGGGAAGGAAAAACCTTGCTCAGTAATTTCATGGTATAGCGCTTTAGCACGCCAGAAGGCTTGCTGATAAAAAGAACTGATATCATCGGCTTGTTGGTGCAGTAAAGGGTATAAAGCGGCAATAGCATTACTAGAGGCGCCTTGGGCCAGAGCGCTATCTTTACAATACAAGGTAACTCTTATGCCTTGTTTAGTTAGTGCATAAGCCGCACAGGCTGAAGCGATGCCGCCACCGATAATACTGACATGTTGAGGCTTGGTAATACGTGGTCTTAATTGATAACCTTTATTTGTTAAGGGGTTACTTTGCCTGACAGCGTAAAACATGGCTTTATTTTTACCTACACCACTTTGATTTTCAAAGCGAAAGCCTATTTCGTGCAACTGTCTTGGTGAAAAGTCCGCTAGGGGCATAGTGGTAAGTGTTGCTTGCTCTTTTGCCAGTCGGCCAATTTGGCTGACTAGGGCTTTGCTGTACAGGTAAGGATTTGTTCTTGCAGAAAATTCAGCTAAATACCAAGCATCGACTACCCCTTGTGGGGCACATTTTAGTGAAGATAAAGCTTCGGCTGCCTCATCAAATACCAGGGTTAAACTCACTTGGCCATTTAAAAAACTTGCCTGAAAATCTGGCTGGAATTGTTCAACAGCGCAATCCGGGTAACTATTTGTGAGTGCTAACGCCAGCTCCTCTAGTTGCGGAAATTTAGCTAAAGCCTGGATAAGTTGCTCTTTTGAGCGTGGATACTGCTCAACACTAATAAAATGCAAAGGAGCAAGTGGGCTCGATGAATGTAGTTGCGCTTTTTGGTACGCCTGTAAGGTTAATAAAAAATTTAAGCCAGTAGCAAAGCCTATTTCAGCTACAGTAAAAGTTTGCTTAGCCGTTTGTAAACGACGTTTTATTTGATTTTTTTGAATGAAAATCGACTCACATTGCCGATAAGCTGACTCACTATCAAAATAAAAGGCATCAAAACGCTGGCAATAGGGAGTCGCATCTTCTTGATAGGATAATTTACTGCTTTTATATGTTTTATCTGGTTTTTTCATGAAAAATTCTTTTGCTTAAGTGATAAAAATAGTACATATTTAGCTTAGAGTACCTTATCTATTTTACCTGACATATTGATTCTAATCAGAAAGTAATAACAGATAGTTAAAATGTCATAGATATATTAGAATGGATATTATATTATAGTGTACAAGTGTACGCTGGTTTATGTTGCCATGAGCAACTAGTAATACCAGTTCGACGGCTATTACGAGTATAATAGCGCAAAATTTTATAATTATAGATGGTTAGTTAAATGAAACGTGTCGTAATAACAGGCTTAGGTATTGTCTCCAGTATTGGTAATAATATTGATGAAGTATTGGCCTCATTAAAAGCTGGTAAGTCAGGTATCACTCACTCGGATAGCTTTGCTGAGCAAGGTTTGAAAAGTAATGTTTGGGGAAAGCCTGATCTAGTGATTAAAGAGCATATCGACCGTAAAGCGGTACGTTTTATGGGTGATGCGGCAGGTTATGCTTATATTGCTATGGAACAAGCGGTTAAAGATGCCAAATTAACTGAAGAACAAATCTCCAATGTGCGTACGGGTATTGTTGCCGGTTCAGGTGGAGCATCATCAGCGAATATTGTTGCCTCAACAGACACCCTGCGTACCCGTGGTATTCGTCGTGTTGGCCCTTATGCTGTGCCTAAAACTATGGGCAGTACTGTTTCAGCTTGTTTAGCCACACCCTTCAAAATTAAAGGTGTTAACTACTCAATTAGCTCAGCTTGTGCAACCAGTGCTCACTGTATTGGTAACGCGATGGAATTAATCCAATTAGGCAAACAAGATATTGTTTTTGCGGGTGGTGGTGAAGAAGTTCATTGGTCTCTTGCGATGATGTTTGATGGTATGGGCGCATTATCAGCAGGTCGTAATGACACACCTGAATTAGCATCTCGTACCTATGATGCTGACCGTGACGGTTTTGTTATTTCTGGTGGCGGCGGTATGGTTGTTGTTGAAGAACTTGAACATGCTCTTGCCCGTGGCGCACATATTTATGCTGAACTTGTTGGTTATGGTGCAACTTCTGATGGCTATGACATGGTCGCACCTAGTGGTGAAGGCGCAGTGCGTTGTATGAAACAAGCAATGCAAGGTGTGGAAGGTAAAATTGATTACTTAAATACTCATGGCACTTCAACGCCTGTTGGCGATGTTAAAGAGTTAGGCGCTATTCAAGAATTATTTGGTGATGATTCACCGGCAATTAGTGCAACTAAAGCCATGACAGGTCATGCTCTTGGTGCTGCGGGTGTTCACGAAGCTATTTACTCAATTTTAATGATGGAGCATAGCTTTGTCGCGCCATCAATCAATATTGATAATTTAGATGAAAAAGCTCATGGCTTAGATATAGTGACTGAAAAACGAGATGTTGAACTTAATCTCATTATGTCAAACAGCTTTGGTTTCGGTGGAACTAATGCCACCTTGGTGATGAAAAAATATAAATAGCTTTATATTGCAGTAGTAAAGCTGCTCACTTGCTACGGAATTTAAAATAAACCATGTTAAGCGCCTGCTTGATGTGGTTTTTTATTTGTACAATAGCTTAATCTAGCTTTATCTAGATGAATATTCTTGGCTTACCTAGCGCTTAATAGCTAAATTAGCGTATAATTGTGCACATTAATGCCATTAGCCAGTTAGTTCAAGCCATGAAAATATTTTTTGATGAAAATATGCCCTTTGCCCAAGAGTTTTTTAGTGAACTCTGTCACCTTAATATGGGTCACAATGGCGATGAGCAGGGGGAATTAATCCCTTTTTCTGGACGAACATTAACCGCGGAGCAAGTTGCCGATGCTGATGTCCTACTCGTGCGTTCGATTACCCAAGTTAATGAGCAGTTACTTCACCTTAACGATAAACTCTCTTTTGTTGGTAGCGCCACCATAGGCACAGATCATATTGATCAGCATTATCTAGCAAAACGCAACATACCCTTCCATTCAGCGCCAGGCTGTAATGCTATTTCCGTTGCTGAATATGTATTAAGTGCATTAGTGGTGTTAGCTGAACGTTATCTACTTGATTTATCGTCATTAACCGTTGGTATCGTTGGTGGCGGTAATACTGGCAGCCGTTTAAGTGAGAAGCTACTGGCCTTGGGCATTGAGCATAAAATATGTGACCCCTTGTTAGCAGAAAAACAGGCCGAAAATCAGCGCCAACAGCAAGCGCAAGGTGACCCTATTGACCGTACAGATAAAAGAAAGTATGTCTCACTGGCGGAAGTCTTAGCTTGTGATGTCATCTCTTTACATGTGCCTAAAGTTGTTGGTGGCGCACACCCAACATTTCAATTATTAAATGAAGAAAACCTTACTCAGTTACACGATGAGCAAATATTAATCAGTGCTTGTCGTGGCGATGTGATTGATAACCATGCCTTACTAGCGCTTAAACAGGCGGGTCATGGGCTCAAAATTGTGCTCGATGTGTGGCAAGGCGAGCCGGACGTCCTTGAGGCCTTAATTCCTTATACTGAAATAGCCACGGCACACATTGCTGGTTATAGCTTAGAAGGAAAAGCTCGTGGTAGTGAAATGCTCTATCAGGCATTATGTCAACAGCTTAAAATTGAGCCAAAATATCAATTAGCCAATTTTTTACCGCCAGCAAGTATTCCAGCAATTGAAATTAATCAAAATTTTAGCCAAATACTACTAAACCAGTTAGTTAAAATGGTTTACGATGTCAGGCGAGACGATGCAATATTTCGTCAACAATTATTCACTCAAGGTTTCGATAGTCTACGGAAAAATTACCCCGTTCGCAGGGAGTTTTCCGCGGTTACCGTTACCTTGTCACCCAATACCGATAGTGATGTGCCACATCGCTTAGGTTTTAGTAAAATGTCCAACTAGAGAGAGAATCATGGCACAGAAATTTGATGTATGTATACTTGGCGCAACAGGATTAGTTGGCAAAACAATTATGGATATTTTAGCCGAACGAAAATTCCCCATTAATAAACTCTACCCATTAGCAAGTGCTCGCTCTGCGGGTGAGATCATTGAGTTTAATGGTGAAAGTATTGAAGTACTTGACGCCGAACATTTTGATTGGAGCCTAGCACAAATTGGTTTCTTCTCAGCTGGCGGCGCCACTTCTGCTAAGTTTGCGCCTATAGCGGGTGAAGCTGGTTGTATTGTTATCGATAATACCTCTGAGTTTCGTTACGATGACGATATTCCTCTTATTGTGCCTGAAGTTAATCCAGAAGCCTTAGTGGATTACCGTAATCGCAATATCATTGCTAATCCTAATTGTTCAACCATTCAAATGATGGTGGCGTTAAAGCCTATTTATGATGCCGTTGGTATTAGCCGGATCAATGTTTGTACCTATCAATCGGTATCTGGTGGTGGTAAAGAGTCTATGGATGAATTAGCGAAACAAACCGCTGATTTATTAAGTGGCAAGCCAGTGAAAAGTAAAAACTTTTCTCGCCAAATCGCTTTTAATGTTATTCCACAAATTGATGTCTTCTTAGAAAATGGTTACACCAAAGAAGAAATGAAGATGGTTTGGGAAACTAAGAAAATACTCGGTGATGAAAACGTCTTAGTTAATCCTACCGCAGTGCGTGTTCCGGTGTTTTTTGGTCATGGCGAAGCCCTGCACATTGAAACTAATTCTCCTATTTCTGCAGAAGAAGTTAAAGACTTGTTAGAGAAAGCTCCCGGTGTCGTACTTTGTCGTAATGATGAAGACTTCCCCACCCAAATTAGTGATGCTAGTGGTAAAGATGAAACGTATGTTGGTCGTATTCGTGAAGATATCAGCCACAATTGCGGCATAAATATGTGGGTTGTTGCTGATAATGTCCGCAAAGGGGCGGCAACAAATAGTGTACAAATTGCTGAGTTATTGGTAAAAGATTATTTAAGCTAGTGACTTAAGGTTGTTAACTACGATAAATTAAGTTAACAAAAGTTAAATACAGTCAATCAATAAAACTCGTCGTTCATTATCGCCATATAGTGAACGACGAGTTTTTTAGTTTAATCACCTAATCCCTTTCGATAACAGGTATTGCTCAAGGGACGCTGTCATAGTTAAAATCTCTAACTAGGTATTCACCATACCAAGTTTTTTTGCGACTTTGTTTATCGGGCCGTTACAAAAATAGAAGACTTATTGAGTGAATTTGCTATTATCTTGTTAGTTAATGCTTTTTTGGAATAAAGATTGCATTTTATCTGTTAGATAAGCTTTACTAGGTAAAAGGTGAAGTAATGCGGTGTTTTTTTGGCGCAACATATAATGCTTAGTGCCCATAACATAAAATAGTTAAACTAGCTTACATTAGGAATTCTGATGCAAAAATTATTACGCTTGTGCCTATGGCAGGCGATTATTATTGGCATACTCACTGCTCATTTCCCCGTTATTAGTGCAGAAGAAGATCGCGGTATTCGCATGCGTGGACCTAAAAGTAGTGATGTGTTTGTTTATAACCGATACGGCCCCATCATTTCTACAGATACTTTGTGGAACATTGCCACAAGAGTTAAGCCTGATACTCGCTTGAGTGTTTACCAAGTAATGCAGGCGCTATATCAAGAAAATCCACAAGCGTTTGTTGATAGTAATATCAACTATTTAGTCGAGGGGCAATATTTAAAAATCCCATCGTTTAATAACATGCTGGCGATTAATGCCGAGAGTGCCAAAAATAAGTCAGCGCGTGATAGTAAAGCTTGGCTAAAAAATCAGCCTAAAGCGACTAAAAAAAGAGTAGCGCAAGCGCAGACGCTTCAGAAAAAAGATTTGGATTCGGTAAAAACTGAAATTAAAGAGCAATTGCAAAAAATTGATGGTCAGCAACAAAAACGTTTAGAGAGTATTCAAAATGATATCTCAGATTCTATTGATGGCCTGCAAGCAATTTTAAGAGAAAATGAAGCTTTACGGCAGCGACTCAACTCTTTTAATGACACGCTTGACGTCATGCAAAATGAGGTCGCTAAAGGTAAAGAAATTAAGTTGCAAATGGACGACATGATCAAATTGCAGCAAGCCTTATTAGCAAAGGCGGAAGCTAGGGAACAGCAGTTATTATTAGAGCAGCAACAGGCAGCACTGGCAGAGCAAGATATAACCTCAACTTTATGGTTTAAAATTGTCATGGGCACCATGCCAGCTCTTTTAATCCTCGCCTTATTAGGCTTTTTGTTTAAGCGTAGGCAACAAGCATCGGATGAAGCTTTTTTCAGCGAGTTAGATAGCAAAAAGAAAACACCTAGTCCTAAAAAAGAAACTGATGTTAAAGAGGAACTATCACTTGATAATGAATTGTCATTAGACGATGAGCTGAGCTTGGATGATGAGCTTGATTTGAGTGATGACTTGTCATTGGATGATGAATTATCCATTGATTTAATTGACAACGATAGTGATGCTATTCATTTAGATGAAGACGATAGTTTAGATGATCTCGATGATCTCGATGATCTTGAAGATATACTACTCGATGATAGTAGTGACGATGATATTCTTGAGGGCGGTGAGTTGGCTCAAGATGATTTAGACTCATTGTTATCAGGATTAGATGATGAACCTCCTGGCTCGGCAAAGCCTTCAGCCGATGATAAAACCAATGACCAAACGGATGAGCTTGCTGGCGGTGAATTAAACCAAGATGACTTAGATGATTTACTTGGCGGTTTAGACGATCTTGACGATGAGGATCCCGTTATTGAAGAGCCAGCTAAAGAAAAATCCGAAGTTGCACTCGATGAAATAAATGAACAGGTAACTGACGAAAAAAATGACCAAGCAGACGAGCTTACTGGTGGTGAACTAAGTCAAGATGACTTAGATGATCTGCTGGGTGGTATTGACAAGCTTGATGATGACGAGCCAGCGAAAGAACAAGTATCAGTATCAGTACCCGCTAAAGAAGCGCCTGTTGAGATAACAGCAGAAAAAATAGCCGAAGAAACAGCAGAGGTCACGGATCCAGATGATATTGATGCGCTACTTGCTTCTGTTTCTGCTCAGGCAAGTGATGCGGCAAGTGACTCAGTTGCTGACGAACCGGTCAAAGCAGCCGAAAAAGGTGCTCCTATTGAAAAAATAGCAGAAAAAATAGTCGAAGACAAAGCAGCAGCAGATGTCACTGACCCAGATGATATCGATGCGCTACTTGCTTCTGTTTCTGCTCAGGCAAGTGATGCGGCAAGTGACTCAGTTGCTGACGAACCGGTCAAAGCAGCCGCAAAAGGTGCTCCTATTGAAAAAGCGGCAGAAAAAATAACCGAAGAAAAAGTAGCAGCGGATGTTACTGATCCAGATGATATCGATGCGCTACTTGCCTCGGTGTCTGCTCAGGGAAGTGATACGGCAAGTGACACAGTTGCTGATAAGCCGGTCGAAGCAGCCGCTAAAGAAGCTCCTGTTGAAATAACAGCAGAAAAAATAGCCGAAGAAACAGCAGAGGTCACGGATCCAGATGATATCGATGCGCTACTTGCCTCTGTGTCTGCTCAGGCAAGTGACTCAGTCGCTGACGAGCCAGTCGAAGCAGCCCCTAAAGAAGCTCCTGTTGAAATAACAGCAGAAAAAATAGCCGAAGAAACAGCAGAGGTCACGGATCCAGATGATATCGATGCGCTACTTGCCTCTGTGTCTGCTCAGGCAAGTGATGCAGTCGCTGACGAGCCAGTCGAAGCAGCCGCTAAAGAAGTACCTGTTGAAATAACAGCAGAAAAAATAGCCGAAGAAACAGCAGAGGTCACGGATCCAGATGATATCGATGCGCTACTTGCCTCGGTTTCTGCCCAGGGAAGTGATGCGGCAAGTGACTCAGTCACGGACAAGCCAGTCGAAGCAGCCGCCGACGAGTCAGCTGAACTTACCGACCCAGATGACATTGATGCTTTGATTGCCTCAATGTCCGATCATGCGCCAACGCCGTCAATATCGGAAAAAACAGCTTTGCCAGACGAAACATCGGCTATGGCAATGGACGAACAGGGCACTAAGGAAAACGATAGTGGCTTGAGTGCTGAAGAGTTACAAATCCAAAAAGAAATTGCAGAAAATGAAGCTAAAATTGCTGAATTTACCGCTGAATATGTCACGCCATTTCTCACCGCAGATTTTAGCGATATTCTGGCCAAGCAAAATGACGCTGAATTAACTGATGAAACAGTAGCGAGTAGTGAAAGTGCTGCCGTAGATGATGAGTTAGATATTGATGCCCTTATTGCTGATACACAAAGCGAAAATGAAGTTGGGCAAAATGAGCAACAAGGCACTCAAGAAGATATTGGCGATAGCTTAACGGACTATATGAGCGATGAAACAGCTAATGGACAAAGTGATGAATCATTCACTGAGTCGGCATTAAGTCAATTGTTAGTCGAAGAGGGGCTAGATGAAACGGCTGAGCAATCAGGGCAAGAAACAGAAATAAGTCCTCTTAATGTTATTGATCTTGCTCCTGACTTTTCTGACGAAGAGGTCTTAGCTGACTTATTGGCCGAGACTACTGATGTAGACGAAGAAAAAGATCCGGAAAAAATGGCTGATTTAGACATAATTACCGAGTTAGATAATGTTGATTTTGATGAATTGTTAGCAACTATTGAGAAAGAGTCAACCACTGCCTCAACAGCGGTTGATAAGGTTGAGCTAACCATTGATGATATTGATGATGATTTAATTAATGACAATCTTAGCGAAAGCCTTGAAAGCATCAAAGAAGCTGAGGCAACAGAGGATTATGTCTCTGTTGATGAACTGCTCTCTGAAAGTTTAGCCAATGCAGATGCCTCTGAGCCTTACGAAAAGACTAATATTGAAGTTGGTTTAGCTCGGTTTTCCGAAAATAATAGTGGTATTGATGTTGATAAAGATGGCTCCATGTCGAGTAAGTTAGATTTGGCAAAAATGTATATAGAGATGAGTGATGAAGAAAACGCTGAAGTAATCTTGCAGGAGGTCATTAAAAAAGGTAACAAAACTCAGCAAGTGGCCGCACAAAGACTATTAGATACATTGTAAGGCGCTAATATAAAATAGTATAACGGGATAAAATAAAGGATAATGCGCAGCGAAAATAATCTCCTCACCAAACAAGGTAGGTTTGCATGCGTTATGCGTTAGGTATTGAGTATGATGGTAAAAATTATTGTGGCTGGCAACGGCAAAATAACGCTATCACTGTACAAGAAAAAGTAGAGAAAGCCTTATCAAAAATTGCCGATGAAGCTATAGAGGTTGTTTGTGCTGGGCGTACTGATACGGGCGTTAATGCAACTAATCAAGTTATCCATTTTGATACCTCTAAACAACGTAAAGATATCGCTTGGACTTTGGGTGTTAATACTCATTTACCTGCTGATATTGCTATTTCATGGGTGAAGCAAGTCGATGACGAATTTCATGCACGTTTTAGTGCCACCGCGAGAAATTACCGTTATATCATCTATAATAAACCGCTACGTTCAGCTATATTAAGTTACGGCATCAGCCATTGTCACTATGCCTTAGATGAAAAACTTATGCAGCAAGGCGCCGATCATCTGCTTGGACAACATGATTTTACCTCTTTTCGAACCGTACATTGCCAGTCTCACTCTGCGGTTCGTACGATAAAACATTGTCGGGTGACTCGACAAGGTGATTACCTTATTGTTGATATCAAGGCGAATGCTTTTTTGCATCATATGGTAAGAAATATTGTTGGTAGTTTAATGCGTGTGGGTCAATCACAAGAAACAACCTCTTGGATAAAAGAGGTACTATTGGCTAAAAACCGCTGTGTTGCTGGCGTTACGGCCCCACCGGAAGGGTTATATTTTGTTGATGTTGATTACCCCGAAAGTTTTAACTTGCCTAAAAGTCGTTTAGGGCCACTATTTTTATAAGAAAAAAAGGTGGTGAAATCATGGTTTTCACTGAGCAGACCAGTTTTTTCTATATTCTATAGGGTATAGTATGCTCTAATATGTGGTTTAAAATTAGTATAAATTCAAACCAGAGTTTGGTGGATTATTTCCATCAATAAACCGACAGATATTTCGTTGCAACAGGCAAAAATAAAATTATGAGCTGGATAGAAAAAATTCTCCCGAAAGCAAAAACGACACAAAAAAGTAATATTCCTGAGGGTGTATGGAGTAAGTGTTCTTCATGTAATGCCGTGCTTTATAAAGCTGAATTAGAGCGTCAAATATCAGTATGTCCTAAATGTGATCACCATATGCGAATCAATGCGCGTAAACGTATTGATAGCTTTCTTGACCAGAACAATCGCATTGAATTAGGTGCGGAGTTTGAAGCACAAGATATCTTAAAGTTTAAAGACACTAAGCGATATAAAGATCGTTTAACTGCCGCTCGAAAAAACACCGGTGAGAAAGATGCTATGGTGGTCATGAGTGGTGAATTATATGGTATGCCAGTTGTTGTTGCCGCCTTTGAATTTGCCTTTTTAGGCGGGTCAATGGCTTCTGTAGTTGGTGCTCGTTTTGTTAAGGGTGTTGAATACTGTTTAGAGCATAATGTACCCTTTATCTGTTTCTCAGCCAGTGGCGGTGCCCGCATGCAAGAAGCGCTAATATCTTTAATGCAAATGGCAAAAACCAGTGCCGCTTTAGCTAAAATGAGTGAGCAAGGTCTGCCTTACGTGTCAGTATTAACGGACCCAACTATGGGGGGCGTATCGGCAAGTTTGGCTATGTTAGGTGATATTAATCTGGCTGAGCCTAAAGCACTAATAGGTTTCGCTGGCCCGCGTGTTATTGAGCAAACCGTTAGAGAGAAGTTACCTGAAGGATTCCAGCGCAGTGAGTTTTTATTAGAACGAGGCGCTATTGATATGATTGTTGATCGTCGTGAAATGAAAACAACAATAGCGAGAATGTTAGCTAAGTTTATGGGCCAAGATAGCGTAGTTTCGAAAGCAGAATAAGCCAATAGTCGTTATTGCTTATTTCACTTCAATCACTTATTGATGACATAAATGTTAAAATCAAATTCAAGCCACTATCAAGATTTCACTCATCTCGATCAGTGGCTTTATTATTTAGAAAATCTACATAGTACTGAGATAGATCTTGGTTTAGATCGAGTTGGCAAAGTTGCCCAGCGTTTAGCGATTGACTTAAGTTTTGCCAAGGTTATTACGGTTGCCGGCACAAATGGTAAAGGCACCACCTGTGCTTTTATGGAGAATGCCTTACTTAACGCCAAAATAGCAGGTGCAAAGCAAAGCGTTGCCGTTTATTCCTCTCCCCATATGCAGCGCTTTAATGAGCGCCTGAGGATTAATAAGCAAGATATTGAAGATCAGGCGTTAATGGCTGCTTTTGAACAAATTGAAGCGGCTCGTGGCGAAATATCTCTCAGCTACTATGAATATACAACATTAGCAGCACTGTTGGTGTTAATGGATGTTAAACCGAGCTTTATCATACTTGAAGTTGGCCTAGGTGGCCGTTTGGATGCAACGAATATCATTGATGCCGATATTGCGGTGATCACTACCATAGATCTTGACCATCAAGCTTTCCTAGGCAATGACAGAGAAAGTATTGGCTTTGAAAAAGCAGGTATTATGCGACAAGAGCAAGACATAGTCATTGGTGATAGTAATGTACCTAAGTCGGTGCTAGCTCATGCTCATGCGTTACACGCTCTTCATGGTGAAAGGTTATTTTTACGTGAGCTAGCGTTTGTTGTTACCGGTGAAAAAACTTCTTGGCAATGGCAATCAAAGCAAACGTTGTTAACCGCGCTAAAAACACCCTTTATCCCACGAGATAACGTGGCGACCGCGTTAATGGTGTTAGAAAAACTTGAAATACCTCTTAGCGCTGACTTTGTGAACCAAATTATTTCGATAACTAAAGTCGCCGGGCGAACAGAATTAATACCACAAAAAAATCATTGTGATGTAATTCTCGACGTTGGCCATAATCCCCAAGCAACTCGATACTTAGCGGATTACCTTAAGCAGTTAAAAGAACAAGCTAACTATGAAAATATTTATGCTGTCGTTGCTATGCTCGGTGATAAAGACATCAGTGGCTGTTTGCAATCACTAAAAGATGTTGTTGATTATTGGTATGCTGGAGCGCTAAGTGTACCAAGGGCTGCCAGCAAAGAAACTATGCAAAGTAAGTTGGCGATGTTCACTAATGCCACTAATTGTTTTGACAATGTTGATGAGGCATTTAGAATGGCGAACAAGCAGGCGAGTTCGTCTGACTTAATTCTTGTATTTGGCTCATTTTTTACTGTTGCTCAAATCAGAGCCCAGCTGACTATTTGTTAGTTTGGCCGTGTTAGTTTTACCGTATTAGTTTGGCGGTATTCATTTTGAGCGGTAAGTTTTCCGAATTACTTAAGTTGTATTAATTAGGAGTGTCTCTTGTCTACACCGTTTCAAAATCGCCTTGTCGGTACTGTTATTGTTGCCGCCGTGGTTATTATTTTCCTACCTGATGTACTTGATGGCGAGAAACAGTCACACCAAGCTGATTTTGAAGCTATCCCTCAAGCTGAAGTTTTTTCTGGAAAGCTAATCAATAAACCCTTTCCTGAAGAGAACTTAGTACGACAAAAAGCTATCTCAATTTCTAATGAGCAAGCTATCGATGAGGTTATAACTGATTATACCCATGGGCAGTCGCCGAAAACTGCGGAAAAGTTAAAAGATAAAGTGGCCGTTACTAAACCGCTCGCTAAAGCGCCAGTAAAAATACCAAACCAGCTAAGTAAAACCTTACCAGAAAAAGCGGTCCCTCAAGAAGCCTGGGTGATTCATTTAGGCAGTTTTAAAGATAAAAGTAATGTTGCCCAGTTATTAACAAAGTTAAAGTCTATGGGTTATATTGCTTTTACTAAACCAATCAAAACCAAGCAGGGCATATTAACTAAAGTCATTATCGGGCCAGAGTTAATAAAGTCAGCCATGGTTAAAAAGCTACCGGCGCTGAAGAAATTGACGGGTATCCAAGGGAAAGTGGCGTATTTTGAACCGATTAAGTAACAGGGTTTTATAAAATGTAGGCATTATTTTGCTACTTCTGGTAGAATGCGCGCCTCTAATTTAGAGAAACTCAACGAGACACTCAAGTTATGGTTTGGATAGATTACGCCATTTTGGCCGTTATAGGTATATCAACACTGGTTAGTTTGGTACGAGGCTTTGTCAAAGAAGCGGTATCTTTAGTGATTTGGGTCAGTGCATTTTTCATAGCCAGTACTTTTTATGCCAATCTTGCCAACCTGTTAACCAATATTTCTGATCAATTCTTGCGCAATGCCGCAGCCGTTGCCATTCTTTTCATTACTACCTTAGTGCTTGGTGCTTTGGTTAATTATCTTATTGGGCAGTTGGTCAGTAAAACTGGTCTTTCTGGTACAGATCGTATATTAGGTCTTGTTTTTGGCGCCCTTCGTGGGGTACTCATTATCAGTGCCATGTTGTTTTTTGTCGATGCTTTTACCGGTGCGGCAAAAACACAGTGGTGGCAAAGCTCCGAATTAATCCCTGAGTTTACTTTGGTGGTTGAATGGTTTTTTGAGTATCTTAAACAGTCATCAATTTTTTTAAGTTAGTTGTTACTCGTAACGGCTAAGTTCATGCGGAGTAACTCCGTATACTGTAATTTATAAGATATTATTTCAATATCCTATAATTCAATATTTATACGATGGTTCATACCATCCTGAGCATAGCGCTTTAGCTAAATAAGTATTGTAAATATTTTTTTGTGGAGAGAATTTTATGTGTGGTATTGTTGGTATAGTCGGTAAAACCCCTGTTGGTCAGTTTATATATGACGCATTAACTGTACTTCAGCATCGTGGTCAAGATGCTGCAGGTATTGTAACCATTCATAATAATACCTTCAGATTGCGTAAAGGAAATGGCTTGGTGAAAGATGTTTTTCATACCCGCCATATGCTCCGTTTACAAGGTGATATTGGCATTGGCCATGTTCGCTATCCTACCGCTGGTACTTCTAGCTCTTCAGAAGCACAACCTTTTTATACAAACTCACCGTTTGGCTTATCATTAGCACATAATGGTAACTTAACGAATGCTGATGAATTAAGAACATGGTTATTTAAGGAAGCCCGTCGACACGTTAATACTACTTCAGACTCTGAGGTTTTACTAAACATCTTAGCGCACGAATTACAGCAAGGTGATAATATTGTCCTTACCCCGGATGATATCTTTACGGCAGTAACTAATCTTCATAAACGTGTTCGTGGCGCTTATGCAACTGTCGCCTTGATAGTTGGCTACGGTATGATTGCCTTTCGTGATCCTAACGGTATTCGTCCTTTAGTATTTGGCAAGCGAGAAACTAAAGAAGGTGTTGAGTATATGGTGGCTTCTGAATCCGTAGCTCTTGATGCCTGCTCTTTTGATTTTGTCCGTGATATAGCCCCGGGTGAAGTTATATTCTTTTCTGAAAATGGTCAAATTCATAGCCAGCAATGCGCTGAAAATCCGGTTTATAGCCCTTGTATTTTTGAATTTGTTTATTTTGCCCGCCCTGATTCTACCATGGATAAAATGTCTGTTTATGCCGCTCGTGTAGAAATGGGCACTAAGCTAGGTCAGAAAATCGCGGATGAATGGCAGGATCTTGATATTGATGTTGTTATTCCTATTCCTGAAACTTCTTGTGATATAGCCTTACAAATTGCTCATCATCTTAACTTACCTTATCGTCAAGGTTTTGTTAAAAACCGTTATATTGGCCGTACCTTTATTATGCCAGGTCAAGAACAACGCAAAAAATCTGTTCGTCAAAAACTTAACGCTATTACCACAGAGTTTAAAGGTAAAAATGTTTTACTGGTAGACGATTCTATTGTTCGAGGAACTACTTCTGAACAAATTATTAATATGGCGCGAGCTGCAGGTGCCAATAAGGTCTACTTCGCTTCTGCTGCGCCTGAAGTTAGGTTCCCAAATGTCTATGGTATCGATATGCCAAGTGCTAATGAATTAATTGCTCATGGTCGTGAATTAGATGATATTTGTAATTTAATTGGCGCCGATAAACTAATTTATCAATCTCTTGAAGATTTAATTAGCGCGGTAGGCTCAGGTAACCCAGAAATTAAATCGTTTGACACTTCAGTCTTTGATGGTAATTATGTGACCAATGATATTGACCAAGCTTACTTAGAGAAGCTAGATGCGTTACGTAATAATAGCAGCAAAGAAACCTCAGATAAAAACGCTGATTCAATAATTGATATGCATAATGAAGGGGCAGAGTAGTTCCTATTACTTATAAGTAAGGAGTGAAATTCAAACTCTTCAATAAAAATTGCTAAAAAAGAAGCCTTATTTCTATAGCAGAGATAAGGCTTTTTTATTTATAGTTTGTCTACATTAATATTTCTAGTTCAATATTCTCTAGTTGAAAGTTGTCTAGGTTAGTTAAGGGACAAATTCTGGCCCAAATCCCATAGTCCACATCATTGCGGTAAGTCCCATTAAGGCGACTAACAATACTAACCCGCAAGTTACTACTGAGCTTGAATAGATAAAGCCTTTTTCTTCTGGGATGTTCATCATGATAGGTACGCCTGAATATAACAAATAGATTGAATAAACTACGGCGGCAAGGCCAGCAAGGGTGACAAACCATAGTACCGGGAATAAAGCGGTAATACCTACCATAAATAATGGGGTCGAGGTATAGGCAGCAAGTTCAAGTGCTTGCACATAATCAGGTTTTGAGTCAAAAGTTTTCGCCATCCACTGAATCAAATAAGCTAAGGCGAACACGCCAGATATTAAAGCGAAATACATGCTCACCGCCATAATTTTAGCACTTTCTACGCTTATTTTAATAGGGTCACCTACACCTATGGTCCAGCCAATGTAAGCCGTAGCATAATAACAACATATTGCAGGGATTAGCGCTATGGTTAAAATATGCATTAAACTATAACTTAAACTTTCGTGGCGTTTTTCGATAACATGCCATTCTTCTTTAGGGTGAGTGTATAATCCCCAGATGTGGTTTAGTATCATAATCATTCCTCTCGCACGTAAATATTCGGAAAGTACTTTTTAGTCTAAAAAACAACAATAAATAATTAAGCCATCAGTACTCTTATTATTACTTCTTTATTTATGAAAGATATAAGATGATTCGTCAAGTGTTGCTGTAAAAATAAACAATAAAACTCTATCAAAAGAGCTTTTAATACTTTTATGCGATAAAGAAAAAGACTGCCAGTTGATTACTAACTAATTTTGATACGCACAACCGACATGATCTCAATATTGAAGCCAGCAATGTTCTCACTTTCAGGGTAATAAGTTAAATTGACTCTTTGTCCCTGCAAATTTTTGTAACGCTTTTTACGTTTGTATTTGAACGGCACATCAATAGTATCTAACATCAGAGTATTGATTATCCAATCATCACACTCTCGCTGCACATGAGAGTTCACTTTCATGTTTTCACTATGCACCAATTTTTCATGCTTTTTCACCAGTTTTTCAGTGGCATTTTTTTTGCTAAGCGTTTTTTTTATAATAGAAGGCATAAAGTTGCTCTATGTAAGGTAAAAACAGATTTTGCTAGTATCTCAAGAAATAGGCTTTTAAAATAGCGTAATAAATCAAATTTATTCAAACGAGCTCCCTAGTTATATAGAGCAGAGATAAACAGATGACCGAAGTAGAACAACTATTAATACCCATATTAAGCTTTTTATCATGCGAAACACCTGAAACATGGGTAGATGAAGCGAAGAAAGCAGAAAATTTACCGATAATTTTACGCGACCATCTAGCTTGTGAGCTTAAAGCCGGACAAACTGCTATGTTTCTTCTGCGAAAGTATGCCATTGATAAAGCCAGTCACAAGGTGTTATTAGCATGGTTTGAACCTTATGAAGACTTTCTATATAGAAAAAAGGGTGACTTAGCGTCTCTTGCTAATAAAAACAACCTCTCTAAAGCTATCCTGCCTAAAAATGATTCGCCGTATAGCCAAGATCTTATTGATAAAATGGTGCTGTTAATTAAAGAGGAATTGCACCACTTTTACCAAGTCCTAGAGATTATGGTTAAGCGAGATATTCCTTTTGATGGTATCACTGCTGGTCGATATGCCAAAGGTATGCTCAAACATGTAAAAACTTTTGAGCCCGATGCCTTGGTTGATAAATTAATTATTGGTGCCTTTATTGAAGCACGTTCGTGTGAGCGTTTCGCTAAGTTAGCGCCACATTTAGATGATGACTTAAATAAGTTTTATGTTTCGCTGTTACGCTCAGAAGCCCGTCACTACCAAGATTATTTAACATTGGCTAAACAAGTAGCAGGGCAGGATATTAGTGAGCGAGTAGCATACTTTGCCAACGTTGAAGCTGAGCTTATTTTATCGCCTGATGAAGACTTTAAGTTTCATTCTGGCAGGCCGGTTTAAGCAATTGTTACCGCTTTAATGCTAATCGATAAAATAATAAGTTAAGGTGTATTGTCCGTTATTGTCGGGATAATAATTTAAACGATGCGATATGAGCAGGGGTTAGTATTTACGAAGTTAATGCTTGATTGAGTAATTCAATAGAGTTAGGTGTTACTTTTAGCCAAGCCCCCTGTTCGTACCAATCACCTAAGACAATACGTTGCGCGCTTTCGCCATTGGCGATAATTTTATGTACTGCAGGTCTATGTGTATGACCATGAATTAATAACTGGCTTTGGTAATGTTCTAGGCAGGCAATCACCTCGCTACCGGTAACATCCATTATCTCTTGTGATTTCACCGCCGTAGCGGCAGCGCTTTTTTTTCTATAATTAGCAGCCATATTTTTTCGAACAAATAATGGCAGACTTTTAACAATGGTTTGCCACCACCAAGAACGGGATTTTTTACGAAATTTTTGGTAATCAATGTCACGTGTGCATAAGGTATCACCATGCATGATGACCACAGGTTGACCATAAAGATCGATAGTATCGATTTCAGGTAGCAGCTGCATGCTTGCTTGTTTAGCGTAACGCTTACCGATAAGAAAATCTCTATTACCGTGAATATAATAAACCTTGGTACCACATTGGCTGAGCGTAGTGAGCGCAGCAGCGATAGTTTTAAGGTAAGGGCTATCATCATCATCGCCAACCCAAGCTTCAAACAAGTCGCCTAGGATATAAAGCTTTTCAGCATTAATCGCATCATTTTTTAAAAAACGTAAAAAACAGGCGGTTATATCCGGCCTGTTTTCACTTAAATGTAAATCAGCAATAAAGTAAGTTATTGCTGGCTTATTACTTGTTGTCATAATATTGATAAGGACTAAATTGACTTATTCAACAATGGCCGATTCGATTAATATGTCATCTTTTGGCACATCACCGTGGCCTTGTACATTACCCGTTTCTACTAACGTCATCTTATCAACTATGTCCATACCTTCAACAACTTCAGCAAAAACACAGTATCCCCAGCCTTGGGTGTTTTCAGCAGTGAAATCAAGGAAGTTATTATCTGATAAATTGATAAAGAATTGTGATGAAGCGGAATGTGGCTCTTGAGTACGCGCCATTGCTAAAGTACCGCGTTTATTGCTGACACCGTTGTTTGCTTCATTTTTAATATTGGCGCGAGATTCTTTTTCTTCTAAACCAGGAATGAAACCACCGCCTTGTGCCATAAAACCTTTAATTACCCGATGAAATATTGTGCCATCATAGTGACCTTCTTCAACATATTGCTGAAAGTTTTTTGCGGAAATAGGTGCGTTATCGAAGTCTAATTCAATTTTAATATCGCCAAGGTTGGTTTTTAGTATGATCATAATTATCTCTTGTTAAGTTTTAATAAATTAATTGCCACAATTGTACGCTAACTTGCTATAAAGTGCATTAGTCTTGATGATCCTTTAGATTTGTTCAGGTACAATCTACCGCCTAATCAAATAAAACTACTCAGTCGGAGTCATAAAACCTTATGTTGCAGATATACAACACTTTAAGTCGTAAAAAAGAAATCTTTACACCAATCAATGCAGGTAAAGTCGGCTTATATGTTTGTGGTTGCACAGTTTATGACTTATGCCATATAGGCCATGGTCGCACCTATATTAGCTTTGATAATATTGCTCGTTATCTACGTTTTTCCGGTTATGAAGTGAATTATGTCCGTAACATTACGGATGTTGAAGACAAGATAATTAATCGTGCCAAAGATAATAATGAAACAACTGAGGAATTAACTGAGCGTACCATTGCGGCAATGCATCAAGATTTTGATGCACTTAATATGCTTCGACCTGATTTGGAGCCGAGAGTAACCACACACATGGATGAAATCATTACCATGATTGAAACCTTAGTGGCTAAAAAACATGCTTATGTTGCTGGTGATAACGCTAAAGTTACTGGGCAGGGCGACGTCTTGTTTGCGGTGGCTAGTTATGCGAACTACGGTAAACTGAGTGGGCAAGATCTGGAACAATTACAAGCTGGCTCCCGTGTCGAAGTGGATAAAAATAAACATAATCCACTTGATTTTGTCCTATGGAAATCGGCTAAACCGGGCGAGCCAAGTTGGTCATCTCCTTGGGGCGATGGACGTCCTGGTTGGCATATAGAATGTTCAGCCATGAGTGCCAAAGAGCTAGGTCATCACTTTGATATTCATGGCGGTGGCTCTGACTTAACCTTTCCTCATCATGAAAATGAAATTGCACAAAGCTGTTGCGCCCTAGACACTGCTTATGTCAATTACTGGATGCACACAGGTATGGTGCAAGTCGATCAAGAAAAAATGTCTAAATCATTAGGCAACTTCTTCACTATACGTGACGTATTAACGCAATATGATGCTGAAACTGTGCGATTTTTCTTAACGACAGGTCATTATAGAAGTCAATTAAACTATTCGCTAGATAACTTAACCCAGGCGAGAGCATCAGTAGAACGAATTTACACTTCGCTACGAGATGTAAATATTGAAAGTGATTATGTCTTAGATAAAAACTCAAACTTTGTTAAGCAGTTTTGCCAAGCCATGGATGATGATTTCAATACACCACAAGCATTGGCAGTGTTTTTTGAGCTATCAAAAGAGTTAAACGTGGCTAAAGCGGCCAATAATGAAGCCTTAGCAAGTGAGTTGGCGTCAACATTAGTTGCTCTTGGTGATATTGTTGGCTTATTACAGCTTGATCCTGCAGCTTTCTTACAAGGTGAAAACGATAATGACGAAGTTGCTGTAATTGAAGCGCTTATTGTACAGCGTAATCAGGCACGTATTGATAAAGATTGGGCACTTGCTGATGATGCACGTGACAAGCTTAATGCGATGAATATTGTGTTAGAAGATAGCGCCGGTAAAACCACATGGCGTAAAGCTTAAAGTACTTTAGCGTGGTTAAATAAAGCACTAAGCACGAAGCATTAAACAATAAAAAAGGGTGAATACTATAAAGTATTCACCCTTTTTTGATGTCTAAGCGTAAATAAATATATTTTATTATACCATTTTCATTAAGTTTTTGATCTTGTTGTGCACAGGAAAACATTTCAGGACAAGGCGTTCGATTGAGCAATAGCTGGCTATTGGGATTGAGAACAACGTAGTCTTGGGGTGTTTTAACCAGCACAAGTGGGCAATAACTTACTGAAATTGGTATTAGGTAGAGTTAACGCTAGCTATTAATGCGTCGCTTGCTCACAAGCTATTAGGGTGTTTTCAATTAAGCTCGCCACTGTCATCGGACCCACACCACCGGGTACAGGGGTGATAAATGAGGCTCTATCTTTAGCCGTATCAAAGTCTACATCACCAACCAACTTACCGTTAGCTAAACGGTTAATACCAACATCTATCACTATTGCGCCTTCTTTAATCCATTCACCCGGAATAAAACCAGGTTTGCCAACGGCGACGACAATAAGGTCTGCATTGCGCACTTTACCTTCTAAATCTCTAGTAAAGCGATGCGTTGTTGTTACCGTGCACTTGGCTAGTAACAGCTCTAAACCCATAGGTCGACCGACAATGTTTGAAGCGCCAATAACAAGTGCGTCTAAACCTTTAGTTTCAACCCCGGTTGATTCAATGAGCGTGATGATGCCTTTTGGTGTGCAGGGTCTTAGACCGGGTTGTCTTAATACTAACTTACCGACATTAGAGGGATGAAAACCGTCAACATCTTTACGTGGATTAATATGCTCGATAATTAAGTCGGCATTTAAACCTTTAGGTAAAGGCAGTTGTACTAAAATACCATCGATAGCATCATCATTATTTAATTCAGTTACCAAGGCTATGAGCTCTTGCTCAGAGGTAGTGTTTGGTAAGTCATAAGAGCGGGAAATAAAGCCTACTTCATCACACGCTTTGCGCTTACTGCCGACATAGACTTGTGAAGCGGGATCACAACCTACTAATATAACGGCTAAACCAGGCACTCTTTGACCGTTGTTAATGCGCTGGGTAACTTTCTCTTTAACTGAATCTCTAAGTTGTTTGGCAATTGCTTTGCCATCGATTAATGATGCTGTCATAACTCTGGTGTAGACCCTAGATTTAAGTGATAAAAACGCGGTTATTTTGCCATAAATTACAGCTCTATTGTAGGTTTACTTTATATATTGGTTAAATGTGTCGCTCGATAGCGACAAAATAATGCTAATACTTTCGCTGTTTAAATAAAGCGCAAAAGCAAGCCACCTAGCTGAACTATTCAGCGACTTGTATCAAAAGTGAGCGAACAGTTATTTTTTTATAAAAAAGGTTTGACTGAACGTAAGCAACTCGGTAATATCCGCACCCGTTGAAACGAGACAGTTTACTGCTTGTTAAAACAGCATAAATCGGTGATTAGCGCAGCTTGGTAGCGCACTTGGTTTGGGTCCAAGGGGTCGCAAGTTCGAATCTTGCATCACCGACCACTTTTAACTTTTAGTTGAAGTGATATGCCTATGTAGGAAATTGCGCCCTTAGCTCAGCTGGATAGAGCAACGCCCTTCTAAGGCGTGGGTCGCAGGTTCGAATCCTGCAGGGCGCACCATACTTATACTACAAAGTATAAGTATAAAAATTGTTATGGTGGCTATAGCTCAGTTGGTAGAGCCCCGGATTGTGATTCCGGTTGTCGAGGGTTCAAGTCCCTTTAGCCACCCCATCTTTACTTTATTAGTGTCTACTAATGAAATATTGAGAGAATATGTCGGTGATTAGCGCAGCTTGGTAGCGCACTTGGTTTGGGTCCAAGGGGTCGCAAGTTCGAATCTTGCATCACCGACCACTTTCTTTTTCTGCAATATATATAAAGTCTCTATTTAATACTCTCAATAATATTTCACTAAGGCTAAAGTTAAAATCTTAACAGCTTTGCTATTGGAATATTGACAGCATATATCGGTGATTAGCGCAGCTTGGTAGCGCACTTGGTTTGGGTCCAAGGGGTCGCAAGTTCGAATCTTGCATCACCGACCACTTTCTATCGTTAACTAAACTGCTAGATAATACTGCATTTAATATTTAAGCTGAACTCTTGTTAATAGCTAGTTAAAATCTTGGATGATATTACTTAAGTTTTTCTAATCGATTCACTTGTGGTTATTTTATTGACGGCGAGTTTTGTGACAATAGCGGGCCTATTGCTGGTGAATTTAACGAGGAAATTAGTAAAGTGGCGGTTAAAGAAATAAGTATTAAGATAAACGCCGACTACTTAACCTCTATTCGAGCTACTTATTATAAAGTAAAGTCTCCTCTACATTTCTCATGCTAATTTTACTTTCCGTGTGTCGATAGTTAACTCTAAAAAATCTTTATTGTCTAAAATTTCCCAGTCAGATCCCCGTACAACTTCAAGATGTAATATTTCGTAGCAATTAAAAAACTTTAAGAAAGGCATTTATTATAAATCAAGGCTTGTTCAGGATAATTGCTCCTGCATTATCTAATAAGGGACTCCTGTTCCGTCTGCATTCTTTATTAAGCTGCATCCATGCAGCGTCCTTATATTAACAGTAAGGATGAAGTGCTGTTGCTCAAATGCTTCTTTGAGGGGGTTAAAATGACTTTATACCGCGTTAAATA
This sequence comes from Colwellia sp. TT2012, assembly GCF_001440345.1. Taxonomy (GTDB): domain Bacteria; phylum Pseudomonadota; class Gammaproteobacteria; order Enterobacterales; family Alteromonadaceae; genus Colwellia. Next base: position 718,046 of record NZ_LJYX01000017.1, on the reverse strand, counting down.
ATCAAACCATAGAAGTGACTATGCTTTAATTATTTCCCTGCCTAAAGCCATTTTAATTGCCACTGAAATCCTGCACTTTAATTGGTAACGGGTATATACCTTGCGTTGAGCTGATAAAATCATGCTTATTGGTAGGTGCTAATTTATAAAAATGTTAGCTAATTATCGAGGAATGAGGATGATTTATTTAATGGTTAAAACTTACACCTTGCAACTTTATTTTGCTCTAGCTATAATTTAGCGTCATATTTTTGTAACAGGGCATCATTTTGTCACAAATTTGGTAATAATTACCAAAGATGTAGACTATTAATTGGTGCGTAAAAAAGCGTTATACGCTAAGTTTTTGAGGTATTTAAATGCAAGTTTCAGTTGAGACTACCCAAGGTTTGGAACGTCGTCTGACTATTTCTGTTCCGGCCGAAAAAGTAGATGTAGAAGTTAAGAATCGTCTTCGTCAAATGAGTAAAACACAGCGTATTAACGGTTTCCGTCCAGGTAAAGTGCCAGCGTCAGTTATTCAAAAACGCTTCGGTAAATCAGTACGTCAAGAAGTTGCTGGTGAAATAATGCAGCGTAATTTTGTTGATGCTATTGTTGCAGAAAAAATCAATCCAGCAGGTCGTCCTTCATTTGTTGCTAAAAGCAATGAAGATGGTAAGGCATTCGAGTTTGAAGCAACGTTTGAAATATATCCTGAAGTTGAATTAAAAGATTTAGATAAAATTACTATCGAGCGTCCACAAGTGGAAGTGACTGATACTGATTTAGATGAAATGTTTGTTACGCTGCAAAAGCAACACCAAACATGGAAAGAAAACAATCGTAATACCAAAATGGGCGATAAGTTAACACTTGATTTTACTGGTCGTGTCGACGGTGAAGACTTTGACGGCGGTAAAGCTGAAGGTTTTGAATTAGAACTTGGCGCTGGTCGTATGATCCCTGGTTTTGAAAAAGAAGTTACGGGCATGAAAGCCGGTGATGAAAAAACTATCAAGGTCACTTTCCCTGAAGATTATCATGCAGAAAACCTTAAAGGTAAAGATGCAGAGTTTGATATTGTTGTTCATAAAACTGAAGCTCCAGAGCTGCCAGAAATCGATGAAGCCTTTGCAAAGCTTTTCGGTATTGAAGATGGTGGTGTTGAAGCTTTACGTGTTGAAGTAAGAAAAAATATGACACGTGAATTAACACAAGCCGTTAAAGCGAAAGTTAAAACACAAGTACTTGATGGTTTATTAGCCGGACATGACGTTGATTTACCAGCAGCACTTGTCACTCAAGAAGTAGATGTTCTACGTCAACAAGCGATGCAACGTTTCCAAGGAAAAATGGACCCTAAAAACCTGCCACAACTTCCTGCAGAAATGTTTACAGAGCAAGCAGAACGTCGCGTTAAAATCGGTTTACTTTTAGGTGAAGTCATTAAAGTAAATGAACTTAAAGTTGATGAAACTAAAGTAAATGAACTAATTACATCTGCGGCCTCAGCTTACGAAGACCCTAAAGAAGTTGTTGAGTATTATGCTAAGAATAAAGAACTGATGCAGCAAATGCAAAATGTTGCTTTAGAAGAGCAAGCCGTTGAGCTTTTAGTTGAAAAAGCTAATGTTGCTGATAAAAAATCAAGCTTCAATGAGATAATGAACCCAGAAGCTAAATAATATTAAGTAAAGCTGAAGTTTATCGCAGTTTTGCATTGACAATAGACTCAGCAATCGCTTAAATTTAATGGCTTGTATGGCAACATACGGGCCATTATATTCATTAAGGGAAGGTATACTCTTGTTTAATTCTCAAATTACATCACAAAGTTCATTTCAGATTTCATCACAAAGCAGTACTACAGGTATCGAAAGCACATTAGTGCCTATGGTTGTAGAGCAAACCCCTAAAGGTGAACGTTCATATGATATATACTCAAGGCTGTTAAAAGAACGGGTAATCTTCCTTTGTGGCCCAATTGAAGATCATATGGCTAACCTGATTATTGCGCAGTTATTATACTTGGAGTCTGAAAGCCCAGATAAAGATATTTTTCTTTATATAAATTCACCCGGTGGTTCAGTCACTGCAGGTCTGGCAATTTATGACACGATGAAATTTATCAAGTCGAATGTCAGTACTGTCTGTATTGGTCAAGCGGCAAGTATGGGCGCTTTTCTATTATCCGGTGGTGAGAAAGGCAAACGATACTGTTTGCCAAACGCCCGGGTGATGATTCATCAACCTTTAGGTGGTTTCCAAGGGCAAGCATCAGATATTGAAATTCATGCTAAAGAAATTTTATACATAAAAGATAAACTTAACAGATTAATGGCTGAACATACTGGCCAGACGTTAGAACAAGTTTCTCAAGATACCGACAGAGATAATTTTTTAAGTGCTGAAGCTGCGGTTGAATATGGATTAGTTGACTCTATATTAGAACAACGTGATGATAAATAAGATTTCGGTGTATACTTAGCAGTGTAGATCGAGAAATAAATGGATTTATTAGTATTATAAGTTTAGAGGTAGGGCATGACCGATATTAAAAGTGGTGGCGATAATGGTAAATTACTTTACTGTTCATTTTGTGGCAAAAGCCAACATGAAGTACGTAAATTAATTGCTGGTCCATCAGTCTTTGTTTGTGATGAATGTGTAGAACTGTGTAATGACATTATTCGCGAAGAAATTTCTGAAATTTCGCCAAAAGAAAGTAAGGAGGCATTACCTTCTCCTATGGAAATCCGAGAAAAGCTTGATGAGTATGTTATTGGTCAAGATCACGCGAAAAAAGTATTAGCGGTAGCCGTTTATAATCACTATAAACGTCTGCGTAAAGGTGATAATCATAATGGTGTTGAGCTGGGTAAAAGTAACATTTTACTTATTGGACCAACGGGTAGTGGTAAAACGTTATTAGCACAAACCCTGGCTCGATTACTGGATGTGCCATTTACTATGGCAGATGCAACCACGTTAACCGAAGCTGGTTATGTGGGTGAAGATGTTGAAAATATTATCCAAAAGTTATTGCAAAAATGTGATTACGATGTGGAAAAAGCACAGCGTGGTATTGTTTACATTGATGAAATTGATAAAATTTCACGTAAATCAGATAACCCGTCTATAACCCGTGATGTTTCAGGTGAAGGTGTACAGCAAGCCTTATTAAAGCTTATTGAAGGAACGATTGCCTCCGTTCCACCGCAAGGTGGGCGTAAGCATCCGCAGCAAGAGTTTTTACAAGTTGATACCTCCAAGATCCTCTTTATTTGTGGTGGCGCGTTTTCTGGTTTAGATAAAGTGATTGAACAACGTTGTCATACAGGTACGGGGATTGGTTTTGGCGCTGATGTGCGTGGTAAAGATCAGGAAAAATCTTTAACGGATCGTTTAGCTGAAGTTGAACCGGAAGATTTGGTTAAATATGGTTTAATTCCTGAATTTATTGGACGTCTACCTGTGTTAGCTACATTACGTGAACTGGATGAAGAAGCCCTTATTCAAATACTGAAAGAGCCTAAAAATGCTTTAACTAAGCAGTTTACTGCCTTATTTGAAATGGAAAATGTTGAGCTAGAGTTTAGAGAAGATGCTCTGCATGCCATAGCTCGTAGAGCCATGGCCAGGAAGACGGGTGCTCGTGGTTTACGTTCAATTGTTGAAGCCGTTTTACTCGATACCATGTATGAATTACCATCAATGGATAATGTCAGTAAAATTGTGGTCGATGAGAAGGCCATCAATGGTGAAAGTCAGCCTATTGTTATTTATGACAGTAAGAAAGAGAAAGTTGCGGCTAAATAATTTTTAGCACTGTTATCTCGCTTAACAGAAAATATATTATCCTCAACAAGTATATAATTATTACCTTTTATAATTACTTACTTGTTGAGGATTTTTTGATCTTATCGCTTAAAACAAGTGAGTTTGGCTATTATTTTTTATCTTTTGTTGAAAGTTAACAGCCTAGCCCCATATAGTTTCTATAGCTTTATTTTTATATTAATTTTATATCAATTAAAACAATTCCCAAGAAGAGTAACCAATGAGTAAAGAATTATCTGGTGTCGTTGAGATCCCCGTTTTAGCCTTAAGAGATGTGGTTGTTTACCCTCAAATGGTTATCCCCCTTTTTGTCGGTCGTGAAAAATCCATCCGTTGTTTAGATTTAGCCATGGAGCAGGATAAACAAGTATTTCTTGTTGCACAAAAAGATGCCGCAATAGATGACCCTAAAGCGGAAGATGTATACAGCACAGGGACAGTAGCGACCATTTTACAAATGTTAAAGTTACCCGACGGTACGGTAAAAGTTCTGGTAGAAGGTTCTCAGCGCGCAAAAATAAAGAAATTCATTGAAACGGATGAGTATTTTAGCGCAGAAATTGAATATATTAAGCCAAATACAGATCTGGGTGACGATATTGAAGTATTAGTCCGCTCAGCAATTTCTCAATTTGAAGGTTATGTAAAGCTTAATAAAAAAATCCCACCGGAAGTGCTCACTTCGGTATCAGGCATTGATGACCCTGAACAACTTGCCGATACTATGGCCGCGCATATGCCTCTTAAACTGGCTGACAAACAAAAGGTTTTAGAAATTATTGATGTTAATGTTCGATTAGAGCATCTGATGGCATTGATGGAAGGGGAGATCGACTTACTGCAAATTGAAAAGAAAATTCGTACCCGTGTTAAAAAGCAAATGGAAAAAAGTCAGCGTGATTATTACTTGAATGAGCAAATGAAAGCCATTCAAAAAGAGTTAAATGAGGGCGATGATACTCCTGATGAGCTTGAACAAATGGCTAAGCGTATAGAGAAGGCGAAAATGCCGAGTGAAGCGAAAGAAAAAACTATAGCTGAGCTGCAAAAGTTGAAAATGATGTCGCCTATGTCAGCAGAAGCAACTGTGGTGAGGAGTTATATTGACTGTATGATCAATGTACCTTGGACAAAACGCAGTAAATTAAAGCGTAATCTTACTGTTGCCGAAGAAGTACTTGATAAAGATCATTTTGGCTTAGATAAGGTTAAAGAGCATATTTTAGAGTACTTAGCCGTACAACAACGTGTAAGCCAGTTAAAAGGTCCTATTCTCTGCTTAGTTGGACCTCCTGGTGTTGGTAAAACATCGTTAGGTCAATCCATTGCTAAAGCCACTGGGCGAAAATATGTGCGCATGGCATTAGGTGGCATTCGTGATGAAGCTGAAATCCGAGGTCATCGCCGTACTTATATTGGCTCGCTGCCAGGTAAGTTAATCCAGAAGATATCAAAAGTAGGTGTGAAAAATCCTCTTTTCTTATTGGATGAAATAGATAAAATGTCTTCTGATATGCGTGGTGATCCTGCCTCTGCTTTACTTGAAGTGTTAGATCCAGAACAAAACACCACGTTTAATGATCACTATTTAGAAGTTGATTATGATTTGTCTGAGGTTATGTTTGTTGCGACATCAAATAGTATGAATATTCCAGCGGCATTGTTAGACCGTATGGAAGTTATTCGATTGTCCGGCTATACCGAAGATGAAAAATTAAATATTGCTAAAAATCATTTACTCAATAAGCAAATTGAGAGAAATGGCTTGAAAGCTAAAGAAATCGACATTGATGACAGTGCTATTATTGGCATTATCCGCTATTACACCCGTGAAGCAGGGGTACGTAATTTAGAGCGTGAAATTTCTAAATTATGTCGTAAAGTGGTGAAAGCAATTTTACTTGATAAAAAGTTAACTAAAGTCACCATCAATCAAGAAAATCTTAATAAGTTTTTAGGTGTGCAACGCTTTGACTACGGCAAAGCCGAGGATAAGAACCGTGTTGGCCTAGTAACGGGTTTAGCTTGGACTCAAGTTGGCGGCGAGCTACTGACCATAGAAACGGCCTCTGTGCCAGGTAAAGGTAAGTTGACTTATACCGGTTCCTTGGGTGAGGTTATGCAAGAGTCTATCCAAGCCGCTATGACAGTGGTGCGAAGTCGTACTAAGAAATTGCGTATCAATGAGGATTTTTACGAAAAACGTGATATCCATGTTCATGTACCTGAAGGGGCAACACCAAAAGATGGTCCAAGTGCGGGTGTTGGTATGTGCACGGCATTAGTGTCAAGCCTTACCGGAAATCCAGTAAGGGCAGACGTAGCCATGACCGGCGAAATCACCCTTCGTGGTGAAGTTCTTGCCATTGGTGGTTTAAAAGAGAAGTTACTTGCAGCTCATCGCGGAGGTATAAAAACAGTCATTATACCCCATGAAAACGAACGTGATTTAGAAGAAATCCCGGAAAATGTTAAAGCTGAATTGTCTATTCACCCAGTAAAATGGATAGATGAGGTATTTGCCTTAGCGCTTGAACACCCAGTAGAACAATGGAAAGTGGAAAAGTAATTTGTTCAATGCTTGGTCTTTTTTGATGATTTATATCAAAAAAGACCGGAAAAGTTAAAATAATTGCCCAAAATAGCAATTTTCCCTTTGCAAACGCTGAAACTATGGTAAGTTATCTACGCTTATATCGCTAGACCCCTTATTCGCTATGTTATATAGATGAATTGACGGGAACTAGAGAGCAAAATATTTTCTACACTCAACGCTTCAAGGAGTCTATCGAAATCATATTTCAATTGACTGCATTAATAAAAAGGATAGCGTTGTATAATAACAATTGAAGGGGTATACACTGTGAATAAATCTCAACTAATCGAGAAAATTGCTGCTGGTGCAGACATTTCAAAAGCTGCTGCGGGTCGTGCATTAGATTCATTTATTGGCGCTGTAACTGATGAGTTAAAAGACGGCGAGCAAGTTGCTCTTGTTGGTTTTGGTACTTTCTCAGTACGTGACCGTGCTGCACGTACTGGTCGCAACCCTCAAACGGGTGCTACTATCCAAATCGCTGCTGCAAAAATCCCATCTTTCAAAGCGGGTAAAGCATTAAAAGACGCATGTAACTAGTCACCTATTTAGATTAAGTTATACCGCGTATCAGAAACCACCTTTTAGGTGGTTTTTTACTTTATACCCGGAATAAAAATAAAAACATTTTAATTAATTTGCATTTAATTAATTTTGTGCTTCAAGCAATGTTATTCATCTGTTAAAATCGCGAGCAACTTTGATTTATATCAATTAATCTACTTGCTATAAATATACCTAAGCCTAGTTTTTTAGGCATAAAAAAAGAGACAAAAATGTTAGAAGAGATTCGTGAAAAATCGCAGGGATTGACTGCTAAAATTATTCTTGGTTTGATTATCCTAACCTTCGCTGTCGCAGGTGTTGGCAGTTACACCAACTCAGTTGATACATCAGTTGCTACCGTGAATGGTGAACCCATTAGCTTACAAGCATTTAATAAAGCTTATCAAGCACAGCGTGGCCGCATGGAACAACAATTTGGTGGCATGTTTGATACCTTATCTAATGATGAAAATTATATGGCTAACTTTCGTCAAGGCGTTTTAGATAGCCTCATTAACGAAAAGCTTATCGATCAAAACAGCGAAGCCTTGGCTATTCGTGTTTCTGATTTGCGTTTAAAAGAAACTATTCGAAATATGCCTGAATTCCAAGTTGACGGTGTGTTTGATAATAATCGTTATCTAGCTATCATCAACCAAGCTGGGTTCTATCAATCATCTAATTTCCGCGATTATTTAAGAGTTGAAATGACTCGTCGTCAATTAAGCCAAGCATTAGTTAATACAGAGTTTAATTTACCTTACCAAGAAAAATTGCAATTGGCGTTACAAAACCAAACGCGTGATATCCGTTTTGCTACCATTTCAGCACAACAGTTTAAAGCGACAATTGAATTAACGGATGAAGAAGTAAATAATTACTATTTAGCCAATCAAGCTCGGTTTGAAAATAAAGAACAGGTTAAAGTTGACTATATCAGCCTAAATGTTGCTGATATTGCTAAAGACATTAATGTTACTGATGAAGCGTTAACTAAGTATTACCAAGAGAATTTAGCTAGCTTTACTGAAGTAGAACAGCGCCGTATTTCTCATATTCTGATTGAATTCACTGATGGCAATGTTGACGATGATGCTGCTAAAAAGCAAGCTCAAGCGGTATTAAGTCGTCTTGAGCAAGGTGAAGATTTTGCCGCATTAGCGAAAGAAGTTTCTCATGATAGCTATAGTGGTGAAAACGGTGGTGATTTAGAATGGTTAGATCCCGGTGTGATGGAAGAAACTTTCGACCAAGCAGCATTAGCATTAATTAATGTTGGTGATATGAGTCCTCTGGTTACTACTAGTTTTGGTTATCATATATTGCTGTTAACTGACTTTAAAGCTGAAGCCGTGCAAGAATTTTCTGAGGTACAAGCTGAATTACGACTTAAATTAAGCAACGAGCAAGCACAAGATACATTCTTTACTTTACAGCAAGAAATGGCGCGTATTAGTTTTGAATTTCCTGATAGCTTAGAAGATGCTGCTGCCGAGGTAAATGTTGCCATTCAAACATCTCCTTGGTTATCAAGTCGTGGTAATAGTGTTCCTTTTGATCAAGTAAACGTTATTGAAGCCGCTTTTTCAGACATGGTTTTACATGACAATATGAACTCTGACCTTATTGAAGTTAATGATGATGTTGCCCTTGTACTACGCCTCAATACCTTCCAAGCTGCGAATATTAAGCCTTTAACGGAAGTGGCCGCGCAAATTAAAGATATTTTAGTTAATCAAAAAGCTACTAAGAAAACTCAACAAACTGTTGATGATTTATTGGCCGACTTTAAGGCGGGTACTGATATTTCTACTCGATTAACCGCACTTAATACTAGCTTTGTTAGTAAAGAGAAAGTTGCTCGTTATAGCGCTGTCATTGATCAAAGTATCAGTCGTGCTGCGTTTGTATTACCGCACCCAGTCAAGGGTGTTGTTTCAGCATCTACGGTAGCCTTAAGTAATGGCGATCTTGCCTTAGTTGAAGTTACGGGTGTTGATGTCAGTGAATCTGCGGCCAATCCGAATTTAGCACAACAACAAACGTCTCAGTTAGCACAGTCTGCTTACCAAAGCTTTGTTAACTCGTTAAAAGTGGATGCTGAAATAACTCGCAAACAACTGACTGAACAGGTGTCAGTTTATTAACAGCTAACACCGTTAGTGACTGAAGGTGACGAACGCTGACTAAAAAGCCAATAGCAGTATTCTGCTATTGGCTTTTTATTATGTTTTATTTAGTGAGTGAAGTTAATCTGCTTAAAGTATTGGCGAATTGAAGTAGGTGACTAAGTTAAGCGCATTATCTATATTTACTTTATTTGGAAATTCTGGCTCATCATCAGCTTTTGCGTCACTTTATGTTGGGGATTACGCATGATCTCAATGGTTTTTCCTGACTCAACTACCTTGCCATGGGACATGACTAGTACATCATCACTGAAATGACGAACAATGCCCAAATTGTGAGAAATTAAAATATACGCTAAGCCCATCTGTTGTTGTAAGTCGAGTAATAAGTTAATCATTTGTGATCGTAGTGAGGGATCTAAAGAGGCTAAGGCTTCATCTAGAATGATAACCTGTGGCTGTAATATGATCGCTCGAGCGAGAGATATTCGTTGTTTTTGCCCGCCTGAAAACATATGAGGATAAAAATTCATATGATCTCCCAGTAGGCCAACCTTTTGTAAAGTCAGACGAATAAGCTGACGCCGCTGTTTTTCGTCTAAATCAGTATTTAGTGTCAAGGGTTCGTCGAGTAGCTCTTGAATGGTTAAACTGGGGTTTAAGGTGGTGCCAGAGTCCTGAAATATCATCCGGATCTGTTGGCATCTTTGTTTAAAACGTTGGTTTTGTAGTAACTGACCATTGAGGTATATTTTACCCTTGCTTGGGGGTTCAGCCCCTACTAATATCTTTGCTAAGGTCGATTTACCCGAACCATTTTCGCCAACAATTGCTAGAGTCTTTTTTGCTTCAATGGTAAACGATACCGGTGATAAGGCATTAAACTCTCGTTTATGATACCAGTAGCCTTTTAATTTATACGATTTCGCTATTTCATTTACCTCTAATAAAACACTCATCTTAGTCTGTACCTTTTACTGGTTTGTGCTTTACGGGCTCTTTTTTTACTGTTTCACGAAGTATCGGGAAGTGACAACTTACTTTGTGACCATGAAAGTTACTCACTTTGGGCGCTGAAACACAGGTTTGCTGAGCTCTTGGACATCGAGGACCTAGCCGACAACCAATAGGTAAATGTTGTAAAATTGGAATACTACCAGGTAAGGTCATTAATCTCGACTTAGCGGGTAATTGCAGATTGGCTTTAGTACTACTATCAACTAGAGCGCGGGTATAAGGGTGCATAGGTTGATTAAATATTTGTTCTGTGGTGCCCGCTTCAACAAACTGACCGCTATACATTACTGTGATAGTGTTGGTCCAGTGGGTGATTTTTTCTAAATCATGGCTGATCAATAAAATAGCCATATTTTTTAATTGATTTAAGTTTGCTAATAATCTAAATATTTGCCCCTGATTGGTACTTTCCATAGCCGCTGTTGGCTCATCGGCAATCAATAACAATGGTCGGCCTGCCAAGGCGATTGCTATCATAACGCGTTGACAAATTGCCTCGGTGAGCTGATGTGGGTAACTACTAATACATTGACTATGCTTTTTAATACCCACTTTATGAAGTAATTTTATCACTGCTTCTTTGCGTTGTTTATTACGTTGCCAAAAATAACCTGATAATTGTGAAGTATCAATTGCTTCACTTAATTGTGCCCCTATCAACGTGGTGGGGTCTAAGCAGCTCATGGGCTCTTGAAATATCATTGCTATATCACGACATAATAATGTTCTACGTTCATCGATTGTTAGCCGTAATAGGTCGATGCCACGCCAATGAAATCTGTCAGCATGGACACGCCACTTATCGTCTAACACCCCGATAATGGCTTGCGCCAATAATGATTTACCAGAGCCTGACTCACCCACTAAACCCCGTATTTCACCTTCCTTCATTGATAAGCTCACTCTATCAACTGCCAATATTTTCCCGTTAGGTGTATCTAGTTCAATGGATAAATTTCTAATATCGAGTAAGTTCATTAGTTTTCCTTACGCAACTTGAGGGCGTGGCGAATACCTTCACCCACTAAGTTAGTGGCAACTACGGCGAATAATATCGCTAGGCCAGGTAAATAAACCGTCCATGGCGCTATATAAAATCGCTCAAGGCCATTGGCTAAAATAGCTCCCCATTCAGGTAAGGGGATTTGTGCCCCTAGCCCTAAAAAGCCTAGTGTCGCGATATCTAATATTGCCGCAGATTGCGCAAGTGTTGCTTGACTCATTAAGCGCTCAACAATATTAGGGAATACTGAGTAGTACAAAATACGGAAATTACTGGCACCATCAAGGCGCGATGCTAAGACATAATCTTTTCTAAATTCTTCTTTTACCGCATAGCGGGTTATGTGGATAAATTGCGGGATAAAGACTATAGCGATTGCCCAGACAGTGTTACTGATGCCAGGGCCTAAAATGGCGACAATAATAATGGCGAGTAATAGCGATGGGATAGAGAGTACTACATCGAGAAAGTGGTTTAAAAAACTGGATTTAATACCTCGAGTTAACGCGGAGAGTGAACCAATGACCACGCCTATTACTAAAGAAAAAAACACCACAATAAAACTTAAACCAAAGGTAAGTGAAGTGCCATACATGAGCCGAGACAGCATATCTCTGCCAAGCTCATCGGTACCTAACAAATAACTTACATTGCCATCTACATGCCAAGCAGGAGGCAATAAAATCATATCTAAATTGCCGTCCACTGGCGAGTAGGGTGAAATAATTGGTGCGAAAATAGCTAATAAAATAAGTAAAATAAAACAACAGAAGCCAACCATAGCGACGGGAGTTTTACGAAAAATCCTCCACAACTGCATAAAAGGAGAAGGAAAAACTTCTTCAAGGTATATTTTTTCACGAGCCATATTTATTACCTCGGGCTAATGGATTGAGCGCCGCATAGATAAAATCTGTTAAAATATGAATAATAAATATAAAGCATGACAGCACTAATAAACCGCCTTGAATTGCGGTGTAATCGCGCTGATATATACTTTCTATTAGCCATCGACCAATGCCAGGCCAACTAAAAATAACCTCAGTTACCATGGCGATGGTGACCAAATTGGCAAATTGTAAACCCACATGTCGTATTATTTTGATCAGGGCATTACGTATGGCGTGGCGAAAAATTATTTGTTGAAAGCTTAATCCTTTAGCACGAGCAGCTCTGATATAACTGGCGGCTAATACTTCTATCATCGCGGCACGCGATAAGCGAATGAAAATAGTCGCGGGTGCTAGGGCTATGACACATGCGGGGAGAATGATATGGGCACTGGCATTACTAAAAGCTTGCCATTTATAGGGGCTATCACTTAATAAAATATCAATAAACTGGATGCCAGTAACAAACTCTATTTCAAACAGTAAGCTAATTTTTCCTGCTGAAGGCAACCAACCAAGGCCGATGGAAAAGACAAGTATAGCCAGTAAACCTAACCAAAAAACAGGAATGGAATAACCAAGCATAGCTAAAGATAATATCACATGGTCACTGGTTTTATTGTGTTTGATCGCGGCAATAAAACCTAAAGGAATACCGACTATCATAGCAATAAGTAAAGCTACTAAGCTGAGCTCTATGGTTGCCGGCAGTAATTCTATAATCTCTTTGCTAATGGGCGATTGGCTGGCCATAGATTGACCAAAATCACCATTAAGGATATGAGTTAAATAAGCGCCATATTGATTAACTATGCTCTTATCCATTTGGTAAGCTTGATTAAGTTGTGCTAATTCGCTTACCGTAGCATTAATTTGACCAGAATGATTAATAACGGTATCACCCGGAAATAAAAAACTTAAGCTAAATGATAATAAAGTTAGCACTAGCATAGTAAAAATAAATAAGCTGATGCGTCTTAAGGTAAAAGTCAGCATCTTAGTTACTCACCTTGTTAACCATGTCATCAGCTTTGTTATTGGTATTTATTTTAGCCGCTTGATAAAAACTGATACCACCAAAGTTTGACAATATATCACCTACCACATCGGTACCACGAGCTTGATAGCGCTTTGAGTGAGCAATGGGTAATAAAGGCATTTCTTCATTAATTATTGCCATAGCCTGAGCATAGTAACGCTTTCTTTGCTTCATATTGGTTGTTTTAAGCGCTTCTTGCAGTAGTTGGTCAAATTCTTTATTACACCAAAAGGTCCGGTTATTACCCGTTTCGCTGGCCGAGCAACTTAGCATTGGTGTGAAAAAATTATCGGGTTCTGGCGTATCGGCATTCCAGCCTAATAAAAAACTTTGGTGCTCACCCAAGGATAAGCGACGCAAGAAGGTGCTCCACTCATAACTGACAATCTTCACCTTTACGCCAATTTTCTTTAAATCAGCTTGGATAAGCTTGGCCATGGTTAAGGCATTTGGATTATAGGCTCTTTGCACTGGCATTGCCCATAGGTCCATAGTAAAACCTTGCGCATAACCGGCTATTTCTAATAGTGACTTAGCCCGAACAGGATCATACCCTTGTTCGGGAGTATTGGTGTCATAAGCCCATGATGTTTCAGGTAGTATTGATTTAGCTCGGGCTGCTTTAGAGTGGTAAACGGTATCAATGATCGCCTGCTTGTTAATAGCTAAGCTGATGGCTTGGCGTACTAATTTATTATTAAAAGGCTCTTTTTTAGTATTAAAACCAAAGTAACCTACATTTAATGAGGTAATCGACTCCAATATCAAGTCAGTTCTTTCTGCAATTTTTGCATGGGCTATAGGGTAACTACTGACATCACATTCTTTGGCTAACAGTTTAGTTAAGCGACTGGTTCTACTCAGTGTTATATCAAAAACAAGTTGTTCAATCTTTGCTTGTCCTTGCCAATATGAATCATGACGGTAAAAACGAATTAATGAACCGACCCGATACTCTTTGAATTTAAACGGTCCGGTACCAATGGGCAGTATATCTATTTTATGCGGTGTACCTTTATTGAGTAGTTTTTCACCGTACTCAGCCGATAATATTATCGCATAATCGGTGGCTAAATTAGCTACAAAGGAGCTGTCGCTTCGTTTTAAAATAAAGCGTATGGTATAATCGTTGATTTTCTCAATTTTCTCAATTAACTCGGTAAATTTTGTACTTTGGAAAAAAGGGTACTGGCCACCAGATACTTGATGATAAGCATGGTTTTTATCTAAAATTCGATTAAAGCTGAATAAAACATCATCGGCATTAAGTAATCTTGTCGGGGTAAAGTAGCTCGTTTGATGAAAGCGTACATCTTGACGTAAATAGAAGGTGATTTTTTTACCGTCACGAGTAACATGCCAAGACTTAGCCAGGGAAGGGCCCAAGGTGTTATTTTTCCCTTTATAAACAATTAGGCTGTTATAAAGCTGTTTAGATATGGCGTCAGTCGTTGTTCCTGAGGTACTAAGCTGAGGGTTAAACGTTTCTGGCGAGCCTTCAGAGCAATAGATAATACTGCGCTCACTTAACGATAATTTATTACCCTCGTTACATCCAACGAGCAGGCTAACAAAAGCAGAAATAAGTAAAGGGAGTGTTGGCTTAAAGCTCATCGTTAATACTGCCATCAAGCAAGTTATATTTTTTTAGGTAACCTCTTAATTGATGATACGTTAATTTCAATGCTTCCGCGGTTTTCTTTTGATTAAATTGACAATGTGCTAACGCCGATTGTATTAACTCTATTTCATAATCTTGTGATAATGATTTTAAGGACTGGGGAAACTGTTGCGTCACAGTTTTAGTGGCTAGCTTAGCACTTGTTGGCTTAGTCGTAGCGGTTAGTTGACTTGTATCGCTGGCCACACTCTCAGTTGCAGCGACAATGTTACCGCTGAGTGTTTTGATTCTGTCATGGGTCTTATTGCTTTGCCTAGGTCTATAAGGAGAGTCGAAAGGGTCTATGATCAATTCGTGTACGGGCAAATGTGGATTATTACCGCGATAAACGCTGCGCTCAACCACATTTTTCAACTCACGAATATTACCAGGCCAAGGATATTCAAGCAGGCTACGTTTGGCTTTTTCGGTAAAACCACTAAATAATTCAAAATCAAGCTCACGAGCCATGTTGATAGCGAAGTGCTCTGCCAGCATCATAATATCATCTAAACGCTCTCTTAACGGTGGTAGCGTGATAACATCAAAAGCTAATCTATCTAATAAATCGGCTCTAAATTGTCCCGATGCCGCTAACGTAGGCAAATCTTCATTGGTTGCCGCCACCAAACGAACATCGGTAGTAATAGTTCTTGAACCACCAACACGCTCAAATTCACCGTATTCAACGACACGTAATAGCTTTTCTTGAATGAGGCCAGAGGTATTAGCAATTTCATCTAAAAATAGTGTGCCTTTATCTGCACGTTCAAATCGTCCTTCATGACGTTTATTTGCACCGGTAAAAGCGCCACTATCATAACCGAACAATTCTGTTTCAAGTAAATTTTCATTTAAAGCCGCACAATTAAGTTTTATATAATTTTGTTGCCAGCGTTTAGATAGAAAGTGTAAGCGGGCAGCGACCAGCTCTTTACCTGTGCCTCGTTCACCAATTATCAGTACGGGTTTACTCAAAGGAGCAATTTGAGATATTTGCTCTAGTACTTCTAAAAAATTATTTGATTGGCCCAGAAGATTATCTTGTTGGTTAAAACGCGCCATAGTAAACTCAAATGTTGGTTTATTTCACTAACAAATAGTGTATTTTATTACTTAGTCGGTTGAAAGTCTTTTTTAAATAAATAATAATTCTATTTAAAACAGTATGTTATTATTGTTTTGAAAGTTGGCGTAAAAAATGAATGTATTAAAATAGTAATTCAGCACTAAGTAAATGCTTAGTTTAAGTAAATGTAAATACAGTTTGGCATAATTTAGCCACTAGTTGAGGAAGATGTTATGGGTATTTTTTCAAGATTCACAGATATTATTAACTCTAATATTAATAATTTATTAGATAAAGCCGAAGATCCAGCCAAAATGGTCCGCTTGATCATTCAAGAAATGGAAGATACCTTAGTTGAAGTGCGTTCTAGTTCGGCTAAAATATTAGCAGAGAAAAAAGAATTATCCCGTAAAGTAACCCGCCTTGAAAAAGACGCGGAACAATGGCAAGGAAAAGCAGTACTGGCTTTAAGCAAAGATCGTGAAGACTTAGCTCGTGCTGCCTTGATGGAAAAGAAAAAAAGCAGTGAAAGCGCACAAGCTTTATTAGCTGAGTTGAGCCACATTGATGAACATATTTGTAAATTGCAAGATGAAATCAGCCAATTACAAGATAAGCTTACTGATGCCAAGTCGCGACAAAAAGCCATTGTCATTCGAGAAAAATCAGCAAACTCTCGTTTAAAAGTAAAAGAAAACATCCACAGCACTCGGGTTAGTGATGCATTAAACCGTTTTGATCATTATGAACGTAAAATTGATGATATCGAAGCCGAAGTTGAATCCTATGATTTAGGTGGTAAATCATTAGCAGATGAGATTGCCGAGCTTGAGACTGATGAAAAGGTTGATGATGAATTAGCTCAGTTAAAAGCTAAGATGAAAAAGAATAAAAAATAATAACGAAAAATAGGAATAAAACCTAAATAAAGCGATCGCTAGCATAGGATAAAGGAGAAGTATTGTGGAAGAGATTATCATGGCACCTGTCATTATATTTATGATTATTGTTGCGCCCATATGGTTGGTGTTGCATTACCGCAGTAAAAAGCAAGTAAGCCAAGGTTTAAGTCAAGAAGAGTATATTCAATTATCAGAATTGTCAGAAGTTGCCGATACCATGGCCGATAGGATACAAACACTCGAAGCTATTTTAGACGCGGAGTCCCCAAACTGGAGAGCCAGATTATGAGTCGAAAAAGAGGAGAGTTATATCGTAACGCCGAGCGGGGAAAAATAGCAGGGGTTTGTGCTGGCCTAGCAGATTATTTCGGTTGGGAAACTTGGTTGGTAAGAATTTTAGTGGTCTCTGGTGTGCTTTTTGGCTTGCCATTTCTTATCTTAATTTATATTGCTGGTTGGTTTATTTTGGATAAATCCCCAGGGAAAATCGTAAGAGGTAGCCATGAACCAAGTGAAAGTCGCTTTGGTAAACGGTCTCAGCAAGGGCAGTACGAGGCTGATGTTAGCAATGAATCAATAAAAGTAAAATCGAGGATTTGGCAAGCGGGTGAGCCGCCCAAGCAAGCACTTTATGACATTCGTCGTAAGTTTAGCGCTTTGGAAAAAAAGGTACAATTGATGGAACAATATGTTACCTCAGCGGAGTTTACTGTTTCAAGGGAGATTAATAAGCTCTAAGCACAGGAGAAATGCTGTCAGTTGGCAGCTTTTTTATTAGTCCAGTGCCAGTAATGTCTTGCCAGTCTTAATCGAGATAGCTTAACCTTTCTGGTGAAAAGCAATCAATAAGGTGTCATGTTATTTAAAGGCCCTTATTATCCTAGGGTTCTTAAATAAGATATTAATATATAAGTTATCAATTCGTTATGGCATTAATAAGTAAATTATTCATAAAAAAACGTGGTCTAGATAAGTTGAAAAACAATCTAAAAGGTAAGGCTAATGAATTACTGAGTCGCACATTCGATCAACATGTTACTTTAGCGGTAACCGGATTAAGCCGTAGCGGTAAAACGGCATTTATTACTTCCTTGGTAAATCAACTAATCAATGAAGGTAATGGTACAAAACTTAGTTTTTTTGATCCCGTGCACAAGGGCACTTTTATCGCCGCTAAACGTGTACCGCAAAAACACTTTCATGTGCCGCGCTTTGATTATGATGCAGCCATTTCTGCGTTAACAGCAGAGCAACCCAGCTGGCCAGAACCAACACATGGTATTAGTGAATTACGTTTGTCTATTCGTTATCAGCCGAAAAGTTCAATACTTAAATACGCCACAGATATGGCAACATTAACCTTAGATATTACCGATTACCCCGGTGAGTGGCTGCTTGACTTACCCATGCTAAAGCAAACTTATCAACAGTGGTCACAGCAAACGTATGATTTAATGACCAGTGCGCCACGGGCTGAGCTCAGTAAGGGGTTTTTGGCTAAACTGGCAAAAATTGATCCATTAGCTTGTGCTACTGAGGAACTCTTAGGGGAGCTAGCGCAAGAGTATACCGCGCTTTTATATACTTTTCGTTATGACCTAGGTTTATCGGTAATACAGCCTGGACGATTTATATTACCAGGTGAGCTAGCAGGGGCGCCAATTTTAGAGTTTTTCCCCTTACTAGCAAACCTTGATGAAGCTGCTTATCAAAATGCGGCTGATGATAGCTTTGTTGGTATGTTACGTTCACGCTACCTTGAGTATAAAGAACAAGTAGTCCGTAAATTCTATCGTGAACACTTCCTGCGTTTTGATCGACAAATAGTCTTAGCCGATTGTTTAACGCCCTTAAATAAAGGGAGAGAAAGTTTTGCCGATTTAGAACTTGCCATGTCGATGATCCTACAAAGTTATAGTTATGGTAAATCAGGGCTGTTTTCTCGCTTGTTTTCCCCTAAAATTGACAAACTATTGTTTTGCGCGACTAAAGCCGACCATGTTACCCCAGAGCAACACGCACCTATGGTGGCGTTGTTAAACCAATTGATTCACCAAAATAAACACAAAATAAGCTACGAAGCCGTACAAATTCAAACCTTAGCCATTGCTGCGGTTAAAGCGACAACTTCAGGTGTCAGTAAATATAGAGGGGCAGACATCCCTGTTATCCAAGGTCAATGTTTAGCTCAGCGTGAGGGAAAAGAGGAAACTGAAGTGTTTGGCCAAAAAATAACGGTGTTTCCTGGGGCGGTACCCAATCAGTTGCCGCAAGAAGATTATTGGCGTTCGAACACCTTTAATTTTATCGCGTTTGCTCCCTTATCGGGTTTCAATAAACATCAATGTTTACCACATATTCGCATGGATCAAGTGTTACAGTTTTTACTCGCCGATAAAATGATATGACTAATAAAGACAACATAAACAAAGAAAACTTAGCTCAGCAAATACTTTTTAGCGAGAGTGACAGCCTAGCTGAGCAAAGTGATAATCAAGGTAAAGACACTCGTACTAAGGTAACCGAACAGCTTCTGTTTACTAATGAGGACTATTTACCGCTAAGCCCTGATGAAGGTAACCTAGATGAATTGAGACCTGCAGAGCTTGATGGAGAACAGCTACACCAAGGTGTTACTAACGTGCAAGGTGGCCAATATTCATGGCTATGGCGGATAATTACCGCTTTATTTATCACCTTAATTGCCATTGAAGCCGTAGATTTCTTTATCGCTGGCTTTGAAAATTCTCCGATAATTACTAGCCTTTATGCCTTGTTATTAGCCTCATTGACCTTGGTGGTTGGTAAGGTGTTGTGGCATGAATTTATTGGCCTTAAGCAGTTCAAAAGTCGTCAGAAAATGAAACAGCAAGCTAAGGAACTGTTATTAATAGATGCTGTTCAGCATACTGAATCATCGAATCAACGTGGTAAAGATTTTTGTAACCATATTAGCGACAACCTACCTTGTGATTTGGTATTTGATTGTACGAAAGAACAGCAGGTTTGGCATGATGCTTTGGCGGCAGAGCATAGTTCTAGTGAGTTAGTTCAGCTCTACTCGCGGGTGGTATTAGCTAAAGTTGATGAAAAAGCGTTAAATGAAGTCGCAAAGTTCTCTAGTGAAGCAGTGGTTTTAATTGCCTTAAGCCCGGTAGCGTTTATAGATATGTTAATTATGTTATCGCGCAATTTACGCATGATAAATAAAATAGCAGGACTGTATGGCTTGAAGCTGGGCTACTGGAGTCGAATAAAGTTAATAAAACAAGTGTTTGTTAATATGGCTTATGCTGGCGCTAGTGAATTAGTGGCAGACCTTGGTAGTGACATGCTGGGCGCCGAGTTGATGGGTAAACTCTCGGCTCGATTCGCCCAAGGGCTAGGTGCCGGCATGTTAACCGCTAGGTTAGGTGCTAAAACGATGGAGCTTTGTCGACCAATTCCATTTGAAGAAAAACTTAAATTAAGCCATGTTCGTAAAAAAATTACTCAGCAAATTAAAGCGTTAGTCAGTCCTAGTAAACCGTAATAACCAGGGAATCTCTGGCTGTAATTACTCCTGTAACCTTTCATGTACAACAAACGTGTTTGTTGTTTTTTTGACCGTTTTGTGTTGCTTTATTTTATCTACCCTGATGTCTTAAGATGAATGCAGTAACAATAAAAATTATTACATTAAAATATTATAACAAAAGTCGCTTAAGAAGAAAGGTTACCACTATGGCAAAAGGCACAAAGTATATTTCTAAAGTACCTGATGAACAGGGCTTTATACAATGGTCAGCAGAAGAAAACTCCATTTGGCAGGAGTTGTTTGCTCGTCAATTAGCATGCATTAAAGATAAAGCTTGTGATGAATATCATGATGGTTTAGTAAAATTAAACTTGCCAACCGACCGTATCCCGCAACTTGATGAAGTAAGCAAGGTCTTAAAAGCAACCACAGGGTGGCAATGTTACCCGGTACCGGCCTTAATCGGTTTCGGCGAGTTTTTTAAACTACTTTCTGAAAAGAAATTCCCCGTTGCTACCTTTATTCGTAGTCGTGAAGAAATGGACTATTTACAAGAGCCAGATATTTTTCATGAAATATTTGGTCATTGTCCTCTGTTAACTAACCCTTCTTTTGCCAACTACACCGAAGCGTTTGGCAAGATGGGCTTAAATGCCAGCAAAGAGCAACGGGTGTTTTTAGCTCGCCTATATTGGTTTACTATTGAATTTGGTTTGCTCGATACGCCAAAAGGCCTGCGTATATACGGTGGTGGTGTATTGTCCTCACCAGGGGAAACGGAATACGCTATGCACAATACGGAGGTGGAACGTAAACCTTTTAATGTGTTAGATATTTTAAGAACGCCTTATCGTATCGATATTATGCAACCTATATATTACCTGCTGACTAAAGTATCTGACTTAGATGAAATTCGAAAGTTAGAAGTTGATGACATTATGGCGTTAGTTGCTAAAGCGCAAAGGTTAGGTCTGCACGAAGCTAAATTTGAGACAAAACAAGCCAGTTAATGATTCAGCTAGGATAAGTCAAGTAAAAGCAATGTAGCAAATAAATAAAAAACACTAAGGATAAATAATGACTGCACAATCAAGTGATATATTAGCGAGTCAAGCATGTGAAGCTTGTCACGTCGATGCACCCAAAGTAAGTGATGAAGAGCTGAAAGAACTGATTGCCTTAATTCCAGATTGGGTGCCACAAGTACGTGATAATGTCATGATGCTTGAGCGTGAATATAAATTTAAAAATTATAAGTTGGCCTGGGCATTTGCCAATAAAGTGTCAGAGCTGGCAGAAAGTGAGTTCCATCATCCCTCTATTTTACTTGAATGGGGTAAGGTTACTGTTACATGGTGGACACACTCTATTGGTGGGCTGCATAAAAATGATTTTATCTGCGCAGCTAAAACCGATGAATTGGGTTAATAACTTACTTAAGTAACTCGTTTACATTATTGTTTAAGTGAAATATAGAGCAAATTTAAGTACTGACATTTATCAAAATTCAACTTGGTAAATGTTGTGCTTTATTAACGTAAAAATTAGTTTACAATAGCCCTTTTGTTAAATTCTAGATTAAGGGCTTGTGAAATGCGTTTGGAAATTACTTGTCATGACCGTGTTGGCATGGGACAAAAAGTATTAGGTATCTTTGTTGAACACGGCATTAATGTACGTGGTATTGAATTGATGCAGCCTGGGCGTATTTTTATTAATATTCCTGATTTAGATTTTTCCGACTTACAAACCTTTATGCCGCAATTACGCTTGATTGAGGGAGTAGGTGATGTAAAAACAGCACCTTACATGCCATCTGAGCGTGAAAGAAATGAACTTGCCACCTTAATTAAAACCTTCCCTGACCCCTTTATTTCAATCGATAGAAAAGGCAATGTTCGTATTGTTAATACCATAGTCTCAAACATTATTGGTGAAGATGAAGATTCCCTTGTCGGTCAACATATTAGCTTGTGGTTGAAAGGTTTTAATTTTAATCGCTGGTTAGATGCTAAGGATGTACTTGCGCAAACTAGACGGTTAAAATTTCTAGGCGATGATTATGTTGCTGACATCATGCCAATTCATGTTACGGGTGAAAATGACAGCTGTGTACTTGCCGGGGCCGTGTTAATTTTAAAATCTGAAGCGCGCCTTGGTCAACAAATGAATGCCTTTAAACAGCCTAAAGAAAATACTTTTTCAGGTATTCAGGCAACTTCAAGTGCTATGCGAAAAGTTATTCGTGAAGCTAAGCGCATGTCGTCACTCGATTCTTCTATTTTAATTATGGGTGAAACCGGTACCGGTAAAGAGTTACTTGCACGGGCTTGTCATGGTGCTAGTAAGCGTGCCGAGCATGCTTTTATGACCTTAAATTGTGCCGCTTTACCTGATGATGTCGCTGAGTCTGAATTATTTGGTGTTGGCGAGAAAGATCAAGAATCAAGTAGACGTGGCCTCTTTGAAATGGCGGATGGCGGTACTGTTTTTCTTGATGAAATTGGTGAAATGTCAGCTACACTACAGAGTAAACTATTGCGGGTAATACAAAACGGTAGTTTTAGGCGTGTCGATTCAGAGCAAGAAGTTACCGTAAATGTGCGTATCATTAGCTCGACCAATAAGGATTTATTAAACCTTGTTTCAATCGGGGACTTTAGAGAAGATCTTTATTATCGACTCAATGCTTTTGGTTTAACATTACCAGCCCTTAGAGAACGTCGTAGCGATATTTTACCCTTGGTAGAGTTTTTTATCGGTAAAGCTGCTCATCAAATTGGTCGCAGCCATCTTAAAGTTAGCGATGATTGTCGTGACTTTATTGAACATTACCCATGGCCAGGTAATATCCGTCAATTAGAAAACGTACTTACCCGGGCCGCTTCACTGCTTGAGGGCGATGAAATCGAAATAAGTCACTTAGCATTACCGGCTTATACCCGCGAACATGGCTATTTAGAGCAAGAGTTTGAGGGCACACTAGATGCGGCAGTGAAAAAATTTGAAGCTGATCTGTTACGTAAGCTCTATCCAGCTTACCCAAGCACCAGACAACTTGCTAAGAAACTTGGCCTTAGCCATACCGCAATCGCTAATAAATTACGTGAATACGATATTAATAAAAAAACAGTTAAAATATAACGGCTAAGACACTTACTTGGCGTAAAACAAGTGTCTTAGCAGTGTAATAATAACCGTAAAGAAATTATGCCGTACGGTTAGTGAATAAGCTGGCCCTATAGCTTGGTTGTCAGGTGAAAAATTCGTACCATACTTTTATACTTTAAATGTATCGATAAATATTACAGTTATAATTTAATATAATTAAAAGGTTTAACAATGAAATTAGCAACACTTAAAAATAATACACGCGACGGTCAACTCGTTGTTGTTAGTCGCGCACTTGATAAAGCTGTCGTGGTCAGTGATATTGCCACAACTTTACAAGCTGCTATTGATAACTGGAGTGAAATTTCACCAAAATTAGCTGAAATTTACCAATCGCTAAATAACAATGAAATCACTGATACCTTAGTTTTTGAACAAGATCAATGTGAATCACCATTGCCTCGTGCCTATCAGTGGGCTGATGCTAGTGCCTACGTAAATCATGTTGAGTTAGTGCGTAAAGCGCGTAATGCTGAAATGCCGGAAACATTTTGGACCGATCCATTAATGTATCAAGGTGGCTCAGATGCTTTTATTGGTCCACGTGATGATATTGCCGTTGCCAGTGAAGAGTTTGGTATTGATTTTGAATCGGAAGTCGCTGTGATCACTGATGATGTTCCTATGGGCGCAACACCAGAGCAAGCAGCCAAGCATATTAAGTTACTTATGTTGGTTAATGATGTCTCTTTACGTAATTTAATTCCTGGTGAATTAGCGAAAGGTTTTGGCTTTTTCCAAGCTAAACCGTCAAGTGCTTTTTCTCCGGTTGCGGTAACACCTGATGAATTAGGTGATGCATGGGATGGTAAAAAATTACACCTACCGTTAACAACCCATTTAAACAAAGCGCTATTTGGTCAGCCAAACTGTGGTGTAGACATGACCTTTGATTTTCCAACCATTGTTGCTCATGCAGCCAAAACACGGCCATTATCAGCCGGTTGTGTTATAGGCTCTGGTACTATTTCAAACTACGACCGTTCAGCAGGATCAAGCTGTTTAGCTGAAATTCGTATGTTAGAGATTATTGCCGATGGCAAAGCTGTGACACCCTTTATGAGTTTTGGTGATACCGTACGCATTGAGATGTTTGATAATGAAGGTAGCAGTATTTTTGGTGCCATTGACCAAAAAGTTGTTGAATATAAAGCACAGTAGTTTTTAAGCTAAAACCACTTTAACTAAATATATACCCAAGCCACCTCAAAATGCAGGATTGAGCTGGAATGAGAAACGCCTTTAGGCAAGGCATTGATTGAAGAGAATAGTTATTCTATTATCGAATCAATAACGATGGATAAAGCGTTTCTAAACCAGCCCTACGGGGACATCTGAGCAAATCATGTTCATCGTTGCGTATGTAATTAAGGGAACAACCATGAATAAAATACGCGCCTTGATCATGAGTCGCTCAGGTGTCCTGAAACGAGCATATTGAAGTCGCTTGGGTATAAGTAAATGCTAATTATCAGTACTTGAGCTAACTAGAGACGTTAACTCAATCAGGTAATTAGCATTTTTTTTAAGACTAATAACTCAATATAAGGAATACGATGAAACTTTATGGCTACTGGCGTTCTACGGCCGCGTACCGTGTCCGGATTGCTCTGCATTTAAAAGATATACCCTTTGAATCCATTTCTATACATCTAGTTAAAAATGGCGGTGAACAACATGGCCGCGAGTATAGTGAACTCAACCCTAACCATTTAGTGCCAACCTTAGTGGATGGCGATTTTTCGTTAAACCAATCGTTAGCCATTATTGATTATCTGGAGCAAAGTAAGCCAAAATATGCTTTATACCCAAGCGATGCAAAAGCAAAAGCAAAAGTTCAGGCCTTAGCTTTGGATATAGTCTGTGAGGTTCACCCCCTGAATAACTTACGAGTACAACAATACTTAGCTAACTCACTAAACATTAGCGCTGAGGCGAAACAGCTATGGCTTGAACATTGGATGGCCATAGGGTTTAAAGCCATAGAAAAACAATTAACGGCTAGTGCAGGGCAGTATTGCTTTGCTGATACAATAAGTGTTGCTGATATTTGTTTAGTCGCGCAAGTGTATAATGCCCATCGATTTAAGGTTGATATGAGCGCTTATCCACTAATTAACCAAGTGGTTGAAAACTGTAATAAGCTGCCTGCCTTTATCAAAGCGCTACCCGAAAACCAGGCCGATGCCCAGTAAGTAAGTTTAACCCTGAAAACTATACAGCCCTAACATTTTAATAATATTAACGCATTAAATCTCGGCCAGAGAACAATGGGCTATTGTTAAGTGATTGACACTTTAAAACAAAAAACACCGATAAAAAGCAAAATAACTGCACATGATGGTTGCATAACGAGGCAAAAAGCGTTGCAATAATGTTTACTTAGCATTAACTCAAAATAATTTGGATAGCCATGGAAAACGTAGCAGCAACACAGTTAAATGAGCGGGGCGAAAGTAAAAAAAATACCGGCCCATTGATTATATTTATCGTGACTATTGTTTTAGTCGCTGTCGCTTTATGGCAATTTTCAACAGGGAAAACCGAACAACGCCCTGTGGATTCAAGTAAATTGTTAGAACTAGCGCAGGGTGACAACATCTCTGCGACAAGGCACAACGAGGAAGAAATTAATGACAGTATTGATGTATCACTTGATGTGGTAACAGATGTTACCGAAGAGGTGGCGGCAACTGTTAAAGCGCTTGATATCGAACAGGTTATTGCGCTGACATTACCGCCATTGGATGAAAGTGATGTTTGGCTTCAAGGTAAATTACCAGAATTAACCTGGCGCAATGAGTTATTATCACTGTTAATTACTGACGATATAATTCGCCGTTTTGTAGTTTTTACCGATAATTTTGCTCAGGGCCTACTGGCTTATGAACATAGCCCCTTTATTCAGCCTCAAGTAAAATTCGCTATTGATGAGCAATCAACCAATATAGATGGCGAGAAAAACGTTTGGCAGTGGGACGAAGATACCAGTAAACGATTTGACATCTATGTCGACCTATTACGTTCAGTTGATAGCACAACCTTAGTGCAATGGTATGTTGACCTTAAGCCATTAATTGATGAAGCGTATAGTGAACTTGGCTATGAAGATGATTTTTCTTATACCTTGCAAGACGCTATAACCCGGGTACTCGATATGGAGTTACCTAAATCAGCAATGAATGTAACACGTAGCAGTGTTATGTATAAGTATCATGATCCGCAACTGGAAGCGCTAGATGATAGTGACAAACTTCTACTACGTATAGGTAAAGAAAATTTATTAATTATTAAATCGGTGTTATTAGAGGTGGATGAAAAGCTGGCTAAAAAACGGGCTAAATAAGTACCTAAGGATCGATAATTTTAGTGTAGAGATGGAAAAATAAGCAAACAGTCAGTTTTTACCAACTTATGCTTGCAAATTTACTTAGCTTTAGCGATAATTTGCGCCGCTTTAAGATGTTATTTATTTTAAAGCCTCTATGGTGACCCTTTCGGTCCCCTCGCAATGATACTCTGTGAACTCGGCCAGATCCGGAAGGAAGCAACCGCAGCAGACGACTCATGTGCCGAGGTGTGGCTGGTTGGGTCGCCACCCAACCTCTCTCTACTATTATTCCTTTCTATTCACTTGCATAAAAGCAAGCGCCTTAGCGATAGCTTCTTTGACTTTATTCTCCATGTCGAAACGCTCCGATGGCGGCAAATAAAAAGCCATATCAACCTCATGACGGATATAACGAGTAGGCAACTGGTTTAATACCACACAGGTTAAATCTGCAATAAAATCTTCATCGTATTTATCATCAAATTTTGCTTTGAAAAAATGTTGCATAACTAATTTTTCATAATAGTTATGAATATCCTCTGAAATTTTCATAAAACCCCTTTTATATAGTGAAGAAAATAATACGGTTCAATAGAGCTTAGACAAAGAGTAACCTTAGTTAAAACAAAATGCGAATATATCAGGTTAAGCTCTTATTGTTATCTAAGGTTTTTCTTTTGGGCAAGTTCAATATTATGTTCAATGGCTGAAATAGCCTTGCGACATCGTCCTAAACGTTGGTGTAAAGCCAGTACTTCCTGTGAAAGCTTGTCACTATTACTGGCTTTACTTTGAATACGTTGCCGCTCTCGTTCAGTAATCATCACCATTAGCCTTCTTTCGAATTCATGATGTTCACTAAGTTGCTGA
The DNA here is from genome assembly GCF_001440345.1 of Colwellia sp. TT2012. Lineage (GTDB taxonomy): Bacteria > Pseudomonadota > Gammaproteobacteria > Enterobacterales > Alteromonadaceae > Colwellia. Next base: position 690,484 of record NZ_LJYX01000017.1, on the reverse strand, counting down.
TGCAGTTGATGACTTGAGAGTAAAACTTCTTTTGCCATTTTATTATAGCTATCATTTTGCCTAGATTTCGTTGCTTTTATCCGGACTCTTTTCCTCGCGTCGACGCTAACTTGGGCCGCGTGATGCATTGCTTGGTTTGCCTCTATCGCTTTCATTAAAGCAGCAATTTGTTGTTCAATTTTTAGTAACGATGATAAAGCAATTTCTGCTTTATTCTCATTGTTTGCACTTGAGCGGTACAGCCGAGAGAATTCATTTAAGCGTTTTGTTACTTCTTTAGCGTAGGGTGAAAATTTATCACTTTCGGTACTAAATAGGTGTTGAGAAAATAGATTATTATTTTCAATAAGGTGATGGGATTTATGTTTAGTGTTTAATAGGTCAGTTTGTTTTGCCTGTACAGATAAATGCTCAAGTAGAGTTGTTAGGCGCTGAATAGCCATTTCATGTCTATTTTTATTCATATAGCGAGCTGTTAAGTCATGTGGGGCATAATTATAGCGTAGATTATAGTAAAGCTAAAATAGTATCTAGCGCTAAAATAGATAGGTAAATGTTGCATGAGTGTTAATTTATCATAGGTTAAAAAAAACGCTTTTGTAATTATAAATGTACGGTATGAGTTTTGTTGTATTTAAGTAATTGATAATGATGATTTTATATTTTTTTTGTTAAAAGGTTAATTTAAATGAAAAAAGTAAGTCATTAGAGGGGTAAGCTTTAAGTTACTGTTAATAAAGGGAAATATGTACTTGTTGCTAAAGTGTAAATGTTGATTGGTTTTTTTTATATTATATTTTAAAATCAATTCATTTGCTTAAATATACTCAGCCCTATGTTTTTTTAAATATTAAAAACAAATGGTTAGTGATTTATTACTGTAGTAGTATAAATTAGTCAAAATGTGTCCATTTGTATCGTTTTGTTAAAAAGATTACCATTTGGTTGCAAATAGTGTTGACGATTCAAGTAATTCCCGTTTACTATCTTAACCGACAGATCAGGTCATACGACTTGATAAAAGATAAACGAGGCAGCATAGCCTTGAGTCTTTTTAAAATAAAAAACAAACAAATAAACAACCAATCACTTATGTGATCCAGGGAGTAAACATGTATAACAATAGTAAAGTAGCTAAAGCCATACGTTTAGCGATGATGTTTGGTGCCGGCGCTGCCGTAGCAATTTCAGCTCCAACTTTCGCAGCAGCTGATGAAGGCCTAGAAGAAATAGAAAAAATCCAAGTAACAGGTTCACGTATCAAGCGTGCTGATATGGAAACTTCTAGTCCCATTCATATAACAAGCGCTGAAGACATGAAAATAGCAGGTTTTACTCGTGTTGAAGACATGCTAAATAACTTACCTCAACTTGAAGCCGCATCTACCGCTTTCCAAGCAAATGGAGCTTCTGGTCGTGGTAGCCTTGATTTGCGTGGTTTAGGTTCTAATCGCACACTAGTACTAATTAATGGTCGTCGTATGCAACCCGGTGGCGGTGATTCAGGTGCTGCTGATGTTAATGCAATACCTGGTGCATTAATCAAGCGTGTTGAAGTTATGACTGGTGGTGGTTCTTCTGTTTATGGCTCAGACGCGATTGCAGGTGTTGTTAACTTTGTGATGGATGATGATTTTGAGGGTGTCAGAATTGACCTTAATGGCTCTGGTTATCAACATAATAATGATAACGCGTATATGCAAGATCTAATGACGCAGAAAAACTTTGATTTTCCTACAGGTAGTTCAGGTATTGATGGCAAGACATTTGGCATCGATATTACTATGGGTAGTGACTTTGCAGACGGTAAAGGTCATGCCGTAGCCTTCGCAACTTGGAAGAAAACCACAGAACTTCGTAAAGGCGCTCGTGATTACTCAGCATGTGCTTTGAGTGCTTCAGGTACAAGTTGTAACGGTTCTTCTACTGCAGTAATACCAAATTTCTTTATCACACCAATTGATGCAGATGGTAATTATGACTTCGATCAACAGCAATGGGTTAAATTAACACCAGATAGTGGTTTTAGTGAAGACCGTGCGGATAACGTTTATAACTATGAACCTATTAATCACTTTATGCGCCCGGATGAAAAATTTACTTTCGGTACTTTTTTGAATTACGAAATTAATGATACATTTAATCCATACATGGAATTAATGTACATGCGTGACCAAACTAAGGCACAAATTGCTGAGTCAGGTACTTTTTATGCAGATAATATTGTCATAGATTATGACAATCCATTAATTTCTGATGTAGCACGTCAATATTTAACTGACAATTTTGGTCTTGGTACCGGTGACCAATTTGGTGCATACATTGGTAAACGTAACGTTGAAGGTGGTCCACGTACAAGTATCATTCAGCATGATTCCTTCCGTATTGTCATAGGTACAAATGGTGAATTAAATGATGATTGGACTTACGATGCATCAATCCAATATGGGTCTGCAACTAGCGCTGATATTTCAATTAACGATTTGTCTCGTCCAAACGTAATTGCAGCGGTAAATGGTGATGGTAAAGACTGTGCAACTATTGACGGTTGTATACCTTATCAAGTATTTACTTACCAAGGCGTAACGGCAGAGCAAGCTAATAGTTTGACTGCTGTTGGTCAAAGTGTAGCATTCTCTGACCAATTTATTTTCTCCGCTTATGCTACGGGTGAAGTAGATTTAACAGTGCCTTCAGCAGATAGCCCTATCGCCCTTGTTATTGGTGTAGAGTATCGCAAAGAAGAATATCAATATGTTCCAGATCAAATCATTGCTTTAGGTGCATTGACGGGGATGGGCGGGCCTTCAGATCCACTTGAGGGTGGTTTCTCAGTTGCAGAAATTTACGGTGAAGTTAATATCCCTCTAATTTCTGATGCTCCAATGGTAGAATCTTTATCCATTGATTTAGGTTACAGATATTCTGACTATGATATCACCGGTGGTGATTCAACCTATAAAGTTGCACTTGACTGGACTCCAATCGAAGATTGGAAAATTCGTGCTAGCTACAACCGTGCTGTACGCGCACCAAACATCGGCGAATTGTTTGCTGTTCAAAGCATAGGTTTATGGACTGGTGTTGATAACTGTTCTGGTGCAACTCCTAATTATAGTGCAGCACAATGTGCTAATAGTGGTGTAACGGCAGCTCAATATGGTAATATTTCTCAAAGTCCTGCAGGTCAATACAATAGTGTCACTGGTGGTAACCCAGACTTGCAACCTGAAATTGCTGACACCTACACCTTTGGTGTTGTTGGTCAAATAACTGATGAAATTGATTTTTCAGTGGATTACTGGTCAATTGAAATAGATGAAGTTATCGGCAGTATTAATGAAGAACTTACGATTGATCAATGTTCTGAAACAGGTAATGCAGCATTTTGTGATAACATCACCCGTTCACCAACAGGTAACCTTTGGCAAGGACAAGCAGGTTTTGTTCAAGCGACTGACATTAACTTAGCAAGTCGTAAGTGGGAAGGTGTAGACTTTAGCGCTGCATATAACACTGAAGCTTTGGGTGGCGCAATTAGCGTAACTTTGATGTCTACCTATATGATGACCAAAGAATATACGCCTTTACCAGGTAATGAAGAAGCTGTATATGATTGTAGTGGTCAGTTTAATGGCAAGTGTTTCCCGCAGCCTGAATGGCGTTCGGTGATAAATGCTAACTATGACTACGAAGATTTTGGAATCAATCTTAAATTACGTTACTACGGTGAAGTTGAATACGACGGAGAGACCGATCAACTCTTAGTCGGTAATGGTGGTAAAATCGATTCACAAACTTATTTCGATATTGCCGGTCGTTATACTGTAAGTGACAACGTTACACTTCGTTTAGGTGTTAACAATGTTCTAGATAAAGAAAAGCCATTAACAGGTGGCTCTCTTAATACTGGCGCATTTTATGACCCAATAGGTCGTTACCTTCACGCAAGTGTATCACTTCAATTTTAATTGATATTTGATTTACTAAATATAACGGCTAACTGAAAAGTTAGCCGTTTTTTTATTTATAATTTTAAAGTATTCTAAAATAGACAATGAAACGTGAATTAACAGTTAATGAAGCACTTAGGTTATTAAATGCAAATAGAGCATTAGAAGGTTGTGGTGTTTTAGATAAACTTTTATTAAAAAGTCCTAATGACATACAGGCTCATCAAGTGATGGTTAAGCTTGCTTTTAAGACAAAAAATCTCACATTAGCAGAAAAACACCTAAAAATATTACTGACAATACAACCCGGTTCAGATCACTATGCAAATTCTCTAATCGAACTATACTGTCAGCAAAATAGATGGTTTGATGTTGCTTCAATTTATTTAGATTTAGCCCAAAGTCAAACAGAAAATCCTATGTTATTATTTAATTGTGCTTACTATATGAAATTGGCTGGGAAGTTCGATGAAGCCCTTGTGTATTATAATAAAGTGCTGAATTTAGGTATTAATGATCAATATGAAGTTTATTTAAATATCGCAATTATTTATAGTGAACACTTATCCGACCCTGATAAAGCTATTAATATTTTGACCCATGCTATCAGCATCTACCCAGATCAGGATTCATTATTATATAACTTAGCGAATGTTTATGAACAACTAGGTAATAAAGAAAAAGCAATCAGTTCTTTTAAAGCCGCTTTTAACAAAAACCCTCAGAACTATGACGCGCTAGCTAGACAAGCTGATATTTATAAAATTAGTCAAAAGACAGATGATTTAATATCAAAAATGGCCAATGTTTATCATTCAGATAATATCTCATTGTCAAATAAAATAAATATTGCCTACGCACTCGGGAAATCACATGATGACTGCGGTGAATATTTTTTAGCATTTGATTTTTACCAACAAGCCAATAACCTTGATCAACAAATTTTACCGCAATACAATAAAAAATCTCATGAAGTATATGTAAATAAGGTAATTAATACGTTTAATAAATCTTGGTTTGAAACTCTTAAGCAGCCAGTAAATAAACAAGGTAGTCATGCTGACTGTCAGGCACCTATTTTTATCTGTGGCATGTTCCGCTCTGGTTCTACTTTATGTGAGCAAATTTTGGCTGGTCACTCACAAATAAGTATCGGTGGAGAGCAAGAATTTTTTCATCGCACTATAGTCAATAATTGTGCAGATTATCCAAGTAATGTCAGTGAATATTTAACGATTAATAAAGAAAATATGTTGGATGAATATCTTAAAGAAATTAACCAATTTAGAAAAAAAGGTAATCTGTTAACGGATAAACGCCCTGATAACTTCTTATATTTGGGTGTTATTAAGACTTTAATGCCAGAAGCAAAAATAATTTGGACACGGCGGTCCATGTTAGATAACTGTTTATCGGTGTTTTTTCTGCGCCTAGGCGCATCAATGGCATATGCCACTAAACTTGAAAATACTATTCATTTTTATCAGCAGCAAGAAAAATTAATGAATCATTGGCAAACTTTATTTGCTGAAGATATTTACGAGTTTAATTATGATGAGCTAGTAGAGGAGCCTGAGAGCAATATTAAAAATTTGTTGTCATTTATTGACTTGCCATGGGAAAACAGTTGCTTGCAATTTCATCAAGTTGAAAACCAAGTCAAGACAGCAAGTGTTTGGCAGGTCAGACAGCCATTGTATAAAAGCGCGTCAGGTAGATGGAAAAACTATCAACATTGCTTAAAAAATCTAGCATTAATTTAATCTATATTTACTAAAATATGGCCTTTAATCTTAAGTCGGACATAAAGTTACTTTAAATCATGAATAACAATAACAATAACAATAACAATAACAATGCTGCTAGCGCTAGTACAACGATTACTAGTCAACAGCACGAATGTTTAATTCGGGCTGAAAAGGCTCAGGCAAGTCGTGACTTTAAACAAGCAGAATTATTATATAGAAATCTAATGGCACAAAATATACACTTACCTTCTGTATATTCACAATTAGCACTTATTTGTGCCATGTCAAACCGAATAAACGAAGCACAGAAACTTTGGTTATATACGTTAAAACTAGCACCAAACTTTATTGGTGCATTGACGGGCTTAGGTGATATCTGCAGGTCTCAACGAAACTTTATCAAAGCAATCAGCTACTATCAAAAAGCAATTATTGAAAATCCTAAATTTGCTATGGGATATCTGAGCTTGAGCATGTCATTAATGCAGCTCAGAAAGTTAGGGGAAAGTGAGCAAGCTTGTCGAAAAGCTATTGAACTTGAGCCAGGGTTACTGGAAGCAAAAGATTATCTTGGTCAAGTTTTGGTCACAAGAGGGAAACTAAGTAAGGCTCAAGTTATATTTGAACAATTGATTACTGAAAATCCGAAAAATGTTAAGGCACTTTACCAGTTGGGTAATATATTTAAGTCACAGGGGGAATTTTCGCAGGCATCTTCGTATTATCAACAAGCGTTTACCATACAACCAGGCTATTCAGAGGCACATTTAACCTACTCTTCTATTTATAAGTATACTGATCAAAAGGATAGTCATATTGCTTTAATGCTGGAACAGCACCAGAGAGACAAATTACCAACAGAAAACAAAATTCAACTTTCCTTTGCTTTAGCGAAAGCCTATGAAGATGTTGACGATTTTGTTGAAGCTTTTAAGTATCTAGAACAAGGCAATACACTGAGGTTTAACAGATATAATTATACTATTGAATCTGATCAGGTTTTTATAAATAACATTATGAAAACTTTCAATAAGGAGGCAATAGCAAAACTCCAGTTGTCAGCTGATAACTCAGCTAAGCCAATTTTTATCGTCGGTATGCCGCGTTCAGGCACTACTTTGGTCGAAAAGATATTAGCTACGCATACCGAGGTACATGGCGCAGGAGAGCTCGATTATTTTTTCAAACTTGGCACAAATCAGTTTTTGACTGAGGAAACTGGTTTTTTATTTGCACCGCTAAATGCCTATTCAAAAAAACAGTTAGAAAATGTCGGTCATAGTTATCTTAAACAAATAGAACAATTGAATAAAGACTCTGCTTATATAACCGATAAATTACCATTTAACATGTTATTGATTGGCTTGATAAAAATTGCATTGCCTAATGCAAAAATAATTCATTGTGTTCGTGAGCCAAAAGATAATTGTCTTTCTATATATAAGAAGAATTTTACCACTGATAATTATCGTTTTGCCTACAATTTAACAACATTGGGTCAATTTCACAATTTGTACCGCCGTTTGATGAAGCATTGGCATGATGTTTTTCCTGATACTATTTATGATGTACATTACGAATCCTTGGTTAGTAATCCAGAGCCTGAAATTAGAAAGTTAATTGCTACTTGTGATTTAGATTGGCAGAGTAAATGTCTTAAATTTAATAAAAGTAAATCGACGATCACTACGGCTAGCGCAGTACAAGTACGTAAGCCAATCTATACCAGTTCTGTAGGTCTTTGGCATAAGTACCAAGAGCATTTACAGCCTTTGTTTGATGCATTAGATGATGACTAACTTCACCACATATATTCTTATAATAAATAATCAGGGGTAGCATTTTAGCTTATTTCTAGTAACTAACTCGATGATAGTCTCAGCCATTAATATCATTGGGTTAAAAACAGCTTAAAAAATATTTAATGCATACTAGAGTCAGTACTATGACTGATTTGAATAGAGCAAAATAGAAAAGCATAAGTTTTGCTCATATAAACTAAACTTTAGCGTTAATTTTTTTTATGTTAATAACATACCATCTGTAATATGTTTATCATTGTTCGAGGCAGGATCTATTTTCAGAAAGATCATGGGATTCTGACTATCAACGAAAATGGCGATAATGTGCTTTATATTACAATCAAGTATCTCTTGCTATAAAGTTTTACGCAACCTCCACCGTGCAAGTTTATCTGGTCATCGATAAAAGATAGAAAACATCAATTTTTCTCTATATACCTATGGGCGAATTAAAGTAGATACTGAGGTTTAGCCTATTTATTCCATTGAGATCAAGTCGGTTTTAGATAATTATTGTTTTAAAATTAAAATTAAAATTAAAATTAAAATTGACAGTTGGCTTACCGTGCAAAGAATAAGTAAAAATAAAGGCTGATTTAAACAAAGTAAGTACTAAAGCACCCTTTGGTTATCATCAGCTTGAAGGTTTACAATGGCATATTTATATATTTATATATTTTGTTAGTGACGTTCAATATGAGTTTCCTCTCTAAATTAGTCAAAATCGATGATACACATAGAAAGTGTATATTTAAACACCAATTTATTGAAATAAATTTGACTTACTACGAAGATGTTAGTAAAACATACTTCTACAAAATTTTTGTCCCTCAGCTTATTAAGCTAAGCTGAGTAATTTTGTTAGCAAAACGATACAGTTTAGTGTCAATCAAGTGGTTAACACTAAAATATAATACCGCAAGTTTTAAAGTCTCACCTTGACAGCCTTGCTGTCATTTGGGACTATTGCTCAGTTGTATTCATAAAAAGTTACATTTTAAAAAAGACAGACTTTTATATTCGTGATAACAAATATTTTGTTATTAAGATTAAAATAGCAATGGTTGGGAACTATGTCCAAAGTAAGTAAGAAAAGCCTTATCGCCACAGCGATGGTTGGCGCACTAGCACTAGCTGGTAGCAACATCGCTGCTGCTGATGCACTAACAGACCTTCAATATGCTGAAGCGAAAATCTTCAAGCAATCTGCAAAGTCACAAGCTAAAGTCAATAACATTTACGAGCAAACGCAAGAACTTCTTGCTGAATACCGTAATACTGTTGATTCTGCTGACGTATTACGTGGTTATAACGACCATGTACAACGTATGGTTGACGATCAAAAAAGCACTCTTGTTTCGTTGCAAAGACAAATTGATAGTATCGATAAAATCAAGCAAGGTGTTGTACCATTAATGTACAAAATGATTGATTCGCTTGAACAATTCATTGAATTAGATGTACCAATGAATCTAGTACTTCGTAAAGAGCGTGTTGCTAATTTACGTAACGTAATGGAAGATTCAAATGTAACCGTTTCTGAGCAGTTTCGTCTAGTCCTTGAAGCTTATGAAATTGAATCCGGTTACGGTACTATTTTTGCTGCGTATCAAGGCGAACTTGATTTAGGTAGTCGTACTTTAACTACTGATTTCGTCCATATGGGTCGTATTGCTTTGGTTGCACAGTCTCTTGATGCTAAACAATCTTGGTTATGGAATAATAAAAGTCGCGCATGGGAAGAGTTAGGTGATGAATATTTAAAACCTATTACTGATGCAATTCGTATGGCGAAAAAACAATTGCCAATGGATTTAACTAAATTACCAGTATTTGCAGCAGGAGCAAAATAATGAAAAAAATTATTAATTTCTTATCCCTTGCAGCGATTATGACGGTAGGCATGGTAACAACCACACAAGCTAACTCGTTAGATGACTTGTTAAAGCAAGTAAAAGCTGATCGTGTATCTGAAGCAAAACTTGATAAAAAACGTGAAGCTGAATTTTTATCTGCTCGTAGTGATAAGCAAGCCTTATTAAATACAGCAAAAAAAGAGTTGTTGAGTCAGGAAGCGCGTAACAAACGTTTAACGAAAGCCTATGCGGCAAATGAAATTACCTTAGGGCAAAAAGAAGTTGAATTAGACAATGCAACTGGCACCCTAGGTGAAATGTTTGGTGTGAGTCGTGCTGCGGCTGCCAATGCTTATGGTCAAATCAGTACTTCTATTGTTAGTGCTGAATTTCCTAATCGTGGTGCTGCACTTAACCGTATCGCTAACTCTAAAGAAATCCCAAGTTTAAGCGATTTAGAAGAATTATGGTTTGCTTTACAAACCGAAATGACTGAATCTGGTAAGGTTTCTCGTTTTAGTGTGGAAGTAACTAAACTTGATGGTACTAAATCTACGGAAACAATCATCCGTATTGGTGCCTTTAACTTAATTTCTGAAACAGGTTTTTTAACTTATAACGATGAAGTTGGTCAAGTTCAACCTTTACCTAAGCAACCAGCAGGTTTCATTGCCGAAACAGCAGCTGATTTCTTCACTATTACTTCTGGTTATGCCCCTGTATATGTTGATCCTTCACGTGGTGCTATCTTAGCTTTAGAAACACGTAAGAAAACTGTTCAAGAGTTTTTCCATGAAGGTAAAGAAGTTGGTTACGCTATCACAGTATTATTTATTGTCGGTCTTCTTATTGCTGCTGAGCGTTTAATCGTTTTAGGTGGTATGACCTCTCGCATTAAAACTCAAGAGAAAAATCTTGATAAACCTAATGAAAACAACCCTCTAGGTCGTTTACTTAAAGTTTTCTATGATAATCAAAATGTAGATGCTGAAACATTAGAATTAAAACTTGATGAAGCCATCCTTCGTGAAACGCCAAAAGTTGACCGTGGTGTTAACTTAATCAAAATGTTTGCTGCTATTGCCCCGCTTATGGGTCTATTAGGTACAGTAATCGGTATGATCATGACTTTCCAAACCATTACCTTATTTGGTACGGGTGACCCGAAAATTATGGCGGGTGATATCTCTCTGGCGCTTGTTACTACAGCATTAGGTTTGATTTGTGCATTGCCACTTATCTTAATCCATTCAGTTGTTGCCGGTAAGAGTAAGTCAGTATTACAAAAACTAGACGAGCAAAGCGCAGGGTTAATTGCGGCGATTGCTGAGAAGGGGTCTAAATAATGTTATTCCTGATAGAGCTTTGGGAATCTGTCAGGGGTTTTATTGCGACTGGCGGTAACGTACTTTACGCTGTTGCCTTCGCACTCTTATTAATGTGGATACTGATGATTGAGCGCTTTTGGTTCTTAACATCAGAGTACCCAAAACTTAGAGAAAGTATTATCTCTAATTGGGAAGCTCGTACAGACACTACGTCTTGGTATGCACATCGAATTAGAGAAACTTGGATCTCCGAAGCAGCAGAATTACTCGAAAAAAATATGATTACCATTAAAACCTTAGTGGCTATGTGTCCTCTTATCGGCTTACTGGGAACAGTAACCGGCATGATTGGCGTATTTGAAGTCATGGCAGAGCAAGGTACAGGTAATCCGAGACTAATGGCCGCTGGTATATCGCAAGCAACTATTCCGACAATGGCGGGTATGGTAGCAGCGTTATCAGGTGTGTTTTTTAGTACAAGACTAGACGCTAAACTTAAACTAGCAAAGGCTAAACTGGTTGACAGTTTACCTCATCACTAGAGAGAACTAATCATGTCACGTAGAAAAATCCGTGAGGACGAAGAAGCAATGATTGATATGACACCGATGTTAGACATCGTATTTATCATGCTGATCTTCTTTATCGTAACCACCTCTTTTGTTAAAGAAGCTGGTATTGAAGTAAATAAACCTAAAGCGGCGAATCAAACCAAGCAAAAAAATGCCAATATCTTTATTGCAATCAAAGAGAATGGTGAAATTTGGTTAGATAAAGGTCGAGTGGACATTGAACGTGTTGGCGCAAGAATTGAAAAATTACTTGCTGAGCAACCGACCGATGTTGTTATCATTCAAGCTGACAAAAATGCCAAACATGGTGTTGTTGTTACGGTAATGGATGCAATTAAAGACGCTGGCATAGACCGAATTTCTATCGCGGCTGCGAAGGGGTAGTAATATGGTTCGCTTTTTAGGATCGATACTACTAGGCGCTTTGGTTACATTTTGCTTATTTTCTTTTATGGCCTTCCTTGTTTCTACAGGAGATAGAACCAAGGACGACCAGTTAGAGAGTATTATTGTAGAAGTAAATACTACGCCGCCAAAGTCAGCAGCACAACAGCGTCGCCGTGTACCACCACCGCCGCCACCGCCGCCTAAAACGCCACCGAAGCAGCAAACACCGGAGCCTGAAACCAGCAATAATACTGATGGTTTAAACTTCAATATGCCGAGTGTACAGATGGCAAGTGCGTCAACGGGCTTGTCTGCTCCTGGAGCCGGAATAGGACGTGATGGCGATGCTACACCGATTGTACGTATTGAACCAAAGTACCCGATTCAAGCTGCTCGAGATGGTAAAGAAGGTTACGTTATTCTTTCCTTTACTATCAATAAAATTGGTGGTGTTGAAAATGTTAAAGTACTTGAAGCTAAACCTAAGCGTGTCTTCGATAAAGAAGCTCGACGTGCACTTAGGAAGTGGAAATACAAGCCAAAAATTGTTGATGGTGTACCTTTAGAACAAAAAGGCTTAACCGTGCAACTTGACTTTAAAATGGGAGGTTAATAGTTATGTTTAATAAATTAGTGTTTAAAAACTTAAAACTTAAAAAATTATCGACTTCTCTAGTTATTGTCGCTTCACTACTTGTTGCGCAAGCTCCCTTTGCAAATTATGCAGAAGCGGCTGGTGCAGAAAAAGTTGAGAAGAAAAAGAAGCGTAAGACTCATCTAGTTGGTCCTCGTGTAGGTAAAAAAGTGCAGAAAGCTTTTGAAGCTTATAGTGAAGATAATGTCAAAGATGCTCTGGTTATTTTATTAGATATATCTGCTTCAAAATCTTATGACAAAGCTTATGTAGCCCGTATGATTGCGGTTATGTACGCTACGTTAGGTGATAATGAGCAAAAAACCATTGACTATCTTAAATTAGCTATAGAACCTGATCTGCTTAATGCATTAGATCATAGCGAGTCTTTAAAGTTATTGGGTGATATGCAAATGCAAACCAAAGACTATAAAGGTGCGTTGACGAGTTATTATGCTTGGATGGACTTCACTGGCAAAGAAGATGGTCAAACCTATATTAAAATTGCTAATGCGTATTACTCATTACAGCAATTAGATAAAGTGATTGAACCAGCTGATAAAGCCATTGCTGCTTTTGGTGATAAGCATAATCAAAACCCGTATATTTTGAAAATTACTGCTTTCTATGAACTTAAAAAGTATAAGGAAGCGGTTAATGTTTTAGAGACGGTAATACAACTTTTCCCCGAAAATAAGCAATGGTGGACACAATTACCAATGTTTTATTTACTCATCGAGGATTATGATAAAGCGGTACAAACACTGGACTTAGCTTATAAACTTGGTCACTTGAATAAAGAAGGTCAGATAAAGACACTAGCAAGTTTATACTCACAATCTGAAACGCCTTTTAAGGCTGCTAAGTTGTTAGAAAAACATATTGCTTCGGGTCAAGTTAAACGTGACGATACAAATATCGCTACTTTAGCTAATGCTTGGCATTCTGCACAACATATCGATAAAGCAGCAAGTTATTATGGTGAACTAGCCAAAATGACGAACAAGGCTAAACATTATCGTAAAGAAGGTATGTTGTTAAAACAAGATGAACAGTTTGCTAAAGCTATTGTTGCTTTAAAGAAAGCCATTGAACTTGATATATCTAATCAAGGTCGAATTCATATGAGCATTGCTGAATCGTATTTCTATCTTGAGAAATACAAGCAAGCATATGCGGCTATTCAAAAAGCAATGAAATACCCAGGTACTCGTAAATCTGCCAAGAGTTGGAAAAACTTTATTGTTGACACAGCTAAGAGAAAAAAGGTTAGCATTTAATTTAAACGCTTAGCGTTAAGTTACATAGTGCAACTAAAAACCAGCATATCTTTTATTGATACTGCTGGTTTTTTTATGATTAAATTTTGAGTATATAACAATAAAAAATTGAAAGATTTAATTAGCCGCGCAGGTCTATGTAAAAAGTCATATAAATAAATCTCAATAATATGAGAACACCCAAATACAAGTCTAAATTAAAGGAAATAAATCATGAATATAGTTAAGACATCATCACTAGCAGCTGTACTTGGCTTACTTGCTTTTAGCCTTTTTGCTAGTAATGTAGTAAAAGCTGAAGCAAACCCTTTTGCCGCAAATGAATTAGTAACCATTGCTGCGGATCACGCTGAGGGCAAATGTGGCGAAGGTAAAATGAAAGACCACAGCAAGGGAAAATGCGGTGAAGGTAAAATGAAAGGCCATACCAAGGGTAAATGCGGTGAAGGTAAAATGAAAGGCCATAGCAAGGGAAAATGCGGTGAAGGTAAGATGAAAGATCATAGCAAGGGTAAATGCGGTGAAGGTAAGATGAAAGGCCATACCAAGGGAAAATGTGGCGAAAGTATGATGAAAGACCACAGCAAGGGAAAATGTGGCGAAAGTATGATGAAAAATCACAGCAAGGGTAAATGTGGCGAAGGTAAAATGAAAGCTGCTAAAAAAGGAAAGTGTGGTGAAGGTAAATGTGGTGAAGGTAAAATGAAAGACAAAAGTAAAAAGTGTGGTGGTTAATCACAAAACTTATGTTTAGCTAAGCCATAAAGACGGGGTAGTGCCCGTTTTTGTCGTTGTTAGGCCAGCCGGTAGGCATAATATTACTTAGCAAGTAACTTAGTGTATATATGGCTATACTGTAATAAGTGTACTTAATGTATCGAGGTTTATATGAATATTTCAACCAGACTTACCCGTTACTTGAATGAAAAAAGTATTCCGTACCAAGAAGTTGAACACTTTCACAGTAACAGTTCTATAGGCACTGCCATCACGGCAAATATATCATTAAAACAAATAGCCAAGGCTGTGTTGTTAAAAAACCACGAAGACAAAAAATTAATGGCGATATTACCCGCGGCTGATAAAATTAACCTGTCAGTACTTAATGAAAATTTACATGGTAGCTATCAATTAATGAAGGAGCATGAAGTCTATCAGCTTTTCTCTGATTGTAATCTTGGTGCAGTGCCTCCTGCAGCTGAAGCTTATCATTTGAGTATGGTTTGTGCGCAAGAGTTAACTCAACTAAAAAAAGTTTACCTCGAAGCTGGGGATCATGAGACACTACTTTGTGTTAATCAGGATGACTTTAAAACATTAATGACGTCTGGTAAACACCTACACTTTAGCCGAGAAGTATTTCATTAACTTATATGTTTGCTATTAGCCTTAGTGTGTATAATAGCCTTCTTATGCTTATGTACTGGATTTTACCGTGAACAATAATGATATTTTGCGCCGCTTGCGTTATACCTTTAATTTTAATGATAAACAAATGGTAGCGATCTTTGCCTCTGCCGGTGAGGACGTCACTCGTGAGCAGATAAGTCAATGGCTGAAAAAAGACGATGATAGCGATTTTGTTGCTCTATTTGATACCAAGTTAGCGGTGTTTTTAAATGGTTTTATCAATGAAAAACGAGGTAAAAAGCCCGGTGTCCAGGCAATACCCGAAAAGCGTCTATCTAATAATATTATTTTAACAAAACTTAAAATAGCCTTAAATTTACAAGCCGAGCAAATAATTTCTCTACTCAGTGAGGTAGACTTTCGCCTGAGTAAACCGGAGTTAAGTGCATTTTCGCGTAAAGTAGATCATAAACATTATCGAGAATGTAAAGATCAGGTTTTACGAAACTTGTTGCAGGCTATTGATAAAAAATATCATGTAGAAAGAAGTAAGAAAATGGTTAGCTCTGCTAGTGGTAATTCAACATCGGCTAATGATAAAAAGGATTACGCTAAGAAAAAAACTAACAAAGGTATTAAAAAAACACCCTCATCGCCTTGGGTTGAAGGGGCTAGACCTAATGCAAGTAGTGTCTATGTTAACCCTAACAGTACAGCTAGCCCTAAACGTCCGCGCCTTAAACTGGCCAAGTAAAGGCTCCCTTGGCAAAAAAATTACACATTAGTGCTAAGTTTACGTTAGATTTGAATCATACTGTTTCATAATTTATCTAAGATAACCCTATATACTGTAATAATTATAGGGTAAGATCCGCGCCAAATTAGCTCTTACTGTTTAAAAATTGTATATGAATATTTTAGTTGTTGATGACAAAAAAGCGGTTCAAGATATGCTAACAGAGTTGCTCATTTCACAAGGGCATAATGTTGATAAAGCTATTAATGGACTTGATGCACTAGGGAAAGCGCAACAAGGTAACTACCAACTCTTTGTTATCGACCATTTAATGCCTTTGATGGATGGTTTACAGCTTACTAAAAATCTAAAAAATATCCCTGAATTTGCTGAAACAAAAATTATCTTTATGACTACCCAGGGCATTGATAGCCTGAAAAATCTGCCAGAATACTCACTCTTTGATAAAGCTATTGATAAGCCCATTAATAAGGATAAATTCCTTGCTTTGTTATCTGAACTCACTGATTCGAACTTTGAATGCGAACCCTTGCAAGTTAATTTATAATATTGCTTAAGCTAGTGTTTTATCGCTGTAAAAATTAGCAGAATTGCTTTATGATTTGTTTATCTATTTATTACTATTACAGAGAGCCCATCTAAGGCTTTCTGCTTTGCTATCATGAATGATTCCCAACAGCAGCAGTTGCTTAATGCGATACATACTGTGCCAGATTACCCCGTTAAAGGCATCATGTTTCGTGATGTCACCAGTATATTAGAAGATGCTCAAGCTTTTTCATTAACAATTGAACTCTTAGCTGAGGCCTATAAAAATAAAGGCTTTACCAAGGTGGTTGGTACTGAAGCTCGAGGATTCCTCTTTGGTGCACCTTTAGCGTTAGCTTTAGAAATAGGTTTTATACCCGTAAGAAAACCGGGGAAATTACCTCGTGATACCTATGCACAGGCTTATAAATTAGAGTACGGTGAAGATGTCTTAGAGATTCACCAAGATGCATTAAATTCTGCAGACAAGGTACTGATCATTGATGATTTATTAGCAACGGGTGGTACCATAGAGGCAACAACTAAATTGATTCGACGCCTAGGTGCGCAAGTACAAGACGCAGGCTTTGTCATTTCTTTACCCGATTTAGGTGGCGAAAAACGCCTTGCAGAGCTTAATATTACCCCTTTTTCGCTTATTCAGTATCAAGGTGAATGATTTTTCACCGCATCAAAAAGTAATTTAATATGAGTTATCAAGTTTTAGCGAGAAAATGGCGACCTAAAAATTTTCAAGAATTGATAGGGCAAGAGCATGTGGTCAATGTGCTTGCCAATGCTTTATCTCAACAGCGCTTGCATCATGCCTATCTTTTTACCGGCACTCGAGGTGTCGGTAAAACCACCATTGCCCGAATTTTTGCTAAAAGTCTTAATTGTGAAATTGGCATTACAGCTAAGCCTTGTGGCGAATGTGATGCCTGTATCGATATAGATCAAGGTCGCTTTGTTGACCTGTTAGAAATTGATGCCGCGTCTAAAACTAAAGTAGATGATACTCGAGAAATTCTTGATAATGTGCAATATGCTCCAAGCCGAGGACGCTTTAAGGTTTACTTGATAGATGAAGTACATATGCTATCACGTCATAGTTTTAATGCCTTGTTAAAAACTTTAGAAGAGCCGCCGGAGCATGTTAAATTTATTTTAGCAACCACTGATCCACAAAAACTGCCTGTTACCGTGTTATCACGTTGTTTGCAGTTTCATTTAAAAGCCTTAACCGTTAAGCAAATTGAAGAAAAACTGGCTGAGATCTTATCTAAAGAGCAAGTAACTTATGAGCAAGGCTGCCTAACTTTACTCGCTAAAGCCGCTCGTGGCAGCATGCGCGATTCATTGAGCTTAACGGACCAAGCTATTGCTCAAGGGCAAGGAAATATTAGCTTAGCTAATATTCAACAGATGCTCGGTGGTATCGATCAAAACTGGGTTTACCAGCTGGTCGTCGCTTTACTAAAACAAGACAGCCAAGCGTTAATGGCGTTATCACAAGAAATTGCTTCTTATGCGCCAAGCTATAGCCGCTTATTTGCCGAATTAATTCAATTATTTCATCAAATAGCATTGCTGCAAATAGTTGATCAGCATTTCGATTTACCCGCTGACTTATTAACTTTATTGAAAAAGTTTAGTCAAGCTATGTCTGCTGAAGATGTGCAACTGTATTACCAAATAAGCCTCAATGGTCGCAAAGATTTACCCTATGCTTTTGATGAGCAAGCTGCTTTTGATATGACCTTATTGCGTTTAATTGCTTTTAAACCAATGCAAAAACCACCGCTTAGCAGTGAAGCAATTGTCGCTACGAATGTCTATGCCAATGAAGTTAGCCCCAACGAGGTTAACTTTAATGATGTTGCATTAGCAAAAACCGCTCAAATACCGCCAAGTACTGCTGCTTTAGACCAAAAGCCAGTAGTTGCCACTACCACGAAAACTGCAGTGGTCGATACTCAATCCGAGCCTATGGTTAACCCTGATGTTATTGAGCCTTTTATTACTCCGGATAACATTCAACAAAATGAATTGAATGAACAAATGCTCGCCATTGAGCAACAAGCTGACGATTTTAGCAATAGCGACAGGGCAATGTCACACCAAGCTGCTGGTATGCCAAGCGAAGCAGCTGTTATTCCAGATGAAATAGCCGCTATTCCTCGGCCAACAACATCAATAGTCAAGAGTAACGAGCAACAAAAGCCAACTCCTCTTGTTAATCAACAAGACGGCCAGCTTAGTATTGATAGCCCAGTAGCTTCAGTGCTGGCAACACGAAATATGTTACGCAGTCGCAAGAAAGAGCTGGAGAAGCATGCAAAAAAGCCAAGTGACGCAGCTCTGCGTCAATCTAGTAACCTAGATAGTAGTAAAGGTAGCGCTATAGCAGCACCTGTTGAGTCACAAGTGGCAGCAACGGCAAGTGCTGTTATAGTGCCCGAGCCGGAAGCTCCGTTTCATCAAGATAACATTAATCCTGCGACCATAACTAAAGCAAACCAAGTCGATAAATGGGCGCATATGATTGACTCTATGCAGCTCACCGCCCGTATTAGGCAATTAGCGATACATGCTACCATCAGTGAAGACTCTACTGATGATAACTTGATCTTGCTATTAAATCAGGCAACCAGGCATTTAAAAACCGATGTTGCTCAGCAACAATTACAAAGCTATATTTGTCAGTTTTTATCTCGTCAAGTTACCGTAACACTCAATATCGTTGAAGAGACGGTGGCCGACCCTTATCAAATTCAAGTGCAAATTAATGACAAACGACTTGATTATGTTAAAGCTTTATTAAAAGAAGATGCTGTGGTGATTGCCTTGCAAGATACTTTTCAGGCAAGCTTGAATGAAGAGAGCATTGCGCCACGTTAACTCAAACGCTACGCTGAAATAGACTTTACCCTAGAGTATTTAATCACTTCATTTACATTCAAAACTTGCTGTCTTTCAGGTAAAATAAGACAATCAATGTAAAAATAGTCAACCTAGTAATATCGGAGAAAATATCATGATGAAAGGCGGAATGGGCAACTTAATGAAACAAGCCCAACAAATGCAGGCCAAAATGGCTAAAGCGCAAGAAGAGCTGGCAAAAATGGAAGTTGTTGGTGAAGCAGGTGCTGGCATGGTTAAAGTAACTATGACCGGTAGTCACAGTGTTCGTCGTGTTGAGCTTGATGACAGCTTAATGGACGATGATAAAGACATGATTGAAGACTTACTTGCTGCAGCGGTAAATGATGCGGTACGTCGTGTTGAAGAGCAAAACAAAGATAAGATGGGCGCACTTACTGGCGGGATGCAATTACCACCAGGTATGAAAATGCCTTTTTAGGCTGCTTTCGAAGCCAGATTATTTTCAAACTGGCGTTTTTAAAGAGGGTGTATTTTAAAGAATAAAAGCTCAAGAGATCCTTGAGCTTTTTTTTCCTGCTATTTTCGGTAAAATTATGGGCAAACCTGGTTAAGATAAGCGGCAGCACCGAGTAAACCTGGTTGGCTTTCGGTGATGATGTAAGTCGGCGTTTGTTTGTTTAAATACGACATACGACCTTTAGTTTCAAACCTTGCTCTAAACTCACTGTTTTTTAAATAATCGACAAACCTCGGCACTATACCACCCGCGATATATACACCACCAATGGAGCCTGTGGTTAAGGCTAAGTTACCGGCAAAGCTGCCTAAAATTTTACAAAACTGTGATAAAGCCTGTGTGCTTATCGGGCAGTTGCCATTTAATGCTTGTGCACTAATATCTTTAGCCGTTAGTTTAGTCGCTGCAGGGGCTTTGTCATTTGCCATAATAACCGTTAATGCGTGATATATTTGCTCTAAGCCGTAACCAGAGAGTAGCTGTTCATAAGAAATGCGATTTTTTGTCGTTTTTAATTGTTCAAATATTTTAACATCAAGTTCATCGACAGGGGCAAAGTCGATATGACCTCCTTCGCCACCTAAACAGTGCCAGTGATTATTGATGTTCACTAAATTAGCAACCCCCAGCCCTGTTCCCGGACCACAGACCGCTATTGGTTGGTTCTTCACTGCTTCTCCGCCGCCAATTTTTATCTTTTGCTTATCATTCAATAAAGGAATGGCCATAGCGATTGCGGTGTAATCATTTATTAGCGTTAAGCTATTTAACTTAAGCTCTGCTTTCAGCTGTTTTTGTGAAAACTGCCAGGGCAAGTTGGTCATGGCGATAGCATCGCTATCAACAGGGCAGGCTATGGCTAAACAGGCATTAACGCGTGTGTTAAGTAGTTTTTTTTTGGTTAAGTATTGATAAATTACCGTACTTAAGTGGGCAAACTGCTGACACTGATAGGTTTCAATTTCGTTGAGATTATTATTCTTATCAGTCATTGCCAACCTGATATTTGTACCACCAATATCAGCAACTAGATTGATTACTTGCCTATCTTGTGAATTCATCATCTTTTGTCTTACTTCTCGTTCAAAGGTGTTTATTTTTCAATGTCACTAGTTACGGCATTAACTTTGCTGCCATGGTGCCCATTAAATTTACTGGATTATCTATGGTAGTCAGTTTCGGGTAGGTATGTCGTGCAAAAATGATATTATCAAAGCCTATTATCGATAGATCTTTAGGTAAAGAAAACCCTCGCTCTCTGGCATAAGTAATTGCCCCCGAAGCCATCTCATCATTGGCACAAATTAATGCACTAAATTTCTGCTTACTCTCAAGAAAATGGTTTAAACCGTCACTGCCACCGGTCTCTTTAAAGTCGCCTTCAAAATATAACGTGTCACTAAAAGGGATATTACTTTCTGCTAATGCTCGTTTATAACTGGCTAATCTGTCTTTTTGAATCGGTTTTAAATTGGAGACTAGCGATACGGGCAATAGTTGAGTGTCCTTGCGCTATTACTGACTGGGCAATAAAATTAGGGCGATAGCCCCGTTCAGTCATTGCGTCAAAAACTTTTTGACGTGTTTTATCGCTGACTCGTGGATTTTTATTTATCACACGAGAAACCGTTGCTAAAGAAACGCCAGCAAGTTTTGAAACTTCGTATATAGTGGCCATGTTATTCCTAAGTTGGCAAATTTAGTGGTAAATACTTTGAATTTTAACGGTTTAATTCTAACATGTTTGCCAATATGTTAACTAGTAGCAGTCTTTAATTGTGCTTGTATTTTAACTACTTGCTGCTCTGTTAAGGTATGTTTTCGTATTAGCCAGGCAACAGAAAATCAGCCTAACGCCGGTAAAATGGTAAAGGATAATAGTATACCCTGTTTAGTTGCTTCAGTTTGTTCAACATTTGGCTGGTAGTTGTAAAGGCTAATAACCAACCAGCAAGTGCGCCATCAATGGCCTATGCTGTCAGAAAATTTTTCCCATAACACCGGCTTGCCATATCTAAAAAGAATTTCCAAGCAATAAAGGCAATAGTAAGCTAAAACAATTAGCTGTTACCGATTAAAAAACGGAATAAACATATGGTTGCTGAGATTGTTTTTAAGGCGATAGAGGCAATCATTAATAGGGTATAGGTAACAAAAGCATAAATTATTTATTGTCTTCGGATATATCATGTGTGGTAGAAGCTAAAATACTGATAATGGCAAAAGGCAGGGCTAACCATACTTAATAGGGTCTAATCAGACCCCTTTTTTTGTTTGTATTATTGGCAATATTATCCATCAGTGGAGCAGTAATCGCATCGATAAGTTGTACCAATAAAAACATGGCTCTGTTATAGATTATTGTTGTTGCCTGCCCAAAGGCTTATAACTAAGGGCTGCCAGCACATTAAGGGTTTAAAGCGTAAATCCTTTGCAAGCGTCTCTACATAATGGCTGTAGCTAATTTGATTAATGCGACAACAGAGCCGTTAATTATAAGATGGCTAGGTTAAGTTGTTGGCAAAAATAACTTTGTTAAAATTGTGATTTAATTGCTAAAGGAAACATGCGCGCCACAAGCTTTAAGGTTAATGGCGTATTGGTATGAAAGACCATGATGCCTGGACTCTGGTTTATTTTGAGGATGAGTTTTATCAGTGGTTATTATCAGACAACATCAATAACTAACTAACTGCGACGGGGGCTATATTGCTATGAGCTAATTCTCGTTGCAGCCAAACTCTAGCTTGCTGCCAGCCTAAATCTAAAATGTCCTGACATTTAATTGGTCAATGATGCGTTTATCAGTAATCGCTTTGCTAGATTGCTCGCCTTGCTCATTATAATTCACCGCGGCAACCGCCACTATTTGTACGATAGAACCCATGATGAATTGTGCTTCAGGACTATATGAATAGTTATTGATTTTATTGAGTAAAACACCATAATCACCCTTAAAAATATTGGTAAGAAAGTTATCATGCTCTTCAACCATTTCTAAAGATACTTCAATTCATTCATCGATAATAACTTCGGCAATGCTATCACTGATAATGTTACTATCAGCAAAACTTATTCTTTACCTAACTACTTATAAAGTATAAAAAATTAATCCATTGGCCACCTTGTCTAGCAGTGAGATTTTTCTGCTCATCGTTATTTTACCCCACACTTTAACATGATGTTTACTGAATTACCCTCTGCTCTAAGACAGCTGCGACTCTCTTCTGCAGCAGTTAACTGAAAGATGAGCAAATATTTTCGATAAGCCACTACTATTTAGCCATTAGTTTTATTAAAATTAGCCTTATGTTTTGAAAAAGAGCCGATATTGACTATTACTTTTTTTCATAAGGCGATTTTTTTATCAGCCTGTCATTAAATTTAAAATAAAAGCAGTTACCTATGAAATTTAGTCCACTTGTGCAAGAGTTAATTGATTCACTAAAATGTTTACCTGGGGTTGGCGCTAAGTCAGCACAACGCATGGCATTCCAGTTACTTGAGCGTAACCGACGTGGCGGTAGTAAACTCGCCAAAACCTTAGCAAAGGCGATGACAGATATTGGCCATTGCCAACAGTGTCGTAACTTTACCGAAGAACCACTCTGTGAAATTTGTCAAAACCCTAAACGACAGTTAGCGACTAAGCTTTGTATTGTAGAGACACCGGGTGATGTTATTGCTATAGAGCAAACCGGTGAGTTCTTTGGTAAATATTTTGTCTTGATGGGGCATTTATCCCCTATTGATGGCATAGGGCCAGATGACTTAGGTTTAGATATATTAACTAAACAATTTGCTAGTGGTCAGTTTAGTGAGGTTATCTTAGCAACTAACCCTACGGTAGAAGGGGAGGCAACCGCGCACTATATTGCTGAGCTTGCCCAGCAATATCAAATTAATATTACTAGAATTGCCCACGGTGTTCCTGTGGGTGGGGAGTTAGAGTATGTTGATGGTAATACCCTATCGCATGCCTTAGCCGGCAGAAAAGCTTATGAAATTTAACTCGGTAATAATAAAGCCTAGCTAGCGTAGAGCCTTAACCGCCGGTAAACTTAACGTTAAAACCCGCCTTTTCTAGCACCTGCTGTATTACATCACGCTTATCGCCTTGAACCTCAATGGTTTCGCCAACGACTGAGCCACCACTGCCGCAGGTCTTTTTAAGTTTTTTTGCTAATTCTTTTAGTGCCTTGTTGTCTAGACCTAGGCCGCTGATGACCACAACACCTTTGCCTTTTCGCCCTTTTGTTTCACGTCTGACCTTGGCAAAACCATCACTTGGCGTAACCGTTTTTTCCTTCTGTTGGTTAATGCGGCCAGTGTCAGTTGAATAGACCAGTGTGTCATCACTTGCTGGTGTCAATTTATCACGCTCAATGGGGGCTTTACCAAAAGCTGCGGCTAAATCACTTAAACTAGACAAATTATTTTTCATATATCACTCAATACTCTTAGCTAAACTGGTTAATCAAATTTCAGATAAAATAAAACCACAGCAACGTTAATAGTCACTGTGGTTTTATTATATCAAGGCTAGAACACGCTGAAAACCGCTTGTTAGGGGTATATTATTGCCTGAATATTTTAAAGCTTGCTTTCTAACTCAGGTAAAGCATCAAATAAGTCAGCAACAATACCGTAATCTGCAACTTGGAAGATTGGCGCTTCGGGATCTTTATTGATAGCGACAATGACTTTTGAGTCTTTCATACCGGCTAAATGCTGGATAGCACCACTGATACCGACGGCAATGTATAAGTCAGGAGCAACAATTTTACCTGTTTGACCAACTTGCATGTCGTTTGGCACAAAGCCAGCATCAACAGCAGCACGTGATGCGCCAATAGCTGCGCCAAGTTTGTCGGCAATACCTTCAAGTAATTTAAAGTTATCGCCATTTTGCATACCGCGACCACCAGAAATTATCACAGTAGCTGCGCCTAGATCAGGTCGCTCAGAGACAGTTAACTCGTCACTTACATGGCTTGATATACCAGCATCAGTAACCGTATCTAATTTAACAACTTCAGCATTGCCATCGGTTGCTACCGCATCAAAGCCAGTAGTACGGACAGTGATAACCTTTTTGTTATCTAAACTTTGTACGGTTGCAATCGCGTTGCCGGCATAAATAGGGCGAATAAAAGTATCACTACTTTCAACGTCAATAATATCAGAAATTTGCGCAACATCTAATAACGCGGCAACTCTAGGCATAAAGTTTTTGCCGGTAGTTAGCGCTGTTGCCAGAATGTGTTCATAATCGCTCGCTAATTCAGTGACTAATAAACTAAGATTTTCAGCAAGCTGATGTTCATAAACGACATTATCACAGACTATTACTTTATTGACGCCATTGACTTTTGCTGCCGCATCAACAACATCTTGACAATTTAAGCCTGCCACCAGTAGTGTTATATCACCACCAATTTTTTGCGCAGCGCCTACTGTTTTTAGGGTCTCAGCTTTTAACGAGCTGTTGTCGTGTTCAACAATTACTAAAATACTCATGAGATCACCTTGGCTTCATTTCTTAATTTATCAATTAATTCATCAATACTTTTTACCATAACACCGGCTTTGCGCTCTGCTGGCGGAGTAACTTTTAATAATTTAGTACGTGGGCTTAAATCAATGCCAAAATCTGCCGCTGGTCTTACTACTAATGGCTTACGCTTAGCTTTCATAATATTAGGTAATGAAGCGTAGCGAGGTTCGTTTAAGCGTAAATCTGTGGTTACAATAGCGGGCAAGTTAAGCGCAACAGTTTGTAAACCGCCATCAACCTCACGGGTAACATTGACTTTATCGTCAATAAACTTCACTTCTGAGGCAAAGGTACCTTGTGGCATACCTGTAAGTGCCGCTAGCATCTGGCCAGTTTGATTGTTGTCACTATCAATGGACTGTTTACCTAAAATAACAAGTTGCGGTTGCTCTTCTTCAACCACTTTTTGCAATAATTTAGCAATGTTCAATGCATCTAGGTTTTCATTCGTTTCAATTTGAATAGCGCGATCGGCACCTAAGGCTAATGCGGTACGCAATTGTTCTTGGCAAGACTTATCACCGATAGAAATTGCAATTACCTCTGTTGCGATACCCGCTTCTTTTAAACGTACCGCTTCTTCAATGGCAATTTCACAAAAAGGGTTGATCGCCATTTTTGTATTGGCAAGATCTACATTGGAATGATCGGGTTTTACTCGAACTTTGACGTTATAGTCAATAACACGTTTAATCGGAACTAATACTTTCATCGCAGCCTCTGAAAAGGTTTGTTAATTTACAATAATAGTTAAAAGATACCCCTGGCTTACGTCAACGTCAACGTAATCTTGGTGAAAACTTTTAAACTAAGATACAATCTAGATAAGTGCTTGTAACAGTGCCTTGCTTGGACATCTGTTATAAGATACTATCAAACACTTGTTTGAATATCAAACGCATGTTTGAATTTTACTGAAAACTTAACAGTCTAAATATAATAATACTGGGAGATCTTATGGAACGCGAATCGATGGAATTTGACGTAGTCATTGTTGGTGCTGGCCCTGCAGGTTTATCAACGGCTTGTCGCTTAATGCAACTAGCACAAGATAAGCAGCAAGAGTTAATGGTTTGTGTGGTTGAAAAAGGCTCAGAAGTGGGCGCGCATATTCTTTCCGGCGCTGTTTTTGAACCAAGATCTTTAAATGAATTATTTCCTGATTGGCAACAAAGAAATGCACCATTAACCACCAAAGTAACTGCTGATGATATTTATCTATTAACGAATGAAAATTCAGCTATCAAGTTACCTAACTTTGCCGTACCCAAAACTATGCATAATGACGGCAACTATATTGTTAGCATGGGTAATGTTTGTCGCTGGTTAGCTGAGCAAGCAGAGCAACTAGGTGTTGAAATTTTCCCCGGTTTCCCAGCGCAAAGTATCATATATAATGATGATGGTAGTGTTGGTGGTGTTATCACCGGTGATATGGGGCTAGATGCCGAGGGCAAAGAAAAAGACTCCTTTATGCCAGGTATGGAATTACGCGCTAAGTACACGGTTTTTGCTGAGGGCTGTCGCGGTCACTTAGGTAAAGAGTTAATTGAAAAATTTAACCTTGATGAAAACAGCTCGCCACAACATTACGGTTTAGGTTTTAAAGAAATTTGGGACATAGCGCCAGAAAAACATCAAGAAGGTCTAGTGGTACACACTGCTGGTTGGCCGTTAGATAAAGGAACTACCGGTGGTGGTTACCTTTATCATGCAGAAAATAATCAGGTATTTGTTGGTTTAATTGTTGATTTAAATTACAGCAACCCACATCTAAGCCCTTTTGATGAGTTTCAGCGTTATAAACATCACCCTAAAATTAGTCAATACCTTGAAGGGGGTAAACGCGTTTCCTATGGTGCACGAGCTATGGCGAAAGGTGGTTTTAATTCATTACCTAAAATGACCATGCCGGGTGGATTATTGGTGGGCTGTGACGCCGGTACCATTAATTTTGCTAAAATTAAAGGTAATCATACCGCAATGAAATCAGGCATGTTAGCGGCTGAAGCCATTGCCCAAGTATTGATTAATGATGAAGGTATTGCCGAAGCAGGTAAGCAGGATTTAACGCACTTCAGCCAACTCTATAAAGACTCTTGGTTATATGAAGAACTATACAACACCCGTAATTTTGGTCCAGCGATGCACAAGTTTGGTACTTTATTAGGTGGCGCTTATAACACTTTAGATCAGAATTTTTTCTCCGGTAAATTACCGTTTAATTTTAAAGATGATAGCCTAGATCATGCCCAACTGAAGCTTGCGGCTGATGTTCCAGTGATTAAGTATGCAAAACCAGATAATAAATTAAGTTTTGATAAACTGTCTTCGGTATTTTTATCTAATACCAATCATGAAGAAGAGCAGCCTTGTCATTTAAAACTCAAAGATGCTGACATTCCTATTAGTGTTAATTTATTGAAATATAATGAACCCGCACAGCTATATTGTCCTGCCGGAGTGTATGAAGTTGAAAAAACTGAGCAAGGTGATAAGTTTATTATTAATGCGCAAAATTGTATTCACTGTAAAACGTGCGATATTAAAGACCCAAGTCAGAATATTACTTGGGTAACGCCGGAAGGCACTGGTGGGCCAAACTACCCGAATATGTAATACCATAGCCATTAAGTTTGTTGCGACTCAGCAACAGAGTTAAATTGCTATTATATACAGCTATTAGGTTGTTTTTGTTGCAAGGCCCAATATACTCTAAGGAGTGTCTTGGGTTTTTTTCTTTTTTGAGGGGAGGGCTATATAATAACCCTACTTGCTTGTTGATTTTTAATTAAGCGTAACTCGTTGATTTTACTTGAGTATTATTCAGTCATTATCCAGAGTTCAGCTTAGTTAGATATATCGATAAGGTTATATGCTTTTAATACGGGTATGGCTTGGTGAAGCTGAGTTTCAATTTCATCTAATCGACTCAGTTTTTGACAAAAAATAGCCGTTTTTTTATCAAGTGCTTGACTACGTTTAGTCACATCGTTATCCAAGCTGGTACTAATGTTTGTTAATCGCTTAGCAAAGGTGGTTATTCGTGTTTCAGCAACGTATTCGTTGCTATCACGGTCAACTAATATTGACTGACCCACTGCGGCTAATATTGAACCGATAGAGGTTGAAATTATCGCTTCTATCTCTTGTTCAAATTCACCGGTTAACATTTCATCAACATCATTTAAGTCTTGTGGCGCGATATAATAGTTATTGGCACTTTGATTAAAACGTGCACGTATGCGCCATTTTATCTCATCAAATTTGGCTTGTACTTTTTGTTGTGCAGCGCTGTTTTCCCCCGTTAAGCCAGCAATCATTTCATTGATTGCTTTTAACGCAATATCTACGCCTTCAATAGCCATAGCGATTATTTCCGGGACTTGTTGGCGGATCCCGCTACTGAAGCTATTTAACAGTTGTTGCTGCTCTATAGATAAGGAAACTTCCCTACCTTTAATAAAAAGTTGCTCGCTATTGTTAATTTGTACTTGGGTTTTACCTTGATCGACGATGCGGATATGTTTAGGGGCAATAATAATCCCATAATTAAGATGAATGGAGCATTGCTGGGCATAGACCTGCTGGCTTAAGGGTAAGGTGAAAAAGAGCAGCGTACAATATTTTAGCGTTGAGGTGTTTACCATAACTGTTAGGTATTCACTATAGGGTCAATAAGTATCTTTCTCTCATGATAAATCATTTTACTTGGACCATACTCTCGGCGTGTTTTCTCATTAAAGTCACCGATAATTAGCTCAACGCCATGATAAAGTTTTTCGGTTGCTTCAAGATAAACACTAGCCATGTACTCTTGTAGGCTGTTTTCAAGGCTGCTTTTTTCATTAAGTTTTTCACCCATTTTATTGGCATGATATTGGTAGGTTGGCACTATTTTGGCTATTAACTCTGGTTTTGCTTTATCTTTAGGTAGTTTCTTTAATTTATTTATCGTCGCTTTTAATTCATTGGTTTTATCCGACTCTATTTTGAGTAACTCATCTACTTGCTGAATATCATTTTTAAATTTTAGGATTTTATGCTCAAAATTAACTACGGTATTACTACCCGCAGTAGCACCAATTATGCCGGCATTAACTGAAGAGCCTGCTTTGGTATAGCCGCCGATGAGTTTACCATCAGCTTTACCCTCTTTACCTATCCATAGGCGACCATTAATATCCAAAATACTGTGTAGTAACTGGTTTTCAATACGTACGTCTTGAGCACAGGTGATTTGTGCATATTGTCCATACTTGGCATAAACACTGCCTTTAGCATGAATATTTACACTCATAGTGATATCGGTAATCTGGGTTTTTTCAGTATCATGTTTTCGGCCAATAATACCACCAGTAATGGTAATATCACCACCGGCTTCTAAAGTTGCCGACTCAACAAAACCACCAACGGTAATATCGCCAGAAGCGGTAACTTTCATGCCTTCGGTAATATCGCCATCAATAATAACACTGCCAGTAAAATTGATATTACCGGTAGCCACGGTGACATTTTTAATTTTATATACCTCATCAACTTCCATACCGTTGTTAATGAGTTTAGGCAGGCCAACTTTCTCTGAAACTAAAAGATTAGTATTTTGTGAGCTTATATTGGTACCTTGCCCAGCAACGAGTTCGATATCATTACCTGGCTCTGCGGATAAAGGCGTAGCCGTTACCGTGTAACCTTGTTCACCCTTGGTTAAGGGGACCTTTTTGGCCAGAGGATCACCAACCTTTACACAGATGATATCGCCAAGGTCTCGCATGTCTACGCTACCATCTTCGCGTTTTTTAGGTTTGAGAATGCGTGTTTGTGAACTTTCAACCAAGGGTTTTATAATGGCATCTTTACCATTAATTGCTATTTTTCCTGTGGCAATTTGCAACTCAACTTGATTGTTAGGCGCTTCTTTGGCGGCAAGTTGTGCCAGTTGGATTAAATGATCTTTACTAAAACCTTTTTTTACCCCAGCGGCTTGTGCCGCAGTTAATATGGCTTTTGCCGTTAGATGTTTACCGCCTTGAGCGCTGGTGATTTCTGCACTAGCACCCATTTCATCCGCTTCTATGGTTATATTAATTTTCGCGTCAACGCGCTCAAGCACTTCATAGCGTATAGTTCTACCAGTATTTTTATCTTGCAATGGTTTGAGCACATCATTTAACTCAGCAATGGCATTTTTCACATTACCATTGTTGATGCGAAGCTTTTTATACTCTGATGCCTCTATTAGCTCATTGATAGTTGAGGTGGAAATCGTGTCACCCCCTTTAATTGGCTCTAACACTAAATCGATATTATTCTTGTCATTGCAAATTAAACTGGCTTTGGTCATTACTGTGCTCCCCTAACCGTTAAACACTGCTGAGCCAAATAACGGATAGATGCTGTTGTTATTTTATAATTATTATGTTATGTCTACTCGTAAGTTGGCTTGATGTAGACTTAACTTATATGTAATGGTTTTGATGAATTTTAATAAAGCTAGTGGTACCTTCTTTAGAGTAATCAATTTTATACTCTACACCATCAAGAGCTTGGATGAATAAGAGTGTTTTCTCTTCACCAAAAATTTCCGTAGATGAAATATTAACAATGTCTTGATATGCTTTTTTAGCAATAGAGCGTTTCGCGGGTACTTCACCCTTATAAATACCAATGCCACGATGGCTAATAATGACAACCAACTTCTCACCATTAATAATAAGTAAGTCGAACTTCTTTATCTTGTGAATAATGGTATTTCGGCCACTGGTTATAAAATTTTTCTCTATCACAATAGGCTCCTGATATTCATGTGTTATTTCTTTTTACACTTTGTCTTAATATATAAATTTTTACTAGACTAAGCAATGATTAAGCGATGATTTATCCGCTGGTTATATTGATTCTAGTTTATATCTTGTTAAGGTTTTGTCTATCATTATTGCCCTTTACTGAGGAGGAAAAGCTCTTTCGGTAATATAGTTTGGTATAGTCGTTAAATTTTGTTGGTATCTACGGAGTAAGTCTAGCCCTATTGCCGCGACAAATTGTTGAAATTGACGTCTTTTATAAGGTAATTGTAAACATTGAGTTTTGATATCTCCCAGGCGGCCCCAAGCAAACCAAACGGTACCCACAGGTTTATCTTTACTGCCGCCATTGGGTCCGGCAATTCCGGATACCGCTATGGCAATATCAGCCTTAGATTTTAATAATGCACCTTGCGCCATGGCGATCACCACAGCCTCACTTACCGCACCTTCTTGCGCTAAAATACTTGCGGGAACATCTAGCATAGCTGTTTTCATTTCGTTGCTATAAGTGACAAAACCGGCCTCAAAGCTGCTCGATGAGCCACTAATCTCAGTTAATTTACTGGCAATGAGGCCGCCAGTACATGACTCGGCTGTGGTGACTTTTATATTGTGCTGTTGTAATTGATTGAGCAGGTGTTCCGCCAGCGATTTTGGCTTGCCTTGCACCTCAGCGATTAAATGATCGCCAAGCACATTGACTAATTTATTTTGCCAAAGTGATTTTAATGCCAAACCTTGCTTGGTATTTGTGGTTAGCTTTATTTCAAGTAAGGGCATACCCGCACGAAAACCCAGTTCTATTTCTGTCGGCCAATTGGGCAGTTGCTCATCAATTGCTTTTTGTAAACTTGACTCACCTAAGCCAAAAACCTGTAGACGAGTGACGTCAGTGATTAAATCACTCGGTATGTTTTTAGCGATAATCGGCACTATTTGCTCTATTAACATGGTTTTTAGTTCGTGCGGAACACCTGGGGTACAGTAAATGTCACAATCTTTATAACGCACAGAAAAACCAACGGCACTGCCACTGCTATTGGCTATTATTTGGCAGCCTTTAGGTAATATGGCTTGTTTGAGGTTAGGGGCATTTAATTCTGTCCCGCGTTGCAGGCACCAGTGGGTTAAATGACTCAGCGCTTGTGGGTGTTGGTTTAACTCTACCCCGATGGCAAGCGCTAAAGCTTGGGCTGTTAAATCATCCACCGTTGGGCCTAAGCCACCATTAATTATTA
The DNA here is from genome assembly GCF_001440345.1 of Colwellia sp. TT2012. Lineage (GTDB taxonomy): Bacteria > Pseudomonadota > Gammaproteobacteria > Enterobacterales > Alteromonadaceae > Colwellia. The sequence continues at coordinate 658,284 of NZ_LJYX01000017.1, read as the reverse complement.
ATAGATCACTAGTACTTGCCATGTAAGTAATTTCACTGACCAGCAGTGCCAAATCATCAGCAACGGTGACCTTGCGGTTAATTTTAAGTCCAATTTCTTTTAGTGTTTGTGCCATCATGGCGGAGTTACTGTCAACAATATCGCCGGTCATCAACTCATTACCGGTTAATAATAACTGTACTTTTGGGGCTGACATCGTTCATCTATCCTTCAGGTATTTATTTGTCGATAAATTTAAACCTTTTTCTCTAAAGTTACATCATAATTTTTTTATGAAGTTAAAAAAATATAAAATAGAGGGCATAAGCCTTGAGTCATGTAATTAAAAACTGGGTAAAGAGCTTAATGCTTTTTACCGTGTTTAATTTTTCTAGTCAGCATAGTTGTCATGGTTAGTAAAAATCATGGCTGAAATTACCCCGTCTTTTCGGTAACAAGGCAAAGTAACTTTAGTTTGAATAAGCTCAATGGCACAGTGAAAATCGAATCGTTAGTCGCCGCTAGTTAGCCATAACCACAAGTCTGTTGATTCAGATTTGTAATTTTTATGAATAACTAATAATTTTAAATTATAATTCCACATAGTAAAATGAAGGACAATACCTAGTGAGTAAAAAAACCTATGCAAGAGCGTTACTTTTTGGCCGCTGGTATCGAAATGATATCGATGAGCAAGGTAATGAAACCGTTGAGTATGCTGAGCTTAGTAGTGATGGCAGTTTTGAATTTACCTTTATTACGCTGGATGTTAATGGCGTAATTATTGAGCAAGTTACCGAGCTTGGTGATTGGGGCTTAGTGGCAGATATTCACTTTACCTTAACAAAAAACGAACTGATTAATGATGAAATATATGCCGCAGATTTAAATAATGATGATAATTATCAAGTGTATAAGGTGTTATCATTGGATCATAAAAAATTTCATTATCAACATAGATTAACCAATGAAGAATATATCATGACACGGGTTGTTGATAACACCGGTCATTGTTAGACTAACTGGCAAGAATTTACTGATTTACCTTAATTAAAATCAAATAAAAAATTAGAGACAGTTCATGAAGCGATTAAAAGCAGCAAGTTTAATTACCGCAATAAAAACGCCCTACACTGAAAAAGGGGAAGTTTGTTTAAAAAGTTACGATTTCTTAATACAGCAGCAAATCGCGGCCGGTGTTGATGGTATTGTGGTCGGTGGTACTACCGGGGAAGGGCACTTACTTAGCTGGGAAGAGCACTTAATGCTAATTGCTCATTGTGTGCATAACTTTGGCGATAAATTAATTATTGTGGGTAATACCGGTAGTAATAATACCCGTGAAGCAATAAAAGCCACCGAATATGGTTTTGCTATAGGTATGGATGCCGCACTACAGATAAACCCATACTATGGTCGTACTTCGCTTAAAGGGGTAATTGAGCACTTAAAAATAGTACTCGATATAGGTCCTGCCTTTATTTATAACGTTCCAGGGAGAACGGGACAAGACTTAACCCCAGAATTCATTGAGCCTTTAGCCTCGCATAAAAACTTTATTGGTGTGAAAGAATGTGCCGGTAACGAACGCATTGCCTATTATGAAAAACAAGGTATTGCTTGTTGGTCCGGTAATGATGATGAAAGTTATGCTGGGCGTCATGAACATGGCTCACATGGCGTGATTTCAGTTACTTCAAATATTATCCCCGGCATTATGCGCCAGTTAATGGATAAAGAAAATTTAACACAAACCACACAACTTAATGAACAAGTAGCAGATTTAATGGCCTGGCTATTTTGTGAGCCTAACCCTATTGCCATTAATACTGCGTTAATGATGACAGATGCGGTGCCTAAAAACATTCGTTTACCTTATCAAGCACTGACACTAGAGCAACGTCAGCAAGGCTTAAAGATTTTAACTGCGATTGCCAGTAAAGAGTTGGTTGGTAATAGCTTATCTCTACTTGAAGATGCTGACTTTAATTATTGTATCTAAGCGTTGGGTATAGTCGCTCTGCTCTGATGAATAGGGTTCATCTATAAATTTAAAGCCTCGGTGATAACTGAGGCTTTAATGTTTCTGGCAACTCAAAATATCGCTCTTTTTTAGTGACTGTTCCAGCACTTACTGATGTGATCTCAGGGGTGAGCGGGCAAGTGAAGCGTAAGCTAACCGCACACAGCTGCAAATTACACGGCTCACTATCATTTGCTATACCATGTAATCTATCACCGACCACAGGCAGGCCAATACTTGCCGCATGTAGTCTGATTTGATGCTTTCTACCACTGTCTATTTTGACTTTTATTAATGAGCGATCGGCACAGCTATCATAGGCCAAGCAAGTAAAGGTACTGCGGGCACTCTTGCCATCAATGTCAGCGGTAATAACTTCTGGTTGTGGTCTTTTACTGTGATCACCATGAACAATAATATGATAATTTTTCTCTAACTGGTGTTGCTCAAACATTGCTGACAGCGCCCGTGCCGCTTTTTTACTGTGCGCTATTAATATCAAGCCAGTCGCCGCTCTATCTAATCGATGGACAATAAAAGCTGGGCGCTCGTTTGGCAAGTTTTGCTGAGCAAAGCGGGCAATGGTGCAATGATCACTCCATTTAGAGCCCTGCGATAACATACCGTAGGGTTTATACCAGACGCTGTAATCAACTAAATCTTCAATGAGTATTGCTGGTGGAACCGGTGTTGACAGCACTGTACTATTGTAATAAAAATGCAGTTCATCACCAGGGAGTAATTGTTTTTTTATCCGGCGTAATCGTTGTGTTTGTTTTTTATTTTTTGCCGGCGTTAACCATAAGGCGCCTTTACTAATGGCCTGCTTTAACGCTGCTGTTGATAACGACGTTTGTGGTGAATTACTTTGGCCATCACGATAACTTTCTAATATTGAAATGGCAGTGCCATTAACGTGCCCATCGACTTTGATATGCCACTCAAACTTTTGTTGGTTTTTAGTGGTGGCGTCGTCCTGATTTTCTGAACAGCTATTATCTATAGGCATATTGGCAAGAAGTCGTTAGGGCTTTGCCGTTATTTTACTAGGTTTATGGTCGGTGCAAAGCTAAAATAACGCATTGATAATAATAATCGGCAAATATTACAGTAATGACTATGAATATGAGCCGTGAGCTGACATGTTGTCCCGAAGATCCAAGCGGCAATAACTTTTTGAAGATGAGCGAATAAATGAGGGTAAATCGACTGCTCAGTACTATTTTCTCGTTAAAAGTTGTGCTTAACTTCGGTCGGTTATTACTAGCAAACAAGCAAAGTTTTTCTTTAACGGCTTGCCCAGCAAAGTAAAAGTCAGCCGCTGTTTTTCTCAAGTGCCACGCCGTTAAAGGGACAGTTTGATAGCGTTTATTTTGTGGTAATTTTGACTAACTGGGCTATTACTCGCTATAAAATGGTATTATTCTCTACAAATCAAGCGAGTTTAGGACGTATATGAACATAGATCTAAAGCAATTTTCCGCCTTACAAAAAGCAAGCCAATCATCCTTTTTTGAGCAAAAGAAACTGCTTAAACAGGTGATGTTAGGTAAAACCGTATTATGTAAAATCTGTAAACAACCGTTAAAACTCCATACCCCTGAGCAAGCTGGACCAACAGGCGTACGTTGTGTAAAAGGCTGTACCGATATTTCATTAGATTTTGTTTAGTTTATTGAGGTAAATTACCTGATAAAAATTAACTTAAATCAATGTATGTGCAGCAAATGTTGTTTTGTCTGCTTGAGGGATAACATTAAGTAAAGTCTAAAATCTTATGCCCACGTTAATACCGTAAACATTGCCAGACTTGTGTGAGTCACTGGTATCGTAATAACGTCGAATATAAGGTGTGATTTGGATACTTTCAATGTTAAATTCAATGCCAAATTCAGGATAAACAGCAAGTACTGGATCATCTGTACAGTTCTCAAATTCCTCTTCGTGACTGGTACAGTGCTGTGTTTTTCCAATAAAAAAACCTAAACCGAGATATGGATTTATTAATTGATCTAAATGTACAAAGGCAAATCCTGAAAAGCCAAGGTAAAGCTCATTACTTTCAAACTCGGTTGTAGTTGTATTACCTTCAGGGTAAAAATGACCATCAGTAGAAAAGTAACTCGTTATTTCAGCTGTTTTAACGTTATTACCACCATTATACAAGGTGCCACTTAGTCTCCCGCCAAACATATCTCCTTTTACAGATACCGATATTTCGGCACCAGCACGATCTCCTTCAGATTCATTGAACGCACCAATAGAGAAAGTAGGCTCATCTTGGCTTACTTGAGATATAGTAGAAAAAGCGAATAAAGCCGTTAACAAATATAATTTAACTAAGTAACCTGAACTCTGGATAAGCAGCACTTGCTCAATATTCCCCTTTATCTGATTATCAGCGTTAAAACGTCGATAAATAACCCGTTATTCATAAACGTTTTGCCTTGATAATCGAATAAATTGAAACATTGATAATATATATCGCGACTTATTTTGTAAATTTTATTCTTAATAATCGTAAGTTGTTTTTTTTACTTAACCATCAAGCACTCATTATCCAGAGTTCAGGTTAAGTAATGCATAATTCCATTTCCGCACAGATACAATCGTTTCAAACAACGAGCGTTTATTATTGAGTGGTAATTTTAATTGCTAGTGTAATTTTAAATTATTGAATCCAAGCAACGAGATATTGAAGAATATCATTAATAAAAATAAAAAACCGACGATTCTCAAATGAAAGTGTCGGTTTTTATAAGCCTGAACTCAATAATTAATGAAGCGCTATTATTGAGCGTGATCTTGAAGATAATTACGCCAAATCAAAGGAAAAGCCCGGAGCTGACGAATGTCAGTAATTTTGGCGCTTAGGATAGTAGGCATTAAAAAACCGGAAAATCTCTTTACAGAAATTTACCGGCTCAAATTTATTGTTTATCTTGCAGCGGATTAGGTCTAGTTCGAGGAGGTAGCGCGGAGTTGACGCATGTCAATGAGCACTTCCGACAACGAAATCGACCTTATCAGCAAAAAGATTACCCTAGCTCTTTAGCCAATGAAGGCGCGAGCGTTACGAAACATGCGTACCCAAGGTGAATCTTCACCCCAGCTATCAGGATGCCATGAGTTAGCAACGGTTCTAAAGACACGTTCAGGATGTGGCATCATAATGGTGACACGACCATCAGTAGTCGTTAATGCAGTGATACCATCAACTGAGCCGTTCGGGTTAGCAGGATATGTTTCAGTAACGTCACCGTAGTTATTAACGAAACGCATTGATACTGTGCCTGAGTTGTTGGCAGCATCAATAGCATCGTCAGAGCTAAATTCTGCATAACCTTCACCGTGCGATACCGCGATTGGCATACGTGAACCGGCCATGCCTTTAAATAATACCGACGGACTCTCTTGAATTTCAACTAATGAGAAGCGTGCTTCAAAGCGCTCTGATTTGTTTTGCACAAAGTGAGGCCAGTGCTCAGAGCCTGGGATGATGTCTTTTAAGTTTGACAACATTTGACAGCCATTACACACACCTAGGGTGAAAGTATCTTTACGTTCAAAGAATGTTTTAAACATAGTGCGTGCATTAGCGTTAAATAAGATTGATTTAGCCCAACCTTCACCAGCGCCTAAAACATCACCGTAAGAGAAACCACCACAAGCAACTAAGCCGTTAAAATCCGCTAAATCAGTACGACCTGATAAGATATCCGACATATGTACATCAACGGCAACAAAACCAGCTCTATCAAAAGCGGCCGCCATTTCTACATGAGAGTTAACACCTTGCTCACGTAAAATTGCAATACGTGGGTTGGCTATACCATCAGTACTGCTTTGTGCATCTTTGATAATTAAATCAGCAACAATGTCTTCGTTGATATCAAAAGTAAGCTCAGTGTTTAAACCTGGATCTTCAGTATCAAATTTAACATCATGCTCTTGTTGTGCACATTCAGGGTTATCACGCAGTGACTGCATTCTATAAGTCGTTTGTGCCCAAACAGTACGGTAATAAGTACGAGAGTTTTCTAGGACAACTTCGCCATCACGGCTAAAACGAATAGTATCTTCGTTGTTCAAATGACCAATGTCAGTGCAGTAATCTAAAATACCATGTTCAGCTAAAATAGCGTTAATAGCGTCAACATCGCTGGTACGAATTTGCATAACAGCGCCAAGCTCTTCATTAAACAAGGTCGCTAAATCATCACTTGCGCCATTTGAAAGCTTACTGATGTCAATATCAACACCGGTATGACCAGCAAACGCCATTTCAGTAACCGTAGTGAATAAACCACCATCGGAAATATCATGATAAGCAACTAGCTTCTCTGCGCGTACTAGAGCTTGCATGGCGTTAAAGAAACCTTTTAGTACTTCTGGGCTATCAACATCAGGGGTTTCATTACCAAGCTGTTTGTAAACTTGCGCTAAACATGAACCACCAAGGCGTTTTTTACCTTGTGATAAGTCGATAGCGATTAGACGTGTCTCGCCTTTGTCGCTGCGAAGTTCAGGCGTTACTGTTTTACGAATATCTTCAACAACACCAAAAGCGGTGATGATTAATGACATAGGTGAAGTGACAGATTTTTCTACATGAGAAGTTTGACCCTTTTCATCTGTTTTTTCTTCAGTCCACTGGGTACGCATCGACATTGAGTCTTTACCGACCGGAATGGTTAAACCAAGAGCTGGACAAAGTTCTTCACCAATGGCTTTAACTGCTTCATATAGACCGGCATCTTCACCAGGGTGACCCGCAGGTGACATCCAGTTAGCCGAAAGTTTGATACGGTTTAAATCGCCAATATCAGTACCAGCAATGTTGGTTAAAGACTCAGCGACGGCTAAACGAGCAGAAGCGCCAAAGTTTAATAAGGCAACTGGTGTACGTTCACCAAGAGCCATGGCTTCACCATGGTATGAATCAAGGGCAGAAGCGGTAACACCACAATCGGCTACCGGTACTTGCCAAGGACCAACCATTTGGTCACGGTTAACCATGCCGGTTACGCTGCGATCGCCAATGGTAATTAGGAAGGTTTTTTCAGCAACCGTTGGTAAACTTAAAATACGGTTCGCAGCATCCGTTAAGGTGACATTGCTTAACTCTAATGAATCACCAGCAGCGGTTGCCGTTTTAACGTCTTTAAATATTTTAGGTGTTTTACCTAATAATAGCTCAAGCGGTAAATCTATTGGTGTCGCTAATTTGTCGTTGTCGGCAAAGTGTGCATCGGTAACGGTTAATTGCAATTCTTCAGTGGCGCGACCAACCACAGCATATGGCGCACGCTCACGTTGACATATTTGTTCAAAAACCGCTAAGTTCTTGTCTGATACGGCAATAACATAACGTTCTTGAGATTCGTTACACCAGATTTCGTGCGGTGCCATGCTACGTTCATCGTTTGGTACGTTACGAAGTTCAAAAACACCACCACGACCGCCATCAGAGACAAGCTCAGGGAAAGCATTTGATAAGCCACCAGCACCAACATCATGAATAAAGGCGATAGGATTATCTTCACCTAATTGCCAGCACTTATCGATAACTTCTTGGCAACGACGTTCCATTTCTGGATTTTCGCGTTGTACTGAAGCAAAGTCTAAACTTTCAGCTGACTGACCTGAAGCCATTGATGAAGCAGCACCACCGCCTAAACCAATGTTCATTGCCGGGCCACCTAAAGCAATTAAGTTAGCGCCAACAATTATTTCACGTTTTTGTACGTGTTCATCACGAATATTACCTAAACCACCGGCAAGCATAATTGGCTTGTGGTAACCACGTACTTCTAAACCATTAAAGGAGTTAACTTCTTCTTCATAAGTACGAAAATATCCTAAAATAGCCGGGCGACCAAATTCATTATTAAATGCCGCGCCACCTAATGGACCTTCCATCATGATGTCGAAAGCAGTAACAATACGGCTTGGTTTGCCAAAATCTGTTTCCCACGGTTGCACAAAGTCAGGAATACGCAAGTTAGATACCGAGAAACCCACTAAACCCGCTTTTGGTTTTGAGCCAATACCCGTTGCGCCCTCATCGCGAATTTCACCGCCTGAGCCTGTAGCAGCACCAGGGTAGGGTGAAATTGCCGTAGGGTGGTTATGCGTTTCAACTTTCATCAATATCTGAATATCTTCATGGTGGTAAGCATAAATATTTGTTTCAGGGTTAGGGAAGAAGCGACCGCCTTTATTACCCACCATTACCGCGGCGTTATCTTTATAAGCACTCAGTACATAATCAGGGTTGATCTCATGGGTATTACGGATCATTTTAAATAAGGATTTTTCTTGTTTAATGCCGTCTATGGTCCAGTCAGCGTTAAAAATTTTATGACGACAATGCTCAGAGTTTGCTTGAGCAAACATATAAAGCTCAATGTCGTGTGGGTTACGGCCTAACTTAGTGAAATTTTCAAATAAGTAATTCACTTCATCAGGGGCTAAGGCCAAGCCTAACTCTATATTCGCTTGAACTAATGCATTTTTACCGCCGTTTTCAATATCAATGACGGTCAATTCACCCGGTTCACTGCTCGAAAATAACTTACTTGCCTCGGCGAAATCATTAAAAACACTTTCCATCATGCGGTCGTGCAGTAAAGCGTTTAATTGCACTTCTTGCTCTGTACTTAATGGCACATCATTTTTTAATGAGACGTAATAAGCAATGCCGCGTTCTAAGCGAACAACTTTGTCCAAGCCACAGTTGTGAGCTATGTCGGTAGATTTTGATGACCAAGGAGAAATAGTGCCTGGACGAGGTGTCACTAATAAAAATAAGCCTGTTGGTTGATGTTCTTCAATTTTTGGGCCGTAAGTAAGTAATTGCTGTAAAACATTCTCTTCACTGGTACTTAATTCTTGATTAAGTTGGGCGAAATGGGCAAATTCAGCATAAATATCATTTACAGGCAGTTGTAACTGTTCACATTGAGCTAATAGTTTTTTAACTCTGAACTCAGAAAGTGCTGGAGCGCCACGAAGGTTTTTAATTAACGTCGTCTTAGGCATCGTCATAAGGTAAGTCACCAAGTTTTATGTAGGGCTTTGATCGGCTTTTACTTGTTAAATTGTCACAGTAAAAGCAAACCGAAAATTTCGCGCGTATTATAGTTGAAATTTACGCTTTTGTTAATGGAAAAAGTCAAGTAAAAACTTAACACAAGTGTCAAGTAAAAAGTACTTGGCTAATAGCACAATACACGACACAATTGAGCTTATGACTAAATATTTTTCTTTTTCAATAAAAACTAAGCTCATTACTCTGTTAGAGAGGAAGTTAGAGGGTAAGCTAGTAACTAAGTTTACCTCTTTACTCTTGGTTATTTTTGCCACTGCTTTATTAAGTGCCTGTGATAAAAAAAATGACAGTGCAAGTTTATCGCGTATTTTGAGCCGTGGTTATATCAATGTTGGCACTTTTTTTGGCCCGACAAACTATTACACTACAGCCAATGGCTTTGCCGGTTTTGAATATGAGCTGGCAAAAAAATATGCACAATCACTCAATGTTGAATTGCGCATAATTCCAACTTATAGCTTGGATGAGCTTTTTATTAAGTTAAATACCGGTGAAGTTGATTTGTTGGCTGCCGGTTTATCCATAACTGAAAAACGCCGGCAACGTTTTCGCTTTGCGCCAAGTTATGAAACCATCAGCCAGAAGTTAGTGTTCAAGCAAGGCAATGTAAGACCGAGAAAAGTGGCCGACTTAACGGGCAGGTTAATGGTTACGACCGGGTCAAGCTATGTGGAAAATCTTGAAAAGTTACAAAAAACACACAGTAAGCTCACTTGGCAAGAGACAGTAGATTTTGATAGCGAAGAGTTATTGGCGAAAGTACTCAGTGGTGAAATAGATTATACCGTTATTGACAGTAATAATTTAGCGATTAACCGCAGTTATTACCCTGAGATAAGTATTGGCTTTAGTATTAAGCCACCTGAGTCTTTAGCTTGGATGGTTAGTGAGAATAGTCATGATGATATCTTAGCAAGCTTGGTTGAATTTTTTGGTAAGGTACATCACGATGGTACTTTATTGGCGCTAGATGACAAGTACTATGGCCATATTGAACAGTTTAACTATGTTGAAACTCGAACCTTTATTAAAGCAGTAGCAAGTACGTTACCTAAATATCAAGGGCTATTTGAGAAGTATGCGCAAGAGCTTGATTGGCGTTTATTGGCGGCCATTAGTTACCAAGAATCACACTGGAATCCAACCGCGCGCTCATATACTGGGGTTCGCGGCATGATGATGTTGACGTTAGCAACCGCTAAACAAATGGGTATAAAAAGTCGTTTAGATACCGAACAAAGTATTCGAGGTGGGGCAAAATACTTTAAGCGTATGATAGCTATGATGCCTGATAGAATACCGAGTCCAGATCGTATTTGGTTTGCACTTGCTTCTTATAATATTGGTTTTGGTCATTTAAACGATGCTAGAATTATTACTCAGCGCCAAGGTGGCGATCCAGATCGCTGGGTAGAGGTGAAAACTCGTTTGCCATTATTACAGCAGAAAAAATATTACAAAAATACAAAACATGGTTATGCGCGTGGTGAAGAGCCAGTACATTACGTGGATAATATCCGTCGCTATTATGACACCTTAAGCTGGTTAGATAATAAAGCCAAGGAGCAAGCTTTAGCCTTAGAGCAACAGCAAGAAGAATACTTGTCAAGAGAAAACCTGCTTGCTGATGGTGAGGCTTTGCCAATACCGTTAGCCACTAAGGTCAAAGACGCCGAAAAAGAGACGCTACAATAAAAGTCACTGCTGCAACTTCGTTGTTTAGCTAAAGCCGCCACTATAATCATCTTCAACAGCAGAGAGCAGTTAACTAATCTAGCCTACTTCGTCACCTGGATTTAAGTACCTTATTGCTAAGGCACTAGTCCTTAATGCACCATTGCTTAATAAAAAAGAGTTTTTCTTGTTGCAATTATTTACGGAAAAGTGGCTGGCGTTCGCTTGCTAAAGACATGACATCCTTGTGATTATACCCGTTACCATTCAAAGTGCAGGATTTCAGTGGGAATTAATATGGCTTTAGGCAAGAAGAATAATTTAAGCATAGTCATTCTATGGTTTGATTATTTAACGCGGTATAAAGTCATGTTAAACCCATCGAAGAAGCGTTTGAGCAACATCACTTCATCGTTGCTGTAACTTATAATGGAACAAGCATTATTTCATCACAGCGCCTTGAATTGAAATTGCTCAAGCACTCTGAAACATGCATCTTGAATGGTTACGGGTATATACTGTCATAAAAGTGACATTTTAGTAGGCTATAGTAGACACAATTGTAACGCTGCTCTTATTGAGAATGATAAAATGAAAAGACCATTTAAAAGTAATCAACGTAGAAAACAGCTAAGTCGCCAGCATGATAAAATGACCTCGCGTAGGCAGTCTTATTTTAACCTAGTAATGAATGAATTCATTAAATCGCAAGGCAGAAATTTGCTTAGCAAGTGATCCCCCTTAACTCGCTAATAATGGCGGTTTTATCGAGTTTCATTACATGAGTTTTGTTGCTTATCAATTAACTGAAACTGGTTGAAACCTATGGTGACCATGTCATCATGATTTAATCTTTCACGCGAGACCTTGTTACCATTTAATTCGGTACCATTAGTACTGGCAAGATCTTCAATATAAGTAATCAGTTGGCCATCAATATAGGGGTCTGGCTCGGTAATTAATCGAGCATGTTTTGAACTAACAGCGGCATCATTAATTTGAATGTCATTACTACTTGCTCGACCTATGAGTAAAACCCCCTCGACTAACGGCCATTTATTAATAATTACGTCTTCAACACTTAAGGCTAAATAAACCATGTAAATTCCTAATTATATTGTTGTTTTTTTGCTCTGTTGTAGATCGCAGTTGTCTATAATGTAACACACTGATTTAAAGGAAGGTGTTGCTGATGTGATAAGATCGAGCTTCACAAGCATGGATGCTTGTGTGGAGCCCCATGGAGGGGTTTATGCGTCTCGCTCGTTTACTCAACAACACCAAACTACAACAGAGCCTATTTCTTAGTCATAACTATGCTAGATTATGGGGTAAATTGATTAAACCTACCGTCAGGTTATCTCGACTGTTTTTGGCTATTGCTTGGTTTATCATGTCATGACAGACATTTTTATTGACAGAAAATTGCGATAAATAGTGACTAATTTCTTGTTCAGTTAAATAATCATGTAAGCCGTCGGTTGATAACATGATGGTATCGCCATGACTTATTACTATGGTTACTGTATCAATGGTTATTTTTTCTCGTACACCAATCGCTTGTGAAAGTATGTTTTTTGTATTGGATTTTTTTGCTGTTGCCACGCTTATTACGCCTTTATTGACTAATTCTTGCACCATGGTGTGGTCGACAGTCTCTTGTTGTAATTGCTCACTTTTAAAAGAGTAAGCGCGTGAGTCGCCAACCCAGCCAATATTGCAGTTATACTGGTCTATTACCATCAATACGCCAGTAGTGCCCATGCCTTGTTGTGTTTGCTGGTTTTTTGCTTGCTGTAAAATAGCCATGTTTGCGCCATTAAGCTGCTTGGTAATCCAGGTATCCCAATGGGGGTATGGACTAACGGAAATTTTATCCCAGGCTTTCTTGATATGGTCAACTAACATAGCGCTAGCAACTTCGCCAGCATTATGGCCACCCATGCCGTCTGCGACTAGCATCCAAATAATGCCTAACTCTTCATTGATGCCATAACTTATCGCATCTTCATTATTGTCTCGAATCGCGCCCTGATGACATAGGGATTTAATGTGATAATTCATAGGAGTTAACGGTTACTACCTTTATCTTATTATGAAAAGTGGCTATTTAGCGGAGCAGTTCATAGGTTACTTAATTAATTAGCGCTGATCTTAAAGTCTATTTTAAGCGCATTAGCCAAGGCTAATTTAAATTCAGCCATTGTTTGATAACGCTTAGTTATATCTTTATGCCTGGCTTTACTACATATACGTAGAGCACTTGCCGGTAGAGCAGTATTTCGTTGATTAATAGCAATGGCTTTTGCTTTGGTAATTTGATAGGCAACGGTAGCGATGGACTCTCCCTCAAAAGGTAAATGGCCACAAAGTAGTTGGTAAAATGTTACGCCTAAACTGAAAACATCACTACGTCCATCTACTTTTAAGCCGAGTATTTGCTCTGGTGACATGTAATAAGGGCTGCCCATAATGATACCCGTACGGGTTTTACTGTTATCACTGACGTAGGCTATGCCAAAGTCTGTTACCGTAACTTTGAGCAAGTCATCATCATAAATAATGTTGGCTGGCTTGATATCTCTATGAACCACGTTTTGCTTATGGGCATAATCTAAGGCATCGGCTATTTGTATTAATAACTGATAAACCAATGGCGTTGGTAGTGTTTGCCCAGGCTGAGTGAAAAGTGATAATGGCGCGCCGGTAAGTAAATCCATGGCGATATAGCCGAGGTTTTGTTCTTCACCAACGTCATAAATAGTGACTATATTTGCATGACTTAGGCCACCTGCCGTTTGCGCTTCCCTAAAAAACATTTCCTTAGCTTCAATAAACCCAGCTGAGTCGATATCATCACTTAATTGCAGGGTTTTAATGGCCACGTGACGGTTTATTTTAGGGTCAACACCTTGGTAAACAATGCCCATGGCACCCTTGCCTAATATATCTTCCACTTGATAGCGGCCGAAACTTTCAACCGTTAAGTGATGTTTAGTGCTAGTTTGATTTTGTCTTGGCTTATTAAGTATCACTAAGGTTTGTTGTAATTCTTCTTCGAGCATAGGGGTAGTGTCCACTGACGAGGGGACTGGTGGTGCTATTTTTGCTTGTTGATTGCTCAATGATTGCCCTTTGTCGATTATTGCTGTGGCAAGAGTGGTACTATTTAACTGCGCTGTTTGTCCCTTTAGGGCCAATAAAAATAACTGGTACTCTTTTTGATAGGCGAAAAATAATAGCCATGAGCCCGTCAGAAAAAACACCACGGGTAATACCTCAAGCCACTGTTGTTGCTTGAACATGAAAAATTGTATGATAAATAACACTAAGCAGTAGCTCACTATACTTAGTAGATGTCGCCTAACGGGCCAACAACGTATGAACCAAGCTAAACTTAAGGCGATTGCGGCTAAAGCCCAGCACAATAAAATAGTGCTTAACTTTTGAGATAAATAATCCTGTTGCAGTAATTCTTTAAGTACTCCCAGCACCATTTTATGCTGGAATTGATTATGGTCAGTGATGATTATAACTTTATATAGCGGTGTAGGCACAGCACTAACAGCTTTACTGATTCCCTGAGCAACAAATGTCTTAACGCTAGTAAATTCCTTAGCTGCTATGCTCTTAGTTCCTTGCTTATCTGGCGTTGTTTGCTGACTAGAGTAAGCTGCCCCTGAGGTGAATATCTCCCCAAAAAATCCTAAGGACAATTTTTTAGTAACCTGCTCGTTGTCTGTGTTAGTTAAACTAAGCTGCCAACTTTGATTCAGGCTAAGCTCAATATTTACACTTAATTGCCGTATGATCTCACCCACTAAACTTAAGTAGACTTCCTCTTGCTGTTGCCATACTATCGGGAAGCTTTGTCGTTTATTGATTAAAAATGGACTGTAAATAAAGTGTTCTGAGCTGGTTTTTTTTAGGTTATGCGTAGAGTAACGAAACCAAGCCAATGTGTTGGTATAGAACGTTGAGGGTGGGGTATTTAGTTTTTGCTTTGACCAACTATTGGCGGCAGCGATGACAATTTTATTTTTTCTCTGGCTGGTAGCTAAATAGCTTGCCAGCTTGGTCATAAATTCTTTTGAGGGTTTACCCAGTAAGGTGATTTGACTTTGAGGGTACGATGACAATATTGTCGTTATTGAGTCTATCTCGTGTCCGTCGAAGGAGGAATACAGGGTTAAAATTTTAGTTGGCTCAGACGTTGGCTTATCTTTTGGTAATGTTGGTGTAGATGTTAGCTGAGCGAGGGCATTGATATTAAATTGGTTTACCTGGTTTAGACCGCCAATGGAAACATACCAAAAACTAAAACCCCAGAATAATAGAAGCAGATAAAACCAAAACGTATGATAAAGGGGCAGAATACGTTTAATCATGTGTAGTGATAACCTTTAGCTATTTTTTAGTATTATTGTTTGCTGTCGTTACGCCCCTATTAATACCTTAATGTGCTTGGCATATCAAATTTAAGCGAAGTTAATAACGATAAAATAGCACAAACTAATCTGCGCTAGCGTTAGCTAAATTCATTATTTTCCTCTTTGTCTCAACTCTTGATGAGTTTCTCATTTAATACTTGTTTTAGTTTTTGTTCAAGCGCTTGATAAGCTAATTGCATCGCTTGGAATAACGCCTCTATTTGAGTATTAGCGGGGCTGGATGTTTTTACATATTGATTAAAATTCTTGGTATGTTTGAGCAAACATTCAGCACTTAAATTTGCCGACATCCCTTGAATTTTGTGACTAATTTCATGTTGTAATTTGTTATCTTGCTGGTGAATACTTTGTGCTAAGGCGTTAAATTGCTTTGGCGTTTCTTCAATAAACAGTGCTATGAGCTTGTATTGAAACTCTTCATTGTTATTTAAGCGTTTACTAAAGTTACCTCTGTGCCATACCATCAGTTTTTCTTGTTCTTGTTCTTGTTCTTCAGCTAAAGGAGTATCGCTATTGGCAGGGGCTGTTTTAGTGACTAGGTCTTGCGCAATTTCCCCTGGGATTGCAGGGCTCATAGTTTCAGTTTTAATTACTAAATTAAGGTACTGTTTCAGCTTTTCTTTCAGTTTTACTGGCTCAATAGGTTTGCTTAGATAATCCGTCATACCTGCTTCAAGGCACTTTTCCCTATCTCCTTTCATGGCATTGGCGGTCATAGCTATAATCGTTACTGTCTTGTTTTTTTCTCCTGCATCGCCTTGACGAATGGCTGCGGTAGCTTGATAACCATCCATTTCAGGCATTTGGCAGTCCATTAAAATAATATCGTATGGCGCTTCATCTGGAGTTGCTTGTCCCTTTGTCGATTGACCTCTTGTTGAGTTAAGGAAAGTTAATGCTTCTAGGCCATTAACCGCAATGTCTGGCACTATGCCAAATTCAGCTAAAATATGCCGTGCTACTTCTTGGTTTATCCGATTATCTTCGACTAATAATAATCGACACTGACTTAAGTCTTTATTGTCGTTAATGTCCTCAGCAGAGCCTAGTTCATTTAAATAGTGATGTGTAATAAGGGGTAATTGTGGTGATGATGTGGTCTGTGATAAACACAAACTTAAGGTTTTAAATAAATCCTTGGTAATGGCAGGTTTGGGGAAGTAAGCCGAAAAGCCAAGCATTCTAAAGTAGCGTGCATCACCACGGCTTGCCATCGATGTCATCATCACCAGCTTTATTTCGGTTAAATGTGGCTGTTCTTTCACCTTTTTAGCCAATGTAGCCCCATCCATATGAGGCATATCCATATCCAAAAATGCCATTTTTATATTGCTTTGTTCTTGGTTAAGGGCATTATTTTCAAGTAAAGCCAACGCGGATAAACCACCATCAGCTTCATAAACTATTGCTCCCCAGTGCTCTAACTGAGCCTTTAAGACAAATCGGTTAGTCGCATTATCATCAACGATTAACATAGGCACATTATTTATATCAACATCAGGTAGCACAATACGTGCTTGTTTACTTTTAGCTAAATTTACCGTAAATGAAAAGTTAGAGCCCTGTCCTAATATGCTAGATACCTTTATATCTCCTTGCATTAATTGACAGAGCTGTTTACAAATGGCTAGCCCTAAGCCAGTACCACCGTACTTTCTCGTGGTTGAGGCATCAACTTGAGTAAAGGATTGGAATACGTTAGCTAGCTTATCTGGTGGAATACCTATGCCGGTATCACTAATACTACAATGCAAGGTTAGTTGACTTTCTTGGGCGTTATTCATTGCTTGTGTTTCGACTAATTTTGCCGTGATGACAATTTCACCTTGTTCGGTAAATTTAATGGCGTTGCCCGTTAGGTTGTTTAAAATTTGCCTGATACGTCCAGGATCACCTTTTACATGGCTTTGCTGAATTCCTCTATTATCTAGAATGATCTCAATATTTTTCTCTTGGCTTTTTAACGCCAGTGACTCACTAAATTCACCAAAAAGATTCCTTAAGTCAAAATCTATTACTTCTAAATCAAGCTTACCTGCCTCTACTTTAGAAAAATCCAGAATGTCGTTAATTAAAGTCAATAGGGCTTCTGCACTCGAATTTGCCAGCTCTACTCTATGCCTTTGTTCTTCGCTTAATTCATGTCTCATCAGTAAACCAAGCATGCCGAGAATGCCATTCATCGGGGTACGAATTTCATGGCTCATACTGGCAAGAAACTCAGCTTTATGGCGAGCCGTATCTTCTGCTAATTCTTTGGCGGCAATGTGCTCCTGTTCAACAGCCTTGCGTTCGGTAATATCAAAGTTAACCCCTATCATTTGCAACGCTTCGCCCTGACTATCGAGTTTTACTAAAGCCATTGCTTTAATGTGTTTTATCGTACCAGTTGGGGTAATGATCCTAAACTCATCATCTAATTTAGTCTTGTTTGCAATGGCATCCAATATTGCTTGATTAGCAGAGTCTTTATCTTCAGGATGAACAGACTTTTGCCAATGTGAGAAACTTCCTGAAAACTCTTGTGGCGTTGTTGCATATATTCTATGCATCCATTTATCCCAAGTAAGCTTGTCATTAGCTATATCGTATTGCCAAATACCTATGCCAGCCGAGTCAGTTGCTAGGCTTACCCTTTCGTTTACTGCCATTAAAGCGTGTTGATGTTGTTCTTGCTCTAATTCGAGTAGTTCTTCTTTTGAAATATCTCTGATAATACCGGTAAAGACTATGCCTTGTTCACTGGTGACTTTAGATATGGATAAGTGAATGGGAAATATTTCCCCTGACTTTTTCTGTGCGCGTAATTTTCTACCTATACCCATTATATGGGCTATGCCCGTGGCTTTATATTGATTAAGGTAGCCATCGTGTTTTGTACTTTGCTGCATTGGCATTAAAGTACGAACATTTTGATTAAGCGCCTCAGCCTCGCTATAGCCAAACATTTCTTGCGCCGCTTGGTTAAAAGCAATAATACTGCCTTGCTCATTGATGGTGATGAAACCCTCTGCGGCACTTGAGAAAATGGCCTTTATTTGTTCAGAGCTTTGTTTTGCCAATAGTGCCGAGTGCTCTTGCTCTCGCAGGGCAAATTGCATTTGGGTAAATAGGTTGCTAAAGCTGCGAGCCAGTACACCAATTTCGGTATTACTATTGGTGGGTAGGGAACTTAAGGTATTATATTTATCATAATTTTCTATGCTGTCTGTTATTTGCTGTAATGGCGTGGCAATACGCCTAGCCGCAACGGTTGCTATGGCTAATGCGACTAAGGCCAAGGCACTACCCAGTAATAAACTCCGCATTCTAAAGGCCGCTAGTGTTTGTTCCATTTCAGTGCTGTCTTTTAATAGCAATAAGTTAAGTTGATGAATGTTATCAAAGCGATTTAAATTTACTTGTTGGTAATGACCAAGATAGTTATGCTCATCAATAGTGACCGTCTCTATTCTATATTCGGTAAATTGTTCACTAATAACCGTTTTTAACTGAGGAAATTCATCTTGTATTAAATATCGATGTCCTAGATTGAAGCCAAAGGTTTTACTATTATCTGGGTGGGAAACAAAATCTCCCTCTTCATTGGTTAAATAAAAAGATAATTGACTCAATTCTCTATTTTTAAGCTGGGCAATAAAGTTGCCAAAATTTATATTAATAACGATAAGGCCAAAGATATCACCTGTGGTTGGATGGTATATTGGTGTGGCTACTCGTAAGACCGGTTTATGAGGTTTTTCAACTTTACCGTAATTTTTAGCTAGCTCAATTTTGGAAAAATATACTTGGCCGGGATCTTTATCAATAGCGGCTTTAAAATAGGGACGAGCAGATTTTTGTTGTAGGCGAGAGCTAGGTATAACGATACTGTGGCTATCATTGCGCACGTTAATTAATTCCTGGCCGTTATTGGCTATGCCTATATAGCGGATTTGATAATAAAATTCTTTATTAATAAGAAACTCACTGAATGTTTGCTCAATTCGGCTTTTCCATAATCGATAGTTGTGCTCATCAATGTCGTTAAAAGAGTTAAGCATTCCTAATACACCTGGCATACGACTCAAAAATAAGATGTCAGTATTGGCTTGGCGGTAAAGTTGTTTGATCATAGGTTCAACAAGCTTACTTTCAATCGCCACTTCATTGCTTGTTTGTTGAATTAACAAGCGTTCAGTTTCAAAATAAAATAAAAAACTCACCAAAGTAGCAACACTTAAGACCAAAACAAAAGCGGCAATAGGTATTTGCATGCTAATAGAATGCCGAGCGTGGCCAACGTCTAATAATTCACTTTGCAAGATAACATCATCATTTTTATTTGTCAGTGGACTTATTGGCGGAAATTTTTCTCCTGTGCCCGTGCTCAATTGACTTATTGAGGTGGTTTTTAGATCAAAGAGTAAGCCTAAAAAGGCACAACCGTAAGCCAATATTTTCAAACCATGGGCAATATTAAAGTGGTTATCAAACAATGCCGTTGAACCAAAGGCCATATGAATTTGTGTGGTCACTTCGGGGATAACACTGAGCAATAAACCATATTTGGCTATGGTGGGAAATTGCCGGTAGAGGTTGATAAATAAGCTGCCGGCAAAGATAAATAGACCTAAAGGTAAGACATCATAAGGGCGAGTGATTAGAGCCTGTTTAAACATGGTTTGCGGTAAGTTTGTACTATTAGCGGCAATATGAACTAAGACATAAGCCAGTGTAATAAAACAAAGGCCTATAATAAGTATGGCTCGATAATCTTTTTTTCTCTTATTTTGTGCATATTCAATGCTCTGTTTATCCGTATTGTCATCTTGATGTTCCCTGGCATAAAGCATAAAAGATATCAAGGTGCCGGTTATCATGATACAAGCATTAAATATCCGTGATAAAGCCCAAGTAAAAGGAATAAAATCGGTATTTTCTGCTTGTGCCGAAATAATACGGGTGGCTGCCAAGGTGTGAAAAGCATCTACTGAGCCAGCACAAAAAATAGCCATGCCCATTATCGGGATAGCAACGTCCCGATGAATTCGATAATGCACCAGTGCCAAAATAAAAGTAAGTAAAGCTAAAACCACAGCGGACCATTCTAATAACGTGTGGTGAAGTGCTCCGGCAAGGGCATAAAACAAATGATTAGCTTCGATAGTTTGCTTGAAATTTAGTGCCGTTGTATTTGACGAGAAATCGATGCCAAGTACATTGAGTAGGCTAGGTAATAAACACAACACCAGCACTAGCACTAAAAATGCTTTTTTCTTACCATCAAAAAATATCGGGCTAGCGCTAGGCTCTGTTAATTGTAGACTAGAGGGGGAATTTGAATTATTAGTAAAATAAGCCGACATAGGAGTCTATCCATGAGCCAAGTACAGCGTTAAGATGAATACTTATAAGTTAGCACAGGGTTCAATATTCGCCATCAATTTTCGGCTATTTCTATTAGCCAAAGCCTACCGGCTATATTTATCGTTAAAGAGAGGCTTTATCAGTGGCTTTTTTGGCTTGTTTTTTTTCTTTTCTACGTCGTTTAAAAAAAGCAGATAGCAATTGGCTACACTCTTCTTGCATTATATCTGGACTTACGGCCAACTGGTGATTTAGTTGCGGATTATTGACTAGGTTAAAAGCACTACCTGCGGCTCCTGTCTTAAGGTCACTGCAAGCATAGACTAAGCGCTTAATTCGGCTATGTACTAATAAACCGGCACACATAGGGCAGGGCTCTAGGGTTACATATAAAGTACAGTCTAGCAGTCGATAATTATTGAGAAACGTCCCCGCTTGTCTAATGGCATTCATTTCTGCATGGCTAGACGGATCGTTAAGCATAATAGACTGATTAAAGCCCTCAGCAATAATCTTGCCTTGATACACTACCACGGCACCAACTGGAATTTCATCGTGTTGCTCCGCTTGCTGCGCTAGCTCAAAGGCCCTTTGCATAAAGCTTAAATCAAGCTGGCGTTGCTGAACAGCTTGATTTAACTGAGCGCTTGAAGAGGGTGCTAACGTCATAAGAAAATCTCTAACAAATCATTTAGATATCTTTGTCCATGGTTAGTGACTCGCCAATATTTTTCATTGTCTATGACTTCATAAACCATAAGGTTTTTTTGTTGAGCTTCTTTTAGTTGTGGCAGTACCGAGCTGATGGCCAGGCCTGTGCTTTTTTGAAAATGCGCAACACTAAAAGCACGAAAAAGCCTCAACTGATTCATCATAAACTCAAACGGGCGGTCACTGTCATCGACCTCGGTTAATTGATCTAAGAAATCACGACTGCGATCTAAATAGCCCTTAGGGTGCTTTACTTTTACCGTACGCATTATTTTTTGTGTTCGGCTATCGGATATTTTGCCATGGGCGCCACAACCAATGCCAAGGTAGTCGCCATATTGCCAATAATTTATATTATGCTGACATTGGTAACCTGTTTTAGCGTAAGCTGAAATCTCATACTGGTGATAACCCGCTTCTTTGAGCAGTTCTACGCCCATATCTTGGATTTCCCACAAAACATCATCCACGGGTAATTTCGGTGGCTTAGAGTGGAAAATAGTATTAGGTTCAATCGTTAATTGATACCAAGAAATATGATGAGGATTCAGGCTAATGGCAATTTTTAAATCGTCTAAAGCATTAGCTAAAGACTGGTTAGGTAAACCATGCATTAGATCTAAATTAAAACTGCTGACGCCGCTATCTGTGGCAAGTTTTGCTGCTGTTTTGGCTTGATCGCTATCATGGATACGGCCGAGTTTTATTAACTTATCTGAAGCAAAGCTTTGTACACCAATAGAAAGTCGAGATACTCCAGCGTCAAAAAAGCCAATGAATTTATCGGCCTCAACGGTACCAGGGTTGGCTTCTAGGGTGATTTCTATCTCGGCTTTATGGTCAAAGCGACTAAGAACCTGGCTTAGCAAGCTTTTAATCGATGCGGCTGAAAATAAACTCGGTGTACCGCCACCAATAAATATGGAGTGTAAAGAGCGCTCGGTTAGGTCAAACCGCTTAATGTCGGCATCTAAATCGGCAATTAAGGCCTCGACATAATCCTGTTCAGGAATAGCACTTTTAACAGCATGGGAGTTAAAGTCGCAATAGGGACATTTTTCTACGCACCAAGGAATATGAATATAGAGTGACAAGGGTTGATTTTCTAACATTATAACGGTACTCATGCTCACTTTATGCTCTCGCCTTAGCCAGTTGTGTAACCAACTTTGCTAAGGCTTGACCACGATGACTACGTTGGTTTTTTACATCTCGTGATAACTGCGCCGAAGACATTTGTAAGTCATCTTGCCAAAAAATGGGATCATAACCAAAGCCTTGATCGCCTTGCTTACTCCTACTGATACTACCTTCCCAGACGCCATGACAAATAAGTGGTGTTGGATCATTTTCATGCTTCATATAAACCAAAACACAGTGAAAACGAGCGCTACGCTGTTCATCAGGAATATCCGTTAACGCAGCAAGTAACTTATTGGTATTATCATCATCGGTTACTTGCCCTTGGGTGATATCTGCAGCGTAACGAGCTGAATAAACCCCCGGCGCGCCATTTAAGGCATCAACTTCCAAACCAGAGTCATCAGCAATCGCAGGTAAGCCGGTGATTTTTGCCGCATGACGGGCTTTAATGATGGCATTTTCGACAAAAGTTGTGCCTGTTTCTGCCACTTCTGGAACATCAAATTCACTTTGCGGTACTATATCAATGCCCTGCTCAGTCAATAAGTGGGCTAACTCTTTAACTTTGCCCTGATTTCCTGTGGCTAATACAATTTTTGACATGATGGTTACCTGTTTACTCGTTTTATTAATGATATTTTATGAGCGCTATTCTACCTTAAACCGTAATAAACTTGCTATGTTTCGCTAAAATTAAGCGCAAAAAAAAGAGCTATATAAAGCTCTTTTTTAATAACGTGTTAGGGTGTTTTCGCTTAATCAACATAGAATTTTTGTGAAAATTTCAACTGCTGCTTTTCTTTGCCATCATTAATCATAATATCAAAATGAAGGGTTTCTTCATTGCGATAGCGAACTTGGGCTAGGTAATAAATAGCATTGCCTTCTTTGACCTCGACAAAATCTAGATCTTTAAATTGTCCAAGGTTGTTTTTAGCTTTACCGGTAATACTAACGGCTTTAGCAGGCGTGCCTTTTTTACTATTGTCTAACACTGATATATTGATTAAACCATTGTATCTGCTGCGCGTAATACCATAAGCTTTAGCTATTTCAGGGGTGAAAAATGTTGACCCAATAGCCATGTAATGTACATTCATTGAGCCTAGTTTTTTCATGTTTTCAGCGCTAACACTGGTCATCACAAACAAGCTAAGGCTAAGTGCGATAAGTAGTTTGATGATTGAAATTTTCATGTGGATCTCCAAAAAAGTATAGAGGACTCGAAACTGTGCTGTTACTTGCTCTTAATTATAGAACAGTTCCGAAGTAAATTAAGTTGATAAATATGAGTTTAACTTTTTTATAGCGCGCCCCAATAAGGCAGTGAACTGGCCAATAATATATTGATGACATTCATCGCCAAAAAAGCGACCAACATAGATAAATCTAAACCACCCATATTAGGAATTATTTTGCGAAGTGGTCGTAAAAAAGGGTCCGTTAATTGGCTAAGAACCATAGCCGTGGCATTATAACCTTTGACTACCCAACTCATGATAGCCATGATGATCATTAAAATAAACAGCAAAAATCCTGCTTGTTTTAATAATACTAATAAGCCAATGTAAAAGGCTAACACACCTAAACTTTCACCGGATAAAGCCGCAAGGGTGACAAATTTTAATGTTGCGACAATATATGCCACCAATATAGTTGCCAGGTCAAAACCACCTAACCCGGGAATAATTCGGCGCAGTGGTACCACTAATGGGTTACTTACTTTGACAATAAATTGGCTTAGGGGGTTATAAAAATCAGCTTTAACCCATTGTAGCCATACACGCATGATTAAAATCATTAACAAGGCATCGAAGGCGAATCTCAGCAAATAAATAATTGCTTCCATTGGTTTTCCTCTAGGTAATTATAAATATTCTAATTAAAGTTTTTGTCATTGAAATGCCTTATTTAGCCATTTCTTCAGCACGGGCAATGGCCGCATTCATGGCATTTTTGACCATGTCTTCCATACCATCCTGTTTAAATTGTTCAATTGCCGCATGTGTTGTCCCTCCTTTTGAGGTGACATTGGCACGCAAGGTACTGATCGCCTCGTCACTATGGGCAACCATTTGTGCAGCGCCAAGAGCGGTTTGTTGTACTAACATGCGGCTCTCTTGACTTGAAAAGCCTAAATGTTGCGCTTGTTTCTCCATGGCTTCCATAAACAAGAAAAAATAGGCTGGAGCAGAGCCAGCCACGGCGATAATATCATTAATCTTATCCTCGGTGGCAAGCCAAATAATTTTACCTACTGCCGTCATTAGCTTCTCGGCAATCGCCTTATGCTCAACGCTGACTTCATTTGAGGCAAATAAACCACTCATACCTAAGCCCAATTGTGCTGGAGTATTTGGCATAACTCGAACCACAGGGGGCAGGTTAACCTTGTTGTTTTTTGATAGGGCTACTTGGATCTGTGCAACCGTTGTCCCTGCGGCCACCGAAATAAAAAGCTTTCCTGAAATACTGATAGCCTGACTTATTTGCCGACAAACCTCAGTGATAAGGTGTGGTTTAACACAAAGCACTACTACTTCGGCAAACTCACTAGCCTTGTTATTGTCATCCGTTTGTAAAACGCCAAACTCTTGCGCCAGGTTTAGTCTCTTGCTTGGCGATGGATTAGCTACCATAATGTTTTGTGGTGCAACACCTGAGTTGACTAAGCCAATAATAATCGCGCGCGCCATATTCCCAGCACCGATAAAGGCAATTTTGTTCATAAAGATAGTCCTAAGGTTAATTTTTATATGTTCGTGTACCAAAGATGGCGCTACCAATTCTCACCATGGTTGAACCGTGGGCTACCGCTTGCTGAAAATCATTAGACATGCCTAAAGAAAGGGTATCGACACTTGGGTACTTTTTTTGTAATTGTATAAATAGTTGCTGCATCTTTTCATAGCAATCGTTACCGGCGTTTTTTTCAGGCAAGGCCATTAAGCCACGTAAGGTGAGTTTATCACAGTTGTTGACAATTTCAGCGAGCGAGAAAATGTCATTAATAGCAACGCCTGACTTAGACTCTTCATTGCTAATATTCACTTGTAAACATATGTTTAGCGGAGTATTGTGACCATTATCATCTTGAAGATGTTTATTTAGGCGCAGGGCGATTTTTTCTCTATCGACACTATGGACCCAAGAAAAATTATGGGCAATTTGTTTGGTTTTATTCGCTTGAATTGGGCCAATGAAGTGCCAATTTAACTCAGGTAAATGTACTAGCTGTGTTATTTTTTCTACGGCTTCTTGCAGGTAATTTTCACCAAAATCATGTTGTCCTGCTAAATATGCCTGTTCAATGAGTTCCGCTGGCTTAGTTTTACTGACTGCCAGTAGTGATACGGGCAGTGATTGCTTTGCTCGTACAGTATAAGGAATTAATCGACCACTTTGCTGGCAAGCTTGCTGAATTTGCGCTTTAATTTTATCAAGATTATCTTTTATGTTTATCATGTGAACTTAGTGTGGACTGTTTTAACTTAACTTATTTTCTGGATAGTATAACCTATTAAATTATTACCGATAAAAGATAAAAATATTATTTTCTATCACCCTATCAATAGAGGCTTTTATGGATATTACCGAACTACTTGCATTTAGCGTACAGCATAACGCATCAGATTTACATTTATCAACGGGTACACCACCTTGTATTCGAGTAGATGGCGATATACGTAAACTCAATATTCCCGCTTTTGATGCTAAAGACGTCAATGCTTTAGTGTATGACATTATGAATGACCGTCAGCGTAAAGAATATGAACAAAATTTAGAGGTCGATTTTTCCTTTGAAGTGCCAGGCCTTGCTCGTTTCAGGGTTAATGCTTTTAATCAGAACCGCGGTCCGGCCGCAGTATTTCGTACCATTCCAAGTAAAATTCTGTCACTAGATGACCTAGGTTGTCCTGAAATATTTCGTGATATTGCCGATACCCCGCGCGGCTTAGTACTGGTAACTGGACCTACGGGCTCAGGTAAGTCAACCACCTTAGCGGCTATGGTGGATTATATTAATAGTACTAAACACGATCATATTCTCACCATTGAAGATCCCATAGAATTCGTCCATGAAAATAAGAAATGCCTGATAAATCAAAGGGAAGTACATCGCGATACCTTAAGCTTTTCAGCGGCATTGCGCTCAGCTTTACGTGAAGATCCCGATGTTATTCTTGTTGGTGAGATGCGTGATTTAGAAACTATTCGTTTAGCCATGACCGCGGCAGAAACGGGACATTTAGTCTTTGGTACTTTGCATACCACCTCAGCGCCTAAAACCATTGACCGTATTATTGATGTTTTCCCCGGGGAAGAAAAATCCATGGTGCGCTCTATGCTTTCTGAGTCACTGCGTGCGGTTATTTCACAAACCCTGATTAAAAAGGTGGGTGGTGGTCGTGTTGCCGCCCATGAAATTATGATTGGTGTACCCGCTATTCGTAATCTTATTCGTGAAGATAAAATAGCACAAATGTATTCTGCTATCCAAACGGGTATGCAACACGGTATGCAAACCATGGATCAATGTCTGCAAGGCCTAGTAAATCGCGGCATAATCACCAAGCAACATGCTATGGAAAAAGCGGTTGATAAGACCCAATTCTCAGGCTTTTAACCCATAGCTTTTGCAAAAAGATGAAATAAAGGATATTAAATGAGACTTCATCAATTTTTAGAAAAAATGGTAAAACAAGGCGCTTCTGATATGTTTGTTACCGCCAAAATGCCGGTTAGCGCAAAAGTAAATGGTGAATTAAAACCCATCGATGATGTGGTGTTGACGGCTGAAGAGTCTTTAGAGCTCGTTCATGCTGCCATGACTGAAAAGCAGCAGCATCAATTTGACACTGAAAAAGAATGTAACTTTGCCATTGAAATTGAGGATATTGGCCGTTTTCGTATCTCGGCTTTTTGGCAACGTGATATGGCGGGCATGGTTGTGCGTCGTATTATTACCGACATTCCAGATGTTGATGACTTAGGTTTACCATCGGTACTTAAAGACGTTATTATGTCTAAGCGTGGTTTAGTACTCTTTGTTGGTGGTACAGGTACGGGTAAATCAACCTCGATGGCCTCTCTTATTGGTTATCGTAACCGTAACTCTTATGGTCATATTTTAACCATCGAAGACCCAGTAGAATTTGTCCATGAACATGGTAAAAGTATGATAACTCAGCGAGAAGTTGGCTTAGATACGCTGTCATTTGATGCAGCACTGCAAAGTTCATTACGCCAAGCTCCCGATGTTATTTTAATTGGTGAGATTCGTAACCAAGAGGTTATGGAACATGCGTTAAGCTTTGCTGAAACAGGTCATTTATGTATCGCTACCTTACATGCTAACAACGCCAATCAAGCCATTGACCGTATTATGCATTTAGTCCCTGCTGATCAACATGGTAAATTACTGTTTGATTTAGCTTTGAACTTGCGCGCTATTATAGCTCAACAATTGGTGCCGACAAAAGATGGGCTTAGCCGAGTTGCCGTTATTGAAATCTTACTGAACTCGCCTTATGTTAGTGAGCTGATCAAAAAGGGTGACGTTAGCAGTATTAAAGAGGTGATGGAAAAGTCTAATGAACTCGGCATGAAAACATTCGATCAGGCGCTATTTAGCCATTATCATCAGGGGATGATCACTTATGCGGATGCCATTCATCATGCGGACTCGCCCAATGATTTACGTTTAATGATCAAATTGCGTAGTAATGAACAAGGCGGTATGGGTGGATTATCAGGGGTAACCTTGGATGGTGCAGATCCCGATGATAATTAGTCTTGCTTAACTCAATAACTCAAGGGTTTACCTTTTTAAAGCGGGCCGTTAGTTGTTTTTTTGACAAGTAACGGCCTGCTTTTTTTATGCTCAATAGTGAAAGGTATTAGGCTAATGCTTCTTATGCTTTGGCTTTGTGCTATTACCGACATAGTAGTAAATCGTCCAAGTCGTGGAAAATAAACCCGATGTTGGTACTAAGTGTGTTGAAAAAGTTACCTGCTCACTTGGTTTAGCCTTATTATTGGTGAAACTTGCTTTCATGCCATCATCATGTCTTCGATTACTCTCTTCTAATTGCCACTCATCCCCTAAACATTGCTTAGTGATTCTTTTAGCACTGCGGTAATAATTTTGAGCGGTTTCTTCATTCGGCGCCACTAAGCGACAAGAGTAGGTATGTTGCTTGCCTCCCCAGGAAAAAACTTGGCAATTTTCACCAAAAAGGTGGTATTTAGCTTTCCATATATTACTGGCTCTACCGCCAACTTTAACCTCTTTAAGTTGCTTAAAGTCATCATAATAGGCATTTTTAAGTTGTTCTAGTTTAGTACATGGATTTGTAGTGGGCATGATATTGGCGGAAATCTTGGTATTTTGATTAACGCAACTTGTCAAAAATATACTGGTAAGGATAAGAGTCAATTTTGTAATTTTTTTCATAAAATTATATCAGCCTGAGGTAAAATTTTAAGGTGAATATTTATTACTAAGGGATGGTACAGAGTTTTAGCACTTTTTCCTAGCGAAGACTTTAGCGGAGCTAGCAATAATAATTTAAAACATTGCTGTAAATTAACCCTGCTATCATAGTGAAAACAGTTATGTTTTTAATGAGTTAAATAGCTTAAAATAAGGTCATTATTTTTATTTTTAACCACTCCCCTAGACTAAAGCTCATGATGGTAATCTTACCATTAAGTAAAGCAACATTAGCCGTTATACAAACTAAAATTGACGAAAAAACGAAACCGCTAGGTGCCTTAGGTGCACTTGAGCCCTTGGCTGTGCAACTTGCTTTAATTAGTGAGCAAAGACGAAAAAAACATGCGGAGCTTATTAGTCGTAGCTCAGCTGATAAAGGTAGTGGCCAAATCAGTATGAACATGCCGACCATGTTAGTCTTTACGGGTGATCACGGTATCAATGAAGAAAATTTAAGTATTGCCCCCAGTGACGTGACACAACAAATACTACTCAATTTTTTACAGGGAGGGGCGGCAATAAATTGTTTTTGTCAAAGTAATGAGCTTGCGCTTAGGGTGATTGATTGCGGCATATTACAAGCCATTAACCCTAATGACATAGCGCAACTTCTTTAAGGTAACAGCGGTGACGTTAAACTTATTGAACAACGACTTGGCGCAGGAACTAATAATTTTTCAGTCAGGCCTGCTATGTCTATCACTCAGGTAGACCAAGGCTTTGAACAGGCAGAAAAACTTGTTAATGCGCAAGTAGCACAAGGTGTCGAGTTGTTTTACTCGGTGAAATGGGCATTGCTAATACTAGCTCTGCTGCGGCCTTAATATCAGCGCTCACTTGTTTTAGTGTTGAGCAGTGTGTTGGTCGAGGTACAGGTATCACTGATGAACAATTAGCTAAAAAAATCACCTTGATTGAACATGCTTTACAACGAGTAAACCTATCAGACAGTGGCCCTGAAACGT
Organism: Colwellia sp. TT2012; assembly: GCF_001440345.1. Lineage (GTDB taxonomy): Bacteria > Pseudomonadota > Gammaproteobacteria > Enterobacterales > Alteromonadaceae > Colwellia. Next base: position 628,376 of record NZ_LJYX01000017.1, on the reverse strand, counting down.
TAAATCAAGCTGAAGTCACTGAGTTACTATCACAACTCGGCGGTTTTGAAATTGTACAAATGGTGGCGGCGATATTAACAGCCGCCGCTAACACTATCCCCGTTGTCATTGATGGCTTCATTGTTAGCGTGGCCGCACTTGTTGCACTGCGCTTAGATAAAAATGTAGCTAATTACCTTATATTTCCCCATGTTTCCGAAGAAAAAGCCCATCAGCTATTATTGAGTGAACTACTGGCGGCACAAACGTTAACTAAGCAAGGTGGTCAACCCTTATTAAAGCTAGGTTTGTGTTTGGGGAAGGGCACAGGTGCCGCACTTGCTTATCCTCTGATTAAAGCTGCAGCAAGCTTTTATAATCATATGGCCAGCTTCGAAAGTGCGGGTGTGACCGTGTGATTAAGCCGATAAAAGGCCAGCTAATAGAAACCTTATCGAGAACGTAAAAGCTAAACTGAATTTATTTTACTTGGCGCTAAGCTTTTTTACTCGTTTACCTGTGCCCAAAACCATGATTTATTCAGAGGCATTACTGAATAAAGCTAACCGATACTTCTCTTTAGTGGGGTTAGTCACAGGTTTGTTGCTCGGCTTAACGTATGTCGTTTTTAGTCACTTTTTACCGGTCAATGTCGCTATTTTGTTAATTATGGTGATAAGTTTGCTATTAACCGGCGCTTTTCATGAAGACGGTTTAGTCGATATGGCTGATGGCATAGGTGGCGCTTTCGCCAGAGAAAAACGACTAAGTATCATGAAAGATAGTCGTATTGGTACCTATGGTGCTGTCACCTTAGTGATGGCTTTGCTATTAAAGTCCACTTTGTTAGTAGGGCTAGCTCAACAAGATAGTAAGCACTTGCTTTTAGCGTTTTTTTAGCGGCAAGCTTGTCTAGATCAGTTGCTGGCAGTTTAATTTCTAGCCTACCCTTGATGGGTCTAGCCCCGCTAATTTTTTATACCAGTGAAGTGGTTTTTTCTTTATTGTTGGTGTTATTGTTTTTTCGTTGGTTTTTTAAACAGTGGCTTATGGCTAAAATAGGTGGCTTTACCGGCGATTGTTTAGGCGCAGCACAACAAATTTCTGAGTTGCTTATTTATTTAACCCTCGTTGCCTTTCTCAAAAACGATACTTTAACGAGAGTCATAGGGTGATTCATTTTGTGCTAGGTGGTGCTCGCTCGGGCAAGTCGACATATGCAGAGCAACAAGTGCAAGTGTTGGCAAGTAAGCTAAATAAACCCGCGGTGTATATTGCTACGGCAACCGCCATTGATATTGAAATGGGCAAGAGAATAAAGGCAACAGCAAAGTGATAGAGGTGATAACTGGCAATTAATGGAATGCCCATTAGCGCTTGCGGAAACGCTGGCTGAACTTGATAACAACAATGTCTATTTATTGGATTTTTTAACGTTGTGGTTGAACAACCAACTTTATGCGGTACAAGAGGCAAGTAATGTCCAGCAGGGAGAGCATTTACAAACTGAGATAGATAATTTAATGGCGTCTTTTAGCTCAGTAAAGACAGATATTATTATTGTCAGTAATACAATTGGTTTAGGTGTTGTGCCCATGGGTGAGTCGACGCGATTATATGTGGATTATTGTGGTTGGTTAAACCAAAAGGTTGCTGATCTCGCCGATAAAGTTACCTTGGTAACTGCCGGTATACCACTAAATATAAAAAATATTTATGAGTGCAAAGAGAGTTATTAAAATGCTACTTGTTAATAGGACCGCCATTAAGGTGATTAATAGTTTTGCTTGAAATTGACTTAATAAGGTATGTTAAAGTTGTAGGCAAGCCAGCTTTATATGGCTGTACTGATGTCGCCCCTATTGCGAACGAGAATAGCCGTTTACTTAAATATTTAGTTGGCCAACAAAAAACCGCCCATGCCTACCAGGGTATTATTTGTTCGCCTTTAAGGCGCTGCCAGCTATTAGCTACAAAATTTTCACAGCTATGCCAATTACCGTTAGAGATATCAGCAGGTTTACAAGAGATGAATTTTGGCTGCTTTGATGGCATGCCTTTTGATGATATACCTTTTGATGGACAAGGTCATAACATAAGTAACCAAGACAAATGTTTTAAACAGCCAAAAGCTAAAGCGCATTGCTCACAACTTGAAGCGTTTTTTCAGGCTCCGGCTGAGGTAATATTACCTCAGGCTGAGGCCTCAGCTGATTTTCACTGCAGAGTAATAAAGGCTTGGCAAAACTTGCTAACGCAACAAGTGGCTATTGCCAATGAGCAAAGAGAAAATTTTTATGCTAAGCCGCAAGGGCCATTAGCAAAAAAACGCCCGCATTGAGACGCGTGTTAGTTATCGCCCATGGCAGTCTCTCGCGGGTTTGTGTTAGCCAGCCTTATCAAGGTAAAAACCAAGCTTCGCACTTATATCAACAAGCAGAGCAACAACTACATCAACAAGTGACGACTATTGCCATGCCGCTGCTTGAGGACTTTTAATATGCCAGTTAAACAAAGTAACACTCATACTAACCATAGCTCCATTACCTTAACTAAATCAGCTCAAGGTAAAACCTTGATGGTCCAAGGAACTACTTCTGATGCAGGGAAAACCACCTTAGTGGCCGGCCTTTGCCGCTTGTTTGCTGATTTACATATAAAGGTAGCACCTTTTAAACCGCAGAATATGGCACTTAATAGTGCGGTTACCCCTTGTGGCGGCGAAATTGGCCGAGCCCAAGCACTGCAAGCAAAAGCGGCGCGTTTACCTCTAGATGTCGACTTTAACCCTATTTTGTTAAAACCTAATAGTGATACTGGTGTGCAAGTTATTGTGCACGGTAAGGCGCTCAACCATAATAGCTCGTCGAATATGGAAGCGAGCGAGTATCAAGATTATAAAAAAGTGGCTATGCAAGCTGTGCTTAGTTCACATCAGCGCTTGATAGAAAAATATGACCTAGTCGTGGTTGAAGGTGCCGGCAGTCCAGCAGAAATAAATTTACGCGAGGGTGATATTGCTAATATGGGCTTTGCTGAAGCCGTCGATTGCCCCGTTTTGATCATTGCTGATATTGATAAAGGTGGTGTTTTTGCCCAATTGGTCGGTACCCTGATGTTATTGTCACAATCAGAGCAAGACCGAGTGGTTGGTTTTGTCATTAATCGCTTTCGAGGTGATATTAAGTTACTTGAGTCTGGCTTGACCTGGTTAGAGAAAAAAACCAATAAACCTGTGTTAGGGGTGTTACCTTTTTTACACGGTTTAGATATTTCTTCAGAAGATGCCTTAGTGACCCAGCAAGCGTCAGTAACAGGAGATTCGTCTGCAGACAAAGTGCGCATTGTGGTATTAGTTTATCCCTATATGAGCAATCATACTGATTTTGATGCCTTACGCCATCATAAAGATATAGATTGCCAGTTCCTGTTTGCTAAAGGGGTTGAAGGTGATAACAGTCCTGAAAAAATCGCGATTCCCCCGTGCGAGTTGATTATTTTACCCGGTAGTAAAAATGTCCGTAGTGATCTCACTTTTTTACGTCAACGTGGTTGGCATGATGATGTAGCCAAACATTTGCGTTATGGCGGTAAAGTGATAGGTATCTGTGGTGGTTATCAAATGCTTGGAGAATTGATTGCTGACCCCGAAGGATTAGAAGGGCAAGCGGGGAGTAGTAAAGGACTAGGCTATTTTTCTATGAAGACAGTATTAAAGCGGGAAAAAACTCTGCTTAATGTTTCCGCGATATTACAACTTGCTCAGCAAAGGGTTGAAATTAGTGGCTATGAAATTCATGCCGGTGAAAGCACCTTGATTAATGATGACGCGCAACCGTGTCATTATTTACTTGATATTCAAGGTAAGGAGCAAGGGTTATTAAGTGACGATGGGCAAGTAGCTGGTTGTTATTTACACGGTCTATTTGATCAACCCGCTGGGCTACAACTCTTTATGCTGTGGCTTGGTTATGAGGTCAGCAAAGCGCCAAGTGTGGCGGTACTCGAAGAGCAAGCTATTGAGCGAGTAAGTAAAGCCTGTCAAACACATCTGGATATGGTAAAAATTAAACAAATAATAACCGACTGGTACAAATAACTAAAAAATATAGCGGCTATTATTTATTGCCTTGATGTCTAACGTAGTAACTCCCTTAAAACCAACCGTGACAAAGTTAATGATCGGATTAGTGATAAGCTAATCGTTTATGCTTGCCCAGGTTAAACTATGCATCTTTATCTAGGAAAGGTGCGTACTGCAGGTTTTTACCCAAGACTGCTTGGCTACCATTAAGGGAGAAACTATAACCACATAATGAAAACTTACCGCGAAAAGCCAGAGCTTGTACTAATTCCCGACTATCGAGCGGGGAGAAGCTAGCAAAGTATTCACTACCGTTTTCAACTAAAACCGTTAAAGGACGTAAAGGTTCACCTTTATTAAACTTAATGCTCTGACAGCTTTTATCACCTTGTGCGGATAGTAGTGACCAGAGTTCACCATCAGGGACTTGATCGGCTTGCCAGTGAATAATAATGCCTTGGTACTCGGATAAGTATAAATTGAAATTATCTGGCATTGCCAATAAATGTTTTTTAGTAATAATAATATTATCAGAGGTGTTTTTAGTGATTTCTTTGGCTTCATTCAAAGTAGTATTACGGCTAGTTAAATGTTGCTGGTTGATTGAGTTTAAAACACTACTAACAAATACTGCGATAAAAATCAGTGCTACGCTGGCAATTACCCCAAGTTGTAATTTACGGTTACTGAGCATCTTTAGCCGAATAAGCTCACCAAGATCCGCTTGTTTACGGGCAGTTTCATCATTAGGCTGGTAATTTGGCGTATTGTTTTGCTCCGCCGCAACAGTTTCACTAAGAAAAACTTGCTCACTGGCGCTGTCAGCAACTAAGGTTGGTTCAATACGCTGATGAAGCGTTGTTATGCCAACGGACTTTTGTTGGTAGGTACCTAGATCTACTGGGCCGTAATAACCCAAGATATAATCATGCTTAACTTTTTTATTTGTACTGGGGTAAGTGAGCAGCAGTGCGCAGCTCAAGGCCGGTAAAATTAATAAATAGTAGCTGCTACTATTTTCAATGATTAAGCTAAGCACACCCGTAAGTAAAAGTAAGCCGCCAGGCACCAATTGCCAATTCTTATTAAGCGTGGCATCGTATAATCGTCGTTTGGTACTACAGGTGAGCACAGCAGTTAAGATGAATAAAAGTGCAATACTTACCAGTAAATTGCTGGAGAAAATGGCTGAAAAAAAGATAAAACCCAAAAGAGCAAACATTGAGCTGGCAAAAAATCGACTACGGTCGTCAAATCCTTTTAAACAAAAAACGGTTTGTAAAAATGGCAAAATCATCTCCAATAGATAGATTAAATTAGCGCTAGGTTATTTATTAACTTATTGTTTAAGCTAACAGTAACTTAACGGCTAGTCTAACAATAAAGCTTATTGATTAAGGTCAGTACTAATTTACCCGATAAGCGGGTAAGTTGATTTGCTCTAGCTTTAAACCATAAAGCGTTAGATAACCGTGGTTATTTGACTCGCCATCACCACTAAAGTCAAAATCAAAAGTGCTATAAATACAGAGGCCATGCTGCTTGGTAAACTTGGGTCGACTTGAACGTCTCGCCAAGGAAATAAACTGCAGACCCGTTTCTTTGCAGTAATTATTTACATAACGTTGAGCAGCCTCCGACACTTGTCTTAAATAGACGAAGTACCAGCAAAATAAACAGAAGAATAACAAATAATAAATATTTTCCATAAACGATAATACCTAAGCTTGGTTAAATAATTGTCCAATGGCTTGTGCGAGTGCCTCAGAGCGATGTTCACTGCGAAGGCAATGAAAAACAATGGCTTTCATGGTCGGAATCGCCACTAAATCTTTAAAAGTACTGGAAAATAGGGCTAGATCATTAATATTAACTAGGTGTTCAAAATAACACATTAGCGTTTTCTCATCCGCTAAAGCTGGCCAGCAACGGCTTGATAGGGTAATTAATAATTCACTATTTACTGGCTGAGCAGTCAAAATCTTGGCAACAACTGCTTTCACATGGATGTGGTGACTATTGGCTGCCAGTGCTCGTAATAATGGTGCCGCTTTTGCTGTCTCTGCTGGCTTTATTAAAGCATTTTCCACTAAGGCGACCAGGGCATCTATTAAAACCAGCGGGTATTGTTCATTTTCTAAGGCACTGCAAACCGGGGAAAGTACTTCATTGGGTAAATGAGGCAATGCTTTGACTAGCAGTTCGCTGTGGTTATCTTGCTTTATTCTGGCAATGAAGTCGGTAATGCCTTGTACACCAATGTGCTGCCAGTTATCTGGTAAATTTTCTTGGCTAAGGTAGTGCTTAAAAGGTGCAAAAAACTCACTGGGCTGTTGCTGTAAATCAACTTTGATTTTACTGTTTATACTGGCTAATTTATATTGAGGCGGAGTATAAAGGTATGGATTAGACTTGAGTAATTCTTCTTGTTTTTTAGATGTTTTTTGAGTTAAATCAGCACCTAGGGCTTCAACAACAATAGCGATAAAGTGATTTATTGCCCCTTGGTTTAATAAGCCACGCTCATCAAGAGGTAACTTCAATAGCCATAAATAAGGTTGAGACGATTTTTTTTGCCAAAAAGCAATCGCAAGGCAAGCATGACCCTGAACGGGGGTAGGATAGGGTAATTGGTTTAACTCCATCTTTTCAAAGTGTTCTTTGGCTAATTTAGTGACGAGTCGACCAATATCATAAAGGCGATATTGTGAGCCAGAAAGTTTAAGTAATTCTGATAGGGTAGCTATGTTCGCTGCTGGTACTGTGTCAGTCATAAATTCAAAATATTGCTGCTTGTTATAGCACCTTATTATAAGGATAATGACGCTATTAACATAGTAAAACTATCGGCCGGCACTAATCGGCCTTAAATAATTGACCCCTGATGATGAAAAAACACCTTGAACACACCACAGCGTTGCTGGCAGCGCTAACCACTGAACTTAAATTGCTTAAACTTTGGCAAACACAGCAACCCAGTGCAGTAGAGCTGGCGAGTAGTGCACCTTTTTGCTGTGATAGCTTAGCTTTTGAACAATGGTTACAGTTTGTTTTTATTCCTCGAATAACTCAACTGATAAATCAACAACAAGCGCTACCGAGTAAAATAGCGCTAAGACCAATGGCAGAAGAATCTTTTAAACAGTTATCGGCGCAAGCTTTACTTGCTGTTATCAATAAAATAGACCAAACATTGACCGGACAAGGTGATTACTGTGAGTGATATTGACGGGCGTATTTTAGCTAAGACGTTAGCTACGGGCTCAGCTATGGATTTAGCTGAAGAAAAAGCGGTGCCATTAGTCAAACCAGTGCTTACTATTTTATATCAAGATGAGTTTATGGTAGCGGTTGATAAACCTGCGGGTTTATTTGTCCATCGTAGCTTTATGGATAAAGATGAAATCTATTTTGCTTTGCAATTAGTACGAGATCAAATCGGGCAATATGTCTATCCGGTACATCGTCTAGATAGACCAACATCAGGGGTGCTACTTTTTGCTTTAACTAAAGCGGTAGCAACTAAGCTAAGCGAAGCTTTTGCCAATAAAAGTAGCCAAGCTGAGCATAGGCCTAAACTTGATGCCGAGCTTGCGCCGAAATTCGCTGCGCAAGATAACATCGAAGCCAGTGGCATGGTGAAAACTTATTATGCCTTAGTACGAGGTCACTTGGCTGTGCCAACAGGTTTTATTGATCACCCATTGAAAGAAAAACTGGATAAATTAGGCGATAAAAATGTGAGTCGTGATAAGCCCGCACAATCGGCACAAAGCTACTATCAAGTAAAGCAGCAAGTGAGCTTGCCAATCAAGGTTGGGAAATTCGATAGCGTGCGTTATTCTCTAGTTGAAGTACAGCCAGTTACTGGCAGACGTCATCAAATCCGTCGTCATCTAGCGCATTTACGTCACCCCATTCTAGGTGATATTAATTATGGCGACAATAAACAGAATCCGTTTTTTATTGCACACTTCGGCTTTAAACGTTTAATGCTGCACGCACAATCATTAACGTTCAATCATCCGGTTAGCGATAAAAGAATCACCATATCTGCGCCGTTTGATCAGCAATGGCGACAGCTTTTTACTGAATTGAAATGGCCCGTCATTTAATATTTCTTGTTAACGCTACGCTTTATTTGTTAGCTAATGGATGATGCTTGAATAGCTAAACAAAACAATAGCTTTTACTTGGCGTGATTATTTCGGGTAAGGGAATATCCCAACTCTCTATCGGGATATTTGCTACTTGCTGACAATCATGGGCAAGCCCAAGTGGGTATAGTTTAGTTTGTTGCCAGTGGGCTAGACTTCGGTCATAAAAACCACCACCCATACCTAACCTGGCGCCAGTATCATCAAAAGCCACTAGCGGTGTACATATGATATCAAGCTCTGCTAACGGGCAAACCTTGGTGACATCTAATCTAGGCTCTAAAATACCAAAGGCATTGGTAACTAGCTCGGTATCTTGTTGGTAACGTAAAAAAAGTAAATGCCCAGGGTTAAAAGGGTGTATAACCGGTAGGTAAACCTCTTTTTGTTGTTGCCAACACCAGTCAATAAAAATTGACGTCCCCAACTCACCATCATTGGTTAAGTAAACCGCAATGCACTTAGCGGGTTGAATCTTACTATGGCTAGATAAGCTAGTTGCTAGAGCAATCGCTGCATTATACTGTTCACTTGCTGATAAGCTATTACGGCGTTGTCTGATTTCTTTTCGTAATTGTGAGCGTGCATTCATAAGGGAGGTTATCTTTATGAGTTCTTTATTGTTTATTCGGAATAAAAAAAGCTGGGCGATTGCTCACCCAGCTTAATACTATACTTGTAACTTGTACTATTACGAATTATCTGCGTGTTTCTGAAATACCTTCATGGGTGCCAGTCACTGAAATTTCTTCTTCAATTTTAGACTCTAAATCATGCGTATTCTCGCCTTCGGCGCCATGCATCCATTCAACGAGTTTACCTGCAGAAAGGTAGATGATAACACCGGTAATTAATGCACCAATACCAACACCCATAAAAATGTTAGCGGCATTATTAACCATTTCTTCACCTTCACCAACAAATGAGCCAATAAATGCAGCTAACCAGTTAGATAAAGCGGTAAAGAAGAACCAAATACCCATTAATAAGGAGGTAAATTTAAGTGGCGCTAATTTAGTGACCATTGACAAACCAATCGGTGATAAACATAACTCACCTAACGTATGGAAAAAATAAGCAAATACTAGGAACAACATACTTACTTTCACCGCAACATCGCCGCCTTGAACCATAGTAGCCCATAACATCACGAAGAAACCTAAAGCTAAAAATAACATAGCTAAAGCGAATTTTTTCGGTGAGGTCGGCTCGTTTGAGCCCATTTTAACCCAAGTAGAGGCAACAAAAGGCGCAAGTAAAATAATGAACATGGCATTCAATGATTGAAATGATGAAGCGGCAATTTCAAAACCAAACAAGGTACGATCGGTGAAGTCCGACGCATAAATAGTGAATAAACCACCGGCTTGTTCAAAGCCCGCCCAGAAAATTACCGAGAACATGCTCACGATCAAAATAACTTTCATGCGGTCGATATCTTGCGGGGTTAACGGCGCATCTGCTTTTTCTTCACCTTTAACACGTTTAGCTGATGGTAGAACACCAATATCCCCTAAATATTTATTTGCTAGGGTCAGTTGTAAGGTTAAACCAATCAACATACCACAACCGGCTAAGATAAAGCCGTAATGCCAGTCAACCGTTTCGCCAAGAACACCAACAGTAATAGGTGCTAAAAAGGCACCTAAGTTAATGCCCATATAGAAAATGGTAAAAGCAGCATCACGGCGTTTATCGCCTTCTTCATAAAGCTCACCAACTAAACTTGAAACATTGGCTTTAAATAAACCGTTACCAATAATAATAAGCGCTAAACCGATATAAAATACCGTTTCTTCCATGCCGACAATCAATGACTTTTGAATACCTAAGGTAAAGTAACCTAAGGAGAAGATAATACCCCCCCAAATAATAGCCTTACGTTGACCAAGATAGTTGTCAGCTAACCAACCACCGATTACCGGGGTTAAATAAACAGCCATAGTGAAAAAACCATATAACCGTAACGCTTCTTGGTTGGTCCAGCCAAAACCGCCATCTTGTGTTGAGGCAATTAGGTACAAGACCAAAATGGCACGCATACCGTAATAACCGAAACGCTCCCACATTTCAGTACCGAATAACAGGAAAAGTCCTTTAGGGTGGCCAAATAGCGTACCCGCATTAGGTGTAGTCATATAATTATCCTAGATTTTATTTTTTATAATTTTTTGCGTTAGTTTCACTTTTGTATGGGCAGAGGGTATGACCATACAAAAGTAAAGAGAGAGTTATACCTGTGTGTTGCTTTAAAGGCAAGTTTTGCGTGAAATCAATAGCCTGCTTGCTTTGAGAGCCGTAGAGAAATGTTTCCTTGCACTTACCAGGTAAATAGTCAGTTGTTGGCTGATATTACTTCACACTAGGTTGGTTCATATATTGTTTGCCTGTCCATATGCTGGTAAACTTCGGCGTCACTAATGTAAGTGGTTTAGCTCAGGCGCTATTCATTCAAGGACGGATTGTTCCAATGATAAATGGTCGCCCTGCTTAAATGTATTACTGCACCGGCTATATAAATAGGAATTTTTGCTAAAATGATAAGCGCCATCAAACAGTTTATTCAAAATCACCATGCCCATACCCGAAATGTTTTTATAATAGCATCGCTTTTTTTGACTTTTTCTCTGACCAATTTCCCCTTAAAAGTATTCGCTAATACTCAGATCAGTCAGCAGCAGTTAGAGCAGTTTAAGAAATTGCCGCCATCACAACAAGCAGCGCTTGCTAAAAGTATGGGTATTGATTTAAATAGCATTAAAGGTCAGCTATCGGCGAGTGGTTTAAGCAATGAGATAATAAATACCGATGTATTTCCGCGCGGCACCATGTTTGATGCGGACGGCAACCCTATTGTTGAAGATGAAGAATTAGCAGAGTTAGAAGAAAGTGATGAGTTAAAAGCTTTTGGCTATGATGTTTTTGCTAATGCCCCACAAACGTTTGCACCTATGATGGATATTGCCATTCCAGCCGATTATATCATGGGTCCAGGTGATAAAATTTCAGTACAAATCTTCGGTAAAGACCAAGACGAGTTAGAATTAACGGTGAACCGTGAAGGGAAAATAGTCTTTCCATCACATGGACCTTTTACGGTTGCGGGTTTAACCTTTGATGAAATGAAACGTTTATTGACCGCACGTATTAAAGAGAAGGTGATTGGTATTGATGTTGTTATCGGTATAGCCTCTTTACGCTCAATGCGTATCTTTGTTCTTGGTGATGCTTTTAAACCAGGTCCTTATACCTTAAGTTCATTATCAAGCATTACCCATGCGATTTTTGCTGCCGGTGGTATTAGTGATATTGGTAGTTTGCGTAATATTCAGCTTAAACGTGGCGGTAAATTAATCACTACGCTGGATTTATATGATCTGTTAATTAAGGGTGACTCAAGCTCTGATGTTTTATTGCAATCGGGTGACGTGGTTTTTATTGCCCCTAAAGGTCATACCATTAGGGTTGAAGGTGAAGTACGACGCCCTGCTATTTATGAACTAAGTCTCAATGCTGACTTTAATGATGTCTTGACTATGTTCGGGGGCTTGTTACCAACAGCCTTTGCTAAAACAACCCGAGTGGAACGTTATAATCAAGATGCTTTGCGAACGGTAGTTAATATCGATTTAACCAACGCCAGTGATTTAGCTAAAAAAGTTCAAGCAGGCGATGCAATTTATGTGATGAAAGCGGCTGAAATGTTTGAACAATCTATTACGGTTATTGGTGCGGTTACTCGCCCGGGTAAATACCAATGGCAAACAGGGCAGCGTATTACCGATATCTTGCCAAATATCGACTCTCACTTATTACACTCTGCCGATCTAAATTATTCTATTGTTGTTCGTGAAATTGATATTGCTCGTAATATTGAAATTCACCAGTTTGATTTAGCCAAAGCTATTTCAGCACCAAATTCAAAAGATAACCTGCTTTTACAAGGTAATGATAAAATATTAGTTTTTGCTAATATTGTTAAATTAATGGACAGTAAAATTAATTTAGATACCTTGGCCTTTACTCAAGATAATCTCGCCAAAAAAGAGCAGCAACTAGCGAAAGATAAATATAAGCTAAAGCAATTCTGGTTAAAATACGGCGATGAAGAAAAAATATCTCAACTTGATAGTGAACAAGTCGCCGCAGCTAAACGCATTGAGCAATCAATTGCACTATTTAGTGGTGGTGAAATTGAAGAGGAACTTGACCTTAAAGAGTTAACCCTGTTTTCACGTCAACGATTATTGATGCCTATTATTGAACAGTTAAAACGTCAGGGTAAATCTGGACAGCCTATTCAACTAGTGGAAGCTGATGGTGAAGTGAAATTCCCTGGGGTTTATCCGCTGGCTAAAAATGCCCGCGTTGCTGATCTGGTGGCGGCTGCTGGCGGCTTAACAGAATCTGCCTATGTGGTCCGCGCTGAAGTGACTCGTAATCATGTCGTTAACTATATGGCGCAGCAAACGTCTATTACCATAAATCTTGGTGCAGCACTTGCCGGTGATGAAAAGGATAATGTCTTATTAAGCTCTAAAGATAGATTGAATATTCATCAAATCCCCGCGTGGAGTGAAAACAATGTGGTTGAGTTGAGAGGCGAATTTGTTTTTCCGGGGAAATATACCGTACGCCGTGGCGAAAGCTTAGCGGATTTAATTGCTAAAGCAGGTGGTTTTACCGCGTTTGCTCATCAAGAAGGCTCTGTTTTTACCCGGGTGCAGTTACGAGAAATTGAACAACAAAACTTATTAAAATTGACCGCTGACTTACGTATCGAAATGGCGTCTAAGTCAATGACGGATCAAAATTATTCACAATCTTATGCTGAAGTACAACAAATGTTGGCTGATATGGCTAATGTCCAGCCAGTGGGACGTTTAGTGCTTGATTTACCAAGAATTGTACATGATAAAAATTATGACGTTTTACTGGAAGGCGGCGATGTGCTTTACGTACCAACATTGAAAAACTCTATTAACGTCGTTGGTCAAGTACAAGTTACCTCGTCACATATGTATGATGTTAATTTATCGGCTCAAGACTATCTTGCCCAAAGCGGCGGTAGTAAAAAACGTGCGGATGAAGGTAGAATCTATATTATTGCTGCTAATGGTAGTATTAAAATGATGGACAGTGGCAATTGGTTTACCAGTGATGCCGGTGATAACTTAAAACCTGGCGATACCATAGTAGTACCTTTAGATGCTGAGTATATGAATAACTTAGCCTTATGGACTAGTGTCACGGGCATTATCTATAACTCGGCCGTGGCAATCGCCGCTATCAGTGGTATTTAGCTGAAAGCGTATAGTATAAATAAGTAAATACTGCTAGGGGGTTAATGCCTAGCAAGTAATAAATAAAAGCGTTAATAAAATACTCATAGAGTATTCATCAAACATTAAATGGACCTAGTATGTTGCATTCATTAAAAAACGTAAATTTAGCTATAATTGGTCTAGGTTATGTTGGTTTACCCTTAGCTGTAGAATTTGGTAAAAAATACCCTACCTTAGGTTTTGATATTAATAACAAACGGGTAGAGGAATTAAAGCAAGGCCATGATTTCACTTTAGAAGTATCAAGTGACGAGTTAGCCGATTCAGCCTTTATTTCCTATTCTACTCAGGTTGACGACTTAAAAAAATGTAATATCTATATTGTTACTGTGCCAACACCTATTGATCAACACAAGCAACCTGATTTAACGCCGCTAATTAAAGCCAGTGCTATGTTGGCCAAAGTGATGAGTAAAGGTGATATCGTTATTTATGAATCAACGGTATATCCTGGGGCAACCGAAGAGGTCTGTTTACCTGAGATTGAGCGTAATTGTCAACTGGTTTTTAACCAAGATTTTTTTGCCGGTTATAGTCCTGAACGTATAAATCCCGGAGATAAAGAACATAGGGTTACCAATATTTTAAAGGTTACCTCAGGCTCAACCCCTGAAATTGCTGATTTTATCGATAGCTTATATAAATCTATTATTACCGCAGGTACCTATAAAGCATCAAGTATTCAAGTAGCTGAAGCAGCTAAGGTGATTGAGAATACTCAAAGAGATCTCAATATTGCTTTAATTAATGAATTAGCGGTTATTTTTAATAAACTTAATATTGATACCGAAGAAGTATTAAAAGCCGCCGGCACTAAATGGAATTTCTTACCTTTTAGACCAGGTCTTGTTGGCGGCCATTGTATTGGTGTCGATCCCTATTATTTAACACATAAAGCTCAAGCGATAGGTTACAATCCAGAAGTTATTTTAGCGGGACGTCGTATTAATGACTCTATGGGAAAATATGTGGTATCACAATTAGTGAAAACCATGCTTAAAGCCAAGTTACCGGTGAGTGGCGCTAATGTGTTATTAATGGGTTTAACTTTTAAAGAAAACTGTCCTGATGTGCGTAATACTAAGGTAGTTGATATTTATACAGAATTAGCTGAGTTTGATGTTAAAGTTGATGTTTACGACCCTTGGGTAAATCCTGAAGATGCAAAACAACAATATGATATTGATTTAATTTCATCGCCTAAGCAAGGTCATTATGATGCGGTGATTTTTGCGGTAGCTCACCACCAGTTTAAGGCCTTAACTGCTAGTGAAATAAAAGCTATGATGAAAAAAGAACATGTAATTTACGATCTGAAATATATGCTAGATAAAGAGTTAGCAGATATTCGTCTGTAATCCCATTTAGCTCAATTCAACTAATATATGACATAAAGGCTCTGTTCCATAATACGGTTGTCTACATTGTAACTATCTGATTTTATGGTGAGTATTGCTGAAGTTATAATATAGCTTCACAAGCATGACGGTACAGGATGTACTTTAAGATAATGCTGGGAGCATATTATCCTGAAGCTTGTAGAGAGCCCCATGGATGGGTTTACGCGTCTCGCTTGTTTACTCAGCAACACTAAACCACAACAGAGGCGACATAAATACCCCTAGCTGACTTTCTCAGTTATTAGGTATTTTGTTAAAGAAGGACTATTTAACTCATGGGCTTCTCATTGAAGGAAAAGAAAATGACTCAATTTCAAAAAATTAAACAAGCGCTTATCAATTCACCTAAAACTTGGCTGATTACGGGTTGTGCCGGATTTATCGGTTCAAACTTATTAGAAACGCTGCTGTTATTAAATCAAAAAGTGGTAGGTTTAGATAATTTTTCTACCGGTCATCAACACAATTTGGATGAAGTGGAAACACAAGTTTCATCTCAGCAATGGCAAAGTTTTCATTTCGTTAAAGGTGATATCAGAGAGCTAAGTGATTGTAATAAAGCCTTAAGTCATTATAAAGAGGGGGTTGATTATATCCTCCATCAAGCGGCGCTCGGCTCAGTGCCCCGATCGATTGCCGATCCTTTACTAACCAATTCAGCCAATATTACTGGTTTTTTAACTATGTTAACGGCGGCAAAAGATAGCAAGGTTAAAAGTTTTGTTTATGCGGCTTCAAGTTCTACCTATGGCGATCACCCGGGGTTACCTAAAGTGGAAGATATTATTGGTAAACCGTTATCTCCGTATGCGGTTACTAAGTATGTTAATGAGCTTTATGCGGATGTTTTTTATAAAACCTATGGCTTAAATTGTACCGGTTTACGTTATTTTAATGTCTTTGGTAAAAGACAAGACCCCGATGGCGCTTATGCTGCGGTAATACCTAAGTGGACTGCTGCCATGATAGCGAACGAAGCCGTGCTGATTAATGGTGATGGTGAAACCAGCCGTGATTTCTGTTTTATTGAAAATGTCGTACAAGCTAATATTTTAGCGGCCACAGCAAACGCTGCGGGTAAGAATCAAGTGTACAACGTTGCCTTAGGTGATAGAACAAGCTTGAACAGCTTATTTACTAGCTTAAAAGTCGCTTTACAAGCGAATGGTATCGAGTATCAACAATCACCAACGTATAGAGACTTTAGAGCGGGAGATGTTAGGCATTCACAAGCCGATATTACTAAAGCTAAATCATTGCTTGGTTTTGAACCACAATTTCAAATTCAACAAGGCATAGATAAAGCCATGCCTTGGTATATTAATTTTCTGAGCTAAGAAGGTAGTCATAGCAAAAGATTATTAAAAGTCACCTTGTAATTTAGCGGTGGTATTAGATAAGCAGCAACTCACTCGAGGCGCTGCTTTTTTTATGCCCTTAGCCATTTATTAGCTAAGCACTTTTTTACTGTAATATAAATGTCACATAACTTACTTATACTTTGCCCAGTTATTTTATCATATTCTCTATATTGGATAAGCTAGTCGTTAGTTTATTAATAATAAGGTTAATTAAGTGGCAACTCTTATTAGTGCAACCCGAAGTCGGGCGGTTAAAAATTCATTAGCAAAATGGTTAATAACCCTAGGTGGTATTAGCGTTTTGTTCACCCTAGTGCTGATTTTTTTGTATTTGCTTTATGTCGTTATGCCTATTTTTGAGTCCGCAAAAATAGAGCCTGCCGTTAATATCAGTATTGACTTACCAGCGAATGACAAAGTGTTAGCGACCGGTGTCGATGAATTACAAGAATTGGTTTATCAAATTACCGATACGGGTACTATTCATTTCTATCATTTAACCGCCAGTGCTGAGCAAGCAAGTAATCAGTTTTTAGTGGGTGATAAAGCGCTTTCAAGGTCTCTTTTTGCCAGTGATGGCTTTAATCAAGAGCAGCTTGTTAGTGTGGTAAATTCTTTTTCCGCTAATAAATTACTGCATACCCGTAGTGGTAAAACCTTATTAATTCAACCCGGTTTTCATGCCCTATACGCCAATGATACCCGGGAAATTATTGCCCAAGTAAATTACCCCTTAGGACAAAAATCGTTAAAGATAGATGAGCAACAAGCGAAATTACCTCAACTGGCTTTTGCACTAGATGACGAAAAAATTGTCTTTGTTGCCTTTACTGAGGATAAACGTTTAATAAAAACCAGCTTTATTGCGGATGATGAGTTTGGCTCAAACAGTGCTGGTGATGACATTGACTATGAAATAATTTATCAACAAATAGACTTGCCAACCGCTATCGTTAATAGTGGCGTTGATGAAATTAAAGTAACGCCTGATTTGAGTTTGGCTTTTGTGCGTACTGGTTCAACCGTGTGGGTTTATTCGTTAAAAGAGCATGACGAGGTTCGCTTAAAAGCAACGATTACCCCTATTCTTAGTAGCGAAGATACTTACCTGACTTCAATGGCTTTGCTCTCTGGTAGTAGTTCAGTATTACTGGGTGATAGTAGTGGCCACGTCAGTCAATGGTTTGAAGTGGCCACAGAGTCAGGTCGCCAGTTTAAACAAATAAGAAGTTTTAATGCCAATGATGACAGCCAAAAGCAAACATCAAAGGCGATAACCGCTATTTACACCGAGCGTTTTCGTAAAAGTTTTTATACTATGACGGCCAGTGGCTGGGTCAATGTCTTTTATACCACGAGTTCCGCACATTTATGGCAAGGGCAGTTAGCCTCTAGCCAACCTGCAGCTTTTACCATAGCGCCGCGAGCAAATGGCTTAATAATAATTGGTAATGATCCACTCGATGCCAATAAGCAAAATTTACAAACGTTCAGTGTTCATAACGAGCACCCAGAAGTTACTTGGCAAGCGTTATGGCAAGAAGTTTGGTATGAAGGTTATCCTGAGCCTGATTATATTTGGCAATCTAGCTCTGGCTCTGATGATTTTGAAGCTAAGTTCTCTTTAGTCCCTATTTCTTTTGGTACCATTAAAGCGGCTTTCTATGCGATGTTATTTGCGGTACCCGTTGCCTTAAGCGCAGCCATATATACGGCTTACTTTATGACGCCAAACTTACGTAAAAAAGTCAAACCCACTATCGAAATGATGGAAGCACTGCCGACCGTTATTTTAGGCTTCTTAGCGGGTTTATGGTTAGCGCCGTTAATGGAAGAGTATTTACCTGCAATATTTATGCTCTTTATTTTATTACCTTTGGCGACACTGTTAACCGCCTTTTCCTGGCATAAACTACCCAATAAGGTCAAAGATAAATTACCTGAAACCTTGGCGCCAATTTTATTAATCCCCGTGATAATCTTGACAACCTATGTGGCCTTTTCTTTATCACCATGGCTTGAGGCTATGTTATTTAATGGCGATATGCGTCAATACCTTACTAACGACCTGGGTATCAATTTTGATCAAAGGAACGCTTTAGTGGTCGGTATTGCCATGGGTTTTGCTGTTATTCCCACCATATACACTATGGCTGAAGATGCAATTTTTAGTGTTCCAGGCCATTTAACCAATGGCTCATTAGCGCTTGGTGCCACTCAATGGCAAACCTTAGTAGGGGTAGTGCTGTTGACCGCAAGTCCAGGTATTTTTTCCGCGGTTATGATGGGGCTTGGTCGCGCGGTTGGTGAAACTATGATTGTCTTGATGGCAACGGGTAATACGCCGATATTAGATTGGAGTATTTTCCAAGGAATGAGAACGTTAGCAGCCAATATTGCCGTAGAAATGCCAGAGGCAGAAGTGGGCAGTTCCCATTATCGTATCTTGTTCTTAGCCGCCTTTGTCTTATTTATTTTTACCTTTATTTTCAACACCGCAGCAGAATTTGTTCGCCAACGCTTACGAGAGAAATACAGTTCAATGTAGTCGTTAGTATCGAATTTAGCATATACACAATAATTTTTATAGAGGTCAATGGCTATTCAGCTTTAGGCTGTAGAGTTCAATTTTAAGGGAAATGTACGCAGTTGATGACTATCAATGACTACTTTTGCCGCATAAATAGGGTTTTACAGTAACAAGATGAAAAGTCATTCACCCATGATGAGTTACTTTATGAACAAATGGTTTAAATCAGGCGCCCCCTGGATCTGGTTATCAGCAGCGGGCGTCAGTATCAGCTTAATCTCAGTGTTGGGCTTGTTATGGCTTATCGCTTCACGTGGACTGTCATATTTTTGGCCAAGTCAGCTTTACCAATTTGATGTTCTTGATAAAAATGGTGTCAAGAGTGTTGTTATTGGTGAAATATATGATCGAGAAGAAATACCTGTCAGTCAATTAGCGCATTTAAATTTAGTACTTCCTCCCGAGCAAGAAGTATTAGAGCGCTTATTAATCAAAACCGGTAATCGAGAACTGGTCAGTTTAGATTTTCGTTGGTTGTTAAGTCACTACATTCAAAAGACCGAAACACCAAAAGATTTAGTTGTGGTTGAACGCCGTACTAATGGTAACTTTTACGGTTACATTGACAGTGTTGTTGTTGACGGCAAAGTAGTCGACTCTAATCAGCTAACTACATTATTAGCGCGAGTTGAGAATTTTCAACAACAGATTGATGACTTACAAAAGTCTGATATCGGTGCGATAAACTACCAGCTAGAACGTTTACGTTTAAAAACGCGCAAGTATCAATTGCAAAATAAGTTAACCGCGAGTGTGCAAGCCGAGATTGATAGTGAGGTGGTTAGCTTAAATCAACGCTATGCCAAGTTAGAGCAAGAGTTAATGGGCTATCGCGAAGAAATTTCGCGTGACCATCTTGTTATGCGTGCTATGGATGGGCAGTTAGTACCTATTAATTTGGAATACATCCTTAAAGTCACCTTTAATAATAAACTTAACTTTTTTGAAAAACTGAGCACTTTCTTTAGCCAGATTGGGTCATTCATCATAGAAGACCCGCGTGAGGCAAATACTGAAGGTGGTGTGTTTCCTGCTATTTTCGGTACCGTACTTATGGTGTTGTTGATGACCGTTATCGTTTCACCTTTGGGCGTTATCGCGGCGATTTACTTACATGAATATGCCGGTAAAAATGCCTTCACTAGTTTTTTACGTATAGCGGTTATTAATTTGGCCGGTGTGCCGTCTATCGTTTATGGCGTATTTGGTTTAGGATTTTTTGTCTATATGGTGGGGGGCTCACTCGACCAATTGTTTTATTCAGAAAACCTACCTAGCCCCACTTTTGGAACACCAGGCGTATTATGGTCTTCGCTAACACTGGCAATATTGACCTTACCTGTGGTCATCGTTTCCACCGAAGAAGGTTTATCACGTATTCCCTCAGAGATGCGCTACGGTTCCTTGGCCTTGGGCGCAACAAAGGCTGAAACCTTATGGCGCATTATCTTACCTATCGCCAGTCCTGCTATTATGACCGGTATTATTTTAGCTATTGCTCGAGCCGCAGGGGAAGTAGCACCGCTGATGTTAGTCGGCGTGGTTAAAATGGCGCCTAATTTACCCCTAGATGGTAATTTTCCCTTCTTACATTTAGATCGCAAGTTCATGCATTTAGGTTTTCATATTTATGATGTTGGCTTTCAAAGTCCCAATGTAGAAGCTGCGCGTCCCTTGGTTTTTGCAACCGCTTTACTCTTAGTCAGCATTATTGTTGCCTTGAATATGACTGCCGTTTCAATTCGCAATAGATTACGTGAAAAATATAAGATGTTAGAGCACTAGTTTGCTTAAACAGTATGTTTAAATTAGTCATTTCAAATTAGCCTTTAAAATGACAAGTAATGATCAATGAAAAGTAATTAGAGAAAAACCTATTATGATTTCTATAAGTCCAAAAGTATTAGCTACAGGCTCGGACCCTTTAATTAAAAGCCCGTTAGATTTAAATAATTTACCGCCCGAGCAAGTTGCCTTAGATATTAAACAATTAAATTTATTCTATGGTAAAAAACAGGCGCTAAATAATATTACCATGTCGATTCCCAAGGGGCAGGTCACTGCGTTTATTGGACCAAGTGGTTGTGGTAAATCAACCTTATTACGTTGTATTAACCGTATGAATGACTTAGTTGATGATTGTCATATCAGTGGTGAAATAAACCTTAATGGTCATAACATCTATAACAAACATGTTGATGTGGCCGAATTGCGGCGAAAAGTGGGGATGGTGTTTCAGCGTCCTAATCCTTTTCCTAAAACTATTTATGAAAATGTCGTCTATGGTTTACGTATTATGGGCGAAAATAACCGCAGAAGGCTCAATGATGCGGCCGAGCAATCATTACGCAGTGCCGCGCTCTGGAATGAAGTGAAAGACCGACTACACGAAAGTGCATTAGGCCTTTCCGGTGGTCAACAACAGCGTTTAGTTATTGCCCGTGCTATTGCCATTCAACCTGAGGTATTGCTGCTTGATGAGCCGACATCTGCACTTGATCCCATTTCGACCTTGGTCATTGAAGAATTAATCAATGATCTTAAAAAGCAATTTACCGTGGTAATCGTTACGCATAATATGCAACAAGCTGCACGGGTGTCTGATCAAACGGCATTTATGTATATGGGTGATTTAATAGAGTACAGTGATACCAATACATTATTTACCACGCCATTGAAAAAGAAAACTGAAGATTATATTACGGGTCGTTATGGTTAACTCCCTCAGTAGTAATCTATTGGTAACTCATTAGCAAGTAAGTAGATAAGTATGCAAGAACATACCGATAAAAGGACACACCATGGATAATTTACAAATAGGTCGTCATATTTCTGGCCAGTTCAATGAAGATTTAGAGCGCGTCATTAATAATGTTATGCATATGGGCGGTTTGGTTGAAAAACAACTAGCCGATGCACTAGCGGCGGTTGATCAAAGGGATGTAACCTTGGCTAAGCAAGTGTTGAGCAAAGATTATCAAGTGAATGCTTATGAAGTGAGTATTGATGATGAGTGCACCCGCATCATTGCCAAACGCCAACCAGCGGCTGGCGATTTACGGTTAGTTATGGCGATCGTTAAAACCATTACAGATTTAGAGCGTATTGGCGATGAAGCAGAGAAAATAGCACGAGTCGCCCTGGAAAATTTTTCCACCTCGCAGCAATACTTACTGGTGAATCTTGATAACTTAGGTCGACGGGTGTTAGAGTTTTTACAATTAAGCTTAGATGCTTTTACTCGAATGGATGTTGATGCAGCTATTAAAATTCATCAAATGGATGACAAAATCAACCGTGAATATGAAGCACTGATTCGTCAATTAATGACCTATATGATGGAAGACCCACGTTCCATCCCGCAAGTTATGACGGTTATCTGGTCCGCTAGAGCGTTAGAGCGTATTGGCGACCGTTGTCAAAATATTTGTGAATACATTATTTATTTTGTTAAAGGTAAGGTGGTACGCCATATCACAGCGGAAGAGATGAAAAATATTTAAATAATTAGGACGTAATTTCAAAGCAAGATAGTTACATAGAAGTACATTAAATTCAATTGATTAGCCAAGCTATAACCGAGAGTTTAGTGGATATAAATTAACACTGTTGTGGTTAGCTAATATAGGTATGCATTAAAGCTCATATTAGCATTTAACATTGGAAGTTAAATGAGTTACTATCCGCCGCGCATAGCAATGACGAGAGTTATACAGACTGGAAACATAATTATGGCCAGAAATACAATCATAGGTGTATTTGCAAAATCACCAATAAAACCGTTAGAAAAACATATTCAAATAGTTGTTAAATGTAGTAAACAACTTATCCCATTTTTTGATGCATGTTTTGCAAATGACTGGAGTGAAGCGGCAAAAATTCGTCGTAAACTGTCTAAGTTAGAGCAAGATGCTGATACTTTAAAACGTCAATTACGTCTTGAGTTACCTGGTGGCTTATTTATGCCAGTGGATAGAGCTGACTTACTTGAACTCCTTACCCAACAAGACAAAATAGCCAACAAAGCAAAAGATATTGCCGGCCGAATCTTAGGGCGTAAACTTGAAATACCAACTAGCTTGCAAGCAGAGTTTTCTACTTATCTAATGCGCTGTCTTGATGCTACCGAAAAAGCGGCGGAAGCCATTAATGAACTAGAAGACTTATTAGAAACGGGCTTTCGTGGCCGTGAAGTTGTCTTAGTTGAGAAAATGATCAACCAATTAGATGCTATCGAAGATGATACCGATGGCTTGCAAATTATTTTGCGTAAAAACTTATTAACGATTGAAAAGGATTTGAATCCAGTTGATGTAATGTTCTTATATCAAATTATTGATTGGGTTGGCGACTTAGCCGACCTTGCTGAACGTGTAGGTGCACGTTTAGAAATTCTTCTTGCTAGGAAATAGAGACTTAACTGATGGATATTATACTTAACTCAGGCGGCACCTTTGTCATTATTGCTGCTGTTGTGGGCTTCTTCATGGCATGGGGTATTGGTGCCAATGATGTCGCTAATGCCATGGGAACCTCTGTTGGTTCAAAAGCGCTAACCATTAAACAAGCTATTATTATAGCGATGGTTTTTGAATTTGCTGGTGCTTACCTTGCTGGTGGTGAAGTGACCTCAACCATACGTAAAGGCATCATTGATGCTAGTTACTTTATCGACACGCCTGAATTACTTGTTTATGGCATGATTTCAGCACTATTTGCTGCGGCAACCTGGTTATTAATCGCTTCAGCCTTAGGTTGGCCGGTCTCTACTACTCATTCTATAATTGGCGCCATTGTTGGTTTTGCTGCGGTAGGCGTAAGCCCTGATGCTGTTGAGTGGGGTAAGGTTCTTGGTATTGTTGGTAGCTGGGTTATCACGCCACTTATCTCAGGTGTTATCGCTTTTGTTATTTTTAACAGTGCACAAAAATTGATTTTTGATACCGATAAACCATTACAACAAGCTAAGCGTTGGGTTCCTGTTTATATGTTTCTTGCTGGTTTTGTCTTATCACTGGTTACCATCAAAAAAGGTCTTAAACACATAGGTTTAGAAACTGTCGACCTTGGTATTGTCACCCTTGAAATCAAAGGCGCAGGTGGCTATTATTTAGCAATTATTGTCGCTGTTATCGTGGCAATCATAGGTAAAGTATTGATTAGTCGCTTGAAGTTTGACGAAACGCTTGCCAAAAAAGCGCAATACGTCAATGTAGAAAAAGTATTTGCTGTATTAATGGTAATTACCGCTTGTGCTATGGCTTTTGCTCACGGTTCAAATGATGTTGCTAACGCCATTGGTCCACTGGCCGCGGTGGTGAGTATTGTTGAAAATGATGGGCAAATTTCCGCTACGTCAGCCATTGCTTGGTGGATTCTTCCATTAGGTGGCTTTGGTATTGTTGCTGGACTAGCGCTGTTTGGTCATAAAGTAATGGCCACCATTGGCCAAGGTATTACCCACTTAACGCCAAGTCGTGGTTTTGCTGCTGAATTAGCTGCGGCTAGTACTGTGGTCATCGCCTCGGGTGCAGGTCTACCAATCTCAACCACACAAACTCTTGTTGGTGCAGTGTTAGGTGTCGGTATGGCCCGTGGTATTGCGGCTATTAACTTAGGTGTGGTGCGAAACATTGTTATCTCTTGGGTTGTCACTTTACCTATAGGTGCAGGTTTATCCATTTTGTTCTTCTGGATGATGCAGGCAACTTTTAGCTAGCTTGTTACTTCTATAAGCTTCTAGAAAAAAGAGACAAAAAAGCCGCAAATTTTGCGGCTTTTTTATGTTTTTTATTTAAACTTAGTCTTTACAAACTATTAGCTTAACTAGCTTTTTATTGGACTAGGTTTAGCTACGTTCAGTTACTTCTAATAAGTGGTAACCAAACTGAGTTTTTACTGGGCCTTGTACGGTATTTAAAGGTGCTGAAAAAACAACTGCATCAAACTCCGGTACCATCTGGCCAGGTCCAAAGCTACCTAGATCACCACCTTGGGCATTAGATGGGCAGTTAGAATGCTCTTTAGCTACTTCAGTAAAGTCTTTACCTGCTTCAATTTCTGTTTTCAAGGCTAAACATTGTTCTTCTGTATCCACTAAAATGTGGCGTGCACTTGCTTGAGACATACTATTTTCCTGTTACTTTAAATTTGAAATTATATTTTCGACATAATTATAATCATATCATTGAGCGCCTGTACAGTAACGCATCTACATAGCAATTGAAAGTCAGGGCAATGAAACTCGTGCCTACCCATCGGTAACACCTTAGGTATAGTTGATTATCATACGGGTGCTTTAAACGGCTAGCTAAGCTTACCATTCAAGAGGCATATTTCAGAGTGCTTGAGCAATTTCAACTCAAGGTGCTATGAACAAAAAATAGGGCTGTGTTGTCAACATAGTAACCTATTGATTTTACAGTGAGTGTTGGTGATGTGATAAAAGCGAGCTGCACAAGCATGACGGTATATGGATATACCCTTACTAGACAGTGCAGGAGCACACTGTCCTGATGCTTGTGCAGAGCCCCATGGATGGGATTATGTTCAGGACGCACGGTATATCGCGGTGACAGGATGTCAAAGAGCGTGTATGCGTCTCGCTTGTTTACTCACCCACACTAAACTACAACAGAACAAAAAATAGAGACTATTGCATATCTACAGCGTCTAGCTACAAGCTCTTACTTTAGTCATAAGCTAGCTTGATGCGGTCCTTTGGAGTCTTTATGCGCCTAAATTGGCACTTACACTTAAATATGGGTAGAATAGCAAAAATTTTCGCCTCAAATATTGCCCAAAGCAGTAAGGAATTCATCATGGCTTCTCTTCAAGAACAGTTGCTCAAAGCGGGTTTAACTACCAAGCAAAAAACGCGTCAAGCAAATGCCGATAAACGTAAAAAGAATAAACAACAGCGTAGCGGTGTTGATCATGGCGCGAGTTTACAAGAGCAAGTAAAACAAGACTTACTTAAGTCAAAAGCTGAGAAGGTTGCTAAAGATAGTGCACTTAATGATGTTAAAAAACAAGAAGTTGCTACTAAGGAACAGCTATTACGTATCAAGCAAATTCTTGAACATCACCAACTGACAGGTGTTAGCGGGGAAAGTGAATATAACTACACCTTTAATAATAAAGTTAAAAAATTATCACTTAATACCATCACCCATAAAGCTCTGGTCAATGGCCGCTTGGCATTATGTGGCTTAAATGAAATCACTTACCTTGTTACCAGTGAAACGGCTGCTAAAGTTGCAGAGCTCGACCATACTATGGTGCTAGTGCAAAACGACAAGCTAGCTACTGAAGAATCGGATGAAGATGATCCTTACGCGGATTATCAAATTCCCGATGACCTAATGTGGTAGTGAATTAATAGGACAATGGTCAGCAAAATAATAGTCTGACAATTGTGATAGAATAATGGCCGGAATTGGTGTCTTGAACGCCTAAAACACTAGTACCTATATTAATAGTTAACCGAAACAAAGTGTTAATTATGCATATAGAAATTACCTTATTTACAAGAGTTACTAAATATTATGTTGATGAAAGCTATCCGTTGGCCCATAGGGCAATTAATTTTAATACTAAATTTTATTTTTTCACCGCGCTCACCAAAACGCGCGGTAGAGGAACAAGCTAAAATTGATGATAAAACCCAAAGTTTAAGCTTGTATCAGCTACCATCTTGTCCTTTTTGTGTAAAAGTGCGTCGTACCATGAAACGAGAAGGTTTAAAGATTGAGCTACGTAACATCAGTGGTAAAAATGATTTTAGTGAAGAGCTTATTCGTGGCGGCGGTAAACGCAAAGTACCTTGTCTACGTATAGAAAAATCAGATGGTCAAGTGCAATGGTTATATGAGTCAAGTGATGTGGTAGCACATTTACAAACCTTAACTAAAGCCGCTTAATTTTAGTTAAGTTCAGTTCAGTTGAGATAAGTGAAGTTAAGCACACTTACCTTATTATAAAGTGTGCCATTGTTGGCGCACTTTTTTTATTTTAAATGTTAGCCATATTTTTAATGAGCATCTTTGAAATTTTCTTAAGCTAAAGCCTTTCTTATTGATAGTTGTTGAAAATAATTAAGGCGTTAGTTGTGCTTATAAAAATACCGAAGAGCTATGATTTAAAAGAAAGCGATGTAACCCCAGAAGCTGTATATCTAAATAGACGTGAATTACTAAAAGGTATGGGCTTTTTAGGGGCGGGTGCTTTGTTAGCTACCGCTAGTGCTAATGCGAACGCTGGTTGGTTCTCCAAAGATGAGCCAAGAAAATTCAAAACAACACCGTTAAAGTACACACCGGATACCAATCCAGATAAGTTAATTCTTACTCCTGAAAGTAAAGTTATTTCCCACAACAATTTCTATGAATTTGGTGCACAAAAACAGCAACCACAAGAGTTAGCACAAAACTTTAACGTTAATCCTTGGCAGTTAACTATTGGTGGTGCATGCGATAAGCCCATCACTTTAGATTACCATGACCTAAGCAGTATGTTTCCCCTTGAAGAGCGAATTTATCGTTTGAGGTGTGTTGAGGCTTGGTCCATGGTCATTCCTTGGATCGGCTTTTCTTTAGCTGACTTATTAAAGAAAGTAGCGCCTAACGCCTCGGCAAAATATGTATTGTTTGAAACCCTTGATGATCCAGAGCAGATGCCAGGACAAGCCAATAGACGCTTAGGCGGTGGTATTGCTTACCCCTATGTTGAAGGACTTAGACTTGATGAGGCGATGAACCCACTGACTTTAATGAGTGTTGGTTTATATGGTAAAACTTTACCGCCGCAAAATGGTGCGCCTATTCGGTTAGTGGTGCCATGGAAATATGGCTTTAAAAGTATTAAATCCATAGTGTCGATTAAGTTAGTAAGTCAGCAACCACAAACCACCTGGCATAAGCTGGCACCTAAGGAATATGGTTTTTACGCCAATGTTAACCCAGAACATGACCATCCAAGGTGGAGTCAAGCCAGTGAACGGCACATAACGACGGGAGGCTTATTTGCCCGAAACCGTATTAAAACTTTAGCTTTTAATGGTTATGGTGAGCAGGTAGCTCATTTATATAAAGGTATGAATTTAAGACGGTTCTTTTAAGGTGTTTTGTTGTATGAAGAGAAAAACATCCACGGCGAATAAAGTATTCATGTTAAAAGTTGTTATTCATCTAGCGGCTTTTTTACCCTTGTTCAATTTATATTACCTTGCTTTTAATGATTTGCTCGGTGCTGATCCGGTGCAACGGGTGATTCATTTTACCGGTATCGGTGCTTTTAACTTGTTACTGCTAACGCTTACTGTGTCACCGCTGGCCAAAAAATTTAAGCAAGGTTATTTATTGCCAGTAAGACGCTTACTTGGTTTATATGCTTTTAGTTATGCCTTTATGCATATACTGAATTTTTTAGCTTTTGACTTGCAGTTTGCTTGGTTGTTATTTTTTAATGAAATTGTTAAACGCCCCTATATCACAGTTGGTATGGTAGCCTTTGTTTTCTTAGCTGCGTTGGCTATTACTTCCGTCAACCTCCTTAAACGGAAAATGGGTAAATCATGGCAAATTTTACATAATTTTTCTTATCTTATAACTGTTTTGGTGTCGATTCACTTTTATTGGTCGGTTAAATCGGAACTTATTTCACCGTTATTTTATTTTATCTTAACCCTCATTTTATTAGCTTTTCGCTATAAAAAAATTAAAGCGTTGCTCTTCTCTATCGTTAAGAAGAAATAACCAGCGTTTGTTTAGACACGCTCAATGCTGCCTTTTGAGGTAAAGGGCTATAAATATTTTCTCAGCGTTAGGGGCAGACTCGGACGGGAGCTTAATCTCTGTCATTAAACTTAATTTTTTGACTGTTTGTCGTCATAACCTTGTTGTTTTAGCAAAAAAAAATTATGGTATTGGGCAATATGTTTCGCTACAGGAATTAAGATGCCTAAAAAGTCATTACCACGCAGTTTATTTAACGGTAAATTCACTCAAAAAATCACTTATCATAAAAGTGTGTTTACCTTGCTCGCCACCAGTATGTTGTCACTCGGCTTAACGGCCTGTTTACCCAATGAAAAACAAGATGCTAAAGTTGTTATCAATAAAAACCCTTACCCCAGTACTTACCAAGCACTACCGGCGCAAAGTGTTTTACTAACCAATGCCACTATTTTAACGGGCACAGGTGTACGCTTAAATGATGCCGATATTTTGTTAGTAAACGGCAAGATTATGCAAGTAGGTAGTGACTTATCCGCAGGCAATGCGAAGGTTATTGATATGACAGGTAAATGGATTACCCCAGGTATTATTGATGTTCACTCCCATTTAGGTGTTTATCCAAATCCACAAGTGGAATCACATTCCGATGGCAATGAAATGAGCTCGCCTAATACTTCAGAGGTTTGGGCTGAGCATAGCGTTTGGCCGCAAGATCCTGCCTTTGAAACCGCCCGTGCCGGTGGGGTAACTACCCTACAGATTTTACCAGGTTCGGCTAACTTATTTGGTGGCCGTGGTGTTACTTTACGTAATGTACCCAGTGTAACTATGCAAGGCATGAAATATGCCAAGGCACCTTATGGTTTGAAGATGGCTTGCGGTGAAAATCCTAAACGTGTTTATGGTAGCCGAAAAGTTTTACCTTCTACCCGCATGGGTAATGTTGCCGGTTACCGCAGTGCTTGGCTTGCGGCGACAGAATACCAGCGTGCTTGGGATAAGTATGACAGTGACTACAGCGCGGGTAAAAACCCGGAAGCACCAAAACGTGATCTAGAGCTTGATACCTTAATGGGGGTTTTAGACGGTGAAATTTTAATTCATAACCATTGTTATAAAGCGGAAGAAATGGCGGTAATGATTGACCTAGGTAAAGAGTTTAATTATCACTCGGGTACTTTTCACCATGCTATTGAAGCGTATAAAATAGCTGATTTATTGGCTGCCAATGGCAACTGTGCGGCCATGTGGCCAGATTGGTGGGGCTTTAAAATGGAAGCCTTCGACATGGTTGAAGAAAATGTGGCCATTGTTGATGCCGTTAAAAATTCTTGTGCTGTGGTTCATTCAGACTCAAGCACCACTATTCAACGGTTAAACCAAGAAGCGGCGAAAGTTATGTACCGCGCCAATGAGCATGGTTTTGCCTTAAAAGAAGAAGACGCCATTAAGTGGATTACCGCCAATGCCGCCAAATCTTTGGGTATTGATGATGAAGTTGGCAGCTTAGTGGTGGGTAAAAAGGCTGATGTTGTCGTTTGGAATACTAATCCGTTCAGCGTTTATGCTCAAGCTGAGCAAGTCTTTATTGATGGCGCTAAGGTTTATGATAGGTATGATGATAAATACCAAGCTATAAGTGATTTTTTACTTGGCCAAACACTGGATAGTTATGTTGATAGCGATACCAGTAAAGCCGTTAACAAATCAAGCACTGAATCAGTAAACAGTTCAGAAAATAACTCAGCAAACAAGCCAGCAATCAAATAAGGGGAATCCCAATGAAAAACACTCAATTACTTACTTCATTGCGTTATGTTTTGTTTGGCGCATTTGCCGTAACAACTAGCGCGGTACAGGCAGAGACAATCGCTATCACCAATGCCACTGTGTATACAGTGGCTGAACAAGGTGTGCTTTCACAAGCAACTGTTGTGATTGATGGCGGAAAAATCACTGCCGTATATAACAAGGATGAGGTGCCAGAATCCCTTAGTGTCGACACTGTTATTGATGCTAAAGGGCGTATTTTAACGCCAGGTTTTATTGCCACTAAGAACTTACTGGGTTTAGTTGAAGTGGGTGCTGTCTCTGCTACTCGTGATGGCAAGGATAAAAAAGCCGATTTAACCTTTGATGCCAGTTTAGCCTTTAATCCTAAATCGAGCTTAATACCTTATGCGCGCAAGGGTGGTATTACCAGTAACGTGGTTATGCCGCAGGGTGGCGAAAAAGTGTTCACCGGTCAAAGTTTTGTCGTTAATTTATCCGGTGAATTTGACAGTGTTATTGTCTCTCAAAACGCGGTGATAGTGTCACTTGGTAGTAGTCGTAAAGGCTCAAGAGCGGTTAAATTACAAACCTTGAGTAATGAACTTGAAGATGCAAAAAAAGCCTTAGCCAAAGCCGAAAAAGCTAAAGCCAAGAAGAAAAAGTCGAAAGGAAAAGACAAAGACGAAAAAGAAGCTAAAACGCCATCACGCGCAGAGCAGGTTATGTATACTTTATTGTCAGGTGAAAAGCCACTATTGGCTTACGCGGATAGAGCAACAGATATTCTCGCCTTACTTAAAATAAAGAAAAAATATAACCTTGATCTAATACTGGTTGGCGCAAGCGATGCTGTGCTGGTTAGCGATGAAATAGCGAAAGCCAAGGTAACGGTAATGATGAGTGCTATTGATAACTTACCGACTAGCTTTGATTCATTGCATAACTCACTTGCCAATGTCGCTATATTGAGCAAAGCGGGTGTTACCGTTATTATCACTAATAGTGGAGAGAGCCATAACATTAATCAATTACGCTTTGATGCGGGTGTGGCCATTGCCAATGGTCTAGCAAAAACCACTGCCTTAGCCGCCATTACGGCCAATGTTGCCGATAGCTTTAACTTAAACTCTGGCCGTATTGTTGTCGGTAAAAATGCTGATTTAGTTTTATGGAGCAGTGATCCCTTTGAACTAAGTACCAAGGTTGATGCTATGTGGATTAATGGTAAGGCCATGTCGTTAAAATCACGCCAAGATGTTTTGCGTCAACGTTATACTGCCAATACTGATATGCCGCGTGCCTATACTAAATAATTATGAGATTATTAAAGTAAAGTACCAAGGCTAAGCACTAAGCTAAAGCCCTATGCAGTTGAGGGAATTACGGTACTGTTAACAAAGCCCGTATGTTAAGGAAACTTAACCTATGGGTTTTTTATTTTTCTGGTCACTATTTTTAAAATAAGTTGCCTTGGTCGGTAATATATTAAGGGTAATCGCCAAGAGATTAAGCTTGTATTTTAATTACGGATCATTATTATAATGATTTATATTTAACTAACTAACTAGTTTTTAAGCGATTATTATGCGTTTTATTTTACTGGCTTTTTTACTCTTTAAGCTAGCTACTTTAGCTTTTTCTGTTCATGCCCGGGATAAAATTGGTTTAGTCTTAAGTGGCGGTGGCGCGAAAGGCTCGGCTCATATTGGTGTGCTTAAAGTACTAGAGCAGCATAACATTCCTATCGATTATGTGGTCGGTACCAGTATTGGCGCTTATGTCGGCGGCATGTATGCCTTAGGTTATGAAGTTGATGAAATTGAACGTATTATGCTGGCACTGCCTTGGCATGATGGTTACTCTGATTTCATCCCAAGGGAAGCACTCTCTTTTGCCAAAAAACAGCACCGAGATAGGTACAATTTATCAATACGGTTAGGTTATAGCGACGGAAAATTTAAAGTTCCCCATGGCTTGTTGTTAGGACAAAGTGCTTATCAAATCCTACAGCGCTCAACGGATACCGTCGGCTCTTTTGCTAGTTTTGATGACTTGGCCATACCCTTTCGGGCGGTTGCCTCAAATATAGCAACGGCACAAATGGTGGTACTGGATTCGGGCAGTATTAACCAAGCAATGAAAGCCTCCGCCGCTGTCCCAGGTATTGTTGCAGCGGTTGAAATTGATGGCCTAATGTTAGTCGATGGTGGTATCACCAATAACATGCCCATTGATGTGGTGAAAGCGATGGGCGCCGATATTGTTATTGCTGTCGATATAGGCTCGCCATTAGCAGAGCAAAGTGAATTAACCAGTACGGTATCAGTGCTCAATCAGTTATCTACCATTTTAACGAACAATACCAGTTTGGCGCAAAAAGCCTTACTGAGTGATAAAGATGTGTTGTTACGGCCAGCCATTGATGAGCTAAGCACCACAGATTGGTCGGTTATGCCACAAGCGCTAAAGTTGGGGGAACAAGCTGCGTTGGCTAATTTAACTATTTTGGCAAAGTTAGCCATTGATGATATTGATTATCAAGCTTATCAACAACAAAAGAGCAATAAAGCTCAACAGTGGTTTGCTGAGCTAACTGACAAAATTATTGAAATTCAATTTAGCAACGATTCAAAAGTAGAAAACGATATTATTGCCCTGCATTTTGCCGTTGAGTTAAACAAAGAGCTGAGCAAAGAAGCCTTAGATTTAGCCATTGATAGAGTCTATGCCCTGGATAAATTTGAACAAGTAACGGTTGAGTTTAATGATACCGAGCAAGGTAGGGTTTTAATTCTACATACTAAAGCTAAGTCTTGGGGGCCTAATTACTTTGATTTTGGTTTTAATTTAAAGACAGATTTTTCTAATCGATCTATCACTGCCATTAATATGTCTTATTTGATGACAGATCTTACTCCTAATGGTGGCTACTGGTTAAATGAAGTTAGAGTCGGTTGGGAATCATTACTCGCGAGTGAATTCTATCAACCGTTGAACAAGTCACATGATTTATACAGTCGCGCTAGAGTTGCCTTTGCTCAAGATCGGTGGGAAAAAACCAATCAACGTCCTGAACTTAGTAAAGACTATTACTTGGCAATATTATCCTTAGGTTATAATTATTCTTTTAACGGTATCATTGAAGTCGGTGCCAGCGCTGAAACAGGAAATCTCTCTATTGATGCCCCTGCTGCGGATGAGTTTGATTATGAGAGTTACGGCAGCTTTGTTAAGTTTGGCTATGATACGCTGAACAGTATTAATTTCCCCACGCAAGGTAATAAGTTATCCGTTGAAGTGCAGTGGCTAAATGATAAGTACTCACCGCATTTAACCTCAACTACAAGAGATAAAACCCTGATCTTTACTCTTGATTGGCGTGGTGCTGTTGGTCTTGGCGGCCATACTTTTGTTGGTATAACCTCCTTTGCCACTATAGATAATGACAGTGACTTTAGTGTCCATGTGACCGAGTTAGGTGGTTTCTTAAACCTGTCTGGCTATCAAGAGGATGCGCTTATTGGTGTACATAAAGTCTTTGCTGCGGTTGTTTATCAGTATGATTTAGGCCGTGAAGTACCCGGTGGCTCAGGATTACCTATTTATTTAGGGACCAGTATTGAGGCGGGTAATGTTTGGGCTATTAATGAAACCGTTAAATACAGTGATTTAATTCACTCCGGCAGCATTTACATAGGCACAGACACCAGTTTTGGTCCTGCGGTATTTGGTATAGGGATTGCCACAGGCGGTGAGTATTCGCTATTTTTATCGCTAGGTAAGAGCTGGTAGATAGGCCACTGCAGCTAACGAAGTAACTTCTCGCTTAGATAGCACTTTTTTATATGGCTTGCTGTTAAGTAAAAGCTAACAGGTAAGCTTTTACACTATCAACCAGTGTTAGCTTCTTATAGAATTTAGCCGGTTATAGCTACTTGCTAATAAAAGCTAGCTTAATCTACCGTTTAAAAACGCTATCAATTGATTTTGGTATAACAAGCACTTACCACTTTATAACCTAACCACATTAGTTACCTTTATGACACAACTACTATTAGATAACGATTTTGCTCAAGTTACCGCCATCACCCTAAGCCAGGGTGATTATTCACCAGGAAATCTTCCAGCGGGTAATGGTACTGAATGTCATGAGGGATTCAGTATTACCCATGCACATTGCCAAGCACAGCTAAGTTTGTATGGCGGGCAAGTGTTAAGTTTTACCCCCAGGGGCCATAAAGATGTTTTATGGTTAAGTGAGCAAGCTAGTTATCAAAGCGGTAAAGCAATTCGCGGTGGTATCCCGTTGTGTTGGCCTTGGTTTGGTGCTCATGAGAAACAAGATAAGCAGCTAAAATCAGCTAACCATGGCTTTGCTCGCCAACTGCCATGGCAACTTGAAGCCATTGAGGCCGATGAAAGTGGCGTTACCCTTGTTTTGGTCTTAGAGGGAGAGCAGCAACATCCGCTTTGGCCGAATGCCTATAAATTAAAGCAAACGCTGTTTTTTGGTAAAAGCCTTAAACAGACACTAGCCATGAGCAACCTTTCGCCAGACGATGCGCAATACTCGACTGCCTTGCATAGCTATTTTAGTGTCAGTAAGCCAAAGAACGTCACCATAGATGCGTTAACTGGCGTGAATTATTATGATAAGTTAACCGGTAATTCGAGCATTCAACAACAGAGCGTTAGTTGTGTCGGCGAGATTGATCGTGAATATCATAGCAGTGAACAAATGACCCTTGTTGATAGCCAGTGGCAACGTAAAATTACCATCGTCAGCCGTAATTGCCAACAGTGGGTGTTATGGAATCCAGGCGTTGAGTTAGCCAATACTATGGCAGATATTCACCCTAATGGTGAGCAAGAATATGTTTGTTTAGAAGCCGCTAATACTCGCTGGCAAGCACTGCCCGCAGGGACAACGGTCATCATATCGCAAGAAATAACTGTCACTAAACTTTAACTAAGCCCTTGCATTGTCTAGGACTTAGTGAGTACTAATTAACTCTTAAATAGCGATGTAACAAAGCGTGAGTAAAGTTTATCTTTAGATAAAAACCCCGCGGTAAGGTCATAAAAGGTTTACCGTTG
Source organism: Colwellia sp. TT2012 (assembly GCF_001440345.1). Classification (GTDB taxonomy): domain Bacteria; phylum Pseudomonadota; class Gammaproteobacteria; order Enterobacterales; family Alteromonadaceae; genus Colwellia. The sequence continues at coordinate 592,853 of NZ_LJYX01000017.1, read as the reverse complement.
CGGTCAAATGCTTGGGTTTTTACTTTGCTGTTGGCCGCTTTTGGTCTTAACTGCATCACTTGCCCGTGTTTGCCATGAATATTCTCTACTTCACCCAGTACTATCATATCGGTGAGCTCTTGCCAGTCTTGGGCTAATAACGCTTCTTCTTCAGCGTTGGGCGACCATAAAAAAGGTGTAGCCACTACACGCTCACTCAAGGGTATATCTTTACGGGTGATCACTGGCACCCAGAGCACTCGCGCTAACTTCTTACGTACGTAGCAATTATGCCAAGTTACCCCAACTAGACCTGTTAAGGGGGCAACACTGACAAAGGTTGTTTCAATAGGTTTAGCTTGCTCGTTAATGGGTAAGGACTTTAATTCAATCCCTAAATGAGGGAAATCTGGCTCAGGCCTAGAGCCGGCACTGGCGCCTAAAACATGCTCGAATAACAAGCCTATCCAACCTTTATTACGGCTTAAATCCTTAGGAATGACAATACCTGCTTGTTGCGCTATTTCACCTAGGGTTAAACCGGCTAAATTTTGTGCTCTTTGCATCAGTACTTGTTCAGAAGAGGGTATGTTCATAAGTGCAGTGAATTAACCATGAAATATATTCTTACTAAGTTAATAACTATTATCATGGTTTTGCTAAAAAAATCAAAGTAATCATTTGCCCCTCTGACGTTAATATGGTTGAATTGAGGCAAGAATTTTATAAATTGTCAGGAGTTCCTGTGATCGATGCCGAAGGCTATCGCGCCAATGTCGGCATAGTAATAATTAATGACAGGGGACAAGTATTTTGGGCAAGGCGATTTGGACAACATTCATGGCAATATCCACAAGGTGGTGTTGATGAAGGTGAGTCGGCTGAAGAAACCATGTATCGAGAATTACATGAAGAAGTTGGCTTAAAACCTGAACACGTGAAAATTGTTACTTCAACTAAACATTGGCTAAAATATAGATTACCAAAACGTTATATTAGGCATGACTCTAAACCCGTTTGTATTGGACAAAAACAAAAGTGGTTTTTATTAAAATTAACGGCACCGGAATCTTCAGTTGATCTACTGCATAGCTCGCATCCTGAATTTGATGATTGGCGATGGGTAAGTTACTGGTATCCAGTTAGGCAGGTAGTCTCTTTTAAACGTGATGTTTATCGCATGGTCATGAAAGAGTTTGCCAGTTTTGCTTTACCGTTAACCTATGAACGGCGGCCAGAGCGTCGTAAACGTCGCGCCTAGTGTCAATAAAACTTAATTATTACTATGATTGTAGATTCGCGTTAAGAATCTTAATAGCCCACTTTATTGTGGGTTATTTTTTTCTCAATTTTACTTTAGGGTAAACATGACTAAATTTTTGAGGCCTTAAATGTTAACTACCTTACGTCGAATAGTCTTGGAATTTAGTCAAGAGGCTGAACTGCAAAATGCGCTAGAACGTATGGTCTCTAGTGTAAAAAAAGCCATGAAAACTGATTGTTGCTCAGTTTATCTTGCCGATTATCACCAGCAACATTTTTTATTAATGGCTTCAGATGGCTTAGCTAAAACGTCACAAGGACAAACCTGTATCGGTTTTTCTGAGGGCTTAGTTGGTCTTGTCGGCCAACGAGAAGAACCGTTAAATATTGCTGATGCTCAGCAGCATCAAGACTTTATTCACGCTCCTGAAGTTGAAGAAGAGGATTTTAATGCCTTTTTGGGCACGCCCATTATTCATCAACGTAAAGTGTTAGGTATTTTAGCGATTCAGCAAAAAGAGTCGCGTCATTTTACTGAAAATGACGAAGCTTTTTTAGTGACACTGTCAGCGCAATTAGCCAGTGCTTTGGCTAATGCCGAAATTAAAAATTTACTCAATCAGCAAGAAGAACACAATCAAGGTGTTAAACAATTACATGGTATTGCTGGCGCGCCAGGAATAGCCTTAAGTGAAATTTTTGTCTGCCAACCGCAAGCTGATCTTGCTGCGGTCCCATTAAAAAAATCTAACAACAGTGCACAACAATTATTGCGCTTTGAACAGGCGGTTGAAAAAACGCGTTTAGAATTTAATGCCTTAAGTAGTAAGTTGAGTGAAACGATTGATGATGACAGCTTAGCTATTTTTGATGTTTATAAACAATTACTAGAACATGCCAATTTAGGCCAAGAGGTTGCCGCGAAAATCGCCCAAGGCTGGCGTGCAGATAGTGCCTTAAGGTTAGTGATCGAGCATTATATTAGTCAATTTGAAGCCATTGAAGACAGTTACTTTCGCGAGCGCGCTAGTGATATTCGAGACTTAGGCACGCGTTTATTGGTTAATCTTCAGCAACAAGCGCAAGAAGAACTGTTATTGCCCAGCGAATTTATATTGCTGGCACAAGATGTTAGTGCCGCCATGGTGGCTCAATATCAGCATCAGGGACTGTTAGGTATTATTTCCTTATCAGGTTCAAATAACTCTCACGCGGCCATTTTAGCGCGTTCATTAGGTTTGCCGGCCATTATGGGGGTTAATGCCATAGTGCTCAGTCAATTACACCAGCAACAGGCGATACTTGATGGTTATAGTGGTGAGTTATTTATCAAACCTGATGAGACTTTAATACAAGAATATCAGTATTTATTAAGTCAAGAAAAAGCCCTCACCGATAAAGTTATGGCAGTGGCACACCTGCCTTGTATTACCCAAGATGGTAGAGCGATTGAAGTGTTACTCAATGCGGGTTTATCGGCAGGATTTGAACATAATACGCAACTTGGTGCCATTGGTATTGGTTTATATCGCACCGAAATTCCTTTTATGAACCGCCACTGTTTTCCCTCGGAGCAAGAGCAAACTCAGCTATATCGCAAGGTGTTACAGGCCTTTCCTAAACATGCTGTCACCATGCGGACTTTAGATGTCGGCGGCGATAAATCACTACCGTACTTTCCTATTAATGAAGAAAACCCTTTTCTGGGGTGGCGCGGCATTCGCATTACCCTAGATCATCCGGAAATATTTCTGGTGCAAGTGCGGGCAATGCTAAGGGCCAATCAAGGCTTAAATAATTTAGAAATTATGTTGCCGATGATCTCTGGTGTTGAAGAAGTAGATGAAGCCCTTCGCTTAATCAATCAGGCTTTTTTGGAGCTAAAAGCGGAATTGACCACAGCAATAACCACCGAACTGATGTCAGCAAGTAATGTCGATGGTCATTTAAGTCTCCAGCAAGCACAAATGAAAGCACAGGCTGTATCGGCGCAATTAGTACGGCCTAAAGTAGGCATTATGCTGGAGGTACCTTCGGTTATATTTCAAATGGAAGCCCTCGCTAAACGTGTTGATTTTTTCTCTGTTGGTAGTAATGACTTAACGCAGTATTTATTAGCGGTCGATCGAAATAATAGCCAGGTGGCTAATTTATATGATGCTTTTCATCCTGCGGTATTAACGGCTTTAAATAGCTTAGCTCAGCAATCGGCGCAATATTTAACGCCCATTAGTTTATGCGGTGAGTTGGCGGCACAACCTGCAGGGGCTATTTTATTATTGGCCATGGGTTATGATAAAATAAGTATGAATGGTCATAACGTACCCCGTATTAAATGGGTTATTCGTCATATTTCTTTTGTCCAAGCAGAAATTATTTTAGCTAAAGTCTTAACCTTAACAACGGCTAAGCAAGTACATAGTTACCTTAATGAACAGCTTGAAGCACTTGGTCTGGGTGTTTTTATTCGCGCGGGTTACTAGGGCTGTTACCCCTCATATTTTATCAAAAGTTTATAGAAGGGCGGACTTGCCGCAAACTAGTATGATTTTAACGGTATTAATATTTTGTCTCGTTTTAGGCTGTATTGTTGGTTTTCTGGCCGGCCTGTTAGGCATAGGTGGTGGTCTTATTATCGTACCGGCACTGGTGTATTTACTACCACTGGTTGGCGTGAGTAGCGATATTGTAATGCCGGTGGCGTTAGGCACGTCTTTAGGGGCGATTGTCATTACCTCAGCCAGTGCGGCATTAGCCCACCATAGACAAAATAATATCCCCTGGTCTTTAGCCAGACCCTTAATGATCTTAATCGCCATAGGGGCATTGCTAGGCGCTTTTATTGCTGATTCTCTTTCGAGTGAAGCGTTGGCCGGATTTTTCTCTATTGTCGTGGTTTTACTGGCGGTTTACATGTTACTTTCGATAAATTCCTCAAAAGAAAGGTCACTGCCCGCGACTTATGTTTTGCCATCACTTAGCTTTTTTACCGGCGTTATTGCCAGTTTAATGGGCATTGCTGGCGGTGCTATTTTAGTACCCATGTTGAGCTTTTTCGGCGTATCGGTGCGCCATAGCATAGGTATAGCAACCGCTTGTGGCGTTATGGTGGCCTTATTTGGCTCACTTGGTTACATCATTACTGGCTTTAATTTAACCAAGTTGCCTGAGTGGAGTTTTGGTTATATTTATTTGCCAGCCTTATTGGGCATAGTGATGACTTCGATAATATTTGCACCGATAGGGGTTAAATATGCCAGTAAATTACCGGTGAAAACCTTAAAGAAAATTTTTGCAGTTTTTCTTATATTTGTCGCTATTAAAATGATGCTTGGCTAGCTTTTAAACGTGTTTTTCCGTGGTGTACTTTAATAAATAACCTTTTAACCATAACAGGGTATAATCGTGCACATTAAGCAAATATTTTATCTTTTAATCTTTTATCTCTAACTTTTATCTAAAAAATGGACCAGCAATGACAGATAAGTTTTTACAATTCCCAGTGATAGACCCTATCATTTTTAGCATTGGCCCAGTATCATTACGTTGGTATGGCACCATGTACTTAATTGGCTTTCTTGCCGCACTGTTTATGGCAAACAAGGCGGCGGATAGAAGTAATGGCTTATGGACACGTGAGCAAGTAAGTGATTTGTTATTTTACGGTTTTCTCGGCGTTATTTTAGGTGGTCGTATTGGTTATGTGCTGTTTTACCAGTTTGACTACTTCTTAGCTGATCCTTTATACCTATTGCAAATATGGCAAGGCGGCATGTCTTTTCATGGCGGCTTACTGGGGGTTACTTTAGCGGTATTGATTTTTGCCCGTAAGACCAATAAGTCCTTTTTAACGGTTGGTGATTTCATTGTACCCTTAGTGCCTATTGGTTTAGGTATGGGCCGTTTAGGCAACTTTATTAATGCCGAGCTTTGGGGACGTCAAACCGATGTGCCTTGGGCTATGGTTTTCCCTACGGATGCCTTACAAGTTCCGCGTCATCCATCGCAGCTCTATGAATTCTTTTTAGAAGGCGTGGTACTGTTTATTATTTTGTATGTTCTTACCCGTAAGCCGCGCAGTTTAGGTTTAGTGTCTGGTACCTTCTTAATTGGTTATGGTATCTTTAGAAGTCTGGTCGAATTCTTCCGTGAGCCAGATGCTCATTTAGGTTTGTATTTCTCTTTTATTTCCAAGGGGCAAATATTAAGTATTCCCATGATACTCATTGGACTGTTTATCATTTATTGGGGGTACAACCAGCAGCAAAAATCGGCCATTAATGATAGTAAAAAAATGAGCAAAGCAAGTTCGAAGTCGACCAGTCAATCTGCTAGTTCATCATCAAGAAAATCAGTAAAAGGAAATAGCTAATGCGCGCTTATTTAGATTTATGTCAACGCATTGTTGATCAAGGTACTTGGGTTGAAAATGAGCGTACTGGCAAGCGTTGTTTGACCGTGATTAATGCCGATTTAGAATACAACGTTGGTGCTAATGAATTTCCGTTAATCACCACCCGTAAAAGCTTTTATAAATCGGCCATCGCGGAATTTATTGGTTATATCCGTGGTTATGATAATGCCAGTGATTTTCGTAAATTAGGCACCAAAACGTGGGATGCCAATGCCAATTTAAATGCAGCTTGGCTTAATAACTCACACCGTAAAGGTGAAGATGATATGGGCCGAGTGTATGGAGTTCAAGCGCGCGCCTGGGCTAAGCCCGATGGCGGCACTATTGATCAACTGAAGAAGATTGTTGATAACCTAAAAAACGGTATCGATGATCGCGCTGAAATTATGACTTTTTACAACCCAGGTGAATTTCACTTGGGCTGTTTAAGACCTTGTATGCATACTCATAACTTCTCGTTATTGGGTGATACTTTACACCTAACCAGCTTTCAGCGTTCGTGTGATGTACCGCTAGGACTTAACTTTAATCAGGTGCAAGTGTTTACCTTTTTGGCGTTAATGGCGCAAATAACCGGTAAAAAAGCCGGTATGGCCTATCACAAAATTGTTAATGCCCATATTTATGAAGACCAGTTATCGTTAATGCAAGATGTGCAGCTAAAACGTGAGCCGATGGCGTTGCCAAAACTTATCATCAACCCAGACATCAAATCATTAGAAGATTTAGAGACTTGGGTAACCATGGATGATTTTAACGTGGAAGGTTACGAGTGTCACGATGCGATTAAGTATCCGTTTGCGGTGTAGTGTTTAAGCGATAAGCTGTTAGCCGCTACTCAAGACCTAACTGAATAGATAAAGCAAAGCGGAAAAGGCCAGCTGATAACAGCTGGCCTTTTTTTTCAGCCTAGTCAAATAAGCGCAAGCCGAAATAAAATAATACTCGAAATAACTACAAAAGAATTTTTTTACTAGCCGCAGGTTAAGAACTGCTAGTAAACTGTCTAGCCGCGACTATTTTGTGCCAGAATTGCCAAAATGTTGATCTGAAAACTGTTCTATCTTTTTATAGGGCTTCACTCTGTTTTCAAACTTGGCCAAGCCATAGCCTTCTTTTCTTTTATAACGAACGCCCTCTATACCATCCTTCGTCAGGCCAGTAGCAAGACGTATGTTTCCCGAATTATCGCCAATATAAACAGGACTTCGAGTTGTTTTTTTTACGTTTCCCAGAAAATACATTTAATTTATATGCTGTTGGGTACTCACACGTTGAGGTGTCTAAGATCAATATATGCACTTTGTCATCTTTAAGAATATTAATAATGCTAAAAGGGCGGCTAGCACCACCAAGTGATCGTTTAGTTAACTTAAATCTGCTTTTCTACTGTCATTAGCATTCGAATAAAAATATTCACCGGTTAACATGGCTCGATCTAAATAGGGTGTTTAAGACCTTGCATGTATATTCATAAATTCTTTTTATTTGGCGGTATATTGCAGCTAACCGGTTTCGTGTGATACCCCTGTAGCGCTAATGGCGAACATTACCGGTAAAAAAGTAGATATTATCGTTTAAAGTAGTATGGTCATGATGGGAACTTGGCAAACATCAAGTACCTGTGGAGGCTTTCTATAGAAAAAATTATCAGGCCGTACTAACCTGGTATGTAACTTTTTTTTAAAAGCAACGGTGTCCGTACGCTCTATCAAAACCCTATATTGTTTGTTTATTGGTAAGTCACTTGCTATAACCATGCTTTTAATTACAGTGGCATTGTTAGCATAATCAAAGACACCATTATTGTTTTTATCGCCACGATTAATTTTTTGTACTATATCCATTCCCAATATCACTCGTCCAAAGATAGTCGTTATCCTATCTAAATATCTGGGTGCTTGGCCGATGACAATGTAAAAATCTGTTGTTGCTGTATTGGGCTCTTTGTTACGTGACATGCCGACAACACCTGGACAGTGGGTTAACCAAGTTTGTAAACTGCCACTACTTTGAGCGGCTCCAAAACCTTCGATAAACCCCGTTTGAGAGGCAAATAAATCGGGAGATTGCACCAAGGTGAATGTTTTATTGCCAATACTGCTCAACCATGGCTCTAGCTTTAATTGTAGAGATTTATCACTTATTTTAAAGTTTTCGCTACCATCATCTTCATCAATACTTGTGCCTGCTTGTGCAACAAAACCATCTATTACGCGATAAAAACTTAAACCATGATAAAAATTAGCGCGAACAAGTTTTTTTATTTGTGCGACATGTTTTGGTGCAAAAAGTGGATTTAATTCTATAATAATCAAGCCAGTATTTAGCTCTAGGTATAATAGATTGTCGGTATTTGGTGTACGATAAAGTGATTTATTTACCTCTGCTGCATTAACTGAAAAACAGAGGCACAGTAATAATATTATCAGCTTGTTTAATTTAATCACCATCATTTATTCCTAATTTAATGAACATAAAAAAGCCACACTGGATAAAAAGTGTGGCTTTGCTAAAAATTGTTAATTTTATTAACTCTAAGGGTCTCTATGAAGACCCTATATCATTAAAACTCTTTTTTCACACCCATGTAAAGGAATCTACCACGGAATGAGTAAAGATTATCATCAGTAGCGGTACCATTAGCCATTAAGAATGGTGGCTCTTTATCAAAGATATTTTGAATACCAAGATGTACATCGGTACCAATACCTTCTATAAAGTAACCTACTTGCATGTTATGGAATACTGTTGCTGACATTACATCATCTTCAGACGCTTCAATTTCAGAATTGTAGTTAGCATCCCATGTTGCGCGGTAATTACCCATTGACCAATCAATTTGTAAATTGGCTTTATATTCTGGTAGGCTGCCGAAGGCTGAATCGTAAGTACCAACAATGTCTCTAAAGTCTGAAGCACTAGTATCTTGAACTTCAAACTTACTCATCATTGTGGTATCAAAGTTTATGCGCCATTCACCAAACTCAGTTTCTAACATGTAATTAACATTAAAATCAAAACCAGCAATGTTACGAGCTGCAATATTATTTTGTGGTGAGAATACCGTTTGAATATAGCCAGTACCATTATTGGTACGAAGTACATCACCTGAATAAGTTGGGTTACCTATTAAGTTTTGATCAATTACATAACGAGAGCTACCAAATACTACATCAGTTTGCTCAATAGAAAAATAATCAAGGGTAAATGATAAGTTATCCATTGGCTCTACAACCAAACCTAAAGTCACGTTTTCAGCTTCTTCAGGTTTTAAATCTGGATTACCACCACCAATAATATCGTTACTTAATAGTGTGTTTTTACTCAACGCTGGATCTAAGCCAAGAGCAACACAATCAGAATTTGTTGAGCTAAAGTTAGCCTCATTATTTGGATTACAAGGATCATAAATATTAGTATTAATACTTGATGTTCTGCCTTGATACATTTGTGCCATTGTTGGTGCACGGAAACCTGTGCTGTAACTTGCACGTAGTTTTAACATATCAAGTGGTCTGTAGCTGATACCAAACTTAGGATTAGTGGTACTTTCGTTAATATCACTATAGTCACTGTAACGAACTGCAAGTTCAACGTCTAAATTATCAAGTACAGGAATTGCTAGCTCTAAATAAACTTCAGTAATTTCACGCACTGGAGAAATTACTGGCGTACTTGAACCACCCCAAGATACGTCAAATGTTGCCGTACGTTGTGCCTGATCTACTTCCAAAGATAATTGATCTTCGCGATATTCAACACCTGTTGAGAACATCAAATCACCCGATGGCAGTGACATCACAGGGCCAGAAATATGTGCTTGCATAAACATTAAATCATTTTTATTAGTCACTACAGGAGCCGTAGTATTAATGAAGTCTAACATTTTAGGCGTAATAGAGCCTTCAGGGCCAAATACATTTAAGGCTACACAAGTAGGATCTGCCGCTGTTTCACATTCATCAGACAAAGCCCGCTCAATTTGATTAATTGATGGTTGAGCACCGCCTCGAGTAATTAACTCAGCAGATTGACTTGAAAAACTTAGTTCCCAATCAAACTCTTCAAAAACAGTACCCTGTAAACCAAGGGTATAACGTTGAATGGTGTTATCTGTTTTGTAGATACGAGAGCCATATTCACTAAAACGGCGATCGACATTACCAGCAGCACCAAACGGGTTATATTTTTGGTTAGGACCTACACCAAAGTTATTACCGTCTCCGTCTGGGTAACGTTTAAATGCATTAGGGGTGTCAATGCTATCACCATACCAGCTTGTACTAACTGCTGGCGGCGCTTGGTTTCCTTGAACAAAACCATTATGGAAAGATAGTTCTGTATAGAATAATACATCGTCACTTAACTCGTAATCAGCACTTACAAAAACACTGGTGGTTTTATTATCATTGGCACCTGATTGAGCATCGCGATAATTATAACCCATGGTATCATAATCAAATGGAACCGCTACACTTGGATTGTTGGCATCTAAAACAGTCCAATTTCCATCACCTAAACCGAAACCAGAAAGCCTAGCATTAGGCGCATAGCCTGACCTAGAGTTAGTGCCACCTAAATACTCCTGGTTAGCATCTTGGGTCATGTAGCGGTCTTTTTCTTCCCAGCCTGCATTGTTGCTGCTAGAAGCCGCGATCATTATGCTACCTTTATCCGCGCTTAAACCCATAACAAAACCGACTTTTCGCTCTTGTGCATCACCTTCTGAAGATTCTCCATAAGTCGCGTTAACTTCAAAACCTTCGTAGTTGCTACGAGTAATAATGTTAATAACACCGGCAATGGCATCAGAGCCATAAATAGCGGAAGCACCATCTTTTAATACTTCAATTTGTGAAATAGCTTCAAAAGGGATTGAGGAAAGATCCACTAGACCATCTGCATTTGAGCCCACCAAACGTCGGCCATTCAGTAAAACTAAAGTATTGGTTGCTTCAATACCACGCAGTGTTGCCGTTTGAATGCTGCTAGCACCAGAACTACTTTGATTATTAGTACTGTTACCAGTAATAGCAGGTAAACGGCGTAAGGCAGAACTTACGTCAGTAATGCCTAACTTAGTTAATTGTGCTTTAGTTACTATGGTAATAGGTGAGCTTGAAGTAATTTCAGCACGTGCTATACGTGAACCTGTAACCATAATTTTCTCAATTTCTTCTTCTTCAGCCGCAAAAACGGGCGTGGCAATGCTTGATGCTATAGATAGCATCGCCGCAGAGATTGCCGATAGCTTAAATGTTCTAGTTATACTCATTGTTCTTCCTTAGAAGTATTTATTATATTTATTTTAGGTCGTATTAACGTTTAATGTTCGCACTATATATATACTTTATATTGTATGCAATTTCAATGATCATGAAGTGTAATAAAAGTAACAAAAAGTAACAGCTTCGTGAAAGTTATGTGAATAATAAAAGGGTAAACCTTATCTATCCATAATCTTTCAGCGGTGGACGATGCCTTCCCTTGGTTGTACCTTAGTAGAAAATTATTTTGCTACCAAACAGCTTTAAATAAATTCGTAAATAGGCAGTAAATAACTTGGTCATATACTGTTATTTTTCAATAGTGAGCATTGACTAAATCAGACCGTGGTACTACTGATTAATTGAAGAAGGTCGTTAATGCTCATATTTATGAAGACCAGTTATCTTTAATGAAAGATGTACAGCTTAAACGTCAGCCGATGGCGTTGCCAAAACTTATTATAAACCCTGAGATAAAGTCACTAGAAGACATTGAAACTTGGGTAACTATGGATGATTTTAAAGTAGCAGGCTATGAGTGTCACGACGCGATTAAATATCCTTTTGCAGTGTAGCTAATTACTATGACAGCGTGATAAAAGCCGATTATTGATGAAATTATCGGCTTTTTTGTAGGTTTTAATTAATTTCTATTGATGTGTTTACCAAGCTAGTAGTAGAGTGTTACTCAGTCAATTCTCCAGCTGAATTCTGCATCTTCATGTGGTTTGGCTATATTGTCTCATTATTAGTTTTTTATGCTGTTAAAGTAGTTAGCTTTATCAGGCTAGACAAATTCTATTATAAACGTTTAGGCCTATTTTTTAATGCAATTTTTGGTAATCGCGATCACTCTTTTGTTTTATTGTTGTTATAGCATTAATAGCTACGCACAAAATAAAATTTATTGGTTCAGTGACAGCTTAGAAGACTCGGTAGAGATAACCCAAAGCACAAATACTCATATTTCAACAATAATAGATACCACTCGCTTATTGATGAAATCCCTACCTCAATACCAATTTAGTACTGAATTTTCCGACAGTCCGAGTATTGCGCGCTTATTGAAAAAACTGCCTAACAGTTGTGCTCCTAACCGGGTAAAGACCCCTGAGCGACTAAAAGATAATATTTACAGTTCCCCCCTTAATATCTATTTAGGTTTACGTCTGTATTATAAAAAAGGCGACAGATTTAGCATATTACCAAAGAATGCCCTTGATAATGACCAGCGCTTAAAATCATTAGCTGCTTTATTTACCGGTAAATCGAATCACACTTTAGCTATCAATGATGGCCGGTCTTTTGGTGTTTTCTTAGATACTCAAATCACTGCATTGGAAAAGCATAACCTAGTGATAAGACGTGGTGTAGAATCTACTACTTCACTGGTCAAAATGTTGCTGAAAGATCGTATAGATTACACCATTGAGTATCCAGTCAATGTTAACAAGGTACTAAAACGAACTACCACAGACATTACGCTAGAGTCATTAGCAATCGCTGGCTCTCCAAGTTACATTGTTGGTTATGTTGCTTGCCATAAAGGTCCTGTAGGGCAGAAAGTCATTGCGGATATTAATATAGCTTTACAAAGGCTTTATCAAAGTTACTCGTTTTATCAGGCACATATTCGATATATAGATAAAGTCGATGTATCAGACTTTAACCGAGCTTATCAAACAATATTTCACGTGGATATTCCGCTAGAAAACTCTCACTAACTAGTGGGGTAGTTAAAGTTAAAATACAGTTCAAACTTGTGTTAAGAGATATAATGGCCGTATCAATGATACGGCCATTATTTATTACATAGTAAATTAGTTCAGTGAATTAGCTAAACTAATATCAATTAAATTGCTAGAAATCATAACGCATTGATGCGGAGAAGCTACGTCCAGCTTCAGTAACCTCTGATAAAGTCGCAGTATCTTTATGGCCAGCGCCATTTAAGTATTTAACATACTCTTTGTCAGTGATATTGGTTATCGCTAGGTTGACTCTTAATTCATCAGTAACTTGATAGCTAGTTAAGAAGTCAACCGTGCCATAACCGGCAACTTCAGTATGGCCTACATTCACTTTTTCCATGCGGTCAGCCCAGTTAACAATTAACTCAGCAGATAAATCATCTACTTCATAACTAACACCAGTGATGCCTGAAAGTGGAGAAATACTGGTTAGGTAGTCACCACTTTCATCATCTTTACCGTCTTGATAGGCGGCATTGGCAAAGACAGAAAAACTATCATTGATATGATAACGAACCGCTGCTTCAATACCTTTAAGCGTCACTGAGTCAATATTTTGATATTGATGGATTGCTACCCGCATATCTTGACCTGTGTATGGGTCGGTAATAGTTTCATGGCCAATAACCTCTGTTGCTAAGAAATTATCAAACGTACTGTAATATATAGCGGTTGAAAATAAAAAATTGCCAGTATGGCCACGTAGACCCATTTCAAAATTATCACTTTCTTCGGGTGCTAAATCATTACTAGGGACAATCTTATACCCGTACATTGAATTATCATGCTCAATGTAGGCTAAATCATAAGCCGGTACTTTAAAACCTTGTCCATATTGGGCAAAGCCAGCAATGGTATTGGTAAATTTATACAAGCCGCCAATGCTTAATGAAACATGGTTTTCATCAAAATCTGCGTAGGGCATTCCGTCTTCTTTTAGCACGCCATTAGCATCCATTTGGTAAGTATCAAAACGGGCACCAGGGGTGAATAAAAGCTTGCCATCTAACAACGAAATTTCGTCATTTATAAAGAAACCAGCGCGAAAAACATCAGTCTCTGGGAATTTATCTGTTTCTTGTGGGTAACCCTTTTTTGGTGTACCTTCGACTGAGTACAGTTTCACTTCGGTACGGCTAGAAGTCGATTGTTCAATATCTAAACCATAACCAATAGTGTGAGTGTCATTTAGGGCTAGGCTGGCGTTAGATAAAAAACCTAGGGTCTCTTGTTTATAAAGCGCTGTTTTGTACATATCGCGAATTTCAATCAGCGGATAACCATAATTAGCGTTTATGTCTAACTGACCATATTCAACATCTTCTTGTTCAGTATTATTGCTATAAAGCGAGACATTGAGCAGATCATAAACGGCTGTTTTAGTCTCACTATGAAAGCGTAATTGCAAGGATTGGTTATCTTTTTGACTTTGGCTATTTTCATCAATAATGCTATAACCTTCAAGATCTCTAAAATAACCTAATAAGCCGTAAGCAACGTTCCCCGTAACCTCTTGCTGCCAGATGTCAGCAGTAAAGCTAAGGTAGCTATTTTCATTGAAATGGTATTTTGCTTTATAGAAAATACTGCTTGATTCAATAGCTAATGAAGGTCTTGTACCCGCATAGTTTTGTGACTCTTCACCGTCGCGGTAAGTTAGGTTTAGTACCTGCTCAAAGTCACCTGTCGCTAAAGCTAGGGTAGTACCTAAATTGCCTTGCTTACCATCATCGGTGTAGCCAACTTTAACCGTACCGGCAAATTTTTCACCATCCGTTAAATAATCTGCAGCATCTTTGGTGGTAAAGACGATAATACCGCCTAATGCATCTGAGCCATAAAGTGAAGAATACGCGCCTTTAGCCACTTCCACTTGTTTTAGAGTATCGGTGTCAATAAAGCCACGACCAACAATATCATTTAAGCCATTGGCGCCATAACCTTCGTTCATACGCATACCGTCTTTGATCATTAAAACACGATCGCCACCCATGCCACGCACGATAATATTTTGTGCGCCGCCGATACTGCCGGTCACTTGTACACTGGGATCATATTTAAATAACTGGCTCATATCGGTAACTAGCTGTCTTTCAATGTCTTGCTCTGTGATGACCGAGATACTACCAGCAACATCTTTTAGCGGCTTTTCTGTTTTAGTACCACTAATAACAATTCTTTCTAAGGCACTATGAACAGTGGCATGGACATTGTCTTCAGCATAACTTGACGGTGCAACAAAAAGGGCTGTGGAAATCGCAGTGGCGAGGAGGGCGCGCTTGGGCATAAACATTTTTTATTCCTATTAGAAAGAGATATACCTAGATATCAAGTAGGGGTATCTAGTAAATAATTTGCTTCAGGAAAAGCAATACTTCAGCAAGTGTCCATTGTGACTTTGTGCAATAAATAGACGCTGCTTATTAATTTTGTGAGTACCATACAGAGCACAAATGCAAATGTAAACCTAAATGATAATAATTACTATTTGATAAGTCATTCGGGGAGTTGTACAATCGTTGGGCTTAATTTTTACGAGGTAATTAGCACAGTGAATATTCATTCTTTAGAAATAACCATGGCACAAACATCAGAACTATTGATGACGCCTGTTATTATTTTAATCTGTTCTTTAGTCGTTTACGCCATATACGCATTAGGACGATTTTTCTCACAGTACTTAGTGAGAAAACAAAACAAACTGGCTTATGTACGCCAGATTTCCCAAGCAGCCCTACCGAAGGTGACCACACATAATGGTTATCCCATCCATAACTATTTTATTAATAACCCTCAAGCCAGTGAAGATGAATTGGAAGTGGTGGCGCTAAAGCAATTAGAAAACCTGCGTATAGTGACTCGAATTGCGCCAATGTTAGGCTTGATTGCCACCATGATTCCCATGGGGCCAGCACTACAAGCATTGGCTGATGGCAATATCCAAGGCATTAGTGAAAATTTGATCATTGCTTTTGCCGCCGTTATTTGGGGCATGGTGATTTCATCGTTAACGTTTTGGCCGGCCTCGGTGAAAAAACGCTGGTGTGCGGTTGAATTAATTAACATTAGAAAAATTAAAGGTCAGGCATAATGCGCTTTCTTGATGAAGATGAAGAGCTAAACCCCATTCTTAGCGCGGTTAACTTGATTGATGTGTTCTTGGTCATCATTACTGCCTTGTTAATTGCGTTAGCACAAAATCCCTTGAGCACCTTTTCCAGTGATGATGTTACCGTGATAAAAAATCCAGGTAAGCCAAATATGGAAGTGATTGTTAAAAAAGGCAAAGAAATTAAACAATACAAATCTACTGGAAAAGTCGGCTCAGGTGAAGGTGTGCGAGCCGGTGTTGCTTATAAAATGGCTGATGGTAGTTTTATTTATGTACCTGAAGGTGTTAAAGCACAAACTGAGGCCATGTCAGTAGCAACTAAGCCAACGAGGGATTAGTTGAGTTAGTTAAGTCGCTATTTTCCTCAGGCGTCCTGAAAAGGAATTTTACCTAGCTTGGCTATATATTTACTCTAATTAACAACCATTAACCCGAGCTGAGGTTAAAAAGGTTCTCAAAAATATAATGATAACAAAAATTTTAAATAAACTTACTTTACTACCGGCTTTAGCACTAATGTGCTTAGTAAATGTCAGTGTTGCAGAGCCCTCTACCACGTTAGATAAGCCGTTAAATAAGGTGCAAGTTAAGCCGCAAGTGCTACTGATGATGTCCTCCCACGCCTCTAAACCTAAGGGCGACTTATTGCAATTATTAGCAAAAGATCAACCGTTTGAGCTAGTTAATTTTTCCAGCAAAGGCAAATCAGCAGAAGATATTAAAGCGGCTTGGTCGAAAGCCAGCTTAATTATGCTTGATGGTATCAATCCTGCGTTGTCTAAATACATGTTTGCTAAATATCAGCAGCACTTAATCACAATGCCTAATGTGCCGGTTATCTCCATGGGTGATTTAGCAAACACTACCATGAACCAAGGGCTATCTAGTGCGCAAGCCAAAAACATTGGCAGTTACTACAATAATGCGGGTCGTGAAAATTATGCTAATTTGATGCTTTACCTTGCCAATGATTTCCTTAACCTATCTTCGCTGACCGCCAAAGCGCCTATTATTGTGCCAAGTGTTGGTTTATATCATTATGATTTTCCCGGTCTTGTTACGAGTGATGCCGATGCTTTTTTTGAGTATTTAAATATTACTGATAACCAAGTAGTCATTGCCATTGGTATCCATAGAAGTGTTATTGATTATGAACAACAACAAATCGTCGATGCCTTGATTAAAGGTCTTGAAGCAAAGGGCGCTAAAGCCTTAGCTTATTTCTTCGAAGGGGAAGATCAAGCAACGAAATTCACTGATTTATTGATGGTCGAAAGCTCTGACAGTGTTGCAAGTAAACTGGGAGCAGCTCATAGCAAAACTAAAAGCCGTGTTGATTTATTGATTAACTATCGCTCATTACATTTTGTTGCTAAGCGTCGAACTGAGTTTGAACAACTGGGTGTGCCCGTATTACATGCCCTTAATTATACCGAAGGCGATCAAGCAAGCTTTGAACAAGACCATGCCGGTATTTCACCATCATTAACACCATTTTTTTTGGTGATGCCAGAAGATACCGGTAGCGCAGACCCTACTATTATTGCCGCAAATGATAAAGGTGTTAAAACTGTTATTGATTATCAGTTAAATGCCTTAGTTGAACGTGCTTATAATCACGCTAATCTTGCGCACATCAACAACAGTGATAAAAAAATAGCCACTTTTATTTGGAACTATCCACCGGGTGAAAAAAATATTGGTGCTGCCTTTTTAGATGTACCAACCTCCATTGAAAATATCGCTAAAGCGATGAAAGACAAAGGCTACAACATTGATGTTAAAGGCCATAAAGAAATCATTGAGTCAGCGGGTAAGTTATTACGCCCCTATTATCGCGGCGAAGATGCTGAGCAGTTAATCGCCCTCGATTTGGCCGAATATATGCCGTTAACTACTTACCTTAATTGGTTTAATGCCCTGCCAGCAGAGGTTACTGAAGCTATTATTGCCCGTTGGGGTAAGCCAGAAGAAAGCAGCATGTTACGTCAAGCTACACTTAACGGTGTCACCGTACCTGCGTTTGTTATTCCAAGAATGAACCTTGGCAATATGATAGTGATACCCCAAGGTGTGCGTGGTGACGATGCCCAAGAGCATGCTAATTTATATCACAGCACTAAAACACCGATTAATCACAGTTATCTTGCCAGCTATTTATTTGCCCGAGAAATTTTTGGCGCTGATGCCTATATTCACTTAGGGACTCATGGCAGTCAAGAATGGCTAACCGGTAAAGAACGTGGTTTATCTGTCTATGATGCACCGAGTTTAGCTTTAGGTAACTTACCGGTGTTTTATCCCTATATTATCGATAATGTTGGTGAGGCCATGCAGGCTAAGCGTCGTGGTCGAGCGACTATGATAAGCCACCTAACACCAGGTTTTGCCAAAGCAGGTTTATATACTGAAGTGGCAACATTAAATGAAAAAATCAACAATTACTTAATGTTATCTGAAGGGAAAACTAAGGCGAATACTCAAGACAGCATCATAGTTATGGCACAAAAGCTCAATATGTTAAAAGACTTAGCCATTGAGCCAGAGACCATGGCAGCTGATTTTGATAACTATATCGCTAAATTACAAGATCACTTAAATGCCTTGGCACAAATGAGCCACCCCTTAGGTGTGCATGTTTTTGGTGCTTTGCCAAAAGAGGCGCATTTATATACCACCATGTTGCAAATGTTAGGTGATGACTTCACCAAGCGTGCTGCAAAATATGAGCAAGCGCATAACATGACTATTGCCAAAGCAGAGCAGTTTGATCAACGTAATGTTAAAAAGCTACCGGCACTGGAAGGCTTTCAATTACTAAAAGCTTACTTAACTAAAAATAAAGCTAACCCAGAGTTATTAACGGATTTAGATGAGTTATTAGTTGCTGATTTAACGATAGCCAAAAACTATTGGCATAACTTTCAAGCCATAGCAGAGACACAAAACTTATTATTGGCCCTAGACGCTAACTACATTAAAACCAGTTATGGCGGTGATCCCATTCGTAACCCAGAAGCCGTACCAACGGGTCGTAACCTGATAGGCTTTAATCCAGCCAAAGTACCTTCTAAAGAAGCCTATGATGCCGGTGTTACCTTGATGAACCAAACCATAACGGCTTATGTTGAAAAGCATGGTAAGTTTCCACAAAAGTTAGCTTTCTCCTTGTGGTCATTAGAAACCATGCGTCATCAAGGGGCCTTAGAAGCGCAAATTCTCCATGCCCTAGGTGTAAAACCTAAGTGGAATCACCAGGGGCATGTGGTCGGTACCGAGGTTATTCCTTATAGCGAATTAAAACGTCCACGTATTGATGTGGTTATCTCAACTACAGGTCTATATCGAGATGCCTTTCCTAATGTGATGTTATGGTTAGCAAAAGCCATTGATAAAGTGGCAAAAATGAAAGAAGACAATAACTTTGTTTATCGTCATAGCAATGCCCTAAAGACAGAATTACTGGATAAAGGTAAATCGGTAGCAGATGCTGAGTATTTATCTTCTATTCGTATTTTCTCTAATGAAACCGGTAATTATGGTACTGGTTTAGCGGGTAGCTCATTAGCCTCGGATACGTGGGAAACCGATGATAAATTAGCGAACCTTTATCTTGACCGCATGGGCTTTGCTTATGGCGCTGATGAAAAACGTTGGAGCGAAAATGTTGCCAATGCTTTAGGGGCAGGGCAAGGTTTATATGCCAAAGTGCTTTCAGGTACTCAGGGCGTTATTTTCTCACGCTCAACCAACCTTTATGCCTTAATGACCAATGATGATCCGTTCCAGTATTTTGGTGGTATCGGTTTAGCAGTACGCTATCTAGATGGTAAAACTCCGGAAATGTATGTTTCCAACTTGCGTAAAAAAGATCAGTTAAAGGTACAAACCCTGGCTGAATTTATTAATCAAGAAATGCGTAGCCGCTATTTCCATCCACGTTGGATTAAAGCCATGCAAGACTCTGGTTATGCTGGCGCTACGGTCATTTTAGACCGCATGAATAACATGTGGGGTTGGGAAGTGATGACGCCTGAGGCGATACGTGATGATCAATGGCAAGAATTCTTTGAAGTCTATGTTGAAGATAAATACCAAATGGATATGCGTGAGTTTTTTGAGGAGCATAATGCGGAAAGCTTAGCGCAAATTATCGAGCGTATGCTTGAAGCCGTGCGTAAAGGCTACTGGCAAGCTGATGAAGCAACTATCAAGAAAATGGTAGCAACCTATACTGAAATCGCTACGCAGTTTGATGTGGTTACTGACAATGTAAAATTCAATGAGTATATGGACAGTGCCGCGGTTGGTTTTGGTTTAATGCCCTTATCTAAGGCATTAGCAGAGGTATTGGCACAAGCTAATGCACAGCCGAAAGTGCCAGCAGCGTCAGCAAGTCAAGCCAAAAAAACTGAGCACGTTACTGGACAAAAGCTGGCAGAGCAGAGCAAAGCTGAGCCCCTTGAAAGTGATCACACTACGCTATATTGGTTATTGGCTATATTCTTCGCTGGCCTCGTTAGTCATTTTGTTCGACCAACTAAAAAGTTGGTATGGCTTAACCCAAATGCTAAAGCTGTAAAACCAGTGTTAGAAAAAGCAGCCTAACATCGATAATGCTATGATCGATGTTATTTTTAGCTAAAAAATAATGAAAACATTAATGAAAGAAAGCCCCCAGCAATAAATTTGTTGGGGCTTTTTGTTTGTTATATCTCAGATCATTTATCTCCTTACAGCCAGTGCTATAAAAATAAACACTGGCTGTTTGGGAAGAGCAAAGAGGTTTAATTAAAGGAATAAAGCCCTGGTATTTTTAAAGCGGTAACTCAGGAAGTAATTGCAATTCCCATAAGGGGTTTTTAGTTTTTATTAAAAAAGATAAAGGGCCCATGCCGCTACGGTATTCTAGGTAAAATTGAATCCAATAACCCGTTATATATTTGTTTTCATCAATGGATTTATATGGTTAAAGCGGATTTTAACGCCAAAGGGTTTAAAGCTAAGGTGCGAGTCATCTTTTCTTATCCAACCAGTTCCGTTGCCCAAGAAAAGCATTAACTATGAAAGACAATACATAGTTAATGCTACCGAAATCGTTAAGGCAGCGTTGTTAAACAAGCTGCAGCCTCGGTAGTATCATCATCGATATAATCGCCAAAGCCGCCAAGTAAGTAATAATCATAATGGTTACCTGTTGAATGAAAAGAGGATGAACGATAGTAGACCCCAGGCCAGCCCATACCCCTGACAATGTAGGAGTCTGAAAACTGTGCATAATCAATAGCCGTCTGATTATAAAACTGCTGTAAACCAAAATCATCTGAGGTATCACTAACTCCTTGCACCGGCAGTATCATGCTGCGATTACTACAGCTATCGAGCGCAGTTTGCTGATCATAAATGGCCCAAATAATGCCAGTATTTCCATCTATGTATTGATCGTTATGTAGTGGCACACTACCCGAACTATTAATATTGGCGAGTGTTGATTCGGTAACATTGAGAGGCCTGTGTAATCTTTTACTAGTACCTGAAATGGTTAAATCAATAAAACTTACCGGCGCAATAACGCGCTTGCTGATATTATTGTCGGTATCTAATTGTGTCGGTAAACCACCAGTAATCTCAGTTACTGCTTGCTCAGCGGCTAATAAACATATCTCACCCGATTCGATAGTATCAATGCAAACTTCAAGGTCGTGACCTATTAACCAATTAGCTTCTTCCGTTGGGCTAGCTATGGTGAAAGAGCTACTATCGTTAGATCTTATGGGAGAATGGCTTGGGTGTAATATTCGCCAAGTGACGCTATTAAAACTATAACCGGTAATTGCTAAGCTAATGGTCTGGTATAGTTCTAATTTACCTGTGATAACAATATCCGCGATATATTCGGCTACGCAGCTAGTGGCTCCTTCTGCGGGGGAGCCAGTTATAGCAATAGGGGTAACACATACCGATAACAGTTTGCCTGCGCTATCATTAGGCAGTATATAATCGGGCATTTGACTAACTTCTGCGCCATCAATAGACCAAACAGTTGTGCTATCAAATTCTAAATCACCATCACTATCGACATAGTCATATGATACCGACATGTTATTAGTGGCTTTGGCAAAATTGGCTAATTGTAAGTTAGTTACCGATGGCGCAGAGCCTGCTTTCGCCGCTATCATTACTTGGTCGCTACAAATAGTATCACCCGTAGCATTTTCACCTGAGATTGCGATGGGGGTTAGGCATAATATAAGGAAACTGCCTTGGTGCTCTACCCCGAAGGTAATGATTTTTTGTGCACTGTAATCACTGTCATTTATTTTCCAGTTGAAAACACTATCACCTTCAAGCCGTTCGTTTTCATCTACAAACAGGTAAGTTGCCGAAACCTCAATACCCGTTGTTATGGAGCTAGTCAGTACTAAGGCATCAATAGTCGGTTTTGTGTATTGCCCGGTAATTACCTGTGTTTCACAGACCTCTAATCCTTGGGTTATTTCTCCTGTAGCCGCTATAGGGGTAATACAAAAAATTAAATTTTTAGCTTCGCTATCACTTGGTAGGGTAAAACCAAATGAATCCGCAATAACAATATCGTCAATTAACCAGCGATATAAACTACTGCCCTCAATATCATGTTCATCAAAATAAGTATAACTGGCAGTTATGTCTTTATTGGGTTGAGTTGGGGGGATGATGGTCACCTCACTGGCAAGTGGTGCAATGTTTAAAATAACTTGGGGTACATCGTCAGAGAGTTCTAATTCACCTGTGATAACAATATCCGCGATATATTCTGCTACGCAGCTAGTGGCTCCTTCTGTGGGGGAGCCAGTTATAGCAATAGGGGTAACACATACCGATAACAGTTTGCCTGCGCTATCATAAGGCAGTATATAATCGGGCATTTGACTAACTTGTGCGCCATCAATAGACCAAACAGTTGTGCTATCAAATTCTAAATCACCATCACTATCGACATAGTCATATGATACCGACATGTTATTAGTGGCTTTGGCAAAATTGGCTAATTGCAAGTTAGTTACCGATGGCGCAGAGCCTGCTTTCGCCGCTATCATTACTTGGTCACTACAAATAGTATCCCCCGTAGCATTTTCACCGGAGATTGCGATGGGGGTTAAGCATAATATAAGGAAACTGCCTTGCTGCTCTACCCCGAAGGTAATGATTTTTTGTGCACTGTAATCACTGTCGTTTATTTTCCAGTTGAAAACACTATCACCTTCAAGCCGTTCGTTTTCATCTACAAACAGGTAAGTTGCCGAAACCTCAATACCCGTTGTTATGGAGCTAGTCAGTACTAAGGCATCAATAGTCGGTTTTGTGTATTGCCCGGTAATTACCTGTGTTTCACAGACCTCTAATCCTTGGGTTATTTCTCCTGTAGCCGCTATAGGTGTAATACAAAAAATTAAATTTTTAGCTTCGCTATCACTTGGTAGGGTAAAACTAAATGAATCCGCAATAACAATATCGTCAATTAACCAGCGATATAAACTACTGCCCTCAATATCATGTTCATCAAAATAAGTATAACTGGCAGTTATGTCTTTATTGGGTTGAGTTGGGGTGATGATGGTCACCTCACTGGCAAGTGGTGCAATGTTTAAAATAACTTGGGGTACATCGTCAGAGATTGGTGGTATATCGTCAGAGATTGGTGGTACATCGTCAGAGATTGGTGGTACATCGTCAGAGATTGGTGGTACATCGTCAGAGATTGGCGATACTCTTTCAGTTACAGCTGGTATATCATCAGGGCTCAATAACTCTTCTTTGGGTTTGTGATCCTGGCAGGCCGATAGGCTTAATAACAATATAAATTGGCAGATACAGCTTGTCGGGTAGGGGAAGTATTTAATCATATCATTAGTTACCTTGTTAACGTATTTAATATAACCCCTCCATGTTAAAAATAATTCCGTTTAGCTTAACTCTCGGTATAGTCGGTATAGCTTCATATAGTAAGTGTACAGCTTGTTTAAAGTAGAAACAGCGGTTAGTTATTTATAAACTGATCATCTTTTCTCCGGCAAGAGATGTAACAATGAAAAATTATAAACAACTAACCTATGCACAACGATGCCAGATTTATGTGCTAAAGAAAACAAATATTTATCAACAAAAAATGGCGAGTATTATCGGAGCCAATCAATCCTTGGTAAGTTGGGAGTTAAAACGTAATATACCCAAGCCACCTCCAACTGCATGATTCAGTTGGAATTAGAAACGTTTTAGGTAAGGCATTTATTGAAGAGAACGGTTATTCCCTTGTCAAAATGAATAACGCAGCATAAAACGTTTCTAAACCAACCCTTTAGGGACTTCTGAGTCAATCATGCCTTGCGTTGCATCTGTTTTTAAGGGAATAACCATTAATAAAAAGATGCGCCTTGTTCATGAATTACTCAGTAGTCCTGAACAAGCAATTTGAAGTGGCTTGGTTATATAGGCAAGCGAGGTTATCGTTTCAAGCATGCCCAATTATTAACTGACAGTCGACGATTAGCGGCTACGAAGGTGATAAAAATGACACCTCATCTAATATCACTTATCGAAGACAAGTGAAGAGAAAAATGGAGTCCAGAGCAGATATCAGGCTGACTACACAAAGAAAGGTACACAACCGTTTGCCATGAAACGATCTACCGTCATGCTTGTGAAGCTCGCCTTTATCACTTCAGCAATACTCAACATAAAATCATAGGGTTATAATGTAGACAACCGTATTATGGTACAGAGCCAATTGTTAGTTTAAGTTAAGTGATTAAATTGATAGTTAAAGAAAAGCCCCAACAAGACTGACTTGTTGGGGCTTTTTAATTTGATATTGCTATTTACTAAAGAGACTATTATTTAGCTGTTTTGTAATGAATTTTCAGCTAACACTCGCTTAACATTCGATAATATTTACCGCTAAACCACCACGTGAAGTTTCTTTGTACTTGGTTTTCATATCATTACCTGTTTCCCACATGGTTTTGATCACTTTATCTAAAGAAACTTTTTGTGTGCCAGTACCGCGCAGCGCTAGGCGTGAAGCGTTAATCGCTTTGACTGAGCCCATAGCATTACGTTCAATACAAGGTACTTGCACTAAGCCGCCAACTGGATCACAGGTTAAACCTAGGTTGTGTTCCATACCTATTTCAGCGGCATTTTCTACTTGTGGTGGCGTGCCACCCATAATTTCAGTTAACGCGCCCGCGGCCATTGAACAAGCAACACCTACTTCACCCTGACAACCTACTTCAGCGCCAGAAATAGAGGCATTGGTTTTATATAAAATACCAATAGCGGCAGCGGTTAATAAATAGCGAACACAGTCATCATCCGAAACCGGCTTGACAAACTTATCGTAGTAGCTAAGTACTGCTGGAATAATACCAGCGGCACCGTTGGTAGGTGCGGTAACTACTCGGCTACCCGCGGCATTTTCTTCATTTACCGCCATGGCGAATAAATTGACCCAGTCCATTGCGATTAAAGGATCGGTAGATTTTTCTACCAACAAAGTGCGATATAGAGCAGGGGCACGGCGAGCTAATTTTAAACCGCCCGGGAGAATACCTTCGGTGTTCATACCACGTTCGATACTGTCTTTCATTGCTTGCCAAATGGTGACCAGTTTAGTGCGAATTATCGTTTCATCGTTTAAGCACTTTTCGTTATCCATCATGATAGTACTAAAACTTAGCCCTTTAGTACTCGCCAAAGCTAATAACTCATCTCCTGAGCTGAAAACATGTGGCCGCTTAATATTGGTGTGTAAAGAGAGCGCTTTATCTTTTTCTTGTTCAAAATCACATGCTTCAACAATAAAACCACCACCAATGGAGTAATAGGTTTGCTCTAATAATAAGCTATCATTTTGATAAGCATATAAGGTCATGGCGTTAGCATGAGCAGGTAGCGTTTTTCTGCGGTGATAAATAATTGCGTCATCTTTAGGGAAGTTGACTTCATGGCTACCATTGAGTGAGATTTTTTGGCTGCTAACGACTTCCGCTAAAATAGTTTCTATTGATTCAACCGGAATGCCTTCAGGCGTTTGCCCGGTGAAGCCTAAAATAACCGCTTTACCTGTGCCATGGCCAATACCTGTTTGTCCTAATGAGCCAAAAAGTTCACATTTAACTCGGTCGACCTTAGTTAATAACTCTTGCTTAACTAGTGCATCAACGAAAAGTTTTGCCGCTTTCATCGGACCCACTGTGTGTGAGCTTGATGGACCTATACCAATAGAAAACATATCAAATACACTGATCATACTTTTTTACCTTTGCTCTGCTTATTTAATACCAAGTGGAATAATCTACTTGGTTTAATTCACACTATTCTTTAATTATAGACCCAAGAACACTCAAGCTAAAGCTCGGTGTTAAAGGTTTTATGCAATATAAAGTATGGAACTTACATTGCTTTTCCGAATTATTACTGGTTTTTGTCGAAATAGTGGGATTTTTATCGGTTAATTTTTGTTGGTGGTAATTCTAGCTGAAAGTTATCAAATAAAGAAATAAAATAATCGACTAATTGATAACTAAATGTACTAGGGGGGCTTTTTTTTAGTGGCGTAATAACCGATGTGCTAGTTTATGTGTGCCACTAAATCTTTGATCATTACCGCGGTAGCACCCCATATATGGTAGTGTTTATAGGGCATAAAATGCACATTATGTTGTTTGCCATTTTTGCTGGCAACAAAAACATGGTGGTCTTTGGTGGTCAAAAAATGCTGTAGTGGTACTTGAAATATTTCAGCAACTTCATTTTTATCCATATGGTAAGTTTGCGCGCTGGCGACAATAGCAACCACAGGGGTAACATGAAAGCCGCTAATGGTTTCATAGGGTGGTAATTGCCCAACGACAGTGATGGCTTGGCGAGATAAACCAATTTCTTCAAAAGCCTCGCGCAGCGCCGTATCTATTAATGACTTATCTACTGGCTCTACTTTTCCGCCGGGGAAGCTTACTTGTGAGGGGTGATGTTTTAAATGGCTGGCTCGTTTGGTTAATAATACTTGTAAACCCTCAGCTGATTCGACCAAAGGGATGAGTACCGCTGCAGAACGAAGTGGTAAATGATGTTGATAATTATGCTCGGACTTAACCAATTGTAATAAATTAAAGCGTAATAAAAATTCATCTTTGCCCATTGGCGTTACCCTTACTACTTATTAGGAATCGTTAACCATTATTTTTATGCTGGTTTCTAAAAGACTTAACTTAAACTTTAACTATGGCTTTAACTAAAGCCTACACCTGATTGAGTTTTGATAATACCGGTAAAATACAATTGACCTTATCAAAGGTCTCTTGATATTCGCTTTCAGCGGTTGAATCAGCGACAAGCCCACCGCCAGCCCAGCAATAAATGCTATTCTCCCCTTTTAAAGCGGTATTGACTGAGCTGTCACTTGGCTGACAAATCAAGGTGCGAATCGTTATGCTGGTATCCATAGTGCCACAATTTGACAGATAACCAATAGAACCACAATAAACACTACGGCGGTGAGGCTCTAGCTCTTCTATAATTTCCATGGCGCGTATTTTCGGCGCACCGGTAATCGAGCCGCCGGGAAAGGCACCGCGAAGTAAGTCAGTGGCATGTTTATCGTTAGAGAGTACACCTTCAACGGTACTGACTAAGTGATGTACGGCCGGAAAGCTTTCAATATCAAAAAGTTTAGGCACTTTTACCGAGCCTGCTTGGCAACTTCTACTGAGGTCATTACGCAGTAAATCAACAATCATTAAATTTTCGGCAATATCTTTACTTGAATGTCTTAAAGTTTCGGCATTCTTAGCATCTTGTACTTTATCGTTACTACGCGGCATGGTGCCTTTAATGGGCTTACTTTGTACTTTACCTTGCTTTAACCGTAAAAAACGCTCAGGAGAGACACTTAAAATAGCCGCATTGTCTAAGCGAATAAAAGCCGAAAAGGGTGCTTTATTTGCTGCCTTTAGGGCTAAGTAAGCCTCAAATTCATCACCCTGATACTGGGCACTAAAGCGCTGTGCTAAATTAATTTGGTAACAATCGCCACTTAATAAGTAAGCTTGTACTTTATTAAATTTTTCAATGTAACTGGCTTTATCCATATTCGCTTGCCAAGAGCTGGTTAAATGGAAAGCTTCATTGCTCGCTTTCTTAGCAACTTTTGTGTATTCACTTGCGTCAAGCGAGGCGTTAATAGTCGAGTTAAGTAATGATTTTTCAAGCTCATTTCGCTCAGCATCGGGGCACACTAGGTAAAAAGTCGCTGAGTTTTTATCAAAAATAACCGCTTTGTTATATAGACCCACAGCCATGTCAGGTAAGTGAATGTCTTGTTTAGCAATACTAGGTAGTTGCTCAAATCGACGACCTAGATCATAGGAGAAATATCCTAAGGCGCCACCTAAAAAAGGCAGGAACTGATGAGGCTGCTGTGGGATGTTAAATAATTGTGCTTGCAGTTGTTTAAGCAGCAATAGTGGATCATCACTGCTTTTTTCAAGGTAACTATTATTTGCTAAGTTTTGAGATACGTTTTCAGGAAAGCAGATATCAGTGTTATTACCCTGTGTGGTTAGGGTGGCAATGGGCTGCCACACTATAATATCAAAGCGACTATCAACATGGTCGCTATTACCCGAGTCTAACCACATCGCCCAAGGTTGATGAGCAATAGGGCTAAAAATAGCCTCTGCTGTGGTACCACTTTTAACGGGCAGTATTTTAGCGGCAAGAGTCACGGCGCTTTTATTGGCCTTAATTGCCGCGTTAAGTGTTGTGGTAAATTTGATGTCAGTGGTATTAAACAAGGTTTTGCTTCACTTAAGTATTTGCTAGTTAAATAGTTATTATCAGTCATAAGGGACTGGTAGCACTTTCAATAGCAGGTTATTATACGCAGTAGTTTTATTATAACTTTCCACTTAACAATATTAAAGAATATTAGGGTTTTTTGAACTTTCATGCTGTAAACATAATCAGCAAAGGACAATCGCCCTATAGCTAATAGAGAGCACTATGGCCATCATTAAACAACAAGACTTAATCGACAGTATTGAAGATGCACTGCAATATATTTCTTATTATCATCCGATTGATTTTATTCAGGCATTAGAAAAAGCGTATCACAAAGAAGAATCAAAGGCGGCGAAAGACGCAATAGCACAAATTTTGATTAACTCACGTATGTCAGCCCAGGGTAAACGTCCAATCTGTCAAGATACTGGTATCGTCACCTGTTTTGTTAAGATAGGTATGGCGGTGCAGTGGGATAAAACTGACATGACCGTACAACAAATGGTTGATGAAGGTACCCGTCGTGCATATTTAAATCCGGATAACCCCTTACGTGCTTCTATCGTTGCAGATCCTGCCGGAGCACGTATAAATACTAAGGACAACACGCCAGCTGTTGTCCATATTGATATGGTCGAGGGCGCAGGCCTTGACATTATGATTGCGGCTAAAGGCGGCGGCAGTGAAAACAAAACTAAAATGGTGATGCTAAACCCATCAGACTCTATTGCTGATTGGGTCGTTAAAACCTTACCGACGATGGGCGCGGGTTGGTGTCCACCAGGAATGTTAGGTATAGGTATTGGTGGTACCGCTGAAAAAGCGGCAGTTTTAGCCAAAGAAAGCTTAATGGAGCCGGTAAACATTCAAGATTTAATTGAACGTGGCCCAGAAAATGCTGAAGAGGAATTACGTTTAGAAATTTTTGAACGTGTCAATAAACTTGGTATTGGCGCACAAGGTTTAGGCGGTTTAACCACAGTGGTTGATGTAAAAATCAACTCAATGCCGACCCATGCCGCATCTAAACCGGTAGTGATGATCCCAAATTGTGCCGCTACCCGTCATATACACTTCCATCTTGATGGCTCAGGCCCAGCAGTATTAACGCCACCTAAGCTGGATGAGTGGCCAGAAATTACCTGGGAAGTTGGTGAGAATGTTCGTCGCGTTAATGTTGATGAATTAAGCAAAGCCGATATTAGCGAGTGGAAAACGGGTGAAACGGTATTGCTGAGCGGTACTATTTTAACCGGTCGTGATGCCGCACATAAACGTATTCAAGACATGTTAGCGAAAGGTGAAAAACTGCCGGTAGACTTCACCAATAAGTTTATTTATTACGTTGGTCCAGTGGACGCTGTTGGTGATGAAGCAGTTGGTCCAGCTGGCCCTACTACGGCAACACGTATGGATAAATTTACTGAGATGATGTTAGCAGAAACTGGCCTATTAGGCACGATTGGTAAAGCTGAACGTGGTGCGGCAACGTGTCAAACCATTAAAGACCATAAGTCAGTGTACTTAATGGCGGTTGGTGGCGCGGCATACCTTGTTTCTAAAGCAATCAAAAAAGCGAAAGTGGTTGCCTTTGAAGATATGGGTATGGAGGCTATCTACGAATTTGAAGTAGAAGATATGCCAGTAACGGTTGCTGTTGATAGCACAGGTGAGTCTGTTCATGTCACCGGCCCTGAAATTTGGAAAGTTAAAATCCAAGAAGCGGAAAACAAAGCAAAAGCTTAATCGACTCTTTATTTTAAAGAGACAATTAATGAAGAGCGCTTACAGCGCTCTTTTTTATGCCTGCTATTTTAACGATAGTTCGAGCATTGAGTGAGGGTAGTGTTGATTAAGCTCAGCTTCGATAGCAGCTTTGGTTGCTGTTATCGCCTTACCATCAATAGTCTCTAGCTTAGTTATACTTATGTAGGCGACAACTAAATAGCAACTGCCTGTTTTTGATATGTAGCTGTCGACTAATAAGCCATCCTCGCTTAAGTGCTTAGCTATAATCGATTCAATGTGCTGTTTTTGCTTAGTGTTTTGCAAAGTACCACCAGCCAATTCAATAAAGGAATGCCGCACCAGAGTGAGAGGCTCTTTACCAAAAAGAAATACCAGCGCAATAATCAGTAAAGCATCACCTATATAATGAAGAAAGCCGAAATAGCCTTCAATATCAATAAATCGAATACTCACTAAAGCGATACCTATGCCCAATGACATTAAACCATCGAGTTTTACCCCGGTGTATTCAGCCAGTAATAATGTGCTGGCATTAGATAGTCTCTTATTTTGTTGTTTATAATAAAAAGCCAAAGAGAAACAAAGAAAAACCATCATCACGCTATAAATAAAAATAACATCGGTATCTAAAACATTCGCAGGCTCACCCGCTAAATAATGAAATATTCGCTCAATATTGACAATAAGTGCCATCAGCAACATGCCGATTATCATCAAACCTTTAACCATTGAAAAAAGTGACTCATAGGCGAATTGGCCAAAAGGGAAGGTGCTGGTTTGGTTTAGCTTGATAGCTGACACGCGTAAAGCGAGTATTACAGTGATAAAGGCAACAAAAGAGAAGTTACCATCGAGAGCCAAGGCTTGCGAGTTTGATAAGTAGTAAGCTAACCAACCTGCAAAAGCCATAAATAAATTAGTTGCGGCACCGACCATTAACGTTTTTTTTTCAATCAATTGCTTACTTACCTTTTTACGCACTATATTACTCATTTCAACATTCTTTTATCTTAACTTAGCGGCTTAATACTCACTGTTAATATTTTAGTTTCATCTTTATATGTGAGTGAAGAATATTAACTTAATAAGTTTCTCGGGGGGGGATATTATACCAATTCCATTAATTAACTTCCCACTTGTATCCAGTCCCTAGAGCATAATTTTATTACTCTGGAGGTATCAGATATAAAGCTAGTCCAGGCTCGGCTACATTCATCAACAATATCGTCATATCCCTTAAAGCATCTATTGGCGAGTTCATTTTGGCGTAGCCATTGCTAAACTTGCTCTATTGGATTCAACTCTGGTGAATAAGGCGGCAACTTAATAATGAATATGTTTTCAAATTTATCTGCTAAGTGGTTTTGATGCCAAGCGGCCCCATCTACAACGATCACTCCATGACGGCCTTCAGGCACTTTTTTCGATATGAGCGCTAGATGTTTTTCCATTACATCCATATTCATACACGGTGCTATTAATACTTCTGTGTCTCCTGTTGCAGGGCAGACGGCACCAAAAAGATAGGCGTATTCAAACTGCTGCTGTTTTACTGCTCTTGGCCTTGTTCCTTTCTCAGCCCAGAGCCGTATTGTCGTGTTTTGCTGTTCAAAACGAGCTTCGTTTTGGAACCATACATCAACATTTTCAAGGCTTACATTCCACGGGATCGTAAGTATCATTTCCATTTCGAATTTTTTTAAAATTCTCTTGAATTTCTATCGACTGTTTAGGATGTCTAGATCGGCTCGTTATCCATGAAAAGCCTAACTGATGAAATAGTCGATAAACATTTGAAACACAATAGTTGAGTTTAAATTTTTGAGCAATATAATTAACAAGCATCTGGGCGTTAAGCCTGCCACCACTTTCCTTAATACTATTATTGTGAAATATACTCGCTTAGTTGAGCAAGTTGAGCTTCATTTAAACGTGAAAGACGACCCGAACGAGGTTTTTATTTTAATCCTTCGAGCCCTTGAGTATAAAATATTTTAAGCCAATCATTAATAATGCGGCGGCTAATATGGAGGTTTTTTACGGTGATTTTCTAAAAACTCAGTTGAATGAATTTAATTGGTTAATTTTTGTACTATTTGAATTAAATACTGAACAGCTCATTAGTGATTTCTCTCTATTTTTAATTCATAGATAGGTTAGCAACTAGCTAACTTATTGTAAATACGTAATTTAACCTTAAGTTAATGACATTGTTATGCGCAAAGGGGACGTTAACTTAGATCAACTGAACGCTAAAAGCTGACGTTAAATGGCAACTTTGAGGCTAAAGCGAACGTTTCTTACTAGTCCCCCCTGATAAGTAACACTCTGGATATGAAAGGGAGCCTACAGAAAAAGTCTATTTTTAACTTGATTTACTTTAATGCTTTAAATAATTAGATGCACGAGGTGTAGCTATATGGCTATACAGCTGGAGCTGACCCAATTTTTGTTCATCTTCAAAGCATCATATACATGTTGTTATCATGGACGGTATAGTTAATTTTTTGTAATTCACTCATTATGCTGAAATCCCTTTTTGATCTACTATTAACTGATTAATAAACTGATGTATTTCTGCCACTTTAAACAGGGCATTTTCTAAATCGACATAACTGACAAGAACGTTAACGGTTACCGCGGGGTTATAATCAAAATTTACCCTGCATTGCACCTTAGCTAACTCTTTTTTGTTCATCTTGGTTACATCTGGATTTATCTCATGAAAAAGACAATCTATATAAAAAGGCAATACCGCTTTATCACCAAGATGATAGAACTTCAAATAACTCATCCCTGCTGAAGGTTTTTTATCTAGATTAAAAGGTATTTTATCTAGATAAGCAGGTAAACCTAGATAATCATTAAATAACTTGTCGTCATGTTTTTCTGAAGAAGTTTGACTGCCCATAAATCGCGCTTTAAAGCTAGTATCAGGATTATGACCCTCGTTGAAGTAAATCATCCGGCCACTTAACCAACTTCCATGACCCTCTTCGATAGTAATCTCCATTTTCCCTTGATTTCCTGAATTATTGCCATGGTATTTTATGTTTTTAGTTGCCTTAAAAACGTAGCCATTGCACTGCCCATCTTCAATAAAAGACCCAGTGTCTTCTTTATCAAAGGTGTCATTATAAATACATAAATAATTATCTGGCTGGCAAGTGGTCAAAGCCAACAGACAAAAAACCACCAATAAACAGATTATTTTTCCTCGGGTAATTATTTTCATCTTTGAAAGTATCTCTTTTTTAATAGTGGTAGTGATGCTGACACTATTACTGCAGCCACAACTGTAAGGTAGAACTAAAAAGCTGTTCATCCATAATTCTTTAAGTCTTGCTCACGGCATTGCTACCAATGATAAACGTTCAATCATTCAACTTAATTGTTGAACTTTTAAAGCTTCAGATCCCTTGAATTTTCAATCTTTATTAACAGGCAGTTTTTCATGCTGTAACCTCGTCCTTAATGTGAATATTTCTCTTAATTCTGTGATTGTTAGTATTATCTTACGTCGATGAAGCATATCTAGGTCATAAATAATGAGAAGTGCGTCACTGAATGAGAAAATTTAAAATATTGGTTACGTTTTATGACTGCCCCTAATAGTTAAGTTTAACGTTGCTGCCGTTGGAATTATAACCTGAAACTATTTTCTAGTTACGAAACTAAGGCCAAAACGTCTATGTCAAACGCTCTGACCCCTTAATTTCTGACCCTTTATTTTATAATTACAAACTATTTGTCTTATCAGCTAAAATGAGTATAAATGACAGCGTGGGGAAAAATATGAAAAATATACTGTTTATCACCGCAGATCAATGGCGAGCCGATTGTTTGTCCTTGATGGATCATCCCTGCATCAAAACCCCACATTTGGACAAGCTTGCAGAAGATGGTGTGCTTTTTAAGAATCACTACGCTCAAGCCGCACCGTGTGGCCCCGCAAGAGCCAGTCTTTATACGGGTATGTATTTACAGAATCACCGGATTGTTCAAAACGGAACCCCCTTAGATGCCAGACATACCAATATCGCTTTAGAAGCCCGAAAAGCAGGCTACGATCCACTGCTGTTTGGTTATACCGACATGAGTCCCGACCCTCGAACCCGTGCGCCAGGGGATCCCGATTTAAGGCGGGATGAAGGCGTTTTACCGGGGATGACGCCAGCGGTGTTACTCAATAGGGAGGCGATCCCTTGGCTTATCTATCTTAAGGGAAAAGGCTATGAAACTCCGCTGGGCCCCTGGGAAGTCCATCAACCGGTTACAAACTTTGCCGATGCCAAAAATCGGGGTCCATCTTTCGCTCCGTCCCGCTATAAGGCTGAGGACAGTATCACCGCATTTCTGACCGATGAAGTCCTCAAATATCTATCCATCAAACAGGATAATCCCTGGTTTATTCATTTGTCCTATCTACGCCCACACCCTCCGTTTGTCGCCCCCGAACCTTATCATGATATGTATAATCTCCAGGATATTCCTCCGACGGTAAAAGCCGAAACGGCTGAAATCGAAGGCCAACAACATCCCTGGTTATCGCATTATATTAATAATCAGACACAGCAACTTTGGTATGGCCACGATGCCACAACCAATGTCACCCTGGATGGTGCCGAGGTGGATCAAATCCGCGCTACCTACTATGGCTTAGTGTCTGAAGTCGATCACCAGATAGGCCGTCTAATCAATTTTCTCAAGGAAAATAATCAATATGACAAGACTCTGATTGTTTTTACCACCGACCATGGGGAGCAGTTAGGCGATCATTGGCTGTTTGGTAAGTCCGGTTATTTTGATCAGTCCTTTCACATCCCGCTGATTATTCGCGATCCCGACAGCGATGCTAAAGCAGGACAGAAGATTGAGGATTTTACCGAATCGATTGATGTGTTCCCAACTATTTTAGATTGGATAGGCCTGGAGACTCCCTCACAATGTGACGGCTGGTCGCTACTCTCTTTTTGCAAGGGGCAGAAACCCAATGTCATCAAAAAAGAAGTCCATTGGGGCTATGATTTTCGTGACACAGAAGGTCGAAATGTGCAAAAAGAATTGGGTCTGAGAATAGATCAATGCACCTTAAATGTGATACGCGATAAGAAGTTTAAATATGTTCACTTTACGGCGTTACCTCCGCTGTTATTTGACCTTGAGAAAGATCCCCATGAATTGGTTAATTGTGCAGATGATCCGGCTTATATTTCAGTGGTGACAAAATATGCCCAAATGTTGCTGTCTTGGCGAATGCAGCACGACGATAGAATACTATCGAATACCTGGATAGGCCCAAAAGGACCATTAGAAAAGAAAGACCCAAAACCCTCACACACAGAGGATAAGAATAATTCTATGCTGAAAAAAACATTGTAAAAGAGAATTAGCAGGCCAGTAGCACGTTGGTAACGTGCTCTGAATTACTCCTGGTTGTTGTAATGCCGTTCACTTAAGGTGACCGGCATTTCTTTTTTTAAGGGGGTATCTGTTTTTTGAGCATTTTAATTCTCGTGGATAACTTCGCTCTCGCCGTGCGGGAAGTATAAATTGTTTGGCACTTTTTGTTATATCCATCACGAACTTCGCGATGTTGCCTGGCGAACAAAATGGCAACATCGTTAGTTGATAAATTATATGCATTGATGCTCCATGAAAACTCAGTTGATTCGGGTGTATTGAATCAAGTGACTTGGCCATCAATACCATTTGATAGCGGATCAAATTGTACGCAAGTAATATTCCCCACAACTCTTGCTTTATAAGCTCTGGCTGATTACTCCGTAAAGTGAACTCACTATCAAGTAGTGACTGCTTCATATCTCTTAATCCTAGTTCTATTTCCCAACGGTGTGCATATAAGTCCACTATATCAGCAACAGGAAAACTCATAGGATCTGTCATAGAGGTTAAAACGTCACATGCCTTGAGACGAGCCGTGTTTCAATTGATTCTGGCAAGTCTGGACATTTCTTGCGTGCTTGTGGGCACGCGGTCAGACGAACGATTTTATCTTGTCTTCCTAATGAGCGAACCACTTCATATTGCACATTCTTCTTTAAAGGGATTAACCAATGACGTGAAGTACCCGTTGACTGCCAACGATTAAGGAGTCCAAGCGAGTAAAATCCCCGGTCAAATAATGTAAGGCTATTATCTGGCGTTGTTTTTATTAATGACTCAGCTAATTTCATCTCACTAATATCAACGCTATCAAAAGCACTTTGTGTCAATAAATGACTCGTCAATTCCATTTGGCAAACCATACGCACTTGAGGATAGCTTGCTTTACCGTAGCGATTACCCGTTCGGCCATAGTGTTCGCTATTTTCTTTTGAGTCAGGCGTTCGCCATACAACACCATCAACCCCTAATAGCGTTAAGCCACACCATGTTGGATGTACTGACTTCTCATGCCATAAAGATTGAGTTTGATTGAAAATACGTTCTATTGATTGATGACCAAGCTTTTTTCTCGCTTGTGTGACGGCACTTGGAGCGACATAAGGGTCACCGTTAGGCCGGATGATATCAAGTTGATTAACGAGTTGGCGCATGGACATTTTACGAAATAAAGCCATACCAATAACAGCCCATACCATTTGTTCCATGGGGAGTTTACGTTTCCTGATGGTAGCAACTCCAGATTGTGCTAATGCATCAACAACGAGGCTAGGCTCTAATAGCTCACTTAGTGCAGTAAACTCGGTGAAATTGTTTTGTGAAACTTGTGATAAAGCGGTAGATAGCAGCAAAAGAAAAGGCTCCTGAATAAATTCAGAAGCCTTTATAACCTAACCAGAAAATCGGTCAATGGATCTTGAAAATTTCTTAACTGATCGGTATTAGGCGCCTAAGGCGCCTTTTTCTAGCATTATTTTCAGTATCATATAGCCACTTCAAAGTAATAGCGTAGACATTTTTAGTTTAACGTTTTACAAGGTAAATACACTCGCTTCTTTATGTAATTCTTGCGCTAAGTTCGCGACATCATGGCTCGCTTTAGCATTACATTGAGAGTCGTTAGCGACCTCCTCACCAATATCTCGAATCCGGATAATGTTTTGATCGACCTCTTGTACCACTACTGATTGCTCTGCAACTGCCGTGGCAATTTGTACCGTCATATCGGCGATTGCATCAACATCTTCGATTATCTCATTTAAGAAAGACTCGGTCTCTTCAGCCTGAATAACACTATCAATACCTTGATCTTTACAGTGGTTTACTGTTTTGACTATATCAGAGGTGGTTGATTGAAGTTCTGTAATGATGGCGGTGATTTCAGTGGTTGCATCCTGTGTACGTACAGCTAACGTTCTGACCTCATCGGCGACCACAGCAAAACCTCGGCCTTGTTCACCTGCGCGAGCAGCTTCAATGGCAGCATTTAATGCTAACAAGTTAGTTTGCTCGGCAATACCCTTGATCACATCGAGAACAGAGGTTATGCCACTGCTCTTTTTTTCAAGATTCAAAATTTCCTTTTCTGCATCGATCAGTTTTTTTGATAGTAGGTTTATATTTAGCACAGTGCTGTGTAGCTTTTCTTTACCACTTTTTGCTTTTAAAGAGACTGCATCCGTTTTTTCTTTTGTGAGGTTGGCATTGGTAGCAATTTCATGAGCGGTGATGCCCAATTCAGTAACGGCTGTTGCCACCATGTCACTTTCCATTGCTTGATTAATCAAACCTTCGGATGTTTTAGTTACACTATTTGAAACAATAGCCGTTGAATCTGTTAGAGACGATACTGTTTTATTTATACTTTGAATTATTGTTTGAAAATCACCCATTAACTCATTGAATTCTTTTGAAATAACTCCAATTTCATCACTTCTTTCCTCACAGCGCTGAGAAAGATCATTGTTTTGCCTAATTTCAGAAATTCGTCGTGAAAACACATTAAGTGGTGTGATTATTTGTTTGGAAATAATGATAACAATAACACCAATTAGCAGTGAAATAATCGCTGTAATCATCAGATGAGAAAGTTTTGCGTTACTGACATAAGCTTCAATATGATCATTTAACCGAAATACCTCATCATCTAGGTTTTTCTCTACCTCATGAATAGCGGCACGCATATCCCCTTTAATACCAGATGTTGAAGTTAGACCTATTTTTTTACTGATTGCTACAAAGTGTTTGAACTCTAACAAGTAGGTGTCGAGTAAATTGACATCATTTAGCGTTTTTAGCCGCTTTAATAGCAACTCAGCTGTTTTGGCTAGCCCCTTAGCATATTTTTCATCCAAGCGTAAAATATAATCTTTCTCGTACCTTCTAAGAGTTAATAACAATATTTGTGATTTATCATTATTCGCTTTTTTAATTGCCTCCTCTAAGGCATGTGCTGCCTGCCTTAATCGACCGTAACTGCCATCATTTTTGTTTAGCCCTCTTGATTTGCTGGCTTCAACTAAAGTCATAAAGTGGCTTTGGTAGCTGTCAAGCTGATACGATATTTTTTCCAGTTGACCTATTGATATATCTGACGCTATCAAGTTATGCTCAAGGGTTAAAATTTGAGATTTTGTTGCTTTTATCCTAACGGCGAAAGCTTCTTTATATTTAATATTTTGACGCAGTAGAAAGTCTTTTTCAGTGCGCCTAAGTTGTAATACAGATATTTGCAGGTTTTTCATATTCTCATTACTTTCACTGAGAATAGAGAGCTTATTTTGATTCAATGAACTTTCTAAATAAAGGCCGATAAAGCCGGAGAAGACGAGAGTAATGATTAGTAGTAACTTTTGCTTGATTGTCATAGTGATAAAATGCCTTTTAAAATATTGATGGAGTAATGCGGAGCACTTAAATCTCCAATCTTATTCATATATTTGTAACTTTTCATAACATGCTCTGCTGATAAAGGTAAAGAATATAGCTAACATCGATATTTTCAGCAGCCTGTTTGCTTTTATTCTATTTTTCCAGTTACCCCGATGTACTCTCGGTAATAACTGTCAATTGTGGTCATATTAACTATTAGCTTGTTGCCTTATGTTTGTTAAAGCATTATCAATAAAATCTATTTTTATTCACACTGCAAGAGGTTAATAGTCTCTTTTGCATAACGACTTAAACTATGATTATTAGACGGAAAGTGGTTATTAATAAAAGAACCTACTGGTAGGGAAATATAGTGGTGTTTTCTGTCAAGGTCTGAATAGAGCCTAACCCCCAAACATTGAGTATACAATATTTAATATACATTTTGTGGCGATGTGTTTGAATTAACTGATTTTATCCACTTTTAGTGGATTTAATCGACCATTGATAAATGACATTCTATTAACATCCATTTTGATTGATAAAATCTAGCGATGAAAGTACTCACTACTTGTGCAAGTAGTGAGTGATCAGGTCAAGCTGCATAAGACCTGATCACAATTAACTGACTTAACCTGCACGGACCTAACATAAGAAATATGGCAACGTTAAAGATGTCGCCATCAGGGGTTGTGCACTCTATGGTGAGGCACTAACAGGAGAATAAACTCACCACTGAATATGGGTTTTAATGAGGTTAATTATATCCGCCAGATATTGGTTAACACTCGCGCCGATAATAAAATACCTTATCAGTTACTATTTTTTAGCGATAACAACAACTATATTTAATAAAGGTAGAAAGCAACCTCAATGTTAGCGATGTCGGCTTGTTTAGTGTTAGCTCTAACATCAATAATAATGATAGGAAGAGCTGATATGAATATTAAATATATCCCCCTTGTTGTAGCAATCGTTGCAATGATGTTTATGCCATCGCTAGCCGCCACAAAAAAAGATTTTAATGCCGAAAATGAACGCTATATTGTTAAGTTCAAACCCGGCAGTAAAGCCTCAATAATAACGTTGATTAATAGCCATCACGGAAAAATCAAGCTTGAAATCGATAAACATCGAATCATAGCGGTAAATTTACCCGCCCAAGCAGCCAAGCAATTCAAAAATCGCCATGATGTTGAGTTAGTGGAGCTCGATCCTAAACGCTACTTACTCGCTGAAGAAACGCCTTATGGCATAACTATGGTACAAGCTGATAATGCAGTGTTTATTAACAATACAAATACCAATATGACCGTTTGTATTATGGATACTGGTTATGATCTTGGTCATGGAGACTTACCTCGCTCAGGTGTAACGGGCAGTGATGGTTATGCTAATTATGATTCCGGTAATTGGTATGATGACGGTCATGGTCACGGCACCCATGTCTCGGGCACTATTGCGGCATTAGGGAATAATTATATCGGTGTGGTCGGCGTTAATCCAAATGGTAATTTAAAAATTCATATGGTTAAAGTCTTTGATAGCAGTGGTTCTTGGGCCTATGGCTCAGATTTAATTGTCGCGATCGATCAATGTATGGCGGCAGGGGCAAATGTCATCAGTATGAGTCTTGGCGGCTCTGGCTCTAGTATGGCTGAGAGCAATGCTTTTCAGGCCGCTTATGACAGTGGTATTCTTTCAATTGCTGCGGCCGGTAATGATGGAAATAGTGGCATGTCCTATCCAGCTTCTTATGACTCTGTTGTTTCTGTTGCTGCTGTTGATTCCTCTGCCAATAAAGCAAGTTTTTCACAATATAATACTCAGGTAGAAATAGCAGCACCGGGTGTTAGCGTTAAATCAACCTTACCTAATAACTCATACGCCTCGTGGAGTGGTACTTCCATGGCAACACCTCATGTAGCAGGTGTTGCCGCACTAGTTTGGAACTATTATCCTGATTGTAGTAATCATCAAATACGTATCGCTATGGCTTTGACAGCTGAAGATCGCGGCCGTGCTGGCAGAGATAATAGCTATGGTTATGGCATAGTCAAAGCAAAAGCAATGTATGACTTGTTTGCCAACTCCTTTGACAATAATAATGGTTGTGATATTGGTGATTTTCCACCAATACCAGAGCCGATTCAGTTAGTTAACGGTGAAGCTGTTAGCAATCTCTCTGGCGCTAGTGGTGATGAGTTGATGTATCAAATGAGTATTCCTGAAGGTGCCTTTAACTTAGCTTTTAATATTTCAGGTGGCAGTGGCGATGCTGATTTATATGTGAAATTTGGCTCACAACCCAGTATAACCAGTTATGATTGTCGTCCCTATCAAAATGGTAATAATGAAAGCTGTAGTGTTGCCAGTCCACAAACGGGGACTTATTATGTCATGCTGCGGGCTTATACAAATTTTTCAGGAACATCATTACTGGGCGGTTTTGAAGAAACGATACCTAATGTCCCGCCGGTAAGTTTATTTACTGTCGACTGCACTGATTTAAGCTGTACCTTTGATGGTAGTACTAGTTACGATAGTGATGGCGATGATCAAAAAGTGGTTTCATATAGTTGGGGTTTTAGTGATGAAGGCAGCGCAACTGGGGTAAACGCTGCTCATAGCTTTGCTGCTGACGGTACTTATAATGTTAAGTTAACTGTGACTGATGATGCCAGTGCTAGCCATGACAGCGAGCAAGAAGTCACTGTTGTTGATATCACCCCTAATCTACCGCCAGTAAGTGCATTTACATTTAGCTGCATCTATTTAAGCTGTACTTTCGATGCTAGTACTAGTAATGATAGTGATGGCACTATTGATTGGTATACTTGGGATTTAGGTGATGACACTGACATAATTACCAGTGATAAAACAACCACCTCTCATACCTATGTTGCAGGTAACTATATCGTTACTCTAACCGTTTTAGACAACGCTGGCGCCAGCAATTTTAGCACTGAAGAGGTTACTCCAACAGAACAGTCTGCCGCCGCGCCGCCAGAAGATGAAACTATCACCCTAGAGCTTAGTGGTTATAGTGTGAAAAAAATTAAATATGTCAACTTAGTCTGGAGTAATGTAATGGGTGACAGTGTTAAAATTTATCGCACTAAAAAAAGAAAATCAAAAACCATAACTACTGCCAATGATGGCGTTTATGAGGACTCATTTAGAGGTGGTGGCATCTATATTTACAAAGTTTGTCAGACGGGAAGTACTACCGTTTGTTCAGCAGAGCAGACGATAGAGTTTTAAAGCAGTACCTTCTTTACTAAGCTAGCCGGTCGCTTCTTTTTTACTAAGAAGCGGCCTTTTTTCTCTGTTTTTCCGCCGCTGCACTTGGCTTGTTAACATTGTAATAAAGTACCTTACAACTCAATATCATGCCTTTGGCGTAGGGCTGTTTAGGTTAAGCTTAAAAAATAGAAAGTCCTGATTTAGTAGTAAATAGCTCTAGTGCTTTTGTGCCAACTAATGAATTACCGTATTCATTCAATGCCGGTGCATAGACCGCGATAGTTGTTGTGCATTCATCACAATAGAGCAATGTTTAAAGTAAGTTTGCAATACTGCGTTGACATCATTGTCAAAGTTATCAAAGTTATCAAAGTTATCAAAGCTTTTCATTAAATTCGCTAAAGCGGAAATATAGGTAGCAACCTTGCCTTGCTCAAGGGAAGGGAGCACTTGCTGATGTATCTCATTTAACACGTCCATCAGCCTCATTAATAAAGCCTATAAAATACCATTAATACAAAAGTGCTATGGAGGAGTTTGCGTCACCTTAGTCGCAATCGTTGCTTTTTATATCGCTAAAGTCATTACATTGACAAGATAAAATTGTACCGAGCAATCTTAGTGATAGTTAAGCGGCAAGTAAAAACACCTTTGTAAGGAACTTTATCGATGAGTAACCGCGTTCTTTTTTGTAGTGATACTTGCCACTATTGAAACCGAGTTAGCAGCAGCGTCAAAGAAGGTAGAAAAAGCTTAATCGTTAGAGTTTTTTAATTTTTCACTCATTAAAATAGAAATAACATCAGTCACTGTTATGGTTTGTTTTATTTTTATGAATACTATCCAGCTCTCTAAGATAATTATCTGCAACTGTTTTTTATTGTAGGTCATAACATCATAAAATTATAAGCTATATCTTTTAAAATGACAGTACAAAAAACGAGCTATACTTTTAATCTAGGTTTTAAATTTATAGTAATAATGCGGTGATAACGGGCAATAATACCTATAAAAGTACGGTTAAAGGTATTTTTAAACGTATTCTCAAACATTGAGGAGTAATTAAGATGAAAGTTGATTTATCGATCAAGCAACGCATTATTGCTATGGTTGTGCTAGCCGTTGCTGTCCAGGTTATTGCCACCGCTATAATACTAACGAAATTAATCACCATTGAGCATCATATTGAAGCTGTTGCTAGTACAGATATTCC
Organism: Colwellia sp. TT2012; assembly: GCF_001440345.1. Lineage (GTDB taxonomy): Bacteria > Pseudomonadota > Gammaproteobacteria > Enterobacterales > Alteromonadaceae > Colwellia. Next base: position 549,256 of record NZ_LJYX01000017.1, on the reverse strand, counting down.
CATAACCAAAGCGGTCACTTCGTTAACAGAGCATCAGTTAGAGCAAGAAATATATTTTGAACAGGCTTTTCGCTTTGCTTTAGCAATGGCTACTGAGCCCTCAGCAAGCGCGCACTATAAGGCAGCGGTTGAGCACTTTGAAAGTTTAAATAAAAAGATTGAACACGAATTAAAGGCAATAGAGCAGTCACTTGAACAAGCAAAAAATCATGCTCAAGAGCAGGTTGACAGAGATGAATTTTCGAAGCTTTTAACTGATGTCAAACAACTAGAACGTCAGCATGAAAAATGGGCGAAACACGCGAAAGAAGTTTTTGTGGCGTTAGCTCTGCATAAGTTTCATCATGCTGAGCTATTAAGCGAAACGGTTGAAAATGAGGCCTTAGCGCTAACTGAGCATGTTGAAGGTGTTTTAGCTGAAATTGAGCGTTTTACCGAAGAGGCGGTAATAAAAATTGATGAAGAAGCTATCAAGCTTGAGTTTATTGCCATAGCTGCAGTAGTTGTGAGTGTATTCGTTAATATTATTAGCGCTTGTCTGGTCATTAATGCCGTGCAAGCTGGCTTGAAAAAGGCAGTACATTCATTAGAGAATATTGCTCATGGCAATTTTGATGAACATGTAGCAGTAAATGAGCCAGGAGAAGTAGGGCAGATGCTTGAACATATGGAGACAATGCGCGCTAGTGTTTGTGCTCTTTTAACCAAGGTCAATAACTCTACCAATGATGTGCAACAAACTGCTCAAGTATTAGCCCAAGCAAATAACCAGGTACAAGAAAATTTAGTCAATCAATTTCAACAAATTGATTTGGTGGCTACGGCGATTAACGAGTTGTCTTCAACCGCACAAGAAGTAGCAAAAAACACTACCAATACCCTAGAGTTAACAGAAGTCGCATCATCTAACTCTCAGCAAAGTCAGCAGGTAAATTTACAGGCCATGGAACAAATTAGGCAATTGATAGAAAGTTTATCAGACAGTGGCAAAGCACTGACTAAGCTAGAGAAGAACAGTGAAAAAATAGAATCAGTGTTGGAAGTCATTAAAGGCATTGCTGAGCAAACCAATCTTCTCGCGCTTAATGCTGCGATAGAAGCCGCCAGAGCAGGGGAGCAAGGTCGAGGTTTTGCTGTCGTTGCTGATGAAGTGAGAAACTTAGCGCAACGTACGCAAGAGTCTACTAAAGAAATTGAAAAAATGATTGAACAATATCGTTCTGGTGCACATAACGCCGTGGTAGCTATGGATCATAGCCGAGAGCTGAGTGCCAAAACCATAGAGTTCTCTGAGCGCTCAAATGCTTTAATGGCCGATGTTAATGAAGCTATTAGTAGTGTTAATGATATGTCCACCCAAGTGGCGACCGCTGCAGAAGAGCAACACTGTGTGGTTGAAGAAATAAATAACAATATCACGCAAGTTAATGATGCCTCGCATGAGAACAAGTTGGAGATTGATCGGGCCGTTGAAGCAACTACTCACTTACAGTCTACCTTGCATGAATTACATGATGAAATGAGTAAATTTAAACTTGAAAAAAAATAGTGATACTGATTATTTAGGGTAAAGCATGACAAAATCGTCTTTAAAAGCCTAGTTAGTCAAGTACTTTTTAGGTGGGCAACCAAGTTGTTTTTTAAAGCCGGTGATAAATGCTGAGGTTGATTCATAACCTAGCTCAAAGGCAATATCTACCAGTGGGGTATTGCTGTTCAGTAATTCTAACGACTTTAATATTCTTAGTTTTTGTTTCCATTTGCTAAAACCCATGCCGTAATTTTGATTAAATAATCGATTTAGTGTCCTGCTTGAGGCACCAACTTTAAGTGACCATTGCTCTATGGTTAATTTATTAGCGGGCTCTTGGTTGAGGGTTTCAATTATCGGTAATAGTCTTTTATCTTGAATAGTTGGCATAAACAACGGGTTACTTTTCGCCATGGCTAGGCGATCTAACAACACTAAAATAAAACGCTGTGTTTGCGCTGTTTCTTTATAGTCTTCTGGCCAGCTTGAAATCTCCAATATCAATGATTTTAATAAGGGGTCAACCGTTAACGGCCGTACTTTATTACCAAGCACTTCACTCAAAACAGGATCGATATATAAGCTACGGTAGCTTACCTTGTTCTTACAAAAATGTTGATGCGCTATACCTGGGGGTAACCACAATGCTTGCTCGGGGGGAATAACAAAAATACCCGCATCGGTTTCAATATGCATAACACCAATACAAGAATAGGAAAGCTGCGACCACGGATGAGTATGGCTAATAATCTGCGTCATGGGCTTAAATTCGGCAGAGGTAGGTAATACAGTTCGGGGTAAGCTTGGGTAAAGTCGGCTCGGGCTTTGTTTATGCCAGACTGATTTTGTCTGAATTGATAAACTAATTGTCATAATTGTCGCTATTGGTCATGTTTAAATCATCATATAATGGCCTCTTTCGCGACACAAGCTTATCCTTGGTAGAGCGTTTACCTGCTATGTCTTTGGCACTCATTACTTGGGGTAAGTTATTTAGTGTCAGTTATGTATAACAAGGAGTTGTATGAAAGAATTAAGCAAAGCAACGCAAGCAACAGCAAGAACAACACTTGTCGGCGAGCAAGATAAAAGTTGGCAAAGTCCTTTTGTTTTCTTAGCGATTGCCAGCATTGTCATGTCAGTTACTTTTGCCGGTTGGATGGCAATGCTCAATAACTTTGTTATTGAGCAAGCAGCCTTTACTGGCGCTGAAATAGGCATGTTGCAATCTTTACGGGAAATTCCTGGCTTCTTAGCGTTTACCGCAATATTTGTGTTATTAGTGTTTACCGAGCAAGTCTTAGCCTTGATTTCTTTGTGTCTGTTATCTATTGGTGTTGCCATTACTGGGCTGTTTCCTAGTATCTACGGGCTTTATGCGACAACGGTGTTGATGTCTATTGGTTTTCATTATTATGAAACCATAAATACGTCATTAAGCTTGCAGTGGTTTAAAAAAGCAGAGGCGCCAGTAAAACTTGGTCAACTAATGTCAATAAAGTCAGCGGCATCACTTATCTGTTATGGCTTAATTTGGCTGGGTTTTAGTGTTTTTTCTGCTAGCTATCAAGTGATGTATATATTTTTTGGTATTAGTGGCTTATTACTAACGATTTGCTTAGCCGTTGCTATGCCTAAATTTCCGATGGAACATATACAACATAAAAAAATAATTCTAAGAAAACGTTATAGTTTGTATTACTTACTCACTTTTTTAGCGGGAGCACGTCGACAAATATTTGTTGTCTTTGCCGGCTTCCTTATGGTGGAAAAATTTGGTTACAGTGTCCAAGAAATTACGCTTTTGTATATGATTAATCATCTAATTAACTTTTTTTTAGCGCCTAAAATAGGTGCTTGGATTGCCAAAGTAGGGGAGCGTAAAGCCTTAACCTTAGAGTATTTGGGCTTAATTACGGTCTTTATCGGTTATGCGCTGGTTGAGTCGGCTGATGTTGCCGCCGTGCTGTATGTTATTGATCATTTGTTTTTTGCTATGGCCATCGCCTTAAAGACCTATTTTCAAAAAATAGCGGACCCAAAAGATATTGCTGCAACTGCTGGGGTAAGTTTTAGTATTAATCATATTGCCGCTGTGGTTATACCAGCGACCTTTGGTTTAATTTGGCTTTATGATCATTCCTTAGTATTTTATGCGGGTGCCTTTTTCGCCTTACTTTCTTTAGCCGCCAGTCAGTTTGTTAACACGGCTAAGCTGGCACCGACCAGTTAATATTACCTTAGTATCATGTATTTGTACCATGCATTAATACCATGTCATCAGTAGCCAGTCACTCGACTGGCTTTTTTATGCCTGCTTAGCTGTGGACTCTTCTGAGAAAACACTCAATCAACATTGAGTTATTTTGAAAAATCTCCTTTGTTGAGCTTTACTGTAAAGGTAAGTACACATTTTAATTATCCTTCGAGTTATCAATATTCTAGATAATCTCTAGGTGATTTCTAGGTAAGGTAATACCGCTAAAGAGGAAAGTGCATGTTATTACCAAGAGAAGTTAAAACCATTGCAGACGCTAAGTTAATTGTCGAGCAAAGAGGCCTTAGCCATGTGAAAGTGGGCTTGTTTGATATCGATGGCATTATGCGTGGCAAGTACATGAGTAAAGAAAAATTCTTCTGCTCATTAGACTCAGGTTTTTCTTTTTGTGATGTCGTTTTGGGCTGGGATTGTCAAGATCAGCTTTATGATAATGTTAAATATACTGGCTGGCATACTGGCTTCCCAGATGCACCTGTTCGTATTATCCCGCAAACCTGCCGTGCCTTACCCTTTGAAGATGATATGTTGTTATTTATCGCGGAGTTTAGTGGTGCTGCAGCGCCTATTTGTCCACGCAACACGCTAAAGCGAGTACTTGAACGCGCCAAAGAACAAGGTTTTTTAGTGATAGCGGCATTAGAATATGAGTTTTTTATTTTTAATGAAACGCCTGAGTCTGTTCGAGCAAAAAATTATAAAAACTTAACACCACTGTCACCGGACTGCTTTGGTTATTCGATGATCCGTAACTCGGTGCACGCCGACTTACATCATCAAATCTTAGCCCTTGCTGAACAAATGGACTTTCCCCTTGAAGGATTACACACAGAGACAGGTCCTGGGGTATTAGAAGCCGCAATCGCCCATGATGAAGCACTTAATGCCGCGGATAAAGCCGCACTTTTTAAAACCTTTATCAAGGTTTGGGCACAACGTAATAATTTAATGGCTACTTTTATGGCTAAGTGGTCGACAGATTGGCCAGGACAAAGTGGTCATATTCATATCTCATTAAAAGATGCACAAGGCCACGGTGTGTTTTATCAGCAAGATAATAAGGATGGCATGAGTAAATTACAGCGCCAGTTTCTTGCCGGACAACAACGCTTTATGCCTGAGTTTATCGCCATGATTGCTCCGACAGTTAATAGCTATAGTCGCATGGTTCCTGGTTTATGGGCGCCACTTGATGCTACTTGGGGGGTAGAAAATCGTACCACAGCACTGCGGGTTATTTCTGGCTCAGAAAAATCACAACGAATTGAATATCGCCTTGGCGCTGCCGATGCTAACCCTTATTTAGCCTTAGCCGCGGCCATAGCTTCGGGCTTAATTGGCATAGAAGAGCAACTGGAGCCCTTGCCACAAATTAAGGGCAATGCTTATCAACAAAGTCATCCAGCAGAATTAGCACTGCCGAATACTTTATTTGCAGCGGCGACTAGGTTTAAGCAATCGAAAGCCGCCATAGCCATGTTTGGTCATGACTTTGTTGAGCACTTTAGTGCCAGTAGGGAATGGGAAGAGCGAGAATACCGTAAGCATGTTTCTGATTGGGAGTTAAGTCGCTACTTTGAAATTATATAAGCTGAAATAATTTAACAACACTTAGCAGTAGCGTTGTTACTAGGTAGATAAGTAATGAGTAATTTATCAGTCACTATGAGTAAAATTCAAACCACACGTTCACCTATAGATGACGCTATTTATGTCGAGCGTGAATTGGCTACTCAGGCTGAGGTCCAACGGGCTTTGGCACTTGCTAATAGCGCACAAATTAGGTGGCGACAAAGCTCACTAGCACAGCGGGCGGTTATTTGTCATGCCATGGTCGATATCTTGCTCAGTAAAGCCGATGAAATTGCCGAGCAGTTATGTTGGATGATGGGACGGCCCATTCGTTATGGCCAGGGTGAAGTAAGTGGTATGGCCGAGCGTGCTCGCTTTATGATTACCGAGGCACAAAATGCCCTAGCAGATATAAAGTTAACCAAGAAACCGGGTTTTATACGCTATATTAAGCGCGAACCCTTGGGTGTTGTTTTTATTATTGCCCCGTGGAACTATCCGTACTTAACGGCGATTAATTCTATCGTGCCAGCCATTATGGCGGGAAATAGTGTACTGCTAAAACATTCGGCGCAAACCCCCTTATGCGGTGAGCAATTTGCTAACGCTTTTGCGCAAGCGGGCTTACCCAAGGGCATCTTTCAAAATTTATTCTTAAGTCATGATGAGACCGAAAATCTTATTCGCCAGCCGCTAATTAAATACGTTGCTTTTACTGGCTCAGTGGCCGGCGGTGAAATGGTCGAACGCGCCGCCAGTGGCCGTTTTATTGGTGTGGGTTTAGAGTTAGGTGGCAAAGACGCCGCGTATGTTCGAGCAGATGCCGATATAGCTGAAGCGGTGGCAAGTTGCCTTGATGGCGCTTTTTTTAACTCAGGGCAATCTTGTTGCGCTATTGAGCGCATATATGTGCACAGCGAGGTCTATGATGACTTTGTTGAGCAATTAGTGACCTTAGTGCAGGATTATAAGTTAGGGCGGCCGGATGACCTTGCCACCACACTTGGACCCTTGGTTAACGCTGCCAATGCGGACTTTGTTCGTCAGCAAATAACCGAGGCACTTGCTGCTGGTGCCAAAGCACACCTTGCCAGTCATCACTTTCCCTTAGATAAGCCAGGTAGTGCTTATCTCGCGCCGCAAGTGTTAACCAACGTTGACCACAGTATGTCACTAATGACGGAGGAAAGTTTTGGCCCTGTGGTTGGCATTATGAAAGTTAGCGATGATCAACAGGCGGTTAGCTTGATAAATGATTCAATGTTTGGTTTAACCTCGACAATATTTACTCGCAATATTAAGCAAGGTATCGCCCTGGGCGAACAATTAGCTACCGGCACCTTTTTTATTAATCGCTGTGATTACCTAGACCCAGCTCTACCTTGGACTGGGGTTAAAAAATCAGGGCGAGGCTGTACCTTGTCTAGCTTAGGGTATGAGGCCCTTACCAGAGCAAAATCTTTTCATATTAAAATTACTAACAGCGAATAATGACTGGTAAATTTGACTTAACCCAACGTGAAACCCAAGGAGGTTATCGGTGACAACGCTAAAGCAATTTTATGGCAATTGGCATTATCCTACCTCGATTCGTGCCGGCATTGGCCGTATCAATGAATTACCCTCAGCGTGTCAGGAACTTAGTTTTAAAGCGCCTTTACTGGTCACGGATCCTGGTTTGGCTGCTCTGCCAATGGTAAAACAAGTCGTGTCACACCTTGTTGGACAAGGTATTCACTGTCAGGTTTTTTCTGCCATTAAAGCTAACCCCTGCGAGCAAAATATAACCGATGGTGTTACGGCCTTTTTGCACGGCGAGCACGATGGAGTTATAGCGTTTGGTGGTGGCTCAGCCCTAGATGCAGGCAAAGCAATCGCCTTAATGGTTGGTCAAACGAGACCTTTATGGGACTTTGAAGATATAGGGGATAATTTTCACCGAGTAAACACAGATAAAATGGCGAAAGTCATTGCTATCCCAACCACATCAGGAACTGGTGCTGAGGTAGGGCGAGCATCGGTTATCACCGATGAGCAAGCGCATATTAAACGTATTATCTTTCACCCAGACATGTTACCCAATATTGTGATTTTAGATGCCCAGCTTAGCGTTAGTTTACCGAAGAAATTAACTGCGGCCACCGGCATGGACGCATTATCGCACGCGCTTGAAGCGTATTGTGTCCCTTCTTTTCACCCCATGGCAGCAGGTATTGCTCTTGAGGCCATCCGTTTAATAAAAGAGTATTTACCTAGAGCGACGGCTAATGGCCATGATATCGAGGCACGAGCACAAGTGATGGCCGCTGCCACTATGGGGGCAACAGCTTTTCAGCGCGGCCTTGGCGCTATGCACGCCTTAGCACATCCCCTTGGGGCACTTTATGATAGTCATCATGGTTTACTTAATGCCATATTGATGCCTTATGTACTCAAAGCAAATGAAAAGGTTATTGCAGAAAAAATCACTCGGTTAAGCCGTTATTTATCCCTAGAACGGATAAGTTTTGACGGTTTCTTTCAATGGGTTTTAGCCTTGAGAAAACAACTAGCTATTCCTCATTCATTGCAAGAAATAGCCATAGATGCCTGTAGAGCCAATGAAATTGGCATGATGGCATTTAATGACCCTAGCGCCGGCGGCAACCCTATTGCCTTTAGCGCTCAGCAATATAGCGATATATTCAAAAAAGCAGTGCACGGAGAGTGTTAACGAGTTAGTTATTTTTGCTATGGCATTGTTATTGAGTTGATATGGGCTGATATTGAATGCAGATGAGGGGGGGTATTATTATTATGAAGTTAGGCATTTTGCTTTGTGACCATGTGCAACCTGCGCTGCAAGAGAAATTTTCTGACCTTGATGGTATGTTTACTCAGTTGTTATGCCAATGTGATAGCGCCATTGAATTGCATTATTATTGGGTTGTTGATGGCGAGTTCCCTGACAATATTGAGGTTTGTGACGCCTATATGACTAGTGGTAGTAAAGCCAGTGTAAACGATGACTTACCTTGGATTACTAGGTTAGAGCGGTTTGTTTGGCAATTATTTGTCGGGGGGAAACCCTTTGTCGGTATATGTTTTGGCCATCAACTTATGGCCAAAGCACTGGGCGGTAAAGTCGCTTGCTCTGCTAAAGGTTGGGGCGTTGGAGTGGCGACAACAAAAATACACTGCCATAAACCTTGGATGAAACCGCAGAAAGAACACATTAAACTCGTGGTTAGCCATCAAGAGCAAGTATACCAGTTGCCAGCTGAAGCTGAGGTATTAATGGCTAATGACTTTTGCCCTTATGCCATGATACAAGTGGGCAATAATTTTATTGGTTTACAAGGTCACCCTGAATTTAGCCGGGCTTATGCTAAGGCGATAATGCAAAGCCGAAAAGCTATTATTACTGAGAAAAACTACACTCAGGGTCTTCAGTCATTGTCACAACAAGGCGATGGGGAATTAGTCATGCGTTGGCTTATTCATTTTATACAACAAGTTATTGCCAAATAATACCGTTTTTAAAACGGATAAAAACACTGAATACGGGCGTTGTGCTTTAAATGTTTATGATAAAAAAAACAAATAGACTCGTCTTTATTGGCCATACCTTCAAGCCAGTATCATATTGGTTTTTTATTTATGTTTCATAACGCCTTTAACCCATAATAAGCTACTTGATATCAAGCTAATGCTTGCCAACCGAGCTATTACTTCTCTGCGTTGCATTTTGCAAATAATATCATTTTTAAAAATATCCCATCCCGCTTAATTACTTCGCTAAAAATACCAACTCATGCCACGGCCTAGAGTACTAATGGGCTTTAAAAAAATAGCGGTCCTATTTTGATGTCTGGTACATCAATTGCACTTCAATTATTACTTAGTGTTTATGCGGCTTTATGCCAAAGAGCAAGCAGCTATTAATTTTTTTATATTTACCGGGCAAGGAGAGCGTATGTTAAGCGAAAAAAGTGTCCTCATTGTTGATGATGAAGTCGGTGTTAGAGAGACCTTGAAAAGGGGGATTCACCGTCAATTTAATAAAGGCAATCAACGAGTATCTATTAGCGAGGCCGCTAATGGTGAAGAAGCGATAGCGTTAGCACATAGATTTCCTCCGGATTTAATTATTATGGATATACGTATGCCAGTCATGGACGGGTTAAAAGCCTGCCGTATTTTAAGGAGTGATAGCAAATTTGCCGCGACCATGATCATTATGCTGACCTGTGAAATAGCGGAGGAAAGTGCCGGTTTACTCTCGGGCGCAGATGATTACGTCATAAAGCCCTTTGATATAAAAACCTTACTTATTCGTATCGAAAGAGGCTTATTTAAACAAGGTGCTATGGGAACTTTCTCCTATGCGGAAAGTGATGGCGTGTTATCAAAAAACTACTTTGTCGAAAGTTGGTTAAATTATGAAATTGCCCGAGCTAAGCGTTATCAACACCCGTTAAGTTTTCTCTTAGTAAAAATTGGCTCAATAGATGACAAGCAAGGGGCTAAAAGCCGAGCTTTGGAAGTGATAACACTATTAAAGCGCCGAGCATCAGATCCCTTGATAAAGTGGGCTGAGCATACCTTTGCGATTTTACTGATTGAAACTTGTGCCGATGATGCCGTTTTACTTGCCAAGCGCATCATCTGGTTAGCTCAAAAAAGTCCTCACCTGTTACGCCCTAATATAGGTATTGCCAACTTAGAAGATACACTTACTGATGATTTAATTATCAATGCCGAATATTCATTAGCGGCTTCTGTCTGTACCGGGGAATTAGTCCTTAATAGGTTAGCCGTAAATTTGTAAATGTTTATTTATATAAATAAATGGCAAGACTTACTTTACCCGTAGGGGGGAATAATGAAACCTTGGCTTTATATTTGCTCACTACTCTTTATAAGCTTTGCCTTAGCACTTGTTTCACAGCCTTGTTATGGCAATTTTGGCAAAAATCTCAGATGGAGCATCGATGGCAGTGCTCGGTTGAATGATAATCAAGCCTTAGATAATACCAGTGCTATTTATGCTTTAGGAATTGATACTCATAAAGTCTTTACCCATTCCACTGGCGATATTGGTTATGGCGTAGGACAGGTGTATTTCACCAAGTTAGCAAACCATATACCAGTGCCTTTCTTATTTAGCTCGAAAGATGATAGTGAGTTTATTATTAGAGAGGCGCACCTCAATTATACCGCTGGGCCCAATTGGCTGCCTAATGTTCGAGTAGGGCATTTCACCTTACCTTTTGGCTTAGAAGAAAGCATTGATACCAATGGCCGCTTGCTTGATTACTATCATGGAAAAAATTTAGGCACAAAATTGGATTGGGGGCTTAGCTTCAACAAAGTACTAAGACAAATAGAATATAACTTTAGTTATACCCTAGGGGGAAAAGACCAGGCAAAGTCGCTTGCTGGCTCTTACGCCCTTACCGGGCGAATAGGCTCATTAAGTCACCTAGACTTTGTGCTTGGCTTGTCTTTTTTTGATGGCAAGATTGATGAAGTTTCACGAAAAAGGTTAGCCATTGATTGGCAATACTATTGGGGAACATGGGGGATATTAGGGGAGTTAGCCTTAGGTGAAGATAATAAACAGCACCAGGGCAGGCAAAAAGAAAAATACAGCCTAGTTGAGCTAAATAAAACCTCAATAAATGAGCAATTAAAGTTATATAGCCAGTTCATTATTAGAGCTAGAACAGATCACGCAAGTACGGATAAGCTAGTAAATATTGGCTTTAGTTATCAATTTAATAACCAGTTAGAGCTAAGCATGTCTGGCGTAAAACAAATTAACAGCCCGGTAAGTGGTCAAAAACAGCAATTGGCTAGAGTTCAAATAAGGGTTAGGTACTGATATGACCATACACTTCAGGATATTAATACTGACTTTAGCTATGCTGCTATTGCTACCTGGTAATGTTAACGCAGTCGCTTACTGCTCCTTACGTGACCCCGTTGCGCAAATAGCACAGCTTTACCCACAAAAAACTAATCAGCTTTCTATTGTTAAAACGGTCGATGATAATATTCGCGCGCAAGTGCAAATTGCACTGCCCAGTAATGACTTACACTTTAGTGAACTCGGTCGACATACCTTGTATATCGCGATGAAAGGTCAGGAGGTGCTAGGTTATGTCCATGTACGATCAGAGCAAAGTGATTGGGGCTTGGTAGAAATAGTGTGGGCAATTGATAAAGACTTAAGAATAAGAGACTTTGTTTTTCAACGCTGTCGCAGTCCTAAAAAGAAAATTGCCCAACATAGCAATTTTAAGGCCATTTTTATTGGCAAAAATTATCAAGAATTGAAGCAACAATTAAGTGCTGATGGTATTACGGCGAAGCCAAGCGTATTGAGTCATGCCCAAGGTGCTGCTGAGTTAGCCAATGTGGTATTAAGGTGTGCATTGAAAACCCTGTTACTCACTGAAATATTATGGGGAGATGAATTGGAAAAGCTATAGTTATGGTAACGCTTTTCATATCCATCACAAAAAATGACGAATTAATTATGAAAATTTCTAATTATAATCTGCTATTAGCAATATCGACGTTACTTTCTGGAGTCGTTATTTTTGCCAGCCTTTGGCATCAATACCAAAAGGTTGAGCAGATATCACGGATACATTATCAGTCACGTTTATTAGTACAAACCATTGAGCATGTATTTACTATGTCGCAGCTTTGGCTAACCACACAAGACCTACTCTTTTCTGGTCGGCAAACGTATTTAGCAAAAGGGATTAATGAGCAATCAGCACAACTCAGGCAAACCCTGATGAGTGTTAAAGGAAAACTAGCCAATAAGGACGGTAATGATCTGGTGTTAAAACTCATTGTCGCTACTGAAAGAAATGATGTTATTGTCAATTTGTTCTCCCAGATTTCAAGACGAAAAAACACCTATTGGCAAGCTAGGATTGCTGACTCTGACCAGATAACAACAATGTATGTCAGTAACTTAGAGCAATTATCGGCTCAAGTTATGCGTGATAATCTTTTCTGGAGTGAGCGGGCTAAGAGAGCGAAAAGCAACTTTACTACACTGTCATTTTTGGTGGTTTCTCTCTATTTATGTTTTATTTTATGCACGGTCAGTTTCTTTAGTAAATACATAGTAAAGCCCATTGAAAATATTACCGCCTTAGCTCTGCAGCGTACATCCGCAGGGGCTAGTGTTGAGTTTATACAAACAAGGGCAGCCACTGAAATAATTGCTTTATCAATTGCGATTCAGCAGTTTACTCAACATATTACCATTGAAAAACAGCGAGCAGAGCAAGAACGGTGCAATGTTATTCGAGCAAATGACAAAGCCAATATCATTATGGATACCATACCTTGTTCGGTACTCTTAGTAGACGAACAAGGGCTGATAAAGGAGTGCAATATAGAAACTGAAAAATTATTACTAAGAGATAAAACGCATATCATCGATAAGCCAGTGGCTAATTTCGTCCCGGCTTTAGCAACCTTAGATGGTCAGTTTGATAAGGAAATAGCGTTAAAAAACATGGAAGAATCTTTACTTGCCCCTGGCTTTGAAAATCCACATATTGAATTTACAGGCCGGAAAATAGTCATTATGGGAGCCGTTAATTATTTAATCACCTTAAATGATATTAATGAAAGAAAACATAGCCAAAAGGCATTATCTTCATTAAATGAGCAGTTAATACAGGCAGAAAAACTCGCCTCTATTGGCCAACTATCTGCAGGTATAGCTCATGAAATTAATAATCCGGTAGGTTATATTCGCAGTAATTTGGATGTACTTAATGACTATTTTAAGCCACTGCTTGCTTATATAGCATTAACAAATGTAGATCTAACTAAAAATTCGGCTAATAAAAAAGCTGCACAAGAGTTATATCAACAAGAGGATTTAGATTTTATTCTTAAGGATATTGAACCTTTAATCGCTTCAACGTTGGAAGGAGCAGCCAGAGTCAGTAAAATCATCACAGATTTAGGTAATTACGCTCATATTGACGAAAAACTTCCTGAAGCGATAGCCATTGATGAATTAATTGAAAAAAGCCTTACCCTAGTCGCTAATGAACTTAAATACAAAGTTGAAATAAGCAAAGACCTAGCAGCCAATGTTAATGTTATAGGGTTTCCGCAAAAGTTATTACAAGTGTTTATTAATATATTGGTAAATGCCTCTCATGCCATTGAAACTAAAGGCTGTATTTGTATTTCGTCACATGTTGTTCAACAAGAAATCAATGTCCGTTTCGAAGATGATGGCGCTGGTATTAGCCAAGAGAACTTAAAAAATATTTTTGACCCCTTTTTTACCACTAAGCCAGTGGGTAAGGGCACAGGTTTAGGGCTTCATATTGTTAGGTCTATTATTGAAGATCATCATGGTCGTATTGAGGTCAGCTCAAAGGTAGGCCAAGGCAGTCAATTTGATATTTTTTTACCTATTCATTATGATGAATTATCGGCTAGGAAATTAAGTGTTAAGCAATTAATTAGTTAACACTTAGCTGCTAAGTACTCATTGGCAGTGAGCGTTACTCTCTTGCTCTTGCGGGGGCGCTTGCTATAGTAACCATGCTACAAATAATGTAGCATGGTTCTTTTATTATTGCATTTTCTCTTGTAGCTATGACACTCCCACTACCTGGCAGACAAGTACGCGGCTCTACAACCGGTAAACCTATTATGGCTTTACTCGATTTACTTGGGCGAACATGGGCATTAGGTATTATTTGGCATTTACATACTGGCCCGGCAACATTTAGAGAGTTGCAACAACGCTGTGAGAAAATTTCCCCCACCTTGTTAAATACTCGCTTAAAAGAACTCAAAACACTGCAGCTTATTGAAAGCCAAAAAAGTGGTTATCAATTATCCTCCCAAGGCGTAGACTTATTTGAAATTATTTCCCCTTTGGGATGTTGGTCTGCTCAATGGGCACAAGCACTTAAGGACGAAAGCAAAATATGACATTAGCCTATGGTAGTATGCCGTTAGATAGATGCACTAACCAGCGAAAGAATAAACGTTGGTTAACGGCTGAGTTTAATCACCAAGATACTTTATTTTGTGTCATTCATGAAGGCATGAGTCTTTTTGAAAAGGCGGCCGAATTTATTCCCATTTATCTTAATAAAACACAACTGCCAACGGTTAATCTTAATAGCTGTATATACTTAGGGAAAGGTAGAGCAGAACATCAGGGTGGTGGAAAAAATCAGTCAGCAACTGCTGCCATCTTTGCTATCGATTATAATAAATTGCGTTTTTCTACTCAGCAAGCGTTAACTGAACTGGGGCAATGGCAAGGGCTTAGACAAGTCACCGCTAATTTATCTGCTATTGATGCGTCAATCTTAGCGTTAGCTAAGGGCTTAGTGCATTGGCATATAAGTCATCAATTTTGTGGCCATTGTGGCAATGCTAATGGTGCTGTTGAAGCAGGGCATGCCCGACGCTGCTCAGATTGTCGAAATATGAGTTTTCCACGCACCGACCCTGCGGTCATTATGCTGGTAGAAAAAATGTTTGCTGACGGTACTCCACGTTGCTTATTAGGTCGGCAGGCTAGTTGGGCTAAAGGTATGTATTCAACGCTAGCAGGTTTTGTTGACCCAGGTGAGACTCTTGAGCAAGCGGTGAGCAGAGAGGTAGTGGAAGAAACCGGTATTATCGTGGAAAAGCCACAATATATAGCGTCTCAACCCTGGCCCTTTCCCGCCTCAATAATGTTAGGTTTTACCGCTATTGCCATTTCGGAGCAGATTGATATTAGCCAAGATGATTTAGAAGATGCTCAGTGGTTTTCACGTGAGCAACTGAGTAAGTTTGCCTTGAATAGTTCTGTGACTGATGTGGCGAATAACCCTGAGACTCAGCAATATAGAATGAGTAGTAGCGACTCTATTTCTTCTTATTTAATAAAAGCGTGGATGAATAAGGAAATAGGACAGTATTAATTATAAGTGACAAAGTAAAAAAGAATAAAATCAAAAGGGGTAAGCTAATCATTGATTCGCTTGCCTCTTTTTTCGCTTAAATTTTTCCTGTGCTTGCTGACATAGAGTCTGTGCTAGCAACGTTATGTAGCAGTATTGTTTACTGTAGTACAAACGATGAAACAGCCCTTGCTGACAGTTATATATGCCAGCATTATCAATTTTTACGCTGAAATAGTTGTTGGCTAAAAAACTAAAAGTCACATTGCAGTATTTTCATCGGTTTATCTGCGGCCATGATACAACCCCTTGCTTCATCTGTAGCGGCTTTGCACTGTTTAAGCATTTTGGTCTTACTCGGGGCATTGTCTTTTAATACATTTTTCACATGACTGACCACAGCGGAACATTCGCTTAGGGGTACAGGCGTGGCTTTAGAGCAACTGACTAACGTTATGACCATTAAAGGCAAGGCTAAATAAGAGATAATATTCATTGTTTTATGCAAAGGGCTAGAATTTTTCTTCATGTTAATGACTCTGACAATTAGAAAGTAAATTGAGTATAGACATGGATTGTTATAAGTGCCGTTAGCTTTTGCGCTTTCTTCTAGTCTGTGAGATCCAGTTTAAAGTGAAATTGGCAGTATAATGAAATCAAAAGCTTAGAGGTCGAAATCCTGATAGTCTTTTTTTTAAATCCAGATTAACGGTAAATTGAACGCATAAAATCGGCGTTAACATGAAATTGGCATTTCATGGAAATTGAATATCTCAATTATATAGGCAGCTCTAGGGCTCATTATTGAAGAATATCAGAACATTGTGGATTTTCACGGAAGCTAAACGAGTAAAAGTCATACAATTTAATCATGCGGTTTTTTATTAGGCCAGTCTTTTAACTGGTACCTCAAAACAGACATTTATTTTTGAGGTACTAGGGGAAACTAGGAGCCTAAAGCGGTCTTTAAATGAATTAGAGCTAAAGATCACTTAGTGCGCATTGTTGACCTTAGCTAGGGGTTCAACACTAGGTCAACTTATAGCCAAAAGCGGACGTTAAGCTTTATGAAGCCACAATCATATTTATGGTAATATTCACCTTAATTTTCTACCCTCTTGTGAGGCAACTGTATAGCGCATTGCGGACGGTCGGGTTTTAACCATAGAGGTCAGCTGCTGTCAAACGGCTGACCTTGCTCCACAATACAAAAAGGACGACAATCACTTTTTTGGTGTATTTATAAATATTATCAATAACTTAATTAAAGTCACATAAGCCAGCAATACACTTTTGATACACTTTTGATACGATTTTTAACCCTAATATACTTTTGCTGTGATATCTTTTTTGCAATCAAATAATCACGGAAAGATAAAGAGTATGTTTAATTCAATCAAATCAGCATTAATTATAAGTTCTCTCACTTTAGCAATAACCGCCTGCGGTGGAGGTGGAGGTGGCTCAAAGGCTACAAGTAACGAAAATCAAACACCCGTAGTGTTTGATTATCAAGCATTGATCGACCAGACAATATCAGATGTTATTCCTGGCATAGTACTTTTGGTTGAAACCCCAGAGCGCAAGTTTCTAGGCAGTAGCGGACTGGCAGATATTGACTCTCACCTGCCGATGCAAGTTGATCATATTATGCCCAATGGCAGTGCCGGTAAAAAAGCAACGGCCTTGTTGACGGTCATATTGGCCGAAGAAGGCCTGTTAAGTTTGGATGACCTTATCAGTAACTGGTTACCAGAGCAGTTGCTATCACAAATCCCTTTCAGTGAACAAATGACCATACGTCAGTTATTAAATCATAGCGCAGGGGTTTACGATTACCTTGATGACGATACCATTGCAGACTTTTTCGCGGCAATACAAGCCGATCCAGAGTCATTAAAAACGGATGCTTTTGCACTACAATTTGCGCTTAATCAGCCGGCCTACTTTGAACCAGGCGAGGGTTGGGAATATTCAAATACTGGCTATTTACTGGTTGGTCTGGTGCTAGATGAAATACTAGGCGAGCATCATTCAATAGCCATGCGCAATCGAGTTTTTGACCCTCTAGCAATGCACTCGACCCATTTTGGCGGTGTAGAAAAAGAGCAAGGTGACATTATATCTGGTTATTACCATGATATTGATGGTGATTTTACTGGTGAAGCAGGCAAAGTGATCAATACCAAATCTTGGTATGAAAACATTGGCGTAGCCGATGCCCCCATGGTGGCAAGTGTTGAAGATATGGCATTACTTTTACGCAGCATTGTAAGTGACGACAGTAATATCAGTCAGGATATAAGAACCATTATGATGGCTGAAGATAACTTGCAATATATCGATGGAGAGGAAAGCTACGCGTTAGGCCTGTTCAAAACAAGTATAGCGGGCAATGTTGTCTATGAGCATGGTGGATTAGAGGCTGGGTATTCAACTTTTAACCTTTATATTCCGGCAATAAATACCAGTATTACCGCCTTTGCTAACTGTGGCGGATCGGATCCTTGTGAAGAGCAATTTGATGATTTAATCAAGCAGGTACTGATCGAGGAATTATTGTAAAATTTATACTCCCAGTATCGGGTTAAACGGGTACTGGGAGATAATTCATCAGGCTGAGAATAAAACTGATGTTTTTTTATTTCTGATGACTCTTATCTATAAAAATATTGACATTTAATGTCGGCCTTGTCGAATCACTTGTCGCTAGGTAAGACAAGCCTTACGTCCGCTATCGTATCAAAGTAGTCGTTAGATAGGGTGATTTTGAACAACAAATTTAGACCGCTTTGTGGTACAAACAGCCATAATTCTCACATCTAAGCCTATTTATAGGTGATTACTCAACTTATTTAATCAACTCTATATCCTAGGATTATCTTTATCATTATTTAATAAACGGCCCTGTTGAAGAGTTTAATCACTCTGGACAAAATTCAGAATTAAACTGGAACCCACACAATCCCACAGTTCTTGCCTTTGTGCTTGCCTTTCAGAAAGATACTGGTAATATTTACAGTGTAGTGCGTTTGGCACCTTATTGAGATTGATAAAATGACTTTTACCCTAGAGCAACAGCAGTTGCTATCGACTTGGTTGCCTGTACTGGCTTTTGTTGTGTTGGCCTTGCTATTAATACTGGTACTAGTGCGGTTAGCAAAGCAAGAAAAACGTTTACAAGTGCACAATATTGACTTGTTTAGTCAGTTAGCAAAAAAAACTGAGCAACAATTTTTGCAGCAGCTTAGCCAATTACAAGAAAAGCAGCAATTGCAATTAACTAATAGCTTTGAGCAGCAAATGGCTGATTTACGTATTAAATTATTAAGGCAATTTAATGAGCTGCAAGCGCAATTAAATCAAAATCAAAATCAGTCACTCGATCAACTTATTAAACATTTAAATGCCACTGCCTTTAGCAATAGGGAAGAGTTGTCGAAAACATTAGCGCAAAGCAGCGAGCAAATGACCAAGCGTATTGATGCTTTAACGGACTCTACCGATAAACGTTTACAAGAGATCAGTGGTCAGGTCGAAAAGCGTCTTAGCGAAGGCTTTGAAAAAACCACTAAAACTTTTAGTGATATCTTACAGCGTTTGGCATTAATAGATGATGCTCAGAAGAAAATTACCGAGTTATCTACCAACGTGGTCAGCTTACAAGCCATACTTAATGATAAGCGCTCACGAGGGGCCTTTGGCGAAGTGCAATTAAATAGCCTGATCAGAAATGTGCTACCAGAGCAAAGCTTTAAACTGCAGCATACCTTATCAAACGGAAAAATAGCCGATTGTATACTGTTTTTACCTAAACCGACCGGTAATGTTGTAGTAGATTCAAAATTTCCTTTAGAAAATTACCGTAAAATGATGGATTTTGAAGCCCCTGAATCTGAGAGGAAATCAGCTATGCGTCAGTTCAAAATCGATATTAAAAAACATATTAATGATATTAGTGATAAGTATCTCATTGATAACGAAACTGCCGACGGCGCTATTATGTTTATTCCTGCGGAAGCTGTGTTTGCTGAGATCCATGGGCATCAAAGTGACTTAGTTGAATATGCTCATAAGAAACGTGTTTGGTTGGCATCACCCACCACCTTGATGGCGATATTAACAACCGCGCGCTCGGTCCTTAAAGATGAAGCGACTCGTCAGCAAATCCATATCATTCAGGCACATTTGTCTGACTTAGCACAAGACTTTAATCGCTTTAAAGGTCGTTTTGCTAATCTGGCCAAGCATATAGACCAAGCGGCAACGGATGTTAAACAAATTCATACCTCGGCAGATAAAATATCAATACGCTTTGAGAAAATAGAGCAAGTGGACTTGGCTGAGGAAGAAGCGGCGTTACTGGATAAATAAAGTTGCCAGTGCGGATACTCGCTTAACATCAAATGCTAATAGGTTATCTACGGGGAAAACTGAGGCCATTTAGTTGTTCAGCTATTAAGATGACAGGTCATTGATAAGGTCATTATGGCCTGGTGTTTTTTATATCACAACAGCATTCTTCAGAGCCTACTTGTGTTAAACAGGCTGTAAGAAAAATTATAAGCTGTTTAACTAAGGGATATTAAAAGGCGATATTAACAAAGACGACCAATAACAATGCTGGGCAAATAAAGCGTAAGTAAAAACCAAGCAGTCTTAAGAATTTATCTTGTGCTAATGTTGCTATGTCTGTTAGTTGATTGCCACGCTTCCACAACCATCCTATAACAATAAAATAAAACAGCGACATCAGTGGTTGCAGCACAGTAGTGAGTAATTGGATGACTAAAGCAAAGAGTTGCTCAAAAAAGGCAATAAGTAACATGCTGGCAAGCAAAACTAACCCAGACACTAACCAGGTAGCATTTTTTCGTGTCATGGCTTTATCTTCAATTAAATAAGCCACAGGGACTTCTGTTGAAGAAATGGTTGATGTGAGGGCCGCAATTGAAAGCAGTGCAAAAAAAGCAAAAGAGACAATTAAGCCGACTGTGCCCATGGAGCTAAACAGGGTTGGCAGAATGTTAAAAATAAGCTGACCTTCACCAATTAAATGACCGTCAATAAATACTTCTTGTCCTGCATGTTGGGCAACAAACAGTGCTGGGATAATAAGTAAGCCGGCGATAAAAGCAATAAAGGTATCAAGTAAGGTTATCGAAAGTACTAACTTGCCAATACTTTCTCCTTTAGGCATATACGAGCCATAAGCCATCATGGCACCAACCCCTATGGCCAGTGAGAAAAATGCTTGTCCCATGGCTGAAATAATAAGTTTGGGCTCGGTCACTTGTGAAAAATCAGGGACTAAATAAAGAGTTAGTCCCTCCATAGCGCCATCTTGTTGCAGGATATAAATAACTAAACCACCTAGCATAACGAGTAACATTGGCATTAAGCGTGCCGACCAACGTTCAATGCCGCTGTGCACACCTTGGCGTACTATGGCTGCGCCAAGCACGATAAAAATAGGAGTGAAAATAACGTTGCGCCACGTACTTGACGTGGATAACCATTGCGATAATGACATTAAACCAACTAATTCAGCCAAAGATGCTAGCGCATGAGCCAACATCCAGCCTGCCACTATGGTATAAAAACTTAACATCATCATGGCGCCAATAATGCCAATAATGCCGGCGCTATGACCGAGTTTTTTAAAGCGTTTACCACAAGCCGATGCTAAGGCTGCTACAGGGTTCGTTTGTGCTTGATTGCCGATGTAAATTTCTGCATAAAGAGCAGGCAGGGCGAGTAAAAAAGTTACAATTAAGTAGACTACTAAAAAGGCGCCACCACCGTTATTTGCCACTTGTGTGGGAAATCCCCAAATATTGCCTAACCCTATGGCAGCACCTGCTGCAGCTAAAACAAAACCAAGACGAGAATGAAAGGAATCACGGGAAGAAACGGTGGTCATAGAGAGATAGTTAGTCGTTAATATTAGTTGGCCAAAGCTTACCGAGTTAACACGCTTAGGGGAAGTATTATTCATGGTTATTGTTACCTTTTTGTCATCAATATACCCTTGAAACTTATGATATAATGCCGCCATTTTGTAAATAGTAATGATTGAAGAGCGAGTTATGTTAAAACATGAAATTATCCCGGTAACGCCTTTTGAGCAAAACTGTACGCTATTTTGGTGCAGTGAAACCCAACAGGCTGCGGTAGTTGATCCCGGTGGTGATATTGACAAAATCAAAGCGGCCATCACTAAACATGGCTTAACGTTAGCAAAAATATTAATTACTCATGCTCATCTTGACCATGCCGGTGCGACCCACGCCTTAGCGATAGATTATGATGTTATTATTGAAGGTCCACATAAAGAAGATCAGTTTTGGATAGATGCTATCGAAGAGCAAAAGCAAATGTTTGGTGAGGCATTTAACTATGCAGAAAAATTCACACCTACGCGTTTTTTGCAACAAAACGATAGCGTAAGTTTTGGCAATATTACCTTAGAAGTTTACTTTTGCCCTGGTCATACCCCAGGTCATATCGTGTTTTTTCATCGAGAGTCAAAACTTGCCCAAGTTGGGGATGTTTTATTTAGCGGCTCTATTGGTCGTACTGATTTTCCCCGAGGCGACCACGCCACCTTAATTCATTCTATTCGTAACACTCTATTTCCCCTCGGAGATGATGTCCGATTTATTCCGGGTCATGGCCCAATGAGTACCTTTGGCCAAGAGCGTCGCAGTAATCAGCATGTCAGTGATGCTGTGATGGGAGTGAGCAAATGAGTCGTTTGATCTTAAGTGCTCAGCGCCAATTAAGTAAAATAGACGATAGTAAAATTTTTCAAGGTGTTGTTATTGCTGTTATTTTATTATCCGCGTTATTGATTGGCGCTAAAACTCATAACTTGTCCGCCAATGCTATTGCCGTATTATTACTTATGGATGTAGCGGTTACGGTGTTTTTTGCCATAGAAATATCTATTCGTTTTTTAGCTTGTCCTGAAAAAAAACATTTTTTTAAAAGTGGTTGGAATATTTTTGATACTGTCATTGTTATAGGTAGCCTAGTGCCCTCTGGCGGGGCAGGGGTTTTATTGGCTCGTTTATTAAGGGTGTTTCGTGTTTTACGCTTAATATCTATAGTGCCAGAGCTGCGTTTGTTGATTAATGCCTTACTTAAAGCTATACCTCGTATGGGTTATATAGCGCTACTGATGTTTGTCATCTTTTATATTTACGCTGCCATAGGTAGTATGTTTTTCCATGAAATTAATGAAGTGTTATGGGGCGATGTCTCTATTTCAATGTTGACCTTATTTCGTATCGCCACCTTTGAAGATTGGACCGATGTGATGTACGAAACGATGACTGTGCATCCATTAAGTTGGATTTACTATCTAACTTTTATTTTCTTAACCGCTTTTATCTTTTTTAATATGATGGTGGGTACAGTATTAGAAGTGATGAGCCAAGAACATGAAAAATTTCGTGCTGAGCAACACGGTGAAAGTGCAGAAGGTGGTGAACCCGCAAGTCGTGCGCAAATAGATAACTTAGAAAAAGAGTTGCAAGAAATTAAAGCGCTTTTACTTGCAAAAAATAACTGAAAAAAATAACGGGAAAATAAGCCAGTTTAGAGAAAAGAGGCCGATACTCGTTTGAGTATCGGCCTCTTTTTCTTTATTGAATCGGTATATTTCACTGTTTATTGAAATTTTTAAACTGGGTAATAATACGATCAAGGTGATTGGCGAAGTTTTGTCTATCGGTTTGATTTAATGCCGGTGGCCCACCAGTATGCACACCACTAGCACGCATAGTGTCCATAAAATCACGAATATTGAGCCGTGGTTTAATATTCTCTTTGGTAAAAAGTTCGCCGCGGGGGCTAAGGGCAATACCAGACTTTGTTATTACTTCATCCGCCAGTGGAATATCACTGGTAATAACCAAGTCATGCGGCTCAACACGTTTAACAATCTCATCGTCAGCAATATCAAAGCCACTGCTTACCTGTATAAATTTGATAAAAGGTGATGGCGGTACTCGAATATTATGGTTTGCTACCAAGGTCGTGGCTATTTTGGCTCTATCAGCGGCTTTAAATAAAATCTCTTTAATTACCACAGGACAGGCATCAGCATCCACCCAAATTTTCATGTTTTTCCTTAGCATAGTGTAATTGATGTTTGTGCTGCTATGATAGCGTATTCACTGGTCAATAAAAAATGTACTAATCAAGCTTGATAGCACAGGACGTAGAAAAATGGTAAACCCACATTACCAACAAATATGGCAAACAGTGCAGTTAATTCCTTACAGCCGGGTTGCTTGTTATGGACAAATTGCTGATTTGGCTGGTTTACCTGGTCGTGCTCGTCTGGTGGGTAAAGCGTTAGGTAAGGTGCCAAAAGAGGGATGGCAAGGGCGACGTGTGCCATGGTTTCGAGTTATTAATTCACAAGGGAAAATATCTTTTCCCCTCGGCAGTGAATATTTTGTTAAGCAAAAGCAGCATTTGCAAGATGAACAGATAGTGGTGCTTGGTAGCCGAGTAAAGCTAAACGATTTTCAATGGCAACCAGATTTAGCAGAAATATTGTTTTCACTTGAGTTTTAATACGTGCGGGCAGACATTTAACTTGCTTCGTTAAAACAAAAAAGCCCAGTCAAAGACTGGGCAAAAACAAAGGGAGAAACAGTTAAGAATTAAGCGTTACTAGGTAATAAACTTTTTCCGTTAATGGCTATCTTACGAGGTTTTAATGCTTCAGGAACCTCTCTTTCTAAATCAACGTGCAATAAGCCGTTTTCCATAAAGGCGCCAATAACTTTTACGTGCTCGCCAAGTTGGAACTTTCGCTCAAAATTACGTTCGGCAATGCCTTGGTGTAGAAACTGTCGGGGAGTTTTACCGGCCTCAACTTTTGGTTTATCTCTGACTTGCTTGGTGCCAATAATCGTTAAGCTACTTTCTTTTGACTCGATATCAATATCGTCTTCGCTAAACCCAGCCACAGCCATGGTAATGCGGTATTGATCTTCCGCTAATAACTCGATGTTAAAAGGCGGGTATGATGATTGTTTGTCAGCTCGTGAGGCTTTATCGATTAAACCAGCTAAGTGGTCAAAGCCAATAAAAGAGCGGTATAGTGGACTGAAATCTGTAGAGTTACGCATAATAAGTTATCCTAATATATAGCAATAAAATGATTATTATTTTGAATGTTGGCGTTCAGCTATTGAGCAACTCACTAGCAAAGCAATATTGCCTAGTAAATTACTGCGCGAATACGCGAGTCATTTTAAATAATGCTGCCTTTCACAATGAACAGGCAATTTTTTTGTGTAGCCCCTTGCGGCGACTACACAATTAGAGATGGGATTGTTTATTTGTTTTTCAAGAATATAATGGAAATAAGTTAAAATTTAATTATTAATGTTTGTTTTTATTGGTCTTTTAAATTAATTATTTTTCTGTTTTTTTAGCTGCTTCTTTAATTGTTACCGCATTAATAACAATAACGGGGGCTGTATATCTTACCTTTGCTAGCGCTTTATCGTAATTAGGCTGCTGTGAGATGTTGGCAACAAGCTCTTTGTAAACAATCTTGCCTTGATCATCAATGATGAATATGGCTCGGGTAAGCAAACCCATGTCTTTTATTAATAGACCATAGTTAGTACCAAACTCACGCCACACTGAATCGGATAGCACTTTAATGCTATCGATTTTTTCAACATTACAAAAACGCTTTTGGGCAAATGGCAGATCATTACTGATGGTTAAAATAGTGATGTTTTTAGGTAACTTGGCCGCTTCTTCATTAAAACGTTTGGTTTGAATAGAGCAAACGCCCGTATCTAAACTAGGTACAACAGAAATAAGTAAGGTTTGCCCTTGGAAGTCTTTCAGTGATACTGGCGCGAAGTTTTTATCAACCACTGTAAACGGCGGTGCTTGATCGCCAACATTAACTTGTTGCCCTAAAAGGGTGACATACTTGTCGCCAGCTTTAACAAGATTATTGCTTTGTTTTAGCTTATCCAGATCAAAAGAGTAACCCTGACAGTTAAAAGCCAAAGTAAAACTGGCGATAAAGAAAGCACATAAGGTGATGTTTGAAGTAGGAAATTTCATGATGTATTGAAAATAATGGTTTAGGTGAACCGATATTAGCCGTTTAGCGATAAAAGTTCTATAAATAGAACTTTATCATTGTGTTTTATATTGGATACTCTATGGTTATCAATAGAGGCTAGAGATGTTTTTTAACGGCCGTTGTTATCGTTTATGTAAGGCCCAAGATTAATATGACCACTAAATTATTAATTTGTGATGATTCTAATATGGCGCGAAAACAGGTGGCGCGTTCATTACCTGATGGTTGGGATGTGGAACTAAGTTTTGCGGCCAATGGTTTAGAATGTATTGAAGCGATAAAGGCAGGCAAAGGTGATGTGCTTCTACTTGATCTTAATATGCCTGATATGGATGGTTATCAAGTACTTGAAACTATTTTAGCAGAAGATTTACCCACACTTACCATAGTGATATCGGGTGATATTCAACCCGAAGCTCATCAACGTGTTACCCGTTTAGGTGCGCTAGACTTTATTCAAAAACCCGTTAATAAAGATATTCTTACCAAGGTATTATCGTCTTATGGCGTGTTCTCAAGGGAAGTCACTACCACTGAGCCAGCACCAGCGGTAAAAGTAGCGCCGATTAAACTTCCTGTGGCAGAATTTGATAGCCAGGGAGCTCTCCTTTCTAGCCAGTTTGATGTCTCTACCGTTGAAAGTACCCCTTTGACTGCTGAACCAGAGATGACTTTATCCGCTGAAATGCGTGATTGTTATCAAGAAATCGCCAATATTGCTATGGGACGGGCGGGTGATTTACTGGCACGTTTACTCAATGTTTTTGTGGTGTTACCGATTCCGAATGTTAACTTCATCGAAGTGAGTGAACTTCGCATGGCGTTAAAAGATATCGAAAATCATGAAAGTACCTCAGGTATTTGCCAAGGTTTTATTAGCGCAGGTATTTCAGGAGAGGCTTTATTAATTCTAAATGATTCAAGCTTTAAAGATGTCGCCTCATTGATGAACTATCAATATGATGCTGATATGGGCACTGAATTAGAGTTATTAATGGATTTGGCTAATGTACTTATTGGTGCTTGCTTAAAAGGGATCGCAGAGCAACTTGATATCCAGTTCAGCCAAGGACATCCTGAGGTATTGGGACAACATAGAAAAATATCTGATTTAATTGCTAATAATGCCAATAAATGGAAAAGAACCTTAGCCATTGAAATAAGCTATGGCATAGAAAATTACCCCATTAAGTGTGATTTGTTGTTGCTTTTCACTGAAAAGTCGATGAAAACACTTAACAATAAGTTGGCTTATTTGATTGATTAATTACTGAGTCAATCGCCGTTAATACATTAGCTTGTTGCTATTAACAAGTGACAAAAGTACGCGCTGGAAAGTGATGACAGGAATGGTTTATGACGTTAGAAAAATCACAATTACATGAGCTGCATTGGATAATGGAAATGTTGCACAACATCGACGTTGGTCTCGTTGTGCTCGATAAAGAGTTCACTATACAAATATTTAATGGTTTTATGGAAAATCATAGTGGTTTATTTCCCCGTGAGGTAAAAGGTAAGCTGATATTTGATCTGTTTTCAGAGATACCTAGAGAGTGGTTTACCCGTAAAGCTGAATCAGTCTTTTTACTGAAAAATAAAGCCTTTACTATCTGGGAGCAAAGACCTTACTTATTCAAGTTCGATAGTTATCGTCCGGTAACGGGTAGTGAAGAATTTATGTATCAAAATACTACTTTTATTCCGCTGCTCTCTGCAACCGGTGAAGTAAGCCATTTATGTTTAATTGTTTATGATGTCACCGATACAGCTGTACATAAACTAAGCTTGAAAAAAGCTAATGCAGAATTAGCCCTATTAAGTCAAACAGATGGCTTAACCCAATTATTTAATCGTAGCCACTGGGAGCAATGTTTACGAGCCGAGCATAAACGCTGGAGTCGTAGCCAGCACCCAAGTTCTTTAGTGATGATTGATATTGACCATTTTAAGAATATTAACGATAGTTATGGTCATGTTGTTGGTGATAAAGTCATTCGTCACATTTCTGGCTTAATTCGCCATCATGTCAGGGAAACCGATGTTTGTGGTCGTTATGGTGGTGAGGAATTCGCTATTTTATTGTCGGATACTAATCTTGACAATGCCTTCATTTTTGCTGAACGACTGCGTAAAGAGGTCAGTGATGCTATTGTCACTTATAATGATATTAATGTTAACTACACCATTAGTATGGGCATAGCTGAAGTTGATGAAAGTATTCAAACCCATGAAGTATGGATTGAATGCGCCGATGCTGCCTTGTATCGTTCCAAAGAAACGGGTCGTAATAAAACGTCTCTACACCCCAAGCAAACAAAGTGATTATCACGTTAACTTAGTGACCTTAGTATTTATAGAAAGTAGTATTGATAGAAAAGGCAGTGTATAAAAATGATTTATAGAAAAGTGGCTGATCAGGCCACTTTTTTATTGAGTGTTAAAACTTAAAGGTTTTCAACAAGACCAATGGCATGAACACCATCAAAAACAATATTAAATTCGGCCATTGGCTGTATGGCGTATAACCAGTGACAAACTCAACCTGACCTCTAAGTACAACTTCTTCGAACTGTGGCGCTATGGCAGTAATTTCACCCAAATGATTAACAATGCCGGTAACACCATTATTTGTTGAGCGTATTAAGGGCCGGCCAAATTCTAACGCGCGCATTCTGGCAATTTCAAAATGCTGATGTGGACCATGAGAGTCGCCAAACCAGGCATCATTACTGACGGTCAGTAGCAATTCTGTTTTATCGGTAAAATTGGCGGCTACCTGGAGTGGGAAAGCAATTTCGAAGCAGTTTAGTGGTAAAATATGAAAATTATTGGCCACTAAATTGGGTTGGACATAATTACCTGCGGTGAAAGACGACATAGGTAAGTTAAAGAAGGGAGCTAGAGGACGCAGCCATTCTTGAAAGGGAACAAATTCACCAATGGGTAGCAAGTGGCTTTTATAATACCTATTACTGTGATTGTAATAATAGCCTTGTTCATCCTCTGTGGTTTTCTTACCTAAAACCAATAAGGCATTATAATACTCTTTACTTTCAAAGTTATAATTAATTATCCCAGTAATAATAGCGCTGTTATTTAAAATGGCGGAACGATTTACTGTGCTTAAATAGTCCTGAACTGCTGGCTCCAGTGCCGGAATGGCGGATTCAGGCCAAACAATTAAGTCGGCATCATAGTTTACCCGTGTTAAGTCGAGGTATTTAAGCATGGTTGGCCATTCTTGCTCTGGTTGCCATTTGATAGACTGGGCAATATTTCCTTGGATAAGGGCAACTTTAGCGCTCTTTCCCGTTAACTCAGTCCAACTAACCAGACTTAAAGCAAAACTAGTAACAAGAATACTTGTTACTAAAACTATAGGGAATATTAAGTCTTTGCTAGATGTGTGTGTATTAGTGTCTTGGTTCTTATCTTTAAATAAGGCCGACAAGATATTATATATTTTGACCCAGCAAATGTTTACTAACAGGATAATAGCCGTTATCCCCACTTCACCAATAATCGGGGCAAAGTTAGCTAATGGGCTGTCAATCTGACTATAGCCAAGTGATAGCCAAGGAAATCCGGTGAGCACGACTGAACGTAAATATTCACAAAAAAGCCAAATAGAGGGTAATAACCACAAGTTAACTTGTTTGTTTTTAGAAAAAATAGCGGTTAAATAGCCTGCTAGTGCCGGAAATAGTGCGAGGTAGGAACATAAAGCTAGCATTAACAGTAAAGAAACTATCAGTGGCAAACCACCAAATTGATCAATACTGACATGGACCCAGCTAATACCACTACTAAACCAACCCAAGGCAAACAGAGCCATTTTTTTAGCGGCTAGTTTAGGCGGAGCATGGCTGACTTGGTGTAGTATTATGCTCGGTAAAATTAATGCTAGCCACCAATAGGAAAATGGCGCATAAGCAAAAACCAAGAAAAAACCACTAAAAAAGCACAGCCAATTGTTGCGATTTGTTAGTTTGCTTATTATCGAGGTAAAAATAACCGCCGTGCTGATACTAGTCACTGATTTTACCGTTAATTTCATGACTTTTATCAACACTGACTTGTAGCATTTGTATGCGTCTATTATCAGCAACCAGTACTTTAAATTCGAAATTCCCTATGTTTATAAGTTCACCTTTTTGCGGCAAGTGGTTAAACTTACGTAAAACAATGCCGCCAATGGTAACAGCATCGCTTTCATTAAAGTTGCAATTGAAGTAGTCATTAAAGTTACCTAGCTCAGTAAGCGCTTTTACTAAGTAGACATTACCGGCTAATTTTTTTATTTCATCTTCATTTTCATCATCGGTTTCATCTTCTATTTCACCGACAATTTGTTCTAAAATATCTTCAATGGTGATAACACCTGAAACACCGCCATACTCATCAACTACAATAGCCATATGATAGCGATTAGAACGAAACTCTTTTAATAAGGGTTCAACCTTTTTACTTTCGGGGATAATAATGGCTGGGCGAATGATATCCCTCAGGCTAAAATCATCTTTCTTTGAACTAAAACCAAAGGCAAGTAGATCTTTTGCTAATAAAATACCATCTATGTGATCAATATCTTCATTAACAACGGGAAAACGTGAATGACCTGACTCTAGGATAATAGGCAGGAATTCGTCAAGACTATGGTTAATATCAATAGTAACCATTTGTGAACGTGGGATCATTATTTCTCGAACGCGCAATTTAGAAACGTCTAAAACACCTTTGAGCATTTGTTTAGTTTCAGGATTGATCAAGTCTCTTTCTTGCGCATTATCTAATGCATCAACCAATTGATCTTTGTGCTTCGGCTCAGGTGTTAGTATTTGCATAACTTTATGAAAAAAGGACTTATTGGCTGAACCGTTACTAGAGTGGGGGGTGTCATCGCTCATAGAGCTATTATTCTTCCTTTATTATATTATTGAAAATGTTATTAAACAGGTATTTGTTAAGTGATGTTAACAGCCAATGAAATCCTGTACTTTACCGGGTTACGGCTAATAAGGGTTACTAATGCCTAACTTTGCTAGAATGGTAATCTCGATAGTTTCCATTTCAACAGCATCACTGTCACTTATATGATCAAAGCCAACTAAATGCAAGCAACCATGAATAACAAGATGTGCCCAATGATCAAAGAGGGCTTTGTTTTGTGCTTGTGCTTCTAGCTTCATGACTTCTATGCAAATAATCAAGTCGCCTAATAAGTTAAGCTCTATGCCGTCAGGTACCTCAAAAGGAAAAGATAACACATTTGTTGCTTTATCTTGGCCTCTATATTGACTATTTAGTTGCTGGCTTTCGTCACTATTAACTAAGCGAATGGTGAGTTCAAATTCCTGCTCTGGCTTACTAGCCACTTCGGCTAAAGCCGTATCAACCCATAGTTGAAATTGTGTTTTAGTCGGTAATTCGGTTGCTTTACAAGCAATTTGTAGGTCGATGACATGAGCCATTAGTTTATCTTGCTTTTATCATTACTTGCTTGTTGTACCTGTTTTTTTTCTTGTTTTTGTCGGTTGGTTTTTTGTTCATGATTATCATAAGCGTCAATAATTTTGGCAACAACGGGGTGGCGAACAACATCCTTAGACTGAAAGAAATTGAAACTAATGCCCGGGATATCTTGCAGCACTTCAATACCATGGCGTAGCCCGGACATTTGATGACGAGGTAAGTCAACTTGAGTGATATCACCGGTGATCACAGCACGAGAATTAAAGCCAATACGGGTTAAAAACATCTTCATTTGTTCAACCGTAGTATTTTGACTTTCATCTAATATGATGAAGGCATCATTCAAGGTTCTGCCACGCATATAAGCAAGTGGCGCAATTTCAATGACTTTGCGTTCGATAAGTTTCTCGACCCTTTCAAAGCCAAGCATTTCAAAAAGCGCGTCATAAAGCGGCCTTAAATAAGGGTCTATTTTTTGTGATAAATCGCCGGGTAAAAAACCGAGTTTCTCCCCCGCTTCTACTGCGGGTCTGGTCAGTAAAATACGACGTACTTCTTGGCGCTCTAATGCCTCTATTGCACAGGCGACAGCTAAATAGGTTTTACCTGTACCGGCAACACCGACACCAAAACTGATATCGTTCGTCCTTATATTTTGTACATAGGATTGTTGGTTACCATTACGCGGTTTAACGACACCACGTTTAGTTTTAATGGTTACCATCTCATCGTATTTGTTATCTAATTGATTACCTAACTCAGCGGCTATTTGACTGCTTTTTTGTGGGTGTTCTTGCTCGAGACAGCCAGACTCTAAAATAGCTAAATGCACCATTTCAGGGGAGATTATCTTACTTTTGCCCTTAACTTCTTGGCTTTCAAGATATAGCTCTGTTAAAACTTTAACCACTGCTTGGCAATTTGACGGCTTACCCATGATAGTAAACTCTTGGCCACGGTAACTTATTTCTACCCCTAGACGGCGTTCGATAGTCTTTAAGTTATCGTCCATAGGGCCACATAAGTTTGCCTGCCTATGGTTGTCTACAGGCGTTAAACTGAAAACTTCTCGGGTTAACTTAAGTGACTTAGTCGTTGATGTGGTCAAATTCATTTCCGCTTTGTTAAATTAAAGGGCTTAATACTGCCCAAAGGCATGCTATGGGGTAAAACTACCTACACCTAAATCGTCAAGGTTACTTGGCGTGGCCGTGTGGTGATTATTTGCTAAAATATCTGCTGGAGAATGGGCAATGCGCATACCCATGTCTTTTTCTTCTCTTACTAATTCACCGCGTAAAGAGTTGGCAACTACATCAGTAATTTTGATATCGACAAATTGGCCGATAACGGTATGTGGGGCAACAAAGTTAACCGTACGGTTATTTTCTGTTTTACCCCGTAATTCCATTGGATTTTTCCTTGAAGGGCCTTCAACGAGAACGCGCTGCTCGGTATTTAACATTTGTCTGGCGATACGTAGCGCTTGTTGGGTAATACGGTCTTGTAACAGTTTTAAGCGTTTTTTCTTGGTTGCATCGCTAATATCATCGGGTAAATCGGCTGCCGGTGTACCCGGGCGAGCACTGTAGATAAAGCTGAAGCTTAAATCAAAATCAATGGCCTTAATTAAGTCCATGGTTGCCATAAAGTCTTCATCACTTTCACCGGGAAAGCCGATAATAAAGTCAGAAGACATGCTCAAGTCAGGGCGAACCTTCTTCAAACGGCGAATTTTAGACTTATATTCAAGCACAGTATGACCACGTTTCATTTGCGTTAGAATGCGGTCGGAGCCACTTTGTACCGGCAGATGCAGGTGGTTTACTAGTTCAGGTACATCAGCATAAACGTCTATAAGATCATCAGTAAATTCAACTGGATGTGAGGTGGTATAACGAATACGGTCGATACCATCTATGGTAGCGACCAAACGTAGCAGATCAGCAAAGCGACAAATGCTGCCATCATGGGTTGGACCACGATAAGCATTAACATTTTGACCCAGTAGGTTTACTTCACGTACACCTTGCGCGGCAAGTTGCGCTATTTCATAGAGTACATCATCAAGTGGGCGACTAACTTCTTCACCGCGGGTGTAAGGCACTACGCAGAAAGTACAATATTTACTACAACCTTCCATAATCGAAACAAAAGCAGTGGCACCACTCGCTTTAGGCTCAGGTAGACGGTCAAACTTTTCAATCTCTGGAAAGCTAACATCAACAACGGGACTCTTGGTCTGCTGTACTTGATTAATCATTTCAGGTAAACGATGTAGGGTTTGCGGACCAAAAATCATATCAACAAAAGGTGCGCGTTTACGTATAGCATCACCTTCTTGTGAGGCAACACAGCCACCAACACCTATAAGTAAGTCAGGCTTAGTCTCTTTTAAGCGTTTCCAACGACCTAATTGATGAAAGACTTTCTCTTGTGCTTTTTCACGAATGGAACAAGTATTAAGCAAAATAACATCAGCCTGTTCTGCTTCATCAACCAAGGTATAACCATGGGTTGAATCCAACAATTCTGCCATCTTTTGCGAGTCATACTCGTTCATTTGACAGCCCCAAGTTTTGATATATAGCTTCTTACTCATTACTTCACTCTTCACACACAAATTTTACTGGATTTAGCCTAAGCAAACCCAGTAAAGATAAAAGGAGACGTATTTTATACCAATTGCGCGCTAATTTCGAATGAATAAGACAACTAGTTGTAAATGTCTTTATTATTTTTGCTAAGTGGGTAAATTATAAACTAATTTAAGGTCATTAATGGCACGCTAATCACCAACTGACTACTGCCGTCATCATTAGCGAAAATATTAAGTGACGCGTGATGTTTAGTGGTTATCTGACGAATAGTATAGCTAGCGAGGTCAAAGTTAATTTTACTATTAAGTTGGCTAAAAGAGTTTTTATCGCTATTAATGGTAAGCCATAGTTTTTGTTTAACCTCTTTTAAGCTTAGACTGAAATTTTCTGCTTCACTCTTGAATATAGCTGACAAAATTGCTTCAAATATCACTTTGTAGATATCGGCCCTTAGTTCATATTTAAGGTGATCTAGCTTATCATCCAAGGTAAAGTGCAATTTAACTTCGTACTTGCTCTGGACATAGTCCGCTAAAAAGGGAATAGCAATGGCTAAGGTTTTTCCGGCAAGATTGTCAGGCTCTTGGCTATTAATGTTCTCTTTAAGTACTAATATACTCTTCTCAATGAGTTGCTTACTTTGCTCTAAATCATTATTTGCTAATGATGTAGCGGTCAGTTGTAAATTACGTTGTAGAGTATTCATCAGCCTACCGTAATTTCGCATATTATCTTTGAGCAAAGTGTGAATATGTTTAATTGACTTTGTCCGCAAAAAAAGTAGCCAAGAGGTCAACAATACGATAAATAAAACCAATACTGCATAGAGAATTCTCAGCTCCATTGTCCAGTACCACGGATAGGCAACATCAATCTCGGTATATGCTTTTATATCACTCCATTGCCCTAAACTATTGGTGGCCATAATTTCAATATTGTAACGGCCAGAGGCTAGTCCGGTTAGCGTTAGTTGGTTATTATTTATTTGCTGCCATTGGCTATTATTAATACGATATTGATAGTTTTTTTCTAGGCCAGGGCGATAGTCTAAACTGGCTAAATCAAGGGTGATAACATCGTTACCACTTGCTATTTTGATGGTTTGATTAAGTAAATATGCTTTACCTGAGATGGTGGTTTTACTAATGATAACATTTGGATTGAATTTTTTTTGTTCAGATAAATTGAGTGCCAGTACGCCACTGTAATGGATGGCATATAGCGTATCTTCTTTGACTAACATACTGCTGACAAAAGAATACTGCTGGCTATTCTCTATCATGGTTACTTGATAGTTTTTTGGTGATATACGATATAATCCAGGTTTACCTGAGGCCCATATGGTGTCATTAATCAATAACATTTCGGTGAAACTATGACCTTTAGAAAGTTGGGCTAATAAGCCACCTTGTTGATTGAAAACCAAAATCCCATCACTTAAGGTCGAAGCAAAAATTTTGTTATCGGCATAGACAAAAGAGATCACTTTACTCTTATTTGGCGTGGTTAAGGTGATGAGTTTATTAAGGGTTGGCTGATAAATGCTAATGTTATTATTCGATGCTATCCATATTTTTCCTGAGTCTAAAGGCAGTACATCAATAATTTCCGTGCTGGGTAAACCATCAATAATATCAAGATGTTTAATTATTTTCTCAGCACTTAAATCATAGATATAGAGACCGTGATAGTTAGTGGCGATATAGAGTAAGTTGTTTTTATGTTCGAGCTTTAAAATCAGTTTATCAGCAACAATATCAAGTTTTTTCACTTGTTTTGTGCTGTTATCATAGCGCCATAAACCATCATAACTGGCGATATATAGGTTTTGATTTATCTCTAGCAGGTCAAATATCTTCAAGCCATTTTTAGTGAAAGCGCTATTAACCTCTGGCTTAAATACCGGCTTGAAGAAGTTTTGCAAACCAGCCCCGTAGCTGCCAATAATAATTTCATTATCAAATAATGTTATTTCATTGGCATTGATTGGAATATCAAAAATAACTTTATGATTGGTAATATAAGTCTCATTAAGCTGTTCAACCTTATGACTGCTAGCTAACCATAAAACGCCAGAAGCATCCTGAAATGCAGTACTAAGTTGCACCGGTTCACTATCACCATAAAGGTGCGGCAGTTTGGTTAATCTTGAGCCACTGTATTTACTGACCTTACCTTTATTACTAATAGTAAAAAAGTCATTACTAGCAAAGGCTTTTGTTAAGCCATAAAGCTTTTCATTATGTTTGATACTTGATATATCACCATCATTACTTAAACGGTATATATTATTGGCCGTAATGGCTATTACCGCATCTGACAGGGCGGTTAAGGCAGTGATAGGCTCACTAAGGACCTGTTGAAGTTGTTCATCTTGCAATTGATATAAGCCGTCACTATTTGCGACATAAAGCTGCTCTTTATTATGAACAAGTTGCTTGATAGCGATATTGTCATCAAGCAACTGGGTTGTTTTTGTGCTTGGATTGAAACGATAAAGTTTATTGGGTGCGTTGATATAATACTGGTCTTTAAAGCGCACTGAGTGATAGTGGCTTTGCCTTGGAATAGCAACGGCTATTTTTTCAGCGATACCGTTATTGGTATCAAAGAGCCATAAACCATCTGTTTCTGAGGCGATTAACAACTTATCATCAATGAGACTTATATCATTGATCCAAGAGTAGGGCAGCGGCCACTCTTGGTTATTTAGCGAAAAAGTGATGCTGTTTTTGCCATCAAGCCGAGTTAGCCCTTGTTGACTCGATAACCAGATAAAACCATGTTTATCTTGCAGAATTTTTGTGACATTACTGAGGGTATTTATCGAGGCGATATTATCTGCGTGGCTGGCAAAACTGAAAATCAACAGGCTAAGCGCTATTAGTAAATAGCACTTAGCCTGAAATACTTTAGCAGAGAAAATACTAAACGATACTTTGTGGTGTTTTGTTGTCATTGTCATGTATTTTATCGCCACAGGCGACAAAAATCTTTGGCACATCGCCATCTCTAATGGGCTTTTGTACCAACAAGTAAGTGGGCTTTCTAGGATCATCTTGATGTTTTTTTTCTGCCCAAGCTTTAGTTATTTTATCAGCAAATGACTGGCCGTATTTTACTGCAAAAGCAGTGACTAACATTTCAACACCAAAGTCATCCATAATCAACATAGTGTTGTTATGGTATCCGCTTGTACTATCAAAATCTATATCAACGGTTAATATTTTATTGTTCGGTAAAACTAAATCTGCTCTTAGTTTGGCAACAACGGCGCGATCGCTCTTTGCTTTCAACTGAGTGCGGTTAGGCTTTTCAGTAAAATCATAAATTAAATTGATATCTTTGGCTAGTCGTATTTCTTCAGTATTTTGTCCTGAGGTTTTTATTTTTGCTAATGCTGACATAGTACTTCCTTATCATTCAGTTATTTAGTTTTTATTATTAGCCATAATCTACCTATAACGGCAACAACTTAATTTTTATGTGATTTCTGGCGAATTTGACGGCACACATTCCCCATCAACCGCAAAAATCGACAATTCACTATAACTGAATTTTACCGACAAACAAGCTTTGTCTAACTACCATGAGATCAAAAGTATTGCATTTTCAGCTTATTATTAGCACTCATCGCCTACACCCCGCTGTTTCCTTTAGCCTAAGTTCAGGAGTTGCATGGTTATGTTCGACAAATTTACTGGTGAATGCAGTATTCGTGCACTATTCGGCCTTTATTTACCGCATTTGTTGAATGTTTTATGCCAGCAACTCGCTACTTCGCCTAAGTGATGTGGGTTAAAGTGATGACCATGGGTGATTAATGTAATAAAGCAGTCGAAAATAGCGCTAGGCTTGGGTAAAATAAAGGCATATTACAATATTGTTGTGAATTTTTAAGCATGGAACATTTTGATTGTGTAGTTATTGGTGGTGGTATGGTTGGTGCAGCAAGTGCACTGTCCTTAGCCCAACTTGGTTTACAAGTCGCTTTGGTTGAACAGAATCAGCCCAAGAATTATGCTGTTGAGCAAGCGCTTGATTTACGTGTATCGGCTATATCGCTGGCCTCTGAAAATTTACTTAATCAGCTGGGAGCATGGCAACAAATTAAGCAATGGCGTGCCTGTCCCTATAAACGACTCGGTGTTTGGGAGCATGAAAGTGCTTATACTGAGTTTAATGCCCAAGACATTAAACAAACACATCTAGGTCATATCGTTGAAAATCGATTAATTCAACTGGCGATATGGCAGGAAATTAGTGCGATGAGTAATATCCGTACTTTTTGTCCTGATAGTTTAGTCTCTTTAACCCAAGAGCACGACAAAGCAAGCTTAACACTCACCAATTGTTCATTAACGGCAACACTCGTCATTGGCGCTGATGGCGCACAATCAAAAGTTAGGCAAATGTCAGCCATTGGTGTGACTGGCTGGGATTATCAACAGTCTGCCATGTTGATTAATATTGAAACTTCACAGAGCCAGCAAGATATTACTTGGCAACAATTTTTTCCCACGGGTCCTGTTGCTTTATTACCTTTAGCCGGAGAAAGTTCGTTAGGTGGTTATGCGGCATTAGTTTGGTATCACCAACGTGATGAGATCACTCGCTTAGCATCATTATCCAATAAGCAACTTCAACAAGAAGTGGTTAAGTATTTCCCCAAACGCTTAGGTGAAATCAAAGTACTTGCTAAAGGTGCTTTTCCGCTAACACGTAGACATGCTAATACTTATCAACATAAGCGGGTGCTGTTATTAGGGGATGCTGCCCATACGATTAACCCCATGGCAGGGCAGGGAGTTAATTTAGGTTTTAAAGACGTTATCGCTTTACAACATGTTATTGCCGAAGCTATTGGTAATGGTGAAGTTTGGCATGATGTGGCAGTGCTAGCTCGATATGAGCAGAAACGGCGCAAAGAGAACTTACTTATGATGACAACCATGGATGCCTTATATGCAGGCTTTAGTCACCCTTCGCCAGTGATTAAGGCGGCACGTAATTTAGCACTACTCGCCGTTAATAAAGTGCCATTTCTCAACAGCACGATAAAAAATAAAGCCTTGGCTTATGCTTGTGGTTTATAGCTGAGGTAACTGCTAGTTAAAGGTTTAACTTTTCCTCTATTCCTTTCGAAAGGGGGAGTTGAACCCTCACATTAATGAGTTCGAAAATAACACACGGGTAAACGCTGATAGAGACTCAAAAGAGTACGGTAGTAGACGGCAGAAATTAGGCTACAACATGATGAGATTTTCATTTTAAAGTTAGAGGTTATTTGTCAAAGGGTAGTGCAGTAGGAATTTAAATATAGAGCATATTTCTAAAGGGTAGGATATTTAGCATTAGAAACAAATTAACAAAAAGTGGCAGAACAAAATAACAGACACCCACTTAAAATAATCAACATTTTTATCCTCATTCTGCATTAAACTATTACGGCTAGCGTTTTTAGGCCCTTATTGTATCTGACTTGATGTATATGCTCTTAAAATGCGACTGCATTCTTAATTTCTTTCGCGTCGCGGTGGCGACTACACCCAGAAAAGAAAGAGAACTATCGCGTTACGCCTAAGTTAGGCTCTCTGGACTCTCCCGGCGCTGCGAATAAAACCTAATCATTCATTCAATCAAGTGTTTCGAGGAGCCGCGTTAATGAACATCCCTGTACAACGCCGCTTTTTCATCATCCTTGATGAAAACACCCGCACACTTTCAATCATTTCAGGGTTTTACCACGCAGATTT
The DNA here is from genome assembly GCF_001440345.1 of Colwellia sp. TT2012. GTDB lineage: Bacteria > Pseudomonadota > Gammaproteobacteria > Enterobacterales > Alteromonadaceae > Colwellia. The sequence continues at coordinate 509,971 of NZ_LJYX01000017.1, read as the reverse complement.
GGCGCTCTTGGCTAGTTTTATAGCTCAAGTAGTGTGTTCTTCTGTGAATGGCTGTCACGAAAATAATTAGCACCGTGATGCATTGCTGAGGTGATAAATATGGATATACCTTATAGACAGTGCAGACAGTGCAGACGGTACAGGAAGTACCTTATGTGGATAATGCAGGAGCAATTATCCTGAGCATACTGTCATGATGCTTGTGTTAAGCCCCAAGGATGGGATTATGTTCAGGACGCACGGTATCTCGCGGTGACCGACGTTACAAGGATGTAACTTATTAGAGAATGCAGGATGCACATTCTCCTGATGTCAAAGAGCGTGTATGCGTCTCGCTTGTTTACTCACCTACACTAAACGACAACAGAGCCTGCTTTGTATTTTGAAAATAATATTTTGTTGAACTTGAGATGTTTTTTAAGTATTAACTAGGATTTTTCGGAGATATATTGAAGAGATAATATTTAGGGGTTTTTAATTGATTTTTACAGAAGTAAAATGGTGGCTACACCGGGATTTGAACCTGGGACCCCATCATTATGAGTGATGTGCTCTAACCAACTGAGCTATGTAGCCTTTGAAACACAAATAATTATCTAATATAAGCAGTGCTTAAAATTTAGATAATGAAGGGAGTGTTTTGTTTTCTGGATATTTGAAATGGTACGGGTCAAGAGACTTGAACTCTCACATCTTGCGATACTGGAACCTAAATCCAGCGCGTCTACCAATTCCGCCAAACCCGCATTACATCCAAGTGTTAAAGAGACTTGAACTCTCACATCTTGTAATACTGGAACCTACTCTCTATAAAAAAAGTAGCGCGTCATTGTTTATTAATTCCGCAAAACCCGCATTACATCCAAGTGTTAAAGAGACTTGAACTCTGTAACCACTTCTTTAAAAGAAATGGCAGGGATAAGAGGATTTGAACCTCTGAATGACGGGATCAAAACCCGCTGCCTTACCGCTTGGCTATATCCCTACTGGGAGGTAATTACATTGCAGTTTTTTATAACGAGAAAAATCATAAAAAATGGCAGGGATAAGAGGATTTGAACCTCTGAATGACGGGATCAAAACCCGCTGCCTTACCGCTTGGCTATATCCCTGCAATGTATTTACTTTTTACTTGTGCAACTAATGTTGCTTTGAAATGGTACGGGTCAAGAGACTTGAACTCTCACATCTTGCGATACTGGAACCTAAATCCAGCGCGTCTACCAATTCCGCCAAACCCGCATTACATTCAAGTGTTAAAGAGACTTGAACTCTTTTTACTTAAGTAAAAAATACCGAAGTAAAATGGTGGCTACACCGGGATTTGAACCTGGGACCCCATCATTATGAGTGATGTGCTCTAACCAACTGAGCTATGTAGCCTTTACCAACCTGCTCGGTAGCAAGTGCGGCGTATTATGCTAATCTACCTGCCTTTCGTCAACCGTTTTTTTTAAAAAAGGTGTACTTTCTATTTGTTTGGCGATTGATTGTGCATTTTGGTGGATAACTATGCAAATAAAAGGTGAGAAACGCATTACTTATTGGGAAATGATAATGCGTTTGTATTTATCATCAAGGTAAGTCTTATCTATCTCTTGCTTCTTCAGCTAAATGTGCAGAATATTTTGCTAAGTTATCTATCTCAGCTTTTACCTTTTTCGAAGGTAACTTACCAATAATGTATTCGCCAACTTCTAAAGCATTAGATTTAGCGGCAAAAATTAATAAACTATTGCCGTTGCATTCTAAAGCATCATAAATTTTACGAACCTTTAATCTTTTTTGCTTTAAGAATGACCTCAAGCGACTTTTATCATTTGCTTGCACATATTCACAAATACGCAAGGATAGCTCATCTGCTTGAGCCGATGGAGCTGTAATAACACTTGTTGCTAATAGCATGGGTAATAAAATAAATTTTTTCATTGTGACGCCTTATTATTTTTTGATTTATCAATTTCTTTAAACAACAAAAGTGTAGACCATTAGCTTAGTTATTGTACCCGCTCGGAGAATAACTAAGCTAACTTGAATAGCTGTATATCTTTCGTTTTTTATATTACAGCCGCTATTTAAGTTGTATATACAATTAAAACAAGTCTTTATTATAATATTATGGTCAAGTTGCCTCAAGTTTACAGCCAGGATGTTGACTCGTCAGCTCCTTACCGGCATAAAAAAACGCACCACTAAGGATGCGTTTTTTGATTAGGTAAAATTGACTCTACCTATAGGGAACTTTTATACATTAAAGCGGAAGTGTATTACGTCACCATCTTTAACCAGGTACTCTTTACCCTCTAAACGCCACTTACCGGCTTCTTTAGCACCCGACTCACCATTAAATTCAATAAAGTCGTTATAACTGATGACTTCAGCGCGAATAAAGCCTTTTTCAAAGTCGGTATGAATAACACCGGCCGCTTGAGGCGCAGTAGCATTTTGTTTAACTGTCCAAGCACGTACTTCTTTAACACCAGCAGTGAAATAAGTTTGTAAGTGCAGTAATGAATAACCGGCATTTATAACACGATTAAGACCAGGCTCTTCTAAGCCCATCTCAGCCATAAATTCAGCTCTATCGTCTTCATCCATTTCAGACAGTTCGCTTTCAACTTCTGCACAAACAGCAACAACTACGCTACCTTCTGCATCCGCTATCTTTTGTACTACGTCAAGGTAAGGATTGTTTTCAAAACCATCATCATTGACATTAGCAATATACATGGTTGGTTTTAGTGTTAAGAAGTTTAAATAGTCAATAGCGGCTTTTTCTTCTTTAGATAATTCTAAAGAACGTACCATGTGGCCTTCTTCAACATGCTTTAATATTTTCTCTAAAACAGGCATTTCAAATTTAGCGTCTTTATCGCCGCCTTTAGCCTTTTTAGCTAAACGAAAAATTGCCCGTTCTGCTGTGTCCATATCCGATAATGCTAATTCAGTATTGATCACCTCGATATCATCAGCGGGGTCAATCTTATTAGCAACATGAATAATATTGTCATTGTCAAAGCAGCGAACTACGTGACCAATAGCATCTGTTTCACGAATATTTGCTAAAAACTTGTTACCTAAGCCTTCACCTTTCGATGCACCAGCCACAAGACCAGCAATATCGACAAATTCCATAGTGGTGGCTAAGACACGCTCAGGTTTTACTATTGCAGTTAATTTATCTAAGCGAGGGTCGGGTACCGGTACTACACCAGTATTTGGCTCAATAGTACAAAACGGGAAATTTGCCGCTTCAATACCTGCTTTGGTAAGTGCATTGAATAGTGTTGATTTACCGACGTTAGGCAAGCCAACGATACCACATTTAAAACCCATAATTTTTACCTACTGATTAGTTGCTAACACAGAGTTACTAGCGTGTATTTACTTGTGTATATTTACTCGGCTTTAAACGAGTGTAAGCGATTTTGCGCTTTCTTTAAGTCGTCTGTTAGCCAAATATCAAGACATCGACTGGCTTCGTCGATTGCTTGTTCTATTTTTGCTTGTTCTGCACTAGGCGCTTTACCTAATACGTGACCCGTTACTTTATCGCGATGACCCGGATGATCAATGCCAATACGTAACCGGTAAAATTCTTTATTATTAGCCATAGCAGCGATAATATCGCGTAAGCCATTATGTCCGCCGTGACCACCACCCTTTTTTATTTTACAAACACCGGGCTGTATATCTAATTCATCATGAGCAATCAAGATTTCATCTATCGACATTTTATAAAAATTAGCAAGGGGAGCAACTGCTTGACCGCTACGATTCATAAAGGTAGTTGGAATTAATAAATGGATAAGATTACCCGCAATTAACCCTTTACCATAAAGGCCGGAGTATTTTTTTTCGGGACGGAGGGAAATGTTGTGACAACGTGCCAGTTCTTCGACGAACCAAACACCTGCATTGTGGCGTGTTTTACTATATTCGGGGCCAGGATTACCCAGCCCCGCAATTAATTTAATAGTCATTATCTATAATATTATAAATGAATATGGCTATTATTCAGCAGCTGGAGCTTCTTCTGCTGCAGCTTCGTCTTCATCGATTACTTTAGCCGATTTAGGTGCTTTAGCAGAAACAACCGCTAGATCGTGTTCTTCACCTTTCGCTAATTCATCAGAAGTAACGCCTGCTGGCAACGTAAGGTCTGATAAATGGAAAGTTTGACCAGGTGCTAAGTTAGCTAAGTCAACTTCGATGAACTCAGGTAAATCTTTTGGTAAACAAGAGATGGCAATTTTAGTCACGTGATGAGCAATGTTAGCGCCAGTTTTTGCCGCTTCGTCTTCATTGATGAAGTGAAGAGTAGTGTTTGCATGAACTACATGGTTTTGATCAATGCGGATGAAATCTAAGTGCATTACCAATTGCTTGAACGGGTGACGTTGCATGTCTTTAATTAAACACTCAACTGGCTTACCAGCAATATTTAATGTTAATACTTGCGTATAGAATTTTTCTTCTTGTTGAGCGCGGAATACATCTTTGTGCGCTAACGTTAAAGATACTGGTTCTTGGTTTTCACCGTAAAGGATAGCAGGAACTTTTTCCGCGTGACGTAGGCGGCGGCTCGCACCTTTCCCTAAATCAGTACGTACTTCAGCTTCTAATGTTAAAAAATCAGTCATTTTAATACTCTTCTGTTATATAAGTTATAAAACTTAAAAATTAAGTCTTGTTTTTTGCGACCAAAAACAAGGAGATACCATTTTAACATCCATAGGTCAGTTAACAACTAACTAGGCCATTAGATAAAAAAGGCGCCGCATAATAACATTTAGCCCTAGGTAAAGCTATAAAATTAAGCGGTTAATTACTGATGGTTTATAGGGGGAGGGGAAATAAATAAGGGTTAAGGCGCAATAAAAAAGCAGCCGTGGCAGCGGCTGCTTTTTTGCAATAGTAGTAATTATTCGCTAGAAATTAATCAAACATTGCCGATATAGATTCTTCATTACTTATACGACGAATAGCTTCACTAAGCATGCCGCTTAAGGTTAATTGACGAACCATTTTCAGCGCTTTAATTTCATCAGAAAGAGGAATTGAATCAGTCACTACAACTTCATCAAGCACTGAATCTCTAAGGTTTTGTGCGGCATTACCCGACAATACTGGGTGAGTGGCATAAGCGACAACACGTTTTGCGCCATGCTCTTTTAATGCTTCTGCCGCTTTGACTAACGTGCCGCCAGTATCAATCATGTCATCGACAATAATACAGTCGCGACCTTCTACATCACCAATAATGTGCATAACTTGGGCAACGTTTGCTTTCGGGCGACGTTTATCAATAATGACTAAGTCAGCGTCATCTAATAATTTAGCAACAGCACGAGCACGAACCACGCCACCAATATCAGGAGAAACAACCACCGGGTTGTCAAAACCACGACTTTTCATGTCCTCTAATAAAATTGGCGTACCAAAAGCATTATCAACCGGCACATCAAAGAAACCTTGTATTTGCTCGGCATGTAAATCAACCGTTAATACACGGTCAACACCAACACTTGATAAGAAGTCAGCAACTACTTTTGCCGTAATGGGTACACGAGCACTACGTACACGTCTGTCTTGGCGAGCATAACCAAAATAAGGGATTACAGCAGTGATACGGCCAGCGGAGGCACGACGCAATGCGTCTATCATTACAATTAATTCCATTAAGTTATTATTGGTTGGAGCACAGGTTGATTGAATAATAAAAACATCAGCACCACGGACGTTTTCATTTATTTCAACACAAATTTCACCATCACTAAAACTACCGACTGTCGCATCGCCGAGAGGCATATATAGGCGATCACAAATTTTCTTGGCCAGTTCAGGGGTGGCATTACCCGCAAAAATCTTCATGTCAGGCACTGTAGATTCCTCAGAAACATTTGACATTAATAATAGGCTTTTTGATATAAGATATAATCATTAAGCAGTATAACGCTTACTAAACTGTAGCAGTTATTTTCCGCACCATAGCACGTTTTAAATAGCCACTTTAGTTAAGTTCGCAAATATTTTTAATTGTTTACTTGTTCAGTGACAACCTTGTCATCACAGAACATAAGGGCGACTTGTTAAGTCCCCGCGCGACAAATGAACTCACTCCTTTTGGGAGTTTCGCTTGCAATGAACACGCCTCTTTTTGACTAGAAAACCGCGTAAAAACACACGCACCTGTTCCTGTCATTCTTGAGGGGGCGTATTCTACCAACCAAGCAAGTAACTTGGCAACCTCAGGATAATGTTTTATTACTAATGATTGGCAGTCATTATGGAAGTTATCATTGAGAAAGTCAGTGGTATCAAGGGCTGAAGGGGATAGTTTCTTGGTATTTCGAGGCAGGTCTACTGCAGTAAAAACTTGTTGAGTGGAAATGCTACATTCAGGTTTAGTAATTAAATACCAAGGTTCTTCGGGATCCATGGCGGTAAGTCTTTCACCAACACCTTGGGCAAAGGCGGCAAAACCATAAATAAAGATAGGTACATCCGCACCAAGGCTCAGGCCTAATATTGCCAAATCACTGGTTGATAATCGACACTGCCATAAGGTATTAAGCGCAACTAAAATCGTAGCTGCATTGGATGAACCACCGCCCAAGCCGCCACCCATTGGCAGTATTTTGTTAATACTTATTTTAACGCCAAAAGGTGTCTTGGTTTTTCTTTTCAATAACTGGGCCGCTTTTACAATTAAGTTATCGTCATTATTAACCCCCTCAAGAGGGGTTAATAAATCTATGCTGGCTTTCTCAGTGACTGTTAAGGTTAATATGTCACTATGATCAATAAATTGAAAGAGTGTTTCTAAATTGTGGTAACCATCATCACGCTGTCCAACAATATGTAAAAATAAATTAATTTTTGCCGGAGAAGGGAATTCAATGGCTTTATTTAGAAATGAATTAGGTTGAGAAGAGCACGTCATGTAGAAATTCTGCTTATAATAAGTGAGTGACAAAGCGTGGTTGCTGATCGGCTATTGACCAGTCACTGACCAATGATTGACCGAAATTTTAATTAACAAATTCTCTTTTTTAATTGAAAATTTAGTGGCTAAATTATAGCCGTTAATATACTGGTAGTTACTATAACTAACTAGCCATAGCTCATTATTATAATGGCTTGATAAGGTTTGTGGTAGCTGTGTTATTTTATGGTAACTAATACTATCATTTTCTTGATAGGGGATACCTTTAAGCCAGTAGCTTAACGCTTTTGTTGGTAATGATAAGCCGGTAATGTTGAGAATAAGCGCTGCTAAATTATTACCATGATAGGTTTTTCCATCCACGCGAATCTTATGTTGATTATTATAAGATTCGAGTTGTAAGACATTAATGCCAAAATAGCTGGTTAAATTTAGCTGTTGAGTGCCTTTCTTTTCGTCAACTTGCCAAGATAATGTCGCGCTCTTACGTGAACTCTGCGCCAAAAATGCTATTTTACCTGTTATCTGCCATTGTTGTAATTGCGCTAGCTTAGTAATTCTTTGTTGAGGTGTTTGTTTAATTAGCCATTGCGTTTCTTCGCTGGGTAAAGTGCTACAGCCTGAAAATACCAGGGTAAATAAGGCAAGGGGAAATAAGTAACGTGGATAAAGGGCAGTATTAAAAAATTTAATCATGGATGGTAATTCTTTCAAGCGATGATAATTGTTATTTGAACATAGCTTTTTAGTCTTTGTAAATAGCAGTATTATTTTTAGGGTCTTTTATCACAGATCATATTTTATATGCAGATCTTGAGTTATACTTGCGGCACGAGTTAAAACAAGTTGACTAAAACTTGTCAGAAATGTTTACACAATAGGTTTATTACTTTGTCGATAGTTGCTGTTGGAATTAATCATAAAACTGCGCCAGTAGCGGTAAGAGAAAAAATATCTTTTAATCCAGATAAGCTTTCCATCGCCCTAAAAGAAATGCTTGAAGCAGTACAGTGCCGTGAAGTTGCCATACTTTCTACCTGTAATAGAACAGAGCTATACCTAGTACAAGATGGCGACTTTGAAGTTACCCAACAACGTATAATTAAATGGTTAGAAAATTATCATAACGTACCCGCCTCAATAATTTTACCTAGCCTATATTGGTACAAAGATAAGCAAGCCGTTAATCATATGATGCGTGTTGCTTGTGGTTTAGATTCGCTTGTTTTAGGTGAACCACAAATCCTTGGACAAATGAAACAAGCTTACAGCCAAGCTAAAGCTGCCGGCTCAATGTCCTTGGTTATGGACCGATTATTTCAACGTACCTTTGGCGTGGCCAAGCAAGTTCGAACAGAGACTGATATTGGCGCTAGTGCGGTATCTGTTGCCTTTGCTTCAGTAAACTTAGCCAAACATATTTTTGGCAGTCTTGAAAAAACTAAAGTCCTGCTAGTGGGGGCCGGTGAAACGATAGAATTAGTTGCTAAACATCTCTATGAAAATAATGTCGGAAAAATCACCGTGGCCAACCGAACATTGGCACGTGCTGAGAATATGGCTAAAAAAATTGGCGCTGATGTCATCACCTTAGCGCAAATACCTGATCATATGTGTCATGCTGATATTGTTATCAGCTCTACTGGTTCCACTTTACCCATTATTGGTAAAGGTATGGTTGAACAAGCTTTAGCATCGCGTAAACATCAACCTATTTTTATGGTTGATCTCGCCGTACCTCGTGATATAGAAGAGCAAGTGTCAGAACTTGAAGATGTTTTTCTATATACCGTAGATGACCTAGAAGGCATTATCTCGAAGAACATTGAAAATCGACGTAAAGCGGCAGTAGAAGCCGAAAGTATTGTTAATAGCCAGTCAGATAATTTTATGGCTTGGTTACGAGGTTTAAACACCCAAGATACGGTTATTAGTTATCGTAAACAATGTATAGACAACCGTGATGTTTTACTCGAAAAAGCCCTTAGCCAATTAAGAAATGGTAAAAATTCTGAGGCTGTTCTAGGGGAACTCGCCACTAAGCTCACCAACAAATTCATGCACGCACCAACCAGTGCGCTCCAGTCCGCCGCTCAAGGTGGCGAACTTGATAAACTACTTTATTTACGTGATATCTTTAATATTGATCCCCAAGACTAGTACTCTAGTCATTATCTTAGCTGTATAGCCAAGCTATCTTGTTAACCTAAGTATTGTTTACTCAGTCCGTTAGCCGCAAGTGACATTTTTTATCGAGCATGGTGGATTGCGTTATTACTGTGATAGAATAGCAATAATTTAGTTTTCCTTATTTGAAATATAAGTACATTTTAATGAAATCATCAGTTTATCAAAAACTTGAAGTGCTAGTTGAGCGTTTCGAAGAAGTGCAAGCTTTATTATCCGATCCTGAAACCATTGCTAATCAAGACAAATTCCGTGAATTATCTAAAGAGTTTAAGCAGCTCGACGCGGTGACTTCAGTTTTTAATAATTATAAAATAGCGGAAGATGACTTTTCCGCTGCGGAGATGATGCTTAAAGACGAAGACCCTGAGATGCGAGAAATGGCGCAGGAAGAATACAAAATAACTAAAAAAATGATTGCTAATATTGCCGATGAATTACAAGTTTTATTACTCCCACGCGACCCTAATGACGATAACAACTGTTTTGTTGAAATTCGTGCTGGCGCCGGTGGTGATGAAGCGGCTATTTTTGTTGGTGATTTATTTAGAATGTACAGCCGTTATGCAGAAAAGAAAGGCTGGAAAATTGAAGTAATGAACAGCAGTGAAAGTGAGCAGGGCGGTTATAAAGAACTGATCATGAAAGTTAATGGTGAAGGCGTTTACGGCCATCTGAAATTTGAATCTGGCGGCCATCGTGTGCAACGTGTACCAGAAACTGAGTCTCAAGGTCGAGTACATACCTCAGCTTGTACTGTGGTGGTTATGCCTGAAGTTCCTGAAGTAGATGCCATTGAAATTAATAAAGCCGATTTGAAAATTGATACCTTCCGTGCCTCAGGCGCGGGTGGTCAGCATGTAAACAAAACAGATTCAGCTATTCGTATTACCCATATTCCATCCGGTGTTGTGGTTGAGTGTCAAGAACAGCGCTCACAACATAAAAACCGGGCTCAAGCAATGTCAGTGCTGCAAGCGCGTCTGCAACAGGCTGCTGATGAAGAACGCCGTAGTGAGGAAGAGTCATCACGTCGTAATTTAGTGGCCAGTGGTGACCGTTCTGAGCGTATTCGTACCTACAACTTTCCGCAAGGTCGCATGAGTGATCACCGTATTAACCTAACTTTATATCGCCTAGGCGAAATTATGGAAGGTAATTTAGACTTGATTATGGAGCCGATAATGCAGGAGAATCAAGCCGATTTGTTAGCTGAATTAGCCGGGAAACATTAACTCTATTTTGTTAGCGCCAGTGAATAATAGTACTATAGCCGATTGGATAGCATATGGTCGTGAGCAATTAGTTTGCTACTCCGACAGTGCTAAACTTGATACACAAATCCTCTTGGCTTTTGTGTTGCATAAAGAGCGAACCTACTTGCTTACCTGGCCTGAAAGAGAGCTTGTTAAACAAGATGAACAACATTATCTAGCCTTATTAAAAAGAAGAATGTCTGGTGAGCCTATTGCCTATATTATTGGCGTAAAGGAATTCTGGTCACTCGTTTTTCGAGTTTCACCCGCAACACTTATTCCACGTCCAGACACCGAAATTTTGGTTGAATTAGTACTTGAGAATTTTGGCGAAGTAAAGTCATTGCATTGTTTAGATCTCGGTACGGGAACAGGTGCAATCGCCCTGGCGTTAGCATCTGAGCAACCAAACTGGCAAATTGATGCTATTGATTTTAATATTGAGGCGGTGAAACTAGCCAAGCAAAATGCTGAAGATTTACAATTAACGCAAGTCAATATCTTTCAAAGTAACTGGTTTAGTGCGGTTAATGAGCGCAAGTTTGATGTCATAGTCTCTAACCCTCCTTATATCGATGCCTTGGACGAAAACCTAAGTCAAGGTGATGTGCGTTTTGAACCTAAATCAGCTTTGGTGGCTAATGAGCAAGGTCTCGGCGATATTAAACATATAGCAAAACAAGCACTAAACTTTCTTAAACCTCAAGGTGCGCTTTTTTTTGAACATGGTTACCAACAGGCTGAAGCGGTGCGAGATATTTTAACCACCTTAGGTTATGATAATGCACAAACAGTCAGAGACTTTAATGGTCATGAACGTATTACTTGGGCTCGTTTGCCGAGGCATTAACTTAGATAATTAGTATAAATAGCAGATTTACAGTTCAGGGTTACACTTTAAAACGATTTGTTAACCTAAAATCGCTACACTATGCGCAAAATAGTTTAATAAAAGGAATAACTTTGAAACATTTACATATAGCCCTTGCGGTACTTAGCGTTAGTTTATTTACCTATCGTTTTATTTTGACTTTAATGGCCTCAAAAAAGCTTGATAGCAAGTGGTTGAAAATCAGCCCTCATGTTATTGATACTTTTTTACTGATTGCCGGTATTACCCTCGCAGTAAAACTACATTTCAACCCCATGGAACAATTATGGTTAGCTGAAAAGATTTTAGCGTTATTTGCTTATATCTTTACCGGATATTATACCTTGAAAATAGCGCGTAATAAGCCGATGCAAATTTTAGGCTATTTAGGTGCTATAGGTTGGGTAATGTTGATAGTACGTTTAGCCATGACACGAGAAGCCTTCTTTTTTAGCTAAGTGTTAGTGTACATACAGGTCTACCAGATAACTATAATATGGAGTCGGATAAATAAGCTGTTATGAATGAATTGTTTTTATCAGAGTTACAATCTGAAGATAAAGATTTGCTGCAAAAACTTGTTTTACTTGAAGAACATATTTTTGCCGATAGCGACCAAGAAATTGTCAAAATGTATACATCACTAGATAGTTTAGAGACAATTATCAGTCAATGTATTGCTGTTGTTAGTGAAATTGAATCACCTATAGAGAAAGCTGAAGCTTTACTTAATGAGTTGTACTATCAACATTTATTTATTGACAGCTATCAGACTCGTTGGCCTATTTCTGCTTATCGGGTAGCAACATCGTTAAATCAACGTGCTATGTCGCCCATTGTTAAGGCGGTTGTGGTCAAAGAAATAATTAGTGCTTGTGGCTTTGAAACCGATTTGGTATTTATTCCAAATAAAATTATGGTCCGCCTGTGCTGTGATGAGCAATATGCTATTATTTTTGATGCAGTAACAGGCCAGTCACTCGATTGGGCTGAACTTGATTTACGTTTAGATGATCTCGAAGGCGACCCTGCAGAGCAAGACCTAGCCGCCATTGATGATAATGTCGCCTTAGTTGAGCATCTTTCGGCACTGAAAAACGCTCTGATCCGAGAGCAGGCTTTTGATAAGGCTTTAACTTGTGTTGATGTTATCTTATCATTAAACCCAGACGATCCACTGCAACGAAGAGACCGCGGTTTTTTGCTCCACCAGCTTGATTGCTTTAAAGTGGCTGTGGATGATTATCGCTACTTCGTTGAGCAATGTCCTAAAGATCCCGCCGCCAAAATATTAAAAATTCAACTTGAAAATATTGATGTCGGTAATAACGTCCTTCATTAATTTTTTTTACTTCATCAAATAATAAAAATAAAAGGCAATATGATGCAAGACAATATTGTGGCGAATGCGCCACTTATTACCAATGACGCGGTAGTACTGGGGATTTTGACACTTATTCTAGGCTTTGTGTTTTATACTTCTAATAGTAAAAATACGTTTTGCCAAAAATTTTATAAATATGTACCGGCATTATTAATGTGCTATTTATTGCCTTCTCTATTAAATACCTTTGGTATCGTTAGCGCCGAAGTTAGCAAAGTTGATGACGTTGCCAAATACTTTCTGCTACCCGCATGTTTAGTACTGTTAACCTTAAGTATCGATATTAGAGCTATTGCTGGTCTTGGCAGTAAAGCGCTAATTATGTTTATAACCGGTACGGTTGGTGTGGTTATTGGTGGCCCTATTTCTTTATTAATCGTTTCTGCTATTTGGCCTGAGTTAATTAGTGTTACTGGTCCTGAAGCTGTTTGGCGTGGTATGGCTGCCCTTGCCGGAAGCTGGATTGGTGGTGGCGCAAACATGTTGGCGATGAAAGAAATTTTTGAAGCTGACGGTAAAATATTTACCATCATGGTCACGGTAGATATTGTCGTGGCAAATCTCTGGATGGCTTGTTTGCTGTACATTGCGGCTAACCATAAGGCTATTGATGCCAAAAGTGGCGCTGATACCTCAGGTATTGACAAACTTATTGCCAGAGTGGAAGCCAATGAACGAGAGCATAAAAGAACGCCTGAGCTAAAAGATTTAATGCTTATTATTGCCGTCGCTTTTGGTGCAGCAGGTTTTGCGCATTTTGTCGCTGACTTATTGGTACCATTTTTCCAACTGAACTACCCAGAGTTGAAAAAATTCAGCTTACATAGCAAATTGTTCTGGATTATTCTCGTAGTAACGACGATCGGCTTATGCTTGTCATTTACTAAAGTAAGAGAGCTTGAACATGTCGGTGCTTCAAAAGTGGGTAGCTGCTTCTTATATATTTTAGTTGCCACCATCGGCTTACATATGGATATCACGCAAATTGCCGAAGCACCTAAATATGTAGTTATTGGTCTTATTTGGATGGCGATTCACATTATTTTATTATTTGTCGTCGGTAGAATTATCAAAGCGCCAATCTTTTACTTAGCGGTCGGCAGTAAAGCGAATATCGGTGGTGCAGCATCAGCACCAGTAATTGCTTCGGCATTCCATCCGTCATTAGCACCTGTAGGAGTGCTACTTGCTGTCCTAGGTTATGCTTTAGGCACCTATATGGCGTGGATATGTGGACAATTATTAAGAATAGTTGCTAGTAGTTAATGTTTAACTAATGAAGATGTTACAGTAAGCTAACTGCTACTTAATACCCAAGCCACCTCAAAATGCAGGATTCAGCTGGAATTAGAAATGTCTTTAGGCAAGGCATTGATTGAAGAGAATAGTTATACTATTGTCGAAATCAATAACGATGGATAAAGCGTTTCTAAACCAGCCCTACGGGGACATCTGAGAAAATCATGTTCATCGTTGCGTATGTAATTAAGGACGCTGCATGGATGCAGCTTAATAGAGAATGCAGGAGCATATTCTCCTGAATAACCATTAATAAAATACGCGCCTTGATCATGAATCGCTCAGATGTCCTGAAACGAGCATATTGAAGTCGCTTGGGTATAGTACTTTTACTAGAAGCGTAAAATACAGTGGTATTTTACGCTTTTTTATATTTAGGAATAATTTATGACAATAACATCAGTTTCGGTTCAGGGGATCGAGGTTGCTAATGAGCGACCCTTCGTATTATTCGGCGGTATGAATGTGCTTGAGTCACGAGACCTTGCCATGAGAATTGCTGAAAAATATGTTGAAGTTACGCAGAAACTAGGCATCCCTTATGTATTTAAAGCCTCATTTGATAAAGCAAATCGCTCTTCGGTCAACTCCTACCGAGGCCCTGGCTTAGACGAAGGCCTGAAAATATTTGAAGAAATCAAGTCTACCTTTAATATACCTATTATCACTGATGTACACGAGCCGTACCAAGCATTACCTGTGAGTGAAGTTGTTGATGTAATTCAATTACCGGCATTCCTCGCCAGACAAACCGACCTTGTGGTCGCCATGGCGAAAACCGGCGCTGTCATTAATGTCAAAAAACCGCAGTTTCTTGCTGCCCATGAAATGAAGCATATTATTGCTAAGTTTGCTGAAGCTGGCAATGACAACATTATCTTGTGTGAGCGAGGCAGTTGTTATGGTTATAACAATCTTGTCGTTGATATGTTAGCAATGGACGAGATGAAAAATTACGCACCGGTTATATTTGATGCCACACACGCACTACAAAAACCGGGTGGACGCAGTGATAGTGCTGATGGTCGTCGTGCTCAAGCCGTACAGTTAGCTCGTAGTGGCATGGCAATAGGTATTGCTGGCTTGTTCATTGAGGCACATCCTGATCCTAGTGCCGCTAAATGTGATGGCCCTTGTGCATTACCACTTGATAAATTAGAGCCTTATCTAGTTCAAATGAAAGCGATAGATGACTTAGTGAAGGGTTTTACCCCACTAAGTACTGATTAGTATTTTAGCCGATTAAAGTGTTAGCTGATTTCTAGCTTAGTTAACTAGGGCTGAAGGTAAAAACAAGTAAAATGAATAAATTTTAAGCAATTTAAAAGGTGTCCTAGGACACCTTTTTTTATTTTCGATCTTGATAACTAAGATCCTACTTTACTCAATGTGCGAGAATTTTTAACTATGTTAAGATGCAGGCTAAATTTAATTTGTTATTGAACCTCGGTAATAGCTCTAAGGTAATCATAAATTTAATTTCACTGCAATTAATCTACTTAATCAGCAATTAAGCTTGTTTTAGTTAAAGTAACTGACTTATTTTGATTAGCTATGTGCTTTTGTTTGGCAAAGCCTGACTCTGTTGACTGTAGAGTATAGCTGATTTCAACGGGTGTTAACAAAAACTTTAGGCTGTTATGTGCAGCACTAGTCAGTTGAGTTTGATTCACTGGCTCAGCTTTAATTAGCACCGTTTTGGGTAAGGCAGCAGTGGCTGCAGTACTCAATAAAGTGGTGGCGAATAATACGGCAAGTAAGTTAGTTTTTTTAATGCTTAGTTTCATGTTGTTTGTCCTGTATATAACCTAATAATAAATTTTTATTTCCTATAGATATATTAGGACCTTTTCTCGCGCTGGTTTTACTCTTCAAAATAAAGCGTGTGGGTTGGGATCACACGCTATACCTGAGTTTTATAAAACGTTGAGATGATGTCCTTCATCTACGGTGTGAATAATACACAAGTTTTTAAAGGAAATAAAACGACTTAAATTAATGTTATTCATTAGAAAAACTAATGAATAATTGTTATGCTTGATTGGTAGATTTTTATGCAGTGTTATAGTGCATATATAATAAATAATATTTAAAATTTGTAGGTGACTTTTGGCTAATATACTCCCCCCATTAAAAGCTTTGCGAGCATTTGAAGCATCGGCAAGGCAGCTCAGTTTTACGCGAGCAGCAGAAGAGCTTTTTGTCACGCAAGCGGCAATAAGCCATCAAATTAAATCATTAGAAGAGTACTTAGGTATTAAATTGTTTATGCGAAAAAACCGTGCTTTATTACTATCGGAGGAAGGTCAGTCGTATTATTTAGATATAAAAGATATTTTTACCTCACTACATGAAGCGACCGAACGTTTGTTAGCTCGTGGAGCGAAAGGGTCGATAACAGTCAGTTCACAGGCGAGCTTTGCCATCCAATGGTTAGTTCCTCGGTTAACTACTTTTAATGCCTTACATGAAGATATTGATGTTAGGATTAAAGCCGTAGATCAAGCAGAGAATTCACTGACAGAAGATGTCGATGTTGCTATATATTATGGACGTGGACGTTGGCCCAATATCCATGCTGATAAATTGCATACCGAATACCTTATCCCCGTTTGCTCTCCCTTATTAATGCAAGAGCATGCTGCCAATGGTAAACCGGCTCTTTTATCATTAGACGACTTATCAAAGCATAATTTACTCCATGATACCTCTCGCCGGGACTGGAAACGCTGGTTTAAACAAGTTGGTGTTAAAGGGGCTAATCTCAATCATGGACCTATTTTTAGTCATTCTGCTATGGTTTTACAAGCCGCTTTACACGGTCAAGGGGTTGCTTTGGCTTACAGTGTTTTAGCTAAGCCGGATATTGATTCGGGACGTTTAGTCTGTCCCTTTAACGATGTATTAGTGAGTAAAAACGCCTATTTCATCGTATGTCGTGAAAATCAGCAAGACATTGGTAAAATCGCGGCCTTTAGAAAGTGGATGTTAGATATGGTCGAAGCAGAGCAAGAGCTAATCACCGATGGACAAATAAATTAATGGCCGAGATACAGGTAAAGCAACAAGTAATCACCAGCGCCGATGGCAATGATATTAATATGATTTTTGACACGGTCGAATGTGCTAGGGCGCAAGTTATATTTGCTCATGGCGCGGGTGCAGATATGTCTCATGAGTTTATGGCTGAAATAGTACGGTTACTTAATAACGCGGCTATTAATGTTGTACGTTTTAATTTCCCCTTTATGGATAAAAGGGCACTAACAGGGATAAAGTACCCCCCAGATAGAATGCCCAAGCTGTTGGTTTGCTATCAAGCCGTTATTGAGCATGTGCTTGCACAGCAAAAAAGTAAGGCGCTGCCCTTATTTATTGGCGGAAAATCTATGGGGTCACGCGTTGCGGCGAGCTTAGTAGCTGAACCTGAGGTATTAAATGCTAATTTACTCAGTGAAATATCTGCTGTCTTTTGTTTAGGCTACCCGTTTCATCCAGCTAAAAAACCAGAAAAACTGCGCCTTGAACCTTTATTTACTGCCAGTAAAACAATTTTAATCGTACAAGGTGAGCGTGATGCTTTAGGCACGAAAGAAGAAATTATCAGCTACCAGCTGCCTGAGCACTGTACCTGTGTGTTTTTACCTGATGGCGATCACAGTTTAAAGCCAAGAGTTAAGTCAGGTTTTACTTATCAAGGACATATGCAGCGCGCTGTTAAGGAAATTGTCGACTTTATTGACCAGTTAATAGTCGCTAACAAAGTTGAGCATAAGGCAAGATTATGAACAGTACTAATATGAACAAGCAGCAAGTTAAATCTAAGAGCACCACGGTTTTACTGAAAACTATGATGATTTTTGTTGGTATCAGTGGCTGTTTTTCTGTACTATTCGGCGCTTGGCTGGCTCATGGCGGTCAAGCATTACCAGTAAAGGTTCAATCTAGCTTAGCAACAGCATTACAATATCAATTTTTTCATACACTTGCGTTATTTTCGACCTTGGTTTGGTTGAAAACAGCTAAATCATCTAAAGTGCTTCTTAGTGCTTGTATTGCGTTTGTCATAGGGATTTTGTGCTTTTGTGGCGTAATCTATATTAAATCATTTTTTGAACTTGCTGTTATCGGTAAGTTAACCCCTTTTGGTGGTATTGCCTTTGCGCTAGCTTGGTTATTATTAGCATTTGAAGGTAAAAATAATTTTTAACTACAGTATTTGTACTGTTAATACTCTGACGAATATAGCGTTTTAAAAGGTCGTTAGATATACAAGGTAAAAACAACATATGACTTCCATCGTATTATTTTGTCGTCCAGGCTTTGAAAAAGAGTGTGGTGCAGAAATCCAAGAAAAAGCTGCTTGGAATGAAATGTATGGCTATTTAGAGCTAAAGAAAAATAAAGGCATTGTTTTTTTTCACCTACAAGAAAGTAAACATGGCGAAGAATTAATGAATAAGCTGCCGCTTAAGCGACTTATTTTTGCCCGTCAATGGTTTGTCACAGTCACTGATACACTCGCCTTGCCTGATTATAATCGTGTTGAAGCAATCATTGAGGCCTTGGGCACTGAATGGCAATATAGCGATTTACGTATGGAAATGGCGGATGATAATGATGGCAAGGAGTTAAGTAAATTTTGTCGCAAGCTGTCCGTGCCTTTGCGCCAAGCTTTACGTAAAAAGAAAATACTTACTCAGAAAAGTAATAATTCAGCCGATGATCCCGATGGTGCTATTTTACATGCGCTATTTCTTACTGGGCAGGAAGTCATTTTAGGTTTTTCATTAGCCCGTAATAGCTCACCACATGTGATGGGCATTCCTAGATTAAAGTTTCCTAGTGCATCACCAAGTCGTTCTACCTTGAAACTTGATGAAGCCTTTTTATACTTTATTCCTCGTGATGAGTGGGATGTACGGTTAACTTCAGGTATGCATGCTGTCGATTTAGGCTCAGCCCCAGGTGGGTGGACTTATCAATTAGTGCGCCGTGGTATGATGGTTACTGCCATCGACAATGGTGCCATGGCAGAGTCTTTAATGGCGACAGGACAAGTCAAACATAAGATGATGGATGGCTTTAAATACATACCAATGAAGCACAATGTCCATTGGATGGTGTGTGACATGATAGAGAAGCCGCAACGAGTAGCTAAACTAATGAGTGAATGGTTACTTAAGGGGTATTGCAAAGAGGCGATGTTTAACTTGAAATTGCCAATGAAGGGCCGTTATCAACAAGTTACTAATGATTTACAAGCAATTAAAGATGCCTTTGACGAACATAATGTCAAATATGAACTTTATGCCAAGCACCTGTATTATGATCGTGAAGAAATCACTGTCCATGCACGTTTACTTTCTCCAGCGCCGCTTAAAGAAAAAGAGTAATCGCTAGCGTTGTTTTTTAACAAGCTAGCAAATAAAAAAGCTATCCAGTTTATTCATTAACTTGATAGCTTTTTGTCTAGACAGTTACGCTTAAGACGCTAAGCGTTATAGCCTCTCAAGTACCGCTTGGGTAAAGTCGGTAGTGCCATGACTTCCGCCTAAATCGCCGGTTGTTCTATCAGCCGAGGCAATCACATCGGTAATGGCCGCTCTGATTTTTTCTGCTTCGTCACTCATCTCTAAATACTCTAGCATTTGAATAGCCGCTAACATCATCGACGTTGGGTTCGCTAAGTTTTTGCCCGCAATATCTGGAGCACTACCATGCACTGCTTCAAAAATGGCACAATCTTCACCAATATTAGCACCTGGCGCCATACCAAGACCGCCAACTAAACCCGCACATAAATCAGATATAATATCACCAAAGAGGTTCGTTGTGACTATGACATCAAACTGCTCAGGGTTCATCACTAATTGCATACAACAGTTATCAACAATCATCTCAGTTGACTCGATTTCTGGGTAACGCAGAGCAACTTCTCGGGCAACTTTTAGAAATAAGCCTGAGGTTGACTTTAAAATATTGGCTTTATGAACAACAGTTACCTTTTTACGACCTTCTTTACGTGCGGTTTCATAAGCAAAGGTTACTATTTTTTCAGAACCATCACGAGTAACTATACTCATTGCTTGGGCTTTAGTACCGTCATCTGAGATGACTTGGCCGACACCTGAATACATGCCTTCGGTATTTTCACGCACGGTTATAATATCAATGTTTTCATAACGTGCCTTCGTGCCCTTAAATGATAATACTGGACGTAGGTTTGCGTATAATTTAAATTGTTTACGCAAGGTGACATTGATTGAGGTAAAACCTTCACCAACTGGGGTAGTCAATGGCCCTTTTAAGGTAATTTTATTTTTTTCAATCAGCGCAATTGTTTCTTCTGGTATTAACTCACCATGTTTCTCTAAGGCGGTTAAACCAGCATCTGCGAATTCATATTCAAAATCACAGCCTGCTTTATCTAATACTTTAATCGTGGCATCGATAATGCTTGGACCGATACCGTCGCCAGGAATTACCGTGATGGTTTTTTTAGTCATTTAGTTCACCTTGTCATCCTATTTTGAATGAATACTGTAGAGTAATGCGTCATATACTTTAATTAACAACGACATACATTAAATTAATTGTGTAACGCTAGCGGAGGAATACTTACTCATGTAAAGCTGAGTGACTAATGTGGTCAGCTCAGCGCTTTATTGGCTATTTTATATCATGGTAATGCTATGTATGCGAGCTTGAAAGTTTTCATTATTACCTACAAAAAGCCAGTTTTTTTTGGAAACTAGCAAGGTAACAAGGAATAGTAGAGGTTTACTAAGTCAGGTTCAATCTGACTTTAGTCTATAGTGGCTAGATTTTTTCTTATGTTAAGGTGGTTTTTAATAATGCCCCATTGCTCAGGGTAATTATTACCTAAACCAATTTCTTTGAGTGTGCCGTTGACAAAAAGCAAGAAGGAGCATTCATCTTGTGTGGTTATGCCATCAGATTTTACATGCTGAGTACGGTAAAACATAACTTGATAGTTTACCTCATCAACCGTTCTGGCTTCAGTAATGTCTGGGCTACCTAACTGACTTAATGCTTGCTCAAAAGTAAATTGTTCTAATTTTATCTTAGCAATAAATTGGCGATTATAGGCTTCTCTGTCTTTCCATTTCATTTGATCTGGGCTGTCATCATAAAAGGTGACAACTAGGGCGACAAAGATGCCATAAACGGTTAGTGCAAGTAATATCCTACCAATTATTTTTTTATTCATAGTTATTTATCTTGTTATAATGAGTTGCTATCACTATTAATGGCTATTATATCATCATTAATTTTGGGAGATGATGAAGGTGTTGTTAGGCGGATGTCTTTTAAATTAAAGCCAAGAGGGATATCTTTTTTTAACGTTAACAGTTTTCTAGCTAAAGCCATTTGCTCATCGCTTTGTAGTAATTTTTCTTTTAGCGACGCCTTTAGGTCTGTGGCGTTAACTATGGCCTTTAAGGTACCATATTGATTCAGTATTTTCGCCGCATTAACTTGACCAATGCCACTTACCCCCGCAATTTTATTGGTATTGTCGCCTGTTAACGTCCAAAAATCTATCAGTTGCGAAGACTTAATATTAAACTTGTTTTGGACATATTCTTCATCCAAATAACGGCGATTAAAGTAATCATAAAGATGAATGTTAGGACTAAGTAGAGGCAGAAAACCTTTATCTGTTGAAATGATAGTAACCTTTTGCCCGTGCAAAGCCATTTTTACCGCTAAAGTAGCAATAAGATCATCTGCTTCATCTTCTACAGAGGCGAGTGAATCAACTCCTTGCTCCATAAATGCATCTTGTATCGCTGTTAGTTTTTGCGCGAGGTGTTCAGGCATTTTTTTACGGCCTTTTTTATAACCTTCAAAAATCTGGTAGCGCCAACCGGGTTGTTGACTATCAAAAACGGCTAGTGCGTGTGTTGGGTCAAGCTGCTTGATGATTTTTATCACCGCATTTACACAGTTTTTTTGAGTGTTAAATAAGACTTGTTCTTGTGTGCTAGCCGATAACTTATCGCCGTGCTGCTGTTTTTTTTGCATAAAGGGGCGCTCTTGTACAGCGTACACACGGCGAATTAAATTTAGCGCATCAATGAGTATTAAGTGAGCGGACAATGTTAAGCCTCAATAACTTTATAACATGGAATATATTTACTGCCAGGTAATTTCATCCGCTGTTGACTGACAAAAGAGGCCAGTAGTTTATCCATTAAGGCCATTATCTTTTTATCCCCAGATATTTCGAAAGGGCCAAATTCTCGAATTGCTTTGATGCCGCCTGACTTAACGTTACCGGCAACTATGCCAGAAAAAATGCGACGTAGGTTAGCCGCTAACTCAGCAGTAGAGAGTTTATGGCTAATCGTTAGATTTGCCATATTCTCATGAGTTGGCTCAAAGGGATGTTGAAAGTCTTCGGCTATCATCAGTGACCAATTAAAATGAAAGGCATCACCCGTTTTTTTTCTGTGGGCAAGTACCTTCTTTAGGCCACTTTTCATTACTTGAGCAACTTTAGCGGCATCGTCCACCACTATTTGGTATAACGATTGTGCTTTTTCACCTAAGGTGGCACCAATAAAAGCATCTATTTCATGAAAGTACTCAATGGCGCTGGCCGGACCGGTCAGAATAATCGGTAATTGTTGCTCAGAATTTGCTTCATTGAGCATAATACCTAAAATATACAACAATTCTTCGGCAGTCCCCGCGCCGCCAGGAAAAATAATAATCCCATGTGACATGCGGACAAAGGCTTCTAAACGCTTTTCAATATCAGGCATGATAACCAATTCATTCACTATTGGGTTGGGCGGCTCAGCGGCAATAATACTTGGTTCGGTTAAACCGATATAGCGGCCATCTTTGTTGCGTTGCTTTGCGTGTCCTATTGTTGCGCCTTTCATCGGGCCTTTCATTGCCCCGGGACCACAACCTGTACAAATATTGAAGCCGCGTAAACCCAGTTGGTAACCGACATCTTTGGTATATTTATATTCATTGTGTTTGATGGAGTGACCACCCCAGCAAGTAACTAACTTAGGCTCAGTTTCAGGTAAGATAACATTGGCATTTCTTAGGATATCGAAAGTTGCATCGGTAATCGCTTCTGACGAGCTAGGCATAATTCTATAACGGCTATGAAGGAAAAGGATATCGCGTAATACGGCCGAAAGGTGTTCTCTGATGCCTCGGATAATTTTGTCATCGACAAAGGCATGCATGGGAGGATTTTTTAAATCAATTTTTACCCCGCGTTCTCGCCTTAATACCTGTATTTCAAAGGTCAGGTATTTTTGATATATTTCTTCAGCATCATCAGTGTTTGAACCGGCGTTAAGTACGGCGAGAGAACAATTTCGATAAAGTGTGTACAAGGTGCTACTAACCGATTTTTGCAGCTGATCTACTTCGGTTTGTGATAGCAAGTTCATATTACCAACAGGGTTAATTTGAGTATGCATAACTCACTCCTTTTATGCTGATTTTTTATCAGTCATTATTCTGATAAAAATATCGCTATTTTTATGTGGTGTTGAAAGCGGCACTAAAGTCGCTATTTTAGCTGGCTACTTAACGTAGATAACTTGGTTTTTGCCTTGTTTTTTTGCTTTATACATTGCTTGGTCAGCACGTTCGAAAGCTATGTGGATGTTATCATCAGCTTTTATATGGGTTGCGCCAATTGAAAGGGTAATGCTAACCTTATTACTTTTAAACTTAAAGGGTAGGCGAGCTATGTATTTATTCAGCGCATCCAGCTCAAGAGTTAAGGCCGTCTCTTGGGCTTGGGAGTAAATTAAGACAAACTCTTCACCACCATAGCGGCCAACAAAAACACCTTTACTGACGTTTTTTACTATGGTGTTGGCAATGACTTGTAACGTTTTATCGCCTGCCGCATGACCATAAGTGTCATTAATTTGTTTAAAATCATCAATGTCCAGTACCACTAGTGCTAGGGGGAACGGTTTATGGTGAAAGCGTACCATAGCTTTAGCAAAATAATCATCAAAGGCAGCTCGGTTTGCCAGTTTTGTTAGCGCATCTTGCATACTTTTTCTTTGCTGGTCGATTATTTTATTTTCAAACACTCGGCTTTGTTGTTCTAGTCGATCTACCTTGGCAGACATATCAGCGAGTTTATCAGCGAGTTCTTGGTGACTTTGTTGTTCAAATTTTGATTTTTGCTCCAAGGTGCTGGCGATAAACTGCAGTTTTTCATTTATATCTTCTTTTACTTGATTTAGTGAGAATGCTTTTTCGACTGTATCTGTCATATCAATCAGTTGGCTTTGTAACTTCTGGTTGATTTTTTCGTTGGTTTTTTGAGATTTTTTTTGCGTAACAATAGTTTCTTTTACGGCACTTTGCACCGTTGTTAGCGTCGCACTCAGACGGGTTAAAAAATTCTTAGCACTATTTTGTTCATCTTTAAAGCCGGCCACGATGACATCAAATATGTCGATGAGGTGAAGAAGAGCTTCATCACTAAACTTATCCCTCATTAGCTTTTTATTAATCGCTAATAACTCATGGCTGTGATCTTTCGATAAGGGCAAAGTACTAAGTGACACTGATATTTTTTCAAGAATACTGCTATCAAAAAGTGCTAAGTTGTTGCCATTTTGGGGCTGACTTACGGGTGAAGTTAGCTTAGATGACGGTAAAATACCTTGTTTAGCTGGCGCATTTTTGGCTTTCAGAGCGTGATCATAAAAAGCTAATAATTGACTTAGTAAAGGAATATATTGGATTAAGGCGTCTTTATTTTCTTTTGTTTTGGCTAATAATGCGCGCAGATCTCTGCGTAAATCGCCAGGTAAACCATTGATTTTTTGTAAATTTTCACCTGCTTGATTAAACTGGTCATGCATGTGAGTAATGTTTTTTTCATTGGTTATGCTATGTTGCTGTAATAATTTACTAATAACGACAATTTTAGCTTCAATGTCATTAAGGGGGGCTGACTTACTGAATAATATTCTTAACTGAGCTAAGCGGTTGTCTAATTCAAGATCAATACCTTTGGAAACTAAGGATAATTTAGCAATGAATTGAATGAGCAGACTTGAATGCAGATTAGCATCTTCTTCTAATGAATTACGTGACTCAATTGCACTATCAAGCTTTCGTTTCAATGCTACTAATTGCTTTTTGGCAACAGAACTGTCATTCATAAAACCGATTCATCCTAATGTAGAGTGATGTCTAGTGCTAAGTGATTTACTTTATTTAGTGTTTAGCCATTAAACGCGTTTAGGGCACTTACGTTTTTGTTAGTATATGATAATTTTGACCACAATAACGTTATTTATCAACCTTGAGGTAAAAAACAACTTTCATTGCCCCATGTTAACTTTTTACAGCATTGAGTATTTATTCATTGTTAAAATCGCTAGATGTTAGAATAGCCACCTTGTCTACCCATAATAAGAGAACTTATTTGCTTGTTTAATTATAAAATTAATAATAGCAATATCTTTATTTATTGCACAACTACTATCTGCTCATACGAGCGTAAAAGTTAATTTTAGCTTCGAGCAAGCCGAGCATCACCTAGCTAAGGTAGAACTTCAATTTGACAAAAGTAATATAGATCAGGTCAATTTTTATTTACCTACGTGGCGCACCGGACGATATCAGACTTTAAACTGAGCGAATGGCATTCGTGATTTTATCGCTAAGGATAGCCAGGGTAATGTGCTTAGTTGGCGTAAAATTGATAAAGATACTTGGCAAGTAAGTGGTAGTAAAAATAAAAAATTCACTTAAGTTATCAAGTGTATGCCAGTCAATTGGCGCAAAGAACTCGTCATATAGATGATAGTCATGCCTTTTTAGATAGTTCAGCCGTGGTTATGTACACTGAGGCAAGTCGAAGTTTGGCACATACTATCCAGCTTTTTGTACCTAAATTGTGAGGAAGTTTTTCTGGCTTAGAGTCAGGTGATAATAGTCATCAGTTTATTGCCAGTAACTATGACCAATTAGTTGATTCACCTATTGAAACGGGTATTAACGAACATCATGAGTTTCGTGTTGACAGTCGACTTTAGGAGCTGGTCATTTGAGGCGAAGGTAATTATTACAGCGCCAACATGGTAGGAGATATAAAAGTATTGGTAAAACAAACTAAGCATTAAAGCGAAATAGCATTTCGCTTTAATACTTATTGCAGAAAGTAAGCTAGGTTATTGACGCAAGGTTCTGGCAAAAGGGGCTTGCTCAGTATGACTACTTCTAAACGGGTTGATGTCTAACCCTCCGCGTCGAGTGTAGCGAGCGAAAACGGTGAGTTCATCAAGTTGACAAAATTGTTGCAGATCACAGTATATTCTTTCGATACATTGCTCATGGAACTCATTATGCTGGCGAAAGGAAATCAAATATTTTAATAGTGTTGCATGATCTATGGCTTGACCGCGGTAGTGAATATAAATACTTGCCCAATCAGGCTGATTGGTAATTAAACAATTAGATTTTAATAAATGACTAACTAAATGCTCCTCAATTTTAGCACTGTCATCTTTTTTTTGTGCTTGAGTTAGTAACTGTGCATCATATTGATAGTTATCTATGCTGATATCAGCATCATCGATACAAATACAATTATCTATTTTTTTTGCAATAGCTAAAGCGGGACAGTGGTCGACCCCAAATAAACTTACTTTTACTGGCGAGCCGGCAATGTTTGATAAGTCTTTGATTAATATTTGCTCAACGTTTTTGATACTGGCAAAGCGTGTTTGATTAAAGCTATTTAAATACAGCTTAAAAGACTTTGACTCAACAAGGTTGTCACTGGTACAAGCAAAGCGAAACTCAGCGACTGCAACTACCGGTTTGCCCTTTTCATTGAGCCAAGAAAGCTCATAGCCGTACCAAACATCTTCGCCAATAAAGGGTAAATTGTTTGGATCTAGAGCTAAGTCATCTCTATTTAAACTTCGAGGTACTCCTTGTAGCAATTCTGCGGTATATTCGCTGCAATATTCTGTACTTTTACCCAGTGTTAACTTGCTAAGTTCCGTTGCATTTTGATAATTGGCCATAAATTTTTCAGTAGTGAGCTAGTATCTTGCTATTTTAAAGGATCTTTTCTTTATATGACATCTACAAATAAAACTTTAGCGCAATCACTTTTAGCCTTTAGTAAAGACTTTAGCCAACAACACATCAAGCAATTTGGACATTTACCTACCAGAGTGCATGATGAGCAATGGTTATCACCTTGTGAATTAGGTCCACATGATGATAGTCACCATTATTGGCAACCCGTGGCGGTGAAAACTGAGTTAGTCACGGATGAAAATACCGAGGCACTATCTTTTAAAAATGTTGAGTCGGCATTAGATCTTGAACTACATCCGGATATAAAGACTTATTTCACCACTATTTTCAGTGGCGAAATTACAGCAGAGTGTAGTGAAGGGCAGCTATCACTGCTGTTTGCTTGGAATAGGGAAGACTTTGACCGTTTACAAGAAAATATCATTGGTCATATCTTAATGAAGCAAAGATTAAAGCAAGCTGAAACCGTGTTCTTTGCTGTTACCGATGAAGAAGATATGATTATCTCTGTCGATAATATTAATGGTGAAGTTTGGGTGGAACGTGTCGGTTGTAAACCACATAAAAAAATCAGTGATTCATTAGTCAGCTTTATTGGTCAATTAACGCCAAAGAGTTTAGTTACTGAGACTAGAATAAAAAGCTAAAAGAGTTACTTTTTTTGACTTAATTGCTCAGTTAAGGTTTTGATGAGTAACTTTACTTCGGTCAATTCATTCTTTACTTCGGTCAATTCATTCTTTATCTCGGTTAAATCTTGCGTTAATGATTGTTGAATTATTTCCTTGAACGTACCATTTTCAACAAGAGTATCGAGTAAATCTGAGCTGTTACGGGTCAATTCTTCTTGTTTAACTTGCTGATTTTTATCACTTAAGGGTGTTGTGAAGTCAGCTTGGTGTTGCCAATTTTTTAAAGTGGTGATTAATGTGGCTAACGGAGTACGTTGGCTCAGCTTTGCTTTTACTAAGGCAACGGTTGGTTTTTTTCCTGCATTGGCAAGCTGATTTGCACAGATTAAAATTTCATCGATAATTGTCATTTTACTTACTGATTAAAAAGATTTAATTAATTTAACTATATTTTAGCCAATATAACTAAAAATGTCTCTAATTTCATTATGATATTTTTAAAAATAGCATAAATTCAAAGCCTTACCTTGTTGGCTTGTTTTTTGCTATCTGAATACAGGATTATTATAACAATTACATTTTACCTCTAGGGAATATAAATATGAAAAAATCAATACTAGCTTTACTTATTGCCGCACCGCTAGCACTGACATTATCTGGTTGTGTTATTAAAATAAACGATGATGGTATTGATCATGGTTTTGTCAGCGATAGTGAAGACCGTGCCTACAACAACCGTAAAAAAATTGCTAACGTTCAATTGGGTGCTTCATTTATGGATATGCAAGGAAAATTAGGGGTCGCTGATTTTTCTGAGACTTATACTGATAGCGATGACACTGTCCGTGTTTTATATTACCGTACTCAACGTAAACATAAAGATGGTTTAACAACAAAAGATGAGTGTACTTTCTTACAATTTATTAATGGCAAGTTAGTAGAAACCGGTAATGGTGGCGATTATTTGAAAAATAAAAAGATTAAAGCCAATTAATTATCTATTATGACTATTGCTTAAATGCCTCGCTTAGCGGGGTATTTTTTTATCTAAATTATATGGATTTCATGGAGGTTAAACGAATTTATTTGACCTATTTGAAATTATGCTGCTATGGTGAGTTGTTAGATTAAAAAATAATCTGCCGTCAGAGTAGGAGAATATAATGAGCGAAACAGTATCGGTAGAAAATAGTGTTGATGTCAATTTAAACCAAGACGTTAATATTCGAGCGACTTATTTGAGTGCTCATGAATTGAAATTAGCAGCGTCACTTTTATATCAAGCTTATCATGATGACCCCGTTTTTTTAGAGATATTTAATAGCGATAAAGAAGACTATGAGCAACGTCTTCGTGGTGCTATTAGAGAAGAACTCAATGCTTTTTGGCAAGCAAAACAACCCATGCTTGGTTTGTATCTCGGGGATTCTATGGTTGGTGTCGCCTGTATTAACAGTCCAGATGAAACCTTGGCAACTGATCGTTTTTGGCATTGGCGTCTGAAGATGCTATTAAATGCCGGTTACTTTAGTACTAAGCAGATGATGCAAAAAGAACAAACCGTCTTGGCTGCTGTGCCTTTGAAGGTTTTCCATTTCCTATCATTTATTGCAGTTCACCCTCTGCATCAGCAGCATGGTTTTGGTCATTACTTAATGGCCGCCGTCAATACTGTTTTGGATGAACACCCAGATAGTGAAGGGGTAGCCGTTTATGCTACCTCAGAAAAATTTAAAGAGTTCTTTAAGCATGTTGATTACCAAACGGTTAAAGAGGTCTCTGTAGGAAACGTGTGTGGCGCGGTAATGGTTCACTATCGAGGTAAAGTGGAATAGCTGCACTTTATTGGCATATTTTAAGGCTATATTAGGCCTTATCTCTCTCAAGTAACTTCCCTAATAAAAAATAGCACCGACAAAGTGCTATTTTTTTTGTAAGACATGTCTTACAGCACTGTGAGATATATTGGCAATTTCTGCTGGATTGTAGAAAGAGATATGTCTAAGTTGTTGTTTTATGTGTTTTTATATTGCAATTTATTTGTTGTAATGTTTTTGTGTTTTGAGTTTAGTTGTTAACAAGCATCGATAAATGAAATTTAGGTGTATTATTTAACATGTCAGGAAGACAAGGAGCAGGGGGCTTCAGCGTTACTTGTAACGTGATTAGGGACGATGCATGTTGCTAAAATGGAATTGCAGCGACATAAGGACTTACTGAGGACAGTAAACATAACTTACGGATTGAGTTGAGTCAATAGGATGCAAGTCAAGGATGATATGAGTAGGGATGCTTGTGTAAGCGTATAGGGAGAGCCTAAAGCTGGATGCTTTAATTATAAATAATACTTTGGTGCTATTTATAAAAAGGTTTAACAAGGAGGCTTTAAGGACGAGGTCTAGTAGCAGGATGCTACTATGGATGATATGAACAAGGATGTGGCTTGGTTAGGATTACCAAGGTCAGGAAGACAGTAGTTATGGATGGCTGCTTAAATGGAGGTATAAACAGGGAGATTAGCTAAGGACGGTTAATTTAGTAAACGGTGTCAGGAAGACGCTAATTAAGGATGATATAACAAGGATGTGGCTTGGTTAGGATTACCAAGGTCAGGAAGACAGTAGTTATGGATGGCTGCTTAGATGGAGGTATAAACAGGGAGATTAGCTAAGGAAGGTTAATTTAGTAAACGGTGTCAAGAAGACGCTAATTAAGGATGATATAACAAGGATGTGGCTTGGTAAGGGTTACCAAGGTCAAGAAGACAGTAGTTATGGATGGCTGCTTAAATGGAGGTATAAACAGGGAGATTAGCTAAGGACGGTTAATTTAGTAAACGGTGTCAGGAAGACGCTAATTAAGGATGATATAACAAGGATGTGGCTTTGGATTACCAAGGTTTGCATAGAGTAGTTAGGGACGGCTACCATCAAGGAATGTTAACTAAGGAGATGATTGTCAGGAAGACACAAGTTAAGGATGATTGAATGGGCGCTTAACAGTTACCAAAATGGATATGAGTGGACTCATAAAGGATATGCTAGGGATAGTTGTTCAAGGAAGAAGTGAGATCATTAAATTTGTGTGCAGGACGCACCTTATTAAGCTAGTTTTAGAAATGCGACTTTATGAGTCGCATTTTTTATGTGTAGTTGGTAATTTATGCTCGTTTTTTACAATAGTTTATTCGGGGTAACTACTATCAATCGATAGCCAACACCTTGATAATAGTTTTATCTTAATGAATGTTCGAGTAACTTTTAGGTGGGGTAAAACATGTTAGAGTTATTAGCAAAACTTGCTAGCAAGTTGCAACCTTTTCGTCAATTGAGTTATCTATTGGCGGCAATCCTTATTGGTCTCATTTTTAGCCAATTCCAGCAAACAACCTCACAACAGCAACCAAATAGTCCTTATGCTATATTAAGTTTTTTTGGCTGCATATGGTTACTACTTTTTAATATACTGCTTTCTCTCTTTGCTAATATCCCAAGTATAAATACCGCTTCAACAGGCATGTTTTCCCGCATAAAAAACAAAGTGCAGCGAAGCCTGTATCATCTTTTAGCCTTGTTGTTTATTGGTCTAACTATCGTTATCGTATTTTTATCTTGGCGAATACTCAGAGTTTAAAGTTTACGGAATCAAAAGTGGGCAATAAAAAAGGAGCAAGTGTATTGCTCCCTTTTTATGGTGGCGACTAATGCTTAGTTTTTATAGCATAACTTATATATATTAATATAAAGCTTAGTTATCTCGTTGCCGCTTTCATCTCGCTAACAAAATGGCTTAATTCCGTCAACATCTTGCTATTGTCTGCTAAATTATTCTCAATTATTTTAACTACCGCTGAGCCGCTGATCGCACCAAGTGCGCCTGCTTTAAGGGCATCTTTAACTTGTTGAGGGGTGGAAATGCCAAAACCTAAGATAGGGGGGGCTGCATGGTATTTTAGCAAGCTTTCAATTAACTTATTAGCTGAGCTAGTGACAGTGTTTTTGGGGCTATCCGTACTGTCTACACCGGTTACGCCCGCACGACTTAAGACATAAGTATAACCCCGTGAGTATGAGGACACTGCCCGTAACGTTTCATCGCTTGCGTTCGGTGGCGCGATAAAAATAGGGGCTACACCATGTTTTAATGCCGCAGCTCGAAATGGCTCGCTCTCGCGAATAGGTACATCAGCGATTAACACAGAATCTACGCCAGCTTCATTCATATCGCGATAAAAGTTATCAATACCACGGGCAAAAACTAAATTACCGTAAAGCAATAAACCAATAGGTATTTGTGGGGCGTATGCTCGTACTTGCTTTAATATATCAATGCAGATGTCGGTGTTAATCCCCGCACCTAAAGCGCGCAGTGCCGCTCTTTGAATAGTTATACCGTCAGCACTTGGATCAGAGAAGGGTATTCCTAATTCCAACGCATCTGCTCCGGCATCAATTAAGCTTTTGATAATAGCAAAAGATTGCTCAGCATTAGGATCACCGATCATGACAAAAGGAATAAAAGCTCGTTCATTTTTTTCTTTTAAGGTAGCGAACGCTGTTTGGTAACGAGCACCTGCTTGCTGGAAATTTGAGTCTGACATTATGCCTCTCCTCTATGTTTAACTTTATTCGTTGATGATACTTTATCAGGTGCAATAATAGCCTGGACATGCGCTAAATCTTTATCGCCACGTCCCGATAGGTTAACGAGATAAATAGTTTCTGTCGTGGCGGCTTCTGCCATTTTCAATGCTTGCGCTAGGGCGTGAGCTGACTCAAGCGCAGGGATAATACCTTCACACCTGGCTAAGGCTTGAAATGCCGCCAAGGCTTCATCATCATTGATAGCGACATATTGTGCTCGACCCGTATCTTTCAAAAAAGCATGCTGTGGACCTACTGCAGGGTAGTCAAGGCCAGCAGAAACCGAATAAGACTCTTTTATTTGGCCATGTTTATCTTGCATTATATAGGTGTAGTTGCCATGCAACATGCCCTTTGTACCGGCTACAAGCGTTGCACCATGCTGACCGGTTTCAATACCCTTACCACCGGCTTCAACACCAATAAGTTTGACTCCCTCTTCTTCGATAAAGTCGTGGAACATGCCAATGGCATTTGAACCGCCGCCAACTGCGGCAATAACATAATCAGGTAAACGACCTTCTTCCTCATAAAACTGTGCTTTTGCTTCTTCACCAATCATTTTTTGAAATTCCCTCACTATGGTCGGGAAGGGGTGAGGACCTGCGGCAGTACCTAATAAGTAGTGAGAGTTTTCATAGTTTGCCGACCAATCTCTAAGCGCTTCATTTACGGCATCTTTTAAGGTGCCAGAGCCTGCAGTGACAGGAATAACTTCTGCGCCCATTAACTCCATACGAAAAACATTGGGTTGTTGTCGCGCACAATCCACTGCGCCCATATATACTCTACATTTCAAACCAAGGAGTGCACAGGCAATCGCGGTAGCAACACCGTGTTGTCCAGCGCCTGTTTCTGCGATTATTTCGGTTTTACCCATACGTTTAGCGAGTAGGGCTTGACCTAACACTTGGTTGGTTTTATGGGCTCCGCCGTGTAATAGATCTTCACGTTTTAAATAAATCTTAGCAAGTGGGTTTTTTACAATATTTCGACAACACGTTAATGGCGTAGGACGCCCAGCATACTTTGTTAATAAATTATTGAACTCAGTTAAAAAACTTTCATCGGTTTGAGACTCAATAAAAGCTTGCTCTAATTGTTCTAAGGCTGGAACTAATAATTCACCGACATACATACCACCAAACTCACCAAAATAGGCGGGTAAGGTTTCTTTAATGGATGATTTTTCGGATTTCTTCATATTTTTTTGCATGTTAATAATTCCTAATTTGTGAAAATACCTGGACTAGCTTCTCGCTTGATTTAATACCAGGGCTATCTTCAACACCTGAGTTGAGGTCTAGGCCAAATAAATCTACCTGGGTTAATTGCTCAAGGGCCTGACTAATATTGTTATTATTTAAACCACCAGCTAAAAAGCTTTTTGATAAGTCTTGCTCACTTAAGGCTAATACTTGCCAATTAAATGCTTCACCGCTACCTGGACTTTGGCCATCGAGCACATGATGACTGACACTTTGATTAAGTAAAGGTACGCTATCGGCTACAGGACTCGCTTGCCAGACTTGACAAAAGTCACAGTCATTATCGGCCAGTTCACTAATTAGGGCATCAATATAATGAGCATCTTCACTACCATGAAGTTGCACCGCACTTAAGTGTAAGGTCTTGACCAAATCAATAATGACATCACGTTCGCTATTCACAAAAACACCAACATACTCTAACTTAGGTATTGCTTTGATAATGTTTTGAGCCTGCGCTTTAGTTACATAACGGGGTGATTTTTCTGCAAAAATAAGACCGCCAAAGCGTGCGCCGGAATCAGCGGCCGCGCTAGCATATTTAGCATCCGTTAAACCACATACTTTATTGTTACCGTAAATAAGTTTACGACAAGCTAAGTCAATATCTTGATAGGGGTTATTATTAGGGTCCATTAACGAACTGCCCACTAAAAATCCATCGACCGCTGGCGCTAATTCCCTTACTTGAGCATTACTATATATACCTGACTCAGAAATAATGATCCTATCGTCAGGTAAGCTTGGGGCAAAATCGAAAGTACGTGCTATATCGGTACTTAAATCACGTAAGTTTCGGTTGTTGATACCTATCATTTTTGCATTAAGCTTTATCGCTCTATCGCGTTCATCATAGGTAGAAATCTCCGTTAACACGGCTAAGTTATATTGCTCAGCAACGGCTGATAACTCAAGATACTCATCATCGGATAAGACACTGAGCATTAATAATATAGCGTCCGCGCCATAGTATCTTGCTAGGTAAACTTGGTAGCTATCAACAAAGAAGTCTTTATTCAGTACTGGGCATTTTACCAATTTTGTTACCGTTTGTAGGTAGTCAAAGTTACCTTGAAAATACTTTTCATCGGTTAACACAGATATTGCCGCAGCGTATTTATCATAAATTTGGCAAATAGCTTTAACATCAAAGTCGGCACGGATAAGTCCTTTAGACGGTGATGCTTTCTTACACTCAAGAATAAAACCCGCATATGGCTTATCCTTGGTTCTTGTTAATGCCGCGTACATATCTTTAGTCGTCGGCACTAACTCGTCAATGAAACTGGCTAATGGCTTACTCTTTTTTAGGGCGGCAATTTCAATACGCTTATCGTCGACGATCTTTTCTAAAATATTTTTTTCTACTGAAGTGTTCGAGCTGCTATTCATGTTATTTTTCAGCCTTTTTGTCAGTTTTGATTTGAGGATCTGTATCGGCTTCGGTATAGGTATCATTGTCCTTTGAATTTGAGCTGACACCTTGATTTGAAAGCTTAACTAGGCTTGATAACGTTGCTAAGCCTTTACCCGAGGCCAGTACCTCACTGGCAAGCTGCGCAGCTTGACTGAGTGAGTCGGCCTTATTGTGTAAATACAATAGCGCAGCACAGTTAATTATCACTGCAGCATTGTGGGCAGCCTGTCCTTGACCCGATAATATATCTTTAATGATTTTAGCATTCTCGTTTGGTGTGCCACCTTTGATCTCTGCAAGCGGGTAATTTTTTAAGCCAAAGTCTTGTGGCTTAATAGTACGTTCAATTAATTTATCATTTTTTATTTCAACAACTTGAGTGTTACCATGCAAAGCAATTTCATCTAGTCCGCTGCCATGAACAACAAAAGCGCGTTTAACGCCGGTAAGTTGTAGTGCTTTTGCCATGGGCATTAATAACGCGGGGGTATACACACCCAGTAGCATAATATTCGGATGAGCGGGATTCACTAGCGGGCCTAAGATGTTAAATATAGTGCGAATAGCCATAGCTTTCCTCACTGGCGCCGCATATTTAAAACCAGAGTGATAGGCGGGAGCATATAAAAAACATAAGTTGGTTTGTGCTAAACAATGCTTGGCTGTTGCAGGAGACATGGATAAATTAACGCCAAAAGCCTCCAGTAAATCAGCAGAGCCAGACATACTGGAAACACTTCTGTTGCCATGTTTAGCCATTTTCAAACCACAAGCCGCCGCTAAAATCGCCGCCGTGGTAGAAATATTTATGGTATTAGCACCATCGCCGCCAGTACCAACACAATCGGCGATAATATCTTCTTCACTGTTTCTCTGAGGAAATGAAGTAGCCGCTGCACGGATAGCGATTGCTGCGCCAGCAATTTCTTCTGGTGTCTCACCTTTTATTTTTAACGCTG
Source organism: Colwellia sp. TT2012 (assembly GCF_001440345.1). GTDB lineage: Bacteria > Pseudomonadota > Gammaproteobacteria > Enterobacterales > Alteromonadaceae > Colwellia. Next base: position 474,020 of record NZ_LJYX01000017.1, on the reverse strand, counting down.
TTAAGACACTGGCAATTAACGCAGGTGCTACCTTGCCTTGCAGTACTTGTTGAAAAAAGTCATGGCTTTGTTTTTGCTCAAGATCAACGCCAGCAACTAATGTCGGCAAAATAGTGCTGATATCGGGTGCAACACTAGCGGTTGAATTTAGTGCCGTTGTACCCAAAGCATTACCATGGGTATTTTGTTGGCTAATCATACTATTCTCCAGTGACTTTATTATTGAGCGATGCTGACAGGCTAAGCAAGTGTTGAATACTCTGCTTTAACAAGGGGGTACCAAATGTCGTTAATATGGATTCTGGATGAAATTGAAAAGCTAAAACGGCATCATCTTCTTTGCTAATGGCCATACACATACCGTTATACTCAGCGATAACGTCTAACTCTGCTGGTATATCTTTACCTATCAAGGAATGATAACGGGCAACGGGTAGAGGATTTTTCATCCCCTTAAAAGGGCCATAACCATGGTGCGTAATATTTGAAGATTTTCCGTGAACCACTTCTTCAGCTCGGTCTACTCGACCGCCATAGTGCTCTATTAAGGCTTGATGGCCCAAACAAATACCGAGCATTGGAATACGTCCAGCACATTTTTTGATCAGTGCCATTAAACAGCCTGAATTTTTGGGCTCGCCTGGGCCAGGAGATAACACTAGTAATACTGGCTCCGCAGTTTGTTGGGTATGGGCCAGCATTTTAGCAAAAATAAAATCAGCACTGAGTGTGTTGCGATAGACACTGGGCTCAAAACCTAAACATTGAAATTCATCAACCAAGTTATAAGTAAAAGAGTCTAAGTTATCGAGCATAAATAATTTAGTCATGAGTTTGCTCCTGCGCCGAAACTTTGGCATTAGTGTTAGCCGTGGCAATGGCATTGATAACGGCCTGAGCCTTTTGCCTGGTTTCATTGGTTTCGCTCATTGGGTCTGAATCGTACACCACACCAGCGCCGGCTTGTACTTGCGCAATATTATCTTTAACAAAGGCAGAACGTATAACAATACAAGTATCCATTTCACCCGTGCCGGTTAAGTAACCAACCGCGCCGCCGTAACTGCCACGCCTTTTACCTTCTATTTCTCGAATAAGCGACGTTGCTCTTACCTTGGGTGCGCCAGATAGTGTGCCCATATTCATACACGCTTGATAGGCGTGCAAGGCATCTAAATCGGTTTGTAAAGTACCACAGACTCGAGAAACTAGATGCATTACATGGGAGTAGCGATCAACTTTAAGTAAATCAGCAACATAGCGAGTGCCAGGCTGGGAAACTCGAGCAATGTCATTTCGCGCCAAATCAACCAGCATAATATGTTCAGCGGATTCTTTTTTATCTTGCCTTAGCTCTAGTTCAATACGGCTGTCTAGGTCTAATGAAATATTACCTTCTTTATCAAAACCGCGAGGGCGTGTGCCAGCTATAGGGTAAATTTCTACTTGACGGTTGCTGGCTTGATATTTTAAGGCAGACTCTGGCGAGGCGCCAAAAATACAAAAGTCACTATCTTTTAAATAAAACATATAGGGACTTGGGTTACTAATTTTTAGTGCTTTGTAAGCGGCAATGGGGTCAAAACAAGGCAGGGTAAAAGTACGCGAAGGTACCACTTGAAATATATCACCCGCCCTGATATTTTCTTTTAATTGCTCTACTATCTGACAAAAACGTTGGTCGCTAATATCAACTTGCAGTTCGTCATTAAACTTTTCTTTATCATTAATATCCGAATAGGATGGGCTTAGCGAGGCAACTTGCTCAGCATCGACTGAGTTCGCCAGCGCTGCTTTAATTTGAGCAACACGTTTGCATATAGCTAATTGACTTTGTTTGGTTTTTTCAGCGTCATGGTAATTAAAAATATTGCCGACAATTTCTGTGGTTTGCAATTCATGGTCAATGATAACTAGGGTTTCTGCTAAGTAATAGACAAAGTCAGGGCAAGTGTTATCACCGATATCAACCTCGGGTAATTGCTCTGTTATTGCCATCAGATCAAAGGCAAAAACACCGCCGAGGAATACGGCAAAGGGATGACTGTTTTCATTGCTGAGTTGATTGAATAACCGTAAGCTGTGCAAGGAATTTGTTGCAATTAGACGAGCCTTTTCATCGAGGTCGTTAGCAACTTCGGCAAACGTTGCTAGAAATGATTTTTCATCATCTGCGAAGCAGACTTGCGCATGCTCTGCTAATTGAGCTGCTGCGAAGTTAATGGCTGATTCGCCATTTAACGTTAAGGCAGAGAAAGTGACAGCATTACCGTTACAAACAATTTTTACTGCCGCGTCAGTTAATAATAAGCTTTTTAATAAATGCTTTTTATCAATCTCGGCCGATTCTAATAAAATATTATGTTGGTGTTGGTGACATAATAATTGGTAAACACTTAACGGATCATTTTGATAGTGCGTACTATCTTGTACGGTGATTACTTCACCCTTTATTTTACTTGGTAAATTTTGAGTCATATTGAATACTTCTATCGGTTTATTTAAAGAAAAATTGTCAACCTGCGTAAATAGGCAACAGCCACCAAATAAACCATGTTTTTGTTCTATTCATGTTGAAATCCTTTGTTAACTCCATTTTGTATAGTAAATCTCGAACGCTTTAACGTAAAAACCCGCTGATAAAAGCGGGTTTTTTGAAATTTGTTTAATCTTTTCTTAAGATACACGCAATTATCACAACCCAATTATGTCGAGTTATGCCACCACCAGATTAATGAAAGTTGAGTTGTTACTGTGCTCATTTTTAAGTGCCTTTATTAGCCGTTTATAATGTAATTTCAGCTTATTAAATTTTTTATTAATAAAGGAAAAAGTATCATTGTTTACTCGTTATCAGTAAACTTATCTTAATACTAAGATTACCCTTATAGAAGACCTTATTATGGCATTACTGTCAACCACTGATTTCCCTCATCAGATAGTAGCAACCGAAGGTTTTGCCCACAAACGTATTGACTTACATAGCCATACTAATTGCTCTGATGGTGCATTATCACCGCAAACCTTGATAGATAGAGCCGTCAACTTTCAAATTGATGTTTTAGCTATCACAGATCATGATACTACCGCCGGTCTTGATATAGCACAAAAGCATATTGAAGATAAAAAAATTACACTTAAATTGATAAGTGGCATTGAAATATCTACCGTATGGCAAGGCTTTGAAATTCATATCGTTGGTTTGAATATAGATAAAGGCAATAGTGAATTAAAAACACTGATAGCGCAGCAGCAAGAAGCAAGAGAGCAGCGTGCTATTGCCATGGGGGAGAAGCTGGCGAAATGTGGTTTTCCTACTATTTATACAGAGGCAAAAGCTTTGGCTGGAGACGGTTCCATAACACGGGCACATTTTGCTAAAGTAATGCATCAACAAGGGCATGTTAATACCATGCAACAAGCCTTTGATAAATATATAGGAAAAAAAGGCTCAAAAGGGCAACGTGCTTATGTAAAACCTAACTGGTGTAGTATTGGCGAAGCGGTTCAGGCAATACATCAAGCAGGTGGTAGTGCGGTCATGGCACATCCTATTCGATATGATCTTTCTGCTAAATGGCTACGACGTTTAATTGTTCATTTTAGTGAGGTTGCCGGTGATGGTTTAGAAGTGGTGTTACCGCAAATGAACCCAGAGCAAAAGAAAAAAATGCTGGCTTATTGTCAAGAATATAACTTATATGCCTCCATGGGCTCTGATTTTCACTATCCTAATAGGTGGAGTGATCTAGGGCGAAACCTTACCATGCCTGTTGGCGCTAAACCTGTTTGGGCACAATGGCAATAAACATAATTAGTCTAAGTTATTTTAAGTAAAGGAATTTCTCATGAGTCAGTTTTTTTATGTACACCCAGATAACCCTCAAGGGCGCTTAATGAAACAAGCAGCCGAAATTATTAAACAAGGCGGCGTGATAGTTTATCCAACGGACTCAGGCTATGCCTTAGGTTGTCATCTAGGTGATAAAAAAGCGTTAGAGCGTATCTGCCGAATTCGAGAGATAGATAAGGATCATAATTTTACTTTGGTATGCCAAGATTTATCCCAATTATCCGAATATACCCGCATAGATAACACCGCCTTTAGATTATTGAAAAATAACACCCCTGGTCCATATACCTTCATTTTTAAAGGCAGCAAAGAAGTGCCTAAGCGCTTGTTAAACCCTAAAAAGAAAACAATAGGTATTAGAGTACCGGATAATACTATTGCACAAGCCTTGTTGACTGAACTGGCAGAGCCTATAATGTCAACCAGTTTGATTATGCCTGGTCAAGAAATGGCTGAGTATGATCCCGAGCACATTCGTGATTTGTTAGAACATCAAGTTGACCTTATCGTCAATGGTGGTTATTTAGGGGAGCATCCCACCACAGTAATCGATTTTTCTAATGATAGTATTGAGATATTACGTATAGGTGAAGGTGACCCTTCGCCATTTCAGTAGCCTAAATTAAACGTGCAATTAATTATTGCGGTTTATGGGTGAATGAAACCTGAAAATGAGTCAGAAGTAAGCTTCAAGGGAGCTGCTACTGACGTAACAGAGAAAAAATAATGACGGTAGATAAGAAAAAAACAAGTAAAGACGCAGCTATTGATAAAAAATATGGCACACGTGGTACTGAAAAAAAAGGTTCGGCAAAAAAAGGCCTAGCTAAAAAAGGCTTAGTCAAAAAAGGTAAAGCTAAGAAAGAGCCGGAAAAGGTGGTAAAAGTTAACTTCCAAACCGCGACTCATGCCGACTCAGAGAAAGTGCAAAAAGTACTAGCGCGTGCAGGTAAGGGCTCTCGCCGTGAAATGGAAGCCATGATCAGTGCCGGTCGGGTTAGCATTGACGGTAATGTTGCTTTTTTAGGCGATAGAATTACCGGCTCTGAGCTCATTCGATTAGATGGTCACCATGTTAAACTAACGGCCAAAGATGAAGATATCTGTCGCGTACTTATGTATAACAAGCCAGAAGGTGAAATGTGTACTCGTAAAGATCCTGAAGGCCGTCCAACCGTTTTTGATCGTTTACCGAAACTTGAAACTGGCCGTTGGGTTGCCGTTGGCCGTTTAGATATTAACACCTCAGGCATGTTGTTATTTACCACCGATGGTGAGCTAGCAAACCGATTAATGCATCCATCACAAAAGATCGAACGTGAATACGCGGTTCGTGTTTTTGGTGAAATCGATGAAGCCATGTTACAAAGACTACGTGCTGGCGTTAAGTTGGAAGATGGTCAAGCACGTTTTCAAAAAATAACTTACAGTGGTGGTGAAGGCCGAAATCATTGGTTCCATGTAGTCTTATCAGAGGGGCGTAATAGAGAAGTGCGTCGCTTATGGGAAAGCCAAGAAGTACAGGTCAGTCGTCTTATCCGCGTGCGTTATGGTGATTTAGAAATGCAGCGCCAGTTACCGCTAGGTGGATGGCGAGAATTGCAGTTAAAAGAAGTTAACTATTATCGTAAATTAGTTAACTTGACACCTGAAACAGAAAGTAAGGTTAAAGTTGACGAAAAAGCCATGGACAATGCTAAGAGCCGTCGAATTCGTCGCTCGGTTAAAAAGCATCAACAACGCCATCAACAAAGTACTCGTCGTCGTCATAAGTAGCAGTGGTAGAAGTAAAAATTATGCATTATCAATTAATTGAAGATCAGCTCAGCTTAAATAAGTTATGTGAGCAACTCGCTAAGGCTAAAGTGTTAGCCATAGATACTGAGTTTGTTCGTACCCGTACGCTATATGCCAAGCTTGGTTTACTTCAGGTTTGTGATGGTAAGCAACTTGCCCTTATTGATCCCCTTGCCATTGATGATTTAACACCTTTTTGGCAATTGCTCACCAATAGCAAGATCACTAAAGTGTTGCATGCCTGCTCAGAAGATTTAGAAGTTTTTTTGACTGCAGGAAATTGCCAACCGGTAAATTTAATTGATAGTCAAATCATGATGTCATTTCTGGGGCATGGCCTATCTTTGGGCTATGCTGCTATGGTAAAGCATTTCACTGATATCGAATTAGATAAGTCTGAGTCACGTACTGACTGGACTAAAAGGCCGTTAACGGAAAAACAACTAGTCTATGCCAGTGCCGATGTTGATCATTTGTTCTTGCTTTACCCAACATTATTAGCGGAACTAACGCAAGCGGGTTTTTTAGCCTATGCAAAGCTAGAAACGCAAAATATGATTGATAAAAAATTCACACCAGTGAATGAAAGTGACATGTATCTTAATATTAAAATGGGGTGGCGTTTAAATCCTAAGCAATTAAATGTGTTAAAGGACCTGGCAACTTGGCGCTTTCAACAAGCACAGAAACGTGACTTGCCTATTGGCTTTATTGCTAAAGATCATACCTTAATGGCATTAGCGCAAAGTAATCCGGTCAGTGTTAGCGCTATGTTAAACCTTGAAGGGGCGGAAGTTCTCGATATTCGCCACAAAGGTAAAGCTATGTTGGCAGTGTTAGCTAAAGCGGATAAAACTGAGGTAAGTGACTATCCAGAAACAATTAATCGCCTCGATGATTACCCCGCTTACAAACAAACGTTTAAAAAAGTAAAAGCTTTCTTAGTGCAGGTAAGTGAACAAAATGGCTTAGCGATAGAAAATATTGCTTCAAAAAAGCAAATCAATCACTTCTTAACGTGGCAATTTGGCCTTAACGGTGCGCGCAGTAGTGCGAAAAAAGTTGAGTTATTATCAAGTTGGCGTAATGAGTTATTTGGTGAAGCTTTAACAACGTTTGCGAAACAAGGTTATAAGTAAATTATTTATAGCCTACCTTTTATGTCAGCAGTCTGCTGCATTTATATTTTTGTTAATATTATTTTCTTAAGTCACTATAGGGTTCACCCTAGGCTCATGATATATTAAATTAGCAATACAATTTTTCCGTTAACTATAGGTCTCCATTATGCTATGTGCTATTTATAAAAGTCCCCGAAAGGACCAAACCTACATTTTTGTTAAAACTCGTGACGACTTCTCTGCAGTGCCGGAAGACTTGATGAAGAAGTTTGGCACGCCAGAGCTCGTTACACTCATTAATCTCGATAACAAAGATAAATTAGCCATGGCTGATTTAGAAAAAGTGAAAAATAACCTAGTTGAAAAAGGTTTCTTTTTACAGTTACCGCCACCACCAGAAAACTTATTAAAAGCACATAAAGCTGCTATGGATGCTAAAAAAGAGCAAGGAGAGCTCTAATGAGCTTGCTTATAAAGGCGATTGGCTTATCCGTCGTGATAACACTGGCTATGAGCAATCAAGCAAAGGCGGCTAAAACTGAGCTAACAGCAGAGGGCTTTGCTGATTATGTGATAACCCTAAAAGCGGATGCCTTAGCACAAGGATTTAGCCAAGCGTTAATTAAAGAAAGCTTTGCCAAGGTAAAGTTTCATAAACGCGCAGTTAAAGCTGATAGAAGCCAACCTGAGAGTAGAGAAACATTAGATACTTATCTACCTAAACGTGTACCAAAGTGGAAGGTAGAAAAAGCGAGGGCCTTATACAAAGAGCACCAAGTATTATTAAGCCAAGTCGCTGATCAGTACCAGGTACAACCACGTTTTATTATCGCGTTATGGGGCCTTGAAACTAACTTTGGTAAATTTACCGGTGGTTACAATGTCATATCTGCTTTATCAACTTTAGCCTATGAAGGCAGACGCGAAGTATTCTTTAAAAAGCAATTAATGGCTGCGCTGACCATCTTAGAGGAAGGACATATTAGCATTGAAGATATGAAAGGTTCGTGGGCCGGGGCTATGGGACAAAATCAGTTTATGCCTACGTCCTTTTTGAGCTATGCTGTTGATGGTGATGGTGATGGTAAAAAGGATATCTGGCAAAACCAAGCCGATATATTTTCATCTATGGCAAATTACTTACAAAAAGAGGGTTGGAGTGATGAGTTGACTTGGGGTCGCCAAGTTAAGTTACCTAAAGGCTTTGATAATACTCTAGCCATTCCAAAAAATACCGGCAGTCGCAAAAACTGGCTAAAAGCCTGGTCTGAAACAGAAAAAACACTGGCTCAGTGGCAAGCCCTTGGCGTGCGACGGGCGGATGGTACTAATTTGCCCAATGTTAATATTAAAGCGGCGTTAGTTTTTCCCGATGATGAAAATGGTCGGGTATATCTTGCTTATGATAACTATAAGAGTTTAATGCACTGGAATTTATCGTATTATTTTGTCAGCTCAGTGGGTCTTCTATCTGATCGGATAAAGTTTCCACCTATCCAATAAATCAATTAGCAATGTTAGTTAGTAACGTTAATGAATAAAGAAAGTAGTAGTAAATGAACAATACAAAAACAGTAGAACAGCCTTTTTGGCAAACTAAAACCCTAGCAGAAATGACTCGCCCTGAATGGGAATCCTTGTGTGATGGCTGTGCTAAATGCTGTCTGAATAAATTTATTGATGACGAGCATACTGATGAAGCGGCGGAGCTTTTACCGACCGACCATATCAAAGAGGGTGAACAGATCTTTTACTCTAATATTGCTTGTCATTTGCTCAATGAGAAATCTTGCCAATGTTCTAAATATGAGCAACGTACCACGTTAGTACCTGACTGCGTACGTTTATCACAAGATAATATTGATGCGGTGTTTTTTATGCCGCCAAGTTGTACCTACCGCCGCCTACAAGAAGGACGAGGTATGCCGTCATGGCACCCTTTGTTGCATAATGGGAAAAAATCAGCAATGCATAAAGCGGGTATGTCGGTAAGAGGGAAAATAGTCAAAGATAATGAAGTCAGTATTGAAAATTTTGAAGATTATATTGTCCTTTGGCCATTAAATGATATTGATTAAGCCATACTAAAATAATGCACAGCTTATCATGAACAACACCGGTCAAAGTCCTGTAGTGGTAAATGTCGAGCAACAAAGCTTGCTCTATTTACATATCGCCGTTTTTCTTTTTGGTGGTACCGCGCTTTTTTCTAAGCTGATTGGCTTGCCCGCGCTTGATATAACGGTGTACCGGACGGGTATAGCCGCCTTGGCACTTTTTACCTTGCTCACGTTGCAAAAGAAAAAAATCACTTTAGCCAGTAGGAAAGACTATGGTATTGCCTTATTACTGGGTGTGGTCGTCGGCATACACTGGGTTACTTATTTTGCCGCGATGCAAATGGCCGGGGTCACTGTTGGTATCATTGCTTTTTTTACTTACCCGGTAATAACGGTATTTATTGAACCGCTGTTTAATAAAAGTTTGCCAAAAGTAAAAGATATGCTGATGGCTGTAGTGGTTATTGTCGGTATTGTCTTGTTAATACCTGAAATAAGCTTGGGTAATCAAATAACTCTCGGTATTGTTACCGGAATATTTTCAGCGGTATTTTTTGCCTTAAGAAATATCCTACATAAAAATTATTTTTCCCATTATTCTGGGCCTCATACCATGCTGTATCAAACATTAGTTGCTTGTTTGATGCTGTGCCTTTTTATTGAGGTACCACTAGGGCAAGTAACCGAAAGAGACTGGTTATTGCTGTTATTGGTTGGTATCGTCTTTACTGCGACTCCTCACGCCCTATTTGCCTCAAGTTTGCGGCATTTGTCGGCAACTACAGCGGGTTTGATCTCTTGCTTACAGCCCTTGTACGGTAGCGTACTAGCCTTTATGCTTTTACATGAACGTCCTAACGTTTTAACTATGGTCGGCGGACTAATGGTGGTCAGCGCCGCTATATTTGAAACATGGTCAGTGAGTATGGGCAGGCGTTAATGCGGTTTATTTAATAGCCTTACTCAAAAAAGGTCAGCAACGAGTAAACTCCGTATAAGAAAAAGAGCAGACACTGTTAACGCTAGCATCTGCTCTTTTTATCTTCACTTCGACCTATGTCTTATCTCTTATGGCTTTTTCGCACAGATAAGACGATTAACAAGGACAACAGCGAAGGCTAGGGTATAAAGAGCATAAATAACCACCATCCACTGAGGCATACTGAAGCCGAAAAACTGCCAGCTTATCTCGCCACAATCACCCGTTGCTTCAAATAATAAGGGTAGCCATTGATGTAAAGGCGCCCAAGTCGGGAAGTTAGGAATAAACTCGCAGCTAAAAAAAAGTGAACCGCTGTTCGCTTGCATGTCAACATGCTCTAAAGCTATGATGAACCCCCAAATTGCGCTCCCCCCCCAAGATAGATAGGCCAATGTTCTGGCAAATACATTTTGACAACCGACAGTGCCAATAACGCCGGCGGAAAATATTGCCAAGATAGCCAGGCGTTGATAGACACACATAATGCAAGGCGCTAAATCCATAACATATTGAAAAAATAAAGCAGATAGCTCTATGGTTAGAGCTGAGATAGCCAGTAGTAACCATGGTTTTTGACGTGTGGTGATATTGCTTAAGTAATTCACAAAAGATCCTTTAACAAATTGAGTAAAAAAAAAGCTCCTAACCAAATAGAAGCTTTTTTAAAAGGTACCATGAAGAAAAAGCTGCTTGGCTTTCTCCTGACATTAATATGACATTATTAATGTCAGCATTTAATACCGATGATTAGTTTATTAATAAATGCACATAAATACTGGCAGCGTAGCCAAGGGCAATTACCGGCGTCCATTTTAAGTGACTAAAGAAGGTATAATAGCCACGTGCTTGTCCCATTAGCGCAACACCCGCAGCAGAGCCAACAGATAATAAACTACCACCGACACCCGCCGTTAGCGTAACGAGCAACCATTGGGTGTCTGACATATCAGGGTTCATGGTTAATACCGCAAACATCACCGGGATGTTATCAACAATGGCCGATAATAGACCGACTATAATATTGGCATTTGTTGCCCCTAATTCGCCGTACATGAATTCTGAAGCCATGCCTAAGTAACCAATAAAGCCTAAACCACCAACCGCTAAAATAACGCCGTAGAAGAAGAATAGTGTATCCCATTCGGCTTTGGCAATTTTGTCAAAAATATCAAAATCATCATTAATTATATGGCCGGTAGGTGAATCTGATTTGTCGATTTCACCTAGACCTGATTGACGAAGGTAGTAACCAAAGAATTTCAAATAAGATAAACCTAACATCATGCCAAATACGGGTGGTAAATGTAGGAAGTTATGGAAAGATACTGCCGTAATAATAGTCAAAATAAACAAGCCTACTATGGTTAACCCGCCTTTTTTGATCGGCGTCATTGCGCCTGAAATAGCACTTGGCTTACCTGTAGGTATAAAGAATTGCATAATAAAGGCAGGAATAACAAAGTTCACTACAGCTGGTAAGAATAGCGCAAAGAATTCAGTAAACTCAAGAATACCTTTTTGCCATACCATTAGGGTAGTAATGTCACCAAATGGGCTAAATGCACCACCGGCATTTGCGCCAATGACAATATTGACACAACTCATGGCAATAAATTTAGGCTCATCTTTACCAACCGCTAAAACTACCGCACACATAATAAGTGCAGTGGTTAAGTTATCTGCAATAGGTGAGATAAAGAAGGCCAGAATACCGGTTAGCCAAAATAGCGTTTTATAGCTAAAGCCTTTTTGTACTAACCAATCGCGCAGAGCATTAAAAACATCACGCTCTAACATGGCATTAATGTAAGTCATAGCGACTAATAAAAAGAAGAATAACTCGGTATATTCTAAGAAATTATGACGAATGGCTACGGCAGCAGCGTCTGGCATACCTTGAGAGTTATAATAGGCAGCAATTAATATCCAAATAAGGCCGGCAGCAAGCAGTACCGGTTTTGATTTTCTCAGGTGCAACTGTTCTTCTAAAATAACCAGAGTATAGGCTAGAACAAAAATTGCTATAGCGGTGTAGCCAATCCAGTGACCTGTTAAATCAATATTTTGGTGTGCTGCCTCGACAGCAAAAGCCATGCTTGGAAAGAGCACCGCAGATAACGCCAGTAAAACGTATAAAAGTTGTTTCATGTAATTCTCTAAATGGGCTGTGAAATTGTATGCAATTTTAGCGATTATTATTAGCTTGGAATTCTATCAAATTTTTAACTGAATGACACAACAAAGCCTTTGAAATTAATTAATTTTATTGGTATTAGTTATCAATTTGACTTTTAACAAGCGAATGCTTAGTTTTTACTTTCACCAGCGAGTAATTGTAAGGCTCTTGTGCATAACTATACTTCTGGTACAATCTGTTGGAAATCCATCCTCAATTTACAACTATTATCAGGTAATTATAGTCAATGGTCATAAAAGCTAAAAGCCCAGCAGGATTTGCAGAACAATATATCGTTGAATCCATTTGGAATGGTGGTTTTCCTCCCGGCACTATATTACCTGCAGAGCGTGAACTATCGGAACTTATCGGTGTAACACGTACCACCCTAAGAGAAGTCTTACAGCGTTTGGCTCGTGATGGCTGGTTAACGATACAACATGGAAAACCGACCAAAGTTAATAATTTTTGGGAAACCTCTAGTTTAAATATCCTAGAAACGTTGGCGCAATTAGACCAAGAGGGAATTCCTGATTTAGTTGATAACTTATTATCAGCTCGTACCAATATCAGTGCTATTTATGTCCGTGGTGCCTTAAAAAACAACCCAGAAAAAGCCATAGCAACCCTTGAAGCCTATAAAGACGTTGAAGACACAGGTGAAGCTTTTACTAAATTTGACTATCAGTTAAATAAAGATTTAGTCGTCGCTTCTGGGAACTCTATTTATTTACTTATTCTAAATGGTTTGGGTGGTCTGTACTCTCGTATTGGTAACTTGTATTTTTCTCACCCTAAAGGGCGTGAGATCACTAGAGCATATTACCAAACGTTAATAGAGTTGGCTAAAGCCGAAAAGTATGAAGACGCAATATTTGTAGTTCGTAAATACGGCATTGATTCTGGCGCACTATGGGCTGAGTTAAAAGATGATGTTTTGAAAGAATTATCTGTCGATTAATTTTTAATCGCTATGGTCAGCAATTTTAAATAAAGACGATTTAATCGTCTTTATTTTTTTGTGAACAGCTGGCAATGATCTTATCTTCACCTGATTTCATTTCTTGCACAATCTTAACGTCAAAGTGCCATAAATAATGCAGGTGCTTTAATACCTCATCTTTTGAATCGCCAAGCTCTACACCATTGTGTGGCGTGTATCTAAGGGTTAGCGCTCTGTCACCATCAACATTTGCGTCAATTATTTGGATATTTACTTCAATATTACTGAGGTTATACTGATTTGCTAGGTTTTGACGAACTTTTTTATAGCCTTGCTCATTATGAATAGCACCAATTTCAACATAATTATTGTCACTATCATCATTAATATGAAAAAATTTAAAGTCACGCATTAGTTTTGGCGATAAATATTGGCTGATAAAACTTTCATCTTTAAAGTTTTCCATGGCAAAATGTAACGTATCTAGCCAGTTACTGCCCGCTATTTCAGGAAAATATTCTTTATCTTCTTCTGTTGGGTGTTCACAAATACGTCTGATATCAATGAACATATTAAAACCTAAAGCATAAGGATTTATACCTGAATAATATTTACTGTTGTATTTAGGTTGAGCAACGACATTAGTATGACTGTGTAAAAACTCCAGCATAAATTTATCTGTGACTAAGCCCTCATCATATAAGTGGTTTAAAATAGTGTAGTGCCAAAAACAGGCCCAACCTTCGTTCATCACTTGAGTTTGTTTCTGCGGGTAGAAATATTGCGATATTTTCCTGACGATTCTGACAATTTCTCTTTGCCAAGGTTTGAGCAAAGGGGCATTTTTCTCAATAAAATATAAAAGATTTTCTTGAGGCTCTTTGGGAAATATGTTTTTTTTCTCATCGTCTTGCTGTGCTTTTTTAGGGACAGTGCGCCATAAAGCGTTTACCTGTGATTGTAAATATTCAGCACGTTCAGATTGTCTTCTAAGTTCTTCATCGAGTGATATTTTTTGTGGTCTTTTATAACGGTCAACACCATGACTCATTAAGGCATGACAGGCATCTAAAGTAGCTTCAACCTCACTGATACCATATTTTAGTTCACACTTGGCAATATAACTTTTGGCAAAAAGTAAGTAGTCGATAATTGAACTGGCATCAGTCCATGATTTAAATAAATAATTTCCTTTAAAGAAAGAGTTATGACCATAACAAGCATGTGCCATGACCAGTGCTTGCATGGTCATGGTATTTTCTTCCATCAAGTATGAAATGCAAGGGTTTGAATTTATTACAATTTCATAAGCTAGGCCCATCTGGCCTCGTTGATAGTTTTGTTCCGTTTGAATGAATTTTTTGCCGAAGGTCCAATGACTATAACCGATAGGCATGCCCGCACTGGCATATGCATCCATCATTTGTTCCGCCGTGATCACCTCTATTTGATTGGTATAAGTATCTAGACGGTAAAAGTCAGCAACACGCGCAATCTCTCGCTGATATTGTCCAAGCAAGTCAAAAGTCCAATCTGGACTATCGTCTAAAGGCGTTACTTTAGTTTTTTGAGCGGTATCATCATTAGTGTTTGTCATCTATCACCCCATTTAATAAGTTACGTGGCACTTTGTGTGTTCTTTTTGAAAAGCTCCCTAAATACCGGGTAAATATCAGCGACTGATTTGATATGCTGCATGGCAAAGTTCGTATTAGACTGCTCCACTTGTTGATAGTGTTTCCATAGGGTTTGGTGTGCTCTTTGGGTTATTTCTATATAACTAAAATAGCGGCTTTTAGGCAGTATTTGTTGCTGTAAAATTGTTTGACAGCGGGGCGAGTCATCTGCCCAGTTATCGCCATCAGAAGCTTGGGCACCATAAATGTTCCATTGATTATCATTATAGCGTTCGCAGATAATATCATTCATTAACTCTAAGGCACTTGATGCAATTGTTCCGCCGGTCTCTTGGGAGTAAAAAAATTCATGTTCATCGACTTCTTTCGCTTGGGTATGGTGCCGGATATAAATAACATCAATATTTTTATAGGTGCGACTAAGAAATAGATATAGTAAAATATAAAAACGTTTTGCCATTTCTTTCGTTGCTTGATCCATCGAGCCTGAAACATCCATTAAGCAAAACATTACCGCTTTTGACGTAGGGACTGCTTGCTTAGTATAATTACGAAAACGTAAGTCGAAAGTATCAATAAAAGGTACTTTGGCTATTTTGTTTTTTAGTGCTGTAATCTCAAGTCGCAACGCACGCTCTTGTTGAATATGATCATGGGTATCTTGACTCAGTGCTAGAAGTGCTTGCTCGAGCTCTTTTAACTTTTTACGTTTTGAGGTGGTCATTGCTATGCGACGGGCAATGGAGCCTTGCAGTGATTTAACAATATCTATATTTGATGCCACACCCTCTGAGCAAAAACCACTGCGCACCGTTTTATATTCAATCATTTTATCTAATTGATTTTTCTCAAGGTTGGGTAGCTCTAAGTCTTCAAAAAGAAGGTTTAGATATTCTTCCTTTGAAATTGAAAAGGTAAAGTCATCTTCGCCTTCTCCGCTATTACTAGCATCTCCTTGGCCAGCACCTTGGCCTTGCTGTTTCGGCGGACGAGGGATTTTATCACCAGGAGAATATTGATCATTACCTGGATGTACTCTATCTTTTACACCGCCATCACCTTGATGGAAAATCGGCTCGGATAAATCCTGTTTGGGGATAATGATGCTTTCACCAGAATCTATATCTGTCACACCTCGTTGGTTTATTGCATCCGAGACAGATTTTTTAATTTGATTTTTATAACGCCTTAAAAAACGTTGCCGATTAACGGTACTTTTATTTTTACTGTTAAGACGTCTATCAATAAAATTGGCCATATATTATCCTTATCTCTTTTTTAGCTTATCCATATTGCGCAAGAGATACGACTTAAGAAGACTTTCTAACCCGTAAATACCACTCAGACAATAAGCGTACTTGCTTTTGGGTATAGCCTTTTGTCATCATACGTTTAACAAAATCATCATGTTTTTGTTGGTCATCGCTTGATGTCTTAGCATTAAAAGAAATAACAGGTAATAAATCTTCAGTATTGGAAAACATTTTTTTCTCAATAACGATACGTAGTTTTTCATAGCTAGTCCAAAGTGGATTTTGACCATTATTATTGGCTTTTGCCCGTAGGACGAAATTAACAATTTCATTACGGAAATCCTTCGGGTTGCTTATACCTGCTGGTTTTTCAATTTTCTCTAATTCATCATTAAGAGATTGACGATCAAATAGCTGACCGGTCTCTGCATCTCTATACTCTTGATCTTGAATCCAAAAATCTGCATAAGTGACATATCGGTCAAAAATGTTTTGTCCGTATTCGGAGTAAGACTCTAAGTAGGCGGTTTGTATTTCTTTACCAATAAACTCAATATATTGAGGGGTCAGGTAGCCTTTGATAAATTCCATATAGCGATCTGCGGTTTCTTTGGGCAGTTGCTCTCGTTCAACTTGTTGCTCTAATACATAGAATAAGTGCACAGGGTTTGCCGCGATTTCAGCACTATCGAAGTTAAATACCCGAGATAAAATCTTAAAAGCAAAGCGAGTAGAAAGTCCTGACATACCTTCATCAATGCCAGCATAGTCACGGTACTCTTGATAGGATTTTGCTTTTGGATCGGTATCCTTAAGTGTCTCGCCATTATAAACACGCATTTTTGAATAAATGCTTGAGTTAACAGGGTCTTTTAAACGAGATAAGACCGAGAATTGCGCAAGAATATCTAAAGTATCTGGCGCACATTGCGCCGTTTTTAATTCACTGTTTTCAAGTAGTTTTTTATAGATCTTAACTTCTTCAGAAATACGCATGCAATAAGGCACTTTAACAATATATACCCGATCTAAGAATGCTTCGTTGTTTTTGTTATTTTTAAAAGTGGTCCATTCAGATTCATTTGAATGGGCAAGTATAATTCCGTTAAATGGTAAAGCTGAAAGACCCTCTGTGGGGTTATAATTACCTTCTTGGGTGGCAGTCAGTAATGGATGCAGCACTTTAATAGGTGCTTTAAACATTTCAACAAATTCCATTAAGCCTTGATTGGCACGACACAAAGCGCCTGAATAGCTATAAGCATCCGCATCGTTTTGAGCAAAATGCTCAAGCTGCCTAATATCGACTTTACCAACAAGCGCTGAAATATCTTGATTATTATCATCACCAGGCTCTGTTTTAGCGATGGCAATTTGATCCAAAATAGAAGGGTAAATTTTTACCACTTTAAATTGAGCAATATCACCTTTATATTCATTTAAGCGTTTTGCCGCCCAAGGAGAAATAATATTGTTCAAGTAACGCTCTGGGATATTGTATTCTTCTTTTAAGATTTTACCGTCTGAATTTGCATCAAATAAGCAGAAGGGGTGATCATTTACCGGACTACGTATGCCATTGGCACTTAAAACATAAATAGGCTTTTGTTGCATCAGGAATTTTAATTTTTCAGCTATTGAGGATTTACCGCCGCCTACCGGGCCTAATAAATACAAGATCTGTTTATGCTCTTCTAATCCTTGTGAAGCATGTTTTAGATAAGAAACTATTTGCTCAATGGCTTCCTCCATGCCGTAAAAATCTGTAAAAGCAGGATAGCGCTTAATAACCCTGTTGGAGAATATCCTACTGAGTTTCGGATCTGTGGCTGTATCTACCATTTCAGGTTCACCAATGGCAAGAAGCAAGCGTTCTGATGCACTAGCGTAAGCTAGATTATCGTCTTTACAGATAGTTAAAAATTCTTGCAAGCTAAATTCTTCTTGTTGGGCTTGTTCATAACGTGTTTGATAATGTTGAAAAATACTCATAACTACCTCCAAAAGAGCGAAAAACTATCCATTTAAGATGAATTAGCAAAAAGTTAGTACCTAACAGCTTGTAAAGGTAAAGTAAAAAGTAACTGCTATAATTTAAGGTTAGTTGTTCTGGCTGATTTTGCTAAGAAATTTATAGAATTAAATTGTAATTGCCCAGAAAAATCCATGAGAGATCAATTAGCTATTGTTTTGTACAATCATGGTAATGACTGTTTTTTTGCTTGAAAGCATAGTAGGTCAGTAACACCAGTGTTTGCTATCAGGTAAATATCAAGCGAATAGTACTCATTCCTTGAGTGCTAAACCCCACTGTACATAAATATATACAGTCGACTGATAGCATCAGTATAGCCTTGTTAGCAGTGAGCAAGGTTTTTAACAATATACTCGTACAATTTCTGTTACAACCATCGATTCGGCCTCGTACTACCAGCTCTTTCGCTTCTAAGCTTTGCCATTGATAATAGGCTTAATATAAGAAGATGATTGGAAGAGAAATAACAATGACCGAATGTAAAAACCCATTAAAACTTTGTGGTATTGAGTTTACTGAATATGCCACCCCCGACTCTGATTTTATGGAAAAAGCTTTCTATGGCTTTGGTTTTTCTAAAACCAAAAAAATGAAAGGACGTGATGTTGACTACTTTAATCAAAATGACATCCATTTTCTTATAAACAATGAAAAAACAGGTTTTTCTAAAGAATTTGCTAAAAATCATGGCCCTGCCATTTGTTCTATGGGCTGGCGTGTTGAAGATGCTAATTTTGCTTTTACTGAAGCAGTGAAGCGTGGTGCAAAATCTGCAGAAAATGAAGCCAACAAACTTCCCTATCCAGCAATTTTTGGTATTGGTGATAGCCTTATCTATTTCATCGATAACTTTGCCAGAACAGGTAAAAATAAAGGTTTAATCTATGATACCGACTTTGAAGATATTGCTGAGCCCGTTATCGTTGAAGACAAAGGCTTTTTAGCCGTTGATCATATGACTAATAATGTTCGTCAAGGCACCATGCATAAATGGGCTGATTTTTATAAAGACGTTTTTGGTTTTACCGAAATTCGTTATTTTGACATCAAAGGTGTTAAAACAGCATTGATCTCTTATGCACTGCAATCACCTTGTGGTAAATTTTGTATACCTATTAATGAAGGTAAGGGTAGTACCAACAATCAAATTGATGAGTATTTAAAAGAATATAATGGCCCTGGCGTGCAGCATTTAGCTTTTATAACGGATGATCTTGTCGGCTCACTTGATAAGTTAGATAGTGACATTATTGATACGCTAAATATTTTGCCAGAGTATTATGATGAAATATTTGACCGAGTACCTTGGGTAAAAGAAGATAAAGATAAGATTAAAAAGCATCAAATCTTGGTTGATAGCCAAGGTGAAAATACTTACTTATTGCAAATATTTACTAAAAACTTATTTGGTCCCATTTTTATTGAAATGATCCAGCGAGTTAATGATCAAGGTTTTGGAGAGGGGAATTTTTCAACCTTGTTTAAATCAATTGAATTAAATCAAATGGAACGTGGCGTTTTATAGTAAATAAGCAAGGATATATTTTTGCTAAAAAAACCAGCTAACTGAGTTAAGTTTGCTGGTTTTTTATTGCTTGTCTGTTTAGTTAACTAAATTTACTGATCTTTTTTGCTGTCGGCAGACACGTTAAGATCTTTTAAAATGCCATCGTGTAAGTTGTAGACTACGCCATGCACAGTAATATCCTGTTTATTATGCCAAGCTGTTAACAAGGTTGTGGTTTTACATATATTGGCTACTTGCTCGATAACATTGAGCTCACATAATAAGTTAATGCGCTCTTTCTCATCGGTAAGCTTGTCCATCTCTTCTTTATGGAAACGGTAAACATCTTCAATATGGCGTAACCAGTTATCAATAAGGCCATGACTTTTATTATCAAGGGCGGCACTGACACCACCACATCCATAATGACCACAAACGATAATATGCTGTACTTTTAATACATCGACGGCATATTGAATCACAGATAAACAGTTTAAGTCGGTATGAATAACTTGGTTCGCTATATTACGGTGTACAAAGACTTCACCAGGTTGCATACCAAGTAATTCATTGGCAGGGACACGAGAGTCAGAGCAACCTATCCATAAGTATTTGGGTGATTGTTGTTCAGATAAGGATTGAAAAAAACCAGGGTTTTCTTTAGTGATTTTTTCTGCCCATTGTTTATTATTATCAAACAGGTGTTGGATTGTTTTCATAAGTATAAGTCACGCCGAGTAGTTAAATTCACTGACATATTATGTCATAAAAAAGGTAAGTAAAAGTAATTATTTGTAATCTTGTGATATTTGAGCTCATTAAATAGTCAATATTCAATGAGGTACCTTTTAAAATGCCAATAGCTTACTTGAGTCATAGCGAACTAGGGCAGTAAACACAATAGTAAAATTGGCAGTTTAGACCATTTTCAGACCAGCAAATAATTAGTGCCATTGCTCTTCGTATCTCTAGTATAATAACAACAATCTCAACTCAATAGGTATAACAGCTATGGCGAGTGCATGTGCATTACATATTTTAGTAAAAACTGAAAAACAAGCGATAGAAATAAAAGCACAACTTGCTAACGGTGCTAATTTTGGCGTACTAGCCAAAAAACATTCCCTTTGTCCATCGAAGAAAAAAGGTGGTGATTTGGGCGAGTTTCGCCGCGGAAAAATGGTGAAAGCTTTTGATGATGTTGTCTTTAAAAGACCGATATTAAAAGTACACGGACCGATAAGAACAAAATTTGGCTATCATTTAATTAAAATCCTATATCGCAATTAACGGGTTATTTTAATCCTGTTGCACTCTTCTTATTTTTTGTTTTGTTCTTGCTCTTCTTTATCAAGTCGTTCGTTACGCTGTTTAATTTTAGCCAGTTGCTCCGCTGTTAAATTAAATTTTCGCGCCGACTTTTTTAATAACAAAATGCCTCCAAGGATAATACCTATAGCAAGCGTTATAATAATTATTGCGATTAATGACATAGATGCTAAAACCTTTTTTGATAACTTTGATGAAAATACTAGCAAAAATAATGCAGTACAGGTAATTTATTCTACTATAGCCAAGCCACTTCAAGATGCAGGATTCAGCTGGAATTAGAAACGTCTTTAGGCCAGGCATTGATTGAAGAGAATGGTTATTCCCTTGTCGAATTAATACTGATGGATAAATCCTTTATAAACCAGCCTTGCGGGGGACGTCTGAGTAAATCACGTTCGTCATTGCGTAGTTCATTAAGGACGCTACATCGATGCAGCTGATTAGAGAATGCAGACGGTACAGGAGTCCCTTATTAGATAATGCAGGAGCAATTATCCTGAGCATATTCTCCTGAACAACCATTATTTCATCACAGCGCCTTGAATTGAAATTGCTCAAGCACTCTGAAATAGGCATCTTGAATGGTAACGGGTATAGTCATATTATTATTGGTTTAGCTGATGTAGTTAACGTCATCGATTAATGACACTATGTTCGCGGTGGTATCCCTTAAGTCATGATATTAACAGAGGTTTAAATTCTGTTGCCGCACATGCCGAGCAGCAGCAACAAACGTCAAAAGAAGTAGAGCAGGCTATCAAGATAATTTGTGTTTGTGTTTGTGTTTGTTTTATCTTTTATTTTCTTGATTTCGCAATTTAGCCAGTTTTTGTAATTGTTTAGATTGCTCATGTAAACTGGCACGCACCAATATCTCTCTATCTTCTTCTCGTATAAAGTGAAACGTTACCTTGTAGGCAAACTGTTCGTTAGCCGACTCAACCTCGACTACTTCCCCAAAACAATAAATAGCACAATTATTTTCCAGTAAAAATATTTTCAGCTCAAGTATTTGGCCAATACTAAATACAGTTGTCGCGATAAATTTAATGCCGCCACCGCCAAATTGTATGCCTTGGTATCTATATTGAACCTCATCCTGTTGACTAAGAATATAGCCGACCAGTAAATCAATTTTCTGTGATTGTTGATTAAGGAAACTGACGAGTTGAGCTGCGCTACTTCCTAGACTTTGTAATGACCTTAACGCTGATTGATCGATTGAATTCATCTCAGTTGACAGTTTGAATGGCATTGGCATACGGGTCATAAATCGTGAAAAACTACTGGCTTCCTCTTTTTCTATGATGGTAATATTTACCGAGAAGTCATGCTTAATGGCAAAAAACTCATGATATAGGGTTAATTTTTGTTCAAGGGAATGAGTATTCATCAGGTCAGTTTCCATTTAAAAGAGAGTGGTTTTCATAAATAAGGTAAAAGTTCAAAAAAATAATACCATAGCTGAAACTTATAACAGAAAATTGTAACTATACATATCTCTTTGGCTATTTATCACAGACAATTATAGTGACTGTGTTATGCTACAGACCATTCTAAATTAGCCGCAGATAAAATAATAATACCTTAATGTTTCAACCTATTAGCATCTTCATCGGGCTACGTTATAGCCGTAGTAAAAGCCCCACTGGCTTTGTTTCTTTTATTACTTTCTTTTCTACTGTGGGTATCTTATTAGGGGTGGCATCACTGATCACCGTGGTCTCCGTGATGAACGGTTTTGAAGGTCAGTTAAAAAAACGCATCTTAGGTATTGTCCCCCATGTTATTGTCAGTGACTTTCCTGATAAAGAGGCTGGTGCTACGCAAAATCCATATTGGCCAAGTTTACGCAAAGAACTTCTTAGTCAGCCTCATGTACTGCAAGTGACACCTTTTCTGGAAAGTGAGGCATTAATTCAATCGACAAAAGGTCTTCAAGGCGTGTTACTACAAGGTATTATGCCTCAATTTGAAAGACAAAATATTATTAGCAGCCATATGGTTGCCGGTAGTCTGGCAAATCTTTCGACACAAAGCTATTCCTTAGTCTTAGGGCAGTCATTAGCCAATAAATTACAAGTGAACCTGGGTGATGAAGTGCGCTTGGTACTGCCCAATAAGAGCGTTTTTACCCCCATGGGACGTATGCCGGTACAACGTGTTTTTACCGTGGCAGGTATTTTTCATATTGGCTCACAAGTTGATGATGCCATGGTTTATGTGGACAGTCGCTATGGCGCAAAATTACTCAGGCGAACGGGCGATGGTATTGATAAATTACGCCTTTATTTAGATGACGCCTTTAATGCCCAGCAAGTAGTAACCGCACTTGAAAGTAAGCAACAAAGTGCACAATTACCTAAGCAAACAGGCAACCCTCTGCATTCCGTTAGTTTTAGCACTTGGAATGAAAGCCAAGGGGCATTTTTTTCCGCAGTAAAAATGGAAAAAAATATGATGTGGTTAATGCTTAGTTTAATTGTTGCTGTTGCTACCTTTAATATTGTCTCGGCGCTGGTGATGGTTGTTGTTGATAAACAAGCTGAAATTGGCATATTACAAACCTTAGGTTTAGCGCGTACTGATGTGATTAAGATTTTTATCACTCAGGGCATGGTTAATGGTTTGTGGGGCGTTAGCTTAGGTGGGGTTATTGGCGTGATACTAGCACTGAATCTGAATGATATAATGCGGGTGATAGGGGTTAATTTATTTGGTTTTGGCGTACAAGTTTTACCGATAAAGTTGGAGTTCTTTGATGTGCTAACTATTATTTTATCAGCATTGGTCATGAGTTTTCTTGCGACGCTTTATCCGGCATACCAAGCGTCGACCACTCAGCCGGCAGAGGTGTTACGACATGAATAAGGTTATGAACTAATGAGTAAAGTATTACAGTGTTGTCAACTAACTAAATCATATAAGCAAGGTGACATCGAAACTAAGGTATTAAAAGACTTAGACCTCAGTGTTGACAAGGGGGAGCTTCTTGCCGTTGTGGGTAGCTCTGGCTGCGGGAAAAGTACCTTCTTACACCTTGCCGGCGCTTTAGATACTCCTAGTTCAGGCAAGGTGCTTATCAATGGCATCGATATTCACCAATTATCAGACAAAGAAAGAGCTAAATTTAGAAATCAGCATATTGGTTTCATTTATCAATTTCACCATTTGATGATGGAATTTAGCGCTCAAGAAAATGTTGCTATGCCATTGATGATTAGAGGTGACAAAGCTAAAAATGCCTTGTTAGCAGCCAAGAATATGCTTGACGAGGTTGGCTTAAGCCATCGAATTGATTATCGGCCTTCACAATTATCAGGTGGCGAACGTCAACGCGTGGCGATTGCTCGAGCCTTGGTTACCAAACCCTCTTTAGTTTTGGCTGATGAACCAACAGGGAATTTAGATAGCGATACCGCCGAGCAAATTTATCAACTGATCCGTAGGCTAAATAAAACGGCTCAGACAAGTTTTGTCATTGTGACTCATGATCTAGTCTTGGCGAAACGTATGGATAGGCAAGTGAAGTTGGTACGGGGGCAATTATCACCCTTGTTCGATGAGAGTCATAAACCATTAGTCACCGATGACGCTAACAGTGATTTAAGTCAAAATAGTCGACCAATAAGCGAAAAAAATGTTTAAACCCTTAAGTCTTTTTTTAGGCTGGCGTTATGTTTGTAGCCGACATGGTAATGGTTTTTCAGCTTTCATCTCTGCCTCTTCTACCCTAGGTATTGCTTTAGGGGTAACCGTACTTATCGTTGTGCTCAGCGCTATGAATGGCTTTGAGCGAGAGTTATCGCAAAAACTTTTGTCGATAGTACCGCACGTTGAGCTTGTCAGTGTTAATGAGCCGATAAAAGATTGGCGAAAAAGTATTGAAAAAGTACAAAAAGAGCCAGCAGTGCTCGCTGCTGCGCCGGTAATAAAAATGACCGGCATGTTGCAACATGGCTTGAAACTTAAAGCGGTAGAAGTACGTGGCGTTGATGCCGAGCTTGAAATGCACGTGTCGAGTATTGATGATTATATTATTGCTGGTAGGTGGCAGGCTTTAGCCACTGGTGAGTTAAGTCAAAACACCATTATTCTTGGTAGCGGTGTAGCAAAAAAAATATCTGTTGAGCTCGGTGATAAAATACAGTTATTGTTACCGCCACCACAAGGGGGCCATGACATTAAACAAGTCTTTTCTTCACCTATTATTCGTCATGTCGAAGTCGTCGGTATTTTTAAATTTGGCGGAACCATAGACGAAACGTTAGCTTATATTCCACTGGCCCTGGCTAGTGATGTTATGGGCTATGCTAGCAATGAAACACAAAGCATACGTTTGAAAGTAGCCGATGTATTTGCTGCGCCTGAAACCGCTCGTCAGGTTGCCTACAATTTTGACCATTATGTTTATATTAATAATTGGACTCGTAGCCAAGGGCATTTATTTAATGATATCCAGTTGGTGCGCATGGTCATGTTTATTGTCATGGTGCTGGTTATCGCGGTAGCTAGCTTTAATATTGTCTCAACCTTGATCATGGCGGTTAATGAGAAACAAGGTGATATAGCTATTTTAAAAACCATGGGTGCCAGTTCACAAACCATAATGTTGGCCTTTATTTTTCAAGGTTTGGTTAATGGGGTAGTTGGTAGTCTATTAGGCGCGCTGTGTGGTGTTTATTTTGCATTAAACCTTACCGATATTATTAGCGGCTTAGAGCAGTTGCTTGGGGTTACCTTTTTGTCGGGTGATGTCTATTTTATTAACTACCTACCGAGTGTTTTACATACTAGTGATGTTTACGCCACCGTTATCACCGCGTTAATTATGAGCCTGTTGGCAACCGTGTATCCTGCATGGCGAGCAACAAAAATTGAGCCTGCGCAAGTGTTAGGCCAGCTGTAAGCACCCCTATAGCTTTTACTCTAGCTGAAAAAAAGACAAAAAAAAGCCCGCAAACTAAGTGCGGGCCAACTCAAATATCAAGTTGATAGAAGGAAGTTAAATTCCAAGAAACATGTCAGAGAGAAAAGATAGTATCTATCATTTCAGAGTAATCTGGTTAGTGAACTTTCTTTGGGAAAAGAGAAAGTAACATTGCGCTAACTCAGAAAACAAAGCTATCATAGTGGTGAATTCCTTGGTCGGCAAACTAAAAAAAATGTAGTCTAGGTATTAGAAAAACTAATGTATAAACATTGAACTTTCTATTGAGTTTGATTTGTGAATAGATATTCATTTTATTTACCTGTACGGCAAATAAATGGTCTGTAGCGTGATTGTTTATGCATAAATCAATTGGCACCTAAATAATAGCTGGTTTTTTATAACAATTCATTCATTAAATGATGGTGATTTTAATTGTTTACTTAAAAAAACTAAGGCAAATACTATGCCCGTTACCAATCAAAGTGCAGGATTTTAAACCCATCGAAGAAACGTTTGAGCAACTTCACTTCATCGTTGCTGTAACTTATAATGACGCTACATGGATGGTGTGATTATAGAATGCAGGAGCATATTCTCCTGAACTACCATTATTTCATCACAGCGCCTTGAATTGAAATAGCTCAAGCACTCTGCAGCATGTATCTTGAATGGTGACGGGTATAAGTGATTTTATGCTTTATCGGTTAAGACATAATGGCTTAAGGCAATCGCTATCATTATTGTTGTTACTGTAGCGATAAAATGCAGGGGATCGAAGTCTTTCTATTAACAATGCCTAGTAAAGCAAGCTTTACTAGGCAAATATAGATCTAGGTTTTACTAGCTAAAGTTAGCTTGAGCAAAATCCCAGTTAGCTAATGCCCAAAAACCTTTCATGTAATCAGGTCTTACGTTACGGTAATCTATGTAGTAAGCATGTTCCCATAAATCAACGGTAAGAAGTGGCGTAACACCATCGTCAGTTAATGGCGTAGCAGCATTTGAAGTGTTTACAATCGCTAAGCTACCATCGGCATTTTTAACTAACCAAGTCCAGCTAGCGCCAAAGTTATTGATAGCACTATCAGTGAACTTAGCTTTAAATTCATCAAATGAACCGAAGTTACTGTTAATAGCGGCTAATAAATCACCTGATGGCTCACCGCCACCGTTTGGACTTAAGCTGTTCCAATAAAAAGTATGGTTCCAGATTTGTGCTGAGTTATTAAAAATACCCGCTGAAGAGCTTTTAACAATCTCTTCTAAGCTTTTATTTTCGAACTCAGTACCGCCAATTAAGCCATTAAGCTTAACAACATAAGTTTTGTGGTGCTTGCCATAATGGAATGATAAAGTTTCTGCTGAAATGTGTGGCTCTAAAGCATTTTGCTCGTAAGGTAATGCCGGTAATTCAATGGCCATGATACTCTCCTAGTTATAATTCTAATTTTCCACCAAAAATAGGTGTGTTTTCATATAAACTTGAGTAAAATACTCAAGTATTATTTATTCAGGACATAAACCTATATAGGGGTTGTCAGGACAAGTTTCAAGGCTATATATATATATTAAAAATCAATAGTTAATATATTTTTATGCTAGTACTTATTCTATTCCCTTGTATTGAAATGAGTTGAAAATTTATTTTTTATCTCCATATGTAGGTATATCAATGCAATTGAATAGAATAAGCATTAATTAATAGAGGGTGTTATGGATACAATTGAGCGAATTAAAGAACAAATTAGCAAAAATACAATCTTGCTATATATGAAAGGGTCTCCTAAATTACCAAACTGTGGCTTTTCATCACAAGCATCACAAGCGTTAATTTCTTGTGATGAGAAATTTGCTTATGTTGATATTTTACAGAACCCAGATATTCGTGCTGAATTACCTAAATACGCCGATTGGCCAACCTTCCCACAATTATGGGTTGAAGGTGAGTTAGTAGGTGGCTGTGATATTATTATGGAAATGTTTCAGCAAGGTGAATTACAAACTTTAGTGAAAGCAGCCGCGGCAAGAAATTCCTCAGCAGAAGATAGTTCAGCAGGCAATAGTCCAGCAGAGGCATAATTTTAACTGATTGATATTTAACTATCTGCCTCCATGTTTGTTGGCAGGTAATTAAAATTTTTAACATAAATAAAAACGGAGCATAAAATGAGTGTATTAGTTGGTCGTCAAGCACCAGACTTCACTGCAGCAGCAGTATTAGCTAGCGGTGAGATTGTAGATAGTTTTACATTAAGCGAAGCAATTAAAGGTAAAAAAGCGGTAGTGTTTTTCTACCCATTAGATTTTACTTTTGTTTGTCCATCTGAGCTATTAGCTTTTGATCATCGTATGGACGAGTTCAAAAGCCGTGGTGTTGAAGTGATTGGTGTGTCAATTGATTCACAATTTTCTCATAATGCGTGGCGTAATACACCAGTAAACGACGGTGGTATTGGTCCAGTACAATACACGTTAGTTGCAGATGTTAAACATGAAATTTGTAAAGCATACGGTGTTGAACATCCTGAAGCGGGTGTTGCATTTCGTGGTTCATTCTTAATCGATGAAGAAGGTAATGTACGTCACCAAGTAGTGAATGATTTACCTCTTGGCCGTGATGTTGATGAAATGTTACGTATGGTTGATGCTTTACAATTCCATCAAGACCATGGCGAAGTTTGTCCTGCAGGTTGGAAAAAAGGTGATAAAGGTATGACAGCGTCTACTGACGGCGTAGCTGCTTACCTTACTGAGAATGCAGACAAGTTATAATTATTGCTTAATCGTTAAGTTACTCGTTTAAGTTAATTAACGACAGAGCAAAGTAAAAAACCGCGCAAGCGGTTTTTTTATCTTTAAAATTCAATAAAGTCAACTAAGCAGTTATTGCTTAACGTCATTTTAATTGCCGCCGCAGATAATGGCTAACGGCCAGCCCCCTCACGCTCGCCGTTTATTTACAATGAGACAAAGGTATGTTGATTAGGTCCGGCTATTTTTACTGTGCCTCAGGCTCAGGCTCAGACTCATTCTCTGACTCGGTTAATGGCCACCCCCATAACGCTCGCCATTTGTTTACAATGTGACAAAGGTATGTTGATTAAGCCCGGCTGTTTTTACTGTGCTTTAGACTTAGACTTAGACTTAGACTTAGACTTAGACTTAGACTTAGACTTAGACTTAGACTTAGACTTAGACTCGTTTTCTGTCTCATTCTCTGACTCGGTTAATGGCCACCCCCCCTAACGCTCGCCATCTATTAACAATGTGACAAAGGTATGTTGATTAAGCCCGGCTGTTTTTACTGTGCTTCAGACTCAGACTCAGACTCAGACTCGTTTTCTGTCTCATTCTCTGTCTCGGTTAACGGCCAACCTCCTAACGCTCGCCATCTATTAACAATGGGACAAAGGTATGTTGATTAAGCCCGGCTGTTTTTACTGTGCTTCAGACTCAGACTCATTTTCTGTCTCATTCTCTGTCTCGGTTAACGGCCAACCTACTAACGCTCGCCATCTATTAACAATGTGAGCAAGGTATGTTGATTAAGCCCGGCTGTTTTTACTGTGCTTCAGACTCAGACTCAGACTCAGACTCAGACTTAGACTCATTTTCTGTCTCATTCTCTGTCTCGGTTAACGGCCAACCTCCTAACGCTCGCCATCTATTAACAATATGACAAAATAACTCGGCCGTTTTTTCGGTATCATATAATGCGCTATGTGCTTCATTATTATTAAAATCTATATTGGCTGCGATACATGCTTTTGCTAAAACAGTTTGTCCTAAGGCCAAACCAGCAAGTGTGGTCGTATCAAAGCTGACAAAACTATGAAAAGGACTGCGCTTGATTTTACAGCGCTCGGTGGCCGCATTTAAAAAGCCTAAATCAAAGGCGGCATTGTGCGCAACAATAATGGCTCGTTGACAACCTGCCGCTTTCATTTTTTTACGCACTAATTTGAACAGTGTTTTAAGTGCTTCATCTTCCGTCACCGCGCCACGCAACGGGTTAGTAGGGTCTATACCGGTAAACTCCAGTGCTTTTGGTTCTAGATTCGCACCTTCAAAAGGCTCAATGTTAAATTGTATGGTTTCATCGATAGAGAAATCACCTGTGGTTTCATCTAGATGTAACATTGAAGCCGCAAGTTCAAGTAAGGCATCAGTTTTGGCATTAAAACCCGCGGTTTCTACATCGATAACAACAGGGAAATAGCCCCGAAATCTTTGAGAAAATTGGCTTTTAACGTTGTCAGTATTGGTTGATGTTTTTTTCTGGCTATCTATTGAGCTTGATTCGGACATGGTCACTATGTAATGAAAAGGGAAAAGTAATGCTGGGGATTATCGCAGAAAGTTAATTTAAAAACGACAATGAAAGTGATTTCTCGGCAAGTTAGCCTGTTTTTACCATGAAAAGCGCTATTTCATTGATATAATGCTAAAGTTATCTAGGTTTATGACGATACCTTTATATATCTAATATAGGCTAAAGTGTATAGGCCCGTTACCGCTTTCAATATTGTGCATAATTATGAAACCAATCATCGCAGCAATGAGTTCTTCTTTTCTTGTCCTGGCTAGCTTAACCGCTAGTTTGCTTGTCAGTGGAACACATGCCGGCATCCGCCAATATAGCGCTGATATCCATACCTCACAATGGCAGCTCTCTGCTGATTCACGCCTGCAGTGCACCTTGTCACATCAAATCCCTCGTTATGGTGAAGCCCGCTTCTCAGCCAAAGCCAGCCGCAAGCTTAATATGGAATTTGAGCTAGATATGATGCTGTTACCCGATAACTACTCCTTAGCGGAAGTTCGCAGTGTTGCACCTAATTGGCAACCTGGTGTGGGCTCTCGCACGTTAGCGACGATGAAATTACATAAGCAATTTAAGCCAAGTCTACCAAAAAAAGTTGCTTGGACCATGTTAAGTGAACTAGAGCAAGGCATGAGTCCGACCTTTTATTATAATGGCTGGTATAGCGATCAAGATAAAATATCGGTTGGTCTATCAACAGCACGTTTTAAAAAAGCTTATAAAGATTTTGTTGGCTGTGTAGGTAACCTGCTTAACTACAGCTTTGAAGATATCGCTTATACCGTACTTAACTATCAATCGAGTAGTGATAAATTTACTAAGGCATCACAAAGGCGTATCGATATGATTCGTGAGTATTTGAGTCTAGATCCCGACTTAGAACTGGTATTGATTGGTGCTTATTCTGATAGCTATGGTGGCCGTTGGTCCAACTTAAAGTTATCGGAACGCCGCGCCACAAAAATAAGAGATTATTTTGTGAAAAATGGTATTGATATTAGTCGAATTGCCGCGAAAGGTTACGGAGAAAAACGTCATATTGCCTCTAATGACACCACACTAGGTCGAGGGAAAAACCGCCGAGTGGTTATTCAAATGCAAAAACCTTAACTTATTTACCACATTTTGTTAAAGAGCTGTAAATAATACTTGCTACTAACGCTATAGAAAATTTAAAAAATCTAAAGTAAAGTATTGAACAGGCCTGTAGATTCGCAGTAATCTACAGGCCTGTTTTTGTTTGTGCTCTATTTAATACCAATGAGTATAAAGATCGCTCACTTAGCGAGAGTTTAACGGCGAATAGGCAAGGCTTTGTTCATTCTAATGTCGACCCTGTCATGCTTAGTGTTCATATTCTTTATGCAAAATGGTAAAAGTACAATTTTTTATTTTAAAGGGTTAAATGTCATGAAACATTTTTCAAAACTTTGCTTGTTACTCGGCACTTTATCAGTGTCAGTTGCGCCAGTTACGTGGGCGCATGAAGGAGCAGAACATCAACACGCTAAAGTGTCTAAACTAACGGATGCATATACTTACGCTAATTATGACCAAGTTAAAGCGACTCATGTATATCTTGATCTTAATGTCGACTTTGATAAAAAATCTTTGTCTGGTTTTGCGGAACTCTCACTCGATTGGATGAGCGATAACAAAACGTCATTGATTTTGGATACCCGCGATCTTGTTATCCACCGCATCATGGCAAAAAATAGCCAAGGGCAGTGGCTAAAGGTTAATTATAAACTGGCAAAGCGTGATGACGTTTTAGGTAGCAAGCTAACCATAGATACACAGTTTAATGCTGAAAAAGTTCGTATCTACTATCACTCAACTGAAAAAGCTTCAGGCTTACAATGGTTATCAGCTGAGCAAACGGCGGGTAAAGAAAAACCATTTTTATTTAGTCAAAACCAAGCCATTCATGCGCGCTCTTGGATACCAATTCAAGATACCCCGAGTGTTCGAGTCACTTACACGGCACGTATTACTACCGACAAAGATTTATTAGCGGTAATGAGTGCTAATAATGAACCCGGTACTGAGCGAGATGGCGACTATTTTTTCTCAATGCCACAAGCAATACCTCCTTATTTAATTGCCATTGCTGTCGGTGATCTGCAGTTTAAAGCGATGAGCCATCAAACCGGTATTTATGCCGAGTCTTATATTTTAGATGCTGCGGTTGCAGAATTTGATGATACCCAAGCGATGATTGATAAAGCGGAAGAAATGTATGGTAAATATCGTTGGGGTCGTTACGACTTATTGATGTTACCACCAAGCTTTCCTTTTGGCGGTATGGAAAATCCACGTCTTTCGTTTATCACACCAACCGTGGTTGCCGGTGATAAAAGCTTAGTTAACTTAATTGCGCATGAACTTGCTCATTCTTGGTCAGGTAACTTGGTGACTAACGAAAGCTGGCGTGATCTTTGGTTAAACGAAGGTTTTACTAGCTATGTTGAAAATCGTATTATGGAAGCAGTCTTTGGTACTGAACGTGCGATTATGGAACAAGCACTTGGTGCGCAAGAGTTAAATGCTGAATTATTAGAACTTGCCCCAGGGGATACTAAGCTTTATATCGATTTAAAAGGCCGTGATCCGGATCATGCATTCACTGGTGTACCTTATGTTAAAGGCCAGTTATTCTTAATGTACCTAGAACAGAAGTTTGGTCGTGAACGTTTTGATGCCTTTGTCCTTGAGTATTTTGAGAGTCATGCATTTCAAAGCATAGGTACCAAAAACTTTATTAAATACTTAAAAGCTAACTTAACCGATAAGTACCCTAATATTGTTAGCGATAGTGAAATCAATGAGTGGATATTTAATACTGGTTTACCAAGTTATGCGCCACAGCCTATATCTGACGCTTTTACCGTTATTGATAAGCAAATTAAACAACTCGTTGCTGATGAATTAACTTTGGCGGAATTACCTACCGCTCAATGGACGTTGCATGAATGGTTACACTTTATCAATAACTTACCGCTTGAGGTTAATCAAGAGCGCATGGTTAGCTTAGATAAAGCCTTTAACTTAACCACAAGTAAAAATGCTGAAATTGCTCATGCTTGGTACTTATTATCAATTCGCGTTGGTTATAAGGAGGTTTACCCCGAAATGGCTAAATACCTGAAGGGCATAGGTCGTCGTAAACTGATTGTGCCTTTGTATAAAGAACTAGCGAAACAAGCAGAAAGTAAGGCATGGGCTATTGAAGTTTATCAACAAGCGCGGCCAGGCTACCACGGCTTAGCACAAGGCAGTGTTGATAGTGTATTGAAATAGTTGAGTAAAATCTTGCTCAATAAAATCTAGATGAAAAATACGCGATAAAAAAGGGCTCAATGTGAAAACATTGAGCCCTTTTTATATATATTTTAGTAGAGTAATAACTAGGTAGCAAAGCTAACTAGCAGTTTGCTTACATATTACTTTCAATAATCACATCGACTTGGCGCTTTTTATTTTGTTGTGAAATAACCACACGCATGGTTTCTTCACCCTCTTGGTATTTCAGCGTCAATCTGTCGCGTTTATGCTCTTGTGAATATGAAGCGCCGAAGGCTTGTTGATAAAATTCGATAACTTGTGCTTCGCTGGCGTTAGTGAAGTAGTTAATCACTGCCGGTAGAGCATCACTAAACTCAGCAAAAATTTGCGCGTCTGCTAATACTGGGATAGCAATAACCCCGTTATTAATCACCGCACTGATAACGTCTTCTTGCTCTTCAATGAAAAACTCTTCAATAATAGGCTCGACCACAACTGCAGCTTGTGTCGGCAGCTCTTCAATATCTGGTGTTGAAGAGCAAGCACTAACACCAACTAGCATCACAGTTAGTAAGGTAAAATGCTTAACAACTTGTTTTACTTTCATTTAAGTCACTCCGTTCATATGTGTTTTTTATATTATTTAAATATATACGATTTTAAGCACTAACGCGATATCAGCATAAAAAAAGCCATAAAGCGCAGTACCTAGTGCAAGGTATTTGATTGATATAGGGTTTATACCTTGTCTTGATAGTGATCCACCCATAAAGCGGTAGCGCCACAAATGGCCACAGGCATAACGATAAGATTTACTATTGGGATCATTGAAAATACCGTGACTGTGATACCAAAGCTATAACTGAGTCCTTGGTTTTGTTTTAATATTTCCTTCATTTTGGCAAAAGGCACTTTGTGATTATCAAAGGGGTAATCTTTATATTGTATTGCCATCATCCAAGCAATAAATAAAAACCAAATAATTTGGCCTAAAATGGGTAAAACCCACAACATAATGAAAAATCCAATAGCACGAGGTAAATAATAACTTAATTTTTGCCATTCTCTACTCAATGTTCTTGGAATATCTTTAACTATGTCGAGCATCTCACCCTTGGGTGCTTGCTGTCCGCGTAAAATAGCCTCCATTTTTTCGGACAATAAGCCATTAAAGGGGGCTGCTAGCCAATTGGCAACAGTACTAAAAACAAATGAAAAAATCACCAGGATAGTAAGTACCGCTAAAGGCCACAGTATGACACTTAACCAATCTAGCCAGCTAGGTAACCAAGCCATAATGCTGGTCATATAGCTAGCCAACTCTAGATAGACAAAGTAAAAGGCAATACTAAATAGTAAGGTGTTGATTATTAATGGGATAATAACAAATCGACGTACACCTTTTTGTTTTATTAGACTAAAACCTTTCAAAAAGTAACTGGCACCACTGTGCGCAATAGGGGCATATTTAGCTTGTTTAGATGAATGAGGCATGAGGTTAAATTGATCCTAACTGACAGATATTCTTCGTGTGAGTATATACTCTTTAGCATGCTAAATGCAGCTTGATTGGTGGCGGGCAAAATAGCTTCTTTCCTGCTATTACCACATTAACTTGTTACAAATAGCCTAAATTTCTGCTAAAGTTTCCCGTTAATATATAGCGATAATATTCGCATGAAATACAGCAATCAAGAGAGTAAACAGGCTGGAAATGGAAGATAACTTCAGAAACGTCTTAATTATACTTAGCGCCATTGTTATTACCGCAATATTTATTCATGGCTTATGGACAATAAGAAAACAAAAAAACCCCTACAAACTAAAAACATCTATAAAGAAGATTGAGCCAATCACGCGAGACTTTGATGGTAAAGGTTTTGATCAAGATGGAGTAGGGCAGATAAAAGTTACCCCTAGTGTAGCAAGTGACCAGCTAAACCTTGAAGATGAGGCTGTAGCTGAGCATATTTCGACCACTGGTGTGCAGTTACCCGATGACCTGTCTACAAGCCAAATATTAATAAAAAAGGATGTGTTAGGTGAACTTGCTGGACAGGTTACGGAAGGGCAAGATGAAAAAGCTGCGAATAGCGCAGTTCAACCATTAGATAACTGTCTTGAAGATGACTGGTTTAAAGACGATACTCAAGAAGGCTCTTTAGAAGATAAGAGCAGTCAATTTTCTAAAGGTGAATTAGGTGACGAGTTAACCCCTGTTAGTCAATCAGTGGATGCTACTGCGATACCAGAGCCGGTAGAGCCAAAACCAGCGGTTCATATTGAACCTTTATATGAACAACCTGTTACACAAGCTAAGCCGGTACGCACGCCAATTAAAAAAGTTACTAAAGTATTATCAAAAGCGTCATTTAAGCGTGAACAAATTGAAAAAGATTTTGATAATCAGCTAAATGAACGTGCCATTGAAGCTAATAAGGTTAAAACGCCAATAGAGCCACAAGTCATTATTTTATCTGTGGTCATGCCGGCAAATCAGCAAATTTTTGGTGCTGCATTACTACCAAGTTTACTGACCTTAGGCCTTAAATATGGTGAAATGAATATTTTTCATCGCCATGAAGATAATGCCGGTAACGGTAAAGTGACCTTTAGTTTAGCTAACATCATGAATCCAGGTGCATTCGATTTAGATACCATGGAAAGCTTTGCTACACGGGGTGTCAGTTTATTTATGACCCTACCTAATGCAGGGGACCCTTTTTATGTTTTTGAACAAATGCTTAATGCCGCTAAGCAGTTAGCGCAAGAATTTAATGGCCAAGTTATCGATGATAAACGCAATGTCATGACTAAACAAACTGAGCAACACTACTTAAGTAAAATCAGAGAGTTTGATCGTAAAAATCGTATTGCTCTAGTAGGCTAATCCTAAGTAGGCTAACCCCTGAGTAGGGTTAGTCATCTATACCCGTCACCATCCAAAGCACTCTGAAACATGCATCTTGAATGGTAACGGGTATATACTCATCTTTATTGTTATAGCGGGCTTTGGCCCGTTTTTATTTTCTTTATACCCTTCATCTATTTGTGTCAGCTTCTTATTCAATCTAACCGAGTTGCCATAAAGTAAATTATCAACCTTAGTGAATTATTCTTATGTCCAATGCCGAAGATAAAATTAGCCAACTGCAACTGCAGCTTAATCAATATAATCATGAATATTATCTATTAGATCAACCTAGCGTACCTGATGCCGAATATGATCGGTTAATGAAAACATTAATTGCTTTAGAAACTAAAAATCCTGAGTTTAAAACCCTTGATTCACCTAGTCAAAAAGTTGGTGGGCAAGCCTTAAAATCTTTTACTCAAGTCACTCACCAACAGCCAATGCTTTCACTTGATAATGTCTTTTCTCTAGACGATTTCCATGCCTTTGTTAAACGTGTTAAAGATAGATTGAATAGTGAACAGCCGTTAACTTTTTGTGCCGAGCCTAAATTAGATGGCTTAGCGGTAAGTCTACGTTATGAACAAGGCATTTTAGTACAGGCAGCTACGCGTGGTGATGGCCGTGTTGGTGAAAATATCACCACCAACATTCGTACTATTAAATCCATTCCACTTAAATTAAGGGGCACAGCGGGTAAAGATTTTCCGAATATTGTTGAAGTACGTGGTGAAGTTTTTATGCCTAAAGCCAGCTTTAATGCCTTAAATGAACTGGCTAAAAAACGTGGTGACAAAGGTTTTGCCAACCCTCGTAATGCCGCCGCGGGCAGCCTACGACAACTTGATTCCAAAATTACCGCTAAGCGTAATTTAGCCTTTTACGCTTATAGTTTAGGATTTGTTGGTGATTTTACCGCTGATAATGGCGAAAGCAAAGACTTAACCCATGAATTCTTTGCC
This sequence comes from Colwellia sp. TT2012, assembly GCF_001440345.1. Lineage (GTDB taxonomy): Bacteria > Pseudomonadota > Gammaproteobacteria > Enterobacterales > Alteromonadaceae > Colwellia. The sequence goes on along the minus strand of NZ_LJYX01000017.1, from coordinate 436,906 downwards.
GACTCACATCACCAAAGGCTGTGCCAGCTTAAAACACTCGGTTTACCTATGTGTCCAGAAGTACGTTTACTGGCCAATGAACAAGCAGCTGATGGTTTTTATCAAGATATCTTGGCTAAACGTAGCGCCTTAAGTTATGAAATTGACGGTACCGTATTCAAGGTTGATGATATATCTTTACAACAACGCTTGGGTTTTGTCGCACGTGCGCCTCGTTGGGCCATTGCTTACAAATTCCCAGCTGAAGAAGAGTTAACCTGTGTCGAAGACGTTGAGTTTCAAGTTGGACGTACCGGCGCCATTACCCCAGTGGCTAGGTTAAAACCTATTTTTGTCGGCGGCGTTACGGTTTCTAATGCTACCTTACATAACCAAGATGAAATTACCCGCTTAGGGTTGAAAATAAATGACACCGTCGTTATTCGCCGAGCGGGTGACGTTATTCCGCAAATTGTTAGTGTGGTAGTGGATAAACGACCGGATAATGCCCTAGATATTGTCTTTCCGACCACGTGTCCCGTGTGTGACTCTGCGGTGGCTAAACCAGAGGGTGAAGCGGTACTTAGGTGTACGGCTGGGCTCTTTTGTGCGGCGCAACGAAAAGAAGCGATTAAACACTTCGCTTCTCGAAAAGCCCATGATGTCGACGGATTAGGCGATAAACTTGTTGAGCAGCTTGTTGATGAAAATTTGATTAATACCCCGGCTGATTTATTTAAACTGACCGAAATTCAGGTCAGTATGATGGCGCGCATGGGTAAGAAGTCAGCGACTAATTTAATCGCTGGCCTTGAAAAAGCAAAAAGTACCAGCTTAGCGAAATTTATTTATGGCTTAGGTATACGGGAAGTAGGTGAAGCAACGGCAGCTAACTTGGCGAATCATTTCTATACCTTAACGGCCATTGAAAGTGCATCCCTTGAAGCATTACAAGATGTCAGCGATGTCGGCGAAATTGTCGCGAGAAATATCATTAACTTCTTTAAAGAAGAGCATAACTTAGCGGTGGTTGCTGGGCTAAGCGCGGTGATGAATTGGCCTACTATCGAAATAAAATCTGCTGAGCAGTTACCACTTAACCAGCAGGTTTTTGTTTTAACGGGCACGTTAACGCAAATGGGCAGAGCAGAGGCGAAAACAGCGTTGCAATCCTTAGGGGCTAAAGTATCCGGCAGTGTTTCGAAGAAAACAGATTTTGTTGTTGCTGGGGATAAGGCCGGCTCTAAACTCACTAAAGCACAAGATTTAGGTATCTCGGTACTTACTGAAGATGCTTTGGTGGCATTACTTGCCGAACATGGCGTGACTATTTAGCTTTGCGGGTTAATCGCCAAAAAGCAAAACCGGCGACAAAAAACAGTACCATAGGGTAAAAGGCATGGCTTGCTACAGCCAGTGGTGATATTTGTAAAGTTGCACCAAGCAATAACGCCTGTGCGCCATAAGGCAATATACCTTGGTTAATACAAGCAAAAACATCGAGTAAACTGGCTGATTCAGCAGGCGATAGTTCTCCATCATTAGCAATGTTTTTAGCGGTATCCCCGGTGACTATAATTGACACTGTGTTGTTGGCGGTGAAAAAATTACAAACAAAGGCAAGCCCGGCAATGCCTAAACTGGCAGCACGTCTTTTATTATTAGGCACCAGTTTTCTAGCGAGGTTTTCAATAACACGGGTTAAAGCGGCTAAGCCACCTTGCTGGCGAACAAGTTCACTTAAACCACCGATAAATAGCGATAAAATAAAGATGTCCTGCATACTGGAAAATCCGGCGGTAATATCTTTTAACCACGCGGATAACTGATAACCATTGCTTATCATGCCTATGACCGCAGCTAACACTATGCCTAAGATTAATACTACAAAGACATTCACGCCCATCAAAGCTAATACCAGAATTACCACGTAAGGGATCAAACCAGCAATATCTGTGTCACTGCTGAGTTCATGATTTACTTCGCCACCTAAGACCGTAAATATCACCAAGCAAATAAGCGCGGCAGGAACCGCAAATTTAAAGTTAACGCGAAATTTATCTTTCATGTGTGCGCCTTGACTGCGCGTAGAGGCGATAGTGGTATCAGAAATTATTGATAGGTTATCACCAAAAATGGCGCCGGAAACTAAACAGCCAGCGACCAGAGCCGCATCTAAATTTGCTGAATCAATAAAGCCGAGAGCAACAGGAGCAATGGCCGCTATAGTGCCCATTGATGTTCCCATGGCGGTAGATAAAAATGCAGCCACTAGGAATAATCCTGGTAGTAATAAATAATCAGGGAATATAGCCAAGCCTAGCTGTACACTTGCATCAACACTGCCAGTAGCTTTGGCTACCACGGCAAAGGCACCCGCGAGCAGGTAAATTATGCACATGGTAGTAATATTTGCATGACCTGCGCCACTAACAAATTGTGTCACTTGTTTATCGATAGAGCTTTTAAATAAAAACTTGCCTAAGGCCATTGAGGCAATAATTGCCGGAATAATAGCAATACTTGCTGGCAGTTGATAAAAAGCAAAATCAACACCTTGCAGTGTTAAAATAATACCGGTACCGAGAAAAAGCCCTAAAAAAATGGCAAAAGGCAGTAGGGCAAATAAGTTTTCTTTAGGGGCTTCTTTATCAGTCATAACAGAGCTACATAAAATAATGTTGTTGTAGCATTATAAAAGTAAAATAGCTTCTGTCAATGTAGATGTTTAGATGGCTAAATGTTTTTTGTACTTAATCTATGAAAAAGGTCAGTAACGGCGGTTACTGACCTTTTATAATATGCAGAAACAAAAAATGTTATGTATTAGTTAAGCTTAGATGAAACTGCTTGTGTTTGTTCATCGGCCCAAGCGACTGCTTGATTGTAATGTTCAACCACTTTATCTTTATCGAGTTTTAACTTTTTCATCACCAAGGTGGTTTTATCCCACTCAGCCTGTTCTATGAATCCAACCAACTTAATGATTGCTGCCATAACGCCTTTCTTCGTTAATAGCGGCTCTTTAATTTCTGGAGATAATGGCAGTTTTTCTAATACAGTGGCCATATCTTCATCTAAGATGGCATCAATCATAGATAACAAACCTGTTAAAAAAGCAATGGAAGTATTGAGTTGTGAACGGATGTCCTGAGCCACTAATTCACAGAATTTTGCTCTGCTCATGGCCATGTTAATCAACTCTGATGGTTTGTCTGGGTTTGCCGTTACTGCAAACATCAAGCCGATAAAACGTTTTAGCTCAGCTGATCCTAATATCACTAAGGCCTGTTTTATCGTGGATATTTCATTGCAACGTTTAAATATTGCTGAATTAGCGTAGCGCAATAATTTATAAGACAGTGAGACATCGCGTTCAAATACGCTAGTGATACTATTTAAATCAAGCTCAGTTTTAGACGTTTCATAGAGTAACTCTGCCATGGCTATTTGAGAGGGAGACAGGTTTTTAGTTTTTACCATTTCAGGTTTGGCAAAGAAATAGCCTTGAAAATAATCAAAACCTAGTTGCAGCATTTGTTCATACTCTTCATAGGTTTCTACTTTTTCAGCTAACATCTTAATATGGGGATGATCTTTAATCGCACTCAGCACCTGTTTTATGTCATCAATGCTGCTTTGCTGGATATCAATTTTAATAATTTTAATGAAAGGATAGAAATGCGCCCAAACATTTTGGTGCTCATAATCATCTAACGCTAGGGTGTAACCTTTTTTATGCAAATCTTTACATAACGCCAGTAATTTTTTACCTGGTTTTATTGTTTCCAGAATTTCAACCACTATCTCATCAGGCGATAGCATTTCAGGATAACCTTTTATTAAGGTTTCTAAGGTGAAATTGATAAAAGCAAGCTTATTACCGGTAAACCCACTGATGCCCATGTTAAATTGACTAGCTTCAATTATTTTACTGGTCGCTTCATCCCCATCTATATCTGGAAACACATTGTCGATGCTGTCACGAAAAAGTAACTCATAAGCAAAAAGTTTTTTACTTTTATCTAAAATTGGTTGTCTTGCAGCGTAAAAAATCATAAATGTCGTTAACTAGCTCAGGCTCTATAGGTTTATTACTCTTAAATATATGGTATAGCGGTTTTTTTTGCATTAGTTTTTTTAATTTGTTTTCGTTTTAGCGGTATTTTTATTCTTATTTACCTGTCATTAACGCGAGTGTTTACATTCGCAATAGTTTAGGACTACATTCACTTACTTGGCTAAGGTTTATTTATTCAGCTATTTTTGCTAGGTTAGCGACCTTAATAATTAACAACTTTACATTTTACAGGTAATTACTTTGGCTATAGGTACTTTAATTTCGTTAGCACTTTATTTTGTCGTTATGCTCTTAATTGGGTTATACGCTTATAAAAAATCCACCAGTGATGTCGCTGGCTATATGTTAGGTGGTCGCAGTTTATCGCCAAGTGTTGCGGCATTGTCGGCGGGCGCTTCTGATATGAGTGGCTGGATGTTGATGGGCTTACCCGGTGCTATGTATATTAGTGGCCTGAGTAGTATTTGGATTGCTATTGGCTTAGTTATTGGTGCGTTTCTTAATTACTTAGTGGTTGCGCCACGCCTTAGAACCTATACCGAAATAGCGAATGACTCAATTACTTTACCTGATTTTTTTGAAAATCGTTTTAATGACAAATCCCGCCTATTACGCATAGTATCCTCTTTGGTCATTGTAGTGTTTTTTACCTTATATACCTCAAGCGGTCTTGTTGCTGGCGGAAAATTGTTTGAAAGCTCTTTTGGTTTAAATTATGAAGTCGGTTTATATGTTACCGCCGGTGTGGTGGTTGCTTATACCTTATTTGGCGGTTTTTTAGCGGTAAGTTTAACCGACTTTGTCCAGGGCTGTATTATGTTTGTCGCTTTAGTTTTAGTCCCTATTGTTGCGATAAATGAAGTAGGTGGCATAGCCGAAATGCAAAACACAATTACAGCGATAAACCCTGAGCTATTAAATGTTTTTAGTGGCGTCAGTGCTCTTGGTATTATTTCCGCTATGGCTTGGGGCTTAGGTTACTTTGGCCAGCCGCATATTATTGTTCGTTTTATGGCTATTCGTAGTGTTAAAGATATGCCAACCGCTCGCCGTATAGGGATGACCTGGATGATAGTTACTATTGTTGGTGCTATGGCAACAGGTCTTGCTGGTATTGCTTACGTGGCTAAAACAGGGTTACAGCTAGATGATGCCGAAACCATTTTTATTGTTTTATCACAGTTACTCTTTAGCCCACTCATTGCAGGTTTTTTATTGGCAGCAATACTTGCGGCAATAATGAGTACGATATCTTCACAGTTATTGGTGACTTCTAGCTCGCTTACCGGTGATTTTTATCAAGCGTTTTTACATCAAGATGCCAGTGAAAAACAACTGGTGTTAGTGGGTAGGATTTCAGTTTTTCTGGTGGCATTAGTGGCCATTTATTTAGCTTATGATCGTAATAGCAGTATTTTAAGTTTAGTCAGTAATGCTTGGGCAGGGTTTGGTGCCGCATTTGGCCCTGTTGTTATTGGCTGTTTGTATTGGAAGGATATGACACGTAATGGCGCATTAGCTGGCATAGTCAGTGGCGCGGTAACCGTGCTTATCTGGATTTATGCCCCTATTACCATTAATGGCCAAACACTTAGTGCCATTATGTATGAAATAGTGCCAGGTTTTGTCGTTTGTTCATTGGCTATTTATGGGGTAAGTAAACTATCCCCTAAAGTGGCAGAGCAAATAACGATTACTTTTGATGAAATGTTAACGCACCATAAATAATCTAACGCTTCCTTAAATCCATGTTAATTGAAAAGCTAGTGACATCAAGTCACTGGCTTTTTTATTCTCACCCCCGACAATTAGGGCCTTGCTCAAGCTCAATAATAGAGGGCGTTACTCTTGATATTGACTAATTTCAAGTTGTTCGTATTAGAGCTTTTATGCTAGAATCGCGATAATTTTTAAACCTTCGATTAATTTTGCTTACTTTAAACATAAGTTTTAATTAAGCGTTTAAAATAAATTAATCATTTAAAAGACTACTGATAGTCTGGAGTTTATATACCGATGAATTTTGATACTACTGAACAACGTGTTAGCTATGGCGTAGGTCGTCAATTAGGTGACCAACTTCGCAACAACCCTTTTAAAGATTTTGATATCACTGCTGTACAAGCGGGTATCTCTGATGCATTAGCTGATGCTACTAGCCAAGTTTCAGATGAAGACCTAAACGAAGCTTTTTCTGTGGTTTCTAAAAAAATACAAGAGCAAGAACAAGCAGTTGCTAAAGAAGCTTCAGCTGAAGGCGAAAAATTCTTAGCCGAAAATGCTAAACGTGATGAAGTGACGGTTACTGAGTCTGGTTTACAATACGAAGTATTAGTAACAGGTGAAGGCGAAAAGCCATCAGCAGATAGCACTGTATCTGTGCATTATCACGGTACATTTACTAACGGTGATGTCTTTGATAGTTCAGTTGACCGTGGCCAACCGGCTGAGTTCCCGGTAAAAGGCGTTATTGCTGGTTGGACTGAAGCCTTACAGTTAATGACTGAAGGTAGTAAGTGGAAATTAACTATCCCTTACGATTTAGCCTATGGTGAACGTGGCTCTCAAGGTAGTATTCCTGCCTATGCCACTTTAGTATTTGAAGTTGAATTATTAAGCATCAAGTAATTAACAACAATAATGATTAAGCCCTCTATTGAGGGCTTTTTTTTAAGCTAAAACAAGTTGCAGCAACACGATTTCGTTAATTTTAACCAGTAAGGGAGAGTAAGTTTTTATGCAGATTGATATCAGATTACAGCAGCTCTTTAAAAACTATCAAAGTGCCTTTCTTCAATATGATATTGAAGGGGTGAGCCGTTGTTATCACTTACCATGCACACTAAATACACCTGATAAAATAGTACTGCTCGCCAGTCAAGCAGATTGCCAGCAAGAATTCGCTACTATTTTTACTCAACTCAAAGATGCCAGTACCAGTAATATTATTGCCAAGCAAGCTTCTTTTATGCAAGTGAGTAAACAGTTATATTTAGTGTGTATAGATTGGGACTTTATCGATGGGCAGGGGCAAGTATTTGCCGACTTTGCTGCTATTTATCATGTGTTAGACCATGAGGGTACCTTGAAAATAGTGAATGTTGTTTCTCATGAACTTGACAGCTCGTTAACCTTAGCGGAGCCACTTTCTTGGTGATATCGCTAAGCAGTGAATAGCGCGTTTAACTAAGTAGCTAGTCACCATTCAATTAACATTTATTGGCGGTTTTCCGTGATTTCCTCCAAAATAATAGAGAAAAATATGAAAGTAAAAGTAGCTATTTTAGGGTGCAGTGGTCGTATGGGCCGTGATTTAATTCAGGCAGCTCATGAACATGCAAGTATTGAATTGGTTGGTGGCAGCGTCCGTACTAGTTCATCTTTTGTCGATTTTGATTTAGGCGAGTTGGCGGGAATTGGCGCAATCGGTATTAAAACCTCAACACAATTATCACAACTGGTTGATGCCGATGTTTTTATTGATTTCACTTCGATAGCAACCAGTTTAGAAAATATTATTTGGTGTAATAAAAATAAAAAATCTTTAGTTATCGGTACTACGGGGTTTTCTGCTGAGCAAGTTCAAGTTATTGAACAAGCGGGTAAAACCATGCCAGTAATTTTAGCGCCTAATACCAGTGTTGGTGTTAATTTAATGTTTAAGTTGTTACAAATCACCGCGAAAGCAATTGGCGACTATACTGATATTGAAATTTTTGAGGCACATCATAGATTCAAGAAAGATGCACCATCGGGCACTGCGGTGAAAATGGGGCAAGTGATAGCTGAGACCCTTGGACGTGATTTAAATAAAGTAGCTGTTTATGGCCGTGAAGGTATTACCGGTGAAAGGGATAGAGAAACCATTGGTTTTGCCACCATTAGAGCCGGTGATATTGTTGGTGAACATACCGTCATTTTTGCCGATCTTGGTGAACGTCTTGAAATTACCCATAAAGCAAGTTCTCGTATGACATTTGCGCTAGGGGCTATGCGTGCAGCGTTTTGGTTACAAGATGCCGAGGCAGGTTTTTATGATATGCAAGACGTACTGGGTTTAAAAGATTAATATTAATATCTAGGCATTAGCCCTACTTTATCAGAGATAAGGTGTCTTTTTAGCCCTTTGACTATTAAATGCTAGGAAAACCTAGAAAAGACTGAGTTTTTACGATTTATTACTAGACGAAACTAGAACACAAGCGTAAAATAAGTGGATTTTGTCAAAAGTTTAGCGAAAAGTCTGCTTTTGACATCTTTTTTTGTACAGGAAGTATTGGGCAATTGCACGGAGCTCTTGCTGTTACATGCGCGTTTACGTTTATTTCTTCTTTGGAGGTTACATTGGCTACATCTGCTATTTTAGTGCTTGAAGACGGCACTGTTTTTAAAGGCATCGCAATTGGTGCACAAGGGTCGGCTGTTGGTGAGGTGGTTTTTAACACCGCAATGACAGGTTATCAGGAAATTCTTACCGATCCATCCTATGCAGAGCAAATTATTACCCTGACTTACCCACATATAGGTAATACCGGTACTAATAGCGAAGATAAAGAGTCTGATAGCATTGTTGCTAAAGGTCTGGTTATTCGCGACTTGCCTTTAATGGCTAGTAACTTTCGAAATGAACAGAATTTAAGTGATTATTTAATTGCTAACAACATCTTAGGCATCGCTGAGATTGATACCCGTAAATTAACGCGTATTTTACGAGAGAAAGGCGCTCAAAATGGCTGTATCTTAACACTTGATGATGTTAACGACGATAGCCAACAAGCGGCGGCACTTTCCCAAGCAAAAGCATTTCCAGGTCTTAAAGGTATGGATTTAGCCAAAGTGGTTTCAACGAAAGAACAATATGAGTGGACGGAAGGTAGTTGGTCACTTACCGGTGGTAAAGACGGCGGTACTGGTTTTACTAAACCAGAAAAAGTTGAGTTTCATGTTGTCGCTTACGATTTTGGCGCGAAAAGAAATATCTTACGCATGTTAGTTGACCGTGGTTGTAAATTAACTGTGGTACCCGCACAAACACCGGCCAGCGAAGTACTTGCCATGAAGCCCGATGGTATCTTCTTATCTAATGGTCCAGGTGATCCAGAGCCATGTGACTATGCTATCAAGGCAATTAAAGCTTTCCTTGAAACAGAAATTCCCGTGTTTGGTATTTGTTTAGGTCATCAATTGCTTGGTTTAGCCAGTGGCGCTAAAACAATTAAAATGAAGTTCGGTCATCATGGTGCGAACCATCCAGTGAAAGACTTCGCTCGAGACGTGGTCATGATCACTTCACAAAATCATGGCTTTGCCGTTGATGAAGACAGTTTACCTAGTAATTTAAAAATCACTCATAAGTCTTTATTTGATGGTTCTTTACAAGGCATTCATCGCACCGATAAACCAGCGTTTAGCTTCCAAGGTCATCCAGAAGCTAGCCCAGGGCCAACAGATGCCGCGCCGTTATTTGATCACTTTATTGACTTGATCAAAATTTATAAAAACGCTAAATAATTCAGCCTAGAGAAAGATAAGAGAGAAAAAAAATGGGAAAACGTACCGATATAAAAAGTATCTTGATCTTAGGTGCTGGACCAATTGTTATTGGTCAAGCCTGTGAGTTCGATTACTCTGGCGCGCAAGCATGTAAAGCATTACGTGAAGAAGGTTACCGAGTTATTTTAGTTAACTCTAACCCTGCAACAATTATGACTGATCCAGAAATGGCCGATGCCACTTACATCGAGCCTATTCATTGGGAAGTAGTACGTAAAATCATTGAAAAAGAACGTCCTTGTGCACTATTACCGACTATGGGTGGCCAAACCGCATTAAACTGTGCTTTAGAACTTGAAGCCAAGGGTGTATTAAAAGAGTTTAATGTTGAAATGATCGGCGCAACAGCCGATGCTATTGATAAAGCAGAGAACAGAAGTCGTTTTGATAAAGCAATGAAAGCCATTGGTTTAGATACACCGCGTGCTGAAATTGTTCATACCATTGAAGAAGCGCATGAAGCGGTTAAGCATTTAGGCTTTCCTTGTATTATTCGCCCGTCATTCACTATGGGTGGTTCAGGTGGTGGTATCGCGTATAACACCGAAGAATTTGAGGAAATCTGTACCCGAGGTTTAGACTTATCACCCACCACTGAATTATTGATTGATGAATCTTTGATTGGTTGGAAAGAATATGAAATGGAAGTGGTTCGTGACAAAAATGATAATTGTATCATTGTTTGTTCGATTGAAAACTTCGATCCTATGGGCATTCATACTGGCGATTCAATCACAGTTGCGCCTGCGCAAACGTTAACCGATAAAGAATACCAAATCATGCGTAATGCCTCACTGGCAGTACTGCGTGAAATTGGCGTGGAAACAGGTGGCTCAAACGTACAATTTGGTATTTGTCCTGATACTGGCCGTATGGTAATCATTGAGATGAACCCACGTGTCTCACGCTCGTCGGCATTAGCATCAAAAGCAACGGGCTTCCCGATAGCTAAAATTGCCGCCAAATTAGCGATAGGTTATACCCTAGATGAACTAACCAATGATATCACCGGTGGTAAAACCCCTGCATCATTTGAACCCACCATTGATTATGTCGTTACTAAGATCCCACGTTTTAACTTTGAAAAATTTGCCGGTTGTGAAGACCGTCTAACCACACAAATGAAATCGGTTGGTGAAGTGATGGCGATTGGCCGTAACATGCAAGAATCAATGCAAAAAGCATTACGCGGTTTAGAAGTTGGTGTTAATGGCTTTGATTCGATTGTCGATGTGACTCAGCCAGGCGCCAAAACCAAAATTATGCATGAATTGCAAGAAGCGGGCGCTGACCGAATTTGGTATATAGGAGATGCTTTCCGTTTAGGTTTAACGGTTGATGAAGTTTATAATTTGACCAAGGTTGACCGTTGGTTCCTCGTTCAAATTGAAGACATTATTATTGATGAAGCCAAAGTCGCTGATGGTGGTTTAACTAATTTAACCCCAGAATACTTACGTAAACTTAAGCGTAAAGGTTTTGCCGATTCTCGTTTAGCTGACTTGATTGGTGTCTCTGAAGCCGAAGTGCGTAAAAAACGTCACGCGGCGAATATTTACCCAGTATACAAACGTGTGGATACTTGTGCGGCTGAGTTTAGCTCTGATACCGCTTACATGTATTCAACTTATGATGAAGAATGTGAAGCCAGGCCAACGAATAATAAAAAAATCATGATTTTAGGTGGCGGTCCTAACCGTATTGGCCAAGGTATTGAGTTTGATTATTGTTGTGTTCACGCGGCATTAGCACTTCGTGAAGACGGTTATGAAACCATTATGGTTAACTGTAACCCTGAAACTGTCTCTACCGATTACGATACCTCAGATAGACTATATTTCGAGTCAATTACCTTTGAAGATGTCCTTGAAATTGTCCGTATTGAAAAACCGATAGGTGTTATCGTGCAATACGGTGGTCAAACACCGCTTAAATTGGCACGAGCACTTGAAGAGGCAGGTGTACCTATTATCGGTACTTCACCTGATGCTATTGACCGAGCAGAAGACAGAGAACGTTTCCAACAAGCGGTTGAACGTTTAGGTTTATTACAACCTGATAATGCCACGGTGACCTCAGTAGAGGAAGCCATGGCAAAAGCTGAAGGTATAGGCTTCCCATTAGTGGTACGTCCATCGTATGTACTGGGTGGTCGCGCCATGGAAATCGTCTATGACCTAGAAGATTTACGTCGTTATATGACCGAAGCGGTAAGTGTTTCTAATGATGCACCAATATTACTTGATCGCTTCCTTGATGATGCGATTGAAGTTGATATTGACCTGATTTGTGACGGCACTGACGTAGTCATTGGCGGTATCATGCAACATATTGAACAAGCGGGTGTACACTCAGGTGATAGTGCTTGTTCATTACCAGCGTACAGTTTAAGCCAAGAAATTCAAGATGTTATGCGTGAGCAAGTAACGGCTTTAGCCTTTGAATTAGGCGTGGTTGGTTTAATGAATACGCAAATGGCGGTTAAAGACGGTAAGGTTTACTTAATTGAAGTTAACCCACGTGCGGCTCGTACCGTACCTTTTGTTTCTAAAGCAACGGCTGTACCACTCGCTAAAATTGGCGCACGGGTAATGGCGGGTAAAACCTTAAAAGAGCTAGGGATTACCAAAGAAGTTATTCCACCGTATTTCTCGGTTAAAGAAGTGGTTATTCCTTTTGATAAGTTCCATGGCAGCGATCCTCTCGTTGGCCCAGAAATGCGCTCAACCGGTGAAGTGATGGGTGTTGGTGATACGTTTGAAGAAGCCTACGCTAAAGCAAGTTTAGGCGCGGGTGTTAGTGTACCTAAGTCAGGTCGTGCGTTAATTTCTGTCCGTGATAGTGATAAGAAACGCGTAGTAGAATTAGCTAGAATTATGGTCGATTTAGGTTATGATATCGATGCAACTCATGGCACTGAAATTATTATACGTGAGGCAGGTATTCCTGTTCGTCGTGTTAATAAAGTGCATGAAGGGCGTCCGCATATTCTAGATAGAATTAAAAACAGCGAATACAGTTACATCATCAATACTACGGAAGGTCGTAAAGCCATTGAAGATTCCAAAGTATTGCGTCGTGGCGCCTTACGTTATAAGGTGGCTTATACCACCACCTTAAACGCGGCTTTTGCTACCTGTATGTCACATTCGGCTGATGACAGAAATAAAGTTACCTCTATTCAAGAGTTACACAAAAGGCTCTAAATAGTTTTTCCCGAAATAAGCTAACGCTTATCTAAAACTTTTTTAAAGGTGGTTATCTCCTATTTATTGGGTTAACCACCTTTATTATTAGAATGAGAAGATAATAATGATTAAATATCCAATGACCCTTCGTGGTGCTGAGCAATTACAAACAGAGCTTAAAATTTTAAAAACAGAAAAACGCCCACGTATTGTCAAAGACATTGCTACTGCCCGTGAACATGGCGACTTAAAAGAAAATGCAGAATACCATGCAGCTAAAGAAGAGCAGGGTTTTTGTGAAGGCCGTATACAAGATATTGAAGGCCGTTTGTGTAATGCCCAAGTGATTGATGTAACGTCAATACCTAACCATGGCAAGGTTATTTTTGGTACGACAGTGACCTTATTGAATATTGAGACGGAAGTTGAAGTGACTTACCAAATTGTTGGTGATGATGAGGCGGACTTTAAAACTGGCCGTATTTCATTAAACTCACCGATTGCTCGTGGTTTAATTGGCAAAGAAGTGGATAGTGAAATTGAGATTAAGATACCTGGCGGTGTGGTTGAATATGAAATTATTTCGGTTGAACATATCTAGCAACGCGCTCTGGTAAATGCAATGACAAATGACTATTGTCGCAGTGTTGCTGCCATAGTGATTGAGATAAAAAGCCGTAAACGTAATGTTTGCGGCTTTTTTGTCTGCGTTATTTGATTATTGAGCGATTACCTTGCAAAACTTTTAGTATAGGTGTAGTTATTTTGGTATCAAAATGATATCAAAATGATATCATTTTTACATATCAACAGGAGTTTGTATGAACGAGAAAATAGGTTTTTCGATCAGTGGCTATGGCGTTTTTGTTATTTTATTAGCAGCAGCCGCTTTTATTGTTAGCCAAGCCGCAGCAGGTAATATAGAAATGCTGACCGTAGTCGTCTTTATACTTATGGTGGCAGCAAGCCCAGGTTTTTTATGGTGCAACCAAATCAAGCGAAAGTGGTGACTTTTTTTGGTAGTTATGTTGGCTCGGTTAAAAGCAATGGTTTACGTTGGACGATACCTCTCTTTAAACGGGCAAATATCTCCTTACGTATACGTAACTTCGAATCAAACCAAATGAAGGTTAATGATAGTCATGGTAACCCGATTGAAATAGCAACTGTGGTGGTTTGGTCGGTAGATGATACAGCTGAAGCGGTATTTGAAGTGGATGATTACATCAGCTTTGTAAATATTCAAAGTGAATCAGCACTGCGTAATATGGCGACGAGTTATCCTTATGAGCAACACGAAGGTGATGACGTTGCCCTACGTAGCCATCCACAAGAAGTTTCAGAAGCCTTAAAAATAGAAATACAGCAGCGCTTAGGTAAAGCGGGTGTTAGGTTCATGAAGCCCGTATAACCCATTTAGCCTATGCCCCAGAAATGGCCAATGCCATGTTACAAAGACAACAAGCCTCGGCCATTATTGCCGCTAGACGTTTGATCGTTGATGGTGCTGTAGGCATGGTTGAGATGGCGCTGACACAATTATCAGAAAAGAAAATAGTAGAGCTCGATGAAGAACGAAAAGCTGCTATGGTCAGTAATTTACTGGTGGTCTTATGTAGTGATAAAAGCACGCAGCCAGTGGTGAATACGGGTAGTTTGTATTAAACCTTAGGCAAAATAGGAAAGATAATGGTCGCTAAAAAAAGCTTCCCACTTAGGATTAATCCGGAGGTTTTAGCCGCAATGCAACGTTGGTCGGATGATGAGTTGCGCAGCGTTAATGCTCAAATTGAATATGTATTAAGAAAAGCTTTGGTTGATTCCGGTCGAGTCAAACTCATTCAGAAAGTGGTAACCTCTCTTGAAAATAGCCTTGATGAGGGGGAAGGTGGGTCAAAATAAAATTATCTATAGGCAAGCTAAGTTACTTGCTATAAATAAAAATGACAGCAATTGCTGTCATTTTTTATGTATCTATTGCTGAGTAAGAGTAAAATTAAATTTTAGGGATTCTAATTTTTTGCTCAGCACTCTGGCGATAAATAACTAGGGTCTTACCGATCACTTGAACTTGTGTCGAGTTTGTTTCACGACAAATAGCATCGACGATTAAGGCCTTATTTTCTTTATCCTCGGTCGGGATTTTTACTTTAATCAATTCATGGTGATTAAGTGCATAATCTATTTCAGCGACAACCGCTTCTGTTAAGCCATTATTACCCAATAATACTACTGGTTTTAAAGAGTGTGCTACTCCTTTAAGGTGTTGGATTTGTTTTTTGTTTAAGCTCATTACTAAATTTCGTTATCTGTTGCCTTGAATTATCGCCATTTTACCCTTATCTACTGAGTAATACCAAGTCTATTAAGTTATTTCCTACTGAGGAAGAATTAAAAGGCTTAAAGGCAAGGCATTGCTTGAAGTGAATGCTTAGGTTAGCCGGATAGGGTCGGGATAATAGCTCAAGATATATTGAATGAGACACTTGCTATACCCTCGGTGTTTTTTAAATCGGCTGTATCCATGCAGCGGCCTTATCAGAATGATATAATACTCATAGTGATATAACTTAACGCGTTTAAATGTATTGGAAGCAAGAAAAACATGGCAAATAAAAAACACAAAGCGAGCAGTCAACGTTGGTTAGATGAGCACTTTGATGATGAATATGTAAAAAAGGCGCAACGTTTAGGCTTACGCTCACGGGCTGTTTTTAAATTGGAAGAAATCAATATCAAAGATAGATTGATTAAACCCGGTATGAAAGTAGTTGACCTGGGTGCGGCTCCAGGTAGCTGGTCAGAATATGCAGTCAAGGCGGTTGGTGATAAGGGCCAGGTTATTGCCTGTGATATTTTGCCTATGGATGCCATCGCCGGTGTTGATTTTCTCGAAGGTGACTTTAGAGAAGAGGATGTTCTTGAAACCTTATTAGCACGTATCAATGGCAAGAATATTGATGTGGTTATGTCTGACATGGCCGCTAATATGACTGGCAATGAAAGTGCTGATTCTGCTCGTAGTATGTACTTAGTCGAATTGGCGTTAGATATGTGTAGTCAGGTATTAAAAACCAATGGTGCCTTCGTGGTGAAAGTTTTCCAAGGTGCAGGTTTTGAAGATTACATGAAAGCGATAAGGGCAGTTTTTAAAACGGTTAAAGCCCGTAAGCCGCATTCATCACGAGCACGTTCAAGGGAAGTGTACCTTGTTGGCACAGGTTACAAGGGCTAACGCGCTGATATAAGGTTAGCAGGCTATTTATTGCCGTAGGGTGAAATATAAGGGAGAATAACATCTTGAGTGTTATTACTCAGGCTAAGCCCTTCATTTTTACCGATTAGGCTTTAAGCTAGCCCTTAGCAAATTAAATGTTTTATCTGTTTAATGTAACCAGTTGTTACCTACTACTAAAGTAAATAGCGACAAGCCTTGAATTGTAGTAAATTAGGCACAATAAACTAGTATAGTTTTATTTTAATAAATATATTAAATACCACAAGAGGTCATTAAGTTGAGCGATATGGCGAAAAATCTAATTTTATGGTTAGTTATTGCAGTTGTTTTGATGAGTGTATTTCAGAGTTTTTCTCCGAGTACCACAGAAGAGCAACAAATGGATTACACTCGATTTATTCAGGATGTACGTCAAGGACAAATTCGTGATGCGAATGTTGACCGAAATGGCGTAATTACGGGTGAAAAACGTAGCGGTGAAGAGTATAAAACCGTTATACCAGGTGGCTATGACCGTGATTTAATTAACGACTTAGTTAAACAGGGTGTACGTGCCCAAGGTAAATTACCTGAAGAAACAAGTTTTCTAACGACTATTTTTGTTTCTTGGTTCCCCATGATCCTACTTATAGGTGTGTGGATTTTCTTTATGCGTCAAATGCAAGGTGGCGGTGGCAAAGGCGCTATGTCATTTGGTAAATCTAAAGCGCGTCAATTAAGTGAAGAGCAAATCAAAACCACTTTCGCTGATGTTGCTGGTTGTGATGAAGCGAAAGCAGAAGTTGAAGAATTGGTTGATTACTTAAGAGAGCCTGAGCGGTTCCAAAAATTAGGTGGCCGTATTCCTTCTGGTATCTTATTAGTCGGTCAGCCGGGTACGGGTAAAACCTTACTGGCAAAAGCCATTGCCGGTGAAGCTAAAGTGCCATTCTTTACTATTTCAGGCTCTGATTTTGTTGAAATGTTTGTGGGTGTTGGTGCCTCTCGTGTCCGTGACATGTTTGAACAGGCCAAAAAAGCAGCGCCTTGTATTATTTTCATTGATGAAATTGATGCAGTAGGTAGAAAACGTGGTTCTGGTATAGGTGGTGGTCATGATGAACGTGAACAAACATTAAACCAAATGCTAGTTGAAATGGATGGCTTTGAAGGTAACGAAGGCGTTATTGTTATTGCCGCGACTAACCGTCCAGACATATTGGACCCTGCATTACTTCGTCCAGGTCGTTTTGACCGTCAAGTAACGGTTGGTTTACCTGATATTCGTGGTCGTGCACAAATCCTTAAAGTACATATGCGTAAAGTGCCGTTAAATGATGATGTGAAAGCCTCAGTAATCGCCCGTGGCACCCCTGGTTTCTCGGGTGCGGATTTGGCAAACCTTGTCAATGAAGCCGCTTTAGGTGCCGCACGTAAAGCACTCCGTGTTGTTGGTATGAAAGAATTTGATGCAGCCAAAGACAAAATCATGATGGGCTCAGAACGTAAGTCTATGGTAATGAGTGAGTCAGAAAAAGAAATGACCGCCTACCATGAAGCCGGACATGCCTTAATTGGTCGTTTAGTACCTGATCATGACCCGGTTTATAAAGTGAGTATTATTCCTCGTGGCCGTGCTCTTGGTGTGACTATGTACTTACCAGAGCAAGACAGATTTAGTCATTCTAAACAGCACTTAGAAAGTAATATTTCTTCATTGTACGGTGGTCGTATTGCGGAACAATTGATTTACGGTAGTGATAAAGTGTCTACGGGTGCATCAAATGATATCGAACGTGCGACGGACATTGCCCGTAAAATGGTGACACAATGGGGCTTATCTGAAAAGTTAGGGCCAATGTTGTTTGTTCAAGAAGAAGGTGAAATTTTCTTAGGTGGTTCTTCGTCTAAATCGTTCCATTTGTCAGCAGAAACCGCTAAATTAATTGATGAAGAAATTAAAGCGGTGATTAATCGTAACTATCAACGTGCGGAAGACTTAATGAAAGAGAACATTGATATTCTTCATGCCATGAAAGATTGTTTGATGAAGTATGAAACTATTGATGCTTTACAAATTGATGATTTGATGGCGAGAACTACCGTCCGCCCACCAGCAGACTGGGATGATAAAGATAGCGATAATTCAAAATCAAATAAAGACAAAGGTGATTCTACTACCGAGCAAGAAGCAAGTAGTGACGAACCAGAGCAAGTTAAAGAGGATGAAAAAGCTAGCCCAGTTAAAGCGGATACTAGCAAAGCAAGTGATGATACGCCTGCAAGTTAGCACTTCATAGTAATTAAGAAAGCCTCGATATTTACTTTAAATACCGAGGCTTTTTCATAGGTATATCCGTTCCACTTGAAGATGCAATAAATGATTAGAATACTATGACAGTAGATTGTTTTTTAGCCAAAAAAGTCCCTCAGCAGCATGAGAAAGCCCAGCCACAAGTGATGGGTATTTTAAATGTTACCCCTGACTCATTCTCCGATGGCGGAAAATTTGCTAGTTTTGATAACGCATTAGCACACGTTGCACAAATGATTGCTGATGGCGTCGATATTATCGATATTGGCGGTGAATCAACTCGCCCAGGCGCAGTTGAGGTCAGTGAAGTGAATGAGTTAGCTCGCGTTATCCCCTTACTTAAAGCGATTAAAGCAAAGTTTACTATCAAGGTATCAATCGATACCAGCAAAGCCGCAGTGATGGCACAAGCAATCATTCATGGCGCTGATATTATTAATGATGTGCGGGCATTGCAAAACGACGGCTGTTTAGCGGTATTGGCAGCAAGTAATGTGCCGGTGTGTTTAATGCATATGCAGGGTTTGCCGCGCTCAATGCAAGAAAATCCGCACTATAACGATGTTATTGGTGATATCAAACAGTTTTTTATCGACCGTATCAGCGTCTGTGAGCAGGCGGGTATTAAGCGAGAACGGTTGATTTTAGACCCCGGTTTTGGCTTTGGTAAAACCCTAGAGCAAAATTATCAGTTACTGGCACAACTGCACCAATTTAATGACTTAGGCCTACCTTTGCTCTCAGGCACATCGAGGAAATCAATGATAGGTGATTTATTAGCGCGTAATGTTGATGAACGTCTTGCAGGTAGTTTAACTACCGCTATAATAGCCGCACAGCAAAATGCGAGTATTATTCGGGTGCATGATGTTAAAGAAACAGTAGATGCCCTAAAAGTATTAGCCATGACAGTGAAATACCAGTAAGTGGCACTGTCAGTATAATCATAATTTATGTTAGCAAAACTAACAAACTTAGCAGCGAAACGATGCTGCTATAGCGTAAAATATATAAGGAAAAACTATGTCTGATCGTAAATATTTTGGCACCGATGGTATTCGTGGTTTAGTTGGCAAAGCCCCAATAACGCCTGAATTTGTGATGAAATTAGGTTACGCCGCCGGCAAGGTTTTAGCGGCGCAGGGAACGAAAAAAGTTTTAATCGGTAAAGATACTCGTATTTCGGGATATATGCTGGAATCAGCCCTCGAAGCTGGCTTTTCTGCTGCTGGTGTCGATATCGGTTTGCTTGGTCCTATGCCAACGCCTGCTATTGCTTATTTAACTAAAACATTTAGAGCCGAAGCCGGCATTGTTATTAGTGCCTCGCACAACCCTTTTTATGATAATGGCATTAAATTCTTTTCACAATCAGGCGAAAAATTGCCTGATGATATTGAATTAGCCATTGAAGCAGAGCTCGATAAACCCATGGGCTGTGTTGAATCAGCTAAGTTAGGTAAAGCTACCCGCATTAATGATGCGGCAGGGCGTTACATTGAATTTTGTAAAAGTAATTTCCCAACGCGAATGTCATTGCAAGGTTTAACCATAGTGGTTGATTGTGCTCACGGCGCAACTTATCACATAGCGCCCAATGTATTTCGTGAATTAGGCGCTAACGTTATCGAAATAGGCACAGCGCCTAATGGTACTAATATTAATGAT
Organism: Colwellia sp. TT2012; assembly: GCF_001440345.1. Lineage (GTDB taxonomy): Bacteria > Pseudomonadota > Gammaproteobacteria > Enterobacterales > Alteromonadaceae > Colwellia. Next base: position 416,906 of record NZ_LJYX01000017.1, on the reverse strand, counting down.
GGTTGTGGTGCAACATCAATGGCTGCCATTAGCAAAGCGGTTGTTGAGCATAAAGCTGACCTTGGTATTGCCCTTGATGGTGATGGCGACCGTTTGATGATGGTTGATCATACCGGTTATGTTCTTGATGGTGATGTGATTATCTATATCATCGCCTGTAATGATATAAAAACGGGCCGTAAAGGCGGTGGTGTTGTTGGCACCTTAATGAGCAACATGGGCTTAGAATTAGCCTTAAAAGAATTAGATATCGAATTTGCCCGCAGTAAGGTTGGCGATCGTTATGTCATGGCAATGTTAAAAGAGAAAGGCTGGCAACTCGGCGCGGAAAATTCAGGCCATGTTATCAACCTTAATCATACCTCTACTGGTGATGGCATTATTGCTGCGCTGAATGTACTCACCGCGGTAATGAAACAGAAAAAATCACTACATGAATTACGCCAAGGTATTACCATGTTGCCACAATTGCTGGTTAACGTGCGCTTTGCTGGTGAAAACAACCCATTAGAAGATGTCAAAGTGCTTGCTGCGGTAGATGAAGTCAATGAAATACTAATGGGTCGTGGTCGGGTGCTATTGCGTAAATCAGGTACTGAACCCTTAATTCGCGTTATGGTTGAAGGTCCTGATATGGATGAAGTCACCTTATTAGCCAATAAAATTGCCGATTTTGTCAAATTGGTTAAATAGTTTTACCCATAAACGATTACTCTCAAAAGACGGATAAATCTCGATTGAATCACGTCTAAAGCTAGCGTTGAGCGAGTAAAGGGTGATTTCAAACACTATTATGCTAAAAGCGTGTTATACCAATATGCATACAGAAATGAGTAATTTCTTGTGCATAGGGGTAAATAAGTATAAAAAACCTGCAACCAGTAAAAGATATTGTGTGAAATACTTGTATCTTTTGCGCAGGTTAGTTACTATCTCGCGGCTTCATTTTAGCAATCACTTCATTTGAACGTTGTTGGAGTGATAAGATAATAACCTAGGCTAAGAGGTATAAATGACTAGACAAGCAATTGTAGCCGCAAATTGGAAAATGAACGGTGACTCAGCCCTAGTTGATACTATGGTTTCAGAGTTAGCAGATGTTAAACTTTCTTCACACGTTGATGTAGTTATCTGTCCTAGCTTCCCCTATTTATCTGAGCTTGCTCAGAAAATAAAAGCAGCTAACTTAAATGAAGCAATCCATGTTGGCTCGCAAAATGTTAGTGAACATGAAAGTGGTGCTTACACAGGTGAAATATCCATAGCTATGTTGAAAAACTTAGCGATTAACTATGTAATAGTTGGTCACTCTGAGCGTAGAAGTATTTATAAAGAAACGTCTACCCAGATTGCAAAAAAAGTTCATGCGGCATTAAATGGCGGCTTAACACCCATTTTATGTATTGGTGAAAGCGAAGCAGAACGAGCAAGTGGAGCAACAGAAACTGTATTATCAGCACAGCTTCAGCCAGTTATCGATGAAATTGGTATAGAGAAATTTAATGATGTTGTTATCGCGTATGAGCCAGTTTGGGCCATAGGAACAGGTAAAACAGCATCAAGTGCCATGGCACAAGAAACACATCAGTTTATTCGTCAATTTTTAGCTCAGCAAAACGAGCAAGTGGCGGCTAAAATACCTTTACTCTACGGTGGCAGCGTTAATGCAGCTAACTGTGAAGAATTATTTGCACAAGCGGATATAGACGGTGGTCTTATTGGTGGTGCTAGTTTAAAAGCAGAACAATTTAAAATTATTTGTTCCGCAGCGAAAGGAAAATAGAAATGTTGTATCAAGTCTTAATTATCGTTTACGTACTTATTGCTTTAGCTCTTATTGGATTAGTATTAATTCAACAAGGTAAAGGCGCAGACATGGGCGCATCTTTTGGTGCTGGCTCGTCTGCCACTGTATTTGGTTCAGGCGGCTCTGGTAACTTCTTAACGAAGTCAACGACTTATCTAGCCGTTGCATTCTTTGCTATCAGCTTAATCTTAGGTAACATAACGGCTAACCAAACGAAATCGGTTGATGAATGGAATAACCTAAGCGTGCCAACTGAGCAAGCTATTGATGCGATTCCAACTGAAAGCCTTGAAGCTACTACATTGCCAGCTGCACAAAATAGTGATGTCCCAGCTTCTGACCTAGTAGTTAATAAAGAAGACAGTAGCAACGTCCCAGATTAACTTATAGCTAAACCTCAACTTAGTTAAAAGTAAAAAAGTTTAAAAATCTAGTATTGCGCGGTTGTGGCGGAATTGGTAGACGCGCCAGCTTGAGGGGCTGGTGATTTAGGTCGTGGGGGTTCAAGTCCCCCCAACCGCACCACTAGATTTATATATGATATAAAAGGCTTAATGCATTACGCGTTAAGTCTTTTTTTGTTTGGTTGCTAATTGGTATGTCATTGGTTGCTAATTATTCTTCAAAGGGTAGTTCAATAGGTAGTATATTTAAAGCATAAGAAAGGGCTGTAAAGGTGCTTTATATTTTGAATTCTATGGCAGTATGGGGGCGAAAACGAGTTAGGGTATATATTCTAAAACACTCGTTATCTAATAATTTATAAAGTTAGCTAAAGTGAATGAAATAGATTGTTACCAACCTTGGTTATATAATATTTTTGCCTTGGACTTCTTGGCGAATCAGGTTCTGTCATTGCTATTAATCCAGCGTCTAGAGCCGGTGCGATATAGTTATTCTTAAATGTAGGTCGATGCTTTAACGCTAACGCTTCCATTATAATTGCAAGTTTTTGCGGTTCTTTATTATTGAGCCAACTCAATAGAGATTTTACTTGATCGCTTACTTGCACTGTTACTTGATCGCTTTGATCTGAGGTAACTTCAATCATTGCTGAATATAATGCTTTGAGCATAAAAAATATAAATGCGGTTGAATCGCTTGCTTTATCTGAAGCTGACAACGCTCGGTAATATTCATTTTGTTGATCTTTAATGACAGTTTCTACTGGCAGGTATGCAAATATTGGTTGCCATTGGCTAAGGTATAATGTTTGCCATAATCGACCCATTTTGCCATTACCATCTGAGAATGGATGGATGAATTCAAATTCATAATGAAAAATACAACTTGCAATCAAGGGATGACAATCCGTATTTTTCAACCAGTTAAGTAAATCATCTATCAATAACGAAACTCTATTGGCTGGTGGTGCCATGTGGATTAACTGTTTTTCTCGATAAACGCCAACGCCTGCATCACGGTATTTGCCAGCATCATCAACTAAGCCATACATAAATGATTGATGTGCTGATAATAAATCACTCGAATTTTTTGCCTGCCACGAAGTAAGGTTTTCATAAGTTTTAAAGGCATTTCTCACTTCTTGAATTTCATGAGGTAAACCTAATACTTTTTTACCTGATATCACAGCAGTAACTTGCTCTATAGATAAAGTGTTATTTTCTATTGCGAGCGAAGCTTGAATAGTTTTAATTCGATTACCGCGTCTAAGCACAGGAGAAAGCAGATTTTTATCATTTGCTGACCAATGCCCAAGTAACCGGCTAATATCAGCAACAATATTTAAAATGTCATTAGTGATTTGAAAGGGTGGTTGCTATGACATTAGATGCTTCCTTGGCTTTCATATTTGATTATAAAACAACACTAGCACTAGAGTGTTTAGTTATAATGACTGTAGCAACTACAGTCCTTTGAATCTAAATAATTTGGTTAGGTGTCAGTTGCCGAGGAAACAGTCACGTATTCATAGTTAAATGCTCTGATTTTTTTACCTGAATCAGCAACAAACTCTACAGTTGTTGAACGAGGTAATATTAATACTGCTTCATACTCCTCACCAGTTAAACAAGTTTCATTACCACATACTAGGTCTTGGGTTAATTTTATTATCATTATTACTGTTCGCTATTGTGTTGAATAATTTAACAGATTATACCATTTTCCACGTACCAATTAGTGAAAATACTGTTCTAACTGATTTCAGTCAAACTCTAATAAATAACATCCTATCTGATTATTTAATTGTATTTTGATTAACCAGTAATAAATAATTTTTGGGATAAGAAAGCTGACCTTGCAAACGAACTGGTTAGTGGTAATAGTGGCTGTGATGACTATCTCGTTAAGGGGCGAAATGCCTTAGGGTTTTTATTCTAAAGGGTGCGACTTCATAAAATAAACAAATGAAAATAATTTAATAGTGAGAAAAACCATTGACTATTTTGGTTGATAATTCAGATGTAAGCTATTGATCTTAAATGACTGGCACTGCTATTATTTTTAAATTAATAGAACAAGGTTTTACTCGTAAGTGATTGTATATATGTATTTTATGTTGTTTAGGTGAGCATTCTTGAGGGGCTGGTGACTTAGGTCGGGGGGGGGCAAGTCCCCCCCGCACCACTAGATTTAAATTAATAGTTAAAAGGCCGATATGTAATATATCGGCCTTTTTGCGTTTACTTGCTCATTATTGATAGTGAGTAAATATTGTTTTTTTTCATGTTTTTTTTTACTATAACAAGGTGAAAGTTAACATGAAGGAAATAGGTGTAAATGGTAGATAATCCAAGCAAAGTAAATAACAGCGAAGCAAATAGCCGTCAGTTAAATTCAAGCCAATTAAATAGTGATTACCAAGAACAGGGTTACTTCGTCATTAGAGCTTATTTTAATACTGCGGAAATTGCAGCATTGAGAGAAGTGGTGTTAAAATTTCACCAGTTATGGATACAAGACAACGCAGAATTCTATAAAGAAACCGCCTTTAATTCTTCTTTAATTACCGGCAGTCAGTACTTAGGGAGCGATGATAGAATAAAGCTTTTTAATTTTATCAGCTCTAAAAAAATGATGGCTGTGGTCGATTCGGTTATAGCCGATAAGGCCGCGTTTATGAATACGCAATTATTTTTCAACCCCATTAACCCAGAGCTTAAAGATTTCTGGCATCGAGACTGTCAATATGATCACGACGTTGACGTACAAAAAATTGTTATTCATGAGACCCAGGTATTACATCTGCGTGTGCCTTTATTTGATGAACTTGGTATGGAGCTAGTCCCAGGTACACATAAACGCTGGGATAATGAAGAAGAGTTTAATATCCGCCAAGAAGAGCAGGGCAGGTTGAGTAACGAAAGCCTGTCTACCGGTAAGCAAATTAAGTTAGCCGCAGGCGACTTGTTAGTTTTTTCGGCGGACATGATCCACCGGGGTTTATATGGCATGGACCGGTTAGCGTTAGATATTTTAGTGTTTGATACCACCGGTGATTTTGCTGACTATGTTGATGATGATTGTTTACCGGACAGTTCAATGCTAGATAAAATTGAGTACCCAAGGTTATTTATCAATACACTCGAGTTAAAGTCGCAGGTCTGATCGAATTCACTAACTTAACCAGGCATAAATACGCTAAAATAAGGGTTATTACCTTAGCTTTGAGCCTCTATATTAATGACCTCTGCCAAAAACGCTGCCAATACTACAGCCACAATACCAAGCAATTTTAAAGAACTTGGCCTTATTCCACCCTTATTAGCTCGATTGACTGAGCTGGAATATAAGCAGCCAACGCCTATTCAAGCGCAGGCTATCCCAAGTGTCTTAGCGGGACGTGACTTAATTGGTGGGGCAAATACCGGCTCGGGTAAAACAGCCGCCTTTGCCTTGCCCATGTTGCAACAGCTACATGCGGTAAAACCATCGGCTAGTAAAGGCCGCAAAGGTAACTATGTATCTGGACTGATTTTGGTGCCTACCCGTGAATTGGCCAAGCAAGTGGCTGATAGCATTAAATCTTACGCGGTGCACTTTAACGGCGAGATCAAAATACTTGCTGTTTTTGGTGGTGTATCAGCGAATACACAAATGCTGGCATTGCGCGGCGGTACTGATATTTTGGTGGCAACCCCAGGTCGATTACTCGACTTGATTTCATCTAATGCCATTAAGCTCGACAGGGTGGCAACCTTAGTGCTTGATGAAGCTGACAGAATGTTAAGCCTAGGCTTTACTGAAGAGCTAGCGGCGCTGTTAGCATTACTGCCAAAGAAAAAACAAACCTTACTCTTTTCAGCTACCTTTCCTGAGCAAGTACAGACCTTAACCAAAGAGTTACTCAACAACCCGGTTGAAATACAATTACAAAGTGCCGATGCTAGTACCTTAGTACAGCGCGTTTTCACCGTCAATAAAGGCGAAAAGACAGCTCTGTTAGAGCATTTAATCAAACAACATAAATGGCGACAAACGCTGGTTTTTGTTAATGCCAGAAACCACTGTGAGCACCTAGCTGAAAAGCTCGCTAAGCGTGGTATTAGCGCCGAAGTGTTTCATGGTGATAAAGGTCAGGCCGAACGTACTCGTGTGCTTGAAGGGTTTAAAGCCGGCGATATTGAGGTGTTAATTGCCACGGATATTGCTGCCCGTGGTCTAGATATTGAAAAACTACCTGTGGTCATCAATTTTAACTTACCCAGAAGTCCAGCCGACTACATGCATCGAATTGGTCGAAGTGGCCGTGCTGGTGAAGTGGGCTTAGCAATATCGCTTATTGATTATGAAGATTATCATCATTTCAACGTCATCGAAAAGAAGAACAAGATTCGCCTTGAACGTGAACAAGTAGCAGGTTTTGAAGTCGATGAAGAGATCACCGCAGAGCTGTTACAGGCGATTAAACCGATGGCAGCACCTGAAGGCTCTGGCAAGAAAAAGGCTAAGAAAAAACGCAAAAACCAAACGTCAGTGAATGCCGATATCTGGGCTGGATATTCTAAACCAGAGTAAGTAGTCGCTAATCCCGGTATAACGGGCCTAAGTGGCCCTATATACCCTTTTGATACTAACTTAATGGTGCCAAGAGCGAGTCTAAAATATCATCGGTTAAACTCAGTTTTGTATCACTCACTTCTTCAGATAACAAGGCATTGGCTAGGTCGGCTTTATTTTGCTGTATTTTAAGAATTTTTTCTTCTATTGAATTTTCAATAATATATTTGTACACAAAAACAGGTTTGTCTTGGCCAATGCGATAAGCTCTATCTGTCGCTTGGTTTTCTACCGCAGGGTTCCACCAAGGGTCAAAATGAATAACGGTGTCGGCTGCCGTTAAGTTCAAACCGACACCACCTGCGCGCAAGCTAATTAAAAATACCGGCACGTCACCGCGTTGAAACTTATCAACCACTTCTTGGCGCTTAGTGGTAGCGCCGGTTAATTTAACAAAACCAATATTTGCAGCCACCAGCTCAATCTCAATTAAAGCAAGCATGCTGGTAAACTGTGAAAAGATTAATATTCTACGGCCTTCATCAATTTGCTCAGGCAGGGTTTCCATTAAGTAATCAAGCTTAGCGGATTTGTTTATTTTTTTAGCGCCTTTAAGTGATAATAGCTTAGGGTGATTACAGACCTGTCGCAACTTTAATAACGCATCCAACACTTCTATTTGACTACGTTTTAAACCTTTTTCAGCAATGATATCTTTTAAACGACTATCCATGGCTAAACGCACTGACTCATACAGCTCAGCTTGTTTACCTTCAATACGCAGGGTTTGAATTATTATCGTTTTCGACGGTAGCTCAGTGGCTATTTTGTCTTTGGTTCTACGTAAAATAAACGGTTTAATACGCTGATTTAATATCTGCTTACGTTCTAGCTCACCATGTTTTTCTATCGGCGTTCTAAAGAGTTTGGTAAATTGCCTTTGACCGCCTAAAAATCCGGGCAGTAAAAAATTAAATTGCGCCCAGAATTCGCCTAAATGATTCTCCATCGGCGTGCCGGTTAAGCACAATTTATGCTGTGCATTAAGTGACATAAACGCTTGGTATAATTTGGTTTTTGGATTTTTTATATAGTGGGCTTCATCAAGAATAAGGTAATAAAATTTTTGCCGACAATAAAGATCTAAATCTTTCGTGATCAAGGCATAACTGGTAATAATTAGATCAACCTTATTTTCGTCGCTTGCATCACCTTCACTTCTTTTCAGGCAGCCGAAGTGCTGATGACGTTTACTACCGTGTAATACTTGATAAGAAAGTTGTGGGGTGAATTTGTCAATTTCATTTGCCCAGTTAAAAATAACACTGGTGGGGGCAACAATTAAAACCGGTTTTGTCAGTCGGCCTTGTTGTTTTTCAATTAATAAGTGCGCCAAGGTTTGAATGGTTTTACCTAAACCCATGTCATCAGCCAAAATACCGTTTAATTGATACTCCCGTAAAAACTGTAACCAGTTAAGACCTTGATGCTGATACGTTCTTAAGGTCGCGTTTAAACCTTTCGGCACCGCCACTGTGGTGACTTGTTGAAAGTTCTGTAGTTTAGTAGCCAGCGCTCTTAACTTACTTGTGCCTGTGGCTATCATGCCTTGGTCATCTAACATCGATAAGGTTTGATGACCTTGAAAGCGTGATAGCTTCATGGTGCCATCTTTATTTAAGGGATTAGGCATAAACAGTTCAATAAACTGTTTTAAAATGGGTTGGACACTTTTATAACGCAAGGCAACAAAATCACCATTGTCTAGATCAACATAAATAGGGGTATCGGGCGCAATAAACGCTGCTTTTTTGTCAACACCTTCTTCGCTAGCACCTTGTTCACTATCAACACTTTCATCATCATCATCAACATTTTCTCGACCAAAAAGTACCGAACGTGGTAATTGTTCAATAGCGCCCAGCAAAATAGGAAACGCGGGCATTTTTTTCCCATCAATGGTTAAGTTTAACCCTAAGGAGAAAAAATCATGATCATCGGTTTCAATCACTTCGGCATCAAATATGCTATCGGTGGCCAGTGATTTATAATAAAAAGCATCGGCAAAGCTAATATGCCAGCCCAAGTCTTTAAGTAAGGGTAATTCTTGATCTAAAAACTGATGCCAAGCATAGCGGCCTTGCAATATCATGGAATATTTAGGCGTTTTATCGGTAAGTGACGCGTCTTTATTTAAATACTCGGCATTAATAAAGGCATAACGTTTAGGTATAGGCACTGGGCTAAATTTTAAGGTGGTCAATTTGTTAATAACCGTTTGCTCAAAGGCTAAATCACGATAAAGCTTTATCTCGCTTGAGCTTTCGTTTTCACCCTCAACCTCACTATCACTATCACTATCCGTTAGCCTTGCTACGGTAATCGTCGCACTCTCATTATGCGGATTAACTAAATTGCCTTGATAAGAAAAATTAACCTTCACATTACCCGTTTGTGGTTTTTTTTCTAGCGGCGTAGAAAAGTATAAATGCACCTCGGGTTTGCTTAAGTCTTGTGAGAACTGAGTTTTGGGTTTAGGCAAGCGTTGCACCGCATCACCTAACGACATCGACAGCTTATTTATTACCCAGGGTAATTTATCTTCTTCAAAAATGGGTGAATTGAGTAAGTCGGCTTCAAAATCACATCGAGTATTGGTATTAATCTTACCGAAGCAATTTTTATCTTCATCATAAAAACAAAGCGGTTGTGCTTTAATAATTTGAATACTGCTGGAGGGCTCATTCAATACCAGCTGTAAAGTATGTAAATTGTTACCCAGTGCTAACCACTGCCACTCTGCTTCTATGGGCTCACTTAAGGTAATGGCTTGGTCTAAGTCGAAGTGTGTATGCCAAAAACAGCGATTTGTTTTTATAATCTGTGCAAATAAATCAAAATACTTAACGTTATCGCCAAATTGGTTAGTACGCATAAGCTCGGTAATTACCGCCACATCCTCGTTAGTCGCATAGGCACTATTAATTAAGGTACTGGTTGAATATTCACTGCCCAGAGAACTACTCCAGCCGCCACTTTTTTTTGCGCGCGTTGATTTTATCGCCAAATTAAAATAATCGTCTTCGTTATAACTGTTGGGGGTTAAAAAGTACAATAACGATTTTTTTTGAGGATTTGGTTGGTATCTACTGGGCTGAGCTTGAAAATGGCTAAGCCATTTATCAATGACTCTTTCAGAGGTGGCAATACTATTTCTATCAAAATGTTCATGAATAAAACACTGCGCCAAGGCGGCACCATGTTTACAGTCACGGCCGACATAACAATCACAATAACTGGCAATACCATCATGCTTAATATTTAACACTAAACGCGTTAAGTAACTCGATTGTTTAGATCGCTCACTAAAAACGACACCGCGAATTATGTCTTCATCAAGGGCACAGGTTTTAATACCATCCGCTTGATAAATTCTCGCGCCTTTTTTCCATTCGTTTTTGGTAAAGTGTTGTTCAAGTAATGCCGGAGTGAAAGTGTTTTTGGCCATAAGTCTTTAATTATTAGTATTTAAATAGGTTGCATGGGTTAAGTAGCTTAGACAGTTATCTGCTCTTAACCGCATGATAAATATCATAGCCCTAATGATAGCTAAGGATACCTCAGGGGGTAATCCAAATAGCGAGTCAGGTATTATTCTAGCCAAATAATACCATAACCGCTTATTTTTCATAAGGTGGACAGCAATATTTTGTTAGTAACTTCTGGCCGATTACCCTATTTGATGGCAACTAATACCATTACACTAGACATAGTTAACCAACAAACTAGCGAGCAAACAAACAAAAAAGTGGCTGAGCAAACAAAACCTTTAGCCAATAATGTTATTAGCTTATGTGAATATAAAAAAATGAATAAAGGCTAATACCAGTTTTATTAAGTTTATGATCTTGTTGTGCCCAGGAAAAATAAATTAAAGCAAGGCGCTCGATTGAGCAATAGCTGGCTATTGGAATTGATAGCAACGCCTTGGTGTATGTTAACCAGCACAAGTGGGCAATAATTTAATGAAATTGCTATCATAGGTGGGCCAGTATCTAAAGCGATCAAACACCATCGCTCAGGTATCACAGTCTCGGTAATATGCGTAACCCATGCCTGTCATCCTCATATTTCCACCCCCGTCATTCCCGAAGTACCTGATCGGGAAGCCAATGTTTAAAAGCCATAATACTTTGATTAACGTAATTTTAAATTACCGTTCAACCTTTAACTTGATTTTAGTGTGCATTTGTCATTTATATTAGATTTAACGTTTAAAATTATATTTAATCACATTTATTTGTGAATGTATTTTGTATTTCAAAGAATATTTAGATTATACTATTTTATGTTGTTATAAAGATGTTTTTATTGGAGTGTATGATGAGTAACGATATAGATGTCGCTGTTGAGGCGCTGAGTAAAGTTCAAAACATGCTAAAAGATTTTTCAGCTGACATGAATAAATCAAAAAGTTTATTTAAACTTGCCGAGTTAGGGACTTATGTTGAGCGATTTTGTGCGGATAACGTCTTACAAAAAAGAGATCTTTGCCTGCTTGCTGATATTTCATCAACAACGCTGACCAACACCCTCAAAAACCCTGAAAAAGCATCAATGTCCACGGTGTTATCCATTGGTGAAATCGTTGGCTTTGAATTACTTATAGGTCGTAAAAATGATTAAACCAAACCGGCAAGGGCATATCTACTGCAACGGAACGCTTGCTGGATTGTTGCAAGAATTCACCGATCTTAAAGCAGAGCGTTACCGTTTTACCTATGATACTAGCTATCTTATCAAAGGTGTACCAATAGGCTATAGCTTCCCTTTGACCGAAACCCCCTTTGAGTTTGACACCTTTCCCACGTTTTTTGCCAACCTCATATCTGAAGGATGGTTACGCACTCATCAAGCAAAAAGAGCCAGACTCGATAAAGCCGATTCATTTGGTTTACTCTTAGCAAATGGTAAAGAATTAATTGGTGCAATTTCAGTGATACCAGTGCCATTAAGTTTGTTATCGGCTGGTACGCAGGAAAAATATAGGAATAATCATGGCATGTAAGGGCAGTTTAAAAGAGACAAGTGATAAAAACCTTCAAAATGGCTATTCAAAAGCTCACCTTAAATCTATGTACGGTATAACTAAGCCGGTAACCATTAAAGGTACGTCTGACAGCTTCACTGATATGGTGATTGACCATACGGTTGGCACCTCTATATCGGGAGTGCAACGAAAAATGTTTATGACACTTGAGCAAGGTATATTAGTACCGAGCAACCAAGGTGAGTATATGGTAAAACCTACGCCCAAAGGATTGCCGCAATTGTCTGAAAATGAACATGCCATCATGAACATTGCCGATCGGGTTGGTTTTCATGTCGCTAAATGTTCAATAGCAGCCTTTGCCGACGGTGAACTTGCCTATGTTACCAAGCGTTTTGATTTAACCGATAATAAAAAAGTAAAAATTTTTGTCGAAGATGGTGCCAGTATTTGTGATGTTCATCCTATGCACAAAGGTAGCGATGCACTTTCTTATGAAGACTCAATAAAAAAAATGGTAAAAGCGTGTGGTGGGGCAATTGCGCACTCTGTCTACGCAGTAAGGCATGTACTATTTTCCTATCTGGTGGGCAATAATGATTTACACCTTAAAAACTTCTCACTAAAAAGAGCGCCAACGAGCAAATCTAATTTAATGGATGGCTTTGCTCCCTTGTACGACCTATTGAGCATAGCGCCTTACCCTGACTACGACCAAGAATACCTGTCATTATCGTTATTACAAGCTGAAACCGATGGCGACTTTAGCGCAAGTTATGAGGCTTATGGTTATTATACTAAACATGACTTTATATTATTGCTCTACTCTCTAGGGGTAAAACCCAGCATTGGCGAAAAAATAATTTTAGCGCTTGTCGCAAATGTTAGCAAAGTATCCGCAAAGGTATTGCATCTTTCAAGTTTAAGCAATGACATGCAAAGTATCATTATGAGCCGTATTACCAATAGGTGTGATGCAATTGAAAGAAAGATAATTGCGTAGATATACAAAAACAGGGTTTTCAACCCAGTTCTTTCCAGTTCCCGTCATTCCCGAAGTACCTGATCGGAAATCCAATATCTAATAGCCATTAAACTTTGATTTATATGGATTTAGAAGGAAAATGTGACATCCAGAGCTTGGCTCTAGTTTTGTTTTTAAAGTATGGATGTCCCGGTTTCAGGAAAAATAATTCAACGGTAGGCACTTTATTGACCAATAGCGGGTTATTGGAATTGAGAGCAACGCCTTGGCGTATTTTACCCCCCACAAGTGGGTAAGAACTTAATGGGATTGGTATAAGATGAACATCTCGTTAAGGAAAAAATAAAGCAAGAGCAGAAAAGTAAAAAACCTCAAATCAACTGTGATTTGAGGTTTTTAGTTATGACTTAACCTAAAAAGGTTATCTCAATTTTTTACAGTTTATTAATCGTTACTCTAACGCCACCAAACTCACCTTTTAAGGTGATGTAGTGCCATAATTTTGCAGGATTTAATTGCACACGTAAGCTATCATAGTTACCGTTAGCGTTGGCTATGCCTTCATTGTTTTGCGCTGTAGCCCAAGACTGTGAACTAAACATGATATCGGCATTTCCCCAACCGCCACTGGTGTTAATTTCGATTGTGCCGCTTTCGCCATTATGATTAGCGAAGATAAAGCTAGCGCCACCATTATTTGAATTTACACATTCAATTAATACATTAGGTACAATGGTATTGTTTGCTGGATCATGCGCATTGGCTGGATCGTTTGGCGTACATGGTGAAAAGTCAGTGCTGATTGTGATTGGTTCACCAGCCCAGTTACCCGCAGTACCTGAATTGGCAGCAGTTTCATCAGATGGTCCAAATTCAACAATACCGTTGTCTACGGTAGAAATATCACTGATTAACCAGGTATTCCACTCTGTATCATAACGTGTGCCAATATTGTTCATAAAGGTTTGATATTCAACATATTTGTTGTTACGTAATAAATATAATATTTGATCAACATCTGCACGATGGTTTTCAAACATAAATCTTACCGCTAAATATCCCCAACGATAGATACGTGCTTGACCTGAATTATAATCATTTTTGAATATTTCAGACAAGGCAAACTCTTGTGTTTTACCTACTTCAATCGCATGTACGTAACCTTCTCTGTATGAAATATACTCAGCTAAACCTTCAATCCACCAGATAGTATTTTGAGAAATAGCACGACCAAAGTCACCAAATAAATTATAACGACCATCTAGGTAATGCACATACTCATGTTGTAAGTTCCATACGTGGAATTTAGGTTGTTTCCATTCAGCTTCATAAGCAATGAAACGTGCTTGGTTTTTCTCTTCTGCAGGAGAGCCTTCTAAATACATGCCACCATTGTTGGTGTCCATATTGAAGAATTGACCAGCATACGTTTTATATTCAGCTGAAGAGTTAAAGACAACAAGTTCTAAATCGGTATTATTATCTTCCAGAACTGGAATATTTAATGTTGCTAATGTTTGATGAAAGTTAGTTTCTTGTTGACTTAATATGTCACACATCCATGCGCCTTGGTCATTGAAAACACTTTGAGCACGAATTTTTAATGAACCAGATGGACACTTGTAGTTAAATGTTAAAGTCTCTTGTTCTAGCTTAAAAGCGAAGCCACAAATATTATAGTAACCACAATCTGCTCTATCGTAAAAGTCAGCCATACCTGCTGCAGCAAGCCATAAACCGATTGTTTGGTCATTTTTACTGGTGCTATCAATGATGCTTTTAACTATCACTTTAACTTGTGATTTCATTTCTGGAATATGATAAAGACGTGATAATTCACGAGCGGCGTTAGTAACAATGTACTCTTCATCGGTTCCAATTAAATGACGTTTACTGGCTTGAAAGTTATTTAGCGCTGTTAATATGGTGTGATCCGTTGCATATAATGCACGTAATTCAACATCCCACAATGAACGCCAAATAGTAGTAAATACCGAGTTTGCAGCGGCATTCATATTAAAGCTAGTTTCCCATTGAGTATTGTACTGGTTTAATACACGTACCGTGATGTCGTTAAACGCAGCACCTAATGAAGATGAATCAACTGTGATTAAGGCTTCTTTTAATACACTACCATTTGCTTCACTTGCAACCCAAGCATTACTGTTATTGAAGAACGCACGTAATGCTGTTTTGATTGTTGATTTTACCGCGACACTATAATCAGGTATGTCGTTAGGGTATGAAAATTGAACATAAAATGCGCCACGGAAGAAATAAAATAACGATTCTAAACCGCTAGTATCTTCACCAGTATAACTCGGTGCACGGGTAATAATTGCATTAGCAATAGCAAGCATGTTCGCTTCAGAGTATATCTGCGTAGCTTCACTACCACTGATGTTAAAGATCGGGCTAACATTTTGTGGGTGTGTTAAAGCAATACGTTCAACAAGTGCTTGACCATTTAAGCCGATAAAGCGAGTTTTATCTGTAGGGAAACCATCATCAGGAATAGTTGAACCACCACCTGTAGTAGGTAATGTAGAGAGATCCACAGCAACTAAAAAGCTAACTTGTGAAGCTCCAGTAGTGCCAGCATCTAATTCTACATATAACCAACCTTTGTTTGCGGTGAGAGTAACCGATTGACCATTAGCTGTTTTACTTGAAACATGGTCATAATTAGTGCTACTAGCCCAGATATCTTTTTTAGCATATATGGTTAATTCACCTGAACCACCACCAGTAGATACGGTTACATTCATGTTGTCGGCAGGAACATATATATAATATGATGAAGAGCTTGCAATAGTTACACATTCAATTTGATTAAACGTTAACTCATTTGCGACAATGGTATCTGCACCACACATTCCAGGGTTAGCTGGTAGTGTCGGTATATCTGGATTTGTTGGCACTGTGGGATCAGCTTGTGCACTTACTTTAAAGCTTACTTGGTCGTTAGCACCAAAAACACTAATGTATAATCTACCGGCATTAGCGGTCAGACTCAACGATTCCTCAGTACCAGCATTAGTAGAAGAGGCGGTATAACTTGAGCGTGTTGCCCAGCCGTTAGTATTGACAAAAATGTCTGCTTCGCCAGTCCCGTTTTTCGTCGTGATGACAAGTGGCGTATTGTCTGCTTCAACGTCAAGATAGAAATATTTACCGTTACCAGAAATACATTCTTGTTGCTCTAACGTTAAGACGTAACCTGATGTAGTATCGGCACCACATAATAGTGGGGCAGTACCACCGCCGGTATCCTTTTTATCTCTAACATTTAACGTGACTTGTTGGTGTTGACCAAAAACACTTACGTATAAACGACCAGCATGAGCTATAACCGTTATTTTTTCTTCTGTACCGGCATTATTGGTGCGCTGCGTATAACTTGTGTCGGTAGCCCAACCAGAAGCATTAACTATTATATCTGCTTCACCGGTACCACCAGACGTCTGAATTTCTAGAGCGGTATTATTTGCTTCAATATCAATATAGAAATATAAGCCGTTGCCTGAAATACATTCAGTTTGGCCTACTATGAGTTCATTACCGGCAGTCGTAGCAGTGCCACATTCAAGTGCGTTTGCTCCGCTTGATGCAAATGCTCCGAGAAGAGCCGCTACGGTAAGTATTTTTTTGCTGACAGAGTTTGTCATATAAAATCCCATTGTAAGGAGTTAGCTATGCAAGTACTAACTATTTATAATTATTATTTTTTGTGCTTTTTTGAGTGACCTCTTAGTTAAATAACTCAATAATTGAACTACTTAACTCACCAGAAAAGCGCTGGTTTTGCATTTGTTATCTAGTAAAAAATCTAATAAGTAATGTTGTTATTTCTGCTAATTCAAATTTTTAATGGGAACGATGAATGAATTAGCTACAGAGCAATAATTTTAATAATCATGATTGTATATGAAATGTTGTATGCAATATATTATGTACGAGTGTAAAAAACAAGCTATCAATAGCCATAAGGTTACCGTTTTATTAAATTAATAATTTAACTTATTGTTAATAAATGGATTTTTTATCTGTGTTTTTAATATATTAATTTTATAAAATTCTGGATTATTTATACTCAATCAATATTTTAAGATCACTGTGTGAATATTCGAGCAAGGGAGACTAAAGGTGATTTTTTGAAAGAAGAGTATTGAAGAAAAAAAACCACTAAAAAGATTGAAGTGGTTAGTGAGTTTGTTAGTTAGTAAAAAAATTAACGTGAAACGCCGGTAGGCGGCGGTGGTCTATTATCAGTTGTTTTCAGTACTTTTTCATGGCCATGTTGTTGAGCACTTGAATGGGCATCTTGATAACGAGAGTCAGGTGCTGGAGGTGCTGGCAGAGGTGGTGCTGACAGAGGTGGTGCAGTTGCTACTGTTGAAGTATGAACATAAGCATTGATTTTTTCAGCATTTTCCTCGGCTATACCATGCTCAACCGGTGGTCTTTGTTGCTTATCTAATAGGGCAACTTCTGCGAGCTGCTTTTCAGCAACAGACTTAACAGCCTTATTGCTTGGGTCGCTTGCTTGTTGGTCATTATCGTTGTTGGAAAACTGTATGTAGCCCAAAACTACAACGACGGTTACTGCTAAAGCAGATATAACCACTTTATTGTTTATCATAGACGCCTCTATTATTTGTATTTTGATATATTGTATATTGTTTGCCTATTGAAAAAGTAGCATACTTTTCAGACGTACTCAATGATGTGTTTAGTTAATGATTAAAAATAGTCGCTTTGTTTATGCTCAACCTAGTATTTAGCTGTTGCTTCGATTGAGGATATCAATGAATCCAATGAATAAATAGCTGAAGCCTTAAATAAAGCGACAAAGCTATAAAGCGACAAGGCTTTAACTTAAATTGGCCACAGAAAGCATGCTTGTCCCCAATTTCACCCTATCAATTAAAAAATGTCGAAATCATGGACCTTTTTCTTGCTATTTAAATTCTGCTATTTTGCCATCCTATCTAGGTAGATGATGATAATTGTTAATGTTAAATAACTACGTTTGAGATTGATTGTTGTTTACAATGGTAAAAAAATAATCTAGTTAGGTTTTAATGTCATATCTTATTTCGGTTACCCTCTTGTGGGCTTTTTCATTTAGTTTAATTGGCGTGTATTTAGCAGGGCAGGTTGATGCTTGGTTCTCGGTATTAATGCGTATTGGTTTGGCTATGTTACTCTTTTTACCCTTTTTACGATTAAATGAAATCAGCTGGCAAACGGCCGTTAAATTAATGGCCATAGGGGCAATTCAATTAGGCTTAATGTACGTTTTTTATTATCAGTCATTTTTGTATTTGTCTGTGCCTGAAGTTTTATTATTTACCGTGATGACCCCTATTTATATCACCTTATTAAATGATGCTTTTGAGCGAAAATTTCACCTCAATTTTATGTTAACCGCATTACTGGCCACCTCGGGTGCTATTGCCATTCGTTTTAACACCGTAGACGCTAACTTCATTATGGGTTTGCTCTTGGTGCAAGCGGCTAATTTATGTTTTGCTACCGGGCAGGTCTGTTATAAACGCTTAATGGCTACTCAGCAGCTAAAACAGTCTATCAATCAAAAAGCAATATTTGCCTGGTTTTTCATCGGTGCGTTTTGTGTGGCGGCCATTTGTTATTTAATTTTTGGTGATGCCACTAAACTACCGACCACTGAGTTGCAATGGGGCATATTAGTTTATTTGGGCATTATCGCCTCAGGTGTGGGTTATTTTGCGTGGAACAAAGGCGCTACCTTGGTTAATGTCGGTGCACTGGCTATTATGAATAACTTGCTGATCCCTGCGGGCATTATCGTTAATTTAGTGATTTGGAATCGTGATGCAGATATTGCTCGATTACTCTTTGGTGGCTCACTCATTGTGCTGTCGTTATTACTGAACCAATGGTTAGAAAAGCGCAGAAACGCGTCTAAAGTCAGTGAATAAATAGCGGAAGCTTTAAATAAAATAACAAAGCTATAAAGCGACAAGGCTTTAACTTAAATTGGCCACCGAAAGTATGTTTGTTCCCGACTTCAGCCGAACAATTAAAAAAGGTCGAAATAATCGACCTTTTTCTCTCTATGTAAATTCGGCTATTAAACGTTATCGTTTAAAGCAAGACCTTGTCTTTAATGGCCACTCTTGACCTGTATCAAGTCGTTTAAGCAAACAAGTATCGGATTTTTTTCTTAATTCAAACACTAAAGCCGGTTTTATTTCCTTACTATAAACTTTTACACCCTGTGGTGATGTCACCGGCGGAGTCGTCAATAATAATCGACTCGACTGTTGAAAGACATCCTGTGCTATTGGTACCTTATTGCCTGCCAAAGCATTACTAACGACAGCAACAATTTCAGCACGGGCTTCACTACTGTTATCAGGCAGTAATGCCGCAACTGATTCATCAGCCTGCAGAGCACAAGCTGACAGAAGACTTAAAGACAGCGCGACAAAAGTAAGATGTTTAATTATCATTGAGTTTTACCTGCTCTGACATGGCGGAATTTATCAAAATAAATATCATCAATAATAGCATCTTGTAGTGGCGTGCGAGTATTAAGCTTAGCGCCAAAATATTCAACCGAATTGCTTGGTTGAGATAACACTGATTTCGGCGAACTAAAACTACTAATCAATTTACCGCTTAACTTAACAGGTTGTTCGACCATCACAGGACAAGTATTATGTGTTTGATAATAAAGCGCACTAGCGAGTAATAATTCTTGTTCGTCACCCAAAGAGTGCAAATAATCCTCCTTAATAGGACAACCTTGTACTTGATCTAACTTACCTGCTTCCGGCAACTTAGCGGGTACTAAACCATCGGCATAATCACCAAAACCTGCATCATTTTCTCCTTTAAACTGCACCGTGAAATACGTAGAACCACAATTATCTTGAATAAAAAATCCGTATGGTTTTCCGCAGGTTGTTTCACCAATTTGAATAACTTCTATGCCTACACCAATTAACGAATTGATAAATGATTCACTCGCTGAGCAGGAAGAGCCGGTAGTAAGCACATAAACTCGAGCTAAATCTAAGGTTGGTAGTGGTTGATCCGCTTGAATAATTGAGTCGCCACCAATTAAACGTCCTAAATCAATGGTCACATCAAGAAACGGTGTTTCGGTACTGGCTGTTTTATCGTTGTAAACAATTTTTTCGTATAGCTTACCTTCGGTAACATCTTTACCGGCAACCATATAAGCCAATTGCGACGACAGCGCTAAAAAACCACCACCGTTATAACGTAAATCAACCACTAAATCAGTAATTTGATTTGCCGAAAAAAGCGTAAATTGATCAAAGAGATCTTTTTCAACCGTAGAAATACTAAAAGAATTTAATAATAGATAGCCGACTTTTCCCTGTGGAGTAGCTATTGTTTTAGCTAACTGTAACGGTACTGCTGTAATGGCGGCAGTTTGCAACGTTACTTGATATTCTTCATTATTAATATCAATAAACTTAAAGGTATGACTTTCGCCTTCGTTGCTACTATATATGGCATTATCCATAATATTAATGTCACTTTGCGCCGTGCTATTAACAAAATCAACACCATCAATTTCCAGCAGCTTCGAACCACGAGAAACGCCCGCCATCATTGCTTGCGTATTTGGCGTGACATTTTTTACCTGCCAACTTCTCGGTGGAGCAATACTGCTTTGTTGATCATAGTCAATACCGTAACCATAGCTGACGCCTAATTGAGTGTGCTCTTCAAAATTACTTGTCGGCTCCATCCAATGAAACTTATCTTTCGGAGCGCCAGAATCTGTTACTGCTGTTGTTTTAAGTTGGTCGAAATAATCGATTAAATTAAAGTTTTTTGGATCTTTATCAATAACGTCTTTGTACCAAAGGTAAGTCTCATGAGTAAAGGCACGTTGCCACTGTTTTTCCAGTAGCTCACTGCCTGATTTATCTGGATAAGTGATATGAGTAATAGGGCTGCTGCCAACGCGGGGATCTTTACATTGAGCTACAAAGTTACTTGATGGTTGAAATTGATCTTGCTGCCAAGTAGGCTCAGTGACTGTTTTAGTCACGGGCACTGTTCCGCCAGAGCCACCACAGCCAGTGAGCATAACTAACGGCAGTGCTATGGTTAACAATAATAGCGGTTTTATATTTTTTTTACTTATGGTATTTTGTTCACTTTTGTCAATAACAACTGTCATTTACACTATTCCCTTTTAATATGAATCCATTTCAGTCATCTTTGGATAAAGTAATATTCTATAACTTAGGCCAAATAAAAAATCATCGTATCTTAAGTTATATTTAAATAATTAACAATCACTTACCATGGTTTACCAACCATCATAAGGCAGTTTAGTCGGCTCTAATAATACTTATCCATACCTTGGCTCTAGTTTTGTTGTTAAAGTATTGATGTTCACTATTTCACCCCAAACTTGTCACCCACAAATTCCCATCCTCTTCACCCCCTTGGTTTAGCCGCAGTCATTTCCGGAGTTCCGTCCTCATCAATTCCGAAGTTAGACCCTCTGTCATTTCCGAAGTTACTGGTCGGAAATCCATGGTCTAATAGCCATTAAACTTTGATTATATTCCACCATCCACCTATCGGTTATTCCTCGTACTTCCGTCAATGAATTAAACAAATAACAAGCCTGCTTAGCGTAACGGTAATACTCACCCTATACTTCTTCTATGGTTTTCTTGGTCGAATTACAGGCTATATATGAATAAAACAGACATCGCTGATACGGATAAACAGATAAGTGCTGATGAATTATTTGGTCACCCCAAAGGCTTGTATGTTTGTTTTGCCACTGAATTATGGGAGCGATTTTCATTCTATGGTATGAAGTATTTGCTGCTGTTATATTTGACCAAATACCATTTGTTTTCAGACGGAGAAGGATTGGCAGTATTAGGCGCCTATGCGGGTTTAGTTTATACCTTACCTGTTATCGGTGGCATGTTAGCCGATCGCTACCTAGGTATGAAAAAGTCGGTGATCTTCGGTGGTATTTTACTCAGTATTGGCCATATCCTTATGGCAGTAGAAGGTCACCAAGCGGTGCAATATGTGGCAGGAACTATTTTAACGGCTGATCTTACCCTTAATACGGGCGCTGTCCTCAGTGCAGGTACGCAATTAACTCAAACGATTAAAGTACAAGACCTAGCGGCGCTGAATGTTTTTTATCTGGCGCTATCGTTTATTGTGGTTGGCGTTGGTTTTTTAAAACCCAATATCTCCACTATCGTGGGTCGATTATACAGTAAGGATGATCCCCGTCGTGACTCTGGTTTTACTATTTTTTATATGGGCATCAACCTTGGCGCTTTTGCCGCGACAATTATCTGTGTTTACTTAGGAGAAACGTTCGGCTGGAACTATGGCTTTGGCGCCGCTGGCATTGGCATGCTGTTTGGCTTAGTTACTTTCACTAAGGGACTGAAATATTTACGTGGCTTGGCTGAGCCGCCACACGCTGAACTTTTAGCCGAGAAAGTGTGGGGCTTGATCAGCCGTGAATACCTAATATATTTAACAGCGATATTAAGTTTGTCGGTGTTTTGGTTAATGATCCAACATGAGCCTGTGGTGTTTGCTGCCCAGCAGATTTTACTGATTGTTGCCGGGGGCGGGCTAATCGTTTTTGCGCTGTTAAAAGGCAGCAGAGCAGAGTTTCAACAAATGCTGGTACTCATGGTTTTAATTGCTTCTACCATTGTTTTTTGGGCGCTGTTTGAGCAAGCCGCTGGCTCGATGACCTTATATGCCGATAGGGTAGTTGATAGAACTATTGCTGGCATTGAAATATCAGCCGGACAGTTTGGCTCGCTCAATGCAGGTTTTATCATTGTGTTAGCCTTACCTTTTGCGGCCTTATGGGTATGGTTAGAAAAGTTTCAGCTAAACCCCAATATTGCTGTTAAATTTGGTCTTGGCATTATGCTGGCAGGCATAGGTTTTGCTGTCTTAGTGTTAGGCGCGCAATTTCCTAATGAGGCAGGAAAAATCAGCTTATGGTGGTTAGTGCTGGCGTATCTCATTCATACTACCGGTGAACTGTGTATTTCGCCGGTAGGGCTTTCAGCGGTAACTAAGCTGGCCATACATAGGGTAGTAGGGCTCTCCATGGGCGTGTGGTTTTTAGCAACGGCGCTGTCTGAAACCCTTGCGATGCGCTTAGGAAAAATGGCTGCCATTGATACCCAAGGCGGAGAGGTTGCTAGTGTGAGTGATGCTGTTGTTATCTATAGCCAGCTGTTTGAATTTTTAATGTGGGTTGGTCTTGGTAGCGGCGTTGTGGTTTTATTGATATCGCCACTGTTAAAGCGTGGTATGCATGGCGTGCGCTAAACTTCTTTTAGCGTTAGCACTCAAGTTAAGCTGCTAGCTTTATCTGCACTATTTTACTTTAAATATAGAGAGGCGTTAATGTTAGATTTTGGCAAGTTTTTACTGGTCGCTTATTTGGTAACAGTAACGCTGTTATATTTTGCTCAGCGCAAGATGTTGTACTTTCCACCGGTAAATAGTCCGACAGCACAGCAAGACGATATTGCTTTTAAGGTGAATGGACAAACCATACAAGCATGGCAGATAAACCCAGAGACAAGCCATGCCTTATTATATTTTGGCGGTAATGCTGAAGACGTTAGCGCGAATATTGAGTCATTTCGTCAGCTATTTCCTCATCACACGGTTTATCTGATTAATTATCGCGGCTATGGCGCCAGTACCGGAGCACCGAGTGAGCAAGCACTGACTCAAGATGCGCTAGCAATATACGACCAACTAGCCAGTGATTATCAAACAATCAGTGTTATGGGGCGCAGTTTAGGCTCTGGTGTTGCGGTTAATCTAAGTGCAGTTAGAACGATTAAAAAGATGATTTTAGTCACCCCTTTTGACAGTATTCTCAATGTTGCCCAAGACATTTACTGGATGTTTCCCTTATCCTTTTTGCTCAAAGACAAATTTGAATCATGGCGTAAGGTAGAAGATATTAACGCCGATAGTCTACTTATTATTGCTGAGCAAGATGAGGTGATTGCGCCTAAATACGGGCATAACTTAGCTAATTACTTTGCCAAAAAGCCTCAATTGAAGGTTATTGTTGGCGCAGGTCATAATAACATCGCCGAGTTTTCAGCTTACCAGCAGGCGCTTGCAGAGTTTATGCAGTGAAAAAATGATGAGAATAACAATGCTAATCTCATCATTAATTTAGTTTTTTGATTAGAATGTTTTTTTGATTAGTAAAATAGCAGACAGCCCTCTTAATATATTCGTCATTCCCGAAGTTACTGATCGGGAATCCATTGTCTAAAAGCTATTAAACTTTGATTTATATGGGATTTAATTAACCATTCATTGACAAAGAACAACAATTAAGTGATTGTCTTCGTGAAGATAAAGCAGGTTACATTGAAGAAAATCAACCAACCTTGCTAACTCGGCTTAATATAAGCCCTGAAAACTGGCTGACACTAAGCAAAGGTTTTAGAAAACTCTTTCATGGCGCGGTGGGACATAGCGATGTATTGACCGAGTACTGTGAACACCAAGGGTTAAAGCGACGAACCAATGTCACTTTCTGTGATAAACTATTGGCGTAACGATTCAGCACCAATCACCTCTTATTTAATAAAACCACATCAAGCCTGATATTTTTGTCATGTCTAAAAAATAGCATTTCTGCTATTTATTTGAAAATTTGGTAAACACTGTTCGAACTCAGGTTTTATTCGCAATAATTGAGCTTATTTTGAGTGGCTATTTTACTTATGTTATTATTTTGTTTTAGGGGGGTATAAGCGAGTTAACTTGTTAACTTGTTAACTTGTTAACTTCTTTACTTTTTTCAACGCTGAGTAATAAAAAACCTTAACTAAAAGTAACTAATTCCAACGAGATTGACCGACAATCAACTACAATAGTTAATAGTGTAAAATAATAAAAACAAAGTATTAATAAAAAAGGCGGTAAGCAGTGACCAGCATTATTTTTATAGTCAATATGATTAAAAAAAATCACTTGCTTCAGTCAATTAACCTGCAAAAGATTATACTGATTTGTATCATGGCCTTTAGCCCGGTTAGTTATGCTTTATCTCCACACCCTGTTTGGTTACAAGAATCACTGAAAAAGCTAGACCAACTCAACGATAAAAACCCTAGATTGGCGCTTGAATTCACTAAGACATTACTTAACAAGCCAACACAGCCACTAGATAACATCGGCAAAGCAGCACTGTATGCCAGAGTTGCTGAATACAATTATTATTTAGGCTTGCTTGATGAAAGCCAACATTATATTAATATGTTTTATGGTTTAAAAACCAATTTATCGACTAAGGATGGCATAACACTGCTGATAACACATGCCGATGTACTCGACGCTCAAGGTACATCCAAACAAGCCATGACACTATATCGGCAAGCTAAAAAATATGCTGAAGATATAGAAGATAAAAAACTGTTAGCTGAGAGCTATAGCGCTATTGCCAGTGCGTATTCAGCCAACCATAATGATACTGAAGCGCTAAAAAATTATCACCAAGCTTATCTGCTTACCCACGAACTCGGTGATGAATTAGATATAGCCTATTTAAATATTCAGATGTCACGCTCTTATTCCTATATTTATGATGATGAAAAAGCCGTCCAGCTAGCAAATGAGGCGATCCGCTATTTCCATGCTAATGAATATTATTTTGACGAATTGTTTGCGCAAAATACCTTAGCTAACATTTACATGCCGATGAAAGAATTTGACAAGGCAATATCAACCTATCAAAGAGTACTGGATTTATCCAAACGGGTTGAAAAAGAAAACCTCGCTGATGTGGCGTATCTAGGTTTAGCAAACGCCTACCTTAAGAAAAAACAAAACGATAAAGCACGCCATTATTTTGAGTTATATGAAAAAAACCATCAAGGTAGCATAACCCCTTTCACGCAACTTAGTGATTTAATACTAAGCGCCCAAATAGCATTTGCCGACAAAGAAATCAGCTTTGCCGAAGATAATATAAAACAAGCCGAGGCGGTTTTAGCTAACCTAGATAAGGAAAAAGTCATCTCTTGGCATATCCAACTACTCGACTTCAAAGCTGATATTGCCGTATATAAAGAAGACTTTAAAAATGCTTACTTCTTTCAAAAAGAGACACGAAAATTATTTAAGTCCTATCAAAATAGCGAGCGAGAAAAAGTCCGCTCTAGATACAAAGTCATGTTTGATACTGACCAAGCATTGTTAAAAAATCAATTACTTGAGCGTGACATGCAACTTGATAAAGCCGAATTAGAAAGTGCTGCACAACAGCAGAAACTGCAAACCTTACTCATTTCTGCGGTGTCGATTTTTGCCCTTAGTTTGATGTTTTTTATCTATCGTCAACGTAAAAATAGCAAGATATTGCATAAGTTAGCCAATACCGATGTTTTAACTGAGCTTGCTAACCGTCGTTACACTTTTATTTATGCTGAAAACATGTTGGCGCAAGCGAAGAAATACCAACAAAACTTTGCCATTATAATTTTCGACATTGATCATTTTAAAAAGATTAATGATGCCTACGGCCATACCGGTGGGGACATTGCCTTAAAGAGTATTGCCAACATTGCTAACGAATATGTGAGGAGTAATGATATTTTAGGCCGTATTGGCGGTGAAGAGTTCTTAGTCATACTACCTAGTACCTCTTCAAAACAAGCCTACGATATCGCTGAGCGCATACGCCAAGGCATTGAGAAAGCAGATATTACCTTAGGTGATGAGATAGTTAATACCTCTGCAAGTTTTGGCATTTCACAGCTAGCACAAAATCAACCCAACTTTAATCAGATTTTTCATGAAGCAGATATGGCTTTATACCAAGCTAAAAATAACGGTAGAAACTGTATTATCCTGGCGGGTTAGAGATAAATGGGGGTCAGAGTCTGACCCCCATTTATTAGAATTAATAAGGACAGTCGCTCAAAAGAATTTACAAGGACAGTCGCTCAAAGTGAATTAAAAAGGACAGTCGCTCAAATTTGAATAATATAAACCTCTCAACTAGGGTTAGTAAATAAGCATTTTTCTAGAGGTTTTGTTATGACTACTGCAAGAAAGTAGAATTAATAAGGACAGTCGCTCATGCAAGAAAGGAATTAATAAGGACAGTCGCTCAAATTTGAATAACAAGAATTAATAAGGACAGTCGCTCAAATTTGAATAATATAAACCTCTCAATGAATTAAAAAGGACAGTCGCTCAAATTTGAAAAGAATTAACAAAGAATTAACAAGGACAGTCGCTCAAATTTGAATAATATAAACCTCTCAACTAGGGTTAGTAAATAAGCATTTTTCTAGAGGTTTTGTTATTAAAAGAATTAATAAGGACAGTCGCTCAAATTTGAATAATATAAACCTCTCAACTAGGGTTAGTAAATAAGCATTTTTCGAGAGGTTTTGTTATGACTACTGCAAGAAAGCAATTAATTAGCTTAGCTGATACACCTTATTATCATTGTATTTCTCGTTGTGTTCGCCGCGCCTTTTTATGTGGTGAAGATAAAAATACCGGGCAGAATTTTGACCATAGGCGAGGGTGGGTAGAAGATAAATTACTCAGCCTAAGTCAAATTTTTTCAATTGATGTATGCGCTTACGCTGTTATGAGTAATCACACGCATATAGTACTTTTTGTTGATGAAGCAACTGCAAAATCGTGGACAACAAGTGAGGTACTTCAACGTTGGCATCAATTATTCAAAGGCACATTAATAACACAGCAGTATTGTCGTGGAGAAGAAATCCCCGATTACCTTATGACTTATTTACTGGAAACGGTTGCCGTGTATCGGAATCGCTTAATGGATATTAGCTGGTTTATGCGCCTACTAAACCAAAGTATTGCTAGACAAGCCAACCTTGAAGATAACTGCACAGGTCATTTTTGGGAGGGGCGCTTTAAATCACAAGCCTTATTAGACGAGGCTGCTCTTGCTGCTTGTATGGCGTATGTTGATTTAAACCCAGTAAGAGCCAAGATAGCTAAAACCCCTGAAAGCTCAGGGTACACTAGCGTAAAACAACGGGTAATATCAGCAAAAAAAGGGAAACAACCCACAAGGCTACTTCCCTTTGTGGGCAACCCTAGAAAAGAAATGCCAACAGGTTTACCGTTTGAATTAAAAGACTATCTTGAACTAATTGAACTGACAGGGCGTTGTCTTCGTGAAGATAAAGCAGGTTACATTGAAGAAAATCAACCAACCTTGCTAACTCGGCTTAATATAAGCCCTGAAAACTGGCTGACACTAAGCAAAGGTTTTAGAAAACTCTTTCATGGCGCGGTGGGACATAGCGATGTATTGACCGAGTACTGTGAACACCAAGGGTTAAAGCGACGAACCAATGTCACTTTCTGTGATAAACTATTGGCGTAACGATTCAGCACCAATCACCTCTTATTTAATAAAACCACATCAAGCCTGATATTTTTGTCATGTCTAAAAAATAGCATTTCTGCTATTTATTTGAAAATTTGGTAAATACTGTTCGAACTCAGGTTTTATTCGCAATAATTGAGCTTATTTTGAGTGGCTATTTTACTTATGTTATTGTTTTGTTTTAGGGGGGTATAAGCGAGTGTCCTAGTTAACTTTGACTTATTTAGGGGGGTATAAGCGAGTGTCCTAGTTAACTTGCTATTTTACTTATGTTATTGTTTTTTTTTAGGGGGGTATAAG
This sequence comes from Colwellia sp. TT2012, assembly GCF_001440345.1. Classification (GTDB taxonomy): domain Bacteria; phylum Pseudomonadota; class Gammaproteobacteria; order Enterobacterales; family Alteromonadaceae; genus Colwellia. The sequence continues at coordinate 388,339 of NZ_LJYX01000017.1, read as the reverse complement.
CGAGTGTCCTAGTTAACTTTGATAACTTCTTAGTTAACTTTTTCATGCACAGTGGCTGAACGGATTAATTCTACCAATAACTTCAGGCATACATGGTCACTTTTTGTAGCAGCATTATAGAGTTATTTTTATAATTGATTATGGTTTGTTACTTGAAGAATGAAACATCCCCAATAGCTTCATTTTCTACACTTTGCTTTTGTTTCATGCTGGAAATAATTTGATTATAATTTTTAAAACGTTTTAATTGAAAAAATACGGGGTGTTGCTCTATTTTATGTATTAGCATGAAACCTTGCTCTACGGCCTGAACCAGATAGCGAATTGCCAGTTGCTCTTGTTTATCATAAGCATAAAGCAATGCTAAGTTATAACTGTGAGACGCTTTATCTGAGCCGGTATTCAACGCATTTTTTAATTGCGAGATCAATGCCAACAAGTCTGTCTTTGCTGTATTTATTGAGTCTGGTGTTACCGAAACTAAAAACATGATTTCCACTCGTCTCGAGAATTTGTTTTTAGTATCTAGCGCTATCTGCCTGTAGAGCAGGTTTGCTTTCGTTGTCTGTCCAGAATAAAAATAATTATCGGCTAAACCTTCCGATAATAATGGATGTTGTTGATATAATTTAAGTGCAGCCTTAAAGGTATTTTCGGCCCGTTGATATTGTTTTAACGCGATCTGTAGCTGGCCTAAATAAAAAGTTGCCAATAGATAATCAGGTTGTTGGTCTATTGCTTTTCGATACCAGCTTTCGGCTAGTTTGTAATGGCCAAGTGCTGCCAGAGTCTGACCGGTATGAACCATACTTACCACATGGTTTGGATTGAGTAATAAAGCCTTTTTGTGCCAGCGCATGGCTTTAGCCAGCTTACCTTGCTCACTATAAATAAAACCTAAGTTTGTTACTGTTTCAGTATTAGAGGGGGTAAGGTACAGTGCTTTTAAATGTGCATCTATGCTTTTAGATAACCAGCCAGACACATAATAAGCAGCACCCAGAGCTTTGTAAGATTCCACCGAGGTATTATCATGGGTGATCGCCTGATACGCATAATCCACTGCCTTAATCTGCTCAATTTCTTCGCCATCAAATTGAAATGATTGCTGGCTATGAGCCTGACTCAATCCGGCATAAGCTAGTGAAAATTCTGGATTCTCATTGATTGCTTTGGTAAAAAATTCAATTGCAATGACATTATCAATTTTACGATAACGTTTATAATACTCTTTGCCTTTAGCATAATAGTCAAAGGCAACTTCATTGCTTGTCAGCGTCTGCGCTAAATGTTTTTTTACAGGTGAGGCATTAACAGTACTTAGCGGATTGTCTGATTTATCCGCTGTAATATCGGCCAATAAAACATTAGACGTTATGGGCGGATAAAAATAGGCATACAGAGCGAAGAGTAAACTAAGACTCAACAAAATACTTAGGCTAATTTTAGAGAAGTTTTTCCACAGCGCAGTAAAATGCATATATTCAATTGCAGGAAACCTATCATTAGCCGATAAATCCACGGAGAGGTCAATCACAACTGAGGGAGCTTTGGTGATAATACATTCGCGCTTAACTTGAGGCAAAAGCCGATAACCACGACCCCGTACCGCTTCTATATAATTTGGTGCACTGGCATTATCACCTAAAGATCGGCGTAATAATTTAACTCTTTGTTTTAATGTTTCATCTCCTATAACCCGATCAGGCCATACTTTTTCCATCAGATCCTGCTGACTCAATAACGCAGGAGAATGCTCTACAAGGGCAACCAGTAAATCATAGCTTAATTTTGGTAATGAAAGTGTTTCATTGCCGCGATACACTATGCCGATTTGTACATCTAAAATAAGATCATCGAATAAATAACGAGTCACTTTCTGTTTATTATCTAGCACTATTTTAATGACTCAATATTATATATTTTGTTGCTTTATCGACATCATTACTGCTTTTTCACCAAACTGCAACCTTGCACTATGTATTCACCAAACCTTCACCAAATCTTTGTGCCTGCTTCACCGTAACTTCAAGCACTTATTTAATAAGGCTTTATTATTAAATAGCAAATTACAATAAATTGGATCTGTTGACTCTAGACTTTTGGATCTGACAAAAATTCAAACAACACTAAATGAACCCTAGGGGCAACTCAGGGACATTAAAATAACCAAAAAAGTCACGAAGTGGCGATTAATAAAACAGCACAGGTTTTCTGCTGCAGACAAAAGTGAATAACTTTACCTGTTTGTGGGCATAGCCGTTTTATTTATACACAGGAGCACAATATGACAACACTAAGCTCGACAGCAGATGACGTTGAAATAAACAAAAGTATTTTAGAATATGATGAATTATGGGGACATCCAAAACCTTTATGGATGTTATTTATGGCCGAATTTTGGGAGCGCTTTGCTTTTTATGGTATTCGTTGGGCCTTAACCCTTTATATAGTGGCACAGTTTTTTAATGGTGATGCTTCGGGTCAAAACTTTGCATCAAATACCTATGGCGCCTATTTAGCTTTAGTCTATGGTAGTGCTATTTTTGGCGGATATGTTGCGGATAAGATCATTGGTGCCCAACACTCCATATTAGTAGGCGCACTTATCATGAGTGCTGGCTTCTTTTTAATTATGTTGCCCAGCCAGAGTTTTTTCATGATAGGTTTAGCAACGATTATCGTCGGTAACGGTTTATTTAAGCCTAATATTTCAAACTTAGTTGGCAAGATTTATCAGAAAAATGATAGCCGACGAGATCGTGGTTTCAGTATTTTTTATATGGGCATCAATGCCGGCGCTATGGTCTCGCCCATTGCGACTCAATGGTTGGCAAGCACATTAACTGATACCCCTATGATGGATAACTACAAAGCTGTTTTTGCTGCTGCGGGTATTGGTATGCTGATAAGTTATGTTTGGTTTTACATTGGCCGCCGACAATTAAAAGGCATAGGAAGCATAGAAAAAACGCCTACCAGAACTAAAAACTTACTCTATGTTATTGCCGGTTCAATGTTATCTATTATCCCAGTATACCTGTTAATGGCATATGCTGGCGCGCAAGTTTTAGGTTGGTTACTGTTTGCATTATTTATTGGCTTGGCCATAATCTTACTCAAAGGAGCGCAAAAAGAAGGGCGAATGGCCTTGGATAAAATTATTGCTTGTTTGATCATGTGTATTTTTAATGTGATCTTTGTGATGTTCTTCGAGCAAGCAGGCAGTTCTTTTACTTTTCTGGCCCAAAACATTGTTAACAGAAACATTACCGAGGTCGTTGAGTTCAAATTAGCCTGGTTTCAATCAGTGAATGCTGTTTCGATTTTAGTTTTAGCCCCTGTTGTTACTATGATCTGGTTGGCTATGGCAAAATGTAAAATAGAGCCAAGTATTCCTCGTAAATTCGCCTTAGGTTTGCTTGGTACCGGCCTAGGGTTTTTAGTTTTGGTTTATGCTCTGGAAAACTTATTAGATGCTAATAACATGATTCCGCTTTGGCCTCTGGCTGCCTGTTATGTATTACATACAGTAGGAGAGTTATGTTTAGCACCTATTGGTTTATCTATGGTTAGTAAATTAGTCCCCGCATCTATGGCTGGTTTTGCCTTTGGTGGCTGGTTTTTAAGTACCGCTATTGGCAGTAATTTTTCAGGTATTTTAGCCGGTAGCATGAGCGGTAAAACCGGTATTACAGTCGATTCAGCACTGACAGGGTTTACTTTTAGTTTCTGGTTACTTATGGCCAGTGGCATCTTCTTATTTATTATTGCCCCTTTCATTAATAAACTCATGCATGGCGTTAAATAAGTAAAAAAATTAACAAGGACAGTCGCTCAAATTTGAATAATATAAACCTCTCAACTAGAGTTAGTAAATAAGCATTTTTCGAGAGGTTTTTTATGACTACTGCAAGAAAGCAATTAATTAGCTTAGCTGATACACCTTATTATCATTGTATTTCTCGTTGTGTTCGCCGCGCCTTTTTATGTGGTGAAGATAAAAATACCGGGCAGAATTTTGACCATAGGCGAGGGTGGGTAGAAGATAAATTACTCAGCCTAAGTCAAATTTTTTCAATTGATGTATGCGCTTACGCTGTTATGAGTAATCACACGCATATAGTACTTTTTGTTGATGAAGAAACTGCAAAATCGTGGACAACAAGTGAGGTACTTCAACGTTGGCATCAATTATTCAAAGGCACATTAATAACACAGCAGTATTGTCGTGGAGAAGAAATCCCCGATTACCTTATGACTTCTTTACTGGAAACGGTTGCCGTGTATCGGAATCGCTTAATGGATATTAGCTGGTTTATGCGCCTACTAAACCAAAGTATTGCTAGACAAGCCAACCTTGAAGATAACTGCACAGGTCATTTTTGGGAAGGGCGCTTTAAATCACAAGCCTTATTAGACGAAGCTGCTCTTGCTGCTTGTATGGCGTATGTTGATTTAAACCCAGTAAGAGCCAAGATAGCTAAAACCCCTGAAAGCTCAGGGTACACTAGCGTAAAACAACGGGTAATATCAGCAAAAAAAGGGAAACAACCCACAAGGCTACTTCCCTTTGTGGGCAACCCTAGAAAAGAAATGCCAACAGGTTTACCGTTTGAATTAAAAGACTATCTTGAACTAATTGAACTGACAGGGCGTTGTCTTCGTGAAGATAAAGCAGGTTACATTGAAGAAAATCAACCAACCTTGCTAACTCGGCTTAATATAAGCCCTGAAAACTGGCTGACACTAAGCAAAGGTTTTAGAAAACTCTTTCATGGCGCGGTGGGACATAGCGATGTATTGACCGAGTACTGTGAACACCAAGGGTTAAAGCGACGAACCAATGTCACTTGCTGTGATAAACTATTGGCTTAACAACTCAACGCTCAGCAGACCCCCTTCTTTTATACCAACACATCAAGCCTGATTTTTTTGTCATGTCTAAAAAGCAATAAAAAGCACTCATTCTCGTATTTGTTTAGAGGTTTAGTACCGATTAATATTCACTAGAAAAATTTGAGGTTATTTTGAGTGAATAGTTAGCTGGTGTTATTGTTTTTTTTTTGTTGCTTTATAAGCGAGTGTCCTAGATGTTTTCTAGATGTTTTCTTTATTCTTGACCAGTATCGAGGTAGATCCAGCGTCGTTTTTTAATATGAACAGTGCCAATCAACAGATCAAGCAACGCATTGAAACCAATATTGCAGAAATGCAAAGCAACAAATTAAACGGAGTTCCGTAGATCATTGTTAATGGTAAGTATTTAGTGATCAAGTCACAGGGTGAAAAATATTTTGAATTGGTGAGATACCTTTCAACTTTATAGCATATATCTAACCAGTTCAGCTATAATCACCAGCCCCGTATTCTCCGTCGTTTATTATGAAATATTTATTACTGTGCTGTCTGTTATTCGTTAATTCAATTAATGCTCAAACCTTCACGTTTACTGCGATCCCCGATGAAGATGAAAGCCGTCTGCGCAGTCGCTTTGACAAAGTGGCGTTGTACCTGACTGAGCAATTAGGAGTCGATGTTAAATACGTCCCCGTTAAGTCTTACAGTGCTGCGATTAGTGCTTTTCGCAATAATCAGGTTCAGCTCGCTTGGTTTGGTGGGTTGTCAGGAGTCAAAGCGCGACATCTGGTTGAAGGTTCTCGAGCTATTGCTCAAGGTTATGAAGATCAATTCTTTAAAAGCTATTTTATCGCCCATCATTCAACGGGGCTGACCGAGCAAGCACAACTCAATAAAGATATCGCGAAATTTACTTTTACCTTTGGATCGAAAGGCTCGACATCTGGTCGCTTAATGCCAGAGCATTTCATCCGACAAACGTTTGGAAAATCACCCAATAAAGTGTTTAAACGGGTAGGCTTTAGTGGTGATCACAGCCGAACTATTGCGCAAGTTCAGTCGGGTGCATGGCAAATAGGGGCCGTTAATTACAAGGTTTGGCATAACGAGCTTAACGCTGGAAAAATCGATCTCTCAAAAATTAAGGTAATTTGGACCACCCCAACTTATCTTGATTATCAATGGACTATCCGTGGCGATGTCGACCAACAGTTTTCACCAGATTTTAGTCAGCGAGTGCAAAAGGCGTTACTCGATATGTCGGATCCATCATTACTAGCCAGTTTTCCACGCCAAAAATTTGTCCCAGCAACTAATGATGATTACGAACCGATTAAGGTTGTTGCAAAAGCCATTAAGTTGCTATGACACAAGATTGTCCGACAGTGTTTAATATATCCAATCAAGCCATTGGATTTAAAAATCAGCCAATATTTTCTAATCTCAGTTTAATGATTAAACAGGGTGAGAAGGTCGCCATTGTCGGGACCAGTGGCAGTGGTAAGTCAACCCTACTAAATTACCTGTATCAGTGCCGCAGTGTCGATGTTGCCTATTGCCCGCAAAAATCGATGCTGGTCGACACGCTGAGTGTTTACCATAATATTTACATGGGAATACTCAACCAACATGGCTTTTTTTATAATATCATTAATTTGATCCGACCATTTCCGGTGCATAAAACCCGAGTTGAACAGCTAACCCGACGGTTAGGACTCACTGGATTACTTTTTAAATCAATTGATAAGTTATCGGGAGGCCAGCAGCAACGATGTGCCATCGGCAGGGCACTTTATCAGCGACTGCCAATATTTATCGGTGATGAACCATTCTCAGGCTTAGACCCAAAACAAAGCGTTGAACTATTAAAGGCGATTAAGGATCAACATCAAACAGTTGTTGTTGCGCTGCATAATAAAGAAATGGCCCTCAATCAGTTTGATCGGATTATTGGCATAAAGGACGGGGCTATCGCCTTTGATACACCGGCTACTGAGGTAAGTTCCGAGCAATTGGATCTGATATATCACCGCATAGAACACAGTGAATAACCACGTTATGATCACTGTTGACACCACTGCACGAAAGTATCGACTCATCAGCTTGTTTATCGCAAGCTTGGGTATTCTCACGTTATTGATGGCGGACATTGAAATCAGTGCAACGGATCCAATGGATGAGTTGTTAGCAATTTTAGCAGGGTTTATTAGTCCAGATCTTAGTCAAATCGACTATTTAGCCGAAGCACTACTAACCACGGTTTCTTTTGCGGTGGTCGGAATTAGCATCGCCGCGACGCTTGGGATTTTTCTGGCACCTTTACATCATCTGCCATTGGTTAGCCATTTTTGTGCCTTTATTCGCTCAATTCACGAGTTATTTTGGGCGTTGATATTTTTACAAATGTTCGGATTATCTTCTATTACCGGTGTGTTGGCGATTGCCATACCCTACACGGGAATATTTGCCCGAGTTTATAGCGATATTCTGGAGCAAAGCCCACTGGATCGTCGCCATTGGATTAATGACACTAGCCTCAGTGTTTGGCTTTATACCGGTATTATTCCCTGTTGGGCTGCGATTGCACAATATACTCGCTACCGTTTCGAATGTGGACTGCGCAGTGCCGCGATATTAGGATTCATCGGGCTGCCAACCTTGGGTTATTATCTTGAAACTGCATTTTCGCAAGGACAATATAACCAAGCAGCGGGGTTGTTATTGTTGTTCTTTGCCATGATAGCGACGTTAAAATGGTGGCTTAATATCCGCCTAGTATTGGTCTACCTCATTGCGGCCATCGTCTATTTACCTTGGCAGTCACAGTTAGAGTTTAAATACCTAGTGCGTTTTATCACGCAAGATATTGTGCCACAGCCATTGCTTGAGCCTACGCTTAATCTAAGTCACTTAAGTCAGTGGTTTGGCGATTTAGTATCAGGTCAAATTCTACCAGGGATTGGGGCTAGCTTATTACTTAGTGTTAGTGCGTTGCTGTGTTGCGGCGTGATAGCGCTGTTAACTTGGCCGCTGGCCTCTAGAGCAATTCTTGGTCGTGGTTATATCTTGGGGCACGGTTTATTAATCGTCATGCGCTCGACGCCAGAAATTATCCTGGCTTTTGTGATTATGCTAATCATTGGCCCGTCAATGCTCCCTGCAATATTGGCATTGGCCCTGCATAATGGCGCAATTATTGGTTATTTGTTGGCACATCGTGCCGATAGAGTCCAGCTGCGAGTCGATCGACCTAACGGTTTAAATTTGTGGGCTTATGAGCTCCAGCCACAGATATATCCAAGCTTTATCAGCCTGATTTTCTATCGCTTTGAAGTCATATTGCGTGAAAGTGCCATTTTAGGGATGCTTGGGGTCACCACACTCGGTTTTTATATTGATTCAGCCTTTGAAGCACTATTTTTTGATGTCGCCTTGATCTTAATTTTAGTGACCGCCGCACTTAATATGTTGGTCAATAGCATCTCACTCCGTTTAAGACGTTATTTAGCGTTAGATCGAATCGTTACCGCTTAATGTCCTTAAAATTTTTGTAATAAGTAAATAACACCACCGCAAAGTAGTAATCTTCATTTGGATACTGCGACCTGTCGCAATCAGTGATTGTGACGCTGGGGTATAGGTTTTATCACCTAGATTAGTCGCTTCAAGACTGATCATCATCATGCCATCGTCGCCATCACTGGCTGCTCTGATATAGGCATTAACCCAATAATTTCCTAGCATATCGCTTTGCTCGAGATATTTAACACCCTCCGTCATTCCCGAGGTTACGCCTTTGTCATTTCTGAAGTTACCCCCTCGCCATTCCCGAACTTACACCTTCCGTCATTCCCGAAGTTACACCTTCGTCATTCCCGAAGTTACACCTTCGTCATTCCCGAAGTTACACCTTCCGTCATTCCCGAAGTTACTGATCGGGAATCCATTCTCTTAAAACCACTAAACTTTAACTTATAGGGTATTTATGGTTTGGTTTTTAGTACAACTTATTGCCCAATCGGCAGCTAACTTCCACGGAAAAAACTGCAGACACCCACTCAAATAGAAATAAAATTTTAGTGGGTGTCTGCTATATTCTATATTCTACTGAATAAATGAATACAATTATAAAATAAGGTATAAACATTTATACGAGTCTCTAGAATAAAAGTGGAGGTAATATGTTTTTATTAGCCAACGAAGATGGAAAGGCGGGAGTCGACCAAGCAGTCGAATTGCTAAACAATAACAATACATCTATAAACTCAATCGTTGCAGGAATATCTATGGTTGAGGAAGACCCTCATTCCAAAATTGTCGGACTGGGAGGCCTAGCGGATATTGGCGGCGATGTGACACTTGATGCAGCAATTATGGATGGTGAAAATATTGATTTTGGTGCTGTTGCTTGCATTAAAAAACATGTTAATGCCATAAAAATTGCGGCTGCTATATTGCACGATTCACCACATTGTATGTTAGTTGCTGAAGGAGCCGAGCGATATGCCAGAGAAAAAAATATTCCTCAGCGCTCACCACGATTAAGAAAATCAGAAGATCAATGGCGCGAACTTTTTAAATCCTATGTTAATGAAGATCCCTCCGTTTTATCAGACAAAGTCGCATTAGCTCAGTGGTGTAAAAAGGCGATATTAGGGGCGCATGGACATCTGTTTAAAGATACAACAATATATATGGCAAAAGACCACAAAGAAAATATTGCAGTTGGAACGAGTACATCCGGTTGGCCACTTAAATATCCCGGACGCGTGGGGGATTCCCCTATATGTGGTGCAGGCTTCTATGCGGATAATCAGTGGGGTGCTGCCGCATGTACAAATACAGGGGAAATGGCTTTAAGAGCAAACACTGCCTTTGCTGTTGTACAATATATGAAGATTGGCCTATCCGTTGAGGAAGCTGTGTATCAGGCGATGAAAGACCTGACATCACTAAAAGGAGGATTGCTATCTGATCTGATAGTGTATGGCATAGATAAGCACGGGAAACATAAAGTTGTTTGCTATCATTCCAAACCCCATGGAGAGCCAGCCCCTAAATTTTGGTATTGGCATAAAAATCACTCGACAGATTTAGAGCTTATCGTTGCGGAAACTATGTTTAAAGACGATATTTTAAGTATGAACCACAAATTCTAAGGGATTAAGGGGGCAATATCTAAAGCGATAAAACGCCCTTTCCCACGTATTACATACGCCGTCATAACCATAATCCATCCTGGTAGTTTCGTCCTCGTCATTGCCGAAGTGTCTGATCGGAAATCTATTCTCTTAAAACCACTAAACTTTAATTCCAATGGTATTTATGGTTTGGTTTTTAGTACAACTTATTGACAAAGAACAACAATTAAGTGCTTGTCTTCGTGTTAGCATAGAGAAAATAGCAGACTCAAAATACCAACGCGAAAGGACCACGCGCTTGCCAGCCAAATTTTATAATGACAATGCAGAAGCACTAGCCCAGCAATACCTATCAAGGTCATTTGATCAGGTACATCAAAGCGGGCATCAACTATTGCCAGCCATTATAGAAATCATCAATGCACGTTTATTAGATACCTTTCGCAGTATGCCTTTTGCCCGTTGGACGAATAATGACTTATGGAATTTACTGCCCACCGATAGCCAAGTGAACAATCAAAAAAGCGATAGATTGCCAACAGAGCAGAAACTAAAACAGGCAAAAGAAAGAATTCAGCATTGGTGGCAAGTTGCTTGGCTTGATGAGCCATCAGCCTCTCTTTTAAGAGCAAAAGCAGAGCCCTCAACGGGCTTAAGGTATGAGCAAAGCCAGCGCTTTTTCGCTGAGGCGAATATTGCTTTGCCGGGGTTAAGTTCTGATAACTCATCAGTAGATGATTTGTTTGAAGCTTTGGTGATGCAGCGTGGCCGATTGAAAGAAATGCAACAATTGAGGGAGTGGTGATGCTTGATTTTACTCTGTCCCTATTCATTATACCGGGGGAATCTGATAAATTAATATTGAAATCAAACTTTTAACTAGTTATTTTAGAATTTAGCCTTAGGAGGTTTATGTGGATATACTTAGCGCATCTATTTTATCGGGACTTATTTATGATGGTGTAAAGGGCGGTGCTGTTATAGGTTTTGACATGTTGAAATCGAAATTGCAAGGTTGGCTTATCGATGACTCGCAAATAGAAAAAATATCAGATTACCTTAAAGATACAGGAGTTAATGAAGATCTAGCCCCCCATGCAATAGAACGAAAAATAACTGAACATCAGGGATTACTTGATCTTATTAGTAATATTAAAGCATCGGGAGACACTATTATTGTTGAGCAAACATCAAATATAGGGCATAACATTAATAGCACAGGCAGTGGAAATATATCTGTGGGTAATATAGTAACAGGGAAGGATGAATAATTGTGATAGATAGTGCTTTAGTAACTCAAGGTACAGGTATTGGCCATAATATAAATGCAGCTGAAAATGCAAATGTAACCCTAGGTGATTTAAATATCACTAGTTTGTCCTCTAATGACTTAGTTACTTATACAAAGCAATTATTAAAATTATTCACACATCGAGATTGGGTTACGGCTGAGGCATATTTAAATAGTCTTAAGTCCTTAACCTCTTTAGATGACGAATGTAAATCCCTTCTAATGCTACTCCAATACAAGTTTAGCCTCTTAACCGGCAGTAACATAGAGATAAACCCTGATGTTTTTTTAGAGTTATTACGTAGTCCTCGCTCAGGGCCTGTTATAAAAGACATAGTCGAATCTATTTATATTCATTATTTATCAATTGAATCAAAAGGTAATGCGAAAGATCGGTTTTCTAAATCTCTTTATAAAGATGCTTTTACCCATGAGGTGTTTTATGAAGTTCTTGCTAATAGTGAGGATTTAGACACAAAAATAAAAAGTGGAACTTTAGATTTTTTTGAGTGTGAACTATGCTCTTTCGTTCGTTGTTCTATTAGATGTAAAGACTTTGAATTGGCAATAAAACTTTCGAAAGTCATGTTTAACAAATACAAAAATTTTAACAGTGAAATACTACTCTCTCTTTCTTTGGCATATAGACTACATGAAGATATAGAAGGAAAACATTATTGGCTTATTAATTTTGAGCTCATGAGTGAACTTGAAGAAAGAATTAATAACTGCATTAATTTATCAAAAGATAATAGTGATACTCGAATAGTTCAAATCGCGGCAGTTTTATTAGCTTCTACATGGTTCCAATCTGTAGCATTAAGAGATATTTGCATTGAAAATTTTGAAGAGGCAGAAAAGGTTATTCCTAAAATACGAGACTTTTTATGTATTGGTGAAGAGAAAATTGATAATGCTGGTTCAGCAAAGAAACTGTTAAATAAAGAAGAGTTAAATATAAGTGAGCAAGAATTTACCCAAGTATCTTCTGCCTTCATTGAAGGAAATTTAACTGAACGACATATTAAGAAATGGCTTGATAGTGGTGGTACTGTTGCTTCCACTAGTGATCCAGCTAAAGAATTTATTCAAATAGTTTTGAGTTCTATGATTTGTGGTATTGATGATCGCCAACAAAAGTTTAATCTATCTAAAAGGTTAGAGGCATTCATAGAATCCAACCAAGATGGGATAAGTGAATTTAATGTTCATGCTGTTCAGCAACTTTCTATAAACCTTAGTCGCATAGGTTTGCCATTACACGTGGTCAAATTAGTTGAACCTATACTTCCTTTAGCTCCTTGGGCATCTCCAATTGTTGACATTTATGCTGAGTCTTTATTGGCATGCGACCAATTAGAAAAGTTGGATGAATTATTACTGAGCATGAAAAATGGTAAAGATAGCTTTCGATTATTGGCTGTTAAAGTAGAAAGAGCACATATTTCTAATGATTATAAACAAGCAATTGAATTGTCAGAATTAGCTATTAGCAAGTATGAACTTTCATGCTTTTACTGGGCTCAATTATTGAGGGCAAATTATTCAGAAAACATAGAGCCTTATAAAATTCAAATTGTTGTGTCTAGAATACCCAAAGAGATTATTAATAGTTTTAGTTTTGATGGTCTTAATTTACTCCACCTTATTGCAAAGAGCGATTTGAGTTTAGCCGAGTATGTAGCTATGGAATGGTTTATTGATGATCCTGTCGGTATGGCGACCCATGTAACTAACCTACATTTTAATAACTTGAAACGAAATAATGACCTTACTAAAAATGTATACCCTTCAGAGCGGTGTTCAACGGCTTTTGTTTATACAAAACGGGGACGAACGTTCACTAAGTTATTAGTTGATGATTGCAATTCAAGTGAGTATTTACTGAATCCAGATAGTCCTTTAGGTGAACTGTTAAGTGATATGGATGTTGGAGAGGAAGCTAAGGAGGGGATGACGACTATAAAGTTAATTGAAAAGCTACCTGCGATTGTCGGAGTATTTAGAATTTCAACCAATATTAGAGACGATATAAACCCTGGAGATGATTGCTTTTATTTACTATCCATAAACGAAGACGATGGTGTGGAAGGGCTGCTGAAGCATATTGATTCAATATCCCAGCAAAAACAAACTATCGAGCATGAAATTGATGGCAAGGCTATTCCAATTCTGATGAGGCTAAAGCATTCCCATGAAAGCGATTTAATAAAAGGAGCTTTCATCTATTTATGTGATGAAGCTAGTAATAAGACTCTTAATCTTTTTTCAGAAGGAAAAGTCGTTGATGAGGCTGTTATTGTTGACGTTCTTTCAATAGCTTATTTTTGTTTGACAGGTCTAAGTAAAGGACTAATACAACTAGGTGTTAAAGTTTATGTCACCCAAGAGACGCATGATTTAGTAATCTCTTGGTTGGATGACATTAGCAGAACAGACTTTTTGTCTATAGGGAAAGTTGGCGATGACTTTATAAAAACAACGGCAAATGATATTGCAAAAGACAAAAATATTAGCAATCTCAAGGAACTTATTGAAAGTTGCGAAATATTGATACCTTCAAGCATAAATATGCCAGAAATTTTAACAAATTTGAAAGATGTCGTTGATACATCTCACTATAGCTCTATTAAAGCTTCTATTTCTCACTCTATTCCATTTTTTTGCGTAGATTCTGCATTCTGTCAGCTTTATCGTCAACTGGATGTTATTTTAGCTGATGTATATAAGTTGACAGTTGATGCAAAGCTAGCTTCTAAGTCAATAGAGGCCTCTTTAGCTGAATGTCATATTCAATTTAATTTACCTGTCCCTCTTTCCCATCAAGATGTTATTGAGCTTTGTTCTCAGGAAAGTAAAGGACAATATTTAGCAGCGGAAGTTATTAAAAAGTACCCCAATAATTATTCTTCTTCCGAGAGTGCTCTTGATGTACTCACTACCAGTTGTCTTAAGTCAATCCGCTCAGCTTGTTTAGGTGTAAAAGGTAGATTTGATTTATCTGAATGGAAATATACCGAACATATTATATATGCTTGTTCTAGATCTTCCATGATTTGTCTGAAAGGTGCAACCTCTGAAAAAAGGCTAGCTTTATTAATTTTCCACGTATTGGAGACTTTTAAAGCTATGGAGAGTGTGACCAAGTTTACTTTAACTTTTTTTAGGCGTTTTGTTCATGGCCACTTTCTTGATGTAAGGCAAATAGATCTTGAATTGAAGGCTTTAAGGGAGTCTAAAAAGGCTCAGAAAGATTAAACTTAGTTGTTAGTGAATATTAGGGCCAGGTCTTGTCTTTTGCTACAACCTGGCTCACGGGTTAATAATTTATAGGGTGATTTTTTATCAGTTTTGCATCTAAATAATTAAGCGGTTGTTCTTATTTTTTCTTTTGTCGGTTTATCTGGTTGTGAAGAGTACACCGTTATAAAGGCAGTACCGTGTTTTTGTAATAAAAAGGGGACATCCATACTTTTGTTAATTGATTATTAGGTCGTATAGAATATAAAGTATGGGTGTCTATTTCTTTTTGTTGTGTATGTTAATAATTCCTAGGGTGATTTTTATCAGTTTTTCATCTGAATAATTATGTGGTTGTTTTTATTTTTGATTTTGTCGGTTTATCTGATTGTGAAGAGTACACTTTTATAAAACAGTCCCATGCTTTTCTAATAACTGGATGTGGTCACTTTTAGCCAAAATAGCCAAAATAGCAGACACCCACTCAAATGGTAATAATGAGTGGCATCTACTATGCTTAAATAATGATCAATAAATATCCTTTGAGAGTTATTATGGCCACGGCAAGAAAACAACAAATAAGCTTAGTTGATACACCTTATTATCATTGTGTTTCTCGTTGTGTTCGCCGAGCATATCTATGTGGAGAAGATAAATTTACCGGACAAAGTTATGAGCATAGACGTGCTTGGGTCGCTGATAAATTACAAGCATTAAGTGATGTTTTTGCGATTGATGTTTGTGCGTATGCGATCATGAGTAATCACACCCATTTGGTGTTGTTTATTGATGAGCAGCAAGCTAAGTCATGGTCAATGCATGAAGTGATTAGCCGTTGGCATCAGCTATTTAAAGGAACCTTGCTAACGCAACAATATTTACGGGGTGAGCCACTCATTGACACGCTTCAACAAGTTGTAGACGAAACAGCCAGGGTTTATCGTCAGAGATTGATGGATATCAGTTGGTTTATGCGTATTTTAAATGAAACTATCGCTAAACAAGCCAATCGAGAAGATAAGTGTACCGGCAGGTTTTGGGAAGGACGTTTTAAATCTCAAGCCTTGCTTGATGAAGCCGCGTTAATAGCCTGTATGGCTTATGTCGATTTAAATCCCATTAGAGCTAAAATAGCTAAAACCCCAGAAACATCCAAGTACACCAGTATTCAACGACGGATAAAAGCCGCAGTTAAAGGGCAACAAGCCCAACAACTACTGCCCTTTATCGGTAACCCAAGAAAG
Organism: Colwellia sp. TT2012; assembly: GCF_001440345.1. Lineage (GTDB taxonomy): Bacteria > Pseudomonadota > Gammaproteobacteria > Enterobacterales > Alteromonadaceae > Colwellia. The sequence continues at coordinate 372,563 of NZ_LJYX01000017.1, read as the reverse complement.
AACATGCCAACAGGTTTACCGTTTGAATTAAGTGACTATATACAATTGGTAGATTTAACCGGTCGTTGTATTCGAGCCGATAAACGCGGTTATATTGAAAAATCTCAACCTGAAATATTAACCCGCTTAGGTATTAGTGCCCAAAACTGGTTAGTATTAACCACCAAGTTTAGACAATGTTTTCATGGTGCGGTAGGTAGAGCGCAAGCACTTACGGACTTTTGTGAACATCAGCACTTAAAAAAACGAGCAACGGTATCAATCTGCCAAAAGTTGTTGGCTTAATCGCTAGTAATTATTAGTCACCTAAAGGTAATTGCGTCTTCATTTTAGGAAAACAGTATTTTTGCACATTAATTTTAATTACCTCTTCGCTATCCTAATTTAAGTGAAATTCTGCCTGATGTTAGTCAGTAACCCTGATTTTATTTATGGTAGTCTTTGTTGATGATTATGAGTGGGTGTCTGTTATTTTGTTTTAAAAAGCTACTTATCGACCTATGTTGGAAATTAATTCAGCTTAATAGTGAAAAACCAGTTTTTAATTCATCTAAACTTCCAGATCTCTGCCCAACGGATAATGCTGAAAATTGTGAAGAATATATTGATCGATTAAATGAATTATTAATTAATCGTGAAGTGGTAAAAGAAATAGCAATAACAGCGCCTTATTCTGGGGGGAAAAGCTCATTTATTAATACTTATATGAGGCTTAATCCGTATCATAAATATACTTGTATATCACTTGGTGCATTTACCGATGACAAGCTTAAAGAGTCTGATGAAGGAGATACAACAGATATAAATAAAGTTGAAAAAAGTATTGTTCAACAGATTTTATATAAAACTGACAGCGAGAGTGCTCCAAACTCAAGGTTTAGAAAAATAATTAAATCCCACCCTAATTATTTTAATACTATTAGCTCATCAATTAGTTTTGTAATACTGGGTATTTTCATCGCAATAATGTCCTATATACCTGAATACTCATTAAAACATATTTTTTCTGAGTTTTTGAAAGATGGTGTAATTGCCTCTTTTTCATTGGTATTAATCATCTATGTTACTTCTATCCTTATTTTATCTATAAAAGATGCCTTTAAAATATTCCCTAAGTTTAATTTAAGCAAATTTAATCCAATAAAAGGAGAAGTTGCGTTTGAACAGCGCTCAAATGACTCGGTATTTAATATTTATTTAGAAGAGATTATATATTATTTTTCCAAAACAAAATCTGATGTCGTTTTTTTTGAAGATTTAGACAGGTTCAAACGCTCCGAAATATTTGTTCAACTTAAAGAGCTGAATAAATTAATCAATGACAGTGCCGATGTTAAGCAAAGCGTTCGATTTATATATGCATTGAAAGACGATGTTTTTAAAGGAGCGAATAGAACAAAGTTTTTTGATTCAATAATTCCTATTATTCCAGTTACAAATAAATCAAACTCATTTCCTTTATTAAAGCGTCTCTTGGGGGATTCTGGCTTTGAAAATGAATTTAAAGATGTTTATCTAAGAGATATTGCTGTATTTGTTGATGATATGCGAATGTTGAAAAATATCGTAGCTGAATACGGAATATATAAACCTATTCTTCAAAAAAATCTCCCACAAATTGAACTGCAAAAGTTATTCAGTTTTATTATTTATAAAAATATTTATTGTGCGGATTTTGCTGAACTTCATTCTGGTAGTGGTAAATTAGCATCGTTTTTTAATGGATTACAAAGCTTGAAAAGCGATTTTAAAAATTCAGTTCAAGATAAAGTTCATTTACTTGAACAAAAGATAATTGATTCAGAACAGGAGCATTTACAAACGGTTAAAGAGCTAAATACCCTCTATTTATCATTAGCTATAACAAACCTGAATCAACTCGATTCCATAGGTAGTTATCACATTCAAAGTATTTCGGAACCAGAAAACTTTGAAACATTAATGACAGAAAACAGGGTTGATTCGAGGAATTTAGATAGGCGTTATGGATCAACAATAATGTTTGCTGATTTGGTCAATGGCATAGAGCCTTCATATGCACCCCGTAAAAAGAATATTGAAAATAAAAGTAAAAGCTATAAAACTAAAGTTAGTTTAGAAATTAAAGAACTTAGAATACAGTTATCTTCAATTCCACACCTATCTATTAAAGAGCTAATTAATCAGTATGACCGATTAAATGTATTCAAAGCCATTAATGATGAAAAATTACTCATTCACCTGATTGAGAAGGGATATATAGATGAACAATATCATCTTTATATATCTATTTTTTACGAGGGGAATATTGCTAAAAGTGATATGGATTTTGTTATGGCGGTTAAGAGCAATGAAAAAACGGATCCTAATAAAACTCTAATAAATTGTACTGAAATTCTTAAGTATTTTTCAGAGGATGAGTTCCGTAGTTCTTCATTTTATAATTACAATATGCTTGATCATTTATTAGCTAGGGGAGACGAAAGCATAGTTATTAACGTCATTGAGTATGTCTTAAAGCCACAGGATAATAATATGGAAGTTATCTACGAGGCTAATCAAGAACTTGTTAATACTAAAGAGTTTGGGGTTTTAATAATTGAGAATTGGCCTACGGTTTGGTTAAGTATTATATCGTATACAAATATAACAACAGAAAAAAGAAATGAGCTTTTAGTCGGGCTATTATTAAGTGTCGTTAACAATGAGCTTACCGAAGATAATGTTGAAGCTATTAAAGACTATATTGATGGCAATGAAAATATTGCCAATGCTATCCCTGCGGAAAAAAATGCAATAACTCAAATACAAGATCTATTTAAATACTTACAAGTTGAGTTTCAACAAATAAATGACTGCGCTAATAATGTTGATTTTTTGAAGTTTCTCATCAAAGAAGAGTTATTTGACATTAACCAAGCGAATTTATTGGTAGCACTTAACTCCCTAAGTAATAAAGTATTTTCTAATACATTTAGCCTTTCTGATGTATATGAATTAGATAATACGGACTTTATCAATCTTATTGAAAATAACATTGTCACTATTTCTCACTTAATCGAGTCTGGCGAAGTAGGAATAGGTAACAAAGTTCAATATCAAAATATTCTTAATAATTTTCAGATAGATAATAAAGTTAAACAAAAGATCATTGCTAATGAGAAGTTTAAAATTGATAACTTATCTGAAATATACGAAGGAACTGGTCTGTGGGGCATACTATTCCAAAGTAATAAAATAAATACATCTTGGGATAATGTAATTGAGTTTATGCGCTCAAAAATATTCGTAAAGAGTCAACTTGCTAGTTTTTTAAATTTATCTCCAGTTTATTCTGAGTTACTTGAAACTGAGGTGAGTTTAAGTGATGAAAATGAGAGGATATTCATTGATTTGCTGATAAGTGAGGATATTAACCTCGCATCGTTTGAAAAGCTTCAGATAATTGTTGCTAATTTGTTTAATGAAATTAGCCTAGAAAATATAGCAAACGATAAATTAAATAGCCTAATCCTTAACGGCAATATTAGCGTTACTAAATCTAATTATAAAAAGCTAAAAGAGATTGATTATAAGCTTTCGTGTTTATTATTAGAGCAAGGTTTTGATACATTTTTAACCGAAATAGACTTTGAAAATTGGAGTTTTGAACAGGCTGAAATTAACTTTGATTTTGATGAATTACGCATTCTCTTAAATTCATCAAAACTCACTGTTAAGCAAAAAAATATTATTATTGAACAGCAAGAAGAGTTGAAAAATGCACCTGATGTAATATCAGACGCTGTTATTTCCAATTTTAATGAAACCCCATTTCCTAAGCCGAAAATAAGTGTAGATCTGCTCGAAAACTTATTAAGGACTGGTAGTTCAACAGAAGAGAAAGTTACAGTTTATACCAATCAAATTAGAAATTTAGAGCTAGATAATCAAAAAGGGCTTTTGAGCTTGCTTGGTACCGATTACCATAAAATTGTAACTACTAGGTCAAATACGAACATCCCTAATACACCATATAATTTGAATCTAGTAAATGAATTAAAAAAAACTGGGCTAATATCTTCATTTAGTTACACTGAATCGCTATCAGGAAATAAGGAAATAAAAGTAAATGCTAAACGGAAGAAGTAGAACATAAAGTGTGGCGCAGCTAACAATTGAACATATAATTTATGACTGTTTTAGTTTTTCCTAACCAACCGCCAACTTAGCCGTCTCATGCCACAAATATGCTGGCATGGGATGTTTTAATTTCCAGGTAATATTCATCGGCTGACTGCCTTCATATTTGACAAAATCGACCGGACCAAAATTAACAAAACCCATGGTTCTGCCGTTTTCATCCTTGCCTTGCTCACGTACAAATAACAGGAAGGTCTTCTTAGTTTCTTGCTGCGTTATATAACCTAAACCTCGGCCTGAATTCGGTCGGGCGCTATTCTGCGTTTGCCAATGAAACAAGGTCGGGCTAATAGCGTAATCATGGTACATGGTGGTCGCTGAAAACTGCTTTTCACATTTATCTAGGGTGACAAAGAGCAACTCGGTATTAGCGCCAGCAATATTTAACACACCTTCACGGCTCGATGATTTTTTAGTGAAAGTACTATCACCAAAAGCAACCAGAATATGCTCTTTCGGATAGCGCACATGCATTTGTAAGGGCGATTTATCTACTTTCGAGTTATTAACCCTTGGCATAGCAAACTCGCTCACTTCAAGTCGCTCAATAAGCATGGCAATAACTTCGGCTAATTCCGCAAGCAGCGTGGTGTTTTTCAGCGCTAATACGCTTGTCGCCACGTCACTAAAGCCAGCTTGTTTTCCTGTTTTATCCCAAAAGTCGTAATGAGTCATTAATGCAAAAAGTTGCTGGTGTTTGGGTAAGTTTACATCGGTATTTAAGGCTGAAATTGAAAAGTTGTTATCACACAGCGTTTTAATAAAACGTAGATATGAAATGGATGAACAGTTGAGTAATCTATTATTAATGGCGCGATAATAAGCTGCATAAAGCGCTTTATCCGCTGGCGCTATTTCCTTGTTCTTGCTGGCGGCAAGTAATACTGACCAACCACCAACCTTGCCACATTTAACCTTGTAAATGTCTTCTAGCCTGAGGTTAGGGTTGAGCTGTAAAAAATTAGTTAGCGTTAACGGTAAGTTGGTATTATGCGGAAAGTTATTAATTAAGCTCAGCAGTTTGTTTTTGTTTAGTGTCGCTTGGCTAATGTTTTTTAAGATCATCGCCTGAGTTTTTTCTTGTAACTCAATGCGGCAACCCAAGGGCAGGTGAGGGAAGCCTTGTTTAACTTCTTTGGCTATCGCCTGATTGGTTTTACCGACCAACGCTCTGAATTTATGGGAAAAGTCGTATTCAGGGCGTGAATTACCGACAAAATCTAAAATGGTGCAACATTCTTTATCGTTAGTTAGTCGCAGGCCACGACCAAGTTGTTGCAGGAATATAGTCAAACTTTCGGTAGGGCGTAAAAATAGTAAGGTATCTAATTCGGGGATATCGACACCTTCATTAAATATATCAACGACAAACAAGACGTTTATTTGTTTTGATCTTAGCTGTTGCTGCATAAGTTCACGGTCTTTATTGTTATCGCTGGTTAATACGCCACAGGCAATATTATGCAAGGTGAACTTTTGCGCCATAAATTTTGCGTGCGCTTTACTAACGCAAAAGGCTAAGGCACGCATTTGTGAGACATCAGTAACAATTTCTTCAAGGCTTTGCAAAATGCGCAAAACCCTTTGGTCATTATAGGTATAAAGGTGGGTTAATTCGGCAATGTCATAACGACCTTTAGACCACGAAATTTTAGTTAAGTCGGTATCATCATCTATGCCGAAATATTGAAAGGGCGACAGGTGAAGTTGATTAATGGCTTCAGGTAATCTGATTTCTGCGGCTATAACATTGCAAAAATCACTGAGTATATCGGTGCCATCATGCCGCTCGGGTGTGGCGGTTAATCCGAGCAATATTTTCGGGCTAAAGTGCGCTAATACCGCGCGATAACTACTGGCCGAAATATGATGCACTTCATCAATAACAATATAATCAAAATAGTCTTCACTTAACGCTAACTTTTCCGTTTGGTTGTTATTTACAGTGCTAAGTTGCGCGTTTAAACTTTGAATAGAGGCAAAGAGGTGCTGATATTTGTTTGGCTTGTGATTACCGACCCATAACTCGCCAAAAGCGCTATTTTTTAATACGCCACGATAAGCCGCTAAAGCTTGTTTTAGTATCTCTTCTCGGTGAGCAAGAAACAAAAAATTTGCTTCGGGATTTTTATTATAGAAACGAGCAAAATCAAAAGCAGAAATAATGGTTTTACCTGTGCCCGTTGCTGCCACCACTAGGTTGCGATAACGCTTATGCAGATTTCGCTCCACCTGTAACTTGTCTAATATGGTTTGCTGATGGGAATGCGGTTTGATATCAAAATAGAAACTAGGCGTTGAGGTACTGAAGCTGCCTTTTGCCTCTCGCAGGGCATTGTTTAGTTTTTCTTTGCTTGGTGCTTTGCCATCAAAGTGTTCAAAGTCAGGTGACTGCCAATAGGTTTCAAAAGTGCTTAGCGATTTTTTAATGATATGCGGGATTTCTTGCGCAGTAATTTTAAGGTTCCACTCTAAACCACTGGTTAATGCTGAATGAGATAAATTAGAGGAACCAATATAGCCGGTGTGAAAACCGGTATTACGCATGAATAAATAAGATTTAGCGTGCAGGCGTTCACGGTTGGTGTTGTAGCTAAGTTTAACTTCGGTGTTGGGTAGTGATGCTAAAAACTCGACTGCTTTGGCATCGGTAGCGCCCATATAAGAGGTGGTGATTATTTTTAATTGTTTACCGCTACGGGTGAAAGCCTCTAATTCCTTTTTAAATATTCGAATACCGGTCCATTTGATAAAGGACACTAGCCAATATATTTTGTCAGACGATTGGATTTCTCTTTTAATCTCGGTTTCTAGCGACACACCGACATTGCTACCACAGAACAATTCACTCTGCGTTAAGCCAGTTAACGGCATGATGGCTTCTACGTACTTGGGCAGGTCTGCCGCGATAGGGTTGGTTTTATCAAACAGTGCGGTAAGAATTTTACCCCTGCTATCAATTAAGTTTTCACTGATTAATTGTTCATCTTTAATATGTTTACTAAGCCACTGCACTATGGTGTTTGCTAAGTTGATTTGCTGATGAATTCTATTATCACCATGTGGCACTGAGTCCATGGCAATTTCAATCAGTCGGGTTAAGAAACGAGACAACCACGTTGCTGCTTCGCCAGCTTCAAGTGAGCGCTCACCAACATGGAAGGTTTCTCGGTCTAAGTTTTGTTCAACTAATTGGGTAATTAGCTGCTCATAAATACCCGTAGTGTTCATGAAGGCTCTTAAATTTATTAACGTTATTTGCCACTAGAATAGCTAAAATAGATTTGAATTTACACCTTTTTATCAGTGGCTTAGGTGATTGCTTAAGGTTGTTTTTTGCTGCGTACAACTTGATTTCTGGATTCCCGATCAGACACTTCGGGAATGACGAGGTTCGCCATTCGGCAATGACGGCTGATGGGTTTATGCACAACTACTACAACTTAGCCGTCATCTTCGAGTGTCTGATCGAAGATCCATTGCTCTTTATACACTGGATTCAGGACAATAAGCTCAGGATAATATGCTCCTGCATTATCTAATAAGGTACTTCCTGTACCGTCAGCATTGTCTAATAAGTGCCATCCATGGCACGTCCGATTAAAACACCACGGGGATGACGATCCTGAGCCAAGTGCATAGGCATGTTAGTTAATGACTACCAAGGCACTCACATAAATGCTGGACTCAATAAATAGCTAAAGTTTCAATAAGCTGAGTCAATAATAGTTATTCGTAACAATACTTTTATTATCAAGGCGATAGTCACTATAATATCTCATTATTAATTTAGTTTTATTGCTGCTTTATCAATTGATAAAATAGTAGGTGTAATTGAAAGCCAGCCTCAGAGTGTCATCATCATCATGATTGAAGTAAAAACAGCTGCTTACCGCCGTGCTAGCTTTGCGTTAGCGTTAGGCTCTTTCCTTGTATTTTGTATTTTGTAATTTGTACATGTTCCAACCCATGTTGCCATTGATGGCTGAAAAATTTAACGCCAGTGCGATTGAAATTAATTGGTTGCTTGCGTCATGCACATTAATGTTAGCGCTTACTCTTGTTCCGTGGGCTGTAGGCTCAGAAATTATTGGCCGTCGTAAAGTGATGATGCTGAGTCTTTTCTTATTGCCATTTACCGGCATGGCCATGTTGCTAACCGATTCATTAATAATGTTAACGTTAACGCGAGGGGTAATGGGTATTGCGCTTGCGGGGTTTGTTGCCGTTGCTGTGGCATATATGGCTGAAGAGTTCACCCCAAAAGCATTTATGATTGCCGTTGGTGGTTATATTAGTGCAAATTCATTAGGCGGTATTGCAGGGCGTTTATACGGCGGTTTTGCCACTGAATATTGGGGATGGGATATAGCCGTTATTGGTATGGCTATTGCCAGTTTAGTTGGCGCGCTATTAGTGAGCCGACTGTTGCCTGAGCAACAATGTTTTACCCCTAAAAGAGGGCAGTTCCGTAACCATAATAAGCGTGTCATTGGTCATTTAAAACAGCGTGAATTATGGCTTGCTATGCTTATTGGCGGTTTAAACTTTGCGTTAATTGTTAATCTTTATACGGTAATGGGGTTCCGTCTTATCGCGCCACCGTATTCACTGTCTATCAGCTTAACGTCGTTGATTTTTCTGTGCTATTTAAGCGGTACTATTTCAGCAAAACTAAGTGGTCGTTGGAGCCAACATTACAGCCCAATCAAGGGCATGGTGTTAGGTACAACCGTAAGTGCAATAGGTATGTGGATAGCCGTTTATGATTCATTGTACACAATGGTTGTTGGTCTATTACTTATTGGCTCCGGCGCTTTTTTCACGCACTCACTTGCCTATGCCTGGGTAAGTCAGAAAGCGAAAGTAGCGAAAGCAACCGCGACGGCGTTATACCTTGTGCACTATTACATTGGTGGCAGCTTAGGTGGTTTTTACTTAATTGCCTGCTGGCAATATGGCGCTTGGTATGGGGTGCTTGCAGGTGGCATGATATTATATGGCTTAATTTACCTATTATGTTGGCGCTTACATCGCCATGCTTGTTCATTAACAAAATAAAATTAATCGCGGTTTTTCTTATTTTTGATTTTGTTGGTTTATCTGATTGAAAATACGTCTTTAAAAATTAATTTGGCGGAAGCCTTTTTAAAACAAACAATCGTAAATGGGGGCAATCTCAATTATTATACCTAGTCACATGTGGGTAAGCGCTTTAAGTCTTTTTCTCTGCACCCCAAAAACAGATTACATCCAAGATTTGCCTGAGCTTTCTACTTGATATAGCACTTCATCTAACATGGCGCTGCCTTTATCTGCCTTAATAAAGGGTAAGTTAATTGCTCCTGCGGCTAACACTACCGAGATAGAGCAAAGTTGGTGACGCTGTTGAAACCAACTTTGTTTAAACTTCACTTGTTGCACTTTGTAATGTTCAAAACAGAGATAGTCAACACCAAAAAAGCCTCGACGAATATAAATATAGTTATCATCACTGGCATATCCCCAACGATACCAGCGCATAAAAATAAGCAAAGCCGCAAAAATCGCCAATGGAGTAATACCCCATAAGAGCTGAGTTTTACCTGTTACGGTGAAAAATACCGCCACTAAAGAATATAACGGCAACAAAATAAAAACTAAATTACGCAGTAGAAACCTTTTACTAATGCGCTGATAAGCAATGGTCATCATTTGATTATTAGGATAAACATCATCCACTAAAGCGGCACATTGATGGGCAAAAATAGAAGGCACGATAATTCGGTTATTTTGCGCACCGGCTTGATGTTGAGTAAGCACATTATTGGCTTGTTCAAATTTTAAATTAATACGCTTGAGTAGTAGATCAAGCCAGTCTTGTTGTCTGATCACCATTTGTAAGCGTGATAAACGCATACTGACTTCATATTTAGTTAACAAACCACTACGACGAATGTAACGATCGCCTACTTTGCTCAAGGTATAGTGATAAAAGGTTATAACCGCTCCCGCAATGGAAAAAAATATAAAGGGCAATAAAATTAAAAAAGTCAGTGTTACCGCATAAAGCGTTATTTGCCACATGGGTTTGTCGGAGAAAGTTAATAATTGCTCTATATTGATACCAAAATCACTGAAGGTACTGACAATATAGCTAGCGATATTATCAAAAAACGGCGCTAAACCGCCAAGAAAAATCCAAATACGGTTATTGGTTATACCGTGAATAACTAAATCGGTGATTGAGCGAGTATTCAGTATAATTTCATTTTCTACCGCATCTGGTGTTAATTCTGCAGAGTCATCAGGGTTTTCGGCATGGTGAGTTATTGAGTGTTGAGCAAGAATTTCTTTTTTCAATTGCTCGGCAAAATCAACTTTTAAAGCGACAATTTGTGCTTCTTGTTTAGCAGAGCCCGCGGTATCTAGCTGTAAGCAGGTATAATTAAAAGGGCGATAATAGATAGGCTGTTCAAGTTTTACATTTTGAATTTTACTAAAAGGTAAATTGATGTATTTTTTTGAAAGTACCCCCGAACGAATTTCTATGTGATCTTGGGTTAATCGATATTGGAAAAAATAATAGTTTAAAAATGTTGTTAAACAGATGAACAGCAAAATACCAACAATAATAGCTAGACCTAATTGCGGATTTTCTTTTAACCCGTCATAGCCAAAATAAAGCGCAGGTAAAAAGGCCACCAAATTACTGGCAAAGAATTTAATTAACCGTTCAGTAAAAAATAACAGCGCTATCGGCGAAATTCGCTGCCAGTCTTTGCTATTTTCAACTACCGGGGTAAATGCTGCAACTGACTTATCCATGACGATTAACATCTTTGTGATCTAAAATAAATTGACGAATACTTTCAGCTGACGCTAGTGGTAAACCTGGTATTTCGAAAGTATGCATAGCTCCGCCGGCACTAAATACTTGTAACTTTGCTAAACCTACTTTGCGATCGATAGGTCCACGTTTTAATTCAACATGCTGAATACGCAACATTGGCTGGCTAACGGTTTTTCGAAACAGTAAACCACTGCGATAACTTAAGTCTTGTTGCCTCAGCGCATAAAATTTTTGTTTATCCGCAAATGCCGCATAGAGAGTATTAAAACCACCTAACATAAACAAAACCAGCATTAACCAATTAAATAAGTCAGCAACATCATTAGATAATGGCCAGATGTTTTGCTGTTGGATAACAAATAATAGTGTCACTAAAAATAGGGTAAATGCTACATTGATAATGAGATTGCTTTGCCGATAAATAGCCGATATGGGTTGAAACTCAAGTTCGACTAAACTGGGTAAAGATTCAGCAGTTAATGAAGTATTAGTGAAAGCTGTTCCTTGCATATGATTAAAACCCTTAATTTTATTGCCTGTTATTTTAGTGTAGTGTACCGCGAAATCCGCCTTCGATAAAAACAAATTAGTTACCTTTGTTGAATGTTTTTATAATCGTGGTTTGGTTGCTGGCGCTGATACTACTGGTGGTTTGGGGCCATAAGGCATGAAGTTTATCAACGCAGCAGACAGCCCAACTGGTGCCGCATTATTAGTGGTAGGCTATGAAATATCAGGCTCTGTGGCGGTTTGGTAAATAACCGAAAAGTAGCTGTTGAGGGAGCGTTGAGTATTTTAATTTACTCTGACCCTAATAATAATTTACTCTGACCCTAATAATATGAGGCTATTTTTAGTGAACGCTCACCAATATGGAAAGTTACAGGTTTTTATCAGTAACTTAGGTGATAGCTTAATGTTGTTTTTTGCTGTGTACAACTTGATTTATGGATTCCCGATCAGACACTTCGGGAATGACGATGTTCGCTACTTCGGGAATGACGATGTTCGCCACTTCGACAATGACGGCTGATGGGTTTATGCACAACTACTACAACTTAGCCGTCATCTTCGAGTGTCTGATCGAAGATCCATGTTTTTTCTACAAAGGGAAACAGGAAAAGTCATCAGAGCTGACAAGCGTAGTTATATAGATGAAGGCGCTATTTCCTATCCTGCAGCTGGCTCAACACTTTGGTAAACAGTATCACCAAGCGGTTGGCTCTATAACAGAGCCAATTCAGCGTATATATTAGTGGTTTAATCAGCGATTTTTAATAAATCTTAATTTATGGCTGTCCCACTTTTTGCACTTTTTGGCGACTGTCCTTTTATCTGCTTTTATCTGCTTTTGTCTGTACCTTTAAGAAATACATCCCTTGGCTAATATTTCCAACAGCGGTCAGTGAAATTAACCCGTTCCATGGATGCTCTCTACCATCCCAGGTAAGTAATCTTCAATCTCTTGGAGTTTTATGCCAAGACTTTGTAATTTTGAACAATTTAGACACCAGTCTCCGGTATTATTATAAGGTGATACATTATTATCTAATTTCTGCTTTGCCAGAATGAATTTTGAATCGGTAATTTTCTCAATAATCTCAATAAATCGTTGCAGCGTTATGGGCTTAGCGCTTGCTGCATTGATCGTTCCTGAGAAATAATTTCCGGCTAATTCAAAAAGAGTTTTAGCGGCATCATCGGCGGAGATAAATGAAATTTTACCTTGAAGATTATCAAAGTAGAGCGGCAGTCCATTTTTAATACTGTTGACATGGCGCTGCAGTCTTAGGGAATAATCCTCTGCATCTACAATAACGGGAAGCCTGATGCTGGTAACAGGAAAAGTGGCAAATTTGATAAATGAAATTTCCGCCTGTCGTTTTGCCTCGCCGTAGTGCTCCTTTCTACTCACTTTATTAGCAAGTTCAAAATCCAAAGGATTAAATTGCTCTTCAGATAAATTATCATTGCGTTCTACATAAGCAGAAATGCTGGAAGTAAAAAGATATTTTTTCACTCTGCCGTTGAAGACTTCGCAGGCGTGTTTTGCTTGCTCAAAATCAAAACATGATAGATCAAAAACTAGATCATAGTCTTGCTTGATGGCCTCTTCTAATGCTGTTTTGTCAGTACGGTCACAAATAATCCGCTTAATTTTTTCTCCGAAGCCATCCGCGTGATTACCTCTATTTAATAGGGTCACTTCATCGTTATTCTCTAAGAGAAGCTGCACAAGTTTTCTGCCAAAAAACTGACTTCCACCCAAAATTAATATTTTCATTTAAGTTTTACAACCCTCTAAATCTAGCTTTTAAATGAATGTATTATATCATCATTGATAGAAAAACGAGGCTCCACTTTAAAATTGACAATAATGGATAATGGATAATGTTAATTTATTGTTTTGGGGTGGGTGTCTGTTGTTTTTTGCGAACGAAGCTATCTGCGGGTAAAAAGTTACTTGCCTAGCACTCGCTAAATTGTCTCTTTCTTCAAACTTGTTTTGATCGAGTAGAGATATTCATCGTGTTTATTTCATGAGATAATTCACCTCATCGAGCATTAAATTACGTAAATTAAATATGAGCAATACCGAAATCAATCTAAAGTCACTTATTGGCGATAATACCAGAGAAGAATTTTTAAAGTTACTCAAGTCTAGAACACCTTTTATATCCCATGGTAATACCGAAGCCCTTAAAGATTTAATGAGTTTGCCATTTCTTGATTCTGTTGAAAGCCTTGCCGCCTGTTGGCGCGACACTGTTGATGTATTTCACCCAAAGATTGCCGATGAAATTTCAAAGACCTCAATCCCTCCTGAAGACGCTCTCCATGAATATAAGAATGGCAGCTGCATTCTCTTTAATGACGTCAATAGAATAATTCCTGAGTTTGACCGGTGGAATCAGCAAATTAGAAGAGACATTGGCTTCTCTGAGTTGACCTATGTTAGAAACTTAGTCTACGCAACACCAGCGGGGAAAGGAAATGCTCCTCATTTCGATCAGAATTTTAATTTTGTTCTTCAATTAGAAGGAACAAAAAAATGGTGGTTAGCAGAAAATAACACCATTAACAATCCAATGACTCGTCATGTGATCGGGCATCCTGTTGATGATGAACTAGGACGTTATAGCGCTAAAGAATTTCCACAATCATTCCCCGCAGATTGTACTGAATATATATTAGAACCGGGCTCAATTCTCTTCGTACCACGAGGAGTTTGGCATATGACTGAAGCAGTAACCGATGCTGTTTCGTTTAATTTTACTTTTACACCGCCGACTTGGATTGATATTGCGATGACGGCCTTAAGAGAAAAACTCTCTCATTCTGAGCAGTGGCGGGAGACGGTAATTATCGATGATAAGGGTACTCACAACAGTGAATTCAACCAACTTATCAATGGTTTAAGTGCCGATGTTAAGAATTGGAATGCGGTTGATTTCTTAGACATTACTGAGCATCAAGAGCTATAACTAAAAAACTGAAAGTTACTGTTTTTTTATCAGTAACTTAGGTGATTTTTTAAGGTTGATTTTGCTGCGTACAACTTTATTTCTGGATTCCCGATCAGACACTTCGGGAATGACGAGGTTCGCCACTTCGCCACTTCGGCAATGATGGCTGATGGGTTTATGCACAACTACTACAACTTAGCCGTCATCTTCGAGTGTCTGCCCGAAGATCCATGTTTTTCTACCAAGGGAAAAAAAACTGCAGATACCCACTCAAATGGAAATAAAATTTTGAGTGGGTGTCTGCCCGTAATCATAGATTTAGAGCAAAAAGCTGAACAAGCTAAAAATAGCTGTACTAAAGGACAAACTAAATAATTAATAAGTAATTAATAAGGACAGTCGCTCAACGTTATTAAAAACAGCATCTCTTCTATTATTTTGAAAATTTGGTAAATATTATTCGAATTTAGGATTTATTAGCAACCATTGAGCTTATTTTTAGTGGCTGTTTAGCTTGTGTTATTGTTTTGCTTAAATTAAGGGGGTAAGCGAGTGTCCTCGTTAATACCTTTGTTTGGTCTACAAGCTAGCCCATTGCTGCTTTACACCAATAAGGTGAACAACGCCAAAAGTTAGACAAATAGCAGAGCTCCAAAACCAAAAATTGGTACTGTTACCAAAATGAGTCGCTTTAGAGCTAGCTGCTAAGAATATGCCAGCGATACCGCGCAGTAAATAAATAGCCGTAATGGTTATAAGCGCTAAGCGCATTAATGGCAGTTTTATTATTAATCCAGCAGCAGAAAAAGCATAAAGCGACCAAGTAGCCAATACCAGCACAATACCTGATGTGATCAGTGTTGGTTGTAAACTGCCTTGTTCGGCAAGTTTTGCCATGTGTTCACCCGCGCCAAAAAACCGATACCAAGAAGCACCAAAAACTATGAAACCTATGTGTAGTAGCGAGGCTAAGGCACTTAATGCGCCGGCGGTAATTAAATAACTGTTCACAATATTTCCTTATTTCCGGTGCTGAATCTTGAATAATCGGTATTAATGTTGGCACCAATTTGTGTTAATAAGTTCATTAAACCTAAGTGAGCACGGTCAAAGCAAGGCTGTTCGCTATACATGCCCGATAGAAATTTTATGGCTTCACCACTAACATTGTCGGGTTTTCCTGGGCAAGGGCTTTTAGTGGTAAAGTCGAATGTTTTATGCTCATACGCTTGACCTAACCATTGCCCATAACGCTGTAAATCAGGGAATATTTTCGACTCGAAGGTATTAAAATCGACACTGTGGTCAATAAGTTTAAGTGCTTGGTAACTGGCAAACAGTGCCGGTTTATTTTTGCCAAAAATATAACTATCAACAATTTTTGGCATCATAGCAGTAAAACTATCAACAAATTCATCACTTAAGCTACGAACACAGCCAAAGTCTAAAACGCCGAGTTGCCCATCGTTTAATACTAAGAAGTTACCCGGGTGAGGGTCTGCGTGTATTTTTTTCAGTGTTAAAGCGCAATACCAAAAGAAATCAAATAACTTTTGCCCTAGTGCATTTCTGTGTTGCTGACTTGGCTGGTTTTCTAGCCATTTATCTATGTGCTGCCCAGTTAACATTTCCATTGATAATACTCTAGCAGACGATAACTGCTGGTTAACCTTTGGAATAACAATACCGTTTAGCTTCATTTCTTGCCGAAACCAGTTTAAATTACTGGCTTCAATTTCATAGTTTATCTCTTCAGCTAAACGATTTTTCATTTCAGCCAATACTTGGGTGATTACTTGTTTTTGTGGCATGTTGTTGGTGGTTTTCGCTAACAACCAAAACAGTTTTTCTAACATTTTTAGGTCGCTGTTAATAGTTGCGCCTATGCCGGGATACTGAACCTTGACCGCTAATTTTTCATCGTTAAATGATAAAGCCCGATGAACTTGACCTATGCTGGCCGCTGAAAAGGCCTGACTATCAAATTCTTTAAATAGCTGCTTGGGCGTGTTGCCTAGCTCTTGCACCAATTGCTTTCTAACCAGCGCTCTATTAATAGGCGGCACTTCATGGCAAGCCGACTTTAATTTATTACGAATGGTTTCTGGCAGAATGTCGGTTTCCATACTTAATAGCTGAGATAACTTAATTGCTGTGCCTCTAAGCTGACTTAATACGGTAAAAACTAACTCGCCTATTTGTTCTTCGTGTTGTTGCTGAGATTGCTCATTATTTTTTACTGGTGATTTTTTAGTGTCAGAGTATTGAGTTGCCGATATTTTAGCTGCAAAGGCTTTTCGTACTTTATAACCCGCATGTTTCAAGGCGATTTTGGTTACTGCTGCGCCAGCAATAGCGCTACGTGATAAGGTTGAGGTGGGTACTTTTTTTGAAGTAAGCATAACTAAACCGCTGCTGTTTGGTTTTTGTTTTGATTAAGGTTTTTTCTGTGCTTCATTATCAAACTTATTATGGGTGGGAACATAAGCCAAAAACCAGATTCAGGCATGATGGTAATACCAACAACGGTTAACAGTAAAAGGTTGAGTGACACTGAAAGTGGTACTAGGCTGTTATTTACTGAAGCTAAATGTTTTATTAATAACCCGGTAATGAAAAGTAATTGCCCGAATAAGAAAAACCATACTGCTGCCGCTGAGCGATCAGTACTTAGGCTGTTAATAATACCATTATCATACAGTGAGCTATATTGGGCTGAGAACATAATAACGGCAAATAAAGTGTGAAGTACTGCTACTGTGATAATCCAATTACCTTGCCAATTTTTCATAATATTTTCCTTTTTAATATTTAAAATGTAGAACTAAAGCGCGTTAACTTTAGTGAAGCCTAGCGATATTTCGTGAAGCCTGATTAAGGTATTACAAGCCAAATGATTTCTTCATTATCAATTTGTTTAAAAAACCACTGCCCATAAAGCGGAATAGATGCGCTTTTACAAAAAAGCTAACCAGATCAGTGGCCTTAGAGACAATGCCACTTCTTAATATTTCTACGCCAAGTTCTAGCGACATATCTACCATTTGTGTGGTATTGCTGAATTCTTCGGAGTCATCGTTAACCCAATACAAAAGTACCGCTAATAAGTAGTCATTAGCGAGTTTTGCGGTGGCATCGGTAAAAGGCGATTGGGCAATTTCGCCAGCTTGCTCGGCGTCGTTAAGTAAGTTAGCAATAAGGTCGACAAACTCTTCTCTTACGGGGGCCACGTCTTTAAATAAAATGCTTGGCGATTGCATGATCATGTTGATGCTGTCGCAAACAAACTCTCGGTTGGGCAAGAAGTTATTCAGGTATATGTCGATGAGTAGCTGAAACTTTTCTTGTAACGAGTACTCAGATAAGTCGTCTTCAGCTAAAA
Source organism: Colwellia sp. TT2012 (assembly GCF_001440345.1). GTDB lineage: Bacteria > Pseudomonadota > Gammaproteobacteria > Enterobacterales > Alteromonadaceae > Colwellia. The sequence continues at coordinate 354,721 of NZ_LJYX01000017.1, read as the reverse complement.
ATTGCTCAGTTGTTTTTGTGGCAATTAAGCCGTAATAGCCGTAAATCAGTTTGTCTTTATTGGCGAAATATTTATAAATAGTCGCATCACCAATGCCTGCTGCTCGGGCTATTTGTTTCATGCTGGTGGTTTCAAAGCCGTTTTCAGTGAATAGCTCAACTGCTGTATTGATTATTTTTAGTCTTATTTCTGCTTGCTGTTGTTTAGATAATCTCGCCATAAGATACACTCTATCGTTTAATTGCTATTTATTAGTGTTTATATGATAGATCGTATCTTAATTAGTTCCAAGTATTGTTTACTTTATTCTGCTATTTTTAATTTATACTGATTTTATGTTGTTTTTTTCTGCATACATGCTGATTTATGGATTCCCGATCAGCCACTTCGGGAATGACGATGTTCGACGCTTCATGAATGACGCTGTTTGCTACTTCGGCAATGATGATGTTCGACACTTCGACAATGACGGCTGATGGGTTTATGTACAACTACTACAACTTAGCCGTCATCTTCGAGTGTCTGATCGAAGATCCATGTTTTTTCTGCCAAGGAAAAAAGGAAAAGGGCACAGCCATACCTTGGCTAATAATTAACAATTAATAAGGACAGTCGCTTAACGTTTTAGTTTTATTCAATAACCGTTATATATGTTAGAATTTAACAATATTATTATTTAAAATTATTAGGCGTATTTCATGTCTGCACACTCAATTTTCGACATTTGTGTTCAACCGATAGAACTTTGTAAATTACTCAAAATTGCCAAAATGGTTGGCGGTGACGGCGAAGCTAAAACCATGATCAGTGAAGGTAAGGTTTTAGTCAATAATGAAGTTGAAGTTCAAAAGCGTAAAAAAATTCGTCACGGCGATATTATCAAATATAACGGTCAAATTATTGAGGTCGCTTATAATCCCACCAACAAATCAGCAGAGTTTATTAGTACTGTAGTTTCAGTAAGTAAAAATTCAAAAAAGAAACAAAGAGCTAAAAACAAAGCTAAAAGCGAAGCGCGGGTTGTTTCATCAAAAGCTGTTACTGAAGCATCGAACGAACGCTCGAAAAAATAGTCTATTTCACTTTAATTAGTCGTTAAATTTTTACAGTCATTTAAAATTAATCGCACATGAGGGTCAGGTCTTATCTTTTACGACAATCTGACTCATGGGTGAATAATGCAAACTAATAATCCCGCAACTCTTTAAGTGTATAACCAGCTAAATTATAGGCGGTTGCTGAGTATTGCTTTCCCCCTTTATTATCTCGGTAAAAAATAAAACCTTAATAGCAATGTTAAGGTTTTTTCGTTTGTTCTTACCTATTTATTAATGACTAACTTCTCAATATCAATCTATCTGTTTCGCTTCGTTGCACTGCATTATCTTTTGAGCTGTTAACATTAAATAATGTTAGGCTTCTTCAATCTCAGTTATTGAATTTGCTTCTATCTTTTTCGGTAAACTGATGGTGAATTTTGTACCCTGATCAACCTGGCTTGTTATATCGATACTACCGCGCAGAGCGCCGGTAAGTATATTACGCACTATGCTTAAGCCTAACCCCGTACTGCCTTGACCACGCTTTGTCGTATAAAAAGGTTCAAACAGATGTTTTATGAGTTCGTTTTCAATGCCTATGCCATTGTCTGCGATAGACAATATGATGCGTTGCTTGTGCTCCGTCAGGGTAAAGGTAAGTTTTTTGTCTACTAGGTTGGCCTTTTCGGGAAAACCGTGAATAACCGCATTGATCACCAAGTTACTGATCACTTGCGCTAGTTTACTGGGACAAGTGGTTATTGTGGTCGGCTGCTCTGGCAGGTGCATCTGTAGGGATATATTGTTCTTTTTCAGCATAGGCATCAGACTGCTCAGCAGTGAGTCAAGCCAGCTTGAAAAAGTGAACTGTCTTATGTCATCGGTATTTCTGTCTATGGCAACCTGTTTAAAATTGTCAACTAATTTGGCGGCTCGCTGCAGATTAAAATTCAACGCCGTAATAGATTGTTTAATATTGGCAAGGCCTGTTTGTAACTCTTGTTTGCTTAAACTCTGGTCGATTATTTTACCATTGATTTCTTTTGCCGTTTCGTCAATCATTGAACCGCTAAGGATGGCGACACCCAGTGGTGAATTTATCTCATGGGCAACGCCTGCAACCAAGGCGCCGAGTGAAGCCATTTTCTCTTTGGCGAGTACTTCCTGTTGCGTCTGTTTTAACCGGTCAATGGCTTGAGACAGCTCTTGCGTTCTTTCTTTTACCTTGTCCTCAAGGGTTTTGGTTAGCTCTTGCAATTCCTGCTCGCGTTCCGTTCTTTCTATTTCGGCAGATATACGACCCGAGAACAGTTCAAACAAGGTGACGGCAAAGTCTGGGTTTTCAATTTTTTTCTCGTGCAGGGCCACCACTATGCCCATCATATTTCCCTGAGAATCACGCAAGGGCGTGCCTACATAGCCCTCAATATTCATGTCTTGTAATAATTGGTCATCGGGATACAGCTCACATATGCCCTGAGGAAAAATACAAAGGGAATCATCGCTTATATCGGCACAGGGAGTATCCTTTAATGAGTATTCAAAGTTTTCAGCCAACTTGCCCTTAGCCACTAAACTTATGGTCTTAGAGGTGTTGGTTTTTTTATTTAATCGGGCGATAAAGGTGTAGTCGGCGCCTATATGTTTGCTTAGTTGCAGGTTTAAACTGTTGAAAAATTCATGACCATAGGTTGATTTTAAACTGGTGATTATTTCTTGCAATATACGCTCAACATTAGCCATGAGTGATCCCTTTATTTAGTTTACATCGTGATAGATTTTCTACCATTATCACTAGGTTTGTGACAAACAGTTGTAATAGTTTTTCGGCGGTAACTGATAATTTTTCGGTGCTTTCTAAGATAAAGACACTTTGTGTATTGCGCCTAGAGTAATAATAGCCATACATTTCCGGTTCAAAAATATGCTGTTTTGCTAGCAGTACTCTTTTGGAAAAGTCATTAAACTTGCTGCTGTTTTCTGGAGAATCGGCGTTATCGATAAAAATAGCATCGTTATCATTGATGGTAATACTCCATTTTTTGTCAGTTGAACCATCGGCATAACCTTGTGTGCCGGCAATTAAAAAATGGGTATGTTCGCTATTAAAAATACTCTTTAGTTGGGTGAGTATGCCTTTGGCCAGATCTAAAACATTCTCCAATTGGTTCATATTAGAGATGGAATTGATAATCGCTTCTAAGCCTTTTTGATAATATTGGATCTTGACCAGATCACGGTATGATCTTAAGGCGATGTAGAGCACTTGCTTTAATGCATTTACATTGAGATCTGTTTTTCCCTTGTAACCGTCTATATCGTAAATTTCAAAAATTGAGTGTTCCGGCGCTTTGCCCGGTTGTCCTGTTCTTAATATGATGCGGGTGTAGCTGTTGTTGAGTTCATTGCGTAAGTAGTTGACCACTTGCAGGCCAGCATCGTCAGATTCCATTACTACATCTAATAAGAGCAGGGCTACGTCGTCATTCTCCTCAAAATATTCCTTTGCTTCCGCGCCGGAATAGAGGCTGACGAATTCAATAGCTCGACCTTCAAACTGAAAGTTACTTAAGGATAACTTGGTGACTTTATGTATTTCTTCATCGTCATCGACAATGGCGACTTTCCAACAGGGCAGTGATGACGTTGATGGCTCATGCTCATGCACATCTTCATTCAACCAATCCATAATTATTAATACTATCTAAATGACTTGTTCTTTAACATTATCACTTAATAATATTTAATCAAATAACTGGCCTTGTTTAATCTGAAATGAGTCAACAGTAAGTACTTATACCAAGTCCATTAAATTAGTTCCAATCTAAAGATTGGTTAAAGATTGGGGCATAGTTTGTCTTGATAGGTGAAGGTGATAGTTCATCCTCTCTGTCAGGCTATTGGTAATAGAGAAGGTAATCTTTGAAAATCAGGCTTTTTAACTTGTAAAGATAAAGGTTTTAAACTAAGTAGCAGTCCGTTGTCATTATCATAGGCACCTTTAATTATTCGGGAAAAAGTCTAGAATTTAACTTACCTCAGATTATTAAATGACCAGTGCCGATACTTCTATGTCAGTAAGGTAATTATGCTTATCACGCCAAGAGGAGGAAAAATGTTGACAGTTAAGAATAAATTCATTTTTTATATTGCTTTTATATTGCTCTCTGGTTTTTTAATTTCCAGTTCCTTGAGTTACTACTTTGCTAAAGCGTCATTAAATGACAAGTCGCTCAATGAGATTTTACCGTTAATTAATCATTCAATTTATACTGAAATTCAAAATGAGTTAATGATACCTATTCATACCACGTCGCTTATGGCACAAGATAACTTTGTTATTGACTGGGTAGTAAGCGGCGAAGAAAACCCGCAAATGATACACAATTATCTGATGCGTATTAAAGAGAAGTTTAATTACTCAAACGCCTTTCTTATTTCAAATTCGACACTGAATTATTATCGTCATGACGGTATTTTAAAAAAAATAACTGCGTCTAACAAACATGATGCCTGGTACTACAATTTTATAAAATTAAACCGTGCTTACGATCTTGATGTTGATACTGATGAAGGAGCCGACGAAGATATCACCATTTTTATCAATCATAGGTTAGAAAATGAAAAAGGTGAGCTAATAGGTGTTATTGGCGCAGGGTTATTACTCCATGAACTTGGCAATAAATTTCAGCATTACCAAGATAAATTTTCTCGGCAAATTTATATGGTGGACTCATCCGGATTAGTGCAAGTGCATTCGGATAAGAACTTTATCGAACAATTGAATATTAAAAATATAAACGGTATATCCTCAATTGCAGAACAACTATTATCGAATAAAGACAATCAAAAAAGCTATATTTATCAAAATGATAACAGTAAAGTTATGATGTCAGTGCATTATTTCTCTGATTTAGACTGGTTTCTCATCGTTGAAGAAAGTGAAAGTACTGCCTTAGGCGAAATTAAAAAAGCGTTATGGACCAATACCATTACCGGTTTATTAATTACCATTTTTATTGTTTTTATTATTGATATTTTAACAAAAAAATATCAGAATGAAATTATCAAACTAAGCTCGATTGATGAGCTCACCGGTTTATATAATCGTCGACAATTTATCAAATATTTTAACCATATTCACGCATTAGCAAAACGTCAGAATTTAACGCAAAGTTTGCTAATGATAGACATAGATCACTTTAAAAAAATAAATGATATCTATGGTCATTTAGCCGGCGATGCCGTACTTAAAAAGATCAGTAAGACCATGAGTTCATATTTACGTGAAGATGATCTGATCGCCCGTTGGGGAGGTGAAGAGTTTGTTATTTCGCTGTCGCCAACCAATGAAGAAATAACCTTAAAAACGGGGCAACGAATTCTGCAAGCGATTGAAAATATTGAGCACAGTTTTGAGGGTCAAAAGGTGGTGTGTACTGTCAGTATTGGTGTGGTGATAAATAAATCAGGTGAGTTCGATTTAAATGACATGCTTTCGCTCGCCGATAAAGCACTTTACCAAGCCAAAGACTCGGGAAGAAATAATATCCAAAAGGCTGAGTAAAAAAGGTTGCTGTATAAGTACTTGGCTTCCCTCTTTATTATCTCGGTAACAAAAGCTCAACAGAGCTAAACAAATCGATGAATAGAGCGATAACTAATTTGTGCAATATAATACGATAGGATTGTCTTTGAAGTTATTTGAGGGCAGGGCTTTGCTAGGCTAACAGTAAAACCCCAGTTGAACGGAGAATAAATACTTACAATGCCCAATATGCCTGCTCTAGGCTATCTTCTCGTTCAGGTAAGCCTCGTGATAACCGAGGTGAGTGCTGCATCAGTATTTCAAAACTAACGCGATTAGCATACTTGCTGATTTGTGATAACGATGAATACGTCATCGCTGGCTGCAAATGTTTGCTGGAATCATCAACATTCATTTTATGATAAACATTAGCACTTAGGTCGTGTAATACGGCAGCAAGGGCCGATTGGGCCATCTACGGGTTGCAAGTAATTTAAATCGACACGAGAAGAGGTATTGCTGACAAAGCGATAGGCATAGTCGCCCACTTGCATGTTTTTTGACATCACACCCAACAACACCGACCTGTCATCAGCAAGCACAGAGTAATTATGCATAGTATTGCCTATGGTACCGCCGGCAAACTCATAGTTGATTTATTGCTCGTCTTTTAATCGTTGGTATAAACGATGAGTAACTTCGTCAGTGATAACCTGCGACATCCCCCGTTTAAGGGAAAACTCAGTTAAGAATTCATCATCAACTTTGGCCTCTATATCAACAAGCATTTGATCTATACCAACAATATAACTACGCGCTAATTTAGGCTCAGTGTTAACTTTATTGGTAAGTGGGGCTTTATTCTCAACCGGAAAATAATGTTTATGTTGGCGACGGCCTGAATAACTAAGACAGCCATCTTTAATTTTTAGCCTCGCTTTATCCTTAACGGGAAGCGCGAATGAATTCCCGCCTACGTAGGCGGGATTTTAATCGCGCAGTTACTTAATATTTAATCACGTGATTTCTTGATATTTATATCACTCATTTATCATGACGCTTTGTCGACTAGAACTTAATATTTAATCACGTGATTTCTTGATATTTATATCACTCATTTATCATGACGCTTTGTCGACTAGAATGAATTCCCTTAATGGAAAGCGCGAATGAATTCCCGCCTACGGTAGGCGGGATTTTAATCGCGCGATTTCTTAATATTTAATCACGCGGTTGCTTAATATTCAATCACGATCAATTACCAATCAAGCCATTAATATGTGCAACAACACTTCTACCTAGCGCACTGGGAGCATAACCGCCTTCAAGAACCGAAACAATTTTTCCTCCACCGTATTTATTGGCGATAACTTTAAGTTCATCGGTGATCCAGCGATAATCCGACTCCGTTAAGCTCACTTGTGAGATATCATCTTCGATGTGGGCATCAAAGCCTGCCGAGATAATGATCAACTCGGGTTTAAACTGGTGTAATGCCGGTAACCAGTGTGCAGTTAACTTTTCTCTGAACTGCTCACCCTTTGTTGTTGCCGCTAACGGGGTATTGATAATTGGTGCGGTATTACTTTCTTCAACTTCAAAGGGGTACAGTGGGTCTTGGTAGCTTGAGCAAAACAGGTAACCTTTGTCATCCTTGGCTGTGGCCATAAAGTGATTCTTAATAATATCTTCGGTGCCATTACCGTGATGGACATCAAAATCGACTATGGCGACGCGTTTTAAACCATACTTTTGTTTAGCGTAAGCGGCAGCAATGGCAACATTATTAAAAAAGCAAAAACCCATGCCTTTATCATGTTCTGCGTGATGACCTGGCGGCCTAGTGGCACAAAATGCCGCGCTTAGGGTGCCCTCCATGACGAGATCAACCGCATCAACCGCAGCCCCAGCGGAATACAAAATAGCGGTCAGTGATTTTGTATTCATTACTGCGTCTGCACCGACGATAAAATTTTCTTCGCCTTTAGCTTCATTGGGCGCATTATCAAAAACAAAATCAATATACTCTTGCGTGTGCGCTAGGGTTAGCAAGCTTTTATCGATAGGCTTTGAGTCAAATTGACGGACGACGTAATCTAAGCCACTACGAATTAATTGGTCTGAAATAGCGGTTAAGCGTTTAGCATTTTCAGGGTGGTGTTCACCCATGTCATGTTCGCCACAGTGGTAGTGGCCTATTATTCCAACTGGCATAACTTTCTCATAATTGTTAGTGACTATTCATCTTGTTGCGCTATGACGCAATTAAGGCGTCAAAAGTACTCATTGACTAACGTCAACTCCGTGCCTTTTCCTTTTACTTGCACCATAGTGCTTAAAGCTGAACCGTCACTGGGTGTTCAATTTATTTGCTAATTAGCAGTAAGTATTTATAAGTAAACTTTAAGACACACTACTTTCATTCAGTGTCAGCTTTAAACTCACTTCATCATAATCATCACTGGCTTGACGGACAAAGCCGTAGAGTACGAAGTGGGTCAAGGACAGAAAGGCCCATGTGCAAATAAAGTTGTTGCTGTTTAATCCGTAACACATAACCATTAAGTAAGCGGATGCGTTACAACCACTCACTTACTTATGCGTTATCCATAGAAAAACCAACCCCAATTAGCTTCACCACCTAAATCCCCTAAAGTCTTCTAAGTGCTAAAAGTTGACTCGCAGATTCTACTAGACAGTTTGTAGTTCAGAATAACTCTTTCAAAAATCATTCTTGATTCATATTATGGCGATGAAAGAAAATTCACCTGTACACTTTAGTTACATATTCGTTGACAATAATTACATTGGGCGTACTATGACGTTTCGTCAGTGACGAATCGTCACATATTAAATAGCAGGTTCTATGACACCACCTAAGTTACTCGATGAAGCAGCACTTAAAGCAAGAGAGTTGCAAATTATCAACTCGGCAGTGCTACTAATTCAGAAAATTGGTATCGAAAATCTGACCATGGATAAAGTTGTTGCCGAAGTGCCTTTTTCAAAAGGTACGGTTTATAAACACTTTATTGGTAAAGAAGATTTATTGTTAGCCATCAGTAATTATGCCATTGGCCTGCTTGCCGATTTATTTTATCGCGCTTATCAATTCAAAGGTTGTGCACGTTCACGCATGCTGTTGCTAAATTTTTCCTACCTTATCTATGCGATGTTATATCCGGCATTGTTTCAAACCGTGCTTTGTGCCAAATCGCCTAATGTAGTGGGAAAATCAAGTGAAAAACATATTAAAGAGGGTGAACGCTTAGACGTTAAGTTAATGACTTCAATTAACGGCATTGTCGAAGATGCCCTAAACGATGGCAGTTTAGTACTGCCTTTGAATATGGATGTACAACAAATATGTTTTAGCAATTGGTCTATGGCTTATGGCGCCATCTCATTGCTTTCAGGCGAAGTTGAACAGTGTAGTGGCAGAACAAGTTTGATTGTAGAACGTGAATTATTTAATCACAGTAATTTACTTCATGACGGTATGGGCTGGCAGCCTTTAACAAAAGACAGCAGCCACTGTAACGAACTAAAAATCGCCTTGGATAAATTATTTCCACAAGAGTTGGCGAAAATTAAAGCCAAAGGGCGCGAGCTGAATTTTGATAGTTTTAGCTCGCCGGCTTAGGCAACTAAATACGAATAATGTGCGGTGCATAACCGCATTTTTTTGAACTGTAAGGTGACGATTCGTCATCTAAAAGAATCTTCTTTAATGAAGATAAATTAAGAATATAAGGAGCGTAACAATGAGAGATAAACTCTATAATTTTGTCGGTAAGAATCCATTCTGGGTGATACTTGTTTGTATTACTTTCTCGATAGTAGCAGGCCTAGGAGTACAAAAGTTAGAATTTAAAAGTGACTACCGGGTGTTCTTTAGTGAAGAAAATCCACAGTTAACGGCTTTTGAAACGATGCAAAAGGTCTATGCCAAAAGTGATAATGTTTCTTTTGTCGTGGTACCTAAAGATGGTAATGTTTTTACCAAAGAACATTTAGCTGCATTAAAAAAATTAACCAAAGCCAGCTGGCAAATACCTTATTCAACACGGGTTGATTCTGTCACTAATTTTCAATATAGCTATGCTGAAGAAGATGACATGATCGTTGAAGATTTAGTCATGTCTACTAAAAACTTGACCAGCGAGAAGCTTGAAAAAATAAAGGGAATTGCCATTAATGAGCCTTTGCTGGTTAATAAAATCATCTCAAAAACCGGCCATGTTTCTGTCGTTAACGTTACCGTGCAATTGCCAGGTATTGACCCTATGGCGGAAACACCTGAAATTGCTGCCAGTGTCCGTGCTATTAAAGCGCAGTTCTTAGCTGAGCATCCTGAAGTAGACGTGTATCTGTCGGGTATGATTATGATGAACACCTCATTTGGTGAAGCTTCAATCAATGATGGTACAACACTTATTCCGTTGATGTTTCTTGTGGTTATTGTCACCATAGGGGTATTGCTAAGAACCATTACCGGTACTATCGCCACGGTACTTGTTATCATTATGAGTATTGTTACCACCATGGGACTTGCCGGTTGGTTAGGCTTTTATCTTACTGGACCATCTTCATCAGCGCCAACGATGATAATGACCTTAGCGGTAGCTGATTGTATTCATATTTTAACCTCGATGTTTTATGAAATGCGGCAAGGCGCTGATAAACGTACCGCCATTGCCCGTAGTATAAAAATCAATTTACAACCTATTTTCTTAACCAGTGTTACCACAGCGATTGGCTTTTTAAGCATGAACTTCTCTGACTCACCGCCGTTTAGAGACTTAGGTAATTTAGTCGCTATTGGCGTAATGTTAGCCTTTGTTTTTTCTGTCACAATTTTTCCGGCGTTACTTACCGTACTACCGATACGCGTTAAAATGCACAAAGAAGGTAAAAAAGACATTATGGCGAAATTGGCAGACTTTGTTATTGCCAAGCGAAAACTATTATTACCTTTAACCAGTGTATTTATTATCGTTTCAATAATGTTTATTCCTAACAATGAACTCAATGATGATTTTGTTAAGTATTTTGACGAAACAGTGCCATATCGCGTGGCTACTGATTTTATGCAAGATAACTTATCGGGCATGATGGTTGTTGAAATCTCAGTGAAAACAGGTAAGCCAAGTGGTATTAACGATCCTAAATATTTGCAGAGTGTAAGTGACTTTACTGATTGGTTACGTGATCGTCCTGAAACGGATCATGTCAATACGATTACCGATACCTTAAAGCGTCTCAATAAGAATATGCATGGTGATGATCCTAGTTGGTATAAATTACCCGATAGTCAGGAAATGTCGGCGCAATATTTATTATTGTATGAAATGTCTCTACCTTATGGCTTAGATTTAAATAACCAATTAGATGTTGATAAATCATCCTCAAGAATCGTGGTGACCTTTAAAAATATGACCAGCAACGAGCTGATTAATGTTGAGCAAGACATGATTGCCTGGTTTGCTAAACATGCACCTCAATATGAGGTTGATTTTTCTAGCCCAAGTCTAATGTTCGCCCATATTGGTCAACGTAATATTATTAGCATGCTTATCGGTACCACACTGGCACTTATCTTAATTTCAATTCTATTAGGGGTAGCCTTAAAAAGCTGGCGCTTTGGTTTGATCAGTTTATTACCTAACTTAGCACCGGCGGCGATAGGTTTTGGTATTTGGGGATTATATAGTGGGCAAGTAGGCCTTGGTTTATCGGTTGTTATTGGTATGACTTTAGGCATTGTTGTTGACGATACCGTGCACTTTTTAAGTAAGTATCTTCATGCTAGACGTGATAAAAATGCCAGTCCGCAAGAAGCAGTACATTATGCTTTTGATAATGTCGGACGTGCACTATGGATAACTACTTTTGTACTCGTGGCCGGTTTTACTGTCTTGGCACAATCATCATTTAAAATGAATGCAGATATGGGTTTCCTAACCGCATTGACCATTTTTGTCGCACTTGTGGTTGATTTCTTATTCTTGCCGCCATTACTTATGCTGCTTGATAAAGATAAGAAAAAAGTAACACAAAACGTGGCTGCAGTAGTTGATACACCGATTAAAGCGGCTTAATTACGCCATTCTAAGTAAGTTTATAAGGATTAACTATGTTAACTAAGAAAATATTAATTAGCGCCATCTCAGCGCTAAGTTTAACCCTAGCCTCTAATGCTGCTTTTGCTTTATCGGCAGAAGAGCAAAAAGGCTTAGATATCTCCATGGAAGCCAAAAAACGCGATCTAGGCTGGCAAGACAGTACCGCTGATATGCGGATGTTATTACGTAATAAACAAGGCCAAGAAAGTATTCGCGAGATCAAGATTAAGTCGTTAGAAATTCATGGTGATGGTGATAAAAGCTTAACTATTTTTAATAAACCTCGTGATATTAAAGGCACTGCTTTTTTAAGTTTCTCACATCCGGTTGCTGCCGATGAGCAATGGTTGTTTTTACCAGCATTAAAACGTGTTAAACGTATTTCCTCGCGTAATAAATCAGGGCCTTTTATGGGCTCAGAGTTTGCTTTTGAAGATTTAAGTTCTTTTGAAGTAGAAAAGTACAGCTACAAATATTTAGGTGTTGAAGAGCTTAATGGCTTTACCAACTTCAAAGTTGAGCAATACCCTGTTGATGAAAACTCAGGTTATACTCGTCGTATCGTTTGGCTTGATACTCTAGAGTATCGCATTCATAAAATTGATTTTTATGATCGTAAAAACTCATTACTTAAAACCTTAACCTTTAGTGGCTATAAGCAATATTTAGCCAAACATTGGCGTGCAGATAGCCAAGAAATGATCAATCACCAAAATGGTAAAAGCACCGAGTTAAAATGGAGTAATTATAATTTTAAAACGGGCTTAAGTGACAGTGATTTTAACCGCAATTCATTAAAGCGTGCGCGTTAAGTTGATGTCATTCTCTGTAAATAAAGCGTTTAAAAAACCTTTAAATAAGTCGTCAAGTAAAAAACTTACCTGCTCACTAACGGCGATGGCAGTAGGCGCAAGCTTACTGCTTAGTAACCCTGTTTTTGCTAGTGAGGGAGCGAGTGACGTCGAGTTTGAAGCATCAAGTAATATTGCCATAGAGCAGCGCTACTTTTTTAAAGAGGCGCTTTATCCTGAGCAGTTGCATCATAGTCAAACGTCGCTATCAATAGAGACTGAGCTCTACTGGCAATGGAATGGTGGCAACGATAGCATTATCTTTACGCCTTTTTATCGGCTGGATAGCCAAGACTCGCAACGTACTCATGGTGATATTCGTGAACTGGCTTATGTACACGCCAGTGATAATTGGGAACTGCGTGTTGGCATTCGTAAAGAGTTTTGGGGCGTTACTGAGTTTCAACATCTTGTTGATGTGATTAACCAAACTGATGGTGTTGAAGACTTTGACGGTGAAGATAAACTTGGTCAACAAATGCTTAACTTATCTGTGGTCAATGACTGGGGCATTGTTGATGTGTTTTTACTGCCAGGTTTTCGAGAAAGAACTTATGCTGGTGCAGAAGGGCGTTTACGTGGGCCATTAGTGGTTGATGACGAGAATGTCAGTTATGAATCTTCTGCAGGACAACAACACCTTGATGTGGCTCTACGTTGGGCACATAGCGTCGGCGATTTTGACTTAGGTGCGTATTGGTTTCATGGCACTAACCGAGCCGCGTATTTGAGTCCATCAGCACTAGAGCCCAGCTCGACATTAGTGCAATATTACTCGCAAATGGACCAGCTAGGTGTAGACGTGCAAGCCACCTTAGGTGACTGGTTATGGAAATTTGAGGGCATACATCGCAGCACCAGCTTGGAAGATTTTTGGGCAACACAAGCTGGTTTTGAATACAGTTTCATTGGTGTCTTTGCCTCGAATATCGACTTAGGTTTATTGATGGAACACAGTTGGGATTCACGCGGTGAAGTGGCTCTTGGCGCGCAAGGTTCATTGCTGCAAAATGACTTGTTTTTAGGAGCAAGATTAGCTTTTAATGATATGCAAAGTAGCGAGTTATTAATGGGCATAGGCAGTGATTTAGATCACAATGCCTTTAGTTTCCTTATTGAAGCAAACCGTCGCTTTGGTGCTAATGTTATTGTCAGTGTTGATGTCAGACTGCTACACAGTAATGATGAAAATGACTTACTTTATAGCTTAAGTAATGATGACCATGCGCAAGTATCTGTGGCGTGGTATTTCTAAGCCTCGCTTTATCCTTAACGGAAAGCGCGAATGAATTCCCGCCTACGGTAGGCGGGATTTTAATCGCGCGATTTCTTAATATTTAATCACGCGGTTGCTTAATATTTAATCACGATCAATTACCAATCAAACCATTAATATGTGCAACAACACTTCGCCCTAGTGCACTGGGGGCATAACCGCCTTCAAGCACAGAAACAATTTTTCCTCCACCGTATTTATTGGCGATAACTTTAAGTTCATCGGTGATCCAGCGATAATCCGACTCCGTTAAGCTCACTTGTGAGATATCATCTTCGATGTGGGCATCAAAGCCTGCCGAGATAATGATCAACTCGGGTTTAAACTGGTGTAATGCCGGTAACCAGTGTGCAGTTAACTTTTCTCTGAACTGCTCACCCTTTGTTGTTGCCGCTAACGGGGTATTGATAATTGGTGCGGTATTACTTTCTTCAACTTCAAAGGGGTACAGTGGGTCTTGGTAGCTTGAGCAAAACAGGTAACCTTTGTCATCCTTGGCTGTGGCCATAAAGTGATTCTTAATAATATCTTCGGTGCCATTACCGTGATGGACATCAAAATCGACTATGGCGACGCGTTTTAAACCATACTTTTGTTTAGCGTAAGCGGCAGCAATGGCAACATTATTAAAAAAGCAAAAACCCATGCCTTTATCATGTTCTGCGTGATGACCTGGCGGCCTAGTGGCACAAAATGCCGCGCTTAGGGTGCCCTCCATGACGAGATCAACCGCATCAACCGCAGCCCCAGCGGAATACAAAATAGCGGTCAGTGATTTTGTATTCATTACTGCGTCTGCACCGACGATAAAATTTTCTTCGCCTTTAGCTTCATTGGGCGCATTATCAAAAACAAAATCAATATACTCTTGCGTGTGCGCTAGGGTTAGCAAGCTTTTATCGATAGGCTTTGAGTCAAATTGACGGACGACGTAATCTAAGCCACTACGAATTAATTGGTCTGAAATAGCGGTTAAGCGTTTAGCATTTTCAGGGTGGTGTTCACCCATGTCATGTTCGCCACAGTGGTAGTGGCCTATTATTCCAACTGGCATAACTTTCTCATAATTGTTAGTGACTATTCATCTTGTTGCGCTATGACGCAATTAAGGCGTCAAAAGTACTCATTGACTAACGTCAACTCCGTGCCTTTTCCTTTTACTTGCACCATAGTGCTTAAAGCTGAACAGTCACGGGATATTTAAGTCGTTTAAATTTATATATCAAATAGAGATTAACTTTCTACTGTCTCTTCATTCAGGGTCAGCTTTAAACTCACTTCATCATAATCATCACTGGCTTGACGGACAAAGCCGGAACGTTCAAAGACTTTTAACATAGAGCCATTATCACTGCGTACACAAGCCACTAGGCTATCTAGTTTACGCATCTTGGCGATGGTAATCATTTCACCGAGTAAGGTAGTTGCCATACCGCGGCCACGCAAACTTTCTTTAATAACAAAGGCCACCTCACCACTATTAATACTTTCAATGTAATAATATCGAGCCACGGCCTCAATCGCTTCACCTAAAGAATCTTTCTTGGTAAAGCACAAGGCAAGATCTACATGTTGGTTAACGCTGACCAAGTTACAGGACTTCTCCCGGGTCATCTGGGTAATGTGATGGTTGTAGCGCATCATCAAGGTTTCTTTATTATGGGAATAGAAAAACTCTTGTAACTTTCGCTCATCTGCTGGCGCAAGTGGCCTTAAGATATAATTAATATCGGCAAAATTAAAGCGCTTCATTTCAATTGAGCCTAGTTCAGGTACCGAACTCGGAGAGCTTTCTTGATATTCTGGTACCCAATAATGTTTACGCACATCGGCAAGTAATTTATCCCTAAATTTAGGGTGAGCAATTCTGATCAGCTCTAAGGCACGCTCTCTAATACTCTTACCGCGCAAGGAGGCAATACCAAACTCGGTCACCACATAGGACACATGGCCGCGCGAAGTTACTACGCCGCCACCTTCAGTGATATGGGCAACAATACGAGATATTTTGCCATCTCGGGTAGTTGAGGGCAGGGCAATAATAGGCATACCGCCTTTACTCAGTGATGAGCCACGAATAAAATCAACTTGTCCACCAATGCCGCTGTAAAATTGATAACCAATAGAGTCTGAAACTACCTGACCGGTTAAATCGACTTCAATGGCACTATTAATAGACACCATATTGTCATTTTTAGCAATTTTTACCGGTGAGTTGATATGCTCTGACGGATAAAATTCTATGTGTGGGTTGCCATCAACAAAATCATAAACTTTTTGCGTGCCAATACAAAAAGTCGCTACCGCTTTGCCTTTGTGGTAGGTTTTTTTGCGGTTATTAATCACGCCTTTTAACATCAAATCAACCACTCCATCGGATATCATCTCACTGTGAATACCTAAGTCTTTGTGATTACCTAAATAACGCAATACCGCTTCGGGAATTTTACCTATGCCTATTTGTAAGGTAGCGCCATTTTCAACCAACATAGCAACATATTGACCTATTTGCTCGTTGCGGCGATCCACTTTCGGTGGTTTTATTTGTGGTAGGTCTTGTGCAACGTTTATCCAGGCATGAATTTGATTTACATGAACAAAACTATGGCCATTGGTACGTGGCATTTTCGGGTTTATCTGGGCAATAACATATTTAGCTGCTTTTACTGCGGAAGATACGATATCAACACTCACACCTAATGAACAGTAACCATATTCATCTGGCGGGCTGACCATAATAAGTGCTACGTCGAGGGGTAAAATATTTTCAAGAAATAAGCGTGGCACATCGGAAATAAAACACGGGGTATAGTCACCACGCCCTTCGGCAATAGCTTCGCGAATATTTTTACCACCAATAAATAAACTATTTACTTTAAATAAATCTTTATGTTCGCGCTTGGCCCAAACATTTTCAGAAAGGGTTAAAATATGGACGGTCTCAATATCATGCAAACCCTGACTATTGGCTATTAGGTCATCTATCAAGGCATTCGGTACCGCGGCATTGGAGCCGATAAAGATACGATTACCGGACTTTAAGTAATCACTCCAGTTGACACTATCACGCTGCTCATCTTGTGCTGTCATGAAATTTCCTTGGCTACTTCTTTGCTATAAATGGACTAGGCATTGCTTAGTCTTTGTTTAGGTATTTACCTAGTATGCTCTGATCAATAAGGTATTTATTGATCACTGTCAATTGTGCGTTTGTTAAATGATGAAATAAGTTATAATCAGCTATTTTTTAATTTAATTAATTTTAAATTTTCTTTTTAATATAAAGGCTTAGTTTAGTGTCTGACGGAAAAATTTTTATCATAGGTTTACCCAGAACAGCAACGACCAGTGTTTGTTTAGCCATGTTAGAGCAAGGCTTTAAAACCGCGCATAATGCCTATACTCAAGAATCTTTTTCTCAAGCACAAGTATTAGCCGATACGCCGATTTTTTGTGATTATCAAAAACTGGATAAACACTTCGCCAATAGTAAGTTTATTTACCTCACTCGGTCACCAGAACAATGGTTGCCATCAATCAAGCAGTTATTACAGCGCATGATAGTGAATTTGCAGCGCAGCGATGGCGGCTTTAATCCGCATTTAAAACGTTGTTATCATGAAGTTTTTGCACCATTAACGGCCAATAATATTAACAGTGATGAATTCTTTCTTAGCTGTTATAGCCGTCATCAACAGGGCATTAACGATTACTTTAAAGACAGATCTCAAGACCTATTGACCATAGATGTCAGTGATAAAAACAGTTATATGAAAATGTTAGCTTTTGTTAATATTGATAGTGACAAGGCCAGAGAGGGCGGTTTTAAACAAATTAACCTTGGCGGTAAAGTAAAAGCCTGGCAAGGCCTTAATAACACGTTAAAAGTAGAATCTACTAATAACGGCAAAATTGATAAGCTGCTTTACTAGTAAAAGGTTAATGACTAGCGCGGGATTTATAAAGGTTTTATAGGTAAAGTTTTTTATTAAGCCTTTCTGAGAACATATTTTATTCAGCCAAGTTAGCTTAGCTATTGTAGAGTGAAAAGTTCACAGGTAAAATCACGCCAATTGTATTGAGTAATTTCCATTAAGTAAATATTGTCTTAGAGAGTAGTAAATATGTTTGAATTAAAACACCACACTGGCCAAGATTGGGTTGATGCCGTTATGGCTGACTTTAACTTGTTTTTGCAAGACCATGCTGCAGCCGAGAAGAAAGCTTCAGGTATGGCAATGGCAATGCTGTCTCATTATCCAGACAAAGCTAAATTGGTTCGCGCTATGACTGATTTAGCCATTGAAGAGCTTATTCATTTTAAACAAGTATTAAAGTTACTTGTCGCCCGCGATGTCACCTTAGGTCAAGATAAAAAAGACCCTTACATTAACCAGCTCCGCGCCTTGTTCCGTAATGGCACCAGTTATTTTATGATGGATAGATTACTGGTTGCCGCCGTTATTGAAGCGCGTGGTTATGAGAAGTTTTGGTTAGTTTCACAAGCACTTCCTGAAGGTAAAGATAAAGATTTTTATGTCGCCATTGCTAAGTCAGAAGAAAAGCATAAAAACTTATTTGTTGAGCTGGCGTACGAGTATTGTGACAAAGGCGAAGTTGACCAGCGCTTAGAAGAAATTTTAATTGCTGAAGCTAAAATTTGTGCGGCTCTACCTATTCGCGCAATTCTCCACTAATAGTATTTTATCTTATTTGTGTATCGCCCAATTAAGGCATCTATACCCGTAACCATTCAAAGTGCAGGATTTCAGTGGGAGTTAAAATGACTTTAGGCTAGGTAAATTATTTAAGCATAGTCATTCTATGGTTTGATTATTTAACGCTGAATAAAGTCATTTTAAACCCATCGCAGAAGTGCTTGGGCAACATCACTACGTCGTTACACCTCTTAGTAAGGGAATAACCATTACTACAAAGCTGCGCCTTGTAGTGAAATTGCTCAAGCACTCTGAAACTTGCATCTTGATTGATTACGGGTATTAGATACTCATTGACTCACGTCAACTCCGTGCATTTGCCTTTTAATTGAGCAATACACTTTTAAGCTAAGCCACTATATATGTCTATTAGATTACCGTTTCTTTTGGTTAAATAAAATTGGCTAGGGGTAACTAAGTGCACTAAAAGGAAGTGAATGATAATAAGGGAAACTTCCATAGTTAACTTGATATTAGCGATAAAAGTATAGCTTGCTGATAAGACAATTTGAGCGGTCTTAATTGCGATTATCTGTTTTAGTCGGGTAATACTAGGATCCCTAAGCTCTCTAGTAATTGCTCTTGTTGCCAATGACAAAATTTTACGCCATCAAGGTCCACTCGCCTGATGTTGAGACCATTTAATTCTGTATGTGTTAAGTCGCAACCTTGCATTTGGAACTGCTCCCAAGCATCTTCTGAAAATTCACTGCGGCTTAAATCTGAATTTTTCAGTGACGCACTTTGCAAGTTAGCGCCATGCCAGCGATTTTCAAATAAGTCACACTTCTCAATACGCACACCAGAAAAGTTTGCATAAGATAAATTACATCCGGTGATATAGGCCAAACAAAAATATGACTGACGTGAAATTGTATTTTCAAAACTCGCTTTAACAAAGTTAGCCCCTTTCAAGTCACAAGACCTAAACTCTATGCCTAAGCAATTCGCTCCGATAAAGCTAGCCATAGATAATCTACACTGCTTAAAGCTAGTATCACGTAAGTCCGCATAATCAAATCGGCAGCCCTCAATGCTACCTTGCTCGATAAAGCTACATTCAATAAATTCAACATCGCTTAAATCAGACCTATTAAAATTACATCGATAGAAATTACATTGTTCAAAGCGCATGCCTTGCAAGTCTTGGTTAGAGAAGTCGTGCTCAATAAAGTCTTTTTTAGTTGTCGGCATCATAGCCCTCCAAGTGATAGTGCGTGAAGATTACCACCTAGGTAGTTAAAATAGCCACCAATTTAATACGAGTAAAAACAATGAGTTAAAAGGCACTGAAATAGCCTTTTAAAGGGGGCAAAATGCCATTTTTAGTGCGGTAAAATTATTTTCAGAGATGTGTGATAGATGAAGAAAGTTTACCGATGAAAATAAAGGTATAGGAGCTGAAAAGTGTATGTTAGTTAATTACCTTATCAGAGTGAAAATTATTAACTTCAGAACTTTGTGTTGAAGAGCTCCTTTATATCAAGGTGAAGGAGGTATAACACAGCTGCTAATATAATAGGACTGGTTGTAGAGAGCGATGTAGGCACGATTATTTGCAAAACTGTGGTCAAATAAACTAACATCTAGTTTACTTAACACTAAATTACCTTTTGTGTTTTTGTAAGTTATTGAATTTATGTCTTTATATTTGTGGCGTAACATTTGCTTTATTTGATAGTTAATTATAACTCGTTAACTAATTACCTTTAGTTTACGTTTAGGTTCAAGCTTAGTTAAAACAAGGAAGAGATATGTCAGTAAATCTTGAAGATAGACCCATTGAAACTGTTCGCAGTGAAGTGATTGATCAATTAATCATGAATTATAGTCATGGTGAAATCTCTTATGAAGCATTTGATCGTCGTTTAGACCAAGCGATGGAGTTGGCTAATCATCAAGCACTTGTTGAACTGACCAGTGATTTACCACTTGCTGTTGATAAAGCCTTTGTTGAAAGCAAAAAGCAAGACCTAGCGCCTAATTTTGTTGCTGGTGAAGCAGAAGAAGTGGATACCATGATAAATATATTTAGTAGCAGCAATCGTGGTGGTGCGTTTCGAGTTGCTAATGAGATACGTTATTTTAGTCTTTTTAGTAGCACTAAAATCGACTTTACTGATGCAGTATTTAGTCAGCAAGAAGTGCGTATAAAAATTTTTAGCCTCTTTAGTAGTGATACTATTTATGTGCCGGAAAATATTAATGTTGCTTCTAAAGCTTTTTGTATTTTTGCCAGTATTGATAACTCAGCGCCTAATAATGGCGTTAGCCAGGTAAGGTCAACGACACCAACCCCCACCATTATTATTGAAGGCTTTTCGATATTTAGTAGTGTCAATATCGATTTAAAGCGCTCGATGAAAGAAAAGTTCATCAAGATGGCGGACAGTTTTAAAAAAATGTTTTCGTAATTAGCTAACTGGTTTAGCGAGTGATCATTAATGTGGTTACTGCCTTAATTCATCGGTTTATTGCGAACATATCGGCCATTTTCTAACGTAGAAAAATAGTGTGTTAGTTTTGGATGGCTGATGTCGGTCAAAATATCATCAGGGGCTAAGTTTTGTTCGGCTACATACGTTGAATGTGAACTGCCATGAACTAATACACTATACCAAGGCTTATCTTTTGGCGGTCGAGACTTAGCTACTTGATCATACCAATCATCAGTGAGTTGAAAATTCACATCAACATCGACTATAACGCCACGATATGCAAAAAGTCGGTGTTGAATTAAGTCGCCAATGGAAAACTTTACCTTGGTTATATTTGTTACTTTTCCCATACACTCTTCTCCATGAATGAATTGAGTCGGCTTATGCCAACCTTTAAGGTAATTAATCTATATGAAATATAATCTTTGCCACAGCAAAAAAATTCCATACGGATAAGTTCACGCATTCACAAGTATAGCTAGCATTTATTCGCTTATTCTTTGGCGGTTACTGGCTAAACGGTAGATCTTTATTGCGCCATTCGGTAGCTCCGCCAGTGAGTGAATAAACTTTATTAAGGCCCATTTTTGCTAATGATTGAGCGGCTAAGATTGAACGTGCGTCACTTTGGCAATATAAATAAATATTTTGCTGGGCAAGAGCCTGTAATGGCTCAGCAGTATCAGCAACCCTAGCTAAGGAAGTGATACGCATTTCTAATACACCTCTTGGCATATGAATAGCACCGGGTAACAGACCATTTTCTAATTCGACAGCTTCACGTAAATCAATAATCAGGGGTTGGGTTGGCAACTGTGCATACAGCTCATCACACGTTATTTCCATAATCTCTTTTTTTGCTAGACGTACTAGCTCTTTAACATTAATAAGCATTGTTATTTCCTAAAGGTTAAAACCAGTTAAAAATTGAGTAAGGTTTGTATTAAAATAAAACTCGACATAAGTAGTAGTATTAATGCAAACAACTGACGAATTGTTTTCTGTGGTAATTTCGTAGCTATTTTTTGACCTATTAAGCTGCCAATTGAACCAATGACACTGATCAAGCCGATAACTTGCCAATCAAGGCTTTGGTTAATACCCACCAGTAACTGCTGATATTTTAAAAAACCAACAACAGCATTTAGGCTAATATCACCAAGCTGGTAGCCACCGTACTGGGTAAACCAAACAGCAATACTATCGACCAATTAATCTGTTTCTTGGCCAAGTTCACTATGACGGTAAACAAACTAATAGTACCAACAATAACCAAAGAGCTCGTAATTGCTACTATTTGGCTTTGCTCTAAGCCATAGATGAGCACAGGTATGGTTAAAATGGCACCACCGGAGCCTAGAACGCCTAAACTCAGGCCAATTAATAAAGCATAAATAATAATGAACATTTTTTCTTGCCTTTTAATATCGTATATTGCTAATATACGATATATCATAGTAAGAATACAAGAGAAAATAATCATAATGGTCAATATTAAATCTTTTTATCATGCTTACAGTTCAACAATCAGTTATATCGTTTTCGATAAGCTTGGCGGCCATGCCATTATTATTGATAGTGTCTTAGACTTCTCATTGTCGTCTGGTAAAATCTGGAGTGAATTTGCCGATAATCAAATTGCCTTTCTCAAAAAAAATAAACTCACTCTCGATTGGATTTTAGAAACGCATGCTCATGCTGATCATCTCAGTGCAGCACATTATCTAAAATCTGAACTTGGCGGTCAAACAGCAGTGAGTGCTGGTATTACCAAGGTTCAGCAAACTTTTAAACAAATTTTTAATATTTCAGACCAAGAGCTTTTGGCAACGGGTGATGTTTTTGATGTGCTACTTAGCTCCGAACAGGTGATTAATTTTGGTCAACTAAGTGTATTAGTATTGGCAACTCCCGGACATACCAATGACGGCCTAACTTATTTAGTTGAAGATAATGCCTTTATTGGCGACACACTATTTATGCCAGATGGCGGCACCGCACGTTGTGACTTTCCTGGTGGTGATGCCAGTACTTTATTTGACAGTATTAAGCTTATTCATAACCTACCAGAGGAAACTAAATTATGGGTCTGCCATGATTATCAACCCAATGGTCGGCAGCTAAATTATACCACCACAGTGGCCGAGAGTAAGCGCGATAATATTCATATTAATGGTAAAACATCAAAGGCAGAATTTATTCAGCTACGCCAAAGTCGCGATGAAAATTTAGCCGTACCCGAGCTGCTCTATCCAGCTCTTCAAGTAAATATTCGCGGTGGAAAATTACCAAGTGCGGAGCCGAGTGAACAAGTATTTTTAAAAATCCCCATTAAGCAGAACTTATTCTACCCAGAGAAATAGCGGGAAAAAGTTGACGTGTTATACATTACTATTATTGACTATACAGCGTTATTTAAGCTACTAAAGAGAGACATATGACAGAATTCACCCCCTTAACCGCCTTGTTTGGTGGTGCATTAATTGGTGTTTCGGCACTATTACTATTAATTTTTAATGGCCGAATAGCCGGAATATCCGGCATATTGTACAGCGCAATACAACCGGCTGATAATGACCGATTATGGCGCTGGCTATTTTTGCTTGGCTTAATGCTTGGAGTGTTTTTTGCGATGAACCCGACAACACCATTACCTAGCGATATAGAGGCAAGTTGGCCACTGCTTATTATTGCCGGCCTATTGGTTGGTTTTGGCAGTAAAATTGGCAATGGTTGTACTAGTGGCCATGCTATCTGTGGACTTGGCCGGTTATCACCTCGTTCGATAGTTGCGACAATAATCTTTATGATCACCGCCGCCTTAACGGTATTTATTACTCGTCATATTCTTGGAGCTTAAACGATGAAATTAATGATAGCGTTAATCTCCGGGGTATTATTTGGTGCTGGCTTGACCATTGCACAAATGGTTAATCCAGAAAAAGTACTTAATTTTTTAGATATAACCGGTCAATGGGATGCCAGTTTAGCCTTGGTGATGGCCAGTGCTTTAACCATTTTTGGCAGTGGCTATTTTTTACTGGTACGAACTAAAGACAAACCTTTGCTCGATAAAGAATTTATTGTCTCAAACAACAATAAAATAGATAATCCTTTAATCGTTGGTGCTACCATATTCGGCTTAGGTTGGGGCTTAATAGGAATTTGTCCTGGACCCGCTCTAGCTACTTTACTGACAGGTAACATCAAGTTTTTCGGATTTTTCATTGCAATGCTCATTGGCATGCAAGTCGCCCAAAAAATATCTAAGACCATTGCTAACGAATAACATGAGAAGACAATGACCGATTATAGCCAATTAGAAGCCAATGCTGAAAAAGCAACCAAGCTATTAAAAACAATGAGCAACCAGCATAGATTAATGATTTTATGTGCATTACAGCAAGGTGAATTATCGGTCAGTCAATTAAACGAATTATTCCCTATTGCTCAATCAACACTATCACAACATCTGGCTTGGTTACGCCGTGAAAGTTATGTAAAAACTCGTCGAGACGCGCAAACGATTTATTATGCTTTAGATAGTCAAGCCGTGATCGAAATCATTAGTGTTTTACATAAGCTATATTGTGACTAAGTCAAATAGATATTCATTACTCGATTTTAGCCTTCACTGCACGAACTCTACCTTGGCTAAGCCTAACTCAAGGGGGAACTATTCTGGCTTTTTAAGTCATATGAGGATCGTCATAAATAATGAGAATCTTGTTCAATGGTTTTCTGAGCTGTAGTCAAATTGGGATAATTTTATTGAAGATTTTTCGTCAAGAGTCGTGAGAAAATCACAAAATACTTCACAAATCGCTAGAAAATAATGGCAACTTTGTGGTAACAGTGAGCCTTAGCTGGTAATCAATGACCAATAAAAACAGGTCGCCGCTAAGGACTTCTTGGTGCGCTTTGTTGACATGCCGTAGCGGAGGATCTTAACGACAACTGATAGCCATAAGTTGACATTAGCTTTTGTGAAGTTATGAACATATTTGGGACAATTTCAACCAATATTTACTGCATGTTTGAGGGACTGGTGTAAGCTCAAAGCTGCCTGTAAAAATTCGTATAGGAAGGCTCACTGTTTACTATTTTTCGGTGAAGTTTACGAGTAAAAATCATTCCACCTAACATTCACTTAGATACGAAAATAGACGTTTCATTACCTAGCGGTAATAACTCTAACGGAAGTGAATAGTATTTAAGTTTAACGTCCTCTGTAAGCCTCAAACGAAGCCATTATAGTTTAGGTTTACAAAGCGATAATACACTTGATAATTCAAACCAAATAGGGTTGAATAGCCTATTTTAATAGATTTCCTCTTTATAAAACTATGTAGTGTAGCTGTACGGTTTTTGAGTACTGGGCTAGCTATTGGTTACCTCTTCACTGTATTAATTAGCCGTATCAAAATAAGGAAACTCTCTGCTGTCGTTACAACTCCCCCCTAATTGCTACATTTTGTTACAGATGATGGATCTTGTTACGCCAATATCCCTTGCACATCGACATAATGTAATGACTTTCAACAACGCAGATAAAACCAATGAATAATCTAAAAATAAAAAAACCTCTTATCTCATATTTTCCTTTGGCAGCAATAATTATTGCTGGAGCTAGTTTGTCTAGTGCCAGTTTTGCCAACGATATTAGCTACAGTATCAGAAGTGATACTGAGCAAACAGGTATTACAGAAAACTATTTCGAACTAGGCCTAGTGTATGTTGTGGGCAGTAGCCCATCTTTTGGTGAGGAAAGTAATTGGGCTAATCTCGGTCTGATTATTAATGGCAGTTACACTTGGAACAATTTTTTCATTGAGTCCTATAGTGAAAGTGGCAACGGGCTGGTCGTTGGTTATAACGCAATTAATAATGATAATTGGTCGCTCGATTTAACGGTGACCACTGACTGGTTCCAATCAAACTATGAAAATACCGGCCGCTACCCTGACCTTAACAACAAGGATTATAGTGACCCGTTAACTGTTGGTGGTCGACTAACTGGCTATTTAGGCAATAATATTGTGCAATTTTCTGTCAACCAAGACGCAACAGGTGATCATAATGGCACGACGGTTTCAGCGTTAATTGGGCGAAATTGGCAAGTTAGAAATTGGA
The DNA here is from genome assembly GCF_001440345.1 of Colwellia sp. TT2012. Classification (GTDB taxonomy): domain Bacteria; phylum Pseudomonadota; class Gammaproteobacteria; order Enterobacterales; family Alteromonadaceae; genus Colwellia. The sequence goes on along the minus strand of NZ_LJYX01000017.1, from coordinate 328,612 downwards.
ATTTCCACGGTATTGTTGGCGTTGAATATGCCTCGGCTAAACTGAATGACTTTTATATTGGCGTGTCAGAGACAAGAGCTGCATCGACTCGTTTCGATTTCTTTGATGAGGGGGCTAGTAGCTATGAAGCAGGCGACAGTGTTAGTTTTAGTACTGAATTTGGAGTAACTTATCCTATTACTGAAGACTGGGTCTTCAGAGTAACCGGCCGAGTTGTTACTATATCAGATGAAATTACCGACAGTCCTTATTATGTCAACAAAGATTCGGTCGCGACATCATTTCGTACCAGTCTTAGTTTTGTATTTTAGGCAGGAACAATAATATGCCTTTTTTTAAAATAACCGTAAAAACGACAGTAAATACAATTGAAATGTCTAAGCTGACACCATGGATACAACTAGCTTTATTGCTGTGCGTTGCATGCTTGTTTATCCCTGGCTCTGCTAATGCCGCAGCAACCCAAGCTAATACTTCAGCAAATAATTCCAGCCAATTAGCTCAGCTAAAAGTAACACCTAAACCTTGTGTTGCACTGCATAAAGGGCAAAAATGTTACCTTGAAGTGACCTTTAGCTGGCAGCATCCAAAAATTAGCAATTATTGTCTGGTAAATACCACCCGCAATCAAATACTTAAGTGCTGGCAGCAACAGGCAACAGGTGAGTTTGACTTTGATTTTCAATCGACCTTAACTAATGACTTTTCTTTACGTAAGCATGACTCAACAGTAGATTTAGCCCAAGCAACAATACCTGTGGCCTGGGTATACAAGTCATCTAAACGGGCAAAATCTACTTGGAGATTATTTTGACGGAAAGAGCTTTGACGGAAACTATTTTTAACGATAATAATTTGTCGCCATCAATTACCGGCAAACATATTATGTTAGTAGAGGACGATATGTCGCTAGCAGAATGGTTTAGCGACTATCTTAGCGAACAAGGTTACTTGGTGACTTTGGCTACCCGAGGTGATATTGCCATTGAACTGATTGAAGCAGATCAGCCTGACTTGGTGATATTAGACATCATGTTACCGGTAAAAGATGGCTTTGAAGTGTGCCAAGCTATTCGGCCTTTTTACCGTGGGCCTATTTTAATGATGACGGCACGAGATCATGAAACTGACGAAGTATTAGGACTAGAGTTAGGTGCTGATGACTATGTGGTAAAACCAGTCAAACCAAGAGTATTACTATCGCGGATAAAAGCGCTGTTACGTCGTGTTTCTTCGCAAGAAACTGTGTCGACAGTCGCACCAGCGGTTACCTCTGAGACGGATGAAAATATACTAAGTTTTGCTAAGCTCACCATCGATGCCAATTCTAGAACAACCACTCTGGCAGGCGCGAAAGTTGCAATTTCTTCGAACGAATTTGATGTCTTGTGGCAACTCGCTCAATCAGCAGATAAGCTTGTTAGTCGCAAAGAACTAGTGATTCAACGCAGAGGTATTGATTACGATGGTTTTGATCGTTCAATTGATATTCTTATTTCAAGAATACGAAAAAAACTGGGTGATGATGCTAGCAATCCGTATCGAATAAAAACCGTCTGGGGTAAAGGGTATTTATTTGTTAAAGGTGCTTGGGAGTAACTTATGCCTAGGAATATACCATGCCAAAACTAACCTTATCGCTATTATTGGTGATATTAGTGGCCGTAATAGGCATGGGCGGAGTATTAGATAACTTATTTAGCCAATATCAGAGCCAAGCAAGCAATCAGTTCGATGAATTATCACCCTATCGCCAATTAGGAAAATCCTTGGCGTTAACCTTGGACAAACAACAAGAGCCTGAGCAATTCATTGCTAATTGGCAACAACAAGATGAGCTTACAGTTACGCTAGATCAACTCGATGATTTCTTTTTACCTGATTCATTAAAACAATCCTTTTACGGTGGCAAACCGCTGGTATTTGAGACTGACAGCAACATATCGATGCACTTTATTGTGCCTTCACAGCAAAAGGTACTGATCTTTAATATTCCTCCTGTTGTAAAAGAAAGTCAAAATAGCGCATTGCAGCTACTGTTAACCGCTGTATTTTATCTGGGTATTTTACTGGTGGTGCTTATTTGGCTCTATCCCTTGATTAAACAATTGAGAAAATTGAGACAAACCACTAAAGCTTTTGGCGAAGGCCATCTACAACAGCGAATTAATGTTAATTCAACGTCTTATATCGCCAGTATTGAAAATGAATTTAATCACATGGCACAGCGCATAGAAACGCTGGTAAGTGATAACAAGCTGCTCAGTGATGCCGTTGCCCATGATTTACGCACACCTTTGGCCAGGTTACGCTTTGGTATTGAGATGCTGCAGGAAACTGACAAAGCAGAGACTAGGGAAAAGTACCAAAACCATCTATCTCGTGATATTGATGAAATGGAACGATTAGTCAGTGTATTACTTAATTATGCGCGCATAGAGCAAGCGATGATGGCGATCGAGCCACAGAGTATTGACCTTAATGTCCTGATCAGCCAGTGCGTTGCTGCAGTATCTGATAGCAATAAGGTCATTAATTGGCATGCTCAAGGCATTGCCATGGTTAACGGTGATGCTAATTACCTGAGCATGTTAATCAATAATTTGCTTGGTAATGCCCAGCAATATGCAAGTAATGAAATTACCCTGAAAATTACCAACACGGCTTCAGCACTGCAGTTTATTATTAGTGATGATGGTCCCGGCATTGCCAAAGAAAAACGCGATGAGTTATTGAAACCCTTTATGCGCGGTGAGCAGGCTCACGAAAAACCAGGTTACGGTATGGGCTTGGCTATTGTCTCAAGAATAGCTCAATTGCATGATGCCAAACTGGTCATTTCTGACTCAGTAGAGCTCGGCGGTGCTGAATTCTGTGTGACTTTCCATGGATAAAAATCTGTAATAAATCCTGTAAAAAAACTAAACTTTACAAAATCCCCTTATGTATTATGCCGTAAGGGACTTTTTTACATTTAATTTTACTAAAAATGACCTATTAACCCTATTAGGCCACCTTTATCTTCATTGGTCTTTTATTATTCTAAACACTTTGTTACAGATGATGGAACTTGTTACGTCTTTCAACTACGCCATTGCTTATAGTTTACTTCTTTAAAAAACTAAAGGAATAAGCATGCAACCGTTCAACAACCTATTTATCGAATTTTTTTGTTTGGTATTGCTGTCTGTAGTTGCACAGTGAATTTGTGCCACCAAATTCGAGGCAAAAACTTACTTTGTATTATATGATGAACGGCGGCTTTGGTGGCTTAGTTGTCTGTCAGGGCAAAGGTAAATCTACTGGCTCTGAACACGGGAAATAGCTCTAAAAGCTATTGATGTTAATGGCCGCTTATGTATCAATAGCGCACCTAATTTTGAGTGATTTCAGCTAATAGATATAGTCCGTTGTGTGGTACTTACCGCCCTTAGCATCTCATTTTAAAAAATTAAAAAATTAAAAAATTAAAAAATTAGTAAATTTCAAATGAAGTAGCCCTTTTGTTAAGGACTTCTTGGTGCGCGTTGAAGACGTTAGCATTTGATCTTTTGCCATATTTTTTCTAATTAATATTTCATGTCATGTTAATTAATCGGCTCAGTAACATCCTATCTTTTATTAAATAATTAGTTGTAGTTGTTTCTAATGCTTTGAATTTGTGGGATATTAATGTAAATTAAATTTTAATTATGGGACGGTCATTATTGAGCCGATTCCATAATAGGCTGTTAGGCGCTTAGTCTGGACAAGGAGTCATTTTGAATATTGGTATTCTTGGTGGAGGTATTGGTGGATTAAGTACCGCTATTGCATTAAAACAAGAAGGGTTCGATGTGTCTGTTTATGAACGACATAGTAAACCCACTGAAATAGGAGCTGGTATTGTATGTTGGCCTAATGCTTCTTTCGTACTTGAACAACTTGGTATTTTGGGTGAAGTTGCCAAGGTGTCAGGTTCGCTTAATTATATGAATCGATTTTCGAATACAGGAGAATCTATAGGCTCATTAAATATAAATGAGCTTAATCGTTTAATGAAATATCCTAGTTATTCTATTATTCGAAAAGATTTGATGAGGATACTGATTCGACGGACGATTGAATTAAACATCAATGTACATTACCAGCATGATGTTACCGGATTATCGGATAATCATGGAAGTACATCTGTTAAATTTAGTAATGGTAAAAGTATTAAACCCGATATCATTATTGGCGCAGATGGTCGTATGAGATCTCTTTCTAGAAAATACGTCAATGGTAGCAATACACCTATCTACCAAGGTTTCATTAATTGGGTTGGTGTCTTTGAAAGTAAATCTGTTAATTTCTCGGATTTATCTGTTTCTGATTATTGGGGGACTGGAGAACGTTTCGGAATTGTTCCAATATCAAACAATAAAGCTTATTGGGCTGGTGGTGTTGTTTCAGAGAAGATGTCTGAAGTAAATCCAAGTAAATATAAATCAGAACTCAATTCACTATTTAGTAGTTGGCCAGATATAATTACTAGAATCATCAATGAAACTCCCGAGTCTAGTATTAATAAAATTTATGTACACGATCATGATCCAATCGATAAATGGCATAAGAATAATGTCATATTATTAGGTGATGCGGCACATTCCCCTTTACCAACATCGGGCCAAGGTGCTTGTCAGGCACTAGAAGATGCATGGCACATTACTAGATGTTTAAAAGAAAATATCAACAATATATCTAAGGCATTTGAACAATTTACTGAATTGAGAAAATCTAAAACATCAGGTATTACCATGGGAGGACGTCAATTGGCATCCTCTATTTTCAATCAAGATGTCGAGTTTTGTAAGCACAGAAACTTAGCGAGTAAAAACACCAATTATCAAGGTGCAGTAATAGGTATGGCAAAGGGATGGTCTAGCGGTTTACCTATCAGCGCTTAACAAGAAAATAAACAGGGACACGTAACGCTTGCTCGGTTCCACTTCGTTTCACATTTTAGCAAGTATTACTTAGCCCGTTATTTTGGTGTTATCGATACAAAATATAATCCGAAACACTGTTTGGCGCTAACTACCTAATGTCCGTTGTGTGGTACTTACCGCCCTTAGCATCTAATTTTAAAAAATTAGTAAATTTCAAAGGAAGTAGCCCTTTTGTTAAGGGCAACTTGGTGGTAAAAGTGATCATTAGAAGTTAATTTCATTTGCGGATTGATAAACTCAAACATAATGCGCAGTCACAAATCATTGTAAATTAATTGTTAAATTTTCTCATCGCATGACGCATTTCTCATTATTTGTGACGATCCACACATAGCCCAGAGCTAGTCTAGGAAAAGTTAACAGCACTTTTATTAGAGTTAATACTCAGTACGTGCTAATAAAAGTGCTATAATAGGTCATACCAGTTGAACCTACATTAGCTTAAGGCTTATTATGCATTTCCTTTCCCGTCGTCTTGTTATGCCCAATGATTTAAATTACGCCAACTCTTTATTTGGCGGTCGAGCCCTTGAATGGATTGATGAAGAGGCCGCTATTTATGCTATCTGTCAATTAGAAACTAATTGTTTAGTGACCAAGCATATTGGCGCAATTAGTTTTGAGTCTGCTGCTATGCAGGGTGATGTGGTTGAGTTTGGCTTAGAGACTAAGAAGGTCGGTCGTACTTCTATTACGGTCACTTGTTTGGTGCGTAATAAAGCCACTAAAAAAACCATTTGTTTGGCTGATGATATTGTTTTTGTACAAGTTGATCCGAAAACACGTTTACCTATTCCTCACGGTAAAACGCTGGAACTATTAGAGCAGCAAACAAAAATAGAAATTAATACCCTTAATATGTAGCATTAGCTTATACATCTCTATTGCTAAGCCCTCAGTCTTGCTAAGTAAGGTGCTTAGCAATACACTAGCCTTATTGTTTACTTTATTATGTCCTGAAATCCTATGTCCTCAGATCGTTTTGGCACCAGTGCCAACTACAAACAACAAGAAAAAGGTTATCGTGACCGAGCATTAAAATTGTTTCCTTGGGTATGCGGTCGTTGTGCGCGCGCTTTTGAATTCTCTAACTTAAAAGAATTAACCGTACATCATGTCGACCACGATCATAGCAACAATCCTAATGACGGTAGCAACTGGGAATTATTATGCATCTATTGCCATGATAACGAACATGATAAATATACTGATCAAGCTAGGTATCAAAGGGAAGTTAAAGCGGGCGATACCAATCAAGATACTGCCACCTATAATCCCTTCGCCGATTTAAAGTCTCTGTTGAAGAAGTAGCACACTAGTTCAACATAGCTTGTTAGCTAAGGTACTGCTCATAGCCTGAAATGCCAAAATAACGAATAGATTTATGCTGTTTGATTTTTTTGGCAATCAACAAGTCACCATAATAAATTTTTACTACTTGTTTATCACCATTGCTGTTAGTTTCATAATCATGTTTACTGTTGAGTCTAAGGTTATCAAACTCAGTTTTCATAATAAGTTTCATCGTAAGTATTCACCTTAACAAGAGAAACAAAGAGTGATGCAGAGCGTTAAAGGTTATTGATATCCTTTTGCACCTGGTAGCCTTCGTCGGTTACTATTTTTTCAAGAATTTGTACTCGTTCATTAAGCGCTTGTATTTCTTTTTTTAACTCATCATTCTTGTCGTCAGTATTGTCATTGTGAGCAATGGTTTTGGCTTTGAATTCAAGATGTTTGTTATACATCTTATATAAAATACCAAAGACCACACAGACAATAACGACCACCATAGTTGTACCACTCATAATCACTTCCTTCTTTATTTATTATTGTTAATGGCTGACGTATTGCTCAGCCGTTATCTTTTTCATCTTAGCAAGTTAATGCTTTACTTGCTCTTGCGCCGATAGCGTTTGCTGATGTTTATGATAAAACGCTAGTACTGCAAAAAGTACCAGGATAAAAGGAATGCTAGTTATCACTACCCAATGCCAGCCGGCATTAAATAACACCCAGCCCGCTAATAGCGAAGCCGCCGCTTGAAAGCCAAATAAAATAAAGTCATTGGTTGCTTGTACCTTATGACGCTCGCTGGCGTGATAACTTTGTGGCAATAAAGAGGTACCAGTTAAAAATAAGAAATTCCACCCAATGCCGAGTAAAATTAGTGCCCACCAATAATGCATCACCTCCTGGCCTGACAATGCTATAAAGGCGACTATGGCATAAATTAATATACCGATAAACATAAGGCCTTTTAACTGCAGGTGTTTGATTAACCAAGGGGTAAACAATGACGGTAGGTACATGGCGGCAATATGGCTTTGAATAACCCATTTTGTCTCTTGTAAGCTGTGTTCTTGCATATGATGCATGCTTATAGGTGTGGCAGTCATTAAATAACTCATCAGGGCAAAGCCGATAGTCGCGGTACAAATGGCAATTAAAAAAATGGGTTGCTTGGTGATTACCTTTAACGGCCTGGCATCACCCACTATTTCATCTTCATTCACTGGCGGGTTTTTGAAGCCTATCATCATCAGCATTGCGCAAAGGATAAGGCTGGCCAGTAATAAAAAAGAGCCAGCATAACCATATGGAGAGCTTAATAAATCTTTACCAACTAATGCCACCTCAGGGCCTAAAAAGGCAGCGAAGACGCCGCTGAGCATTAATATCGATAATATTTTAGGCACATCGTCAGCATGTAAACTACTTTCAATCGCGGCAAAACGTAGCTGTTGAGTGAAGGCACCACCAACGCCAATTAATAAGCTAGCAAAACAAAACAGCTCAAACAGGGCGGTTATCGCAGCAAACATGGCAATAATTGCCGCCATTAAAGAGCAGCTTAAACCGGTATATACGGCAAACTTTCGACCTTTATTTTTAGCTAACATAGCCGCAGGAATAGAGCCTGCGGCAACACCGAGAATCATTAAGGTTAATGGCAGTGTCGCCAGCGAAGGATCGCTGGCCATTTTACTCGATAAAATACCACCAATAAAAACGATAATAGACGACGCTGACATCACTAAGGGTTGAGAGACAAATAACAACCAGATGTTTCTCGGTAGGGTAAATATTCGAGAAAGTATCAAGGCCGTTAACAACAAAAATGCGATAGTGATAAGGATATTCGTTGGCATGTTCTTATCCGTTTAATGTAGGTCCGTTCAATTTGAGTTCAGCTTAAGTTGATATTAGTTTAGTGTAAATCAGCCTAACCAGATTGCAGGGCAAGCAGGGCTTTTATGTCGATTGCTTCGCTATAACGAATCATCGTTTCTTGGTGTTGTTTTCTTGCTAATACCGCCATTCTATCGGCCAGTTCATTACCCTCTATATTGGCATGGGCTTTAACATGGCGAATAGTGATTTTAGTGTGCATGGTTTTATAGAGCGCATAACATTGTTGTACCAGCGCTAAATTTTTGACTTCTTCGCCTTTACCGCGAGTCCAGCCTTTTGCTTGCCAGCCTTTTGCCCACTTAGTGATACAGTCAATTGAATACTTTGAATCAGAGAGGATACAAATGCTTTGCTCTTTATCTTTATCAATAAAGTGCTGTGCTAATTGAAAGGAAGAAAGTAAGCCGTTTAATTCAGCAGTATTATTGGTGCCATTTTTTTCATACAAGCCATAATATAACGAGGTTACTTTACCTTGTTCATAAACGGCAATGCCGGTGCCTGATTTACCTGGATTAGGTGAGCAGGCACCATCACAATAAATTTCAACATCGCTGGGACCATTAGGGCTGATGGTCGCCGTTTTAGTGCTAGTACCTTTGCTGCTACTGGCTTTACGGCTAGAGTTAGGTGCTGTACTGGCAGTCCCCTTGTTATTTAAGGAGCGCTGCATTAACGCTTTGGTATAAGTTGCGGCAAATGCTTGCTCCGCGGCACTTTTCGATTCAAAGCCCATATATTGTGCATCTGAGCGACCAGCAGTATGTTGCTGTACTTCAGGCCAAGTAGTGAAAATGCCGGTTTTTGCACCTTTCCAGATAACGTAGAATTTTTTACTCATAGATTATTTGCTAATTTTTATAAAGGATAAAGACAATTAATGATTAGCATTATCAACAATATGTCAATGCTTAGCTACTAAAAAGTAGAGAGAAGTAGCAAAGGCGGCATCAGCGCCCGACAATATAAAGAGCGTTATGTAAATAGTTAACTTATAAATATTAGTTTCGCTAGCCAGCTAAGCTAAAAACTTGTTAAAATTAGCGCATTATTATTAGCTAAATTAGGATTTTCATGGCGATTAACTGGTTTCCAGGCCACATGCATAAAGCACAAAAAGAAATAAAAGAGATATTACCGCAAATAGATGTGGTGATTGAAGTGTGTGATGCGCGTTTACCCTTTAGTAGTGAAAACCCTATGATCACTGAGATCCGAGGTGATAAACCACTGATAAAGATCCTTAATAAAAGTGATTTAGCCGATCCGGCAATCACCAAAATTTGGTTAGATTATTTAGAATCTCAGCATAATGTAAAAGCGATTGCTTTAACCACGGAACAGCCGAGTGTAGCAAGAAACCTGATCAAATTAATTCGAAAAATGGTGCCGAATAAAGATCAAGAAGGTAAACAAATTAACGCCATGATAATGGGTATACCCAATGTTGGTAAATCCACATTACTCAATACCTTAGTAGGTAAAGCAAAAGCTAAAGTGGGTAATGAACCCGCAGTAACTAAAGGCCAGCAGCGTATTCGTCTTGAAGAAGGTTTATACCTTTTCGATACACCTGGCATGTTGTGGCCTAAAATTTACAATGAAAACTCTGGCTATCGTTTAGCGGTATCGGGTGCGGTGAAAGATACAGCCTTTGAACATGACGATATTGCCTACTTTGCCGCAGAGTACTTACTGAAGAATTATCCTCAACGGCTAATGGATCGCTATAAGCTTGACGAATTACCTGAGCATGAAGAAGACCTCATTGAAGCCATTGGCAGAATACGCGGTTGTGTTAAAAGTGGTGGTCGGGTGGATTTATATAAAGCGTCGGTCATTCTGATCAATGAAATTCGTGATAAAACCCTAGGGCCTATTTCTTTTGAGTTACCAGATATGGTAGTGGCAGAGAATCTGCACTTTGCCGAATTAGAAGAGAAACGCATTGCGGCGCGAGAAGCTAAAAAAACGGCGCGTGGTCGTGGTCGTAAAAACAAACGTTAATATTTTTATATGATGACTTAGTGTTAATGTTTGCACTATCTAGATAGAGTGATTGCAGGGAATACCGCTCTCATTGTTCACTCAATTAGAAGATAAACGCATTGCGTCACGCACACATAGAAGCTAAAAAAACGGCTTGTGGTCGTGGTGGTAAAAACAAACGTTAATATTTTTATTTATAATATTTTGATTCATAAGGTTTTGATATGAGCGAAGAGATACTTTTTACCCTACATCCACAGTTGGCAAAAGATGGTATTGAGTTGGCCGATTTTCCTTTGTCTAAGTTGCTACTGTGTAATGATAGTGCTTACCCCTGGTTTATTTTAGTGCCAAAAGTAGCTGATATCAGTGAAGTGTATCAACTAGATTGGCAACAGCAGCAACAATTACTCAATGAGTCGAGTTTGCTCAGTGAGTTACTTATGCAAGTATTTAGCGGCGATAAAATGAATGTGGCAGCGCTCGGTAATGTGGTTGAGCAACTGCATGTCCATCATGTGGTGCGCTTTAAAGACGATGCTCAATGGCCAAAACCTATTTGGGGGCAACAAGCATTAACGCCTTATACCGATGAAGAATTAACGGCATTAAAAGATAAGTTATTACCACAGTTAGCGGTGATTTTTGCGGAGAAGTAGTTTTACCGGTAAGTCACTTGATTAGATAAGTCATTCTTTTGAGCAGTAAATGTTATTTGTATTCATTAAAACCTCAATAGGCTCAGCGCCTATTGAGGTTTTTTATTAGCAGAAATTAGGTTAATCACTGATGACATCCATGTACTTAAAGCACAGATGTCATGAATGCCAGTTATGCAGCATTGGATGTTTTAGTGATAGGGGTAACATTATCGGCTTTACCTTTAGTCACCTGTGCTAAGGCTTGCGATAAATCGGCAATAAGATCGTCGACATGTTCTAAGCCAACTGAAATTCTGATCAAGCTATCGCTAATGCCAGCTTCTGCTCGCTCTTCTGGTGTGTAAGGTGAGTGGGTCATGGACGCTGGGTGTTGGATCAATGACTCTGCATCACCTAAACTCACCGCAATGGAGAAAAGCTCCATGGCATCAATAAAGGTTGTGCCACCGGTTAGGTCGGTATTTAATTCAAAAGCAATGACACCACCAGCGGCTTTCATTTGTTTACCAATGAACTTGTACCCGGAGTGGCTTTTAAGACCTGGGTAATAAACTTCTTTCACCATTGGGTGTTGTTCTAAAAACTCAGCGACGGTTTGAGCATTGCTGCAATGTCTATCCATGCGAATAGGTAATGTTTTCAGACCTCGGATGATCAACCAAGCATCATGAGGACTGATTGTTGCGCCTATATCTTTCAACGTGGTCATTTTGATTTCGTTAATCATCTCAAAACTAGCACAGACTATACCCGCAACAACATCGCCATGACCATTAAGGTATTTAGTGGCGCTATGGACAACAATATCGGCGCCAAATTTTGCTGGCTGCTGTAATACTGGGGTAAGGAAGGTGTTATCTACTATTGACAATAATTTATACTCTTTGGCAATGGCGCAGATTTTTTCTAAATCTAATACAACTAAGTTGGGGTTAATGGGCGTTTCAAGAAAGATCAACTTGGTATTTTCTTTAATGGCCGCTTTGATATTTTCCGGCTCAGTCATATCGACAAAAGTCACTTCAATGTTGAATTTTTTTAGCATATGACTCATTAAGGCAAAAGAACAACCATAAACCGCTTTCGATGAAATCATATGATCGCCAGCTTGCAAATTGGTCAATAAGGCAGCAGAAACTGCCGCCATACCTGTTGCGGTTGCAGCAGCATCTTCCATGCATTCCATGGCAGCAACACGTTGCTCTAATTGACGGGTGGTAGGGTTGCCTAAACGGGTGTAAATATAACCCTCGCTTTGACCCGAAAATCGATCGCCACCTTGCTTAGCATTATCAAAAATAAAGGTTGAAGTTTGATATAACGGCGTGGCAAGTGAGCCAAATTGTGTATCATCTATTCTGCCCGCATGAATGGCTTTAGTTTCTATATTGCTGCTCTTAAACTTGGTCATAGCTTCTCTTCCTAAATGAGGTGTAATTATTATTATTTTGTTTTGTTTTTTTGTCTGGTTTTATTCTCTTTCAAGGTGAGCAGGGCAAACACAGGTTTGCGAAGTAAGCGGAGTGAATGTTTCACCGTTATAACGCTAACCTAGTCTTGCTCAATGGCACCTAATACTCGTTTACTATTGCCATTAGCCTTGCAACTATACTGCCAACAAATAAAGTCCTTATTTTTCAATGAGATATATTCAGTGCAAGGATAAATAGGTTTTATTTGTAATATTATCATTACAAATAAACTTATTTTTAACGATAATTTTTGGAAATTATTGCTTCAGGCCTTTATTAATAAGGGAATTATGATTTGTACTATTTTTATTACTGTGTCATATTTATAGTACATTCTATTTGTTAACCTGTTTTTTATGCGTATTGTTATTGAATCAAGCGACAGGATTGGTATTTCACAAGAAATATTAGCGGTGTTCGCCCAACAAGCTTGGAATTTAAAAGCGGTAGAAATCACCAGTTGTTTTACCTATCTTTATCTTGAATATGATGAACTAAGTTTGACGCAAATTAAGCGTTGTTTAGCGCATGTTGCGGGAGTGATAAGTGTCGAGTTAATTAACTTGCTTCCTAGCGAGCAGCGAGCCAATCACTTACAAGCATTATTAGACAAGATGCCAGAGCCTATCATTGATGTTGATAGTCAGGGGCTTATTTTAGCGATGAATAAGGCCAGCCATAAACTTATGCCACCAGCCACGGGCGTTAAGCATGATTTTATGGCTACGGATTACTTAGGCAAACCTATTAACACCTATATAGAGCAAATTAGTAGCGCCATGCTGACGAATACCGCAACGAGCCAGGCCATTACTATTCAAGGAAAAGCCTACATTCTTGATATAAGCCCAGTGTTATCGAATTCCGCCACTGACTCGACAGCTAATAAAGGCAAAGAAGTCAACGGCTCGGTATTACTGCTGCGCTCTATGAATACCGTAGGACGACAAATATCTTTCATGCAAAGCCATCAAGAGCATAGTTTTGATAATATTATTGGTCAATCAAAAAGTATTCGTTTAATTAAGGCCCAAGGAGAGCGTTTTGCTGCTTTAGATTTACCGGTATTAATCAGTGGTGAAACAGGTACAGGCAAGGAATTAATTGCTCGGGCTTTACATCAGGCAAGTTCAAGAGCTAAAGCGCCTTTTTTAGCGATTAATTGTTCGGCCTTACCTGAACATTTATTAGAAAGTGAACTGTTTGGTTATGAAAGTGGTGCCTTTACGGGCGCACAAAAAGGCGGTAAACCAGGCTTAGTTGAGTTGGCGGAAGGCGGCTGTTTATTTTTAGATGAAATTGCTGAAATGTCACCCTATTTACAAGCTAAGCTATTACGTTTTTTACAAGATCTGACTTATCGTCGTGTGGGCGGTACTAAGGAGCTGATTGCCAATATTCGTATTATCAGTGCTACTCACCAAAATTTAGCCAAGTTAATTAGTCAAAAAACCTTTCGAGAAGATCTCTATTATCGGTTAAATGTACTCAGTATTGAACTGCCCCCGCTGCGAGAGCGTATTACTGATATGAGCCTATTAGCCAACTTATTTATTGACAATGCCGCCAAACAAGTCAGTCATAGTCAACAAACCAAGCGTGCTAAACCTAAACTTACCGCTTCGGCACTGGCCTTATTACAGAGCTTTGCTTGGCCAGGTAATATCAGGCAATTGCAAAATGTTTTATTTAGCGTGGTAGCCTTAAGTAATGGTGGTGATATTTGTGTTGAGGAATTGTTACCTGTACTCAAAAAACATGCAGGTCATAGTCATGCAGGTAATAGCGAACAAGGCGGTGAGCTAGCTATGGAAGATGTTAAAGATTGGTCAAGTGCACAAGCAGATTTTGAAGCTAAATTACTCGGGCATTTATACCCCTTATTTCCAACGACACGTAAACTAGCAGAGCGTTTAAAAGTATCACACAATAAAATTGCGATGAAGTTAAGGCAGCATGATATTCGATGATCGCTGAGCGAGCTTGATAAACGGTCAACCAATCAAGAGGTATCTGTACTTGTTATTTAGTAACGCCCCCCTTTAAGCAGATAAATTCTTGTAGTTAATAATAAGTAGTAAATATAAATGGCAAAAAAAAGTGACTAATAAAAAATTACAGCATTTCTACATTGCTCAAGAGCAATCCATTTACTTACTCAGCCATAAAGACGCGACTAAGTTAAAACAATGGGTGGAACTTTGTCAGCAGCAATTAAAAGAACTCGGCTTTGAGGACGTTGCTCTGTTAGGTAAAGGGGCGTATGGCTTTGTTTTTTCGGCTATTAAGCGTAAAGGCTCTGTTGAGCAAACACAGCCGGTTGTCTTTAAATTCTCGCGGATTAATTTGCCTCAACATGTGCAAGACCGTTTAGCTGAAGAAGCCGATATTCAAGGTCAACTTAAACACCCACAAATCCCTCATGTGATTGACTACCAAAAAATTAAACGCCAATCTATTTTGCAGATGACTCGGGCCCCAGGCATAGATTTAGAACAATTATCTTTACAAGTTGGCCCTTTATCGCCTGAGTTGGTGGTAAGTATTGCCTTACAATTGGCCGATATATTGCTGTATTTACGTGCAGAAAATAATCATAGGCAGCTAAAACCCATTGTTCATGGCGATATCAAGCCTTCTAACTTGGTTTATGATGAAAATACCGGCAAGGTACAACTCATTGATTGGGGCTCATCAGTGAGTGCACAACTTGATTGTCATCAGCAAAGTACTAGCACTAACGTGATGGAGCTGATGAGCAGTGATTTACAACATAGTAACGCCCGTTTAGGCGATGTCTATTTTATTGGGCCAGAGCAACTTAAGGGCGGATTATCTAGCCCTCGTTTTGATGAGCAAGGCTTAGCGGCAACCTTGTATGCTCTAGCGTCGGGGCAATCATGCCGATATGGTATCAAGGTAATACCGCCAAATGCCTTAGGTTTACCTAAGTTATTGGCGCAAGTGTTAACGGGTATGTTAAGTGACGATAAAAAACTGCGCAACCAAGCCGGGGATTACTTTTTTAATAACCTCAACTACCTCAAACAAGTTGTCTTGGCAGATACACCGACAAAAATTGCCGCCATTGCCCAGATACCTATTTGGGTAAAACCTCAAAGAGAGCACATTGATACGGTAGTGTATGGCTCGCGCAAGTCATTTTTACGAGAGCAAAGCGGTCATGGTAGTTTAGCGGGGATTGATGATGCTCAATTGGATAAATACTATAAAAATTACCTTATGGGTATGGGCGATAATGAAAAAGCTTTTATCGCGGCGTTAAGTCGGCTAGGTAATTTTCCTGTGGTTGGTGGCATTGCCATTCGTTGGGCCAAAGAGGGGGTTTACATTGACTCTAATTTAACCTTATTTGATGAAACACTGAAAGCTTCATTTACCAGTGCGGTAAACAATATTATTTATTTGGCGCAAGGTATATTTCGTATCGGGATCTTTAAAAGTTGTTTATTTAATGCCCGTAATACTTTGCATGTTGAGCGGCTGAGTGAAAGTCAGCCTTTTATTGCGGACAGTAGCCAAGAACTACCCTTTGAAGTAAGTGATGTTGCCGATGTTGATGATATAACCCGATTACACTCCTATTTTGAGGATGGTAAAGATCCCGATGAATACTTATATCTACCCGATGAGTTAATGACGGTTTTAGCCAAGTTGAACTTAATTCATCATACCGGTTGTATTATCTTTGAAATTCTGCCAAAACATTTAAAAATTCATAGTTATTTAATGCTGCTAAACCATGAAAAAGAAGCTGAATTTAAAGCCTGTTTGGCGAAAATTTTAACGTTATTACCTACTATCGATGGTCTTGGTATTTCGGGATTTATGAAATTACCCTATAAAGACACCCGGTTTTTTGAACATATTAGTAGTATGCCAGATAAATTTTATCCAAAAAATCCTAAGCTAAGCAGTAATACTAGTGAGCAACACTGATGTTGAAATACGGTGATCTGCCAGCATGGCTCCTTATCTGGTGATAAAACCGACATCGCAGATTGTGCGGCTTGGCATCAAGATAATTTATCTATTATCAAATTACCCCTATTCAGCAGAGCGGAACCCAGTTGAGCAAGTTGCATGTTATCAGGCATGGAATAGCTTTATACCGGAGGTGTTCAGAGTGATGGAATTATGATCTGTAGACTGGATGAAAATGGGACTTAATTAATGTAATTGGTATAACAGCCCGACGAGCTTATACTTGGAGTTTGATACTGAGGGAATTTGAATTGGTTGCGGGAGCCCTTATCTTATGAAGAGGGAACTAAAACCTGATTTTATACTTATCTCTTTAAAGAAACAAGTTGGTTGCGGGAGCCAGATTTGAGTAGAAAAAGACGACTTTCGGCTATTTACTTATGTTGATAGAGAATACAGCCCGACGTGCTTATGCTTGGAGTAAATACTAAGGATATATATATGAATTGGTTGCTGGAGCCCTTATCTTATGAAGAGGGAACTGACGACCTTCGGCTATTTACTTATGTTGATAGAGAATACAGCCCAACGAGCTTATGCTTGGAGTAAAATACTAAGGATATATATGAATTGGTTGCGGGAGCCAGATTTGAACTGACGACCTTCGGGTTATGAGCCCGACGAGCTACCAGGCTGCTCCATCCCGCGTCCGAATGAACTTCTTAAGATATTAAGAAGAAAGCCTCAAATTGTTTTAATTCTATCTGAAAAGAATTGGTTGCGGGAGCCAGATTTGAACTGACGACCTTCGGGTTATGAGCCCGACGAGCTACCAGGCTGCTCCATCCCGCGTCCGAATGACCTACGTTAAGTAGGAAGCCAAGTTGTTTTAATTCAAACTTAAGAATTTACTTTTTATACTTATCTCTTCAAAAGACAAGTTGGTTGCGGGAGCCAGATTTGAACTGACGACCTTCGGGTTATGAGCCCGACGAGCTACCAGGCTGCTCCATCCCGCGTCCGAATGACCTACGTTAAGTAGGAAGCCAAGTTGTTTTAATTCAAACTTAAGAATTTACTTTTTATACTTATCTCTTCAAAAGACAAGTTGGTTGCGGGAGCCAGATTTGAACTGACGACCTTCGGGTTATGAGCCCGACGAGCTACCAGGCTGCTCCATCCCGCGTCCGAATGACCTACGTTAAGTAGGAAGCCAAGTTGTTTTAATTCAAACTTAAGAATTTACTTTTTATACTTATCTCTTCAAAAGACAAGTTGGTTGCGGGAGCCAGATTTGAACTGACGACCTTCGGGTTATGAGCCCGACGAGCTACCAGGCTGCTCCATCCCGCGTCCGAATGACCTACGTTAAGTAGGAAGCCAAGTTGTTTTAATTCAAACTTAAGAATTTACTTTTTATACTTATCTCTTCAAAAGACAAGTTGGTTGCGGGAGCCAGATTTGAACTGACGACCTTCGGGTTATGAGCCCGACGAGCTACCAGGCTGCTCCATCCCGCGTCCGAATGGTTTAAGTATTACTATTGCTAGCGACACTTAAACAAGCCACAATATTTTACTTCTTATTGCGAGAAGTTTCTTTTAAAGAGGTTACTCCCTGAAAGCGAGGCGTATAGTAAGGATAGTGCATCGATAAAGCAAGCGCTTTTATTAAAATAATACTGTTCGGTTGAATGTTATGCGTTACGAGTAAAAAACAGGCGGTTTAGGCTGGTTAAGGTTAACTTTTGTTTATGTGCTTTGTGTTTGTGTATATAATCGCGCCCATAGTTTACTCTGCCGCTTACTCCGGAAATTCACCATGAAAGAATCCATGCACCAATTTTTAGCTTTAACCTCTCCAGGTATTGAAGTTTTACTGTTTGATGAAATAAAAAACCTCGGCGCCGATCGCGTTGTACAAAAACCGGAAGGGGTTTATTTTCAAGCTTCTTTAGCCTTAGGATATAAAATATCTCTTTGGACGCGCCTTGCTACCCGTATCATGCTTAAACTGGGAGACGGTGAAGCGAAAGATAAAGACGAATTATTCAAAGCGGCCAGTAGTATTAATTGGCCAGATATTTTTGACTCAACAACTACCTTTGCTATTGACTTTGTGGGTTACAGTGAAGAAATTCGAAATAGCCAGTTTGGCGGTTTAACGATTAAAGATGCGATAGTCGATCAATTTAGAGAGCAAGGTTTTGAGCGTCCAAATGTCGATAAAAAATCCCCACAAATTAGTTTCCAAGCTCGACTATTAAGAGACCACATTCACATATATCTTGATTTTTCTGGTCGAGGTTTATTCCAACGAGGCTATCGTGAACATAGTGGCGCGGCACCGTTAAAAGAAAACCTAGCTGCTGCCCTTATCATACGTTCGGGTTGGTTAGCTGATACCAGCAAGCCATTAGTTGACCCTATGTGTGGCTCAGGCACAATTCTAATTGAAGCAGTTTCAATGGCCGCTAAGCAAGCACCAGCACTTAATAGAGCGTCATGGGGCTTTGAATCTTGGTTAACCCATGATAATGACATCTGGGAAGAGCAATTAGCGCAAGCCATAGCAAGTTCGGAACAATCACTCTCTACGCTTAAAAGCGTTAAAGTATTTGGTATTGATATGGATTCACGGGTATTAAAAACGGCACAACAAAATGCCCGTAATGCGCATTTACAGCAGTATATTGAGTTCTCCTGTAAAAACACTAACGACATGAATAACACCTTTGGCGGGCCGGGTACGGTGTTATTTAACCCGCCTTATGGTGAACGTATTGGTGAATTACCTGAGCTAGTAGAAAACTTTGTTTTATTTGGTCAAAAACTTAAAGCGCAGTTTATGGATTGGCGTGTGGCAATATTAACGGCGAACATCGATTTACTCGCCATGTTGAAACTGTCGAGCTTTAAACGTTACAAATTTAAAAACGGCCCGTTAGATTGTCAATTAGCCTTATATAATGTTGATGAAAGGCAAATGGCCAAAGATGCGGTAAACCCGCAATCTGATTTTTCCGAGCAAGACAGCGCTTTTGCTAACCGCCTCAAGAAAAACCGTAAAAACTTAAAGGGCTGGTTAAAATCCGGTGACATTGAAGCCTATCGTATATATGACGGTGATATCCCTGAATATAATGTTGCTATCGATATTTATGGCGAGTATTTAGTGATACAAGAATATGCCGCGCCAAAAACTATTGAAGAACAAAAAGCCAAGAAACGTCTACAAGAAGTTATTTATTGGGCGCCTAAGGTCCTAGGTATTCCTACCGATAAAGTGGTATTGAAAACCCGATCTAAGCAAAAGGGCAGCAATCAATATCAACGCTTAGACAAATCGAAACAATCTCTTACTATTAATGAACATGGTGCCCAGTTTAAAATTAACTTATGGGATTACCTCGATACGGGTTTGTTTTTAGATCATCGAAAAACACGGCAAATTATCGCCAAAAAATCTCAAGGTAAGACATTGCTGAACTTATTTGCCTATACCGGCTCGGTTTCAGTACAAGCTGCTTTGCATGGTGCGTTATCCGTTACCACGGTTGATATGTCAAATACCTACCTTAACTGGGCACAAGATAATTTTGCCTTAAATAAGTTGAGCGGACATAAATATCAATTTATTCAAGCAGACTGTTTAGATTGGTTGAAAAAGAATACCAATAAATATGATGTGATTTTTATTGACCCACCAACATTCTCTAATTCAAAACGTATGGAAGATAGCTTTGATGTGCAACGAGATCATATCGCATTATTAACCGATGCACTGAAGTCACTCAATAGAGGAGGCGAAATATTTTTCACTAATAACAAGCGTAATTTCAAAATTGATTTTGATGCGTTAGATAAGCTGGGCTTAAGTGCAGAGGCGATGTCAGATGTTACTCGTGATAAAGATTTCGCCCGTAATAAACATATTCATAATAGCTGGTCTATTACTAGAAAAAAAACCTAGTAGCAATTATGAATAAATATAATTTATATGGCAGCGAAGGCTGTCATTTATGTGAGCAAGCTTTGGCTCTCTGTTTGGCGGTACTGCCGAGAGAGCAGCTAACAGAAATTGATATTATCGAACAAGATAGTGTTGCTCATGAAACGCAAACCCTGATCGAGTTGTATGGGGTACATATTCCCGTACTCGAAAAGCTAGCGCAAGACAGCAGTAAAAATATTAAGTTGTTTTGGCCTTTTACCCAAGCACAAGTTGAACAATTAAGCCTGTAGCAATTATTAGCAAGTTATTAGAACTTATTAAAAGTTAAGAAGAATTATGGAATTATTAAGAATAGCCAATGGTGAACTAGCCTTTGGCGAAGATAAAATATTAGATAAAGCAGAATTAAGTATACATACCGGTGAACGTATTTGTTTAGTGGGTCGCAATGGTGCGGGTAAGTCTACTTTAATGAAAGTATTAATGGGCTTTCAAAATCTAGATGATGGTCAAATATTAAAGTCTAGCACCATGCAAATGTCGATGTTGCAGCAAGATCCGCCAGAATCATCTGAAATCAGTGTCTTTGATTTTGTCGCTGAGGGGGTAAAAGAAAACGCCGAACTAATTCGCCGTTATCACGCCATAATTCACTTGATTGGTGAAGATCCAAGTGAAAAAAACCTTAACAAGCTAGCCAGGGTGCAAGACAGTCTTGAGCAAGCCAATGCTTGGCAAGATGAACAACGTATTGAGCAAGCCATGAGTACGTTATCGTTAGATCCAGATGCAAGAATTTGCGATTTATCGGGTGGTTGGTTACGTAAAGTTGCCTTGGCTAAAGCCTTAGTCATTAACCCCGATATTTTATTACTGGATGAACCTACCAACCACTTGGATATTGAAAGTGTATTATGGCTGGAGAAATTTTTAAAAGATTTCGGCGGCACTATCATCTTTATTAGCCATGACCGGGCGTTTATTCGTGGTTTATCTACCCGTATTTTAGATCTTGATCGCGGTAAATTGAAAAGCTACCCAGGTGATTATGATTTATATATCGAACAAAAGCAGCATGATTTACAAGTAGAAATGCAGCAAAACTCCTTATTTGATAAAAAATTAGCTGAAGAAGAAGTGTGGATTCGTCAAGGTGTTAAAGCAAGACGTACCCGTAATGAAGGTCGTGTTCGCTCCCTAGAAAAATTGCGAAAAGAACGTACCGATCGTCGTGATGTGCGTAACCAAAATACCATGAATATTACTCAAGGTGAGCGTTCAGGCAAGTTGGTCTTTGAAGCTGAAGACGTCACAGTCGCCTTTGGTGATAACGTTGTTATTGAAAACCTCAATCTACTTATTTCTCGTAATGATAGGTTAGCGTTTATAGGTGCCAACGGTACGGGTAAATCAACTTTGATTAAACTGATCATGGAAACTCAAGCGGCAACCAGTGGTAAAATGCGTTCGGGTGTTAATTTAGAAATCGCTTATTTTGATCAGCATAGAGAAGCTCTTGATTTAAACCTAACCGTGCAAGAAATTGTTGGCGAAGGTAAACAAGAGGTTATGGTAAACGGTAAATCTCGCCATGTATTGGGTTATTTACAAGACTTCTTATTTAGTCCTAAACGTGCTCGTACACCAGTTCGTGCCTTATCTGGTGGTGAGAAGAATAGACTATTACTTGCGCGCTTGTTTTTACGACCTAGTAATTTACTTATTCTCGATGAGCCGACCAATGATCTTGATATTGAAACACTAGAGCTACTTGAAGAAGTTGTTGCAAATTATGCTGGAACCGTTATTTTAGTGAGCCATGATCGTGATTTTGTTAATAACTGTGTCAATACCTGCCTTTATTTTGATGGTACCGGACAGGTAAATCAAATTGTGGGTGGTTATGATGATGTTGATAGTTATCTCGCTTTAAAAGAAGAACAACGCCAAAATATGGCCGATGGCGCGCAACAAAAAACAAAATCAGTAGATGATAAAAGTAAGCAAGAACAAAGTTCGTTGCAAGCCGCGGTTGCTAAGAAAAAACTATCCTTTAAAGATGCTCGTGAACTTGACGCCTTACCCGAAAAAATTGATGAGTTAGAAAAGTTAATTGATTCATTGCAAGCACAAGTGAATGATGCGGATTTTTTTAGTCAAGATGACGATATAACGAAAAAAGTTTTGAACCAGCTGAATGATTGTGAGTCCAACCTCGAGATTGTCTATGCCAGATGGCAAGAGCTTGATGATCAGTAACTTACAATAGGACATCAATTTACTTTAGGGCACGCCTTAAATTTTAGATTTTAACTCGCCTTAACTTAATATAAGTTAAGGCGAGTTAAATAGAACAACCAAAAAGAGTTAATAAGTAGTATGAAGCAATATTCAAAAAATATATTGGTGTTAGCGGTAGCAAGTGTTTTAAGTTTGAGTGCCCTTAGCAATAGCCAGGCAGCTATTTATGAAGTAGTTGAAGTTGATAAAAATGCTGAAGCATACACTGACGGTGGCAAGCTAAATATCAATGGAGAAATGGCTATTTCGGGGAGTAATTCTTATAACTTTCCGGTGCAGTTTGACTACTTAGATGATAATGATTTTAATGATATTGTTTATTTAGCACTTACCCGACATGATTATTACTTTGGTCTTGAAGTAATTGAAGATCTTGATGCCATGAAAGCAGGTGAACCAACGGCCAATGACCTAGCATGGGCTAAGATGTACCTGCAAGAAAGGAATACATCTACTACAAATCCAAATTTCGAATACCAATTTGTTGCCGATGCTGCCGCTATGATTAACCTAGATTCAGCAGATGAAAACATTTCGTCTATTGAAATATGTATATTTGATACCGGATTTGATGGTACTCCATGTGCGGATGTAGTCACACGCTCAACCGTCAATGTTATACAAGGTATTACCGACAGTGGCTTTATCTTTGGTACTGGGTCTGCGCCATATTTACCTATAGAAGGACCCGCCACGGAAAGTGACGGAACTTTTAAAACCCACTGGGTACGTGAACATGGTCAACGTGCTTTCTACATTGACACGACAGGCGAAATAATTGCCGTGGAACCCGATACCACAGAGTATGGTGGTGGTATTTCTGCTCTTTTTGATATGAATGATAATGGTATTGCAGTTGGTTATACTAGTTATAAGTTAAGTGATGCTCGGGTAGAATATATAAATGATACCAGTGGTGGTTGTGCCGACCCCAGTGTGTTAGCTATTATCCCTGAAGAAATTTGTATACAAAAAATTCAAAGTGGTATGTACTATATTCAGGCATTTAAGGCGACAATATCAGCTACAGGAAAGCCGGAAACAGAGCAGTTGGGCTTATTGATTACCCCGCATGCCGATGATGAGCGAGCCTTTTCTAGCCAAGCGTTGGCGATAAATAATCACGATATTGCCGTCGGTTATGCCCATGGTTGGGATGATAGCGATGTCGTAACGCCTGCATCAAATGAGCGTATGACTGGCTCCTATGCGGTACTGTATAAAGATGGCAAGGTGTTAGACTTTAATCAAAAGCATTACTATTTTACTTACGGTAATACTTATCCTTTTTCACGCGCCTATGATATTAACGATAACGGTTTAGTAGTTGGTTATACTCGCGACCCAGATACGTTTGTTAAAAAACTATTTTATGTTGATACTAATGTCGCAGAAAATGAAATGGAAATTATTATCCCAAAAGATTTCTTTACTACCTCAGTAAGTACAGCTTTTTCGGTAAATTCTGCCGGTGTTATCGTCGGTGAAGGGCAAATTGAAACTCATAATGACAGTTCGCAAAATCCGCGTCGAACAGCTGGTTTTATTTACGATACCGCCAGTGACTCGCCAGTGCTAATTGATGTCAATACTCTATTAGCATGTAACTCTAAGTATAACATTCTTAAAGCCAGTGACATTAATGATGCTGGCCAGATCTCAGCTACCGCTATAGTAAAATCTAAAAGTTATGATGCTAAGGGCGTAGCAATACTTGATGACAGCGGGAATCCGGTGATGATAGATGTCGCCCGAGCAGTTTTGCTTAACCCCATAGCGGGTGGTGAAGTTGAAGATTGTGGTTTATTTGAAGATAAAGTTGAAAGACAAGGCGCGAGTTTTGGAGGGATGGTGTTATTTTCACTGTTAGCCGTATTTGGACTTCGTCGGAGGAAGTTCAACAGCTAACGCCTACTAATTATGCTACCGCTAAGTACTGATCTTTAAGTATAAAAAAGCACTCTTTGAGTGCTTTTTTTATGCCGGACGTTTATTCATTTAATCCATTGTATTTTGATTTTTTTGAACTATGCTTAAAGAAGTTGTGCAATATCAGTGAGCGAATGATGTTTACTAGTAAGCAATTATTTATCGCCACTGCTATTGGTATTTCTATTAAGAAGAACCAAGGAGCGTGTATTTATGATGAAGCGGCAAAAACGCGATCGTCAAGATAGGGCACATACAAGAGGTTACCAAGCAGGTATATCTGGTCGTTCTAAGGAACATTGCCCGTACCAAAATGATGCAATAAAGTCACAATGGCTTGGTGGATGGCGAGAAGCCATAGAAGATAAACATCAAGGGCTGTTTAAATAAACAATTGCTTGTTTTATCAATAGCAGTTCAACTGAAATTGAAGTAAATGAATTGAATTGAAAAGTTAAAAAGCCCAGCAAGTTGCGGGGCTTTTTTTAATTTTAATGAGTGTTAAATTATAATTAATATATTACTAAAGCTAGCACTAGCTTGCTCTAAAATTTACTGGTATCAGTAAATAAACCTACTTTAAGATCTTTGGCGGTATAAATTTCACGACCGTCAACACTGACAGTACCGTTAGCAATACCCATGTAAAGTCTACGTTTAATCACGCGTGTGAAATCTATCCTAAAGGTAACTTTTTTATCGGTTGGTAGTATTTGACCGGTAAACTTCACTTCACCGACACCTAAAGCTCTGCCTTTACCTGGACCACCCCCCCAAGACAAGAAAAAGCCAACTAATTGCCACATAGCATCTAAACCTAAACAGCCAGGCATTACCGGATCACCTTTAAAATGGCAATCAAAAAACCATAAGTCTGGCGTTATATCTAATTCGGCTATTATATAGCCTTTACCGTTTTCACCACCTTCTTCAGAAATGGTAACAATGCGATCCATCATTAGCATATTGCCTGAAGGAAGTTTTGAGTTACCTTCCCCAAATAATTCTCCTGTTCCTGCCTTTACTAAATCTTCTTTACTGTATGAGTTTTGTTGTGGCATCGCCATAATAAGCTGAAATCCGATAATATATTTTAGGGAGCTACTTTAGCTTACACTTGTACACTAAACAACTGCGAACAGTTAAAAGAAAAAATTAATTTGTTAGGGTCAAATTAATTAGCTTCCTTGATTACACACTCGTTATGCGTGATTATAGGCTTCTATAGCTAGAGATAAATTGAAACGACATGAAAGAATCTGAGCAAGTGAGTGAACAACCTTTAAAGAAAGTTGCTATGAGTAATGCCGAAAAACAAAAACGTTACCGTGAGCGGCAAAAAGCCCGCGGTTTGCAGGAAATGCGCGGTTATATGTCACCCGAGGCAAAACATTGTTATGAGTTAATCAGTGAACAAACTAATTGGTCTGACAGTGTTATTTTGAGCAATGCCGTTCGATTAACCTATGCCGCTTATAAAAATGGCCAAATAGGCCTGTTAAATAGCTGGCTGAAAAATAATAAGCTCTAAAGCTCGCTAATTTTGTTATGCACCTAGTTGTTAGGCTATCGCGGCAAGTGGTTGGTAAGTGCATTAAAGTACATTTGATGCCTGATCAAGTTGTGCCTCAGTTTGAGCTGATAATAAATTTAATCACATAATTATTCGGTAATATTCAATTGAATAGTCAGCGTTTTCGCTATATTCTTGCTACTTCTCATCTTTAACTAAGGTTGTCTTGCGTGATAAATGTTTTATTGGTTGATGATCATCACCTTGTTCGTGTCGGTATTAGTAAAATTTTAGGCTGCGTTAAGGGATTAAGTGTTATCGGCGAATGTGAAACATGTGAAGATGCAATTAAGTTCTGTCGACAAAAAGAACCTGATGTATTACTCATGGATATGGATATGCCAGGTATGGGCGGTCTTGAAGCGACCAAAAAAATATTACGTTTTGCGCCCGATGTCAAAATTATAGTGTTAACTGCGCATACCGAAGACCCGTTCCCAAGTAAAGTGATGCAAATGGGTGCTGCCGGGTATTTAACAAAAGATGCTGGCCCTGATGAAATGGTTAATGCTATTCGTGCCGTTAATAGTGGCCAACGTTATTTACCTTCTGCTATTGCGCAAAAGATGGCGTTAAGCCAATTTAAATCGGTTGACGATAACCCTTTTAGTTCCTTATCCGATAGAGAGTTACAGATTATGATTATGATAACTCGTGGTGATAAAGTCCCAAATATTTCAGAACATCTGAATTTAAGTACTAAAACGATTAATAGCTATCGTTATCGAATGTTTGACAAGCTTGCTGTTAGCAATGATGTTGAGTTAACGCATTTAGCTATCCGCTATGGCATGATAAAAACAGAAAAGCTATAGATATCCTTAAGAAGCTTAAACTTAATGTCGCCAAAGAATACCGAAAAATTAGCCAGTAAACCACTAGGTCAAAACCCAGCAGCCTCAACTTTTGATAGTGAGGCTTTTTTGCGTGTAGTGACCGAACAAGCGGGTGTCTATCGAATGTATAATAGTCAGCAAGTGATTATTTATGTCGGTAAAGCCAAACAGCTTAAAAAGCGTCTAACAAGTTATTTTCGCAAAGATGTTGGCTCAGTTAAAACACAAGTATTAGTGCAGCAAATTGCCGCCATTGAAGTCACCGTTACCCATACCGAAGGTGAGGCGCTGATACTTGAAAATAACTATATCAAAAAGTATCAACCTAAATACAATATTTTATTACGGGATGATAAGTCATACCCTTATTTACTTATTACCGATCATAAGCACCCTAAGCTAGGCCTACACCGTGGTGGTAAAAAAGTAAAAGGTGAATATTTTGGCCCATTCCCGACGGTTGGCGCCGTTTGGGAAAGCTTACGCTTAATGCAAAAAATATTTCCTATTAGACAATGTGAAGATAGCTATTATCGAGCACGGTCAAGACCCTGTTTACAATACCAGTTAGGCCGCTGCTCAGCCCCCTGCGTTAATAAAATATCGGTTGATGATTATCAAGTGCAAGTGAATTTAGCCAAGCTTTTTCTACAGGGGAAAAGCTCTGCTGTGATTGAACAGTTAGTGACAAAAATGGAATTAGCCAGTAATGAGTTACACTTTGAGCTTGCAGCAAAATATCGCGATCAAATAGCAACATTACGTAAAGTTCAGCAACAACAACATGTCAGCGGTCATATCGCCGAGCTTGATGTTGTCGGCTTATATCGTGATAAATCACAAGTGTGCATACATTTACTCTTTATTAGACAACATAAAATATTAGGCAGTAAAAGCTATTTCCCTACAGTGCCAAATGAAAGTAGTGACAGTGACATATTACAGGCATTTATTGCTCAGCATTACTTAACAAATGATTCACAAAGTCATGGCAAAATCCAAGGTAATATTCCCAAAGAGATAGTCATCAAAGAATCAATTGAACAGGTAGCCGAGTTAGCAGCACTACTGAGTGAACAAGCAGAGTATGATGTTAAAATATCAACAAATACCCGCAGTGAACGAGCTCAATATTTAAAGTTAGCGAGTACTAATGCACAAACGGCCCTTGTTACTCAAACTAGTCATAAAGAGTCTATGCAAGCACGTTTTGTGGCGTTAAATGAAGTATTTGAGTTGGAAAATGGTATTCATCGTATTGAATGTTTTGATATTAGTCATACCATGGGCCAACAAACAGTAGCCTCAAATGTGGTCTTTAACCAAGATGGTCCACTCAAAACTGATTATCGCAGATATAATGTGCATGGCATCACACCTGGCGATGATTATGCTGCCATGGCCTTTGCTTTAAACAAGCGCTATGGCAAATTAAAAGCGAACCCGAGCAACCAGATCGAGCATAATGCTTTAGAAAAATTGCCTGATATTGTCTTTATTGATGGTGGAAAAGGCCAATTGGCTAAAGCCGAAGAGTTTTTTAGTCAGCTGGCATTAACTAGAACGCCACTACTTGTGGGTGTTGCGAAAGGGGAGTCACGTAAACCGGGCTTAGAAACCTTAATTTTGGCAGGTAGCCATCAGCTACTTTCCTTACCCGCGACATCACCCGCTTTACATCTGGTGCAACATATTCGCGATGAATCACACCGTTTTGCTATAACAGGGCACAGAGCAAAAAGGCAAAAGGTCAGTAAAAAGTCTCGTTTAGAGTCAATTGAAGGTATAGGCGCGAAAAAGCGGCAAAGCTTATTAAAATTTTTGGGTGGTTTACAAGAAGTCATACAAGCTGATGTTACCGCTTTAGCGAAAGTACCCGGCATAAGCCATGTATTAGCAGATAAAATCCATGATGCTTTACATGAAAAGTAATAAATCATAGCACCATATTTATTTCCCCCCTCGAAAAATCAAATGAGCTTTTGCTAAGTAAGCCTTTAACCCCTGCTTTTACCTTAACTTGTCATATTCAGCCGTAGCACTGCTATAGCAACTTGTGTAAACTAGAGAAAAATACTTGTAGTGAAAAGTAAATGTGGACAATACCTAACCAAATAACCTTATTTCGGATCATATTGATCCCTATTTTCTTGATAATTTTCTATTTACCACTTTCGTGGAGCCACTTTGGCGCATTTGCTGTTTTTTGGTTAGCTGCGGTTAGTGACATCTTAGATGGCTATCTTGCTCGTAAGCTCAACCAATCTTCTGCGTTTGGCGCATTTTTAGACCCAGTAGCCGATAAACTAATGGTCGTTGTTGCCTTGGTGATGATTGCTCAAGACTACAGCTCATGGCTGGTTTCTGTTGCGGCGATTATTATGATAGCGCGAGAAGTCTTTATTAGCGCCTTGCGTGAGTTTATGTCTTCTATAGGAAAGCGTGATGTTATTGCCGTCTCTAATATGGGTAAATATAAAACTGCCGCGCAAATGCTTGGTATTATGGGGCTCATTTGGCAACCTGATTATGATATTCCGTTAATATTATTTTCCTTGCCTCATGAAGTCATTAATTACCTTTCTTATGGTTTTTATTTTATTGCTACCGTGCTAACGGTTACTACCTGGGTAAGTTACTTTAAAGCAGCTTGGCCTGAGTTAAAGCAGCAATAAACTTTTTTCAAAGACTCGTTTATAACTAAGGGGACGATTAATAAGCCATTTAGTTAAAAATGGAACAAACAACTCGCTTTTTAAGCAGTTAGGATAAAAAGTTAATTTAATAGTTGACTGGAAAATATTTAGATGTAGAATGCGTTTTCGTTGACAGGGAGTCAGCAAGTAAAGTGAAGTTGGCTAAGTTGATGTTACATTCTCTTGTCATTTCTTTTACTGGAATTTGTAATTATTGATTTTTAAATGAAGCGGCTGTAGCTCAGCTGGTAGAGCATCACGTTGCCAACGTGAATGTCACGAGTTCGAGTCTCGTTAGCCGCTCCAATTTAAGTTGAAAAGCAAAATCCATTGATAATGATATCATGGATACATCGTTGACAAAATGGCGGGTTGGCAGAGTGGTTATGCAGCGGATTGCAAATCCGTGTACACCAGTTCGATTCTGGTATCCGCCTCCATTTTGCCCGGGTGGTGGAATTGGTAGACACAAGGGATTTAAAATCCCTCGCCGAAAAGCGTGCCGGTTCAAGTCCGGCTCCGGGTACCATATCATCAACGATAGTTGGGAAGTAAAAAGTAAAGCTCTCATGAAGCGGCTGTAGCTCAGCTGGTAGAGCATCACGTTGCCAACGTGAATGTCACGAGTTCGAGTCTCGTTAGCCGCTCCAATTTTAGCTGTAACGCTGAAAGAAGTTTTACCTAGTATAAGTAAAAGTAAAGCTCTAATGAAGCGGCTGGTGTCAGCTGGTAGAGCATCACGTTGCCAAAAGCGAAGTGAATGCCACGACTTATGTTGATGAGAGTAGTCTCGTTAGCCGCTCCAGAAAACCTGTAAAAGTAAAGCTCTAATGAAGCGGCTGTAGCTCAGCTGGTAGAGCATCACGTTGCCAACGTGAATGTCACGAGTTCGAGTCTCGTTAGCCGCTCCAAATTTTTATAAGTTTATGACAGTTGTCAGTCATGTTTTTTACCAAATATGATAAATAAATTTATAAAGAGTAGGTACCAACCTACTATAAAAAACTCCCTTTATCTTTTAGATAACTATGCCCGGGTGGTGGAATTGGTAGACACAAGGGATTTAAAATCCCTCGCCGAAAAGCGTGCCGGTTCAAGTCCGGCTCCGGGTACCATTTTTTAAAAGATTAAGTAGTAAAAGTAAAGCTCTAATGAAGCGGCTGGTGTCAGCTGGTAGAGCATCACGTTGCCAAAAGCGAAGTGAATGCCACGACTTATGTTGATGAGAGTAGTCTCGTTAGCCGCTCCAGAAAACCTGTAAAAGTAAAGCTCTAATGAAGCGGCTGTAGCTCAGCTGGTAGAGCATCACGTTGCCAACGTGAATGTCACGAGTTCGAGTCTCGTTAGCCGCTCCAAATTTTTATAAGTTTATGACAGTGTCAGTCATGTTTTTTTACAAAATATGATAAATAAATTTATAAAGAGTAGGTACCAACCTACTATAAAAATACTCCCTTATCGAAAGATACAATGCCCGGGTGGTGGAATTGGTAGACACAAGGGATTTAAAATCCCTCGCCGAAAAGCGTGCCGGTTCAAGTCCGGCTCCGGGTACCATTTTAGTCATATCTTCTTGCTAGTTATAATGAAAATATTATAGGTTAGTACTATTCATTTTCTTCTTGATCTAATTTTTAATCATACGTTTCACCTTCTTCTTATTATTATAAATGTCTTTTGTTGCACCACCATAAAGTTTTTAATCTAAAAATTTGGTTTTAAATCTGCATGGATATAAGCTAAAATATTTAGTAAGTGGTCAATAGCACTGGCATGGTGCTATCTTTATATTTTTAGCCGTATATTTTACTAAACAGCATTATTAATCTGTTAAAGTGATAACTTCACTATAATGAATAAGACAAGTATGTCATTAATTAATAAAAGGATACGTGATGTTTTTTAGTAAATATGTATTTTCATCTTTATATTTTTCCTGCCTTATCTTACTCACTACTTATACAGCAGAGGTTCATGCTCAGCAAAAATATACTATTTATCTTGATGCTGATTTTAGTGGTGCTAGAGCTTCGAGTTTAGCTATACAGCAAGGTATCAATACTGCATTGGCTGAGGTTGATTATCAACTTCAGGGAATTCATTTTGATGTTATTACTAAAGATCACCGGGCTAACTCATTAAGAAGTAGACGTAATTTAGAAGATTTTTTGCTAGATAAACAAGCATTAATGGTGTTTTCTGGTCTCCATTCGCCGCCCCTCTTAGCGAATAAAGACTTCATTAATGAAAATAAAATTCTTCTTTTAGATCCCTGGGCAGCCGCTGGGCCAATCACTCGCAGCAGCTCAGCGCAAAACTGGATATTTCGCTTGTCGATTGATGACAGTAATGCCGGTAGCTTTATTAGCAAAAAAGCCATTGAGCAAGGTTTTCGTAAACCTTACTTATTATTGGAGGACACCGGTTGGGGTCGCTCAAATGAAAAAACAATGACACAAGCCCTTAATGAAGCATCGATAACACCTGTGGGTTTGTCTTGGTTTAATTGGGGCACAGGGAAAAATCATGCCAAAGTCTTACTTCGAGATATTAAAGCCAGTGGTGCTGATGTAATATTTTTTGTGGGTAACTCTGCTGAAGGCGCTACCTTCACTCATGCCATGGTTGAATTACCACAAAACATTCGTTTACCTATTAGGAGCCATTGGGGGATAACTGGCGGGGATTTTACTGAAAAAGTGTCCGCTAGTCAGCGGGGAAAAATAGATTTACAGTTTATCCAAACCAATTTTTCATTTCTAAATGAAGATTTATCAATGTTTGCTAAAAACGTGTTAGCGTTAGCCATTAAGTCAAATAAGGAGCTAAAGCACAAAGGGGACATTAAGGCACAAACAGGCTTTATTCACGCTTATGATCTGACTAAAATTGTCATATCTGCCATCAAGCAAGTTAAATTAACTGGGGATAAAGATAAAGATAAAATACTGATTCATCATGCCTTAGAGCATTTAGCCAAGCCGGTGCTAGGACTGTTGAAAAACTATCAGCGACCATTTTCCCCTTATAATAAGCAACACTTTAATGCTCATGAAGCACTAACTATTGACGATTACTCTATGGGGAAATTTAACCATAAAGATGAAATTGTCTTACTTAACTAGTAAATAACACCTAATCGGCATAGTGAAAATTATATTGATGAAACTAATAATAATGAAAATATTGGGTGAAATAAATGGTTAAGACTGGTGTATCTTTTGCTTTAGCACGATTTGTCTTTATAAGTTGCTTAGCTTTAGCGGTAATAATTACCAGCTTAGTGGTCAATCATGTGGTTGAATCAGTGAACACTGAATATGAAAAAATAGCCCATAGAGAAATTAATACATTAAGTAATAATTACCGAGTGTTTATTAATCATCATTTAATTTTATTAGAAGAGCAAGCTCGTGCTTCGCTGTTTATACAAGCATTGATGCAACCAAAAAGTAACCTTGGCAAGATACAAGATTACATGGCAGGGTTAACATTATTAGGTCAAAAATATGATGAAACCTTACTCGACTTTGAAGGTAGTACTTTATATTCCACCTCGCAATCTGGTATTAATTATAGAGAATACCCCTGGCTTAAAAGTATCCTGAGTGGCGACGTTTCTAGCTCTATTAAAATCTTAAATATTGATGGGCAATACTTTTGGTGTTTAGCTTATCCTGTTGTTTATAATCAGCATGTTGAAGGTGTTTTGTTAGCCAATATACCGTTAAAAGCTATTCACGCTAGGCAAGGTGATGTTGAATTACTTGATGGTTTAATGATTGAAGTGGTGCAGGCTGGGCAAACTATTGCGACTTTTGGCAAGCAAGTCATTGGCACTAAGCAAGTGATGCAATGGCAAGATGCTGGAGTGAGCTTTGCCTTTACTATCGATGAATCCTATCGAAATGAAGCCTTGTCAAAATTAGTTATTCAGCTAGCCAGCCTTATTATTGTTGCCATTGTATTGACGACACTCTTGGCTTATTTCTATGGTTATCGCTATTTTGTTAAACCTATACTGGCCCTTTCTCAGTTAACGTCAAGCCTTGAACAAGGCAATGAGCCGCAAGCCTTGCAAGAAGATCTAAGGTTCAAGGAATTTGCCGATTTATTTAAACAGTTTAATCATATGAGTGAAAAAGTAGCCAAACGTGAGCGCGCGTTAAGGCAAAGTTATGAAAAAATTTCAAATACCAATGAGGAATTAAAACAGAGTGAATCACAATTGGTTCACTCTGAAAAAATGGCCAGCATTGGTGTACTAGCCGCAGGTGTTGCTCATGAAATTAACAACCCCATTGGTTTTATTCGCAGTAATTTAGAGGTATTAGCCGATTATTTTAGTGATATTGAAAAATACTACCATGAATTTAACGAAACGCTTGCTAGTGACGAAGAAAAAGAAAACCATAAGAGATTAGCAAAGAAATATGAGCTTGAATTTCTTTTTAAGGACTCACCGCCTTTAATCAAGAGTAGTATTTCTGGCGTAGATAGAGTGACCGAAATAGTAAAAAGCTTAAAGACTTTTGCGCGTGTTGATCATTCAGAAAAAGTACTGATCGATGTCAATGAAGGGTTAAGGGCTACCTTAAATATGGTTCACAATGAACTTAAATACTGTTGTCAGGTACATGTCGACTTACAGCCTTTGCCAGCCATACGTGTTTTTCCGGGAAAATTAAATCAAGTATTTATGAACTTATTGATTAATGCGGGCCAAGCTATAACGGATAAAGGCGATATCTATGTCAGGAGTTTTGTTGAGGAGAGCAGTATTATTATTGAAATTGAAGACACTGGCATGGGTATAGACGCCGATAACATAGCACAAATATTTACTCCTTTTTACACCAGTAAACCTGTTGGAGAGGGAACTGGTTTAGGTTTGTCCATTAGCCATCAAATCATTGAACAACATGATGGTAAAATTATGGTCAAGTCCGAAATAGGTAAGGGCAGTTGTTTTTCTGTGCACCTACCGATAAATTGACCAGTACTAGCTATTGGCATTGAGCGCAACCGGTGTTGGTAAACTCGTTACTGTTGATTTTAGCAAACCATAGTGGCCGCATATTTATGCAGACTGGTAGTCAATACAAATTCAACGTTTGTAGCTTTCCTAGCACATTACTAGGTAACGTTGCACATCCCTTGCTCTATTCTCCCAAGATTCATCTTTTACGCATGCCTTTCGACATTGTTTTACTTGAGTCAGGGCAAGTAGGTCATTTATATCCTCTAGCTTATCAAAGTTAACT
Source organism: Colwellia sp. TT2012 (assembly GCF_001440345.1). Classification (GTDB taxonomy): domain Bacteria; phylum Pseudomonadota; class Gammaproteobacteria; order Enterobacterales; family Alteromonadaceae; genus Colwellia. Next base: position 293,826 of record NZ_LJYX01000017.1, on the reverse strand, counting down.
ACTGGAGTTATCTCAGCATTTGCTAGCAGTATCGCCTGATAAAATGGCTTCACCGAACTCGATATTTGCAGATACTTTCGATAACCATTTAAAGCATTAAAATCAGTGGTGACAATGGGGGTGCCGCTAGCTATATACTCTCTTAACTTTAACGGGTTACACATTTGAATTTGCTTATTGTTTACAAAAGGTAAGATGGCAACATTCCAATTTTGAATATACTTAGGTAATTCTGTATGGGGTTTTTCCCCAAGAAAATATACATTAGGAAAGTGCTTTAATTTATCTACATTACAGCTTAGCTCGCCAATAAAAACAAAACTCCAATGGGGTAGTGCTGTGATCGTTTGCACTAATAAATTTTGATCTAACCAGGTTGAAATACTGCCATAAAATCCGGCTATAGGCTTACCTTTTGGTAAATCACTCGGGGTAATATTAACCTGCTCACTAAAGAGTGAAAAGTTTACCCCATGAGGAATATTGACTACTTTATCACGAGGAAATTTCTCTTGCAGCTTTTCACTGGCGGTAAAAATGTAGTTTGATTTTTCAATTAACTCAAGCTCTTTTTTTGCCACAAATCCGTGATCTACCCCGGCAAGACTACTAAAGTCATCCCCACAATAATACACACAAGGAGCATTGCCAAATAGTTCTAAATAGTCGACCGAAGTGGGTAACGATGTCCAAATAATAGGATTGCTAATAGCTAATTTTTTGCAAGCTATGCGGTATTGATACTGTAAAATATATTTACTCACTTTCAAAGCAAGCCAGCTATCTGCACAAGGGATCACCAAAGGATTAATAATAACGAAATGACTACTATTGTGCACATTGACTTCATCAGGCTTGTTTTGAGCCAATAAAAAAGATTTCACTTTATTATAAAGTCTCAACAAGTCATGCCGAGTAAATTTTGGCTTTCTTAAGCCAATAGAATTAAACCATATAATGGATCGAGTTTGTCCAAGTACCTTAATTAAATGTTGAGTAGAGCTGGGATGTGCACCCCAATCTTCACCAAAAACCACAATAGGTCTATTTTTATCGGCAGATACTAAAGACGTTGAATTAATCATGATTATCCGCCTCAATTGACTTTATAACTTTTGCTGGTACACCCGCAGCGAGGACAAAACTGGGCAAATCTTTGGTGACCACACTGCCTGCAGCTACTATGGTACCGCGGCCTATAGTCACGCCGGGCATCACTTTTACCCCGGTGGCTAACCAGACATCATCTTGTAAAGTAATATCGCCTACTTGCGATTCATGGTCTGGTTTGCCTAGCGCCCGTAACTTAGCATTAATAGGGTGACCAGGATAACCCGCTAAGTAGCAATCACCAGCAATTCGGACGTTATTACCAAGGGTTATTTTATTGCCCACGGATATTGAGGTCCGCCAGGCAATACCAACATTATCGCCAATAACTAATAGCGGGATAGTATTACCAACGGCTCGACCACTTATTGTGGTCATAGCCGCTAACCTGACTTTGTCGCCCATAATTATGTCTAGACTGCCGATAACAACGGGTAAACCACCATACAGATAAAGCTGTTTAGGCTGGTTTTTTAGCCTAGATTTAAATAAAGGTGTGTAATAAAAAATGCGTAGTACATCCGCTATAATCTGCTTTAAAACTATATGAATGATATAAAGCAGCTTAAATATAACGGGAATGTTTGGCATTTCTATGGCCTTGATGGTGAACCAAAGTTTTTTTATCAATTGAGCTGAGACACTATCACTCGTTTTAGCCCACTGTTTTGCGTGGTTAATGTTAAAAGTAATCATTCTACTGTCACCGATTTAGCTAAATTTCTGGGTTGGTCAACATTTTTTCCTAGCGTTTGAGCACAGTATAATGCGAGCAATTGCATTGGGATAACAGTGATAATGGGCTGTATGGACTCTGGCGCTGGGGGTAACTCAAAAAATTCATCTTCTTTTAAGTTGATATAATCCCTGATAGAAGCATCGCCAATAATAAATAATGGCGCGTTACGAGCTTGTACCTCTTGAATGTTTGACAGTAATTTATCGGTCAAACTGTCCTTAGGTGCTATGACGACCACAGGCATTTGCTCATCAAGCAAGGCTATTGGTCCATGCTTTAATTCCCCTGCCGCGTAAGCTTCGGCATGAATATAACTAATTTCTTTCAGTTTTAACGCTCCTTCATGTACTATGGGCGTTTGTATACCGCGACCGATAAATAGTATATTTGAGTATCTGCTGAGTTTTATCGCCAGTAATTTTATTTCTGTACAGCGTTGTAAAATTTTTTCAATTAAGTAAGGTAGTTGGAGAAAGTTTTGTTGTAATTGTTTTAACTCATCTAACTTTATAAAGGCTCTTTGTTGTGCTGCTTCAAGACACATTTTATAAAATATGGCTAACTGACAAGTAAAAGCCTTGGTTGAGGCTACGCCAATTTCTGGACCGGCATAAATTTCAAAGGTAAAATGGGCTTCTCTCGCTATGCTACTATTCGCGACGTTGACTAACGCTAATGTTTGTACTTTATTCGCTTTGGCATACTTTAATGCCGCTAAGGTGTCTGCTGTTTCTCCCGATTGAGAAACAAAAATGGCTAACTCTTTATGGGTCATTACCGGCGAACGATAGCGATATTCAGAGGCTATATCGACTTCAACTAAAATATTAGCGTACTTTTCAAACCAAAATTTTGCCACCGAGGCTGCGTAATATGAAGAGCCACAGGCAATGATAGTAATTTTATTGAAGTCGTTAAAATTTATCGTTGAATAGTCGGTGGCGTGACGATCTACTGACCAGCTATTAAGTAGATCAACTTGTTCAAAAATTTCCTTTTCCATAAAGGAGCTATGTTCACCTTTGGATACTATCTTTGAGCAATAGCTATTGTTTACATAATGGATTTTTCTATTGGCGCTTGGGTTGCAAAGCTTGATGCCGTGACTCGTTAGCTTGATTAATTCATTGTCTTTAGGATAATAGATTTTACTGCTATCCGGCCCTAAAGCCATGGCGTCTGATGCCAGATAAGCGCCGTTAATCCCCTGTGAGATAACTAAGGGGCTGCCTTGCTTGATGGCATAAATGTTATTACTGTCACCATTGATTAGTACACCCAAGGCATAACTGCCTTTTAATTGTAAAATGGCTTTCTCTATGGCATCTTCTTCAGACAGGTGTTGCGATAAATAATGATTTATTAAGTGGGGAATCACTTCACTGTCGGTTGAACTGTTAAAATGGTGGCCCCATTGCAGTAACTTTTCTTTTAAGTGTAAGTGGTTTTCAATGATGCCATTATGGACAACAGCCACTCGCCCACATTGATGTGGATGGGCGTTGCTTACCGTGGCTTTTCCGTGTGTAGCCCAACGGGTATGACCGATACAACATTTACCCTCTAAAGGCTGTTCTGATAGTAAACGTTTTAACTGATTAAGTTTACCCTGTACTTTTCGTGTTTTAATTTCGTTATCGGCTAAAATTGAAATACCAGAAGAGTCATAACCGCGATATTCAAGCCGACTTAAACCCTCTAATACTGGTTTTATTGCTGAGTCTGCTACTGCCCCAATAATGCCACACATAACAAATACCTCTTTACATTGTTATCCTACTATTGATTACTCAGCATTTATTATGCCAATGAATATATTCAATAAAATCAAAGTAATATATTGGGACATATTGTCTTTTTGCACTTTGACAAGGCTATTTTGTTAATTGCGAATGCTTTTGAGAATGTGTGCATAACAACTACGATGGGAATAGTGTTGGACCCTAAGCTTAGCTTGCTGAGCAATGTTCAATAATAAAGTGGGATCATTTATTAGTCGGGTTAACACTTGCACTAAACTTTCCATGTTATTAGGACTATATTTTAGGCAATCGTAGTTATTTGTTAGCTGTTGATCCCAATAAGCATTATCAGCGGGAATTACGATGGCTAGTCCAGCAGCCATGGATTCTAAAATTGATAGGCCAAAAGGCTCATGTTCAGCAGTAGAGATAAATACCGATGAGTTTGCTCTAATTTCATTTAAATTGTTAGGGTCCGCATACCAGTGAATATTATCAACCTTAGCAAAGTCAGCTATATCTAAATAGCTGTCATTTTTTGGCTTAATATAGCAAACGCTGGCAAAATATTTATTAACATCTTCATAGCTACTATTTAGCTTGGTTATAGCCGCGATAAAAAGCTCTATATGCTTCCATTTTAATAAAGAGGCAGCCCATAAAAAGCCAATTTTATCGCTACTTTTATTATTAGTAGCCTTTACTTTGATGGTTGAGCAGTTAATACCATTCACAAAAGGGATATACTTATTGTTCGCTATATTTTCCTTATTACTATGGCATTTTAAGGCCTGTAAAATGGAGGCATAAGTGGATGGTAAGTAAAACACCTGTTTTGCTCGCGTTAAACCAAAACCAGCAACTTTAGAGTTAGCAATATCACCTTGAATAAGTTGAATAATATCTATGTTAATTATCTCAGTGAGCAGATATAGTGAAAAATCAACGTTTGGCCCGGAAAAGCCGATTATTTTGCTAAATCTTTTCAGTTTCATCATCTTGGCGATTAAAGAAAACAAATAAACAAAGTGCTTTAGAAAGTAAAGCATGCCAGTGGTTTTATTCTGCAGGTAAAGAGGAGAAAACAACGGAACGAAGTGCACATTAGCGCAGCAACCATCGCACCAAGAGTCGCTGTCATTGGAAATAACCCATACCTCAATATTGCTAGGTAATTCAGCGATTATTGTTTTCATCACTATTTTAGAGCCCCCCTTAAAAGGCACAGGATCATAAATTAACACGCGTTTAATCATGACTCTTCCCCGATGAAAGCTTTAACAGTATGTGGGTATAGCCTTTAGTTAAAAATGCTATTAGCAAGGTCTTAGTGTGTAAAAATATAAGTTTTGTCATACTGTGCTTGCTGTCACGCTGTAACAAAGATTGATAAACAAGATTGAAGGCAATGAACTGTTGCTTTAAAGAGAACGTTTTTATTATATGTTTTTGTGCATTGCTAGCGAGATTCTTTCTTAAAAGTGGCCTGTCAATTAAGGACTTTATTGCGTTAACGAGCTCCTCAGTATTGTTGGGTGAGACTAATAGCGCATTTTCCTGGTCGGTATATATTTCATCAATGCCAGGGATATTACTGGTGATGATGGGCAGTTTAGCAAGACTTGCTTCGGCCAGCGTTAGGCCAAAAACCTCTTCCAACGGCACTGAAATAAAACAATCGGCATTGCTTGAGTATATTTCAGCGACCTTATCGCTAGCTGAAAAGAATTTAACGTTATGAGTTAAATTTAACTGAGTAACTAAATGAGTTAACTTGGCTGCTTCACTGCCAGAGCCAACAATGGCAAGTTTTACTTGGTAGTGTTTTTTTAATTTAGCTAGTGCATACAGTAATTGCTCTACTGATTTTCTAGGAATTAATGAGCCTAGGTATAATATGACAAAGTCAGTATCTTTTGCCGATAACTCAGCTCTAATATTCCTCGGGCAGGGGCTTAATATTCGCTGTGGGTTAATGCCATTATAGATAACTGCCACTGGTTGGCTGTTAAACTCATTATACTTAAATATGTCAATGACTGATTGGCTAACACCTATGATGCTATCGGCCCCGTGAAATAATAACGTTAGCCTGTCTCTATACATATACCTAGCATGTAAATGCAGGAGTAAGGGCATAGCCATAAATTTGCAAACAGGTACCATCCATTGGCAAGGTGCACCATTATTGCAGTGTACCAACGAAATTTTATAGTGCTGCAATAACTTTTTCGCTTTAAAAAGTAATTTAAAATACTGATGGAAGTTCCACCTTGGTGTGGTCCAATAACCAAGGCAAACGAAGTTATCAATAATTACCTCAATACCTAGTTTTGTCGCCTGCTTTGCTAACACCTCACTATTGCACCACAATACGGGTGAATAGTGATGCTGTTTCGCTGCTTTAAGTAAATCTAACAGGACAATTTCACTGCCTCTGAGCCAGTTTTCACCATAGTGAACGTATAAAATTCGGCTATTTACCCTGTTATTTTGTCTACTAAAATCTGTCATGTTTATTTCCTCAGATGTGTTGAACATCACAGCTATTGCCAAGCTAATTTCAGTTGAACTCTGCCTCTTCAGGTCGTTCGGCTGCCACTCATCGACTGCAGATAACGATTTAAAGCGATGACTAAAGCAACTTGTAAATATATTGGCCAGATAAAGCCTTGAGTTAAGAAGGTACCAGAAACGATAAAGCCAATAATACCAGCAGGAGCAGCATTGAGTGCTACGCGTATGCCAGGAGTATGCTCTTCAACCTTGATTGTTTTCAACATTTTTAAAGACATGAGTAAAGTGCTGACAATTAAAGTAACAAATAGTATTAGCCCAACAAAGCCAGACTCGGCCAGTACACCAAACCAAGTAGAATGAACGGCATGGTTTAAACCGTCCCAATGGCTGCTATAAAAAAAATAGTTGTAATAAAAATTATTAATGCCTACTCCTAGAACCGGATTATCCAGCGCCATATTCCATGCCGCTTCCCAGGCGTAGAGTCGTCCCATGGCCGACTCGTCTATCCCGGCTTCAGCAGCTCCACCTGATGCTCTTTCACTGATCTTTGCGACGGTAAATAAAACAGCTAGGGCCATTGCGCCCCCGGAAAATAATAATACTTTCGAACGTATGCGCTTATAGGCAAATAGACTTATTACCGCTAAAAAGCCCAGTAAGCCGCCACGACTTTGCGTCGCTAATAGGGCATAGAGTAAAATGCAAAAAGTAGTAAAGCTAAATAACCGTTCAAATTTAGATAATGATTTCTCTAAAAAAGTGGCTATAGCGAAGGCCATAGGATACAAAAGCACCAGGGCTAAATCATTTGGATCGCCCAGTAAAGACCCTATATCTCGGCCAATAGTGACCCGCGTTCCCTCCACTAAGCCGATACCGTTGAATTTGTTATATAGGGCAACAAGTCCAACAACAGCACCAGCAAAGATAAAGACACGGCTTGCGCTAATAAAGTGACTCTCCTTACGCATCATCCAAGCAATAATAAAGGTAATTAATATAATTTTGCTGTAAACCCCTGTCCATGCCTTTGTTGCCACAGCGACATTACTGGCAAAGGGGACAGCAATAGTTACCAACAAAGAAAAGAGTATTAAATAGGTAAATTGAGGGCACCAATAAGCATGAAGGTTCTGCATGATGCTGGCTCGTAAAAAAATGATAAATATCGCTGACAATGCCAATAGTAAGGGTAGTTTCAACGGTTCTAAAATAGGAAAAACTTCATGAATTCGAAAAAATGAAAAAATAATAAAAGCTAAGACAATCGCAAAAGAGAAGTTGACCATGCCCCACAAGACAAAGGGAGCTAGCCCGATAATAATTAGGATAATAGGGTGTGGAAATAAGTATAATGTCAAGGTTGACAGCATTAATAAAATTGCCAGGCCGGTAATATTTAAGGGGGTATAAGTCATAAGTCACCTTAGTTTATTTGACCAATGCAAGTCACAACAAAAGCGGCACTGATTGCTGAAAATAAATAACCCAATTTATAGGGTAGATAGACTTGTCGTTGACTGAAATAATAGAAAAGTGCCATACGTATAGCATTAGCTATAATGAGCGCTGCAAGTGCGCCTTTAATCATAAATAAGGGCACTAAAATAATAAGCAATAGCCCACCAAAGCCACTGGCCACTAAGTTAATATTCATTTGCACTTTAGAACTTTTTTCGACAAAACAACCAAGGTTTAATAAGTCGGCTAACATTTTCAATAGGGTGCATAGCAATAGCCAAGGTAATATGCCTATGGCAGCGTGATAGCTAACCGGGGTTAACCATTGAATTAATACCGGGCCTAATAAGCCAATGACACCACAAATGAGTACCGAAATAATGGCACCAAGTACGGCAAAGTGAGCATTTAAGGCCTTACCATTATGCTCTTTTAGTAGCGAAAATCGTTTAGGAAACCACCAGAGGGTAAAAGGTTGAATAAGCAGAGTTGGTACTAAGGCGAATTTTATCGCTATAGCATAGGTGGCAATTTCTGTGGCACCAAAATGATCTGCCAATAACCATCTATCCATACCTGATAAAGTAAATGTGGCGACACCACCAATAAAAATAGGCCCCGCATAGGATAGTATGTTGCTCATTTGCTGCAGTGAAAAACTGATTTTTGTTTCCTTTAATTGAATAACAGATAAAATAAGCGCGACAATCACAGCAGACACTGCTCCTGCGGCTAAAATACTGGTGATGCCCCAACCATTGACTAACCAATAAAAAGTGAGTGTGACTTGCAGCACTACCTTCAACATGGAGATACAAAAGAATAGCCCAGCTCGATCCGTGATCCGTAACCAAGCCAAAGGAATATTGATTAAACCACCGACACAAAGCGCAATGCCTAATAAATAGAGTTCATTTTCGGTAATGATGCCAGGTAAAAACAAGGCCAAGTCTTTAGAGTAAAAGTGAAAAAAGGCATATGAAAGAATCGCTATAATGCCGGCAATAAATAAACATTCAGCGGCATGGCGTTGCTTTTTTTCGATGCCATCGGCTAAGCCAACAAATCGATATAATGCTTCTACTAAGCCAAAACCTAATATAATCGAGACCACATTAGAAAATACTACTAACACTTCGAGTCGGCCATAATCTTCGGGCGTCAGGTAATGGGTATATACAGGCAGCATGAGCAAGGAAATACCTTTCATCAGAAAAATACTTAAGCCATAAAGTGCCGATTGGTTTAATAGGTTTTTATAGCGACTAATGTTCATGTGAACCACCTATTAATGCTTTACGGTAAACCTTGAAAATTTGAGGAATAATGGCGTGAGAAGAAAAATTGTTTTTAATATGTTGATAAGCAGACCAGGACATTTTTTTTCGTTGCTCACTTGACAACATTTGTCCCTGTTTAACGGCGTCAATAAAGGCTACTTCGTTTAATGGCGGTATTAGCCAGCCATTGATATTATTGATAACAACCGCTGAGATGCCACCAATATCATAACTAATTACGGGAATCCCTCTCACCAACGCTTCAAGGGCAACCAGCGGTAAACCTTCTTCACGGCTGGTAATACACAACAAGTTTATCTTGCACCAGTGTTGCTGCATGGAATTGACGTGCCCCATTAACATCACGTTATTTGTTGCCGCCATGCTGATTTCTTTTAACATAGGGCCGTTGCCATATATTGAAAATTGGTACTGTGGTAATTGCTTGGCGAGGCGTAAAAATAAATCAGGACCTTTTTCATAGCTTAATCGCCCAACAAAGGCTATCTGGCTAGCGAGTGTTGTTTCTGTTAATTTTTTCTCTGGTAATTCGACAAAATTTTCAATCACCTCGGCGGTTAAATTGGCCGACTTTTTGATTTGTTTAGAGACACAAATACAAGGGCTATAATGGGCTGTCATACGGTCAAGCCAGCGGTACAGCCTAATTTTAATACTGCCTTTCTCGCCTGAGTGGAAAGTTGAAACGACCGTTTTATTCGCTAATTTGCCAGTAAGTCGACCAATAATTCCCGCTTTGTAACCATGGGTGTGTACTAAATTAATGGCTGAATATTTAATTAATTTATAAAGTGTCGCTGGGTTACCGTCTAGTTTTACCAATATTGAACGCAGGAATTTATCTGACTCAAATACCGGATGTTTACCATAATTGTTTAGTAAAATAATTTGCACATTATGACCTGATTTATGCAGGCCTCTAGCAAGATTGACTACATGAGTTTCTATGCCACCATAGTTTCTACTATCCAGCAGTAGAGCTATGGTTAGGGTTTTAGCGGCCATATTAAACCTAAAATTCAAAGTGTCATAACTTTAAAATGCATAAAATAGGCCAGTTGAATATATAGCTTACTAGCATAGTTAGTGGCTAAAAGTACGGCTTTAATCGCAATATGCATAGCCAGTTAGAGCTTTGCAAAGCAAATTAGTAATTTGACTCTATTGTTCGCTTTAAATTAGCAGCGGGTGAGCTATCCAGTGAAGTATGGTATTTTGCGCTAACATTTAAGGATGAAAGTCACAATTATTCAGTCAAAAGGGCAAGTATCTATGGAGATAACGCTAGTTATTGCGTCAATACTCATATTTTTGCCAAGCATTATTTGGTACTTATTGAAACAGGCGCACTCACCTTGGTGGCTTGAGAATACTTTTACAACGCCTTTTATTGTCTTGCCAATATACATTGTCCTAATGTTCGTGCTTATTAGCTTGCTCTCCTGGCAAGATTGTCTGGGCTATTTATTGATTAATTTCATTGTTGCACTTTGTTTAAATAGCAACGGCAGCTTTAATAATAAAACCTGTGTTGATCCCGTTAGTTTTTTTCAATTTAACATCAAGTACCATGAGGGGGAAAATGAGCTAGCTGAGTTAATCGCTCACCTGATAGCGGAACACTATCATTTAATTACCTTACAAGGTGTTAGCCAGCAAGCAAAGAGGCAATTGATAGTGCAGTTAACGCCGTATTTTCCTTATTTTGTCAGTGGTGAAAGTCAGCGACAGCAGATTTTTAGCGATCAGCTATTGTTTAGTCGCTACCCATTTACGCATATTAAATATTATAAAAGTGGCCATAGTGCCTTTTTAATCACTAGCCGATGGCAACTGCCTTTTAACGAAATTAACTTGCTTACTTTGCATCCGCCTTCGCCACGTAATGAAAAATTATGGCAAACTAGGAATAAAACTTTATACCAATTAAAGCAATCACTTAAAACCACCCCATTGACAAAGTCGTTAGTGATAGGGGATTTGAATTTATCAAAACATTCAAGACGAATGGATAAACTGATGGAGGGCATGAAGACGGAATTTGTTAATTCATGGCCTAATATACCTTACAGTTTGCCCGTTTTTGGTTTAGCCATTGATCACTTTTGGCTTTCAGCACCGGAAAGTATTTGCTCTCGACAGCGTATTAGTCAGTTTAGTTGGTCAGATCATTATGCGGTTAAAACTCAGGTTGATTTTAGCAAAGAATAATAGCCAGTATATTAAGTTAGTAGTCAATCATAGCTTGTCAGCGGCTTGATAATAAGTATGTTTTTTTGTACTTAGTCATTCTATACTTAATAGATTTTGGACGATGAACGATGCGCTGACAAGGCTCTAAATGACGATTTTATCAGGCTTAGCGTCTAGGTTGTTATTTTGAACTGGGAGTAACCATTCACATTAAGCAATGCTTAACTTTAATATTTTTACCCCGTCGCTGAGTGGCAATAAAGGTATTATAATTACTCTGATATCTTTAAATTGGTAGGGATAAAAATAGTCTCTCTTTAGATCGAGACATTGAGTAAAACGGTGGACGCTAATTTTTTTCTTAGCTTGCTCATCAATACCGGGCATAGCCAGTTAAGTCGATGGCTTTCTCGTTGCAACTCGACTAATAACGAAGGGTTACTTTTATCATTCAATACGGAACCGATTAAATTAACTTTTTTATTTTTAAGTTTTTCAATGCTCTCTTGTATTGAACTTGCGGGGGTTCTGCCCGCTTCTATGACCAATATAGTACCCTGACAAACTTCACTAATGATCTCTGCGGCTATATTACTTTGATTTAATGATGTTAATGCTGAAGTATCAAAAATAATACAGTCAAAATCTACCAACCAACGCTTGATCGCGTCAAGCAGAAATTTGCTTTCCCTATACTGTAATACATCGCGGATATTTTGCGGGGCTGGCAGCAAGCTATAACCTTTACTTTCGATGGCAATAATTTCATTTTCAGCGACGTGGTTGTTCATCGACATCAATAATTTTTCAGACAATGCTGGATTAAAAGTGTTCATTTCAACGAGTAATACTTTTTTACCAACAACTTGCGCGCGTTCAACAATCGCTTGCGCTATGGTGGTTTTTCCTTCGCCTGCTATAGCAGAAGTGACTGCTAAGGTTTTATAGCCTGAGCCGATTGTTTGATTATAGATAGCTTCAACTTCAGCATAATGAATAGGTAGCACGGACATGTTATAGCCCTCCCACAATGGCCACGAGTGAAACGATACTAACGATGTCTTTGACATTAGCCATAAATATATTCCAGTTGCTTTGCGATAAATCGGGGACAAAAACAGTATCGCCAGCACGCACTAAGGGTAAAGTGTTAAAATCTGGATGTTCAATAAATTCTTCTAAGTTAAATATATGACTAACATTCTCTTGTGTTTGACTGCGAGATATATTAACCACCATTATTTTTTCTAAATAGGCCGTTTTTGTCGGACCGCCTGATTCAGCCAGTAAGTCTAACAATGTCATATCAGGGCTAAATAAATAACGGCCAGGTTTTGCCACTGCACCTATGATGCGCACCGTTTGTTCTTTTTTATAATCTAACCAGGGTCGGTCCCTTTCTGGCACATAGATACTGTCCCCTGATTTGACTATGGGTAATAAGGTCTCATCACCTGTTTCAAAGTACAAGGCTAAATCAAGCGTTGTTACTTTGCTTTGCACGCTATTGCGGTGGGTAATTTTAATATTATGAATATCTGCTCGTTGATTTGGCCCATCAGCGGCGGAAAGTATATCTAAAAAATGCATTTTATTATTAAAAGCATATCGACCGGGTTGTCCTACTTGGCCAAAAACATAAATAGACGATGCTTGAGATTGGCGCAACCATCGTGCCTTGTTATCAATAACATCACGAGGCCGCTCACTGACATAAATAGTGTCTCCTGCGCCTACTTTAGGCAAAAGAGAAAAGTCGCCACCTTCAGTGAAGAAGTGTTCCAAGTCGAAGGGCTTCATTCGTTTACTTTGGCCTTTTTTTATTATTCTAATTTGTGACATATCGGCATCTTGCGTTGGGCCGCCAGCATGAGCTAGGATATCAAGAAAACTCATTTCGTCGCCCCATTCATATCGGCCGGGTTTGTTCACCGCTCCCATTACTCTTATGGCTCTATCAGGGGTGATTTTAAGCCATGACTTTTCATTCATATCCGTTTTTTCAGGTACAAAGATAGCGTCACCTGGGTACACTTTTGGTATAGCTGCTTGTGTTAACCCTTCGGTAAATGCCTGTAAATCGAAAGCATCCACTTGACCCGTAGCGCGTATTATTCTGATTTTTCTTGAGTCTGCGAAACGAGTGGGCCCACCCGCATTGGCTAAAATATCAAAAAACTCAGTGCCGGCTGGCGCTTCATATGCTCCAGGCTTGAACACCTCCCCCATAACATAGACGGTTCGTAAGCCACGTTTAACTTCTTCTTCCCGTATGGGCACAAATAAAGTTGCGCCCGCGGTGATTTTTGGTATATGAGATGCATCACCCGTATCTAAATATCTCTTTAGGTCAAACAGTTGCGGAGTGCCATTATTAATGACTCTGATATGTTCAACGCCGGCATAGCGAGTGACGCCGCCAGCTCTCATCAGCATGTCAACAATGGTATTGCCTTCTTTATATGAAAATATGCCGGGCTTGAGCACTTCACCAAACACCTTGATTGCCGTTTCTGCGGCTGAGCCATCGCCACTGGCGGATAATGTCGCGGCATCAAAATCCATTTGCACATTACCAATCAAGGGGGATGCTGGGACAAAAATAATATCTAATGGGCTTATATCCGGTAAAATTGAAAAGTCGCCGGTGTCTAAATATTTTTTATAATCAAAAATGGTGATTACACCCTGGCGATTTAATTGTAATCGGTCTAACTGGGCACCTGAACTGGCGCCACCTGCTTTTTGTAGCGCCATTTGTACATTCGCCCCCTCAGGTAAATCGACCATGCCGGGATTATTAACAAAACCTAATACTTGGATAGGTATGCGTCTTTCAATTAAGTACAGTTGAAAGTTGTTGATGGCCCGATATTCTTCACCTAATAGGTGAGCTAGGTCTAGGCTTGCTTGCTTTAGTGTTTTACCGGCAATGGATATTTTACCTATTTCAGGTAAGTTTAAAGTACCATCTCTTTTCACTTGGAAGGGGTTTTCAAATTCTATTTCACCAGGGATTTCAATTTGTAGTACGTCGCCAGGGCGAATAGTAATGTCACTTGCTTGCGCATAACTTGTCATAACAAATAAGCAGGTTAAAAGAAACATTAATAATTTACCCATGGTCAATCTCCTAGATTGTGCGTTTATCGCTAACATCTTAAAAAACTAAGGAAATAGAAGTAAAGCGATTAAACACTCGGGCAACATCACTACGCTCTAATTCCCTGAGGCTCTGCTCTCCTTGGCTTTCAATAACTATTTTTGCTGCCTCAATACCATGGTCAGTAAAAAATTTAGCCACAGTATCGGCCCGTTTTTGACTTAATTTCCTGTTATATGCTGTGCTTCCTTTGCTATCTGTATGGCCAATAATATGTAATTTTGCACTAGGGTAGCTTTTAATTAAATCAATAAGCCTATTGAGGGCTTGATAATATATCGGTTTAATTTTGTCTTGGTCAAAGTCATGCAGTGTTTCGGTGATAAAAGTGTGCTTTATATCAATGCTGCTTTTAGCCATCGATGGTTTTTTACATTGCTTAAAATCACCTTCACGATACCAGCGTTTAAGCACGGTACTTTTATTGGTATAACCGCAGCCTCTGCGGCCATTAATATATTGATTGATACAACGAATCTTTCGTATTTGCCGGTCGAGTGCAACTAAGGTTATAAAAGCATCCTTCTCCATCTCTGCATTATGTTCTTGTCTCGCTAGCGCTAGCAATGATTCGGCTATGGTTAATTGTCCCAATATACAATTTTTAGAACCTTGTTGTTCTAATGCCAAGAGCTGAGACTCAGCGCTAACAATATAGCTATGCATACGCGCTTTCTCACTGCTCTTTGAATTAGTAACCTCAAAAAGTAACGTGCTGTTGTTATCAAGTGTTGTTGAGGAACTACAAGCTAACACTGCTATGGCAGTGCTGAGTGACAATAAAAGAGGCCGAATCAGCATTAGCTGGCAACTAGCATATTTGTTGTACTCGCTAGGTAATCGTCGAGATTTTGATAGCAATTTATCGTTTTATCTAGAAACAACATTTGAAAGAGCTCCAAGGGTTGTTGTGCTAAGCCAATAACATATACGCTATAACCTTTAGTGATCATTCTTTTATATAAAAAGACAATGGCGCCAATGCCTGAGGAGTCAATAAAGTTTACATGCTCAAGATCAAATATGATGTTAGTCGCGAATTTACTGTACCTTTCTATATCATCTTTCATGATCTTTACTGCCTCAGCATCAAAGTTATCATGTAGTTTAATAATAAAATCGTTATTGAATTCATAGGTTTTATTTAACATAACTAATCTCACAAATTAAGTTAACACACCTATATAATGGCAATGTTCATGCCATGTATTTTTAGCCTAAAATACAATGGGTTATGTTTTATAGCTAGGTGTGTTTGTCTTGAGTCGCAAATTAAATTGCAAATTGCAACCGAAAAAATTTCAGGAGAAATACTAGGGTTTTAGTAAGGCAAGTAACTGGTTTCTGTAGAATCTATATTGGTGTTTACCATGTATATCGGCAGGCAGTTCGGCGATTGTGTATGGCTGACATAATTCGATAGACTTAGGTACTCTATGGCGAGGAATCAAGCAATGGATTTCTTTGACAAGTCCAAGCTTTCGAATAAATTCAAGATGATAATGTATTTCATCGTATTTATTGTTAAATTCATCTTTAACATTGGCGATAAAATATACGGTTAAATTATTATTGCGGTTAATGACATCAACTACGGCGGTCATTAATAGGCTTGGTAAAGTGCTGGTATAGAAACTGCCAGGACCAAGAAATAAAACATCGGCATTTTTTAAATTTTGTAATACTTCTTTACTTGGTTTTACCATAGGGGTTAAACCAAGTTTATTGATCTCTTGACTAACATTATCATCAATCTCTACTTCACCAATATAGCAATGTTCGGATGAATGACTCACTAGTTGGGTTATGGCATCGGACATAGGTAAAATATTTGCTTTAATACCTAAATACTCTCGCATTACTTGTACCGTTTCTGTTGGTCTAATGCATAAAGAATCAACGGCGCAAAACATCAAATTACCTAAGCTATGTCCTGATAAGTCACCTAGGTTATCGAAGCGATATTCAAATAACAGTGATTTAGTGGATGCCTGCTTGGTTAATCTGGATAAACAATAACGAATATCCCCCCAGGAAATTGTTGCGCCGCTATCCCTTAAACGGCCGGTAGAACCGCCATTGTCGGTAGTACTGACAATGCCGGTTAAATTGACAAAGTCAAAATCATCAATAATCTCTAAAAGGTGGCCTAAGCCGTGGCCGCCACCAATGCAAGTCACATTAATATTTGTCATAGGCTTAACAAGCTCTTTTATTGTTGTGGCTAGATTATTGTCCACGTCCCAGTACCATTATAAGCAAGGTTTTGAAAAGTATCCTTATATCCATCAATAACCAACTACCTAGTTTAGTGAGTGATAGCGAGTAGGCAAAGTCATAAGCTATTTTAGTTTTAACGTCGTCAATACAGGTATCATACCCCTGAGAAACTTGTGCTAAGCCGGTAATTCCAGGAGTGATCTGATAAGTTCTCTCAGAATAAAAGGGGATTTGTTTTTCTAGGTTTTTGACTATTTCAGGCCTTTCTGGTCGAGGACCGATCAGTGACATTTCACCTTTAATAACATTAATAAATTGCGGTAGTTCATCTAGTCGGGTTTTTCTCAGTAACTTGCCTACATAGGTAAGCCTTTTATCGTTAGCGAGAGCCCAAACCGCACCCGTTTCTGCCTCGGCATCATTAATCATGGTGCGAAACTTGATCATGTAGAAATGTTCTACTTTTCTTGATTTAACTTTACCTACCCTTAATTGGCAATAAAAAATTGGACCTGGCGTTGATAGTTTTATCATCAGGGCTATAACCACAGCCAAGGGGCAGGTGAGTACCAAGCATATTATGGCAAAAACTATGTCGATACTTCGTTTGAGAAAAGAAATTCTGGGGTGAATAAAACTCGTTTGTTTCATGGTAGCTCCTAAATTTTAGTCCAAACTTTTTCTTGTCGGCCAAAGATAAACTTTAAACAACCTTTAAGGGCGACCCAATAGCCAGTGATTAAATAACAGAGTAGTTTTAATACTTTTAACTTGGGTGCTAGGTGAAAGACATTCATTAACCAGACCATACCGTATAACAATACTTGGCAGACAAATAGCGCCAGAAAAAAGCTGTAAAAGGCAGCTAGGTACATATTACTGATAAAGATAAGCACTAAAATAAAAGGCGTTATTGCTCTTAACGCCTTGCCTGAAGCAAAGTTTATTGCATTCCAGCCATACTTTGGTGATAACAAGGGCAGTAAATAGATGAGTTGTTGGAAGTTACCCGCCGCTATTCTTAAACGTCGGGTCATATCTTGTTCTAAATTGACTTGCTCTAATTCAATAGCCACGACTCGAGGTTCGTAAATCACTCGATAGCCCTGCTTAATAACATTCATGGGGATCAAAAAATCATCATTAATAGTGTCCGCTGGAATGTCTTCATAACATGACTTCCTTAGTGCATAAAAAGCACCGTGAGCACCCAATACACTAGCAAGAGAGCTTTCTCTTGTTTTGACCATGGATTGATATCGCCAGTAATATTGCTCACCTTCCGTGCCTTTCTTGATGAATTTATAGCCACCAGAGACCGCACCCACTAGGGTATTGGTAAAGTGGCTATCTAACATAAGTAAACAATTCACTGGCAATAATGCTGAAACATCACTAAAGACAATGTTATCAAACTTTGCTTTTTTTACCCCCTCTTTGAGCACCGCCACTTTTCCTCGATTGTCTTTAAAATTTATCAATTGGCAGTTCAAATCTTGGCAAGCAAGCTCAGATAGGGTTTGCTTGGCAATGTTATAAGTTTCATCATGGCAGCCATCGCATAATAAAATTAGTTCATATTTGTCACTTGGATAGTCAATAACGCTTAAGTTTCTAATTTTCTCAGCAATGAATTTAGCCTCATTAAATGCGGGGATAACAATTGAAAAACTATTCAGTTTTTGGTCCTCGGCACTAAAAATGTAACGACGTTTTTTTATGCTAGGAGGGGCTACTTTATTATTTCTAGTGGCTAATTTGAGCAGCACCGGATAAAGGAGGTGGTGATAAATCACTAAAAACATTGCCATTGCGAAGATAGTTATCATTATCATGTCTAACATAGCTTGCACCTTAACTCTAGTTGGATTAATGAAAGGTATTGCTTGATCATATTATTGATAGAACGGTGGTTTTGGATAAATTTTCTGGGTGAATGATTATTTTTTTGGTTTAGTGAGCGTATTAACGCTTGTGCTAATAAAGTGGGATTATTGGCTTTAACCATAATGCCGGTTTTGCGACAAACGGCCTCCTTGCAGCCACCAACATCAGTTAATACCACTGGCACTCCACACGCCTGAGCTTCCATAGGAGATAAAGGTAAACCTTCGTTATTCGACGATAAACAAAAAACATCAAGTAACGGATAGAATGAGGTCATATCACTAATATGACCTAAGAAGAAAACTCTATTTTCTAAATGTAATTGCAACACTAATTGCTCTAATTGTGCTTTTAAACTACCTGTACCAGCAAGTAATAACGCAATATTATTGGGCAGTTTAGCCAATGCTTTAATAAGAACTTCATGTGATTTAACAGACTCTAACCTTGCTGCGCAACCAATAAACTTGAACTGGCTTGGTAAGCCAGCCTGTTGCAGTAGTTTGTTTTTATTGATCACTGAGGGTTTAAATTTATCAGTATCTACGCCGTTGGTAATGACGATAGGATTTAATGACGGCATTAACCGCTTAACTTGTTTAGCAACAAAGTAGGCATCAGCGACATAAATAGGGCGAACCAAGGTGATAATAAGTTGTTGCAGCAACCTAGGTCGAAACTCTGCTAGGTGCCAGGCATCATGTTCGGTATGAATAATATGACTAATGTTGGCTAATCTTGCCGCGATACCACCATAAATCAGTGGACCTATATGATGAGTATGCACATAGATAGGCTTAACCTTTTCAAAAAATGTTTTTAGTTGCATGAAAATATTAGCTTGCCAACCCGGCTTTTTGTCTAATACATGGATAAATTTTTTACCACTGTCAATATTATGCCAATAATCTTTAACGTGGTGATTTTCTAGAGAAATAATATGGACATCAAAAAAGGGTTGCGCGGCACGTTGAAATTCTAGCGCAAAACTTTCTATACCACCGGGTTTTAAGTGTTGTACTACATGAACAATGACAGGTTTCATCGGGCTTCTCCTATACTTTGTTGACGCCAATATGGGGTAATCGTGTTATGACGGGAGCTGAGGTTATTAATTCCAGTTGATATTTCCCGCGGATTGAGGTGTCAGCTATTTCAGCAAATAGCACTAAGCCACCACCTAAACTAATGCCACCGATAATGCCGGCTAAGAGAAAAATAGACAGCGGGAAGTTGGTCGGAGAGCTAGGTCTATAGGGTTCATCGATTATTTTGATTCTCTCAGGCTGTTCAAACCGGCCGAGGGCACCCGTTATTTTTGCCTTTTCAAAGCGGTATAGTAAATCACTGTACAGATTCCGTTTTACCGTAAGGTTTCTTTCAAGCTCTAACAGTTGTCTTTCCATTTCCCCGGTACCGGCAAGAGACGCTTTTAACCGTTGTGTTTGTCTTTCGATGGAATGTATTTCTTCTTTTATCTGCTCTACGTGACCATCGGCGAGTTGCAGTTCTTGCAGTTGTGACACCAGTAATAAATGGTGATTATTATCAACCTTGCCATCCTGCATATTGCTGGCTATTTCCCATAAACGATTTAGGTCGACCTCGTTTATTTTGTATGATGCTTTACTTTGAATTACCCGTTCATTTTCCAGTTGGGTTAATTTTCTCAGTGCTATTTCTACTCGGCTATGGCGGTCAGTGTAACGCGACCTCAATATGGCCAATTCACTTTTTGTATTGACTATGCTTTGTTCTATCTCACTCATTACGGGGTCAACCTGAGCGAGTCTGGTACGAATGGTTCTTTTGGCGGCAATGGCTCCCGATAAGGCGATTCTTCGTTGCTCAAGCAAATCACTTAATTGGCCAAAACGGCTGCTATTTGTATTATAAAGTCGAGGTAAATGCTCAGCATTAAATTGTTTAAACTCAGCTAAACGATATTCTGCTGCTTGTAAGTCAATTATTTTTATTTTTAGTTGGCCAGTTAAAAATGTTTCTGATGCGTCTAGTGCCGATAATTCGGGCGCTAAAAGGGTCTCTAAGAATCGTTTCCTCACCATAAGTAAAACATTGACTATATTTTCAGGTGAATCGGTAAGGTAAATAATTTTAACCAGATCTTTGCCGATAAGTTTTACCTTAAGCGCCGCAGACAACTCCTTCACTAAGTTCTCTTTTTGTAAGTCACTTGAGTCTTCATCAATCAGTCCTAAATCTAGCGCAACATTGATCAACATATGTCGACTATGAAGTAGGGTATCTAATGTGGTTATTCTATTTTCTAAATCTGTTGATACCGATAAGTCTTTAAGGAATGGATTCATTTTGGCACTTTCTTGCACCAATATTGTGGTGTGCGCTTGCCAATTTCTTGGGGTAATGAAGCAGGCGATGACGGCAATAAGTGGTAATGTTATTATCGGAAAAATAACCAAATAACGATGACGCCATATCGCCGCTAAAATCAGGTGAATATTTATAATTATAGATGTCTGCATCTTAGGCACCAATACTTAAATGAATAGTGTCAGTTGATAGGTCAGGGGCAAAGATGATAGTTACCCCTTTATTCAAGCGTTCAACGTATTGACGAAGTATTGTCGCGCGTTTCATCGCAAGGCTTAATTGTTGTAGTTGACTTTCTCCTTTAGCGGGGGCGATATTAATGATGATAGGGTGTTTGTTTTGTACTAGTATTTTGGCCAGTTTGATTCTATTGCGGTAGTTTAATTCTTTATCATGCAATTCATAAGTGAAAGTATAGGTGGTGGTATGAGTGTGCTGGGCCATTTTTTGCGCTGCTCGTAAGGTTTGAATACTCATTAAAACTTTCGTGTTAACCACTTGGCTATTTTCTCGGTTTTCCTCGCGCTCAATTAAGGCTAATGAATCACTGATGAACGTTGAAGTACAGCCAGTACAGGTGAGTAAGCTAAGCGAAAAAATGTAGTTTAAGAAAGATTTATTCATGTGCTATCACCTTATATATGCAACCATACCTTCAGATATACAAGTTACGAGCCATGTTTTAAGTGGTTGTTAATTATTGTTTTTGTTGGGTGCATTGTTTTTTTGTCGTGATTACTGAATCGTTTTTGCGTTTTGCTTTTTAAAATGCAATTAGGCTCGGTAAATACCTTAGTGGCAATAAAGTAAATCCTTTGCAAGTGCGACTAATTTCCCAGTTATTGCCTGATGCAGCGATATGCCAATAGGTATTTATGGCTTGGGCGCCATTTTCAATGGGCTAAATCTGGGTGATTAACGATTGCTCGGTCACGCTTAAAGACAAAGTAAATTGTTGCTGTTGTCTGGTGAGGAGTGCTCTTAACTTACAACTAAGGTGCCCCATTCGTAGCCCCAGCCGTAAATGTAATTATCGTGAAAGTTTAAAGCCAATGGCGTTTATTTTATCCGTGGTACCTAAATCATCGGATAGCAGTGAGTAATTGCCTGTTACTAGGTTTACCCCATAAAGTGTCGCAACTTGCTGTTGCATTAAAAACGCTTTAGAAGGACAACTTTCAAAAGGAGCGGGTTTAATGATAAGTGAAATATCATTAAACCAGCGAAAGATAAAATTCGAATTTTTTCAGATACATCATGAAAAACTCCCTCGACCCTGTTTATGAACAATTAAGCAAGGGGTGATCCATTTGTTGTTTTATTTTCAAATTTTAAACTATATCTTAGGGGAAAGCCCCGTCTTTAACTGTTTTAGTCAGCTAGATTTTTTGTTCTAAGCGCTCAGCCAGCGTTAAAATCACTAGTGTATTTAGTTTATTGCAATAAAGGATTATTTTGCAAAATAGTTCCTTATTTGCCATGTACAAAATACCAATAAATCGTAACCAATTGATTTATTGGTATTATAATTTTGGCATGTAGTTTGCTTTTTAAACAGTAAGGCTGTTGGTTATGGCGGCGTTAGTTATGAGAATAACCAGAGAGGACCTTGTCAACGCCGCCATCATAGAGTGTCAGCTCCATTGTACGTTAGTGTTAACCAACAGCCTTACTTAATGCAAGTGAGCAAAGCCAGCTATTTGTCTCGGTTTCATCATCGCTTGGCAAAGAGGCTTGAACGTTGATTTTATTGGCAGAGTCATTATTTACCAGTTAAGCTTTTTCCTATAAATAGTTGAAGGGCTGACTTCTAATAAGGCCGCAGCTTTGGGGATATTGCCCTGGCAATGCAATATAGCCGCTTCGATAGCTTGTTTTTCAACTTGCCAAAGTGGCTGAATAGCGGTGTTTTGGCTTACTTGTGGCCTAGCCGCACTGTAGGAATTTTTTATATTTTCAATGGCAGAAGTCGGTTGAATGGCACTATAGCTCCTTACCGTCGTTGATAACGACTTAATGATCATTTCGGAGGTTATTTGCTCACCACTGTTGAGGATGACCATGCCATGAATTACATTTTCTAATTGACGTATATTTCCCGGCCAGTCATAAGAGCAGATAATTTGAATAGCATTACGAGAGAATTTTTTAAAATGCTTATATTCTGCTTTGTTGTATTTTTTTAAAAAAAAGCTGGCAATATGGACAAGGTCACCGCCTCGTTCTCTTAACGGAGGTAAAGCCATGGTAATAACGTTTAAGCGATAATATAAATCCTCTCTAAAATCGCCATTTATTACCGATTGTCCAATAGAGTTCGAGGAGGCAGATATAATTTGCGCATGAAATTTTATTACTTCATTTGTGCCTAGCGGGGAAAACTCTCTTTCTTGCACAACTCGTAACAGTTTTGCTTGCAGCGGCTTTGATAAGGTGGTTATCTCATCTAAAAACAAGCTGCCTTGCTTGGCGGCAGAAAATAAGCCTTCTTGATTCGATATTGCGCCGGTAAAGGCGCCTTTAGTATGACCAAAAAGTTGCGACTCCATTAAGTTTTCACTGAAATTTGCGCAGTTCACCGCAATAAACGGTTGATCTTTATGATAACTCTCATTATGACAAGCTTTAGCAACTAACTCCTTACCCGTACCGGTTTCACCGGTAATAAAAATGGGCGCATTAGTACTTGAAGCATGTCTAATACTGTCAAATAGTTCATGCATGCTTTCATCTTCTGCAACCATGCCGTGAAAGTTAATTAAGCCAGTCACGGGTCTATTTCCGTCATTAGTAGCAGTCACACTAATATTTTTTTTTCTACTAAGGGCTTTATCGACGACAAACTTTAGTTCTTTATTTACCCAAGGTTTGCAAATGTACTTTTCGACCACGCCAGAGCTAAAAGCAGCGGAAATAAGGTCAAAGTCTTGATAGGCAGATAAAATAATACGCTGGGAGTTAGGCCAGCGTTTTTTAATATGCTCTAATAGTTCGCAACCATTCATTTCCGGCATATGTTGATCTGAAATAATGACATCAGGCTGATTTACTTGGCAATACTCTAGTGCGGCAAGTGGTGAGTTAAAGTCAATGATAGTAGCCTGAACACTGTGTAAAGCTCTTTTTAATGCTTGTAATATATTGATGTCATCATCAACAAGCAATAAAGTTGGTAGCGGGGAAGTGTTATTGTCATTTTCCATAATAAATGCCCGATTAAAAAAGTTTATCTTTTAATCATAGAAGATATTTGCAATATCATAGGTGTTATTTGCAATTTGCATCTTTTTTTAAAATGCTTAAACTATAGTTATAATTTTAAGGCCATGATAAAGACGGTAGCGCTTTTAATACCGTACTTAGCTGTTAGGGAAGAATAAATGGAAAAACCTTCATTACTGATACTTGATGATGAAAAGGAAGTGCTTAACGCGTTAAACCGTGTGTTACGTAAACATTTTCAATTGTATTTGTTTTCAGATGCGAATGAAGCTGTTGGCTTTTACCGAGATAATCCTAATATTCCGCTCATACTTACCGATATGCGAATGCCGATTATGGACGGTGCCACATTTTTAGGGAAAATCATTGATATAAACCCTCACTGTAAGCGATTTTTACTCACCGGACATGCCGATATTAATTTAACGGTAACCGCCGTTAATGAAGGAAAAATATGCCATTATTTTTCAAAGCCATGGAACAATGAAGAATTGATCAGTGAGCTGACAAGTGCTTATGAACTGTACTTAAATGAAAGGAAAACTAAGCAGTTATTAACAATAAATTTGGCTAAAAATGCCGAGTTGTCGCTTATTAATAGCTCTCTGGAATTAGAAACCAATAAAAGCAAAAAAAAATTACTGCTTGTTTCCGCGCGAGAAGCTAATGGTTTTGTTCGGCTTAAAAAAACTTTTTCGACCTTTATTGATATTTATGCTGAAACCATTTGTTTGCATACTCAAGATGTTACTCGCCATAATTTTCGTGTTGCCGCCCATGCTAGGTTAATCGCAGAAAGTCAATCTTGCGATAAACTCACCACGTTTCAAATTTATATTGCTGGCTTGTTGTATGAAACGGGAAAATTAGCACTCGAGCAAAGTTTGCTGAAAAAGCCTATTGATACTATGTCGCAACATGAAAAAAATCTCTACAGTGGCTTTTATCAAAAAAGTTATGACTTACTCAATAAGGTTGATGAGCTTTCGTTTGTTGCCGACATCATAAAACACATTCCGGAAAACTTTAATGGCAGCACTGCACCTGAACATTTAGCGGCTGACGAAATTCCGTTAGGCTCGCGTATTATTGCTATCGTTTCAATGTACGATAATTTAGTCAATGGTCGTCAATCACCGGCCAAAATGACAACAGTACAGGCTAAACATCGTGTTAAAGAATTAGCGGAAACTATGTTTGACCCAAGGTTGCTTGACCATTACTTGACCCTTTTAGATGAACAGCCAAATTCAACGGAAGGGCAAGTAGAGTATTTATTAAATAGTAGCGATTTACGTGTCGGCATGGTGTTAACCCAGGATATTGTTAATACCGATAAAAATCCTATGTTGACTAAAGGCACAAAAATAGAGCAATACCATATTGATAAGCTACTTGCCATTGAAAAAGAGCAAGTAGAAAGTTTTTTGATTTATGCACATTAATATAGCCACTAACCTTGCTCAGAATAGCATGGTTTGCGGCTATATTTAGGGCGTTTTTACCTAGTTAATAGGCACCTAGTACCACAGAATATCAGCAGGTGAATATTACCGCCCCTAGGCAATATACTCTTATCTAACGCTATTCTCCCTAGTAAACACTTGCTATAATGCGGCTATCTTGGTGCGCAAAATGCACTTTATATAGTAAATAGATGAGTAAATTTGTCTGTTTGCTATTCGTTTTTTCAGAGGTTTATTTTCATGTCGGATGCCGAAAACCGCCCAACAAACTTTATTCGTAATATCATTGATGCTGATTTGGCTAGCGGTAAACACACCAGTGTGCAAACACGCTTTCCACCAGAGCCAAATGGCTTTTTACATATTGGCCATGCAAAAGCTATTTGTTTGAGTTTTGGTATCGCCCAAGATTATAACGGAAAATGTAATTTGCGTTTTGATGATACCAACCCTGAAAAAGAAGATATTGATTATGTGCATGCCATTCAAAAAGATGTTCTGTGGTTAGGATTTGAGTGGGCCGGAGAGGTTCGCTATTCCTCTAATTATTTTGAGCAGTTACATGGTTTTGCCGTTGAGCTTATTGAAAAAGGCTTAGCGTATGTGTGTTTCTTAACTGCGGATGAAACCCGTGAATATCGCGGCACTTTAACTAAGCCGGGTAAAAATAGTCCTTACCGTGAAACGTCTATCGCAGAGAATTTAGCCTTATTTGCCAAAATGAAAAATGGCGAAGTCAAAGAAGGTGAATGTGCACTACGTGCTAAAATCGATATGAGCTCAAGCTTTATCTGTTTACGTGACCCTATTATTTATCGAGTACGTTTTGCTCATCATCATCAAACGGGAGATAAGTGGTGCATTTACCCTATGTACGATTTCACTCATTGTTTATCTGATGCTTTAGAAGGCATTACCCATTCTATTTGTACCTTAGAGTTTCAAGATAACCGCCGTTTATATGATTGGGTTATTGAAAACGTCTCCGTACCGTCTACACCACATCAATACGAATTTTCTCGCTTAAACCTTGAATATACTTTGATGAGCAAACGTAAGCTAAATACCTTGGTCGAAGAAAACTTGGTTGAAGGCTGGGATGATCCTCGCATGCCAACGATTGCAGGCTTTCGACGTCGTGGTTATACCGCAGCTTCAATTCGTGAGTTTACTAAGCGAATTGGTGTGACTAAAATGGAAAACACCATTGAAATGAGTGTTTTAGAAGCTTGTATTCGTGAAGATTTAAATGATAATGCCTCACGTGCTATGGCTGTTTTAGATCCAATTAAATTAGTGATTGAGAACTACCCAGAAGATAAAAATGAAGATCTTGTTGTTAAGAATCACCCCAGTGATGAAGCGCAGGGCACACGAATAGTACCTTTTAGTAAAGAACTTTACATAGAAGCGGAAGACTTTAGAGAAGAAGCCAATAAGAAATATAAACGTTTAGTCATTGATAAAGCGGTGCGTTTACGTGGCGCCTATGTAGTCACAGCAACACGCTGTGATAAAGATGAGCAAGGTAATGTTACTACCGTTTACTGTACTTACAATGAAGATACTTTAGGTAAAAACCCAACGGATGGTACTAAACCTAAAGGGGTCATTCACTGGGTTGATGCGGCTAAGTCTCTTGATGCTACGGTGCGTTTATACGATAGATTATTTACCGTGGCAAACCCAGCCGCAGAAGATGACTTTCATGCGGTAATTAACCCTGATTCTCTAATCGAGATTACCGGGGTAAAAGTTGAGCCTTCATTAGCGGATGCCAAAGCTGAAATTGCTGTTCAGTTTGAGCGTCAGGGGTATTTTTGTTTAGATAATGATATTAAAGAGCCAGGGGCGCTAATTTTTAACCGTACGGTTGGTCTGCGAGATACCTGGGCTAAAATCAGTAAATAGCCTGAAAGTATTGTTAAAAGCATAAGCCAAAGTACGGTAAAGCAATTGCGCGCATTGAGTGTTATTGAGCTGAGTTCTTTTTACCTAAAGCCAGTAGTAAGTTATTTAAACTTACTACTGGCTTTTTTTTTGTTAAAGCTGTTAACCTTATATAAATAATTATACTCCATTAATTAGGGCTTATTTAATGAATAACCAGTTAGCTGCAACAGTATTTTTAGGCGTTTTTTTGCTACTTACCTTAGCCGGCTGTCAAGAGCCGCCCTCAGCAGCCGCAGATGCTAAAACAGCGCTAAATAGCCAAGATAGCCCGAATGCTAGCAAAGACGAGTTAAACTTACTGGCTCAAAAAGTCGCAAAAAAAAGTATAACCGCTAGGTCCTGGTCCAAAATCAAAGCCTCAGGTTACATTAATGCGGTAAAACTTGATTGGCAGTTAGAATCGGCATTACCTCGCGCAGGCTCGACCAGTGCCTATCATTCTATCTTATTGCAGCGTTTTGCCGATGAGCGCGGCTTAAAGATTAACTGGCTACGAGTGAGTAACTTAGCCGCTATGTTTAGCAAACTAGCCACTTTTGACGTTGACATTATTCCTCGGCATTTAACCATAACCGCGGCACGTTTAGAAAAATTTAGTTTTTCCTATCCCTTGTTACGTGATAGAGAAGTGGTGATCGCTAAAGCGGGTAACGATAGCTTTAATAGCAAAGACGATATTACTATTACTCTACCTATCGGCTCAGCTTATATCGACAGTGTCAGTAAACAGTTCCCCCATTGGCACATTAATATTGTTGAGGAGAAAGTCAGCTCACAAGAAATGGCTGACACTATTGTCGATGGAGCAATGAAATATACCCTGATTGATGGTTTTGCTTTAGAAACATTGCAGCAATATCGTGATGATATTCAAAGTGTCTTTATCCTACCGAAAGCAATCACTCTCGCTTGGGCGGTTAATTTAGATAATGATAGTTTTTTACATGAATTAAATGACTTCATCTCGGTTCATCATGTTATGCAGGTAGTTGAGCCAGAACGTAAAATTGACTTTGATCAGTTAAAAAAAGACAAGCTTACTTTACGGGTTA
Organism: Colwellia sp. TT2012; assembly: GCF_001440345.1. Taxonomy (GTDB): domain Bacteria; phylum Pseudomonadota; class Gammaproteobacteria; order Enterobacterales; family Alteromonadaceae; genus Colwellia. Next base: position 265,442 of record NZ_LJYX01000017.1, on the reverse strand, counting down.
TCACACGAAATAGTCCGGAAACATATTTTTTATGGCGTGGCGAATTACTCGGTTTTGAATATGAATTGATGCGTAAATTTGCTGATATCAACAAGGTGAAATTGGTTATTGTTGTGGCCGATACTTATGAAGAAATGCTGACATTATTAGCCGAGGGTAAAGGCGATATCATTGCCGCCGGTCTGTCTCGAACACAAGCTCGAACAAAAAAAATAGCTCAAGCCGGCTTAGCCATTAGTATTCGTTATAACCGGGTAAAAGAACAATTAGTGGCTCATCAAGATAGTTTAGCTATCAATGAGCTAGCTGATCTTAACGGTCGCACTATCACCATAAGGAAAAGCAGTAGTTTTTGGACAACGGCGCAAAGGTTAGCGCAAGACTTTGGCGCTAACATTGTTATCGCCAACGAAAATATCGCCACAGAGATATTAATCAGTCAGGTGGCCGATAAAGAAATTGATTTAACCATAGCCGATAGTAATTTAATCGCTATTGAGAGCAGCTTTCGAACAGAAATTATTACTCCGTTAACGTTTAAAGAAGATGTGCCTTATGCTTATTTGGTTAGGAAAAACAATCCGCAATTACTTGCCAATTTAAATGAGTTTGTTAGAAAACACTACCGCGGTACTTTTTACAATGTCGTCAAAAACAAATATTTCCACAATAAAAAATCACAAAAAAGTCATAAAAAACACCGTTTAGTCTCAGGTTCAACCTTGTCGCCCTATGATGATATTGTCCGCTCTTATGTCAAACCCTATAACTTCGATTGGCGTCTGATTGTTTCACAAATGTATCAAGAAAGCCGCTTTGATCCACTCGCCAGTAATGCCACTGGTGCTTTTGGTTTAATGCAAATGTTGCCTCGCACTGCCGCAGAGCTCGGTGTGGCAGATTTAAAAGACCCAGAGCAAGCCATAGCGTCTGGTGTGCAATATTTAAACTGGACCCGTGACCGGTTTTCTAAGGACTTACCGGTACAAGAGCAAATATTTTTCTCCTTGGCATCCTATAATGCGGGTTATGGGCATGTAAAAGATGCACAGCGCTTGGCAAGACAGCTCGGTTTAAGAGGTGATCGGTGGTTTAACAATGTTGAAAAAGCCATGTTACTCCTGCAGCGCCGCGAGTATTATCAAAAGGCCAGATTTGGCTACGTTAGAGGCCGAGAGCCAGTAAATTACGTACGTGATATTCATCAACGTTATTTAAGCTACATTCGCATTACGGGTTAGCATTCTTACTGTATTAGGCACTACTTTTGCAAGCTTTATTACTTATGAAATACAGACTATTTACCTTTATCTTGCTATTTTTTAGCTCAACTCTCCCTGTTAATGCTAACGAACTAGAGCCGGTGCATTATGCCTATGCTAATTATTTGGGCAGTGGTATCTATCGAACCACAGGGCAGAATGCTAGCTTGATCAGTATGCCGTTTTCTTATGAGCTTGGGCATAATGGCAATATAAGCTATGGCTTACGCTTACCGGTTTCAATTGGTTTTTTTGACTTTGATTTTGACTTTTCCAATATACCTAACCTAGATTTACCCGATGAAGTCGGCACGATAACCTTTACTCCCGGCATTGCCTTTAACTATCAATACAGCCAGAATTGGCTGATAGAAAGCTATATTGATGTCGGTTATGGCCGAAACCTAACTACCAATAGAGGCGTTAATGTTCATTCTTCAGGTATTTCAGCGCTTTATAATTTTGAACTGAAAAACTATGACTCTATTTGGGCGAATAGAATTTACTATGCCAGTTATGACGGCAATGGTTATGATGCTCAAGATTCTTATGCCGCAGTACAAATGGGCATAGATATCGGTTTGCCGTTACAATATAAAGTATTTGGTTATCAATTTCAGCCAAGAGTTTTTGCTACGGCGTTTTGGTACTTTAGTGAAGTGGACTTTTTAATGCCGCGAACTCAAAGCTTTGATGAAGAAAAGAATGTCACTTTGACTAATAGTTTAGAGTTTGGTTTTACCTTGGCATTTGCCAATCCTCTCGGCTATTCTTGGGCGGGCATTGATAGACTCGGCTTGAGTTATCGTTACAGCAAAAACTTTAGTGCCTTGCGTCTGTTGTTTAGTTTTCCTATATAAAGTGCCGGCTTACGCCGGGGAAATGCAGCTAAATTCATAAAAAATCCATTGTCAATGAATGAGTAATGGATTTTACAAGATGTTAAGCATAGCTGAACGGCTCAGGTTCTTAATTGAGCAGCATTAGCCATAAAGGCTCTTTTAAGTGAGTAACTTTATCGGTTATATACGTAGTGCTTTATCACCACGTGCCATACCGACACAACCTGAACGAGCTGTTTCAATTATTTCCGTCTCATTTTTAAGGGCATCAATAAAGGCATTGAGCTTGTCAGCATTACCGGTAAGTTGTACGGTATAAACCTGCTTGCCAAGGTCAATAATATTGCCACGAAAGATATCCGTTATGCGTTTTACTTCAGTGCGAGTTTTATCATTCATGGCACCGACTTTTACTAGCAGTAATTCACGTTCAATATGTTTTCTGTCGGTAATGTCAGTGATTTTAATGACATCAATAAGCTTATTAACTTGTTTAACAATTTGCTCTAATACCTTGTCATCGCCCTTAGTGGCAATGGTCATACGGGATAAACTATTATCATCAGTTGGGGCAACCGTTAAGCTTTCAATATTAAAAGCACGTTGAGAGAATAAGCCAACGATACGTGATAATGAGCCAGGCTCGTTTTCCATCAAAATAGCTAAAATTCTACGCATTAAGATTTACTCCTTTATTTGCTGGCTTTTGATTGAACAAAAGGAAGTGGCTACAACTGTGGGATAGTAAACAAAGTTTGTTTTCCACTAACATAAGCAACATAGCTAAAATTCTAGGCATTAAGATTTACTCCTTTATTCGCTCGCTTTTGATTGAACAAAAGGACGTGGCTACAACTGTGGGATAGTAAACAAAGTTTGTTTTCCACTAACATAAGCAACATAGCTAAAATTCTAGGCATTAAGATTTACTCCTTTATTCGCTCGCTTTTGATTGAACAAAAGGACGTGGTTACAACTGAGGGATAGTGAACAAACTTTATTTTCCACTAACATAAGCAACATAGCTAAAATTCTAGGCATTAAGATTTACTCCTTTATTCGCTCGCTTTTGATTGAACAAAAGGACGTGGTTACAACTGAGGGATAGTGAACAAACTTTATTTTCCACTAACATAAGCAACATAGCTAAAACTCTATGCATTATGCTTTTACTCCTTTTTTAAGCCACATTTCATCAATAGCACCCGTGCGAATTTGCATAGGGTAAACATGCTCATTCTCATCAATCATGACATCGACAAAAACTAAGCGATTTTTAATACTAAAGGCTTGGCTTAGTTTTTCATCCAACTCATCTAAAGTATTTATTTTAATACCCACATGACCATAAGCCTCGGCAATTTTAACAAAGTCAGGTAGAGATTCCATATAAGAAGATGAGTGACGGCCGCCATAAACCATGTCTTGCCATTGACGTACCATACCGAGTGAGCGGTTATTTAAAGTTATAATGACCACGGATAAGTTATATTGTGAGCAGGTAGAAAGCTCTTGGATATTCATTTGAATAGAGCCATCACCGGTGATGCAAATAACATCTTTATCTGGAAAAGCGAGTTTTACTCCCATAGCCGCCGGCAAGCCAAAGCCCATTGTGCCTAAACCACCTGAATTGATCCATTGGCGAGGTTTGGCAAAGGGATAGTATTGCGCGGCAAACATTTGATGTTGGCCTACATCAGAGCATACATAAGCTTCGCCCTTGGTTATCTTATACATGGCTTCTATCACACGTTGTGGTTTTATTTTTTCACCGGCAATTTGCTCGTAACTATTACTTTTGACCGCACGCCATAAGTTAATTTGTTGCCACCATTGGTTTAATGCGCTTTCATCTGGGGTGAATTTAATTTCATTGAGTTCATCGAGCAGTTGCTGCATAACTATTTCCACTAAACCAACCACAGGGATATGGGCATTAATGGTTTTAGAGATAGACGTTGGATCAATATCTACATGAATGATGGTTGCGTTGGGGCAGAATTTTTCGACATTGTTAGTCACTCTATCATCAAAACGAGCACCTAGCGCTAAAATAACATCAGCATTTGCCATGGTTTTATTTGCTTCAAGACTGCCGTGTAGGCCCAGCATACCAACAAACTGTTTATGTGTACCTGATATACCACCCAGTCCCATTAAGGTATTTGTTATAGGAGCTTTAAGTGTTTCTACCAGCGTAGTTAGTAATTCGGAGGCATCAGCTATGATAATGCCGCCACCAGAATAGACCACCAATTTTTTTGCCTTAGCAATGGTTTGCGCCGCTTTTCTAATTTGCTTAGGATGGCCCTTAATATTTGGGTTATAAGAGCGCATTTTAATCTCAGTATTGATATTAAAAGGTGCCTTGTTTTGTGGGGTTAATATATCTTTAGGTAGCTCTATTACTACGGGCCCGGGTCTACCTGTGCTTGCGATATAGAAGGCCTTAGCGATAGCCTCAGGTATATCAGTTAGGCTTCGACAGTTAAAACTGTGTTTAATTATAGGGCGAGTACAGCCAACGATATCCGTTTCTTGAAAAGCATCATTACCTATCAGCGAAGTAGCAACTTGTCCAGCAAGAATAACCATAGGGATAGAGTCCATATAAGCCGTTGCTATGCCAGTAATACAGTTAGTTGCCCCTGGACCTGAAGTGGCTAACACCACACCGACTTCTCCCGTAGCTCTAGTATAGCCATCAGCCATATGAGTGGCCGCTTGTTCATGACGTACAAGAATATGTTCAATCTCATCTTGTTGAAATATAGCGTCATATATATCTAAAACGGAGCCGCCGGGGTAGCCAAAAATGTACTTAACTTTTAGTGCTGATAGTGATTTAACTACCATTTCTGCACCGGTAAAAAGCTCTGTTGTCATACCATCACCTTGATTGTTTTCATTTATCTGATTAAAAAGGAAGTTTATTGTTTAGGTTGAATAAAAAATATTGAGCAAATAAAAAACCCCCGGTCTTATAAAGAGCGAGGGTTTGTTAATATGCTTGCTTAATCGTTGTTGTTAAGCACAAGATATCCCCGCTAGTGATGAGAGCACCACTACGACTAAGAGGACGACATTGAGGACTGTTGTGTTAATAATCATACTAATTGAGCAAAAACGTAAATATTTGAATGATACTATTCTTAAAGATTTTACTGGCTGGTGTCAACCAATAATTACAAAATAACAGAAAAGTGTCTTTTATTTTTTTGTGCTACATTTTGACTGTTACTTTATTTATTCAACTTTCTTTGCAACTTGTAGTAATTGAAAACAATTTAAATCACTGTTTTAGCTATATTAGTCATACATTTTGATTTATATTAACGGTCAGATTATCCCGCAGACCGATTGACTTAAAAACCGGTTTCACTACAAAATGGAACAGATATGACTCCACTTAAATTATTAATTCTTGCCAGCTTAATTGCTTTTACCGCAGGTTGTGCAACACATTCAGCTAAAGTTGATTTTGACCGAAATACTGACATTGAAACCATGCACTATAAAACCTTTGCTTGGTTAACCAAAGGGAAAATTATGGCGCCGGCTGTTGATATCAACCCTGTGATGAAAGAAAGAGTTGATAAAAGCATAGAGCAAGCTTTTATTGCTAAAGGTTATCAGTTAGTGGCTAATGCTGAAAATGCAGATTTTACAATTTCTTATACGGTTGGTAGTCGCGATAAAATTAAAGTGAATAGTTATCCAGCGACTTATAATACCGGCTTTGGCTGGGGTCGTGGCTATTACGGTGGTCGTGGCTATTACGGTAGTATGTCTATGGGCACTGAAACCAGTGTTAGACAATATACAGAAGGCAAGTTAGCGATTGATATCTATGATGTTAAAACTCACCAGCCAGTATGGCATGGTTGGGCGACCAAGCGCTTAACCTCAGATGATAAAGAAGCACCATCAGCAATGTTGAATGATATTGTTGTGAAAGTAGTGAGTCAGTTTCACTAAAATAATAACTTACTCTATCTAGTATGAAAACGGCGCGAAGCCGTTTTTTTTGTTTAAAATAAGTAATTTAAATCTAGGTAAAGTTACGCTAATAAAGCGACTTTTTGGTAATCTTCCTAGTAATATAGCTGTTCTGAATTACACTCATATTATGGTCTCCCCAACATAATAGACATCAATGAGTAACTTTATTTTTCAAGACGAAATTGAAGATGAAATTAACGATAAACCACATAAAACCGATAAATTTTGGCGTATTTTAGTCATTGATGATGATGAATCTGTTCACCAAGTAACTAAACTGGTACTTGCTGATGCTGAAATTGAGCATAGAAAGTTACAAATAGTCTCCGCTTTTTCCAGTAAACAAGCAAAAGAAATCATGTTAAATGATAATTCTTTTTGCATGGCTTTTGTTGATGTAGTGATGGAAACTGACCATGCTGGTTTAGAGCTGGTCGAATGGATTAGAAAAGATCTTAAAAATCAAGCTATTCGTTTGGTGTTACGTACTGGTCAAGCGGGCTCGGCCCCAGAGGCAAAAGTCATTAAAGAGTTTGATATAAATGACTATAAAGAAAAAACTGACTTTACCGCCAATAAAATGATCACCACAGTGTATGCAAGTATTCGTGCCTATCGTGACATTATGACTATTCAGCGCAGTCTTGATGCCTTTAAAAAGCTTATTGCCACGACTCATGATTTATTAAAAATCAATCAATTAAAGAATTTTGGCTCTGCAGCACTTGCTCACTTACTTACCTTGATGAATGTTGAAAGCTCTGCCCTCTATATTGCTAGAACCCAAATTGATTTTGCCAAAAAATCCACCAGTTCAATTATTGCTTGTACGGGGAAATATGTTTGTGAGTCAGATTCACTAGAAAGCTCGAATATTGATAAGCAAGTTAAAGCTAGAATTCAGCAAGTATTTATTGATAAAAATCATTATCGAGATGAGAGCTGTTTTGTTGGTTATTATCAGGCGTCGAGTCATTCTGCCTCCGTACTCTATATTGAATTTGAAGATGATAATGAGCACTTTAAAGCCAGCTTAGCTGAGCTATTTGCCACCAATGTAGCCCTTGTTTTTGAAAGCATAACTAAGCAACAAGAAATAGAAAAAACCCAAAGAGAGTTACTCTTTATTGTTGGTGAAGCGGTGGAAGCTCGAAGTAAAGAAACCGGCGCCCATGTGCGCCGTGTTGCTATTATTTGCGAGATACTGGCAACAAAATTCGGTTTAGAAAAAAGCTTTGTTGAAGCGATCCGCTTAGCTGCGCCATTACATGATTTAGGCAAGATAGCCATTCCGGAACATATTTTACATAACCCTGGCAAGTTAGAGGGTAAAGACTGGGAAATAATGAAATCTCATGCGCAAATTGGTGCTGATATGTTAGAAAAATCTACGGTAAGTATTTCTAAATTAGCCGCTCGACTGGCAAATTATCATCATGAAAATTGGGATGGCAGTGGTTACCCCAAAGGCTTAAAAGGAGAAGATATACCTGTTGAGGCTCGAATCATGGCGGTAGCAGATGTCTTTGATGCCTTGGGTTCAAAGCGTTGTTATAAAGAGCCTTGGTCAGCTGAAAAAATAAAAGAATTCTTATTATCACAAAGCGGTATAAAATTTGAGGCGAAATTGGTCAATATAATGGTTGAGGATTTTGATGAGTTTTTACAAGTAAGGCTAGATTACCCTGACTATGCAGATCCAGAACATTAATTAGTGCTCGTTAATTTGTACTCGCTTATTAGTCAATCATGCGCCTTGTCGAAAAAAATTAAGCCATGCTAAAACTCACGCATTAACAATGGTCACGGGGCTAAATAAATGTTGCATTAGCACTCGTTATTATAATAACGAGTGCTAAAAAGCTATGACTTATTTAGCTATGTGGTAACTTGTTTGTAAGTAGAAAAAAAGTTTTTTATTTTCTCAATGGCTGGAATTAACTCATCAACATGAGGCAAAAACACTAAGCGGAAGTAGTTCTGCTCTTTAATGTTAAAGGCGCTGCCGTGAACCAGTAATATCTTTTCTTGTTTGAGCAAGTCTAAAATCATTTGCTCATCATTTTCAATATTAAATTTTTCTTGGTCAACTTTAACAAAAAGATATAAAGCGCCCATGGCGGGCTGACAAGATAAACCATCAATGTCGTTGATCATCTTGGTGGCAATATTTCGCTGCTTTAATAAACGACCATCACCTTTAATAAGTTCATTAATACTTTGGTAGCCACCCAGTGCGGTTTGAATAGCATGCTGGCAAGGGACATTGGCACAAAGACGCATAGAAGAAAGCATGGATAGTCCTTCAATATAATCTTCGGCATGAATTTTTGGCCCTGATATCACCAACCAACCGGCTCTAAAACCAGCAATACGATAGTTTTTGGACAGACCGCCCATGGTAATGATTAACACATCTTGAGCCAGACTTGCGGTGGGAATATGTTTGGCTTGATCATATAAAATTTTATCGTAAATTTCATCACTGAAAATGATTAAATCATGTTGACGAGCCAGGGAAATAATTCCCTGTAAAACCTCTTCGGGGTAAACCGCACCAGTTGGGTTGTTTGGGTTAATCAATACAATGGCTTTGGTCTTTTTAGTGATCTTTGCCGCCATATCTTTAAGGTTTGGATACCAGAAATTTTCATCATCACAATGATAATGTACCGGGCTACCACCGGAAAGTGACACTGCAGCTGTCCATAAGGGATAGTCTGGCGCTGGAATTAATACTTCATCGTCATTATTTAGTAAGGCTTGCATAGCCATAACAATTAACTCACTGACACCGTTGCCCAGATAAATATCATCAACACTGACATCTTTAATGCCTTGTTGTTGAAAATACTGCATCACGGCAACTCGTGCTGAATAGATTCCCTGAGACTCGGCATAACCTTGAGAGTTTGGTAGGTTGTGAATAACATCTTTTAAAATATCATCAGGTGCTTCAAAACCAAATGGGGCAGGATTACCAATATTGAGTTTAAGAATTTTATGACCTTCATCTTCAAGGCGCTTCGCCGCCGCTGCTATTTGTCCTCTAATTTGGTAACGGACATTATTGAGTTTAGAGGACTTGGTAATAGCTTTCATCAGTAGGGTACTTCTTAAGTAAAGGGAGAAAAAGAGAACATGTCATTGTTGCCAATAATTAGCTGTTTTGAAAGCCTTAATTTGGCTTTTTTTTATGCTAAATTGTCAGATTTTATCTCTAAATGGCATATTGCCATGATTATACGCCCTTTAGATAAGTTCACTGGCCGATAAGGTTACAACTGTATTAACTATTTAACTGGCTTGTTGAGCCGATAGTGGCGAGGGTGAAATTGCTAGTGTTTTATGAGTAAAAAATTGATGATGATTTTAAGGTTGGCCGACAATGTTCATTAGGTGAGTAGTTGAACTGTTTTTCATTTAATATTGGGCGTAAGCGACATTATTGTAGTCAATGCGACTCAGCCGTCACGAATAGGAATATGTTTAGGCCGCATTGATAGCGATATTGAAGAAAGGCGATTTCCGATCCCCTTGTTTGCTCGACCGCGAACTGGCAAGATCTTAACGTTAACGTATCGTACTATGATGCTTTTCAACCAAACTGTCAGTAAGGCTTATGTGATAGCTCTTGCAATGGTGACATATAATCCTAGTTACTTTTATTAGGTAGCAACGAAGCTATAATCACTGTCTATTCACCGATAGTGCGCTAAGTAACTCGTTTGAAAAAAAAAGGGGCCTAAGCCCCTTATTATCAATATTACTCGTTATTTAATGCCACTAATTTAGTTATCTTAACTTAGTTAAATAAAGCCATAACGTCATCAATAGCGATTAATGATTTTTCACCAGTAAGACGGTTTTTAAGCTCTACTTGTTGAGCATCTAGATTCCGTTCACCAATGATAACTAATAAGGGTGTACCTATTAATTCGTGGTCAGCAAACATAACACCTGGGCGCTCTTTTCTGTCATCAAACAATACTTCAATACCAGCCTGAAGCATAGACTCATATAAGGCTTCCGCCGTTTCTTTTACTCGAGCTGATTTAGCCATATTCATTGGCACAATCGCTACTTGAAATGGTGCAATGGCCTTAGGCCATTTAATGCCGTATTTATCGTGGTTTTGTTCGATAGCGGCCGCAACAATACGTGAAACACCAATACCGTAACAACCCATGGTTAAGGTTTGGTTTTTACCATTTTCATTGAGTACCGAACACTTCATCGACTCAGCATATTTTCGACCTAATTGGAAAATATGACCCACTTCAATACCGCGTTTTATTTCGATAGTCCCTTGACCACATGGGCTAGGGTCGCCAGCAACAACATTACGGATATCTTGTATATTAATTTCTCCACAATCACGTTGCCAGTTAACACCCGTAAAAGAGCGACCATTCTCGTTGGCACCACAGACAAAATCGCTTAAGTGAGCGGCACTACGATCAACAATCACCTCAATAGTTAAGCCTTTAGGTCCTAATGAGCTGCTATGGCAGTTAGCAATAGCGGATACTTGTTCGTCCGTCGCGAATGTTAACGGTGAAGCAATTCCTGCTAAATTCTCAACTTTAACTTCATTGAGTTGATGATCGCCTCGTAGCACTAGAGCAACTATTTTTATCGGTTCACCTTCTGCCGTTGCGCCAATAACTAACAAAGTCTTCACGGTGGTTTTTACATCTAGCTCTAAGGTTTTTATTAAACGCTCAAGTTTTAACTCTACTGTTTCGATTTTTTGACTCGGCTCGGCACGTTCACCTTTTGGTGCTAATGCTTCGGCTTTTTCAATGTTTGCGGCGAAATCGCTGGCATCACTAAAAGCAATGTCATCTTCACCTGAGTCAGCAAGTACATGGAATTCATGTGATTTTTCACCGCCAATTGAACCAGCATCCGCTATAACCGGACGGAAGTCTAGTTCAAGACGTTCAAATATACGGCAATAAGCATCAAACATAATTTGATAGGTTTTTTCTAAACACTCGTCTTCTAAATGAAAAGAATAAGCATCTTTCATTAAGAATTCACGGCCACGCATCACACCAAAACGAGGACGAATTTCATCGCGGAATTTTGTTTGAATTTGAAAAACAGTTAAAGGTAATTGCTTGTAACTACTAAGTTCGTTAGCGACTAGCTTAGTGACCACTTCTTCATGGGTTGGCCCCAAAACAAAATCACGTTGATGACGATCTTTTAACCGTAATAACTCCGGGCCATAATCGTCTAAACGACCAGACTCTTGCCATAAATCTGCAGGTTGCACCATAGGCATTAATATTTCGTTAGCGCCTGCACGTTGCATTTCTTCACGGACAATGTTCTCCACTTTTTTCAACACGCGTAAACCTGTTGGTAACCAAGTATATAACCCTGAAGCAAGGTTACGAACAAGACCTGCTCGTAACATCAATTGATGACTGATAACTTCTGCACTGGCAGGGGTTTCTTTAAGGGTAGACAGTAAATATTGACTGGTACGCATGGCTTATGATTTCCGTAAGAATAGGGGGGGAATATAAAATTGCCGTTATTCTATCAGGGGGTCAGCCTATGAAAAAGTAATAAATGTATTATTTATGACTTAGTGACTATATTAGGCGTGATAACAACGGCTAAAAGCTTAGCGGGTCATTTTCTTAACAAAAACCACCACAAACAGGGCGATAGTAAAACTGCCGGTAAACGCTTCTAGCGCTGCAATGGCGCGGGATATGCCCACAGGGGTAAAGTCGCCATAACCTAAGGTGGTAAAGGTCACCACCGAATAGTAAAGCGAAGAAAAGAAGAAGGCTACATTTTCTTCCATTAACTGTTCGCTGCTGACCGCTTGAATCTCACCGTTATAACTTAGGCCAGTAAAAGCATAAATGATGGCGCAAAGTAAAATAATCGCCATGGATAAACCTATGATGCGTAGTGGCGCTTCCCCATAGCCGCAAAAAATATCGACCAGTTTTGAAATAGTACGCTTGATACTATAACGCGGTAATTGCAAACGGCGCATGGTCAGCTCTTTTTGAATAAAATAGCCAGATAAGGTGAAAATACCTTGGTGTTCAGCATGTTTGCGTAAATCGCGATATATTTCTTCTGCCTGTTCGAGAAAATCGATATTTGCTTGTTTATCTTTGGCTAACAAAGCGGCTCTGGCGGCAAGTTCTTGCTTGATTTTATCGCCTATTTTGACATTTTCAAATTTACTGCCGATCCATTTTACCCCGAGCAGATTTGCGCTCGATAAATTGGCACAATTGAGGTTGGCATCACGCAAATCAGCTTTCATCACACTGGCATGTTGTAAGTTAATATTAAATAAGTGGCCACTTCGTAGGTTAGCGTGATAAAAATCGGCGTAGGAAAAATCATAGCCCAATCTTTTATCATGGTTGACTAAATCTATGCCTTGGAGTTGAGCACGAGTTAGTATGATGCCGCGCAACATGCCACCTTCTTGCGCGTATTTCTCTAAACGCTGTTTTACCTCTGCGCCGGTTTTATCGATCGCCTGATCATGCCAGTAACAAAAGCCAGAGCCATTGGCTTCACCCTGGCAGCAGTAGGCTTGTTGCTCGGTGCTATCGGGGTCTTGATATTGGCACAATAACTTTATTTTATTCATTTAAAGAGTATAGTGCGCTCCATCAAAAAGTAAAAATAGGAACTGGTGTGCAAATAACATTAATTCAAGCAAATTATCATAATGAGCAACACGGCAAAGATTTAGTGATGCTGTTAAATGCCTATGCCCTCGACCCTATGGGCGGAGGGGAAGCACTCACTGATGAGGTTCAACAAAACTTGGTTGCTACTTTAGCCGCGCGCAATGATTTTTTAACCTTACTTTGTTATGTTGATGGCAAACCCGCAGGTATACTTAATTGTGTTGAAGGTTTCTCAACGTTTAAATGTAAACCTTTACTGAATATCCATGATTGTGGCGTGTTAAAAGAATACCGAGGCTTAGGTCTAAGTCAAAAGCTGTTTGTTGAGGCCGAAAAAATATCGCGGGCACGTGGTTACTGTAAACTAACCCTTGAAGTGTTAGAGGGGAATGTTATCGCGCAAAATGCCTATAAAAAATTAGGTTTTACCGGCTATGAACTCGATGAAAAAACGGGTAAAGCGATGTTCTGGGAAAAAGTGTTATAACTCTATTTTTATCAGTAAATTTTTTATAAATAAAGAGTAAAGGTTAATGAGTACTTAGTCACCTTTGTACAAAATTCTCATTAACCATAGTTGAATAATTATTAAGCTAAGTTCTTCACTTAAGTTATTAAAAGGAAATAGGCCGTCTTTTTTTCGGTATCATTTCTTGTTCATTATTCGTTTTAACCTGAGCTGGAGTATTATTTTTACTCGCTTGTTTTGCCGGTTTCTTTTTAGCGGGCTTATTTTTGGAATGTGCCTTTTTCTTTGGCAATGGATGAGCAGCAACTTCGCTTGCTTGGGCAAGTGTATCTTCTGCAAGGTGCTCGTTTTCAGTCGAAGTTTCAGTTAATTCTTCATTGATGATTAACTGTACCACTTCGCCATTAAACTCAATGACATCTTGATGATAAACTTTTTTACGTTTTTGGTATTCCACTTCACCATTAAGTAAAACATATCCTTCGCTGATCACGACTTTTGCTTCACCGCCACCACTGACCAAGTTAGCTATTTTAAGTAACTTACATAGCTCAATGGGTTGCTGATTTAATTCAATAACTAAGTAACTTTCTGACATAGATTTCTCGTAAACTCATTGATTACTTACTTAGTTAGTTGCGTTAATAGCTCAGTGATTTCAGTTTTCAACTCTTCGCTATCAATGTTTTGGGCAGCATCATTCGCTTTATTAGCAAAAACCAGTGCCTTGTCTTTTTCTTCAAATTCAACTTGACGTTGTGCCATTGCTAAATAAACTGAGGCGCTAAAAGTAGCTAAACTTAACTTCTCTGCTATTGCTAAAGCAACTTGATAAATATCCATGGCTTGCTCGCCATCTTCGGTAAAGTCAGCAAGTGCTTCCCATTGTAGCGGATGATCTTTTGGCGAGCCTTGGTTGGTCGCACAAAGTACTTGTAATTTTTTACAGCTAGCAAGTCTTAATTCTTCATTGTCAGTTGCGGATGCGTCAGCGATTTCTTGGCAAATGGCTAGAATGTCATCGTATAAAGGGGCTTTCATATTAGGTACCTAAGTGCAGTTAACTAGGTTAAACGGAGGAGGATTATTTGCCGATAATATCGCATAAATCGAGACTTTTAGATACAGGAAAACTAAATAATGTCGTATAAATTACTTGTTGAAATAAAGGCTGATGCGTGAATTAATTCTGGTTTAGCTGGTTTAGGTACGGAGTATTTAGCCGCTTTAAAATTGATTGCTACCTATCCATGTAATATGTTGTTTTTATTTGTAATATAAGTACAATACTTTCATCAAATTAACATTGTAATCAGATGGTTTTATATTATAAAGCTGCCTATTTCAAAGGAATAATATGCTTAAAAAACTCTCCTTGCTTGCGGGTCTTTTTGCCCTGCCAATTATGGCTGAAGAAGGCGGCAGCGGTCATTATATGCCTGGTTCGATGTCTTCATTTATTGATGGTGTGCCCCCAGAACCAACCTTTATTACCCGGTTAAACGTGCTGGAATATAATGGTAGTTATCAAAAAAGCATTCTTTTTGCTGGACTTGATGCGGCCAATATTGATGTTAGTTCAAAAGCCGTAGCGTTAACCTTGCTGTATCGGCCAGACATTGATTTAACTTCCTTAGGCTTTGGTGAAAACTGGAGTTATGCCTTTAGCACCACTATTCCCTTTCTTGATATGCAAGTCAGTGCCGATGTTTCAACAGGTGATGATGCTAGTTTTCGTAAAACCGATCGTGATAATGCCCTAGGTGATATTATTTTCATGCCGATCATGCTTAATCAAAATATTAATGCTGATTTGAATATTAATTATCGACTGGCGTTATACGCACCCACCGGCAGTTATCAAGTGGGTGACTTGGCTAATACCGGCAAAAACTTCTGGACGGTGGAACCGACCATAGCTGCGGTATATTTTGGCCAAAAAAATGGTATAGAAGCCAGTGTATTTGCCGGTATAGACTTTAATGCCGAAAATGACGACACCCAATATAAATCAGGTGTTCAGGCTCATATTGATGCTACTTTAGCGCAACACTTTCCTTTGTGGGGCGGTTTGGCTGGCGTGGGTGTTACCGGATTTTATTATAAACAAATCACTGGCGATAGTGGCGATGGTGCTACTTATGGCGACTTTAAATCACACTCAGTCGGCGCTGGTCCCACCATTTCCTTTATCAACAAGGTGGGCAATACCGATATCTTGGCCGAATTGAAATGGTTACACGAATTTGATACCACTAGGCGGGTTAAAGGCGATACCATTTTTTTAAAAGTGGTCGCTAAATTTTAATAATAATCAACAATAGTCTTTAGCTTGAGGTGATTTTTAACCGACCAACAATAATAAAGCCAGCAAATATTTGCTGGCTTTATCTTAACCTCAACAGCTTAATTTAATCTGCCGTGTGGTTTTTCATCGATTCGGCCACCAGTTTCTCAATGGAGAGCGTGGTCGGTTTTTTGGCTGGGTGGAAACTCTATCAGTGTTTGAATATGGGCGCCCATTTTTGCGGCCACTATATTGAACATCCAAGACTTGTGTTGCAAAAAATTTGCTGGTGGTCTGGGATCCTGTCCGTATGATTCAAACGGGTCTTGCCGTAAACTATAGACCCAAGGCAGTTCAATTTTCGTAGTCGTGCCGTAATAGCCGTCACGTACAGCAAAATGTGCTTTCCATTGATTAACACGAATAGCATTTGGACTGGATTCGGCCCAATAGATACAGTAATTATGTTCTGATTTATCACTTTTTCCTGTCCAGTAATCCAGATTTTTCACACCATCTAAGTAAACTTTTTTAACGGTATCAGTGCCAACTTTATCGCCTTTTTTAAGACGTTCTGCCAAGTCATCAGTATCAATCCCTGCAGCAGCTAAGGTGGTGAAGATATCCATATGTGCTTGAATGCCGTTAATTTCAGAACCCGCTTTGATATGACCAGGCCAACGAATTAACATTGGCATCCGGACGCGCCTTCCCAGGTAGTCATTTTTTCACCACGAAATGGTGTGGTACCGCCTTCAGGATAGGTGTTATGTTCAGGACCGTTATCCGTGGTATAAACAATAATGGTATTGTTGAGAAAACCAAGTTCTTCCAACTTGGCTAACAAGCGACCAATATCTTCATCATGCTGTAACATACCCGCACCATGATTGTCATCGTAGCTAGTAAACTGACGAACTTGTTCATGATGTTTTTTTTGCTCGCGATTAAATACATGTATCCGCGCTGGATTTAACCACATAAAGAAGGTTTTTTTATTTTTTTCGCTTTTTACAAAAATTTAAAAGCGACATCGAAATATTCGGTATCTAGTTGCTCTAAACGTGCTTCATCAGGCAGGCAAGTATCGATGATTTTTTGTTTACCGATTTCGCCGAATCTAACATCAGGTATTGACCTATCATAGGTGTCGCTGGCCCAAGTATGTAGGATACCGCGCGGACCATATTTTTTTGAAA
The DNA here is from genome assembly GCF_001440345.1 of Colwellia sp. TT2012. Classification (GTDB taxonomy): domain Bacteria; phylum Pseudomonadota; class Gammaproteobacteria; order Enterobacterales; family Alteromonadaceae; genus Colwellia. The sequence goes on along the minus strand of NZ_LJYX01000017.1, from coordinate 248,695 downwards.
AACTTATTGCCCTTAGGGTAGTCATTATCTAAGGGTTCTTGCAGCACATTTAAGTGGTACAAGTGACCATAAAATTCATCAAAACCATGTAAAATCGGTAAATGTTTATTGAGATCACCTAAATGGTTTTTACCAAATTGGCCGGTCATATAGCCTAGCTATTTCAGTACTTCGGCCAGAGTGACATCAACGGCTTGCATGCCTAAATGGCTGCCAACCATACCAACAGTGTTCATGCCTGAGCGGATTGGGTAAGTGCCCATAATAAAAGAGGCTAGGCCTGCGGTACAACTGGGTTGGGCATAATGATCGGTGAATAGTACCCATTCATTGGCAATTCGGTCAATATTTGGCGTGCGATAGCCCATTACACCAGGGCTATAGGCGCTAATATTGTTCGAGCCAATGTCCTCGCCCATGATCACTAGAATGTTAGGTTTTTTTGCGGCTTGTCCATAGGGCATACCCAGGATAAAACTGGCAACGGCTATTAGGGGTAACAGCAGTAACGCGCTCTTTTTAACACTTATCATACTTATATTTCCCTTATTTTTAGTAAAATAATTAACTTAGAATTGTTCGTTATTTATTGAGTTTTATGTGATGTCTAATTTTTTAGTTAAACGAATATATTTTTCGCCAATCTTTTTTCATATCAATTAACAATTGCAGCCAGTCTAGGCCCATCTCCGTCAGTAACCCCAAGCCAGCATTTCAAAATCGGCATCGGAATTACCAAAAGCGGCGATAGGGCGACGGCCAATATGGCGATGTATGCCAACGGGTTTGCCAGCATGATCATCATTAAAGAATAAACTTGCTTTACGTACTAGCTGATATTTACCCTTATATAACTCATAACTTGTGCCTAAATCACTGCCGATAATATTTTATGGTGGCACAGCATAAACTTCTTGGGCAACTGAGCGCATAAATTCCAAACCGCCAGCAGAAGCAATATATACATGGAAGTCATTGGCTCGTAGATAATTCATCAGTTCAATCATAGGCAGATACGCTAGTTTGTATAAGGCTGATTAAAACGTGGATGTTTACCATTATGGAGCCAGTTTTTAGCTATCTGGTTAAATTCGTTTACGCTGATATTGGCGTGAGTGGCCATCACTATTTTTATTAGATCGTCTTCGGTTAGGCTGGCAAGCACTTCTCTGTCACTTGATAGAATACCCTTGAAGGCTTGGGTGTGTTGCTATTCAGGATGGTCTTTTGCCAACGTCTTTAGTCGTTCAAGAGCAAAGGTAAGTTGAAAGTATAAGGTCTGCTCAGTCCATAAGGTGCCGTCGTTATCAAAGGTGGCAATTCGCTCGACCGGAGGTACGTAATCTGGGTGTTTTGCATCTGTGATTCGGCTAACAAAATCTATGATGGTGGCTTTTGTTGAGGTGTTTTGCCACGATGACATTAACGTATCTTACTTTGCAGCAAAAGCAAACTGACTTTGCCACACCAGCAATATGGCTAAAGTGATGCTTTTGGCCAACTTTACATTATACAGCATTTCCTATTTTCTTATGATTTTTGCCTAATTCTCTTATTATTAAAGCAATAAAAGACCTGCTTATGCTGATTGTTGGGGTTATGACAAAAATAATGTGAAATGTATTATTTATCAGTTGGTTGTGAAATTGTTACTTTTTTGTATGAATTATGAAATTTTTGTTAAATGTTTTTAAAATCAAGTTGTTTGCTTTTATAATAGGGTATATTATCAGTGTTATTTTTCAATTGATGGGATGCAAACACACTTGTAATGGAACACAAAATTAACACTCTTAAAAAAATAGCTACTATTTTTTTAACTATTGGCATATCTCAATCGGCCATGGCCGCAGAAGAAAACTCTGTTACTGACAAACAGCCAGCAACAGAAAAAGTAGCGGTGAACTCTGGCCTAGAAGCCAACAAACTTTATCTTACCCCTATCCCTGTTATTGGTTATAACCCCGCCAATGGTACTATTTATGGCGTTGGTGCCTCGGCCAGTTATTATTTTGGTGACCCGAAAACCACCAAGGTATCTAACATGATTGCAGGACTAGCAAAAACTTCGTTAGGGCAAAGCATCTTCTTATTTAAAAGTACGGGTTTTACCGCCAATAACGACTGGGCGCTGTTAGGTGATTGGCGCTATCTTGATACGTCACAACCAACCTATGGTTTAGGTACCGGTCCGGATTCATCCAAGCTAGTCACCAGTGGCCAAGAATTTGAATTTGATGGTGATATATTTTCGGGTACTTACGATAAAACCCAAATGATGGAATTTAAATATTACCGCTTTTATGAAACCGCATTAAAACGCATTCATGGTGATTGGTATGTGGGTCTTGGTTATCATCTTGATTTATATAAAGACATTCAAGATAATATGCTTGACTTAAACGCAGAAGAGAAAGTAATTACCTCACACTATAGCTATAGTCAGCTTAATGGTTTTGACCCAACGGGTTACACCTTGTCGGGGCTGTCACTGAATGTGATGTTCGATAGTCGTGATAACGCCATTAATCCTGCAAAAGGCCAATATGCGCTAGCCACTTATCGATACAATGCCGAATTTTTAGGCTCAGATCAAAAGTCCAGCAGCTTGTGGTTAGAATATCGTAAGTTTCATAACCTTACCCCAGGGAAAAAATACCCAGATGTTTTAGCCTTTTGGGCTTATGGTAATTTTATCACCAGTGGTGATGTACCTTATATGACGTTACCTGCTACCGGTTATGATCAATATGCTCGCAGTGGTACCGGTTACGTACAAGGGCGGTTTCGCGGCCAAGATTATGCCTACGTTGGTGTAGAATATCGTAAACATTTATTTAATATGTGGTGGGATGTTCCCGTTGGCGGCGTGGTACAAGTAAATGCCTCAACAGCTAGTGCTACCGGCCTTAATGATATTAACTTGGGTCAATACATTAAGCCGGGTTATGGTATAGGTCTTAGATTTATGTTGGACAAGAAAACGGGTACTAATGTTGGTATTGATTTTGGCCGAGGTGCAGATGGTGCTAGTGCTATGTATGTACGTTTGAACGAGAACTTCTAACGGTAACAATTTAGCAATATCGGAATTACTAAAAATATAGGGATAAGTTATGAATACTAAAATTTCGCTAATCGCCGTTACGGTTTTATTAGCATTAGGCGGCTGCTCTGAGCCGCAAACAGACTCACAAAAAGATCAAACTCATGTTAAAGATGTGAGTCAAAACAACACAACTAAAAATAAAGATAAATCTGTCGCCGCGAGAGCACAAACCATTAAAGAGCAAGAAGATAATGCGCCCTCCAATCCACTAAAAAACGCCTATTTTGGTGAAACCCATATGCATACTAAGTTTTCTTTAGATGCCTATATTGGGGGTAATCGTATGAGCCCGCTTGATTCTTTGCAATTTGCTCAAGGGCAAGAAAAAATGATCAATGGGGAAATGCATAAGTTGAATAGACCATTAGATTTTGCTGCCACTACCGATCACGCTGAATATATCGGTGAAATGTATACTACTTTTGATGAAGAAGCCGTTGGCCATAACCAAGCGCAATTAAAAGAATTGCGTGACTTAACTGAGTATAAAGATCAATTACGCTGGTTTATTAAATACGTTATCTCAGTGAACCGAGGAGATGCCAAACCAGCCCATCCACCATTTTATACTGGCATTGAAAGCACTAAGAGTGCTTGGCAAATTATTTTACAAGCAACAAAAGATGAATATAAACCGGGTGTATTTACTACCTTGGCGGCATTTGAATGGAGTGGCGCGCCAAAAGGCGGCAACTTACATCGTAATGTATTGTTTAGAGATATGGTAGTACCAGAGTATCCTGTTGGTTACGCCGACTACAACCGAGAAGAGGGTTTATGGAATTGGATGGCTCAGCAAGAAAAACTAGGTAGCACTTTACTTGCCATTCCACATAATTCCAATGCCTCTAAGTTGATGATGTTTAACCCGAATGACTCTACCGGCAAGCCTATTACTAAAGAGTATGCCGAGCTGCGTAGTCACTTTGAACGTACTATCGAAATGATGCAAATTAAAGGCAACTCGGAAGTGCATCGTAAATTTTGGCCAGCAGATGAATTTGCTGATTTTGAAAATGCCGACTCGATAGCAAAATTTAGTAATCGTGAATTTGATAAACGTAACTTTGTCCGCTGGGGCGTGATTGAAGGCTTAAAGCATTATCAAAATTTAGGCGTAAATCCCTATAAATTAGGCTTCAATGGTGGTACCGATAGCCACAATGGCTTAATGGCTAATGTGGACGAAGACAACTACATCGGTGGCCATGGTGCGGCCGATAATACCCCAGAGTTACGCAGAACAGGGCAAGTACCTGAATGGCTCGATGCTAAAGATGAAAGCATAGGTTCAATTACTGGTGTGTGGGCAGAGAAAAATACTCGTGGCGCTATTTGGGATGCCATGTATAACCGCGAGGTGTACGGCACTTCTGGACCAAGAATTCAGGTTAGGATTTTTGCGGGCGAGCACTTAACCACTAATCATAATGACATCAATGCCATGGTCAAAGAAGGCTACGACAAAGGTGTGCCTATGGGCGGTACCATTGAAGGTGCTAAAAGTGCTCCGGTCTTCAATGTTTGGGCGGTCAAAGATAGTATTGGCGCTAACTTAGATCGTATTCAAATCATCAAAGGTTGGGTAGATCTACAGGGCGAGCAACATGAAAAAATTATCAATGTTGTTTGGTCTGACAATCGTAAAGCTGACGCTCAAGGTAATTTACCTAAAGTGGGTAATACCGTTGATTTAACCACCGCTAAATATACCAATGCCATTGGTGCAGCGATGTTAATGGGTAGCTTTACCGATAATGAATTTAAGCCAGAGTTACCGACACTGTATTATGCGCGTGTTATTGAGATACCGACGCCGCGTTGGTCAACTTATGATGCAGTGCGTAATAATTTACCACTATTAACCGATGTGCAAGCCACTATTCAAGAGCGTGCTTGGAGTTCGCCGATTTGGTTTACCCCAGCACAAGACGCTGCCCATTAGTTTATGATGTTTTTCAGTGATAAAAAAACAATAAAAGGAATATCCCGCTTTGGGATATTCCTTTTTATTTTGTTACTTGTTGTTATTAATAGTAATGTAGCAAAAGCAAATAAAATTCAACTGGCTTATTTACAAATTGAAGCTGTCACTTGTAGTGATACAACTATAGTGAGCAATAGTTGTTATCAGGGCATGTGGAAACAACCAGCTGCTACGGGCAATGCGCCACTTAGTTTACAATTTAGTCAGGGGGTGAAATTCAGTAAAAAAGCAGCGCCAGCTTTGCTCAATGGCGCTAATATTCAATCTTTTACGCTAATAACTTCGCAAAGTTTGGCTGATAAAACGCTGACTATCTTCAACTTAGAAAAAACTGATGTCGAAGTGATGCTTAACTATAAAAGTATTGATAATGATTATTCAGTACGATTAACACCTGCTCGGCCAAGCTATACCTTTGTTGCCAGTCCATCGTCATGGCAAACTATACAAAGCTACGTCGTTTTTGGTATCGAACATATTCTTGCCGGCTACGACCACTTACTGTTTGTTTTATGTTTGTTATTGATTGCCTCTACCGTTAAAAAACTTTTGTGGGCGATCACAGGTTTCACCTTAGCGCATTCCATCACTTTGGTATTGAGCACCTTGAACCTAGTGCAGTTACCCATACTGGTGGTTGAGGCGGTGATCGCTTTGAGCATTGTTTTTCTAGCCACTGAAATAGTGAAAAATACCGTTAAAAAAACGCCAGAAGAGTCCTTAACATATCGTTATCCTGTTGCGGTATCGAGCAGCTTTGGTTTGCTGCACGGTTTTGGTTTTGCTTCGGTGTTATTAGAGTTAGGACTACCAAAAAACGATCAGTTTTTGGCCTTGGCATTTTTCAATGTCGGGGTCGAGATAGGGCAGCTGTTGTTTATTGCTAGTGTAATATTGGTGATTTTTTCAGTGAAAAGACTAACCGATATCAGCAAAGCTGGCATGAAAAAAGTAGAAAAAATTAATGCCTATTTGATCGGCTCTATTGCCAGTATGTGGCTGATCGAGCGAGTGATGTTGTTTTAAAAAATTCGATAGCTAGCCTAATTAAGAGTTATGCGACAAAAACTAAAACTAAATATAGTAACGATAAACATAAGGAACTGTGATGTATAAAAAATCAATTTTAGCACTGTGTATCGCCAGTTTAAGCCTAGCGGCCTGCGGCGAACAAAACCAAACTAAGGCTAGTGTTACAGCTTCACCGATTAAAAAAGTTAAACTCATTGAAGAAAAACCAAATAAAGCCAGCCAAGTAAAGGTGAGTAAAGCTAATTTTTCACCCTATGCCGATCGAGACTACCCAACCCAATTACTTTTTGGTGAAACTCATATTCATTCAGCACTTTCTGCCGATGCCGGTGGCGGGGGCACCACGTTAATGCCACGCGATCTATATCGTTTTGCCCGGGGGGAAGAAGTATTAAGTAATACCAATCAGCCAGTAAAATTAGACCGACCATTAGATTTTATTTGTTTAACTGAACATACCGATGGCATGGGTGTGATCACCGATATCTTAAAAGGCACTGAAAATATCATGGCCGATGAACAAGGTGCTGAATTTCATCGACGCTTTAGTAAAGGTGGTGCCGACGCTAAACAAGCTTCTTTTGATTTAATCTCGGCCTTTGCCAATGGTGAACTTTCTAGTGCTTTAGTGTATCAGCCGGGCAATCCAGGTTATAGCCGTACTTGGCAAGATTTGGTACAAGCGGCGGAAGAATTTAATGAACCCCATCGATTTACTACTATGATTTCCTACGAATGGACCTCCATGGTTAAGGGTAATAATCTGCATCGTAATATTATTTTACGTGATGGACCAGACCGTGCCTTGCAAGTATTGCCTTTTACTATGACCGCGCCCATTGGTAGCCCAAACCCGCAAGATTTGTGGCAGTGGTTAGCAGACTATGAAGCAAATACCGGTGGTAAAGCCATTGCCATTCCGCACAATGGTAACTTATCCAATGGTTGGTTATTTGCTCTGCAAGATGATTTTAACAATGGCGCAAAATTTGATTTAGCCTATGTCACCGAGCGCGCCAAATGGGAAAAACTGGTAGAAGTGGGGCAAACTAAAGGTGATAGTGAAACTCATCCAATATTATCACCTGATGATGAATTTGCTGATTATGAAACGTGGGACTTTGGCAATCTTGATTTAACCACAAAAAAAACCGATGCCATGTTAGCCACTGAATATACTCGAGCCGCGTTAAAAAATGGTTTGTTATTAGAAACTGAATTGGGTATTAATCCATTCAAATTAGGTTTTGTTGGTGGTGGTGATCTGCATACTTCCTTAGTGACTCAAAGTGACGATAACTTTTTTGGTGCCTTTGCCTGGATGGAGCCGTCGAAAAAACGTCTTAACCAACCGGGCAAGTATAACAAGAAACTTGATATAGGTTATGACGCTTGGCGTTATGCGACACCTGGGCCAACAGCAGTTTGGGCAACATCAAATACCCGAGCGGCTATCTTTGATGCGATGAAGCGCAAAGAGGTGTATGCCACTACCGGACCACGTATTCGCTTACGTGTTTTTGCCGGTTATGATTTTGACCAGGACGATCTTAAACAGCGCGATATTGCCAGTGTCGGTTATGACAAAGGTGTACCCATGGGCGGTGATTTAGCCAGTGCTAAAAAAGGACAAACACCGAGTTTATTAATTCGTGCCTTGCGCGATCCTGACGGTGCTAATTTAGACCGAGTACAAGTGATCAAAGGTTGGGTTGACAACAAGGGTAAAGCCCATGAAAAAGTATACGATGTTGCTTGGTCAGGTAAAGACTCAGGAAAGCGTAAGGTCAATGCTAAAGGTAAATTGCCGGCAGTAGGTGATACGGTAGATTTGTCCATTCCCACTTGGACCAATACCATTGGCGCCGCTCAACTGGAAACCCTATGGCAAGATCCAGACTTTGATGCTAGCGAAAAAGCGTTTTATTATGTCCGCGCGATAGAAATTCCAACACCACGTTGGACTGCTTATGACGCCGTGCGTTATCAGGTAACTTCTATGCCTGAAGGCATTAAGTTAAAAACCCAAGAACGCGCTTATACTTCGCCTATTTGGTATAACTCTAAGGGCTAAATTAATCAGCACTTTAGGATAATAGAATAAAAGGAAAAATATGAAAACTTTATTAAAAGAGCCGTTACTGCATTTTTTACTGTTGGGCGCGGCGCTTTTTTATTTTTATGCCTTGGTCAGTGATAACCAAGCAAGTGATCATGAAATAACACTTTCAGCCGCTAAAATAGCGCAACTTAACTACAGTTTTGAAAAAACCCGACAACGACCACCAAGCAAGGAAGAATTTGACGCCTTAGTGAACAACTACTTTAAAGAGCAGGTGGCTTATCAGAAGGGTAAAGAACTAGGTCTACTTGATGGCGACTCTATCATTCAAAAACGTATCCAACAAAAATTAGAGTTTATTGTTGAAGATACCGTGGCAAGTTTAACACCTAGTGAAGAGCAGCTAACGGTGTTTTTGACAAAGCACAGTGAAGAATACCGTAAAGAGCAGTTATTTAGTTTTGTGCAATTATATTTTAATCTTCAAAAGCATGACGATATTGACGGCGAGATGCAGACCATTGTCGCGAAAATAAAGTCATTAACCGTTAGTGAACAGACTAAAGAAAATTTATTAAGCTTATCCGACAATATCTATTTGGAATATGAATACCACAATATGTCGTTTTCTCAAGTTGCACGCTATTTTGGTAGTGATTTTGCTAATGCTTTAGTGGCTATGGAACTTGGTAAATGGTTGCCAGATATCAAGTCTGGTTATGGTGTGCATATTGTTAAGTTGAACGCTAAACAAGGCGGAGAACTGCAATCTTTAGCGGCGGTGCGAGGGCAAGTAAAACAAGCTTGGTTTAATCAACAACGCCAACAAACCTTAGCTAAATTTTATCAACGTTTGTTTGTTGAGTACCAAGTTAAGCAGATTTAATACCAAACGGATTAATCAATTTAGAACTATGTTAATGAAAAGGCTGCTAAATATTACTATTTAGCAGCCTTTGTTTTATCAACCTTTAAGCGTTTACTGATTTAAAGCCCACTGACCTCCTCAAAATCGGCATCTATGACATCGCTATCGTTAGCTGCGTTTGGTTGCTCAGACGGGGCACTTTCAGTGTTAGCCTGCGCTTGAGCTTGCATTGCTATGTTATAAGTATCATTTAATGCCTCGTGACGCACTTCAATCGCTTGTTTATCATTACCATTAACTGCCATTTTTAATTGCTCAATTAAGGTATTAAAACTTGCTTGTTGCCCATCACTAAAGTCGCTCATTGCTGCCGTTACTGTATGAATTAAATGATCTGCTTGATTACGCTGTTCAATGAGTTCACGCTTCGTTTTATCCTGAGCTGAATATTGCTCCGCTTCATTAACCATGCGATTTACGTCATCTTCCGATAAACCACTCGACGCTGTGATAGTAATGGCTTGCTCTTTACCTGTGACCTTGTCCGTTGCGGTCACATTTAAAATACCATTGGCATCTATATCAAAGCTAACCTCTACTTGTGCACTGCCGCGAGGGCCTGCTTTAATATCGGTTAAGTTAAATTGTCCCAATGACTTATTATCGCTGGCCATGTCACGCTCACCTTGTAATACATGAACAGTTACCACGCTTTGGTTATCTTCTGCAGTCGAAAACACCTCACTTGCCCGTGTTGGGATAGTGGTATTTTTACTGATTAACTTAGTAACAATACCGCCTAGGGTTTCAATGCCTAAAGACAAGGGCGTGACATCAAGTAATAACACGTCATTTACCGTACCCGATAATACCCCTGATTGAATTGATGCACCTAGGGCGACTGCTTCATCTGGGTTAATATCTTTACGCGGCTCTTTTTTAAATAAGCTTTGTACCGCCTCTTGTACTTTCGGCATACGGCTTTGACCGCCTACTAAAATAACATCGTTGATATCGCTAATGCTTAAACCGGCATCTTTTAGTGCTTGTTTACACGGTGCAATGGTGCGTTTAATTAAGTCATCTACTAAAGACTCTAATTTAGCCCGAGTTATTTTAATATTCATATGCTTAGGTCCACTGGCATCGGCGGTAACATAAGGTAAATTAATATCAGTTTGCTTGGTCGATGATAACTCGATTTTAGCATTTTCAGCGGCTTCTTTGACCCTTTGCATCGCTAACGCATCGCTGGTCAGATCAATGCCTTGCTCTTTTTTAAACTCTGCCACAAGATAGTTGATCAGTGCGCTATCAAAATCTTCACCCCCTAAATAGGTATCGCCATTAGTGGCCAATACTTCAAACTGCTTTTCGCCCTCTAGGTTGGATATTTCAATAATAGAAACATCAAAGGTACCGCCACCTAAATCGTAAACCACAATTTTTTGTTCACCTTCTTCACTTTTATCGACGCCGTAAGCCAATGCTGCCGCTGTCGGCTCGTTGATAATACGTTTAACATTTAAACCGGCAATTTTACCTGCATCTTTAGTGGCCTGGCGTTGTGAGTCATTAAAATATGCCGGTACGGTTATTACCGCTTCGGTAACTTTTTCGCCTAAATAGGCTTCGGCATCTTTTTTCAATTTCATTAATATTTGAGCAGAAATTTGCTGTGGCGATATCGCTTTACCATCAATTTCTACCCAGGCATCACCATTGTCAGCTTTTACAATTTTGTAGGGTGATAATTCAATGTTTTTTTGCAGTAATTCATCATCAAACTTGCGGCCAATTAAACGTTTAATAGCGAACAAGGTGTTTTTTGAATTACTCACCGCTTGTCTTTTTGCCGGATGCCCCGCTAATATTTCATTGTTGCCATAGGCGATAATCGAGGGGGTGGTACGATTACCCTCGCTGTTTTCAATGATGGTTGCTTTGCCACTTTCCATTACTGCGACACATGAATTTGTTGTACCTAAGTCAATACCAATAATTTTAGTCATTATAATTTTCCTTTTATCATTTTAGAAAAGCAGCACCTTGAGTTTGTTTTTCAGTTGTATTAAGTTCGCGCTGCTAGCTGTACCAATAGAATTAATTAACCCGTTTGGTCTTAGTGGGGCCATCATACGGCCTTAACCAAAGTGCTACTGTCAGATAAGTGACAGTTTGAAGCAATATATTAAATTAATTGTACTTTGACGTTATCTAGGTAGAATATTGTTAATATTTCATTAGGTTATTAATATCGTGAGCAGATCATGAACAAGGCCCTAGTACCAGTAAATCATCAAGCCAGTGCGACTTTAGTAAAACAAGCAAAGTTGTTTGCCGAATTACCGCAAGTCTTATTGGAAAAAATACAGCGAGACTTTCAGGTCATCACTTGGCATAAGGGTCAGTACATTAGTGCTGAAATATTAACAAAGCAGTTCTTTGTGTTGCTTGATGGCCAAGTTGAACTGAAAAAAGTTCATCCGGAAACGGCTCGTGAGGCCACAGTAGATATTTTTTACCCAGGTGATAGTTTCGATGTGATGGTGTTACTTGATGGCAAACCCCATGAGGTGATTATTGCGCCGTTAAATACTGTACGCTTGTTAAGCATACCTATTGAAACCATGCGTCAATGGATTTGGACCTACCCGGAAGTCAATAATCAATTTTTACCTTATTTGGCACAGAAAATGCGCGAGCATGAGCAGCGTGCGACAAGTTTAGTGCTACATGATACTAGTACCCGTTTAAGTCGTTTGATCTTGAAACATATCGAAAAAATTAACAGTTATAACGGCGCACCTGATTGTGAGCATAAGCAACATTTGGTTAACGGTTTAAATGATGAAACCTTAGCGCGTATGGTGGGTTCAGTCAGGCAAGTAGTCAACAAACAACTCAGGTATTGGCAAGCGCAAGGGATTTTAGATAAAAAGCGTAATCAGTTAATTATTAAGGATTTACAGGCGTTAGAGCAAGAGGCACATTATAGTGATAACTTAGCTAATGCTAGGACACTACCTACTTAAACACGTTAAACGTAAGTAATAATATAAGGCTCTGTTGTAGAACACTGTTGTCTATAATGTAACACGCTGATTTGAAAAAAGGTGTTGAGGATGTGATAAAAACGAGCTGCACAAGCATGGATGCTTGTGCAGAGCCCCATGGAAGGGTTTATGCGTCTCGTTTGTTTACTCAGCAACACCAAACTACAACAGAGCCTAATATAAGGACATACAGATGGAGAATAAGCGAACTATGGACTTGAGCCATTGATGGTTAATCTTGTTGATCTCAATCAAATTGCTATTAGTGCCTATAAATTTCATCATCACATTGGCGGTAAAAATATTTTATTTGCCTTAGTGTCGGTATTATTTGAAAATTTTTATGGTAAGTGGCAACAAATGCCATGCTAATAACCCTATTATTAGTTTTTCATCTTTTTGGACTTATCAGCGCGATTAATGCCGTGATGACAGTACGAACGTCACAAGGCGCGATCGCTTGGGCAGTAGTGTTGCTAACATTTCCTTATGTGGCTGTAGTTGCTTATTGGGTTTTTGGTCGCAGTAAATTTGCTGGTTATCGCAGTGAACGACTAGTATCCGATGCCATCATCCAGAAAAAACACCATTATTTATTGGCAAACTTTGCTGATTTTCGTGTGCCGGCAGGTGAATTAACTGCGCGTGAACAAGCAGCAGAAAAATTAGTGAAACTGCCTTATCTAGCAAACAATGCCGTTGAGCTGTTGATTGATGGTGAGGCGACTTTTGCCAGTATTATTACCGGTATAAGCCAGGCGAAACACTACATACTGTTTCAATTTTTTATTGTTCATGATGATGGCTTAGGGCAAAGAATTAAAGCAGCACTGTTGGATAAAGCCAAACAAGGTATTAAAATTCATTTTTTATATGATGAAATAGGCAGTTATCAGCTTAGCCAGCATTATAAAAATGAGTTAAGAGTGGCTGGCATTGAACTCTTTAATTTTCATAGTCAAAAAGGCATTAAAAATCGTTTCCAAGTGAACTTTCGCAACCATAGAAAAGTGGTGGTGGTTGATGGTAAGGTCGCTTGGTTAGGTGGACATAATGTTGGTGATGAATATTTGGGTTTGTCGAAAAAATTTGGTGCTTGGCGTGATACTCATATTAAAATAACCGGACCGGCGGTACTGACAGTGCAAATTGCTTTTATTGAAGACTGGTATTGGGCCGCTGAACAACAGCTAAGCCATTTACTTTGGCAGGCAGAGGCCGCAGCCACTGCCAATATCAAGGTATTAATTTTACCATCAAGTCCAGCAGAGTCATTAGAAACCGCTAGTTTAATGTTTTTGCAAACCATTAACTCGGCCAAAAAACGTCTATGGCTCACTAGCCCTTATTTTGTTCCCGATGAGGCCATTATTAAAGCTTTGCAACTTGCTGGTTTACGGGGTGTTGATGTACGTATTATTTTACCCGATATGGCCGACCATTGGGCTGTCTATTTAGCCTCTTTTACTTATATTAAAGCCGCGAGTTGTACCGGTGTTAAATTTTTTCGTTATCAGCAAGGTTTTATGCACAGCAAGGTAATGTTAGTTGATGACAGTCATGCTGGTGTTGGCAGTGCCAATCTCGATAATCGCTCATTGCGCTTAAATTTTGAAATTACCGCGCTCATTGCTGATAGCTGTTTTAATGCTCAGGTAGCACGAATGTTTGCTGACGATTTCAATCATTGCCGTGAAATAATGGCAAATGAACTGAGCGACAAACCGGTATTGTTTCGCATTGCGGCCAGAATCGCGCGTTTAATGGCGCCAATACTCTAATGTTTACGCCTAAAATTTCCCCTCAGCTGCTTTTCCATCAAAGTAGGGCATTAAAGGCAAATTTTTCCCTGCTGTGTTGGAATATTCATAAAGAAAATAATCAACTGCGTTTTGACAATAAATTACAACAATTACTGCAGTTATATCCCAGTGATCTTTTAGTTTTTCAGGAAGTTAAACAGCTTAAAAACTCATCTTGCTCGTTCGCAGATTATTCTTATGCGATGGCCACTAATATGGAAAGTCCCCAGCATGTTTTTGGTGTGTTAACTGCGGCTAAAACAAGTTTTGAACAGATAAACCCCTTGTTAAGTCAGCATAAAGAGCTGAATTTTTTCACCCATAAAAGTTTATTAATTAGTTATCATCGCCAAGCAAACCAGCAATTACTGTGTTTGGTTAATATTCATGCCATTAATTTTGTCTCATTAGCGAGCTTTAGCCAAGAGTTAGACTATTTAACTCGGCAATTGTTGGGCTTTACTGGCGCGATAGTCATAGCAGGTGATTTTAATAGCTGGAGTGCTGGTCGAATGAAAGCGCTGGCAAGTTTTCAGCAGGTGCTAAAGTTACAGCGCGTTGATTTTAAACAACCTCAGCACATTAAACGTTTTTTTTATAAACCCTTAGATCATGTTTTTTATCGTGGCCTGACCCTTGAATATGCACAAGCGATCAACAGTGCTGAGGTTTCAGATCACAACCCTATTTATGTGCGCTTTAAAGCGGCAAGTATCGACTTGCCACTTTAATCTCAAGGGGGAGTTATTGTTAGGCTTGGTTCTTTTCTCGGCAATGTGTATATTGAGTTTATTGCAATCAAGGAACGAGTTGTTACATAGATATAGGGCTGTTGATTACCGCGGTTATGGTGAAGTTTATGCTCCAGTCATTGCCCCATTGTCCATTACTTTTAAGGTAATATCTTGGCGTGATACCCAAGCGCCAAGGACTGTCGGCAATTTTCAAGGTTTTAAACAAGCCTAAGCCGATGGGCATAGTATATTTTTGTCCGCCAACGTTATCCCAGTCAGCACTCCACTGCGGATTATCACCAATCTGCCAACCACCGCCGAGCTGTGTATAATAAATAAACTGTAACATGCTGCGATTAATATCTTGGCGTTGTTCATTACCAGCAAATGACCACTCATGGGCAGCAACAAGGCCAAAGGTCATATTTTCAGTGAAGCCTACTAACATTGCAGAAGGACCCGCAGCATACTTTTCTGAACCCAGCTTATCATCACTGGCAGTGGGTAAGGTTAAACTTAAGCCTGTGCCCCACATATAAGAACCCCAAGAGGTTTTAGGCATTTTTCCTAAGGAGCTTTGCAGGGTTAAATCACCAATACCGGATACTCGGTCAAAGTTATTGCTCTGGTTTAACTCGTTATTCATTGGCATGGGTTTATTTAAAAATACGGGTAATGAAGGGCGGTTCATTAAAGTAAATCCACTGCCATTGTTGAGCATTATTGGCATAACGGGTTGAATATTCCATACCGTAGAACTTTTTTTATCCTTACTGGCAGCGCCACTCATTTGTGCTATTTCAATGTAATTGTTTAATTTCCATTTCATGCCTATCGGATTAACTAATTCTTTACTCAAGGCATCCATGTCATCGGCCAGGCAACTGCCTGTCAATAAAAGTGCGATGATTGCTAAAAAGCTATTACGTTTAAGGTCCATTTATTATTTCTCCTGTTTTGCTTTCTTCATTTATTGGTAATAGTTACCAAGTAGAACCAGCTTGAATGTAAATTACCGTATCCTCAGGCCCTTTCGCTAAATCGGTGCCCATGGTAAAACCATAACGTTTAGCAATTAAATAACGAAAACCAACACCGTAGTTATGTACCGATTCAGCACTGCTTAATTCACTAAAACTCTGTGCTGCTCTACCTACACCGGTAAAGACATTAAACTTCCACCGATAGTTATATTTGTAAGTGAATTCAATCTCAGAAACCGCAACCTTATTACCTTGATATCTCATCGCGGGTACACCTCTTAAATCAACACTTGGCGGCACGTAAGAAGGCAAGTTTACATCATCATTGGCATTGACACCGTCGTATTGCAGCCTTAAGGCAAAAAGAAAATTTTTCGATAATTGCCAGTAATTCAACCCTTCAAAATGATAACTCATGTAGTCAACATCACTGCCTATGGTGTCATCAAAGCGAGTAATATGCAGTTGATAATCATAACCGTACTCAGGGTTCATCGGGTTATTTCTTGAGTCATACTCAGCCAGTAGACCTAAACCCGAGGTTGTCACTGATTGAGATAAATGTTGGTCAAGAAAATTATTGACCGTATCATTCAAAGAATCAGTAGGAAGTAAACTGACATTTTTAACGTTAGCTAAACTCGTTTCTACGCTTCTATAGACCTGACGACCGCCAAGAAACCATTTACTTTCTCCAAGGCGCATTTTCAATTCTTGTAATACTATCGGGCCATTGATATTTAGCTCAATTGGCCGCTTTAGATCGGTACCACCTAATGAATAAAAGTCTAAATTAAAATCGCTGTACAGCAGATAACCTTTGTAACGCACGGTATCTTTAAGCCAAAAACCCATGTGACCAAAACCAAAACCTTTACTGCCGTTAGCGGTAGCACCAGCGCCCACTAAAGAAATATTACTGGGCAAGACAAAATGTTTACTGCTGCTGTGCGTAATTCGTTGTTTTTTTTGTTCATCAGATTCATGAAAAAACACCCCTAACAATGCTAAACCATTACCAGTTGCTGGCTCTGTTATTATGGTTGGTACAGGTAGAAATCCTAAGGGTACTTCAGAAAGGTAGCGACTTGCATCTAACATACCGTCATCGGGGTCGAACATATACTTATCAATAAATGAAGTTGCATGAGTATTTGTTGTTGTCATGGCTAAGAAAAGTATTGGTACAAAAACCGATAACATGAATGCGCTATTTAATTTCACCTTGATGTCCTTATTTATTTTGTTTTGAGATTAAGTGTGACCCTTATTCAATACCTTAATCGGGTCAATTCATTTTTATTACTAACATATTGAAACTACAAACCTAAAGCAGGTTTTAGTAGCAGCGTTCGAACGGTTATATTCCGCCCTGCCAGAGCCAAGCTAGATTAATTCATCATCTAGGATAAAGCCAGAAAAATTGGCTGAAAAGTAGCTTGCAGATATCACTTTTTTAATAGAGAATACAGCTGGTTATGTTTTTTTGTTAACTTAAATGTTACAGAACATATGCATCAAAGGATATTTACCGCATGAGCGACATTATGGATAACTCAGTTCAACCTGATCAATCAGTCAACTTAACCCATCTTAATCAAGTCATAGCAAAGAATGCAAAAACTACCGGCATAGTGATGATCATCATTGGCGTGTTGGCTATGTTAGCGCCTAATGTCATTGGCATGACCTTTAATAGCTTTGTTGGCGGCATTTTTTTATTAGCAAGCCTAGTATTAGCGCATAATGCTTGGCAAAGTCGAACACAGCAAAAAAACCAAGTCTTGACGTTATGGCTGCAACCTTTTGTGCTGGCGATGTTAGGTTTTATTATTTTGCTAAACCCCGCAATAGTATTGTCGATGCTGGGCCTGTTAATCGCCATTTATTTTATCTTTAGTGGTTTTAGCGCTATTGCTTGGTCTTTTGAACTTAAATCTTCGGCTAAGTGGTTTAGTTTGTTTAACGGCATATTATCTTTTGTGCTTGGCGTATTAGTCTTTGATAGCTGGCCTTTTGGCTCTGCCTGGATTATTGGTTTACTTATTGGCATCAGCTTTCTTTTCGATGGCTTTGCTTTGCTAAGCATTGCTCGTCAACTTGAAAATAATCAGGAATAAACAATGAATAAGTTATCAATGAGTACCCTAATAGTTAGCTTGCTTTCGGCACCTTGCCTATTACAAGCTCAACAAGAACAAAAATCTCACCAATCGGTGGATATATCTGATCCCATGGCGGTATATACCGGTGGCGCCATAACCGGTGGTAACGATGGTTTAGGTGGGGCCTTTCAATTTGGTATTAATAAAGGCGATTGGGGGTTTTTAGGGAAGATTGAGGCAAAAAAGAATCTTGATGCTTATAGAATCAGGCTATTTACCCCAAATAAGGTAACTGGCACTGGGGTCTATATTGATGCTGGCACCGATACCTCTATTGACGGTATTACCTCTAACTATGCCACCATTGGGGTATTGCAGGTAGTGCCTCTGACTAAAAATCTCAGATTATATGCTGGCCTAACCTATGGGGAATCATGGGAAGCCAATGATAAATTTGAAGAAACAAAAATTGTTATTGCCCAAAGCTATTTTAAATATGACATCAATGAGCAATTTTATTTGATGTTAAACCCACAATATACCTATGGTTTTAATGGTGAAGAAACCCGCCAATTTTATATGGAGTTTGATTTTGGTTATCACCTCGATGAAACTAAATTGGTTTACCTACAGACATCAACGGAAAATACTATTATTTTAAATTTTAAATTCAAAATATAAAATAATAGAGGGGTAAATAGTTATATGAATCGCCTTGGTATCCTTGTACCAGCACACTTGAAGTGAAACGGGTATAAATGTTATGTTTGTGATTCTTATGGTGACTTTACCGCCCTTAAGCTTTAATAACAATGGATTAAGATATGAAAAGTTTTTTGACTAAATTTTGGCTAAGCATACTTTTGCTTGGCGCAATTGTTGGTAATGCCAATGCCAATGCCAGTTCTTGGCCACAAGAGTTAACGGGTGATAAAGCCACCATAATTATTTATCAGCCGCAACCGGAAAAACTTGTTGGTAATATTCTAACCGGTCGAGCAGCGATGCAATTGGAGCTGAAGAATAAAAAAGAGCCTGTTTTTGGGGTGTTTTGGTTTTCATCCACTATAGAAACCGACCGTGATACCAACTCCGTTATAATTAGTAACATTGAAGTGATTAAGGTCGGTTGGCCTGATTCAAAAGACTCTGACGAAGCTGAATTTACTGAGTTTGTCGAACAAGAGTTACAAAATTCGAGTTTTACCGGCTCTTTATCTAAGCTTACTGCCACTCTTGCTAGTTCAAAGGAAGTGCAAAAGAGTTTAGATAATATTAAAAATGATCCGCCGGTAATTATCTTTAAAGATCAATTAGCAGTATTGCTCAGTTATGACGGTAAACCCATTTTTAAAGATATTGAGAATAGTCCCTATCAACGCGCCTTAAATACTCAGTTTGCCGTTATTAAAGTGAACAATAAATCTCAATACTATTTAACCAGTGGCAGTATTTGGTATCAAGCTAGTAATGAACTGGGTCCTTGGCAGGTCACTAATAATCCGCCCGCGGATTTAGTGAAAATGATCGCGAAAGATGCCCCCGATGCTCATAAACAAAAACCGAAGAAAATACCGCAAGTAGTGACTGCCACTAAAGCGACCGAATTGGTGGTCTCTGATGGTTCAGCCGCATGGACCAGCTTAACCGGCGGTAAATTACTTTATGTGAAAAATACCGAAACACCTTGGCTTAGAGAAATAGCCAGTGGCGAGATGTACTTATTGCTGTCGGGACGTTGGTTTAAAAGTAAAAATGAACAAGGCCCTTGGGTTTTTGTCCGCGGGGATAAATTACCGAAGAGTTTTAAAGATATTCCGCCAGATTCTGCTATCGGTGGTTTACGAGTCTCTGTTGCCGGTACCGATGAAGCTAATCAAGCGGTATTAAATGCCCAAATACCACAAACTGCCGCCATTAAGCGTAGTGAAGCCAAATTGACGGTACAATATGATGGTGAGCCTAAATTTGTTCATATCAAAGATACTAAAGTAGATTATGCGGTTAATACTAGCGCACAAGTATTAAAAGTTGCGGGTAAATTCTTTGCGGTAGATAATGGTGTTTGGTTTGTTGCCAATAACGCCAAAGGCCCTTGGTTAGTGGCGGATACTATTCCAGCAGCCGCCATTGCTCAAATTCCGCCGAGCTCACCAGTCTATAATACCACTTACGTTAAAATATATGACTCAACCCCAGAAGTGGTTTATGTCGGTTATACCCCAGGTTATATGTGGTCATATCCTTATTATGGCGTGCCTATTTATGGTACTGGTTGGTACTACCCACCTTATTATGGTCGCTGGTATTACCCGCGTCCGCCAACCTGGGGGTTACATGTTGGTTATAACCCTTGGACTGGCTGGAATGTTGGCGTAAGTTGGGGTGGGCCTTTCTTTAGTGTCGGCATTGTTTGGGGTGGTGGTTATCATAATCATTATCGTGGTGGTTGTTGTTACGGCGGCGGTTATCATGGCGGTTATCGCGGTGGTCACAATACCATTAACATCAACGGTGACATCAATATAGGTAACTCAACCAGTATTGGTAATCGACATACCGTGAATAACAATATTGGCAATCGCTCTGGTGGTAATAAGCTTGGTAATAATAATTCGCATCGTAATAATTTATACAATAATACGAGCAATAAACATCGTAATGCAAAAAAAGCACTGTCTAGTAGCTCGCGATCGAATAAAACTATCCAAAAAGCCCGTAGTTCGTCAAAGAGAGCCAATAATGTTTTTGCCGATAGCAAAGGTAGCGTGGTGCGCCATGAAAATGGCCAGTGGCAAAAGCGCAGTAATAAAAATTGGCAGACGATTCCTAAACAAGGCACGTTTAATTCATCTACTCGCCCTATTCAGCAGCTAAACAGGCAAGGAGTTAATAAAGGCTCATTTGATCACCAAAGAATGAACCGTGAATTACATGGCAGACAAATGGGTAATATGTCACGAGGCGGACACCAGCCGCGGGCTAATGTTCACAGAGGTAGATAGTATGCTTTATTGAGGGCGCTAAAGTGCCCTCAAAACGAGTAATTAATTTTAACTTAGCCATGATAATCAAAAGGAATGAATATGAAAAAACAACAGGGTCTTAAACTAAGTATTATCGCTTTAGCGACATCACTGGTTATGGCTTGTACTACAACTAATCTAGCCAATGCACCACAGTTATCACCAGAGGGCATGGAGTTAAAAAAATCGACTCGTTCAACGATTGCTTATAAAAAAGCAGGCGTAGATTTCTCAGAGTACGACAAAGTACAAATATTGCCTAGTGTCGTTGCTTTTAAGAAAAATTGGCAGCGTGATTTTAACCGATCAAGTAGTTCATTATCGACGCGGGTACGTGATAAAGATGTCATGCGTATTAAAGCCGATGTCGCTAAATTGTTTGATGAAGTCTTTAAAGAAGAGTTTAGTAAAGATGCTAAGTTTCCAATTGTTGATAAAGTAAGCTCAAATACCTTAGTTATTAGACCCGCCATTGTTAATTTAGATGTTGCTGCGCCGGATCTTAGCTCATCGGCCAATGTTAAATCTTATGCCAGTGAGGCAGGGCAAGCTACCTTGTTTTTAGAGCTGTATGATGGTGTAAGCGGTGAGATACTAGCGCGTATCGTTAATGTTTCTGTTGCGGGCGATAACGGTTATTATCAATGGGCTACTCGCGTATCTAACCGTGCCGACGCCAAGCGTATGATCAGAAAATGGGCTAAAGCATTACGCACTAAGTATGATGAAGCTCATCTGCCAAAAAATAACTAGGTTAATTGGATAGCCATATTTTATGAGTTTCAAAGTTCCTCGATATTTTGCCAATATCGCTACAGTATCGTTAGTTAGTGCATTGCAGATTACGGCTATCGCTAATGTGCAAGCTAAGCCGCCCAGTCAGGTCAAGTATTCGGTAGCAAGGCAAGAAAACACTAAACCACGGGAAAGTTTAGTGCTGCCCTATGCTTTTAGTACCGATGATTTGGGCACAGTTATCGGTGTTGGCGCAATGGCAACCGGCTTGTATCAAAAACAAATGACGATAGGAGGCACAGTTTATGGTGGCGGGGATACTAAAGGTTTTGGATTAAGCTTGTGGAACTATCGTATTTTAGATAGTGAGCGCTTTTTTTTTAGTGCGATTGCTATGATGGGCGAGTTTCCATTATTACGTGCCTATTCCCCCTTGCCGGGAGACGTTAGCGCAACGCCTCGAGCAGGGTCTAATGATTCAAGCTTTGATGATTTTATCCAAGCAAGCGGTTCGAGTAATTGGTGGGAGGTGAAATTAGAGTATGTTTTGCCCTGGGGCAGTGCACAAAAGCAAAGTATGGCCAGCTACCAGCTACAGGGCGGGTTATTAATTGATGATGTGCAACAAGCTGACTGGAACCCGTTTAAGACAGGTACCAGTATTTTAATTGCTCGGCAGTTCAATCGTTACCAGCAATATAGAAGTGAAGAAGGTGAACTTGCTGGTGCTGTTCATGGGCTCGAGTTAGGCCTGCTTTATGATAATACCGACTTTCCGGTTAACCCAAGCCAAGGTAGTTCACAATATATCGCCTTTAGTTATAACCCTCAGTGGTTAGAGTCGAAAGAGCGGTGGAGCTTTATTGAAATAGAAGCCAGTAAGTATTTTTCTTTAGGGGCTACTTCATTTGCGAAACAAAATATTATTGCTGTTAATGCTTGGCTTGGTTACTCGCCAAGCTGGCAAGATACCCTAGATGATGCAGGAAATAGCCTAGTCAGCAATAATGCACCTTTTCTTGAAGGGGCAACATTAGGTGGCATGTATCGGCTACGCGGTTATAGGCAAAATCGCTTTCATGATAAAGCGGTTATTTATGCAACGGCGGAATACAGAATGACCTTAGATTATAACCCTATTGCCGATGTCCGCTGGTTAAAGTTTCTAAACCTTGATTGGTTGCAAGCCGTATTATATGTCGAAGGGGGCAGGGTATCACCAACCTTTCATCGCGATACTTTATTTTCTGATTGGAAAGCTGATGTCGGTGTTTCATTGCGGGCGCTTACCGCTGGTATTGTCGTGCGACTAGACTTTACCCGTTCAAATGAAGGCACAAGTACTTGGCTGATGGTCGGTCAGCCATTTTAGACTTTCAAATTAAAGCGACTAAAATTAATGTTTTATGCATACTAAAGCAGCGTTATGGCTGAAAAAAAATCAAAACTATGATTTTTTGAAATAAATCAATAAATTTACCGCTTTTGTGTTGACAGCTTTTTCTATCTCCCTATAATACGCCCACTGAAACGCAGACGGTCTAACCTAAAACGTTGCAGTGTTAAAAGTAAAATGGACGATTAGCTCAGTTGGGAGAGCACCGCCCTTACAAGGCGGGGGTCACTGGTTCAAGCCCAGTATCGTCCACCATTTTATTTTTAAGTATACTTTTATTCTTTCCATTAAAGAATTAAAACTCAAAATGGACGATTAGCTCAGTTGGGAGAGCACCGCCCTTACAAGGCGGGGGTCACTGGTTCAAGCCCAGTATCGTCCACCAATTTTCTTGCTAAGAAAATTACCATAGAAAAAGATATACATTCTTTTCCATAAAGAATTAAAACTCAAAATGGACGATTAGCTCAGTTGGGAGAGCACCGCCCTTACAAGGCGGGGGTCACTGGTTCAAGCCCAGTATCGTCCACCAATTTTCTTACTAAGAAAATTACCATAGTAAAGATACATTCTTTTTCCATAAAGAATTAAAACTCAAAATGGACGATTAGCTCAGTTGGGAGAGCACCGCCCTTACAAGGCGGGGGTCACTGGTTCAAGCCCAGTATCGTCCACCAATTTTCTTGCCAAGAAAATTACCCTAGTAAAGATAGACATTCTTTTTCCATAAAGAATTAAAACTCAAAATGGACGATTAGCTCAGTTGGGAGAGCACCGCCCTTACAAGGCGGGGGTCACTGGTTCAAGCCCAGTATCGTCCACCACTTTATTGTTATTTAATTATGAAAGTAAATAACAATAGCAATGTTTATGATTCGAAAAGCTTCAAGCCTGCTCTTATCAAGAAACATCCAGCACTCTTAATACCTTTCTTTATATTATCTATTTTTACAAGCTGTGCAGATTCACTGCTTCAAGTCCACTATTTTATTAAATACTCTCTATCTGCTAATTTTTATCAGCCGCAGATATCGGCTAATAAATAGAAATTTACCAGTGTATTTTAAGTACTGTCATTGTTTTCAAAGATAAGCTATTTAATTACATCAAAGTGATGAATTAACTTACCCTCAGTGGTAAAATGCCGTCAATTTTTTAGACTTACTTTACTGATGCCGTGTTCTTTCGACAATCAAAGTACGGCTTTAGTTACTTTATATTGAGACTTTTATGACTTTAACAACACGTTTTGCCCCAAGCCCAACAGGTTATTTACATGTTGGTGGTGCTCGTACTGCCTTATATAGCTGGTTATATGCCAAAAAAAATGGTGGTGATTTTATACTTCGTATCGAAGATACCGATTTAGAGCGTTCAAGCCAAGCTTCTGTTGATGCCATTATGGATGGTATGAACTGGTTAAATCTTAAGTGGACTCATGGTCCCTATTTTCAAACAGAACGTTTTGATCGTTATAAAGAAGTCATCGAACAACTACTTGCCTCGGGTAATGCGTATCGCTGTTACAGCACAGCGGAAGAAGTTGATGTGATGCGTGAGGAAGCTAAAGCGAAAGGCGGTATTGAAAAATATAATGGCTTATGGCGTGACCGTACTGACCACCCAACAGATAAACCTTTTGTTATTCGTTTTAAAAATCCGCTTGAAGGCGTCGTGGTAATTAAAGACATAGTTAAGGGTGACATTACCATTAGTAATGAGCAGTTAGATGATTTAATCATTGCGCGCTCTGATGGTACACCAACATACAACTTAACTGTGGTTGTTGATGACTGGGATATGAAGGTTTCTCATGTTGTCCGTGGTGATGATCATATTAGTAATACCCCGAGACAAATTAATATTTTTCGTGCTTTAGGTGCCACTGTACCTGAATATGCCCACCTGCCAATGATTTTAGGTGAAGATGGTAAGCGCTTATCTAAACGCCATGGCGCTGTTAGTGTGATGCAATATCGCGATGATGGTTACTTACCTGAAGCGCTGCTAAACTATTTAGTGCGTTTAGGTTGGTCACACGGCGATAAAGAAATATTCTCTCGTGAAGAGATGATTGAGTTATTTGATTTAAAAGATTGTAATCGTGCACCGTCTGGTTTTAATACCGATAAACTTATCTGGGTAAACCAGCACTACATGAAAACCTTAGACCCTGCTTATGTTGCTGAGCACTTAGCGTGGCACATGAAAGAGCAAGGCATTGACACCACTAAGGGGCCAGCTTTAGCTGATATTGTTAAAATTCAAGCAGACAGAGTGAAAACTCTGAAAGAAATGGCTGAAATTTCACGTTATTTCTATGAAGACTTTACCGAGCTTGATGCAAAAGCGGTTAAAAAACATTTACGTCCAGTAGTTAAAGAGCCAATGTTATTAGTAAAAGAAAAACTAGCGGCATTAACTGATTGGTCACCAGAGCCTATTCACGCCGCAATTAACGATACTGCGGTTGAATTAGAACTTGGTATGGGTAAAGTCGGTATGCCACTTCGTGTTGCGGCCACAGGCGGCGGTAACTCACCATCACTTGATATTACTTTAGCCTTGTTAGAGCAAAGTAAAGTGTTAGAAAGAATTGACCAAGCCTTAGTGTTAGTTGAAGCAAGAATTGCTGCGAGTTAATGACAATTTTAATCACGTTAAATAAACGTAGGAGAGTGCCTAGTGCAATTTAGTGATTTTGGTTTAGACAGATGTTTGATAGATACCGTTAATCATCTTGGTTTTAGCGAGCCAACACAAATTCAGCAACAGGCTATTCCTGCGGCGATGGCGGGGCATGATTTAATTGCTTCATCGAAAACCGGCTCGGGTAAAACCTTAGCTTTTATCCTGCCAGCGATACAAAGGTTAACTAAAAACCGTGCTTTATCTAAGCGTGATCCACGGGTAGTTATTTTAACGCCAACACGTGAATTAGCTAAGCAGGTCTTTAGTCAATTACGTTTGTTTACTGCCAATACCCAATTTAAGGCAGTGCTGATTTTAGGCGGTGAAAACTTTAACGACCAAGTGAAAGTGTTAGAGAAAGACCCGCATTTTATTGTCGCAACACCGGGTCGTTTAGCGGATCATTTAAAGCAAGGTCATTTCTATTTAAATGGCTTAGAGCTGCTTATTTTAGATGAAGCCGATCGCATGTTGGATTTAGGTTTTAGTAAACAGCTCACGCAAATAAATAATGCTGCCGATCACCGTAAACGCCAAACCTTATTGTTTTCAGCAACTTTAGACCATGCGCAAGTGAATGACTTTGCCAAAGAGTTATTAAAAAAACCGAAACGTATTGCCATAGCATCAGCTCATACCGAACATGAAGATATTACCAAACGTTTCTTTTTAGCAGATAATCTCAGTCAAAAAGAAGTACTTTTGCAGCATTTCTTAACGACAGAAATTTCGCAGCAAATCATTATCTTCACGGCAACACGAAGTGATACTGAACGTTTAGCTACCATGTTAACCAAGCAAGATCTTAATGCGGTCGCATTAAGTGGTGACTTAAACCAAGGCCAACGTAATCAAATTATGGACAGTTTTGCTAAAGGTAAACACAAGATATTGGTTACCACAGATTTAGCTTCACGTGGCCTTGATTTAATCAATGTTTCGCATGTGATTAACTTTGATATGCCAAAACATGCGGAGGAATTTGTCCATCGTATTGGTCGGACGGGTCGTGCCGGAAGCAAAGGGGATGCGATTTCATTAGTCGGGCCAAATGATTGGTTAAGCTTTAAAAACGTTGAAGCTTTCTTGCAGAAAAAAATAAGCTTTACTAAAGTTGCTGGTATTAAAGTCAAATTTAAAGGCTTAAAACCGAGAAAAGAAAAAGTGGTTAAAGCTAAAGTGACTAGCACGATAGAGCAAAAACCGCTTGCTAAGAAACCGAGAAAAGTCATTAAGAAAACTTTCCTTGATATAGAAGATGCCGGCGCCATGAAAATTATTAAGCGTAAGAAGGCGTTAACACCTGAGCAAATTGAAAATTCGTCCAAAAAAGAACAGGATTAGCATTTTTCGCTAATAAAGAGCTAAAAGGCAACTTCGGTTGCCTTTTTTATGCCAAAAGTAACTGTATAATGTGATACCAATCAGACTTTACCATCAAAGCTATGTTTAATGCCAACCACTAAGCAAACCAGTTTAACAGAGCTCGCTGAGCCAAGCCACGATCAGCAGCACCAGCACCAGCACTTCAAAATATTTAAGCCATATGGTTTTTTAAGTCAGTTTTTACCCGAATCACGAAAGAAGAAACATCTCCTCGGTGAGCTATTTAACTTTCCCGAGAAAACGATGGCGATTGGCCGATTAGATCACGACTCCGAAGGTTTATTGTTACTGACAACTGACGGTATGATGAGCTACAAAGTCAGAGACAAAGCTATAGAAAAAGAGTACTACGTGCAAGTTGATGGCGTGATCACGGTAGCCGTAATATCACAGCTGCAAAAGGGTGTTGATATTGCTATCAATGGCACTAAATATCTAACCTTACCTTGTAAAGCGTTCAAATTAGACGGTGAGCCTCAACTGCCCAGTCGTGGTCGTAAAATTCGCGATTCGCGACATGGCCCTACTAGCTGGATCTCTATCACTCTTTGTGAAGGGAAAAATCGCCAGATAAGAAAAATGACGGCGGCTGTGGGCTTTGCCACATTAAGACTGGTAAGAGTCCGAATTGGCGACATCCATATAGATAGCTTGATTGCCGGTGACGTTGTTACGCTAGCTAATTTTGACGCCGCACTTAATCGCTAATGCCAAGCACAGCGGCAGACATAAGGCTGACTGAGGTGTCTTGTTAACTGTATCTCTCTAATCGTTTTGAGGCTTTTTGTGCTATTTCGAAACTTGATCCTATTTTTCTGTATAATTCATTAGGGTGGAAGCCTTGAGGATATTCTTCTCCATTACTGTGATGATAGCTCTCAGCCATCTTGTGATGATCAGGACAGAGAGAAATACCATTTTCCTTAATATAGCCACCAAATGGCATTAGATTTCTTTCCGTAATGTGATGGACGATTAAATTGTCAGTCTGTCCACAGAACACGCATTTATTTCTATCCCGCTTAAAGACAGAGTCTCTGAAGTTTTGACGTACCAGTTTTTTGTTGCCACTCATAGAACCTCCCCAATTTGTAACCTTCAATATTCAGTTAACGCCCAAATAACGGGCTAAGTAATGCTTGCTAAAATATTATGCTGCTGAGCGTTTTGCACACTTTTACGCTCAGCAGTGTAAGCCCACCAAGGCTTTGGCTCGTCACCATTGATAAAGCATGTAACTGAAATAAACACATCAATGACACAGGGGTCGTGCCTGTTGCCAGTTATAATGCAGAGTCTCTCATACATTTCATACGGATTCTGCCCCATGAGATCGTCAGGTTTCTCTATACCAAGTAACTCAAGGTCAGCGGCACCTGCCTTACCTATATTTGGAAGATCTGTAAGTTTCCTAATTTTGTCACGGAAAACTTTACTTGGATTCATGATTCGCCTAACACCCTAATAATGACTTTAAGAAAAGTAACTAGTTTATTTTTAGCACATGTATAGCGTTTTGATTTGAAGATTTATTGTTTAAGAATAACACCAAAATGTTTATTAATAGCACTTAGAAGACATTAGGGGTTAGGTGGTGAAGCTAATTTGGATTGGTTTTTCTATCGATAACAATTAAGTAAGTGAGTGCGTGTAACGCATCCGCTTACTTAATTGTTCTGTGCTACGGTTTAAACAGCAACAACTTTATTTGCACATGGACCTTTCTGTCCTTGACCTACTTCGTACTCAACGGCTTGACCATCAGCCAATGTTGCATATTCACCGCCTGATTGAATTTCTGAATGATGAACAAACAAATCTTTACTTCCGTCTTCTGGAGTAATGAAGCCGAAACCTTTATCTGAATTAAACCACTTAACTATACCTTTACTCATAACGTTCTCTTTATTTTTGGTGAAAAATATAATTCTGATTTGCTATCACCATTACAAAATCAGATTTTGAATTTAATTAAGTCACCTTAAGCTGCAAATTGTATTGCTGATTAACGATGCTTACCTTTTTTATTTTCATACTAGCCACATTTCGCGCAATAACAAGTCACTCAGGTGAAATATCATCGGCTCCATCTTTTATTCATTTACTCACCTCAGCCGATGAAAATAGTGAACCTCGCTCAGGTTTTATGCCTAACGATGGAATAAAATTTTTGTTTTACCCGTACTACCACTATCAATATAGTTAAAAAAAATTTCTTCATTAAAGCTCTGAAGCACTTTTTTGAAGATAATAACTTGTTCGGTAATTGATTTTATTTGAGACTATAACGTTTCAACTAATTCCGGCAATATTTGAAGATGGTTTAATTACGTAATTTAGCTCTTATAGGCTTATCGTGACAATGTCGAAAGGCACTCACTTTACCGTAGCAGCAAATCAGTATTAACCATCAGGTTAAACATCATTGTACAGTGAAAAGAAGCGAGTAAATAGCTTTAGGCTTCCGATACTTTGTTAAATATTCAATATGTAAGGAAGGGGAGCTTGAATCTCGGCATTAGTTAGGATCTGAACTGAGATGAATCAACAATTTCATGCACACTGCCTGACGAGGTAAGTGATTCGTCCAGTGCTCGCCTCTGCGGTAAATGAATATTAAATTTATCTCTCAATATATTGATAACCTGTTATGCAGCATTAGGCTCTATTTCTTTCCCTGAAAATACATATCCGTTGAAGAATAAAATCTTTATTCATAAGCCATTATTTTTAGATGATTTTTATTGATTAATATCCCTTAGATAGAACAGTGTTACTTTGAGTGATATTAATCAAATAAATCTTAACGTCCGTGGTGCGTACCTTTCTGACCTTATTTGGTGGATGACGACACAGGCAATGGAATTGACTTTACCAATCCAGCAAGGAGCCGTTTATTAATGCGCTAAGTGTTCGAGTAAATCAGTAAGTGGCGAATACCATTTATAAGGGATAAGTTCTTCGTGCGAGGCAACATCAGAAGGCTCCAAGTTTTCAAGCTTTACATGGCCATTGCTGATTTTCGGTGCTGAAATACTTGTATCGTCACAGATAACAATGGATTGATTTTTTTCACTTCCTTGAATTAACATAATTAGTCCTTATTTTGATTACGTCATCTAAAGATAGTACAAAAAACTTTATAGGGGTAATTACTCAAGGTGTTGTGTCCAACTATCTTGAAAAACACCGTAATATTGACCACAGTTTTGTATTTTTTAATTGATAATGTCTTTAGCTAAAAGGTCCAATTAACCAAGCCACTACATTGGACCTTAATATTTTTGATAATCTAAAGGATAAACAGTATTAAGATTTAAGTGATTTGGGGATCGGGCAATGTCAGCTATTAAATCAACTACGGATGTTTGACTCTAATTTTACCATTTAGCATAGCGCACCAAGTTGCCATAAAACCTATGGCGCTTTGTACCCAAAAGCGTGATAGACCAAAGAGATGCTTTAATGACTTTGTTAGCTTCCCAGCTGTCTTTTGCATGACCGCACTAGTTTAATAGATATAAAAGTAGTGATGTTTAGCTTACTTATTTACCCTAAAACTCACCTTTTAGTCCGCTGCCCTTTCTTTATCAAACCAATAGTAACAAGAGATTTTTTAAGTATATATCCATGTATTCGATAGCTTGCAATAGCGCTAAGTTATTAATGATATATGGCGTATTTTAAATACCAACACAGATGTTAAATAAGGACGTTTTATGACCATAATGCAAAAAACTCTCTGGTTAATTGCCAGCCTAGGTAACTTTTCCGCCGGGTACTGCTTTATGCACAGCCAAAGTGTTTGTAGTATTGTTTGTTAGTGTCAACATTACTCTATAGCATTATTGGCATATACGATGTTTTTTATAGTCGCCATAGTTTGAATCGTATTTACCCGGTAGTGGCATATTTACGCTATTTTCTTGAATCTTACCGTGTAGAAATACAGCAATACTTTATTGCTAATGACACGGAATAGCGGCCTTTTAACCGAGAGCAACGTGCCTTGGTCTATCAACGCGCTAAAAATATCCGTGATACCATTGCCTTTGGTACCCAGCGTGATCTGGTCGAAGATAATTACTTAAGTTTATGGCATTCATTATCACCTGCTCATATAAAAGAGAGTGCTAAACGTATACTCATAGGTGGTGATAGTTGCAAGCAACCTTATTCGGCATCTTATTTGAATATTTCAGCTATGAGCTTTGGCTCGTTAAGTGCCAATGCTATTGAAGCACTTAATTTAGGCGCAAAAAAAGCCGGTTGTTACCATAATACCGGAGAGGCGCCGCGAGTCCTTATCACTTAAAACATGGCGGTGATATTGTTTGGCAGCTGGGCACTGGGCTGTTTGGTTGCCGTGATGAGCAGGGGCGCTTTAATCCTGCTAGCTTTGAGAAAACGGCTAAACTACCGCAAGTTAAAATGATCGAAATAAAGTTAAGCCAGGGGGCAAAACCTGGTCATGGTGGTGTGCTGCCTAAAGCCAAAATAACCGATGAAATAGCACGTATTAGACATATTTCAAAAGATCATGATTGTGTCTCGCCAGCAGTAAACCCCGAATGTACCTCGCCAAAAGACCTGTTAGCTTTCATAGAAAGATTACGCAGCTTAAGTGGTGGTAAGCCTGT
The DNA here is from genome assembly GCF_001440345.1 of Colwellia sp. TT2012. Taxonomy (GTDB): domain Bacteria; phylum Pseudomonadota; class Gammaproteobacteria; order Enterobacterales; family Alteromonadaceae; genus Colwellia. Next base: position 217,083 of record NZ_LJYX01000017.1, on the reverse strand, counting down.
TGGTTTTAAATTATGTATGGGTAATCCGGCCGAGTTTTTAAGTATTTGTAAGGCTAATTAAAAATAAAATAACCAATAAATAACTAAGACGCCCACTCTAAAAACATTATTAGTACTTAATTCTACTCTTCGCTACCACGGCACATTTTAATTTACCGTAAGTATCAATATTCAATATAAATAATACTGCTTTTATATTTATTATCAATAAGTTAGTGCTATGTTATTTTTCTATCACGAAGAAAAAAGAATTGCAAAGTTCCCGTGTAATAGGATGTAATATTATTTTAAATAACTATTTGATATATTCAGTTTGCAAGGAGCCTACGATCACCCAAAGGACGGGAACAGCCTTTTAAGTGATTTACCTCTCTTGCGAATTGTTACACCCTCCGAGTAGTCGCGCTCGTTGGTGAGTGCGTAGAGGCATTATTATTGATGATGAGGATTTATTTTTCTGTCGCGAAGCAACCTCGTCAACAAGCGCAGTTAAAGTCATTAATTAGGTTAAATCTAAAAATAAATCAAGTAGCAAAAAAACAATATGAATGGAGCACAATATGTCTAATAATCAAAGTAGAGCTGATTTTTTTAAGAAGAATCCATCAGCTAAAGCATGGTCAGAACTGAATTACGCCGTTAACCAGCAGAAAAAAGTGACACCTGGGACTCTTAAGCTTCAGAAAGATTGTTTCAAAAATAAAACCGCCATTATTATCGGTTCGGGTGTGGGTGGACTCACGACGGCCTACGAGTTACTTGCCAACGAAACTGGCATGGAAGTGACGATACTCGAAGCACAAAATCGAACAGGCGGTCGCTGTTTGACATTGCGTACGGGAGATACTCTAGTTCAGGATAAAGATCGTGAACTAATTAATTCCACACCGGGTAGTACCCAAGTTGTACGTTTTGAACGCCCACTTGGCGATAACGAACCTTATCTCAATGCTGGCCCAGGCCGCATTCCCTCCAGCCATAAAAGGCTATTACAATACTTGAAAACGTTTGGTGTAGACGTAGAAGTCTATGTGATGGATAGTGGATCAAATTTAATTCAAACAAGTCAGGGATTTAGTGGGCAAGCTGTTGTTGGTCGCCGACTCGATCATAATACCCGCGGTCATATTGCAGAAATGGTGTATAAAAATGCAAATGATTTAATTAGTGGCCTAAATCCAGGATCTACGGCAGATGACATTTCTTCACTTGCGGATAAGTTAAAAGATCTTATGGTCAGTTTTGGTGATCTTAGTCCATACGGTAACTATAATGTGGGGGTATCTCCTGTCGGCAGCGATTCGAATCCTTTTACATCTGATCGAGCGGGTTTTTCAGTACTACCAGGGGTGGCTAGTGGCATTACCGCAGAGCAACTAGATCTTAATAGCTTGTTAGATTCGGAATTTTGGAAAACGAACTTTTATCAATCTCAAGATTTCTTATGGCAGCCAACATTGTTTCAGCCCGTCGGTGGAATGGACCAAGTTCAGCATGCTTTTGCGCAACAAGTTGCCGCACTCGGTGGGACTGTGCATTTAAATAGTCCGGTACAGAAAATTGACTGGAATGAACAGGATCAACAATTTGAAATTCATGTTTCAATACTGGGCACGGACAAATGTAAAGTGTATAAGGCTGATTATTGTTTTAGTAATGTCGCTATGCCCTTTTTGGAAAATATATTGTCTGATCGGCTGCAAGATACAGATAGTGAAAAAGGTTTTAGTAAAAGCTTTAAAGAAGGTTTAGCCGCCGTATACCATGCTCAAAACAACCCTAATGACGAAGACGGTTTTCCCAATCGTTTTTTATCGTGCACAACCAAAGTAGGTTGGCAGGCCGAGCGATCGTTATGGCAAGGTAGTGCAATAACGCCTTCTCGTGATGAAAATTCGGGTGAAGAGTGTAATGATGTCAAAAGCTCTGAAATAGGTGTTGTCCCAATTTTTGGCGGCATTTCGAGAACTGACAATCAGATTGTTCAAATATGGTATCCCTCGAACGATTATCATGATCAAAAGGGAATTTTGACCGGCTGTTATAACTATTCCAAAAATGCTTATAATATGGGTGAATTACCTATCGATGAGCGTCTTGTTACCGCCCGTGATGGGGCGAAATTATTTAACAATGAATTTGGTCAAGGGCTGGAAAACGGTGTTGCGATCGCTTGGCAGCATATGCCCTATATTAAAGGCGGCTGGGCACAATGGCATCTAGTGGGTGATGGTGTCAAAGATAATGTTAAACACTTTAACCAGTTGATGCAGGGTACAGGAATTGACGGTAGTGAGCCAAACTTTTTTGTTGTAGGTGACCAGCTGTCATCCTTAACTGGGTGGCAGGAAGGTGCTATTGCCGCTGCATTAAATGCATTGTCGCGAGCCGCTTATCCTGATTTAGAAATACCTCATCTTGCAAGCTTACCTGATACACGTATTATGGTTGAAGGCGTTTAATTAACCATTTTATGATTGGGGTGCTAGCACTTTTACCCTTGTTAGCACCTCAATTATTTAGCTTAATTGTATTTGATTTTTATTTCGATTCTTCGTTTTTGCTTAAGCGTTTTTAAATGGCGAAATATAACGATTATTGTTGATATTTTATAGGACGACTCATTATGATAAGAAAAATATTCTTGATACCCGTGTTGGCTATGTTTTTGTTTGGCTGTGAAACGCTGCATGTTTCCGACCGAACTTTGCCACCTGATGGGCTACTTGTTGCTACCTATTTTACCGCTACTGAGATTGATGAATTTATAGAGGCTTTACCACAGGATACTGTTTCGGATAGAAAAATCCGTGTGGTAGAAGTCGTCGACGAGAATGGCGTAGGTCTTTATGGGGTTTACCGTCCTAAAGACGTACTAGGTAAAGCTAATTTACATCATATTTCCACCACCGAAACTTATTATATATTAAAGGGACATGGCACCTTGGTAACGGGTGGTACTATACCTGATGGCGTACTTGCCTCGCCAAACTATATAACGATTAAGGGAACATATATAGAGGGAGGAGTAAGTCGTAAGATTGGACCGGGTGATGTTATTATTATTCCAGGTTACACAGCTCATTGGTGGAGCGAAGTGGACGAAAACCTGTCCTACATTAGTTTTCGAACAGGTCCTTATAACGAGATAGAGATCCATTAAATGGGCAGGCCTCCCATTTATCTAAGGTGCCCACCTTGTCAATAATACACCCTCAGCCGCGGCCAGAACTATGATGATGGCCATTGGCTGTATTCAATCAAGGCATTGCAATACCAACCTCTAACGACTGGGTGGCAACTCAAGACCCTGCTCGCGCAAAAGCCGTTGATGTTGAGTCGAAAAGTGAGCGAGTGAAAAAATTTCACTGCAATACCTTGGCAAGTATTTATGAATTAGTCGGTAGTATGGGGCTTGATGATCCTGCCAAATTAGTGCCGAAAATGGTCAAAAGGCGCTCGCCTTATGGAGCACAAATGTCGATAATTTTTTTATACTGAAAGCACCTGAGTTTCATCAGACCAAAACTCATCAAGTAAACGCTCAGCGAGCTTAATGATAGTCTTTGATTTTTAAAGGTATTATTAGATTTGTTAATGAAGGCATTTTGCAAGGTTACACTTAATTTCCGGTTTGAATTCAGGCATTTTTAAAGCTGAACTCAAACCGAGTAAACACTCGTGCTGGCAGTATGGTTTACGGATGTAGCACCTATTCAGATATTAACTGACTGAGGGTATAGCTAGTCTCTTTACTACCTAATTTAGTTTTCATATAGGGTAATATTTCTTCAAGTTGGGTCGTTAATTGCCATGGTGGGTTAACAATAAACAAACCAGTGCCGGTCATGCCATATTCGTCAGTATCCGCTGTCATGCAAAATTCAACTTGCAGCACATTGTTAACCGCACTTGCTGTGAATGCTTGCTGCATTTCTTCAACTAGCTCACGCTTAACCACCGGATACCAAAGAATGTAAGTACCGGTTGAAAACTTAGCATAGGCTTTGATGATGGTCTTGACCGCTTTTTGATAATCTTCTTTAAGCTCATAAGGCGGATCAATTAACACTACACCACGGCGACTAGGTGGTGGTAATAAGCCGAGTACACCTTTATAACCATCAGACTGCTTAACAAATACTTTACGCCAGCGCTGACAAAAATCTTCTAAGTGTTTAATATCCGTTGGGTGTAATTCAAATAAATGACTGCTGTCTTGGCGACGAACAAAGGCTTTAGCTATGCCAGGAGAGCCAGGATAAACCTTAAGTTCACTACTTGGTTCACTACCTGCATCAGGGCTGAGGTTAAGGCTGTTGATTAGCGATAAATAAGGTGCAAGTGCTTCAGGTGCATGGTCATCGTTAATTATCTTGGCAATACCGTCTTTATACTCCCCCGTTTTTTGCGCATACTCTTCGGCCAATTGATACATGCCCGCGCCAGAGTGACTATCTATATAACAAAAGCCTTTTTCTTTACGAGTCATGTACTCAAGTACCAGCGATAAAACACTGTGTTTGAGTACATCGGCAAAATTGCCAGCATGAAAAGCGTGACGATAACTAAGCATAAAAAATATCTTCTTCGGTAGGCGCGGTTTTAACCGCGCAAATAAGGGGGTAGCAATATTTAGCGCGACTGCAGTCACGCCTACGTTATGCTTGGCTAGCTAAGTACTCATCATAAGTACCGGCAAAGTCGATATAACCGTCTTTGGTTAATTCAATAATACGAGTGGCGATAGTTGAAACAAACTCTCGGTCATGGCTAACGAATAAAAGCGTACCCTCATATTGCTCTAACGCCATATTTAATGATTCTATGGATTCCATGTCCATGTGGTTGGTTGGTTCATCAAGCAGTAAAATATTAGGCTGTTGCATCATTAACTTACCAAATAACATCCGACCTTTTTCACCACCGGATAACACTTTAATTGATTTTTTAATATCATCAGCAGAGAACAGTAAACGCCCTAAATAACCACGAATCGCTTGCTCGTCATCGGTCGGTTGGCGCCACTGGCTCATCCAGTCAAATAAGGTCATGTCATTTTCAAACTCAAATTCATGATCTTGCGCGTAATAACCAATATTGACATTTTCAGACCAAGTAAACTCACCTGAATCTTGCTCATAAGCGACTTCGTTCATTAAGGTGCGTAAAAAGGTAGTTTTACCAATACCATTTTCACCAATAATGGCGATGCGTTCACCTACTTCAATTAATACTGAAAGATCTTTAAGGATATGATTACCATCAAAGCTCTTATTTAGTTTCTCAACCACTAGCGCATTGCGGAATAATTTCTTTTCTTGCTCAAAGCGAATAAACGGATTGCTTCGACTTGATGCTTTTACTTCTTCTAACTGAATTTTATCAATGCGCTTAGCACGAGACGTGGCTTGTTTCGCTTTTGAAGCGTTAGCAGAAAAACGCGCCACGAAGGCTTGCAGCTCACCAATTTGTGCTTTTTTCTTAGCGTTATCTGATAATAAACGTGCTCTTGCTTGTGTTGCTGCCAACATGTATTCGTCATAGTTACCCGGGAAAACACGTAGCTCACCGTAATCTAAATCGGCCATATGGGTACAAACACTGTTCAAAAAATGTCTATCATGAGAAATGATGATCATGGTTGAATTACGTTCATTTAACGTTTCTTCTAACCATTGGATAGTGTGAATATCCAAGTTGTTGGTTGGCTCATCTAATAATAAAATATCAGGATCTGAAAACAGTGCTTGCGCTAGTAATATACGTAACTTAAAACCAGGCGCTATTTCACTCATTAAACCGTAATGTTGCTCTACTGGGATACCCACACCAATTAACAACTCACCAGCACGAGCTTCTGCGCTGTAACCATCCATTTCGGCATATTCAGACTCTAAATCGCCAACTTTCATACCATCTGCTTCGCTCATTTCAGGTAAAGCATAGATGCGGTCACGTTCTTCTTTAACGGCCCAAAGTTCGGTATGACCCATAATAACAGTGTCAATCACGCTGTAGTTTTCAAAGGCGAATTGGTCTTGACGTAATTTACCTAAGCGCTCACCCGTATCAAGGGTAACATTGCCACCGGTTTGCTCTAAATCACCCCCTAAAATTTTCATAAAGGTAGATTTACCACAACCATTGGCGCCAATTAAGCCGTAACGATTACCGTCACCAAATTTTTGTGAGATATTTTCAAATAATGGCTTAGCGCCAAATTGTTGGGTAATGTTATTTGCTGATAGCATATGTGTTCCGTCGAATGTTGAGGTTTACTGAATCAAATATGTCAGTAAATTTACCGATAGTTACCTAAAATAGGTAGTTAGCGGACAAGTTATGCGCGCGATTATACACTAGTGTTGAAAAGTCGCATACGATAATTTATAGATTAGCTATGTTCAAATAAACCAGTTTAGGGAATATGCAACCCTTAGAGCTATCTCAGCAAAGCTAAAATATTGACATATACTAAAGAGGTAGATAAAAATACTTTCAGGGAAGATGTTTGCTATTTGCTATTATATAAGAGGTAGTATTATGAAAATACTGATAAAGTTTCTATATTTAAGCATCTTTGTGTTTTTTGCTATTAGCTCAAAGCCGTTCAGGCTAGCTGGAATATATGGTCAAGTACGTTTTATCAAGGTAGCTAAAGAGGTCGGGCGAAAGTTATCTTCAGATAAAGCTACATGGCTAACCGCTAAAATAGCCCTCAAAATAAACGCGTTAAAAACCTGTATTAAAACCTGTATTAAAACCTGTATTAAAAGCCAAGACAAGGCTGATCCTAGCGACGAAAAAGCGTTGTCATTAACGGATGAAGTTAATGAGCTTGTTGATGCTTTAGTTGCAGAAAACACCAAGAGTTATCTCTGTCGGTTTTTTGTCTGGTTTACCTAGTAGCAAGCAGTATAAGAAAGTGCTCACTTCTTTATGCGCCATGACGATTATCAATCGACGCAAACATTCGCTCTGACGATACCTATCAGCATGTTAATCAGGTGAGTATCTGAGCGGCGATCAGAAAAAATCATGACGCATTTTTCGCTTAGAGGTATATCGGTTAAACATGGAGTCCCTATTATCGGAGGTGACACCAAAAAATAAATTAGGCTTGCCTAGTCCCATAAAGGCATCTTTTGAATGCCAGTCCGGCTGGGCAATTAGATCAACTCTAAAACCTTGCGCTTCAAGCATACGACCGATAATAGCCATACCAAAACTTGGGTGATCAACATAAGCGTCACCGGTGACGATAATAATATCGCAGCTATCCCAGCCGAGTATGTCCATTTCTTGTCGAGACATAGGTAAAAAAGGCGCTGTGCCGTAGCACTCAGCCTAGTATTTTGGATAATCAAGTAAGGTTGCTTTTTATACAAAATTAAAAATAAACTCGGGAAAAATAAAGATTGTATAATGTTTACAATCTTAGGCACATTTGCTCTAATCTGAGTTACTCATATTCAGTCAAAATGATTACAACCAAGTAATTAGAATAAAAACAACAAAAATGAGAAAAATAATAAATGGTATTAATTATCCTTAGAGGAAGCTATGAATAAGAACCTAAAAAACAGCTTATTAGCAAGCGCTATTATAGCCACACTTGGCTTGAGTGGCTGTGATAAACCAAGCGATACTGTAGCAGTAAATCAATCAACGCCAGCGACAACTCCGGCAGAAAAAAGCACCCTTAATAGCGCAGAACAAACCTTAACGGCGCTTTATCAGCAAGCTAAACAAAGCCTTTTTAAACAGCGTGCTTTATCAGCGACCATGTATGGTTTGTCTGCACAGGATGTTGGTCAAGCTATTAGTGATAAGATGGAGCTTTATGGTGTTGAAAATGAAGCTAAACTGCGAGCTGAGTTATTATCGATATCGAATAAAATTGCCAGCGTTAAGCTTGATGGGGCTGATATCACGGCGAAAAATAATCAACAAGTGATGGCGGGGCTAACGCGATACTTTGCCGGGGAGCCAAACTTTAGCGTTGGCTTTATTGACACTTGGATGGGGCTTTCACCCTTTATTGTCAATCAAATTAATGGCCCTTTGATTGATATCCCACGAATTATGCAAAACGATCAGCCCATTACCACAGAGCAAGAAGCATTAGACTACATCACGCGTTTAGGGGCATTTGACCGTCTTGCCAGTAGCATTATTGAAAAACAAGCCTTTGATGCTGCACAGAACTGGTTACCGCCGAAAGTCACTTTACAAGGTGCAATTAAGTACCTTAAAGGCTTTACCCGTGTTGCCGCCGAACAGCATACTTTTGTTAGTGTCTTTACCGATAAAATTGAAAAAATTGATGCCCTTACCGACGAGCAAAAGCAAGGGTTAATAAAGCAAGTTATTGTGCAAGTTAGCCAGGTGGTTTATCCCGCCTACCAATCGGTAGCAAAAGCCAGCGAAAAATTATTAGCTAAATCTCGTGATGAGTCGGGTATATGGGCACAGCCTAAAGGCAGTGAGTATTACCAAGATGCGATAAAACAATTAGGTGATAGTGAATTAACGCCAAGTGAAATACATCAAGTTGGCCTAGATGAAGTCGCTCGTATTAGTGTTGCTATGGATAAAATATTACAAGAGCAAGGTTATAAACAAGGCTCTGTTGGCGAGCGCATGGTAGCGTTAAATGAAGAGCCACGCTTTTTATATGAAGATTCAAAAGCAGGACGTGAAGAGCTATTAAGTGATATTAATGGTTATATCACTGAAATGACCGAAAAAATGGCCCCGGTATTTAAAACCACCCCTAGTTACCAAGTAGAAGTCAAAGCCTTTCCTGTTGAGGTACAAGATGGTGCGCCAGGTGGTCAATATACTTCACCTGCTGTTGATGGTAGTAAACCAGGTATTTATTGGATTAATTTGCGTGATATGAAAGCGAATCCTAAATTTGGTTTGAAAACCTTAACTTATCATGAAGCAAATCCTGGCCATCATTGGCAAATATCCTTGAATTTAGATCAAACAGAATTACCTTTTTTACGTAGAATTGCCCCTTACAATGCTTATGCGGAGGGCTGGGCTTTATACAGTGAGCAAGTTGCTTTTGAATTAGGCATGTATGAAAACGATCCCTTTGGTAATTTAGGTCGCTTACAAGCGGAATTATTTAGAGCAGTACGTTTGGTGGTTGATACCGGCTTACATGATAAACGCTGGACTCGAGAGCAAGCCATTAGCTATATGTCAAAGAAAACAGGTACCGCTGAGTCTGATGTTATTGCAGAAATTGAACGCTATATGGCTTGGCCTGGGCAAGCACTTGGCTATAAACTAGGGATGTTAAAAATATTAAGTTTAAGAGAGCAAGCACAAAAACGTTTAGGTGATGCTTTTGATTTAGCCGAATTTCATGATGTTGTGCTGTTAAATGGCGCCGTGCCTATGACAGTGTTATCACGAAATATAAATCATTGGTTAGACAGTAAGTCATAAGTTAACGTATCTAGTAGATAAAAAGCCGTATTGTTGTTAACAATACGGCTTTTCTCTTTAGCTAAGCTAAATAAAGGCTATTCGTTATCACTCAAGAATGATTTTGCTTCGTTTGAGCTTAGTGGCTGTGCCTATGATGTATCGTCAGCTCATTTTTACGCAAGTTTTTAAGTAGCACACACTGAGTTTTCCCTAAACGCGCACAGCTATCGAGCGCGGCAATTTCATCGTCTCTAAAAGAGGCATTAGACAGGATAACTGCTGAGCAGTTACCTCGGCATAAAACACGCTTTATTTGCTCAATATCTAAGTGAGCAGAATGCTTATCAAGCAAGTTATTTACTTTGTTTTTCCCCTTGAAACTGACACAAAGCACCTTGGAAATATCAACGCCGTGGGTGTGCGCTAATTGCTCTAAGGATGCTTCTTCAGGGTTAATAAACAACACCCACTTTTTCTCTTGAGTATATTGCTGACAAATATCTGCATAGTGAGACGATAATTCTTGATGATTGGCAACATTGGCTAGTTTTAACCAAGTCTGCTGTGCAAGGGGAGAACTGATGGTTTTGTTTATGATATTGCTATTAAGTGTCTCGGTGGTGTACATAGTTCTGCCTCGTGCTAAATAGTGATAGGTATGATTACTGTATGCATGTACAGTATATTGCTTTTGCTGGTTATTCAAGCATTATTTGTTAGTTTTTATACATTATTGAAATATTTATCTTGAAATATAGCCATTGAAATATGTGTATCTGCTGAAAAAAAGCTAAGCAAAACAAAGCAAAGAAGAATAAAACGCTGGACGTTGTCTTTGGCAGTGGTGATGGTATATTTTAGCTGGGCAGCTAGTAGCAAGGTGTTAGATGAAATGTATTGTAAGCTATTAATTAAGGTGAATAGCTAAGTTAAATGAGCATAGCTATGCTCATTTAGTGGAGAGTAACAGTCTAAAGGAGAGTTATTAAATACTTGCTTTTGTTTATTACTCTAATGCTGATAATTGCGCTTCAAATTGTTCCGCGCCGTCTTTCACTTGATAGAGTTTAACCATTAAAAAGTTTAACTCTGGGGCAAACCAAACGTAGGTGATACGTTTTTTTTCAACAATTTCACGCTTCAAACGGATAGTTTTGACTAAGCCAAAGGGAAGTATTAGTTCCTCATCACCATCATAGATATATTGATAATCTTTGACCGAGCCGCGAGTACTGATCACTGGGTAAACAAACTTTTTTTGTGCTGGGTTGTTAATTAAGTCGAGGCGATTTTGCAGATGGTAGCTAAGTTTATCTAACAGACCCTCGGTGAACTCTAAAGTGATCACTTTATTATTTTTAATATCGGTTGCCGTTTTTTGTGCTAGATCATACTGCCATTGGTAGTGTTTATCGCGACCTGTGCCTTCGCGTTTATAATCATAACTTAACGGTATCACTTGATTGTTTTCTATCTTAACTATGGCGGTTTCACTGCGTTTATCAGAAAAGATTAACCAACTTATATCCGTTTCATAATGGTATTTAATTTTATTATCCGCAAGGTAACTCAGCTGTCTGACTGCGGTACCTATGGGATCTGATTTATGTAATAAGGTATAAGTTGCTCGGTAAGCGGGGATGACTGCTGCGAAAGACTCTTTTTGTGGTTGAGCGCTTGCTTGCTTTTGCGTATCAATATTAGTACCAGCCGTATTGGCTGAAACCAGGAAAGGTAATATGAATAACAGTAAGGAAAAGCGTTTTCGCATAATAAGCAAAGAGTCCAGCAGCAATAGTATAATTAAGGATACTAACAGTTTCTGTAGCGTGTTTATAAAAAAACACTAACTATTTTTTGTGCTATTTAACCCCAGTTAAGCGAGTTAGCTATCAATATTAGTCGTTAGCATAACCTGAGGCTGGCAGTATATTACCATCGAGTATTGCATGGTCACCCTGCATGTTAAGTCTATGTTCAGCAAACCATTTTACTACTAAGGGGTAGATACGGTGTTCTTGCTGATGAACACGAGCCGCAAGATCTTCACTGCTATCACCTTGAAAAACGGGTACTTTCGCCTGAAGAATGACTGGGCCACCATCGAGTTCTTCAGTAACAAAGTGCACACTAACACCGTGTACATCATCACCGGCATCAATAGCACGTTGATGCGTATTTAATCCCTGGTATTTGGGTAATAGCGATGGGTGTATGTTGAGCAGTTTGCCTTGAAAATGTTGCACAAAGCTGGGCGTAAGAATTCTCATAAAACCTGCTAATACGATTAAATCAGCATCAAAGCCAGTAATTATTTTGATCAGTGCTTGATCGTAATCTTCACGGCTAGCAAATTCTTTATGTGAAAGAGCTACGTTGGCAATGTCAGCATTTTGAGCACGAGTTAGGCCATAAGCATCGGCTTTATTTGATACTACCGCAACAACCTCTCCAGGAAAATTGTCATCGGTACAAGCATCAATAATGGCTTGTAAGTTTGTGCCACCACCAGAGATCAATACAACGATACGACTCGACATGTTTTTTCCTCAATTTTTAGATAAATTAAAGGGGCTAATAAATAGCCCCTTTATAATATATTTTGTTAGCTTAGAAACGTGGTTATTTAGTTAAAAATAACTTGCTCTTCACCGTCAGCTTTATCGGCTATTTCGCCAATATGCCAAGCATTTTCGCCATGCGCGGTTAGCACTTCGATGCTTTGTGCTACTTTATCAGCAGGTACAACGATAATCATACCAACACCACAGTTGAACGTGCGGTACATTTCATGTTCTGTAATGTTACCATTCTCTTGTAACCAACTAAAGATACTCGGCCATTGCCAGCTGTCACCTTTAATAACGGCTTGTGCTGTTGCAGGTAATACCCGTGGGATATTTTCCCAGAAACCACCACCAGTGATATGAGAAAGTGCGTGTACTTCGACATTTTTAATTAACTCAAGCACAGATTTTACGTATATCTTAGTTGGCTCAAGTAAATGGTCAGCGATTTTTTTACCGTCAAGTAATTCATCGGTATCCGTGTTGTTTACTTCTAATACTTTACGAATTAATGAGAAACCATTTGAGTGCGGTCCTGAAGCACCAAGCGCTATCAATTGATCGCCAGCGGCTACACGAGTTCCGTCAATTAAGCGAGATTTTTCAGCAATACCTACACAAAACCCAGCGATATCGTAATCGCCTTTATGGTACATACTTGGCATTTCAGCGGTTTCGCCACCAACAAGAGAACAGCCAGCCTGTATACAGCCTTCAGCAATACCTTCTATAACTGAGGCGGCAACATCAATATCAAGTTTGGCGGTGGCGTAATAGTCAAGGAAAAATAAGGGTTCAGCACCTTGGACGATAAGATCATTAACACACATAGCCACTAAATCGATACCAACCGTATCGTGTCTACCTAAATCGATAGCTAAACGTAATTTAGTGCCGACACCGTCGGTACCAGCAACCAATACAGGTTCTTTATAACCTGTAGGTAGTTGGAATACCGAACCAAAACCACCTAGGCCACCCATAACTTCAGGGCGTTTTGTGCGTTTTACCGCACCTTTGATTTTTTCGACTAGGGCATTACCAGCATCAATATCAACACCAGCATCTTTATAGCTTAACGACTGTTTTTGTTCGCTCACGGGAGACCTCAGAAATTACTGACAGTATTTAAAGGGGCGTATTCTACCAGTGCTAAGGCTCATACTCAAGTTGATAACCGTATCTTAGCTTGTTTTATTTTTTGAGGGTATTTATCAATATTTGCAGATATTAATTACTGTCATTGTGATAAGATAATAGTTATGAAGTCATGGAGTTTATAAAATTTTTAGTTGATATGTTTAGATTTCCTTTTGTTATAATTTTCCTTATATTTACGCTTTTTAGCACTAATCTACTGGCCCTGGAAGTCGATGATTTATACCAAGCTAATGTTGTTGTTGATTCACAAGCGAAAGAACAGCGTGAGCAGGCAATAAAACAAGCTCTGCAAGGGGTGTTTTTAAAAGTTGGTGGTAAAAAGAGTGTCTTAACACATCAGGTGTTACAACAAGCACAAAAAAGAGCCAGTCGCTATGTTAGCCAGTATCGTTATCAACGAAAAGGCGCTGAGCTAAGCTTAGTTGTCAGTTTTAATGAAGATAAAGTTAATCAGTTGTTTAAAGACGCCAAGTTAGCGCGCTGGGGCAGCTTACGCCCACAAGTGCTTTTATGGTTAATCGATGAGCAAGGTGCAAGCCGTACTATGGTTGCCTCCGATGCTGATAGTATTATTCCTGCAAGTGTTCATGATTTTTCGATACAACGTGGTTTGCCTATTATCATGCCGTTAATGGACCTAACCGATAGTGAACACGTGGTGGTAAGTGACTTTTGGGGCTATTTTCCTGAACAAATTCAACAAGCCTCGCTGCGTTATTTTGCGGATACAATTGTTGTGATGAGAGTGTCTGATTCAAGTTTAGTGAATAAAGAAGATATAGCTAAAGCAGCAAGTGCGGTAGATAATATTGCTTGTGGTTTATTGTGCCAACCCGCAGAAGTTGACCGTCCTAAAGTGCTAGATTGGCGTGTTTATACTCAAGGTACACTGTATACGCAAACATACCAAGGTGTTAATAAAGTCAGTTTGATTAATCAGGGTTTATCCGATATCACCGAGTTGATTTATCAGTCTTATGCGTTATTAACTTCAGCAGAAAATAATTTTGTTATTGAAGTGAATAATGTCACGTCATTAAAACATGATACCCAATTATTTACATTTTTAGCAGATTTATCAGCGGTTAAGAATGTTACTTTAATCAGAGCCCAAGGTAATGTTCGTCGTTTTAAATTAGACTTGCTGGGTTCAAAGGCTTCATTTCTTGCATCCTTAAAATTAAACAATAAGTTAACGCAACAAATTGATACTCAGCTCGATAGTTTTTCTCAGCGTCAGCCCTTTAATCCTCAAAAAACTGCTCAAGCTGAACTAAACGAAACCAATAACCCCGTAAGGTTTACTGTCCTCGGCGAAATAGAAGTCGCTGGTCTTACACCTTATCAGGGGAATTTAAAGGCTAATAAAATAGTGCTTATTGATGAAAATTTAGCGGTTACCAACTCAGCTCAAGATAAAGGCAACAATTTAGCCGTTAAATCTGCCATTGAACGGGCAACAAATACGTCATTGACGACAGTATTTGTGGCCAAACCACAGTTAACGCGGGTGCCATCTATCCCTGTTTTTTATTGGGAGCAAGGATGAAGCAAGTAGCTCAACTCACTTTGAAGGTGCAATTACCTGATGATGAAACTTTCGATAGCTATAAAAGTGATGATAATCTAGCGATTGTCAGCCAATTAAAATCCTATATTGATCAGCAACAGGATAGCCCACATAGTTTTTATTTGTTTGGCTCATCTAGTGTTGGTAAGTCACATCTACTTCATGCTAGCAGTAGTTATGCTGCACACGTTGGCAAATCTTCAGTGTGTTTATCTTGTGCCGAGTTAAAACTATTACCCGTGGAAGTCTTAGATGGCTTAGAGCAAATGGATTTAATTTGCCTAGACGATATTCACTTAATTGCCGGTGATGAGCGTTGGCAACAAGCTATTTTTGATTTGTATAACCGGGTGTTTGAACAAAATAATTATTTATTAATCACTGGGGATGAAAGTGTCCAACAACTAGGCATTAGTTTACCTGATCTTGTCTCCAGACTTTCTTGGGGTTTAACGGAGCAAGTTAAACCACTTGATGATGAAGAGAAAATCATTGCTATCCAACACCGTGCCACGCAACGTGGTTTGTTTTTGTCAGACGATGTGGTTAAATTTTTACTTAATCGTTTGAGTCGAGATATGGGCAGCTTAATTAGCTCACTGGATGTCTTAGATAAAGCCTCTATTCAAGAGCAAAGAAAAATTACCATTCCCTTTATTAAGCAAGTGCTTAGCCTGAAATAGTTAGTCGATGGCGTTAGTAACGTCATCACCAAGAAAAAATATCTTCAATAAAAACAAAAAATACGATTAAATCAAGGGTGCTTTTTGGGGGGTAGGCATGACTAAAACTATTAGCTATGCCTATTGCATTAGACCTATTAAATTATGCGTTTACTATTAATGATTAGGTAAAGGTTTTTGGTAATAACGATTAAAGTTTTCTAACGCTTCAGCTGCGGGCGCAATGATGGGCTTATCTGCTGCTGGGTGAGGGATAGCATAGCCATTTAGTTGTTTCATCAAATTATCCATATTAGCCTCGCTTGGGCTGATGGTTAAATTATCCAACCAACTATCGCCCACAACCATGGAAATGGGGGCCGGTACTAAGTTTATGGCTGCTTGACTGTCAAATTTAGCTAATACCCTACTGGCACTAAAAAGTACTCGCTCTGTTAATTTATCGTCGCCAATACGGCCACGTTGTCCCCAAGTGACGATATAATCAGCAGCGGAAATGTTATTGCCAGAAGGTTGGTTGGTGATGGCAACATCGCGAATAACGTTAAAGCGGTTTTGCATCATTAACTCTTCAAATAACATGGCGTAATCTTCACGTTCACTTGAATAAGCATAATAATCTGTCGCTCTGTCTGGGCTAAAGAAGCTTTCAATGTCAGTAGGTAAGTAATTTTTTTGTGTTAAGTTGGCGGTTTCACCGGCAAAGCTAACTTGTGCTAAATTACGCATTTCTTGGCTGGCTAATGGTAGAGCAATTGCCAGTTCATCTGATTCAAAATTAGTACTAAGGGCCGCATCAAGAACACGTTGCTCACTATGATGAATATACCATTCATTACTGGGGAAAAAGTCATTAGCATGGGCAAGTTCATGATACATTAATGATGTTAAACGATATAAAGCCGCTGTAGCTGTGCGCGTTACTCGTGCCGACTTACTAAAGCTTTGGCTCGCATCGGCATTATCTTTGATATAACGCCAAGGCATAACAAATTGTAAATCATTTCCAAAGTCGGCTCTAAAATCGGCTGCCTCATTTATGGTATCTCGCTCTTGGGGGCTTAACCATAAATTTTCTGCATCTAAATAAATAGCGCCCGTGGCAGCCCAATAAAAAGAAGGGCGAATATCATAAGCGATAACAATCGCCGTGGTCGCTCTTAATAAGTTTTTTATATCGTCATTGTCATCATTATTTGTTAAAAAATCTTTAAACCTATCACCCATCCACTGATGAGATACCACCACTCTGTCCATAATGCTGGCCACGGAAGGTGTCGCCGACGAACCATTGACTTCCTCAGCAAGTAACGGTGTTTGAGCTAGGGTACAAGAGCTGCTTAAGCTATTTTCATACACGCAATGAACTAAATTGTCTGCGTAAGGGCTATTGGTGTTATAGGCAAAAACATTGGCTTTACGATCGGAAAAATAAGCATTACTCGTAATCGCGTCAGCGGGCTCGACTAATACCGCCACTTGGTCGTGATAGGTTATATTATTGTTAGCGTCAGTTGCTGAGACATTAAAAGCAATAATGGTATCAAAACTAACCATAGGTGCATCAAAGAATATTGCTAATGCACCCTTACTATTGTCTGTTGTTAACGTGACACTAGGTCCCTCTATTTGCTGCCATATCAGAGTGCTGGCGTCTATTGATGTTTGTATTTCACTGCGAAATGAAACTTTATTCCCTGTTAAAGCGGTATGAGATAAGCGGGCAGTGATTTCATGGTAATCATCACTGACAGTAATATGCTTTTCTAAGGTTTGTGTCAGGTTGTCGTTTAGGGTAAAAAAGACGCTAAAGCTATAACTGCCAGCGCTTGTCGGAGTAAAAGAGATAACTTTACTTGTCTTTGCTAACAGGGTTAAAGGCTCACCAGTTAATTGCTGCCAGCGAATGTTACTGACAGTGTCATAGGGGAAATAAAGAAGAAGATCAATGCTTTGATTGATATTTTGTCTTTTATCAAGCTGTACTATGCTATTGAGTGAGTAATTCGTTTGGAACCGATTGGAGTTACCATCACAAGCCGTTAATAAAGTGACTAGTGACAGTGATAGCAGTAAATACAATTTTACAAAATTTAATCGCATTGACTTCTTCCTTGTTATTTCAGCGTGAAGAAGCTTTGAACTATTTGTCTTCTTTCTTTTTTCGTATACTCAGCCCAAGCTCTTGACCACGGAATTTAGCGTAATAACTAGCACCAAAAAACATTGCACTAGCAAAAATTAACTCTAATATTGCCCATATTCTGTCTGCTGGCAATACCCAAAGTGTGGTTAAACTATGTAAAAAGTAGATTAAGACAATAAAATTAGACCAAGCATAGGTGAACGGGTTGCCTTGTAACATACCTTTTAATGGAAATAATAACGGTAGAGTAAACATCACTAAAGACGTTGGAATATTCAAGCTTTCACTTGGGCTTAGTACTATTAGCCATAACGGCATAAAGAGAAGTAATGAAAAATAACCCGCCAAGGCTATTTTTTTGTAAGTGTCGGTTGAAAATAGTTGTTTATTCATTGGGATGCTTATTGGTAATGGTGGATTAAATTGACGTTTAGCTTTTAAAAAAGCTTAATACATTTTCAGGAGGGCGACCAATAATGGCTTTGCTACCGTCGGTTACAATAGGGCGCTCAACTAGCTTTGCCGTATTTGCCATGGCGTTAATTAGCTCGTCTTCACTAGCACCTTTTAGGTTTTGTTCAGTAAACTCAGTTTCTTTGGTACGCATCATCTCAATAGCAGAGCAATTAAGTTGCGCGAGTAGTTGTTTAATATTCTCATGATCAAGTGGTGATTTTAAGTACTCAATGATGGTGATTTCTTGTTTTGTCTGTTGCACCTGCTCTTCAAGTAAAGCCAGTGTTTGACGGCTTTTTGAGCATCTTGGGTTGTGATAAATAGTATACATAGGGTTACCTTTAAAATAGCCTGCTATAAAATGCTAACAGGCAGAAATGTTGACATGATAAATGGCTTATAAGCGTTTTAAACGATTCTCTTGTTCTTGAAATTGTAAAATACGGGCCTTGATCCTTTTTCGTATTAAAGGCTGATCTTCAAGAAAGGTATAACCGGTTTGTAACTCATCTACAGCCTTAGAGTATGCACCTAGCAAGGCATAGACCTCTGCTTTATTCATATGCATTAATCCCTCTTTTCCTTGTGAACGATATAAGGTGGTTAATATATCATAAGCGATAAAGTTACCTGGGTTTACCAATAAAAAGTCCTGTAGTATCTCCGCAGCGAGATCATAATTTTTTACCGAAAGTAGTGCATTGGCGTAGTTTAAACTCACCACTTGGTTATTGGGCATAAATAAATTTAATTGCTCAAGCATCTTAATGGCTGTCGGTGCTTGGTCATTTGCTAAATACACATCCGTTAAGGCATCAATATAAAATAAATTATTATTGTCCTGTTGTTTTAATGTTTCCAAAAGTTGCAATGCTTGTTTCGTTTGTTTATTTTCAAAATACGATAAGGCTAAACCGTACTGTGCTGCTGCTTTTATCGCATAGCGATTTTTCGACAATTGATGTTGATAATAAATAATATTAGACTTGGCATCGCCCTGGTATCTTGCTTTCAATCTCGCCTTAGTGAGCTCAAAGTCTAAACTGGGTGGTAAAGGCCTTGCTGGATAATTTAATGCCCGTTGCCTAGCCTCAGCGATGCGCGACTCGGGTAGAGGATGGGTTAGCAGCATGGCTGGCGGCTTACTGGCATAGCGGTATTTTTCTGACATCTTGCTAAAGAAACTGGATGCGCCTTGAGGATTAAAACCACTATTGGCTAACAAAGTGATACCGACTCTATCGGCTTCTTTTTCATTACCTCGGGTGTAATTTATACTTGCCTGTTGTGTTACGGCCATACTAGCGGTAAGCGCGGCCATACCAACGGTGGGGTTGACTAAGGTGAGCAATACACTGGATAACATAGCAGCCATAGTTAAACTTTGAGTTTTGCTTTGTGACTCAAGTCGGCGGGCTAGATGGCGTTGGGTGACGTGAGATATTTCATGGGCAATAACAGACGCTAGCTCACTCTCTGTATCCGCGGTGGTAATTAAACCACTATGAATACCTACATGGCCGCCAAAAAAGGCAAAAGCGTTTAATTCTTTATTATTGATGAGAAAAAACTCAAAGGCATAATTAACCCCTTGGGCATTTTTCACTAAGGTATTACCTAAGTGATTAATGTATTCAATAAGAACTGGGTCTTGAATTAATGGCTGTGAAGCACGTAATTGGCGCATCATTGCCTGGCCAATTTGTAGCTCTTTATCTATCGATAAAACGCTGTAGGCTGAAATGCCAATATCGGGTAATTTATTTTTATTGTTATTATTATTAATGGCACTGGCATTAAAACTTGTCGTCGCAGCAATGCCTAATGTCAGCAATAATGCGATAAGCATGGGTTTTAGGTTAAACAATATAACATCCTACATTTATGATCGAAATATTCATGGTTATTAAAAGGTGATTTTAAATACTTAGCTCTATGGGCTAAGGATATTACCATTTTTATTGGCAATTTCTTGATAAAACTCAGCAATATTATAACCTTTGACCGCAACAATTTGAAAAGATTCGCTTAATGTTGTAATTAACGTTTCGACTTTGTCATGGGCAAACTTTAATAACGCTTTATCGGCTTCGTCAGCGCTTTGAAGTCGTATATACCCGTTACCATTCAAAGTACAGGATTTCAGTGGGAATTAAAATGGCTTTAGGCAAGGGAAATAATTGAAGCATAGTCACTCGCGGTATAAAGTCATTATAAACCCATCAAAGAAGCGTTTGAGTATGTTTTCGCCATCAACAACCGGGTAACAATGTAACTCATAACCCCTATCATTAAATTCATGCCCTAAGCTGATTTGTGCTTTGTTTTTTACTTGGATAGCACCATCAATACTTTTACTTGCACCTAATCGGGCTAAATTCCATGTGGTTGGCTTTAATATTTCTTTGTAGGCACTATCAAAACCATGGGTAAGTACGCCATCTAAATCCCCTAAAGAAGAAGGAAATATATGGTAAATCGCAGAGACGTGCCCCCAATTGATTTATTTTTTATAAGCATTAATTTCTTTTAAGCTAGCTTCTGGGTCTAATGAACTCATTTAGTTAATATTCCTAGTATTTAAGTTGTTTTTACATAAGACATACCTATAGAGGTACGCTATGATAACTTTAATTAGTACCATGGATTAATTGTCGCAAATTAGTGAATTAAACTAAAGCGCTGTTTTTTAATTAGATGATTTATAAATATGATGGTATAGGCGAAAAGTGTCCGCTACCTTTAATTAACATGCGTTTATTGTTAAAAAAAATGCATGTGGGTGATGAATGTATCATTAGCATAAATGATGTCGGCTCATTAAATGATATCCCTAAGCTGTTAGATAAACAGGGCTATCAACACAGTAAAAAAAATCTTGGTAATGGTACGGTAGAGATTCGTATTAGCATATAAAATTAAGTAAGAGCAATAGCCCCTTGGCTAAAAAAAATATAAAATAGGACGTTATGTTTAAGTTATTCAGTGATTGGTATACCCGTAAATTTTCAGACCCCCATGCCGTAACCCTCGTTGTCATTTTAATATGTATTGCCTTGTTTATTGCTTTATTTAGTAGTTTATTAATGCCGGTCTTTGTTGCTATCGCCTTAGCCTTTTTATTAGATCTTCCGGTTAATAAACTGATGCAAAGCTCCATGTCACGTTTGAGTGCCACGATAATAGTGGTAGTGGCTTTTATTGGCTTTGCCTTATTGGCTGTTTTGGGACTTATGCCCATTATTTGGACGCAAAGCAGCAATTTATTGCAAGAAGTCCCTAATATGATAACTCAAGGACAAGAGTATTTATTGACCCTACCAGAAAAGTACCCCGAACTAGTACATGAGTCTCAAATTGAAAGCTTTATTGTTATGGTCAATGATAATTTACTTGAATGGGGTCAGGTAGCGCTGAAAGCATCATTAAACTCTATTTCTGACATTGTCGCTTTAATGGTTTATTTAATTCTTGTGCCCTTAATGATGTTTTTCTTCTTAAAAGATAAAATTGAATTACTGAACAGCGTCGCGTATTTTTTACCTAAAGAACGCCGCATGGCAAAGAAAGTAAGTAAAGAAATGAACCAACAAATTTTAAATTATATCCGCGGTAAAGTGATTGAAATTCTTATTGTTGGCACAGCAACGACCATAGCTTTTATGTTTCTTGATTTGCAATATGCATTATTATTAGGTGTTTTGGTTGGTTTGTCGGTACTGGTCCCTTATGTGGGGGCAACTGTTGTTACTTTTCCGGTCATGTTAGTCGCGCTTTTCCAATTTGGCTTTGGCAGTGAATTTGGCTACGTTATGCTTGCCTATGGCATAATTCAAGCAATCGATGGTAATGTTATTGTGCCTTTACTTTTCTCTGAAGCGGTTAACCTTCATCCAGTTGTTATTATTATCGCGGTGATATTTTTTGGTGGTTTATGGGGCTTCTGGGGGGTGTTTTTTGCCATCCCTTTAGCAACGCTGGTAAAAGCTGTCATTAATGCTTGGCCTTCAGTGCCCGAAACAGACGAGAAAAATGAAGCCCCTGAACTGTAAAAACAATGGAAATAATTGCAAAAAATCCTCGCTAGTTAAAGGAACTAAAATGGAATTATCGTACACCCAACGAATGATGCCAGCGAATAAACGCATGGCGCTAGTGGCTCATGATAATAAAAAAGCCGATTTAATTGCTTGGGCGAAAAATCGTAGTGAGGATTTGAAATTCCACCATTTATTTGCTACTGGCACTACGGGTTATTTATTGAGCAGAGCCATTGCTTTACCGATAAAATGTCTGTTGTCAGGGCCCATGGGTGGCGATCAACAACTTGGTGCATTAATCGCAGAAGGGGAGATTGATGTGCTAATATTTTTCTGGGATCCGCTTGATGCGGTACCACATGATCCTGATGTTAAAGCTCTGTTAAGATTAGCCGCGGTATGGAATATACCGGTAGCGACTAATAAATCTACCGCTAATTTTTTGATGGACTCGGAGCTGATGACCCAAGAGAGTGCTATTGAAATTCCAGACTATGCGGGTTACTTAGCGGCACGTACCAAGTCAATGGACTAAATACCTTAGTAAGGTATTTTATTCATTGCTAGCTAAATCAATACTACTTAACTCTATGCTGTTAATTCAATAATCATAACTAAAAAGCCCTAAGCTAATATTATTTAGCTTAGGGCTTTTCTTTTTTACTTTAAGGGTAAGCACCTTTAAAGCTTACGGTAACTAGCTATTAAGTTACTGACTTAACTCGTTTAATACAGCTAAAACCACATCGTGATGCTCTTTAGTTTTGAATTTATTAAAAACGTGGCTGATCTTGCCATCAAGGCCAATTAAAAAGCTTAAACGATGAATGCCGTCGTACTCTCTGCCCATAAACTTCTTTAAACCCCAAACACCAAATTGCTCGGCTACTTGGTGATCAACATCAGCTAACAAGGAGAAGTTTAGTTCATCCCGTTGGCAGAATTTAGTTAAGCGCTTTACTTCGTCAGGGCTGATACCAAAAACAACGGTGTTTAATTCATTCAGCTCAGCTTTAATATCACGTAGACCTTGTGCTTGCACGGTACAACCCGGAGTCATTGCTTTTGGGTAGAAATATACTAGCACCTGTTTTTTGCCGATATAATCAGCTAATGATACTGACTCATCATTTTCATTGGCTAGGGTAAATAGTGGCGCGGTATCACCAACGTTTAGAGTATTCATTATAAACTCACTGTTAAAAAGGGATGAAAGTCATTTACTTTATTTTAAGGGTAACTATGTCTTACTCATTGATCGCGGTACTTATCACTCTAATAAGTTAGTATTGGCTTTTTTAATACAGCCTTGGACGTCAGTTTGCTGACAAAGCTCTAAGAAGTCCCGCTCAATTTCATCAATACTAATTTTCTCCGTTAAAGCAAACAATATCTTGGCACTCATATGGTTAGTTTTGGGATCTATAGCTGATTTCAACGAAGAAATGTCTATTTTTCGTGTGGCAAAAAAGGCGGTCATTGCTTTTAAAATACCCGGTTGGTCAATACCACAATATTCAGCTTGGTAGTGTTGTACCAAGTTAAAGGTTCGGTGACCAGAAGTTCGCTTCATCATAGTAATTAAATCTAAACTATGAGCAAGTTTAGGGATCCTCGCTTCAATCTTATTAATTGCTCTGCTTTCACCATTAAGTAACATAATGAAAGTAAATTCAGAGCCAAAAAGGGCCATTCGGCTGTCTAAGATATTACATTCGCATTCACTTGCTAATTTAGTTAACTCACTAACACAACCTGTTCGGTCCGATCCCATCGCAGTTAGTACTAAATATTGTGACATTCATTACGCCTAAGTTGTCAATAAAGGTACATTGTAACTGATCATGATTAAAGTTGGAATCATCTTACATTTTTGTGGTCATATAACTTGTGTTTGTAAAATCAGCCAAGTACCATGGGGCGCAATGTTTAGCCCTATTTTAATTTTAATGCGTTGCGTTTTTTGTTAAACAGCGGGCATCGCTTGAGGTAAAAATAAATTTAGTTACCTTGGTATTAAATCGAATTGTTTTTAGTTTTTTAGTTTTTTAGTTTTTAGTGAGCTTAGTTGGGTTTTGAATATCAATAACCTAAGCCACAGGAGTTTTAATGAGTTGTCGAGTATTTTATTTATCACTGTTAGCCTTGTCACTAACAGCTTGTGGTTCTGTTAATAATAAACAAGCGCAGGGGAGCTTTGCTTATCAGTATAAACCTGAAGCTAACGCTCTCGTCATTCCTGCCAATTTGAATAAACCCAAACAAGCGCAGGACTTCTTTGTCTCCGATAAAATAAACCATCAAGGCCCTATCGGTGAAGATATGGATATTCGAGCACCTTCACTGGTTCTGCCTGTGGCCGCCTCTTCAAGAGTTGTTGATGAGTCTACTATCGCGATTATTTGGTTTGATAAGGTTTTAGAAGATAAAGATTTATTGGAATTTATTGAAAAAGTTGTCATAGAAAAGTTAGCTGAAGATAAAATAACATATAACTATATTGAAGAAGATATTGAGGTTACCTTAAGTAAAGTCATTGAGGGGGCGACCAGCTTAAAAGAAACCAGTATTAAGCGTGAAGGCATTAAGACGGCCATCATAGAATCGGATTGGTATCATAATGAAGTTGATGTTGGTTGGATTGATACCGACATACAATTTTCCAAGAGTTTACGTTTCCGCTATCAATTATTAGCTAAACCTCATGGCCGCAGTGTTTCATTACGTGTTTCATTAGTTGATTTTTTACAAACGGATGAAACCGGTGGTAGAAAAATCATGGATCCCATTGATAAGCAACGTGCTGAAAAAGCCATACTTAATGAGCTAATTGCTGCTGTTGATTATAATTACCGTCTTCAACAGCGCGCAGATCGCTTAACTCGTGCCAATCAAAAGCTAGTAACAATAGGAAAAAATATTGAAGAAGAAGCTGGCTATGTCGTTGAGATGGGCTTAGACGACTTATGGGACAATATGCCTTTATTCTTCGAAAAACATGGTTTTATCATTAGCGATTTAAACGAAGATAAGAAAATTTACTATGTCGACTTTGTTAAACCTGATAGTAGTGTTTGGGATAGTATTTGGGGTCAAGATGTACCGGTTATCGATGTTAATGATGCCAACTACCAATTTGTTCTAGCACCTCTGGATGAACTTAATCACAAGACCGCAGTAACCATATATAATTCTGCCGGAGAGCCGTTGTCGTTAGAAACGCTAGAGAGGATTTTCCCGGTCTTCGAGCAGGGCTTATCGTTTAGAAATGTTTTTTAAGAGAGTTACTACTTAAAGCGTTTACCCGATTTTTGTCGAAATAAGACGCAGATAAAGTTGGCATAAAAAAACTCCACACTTTTTATATCTAGTGTTGGAGTTTTTTTATGTCTTGAATTCGTCAGCTCTTTAGGGGGTGTTTTTTTCAAATGTTGCCAATTTATGAGCACTTTTGTTACTTCTTGGCAGGGTTTCTTTTAAGTCATTTAAATTGTGTTTGCGCATTTTTTGTTTAGAATTTTTTTGAAAGGTACTCAAGTTACCTATGATGATAGCTAGCGCTATTACTATCATGAAAATAGCTACGCCATTGTCCATTGGAATGCCTCTTAATAAATTTGTTAAGTTAGTTAAGGCTAAGTAATTACTCTCAGCTTACGGTTTAGCGAGTATAACATTTGTCGGCACAGCACAGACATTATTAATATAACGCTTTGCTATGTCATCTAAATTTTTAATAATGACGTCCTTGCCCAATATAGCGCTGTTATTTAATGCCTTGGCTAACCGTTCAATATCAAAAGCTTGCTGATATTGTTGCGCTAATGGCGCATAAGATAAATGCCAAGGCTCACTGGCAACACCGCCTTGGAAGCTAGCATAAGGTAGGAAAAAACCAAATTGATGGGCGTATTTAACCAACCAAGTAGATAATTTTGCTAAAGGCCCTTGGGCACTATATTCCCATGGATCAAGCTGGAGTTGATAGTCATCAGCTAGCAAGTTAGGCGCGTAAACATCAATATCACAGCCCCAATGGTGCCGACTAGCGCCGGGTAAGGCTGAATAAAGTAAAATACTGTGAACTAACTCAAGTGGAGATAAACTCGCGGGTAAAACATGTTCTCCGGCAATATTCTTAATCGGTGTTTTTCCAGAAAATTTATTGTTCCATAACATAAGTTGTCGGTCAAAAGATCGAAAGCCACTGGCAATGCTCAACTCAATATTAGCGGTGTTAGCCGCAGTAACTAAAGCATTAAAGGCACTCTTCATTTCTTGGTGAATTGCCACTCGCTCATTGAGATAATACAGATGTTGCTCGTTTTGACCGAGCACTTGAGTAGAGTGGCTTTCATTGCTAGTCTGCATGGACAAATGACACCTTGTACCGAAAGAAGTTAACCACTAATGTTTTTGTGTGTACATAAAACATTAACCAAGCAGTGGTAATAAATATCAACGAGTTGTTCTAAATCGTTACAACAAACAGATTCATTGACTTGATGAATCGTAGCATTACATGGTCCTAGTTCAATCACTTGTGCACCCGTTGGCGCGATAAAACGTCCATCTGAAGTGCCACCTGCGGTAGAAAGCTGGGTTTGCTGACCGGTAACAGAGAGTATGGCTTGGCTAACGGCATTGAGAAAGCTGTGCTCAGAATCAACATGTTTGGTAATAAATGGCTTACCATTGAAAGTCCACTTTATCTCATAATCCAGTTGATGTTTGTTAAGGATTGACTCAACTTGCTCAACAATCATTTGATCGGTTAATTCTGTGCTATAGCGTAAATTAAATAATGCCGTTAAATGGCCAGGGACAACATTGCTGGCACCTGTGCCGGCATTAATATTTGATAATTGAAAGCTAGTCGCCGGGAAATATTCATTGCCCTGATCCCACTCTATTTGGCTGAGCTCTGTTAATGCGGGCATAGCTAAATGAATCGGGTTTCTGACATGCTCAGGATAGGCAACGTGACCTTGTTTACCCTTAATGACTACTTCAGCAGTAATTGAACCACGGCGACCATTTTTTACGACATCGCCAACAGCATGAGTACTTGAAGGCTCACCGACAATACAATAAGTGATTTTTTCATTGCGTGCTTCTAGGGTATCAATAACTCTAGTGGTGCCATTAATAAAGGGACCTTCTTCATCACTGGTAATCAAATAAGTGATAGCACCTTGATGATCTGGGTGGTCGTGCACAAAACGCTCTGTCGCCACTATCATTGCCGCTAGGCTACCTTTCATATCTGCTGCACCACGGCCATATAACATGCCATCAATTATTGTTGGCTCAAAGGGCGGCGTATGCCATAGTTCAAGGTTACCAGCCGGCACCACATCGGTGTGGCCAGCAAAACAAAAAACTAAATCATTGTTTATTTTACCCGTGTTTTTCTTATTGTCTGGGCCCAGGCTACCGTCTCGACGAGACCAAAGATTAGTGGTATCAGCAAAGATCATACTTTCATTATTAAAGCCAAGCTTGGCAAGGCGCTCTGCTATAAGTTTTTGACAACCTGCATCTTCGGGGGTGACGGATGCTCTAGCGATGAGTTCTTTTGCTAACGCAATAACGGCGCTTTCATATTTTTGTTCAGTTTGACTCACAACGATTACCCTAAGTTTATTTTAATACTTACTTTTAAATGAACTGTTTTTATTTGTTTTTATCGAAAAGGCTTTGATACTGGTCAATTTTAAAACCAAGATTGAGTTCACCATTTAATGGTAATAGCGGTCTCTTCAGTAATGTTGGTTGCGCAAGTACCGCGGTAAACATTACTTCATCGGTGAGGTTGTTTTTTATCTCATCAGGCAGATTACGAAAGGTGGTGCTGCGTTTGTTTAATAATAGTGACCAATTACTTTGACTAACAAATTGGCTTAATAACTCTGCGGTTAACGGTTGTTTTTTAAAGTCATAAAGTTGATGTGCTATGTCATTTTCAGCCAACCACTTGGTCGCTTTTTTCACTGTGTCGCAATTCTTGATGCCATAAAGGGTGATCATATCTAGGAGTAATCCACATATCCAATAATTAAGGCTTAAGATGATATCAGAAACGATATCCTATATCCGCTTTTCTTCGGACCGAGAATAGCGGTGCAGCTTATCAATAAAAGAGTACTAATCTTGATAGCATGGCGGGTTTAGTTAGGTAAGTGGACTATGGGGTAGTGGCTTATTTCTATTGCTACCGCGCCTGATTTCTTTGTAGACCATCGATAGTAATATTTGAAAATGGAAAGCTCTCACTGAAAGTTATTTACAGTGGCTATTTACGACGCTCTTACTAGGTTGTTTTAGGGTTTTATGAATAGTTATCTTTAAATTTTATATCCACAAAAACTGTGGATATAATTGTGGGTAATCTTGTGGTAACTCTGTTACCCATTGAAATATATAAAGAAAACCAATAGCTCATTTTTTGTCTAGCTAGGTGTTAAATACTGAAAAACAGGATAAGTGATAAAAATAACCAATTGGATCATTTTATCGGTTAAATTAACGTTTTATTGCAGTTAAATGGCTTAAAAGTCACTTTGACCGCCGGTTGAACCTTGCTAATGGGTACTTATTAACAAAATTCATCAAGCGGGCTAAGTTATTGTGTCGCCTGTATTGCCGTTAAGGCAATGGTATAAACAATATCATCCACTAATGCTCCGCGTGATAGATCATTAACGGGTTTATTCATACCTTGTAGCATAGGGCCTATGCTTAATAGACCCGCTGAGCGCTGTACCGCCTTATAGGTGGTATTGCCAGTATTTAAATCTGGGAATATAAATACAGTCGCTTTACCGGCTACTGGACTGTTCGGCGCTTTTTTCCGAGCGACATTCTCCATAATGGCGGCATCATATTGTAGTGGTCCATCAATAATAAGATCAGGGCGCTTAGCCTTGGCTATTTCAGTTGCCTTAGCGACTTTCTCTACATCAGCACCATGACCTGAACGCCCAGTGCTGTAACTGATCATGGCAACTATGGGTTCAATACCAAACGCTTTGGCCGAGTCCGCAGATTGAATCGCAATATCGGCTAACTGTTTGGCATTAGGCTCTGGGTTAATGGCGCAGTCACCATAAACAAGCACTTGCTCAGGAAGTAACATGAAAAATATCGATGAAACTAAAGCGCTATTGGGAGCGGTTTTAATTAATTGTAATGCGGGTCTTATGGTATTTGCTGTGGTATTAACCGCTCCGGAAACTAGGCCATCAACTTGACCAAGTTGTAACATCATAGTGGCTAAAACAACATTATCTTTGAGGTTTTCCAGTGCAATAACATCCGTTAAACCTTTATGTTTACGCAACTCGACCAAAGGGCCAACATAATTTTCTCTAATGGTATCGGGATCCGTTATTAATAAGTTATCGGGAAGGGTAATACCTTGATGCTCGGCTATTTGCAGTATTTCTTCTTTATTACCCATAAGTTGACAGCGAGCAATATTACGTTCACAGCAAATTGCTGCCGCCTTGATTGTGCGTATATCGTTTCCTTCTGGTAGGACTATGAGTTTGTTGGCCTTGCGAGCCAGTTCGGTTAATTTATGCCGAAAGGCTGGGGGTGATAATAAATTATAACTATTGTTTTTAGAGGTAAGGCTTTCGAGCCAATGACTACTTAAATTATCGGCAACATGCTGCTTTACTTTATCTTGACGTTGGATGTCATCTTGCGGTATTTCTGGGTTAAAGCTCATGATGTGACGTGATGTTTGCCAAGTGTCCCAGGGTACTGATAATACGGGTAAACCTGCTTCAAGCGCTTGTTTGCATAACTCCCAAACTTGCTTTGATGGTTCAAAGCCATTCGTTAATATCATGCCGCCTAATTTAGTACCATTTAACGCCGATAAACAGGTGGCAATAATAATGTCGGTGCGGTCGCCAGGGGTAACAATAAGACGACCGGGGACTAGGTAGCTGACTAAATTTGATACGGTACGAGCACAAAAGGCAACGCTGCGGAATCGGCGATGCGCCATATCCCCGTGATTAAGGACTTTGGCATCGAGGTAGTTACTTATGTCACAGATGCGCGGAGCAATGAGGTCTATGTCCCACATTATAGTGCCGAGTAAATCAAAGTTCCGGTCTTTAAAAATGGCTAAATCTAACCAGTCTGTTAGTTTAAAGTCACTTTCTATCTCTTCTTCTTTTGGCAAGATGCCGTATTCGTCTTGATCTGGGCAATTGAGTTTATTGATAACACAGCCAATGAGCTGCTTGTTTTTGATACCGCCATAGGTTTGAGCTGTGACTTGAAGTCGGTCTTCAAACTCTTCGGCACTATCATTGCCTGGGCTAGCAACCAATACTATGTTGGCACCAAGCGCTTGGGCGACATCACGGTTAATACGCCCAGCATAGGGTTGTCTTGGTGTGGGTACTAAGCCTTCAATAATGACTACGTCGTGATCTTTTTTAAAGGCATCAAAATTGGCAACAATTTCTTCTAACACGGCATCGAGCAGGCCATCGCCCATTTTTTCTTCGACATAACTAAGTGATATGCTAGTACTATTTTGCGATAAGCTAATGGCATCAATGGTTTTATTCTTTTTAGCTAAGCTATTACGCGAAGGTTGGCTAATGGGTTTGAAGTGTCCAACTTTAATACCTTTTTGTTGACAAGCATGTAATAAGCCTAATGATACACTGGTTAAACCGACACCTGAGCCAACAGGGATTAACATAATTCTATGGGGCATAAATTAAATCCTACTTAACGTGATATGGAGCATTTACTTGGCTAAATTTTTTAATAATAGCGCTGATTGCTCTGCTATTACCCATTCTTCATTGGTGGCAATAACCCAAATAGCTCTTGAGTTTTTATCTGCAATATTACCTGATACACCAAAGCGCGTTCTTTGGTTTTCGTCTTCGTCTAAAGAAAAGTTTAATAAGCTGAGTTGTTTCACTATTTCAGTACGCACCCAACTTGAGTTTTCTCCTATACCACCGGTAAAAATAAGGCCGTCTAGTTGAGTTAAGCTGGCGCTATAGGAGGCGATGCTTTTAGCAATACGGTAACAAAATACTGTCAGTGCTAAAGTGGCTTGCACATGATTATCTTCTAACATGACCTTTTCTAAGGTACGACAATCATTACTTAAACCGGAAACACCCAATAAACCACTTTCTTTATTAACTAATTTATCTACATCATTAATGGCGTAACCTAAATTATCTACTAGATGAAAGAGAATGCCGGCATCGATATCACCACAGCGAGTGCCCATCATTACGCCTTCACCAGGTGTCATGCCCATACTCGTATCGACACTCTTACCCTTTTTAATCACGGTAACACTACAACCATTGCCTAAATGGGCACTGATCAAGTTACATTGCTCTAGCGGCTTATTTAAGTATTTTGCTGCTTGTTTTGCGACAAAATAATGGCTGGTACCGTGAAAACCATATCGTCTTATGCCATGTTCCTTGTACAGTGTATAGGGTAGGCCATAGAGGTAGGCTTTTTCTGGCATACTTTGATGAAACGCCGTATCAAATACAGCTACTTGCGGTAAGTTGGCAAAAGCTTGCTGGCATGATTTAATACCAATAAGGTTTGCCGGATTATGTAAGGGTGCTAGTGTTGCCAATTGAGCAATCGCTTGCTCTACCTCCTCAGTAATTAACCTTGGCTCTGAATAATGTTCGCCACCATGGACAACCCTATGACCAATGGCACTGATATATTGAACCAAATTAAGCTGTTGTAATTGCTCTACTAAGACCGTCAGTGCTGCTTGGTGATTAAAGGGTTCGGTTAGCTTATAAGACTGTTTTTTCCCACCCTGCTTGATGGTGATGCTAGCCGTTGAACTGAGTAGACATTCAGCTAAGCCGGATAATAGCGTTTCGCCAGTCAATGGCATGATTAAGGAAAACTTAACGGAAGAGCTGCCACAATTAATCACTAAAATGGCAGTTGTATTAACTGATACTTGGCTGGGCGATTTTTGTTGGGTCATGTATGTTGTCTTTTAAAAAAGTGAAAAGGTGTAGAGATAATATATGCAATAAGACGAGTGTCTTCATTATAGCGCTGGACTTGCTTAAAAATCTTGATGCAAAGTAATAAAAGGCTGTTTTATTGGCATTTTAATGATTACTATTCGTACTAATTAGTTAGTTACATTTCTGACTGTTGCTTATAAGCTCTAACTGCTATAGTAGTGATATGAATATCTCCGTTGTAGAACTCATTAAATTGGGGCAAAAATATTTAGCGCTTTGGCCTGACAAGCCAGAATTAACGCAGTATTTTGAAGATTATCGAGCAGTACAAAGCGCCCGCTTTGTTTGTCGATATTTCCCTGCCTTAGCCATGTTTACTGTCATTATGCAGCTTTATTTAGCCTCAGGGTATCCATTGGGCCAAGGCTCGATAAATAATGCCATAAATGCACTACCGCAAGCGCTGGTATATGGTTTGTTTTTAATCAGTATGCCCGTACAGGCCTTAGTTTTATCTGGGGTAAAAGCCGATAAGTTGTTACCGCCATCACTGGCTTCTTGGTATCACAGTGGTTTAGAAAAGGTAAAGCAGCAGGGTAAAGAGAAAACTGCGGAGCAAGTCGGTTATAACAATGATCGTAACAATGAGCAAAGTAATGGTCATCGCTATAGTCACAGTAATAAGAATGCGATTGCTAGCTTAGCAACGTATAAACCACGCTATATCGATCTTGCGCAACTTTTACAATTAACGTTTGCGACGACAAAGTAACTCTCGTTACTTTGTCTATTGTTAACGTAAAAGTTTGTTGTGATAAAAGTGACTTCCCCGATTATCCATGCTTTTGATTATTATTATTTTTGATATAAGCGCAGGACAAAATCAGCTTGGCAACTGAATTCTTTTTGTTGCTTTAATTCGTTAATTAACTCTTCACTGGCTTTAAAGGCAAAGGGTGTCATTGCTAATAAATTCAACACATCGTCACTATTAGAGAAGTTCATTGGGTAGTTTAAACGTTGCTCTTCAACCAAGGTTAATTGCTTAATGACTTGTTTTGCAGTGTCATGTTTGGTTGCCTGGCGATATATCAGTGCTTTAAGTTCAAATAAATGGTTATCGGCCGGTGTAACCGTCAACAAATAACCCTTATCTTGCAAAACACGGGTAAACTCACTTTCTAAAATAGGCGCATAAACGCTATATAGCCAGCCAAAATGACCATCATTAAAGGGCAGGTCAGACAGCGTTGCTACGCTATAAAAACAATCTTGATAGCGTTTTGCGGCAATTTTTATCGTCTCTTTGGCAATATCGACGCCGTAGACACTATTCTGCTCAGTTTTATGCTGATGGGTATAAAATCCTTCACCACAGCCAGCATCAAAAACGGCGGCGTTTTTATCACCATACTTTTGATAGAGCGCTAGCATACTGTCAAGCAAGGGTTGGTAATAGCCTTTATCTAAAAATGCCCGTCTAGCTTGTACCATTGCTTTGTTATCGCCAGGTTCTTTTGAATGTTTAAATTGAACCGGCAATAAATTTACATAGCCTTGTTTAGCTTGATCAAAACTATGCTTATTTATACAACGGTAGCTCTTTTCAGTAAGCAACAAGGCTTGTTGGCAAAGCGGGCACCGGTACTGGGCAAATTTTTCAGTATGCATGTATAGTGAACCTTAAGAAAATGTTGACCAAATAGGTGCATGATCTGAAGGTTTCTCAATGCCGCGTAATTCATAATCAATATCAGCTTCAATACATTGCGCTGCCAGGTTTTGTGTTGCTAGAACAACATCAATACGAAGACCGCGATTATCATCAAAGCCACGTGAGCGATAATCAAACCACGAATATCGTGCTGTTGTTTCTGGGTGCAATTTTCTAAAAGTATCAATAAAGCCCCAATCCATTAAGGTTTTTAACCATTGACGTTCTTCATCTTGGAAAGAACATTTACCACTTTTTAACCAACGTTTACGGTTTACTTCGCCAATACCTATATCAAGGTCAAGTGGTGAAATATTGATATCGCCCATGACAATGACATTTTCATCATTAGTGTGATTGTCATTAAGGTAGTTCATTAAGTCTTGGTAGAACTTACGCTTGTAGGGATATTTAGTTTCGTGGCTAATATTTTCGCCTTGTGGAAAGTAGCCATTTAATACTGTTATTTTCTCACCTTTATCGTTGGTAGTTGTTACCATAATCATTCTGCGTTGTGCTTCATCGTCATCGCTAGGGAAGCCACGCTGCACGGTATCTGCTGCTTTTTTACATAACATAGCGACACCATAATGTGCTTTTTGACCATGGAAGTAGACATGGTAACCCATGGCTTCAACCGCTGCTAAAGGGAAAACTTCATCATGTACCTTTATTTCTTGTAAGCCAATAATATCGGGTTGATGTTTATCGATAATCGCTTGCAATTGGTGAAGACGGGCACGAAGGCCATTAATATTAAAAGAGATGATTTTCATAGGATTCCTAATGACTTTTAGCGAACAATATCGATATGTATTGCTGGGTAAATTAAGCGGTTGATCTTGCGTGTTTATCTATCGTCTCGCAAGGTTTATTTTACCGAGGTGCGGTTGAATTTTCATTTTAGTCTCTGCTATTGACTAATTTTTGAGATAATAAGTCGCAAAGAGTACTCTGTGCTCCTGAACAACCATTATTTCATCACAGCGCCTTGAATTGACATTGCTCAAGGACTCTGAAACATGCATCTTGAATGGTAACGGGTCTATCTGCTTAGGCATTGGCTGACAGTCCACCTTGATGTAGCGCGACTTTGACGATTTTCAATACCGTTAGTTTGAACGTTAGCCACAGCCCTTAATGTTATAAAGTGTAATTTAAACGTAACAACTGGTAGAGCCTATTGTTTAACCGTAATAACTTGTTTAAGCTAAGCCTAAATGAGCAACACAACAAAAAACTGTTAATACAGTTATCAGTATCGTTATTCGTACCGTTATTTATCAATAGCATAAATAACACGTAATAAATAAGGAAATGTATATGCCAGATAGTAACTCAAACGTAAAAAAAATATTATTGGTTGAAGATGATCGTCAATTATCCGATTTAGTCACCGACTTTTTAACCAATGAAGGCTTTCATGTTAAGCAAGAATATCGTGGTGACACCGTTGCTAAACGGGTAAAACTTTTCTCGCCAGATATCATTATTTTAGATGTAATGTTACCAGGTAAAGATGGCTTTGGTGTTTGTCGTGATTTACGCCCAGAATTTACCGGCCCGATATTAATGTTAACAGCAAAAAGTACTGATTTTGACCAAGTGTTAGGCTTAGAAATTGGCGCTGATGATTATGTTATCAAGCCAGTTGAACCGCGAGTATTATTAGCGCGAGTTAACGCCTTATTACGTCGCGGCGATTTACCTAACCAAAATGAAGATAAAGGTGAAATTAACTGTGGTGGTTTATTTATCAGTAAAGCCTCACGTAAAGTGACTTTGCAAGGTGAAAATATTGACCTAACCAGCCAAGAATTTGATTTGTTATGGTTACTGGCCAGTAAATCCGGTGAAGTACAAAATCGAGATTATATCTATAAAGCGGTAATTGGCCGTGAATATGATGGCTTAGACAGAAGTGTTGATGTGCGAATTTCTCGCTTACGTAAAAAATTACATGACAGCACTGAAACGCCATTTAGGATCAAGACTATTTGGGGCCAGGGTTACTTATTTGTGCCAGACGCATGGAGCTAGCTCACTGTAGCGTTTAGCCATTAGCCATTAGCACTCAAAGTGCAGGTTTTACTGGTAATTGCTAAATAGCGACTAAAATATCAAGGCTTTGTTTACTTCTTGCCAGTGACAAAGCCTTTTTCTTAAGCTTACTTTTACTTCATTCTGTTAATTAAGGCACATTAATGAAATTAGGTCGTTCGTTTTTTAATCTCTATTTCTTTATCATATCCACTTTTATCATTTTTTCTTGGGCACTCGATGAAGTGTGGACATCTTATCTAGAGCAAGATATTGAATCCTATACCGGTTATAAAACCCTGATGATGGCTACTGGGGATTATGTGCAAAAGCATCCTGAAGACGAGTGGGAAGCGATAATAGCTGGGGCAGCAAAACGCTGGGACTTACCTTTGAAACTCATGTCTTTAGCGGAAGTTGAAGGAATTGATCACACCAAACATAATGCTTTAATGCACTCAAATACTCATATTTATTATTTCGATGATCAGGTGGTCATTCATTATTTACTAAAAGATTCCAACTCTGTTATTACTTTAGATCGGGTAAAAATGCCAACTAGGCCCAGATTAAAGGCCATTTACCGAGTGTTAATGTTAGCCTGTTTTGGCGTTATCATTTTTATTTGGTTATGGCCGATGTCACGGGATTTAGAATTATTAAAAAAAGCGACCAAGGAGTTTGGTCAAGGTAATTTTGATAGTAAGGCCCCCGCGGCAAAATCAACCATGATAGCACCGATGATTTCCTCCTTTAATATGATGGCAGCGCGTATTCGGCGTTTAATTGAAGCCCATAAAGAGTTAACCAATGCCGTGTCCCATGAGTTACGAACGCCTTTAGCGCGAACCAAATTTGCTTTACAGATGCTTGACACAATTAAAGATGATGAAAAAAGAATAAAGTACCAGCAACAAATTAGCAATGATGTGCGTGAATTAGAAGAGCTGATCAATGAAATGCTTATATATGCTGCTTTTGATAATGACAAACCTGAACTGAACTTTAGCCGTACTGACTTGAGCGAGTTAGTGAGCTTACAAATAGCCAGTCATGATCAGTTTGTCAGCTCGATAGAGTTTATTAATAAACTGCCGAATAACCTTGTTTGCTGTGATGGCCACTTTATCGATAGGGCGGTTAATAACTTTATTAGCAACGCCATTAAGTATGGTAATGGCCAAGTGAGAGTGACGCTGTCATTAGAAAAAGAACAATGCCAAATTTGTGTTGAAGATAACGGTGATGGTGTTTCTGATGAATTTAAGCAAGTTATTTTTGATGCGTTTTCACGTGGCGATCAATCAAGAAACCGTGAAACCGGTGGTTTTGGTTTAGGTTTAGCTATTGTTGCTCGCATTATGGAGTGGCATCAAGGGCATGCAGTTATCGGTGATAGTGAGCTTGGCGGTGCGTCCTTCACACTTACGTGGCCAATAAAGCAAGTGACTTAACTTAATTATCATCAGCTGTAAGTAAAAATAGTACTTAAACGCAGTGCTCAAAGGCAATAATTATTGGCAATAAAATCGCTTAATAAAGCAGTGTAATAATTAATTGTAAATTTATGCTCTTATCGGCTAAATGTTTTTTACTTTTAGCCGATAACTTATTTATCAAGGCATAAATAAGAGCATAGCGCAGTGGCCGTAGAGCTATTACCACAGTTTTCAAGCAATAATTTCGCACCAGATAATGAAGTGAGCAAGAGCAGTGCTGAGCATTTGGTCACTGATTTTTCAGTCACTAATGTATTGCTACATGAGTTGCAACTTGGTGAGCAGTTGAATGAAAGTGTTGGACAAACTCGTCGTGCAGACTTTACCTTGATGCTGGCAATGTTAACGGATGATGTCCGTGAACAAAGCCAATTTTTATTACCTCAAGCAGCCGAGCCTATAACGGCAGACTTAAGTAATATTGCCTTGAGAAAACAATTCAACCTAGCTGCACCAGCACCTTTAGCACTGTCTGCACCAGAGGATGTTAAGCAATTCAACCAAGTACAAACGATTGTTGATAACGATTTAGCCAATATACATTTAACTAACGCGATGAAAGCTAAACCGTTAGCTTTTCGTGATGATAAAAGCCATATCGACACGCAAGTGCTGCAAAACACCAGTTTATTTACTCAGCTTAAGCACAGGCAAATCACAGCAGCGGCAACACCAGCTAAGCCTGGAACGAATAACGAGGCGGATAAACCGCTTAGTCAGCCACTGAACTTCAATGCTCAGGCCTGGTTAGAGGGCATTCAACAAGCACTCATTAAAGCACCACTACTTAACTAAGCCTAGTTAGAATGATCGAACCTGCGATTTAGCACAGCACTGTTTAAACTTCTTGCCTTTTTTAGCGGACCAAGCTGTTGCATATTGGTTACATGGGCATATTTCATTGCGTTTAATTTTCTTTATCTGGTTATGCTCGGTAATGTCACCATCAAGGTAGCGCCACTGTTTTT
This sequence comes from Colwellia sp. TT2012, assembly GCF_001440345.1. Lineage (GTDB taxonomy): Bacteria > Pseudomonadota > Gammaproteobacteria > Enterobacterales > Alteromonadaceae > Colwellia. Next base: position 178,785 of record NZ_LJYX01000017.1, on the reverse strand, counting down.
TTTCAACGGTAAAATTAGACTTTTCTCGTAATTCCCATAAGGTATTATCGACGACATAATAGGCTGAAAATTCTACGGTATTTTTACTACTAGCATGTATTTTTAACGCCAACCACAAACATTCATCCGCCCACCCTTGAATCTCACGCACTGACTGCTTTAATTGCTGAGCGGCGCTATAGGTAGCAAAAATGTATTGGCCATTTTTTGTTGCGTAGGCACTAAAGCGTGAGCGCATCAATTGCTCAGCCGTGCTGGGTTGCTGCTGTTGTGTAATATAAAGTTGGCAACAAGCATTAAATAATAAGGTTGAACCGCACGGGCAAAGCATAACAAAGTGTCCAATGATGGTAGTATCAGTAAAGCCTGTTATTTTAGCGTTTTTTTAACGCATATAAAACGGTATTGGTCGTTTTATCTTACCCTTTATTTTCTTTTCGATTAGGATAACGTCTCATAGTAAAGCTAACTTAATTAAACTTAATTTAATATAAGAGCAGTCAGTGTGCGCGTTAACTTGGCACTCTGCATTCATTCTTTAACAAAAGCACTCAACAAAAGAATTTATTTTATGAAAATACCACTCATTGCCGTAGCATTTAGCTTTTCATTAGCCGCTTGTAGTAATACTCAGCTTAGTGAACAGCTTAATACCTCTGCGCCAGACAAAGTGCCCAGTACTGTGGCAGTTAACGCACAAGCAAACACTATTATTACCTTAGAGCAAGTGATGGCAGACCCTGATTGGTTTGGTCGTGCACCAGAGTCATGGTATTGGGGCGATGATAGTAACACTGTCTATTATCAGCAAAAACAATTAGGCAACCCTTTACGTGATTTGTATGCCCTGGATCTGGCTAATAGTAGTAAGACCTCGCCAGTAGATTTATCGATTAAGCATAAAGTTGCCGATAAAAATGCGCAGTTCAATCAAGCGCGTACCCATAAAGTTTATACTTTTAATGGTGATGTTTTTGTTAAAATCTTAGCGAGTAATACAGTAAAACAGCTAACATTCACCTCAAACACTGAGCGTAAGGCATTCTTTTTGACCAATGGCGATATTGCCTATCAAGTGGCTAATGTTTTTTATCGCCACAATAGGCAAACAGGTCAAATTAAAGAATTGGCAAGTTTGCACATGTCAGACAAACCCGCGGGCGTCACCGAGCCGAAAAGCTATCTAGCTAAAGAGCAGCATAAGCTCATTGCATATATTGCCTTACAGCAGAGAAATGCGCAGTTAAAACACGCGCAAAAACAGCGTTTAGCCGCTGAAAACTCTGCGGTAACCGATAGTAAATTTTATTTTGGTAAAGATAATAAAGTAGCCTATGCTAGCCTGTCACCAGCAGGTGATAAATTATTGGTCAGCATAGCCTTGGCAAAATCTAGCCGTGATAAAAGCGATATTATGCCTAATTACATTACTAAAGAGGGTGTTATTGTCGCTAAAAAAGTACGTGCTCGTGTAGCCAACAACCGACAGTATAAAGAACAACTCTTTATACTTGATTTAGTAACAGGTACACAACAAGCTTTAAGTTATGACAGCCTACCGGGTTTTGATGAAGATGTTTTAGCGAGTGTTAAAGCGGAAAACTATGCTCGTGCTGGCAAGAAATATAAGTCGGAGAAAAAAGCGCGTAACATTCATGTGCTTGGTATGTATAACCCCATTAAGTGGAGCGAAGATGGTCAACATCTGGCGATAATGTTAGAGGCTTGGGACAACAAAACACGTTGGTTAACCACGGTTAATTTCTCTGATAATACTTTAGTTAGCCAACATAAACTCCATGATGATGCGTGGATTAACTGGAACTTTAATGAATTTGGTTGGTTAAATGCTGATAATAACGCCAGCCTTTATTACTTATCGGAAGAGTCTGGCTATTCTCATTTATATCACAAAAATTTAAACGCTAAGGCGGTTAAGCTAACGTCTGGTGCCTTTGAAGTGAGCAGTGTTACGCTAACGCAAGATAATCAGCACTTTATTTTTAAAGCCAATAAAAAACACCCAGGTATTTATGAAATATACCAAGTGGATATGGCTAAGAATCTAATTGCATTAACTGACTTAGGGGGTAAAAACGATTATGTGCTTAGCCCAGATGAATCAAAACTGTTAATTGAGCATTCTAGCGTTACTATGCCGCCGGAGCTATATGTGCAAAATATAAATGCGCATGGCAAGGCTAAGCGCATTACTTATACAGTATCTAAGCAATTTTTGGCTATGCCTTGGGCGGCACCAACGGTTGTTGCTATTCCTTCAAGCAAACAAAAACAGCCCATTTATTCAAAAGTATATTTACCTAAAAACTTTGATAAAACTGCCGATAAAAATCGTGCTGTTATGTTTACTCATGGTGCCGGCTACCTACAAAACTCCCACTTGGGTTGGTCAGGTTATTTCCGTGAATATATGTTCCATTCCATGTTAGTGCAACAAGGTTATGTGGTTATTGACATGGATTACCGCGCCTCAGCCGGTTATGGACGAGATTGGCGTACCGCGATATACCGTCATATGGGCAAAGTGGAAGTAGAAGATATGCGTGATGGTGTTAATTGGCTCATTGACAATGCTAATGTTGATGCCAAGCGTGTTGGTACTTATGGTGGCTCTTATGGTGGTTTCTTAACGCTGATGTCTCTATTTACCGACCCTGACTTATTTGCTTCAGGGGCGGCAATTCGCTTAGTGTCTGACTGGGCTTATTATAACCATGGTTATACTGCCAATATTTTAAATACTCCTGAAGATGATGCCATAGCCTATGAACGCAGTTCACCGATTTATTTTGCTGAAGGACTTAAAAAACCCTTACTCATCAATGCGCCTATGGTTGATGACAATGTCTTTTTTGAAGATACCGTACGTTTAGTACAACGCTTGATTGAACTTGAGAAAGAAGATTTTGAAACAGCTATTTATCCGGTAGAGCCACATGGTTTTGTGCAACCAAGCTCGTGGTTAGATGAATACCGTCGTATCTATAAGTTATTTGAAAACACTTTATAGACAGTCTTTGTGCGGTACATAAGTCATATGTTCGACTTTTATACCGCGCTTATAAACAAGAGCATTCTAATCATCGTATGATGAAGACAAAAAAGCCCTGCTATCACTGTTAATAAGACAGCGACAGCAGGGCTTTTTTATTACTAGCTATTAAAAGGGCTATTGGGATTGAGAGCAACGCCTTGGAGTATTTTAACCAGCACAAGTGGGCAATAATTTAATGAAATGGGTATTAAATAAGCCAAGACACAGTTTCACTAATTTTTTGTTGCCATAGTTCTAAAGACTCATTTTTATCAGCAACGACAATAATATTACTGTGAGTAAACTCAAGCGAGCTGCCAAACAATTTTTTGTCATTAAAATCAGGGCTAAAGCTTAATTGCTCATTTTTAGGGACAATAAAGACAGTAACAGGGCTGGTTTTACCTTGATAAACTAAGTGCAAACTTTTCATACCATCAAAGCGGCAATAATCGGCAAATAACAACTTGCCTAGGGCTTGACTGAAGTTGCCATCAAACGTCGCCATCTTCTGGTTTAATGACGCTAAGGTCACTAGGCTAGTAGCATTGTTAGCAAAACTGCCTTGCTCATGATAAACATGGGCTAGGGCATAATCCCCTAAATTATTATAAGCACTGGAAAATTGCATAAAGTTAAGCATTAAGCCACCAACAATGGCGACAGAGGCCGCTAACGCTAAGTGCACACGCGTTTTACGCTTTTGTACTTGGTGACTTGCTAACGTTTGGCGTAAGATCAGTTTTTCGGCTAACCCCTCAGGCACGGGCACCTGTAATGCGCGCATTATTTTTTCATCTAATTGACAAATTTCTTGGGCAAATTGTTTTTTGCTTGGATCTTGTTGCTGTGCCGCGATAGTGTCAGCATCGGGGTTATTGGGATCGGCATATATAGCACGTCGAAATTGCAAATCATCCATTGTACATACCTCGCTTTTCCGGTTGTGCTGCTAACGCTTCTTTTAATTGGTTTCGGGCTCTAAATAAACGTGTCATCACAGTGTTTTTATTTAGATCTAACATGGTGGCAATATCTGCACCACTAAAACCACCTAATACTTGTAAAACTAACGGCTCTGAATATTCTGGCGGCAGTTGCGCTATTTTTTCTCTTAACCAGTGGTTTTCAAGCTCCTGCTCTGTGGTTATTGATTGAGTATCTGTTATGTTTGCCTCTTCATACTCACTCATCTCAAAACGCTTTCTTTCGAAGCGTCGGGCATTCTCTCGTCGTAATATAGTGATTAACCATGACTTGGCGGCTTTTTCATCTTTTAACGAATCAAGGGCACGCCAAGCACGTAAAAAGGTTTCTTGCACTAAGTCTTCTGCCACTTGTTTTTCGTGGCAGAGCCAATAGGCATAACGGTATAAATCACCGTGTAGCGCCTTTACTAGCGCCTCATATCTAACTTGTTTTGTCATCATATGGTTATAGACCCTAGCATAGGCAAGTTTATTTCAAGCGCCCGTAAATTTTTTAATTTATGCCATTTATTATAGCTAATGCTTAACGTTTAAAGCTAGCTTACAAAGGTTCGCTTTTAAGGGTTAAGTGCTAATAATTGCTTGGTATTATTTTTTTTATCTTGTTGCTTCTGCACAGTTTGAATGGCGGTGAGTAAAGTCAAACCTTGCCAAGACGGTGCGCCATCAATAGCACTCTTGCCATAAAGGTGTTGCTGTAAATCATTCAGTGCGGTGGCAAAACTTTGCTCTTGAATACATTCTTGAGCCTGGGCAATATTATTGATTTTTAGTCCCGGTCTATCACTGGTGAGTAATTGTCTTAGCCAAGGCAAGATCAAAGGTAGCGCTTGTTCGGCATTATTTTTTTTACAGGCGGCTAACAGAGCCAGATAGTGACTACCCGAAGTAAATATTTTTGTTACCTTATTAAATTGAGCAGGCTTATTTTTATGACTGCTTTGACGTAAATAAATACTTTGAATAAGCCATGCTAAGCTCGTTAATAGCCATAAGCTAAGAAAGAGCCATTGCCAGCGCTTATCTTGCACAGCTGCTACCGAGGCGGCGAGGGCCGTCTGCTCAGAAAAATTTTCAGCGATCTTAGCCGCGTTATTGGCAGTGTAGTCGGCCATGTTAGCAGTGTTGTGGCTTGTGCCACTTCGCTCATTGGAATAATTAGTCGCCATAGTACCTTCTGCTGCTTGTACCGAGATAGTTTGTGTTGGCAGGGTGGCATGTTCAATTTTATTGGTGATAGTATTGAACCAAGTAATACTCATCGCGGGTAAGACAAAGTCCCCCACCATACTGGGTACTAGGGCAAAATTTTGTACCTTTTGGCTGACCAAGCGATTGTTGCTTAGGTTGGCATGTAACTCAGCTTGATCTGGGTATATTTTCAAACCAGGGCTACTTTGCATTTCAAGCTTGGGCAGTTGTGCTTTTGAAAGTCCCGCTGCAGTTAAAGTGATAGTACGAGTAATAGGCTCGCCGACGGTAAATTGTGCATTACTTGCTTGCCATTCTTGATGCAAGGTTAATATATCAGTCGGTAACCATGGGGTGTCGCTTGGGTAGTTGGCCGGTATGGGTAAGACAGTTAAGTGAAGCTCATCGCCTATAATTCTCACTGGTTTCGTTTGCGCAAAGCTTAAGAAACTTGAACGCCGGGTCGAAGCTTGCAATATCTCACCGGAAAATAGCGGTGCTTTTATAGTCAGCTCACCACTTTGTTCCGGGGTAATAGCATAAGTTTGTTCAATTACCCGGTAACGTTTACCATTGATAATGCTATCAGACTGCTTGTCTTGGCCTATTTTTTCAATGGTAGCACCACTTAAACTGGGCTCAGTTAAGTTGCCACTTTTAAGATCTACGGCAAAATGTAACTTTATTGATAGGGTCAATAACTGTTGTACATATACCTCAGCACTGGATAACTCACTGGTGACAAAAATATCTGCTTGTGCGTTGCTATTGGCATCATTTGTTGCCACCACGGTCAGCTCAATGGGGTCACTTTGCAGGTCTGCAACCTTAAGGGCAGGGATTATAAATTGCCCAGGTTTACGCGCAATTAAAATTATTTGCCATTTAGTGATGCGGGTGGTTTTAAAGTTGATCATACTGGTTTGTGAGCTAACCGATGTTTGACCGATAATAAAATCACCAAGTAAGGGACTGGTATCTAAAGCTTTCGGGCCGACATCGTCATCAGCAATTACCGTTAATATTATCGACTCATTAATCATCGCTGGATTTTTATCAAGAGTGGCAGTCACTTTTGATAAAGCGTAGGCATTATTGCTTAACAAAAGTGTCGCCATAAGTAACAGGGACAGTATGAGGCTCTGTAAAAGAAATAAGGGCACCTTAACTGTTAAAGGCATTGAATAATTACTTACCACTTTTTAGTTACTCCTTGAGGCGAACCCTCATGTCGGCGCTTTTGATATTCGAGGCGCATTTTATTTCGTAATAGTAAATAAGGATCGTCAGTGACCTTATTTAAAAGTTGTTGATGTTTTTGCTCAAGTTCTTGTGCTTTGTTATCTATGGCTTGTTGAGCTAGTGATTTTTCATCGCTTGGCTGTTGTTCATCGTCGGCAGCTTTGCTTTGCTCTGCTTGTTGTTTTTTCTGCTGTTCTTGTTCTTGTTCTTGTTCTTGTTGTTTACTTTGTGCACTTTGTTGCTCTTGCTTATTTTCCTCAGCACTTTGTTGGTTTTGTTGTTGCTGGCTTGGTTGTTGCTGCCCTTGTGAGTCCTTATTTTCTTGGCCTTCTTGCTGATCTTGTTCTTTATCGTCTGGTGATTGCTCTTGCGAGTCCTGATTTTTCTTATCACCTTGCGACTGCTGTTCTTGGTGTTCTTGCTGTTTTTTCAGCGCTTCAAGTATGGCTAAATTATCTTTGGCATCGCTCAAGTTAGCCTCTTTTGCCAGCGCCTTTTTATAAGTTTTGATGGCCTCATCAACTTTTTGTAACTGTGCTAGGGCATTGCCCTGATTATACAGGGCTTGTGCACTGTCGCTTGCTTTAAAAGCTTGTAATGCTTGTTCATAATCACCGGCTTTGTAGTGAGCACTGCCTTGCCATTGACTATCTTCAAATTGCTCTGCAGCTTGTTGATAATCTTTTTGTTGATAGTGTTGTTGCGCTTGTTGGTCTGAGGTTTGCCATAAATCTCGCCAAAATTGATTTACACCACTGGTGGTCGCATTGGCGTCGACATTACTCTTGCTATTAGTGCCAGTGGTGGTGTGCAAACTAGACGTTGTCGGCTCTTGCTTGGTGTTCAGCTCAGCTGCATAACTGCGCGGACTTAGGCTGGTTAAGCTCAATACTAACGTCAGTGGCATTAGCCATGTTATCGCTAATATACTGGTGCCGCGGCGAAAGTAGCTTAATAGCAGTGGCACAATAATGATGAGTAACCAAGGACCTTGCTCTTGGTATTGGTCGCCTAACAATGCTTGTTTACTTTGAGGTGTACCTGGTTGCTCATTGTCTGAGCCAACCTTGTCCTCAAGGCTATTGCTTAAATGAGCCGTCAGTGCTTTGATATCTGTGTCATCGTTGGTCATCGTATGATAAACCCCTCGGCTACGCTTACTTATCGCCGCCAGTCTAGCCGCGGGTAATTTGGGCACCACGATAGCGCCTTTATGATCTTTGAGTAACTTGCCGCTACTTAGTTTTATCGGGGCACCATTTTTACTACCGACGCCTAAAATATTCACTTTATGGCTGTTGCCATTTGCCCAAGCGTAAATATCAGACATTTCTTCATTATCAATATCATCAGTCAACCAATAAATATCACCGCTAATATGACCGGCATTCTTAAGGGTTTGAGCAGCTAAGGTTAAGGCTGCCAAAGCATTTGCCCCATAAACAGGCATAATGTCAGGTGACAATGCCGGTAACAGTAGCTCGATATTTCTAACATCTTGCGTTAAGGGACTAATAATAAAGGCATCACCAGCATAGGCAATTAAACCAATATCACCTTCGTTGATTACTTTCAGTAAATCGAAGGCTTTATAGCGAGCACGGGTCAATCTATTGGGTTTCACATCGGTACTTAGCATGGAGTAAGACATATCCATGATAAGTACCGAGCCACGCTCTAGTTGATAAACAGGTTGTGGCAATTTTTGCCAAGCAGGTCCTGCTAGGGCAAAAATAATAGCACTACCAATAACGAAAGGTTTTAACCAATAAGAGCTTTGGGATGAGGTAACTGATGTTGTTTGGCTGTGCGTATTTTCCAATAAGGCGTTCGCTAAATGCGCAGGGAGGAAATGCTGCCAAGGTGATTGGTAATAGCGGATCTTTTTCAGCAGAAATAACACCAGTAATAAAGCGAAAAAGGCGAGTAACCACCAAGGTCGAATAAAGTGAAAGTTATTGACTATGCCTTCGAAGCTGAGACTATCTAAGGTAAAATCGCTAACTACTTGGCTGAATTCAGTTAATAAATTAGTTTGTTGTACTGACATATTATTTACCACCCTCAGCATAGGAATTAGCGTGAACATCATTTTTATTCATGGGTTTGTTTTGTAATAAAAAATTGGGCAATAAAAAGCTGACATGTAAACTGAGTAAATAAATAAAACAAATAAGCGCGGCTAATGCTAGTGGCCAATAGTATAACGCGCTCAGCGGACGCATTTTTTGCTGCTCTTGCTCAACAGGCTCTAGCTGATCTAACAAACTATATATTTCACTCATGGCTTGACTATCACGGGCACGAAAATATTGACCACCGGTTTTTTCGGCGATGTTAGCTAAGCTTTGCTCGTCTAAATCACTTGAAGGATTAATGCGTTGCGTGCCCCAAAGTGATTGTTGCAGCATTACATCGGCACCAATACCGACGGTGTAAATAGTGATTCCTTTAGCAACGGCTAATTCTAATGCTTGCTCTGGCGTTATTTTACCCGCGGTATTTTGACCGTCAGTTAATAATAACAAGACTTTATTAGAGTCTTGCTTGGCATCAAAACGCTTAACCGCGAGTGCGATGGCATCGCCAATGGCTGTTTTTCTACCGACAAGATTGAGTTCACTTTCATCGAGCATTTGCTTGACGGTTTTTCTATCAAAGGTCATCGGCGTTTGCATGTAGGCATCATCGGCAAATAAGATTAAACCGAGACGGTCACTAACACGGCGCTCGATAAAATCTCCAAGGACAACTTTAAGCATTTGCAAACGATTGACCTTGCGACCATTAAGACTCATGTCTTCTATTTCCATACTGCCAGAAAGATCAACGGCAATCATCATTTCACGGCCTTCACTGGGTATCTCAATAGCTTCACCAAGCCATTGTGGTCGGCTAATAGCCAAAACCAGTAACAGCCAACAAAGTGATAAAATAATTAATGGCGCAGTACTTTTTTGCTGAACGCTGACTGTATTGCTTGAGACATTAATTAGCGTCGGCATGATCAGGGCACTTTCTTGCTTGCCATTCTTTTTAGCGGGTAAAAAATAGATAACCAGGGGCAGAGGTAATAAGGCAAATAGCCAGGGCCAAGCAAAACTTATCATTGGCTTAACTCCTCTTGTTTATTAGCGGCTGAGGGTTTTTCTGTCGGTGCAGGTTTATTATATGTAGAGATTTTTTCTGTAGGCACAGGTTTATTAACAGCAAAGGGTTTCTCTACTGGTACAAGTTTATTGAGGGTGGAAGGTTTTTCTACCGGTAAAACCTTAGCACGGCTTAGCGTTTTATTAACGGGGAGTGCATGAGTGAGCCATAATTTTGTCGCTTGCTGGCAATCGCTATTAATATCAGTATTTGTGCCTTGTTCCGCTTGATATTGCTGTTGAAAAGCGGCTGTACTGAGTTGAGTAAACTTCACTTGGTATTTTTCCGGTAATTGTTGTATTAAAAAAGTTTGAAAATTATCACCATATAATTGTGCTAATTGTTGACGACTAAAATATTGCATAGCCGCCCATTTTAATAAGTTAATACACGCTTTAGCGCTCATTGTTTGATTGTTAGCAAGCACGGCTAGTGCTTGCTGTTTACTAGCATTTAACTGTCTATTTTGTTTACGCTTTTTAGAAGACCACAAAACCGCAATAATGATAAGTGCCAGCAGTAGCCACCAACCTGGTGCGATAGGCAAGTTACTCACTAGCTCTGGTACATGGATATCGTGCAATTGTAATGGTGATGATTGCTCAGGTAAAGGTTGACCCGTTGGCACCGAGGCATTGTTTATCGTCATTATAAAGAGACCCCACTATATTTTAATTGTTGCTCAAGGGAATTTCCGGCGCTAAAGTGTACTATGCGAGCCCCCGTTGCTTGTAACAGCAACTGCAATTTCTCAGCCTGTTTACGGGCTTGTTGCTGGTATTGCTCGGCGGTTTTGTTATCGCCCAAAGTTAACTGCTGGCGATTAAAACCATCGGTAATGGTTACCGCTAACTTTCGGGTACTGTGAGGAAGCTCTTGCTCGAGCGGATCACTAATTAAACACACTACTAATTCACAATGTTGACTAATTTGGCTTAGATGTCGTAAGGCATGTGGACAGTTTTGTTCATCGCTAAGGGCTTGACCATCGGTGATCAAATAAACCAGTGAACCGGGTTTAGCAAGATATCTTAAACGGGCACAGTGTTGATCGAAATAATGACTTTTCGGTCGTCCTGTTACGCTTTTATTTTCAGCTTTATTGCCTTCTTGGCTGCAGGGGACTTCAGGGTCTAATGAGGCCGTTTGAGCGGCATTGGCTGTTGGTTTTTTTTGATTATTTAAGGTGGTTAAGGCATGTAAATAATGCAGCACACCCGCTTTACGACTACGGGGTTTTAATTCTATATGCTGTTCATCACAAAATACTAGCCCACCGATACGATCACCACGACTTTTTGCATGCCAAGCAACGAGAGCTGCTAAGTGGCCAGCTTGTACCGCTTTAAAGAGCAATTTACTACCAAAACACATATTCTGGCTTAAATCCGTGGCTATCAGTACTGGTCTTTCAATTTCTTCACGAAAAAGTTTAGTGTGAGTTGTGCCCGTGCGTGCAGTTACCCGCCAGTCAATGGCGCGAACATCATCACCGCTTTGGTAATGACGTACTTCGTCAAACTCCATGCCGCGACCCTTGCTACGCGACAGATAATTACCAGATTGTTTACCTTGAATATTTTTTTTACCCACCAAGTCAATTAATCGGCTTTTACTTTGATACTGTAATAACTCCTGCATAGATAAATCAATACCATTGCTATACAAACTTGCCAGTATGGATTGATAAGAATCGGTACTGGCGTTAATTGCAGGTGATTGTTTTTGACGATTAAACCACATAAAGTAACTCTACTTGATAATTCGATTTGGATTAACAGTGATTGCGCTAATTATTAGCCACTCAGCTATTACGGCTAGGCATTAGTAACTAGGCAACAGCAACCTGAGTTAAAATATGATCTAGTACCTGATTCGTGGTAATTCCTTCAGCTTCAGCTTGATAACTGAGTATAATTCTGTGTCTAAGAACATTATGGAACACCGCTTGAATATCTTCAGGGCTGACAAAATCTCGATTATGTAACCAAGCACGAGCGCGGGAACAACGATCAAGCGCAATAGTGGCACGTGGGCTAGCACCATACGCTAACCAAGAACTTAACTTGTCATCATACTTTTCTGGCTGGCGAGTGGCGATAATTAAATCGACTATATAGTCCTCTAAAGCGGGAGCCATATGTATATTTAGTACTTGTTCTCGCGCTGAAAATATTTCGCTTTGACTTAATACCCGTAAAGTCGCTTTTTTATTCGCTGTATCCTGGCCGTCATTAGCATTGGCTTTTAACGCTTCGCTACGATTTAGTTTCAGGATTTCTAGCTCGGCTTTTGCGTCTGGGTAACCAATTTCAACATGCATCAAGAAACGATCTAATTGTGCTTCAGGCAGCGGATAAGTACCTTCTTGCTCAATGGGGTTTTGTGTTGCCATCACTAAAAATAACTTAGGTAAGTCATAGGTTTTACGACCAACGGTGATTTGACCTTCTCCCATCGCTTCTAATAAAGCCGATTGTACTTTGGCGGGTGCTCGGTTAATTTCATCGGCAAGTACTAAGTTTTGAAACAAAGGGCCTGGTTGAAAGACAAAGGTACCATCGTCTGGACGATAAATATCGCTACCGGTTAAATCGGCAGGTAATAAATCAGGGGTAAACTGGATGCGGTGAAAATCAGCCTCTAACCCTTGCGCCAAGGCGTTAATGGCGCGAGTCTTGGCTAAACCCGGAGGTCCTTCAACAATTAAATGACCATTAGCCAGTAAGGCAATAAGCAAACTCTCAACTAACGCTTCTTGACCAATGATTTGTGAAGATAAATGTTGTTTTAACGTAGAAAAATGTTCAATTGCCATACTGATAAATTCTTTTTAATATTGTTCGTTATAAAGTGAAACTTAGTGATAATCTGGCTTAGACTCGCTTTTCAGCACATTTTTGTCAAGCGGTTATACTAAGTAAACGTTGTTCTAGGTGCTGTTGACCAAGCGTAAAGCTTTGTTGCTTAATGATGTATTTGTTATCAGCAAACGTCCTTAAACGCATCGGCTGCCATCTTTTTCAAGCACAATAGCTTTATAAATTGAAGATTTAACAGCACCTGGTATTTTATATAAGGTTTTTGTGAAAGAAAACAAGTGATAAGTAACAAAATTTTAATACTAATTGTTATCAACTAAGGGAAAAAATGTTATTTGTCGTGGTTGATTTCAGGTAATGATTGAATTTTCTCGCTAGTTAGTTAAAATCAAGGGAATTTCATGAGGTCAGACCTCTTGGATTTTTAATTAAAAATTACATTATAACTAAGCGTGTGGAGTAATAAATGACAATAAGAAAACTAACAACCTCGACCGGTGAACGCATAGCAATCGTTGCTGGCTTGCGTACACCGTTTACTAAACAGGCAACGGCTTTTCATGGTGTACCAGCAGTTGACTTGGGTAAAATCGTTGTTAACGAATTATTGCAAAAGCACGATATTGACCCGGCTATAATTGACCAACTTGTTTTTGGTCAAGTAGTGCAAATGCCGGAAGCGCCAAACATTGCTCGCGAAATCGTCTTGGGTACGGGTATGAAGGTCACTACCGATGCCTATAGTGTTTCTCGCGCTTGTGCCACCAGTTTTCAATCAACGGTCAATGTTGTTGAATCTATTATGGCTGGCCATGTAGATGTGGGTATTGCGGGCGGCGCCGACTCTTCATCCGTAGCGCCAATAGGTGTTTCTAAAAGGCTTGCTCGTACTTTAGTCGACTTGACCAAGGCAAAAAGCTTAGGACAAAAACTTTCGTTACTTAGCCGCCTTGGTTTTAAAGATTTATTACCAGTATCTCCTGCCGTGGCAGAATACTCTACCGGTATTTCAATGGGCGAAACCGCTGAGCAAATGGCGAAAACTTATAATATATCTCGTCAAGACCAAGATGCTTTAGCGCATAGATCACACACCTTAGCGACAAAAAGCTGGCAAGATGGCAAATTAGCTGGTGAAGTGATGACGGCTCATGCCGCACCTTATAAAAACTTTATTGATAAAGATAACTGTATTCGAGAAAACTCTGATTTAGCAAGTTATGCTAAATTAAAGCCAATATTCGATCGTAAACATGGCACAGTGACCGCAGCAACAAGTACGCCGTTAACCGATGGTGGTGCTGCTATTTTATTAATGCGTGAAGGCAGAGCCAAAGAGCTAGGTTATAAGCCATTAGGTTATATTCGTAGCTTTGCCTTTACTGCTATCGATGTTTGGCAAGACATGTTGATGGGTCCAAGTTATGCTACCCCCCTTGCTTTGCAGCGTGCGGGCATGAATTTAGCCGACTTAGATCTTATTGAAATGCATGAAGCCTTTGCCGCTCAAGCGTTAGCAAATATGAAAATGTTCGCTAGCACAAAATTTGCTAAAGAACACCTTGGTCGTGATAAAGCTATTGGTGAGATTGATATGGATAAGTTTAATGTTATGGGCGGCTCACTCGCTTATGGTCATCCGTTTGCAGCAACAGGCGCTAGACTTATCACCCAAACACTTAATGAATTAAATCGCCGTGGTGGTGGAGTTGGTTTAACAACGGCTTGTGCCGCAGGTGGTTTAGGCGCAGCAATGATTTTGGAGACAGATTAATGACTGAAAAAACTCATTCAAATGATAGTGAACAAAATAACGATGCCTTAAACGTTGAAGCGAAGGTTTCTGCTGACGATGTTGCCGTAGACGTTGCAACTAGTGTCGTGACTGAAGTCGCCACTAATGGTAATGCTACGCCAGGAAAATCAGTGGTCAGTGCTTTTACTTTAGTACGTCACGACAATGGTATTGCCCATTTAGTGATTGATGTTATTGGTGAAAAGGTTAATACCCTTAAACCTGAGTTTGCTGAGCAAATTAATGCGGTATTAGCTGAAATTAAAGCCGATAAAACCATCACTGGCATAGTGTTATGTAGTGGTAAGCAAGACTCTTTTGTGGCTGGCGCCGATATTAATATGCTGGCAGCATGTCAAAGCCGTGAAGAAGTTGTCGCTTTATCTCGACAGGGGCAACGTATTTTTGCTCTGCTAGAGCAATTGCCTATTCCTATTGTTGCCGCTATCGATGGTACCTGTTTAGGCGGTGGTTTAGAGCTAGCTATGGCATGTCATGCTAGAGTTTGTAGTGATAATAGCAAAACAGCCTTGGGTTTACCTGAAGTTCAGCTAGGGTTATTACCAGGTAGCGGCGGTACTCAGCGTTTACCTAAATTAGTCGGCTTACAAAAAGCGTTAGACATGATGCTTACCGGTAAGCAATTACGCGCCAAGCAAGCGCTAAAATATGGCTTAGTTGACGATGTTGTGCCTAGCACTGTTTTACTGCACGTTGCCGAGCAACTGGCGATATCTTTACAGCAACATGGTAAAAAAATCGTTAAGCGTAAACAAGGCCTAGTGGATAAATTGTTAGAGAATAATGCTGTTGGGCGAAATATTGTCTATCAACAAGCACAAAAATCTGTGCTTGCTAAAACCCAAGGTAATTATCCTGCCCCCGTTAAAATCATTGATTGTATCCGCACAGGTATCGAGGTTTCATCTGAAAGTGGCTATAAATTAGAAGCAGAGCATTTTGCCGATCTGGTCATGAGTGATGAATCAGCGCAACTGCGTCAGCTATTTTTTGCCACCACAGCAATGAAAAAAGAGCAGGGCGTTGCCGATGTTATGCCCGAAAAAATAGCCAAAGCCGGTGTGCTTGGTGGCGGTTTAATGGGCGGTGGTATTGCGTTTGTCACCGCAACTAAAGCGCACATACCGGTGCGAGTTAAAGACATTAACCACAAAGGTATTGGCCAAGCATTAAAGTACAGCTATCAACTACTCAATAAAAAAGTTAAACGTCGTTTTTTACTTAATAGTGAGATGCAAAAGCAGTTAGCCATGATCACGGGTAGTGTTGACTACACAGGTTTTAAAGCGCTTGATATTGTTGTAGAAGCGGTATTTGAAGATTTAACCTTAAAGCAAAATATGGTGGCAGAAGTTGAAAAACATGGCCATGATAAAACGATTTTTGCCAGTAATACTTCTAGCATACCTATAGGGCAAATTGCTGCTAAGGCAAAGCGTCCGGAAAATGTTATTGGCCTACATTATTTTTCGCCGGTTGATAAAATGCCGTTAGTGGAAATAATCCCCCATGATAAAACCTCTGACCAAACTATCTCCAATACGGTAGCCTTTGCTAAAAAGCAGGGTAAAACACCTATTGTAGTTAAAGATAAAGCCGGTTTTTATGTCAATCGTATTTTGGCGCCATACATGAACGAAGCGGCTATTTTACTGCTTGCTGGCGAACCCATTGATAAAATCGACAAGGCGCTAGTGAAGTTTGGTTTCCCTGTGGGTCCTATGCAATTGCTTGATGAAGTTGGTATTGATGTTGGCGCTAAAATTGGGCCAATTTTACAGGCAGAACTTGGTGAGCGTTTTGCCGCGCCGGCGGCTTTTGATAAGTTACTCGCCGATGGTCGTTTAGGTAAAAAAGTGAAGAAAGGCTTTTACCTCTATCAAAAGAAAAGCTTGGCAAAAACCTTACAAAACACCCTTAAAGGTATTAAGTCGGGACAAAAACAAGTGGATGAAACTATCTATAGCTTATTAAATATTAAGCCAGCGGGAAGTTTAACTGCAGCGGAAATTAGTAAACGTTGTACTTATATGATGCTAAATGAAGCAGCACGCTGTGTTGATGAAGGCATAGTGCGTAATGCCAGAGATGGTGATATTGGCGCTATCTTCGGCATTGGTTTTCCGCCATTCTTAGGTGGTCCACTACGCTATATTGATAAAATTGGTGCAAAATCTGTGGTTGCACAATTAAGCCAATGGGCAGAGCAACATGGTGAACGCTATAGTCCTTGTCAGGCGTTAGTCACTATGGCTGAAAATGATCAAAGTTACTACGGATAAAGTTACCCTAAATAAAGGCTGTGACTTATAAAATAGCTTAAGCTGTTTTAAGCAACTAAAAGGCTGTTGAGTATTTTTGAACGTAATGGTTCAATTTTACCCAACAGCCTTTTTTATTTGCTTGTTATGCTCTAGGTATTCGCGAGTAATCAGGTGATTATGCTGCTATAGCCGGTTAGAATTTTGTCGGACTCGTTTGAATAAACGCATCAATATCCGTGATTGTTTCGCCTTTGGGCTTTTTCGCCTGTGCCAGCAAATCACTTTCGGAATATAGAATAAACCTATCGGGCTGACAAGCACTGACTAAGCTTGTTTCTACAAAGTTTTTTACCTGGGCTAAGGTTAAATCTAGCACTGCCTGCAGTAATTTTTCTTTTTGCTGAAATGCTTCATCTTTATTACAAATTGCGGCCCAAAAGCGTTGGCTTTTAATACGTAAATTATGATCTTTTTCTTGTAATTGACTGGCTAAGCCCTGTAGCAAATGTTGCCACTGCTCCGTGCCAATATCATTGAGTACGCTAATACTGTCACTGATAAATTCATCCATGGCTTGTGCTAAGGTAAAGGCATCACAATGGGGCGACTGGATATAAAAAGCAATACCGGGATAGCAATTGATAGGCACATAACCAACACCAACTAAATAGCCATATTGTTTTTCTGTACGCATTTGTTGAAAAAATAACGGTGATAATATATGGCTAGTGATCATAGCAAGGGCAACAGTGTTATCGTCTTTATGCTCAAAGGCAGTATAGATGACACTAGCATGATCGTGATCAGGTAAGCTAATAGGTACGAGTAGCGTTTCTTTAGTTGATATATCGGTTACTGGGCATTTTATGGCATGACTTTTATTAACCTTGCCGTGGAAAGCCTGCTCAATGCTCTGGCATAATTGTTGTGCATGTTCAAGCAGCCAGTTGCCATGAATGAGCACCTCTATAGTTACTTGTTCAAACAGTTGTACACTAAAGCGCTGGTATTGACTAAAGCTTACCTGACTAAGCGCTTGTGCTAAGACTTTACTTGCCGGGTTATTGGGTTGCATTACTGAGCTTAAGGTAGCAAATAGCTGTGATATTGATTTACTTTTATCACTGTTTTGCCAATGTTCTATCAGCTGTTGCTGTAGTAAATTAAAATGTGCCTCGCTCACTTGATGATTTTTCAATCGCTGTAACAATTTGTTTAAGAGCAAATGCTGATTTTCACTATAGCCTGATAATTGTACGGTAACACCACCTTGATGAGCGTACAAATGATAATGAATACCCGCTAACTCGGCATCATAGTTCTCTTCAATGACAGTATCTGTATATAAATCGACAAATAAACGTGTCATGGCAATATTGGCTATGCTGGCAACAACAAAAGGTGAGTCGATACCTATATATAAGTAACCCTTGGGTACTTTGAAGGTCCTGTCTTGTTTATACCAAGCCACTAAACCATTTTTATTGATGATTTTTTCAGGAATATTTGTCTTGGCTACAATCGTTTCAATAAGGGGCTCACTGGGGTAAATAGTGGGCGTTTCAACAATGTAAGGATTGGCCTTAGGTAAATATAAGCCCTGAATATGGGCACTATTTGTTGCTGCAATAGCTCGCCAAGAGGCTAATTGTTGCTCAGCGATTGGGCTAACATGGTAAGGCACTTGGTACCAAAAGCTATGTTTGGAAAAATTATTTTTCTTGCTAATATGCATCAGTCGCATATTATCGACGCTTAAATAGCAGAGTAATTTTTTTATGTTCGCTTGCGACATACCCGACATAACATAATCACCAAAAATATAATCTTCTTCTGGGTAATACTGCATGTTGATGACGAGTTGACTAACGCTATCTAGTGGACGCATTTTTTCATGATAAATAAAGGCTAACTTACTGATTTTCTGTTTTTCTTGATAGTAGTGTACTGCTATTTCGCTATGTTTTAGCAAGGCAATATAAGCAAATACTATATCGACCACTGCATTAAGGTGGGCTTCACCTAATTCAGTTAAGGCAATGCTGATATTAAAGTCTTTAAAATTCGAGCCATTAATACCTGAGCCAGCAGTCAATGATAAGGCCCATTGATGCTTTTTGAGCAAGGACAAAACACTGCCTTCACCTTCATGACCTAATAAATAGGCCAGTATCGACTCAGGTTTGTCTTGATAATATTGGTCAATACTTTCCATGGCAAAACTAATAATTAGCTGGTGATCATTTTTTACTGGGCAGACATCAATTTTAATTTTTTGCTGTGACGGTAAATACAAAGGTTGTTCAATTTTAGGCAGCGCAGTGTCGGCTGCTTTTACCCCACCAAAAAGTTGCTCAGCAAGGTCTTTCAGCTTGATCAAGCTTTGCGGACCTTCCAAGGCCAAGGTCATGTACTGAGCACGATAATAGTGGTGGAAAAAGGCTCGTATTTCTTGGCTAATATTGTCACCGTCTCGATCGGCTAAGGTATCAAGGTTACCAACAGAAAACTGCGAAAAAGGGTGCTTAGGGTTAACCGTATCTTTGTGAACATCATATAAACGTCTGATGTCATCTTTTAACTTTAAGGTGAATTCGGCATCAATATTTTCGCGTTCTTTAATAACAAAGTCATCGGATAATAAAGGCGCGATAAAAAACTCACTAAAACGCTCTAGGGCTGCGGTGAAGTGTGTCGCGGTGATATCGAAGAAAAAACAGGTATGTTCAGTGCCAGTCCAAGCATTATGATTGCCACCATGTTGACTAATGAATTTTTGATATTCACTACCATCAGGGAAATTTTTAGTCCCTAAAAAAAGCATGTGTTCTAAAAAATGTGCTAAACCTTGCCTATCTTTGGGATCATTAAAATGACCGACGTTTACCGCTAATGCCGCCGCCGATTTAGCGGTATCATCATTGTGGATAAGTAGTACTCGTAAACCATTGTTTAGAGTAATGGCTTGATATTGTTTAAAATCATTGGGACTTTGCTTCAACACTAAGGCTCCTAAGAACACTTTAAACTGCAAAGCGTATAACGAGAATTGGATAGCTTATGAAATTAACAGGGAGATAAAGTAATTTCTTAATTACTGAATACCACTCTGCATAAAGAAGTGAACACTTAGAACGACATTAGAACAAACAAAATGTGTAACGTTATAGTCGTGCCCTATTTTACTCATTTTGATAAGTTATCATGGTGTCCATGCATTCCCAAGGGCGAGTTTTAAAGGCTTATACGCTACGTTATTGATTTTGATCAGGGAAATACCATTATCTACAATCAAAGCCTTGCCTATAAGCATTTAAACTCTCGCTAAGTGAACACTTTCTTATACAGATTGCTATTGAAGGAATAAAAAAGTTAATTTATTCTTAACTGTTGTTACTAAAGCGAGTTCATTTCTATTACTATAGCCGCAAAAATAACTCAGACTCAATACTTTAGCTAATAAAATTGATATAAAAGCTAAAAATTGAATTTATCCGCGAACATAATCTGTCAAGTTATCTATTAAATAACGGGCGGGAGAATTAATGCAACTTTTTATAATGCGCCATGGTGAAGCTAAAAATTTTGTTGAGCAGGGCAGTCGTGATGACAGTCAAAGAGCGTTAACCACAGAAGGTAAGCTAGAAGCAAAAATGATGGCGACTTGGTTGCACAAAATGAAAATCAAGCCAAGGCAGGTTTTTGTTAGCCCCTATGTTAGGGCTCAGCAAACCTGTGCTATAACAACGGCTATGATGCAAACGGCTATTACCACCCTAGATTTTATTACCCCTGAAGGTGATGCTAAACAAGTACATGACTTTATTGATGGCTGGTGTAGTGAGCAAGGGCAGGTAGTAAAGCTGCAGGATGAAAGCCTATTAATTATTGCTCATATGCCTTTAGTTAGCTACTTAGTGGCCCAGCTAACGCACTCGAATAATACCCCCATTTTCGCCACTGCTGGTATTGCTCATATAGATTATGATATTGACGCTATGCAGGGCCAGTTGCTCGCCATGGTGTCGCCATTAGACCTATGTTAACTAGACGCATGCCGTATGGTGAAAATAGCCTAGTATAGTTTGCCTATTGAAGGCTTAAGTTTGACGGGTGAGTTTTCAGGTAAGTTTTTCAACAGAGTTTTAGTCGCGATTAAATTTATCTTTTAATTCAATTAAGGCGAGTAAGGCACCATTACCACCCCATTCTAAAGGTGCTTGGTGAAAAGCCATGACATCGGGGTGTTGTACTAACCAATGTGGCACCTTGTTTTTTAAAATATGTGAGCCTATGCCATGAACGATGCAGACACATTGAGCGTGTTCTTTTTGACAGGCAAAGAGCAGAGCCGCTAGTTCTTTTTTCGCTTGGTGTTGATCTAAGCCGTGTAAATCAAGGATTAAGTCGGGTTGGTAATGGCCGCGGCGTAGGTTTTTCACTTCAAAGCTATCGACACCCTCACGAACATATTTCATCGGGCCTTGCTTATTTAAGTTAGGCTCAAATTCATCGGAAAAATGAAATTGTGCAATGGCTTGATTTGCCTTGTTATGCCCTTGGTCATTTTTTAGGGAAGTGTTAGACTTGTGGCCACTTTTTACTAACCGAACCTTGTCGTTGATTAACGGCTTAACTTGGCTGACAACATCAGCAAAAATTTGCTGGTCACTTGGCACTTCTTTAGCTGACTCCGCGACTTTATTTAACGACTCAGCCGTTTTTTTTTGCTGCTTGATACTTTGCGCACGCAGCTTAGCTTTTATGGTCGAGAGTTTGGTTTTTAAGGCTTTGTTATTCATCCGCGCAGTGTAAAACATTTTAGTATCAATACATATCAATTAATCTTGATATGGCGTCATCGAGACCGTAATAGCAAAGTAAGATAACTGTGATAAAAAATAGCTCAAACCTAGGCATTAAAGCGGTTTTTACCAACAGCCAGAGTGCCTGGTAGGCAATATATAGAAATCTCCATGAAGACATTTCGGGAGAAATACCAGATAAGGAAAATAATGTGAGCAGTACCGATTTCGAAGACATCACCGAGCAACTACATACCATTGCAGATTATTGTCGTTATGGAGCCAGTTTGTTTAATCAAGCTGAACTTTTTTATGGCCATGGCAATGACAATGCCTTAAGTGAAGCCTTTACCTTAGTGATGTTTGCCATCTCCTTGCCTAAGGAAATGAGTGAAGATGTGATGAACTGTCGTCTACTCAAGCAAGAAAAACAGGACATCTTGGCCTTTTTCCAACAACGCATTGATACTCAGAAACCTGTGGCCTACATCACCAATCTTGCTTACTTTGCGAAATTACCTTTTTACGTTGATGAACGTGTTTTAGTGCCACGGTCACCTATTGCTGAACTGATTGAAAAACACTTTGAACCCTATTTTAGTGAGAAAAATCCGCCACAAAAGGTATTAGACTTGTGTACTGGCAGTGGTTGTATTGCCATTGCTTGCGCCAGTTATTTTCCCGAGGCACAAGTTGATGCCGTTGATTTATCGCTTGATGCGTTAGATGTTGCCCAAATGAATATTGAAAACCATGGTTTAAGTGCACAAGTTATGCCAATTCAATCTGATGTTTTCTCTGGGGTTGTTGGCCAAAGGTATGATTTAATTGTCACTAATCCGCCTTATGTTGATCAAGAAGATATTGATAGCCTGCCGACGGAGTTTACCCATGAACCAGAAATGGGCTTAGGCTGTGGTGACGATGGCTTAGATATTGTGCGAGTAATATTGGCGGAGAGTGCTCAGCACCTCAATGATGATGGCATACTCATTTGTGAAGTAGGTAACTCACAATATCATGTTGAAGCACTCTACCCTGAGGTGGATTTTACGTGGTTAAGCTTTGAGCGTGGTGGTCACGGGGTGTTTATGTTAAAAAAAGCACAGTTAGAAAAACATGCAAAATTATTTACTGGCGCTGTTATAGCTGAGTAATAAATCAGCAGTAAAGCACTGAATAAATAAAATAATAGTCACAATAAACGCTAGAGTAATAGTCAAAATTCTAACAATAAATTAATAGGCGGTAATGTTTAATGTCAGGTAATACCTTCGGAAAATTATTCACAGTGACATCATTTGGCGAAAGTCATGGTTTAGGTCTAGGCGCAATTATTGATGGTTGTCCGCCAGGGCTTGAGTTATCTGAGGCTGATTTACAAATCGATTTAGACCGACGCCGTCCAGGCACCTCACGTTACACTACCGCACGTAGAGAAGCCGATGAAGTCAAAATTCTCTCTGGTGTATTTGAAGGAAAAACCACCGGCACACCCATTGGTTTAATGATTGAAAATACCGACCAACGCTCAAAAGACTATGGCAACATTGCCCAAAGCTTCCGCCCAGGCCATGCAGATTATACCTACTGGCAAAAATACGGCTTACGAGATTATCGTGGTGGTGGTCGCTCTTCTGCCCGAGAAACCGCTATGCGTGTTGCGGCTGGCGCCATAGCAAAAAAATATTTAGCTGAAAAATTTGGCATGACCATTAAAGCTTGTGTCACGCAAATTGGTGATATTGTCGCCAGTGGTCCTAATGGCACACCGTTTGATGTTAATTTGGTTGATTGGCAAAGCGTCGAAGAAAACCCATTTTTCTTTGCGGATAATACTAAGCTTGAACAACTTGGTGAGTACCTTAGGACCATTATTAAAGCGAAAGACTCTATTGGTGCTAAAGTCACTGTGGTGGCGACTAATGTTCCTGTCGGCTTAGGTGAACCCATCTTCGACCGTTTAGATGCGGATATTGCCCATGGCTTAATGAGTATCAATGCGGTAAAAGGTGTTGAAGTAGGTGATGGTTTTTCCGTGGTAAATCAAAGAGGCTCAGAGCATAGAGATGAGCTGACACCAGAAGGTTTTTCAAGCAATCACGCCGGTGGTATTCTTGGCGGGATTTCATCAGGGCAGCAGATCATTGCTCATTTAGCACTTAAACCGACCTCAAGTATTGGTATAAGTGGTAAAACAGTTGATTTAACAGGCAAAGCGACGGAGATCATTACTAAAGGTCGTCATGATCCCTGTGTCGGTATTCGCGCTGTGCCTATTGCTGAGGCAATGTTAGCACTGACGTTGATGGATCATTTTTTACGTCACCGTGGACAAAATGCTGATGTGCAATGTAGCACTCCAGACATTGAAGCCTAATATGGCAATACTATAGTTGAGCAAGTAAGAGCAGCGATTGAGGGTAATCTTATGATAAAACACCCTCAATCTTCTTTTAGATAATTCACTATATTTATTAACCGATTATCACCAAGATGTTAATCGGTTAATACTCAACTATCAATCAGCTATCTATTAGTTATCACTCATTATAAGGCTCACTAGCTTGGCACTTTTTAAGATGATGTTTGTGCGATTATCATCAAATTACTTTTTTTATTTTGCCTTACTTGGCCTAATCTCACCTTTTTTATCAATATACCTCGATGGTAAGGGCTTTAACTCCCGGCAAGTAGGTGAAATTCTTGCCATTATCACCGCGACAAAAATCGTCGCCCCTAGTTTGTGGGCAATGCTGGCAGATAAAACCGCCAAGCCGTTGTTTATTATTCGATTGGGTGCCTTTTTAGCGCTACTGAGTTTTAGCTTACTGTTTTGGCTTAATCATTATTGGCCAATTACCTTTTGTTTGGCTCTTTTTACTTTATTTTGGACCGCTATTTTACCGCAACTGGAAGTACATACCTTAACGTCTTTGCGGCACAGCAATAAAATATATGCCCGAGTGCGTTTATGGGGTAGTTTGGGTTTTATTGCGTTAGCAATCATCGCCGGCGAGGTAATGAGTGTTTTTGGCTATCAAAGCTTTACCGGTATTGGCATGGTAATATTGGCTGGTTTGTTTGTTAGTACCTTAATGTTAACACCGTTAAAGACAGTAACCGCTGTTAAAGATAAGGTGAACAAACAGGGCGCCATTTTGCCTAAACTCATGGACAGGCATTTTATGTGCTTTTTCATTGCCGGTTTATTATTACAAATTAGTTTTGCGCCCTATTATGGATTTTTTGCACTATTTTTACGTGACTTTCATTACTCTGGTTTAGCGATTGGCTTATTTATATCTATGGGCGTTGTTGCTGAAGTCATTGCCTTTATTTATATGGGCAAGCTGTTTAAACGTTTCGCTTTAACTAGCTTACTGGTCTTTAGTTTAGCGATTACCGCCTTACGATGGTTTTTAATGCCAGAAGTGGCTGGCTCAGTGTTATGGCTTGGAGTGATTCAATTAAGCCATGCGGCGAGCTTTGCTATTTATCATTGTGCCAGCATGCAATTTATCTCTGCGCACTTTAGTAAAACAGAGCAAAGTCGCGGGCAGGGCATCTATTTAGGCGGTGTTTATGGCGTTGGTGGCGCTATTGGTGCTTATTTTACCGGTATAATATGGTTAGATGGCTTAGGCGCGGGTACCGCTTTTATGATGGCAGGCGCAAGTGCGTTGCTAGGGGCTATCATTATGATGTTTAGTAATAATAATCGAGTCATGAAAATAAAATAGGTAATTTACCCTAGAGTTATACTGAATAAACAAATACCTAATCAAAGACTATCTGATAAAGAAGGCAACAACATGAAGAACTCACCTGTGATTAAATATATTTCTATGATGTTATTGGCTGTGGCATTAATAGGCCCAACGCAAGTAACGGCCAAAGATATTAGCCAAGTGCAATTATTGCAAGTGATGCAAAGCGACCAGCAAGTCATATTACTTGATGTGAGAACCGTAGAAGAATTCCTCTCCGGTCATATTGCTGATGCAGTTAATATCCCACATAAAGAGCTTGAGGCCCGCTTAGCCGAGCTGTCTGGTGCTAAAAACAGCCAAATTGTCATATATTGCCGTTCAGGTAGACGAGCAGAAATAGCCAAGCAAGTATTAGTAAAAAATGGTTTTAGTCAGTTAGATCATTTAAGCGGTGATTTTAATGAATGGACCAGCAGCTCCTTACCTATTAATAAAGGTAAATAGGCAATATATGCCTTAAGCGGTGAGCAAACAGCTAATTCGTTACCACTGGGCTCAGTAACATGAAAACGACGTCCGCCGGGGAAAGAAAAAAAGCTTGGCTGATAATGCCTCCTGCTTGTATAACACGTTGCTCTCTGGCTTCTAAATCATCACTAAGTCACACCAAAAAACAAGCAGCATTTACGGGTGGTTTTACATAATTAGTCACTTCGCGTTGTGTCATAAACAACCTGATTTTTGCAAAATATTTTGACATTTTAATCCGTGACATAGAGGCGGTTAAGGCTTTTCTCTCCATTATTTTCATTGTATTCGCTTTAGTTATACCAAATACTGACCACTATGGTTACTGGCTGAAAGGAACCACCACTTTGTGATTGAGTGATATTCTGAACTTTGATATTTGGCTGTGTGGCTAACCAAAGATTAATTTCACCCTCTAAACCATGATCGGTTGCGACATCAGATTTAGGCAGAAAACCTATTTTAGCTCGTAAAATTTTAGTAAATATTTTAACTTCCATAATATTCCCTTATAAAAAGTGTGTTGAGTACTCGGTAGTTCAGTGGCTTTATTCACCCTGTATTGTTCGTTGTAAAGGGGGCAGATACCAGTAGAACTAAGTATCAGTAATAATGTTACCGCGCCCTTTTATACTATTATTTCTGTGCACTGACTCCCATCAAATGTTCTACTTTTACCACACGCTTGAAGCCTGCCGCTTTGAGCCGTCGGATGACACCATCGACAAAACTGCTGCCTTTCTTTACTACGTGTGGATTGCCAGTGTAATGAAAAAGCCGTCCGTGCCGATGCAGTACTCGGAAAATCTGCCGGTAGAACTCTTCACTATAAAGTTCTCCAGCGAGGGAAAAACGCGGTGGATCATGAATGACCGAATCGAAGGAAGTTGCCGGCATTGTAGTTATAAGCTCAAAGCTATTGCCCTGACGTTGCACAATTCCCTCTAGGGCCAAATCTTTTGACCAAGGGTTCTGTGCGCGCAGCCCCATTACTTCACGGCTCAGTTCGATGCTAAGCACCTCGCTTGCACCTAGTCGAAGGGCAGCTATGGCCGCATAACCCAGCCCGCTGCAGCAGTCCAATACCTTATCACCCTTACGTACCGCCTGTTGAGCCATCTCAGAGGCACTGACAAAGGGGTCGGTTCCCTTAGATATGTGCATCTTGACACCACTAATTTCTAGCAGAGGTGCACCAGCTGTGGGAACAAGCTTGTAGTAGCCAGAGCTGCGGTCTTCAAGTGGGGTCATATCGCCATCGCGACAGAGGTAGATCCTCTGTGTCTTCTTGACGATTTTTTTAAGTTGCTCAATGGACAGCTGATTGTCTTGGTCGAGCACTAGGCCCTGATCACCTAAGGAAAAATCCCGTTCTGAAAGGTTCAGATCAGTGGATAGCCTGACGCAGGATAGTCCTTGGGCTATGGCCTCCAGCGCCTGTTGGGCATTTATGCTATGAAGGTAGTATTCGGGCATATTGTTGGTCTATCTAGTTAAAAATACTGACGCTACTATACACCTTCAGCGTTGCTGCAGCTTACTTAAATCAGCCCTTAGGTGTGCTATTTTGTTTTTTTATTATGCTTTTATGTCACGCCATACCTATTAATAAGGCAACTATACCCGTTACCATTCAAGATGCATGTTTCAGAGTGCTTGAGCAATTTCAATTCAAGGCGCTGTGATGAAATAATGGTTGTTCAGGAGAATATGCTCCTGCACAAGCATGAATAAAATACGCGCCTTGATCATGAGTCGCTCAGGTGTCCACAAACGAGTATATTGAAGTCGCTTGGGTATACCGCGTTAACTAATTAAACCATAGAATGACTATGCTTCAATTATTTCCCTTGCCTAAAGCCCTTTTAATACCCACTGAAATCGAGCACTTTGAATGGTAACGGGTATAGGTGAGGTAAAAATGGCACTAGACGTTTTGAATATATTTGATTGGCAGTATACCAAACCGAAAGGAGAGCTAGACTGAGTATTAATAAACCCCTAGCTGGTTATAAAAAGGATAAATCAGAGGGGAGTATGTCTAGCTACTCGGTTTTTTCTTTAAACTCACATAAATCTTCAATGATACAAGCGCCACATTTAGGTTTTTTCGCGGTACATATATAACGACCATGCAAGATGAACCAATGATGTAAGTTAAACATAAATTCTGTTTTTCTTGGTGTTAGTTTTATTATATTGGCTTCAACCTGGTCAACATTTTTACCTGGAGCATATTTAGTTCGGTTAGCAAGCCGATATATATGGGTATCGACAGCTAAAAAATATTTCCCTTCATTATCTTTTAGCCAGCCAAAGGCGGTATTTAATACCACATTCGCCGTTTTTCGACCTACCCCTGGTAATGCTTCTAATGCGGCTCTATTTTCGGGTACTTCACCACCGTGTAAGTCCACTAACATCTGACAGGTTTTAAGGGTGTTTTTTGCTTTGGTATTAAACAAACCAATGGTTTTGATATAGCCTTTAAAACCCTCAAGGCCCAGGTCTAAAATGGCTTGTGGGGTATTGGCAACAGGGTAGAGCTTATCCGTGGCTTTATTGACACTAACATCCGTTGCTTGTGCCGAGAGTAATACGGCAATAAGCAGTTCAAACGGGCTAGAAAAGTTTAATTCTGTCGTTGGCTCTGGATTCTCATCACGCAGCCGCGTTAACATTTCTAAGCGTTTCTCTTTATTCATGACTTTGCTCTTCTCTATTTTTCTTTACTGTCTTGGCGGCTAAATGCTTTGTTATTCATTATTTTTTATTAATGGCTCTTTAATAATATTGGCGTTAAGAGTCAAAATTTACCCGTACTCGTTCAATAACCAGGTCGGTATCCGCCACTTTTTTAGCTTTTATCTGACTATCAATGGTGTTTTTAAGTGCAATTAAAAAACCCATGGCGATAAAGGCTCCGGGTGGTAGAATCGCAAGTAAGAACTGACTATCAAGTTGCATCACTTCAATTCGAAGTACACTTGCCCAGTCACCTAGTAATAAGTCCGCGCCATCAAAGAGGGTACCTTGCCCTAGTATTTCTCTTACTACACCTAATATAATTAATATAATGGCGAAGCCTAGCCCCATCATAAGTCCATCAAAAGCGGATTGTTTAACCGGGTTTTTTGACGCATAAGCTTCAGCTCGACCAATAATGGCGCAGTTAGTGACAATTAACGGTAAAAATATGCCTAAAGATTGGTAAATACCATAGGCATAGGCATTCATCAGCAATTGCACACAGGTGACAAAAGCGGCAATGATCAAAACAAAAATAGGTATACGAATTTCTTTAGGTACCCAATGACGAATGGCCGATACAGTGACATTTGAACAAACAAGTACCAGCAGTGTCGCCAAGCCAAGACCAAGGGCATTAGTCACAGTTGACGTTACTGCCAGCAAAGGACACAAACCAAGTAGTTGTACTAAACCAGGGTTATTTTTCCATAACCCTTGTAGGGCTAACTCTTTATATTCTGCTTTAAGAGCCGCTGCGGCTTGTGATTTTTCAGCCGCTTTTTCCTGCTCATCAAGGTCGTCAGCAATATCCGCTGCCTTACTGTTTTGTGGGGCTATATCATTGCTCATTTTCAGCCTCATGCTTTATGGGGGTCGATGTTGATTTTAGTTTATCTTCGCCACAAGCATTTGGGCGAGCTAATAAACTTGCTTTATTTTTAGTAAAGTAAATTAGGGTGTTTTTAACCCCGTCTACTATGGCACGTGGGGTAATGGTCGCTCCGGTAAATTGATCGAACATACCATTATCTTTACTTACCGCCCAGCGGCTATCGTCTTCTGACAGCATGCGTTTACCGGTAAAACTGGTAATCCAGTTACTTTTTCTAATTTCAATTTTGTCACCTAAACCAGGGGTTTCTTGGTGTTTGAGTACTCGAACACCACTGACACTGCCGTCATTGTTGATCGCCATAATAAAATCAATGTTGCCATTGTAGCCTTTTGGTGCAGTACTGGTCATGGCCACCGCAATCACTTGTCCGGCTTTTCTAGCGATATAAGCCGTGTGGACTTTATTTATGCCTAGCTCAGGAGCACTGATCTTAATACAGTCATTGGCGATGTCATTGTCATAGCGACTCGGCTCAATAATGCTATGTAAGGTCTTTAATAAATATTTTTGCTCTTGTTGCTTTATGCGTTCTTTAGTGAGTTCACTGACTAAACCTACAGCAAAAGTACAAGCGATGGCAAAGAGCGCAAGTATTTTTGTGTTTTTAGATATGGCAATCGTTAGAGCAGATTTTTCCGCGACATTTTTAGTCGGCTTAGTGCTGCTTTTTTTTGTGATATCATTATCTGAATTAGACATCACTTGTCTCCCTTTAGGTGACCATAAGTCCGCGGGCGAGTATATTGATCAATCAAGGGCGCCGACATGTTACAGAGTAAAATAGCAAAAGCAATACCATCAGGATAGCCACCAGCGGTGCGAATTAAATAGACTAACAGCCCAGCAAGTAAACCAACGATGATACGACCTTTAGTACTGGTAGCGCCAGTAACCGGGTCGGTTAAAATAAAGAATGCCCCGAGCATGGTTGCGCCAGAAAACCAGTGAAACATAGTGGAAGCGCTGCTATCCGGGCTCATACTATAGCCGATAAAAGAACAGATAAATAAACTGATTAAAAAGCTAACCGGTGTTTGCCATGCAATGGCTTTTTTAAAGATAAGAAAAAGTCCACCCAATAAAAAGCCAGCATTTATCCATTCCCAGCCTAAAGCGAAATTATCACCGAACACTGGATTGTTAAGACTTTCCAATACGGTCAAACCTTGGTTAATGTTTGTTTTAAGGGTATCAAGGGGGGTTGCCATGGTGATACCGTCAAGGGTGTTACGCACTTGCTCTACTGAATACCCTTCAACGGTAAAACCCGTTAAAATGGTGGTTAAGGTGTTGGTAAAATTTAAATCAACAGCCACTAAACTCAAGGGTGGTTGCCAGAGTGTCATCTGCAAAGGAAAAGACACCAACAACATGACATAACCAGCCATGGCCGGGTTGAATGGGTTATGACCAAGTCCACCATACAGCTGTTTAACAATGACAATGGCAAAAATTGTACCAATAACCGAAATCCACCAAGGAGCTAATGCCGGCAAACATATACCGAGCAATAAAGCGGTTAATAAGGCACTACCATCGAGTAATTCATGGGCAATAGGTTTTTTACGCAGTGACAGCACGGTAAATTCACAAACCAGTGCCGTTATCATGGCTATGCCAATATGAATTAAATTTCCCCAACCAAAAAAATACCATTGGGCTAAAATGCCAGGCAGGGTGGCGTAAATAACCAAACGCATTAAATTAGGTGTTTTTGTTTGGTTATGGTTATGTGGTGAACTTGCTATCCAAAATGCCATTATTTATGTCGACTCGTCGGGTTGTTTAGCGGATGAATTTTTATTCAAGTTTGTTTTTTTGTTACTCATGTTTAGCCACTATCTTGGTCATTATTTTTGACGGTACCGGCAAGATTGCGGGCTTCTTTTGTTTTTTTCTTGGCTTTCGCTTTAGCAACGGCGGCAGCTATTTTTGCCTTTTTATCCGTTAAAGTGACTGTTTTTTCAGCCTCTGTGCTTTCTGGCCGATATACGGACTGAACAGCGTCAGCAGCTTTACTGAGTTTTTTTGCTTTTGCTTTAGCAATAGCGGCGGCAATTTTTACTTTTTTATCATCATTACTTGGTGGTTGAGATACCTCAAGTAGCTCAGTTACTGTTTGTTTAACTGGTTCATTAGAGCTTATGGGCTTATTGGCCGCTTCTTGTTTAAGGATTCTCTTCGCTTTGGCCCTAGCAATTGCGGCAGCTACTTGCGTCTTTTGCTCATCAATCGGGTTAGTTGCCTCAGTTGCTAGCTCATTACTTTGTGCTAGGTTGTTTTGTGCCTCAGCTGTGCTGGATTGGCTTTTAGCTGCTTTTTTAGCTTTCACCCGTGCTAGTGCTGCTGCGACGGCAGATTTTGCGTCTGTCGCTTCTGGTGTTGCTTTATTCATTGCCGCTTTTCGTGCCGCGGCCGCTTTCTTTTGTTTTTCTTGACGGGCTGTTTTTTCTTTTTCTAATCGTAACTTACGGGCTTCAAAGCGAGTCTTTGCCTTTTCTGCTTTTAAATCTAATTGTTGTTGCTGACGTATTTCAGCTTTAGCAATACGGTAGTAATGCACCAGAGGAATTTGACTTGGGCAAACATAAGCACAGGCACCACAATCAATACAATCACTTAAATTGAGTTTTTCTAACTGTGGGTAATCTTTAGCTTTGGCGCTCCACTGCAACTCTTGCGGTAGTAACTGACTTGGGCATACATCACTGCATTGACCACAGCGAATGCATTCAACTTCTTTACTTTCTTTTTCAAAAGCACTTGGCATTTCTGTTTTACTGGGCACTAAAATACAGTTACTGGTTTTAACTATTGGGACTAGCTCACTGGAGACACTAAAGCCCATCATAGGGCCGCCCATGATCACTGGCTGCTGTTCATTTTCAATGGCTTGCACGGCACATTGTTGCAGCAAAAAATTAATTGGCGTGCCAAGTAACGCCCATACATTTTGTGGTTTATTTAACGCTTGTCCAGTCACAGTAACCACACGACGAATCAAGGGAATGTCATGTCTAACGGCGTCATTAATAGCAAAACAGGTGGCAATATTTTGCATGACAATGCCCGTATGAATCGGCAAGCGACCTGAAGGAACTTCTTGACCGGTTAATATTTGAATAAGTTGCTTTTCACCACCTGCAGGGTATTTAGTTGGCACAACACAGACTTTTATTTTTTCAATAGCCGCACTTGCTTGTTGTAGCGCTTTAATTGCTTTGGGCTTGTTATCTTCTATGGCAATTAAAATAAAAGCCGGGGTTAACAACTTATCAAGAATTTTAATGCCATCAACGATAGCGTTACTTTGCTCCATCATTAACAAGTCATCAGCGGTGATATAAGGCTCACATTCCGCGCCATTAATAATGAGGAAGTTAATATCTGGTTTACTGTTTACTTTGATATGCGTTGGGAAACCTGCGCCGCCCATACCAGCAATACCTGCATCAGCAATCTTTTCAATTATTTCACTGTTCGATAACTGCTCTATATCGGCACAAACAGTTTTTTTTCGCCAGGTATCTGCACCATCCACATCGAGAAATACACACAATTGACTTAAGCCAGAAGGGTGGGCTATGACCGACATTTGTATGGCACTGATAGTGCCACTGGTGGGTGCATGAATTGGCACCACCATAGGGTTGGTACTTAAGGTTAGGGCTTGCCCTTTTAATACTTTATCGCCAATTTTAACCAGTAAATCACCTTCACGGCCAATATGCTGTTGTAGCGGGATGATTAACTGTTTTGGTAAAGCAAGTTGTTTGATAGGTTTACTTGCGGTTAGCATTTTTTGTTCAGGAGGATGAATGCCGCCATGAAAATCCCAAAAATGGCCACGGGTGATGCGCTCTATAACTGATTCCACCATACTCTCCTAATCCAGTTGTTTTACTGGAATACTGGTTAAATCCCATTGCCAATTATGAATGGTATCTGGCAATTCACGCATTTCAATGCAATCTACCGGGCAGGGGGCGACACATAAATCACAGCCGGTACACTCATCTATGATGATGGTATGCATTTGTTTTGCTGCGCCAATAATGGCATCAACAGGGCAAGCTTGAATGCATTTTGTACAGCCAATGCAATCTTCTTCAATAATAAAAGCAACTTTAGGGCGGTTACTTGCTGTCGTGTCACCTTGGACATGGCTTTCATCAAGGGGCTGTACTTCAACCCCCATTAAGTCAGCAATTTTCTTTATCGTATCTTCACCACCAGGTGCACATTTGTTGATGGCCTCGCCATCGGCAACTGCTTGTGCGTAGGGTTTACAACCGGGGTAACCACATTGACCACACTGTGTTTGTGGAAGAAGTGCATCAAGTTGCTCAACAATGGGATCAGCATCCACTTTAAAGCGAATAGAAGCATAACCTAATAGCGCACCAAATATGGCAGCAATACTACCAAGCACAAGAATGGCAAGGAGAATATTCATGTTAAACCTTCACCAAACCGGTAAAACCAAGGAAAGCCAATGACATTAAACCTGCAGTAATCATCGCAATGGCAGTGCCTTTAAAAGGTGCGGGCACATCGGCATTCGCTAGCTTTTCCCGCATGGCAGAGAACATTATGAGCACTAATGAAAAACCCAAGGCGGCACCAAAGCCATAAATAATGGATTCAAAAAAACTATGTTGTTGTCTTAAATTTAATAAGGCAACACCTAATACCGCACAGTTTGTCGTGATTAGCGGTAAAAAAATACCGAGTAATCGATAAAGGCTAGCACTGGTTTTATGGACCACCATTTCAGTAAACTGCACTACAACGGCAATCACCAAAATAAAACTCATGGTTGTTAGGTATTCAAGGTCGAGGGGCACAAGCAGGTAGGTGGTTACTAAATAACTTAATAGTGATGCCAACGTCATCACAAAAACAGTGGCGAATGACATGCCAATAGCGGTTTCAGTACGTGAAGAAACCCCCATAAAAGGGCATAGGCCAAGAAATTGTACTAAAACAAAGTTATTTACAAGTACAGTACCAACGAGAAGTAACAGGTAATCAGTCATTTACTTTAAAGGTCATTTGGTTATTTATAATAATAATACCGCTATTATCCGTGTTTTTATCCTATATAACAACACACCAGTAGTAAGGGTATTACGCTTTATTCGATTTTCTTTGCGTTGAGATAACAATTTTCGAGTCTATAAAAAAGCCGAATGCTAATGGCACATTCGGCTTTAAAACTTGTTAGTGCTATTATTTGATTATAGTTGAGTAGGCTTGCCCACGTAATAACCTTGGCAACCATCTATAAAAAGTTTTTCTAAAGTATGTTTTTCTTCTTGGGTCTCGACACTTTCTGCGAGGACATTAATGCCAAGCCTATGGGCTAGATCAACCATTAGACGTAGGAAGTATTGGTTGTTTTTATCGTCATCGATATCTCGTGTATAAGAGCTATCCATTTTAATAAAGTCAGGGGTTAAATCTCTAAAAAACTTAAAGGATGTTAAACCAACACCAAATCGCTCTACTGTTACTCTAGAGCCAACACGATGTAACATGTCGACTAAACGTTTAGCTGTCTTTATATTTTGCTGTAGTCCTAACTCAGATATTTCAAACACTAATCGAGGGGCAATACCCGGTTCACGAAGTAATTTACGTTCAAGCCAAATCATAAAATGTTCATCATTTATACTTCTAGCACTAAGGTTAATGCCATAGCTACTATCGAGCATGTTTTTACTGGTTATCACTTTAATAGCCGTTTCAATAATCAAGCGATCTACTTGGACTATTTTATCGAGTTTTTCTGCCATGGCGATAAAAGTAGCAGTAGGTAACATGTCATTGTTAGCATTTAGAAAACGCGCTAAAATTTCACCATAGACACGGGTATTACGGCCACTAGGTTGGATTGGTTGTACTAATAAATTAATACGTCCACCTTCTAATACACTATCTATCTCTTGTCGCCAATTTTGACTGCCAAAATTAGCGCTGTTATCGGTTAAAATATTGATATCGGTTTGTGAGTACCATGAGTTCGGTTTTTGTGTTTGAGCAACACTGACACCAGTGTCTGCTAAGGCTAATAATTCACCCAAAGGTTTAGACTTATCAAAATAAACTAAACCAGTAAAAGCGATTGAGTCTAACTCATTAATTTGCTGGTAATCATTAAACTTAAGGGTTAATTCACTGGCATATTGTTCAGCCGACTTTAACTGCTCGTTGGGTAATATGGTGGCGAAGTCGGAACTATTTAAACGAAACAGTTTACCAGTAGGTCGAGTTATTAATGCGCTTTTGATTATGTCGGCAACTTTTATAATATAGTTGTCACCTGAATTATAGCCATGTACCTGATTAATTGTCTGCAGTTCAGAGCAGCGAGTGATCAGCAGCACACCAAATTTAACCGGACTTTCTTGTACTATTTGTTTTTCATAAAACTGCACAAACCGGTTACGATTTTCAATTCCCGTTAAACTATCAACATGTGCTTCTATTTCTAGATTACTGGTGTTTTTGAATTGCTCTGTCATCATAGTTCGGATTTCAGCAATGCCTTTTTGTAATGCTGGGATCTCGAATAACTGCTTATTATCATTTTCTTGGGTGATAAAATCCGCGTCATTAATCTTTGCTAATTCGTTACTGATTTGTTTGCTAATAATACCAAAAATAATTGATTGTAATTTATAATTAAGCTGTGCTGAGATAAAAACAAAAATAATAGCTAATACCATAACGCCGATAAAAAGTTGTATTAGAAAATGAATTATGCCAGTAAAACCTAGTTTGTATTGAACCTGCAAATTAAGTTTACCGGCAGAGACTGTTTTTTGTTTCGTTAAAATAATATTGAGTAGAGGCGTTTGTTTACTCTGAAAACTAAATAATTCAGTGGCGTTATTTTTAATAATTAATGTTTGGTAGTCTGTGCTGGCTGTTAAAATAGCAGCGAGCTTTGCTGCTATTTCTTCTATAGAGTTCTCATTGCTAGCAAACTGCTGACTAATGGTTTGTATGGTTTGTTTATGTGCTTTAGTTTGCTTGTCTATATAGAGTGTTAATAAAGAAAATGCGATAACCCCGAAGGCTATAATAAAGGTTAATGCGAATAAGGCATTTTTGATAAATAACTTAGAAAACTTATACATGATGAAATTAAATGCTCCGTTTAAATCCTATCAAGAGGGGGGGGAAGTACTTCTTATTAGCAGTGCGATTTTTTATAAAAAACGATAGCTATAGTATAGGGTCAATACTAACATATTGTAAAATATAAATTAATTTTAGATCATGTTTTACCATTATTAATAGAGAGTGACTATAGTAAAAGAATATACTTTTCTAATCGATAATGCTTAATGCCTCTTGCGCTTATTCGCGCACCATTATATAATTTGTCATAATAGAACTTAGTAAGATGTCACTGGATAAACCCGCAAATTTTGTGTTGTTTATTATTCTTATTAATATTATTGATAGTCCTGCTATTAATAACCTGATTAAACAGCGTTCACTTGTTTAATCTAGGGGGAAAACAGTGGAATAAGCCCCTGAATTGGGGTTTTTTTGTTTTTTATAGTGGGCAATGTCGCTAATAAAAATGAATACGGCAAAATTTCGCTGGGCTATATGCCCTTTTTTTATATCTAAAATTTTAATTGTACTGCTCATGAATTTATCATGGGGAGAGTAACAGGAGAAAACGCTTGGCTAAATTTGAGCAAAAACTAACTGATTTATTAAGGCCTGCAGTTGAAGAAACTGGTAAAACCTTGCTGGGCATTGAATTTATCAGTGCGGGTAATAACTCGGTTTTACGTTTGTTTATTGACCATGAAAATGGCATCAATGTTGATGATTGCGCAGAAGTGAGTCGTCAAGCAGGTGCATTATTAGATGTAGAAGATCCCATTAGCAGTGAATATAGCTTAGAAGTTTCATCACCAGGTGTTGATCGTCCTTTATTTGAATTAGCACATTTTCAAGCAGTTATTGGTGAAACTGTCAACGTAAAGTTATCGTTACCTTTAAATGGTCGTCGAAAATTTAAAGGGCCATTAGTTGCCGTAGATAAAGACACCTTAATAGTGGAAGTTGATAGCATTGATTACGAACTTGTGTTCAAGAACGTAGATAAAGCGAACCTTGTCGCAAAGTTGTAAACGTTAAATATATTTGATAAAAATTCACATAAATTAAAGGCTAACTAGCATGAGTAAGGAAATATTACTGGTTGTTGATGCGGTTTCTAATGAAAAAGCATTACCGCGAGAAAGCATATTTGAAGCGATGGAAACAGCTTTAGAAACAGCTACCAAGAAAAAATACGAAGGTGACATTGAAGTACGTGTTGCTATCGACCGTACAACGGGAGAGTTTGAAACTTATCGCCGTTGGTTAATTATTGATGATAAGGGTGAGCTGTTAGAAAACCCTTATGCTGAAATCACATTGGCAGCCGCTCAATATGATGAACCAGAATTAAATGCTGGTGATTATGTTGAAGATCTCATTAAGTCAGTAACGTTTGACCGTGTCACCACACAGACAGCTAAGCAAGTTATTGTTCAGAAAATCAGAGAAGCTGAACGTGCTTTAATTGTTGATGCTTATCAAGACCAATTAGGCGAAATTGTTACCGGTGTTGTTAAAAAAGCCAGCCGTGAAAGTGTCATTATTGATCTAGGTAATAATGCGGAAGCAGTAATCTATCGCGATGATATGTTACCACGTGAAACATTCCGTCCAGGTGATAGAGTACGTGGTTTATTATATGAAATTAAACCAGAAGCACGTGGCGCTCAATTATTTGTCAGCCGTACTAAACCGGAAATGTTAATTGAACTTTTCCGCGTTGAAGTGCCTGAAATTGGCGAAGAAATGTTAGAAATCAAAGGCGCCGCTCGCGATCCTGGTTCTCGTGCTAAAATTGCCGTTAAAAGTAATGATAAGCGTATTGACCCTATTGGTGCTTGTGTTGGTATGCGTGGTTCACGTGTACAAGCCGTCTCTAGCGAACTAGGCGGTGAGCGTGTTGATATCGTTTTATATGATGACAACCCTGCCCAATACGTTATTAATGCCATGGCACCTGCGGAAGTCGACTCAATTATTGTTGATGAAGACAAGGGTACTATGGATATTGCCGTTGAAGAAGGCAATTTAGCCATGGCCATCGGCCGTAATGGTCAAAACATTCGTTTAGCGAGTCAGTTAACTGGCTGGGAATTGAATGTAATGACTATTGCTGACATGAAAGAGAAACATCAGGCAGAAAACGATAAAGTATTAAACTTATTTATTGATAAGCTCGACCTTGACGAAGATTTCGCGGCATTACTTGCCGATGAAGGTTTTACTTCATTAGAAGAAATTGCTTATGTACCAGTCGCTGAAATGCTAAATATAGATGGTCTCACTGAAGAAATTGTTGAACAGTTACGTGAGCGTGCCAAAGAAGCGTTAACTACCCAAGCACTAGCGAGTGAAGAAACTTTAGAAGGTGCAGAGCCTGCACAAGATTTACTTGACCTTGACGGGTTAGAACGTCATTTAGCCTTTGTTTTAGCAAGCCGCGGTGTTCGCACCTTAGAAGACTTAGCGGAACAAGGTATCGATGAAATTAGCGATATTGAAGAATTAACTGAAACCAAAGCGGGTGAGCTAATCATGGCTGCACGTAACATTTGTTGGTTTAACGAAGAATAATAACACCGGAGAATATTATAGATGGCAGATATAACTGTAGCAGAACTTGCCAAAGAAATCGGAACACCGGTGGATCGCTTAGTCAGTCAGTTAGCTGACTCAGGCGTGAAGAAATCGGCTGCCGATGCTATTTCGCAAGATGAAAAAGAAGCCTTATTAGGTCACCTAAAAAAACAACATGGTGACGATTCGGCCGCAAATCCGAGCAAATTGACGCTAAACCGTAAAACAAAATCTACTTTGACCATGGGTCATGGCTCTAAAGCTAAGTCGATAAATGTTGAAGTACGTAAAAAACGTACTTATGTAAAACGTAGTGAATTAGAAGATGAAAAATTAGCTAAAGAAGCTGCAGAAGCAGAAGCAAAAGCCGCTATTTTAGCTGAAACTAAAGCCAAAGTTGATGCGGATGCTCAAGCAAAAGAAGCTGAAAATGCTAAAGCAGTGGCCGTAGTAAAAGCTGAAGTTGAAGCTGAACGTAAATCAGCAGCTAAAGTTGAAGTTGCTGCAAAAGCAAAACAAGCCGCGGTTGATAAAATAAAAAATACTGAGAATGCTCCTGCTAAAGTGGTAGAAACAGAAGAAGCAAAAAACCTTCGTGTAGCCCAAGAAAAAGAAGTTGCCGCTAAAATTGAAGCTGAAGCGAAAGAAGCCAGTGAAGCGGCTAAAAAATTAGCAGAAGAAAATGAAGGTCGCTGGAAAGAGCAAGAAGCTGAACGTAAAGCGAAAGAAAAAGAAGTGGTTCATGTAACGTCTTCAAAATATGCACAAGAAGCTGAAGATACAGGTGATGCTGCCGATGAAACTGCCGGTCGTCGCCGTAAGAAGAAAAAACCAGCCGATCGTAATGCCCGTGGTCGTAATGCCCGTGGTCGTAAGCAAGGCTTGTTAAGCCCACAAAGTTTACAACATGGTTTTACTAAGCCAGTTGAAACAAAAGTACAAGACATTCGTATTGGCGAAACAATTTCGGTTGCTGAACTTGCCAATAAAATGTCGAAGAAAGGTGCTGAAGTCGTTAAAGCTATGTTTAAAATGGGCGCCATGGCAACCATTAACCAAATTATTGACCAAGAAACGGCGGCATTAGTTTCCGAGGAATTGGGTTTTAACGTAGTACTTGTTAAAGAAAACGCTTTAGAAGAAGCAGTATTGGCCGATCGTGATAATGCCGGTGAAGCGGTAACTCGAGCTCCCGTTGTTACTATCATGGGTCACGTAGATCATGGTAAAACATCACTACTTGATTACATTCGTAAAGCAAAAGTAGCGGATAGTGAAGCCGGTGGTATTACTCAGCATATTGGTGCTTATCATGTAGAAACGGGTCATGGTATGATCACTTTCTTAGATACACCAGGTCATGCTGCTTTTACGGCAATGCGTGCTCGTGGCGCTAAAGCCACGGATATTGTTCTTATTGTTGTTGCTGCTGATGATGGTGTTATGCCACAAACAATTGAAGCAATTCAACATGCTAAGGCATCTGATGCGCCAATTATCATTGTCGTTAATAAAATGGATAAAGAGTCAGCTGATCCAGATCGCGTTAAGAGTGAGTTATCACAACACGATGTGCTGTCAGAAGAGTGGGGCGGTGAGGTACAATTCTGTCATGTATCAGCAAAAACTGGCTTAGGTATTGAGGAGTTGCTTGATGCAATTCTCCTGCAATCAGAAGTATTAGAGCTAACGGCTGTTGTTGATACCATGGCAAGTGGTGTGGTCATTGAGGCTAGATTAGATAAAGGTCGCGGCCCTGTTGCCACAGTACTTATTCAAGAAGGTACCTTAAAACAAGGTGATATCGTACTGTGTGGCTTAGAATACGGTCGTGTTCGTGCCATGCGTGATGAAAACGGTGACACTATTAAGTCAGCAGGACCAGCTATACCGGTAGAAATCATTGGTCTGAGTGGTGTACCCATTGCAGGTGATGAAGTTACCGTTGTTAAAGATGAGAAAAAAGCCCGTGAAGTTGCCTTGTTCCGTCAAGGTAAATTCCGTGATGTGAAACTTGCTCGTCAACAAAAAGCAAAACTTGAAAACATGTTTGCTAGCATGGCATCAGGTGAAATTTCAGCAGTGAACGTGGTATTAAAGGCTGATGTACAAGGGTCATTAGAAGCTATTACCGATTCATTATTGAAACTTTCTACCGATGAAGTGAAAGTTAAAATTATTGGCTCTGGTGTTGGTGCTATTACTGAAACGGACGCAACACTTGCTGCGGCATCGAACGCCATAGTCATTGGTTTTAATGTTCGTGCTGATGTACCTGCCCGTAAAGTGATTGATATAGAAAATATTGATCTACGTTACTACAGTGTTATCTATGCCTTAATTGATGAAGTTAAACAAGCCATGAGTGGTATGTTAGCGCCAGAATTCAAGCAAGTAATTCTTGGTCTTGCCCAAGTTCGTGACGTATTCAAATCACCTAAAATTGGCTCTATTGCTGGTTGTATGGTTACTGAAGGTCTTATCAAACGTTCTGCGCCAATTCGTGTATTACGTGAAAACGTAGTTATTTACGAAGGTGAACTTGAATCATTACGTCGCTTTAAAGACGACGTACAAGAAGTTCGTAACGGTACTGAGTGTGGTATCGGTGTTAAGAACTACAATGATGTCCGTGTCGGTGACCAAATCGAAGTATTTGAAACGATTGAAGTTAAACGTACATTATAACTACTATCTCATTGCTAGTAGGAGCAATTATTGTGTTAGAGCTATTCATTGACAGGTGTCAACTGCGTGCTTCCGCCTTATATTTGCAGTCACTAGCTTCGCGCTATTAGTTAAATTTTTAAAAGGGGCTTATGCCCCTTTTATGTTAATAATATATAATCAATGAAGAAAGTTGTAATTTATTAGTACAGCTTCAAAGGAGTATACGATGGCTAGAGAATATGCCCGTACTGACCGAGTTGGTCAGCAAATCCAAAAAGAAATCGCCGTTATTTTAATGCGCGAAATAAAAGATCCACGTTTAAGCATGACCACAGTTTCTGCGGTAGAATTAACTCGTGATTTAGCTTATGCAAAAATATTTGTTACTTTTTTTAATGATAATGCCGATGAAATTAAAGCCTCGCTTGAAGTATTAGCGGATGCTGAAGGTTATATCCGCTCATTATTAGGCAAACGTTTACGCGCTCGTATTATGCCGCATTTACGCTTTGTTTATGATAGTTCAATGAGAGAAGGTGTACGTATGGGTGCCTTGGTTGACAAAGCGATTGCCAGTGATAAAAATAATAATAAACAAGCGGATAACTCAGCCGTGGACAGTGAAAAAAATAATGATAGTGAGCAAAGCGAGTAAGACATGGCTAAACGTAGAAAAGGTCGCCCAGTTAATGGCGTATTGCTATTAGATAAGCCTTATGAAATGTCATCAAACCATGCTTTGCAAGCGGTTAAACGTATTTTCTTTGCTCAAAAAGCAGGGCACACCGGCGCACTAGACCCTTTAGCAACGGGTATGTTGCCAATTTGTTTGGGCGAGGGCACTAAGTTCTCACAATTTTTGCTTGATACCGATAAAACCTATCAAGTCACAGCAAAGCTCGGTATTCGTACCACAACGAGTGATGCTGATGGTGAAATTGTCAGTGAAAAGCCGGTTAACGTTTCTGATGAACAGTTAGCCGCAGCTTTAGATAGCTTTCGCGGCACCACTAAACAAATACCTTCCATGTATTCAGCACTTAAATACCAAGGTCAGCCTTTGTATAAAT
Organism: Colwellia sp. TT2012; assembly: GCF_001440345.1. GTDB lineage: Bacteria > Pseudomonadota > Gammaproteobacteria > Enterobacterales > Alteromonadaceae > Colwellia. Next base: position 136,116 of record NZ_LJYX01000017.1, on the reverse strand, counting down.
ATGCCAGAGAAGGTATTGAAGTACCACGAGTAGCGCGGGATATTACTGTTTATAACCTTGAGTTATTACGTTTTGAGCATGATGAAGTTGAATTAAATATTCATGTATCAAAGGGCACTTATATTCGCACCATAGTTGATGATTTAGGTGAACTGCTAGGTTGTGGCGCTCACGTAGCTGACCTTAGACGCTCTGCCGTGGGGAATTATCCCATGGATAAAATGGTAACACTGCCTCAGCTTGAAGCCTTACTCGAACAAGCGAATGAAGAAGAAATAAGCCCATCAGAGTTACTTGACCCATTATTGCTGCCGATGAATAGTGCTGTAGATGGCATGCATTGTGTTTATGTTGACGATATGTCGGCAAATTTCTTACGCCATGGTAACCCAGTGCAAGCTCATAATTCGCCAAGTGAGGGTTGCGTGCAAGTGTATATCGGTGAAGATGAAAACGATGCTAATGCTGAATTTATCGGCGTAGGTTTTATCGATGATGATGGCTTAGTCGCGCCTAAACGTATCGTTGTGGTATAACAACGCTTCCTTGTATCGCGTCTTTGTTCGATAGATAGCACAGGTTTTGTTACATTATTAATATTGTTAAGCCTATTGGCTGCAGTAATTTCTTGCTTTTTAATTATTCGCTGCTAGAATATGCGCTCTTTCGTCATCAATGCTAAATTAGTGTTTGGCTTGATGCGTCTTTTAATTACCTTTAACTCAATAATATTGAGGGAAGGGTTAACACACTAAGGATTTTTTATGTCTTTAAATGCTTCACAAAAAGCTGCAATCGTTGCAGAATATGCTCAATCAGAAGGTGACACTGGTTCTCCAGAAGTTCAAGTTGCTTTGTTAACTACACAAATCAACCACTTACAAGGTCATTTTAAAGAGCACATCCATGATCACCATTCACGTCGTGGTTTATTACGTATGGTTGCCCAACGTCGTAAATTACTTGATTACTTGAAAGGTAGAAATGTTGAGCGTTACGGTACATTAATCGGTAAATTAGGTCTACGTCGTTAATAGCAACTTGCTAACGAACGTAACTTATAAGATTTAAAAAAAGGAGCCTTTGGCTCCTTTTTTGTTTTCTGCCGTTAACACTTTTACAAAAAGATAATAAATTAGCCGTTAATCTGTGCTTTAAGGTAATAATTGCGCTTTGACGCTAGCATTCACCTGCTTACTTAGTATAATGTCGGTGAAAATATACCTATGCTGTTCTTCGAATAAATCTAAAACTGCATGGATGTTTTTTCTAACACCAACCAATCCAAACTGTATAATTTTTTGTTCAACTTAGTAGCATATTTGCTGTCATGTATTTGGCCAAGATACTTAGTGAATAAATAATTGTACAGATTGGTAAATGATATTAATAATGATGAAAATTAAGGAAATTAATTAGATGCTAAATCCAATTACTAAAAAATTTCAATACGGTAAACATACTGTAACACTTGAAACGGGCGCTATTGCTCGTCAAGCTTCTGGTGCTGTTATGGCAAGCATGGATGATACTTGTGTATTAGTCACTGTTGTTGCTAAAAAAGAAGCGAAAGCAGGGCAAGACTTTTTCCCGTTAACAATAAACTACCAAGAGCGTGCCTACGCTGCGGGTAAAATTCCAGGAAGTTTCTTCAAACGTGAAGGTCGCCCTTCAGAAGAAGAAACACTGATTGCACGTTTAATTGACCGTCCACTTCGTCCGTTATTCCCAGAAGGTTTTATTAACGAAGTGCAAGTAATTATCACGGTTATTTCTGTTAACCCTGAAATTGCCCCAGACATCATTTCATTAATTGGTGCTTCTGCCGCTCTTGCTATTTCAGGTGCACCATTTAATGGTCCAATTGGCGCAGCACGTGTTGGTTATGTTGATGGTCAATACATACTTAACCCGCTTCAATCTGAATTACCAACCAGTCAATTAGACCTTGTGGTAGCCGGTACTGATAGCGCGGTATTAATGGTTGAATCTGAAGCTGATATATTGTCTGAAGAAGTAATGCTTGGTGCGGTAATGTACGGCCATGAGCAAATGCAAACAGCGGTTACGGCCATTAAAGAATTTAAAGCTGAAGTAAACACCCCCGTATGGGAATGGTCTGCACCAGTTAAAAATACTGAGTTATTAGCCAAAATTGCAGAGTTAAGTGAAGCACAATTAAACGAAGCTTACCAAATTACTGAAAAAGCGGTTCGTTATGAAAAAATTACCGAGATCCGTAACTCTGTTGTTGAAACTTTATTAGCACAAGATGCTGATCTAAACGTGCAAGAAGCAAAAGATTTATTCCACGATTTAGAAAAAACGGTTGTCCGTGGCCGCATTACGGATGGTCACCCTCGTATTGACGGTCGTGATCCTGAGTCAATTCGTGCTTTAGACGTAATGACAGGTGTTTTACCAAGAACTCACGGCTCTGCGGTATTTACTCGTGGTGAAACCCAAGCATTAGTTACGGCAACGCTGGGTACGCAACGTGATGCACAACGTCTTGATACCTTAATGGGTGATAAAACTGACCCATTTATGTTTCATTACAACTTCCCTCCATATTGTGTTGGTGAAACTGGATTTGTTGGTAGCCCTAAACGTCGTGAAATCGGCCATGGCCGTCTGGCGAAACGTGGTATGTTAGCTGTTATGCCAACACTAGAAGAATTCCCGTATGCTATCCGTATTGTTTCTGAAATCACTGAATCAAATGGTTCCTCTTCAATGGCGTCGGTATGTGGTGCTTCATTAGCCTTGATGGATGCGGGTGTACCCATTAAAGCGTCAGTTGCTGGTATTGCGATGGGTCTTGTTAAAGAAGGTGACAAGTTTGTTGTACTTTCTGACATCTTAGGTGATGAAGATCATTTAGGTGATATGGACTTTAAAGTAGCCGGAACGACAGAGGGTATTACTGCCCTGCAAATGGATATTAAAATTGAAGGCATTACTCAAGAAATAATGCAAATTGCTTTAAACCAAGCAAAAGCTGCACGTACTCATATTTTATCTGTGATGGATGAAGCTATCGGCGGCCATAGAGATGATATCTCTGAATTTGCTCCGCGTATTCACACCATGAAAGTAAGCCAAGATAAGATTCGTGACATTATTGGTAAAGGTGGCGCGACTATTCGTCAATTGACGGAAGAAACCGGTACTACCATTGAAATTGAAGATGACGGTACTATTAAAATAGCGGCAACTTCAAATGAACAAGCACAAGATGCGATTAACCGTATTAAGGCATTAACCGCTGAAATTGAAGTAGGAACACTTTACACCGGTAAAGTAGTACGTATCGTTGATTTTGGTGCTTTTGTTAATGTATTACCAGGTAAAGATGGCTTAGTGCACATTTCTCAAATTTCTGAAGAGCGCGTTAATAACGTTAGCGATGTCTTAACAGAAGGTCAAGAAGTGAAAGTTAAGGTACTAGAAGTTGATCGCCAAGGTCGTGTTCGTTTAAGTATCAAAGAAGCTATTGAAAAGCCAGCTGCGACAGAAACACCTGCTGCAGAGTAATTTTATCAGTAAAAAATATTTACATTTGATTAAGTAAAAAAGGAGCCAATTGGCTCCTTTTTTGTTTATAATGAGTTAATTTCTATTGTTAGTTATTTATTTATAAGGCATTTCTGTGCATTCACTTCTTAAAACTACTCTTCTAATATTACTGTTAAGTAGTACGCTGCTGACGCAAGGCTGTGCCTCTAATCAAGGAGCTGATAATAATAGACCTTTTGCGATAATGAATAATCTAGTCATTGCTGAGCCGTTGGCGATTAACTTTAAAAGTGAAATAGCCATCGCACGTTTATCTGAAGTGATAAATAGGGCAAAGATACCGGATGAACAAAGAGCACAACTTTTTTATGATCGAGGTGTCTTGTATGACAGTGTTGGCTTACGTTCGCTGGCAAGATTTGACTTCTCCCATGCCCTACAATTAAAGCCTAATTTAATTGATGCTTATAATTTTTTGGGCATTCATTACACCCAGTTACAAGAGTTTTCCCAAGCTTATGAAAAATTCGACTCTGCCTTAGAGCTAGCACCTGGACATGAATATGCCTATTTAAATCGGGGCATAGCCCTTTATTATGGTGCTCGACCTGAATTAGCTAGTCTTGATTTTAAAGCTTTTCATCAAAAACAGCAGGATGATCCGTATCGTCTATTGTGGTTGTATTTAACTGAATATGAGATGGACCCTATCGCAGCAAAGCAGTTATTAAAACAACGAGCAAAATTAGTTGCGGATAGTACCTGGGCGAAACAGATAATATACCTTTATCTTGGCGAAATTTCTCAAGGAGAGTTTGTTCACGATTTAACAAAAAATATTCGCTCCAATAAAGAGTTAACTGAGCGACTATGTGAAGCTTATTTTTATTTAGGTAAGTATAACCAAGCCCTAGGCTTTCGTGGCAGTGCGGCAAATTTCTTTAAATTGGCATTAAGCACTAATGTTTATGAATTTGTTGAGCATAGATACGCTAAGCTTGAATTAGATTTAATGCGCACTAAAAAAACCACTAATACTCAGCCATAAATTTTTAGCGACTCAATGCGTTTCGATAAAATATACCGTTATATATTACTACTGAGCTTGATGATATCTTTGTCATCAAGTTCATTTTTTTTAGCCGATTATTTAACTAAGCAATTGCAGACAAAAAATTACCATGCGGGGCAATTTTCCTACGCATTAAAGCATGACTACATTGCCGCGCTAACCATTGCCGAAAAAAATGCGACTGTTACTAGTATTCATTGGTTAACGCTAAACCAAACCCTAGCGAAAAGCCAACAAAACGCGGCATTAAAACTTGCTTATTGGTATCAAAAAAAAGCTCAGCAAGAAAAAAATATCGCTTTAATCACCACGGCTATTATGTGGTTTGAACAGGCAATTCGCTTAAAATCCCAGCAAGCCATGGTCGCGCTGACACAGTTATATTTTCAACAAGGTCAGTTTTCCCTAGCACAAGCGACATTAGGGCAATTACCAGCAATGATTAACAATAATAACTTAGCTGAAACTAGGTTAGTGTTAGCCATTAACATAGCTGTTTCTTTAGGGAATGTAGCTCGGGTAAAGCAGCTAATAAATTCTGCTGCGTTGAAGCAAGGTGCTAATAGCCAAATTAACCGTCTATTCTCAGATCTAGATAAATATGCGGTCATCAAAAATAGTCCATTACTAATAAGCACCGTTAATGTTCAAGAGCAAGTGCCATTTGAAACGTTATCAAGTTGCCTTATCAGTTTACAACTGTTTGCGACTAATCTGGCCCACTTAAAGCACCTTGAGCAGCTGATCAGTAGCTTTAATGAGCAGCAAGTGTTAGCACAGTATGTCTGTTTGCCGATGCCACGCTACATTAGCAGCAAACGTCTTGATTGTCTGGCGCAAGCACAACGTACTATTATTTGTGATGAAGCACATTGGCAAAGTGTGGCCAAGGACGTGAGTAGCCGGTATATAGGTTTAATGCTCAACGAAGGCGGTGCCAATGTACACTTAGGTATTCTCTATTTTGATGTCGAGGATAATACCGATGTTTTTAGTCATGAAATAAGTCATTTACTCGGTTTTGTTGATGAATACCCCTTAAGTAAAAACCATGATAAATGCCAAGGGGTGCAGCATAAACCTTTTGCTCATAATATTGCGGTTTTGGCCAATTACTATCAAGGTGTACGGAAACAGGTGAGAGCCAGGGTATTAGCAGAGGTAGCATGGGCCAGTAACATAAAAGCCAGTACACCAATTTTGCAAGCCGTTAATAACAACTTGAGCGAGCAAAAAAAATGGCGTTTAGGTACGCCGATAGCTTTTAAAGAGCAAGTTGGCCTCCATTTAGCCGAAAGTTGTCAACAGCTTAGTACCGGTAAAGACTTATCAGCAAGACCTATTGCGCCAAGTTATTCAGCTTTTAAACCGCTCAATCGGCGTACTCAACTAAGGTATTTCGCTAATGAATTTCCTTCAGAATACCTGAGTATATTAAATACAAAACCGTCAGCCTATTTGATGCCGAGTTTTCATTACAATATTGCCTTAGCTTTATACCAGCAAGGTGATATTGTAGGTGCGAGGTACTGGTTAGCGCAAGCGGCAGCATGGGAAAGTGAAGCGTTAAGGAAAACTCGGATATTATCAGGGAGTTTTTAACCCATGGTTTGCTAGTGCTAGCCTATATTAACCTGAAGTCTGGATAAGCAGCACTTGCTCAATATTCCCCTTTATCTGATTATCAGCGTTAAAACGTCGATAAATAACCCGTTATTCATAAACGTTTTACCTTGATAATCGAATAAATTGAAACATTGATAACATATATCGCGACTGATTTTGTAAATTTTATTCTTAATAATCGTAAATTGTTGTTTTTACTTACCCATCAAGCACTCCTTATCCAGAGTTCAGATTATATTAGAATTAAGGAAGTCTTTTTACTCTTTTATCAGACAATAACGTCTTATCAATAACCCTCATTATTTTATCCTGACCTTGAATTTTATCGGCAAAAATTTTCTGCTTGCTGCGGCTAATATCTAAATAAAGCAACGAGTTTTTTTCTATCTTTATTTTTACTTTTGCAATGGGCCAATGACTAAAACGACCTAAATATTGGATCTCTTGTGCGGCTTTTTTACACCTAAGCCTAAGGTCTTTTTTTTCAATGCCCCTTACTTCCTGAGCATATTTAGTGTTTTGTCGTTTAGCGACAATTGATTTTTTCAATTGAAAAAAACGATATAGATTTGTTTTAAACTGATATAGGCAAGCAAAAAATCTCATTCTGATACCTTTTGAGAGAACACTTTATTAGTTATAGTCTAAATCCCTCATTTTTACCTAGGTATACGCTTATTTTTCTATCTTCATAAGTCCCCAAAATGGGTGAGCTTTACTAAGCACTTAAATTGTAGTGGAAAAATAAGTTATAATGTTTATATCAATCCGTATAAGAAAGTGTCCCTTATCGAGAATTTAAAGTCTTAGAGGCAAGGCATTGGTTGAAGAGAATGGTTATTCCCTTGTCTAAATCAATAACGCCGCTTATAAGCCTTTAAAACTTCCCTTAATAAAAAGATACGCCTTTATCATGATTCGCTCTTGCATCCTGAAACTCGCCTTTTGAGGTGGCTTGGGTATAGAGCACAATTTTATTTATCAGAGTATTTATGAAAACATTTGAGCCTGACCTTTTTAGAAAGAAATTTCCATTATTACAAAATATCTGCTCACCTAGGCATGATAAAGACGATATACATCACGCTATAGTGTATTTTGATAATGCAGCGACCACACAAAAACCTCGAAATGTTATTGACAGCCAGCAAGATTTTTATTGCCAATATAATGCCAATGTCCATAGAGCTTCACATCAACTAAGTAGCAAAGCTACCTTAGCTTTTGAAAATGCCCGTACCCTAGTCCAAGGTTTTATTGGTGCGCGTAGTATTAAAGAAATAATTTGGACTAAGGGTGCCACGGAAAGTATCAATATTGTGGTGCAAAGCTTGGCTCGAAATACCTTAATGCCAGGGGATGAAATAGTTCTTTGTACTAGTGAGCACCACGCAAATATTGTGCCCTGGCAAATAGTTGCCGAGCAAACTGGCGCGGTGATCAAGATTTTACCTTTAACTAAGCAAGGTTATATTGATAGTACTAAGCTAGATAATGTCATTACGGATAAAACAAAATTTGTCGCATTTGCCCATATTTCTAATGTGCTAGGGCGGATAAATCCCGTTGAGAGAGTTATAACTAAGGCAAAATCTGTTGGTGCAATAACCTTGATAGATGGCGCTCAAGCAGTGGCACATTTACCGATTGATGTACAAGCGCTTGACTGTGATTTTTATGTTTTTTCGGCTCATAAAATGTATGGCCCAACAGGCATTGGTGTCCTTTATGGTAAAAAAGACCTGCTTGAGACTATGCCGCCATATCAGGGGGGAGGGGAAATGATTAAAACAGTCAGTTTTACTCAAGGTACTCGCTTTAACTCCTTACCTTTTAAGTTTGAAGCGGGTACACCCAATATTGCCGGGGTGATTGCTTTTGGTGAAAGTATCAACTTCTTAGCACCTTTGTTAGCCGATATTAGTAAAAGTTACCAGGAATATGAACAACAACTGCTTGATTATTGTTATCACGCCTTAGCTAAAATAGCGCAAGTTAAATTTATAGTCGAAGGCAAACCTGATATTGGTGTTATCGCTTTTACCTTAATAGGACATCATAATCACGATGTTGCTACCTCGCTGGATACTTATGGTATCGCTATTCGCTCGGGTCATCATTGTGCTATGCCTTTAATGGCGCATTTAAACATCGATGGTTGCTTAAGGGTTTCTCTAGCTGCTTATAATACCAAGGTGGAAATTGATTACCTGATTGAGTGCTTAAATAAATTTTTACTTAATGCTTGTCTCGAACAAGAACAACACGATGAAACTGGCAGTGTCAAAAGTATATCGAGCGATGAAATGGTTGATATTCTTACCCTCTTTGCTAAAACGAAAGGTTGGGATAGCCGACATAGAGAAATTATGCTGCTGGGTAAAAAATTACCTCGAATGGAAAAATCACTGCGTGACGATGAAACCCTCATTTCTGGCTGCGAAAGTCTGGCTTGGCTGAAAGTTGAACAAGATAGCCAAGGCTACTATTCGTTTAAAGCCGACAGTGATGCCAAAATTATCCGTGGTTTATTAGTGATTGTGCTTAGCGCCCTTAATCATAAAACAGCACAACAAATACATAAGGTAAATATTAATAAATACTTCGAAACAATGGGTTTAATGCAGCACTTAAGCCCATCTCGTGGTAATGGTTTATTAGCTATTGTTGATAAAATAAAATTATTGGCGCAATAACTACTCGCTTGTATTAACCACAGTATAAGCAATACTAGTGAATAATTATTCTATTTTACTACATTTAAACTCTATTTAAGTGCTAGCTAGCCTCTTTTAAATAGAGTATTTAAATGACTTTATCGCACCAGTTTGATAGTTTTGTTAATTGAAGGGTATAATTCGTGGCAATATTCTGCTATTGCCAGTGAATTGAGCGCGGGCTGAGTAAAATAACGGCTAGAGCAAAGTTATTTTGTAGCGTTGAGCTGGTTTATTGATTACTTCAGCTTCTTTTTTAACAGTTTATCAATTGCTTTACCAACGGCAAAAAATGCAAACGTTGCCGTCACATGTGTGGTCGCACCAAAACCCGTGCGACAATCTAATCGCATACTACCCTGTTCACCATTACTTGCATCGGGTTTCGCTAAACAAACTTCTCCAGCTTTATTATCAGCAGGGTAGCGTAGTTGCTCGGTAGAAAATACCGCATCTATTGAAAACTTTCTCTTGCTCGCTTTGGCAATATCCGCACGTGGAAAATTAAATTCACGGCGTAATTGATTTTTTACTTTAGCAAGCAGGGGATCTTGATAGGTTTTACTTAAGTCAGTGATAGCTATTTGACTGGGGTCAACTTGACCACCGGCACCACCAATAGTAATTATAGGTAATTTATTACGCTTACAATAAGCAATTATGCGGGTTTTAATATCGACAGAGTCGATAGCATCAATAACATAGTCATATGATTGATTGAGTAAGCTCATTAAATTTTCAGTAGTAACAAAGTCTTCAATGACTAGCACCTTACAGTCAGGATTGATTTGTTTAATCCGCTCACTCATAACCTCAACTTTACTTTGGCCAACAGTATCCGTTAATGCGTGGATTTGTCGGTTAATATTCGTGGTACAAATATCATCTAAGTCGATCAAGGTAATTTGGCCTATACCATTACGGGCGAGAGCTTCTGCTACCCAAGAGCCAACACCACCTATACCAATAACACAAAAGTGAGCTTGTTTTATGATGCTTGCACCATGTTCGCCATATAAACGGCTAATACCACCAAATCTTAAAGAATAATCAGACATAATCAATTTATTGAGTTTTTATGTGAAAGGAAATGCTAAATATCGCTATTATAGCGACTACTTGCTTTGAATTAAATCAAAATAGCACTAAAAAAAACAACTGAATCTGTTTTTATAGTGTTTATCGGCTTTTAAAAAAGGTAAGTATATTTTTTAGCTGAATAACGATTATCAAAAATATTGATGGGTTTTTATCGGTAAATAAACATAAAAAAGGCAGCTAAAGCTGCCTTTTCAAGTTAATATTTTTAACTATGTCATTATCTTTTATTTAATGGCACAAATTCACGGTCAATTTTACCGGTATATTTTTGGCGAGGACGACCAATTTTTTGACCCGGTTGAGATAACATTTCATCCCAATGAGAAATCCAACCAACGGTTCTCGACATAGCAAAAATTACGGTGAACATGCTTGTTGGGATACCAATAGCTTTAAGGATGATGCCTGAATAGAAGTCTACATTAGGGTAAAGTTTCTTTTCAATAAAGTATGGGTCTTCAAGAGCCACTTTCTCTAATGCCATAGCAACATCAAGCAATGGGTCGTTGATACCTAACTCTTTTAATACTTTGTGACATGTTTCGCGCATTACCGTTGCACGTGGGTCGAAGTTTTTATAGACACGGTGACCAAAGCCCATTAAACGGAATGGGTCACTTTTATCTTTAGCTTTAGCAACAAATTCATCAACTCTGTCTAAACTGCCTATCTCTTCAAGCATAGTTAAACAGGCTTCATTAGCACCACCATGTGCAGGTCCCCACAAAGAGGCAACACCTGCGGCAATACAAGCATAAGGGTTAGCGCCAGATGAGCCTGCTAAACGTACCGTAGAGGTAGAAGCATTTTGTTCATGGTCAGCATGTAAGGTAAAGATTCTATCCATCGCACTCGCTATGATAGGATTTACTTTATATTCTTCTGCGGGTACTGAGAACATCATGTGCAGGAAGTTTTCTGCGTAACTTAGGTCATTACGGGGGTAAACAAAAGGTTGACCAACACTGTATTTATAAGCCATAGCCGAAATAGTTGGCATTTTAGCAATTAATCGATGAGCACTACGTTTACGCTGTGCCGGGTCAGTGATATCTAAGTCACTGTGATAGAAAGAGGACATAGCGCCAACAACACCACAAACCATAGCCATAGGATGTGCGTCAGGTAAAAATCCTTGGAAGAAGTGGGCTAACTTCTCATGCACCATTGTATGGTTAGTGATGATGGCTTTAAATTCATCATATTCAGATTGCGTCGGAGCATCACCATTTAATAAGATATAACAAACTTCTAAGTAATCAGCTTTTTTTGCTAAGTCATCTATAGCGTAACCACGATGTTGCAATATGCCTTTATCGCCATCAATGAAAGTAATAGATGATTCACAAGATGCCGTAGCTAAAAAGCCGGGGTCATAGGTAAAATAGCCATAGCTTCCTAAAGTTCTAATATCAATTACGTCAGTACCTGCAGTACCTTTTAAAATTGGAAACTGCCCAATTTCTATGCCATCAATACTCAGAGAGGCTTTTGATTCAGCCATAATATTTTTCCCCTATCAATTATAATTTATTTACATTTACCAACATTCTACTAAATTGCTCAATTCCCATACTAAGCTTAGTGAATAAATAGTCAGTTTTTGTTACTTTTCTTGGGTTTATCAAACTGCCGACATTCTACCCTGAAATGAATTTAAAATGTAAGAGTAATTATACTAAAGTTCAACACAGCTCAATATATTGCTTAAAAAAGCAGCCTTCGTTAATTTGCTTCGATCTTGGCGTTCGCTAAAATTGTAATTCAATGTTATCGATTATATAATCACTTCGTCCTGTAGCTTATTACTTACTGTTTATAGATTCAACTACGCTATAATTTTTGAATCATAATACAAAATCTAACTAGAATCGTGTTATGAAGTTGGTTAGACTTGTGTGCGAATAGGTACACTTACAAATAAGAGCATGTAAAAGTTACCGTTCACTTTCGGGAATTACTTTTTTATACTGACTTAAAGTTTAAACTTTAAGTCAGTAGGTAAAGGTAGTTCATGAGTAACAATAATAAAAGTTGAAGGCTTTCGAGCTCTTTAGGCAACAATCGTGAAAAAACAACGTCCTGTAAACCTAGGTCTTAAAGATCTAGCCACTATTAAAATGCATCCGGCAGCATATGCCTCCCTTTTACATCGTGTTTCTGGTGTAATTATGGTATTTGCTATTGGCATTTTATTGTGGACCCTTTCCATCTCTCTTTCCTCTGCACAAGGATTTAGTCAAATTCAAGGTTATCTTGATGGCTTGTTCTTTAGCTTCATTATTTTTGGCTGTCTTTCAGCATTGACTTATCATTTATTAGCAGGTATTCGTCACTTGTGTATGGATATGGGTCATTTTGAAGAATTAGCTTCAGGTAATACCAGTGCCAAAATAGTCATGGTTATTTGGTTAGTCGTATCAGTGGTAATAGGAGTCTGGTTATGGTAAATGTCGTCGCATCAGTAGGCCGAAATGGCGTACATGATTTTATTCTATTAAGAGCGAGTGCCATCATTCTTGCTCTTTACACCTTACTTCTTGCTGGTTTTTTTGTGGTAACGCCGACCGTTACCTTTGAGCAATGGCAAGGTTTTTTTGCCTGTACCAGCGTTAAAGTAGCAACAGTGTTAGCATTGTTGGCTTTGCTTACTCACGCAAAAATTGGCGTCTGGCAAGTACTGTCTGATTACGTAAAACCTGCGTTTTTACGCGGTGCTTTGCAATTTGTATTTTCAGTTATCTTATTAGCCTACCTAGTGTTTGGCTTCTTAACCGTGTGGGGTGTATAAGTGAACGTTCCAATTCGTGAATTTGACGCAATTGTTATAGGCGCAGGCGGCGCAGGTATGCGTGCTGCATTAGCAATTACCGAATCAGGCAAATCATGTGCCTTGATTTCTAAAGTTTTTCCAACTCGTTCTCATACTGTATCTGCGCAAGGTGGTATCACCGTAGCGTTAGGCAATGCCCATGAAGATCATTGGGAAGAGCATATGTATGATACGGTGAAAGGCTCTGATTATATCGGTGACCAAGACGCTATCGAATATATGTGTAAAGTAGGTCCTGAAGCCGTGATTGAATTAGAGAAAATGGGTTTACCTTTTTCTCGTACCGAAGACGGTAAAATTTACCAACGTCCTTTTGGTGGTCAGTCGAGAAATTTTGGTGGTGAACAAGCCGCACGTACTGCCGCTGCCGCTGACCGTACTGGTCATGCTTTATTACATTGTTTGTACCAGCAAAACGTTAAAAACAAAACCAACGTTTTTTCAGAGTGGTATGCCTTAGATTTAGTTAAAAATAGTGACGGTGCCGTTGTTGGTACCACTGCTATTTGTATCGAAACCGGTGAAATCGTTTACTTTAAAGCCCGTGCAACGGTATTAGCTACCGGTGGCGCAGGTCGTATCTTTGCCTCAACTACTAATGCTCATATCAATACCGGTGATGGTGTTGGTATGTCACTTCGTGCCGGCATTCAAATGCAAGACATGGAAATGTGGCAGTTCCACCCAACCGGCATTGCTGGTGCAGGTGTTCTTGTGACTGAAGGTTGTCGTGGTGAAGGTGGTTATCTGCTGAATAAAAATGGTGAACGCTTCATGGAGCGTTACGCGCCAAATGCTAAAGATTTAGCCGGCCGTGATGTTGTTGCTCGTTCAATGATGACAGAGATTCGTGAAGGTCGTGGTTATGACCATCCTCAATACGGACCACATATAAAACTTAAATTGGATCATTTAGGTCGTGAAACCTTAGAAAAACGTCTGCCCGGTGTTTGTGAGTTATCTAAGACTTTTGCCCATGTTGATCCTGCAGTAGAGCCTATTCCAGTTATTCCTACCTGTCATTATCAAATGGGTGGAGTACCGACAAATGTTAATGGTCAAGCCCTTAATATCAGTCCAGAAGGTAAAGCAACTATCGTTGAAGGTTTATTCGCCGTAGGTGAAATTGCGTGTGTATCTGTGCATGGTGCTAACCGCCTTGGTGGTAATTCACTACTTGATTTAGTGGTGTTTGGCCGCGCCACAGGTAACTTCTTAGGCACCTACTTAAACGAAACTCAATCGGGTGTTGATGCGTCTGAATCAGACTTAGAAGTCTCTCTTGCCCGTACTAATCGCTGGGAATCATCGACTAAAGGTGAGGACCCAGTACAAATTCGTAAAGACTTACAACAGTGTATGCAAATGAACTTTGGGGTTTTCCGCGAAGGCGAAGCCATGGCTAAAGGCATGAAAGAATTAACTGAAATTCGTGAACGTCTTAAAGTTGCCCGTTTAGATGACAAGTCTTCTGAATTCAATACACAGCGTATTGAATGTTTAGAATTAGATAACTTGATGGAAACGGCTTACTGTAGTGCCAAGGCAGCAAACTTCCGCACGGAATCTCGTGGTGCTCATGCCCGTCAAGATTTTACCGAACGTGATGATGTCAACTGGTTATGCCACTCAATCTACACACCTGAGACGGAAGCAATGTCTAAACGTCCAGTGAATATGAAACCAATTCACCGCGAAGCTTTCCCACCGAAAGCACGTGTTTACTAAGGACTTAATTGTAGGAAATATACGATGAAACAAAATTTTTCGATCTACCGCTACAATCCTGATGTAGACGCTAAACCTTACATGAAAGACTATCAATTAGACGTGCCAGAAGGCTCTGATATGATGGTTCTTGATGCGCTTATTCTTTTGAAAGAAGAAGACGCTACGTTATCATTCCGTCGTTCATGTCGTGAGGGTGTATGTGGCTCTGACGGTTTAAACATGAATGGTAAAAATGGTTTGGCTTGTATCACACCATTATCCCAGTTGAAAGCGAAAACGATTGTCTTACGCCCATTACCTGGTTTACCGGTAGTGCGAGACTTGATTATTGATATGACCCAATTTTATCAACAATATGAAAAAATTAAGCCATACTTGATCAACGATGCACAACCCGCGGCTCGTGAAAACATACAATCAATTGAAGAACGTGAAAAGTTAGACGGCCTTTATGAGTGTATTTTATGTGCTTGTTGTTCTACTTCTTGTCCTTCATTTTGGTGGAATCCTGATAAATTTATCGGACCAGCTGGTTTGTTGCATGCTTATCGCTTCTTAATTGATAGTCGTGATACCGCCACAGAAGAGCGTTTAGATGATTTACAAGATGCTTACAGCGTATTTCGTTGTCATGGCATCATGAACTGTGTTGATGTTTGTCCAAAAGGATTAAACCCAACCAAAGCCATCGGCCATATTAAATCAATGTTATTAAACCGCGCGGTTTAAGGTTAAAAGTAAGCTTAGCTAACGTTACCATAGGTACTGCTTTGGTCTAAGTTTACGTTATTGATTTATATGCAAGAATAAACAGGGTATTATACTTTTTAGTTAAACTTCCCGTTTAGCTTTTTAATGTAATACTCTGTTAAATTTAAAATGTTTATTAGCGTAATCGTTTGGGTATATATACTTACAATGGTTATAAATTTTAATTGCTTTACCCCCAGCAAAGGAACAAGGCAATGCCAGAAGGTGTAATGAAGGCTTGGCTCGAGTCTTCCCATTTTAACGGTGGTAACATCGTTTATATCGAAGAATTGTACGAATCATACTTAGATAACTCCGCCTCTGTAACTACAGAATGGCAAGAAATCTTCGGTCAACTCCCTAAAGTCGAAGGCAGTGAGGTGGAATACCGCCACAGTGTCATCCGTGATGAATTTAAAACGTTAGCAAAACAAACCCAAAAACAAGTTGTTGTTTCGGGCGGTGATGCTAAACAGGTTAAAGTCTTACAACTTATAAATGCTTTTAGGTTTCGTGGTCATCAAAATGCTAATCTAGACCCCTTGGGTTTATGGCAGCGTGATAAAGTGCGTGATTTACAATTGTCACATCATGACTTATCAGAAAATGACTTTGATAAAGAATTTAACTTAGGCTCATTTGCTGTTGGCAAAGAGACCATGAAGTTAGGTGAATTATATAAAACCTTAAAAGCTACCTATTGTGGTTCCATTGGCGCTGAATATATGCACATGACCTCAACTGATGAGAAACGTTGGATACAACAACGTCTTGAGTCAGTTCAGTCAAAAGCTAATCTTAGCGTTGAAGAAAAGACCGAGATTTTTAAAGGCTTAATTGCTGCGGATGGTCTAGAAAAATATCTAGGCGCGAAATTCCCGGGTGCAAAACGCTTTTCATTAGAAGGTGGTGATGCTTTAGTTCCTATGCTCAAAGAATTAATCACTCGTGCCGGTGCTGCTGGCATTAAAGAAGTGGTTATGGGCATGGCTCACCGTGGTCGTTTAAATGTGCTGGTTAATGTTATGGGTAAAAACCCATCAAAATTATTTGATGAATTTGCCGGTAAACATGATGAAATTTTAAGTTCGGGTGATGTGAAATACCATCAAGGATACTCTTCAGATTTTGTTACTCCTGGCGGGAATGTTCATTTAGCGCTGGCGTTTAACCCTTCGCATCTTGAAATCGTTAACCCTGTTGTTATTGGCTCGGTAAGAGCGAGACAAGATAGACGCGGTGGTGCTGAAGGTGACCAAGGTGATTTAGTATTACCTATTACCATTCATGGTGATTCAGCAATTGCTGGTCAAGGTGTAGTACAAGAAACCTTTAACATGTCACAAGCCCGTGCGTTTAAAGTAGGTGGTACAGTACGCATAGTGGTTAATAATCAAGTTGGTTTTACTACCTCTATTCCAGAAGATATGCGCTCAGGTGAATATTGTACTGAAATTGCTAAAATGGTGCAGGCGCCAATCTTTCATGTTAATGGTGATGATCCTGAAGCGGTGATTTTAGTCACGCAAATCGCTATTGATTACCGTAACGAATTTAAACGTGATGTGGTTATCGACTTAGTTTGTTACCGTCGCCATGGCCATAATGAAGCTGATGAGCCAAGTGCTACGCAGCCGTTAATGTACAAAATTGTTAAAACACATCCAACACCACGTCAATTATACGCAGATAAATTAGTCGCTGAAGGTAGTTTAACTAAAGCAACAACCGACGAGTTAACCGCTTATTACCGTAAGTTGCTTGATGAAGGTCAGTGTACTGTTGAGCAATGGCGTCCAATGACTGAGCATTCAGTTGACTGGACCCCTTATCTTGGTCATGACTGGGATGATGATTACGACAAAGAAATTTCGTTTGATAAACTTAAAGAGTTAGCGACTAAAATCGCTACTATTCCAGAAAATCATCCTGTACATTCTCGTGTTAAGAAGATCTATGATGATCGCATGAGAATGGCCAAAGGTGAAAAACTCTTGGATTGGGGCATGGCGGAAAACTTAGCTTATGCGACTATTGTTGACATAGGCAAACGTGTTCGTCTGACCGGGCAAGATTCAGCTCGTGGCACCTTCTTCCATCGTCATGCGGTTTTACATAACCAAGATGATGGTAGTACTTATACCCCTTTAAAAAATATACGTGAAGGACAAGGTCCTTTTGATGTTCATGATTCAGTATTATCTGAAGTGTCTGTTGTGGCATTTGAATACGGTTATACCACAGCTGAGCCTGCAGGTTTAACTCTGTGGGAAGCACAATTTGGTGATTTTGCTAACTGTGCTCAAGTAGTATTTGATCAGTTCATTAGCTCAGGCGAGCAAAAATGGGGTCGTTTATGTGGCCTAACTATGTTATTGCCACATGGTTATGAAGGGCAAGGGCCAGAGCATTCATCTGCTCGGTTAGAGCGCTTTTTGCAACTTTGTGCCGATCATAATATGCAAGTGTGTGTACCATCAACACCAGCGCAAGTATTCAACATGTTACGTCGTCAAGTAATTCGACCAATGCGTCGGCCATTAATTGTTATGTCACCTAAATCATTATTACGTCACCCGTTAGCGGTTTCTTCATTAGAAGAAATGGCCACTGGTATCTTTCATAATGTCATTGGCGAAACGGATGACTTAGATCATAGCGCGGTTGAGCGGGTAGTATTTTGTAGTGGTAAAGTTTACTACGAATTAGTTGAGCAACGTCGTAAAAATGAACTTAATAACGTGGCCATTATTCGTATTGAGCAGTTATACCCTTTCCCAGAGAAAGAGTTTCAAGATGCTATTAAACAGTATCAACATGTGAAGCAATTTGTTTGGTGTCAGGAAGAGCCGCAAAATCAAGGTGCTTGGTATTGTTCTCAGCATCATTTTAGAGCGGCAATCCCTGAAGGTACGTATTTGACTTATGCTGGCCGTAAAGCCTCTGCAGCTCCTGCTGTGGGTTATATGTCAGTTCATGTGAAAGAACAACAAGCGCTTGTCACTCAAGCGTTAACGTTAGATTAACTATTGAGTGCACTTCTTCTCATCATACTTTCTATTAAGGTCATGAGAAGAAAGTGCTACAAGTTTGTAAGGAATTATAAAAATGACAACCGAAATCAAAGTTCCGGTATTACCAGAATCAGTTGCAGATGCAACAGTAGCAACTTGGCATGTACAAGTTGGTGAAAAATTTACTCGTGACCAAGTACTTGTCGATATTGAAACCGATAAAGTGGTATTAGAAGTACCAGCGACTTGTGATGGTGTGATGACTGATATTAGTCAAGGCGATGGCGCTACTGTATTAGGCGACCAAGTAATTGGTACCTACTCTGAAGGCTCAGTTGCTGTTGCTGCACCTACAGCGGCGCCGGTAGCCGCGGCAGTAACAAGTGCTGTTAACGTTATTGATATCGTGGTACCGGTATTACCTGAATCAGTAGCTGATGCTACTGTAGCCGCATGGCATGTTGCTACAGGCGATACGGTATCAGTTGATCAAAATTTAGTTGATATTGAAACCGACAAAGTGGTCTTAGAAGTTGTTGCTCAAGAGAATGGCGTCATTGGTAAAATACTTCATGTTGAAGGCGATACCGTTTTAGGCGCGCAAAAAATTGGTGAGCTAAATGCCGGTGCTACCGCGAATACTACGGCTACAGCAACGTCTGAAGAAGCAGTAAGCAGCGATGAACTTGCTAGCCCATCTGTTCGTCGTTTAATGACAGAAAAAGGTTTAACCGCAGCAAATGTTGTTGGTACTGGCAAAGGTGGACGTATTTCTAAAGAAGACGTAGAAGCGGCAGCCAACGCTCCAAAAGGAAAACCAGCAGCTCCGGCAGCAAAAGCAGCGGCAGCAACTCCAGCTGTTGAAGAGTTAGGTGAACGTACGCAAAAACGTGTCCCTATGACACGTTTACGTAAAACTATTGCCACACGTTTATTGGCAGCGAAAAATGAAACGGCCATGTTAACTACCTTTAATGAAGTTAACATGAAGCCAATTATGGATCTTCGCAAAAAATATAAAGACTTGTTCGAGAAAACCCATGATACGCGCCTAGGTTTCATGTCTTTTTACGTGAAAGCGGTCACCGAAGCTTTAAAGCGTTACCCAGCAATTAATGCTTCGATTGATGGCGATGATATTGTTTATCATAACTTCTTCGATATCTCTATTGCTGTTTCTACGCCGCGTGGTTTAGTTACACCAGTACTTCGTGATACCGATCAATTAAGCATGGCGGGTATTGAAAATGGTATTCGTGCCTTAGCACTTAAAGGTCGTGATGGTAAACTTTCACTTGCTGAAATGACGGGTGGTACCTTCACTATCACTAACGGTGGTGTTTTTGGTTCATTGCTTTCAACGCCTATCTTAAACCTACCGCAAGCGGCAATTTTAGGTATGCATAAGATACAAGACCGACCTATGGCGGTTGATGGTAAAGTTGAAATTTTACCTATGATGTATTTAGCCTTGTCTTATGACCATCGTTTAGTTGACGGCAAAGAGTCTGTTGGTTTCTTAGTAACCATTAAAGACTTGTTAGAAGATCCTACACGTCTTCTTTTAGATATATAGTTTTCAGATATATAGTTTCAGATAGATTGTAGGCGGGAACTTGTTCGCGCTAAGCGGGAATAAATTCTCACCTACATTTAGCTCTTTTGACTACCGTTATTAGAGCCTTTGTACTATAATTTGCCGACTTTTCATTGGCTACCGTTACATTTTTATTAAAAGAATAAAACGGTAGCTTTCATTTACAGATAAATGGATAAAACACCATGAATTTGCATGAGTATCAAGCGAAACAATTATTCGCTGAATATGGTTTACCAGTTTCTGAGGGTTTCGCTTGCGATACCCCTCAAGAAGCTGCCGAAGCTGCTGATAAAATTGGCGGCGATATGTGGGTTGTTAAAACCCAAGTACACGCAGGCGGCCGTGGTAAAGCTGGCGGTGTTAAGCTAGTTAAAACTAAAGAAGAAATCAAATCGTTTGCACAAAAGTGGTTAGGTAAAAACCTTGTCACTTACCAAACAGATGCTAAGGGTCAGCCAGTAACTAAGATTTTAGTTGAAAGCTGCACCGATATCGCTAGAGAGCTATATCTTGGCGCTGTTGTCGATCGTGGTACCCGTAAAGTGGTATTCATGGCGTCAACTGAAGGCGGCGTAGATATTGAAACTGTTGCGGAAAATACACCAGAATTGATCCACAAAGTAACTATCGATCCACTAGTAGGCGCACAAGCTTTCCAGGGTCGTGAACTTGGTTTCAAATTGGGTCTAAACCCAACACAAATGAAGCAATTTGTTAAGATTTTCTTAGGTCTAGCAAAAATGTTTACCGATTTTGATTTCGCCTTACTAGAAATCAACCCGCTTGTTATTACAGACGAAGGTAACCTTCACTGTCTAGACGGCAAAATCACTATCGATGGCAACGCGTTATACCGTCAGCCAAAAATCCGTGAAATGCACGATCCATCACAAGAAGACGAGCGCGAAGCTCATGCAGCACAGTGGGAGCTAAACTACGTAGCTCTTGACGGTACTGTTGGTTGTATGGTGAACGGTGCGGGCCTAGCAATGGGTACTATGGATATCGTTAACCTACACGGTGGCCGACCAGCTAACTTCCTAGATGTTGGCGGCGGCGCAAACAAAGAACGTGTTACTGAAGCTTTCAAGATTATCTTGTCTGACGAGAACGTGAAAGCGGTACTAGTAAACATTTTCGGCGGCATCGTTCGTTGTGACATGATTGCTGAAGGTATCATCGGCGCGGTTAAAGAAGTAGGCGTTAAAGTGCCTGTAATTGTACGTCTTGAAGGTACTAATGCTGAACTAGGTCGTGAAGTATTGAAAAAATCTGGTCTAGACATTATTGCAGCAACATCATTAACAGATGCTGCTATTCAAGTTGTTAAAGCTGCGGAGGGCAATGCATAATGTCTATCTTAATTAACAAAGATACTAAAGTAATCTGTCAAGGTTTCACCGGTGGACAAGGTACATTCCACTCAGAGCAAGCGATTGATTACGGTACACAAATGGTTGGCGGCGTAAGCCCAGGCAAGGGTGGTCAAACGCACCTTGGTCTACCTGTATTTAACACCGTTCGTGAAGCTGTATCAGCTACTGGCGCAACGGCAACAGTTATCTACGTACCAGCACCATTTTGTAAAGATGCTATCTTAGAAGCTATCGATGCTGGCATCGAGCTAATAATCACCATCACTGAAGGTATCCCAACTTTAGACATGGTTGACGTTAAAGTTAAGCTTGAGCAAACTGGCGTGCGTATGATCGGTCCTAACTGTCCGGGTGTTATCACTCCTGGCGAAACTAAGATTGGTATCATGCCTGGTCATATCCACTTGCCTGGTAAAGTAGGAATCGTATCGCGTTCAGGTACTCTTACTTATGAAGCAGTGAAGCAAACAACTGATTTTGGTTTCGGCCAATCTACATGTGTTGGCATCGGTGGTGATCCAATCCCAGGTTCTAACTTCATCGATATTTTGGAAATGTTCCAAAACGATCCACAGACTGAAGCAATCGTAATGATTGGTGAAATCGGTGGTACCGCTGAAGAAGAAGCAGCTGAGTACATTAAAGCACACGTGACTAAGCCTGTTGTTGCTTACATTGCTGGTGTTACTGCACCAGAAGGTAAGCGCATGGGTCATGCTGGCGCAATTATCGCCGGCGGTAAAGGTACTGCTGAAGAGAAATTCAAAGCATTAGAAGCGGCGGGTGTTAAAACTGTTCGTTCTTTAGCTGATATTGGTAAAGCACTTAAAGAGAAAACAGGATGGTAAGCTAACGCTTACAGCTTGTAATTCTTAATAAAAACCCGCATTTTCTAAAAGAGAGTGCGGGTTTTTTGTTTTAAGAATAGCCCTTTGTCTAATTTTAATCGGATTCTAATTATGAAAGAGGTAGTAATGGATGAAAAGAATTCAGGCGTAAAAGGTGATTTTCAAAAAGAAGGAAACAC
This sequence comes from Colwellia sp. TT2012, assembly GCF_001440345.1. Lineage (GTDB taxonomy): Bacteria > Pseudomonadota > Gammaproteobacteria > Enterobacterales > Alteromonadaceae > Colwellia. Next base: position 113,750 of record NZ_LJYX01000017.1, on the reverse strand, counting down.
TACTGTTAAAAATGATAATACAGTACAAGCAGACACTAAGGCTGTAACTTCTACATTAGATCAACAAACAAAGCCAAGTATCCATGATGGCAGTTACCAATTACCTCCGCATGTAACTTTAATGATAGGTGGTGCAATCGCAACAACTATAGTCGTATCTTGGATAAATAATTATTGGCAAAGTAAAAGACAAAATAAGCAATTTGAGCACGATTCAAAGAAACATATAACAGAGATTGATAGCGAGTTTAAAAAGCAGGAAGCATTATTTCAGCATGAAAGAAGACTCGCAAACGAGGTGTTATTAAAAGAGAAAAGGGATCTTTTGTTTCACTCAGTAAAAGATTATGTAAATTATCATTTTTCATTGTCGACACAGTTCACTTTTAATATCACATCAAATGTGCCTGCTGATAATATTCAAAAGCTTAAAGATCTGCATGACAAATATGATGTTGAAAAAAGAACGGTTGAACTTGATTTATATGTTAATAATTATTTTTTTGATCTGAGTGAGCCACTTAAATAGTTAAAATTAGATGCACAAAAAATTTATCGAGAATATGCTAAACATCTATCGGAACCTAATAAGTCTCAAAGCGAGAGCATTATAAATTTACTCGAATTAACAGAAGAGTTTAAAATGAAATCAAATAAATTCTTATCAGAAATTTCGAGAATAAAAATATAAGAATATTTAAGCTTATTGTCGCGGTGGCGACTACACCCAAAGGGGGCTAGACGCCCAGCCCCCTTTGGAATCCCCCGGCGCTGCTAATCAAGTGTAATCCTCCATTCAAGGCAATATATTCGACGTAACAGTAATGATGGCACATCCATGTGCCGCATTACTTTTGCCATCATCCCTGATGGTAATACGTGAATATTTCCTTTCATTTCGGCACTTGATTAAAGCAGACTTAGTGCGTGTTGATAGGCTAGGGGATTAGGTTTGTACTTCTTATTTACTTTTAGTCGTCATTCCCGAAGTCTCTGATCTGGAATCCAGTTCACTAAGGTCTGAATCCACGATTAAACCACCACGAAGATGACAGTTGTTATGTGAGCTATCCGTGCCAAACACTCCAATCCCATCTCAGCAATGAAATGACATACTAGTAATGGCAAGCCTCGACTCGAGACACGAGGTCTAGAGCTGCCGTTGTTCAGGGATGATAAATCGGCAGGAATCGTGGTTTGCGCTAGTTTGTTATTGAATATGTTGCTGAGTAGGGACTCCGTGGGGTTCCAAGGGGACGCCGGAGGCAGTGTCCCTTTGGGTGTTGTCGCCACCGCGACGGGAATAAAGCTCAAGCTCTACAGTTCTCAAGGCATTTTGCTTTAATTTCTAGCGATAGAAATATATCTGACTGTGTTGCAACTACATTGCCATTGAAAATCTAAATAAGAATTGTTAACATCTATTTTTTATAAATAACCTACAGAAGTAAAAGATGAAACGACTAATTATTACCTTGGTATTATTACTACCGACTTTACTTGTGGCAAAAGAGCACCAAGTTAAGTTATTAACCGCCAATGCCAGTGGCCAAACTATGATCATGGAGCCTGATTTTTTGAAAATTTCACCCGGTGATACCGTGCGTTTTATTCCGTCTGATGCCTCCCATAATGCGCAATCTTTGGTCAGCCCCAAAGGTGGTATTACGTTTAATACGCCTATGGGTAAGGCTGCAGTAGTCGAATTCGAGCAAGAGGGCGTTTTTCTCTATAAATGTCTACCGCATTTCGCCCTTGGTATGGTTGGCGTTATCCAGGTAGGTAATGCGGTAAACCTAGCTGATGTTAAAGCTCAGTGGCAAACATTACAGGCGGGTGTAGTGATGAATAAAGAGCGGGTAACCGCTACTATAGCTAAAATAAAAAAATAACAATCTTCATAGATTTAATACCCGTACAGTAATTTTATTAAGGTGTTTTTATCTTAAAAAATGAATATATATAAGCCGCACTTGCGGCTTTTTTTATCGGTTATTTATGCGGGTGCGCCAAAGCTAGTAAGCCATTTTTTGCAAACTTTGCCCTAGCCACTGCTTCATTTGCATTTCATTAAGGCCTCCGGAAATACGATCGATTTCTTTGCCCTTATGAAAAAAGACTAAAGTAGGTAAGCTGCGAATATTAGCCTTAGCCGCTATCTGCTGTATTTGCTCAGTGTTTACTTTGGCAAAAAGTAATGTCGGGGAGTCTTGTGACACCTTGCTAAATACTGGTGCCATGTTTTGGCATGGGCCACACCAGCTTGCCCAAAAATCAACAACTACCGGTAAATCGTTACGCTCAATAAAGGGATAAAAAGTGTTGTTGGTTAGTTCAATAGGTGTCGATGAATAAAGCCCTTGTTGGCATTTACCACATTTACCCTTGTTATGGTCTTTATCATCGGGAATGCGATTGGTAGTAAAACAGTTGGCACAAACTATATTCATACTTTAGGTGTCACTTTCTTTAGAGGTGAATTTGTTGAATATTACCTGATTAGCAGTAAACTGTTAATAACTATCGACGCTGGTTTTTGTTGATACTCAAAGCACAAATATAGCCGACACCCACTCAAATATTCGTGACTACAATCAAAGTATGATTTTGTTCAATGTTAATTAATAACACTGGTTTTTTGCGATATTCTTTATTGATTATTTTGAGTGGGTGTCTGTTATCTTTCTGTTATCTTTGTTTGGTTGATGAATGGTTGCCATGGGTTCATATAGCCATCGGTAATTTAAAAATATTTTGGTGGGTACATTTCATGGGGTATCGGGAAAATACCTACAAGAATACCTAGATGAGTTTTGTTATAGGTTCAACCGTCTATTTATCGAAAAATAGATCCCTAACCGGTTGTTAAAATTGGCAATAGTTCATGCGCCTGTAAAATCGTCCTGAGCCAAGTACATGGGCATGTTTTATTATGATTAATTAAACTGACCGATAGAGAAGTTTACCACCTCTTTAAGTTCTTCCATATTACTGCCATTTCTCGCAGCAATAGCTAAGCCGAATTGTAGTGTTAACAGGTAATTCGCTATTGTATTTGGCGAATACCCCTCAACAAAATTACCTGATTTTTGCTCTTTTTCAAAAAAATCCGTTAACGTCAATATCGTTTGTTTATTTATGCTATTGATATTGGTTGCCGACTTCTCCGGTAAGCAATAACTCGCTATTTCTGCAGTAGATTGACAAATGAAGCAGCCTTTAGGTAAATCTGGGTTTGTTAACATCTTAGTTATCGAGAGTAAGAAGTTTCGAACTCGGTCCTTTAGACTTAATTCTGTTTTAAAAAGCTCAGCTGAATGTACTACTCCATGTTTATTTAAATAAAATTCAATCGATTGATTAAATAATTCTTCTTTATTACCAAAGGCAGCATAAAGGCTAGACTTATTAATCCCCATTGCATTCGTTAGGTCCGTTAGCGATGTGCCCGGATAGCCATTTTGCCAAAATACCCGCATAGCTTTTTCCAGTGTAATGTCTTTATCAAAGCTGCGATGACGGCCTGCTTTCATAATAATTTTCTCATTTAATAAAATTTACCCTTGTAATTATGAACCGTTCGGTTTAGATTGTCAATTCTGGACTGATCGGTACTGATTCGTGTCGATATTATTAATCTTAAAGGAAATATACAAATGAATGATTTAACAGGGAAAGTAGCAGTAGTAACGGGTGGTAATAGTGGTATTGGTTATGCAACGGCAAAATATTTTAAAGAGGCTGGCGCCAGTGTGATCATTACGGGTAGATCAGTTGATAGGGTGGCTACTGCTGCTAATGAATTAGGTGTTATCGGCATAGTTGCTGATGTTACGGATTTATCGGCTATTGATGCACTTGTTGAGCAAGTAAAAAATGAGTTTGGCAATATAGACGTATTGTTTGTTAATGCTGGTGTTTTTAGCCTCGCAGCTGTTGGTCAAAATACAGAAGAGATGTTTGACATGCAGATGGGCATTAACTTTAAAGGCGCAGTATTCACCACTGAAAAGTTTTTACCTATTATTAATGATGGCGGTTCTATTATTAACCTTTCGTCTATAAATGCTTATACAGGTATGCCAAATACGGCTATTTATGCTGCCTCTAAAGCAGCGTTAAATTCATATACAAGAACAGCAGCCACTGAACTTGCACCAAGAAAAATACGGGTGAATTCAGTAAACCCAGGCCCAACATACACCCCTATTTTTGGTAAAACAGGTATGCCAGAAGTACAATTAAATGAATTTTCAGAGGCTATGCAAAATAGAATTCCATTAAAACGCTTTGGGCAACCAGAAGATATTGCGAAACTCGTTACCTTCTTAGCTTCAGACGATGCTTCATTCATTACTGGTGGAGAATACAATATAGATGGCGGTATTAATGTAAACCCCATTGTGTCTTAAATTAATCTACATAAACACCTACTTCACATATTTAAATTAAACGGTAGGTGTTTATGTTATTTAACAAGCTATCAATATTGCAATAGAGGATGACATGGTTAAACGTATTTTAAGACTTGACGCAAGCATGAGAAAAACAGGCTCTTTTAGCCGAGATTTATCAGATAAGTTAATTAAGCAACTTACTGGTAAACAACATAGCAGTGAAAAAAATAGCAAAGTAACCATTAGAGATTTGGCTGAAGGTATTCCTTTAATTGATGAAAACTGGATTAATGCTAATTTCACTGCGGTTGAAGAACGAAGTGCAAAGCAAAATAAATACTTGGCAACGTCTGATATATTAGTTGATGAACTCAATAATGCTGACTTAATTGTTATTGGTCTTCCTATTTATAATTTTGGTGTGCCGGCAGCTTTTAAGGCGTGGATTGACCAAGTTGTTAGATCTAAATTAACTTTTCGATACGGGGATAATGGGCCGATTGGTTTATTAAATAATAAAAAGGCCTATATTATTATTGCTTCTGGTGGCACTAAATTAGGCACTGAACTTGATTTTATTTCAAATTATTTACGACATGTGTTGAGTTTTATTGGCATTACCGATGTCACATTTATTGACAGCAGTGGGCTTGGTCGAGATCAATCGAAAACTTTAGCTCACGCACATAAACTTATTGCACGTATTTAAACTAAAGTACAATGGTATGAATACTTTTAGTTCGCTTAATACCAATTCCAATAAATTTCTTCCGACTCAGCGAGAATTAAAAGTCTTAGAGGCAAGGCATTGATTGTAGATAATGGTTACTCAGGAGAATATGCTCCTGCATTCTCTACTAAGCCGCATCCATGCAGCGTCCTTATCAAAATCAATAACGCAGCATATAAGCCTTTACTTTTTATTAGGTAATCGCCCTTCGGGATCTTGCCAGCGATTCGGTAACCGCACAGAATTTCTTTCATATAGAGTGACTATATGCAAAAAAATTCTATTTATTGTCAAAGCGCTGGCAAGTTCTGAGTGAGACTCACTTAATGGACTTGGTATAACACGGCGCTAAGTAGAAATTAATACTTCATACACCACTGAGAATAAGAAAGAAGGAAATAAATAGATGAACAAACTGAAATCGCCAGTTAATATTCATGACTATTACCATGCCCATGTTTATTTTGAGCAAGGAACGATCGAGTTTGCTAAAGATTTATGTCAAAAGGCAGGTGATTTATTTACGTTAAAAATTGGTAGGGTGCATCAAAAACCTATTGGTCCTCACCCTAAGTGGAGCTGTCAAATAACTTTTTCATCAAATGACTTTGAGCAATTTATTCCGTGGCTTGAAGATAACCGTCAAGGATTAAGTGTATTAGTGCATGCGTTAACGGGTGACAATCTTCAAGATCATACTGAGTATGCATATTGGTTAGGAAATGAAGTTGTATTAAGTTTAGATTTATTTCGACCTTAGTGAACTTTTAAAATAATATTTGAGTTAACTGTTAGCTTCTTCAATAAAGGCATGGTTAATTTAATTTCGGTAAACCACTGGCTCTGCCGGTAGTTGCTGATTACCGGTAGACAAAGAGGGCTGTTGGCAGGAGCGTTAAGTTAAGCGTGGCTGACCGCTTTCTAATTGTTAGGTCTTATGACACGCTGTTAAGCTTTTTAAAGGTCATTAAACTGTTCTAGCCACTCGCTGAAAGAGTCAGATACTTTTGTCACTGTGCATAAACCATAGTTATAGAACCATACGGCGACATCTGTTTGTGCACTTGCACAATCGCTCAGTTTGAAACAAAACATGTTGCCCTTACAATCAGAGGCAAACAAAATATGCCCCTTTGGCATACCACCCATTTCATAGAGTTTTGATAGTGAAAACACATCGTCTAGGCTTAAGAAGTCTTGCACTTCAGAAATATTGACGCCTAAATCACATATTTTAGTTAACACATTTGGCGAGTGCACCAAGCCATAGCTTGAAATTAAATATTTATATGAGTCAGGTAAAAAAGCATTTAATTTTTCTTCAAGCTCGGCAATATCATCACTGGCTATTGGTACCATGACGTTTTTACTGCCCCAGTTTTTTACAAATAGATCAATGCTATTCATTTTGACATACTCCAATATAACAAACGCCCGCATATAGGCAAAATTAAGCTGGCTATCATAACGAAGAATAAGCAAAAAGCCAGTCTCAGTGCCAACTCGTTAGCTAGTTTGTCTTGTTTTAGAGGTTGTTTTCTTCGGTCCAATCTTTAAGTTTCTCTAATATATCGAGTGCACTACGACCAAAATCGGTGATCTCATAAGTAACCGCAATAGGGCGAGTACAAATTACTTCTCGGTTAACGAGCCCTTGGCTTTCTAGTTCTTTCAGGCGTTGGTCGACCATTTTTTTACTCGCACCACTAAGCATGCGAGAGAGGTCATTAAAGCGCACTGGCCCATCTTTGACATGCCATAGAATTGAAGCCTTCCACTTGCCTCCTAATATTCGCATACCCCGCTCAATTGAACAGGGTTCTGCACAGCTATCACTATTTATTTTTATATTTTTATTCTTTGTTTTTAAAGTACTTTTCATCTTAATTTCAATCAAATTAGCCTGGTTACTAAAAGTATACTGGTTGCTTTAATTCTCCACGCTATCATAATGTAGCACAAGAACCAATGATAACTTGTTATAACGAAAGCAAATGCAGCTTTAAGGAACAAATCGATGTCCATGCTCGTCTCTTACGATCCCATCACTCAACTCGCACTGGGTGAAGTGCCAATAACGACCGCTGAAAAAATGTCCGGTGTTGTTAAACGAGCCAAGCACGCACAAAAAGCTTGGGCTGCGTTGTCATTAAGTGAACGGCACCAGCAAGTAATACTTGCCTATGAGCAGCTCGTTAAAGTGCAAGAGCCGCTGACACTGTTGATCAGTAAAGAGATGGGCAAAGACTATCAACGGGCGAGTTATGAAGTGGCTGGTACTGTGCAAAATGCCGATTACTTTTGCCAAGAAATTGCCAGTGCTCTTGCACCCGAGTCGCAGGGACATGGCGTTGAACTGCAATATCGGCCCCTAGGTGTAGTCGCTGTTATTTCCCCTTGGAATTATCCACTGGCCATGGCAAATAATTTACTGTTGCCAGCATTAATGGCGGGTAACACTGTGGTGTTAAAACCGTCAGAAGAAACACCGTTAGTGGCCGAGCTTTTTGTCAATACCCTTAATGAAGTATTGCCTGAAGGGGTGTTACAACTTGCCCATGGCGACGCCGAAACGGGAAAAGCCTTGGTCAATGCTGATATCAATATGGTGGCGTTTACCGGTTCGCTCGCGGCGGGTAAACACATCATGGCCAGTGCCGCATCATCGCTTAAACGCTTAGTGATGGAGCTAGGAGGTAATGATGCCATGATTGTTATGGCCAGCGCTGATATTGATAAAGCGGTGCAATTTGCTGTCGCCAGTTCCTTTGAAAATGCCGGACAGATGTGTACGTCAACTGAGCGTGTCTATGTTGATGCTCGTATTGCCGATGAATTTGAACAAAAGGTCGTGGCACTTGCTAGCCGTTACCAAGTAGGCCCTTGGGACCAAAAAAACGTCAATATCGGGCCTATTGTTAATCAGAAACAACATAAAAGTGTTATTTCCCAGCTTAAAGATGCCGAGGAAAAAGGCGCAAGATTCCTGTTAGGTACAGCAGACTATGAGCTGCCTTTTATTCAACCTACCGTAGTGGCAGATATCACGGCTGATATGTGTTTAGAGCATGATGAAACCTTTGGTCCTATCGTAGCTATTAGCCGTTTTAATCATATTTCAGAGGCGATTACCCGCGCTAATGCTAGCCCTTATGGCTTAGGTGCCACGGTATTTGGTGGCGCGGGTGCTGCTGACGTTGCCGAACAAATGGAAGCTGGCATGGTGGGAGTGAATCAAGGTCCGGGTGGGGCAGGGCCATGGGTAGGTGCTAAGCAAAGTGGCTTTGGTTTTCATGGCACAGCCGCCGGTCATCGACAGTTTACTCAGCTGCGCATTATCAGTAAATAAGGCGGATAAGCAATGACAGGGAGCTGTCTCGATTAAGACACTTGAGCAAAAAGAAATAACGATAAGAGATAACTATGCAGTTAGATAGAGACACCAAGGCTAAATTTTTTGTGGTAGCGTTAGAGCCGGGCGCTGAAAATCCATCATTACCAGCCTGGGGTAATACCGAGTCAAATCCGGTAAAATTGCGTCATGATCACGATAATGGTCAAGTTGAGCGCCACGAGTTAGCGCAAGTACCCGGTGCATTTCAGCTATTAAACGTCTTGTCTAAAGCCGAATGTGAAAATTTAATAGCGATTAGTGAGCAACTTGGTTACTTGCCTGATGCACCGGTGTCTTTACCTCGAAGTGTCCGTCATAACGACAGTTTAACGTGGATTGTTGATGAAAAAACGGATGGCACTATTTGGCAGCGTATGGCTCACTTAATGGATGATAGACAAGGGATTTTTAACGGTGATAAAGCGATAGGCATTAACGCTCGTTTTCGATTTTATCGATATAACCAAGATGACTTTTTTAAGCCTCATTCTGATGGCTCTTGGCCAGGTAGCCGCATCATAGATAATGAGCTGGTAGCGAATGCTTTTCCCGACCGATATAGTCAAATGACCTTGTTAATTTTCCTCAGTGACGACTTTCAAGGCGGTGCAACACGTTTCTTAGTGAATGCAAACGAGCCAACTAAGCCGGCACAAGCGGGTGATGATGTGGTCAATATTGATGTTCGCACACCAGCAGGTAGCGTATTATGCTTTCCTCATGGTATGCATCCATTGCACTGTATACATAGCTCAGTTGCCATCACGAAAGGGGTTAAATACATTATCCGCAGTGATGTCTTATTTACCTTGTAAGTCGACCTAACCGGCAGTCATTTATCACCTTCTATAGTAGCCATAAGTTAATGATAGAAGGTGCTAGATGCTAATTTTAATTGTTATGTTGTTATTCTTTCAGTGCCATAGCTGCCATTTTCATTGTGCTGGCAAATGACTCTGCACCAGCAATAAATAAGCCATTATGGCAAAACATAGCATCATCAAGTCCGGTCACATCTCGAAGTGCTTGCTCGGATAAGCCAGCCCATGCTTTAGGTAGCGACTTTCTGTCTTCGAATGAACCTGGTTCAACCGGTACTGTTTGAATGCGCCATTGACCAGAGCCAGAGGGGTAAACCATATATAAAGCCTCAGTAGATAAGGCATGCACCGTTCTTTTCCACGGGGTATATTTTTCTAAGACTATCACTCTTGCATCTTCAGCATTTTCAATAGCTTTAGCGACAATGTCCTTCGCACTGATGCCGCCGTTAGCCGCGGCAATGAATCGTGTTAATACCCGTGCGGCAAAATCAACGGCTTCATCAAAACAGCTATCAAAGTGACTATCTTCTTGCCAAGTCGGGTTAAACATGGCAATAGTTTGGCTAAGGCTAATACCTGTAGCAACACCTTCGACATGACCACAATCGATGGCATCAATGGTTGATACGAGCTCAGTATCCACAGCATCTGCTAGCTCTTGGTTATCCTGGCATATTGCTAGGCCATATTTTTGCCAAATTAAACCAAACGAGGAATAGGGAATACCATTGTCACGCGCACCCGCACCACCTCGTTGATGATGATCAAAGCGGCCGGTATCTGGATCATATTCACCACCAACATCAATGACAATATCGGCCTTGGCGATAATGTCTAAATCACGGGTGCGTACTAGGTTAAAAGCAGGGAAAATGTGCTTAAGTGCAGCGATACTGAAAACATCATCTGCATGAAAATTACCGTTGTGGGTTGCTATTGTTATATCATTCATTTGTTTGGTGTCATGTTAGAAAGTGATAAGAAGGTGTTGCCAGTAAAGCTTACTGTTTTGGACTTTATCGTTTAGAACATTTTAATAAGTAAAATTATAGGCGGATTCTATACCAAGACAGCTAACAAAAATAGCTGATTTTAAATCACGAAAATTTCAAACAGTCCCACCAAGTGATGCGGTTTATTCGCTAATTATTGCGCGATAAAATAGAGACCAAAACCTAAACCTAGATACATCATTAAAGAAAATATACTACCAACAATATTTAAAGCCGTTGAGATACCCATAAATTTGAACGTTAACACGGAAGAAAGTGCTTTAGGTCGTGATTGTAGTGAATGAAAATATTTAAATTCGGTTAACTTGTTAGCTAATGCTTGATTGCTTTTAATTTCATTATCAATGGTTTTGTCATAAGCATAAGCAACTAAATAAAATAAAATTAAAAAAGCTAAAATGGATGGCATAACTAAATATCCTGAGTTGTCTAGAGCCTCAATAAGGGCCTGGAAATTGTTGAGCAAGGAAACACCGCCAACGGTATGTTGCGTTTAAGCAAGGTGTAGGGGAGGAAAGTTCACTGTGCTAAAGGCGTAGCACATTACATTTTTTCTGTGCGTTCACTGATACATTCATATGAGCCCATTTCAAATTCTCGGCAAATCCACGGTCGACTTTCATAGATAGAACAGAGTAAAGTATTTCGATCTAAAGCTGAGCACCAGCCATCATCTAATCGCAACATGGATTCATTGCCATACTGATCAACATAAATATGCTGATCAGGAACCCCAGTCTCGGAAATGATCCTGACTTCGGAACTACAACAACATGCTTGGCAGTTTGAACAGCTGACTTCGGCAACAGCTATATTTTTTACGCTAATGATCATAAATAACAACAAAAAATTCAATGAGCAGTAGCATACTCTATATTGGTATATTCCTCTCAATTATAGGCGGTTTACACTTAAATAAGCAGAAAATAAAGGTAGCTAATAGTCCAAAGCAATGAGTCACAGTCGACGGTGACTGTTGGTTTGAGCGCCTTATTTTATTCTTTTCAACAAAAACACCAAAAACACCAGACACCCACTCAAAATAATTAATACATAAGATCAATAAATCATCGTTACTGATTTACATTGGGCAGAGTTTAACTTTGAGTATTATGGTGACGAAGAGGGTATTCAAATTAATTTAGTAAAATAGAGATTTCACCCAATTTAAGGCACAACTAGCCTTAAGTGATTGATATATCTAGATGAGTTATATGGATTATTAAGCAAGTAACTTTTGGCAAATTGACACCGTTGCTCGTTTTTTCAAATGTTGATGCTCGCAAAAATCCGTGAGTGCTTGCGCTCTACCTACCGCACCATGAAAACATTGTCTGAATTGTGTAGTTAACACCAACCAGTTTTCGTGACTTATACCTAAACGGGTTAATATTTCAGGTTGGGCTTTGTCTATATAACCGCGTTTATCGGCTCTAATACAACGGCCGGTTAAATCAAGCAATTGGATATAGTCATTTAATGCAAACGGTAAACCTGTAGGCATGTTCTTTCTTGGATTGCCAATAAAGGGCAGTAGTTGCTGGGCTTGTTGCCCTTTAATTGCGGCTTTTATCCGTCGTTGAATACTGGTGTACTTGGATGTTTCTGGGGTTTTAGCTATCTTAGCTCTAATGGGATTTAAATCGACATAAGCCATACAGGCTATTAACGCGGCGTCATCAAGCAAGGCTTGAGATTTAAAACGCCCTTCCCAAAATCGTCCAGTACAGCCATCTTCTCGATTGGCTTGTTTAGCGATAGTTTCATTTAAGATACGCATAAACCAACTGATATTCATCAATCGCTGACGATAAACCTTGGCTGTTTCGTCTACAACTTGTTGAAGCGTGTCAATAAGTGGCTCACCGCGTAAATATTGTTGCGTTAGCAAGGTTCCTTTAAATAGCTGATGCCAACGGCTAATCACTTCATGCATTGACCATGACTTCGCTTGCCGCTCATCAATAAACAACACCAAATGGGTGTGATTACTCATGACCGCATACGCACAAACATCAATCGAAAACACGTCACTTAATGCCTGTAATTTATCGGCGACCCAAGCACGTCGATGTCCATAATTTTGTCCGGTAAATTTATCTTCTCCACATAGATATGCTCGGCGAACACAACGAGAAACACAATGATAATAAGGTGTATCAACTAAGCTTATTTGCTGTTTTCTTGCCGTGGCCATAATAACTCTCAAAGATATTAATTGATGGTTATTTGAGCATAGTTGATGCTACTCATTATTTCCATTTAAGTGGGTGTCTGCTATCTTTCAGCTATCTTTCATTTTTTGCTATCTTTTTTTAGAAGATAACAAGGAATACTCAGATCAAACGTGGATAAAATAAGCTTTATAAAATGAATTATTGCTTACCCACACCAAACTACAACACAGTCTCGTAAACAGGTAGGGCTCCATGATTTTGTGTTTGAAAGTTGAGCATAAAAAACCCGCGGGGTCAGCGCAGATTTTATCGAAAGTATTAAGGGTTTAATTGTTGCCCTAGCTAAGGACAGTTAACCTTAGCTAGGGTTAACAAACATTAAACTAGGATTTTGTAGTTTTTATGTAGTCATTAATTAAGTCGGCTAAAACGTTAAGCGGTACCGGACCATTTTTTAATACTACGTCATGAAATTCACGAATATCAAACTTGTCACCCAGCTGAACTTTTGCATGTTCGCGTAATTCAATGATTTTGTTCATACCAATTTTATAAGCGGTTGCTTGAGAAGGCATTACCACATGACGCTCTACCATTTTAACTGCATCAGACATAGCATTAGGGGTATTGGTAGCGTAGTACTCTATACCTTGTTTAAGTGGCCATCTTTTTGAGTGAATACCGGTATCAACTACTAAACGACACGCGCGCCATAATTCCATGGCTAAGCGACCAAAGTCAGAATAAGGGTCTTGGTATAAGCCAATTTCTTTTGGGATCATCTCTGAATATAAGCCCCAACCTTCAGTATGGGCAGTATAACCACCAAATTTACGGAACATTGGAATGCCGGTTAATTCTTGCTTGATAGCTAATTGCATGTGATGGCCTGGAATACCTTCGTGGTAAGCTAAAGCTGCCATTTGATAAATAGGCATAGCTTTCATGTCATAAAGATTGGCGTAATAAATACCCGGACGTGAGCCATCTGGAGCAGGGCGTTCATAAAACGCTTTACCGGCAGATTTCTCTCTAAAGCTTTCTACCGCTTTAACTTTTAATGCCGCTTTGGGCTTTGTTAAAAACAAGCTATCTAGTCGGCCTTCCATATCATCGATAAGTGCTACTGCTTCGTCGATATAGCGTTGTCTACCTTCAACGGTCGCCGGGTAATAAAATTGCTTGTCGTTACGCATAAAATCGAAAAACTCGTTTAGACTGCCGTCAAAAGCGACTTTCTTCATGATGACGCGCATTTCATCATGAATACGTGCAACTTCACTTAAGCCAATGTTATGAATTTGTTCTGAGGTTAAATCGGTGGTAGTAGTACGTTTTAAAGCATTGTTGTAAAAAGCTTCTCCGTCAGGGAATTTCCATGCACCATCACGAGTATCAGCTTTTTTCTCAAGTGCGGTTAAGTAGGTGACTAATTGCTCATAACCTGGTTTTAAACTGTCGATTAATGCGGCTTTCACCTCGGTAATTAGAGTCGTTTTTTCGTCATCACTAATACTGAGTTTAGCTATTTTACCGGTGAAATCGGCAAATATCGTACTGTTTTCTCCATCATCAAATGGCGCGCCGACTAGAATGTTTTTTGAATCTCTAATGACATGTGGAAAAACAAATTTAGGGGCGATAATCCCTTTCTCTTCGCGTAATTTTAGTTGTTCAACAAGTTGTACTAATAGTTTGTGCGCCCCGTGTACACGAGCAATATAATCTTGAGCTTCTTTTACATTACTGATTGAATGTTGGTTAATTAAAAAGGCAGGTATTTGTGAATGGGTGCCGTACATTTGATTAACTGGGTAATTATGAAAACGCCATTTATAATCGGCAATGTGATTTTCAAAGTTTTGAAGGTATAAACTGCGACTTATTTTAGTTTGTGCATCAAGAGTGTTGACGTCAATGGCTTGGATTAAGGCGAGGTTTTCTTTGGCTATGGCTAGCTCTTTGGCGGCGTTTTCTTCGGAAAGATCATGCCATTTGTCATAATCTTTTTTAATACCTAAATAAGTCTGCCTAACGGGGTTACGATCAACGCCTTGCTGGAAAATCGTATCGAATAATTCATTCGCTTGCTCTGAAGCAGTTTGTGTTGTTAGCGCGGTTACATTAGCTGCGGCAGTTGCTTGCTTGTTATTATCTTGTTGGGCAATTTTTTCTGCTGAGCAAGCACTCAATAAAGCCGTTGCAACAGCAACGACTAAAAGGGATTTTTTAAAGGTCATACTATTCTCATTCCACTTACTATAGTTTGCATTATCTCTAGTGTGCCCTAAGGTGTAGCACTAATTCAATGAAAGCTCGATAGATTGTTATATAATTACGACCAATAGGTGTTGTGCTCTGCACAAAAGAAGTAAACTTAGTGATAATCTTACTTCTAAGCGTAAATGGACACTCAAACATGAAATTTACCCTTGGCTTTCGAAAAGTTAAACACGAAGATATAGATTTTTTGTTGTCATTACGTAGAAAAACCATGACCCAGCATTTGCTCGCGGCAGGTATTCGTATGACCGACGAACAACACTTAGTTCGCATCAAAGAACATTTTTATGAAAGTCACATTATTTTGGCGGACCGTAAACCTATTGGTTTGATCAAAATGGGTGTGGTGGCGCTTAATAATACCCATAAAAGCTTACACATTCGACAGATACAAATTATGCCTAAATACCAAGGTAAGGGCATAGGTAGTAAGGTGCTGACGGTAGTGAAAAAGCGGGCTTTGCAATTATGCTTACCGATCACCCTAAATGTATTATTGAAAAATCCAGCGAGAGGTTTGTATCTTAGGCATGGTTTTCAAGTAGAGAAAAAAACTCGCTTGGAATATCTATTACGTTGCCCATTAGAGGTGATTGCCGCTTAGTTTAAGCTAAGCAGCAATCCTTACTCTCGAACTAAGGAAACGAATTGAATAAAACGCCTAAGGTAAACTTACCGGGTTAAAGAGCCTAGTAACTGTCCTTAATAAATAAGCCCGTTACGTTTTACTTTATTTGGGTCAATACGTGAAGGGGTAATAGAGCCATCTACCAGTGGCGTAGTTGCGGTCGCTAGCATTCTAATGACTTGCAGCATTGACGGTAAGTTCAAGCTATTAATATCATCGCTGACTTGGTGATAATGTTGATCCTTATCTAGTTGTGTACTGCTAAAACTATGTGCTGGTACCCCTAATCTAGCTAAGGTAGCATTATCTGAGCGATAAAATAAATTTTGTTTAGGATAAGGGTCGGCATAAATTTTTAAGTTTTGTGATGCTAGTGCCTGATTTAATTGCTCTCCTAAATTTGAGCGATCCATACCGGTCATCCACACAGTACCTTCACCAAATATCGCGGGCTTGCCAATCATCTCAATGTTGATCATGGCGGTAATTTGTTTTGGCTCTACCTGGGTAGAAAAATGACGTGAGCCAAAACCACCAATCTCTTCGGCACTAAAAGCCGCGAACATTAAGGTTCTTTCATTGTTGCCCATTATGGCAAAGTGATTGGCTAAATTGATAATGGCTGAAACACCGGATGCATCATCATCGGCACCATTAAAAATTTCATTACCTGTTAGGGGAGTACTGTTAGGTGTCGCATCAACGCTGGGTTTAACACCTAGGTGATCATAATGCGCTGAATAGAGCACAATTTCATGCGCTTTGCTTTTACCGGGTAAAATGCCAACGACATTACTTAAGGTGGTATCAGTAACGTTGGCTTTACCCTTAACGGTAAAACGTTTTATTTGGCTGATATCTGTTAATACGATAACGATTACGCCACCGCTATCAGCAGTGGACTTTTCATCGACAAGTTTAGTTAGCCCACGAGCAAAATAACTTTGATAGCGTTTAAAACTTTTTTCATGTTTTGGGTGCAATAAAACTAAATGTTGACCGCCTTGGTTGTTTAGCTCACTCAGCGCTTTACGTAAATTGTCGTTTTCACCAATCATGACAGTATTGACGGGTGAACCTTTTATTGATTGATTACCTTTTAGGGTATTACTGTTCCATAAAAAATCAATTTTTGTTGTTGCCATTGCTAACGATTCAACAGAAATTTCTTGGCCATTAATTTCCACGCTAAGTGTATCAGGTATGATTCTCTGCAGCGAATATTGCTGTTTGAAATTGGGTGCACTCTGCGCTGGGCTAAGACCTACCTCGTTAAAGCGTTTTGCGATAAAATCGGCGGCTTGGCGAATTTCTAAGGTAAAGTTATTACGGCCTTTGAGCGCATCACTGGCTAAATAGCTAACATCTTTGCTGATTTGCGCTAAGGTGATGGTGCTATCTAAGGTAGCGGCGACACTTTTTTGAGTCTGATCAGTATCGCGTGCTAGATTCACGTTGCTACAGCTAGTTAAAGATAAGCTGGCCAATGAAATTAGGGTTATAGAGGTTGCTAGGGCAACAGGCTTAAAACGTTTATTCATCGTTGTTCGAGTCTCTTACTTGAGTTTTATGGTTTCAACCAAAAGGGTTTCTTCACCTGAAGTTAACCATAATTGACCATCTTGAATACTGCATTGAAAGTCCATATTACGGCTAAGTAGCTTAACTAAGGCTTCACAGGTACTTGGTTCAAATTGCTCTATGGTTAAGCGCTCAAATTTATTCAGGTTTTGTTCAACTTGTGACCACCAGGTCTTTACACTGGTGCCATAACAATACAGCTTAACCGCTTTTGCTTGATTACAGGCTTTCTTCAAGCGCTTTTCATCGAGCTGTCCCAGTTCAATCCACAGATTAATTTCATCGCTGTAATTAACTTGCCAAAGTGCCGCTTCACTTTCATCACTCAAGCCTTTACCAAACCGTAAGTCTTGGTGAGCATTAAGGATAAAAGCCATTAAACGCACCATTAATCGCTGTGGTGTTTCAGAGGGGTGTTGAGCAAGGGTAAGTTGCAAGCTATCGTAATAATTACGATCCATATCGGCAAGTTCGATATTAGCTTTATATATAGTTGCTTTAAGGGCCATGTTAGCTTAGAGGTAAGAAATAATGGCGCTATCATAACAGTATGATGCTTACTTGCCAAAAGTCAGTATAAGGCTTGGTAAAAATTGATCTGATCAGCATGTAGTATACCGACTATTTGATTGATATTTATCAAGTGAATAATTAGGATAAGGGTGGTTTATTCTACTTATGGCTGGTTTTAAAGCATGATAAAGCCAGTGATAAATTTCACATTATTTTATAATGAAACCTTTGAGAGGCGTACATGACAATCCAATCTTTTTTTCCACCGCAACGTACTTTAATGGGTCCAGGACCATCAGATGTGAGTCCCCGTGTTTTATCTGCGCTGGCAAGGCCGACCATAGGACACCTTGACCCTTGTTTTATCGGTATGATGGATGAAATAAAAGAATTACTGCAATATGCATTTCAAACTAAAAACAAGTTTACCATGGCGGTATCTGCTCCAGGCTCTGCCGGTATGGAAACGTGTTTTGTTAACTTGCTGACGGTAAATGATACTGTGGTTGTTTGTGTTAATGGCTTATTTGGCCTGCGCATGATTGAAAATGTTAATCGTATTGGTGCTAAATTGGTGGTTGTTGAGGGAGAATGGGGCAGAGCGGTGCAACCCTCTGCTTTAGAGGCGGCTTTACAAGCCAACCCACAAGCCAATTTTGTCGCCTTTGTTCATGCGGAAACTTCAACGGGGGCGTTATCAGATGCCAAAGCGTTATGCGCTATTGCCAAGCAATATGATTGTTTAACCATAGTTGATGCGGTGACATCACTGGGCGGTGTTGAACTGCGCGTTGATGAATGGCAAATAGATGCCGTGTATTCAGGTAGTCAAAAATGTTTATCTTGTGTACCGGGTTTATCGCCGGTGAGTTTTAGTGATAAAGCCGCCGCGGTAATTCAAAATCGCAGCACTGCTGTGCAAAGTTGGTTTTTAGATCAAACACTGGTAATGGGCTATTGGTCGGGAGCAGGTAAACGCAGTTATCACCATACCGCCCCGGTTAATTCTTTATATGCCTTGCATGAATCATTAGTGATATTACAAAATGAAGGCTTAGAAAATAGCTGGGCTAGACATAAAGCCATGCATGATAAATTAAGTGCTGGTTTAAGTGATTTAGGGCTAGATTTTATTGTGCCAGAATCTGAGCGCTTACCGCAGCTTAATGCGGTAACTATTCCCCAAGGTGTTGATGATGCCAAAGTGCGACATTTTTTATTAAATGAATATAATTTAGAAATTGGCGCAGGTTTAGGTGCTTTTGCTGGTAAAGCATGGCGTATTGGTTTAATGGGCTATGCGGCACGTAATGAAAATGTTGTCTTGTGTTTAGCTGCGCTAAAAGAAGCTTTAAAGCCGGAGAGACAGTAGCAACATAAGCCGCATAAGCAGTAATCCAGGCATATCATTCTGCTAAAACCGTTGAGCTAACTAAAAGCCCGCTACTGAACTTTGTCGGTATCGGGCTTTGTTCTTTATTCATCGCTATCAGTGGCCGTTAGGGTATTGATTTAGGGGTAACTTTACCAACTGCCGCTGTTTTTCATGCTTAACCACGGCTCTTGCGGCGCTAAAGCGCCATTTTTTTGTAATAACTCAATAGCGATACCATCGGGTGAGTTAACAAAGGCCATATGACCACAACGTGGTGGTCTATTAATAGTTATGCCGGCGTCTTGTAATTTTTGACAAGTTTGATAAATGTCATCAACTTCAAAAGCTAGGTGGCCGAAGCTGCGCCCTGCAGAGTATTCTTCTGTAGAGCCCCAGTTGTAAGTCAGTTCAACTTCAGGGCCGCCAATTTCGGTGGCTAAGTAAACTAAGGTGAATTTACCCGCGGCTACTTCAGTTCGCCTAGTCTCAATTAAACCCAGTTTATCGATATAAAAATCAAGAGATTTGTCTAAATCTCTTACGCGTACCATGGTATGTAAAAATTTCATAAGGCTCTCTACTTGCTAAAAGAAGGTTAAGTTAAATTAAGTTGCTTAAGTTCAGTTAAGGGGCAGCAATGGGTCATCGACCTTTTACGTATATACCCAAACCACATGAAGATGTTGGTTTCAGCTGGAATTAAAAATGCCTTTTGGCAAGGCATTGATTGAAGAGAATGGTTGTTCCCTTGTCGAAATCAATAACGCAGCATAAAGCATTTTTAAACCAGCCCTGCGGGGATGTCTGAGCAAATCATACTCTTCGTTACTTCCTTTTTTAAGGACGCTGCATGGATGCAGCTTAATAGAGAATGCAGGAGCATATTCTCCTGAATAACCATTAATAAAAGAAAGCGGCCTTGATCATGAATCGCTCAAGCATCCTGAAACACACATCTTCAAGTCGCTTGGGTATACTATCACAGTGGGAAGTTGGCATTTTAAATGACGGCCAATAAAAATGATGAAATAACCCCATCTATTGGCAGGAAATGCTCAATAGGGTGAAGTTCAATAGCAGCGGTTTTTTGATCATTGACGATGAATTAGCCGATGGAAAATAAAATAGCTAGAAAGTTAAAATCAAGTTAATGCCAGTGACAGTGCTGGTACTTTTACTCTACAATATGCTGTTTTAAAGATAATTTACGTATAGAGAATCAAATATTATTGGTCTTACTTGCTGTTGTTATTGTCATTATCTGGGCAAACAAATTTGTAGACTAAATAGCATTTTGGTAAAGTGTCTGGTAATAAAATAAAAACAATCTAAGACACGTCGTTACAGTTACTACAAAATAATAATGAAAGTTTATATAAACAATATTAATGTATGGCTCCAAGGCCAAGATAATAGCTTATCACTGACTTCATGGGCGAATAACAAATTAAAGCTAGCCGAAGACTTTATCATAGCCAAGCCTCAGTATTATCCTAAGGGGGCAATTAAGAAGGTTAAGCCCCTTTAGTAAGATTGCTCTGCATTGTTTGGATATGCCAGCAGCATTAAAGCAAAACTTACCCTTAATATTTGCTTCTCAGCATGGTGATTTAGCCAAAACAATTACGCTAATTAAAGACGCCGCCTTAGGTGAAAACTTATCACCGACCAAATTTTCCTTGTCAGTCCATAACGCCACCACGGGATTATTTAGCATAGCAACATAAAATACCGCGGCAACTACTACCATTAGTACCGGTTCTAACACTTTTTTTTAAGGTCTTATTGAAGCCAGTATGCAGTGTCAGCAAACTAATACCCAGGTTGTTTATAGTTATTGTGACTTAGCTGTACCCGAGGAATAAAATACGGCAAACAAACCGCAATGATCGCCGGCGGCGCTGAATAGCTGTGTGTCACCATAGCGGCAGTTTTTGACACTTTATTTGCAACCAGTACACAAAATGACAAGCCGAAAAACAACCCTAAACCTTATGATGCTCAGCGTGATGGTTTAGTGATTTGGGAAGGCGCTTGTAGCTTTATTCTGGATAGTTATGAGTCAGCTCAAGCTCGCGGCGCGACAATCCTTGCGGAACTCGTTGGCTATGGCACTAACTCAGATGGTCAACATGTCACGCAACCTTCAGTTGAAACTATGCAAATTGCTATGGAATGGCACTAAAAGATGCCGCTATACAGCCAAGCGACATTGGTTATGTTAATGGGCATAGCACGGCAACAGAAAAAGGTGATATTGCTGAAACTCAGGCGACAGAAAAGGCGCTAGGTAAAGATACCGCGATAAGCTCTCTTAAAAGCTATTTGGGTCATACTCTGGGTGCTTGTGGCAGTATTGAAGCTTGGGCAAGTATTAACATGATGAATGATAACTGGTTCGCACCAACGGCCAATTTGACCGATGTTGGCCCTCAATGTGGCGATTTAAACTATATCCAAGGTGAGGGCCTAACAAGAAAAACAGATTACATTATGACTAACAACTTTGCTTTTGGTGGTATTAATACCTCATTGATTTTTAAAAAATATTAATACCTCACTGATTTTAAACTCGCCCTTCGGGAGCTTTCCAGCTATTCGGTAACCGCACAGAATTTCTTTCATATAGAGTGACTATATGAAAGAAATTCTATTTGTTCTCAAACCGCTGGCAAGTTCTGAGAGGGATTCCCTTAATGGACTTGGTATAAGTAACCGCCTGAACTAAATAGCCAGTGTACCGAGGGTATATTGTATGCAATAATAATTTATCATTAAAACAACAAAGATATCTAGATGCAGAAATTTTCAATGACACTTGCCGCCGTTGCGATTACTTCGCTCATTGCTGCTTGTAGCTCCAGTACTCATAACACGATAGCGCCGCAAGTAAACACCAGCATAACCTCGGCAGCGATTGATCCTATGGTTGCCCAAATATTAGCGACAGATGTTGAACAATTGTGGAGTCAAGACTTTAACCATTATCAAGCGGGCTTGCTTAAAGCGGTTGCCGATGCAATTTCACTTGAAGCCTTAAAAGGTAAGTTAAACAATGATAATTTGGCAAAGCTAACTTTCTATTTACGTATCTACAGTA
This sequence comes from Colwellia sp. TT2012, assembly GCF_001440345.1. Taxonomy (GTDB): domain Bacteria; phylum Pseudomonadota; class Gammaproteobacteria; order Enterobacterales; family Alteromonadaceae; genus Colwellia. The sequence goes on along the minus strand of NZ_LJYX01000017.1, from coordinate 91,735 downwards.
GTTTTGGTCGCGATAAAGACTGGGCTGCTGATACGGCCGAATCGGTTAACAATGCCTTGACCCATTTGTACAATATGCCGGGATTCTTTGAAGTAAACCAAACTACGGCGCGTTTGCATGAAAATTATGCTGTTGCCCTATACCGTTTGTATTTTTTAGCACCATTACAGCCTTTTACTGCTGAGCAGGTAAAACCGTTAACTCAGTTAATAAATCTTTATGCGAGTGCTGATTTAGCGGGTGCGGAGCGCGTAAATGATAAGGCTATTGATTATGCTTTATGGGAAATTCTTCGCGCGAGTGCCATTTTACCCTACGAAGCGCGAAGAAAAAATAACAGCGTATTTACCCAAACGCTATTAGGCGAAGATAAATTACCACAGGCGCTAATCCAATTTATTACTGCTAAAAATAATACCTTAGCCAATAATGATTGGCCTAGAAAACACGCACTTTGGGCATTGGCCCAATATTATAATTTATATAATAAAGAATATTGGAATGAATATTATCAGCATACAAGTGACGAGCAAAAACACTTAGATGATGACACGTTAACACTGCAAGTCGAAGCTAAAATGGCTGCCCTTGATAACAGTGTTTGGGCTGCTTTAACTATAAATGAACAAGTATCACCCCAGCAAAGCAAAACGCTTTTTAGTGTTCCTTATGTGGTCAACACTTTTCGAGGAAAATCAGCATGTGAAGAGGGGACATTAGCCGGTCGCTGTATTACACCCACGATTGAACAAGCTTTACCTAGCAATCATGAGTGCTCTGACCGAATTTATATTCTAAGCCAAGCTATGTCTATAGAGCAGTTAAATGACACTTGCCAACAATTGATTTCTCAAGAAAGTAATTTTCATAACATCTTAGCCACCAATAATCAGCCGGTAGCCAATGATTTCAACGATAAATTACGTGTGGTTATTTTTGATAATCACGCAGAATATAATAAATACGGTCAATTAGTTTTTGATATCAATACCGATAATGGCGGTATGTACATAGAGGGCACCACACAAGATCCCGATAATATTGCTACTTTCTATTCATTCGAGCACTTTTGGCTTAGACCTGAATTTGCCGTGTGGAACCTAAATCATGAATTTGTTCATTACTTAGATGGTCGCTTCGTAAAATACGACACCTTTAATCACTTTCCTAGCCATATGGTGTGGTGGTCTGAAGGGTTGGCTGAATATGTAGCTAAGGAAGATAATAATCCTAAAGCTTTTAAATTGCTCAATGATACTCAAGCGCATGATTGGCCGAGTTTAGCGGATGTTTTCAATACAGAATATAAAGATGGTACCGACCGAGTGTATCGTTGGGGCTATTTAGCGGTGCGTTTTATGAATGAACGCCATCAAGCTGATTATAGAAATATGGCACACTTGTTAAAGACTGATTTTTTTGCCGGCTATAAAAAACTATTAGCTGAGTCAGGAAAGAAGTTTAAGGATGAATTTAATCAGTGGCTTGTTGAGCATAATGCAAACTATGTCGCTGAAGCACAAGACAATAATCCACACAAACCACGTCAATTTTATCGCTATACTTATAAAGATTACTTACAGCCGGCACATTTAATCGAAGATGACTTGCATATGCACTGGCAATATTGGCATGAAAATGCATTAAAAGCGACAGAGGTAAAACTTGCCAACGAGCGCAACTAACCATCAATTAAGCGGCCCTTGACTTCCATTACCGATAAACGCTAGCTAAAGGGCTTATCAATACCCAATGGCTAGCGTTTTTTGATGGTAAGTTCAAATCGCAGTGTTGCAAACTGCGATTCATTGGTTGCAATAAGATAAAATTAACCGTCAGCTGGATAACGAGTGAAAAAATCTCCACAACATCAATAACTAATAAAATATTAAATTTGGCACTATTAATGCTTTATCTTTTATTATTAATCATAGATGTAATAAGTAAAACGTGTAGCGTCATTTTACTAAGTTGAGGGTAGTCGTATGTCAAGTAATAGTAATCATAGACGGATAATAATGTCAGCAGCTTTGCTGGACTTATATCAACAAAATGCCAAGGTAACACCTCAGGTTGATAAGCATAGTCATAATTTTAGTGAGCACCCCCCCGGACAAAGTTGGGAGGAATTACTCGATAAAGATGATAATCCTTTTTATATTTTGGGTTATAACTAAGCTAAATCCGGCTCAAGTAACTCTTTATCTAGGGTAAAATAAAAGCATTAGTTTTTCATGAACTTTATTATGCTTAATCACTGTTTTATCGATGAATAATGAACCGTGCACGTAGTTACTCTTTTTTATCGCGGATCATTTGAACGGCCCTTGCTTATTGGCGGCGGTTTGATGCTCATAGGTAATTTCCCTGACGTTAGTTTTGTTACCTAGGCTGCTATAATAATAGACAGAGAGAGCATCATGATGTTTTGGTGTGTCAACTATTTATGGAGGTTGAGATGGTTTCGTCAATCGAAGGTAATGGCTCTGTAGCTCAAGTGTTGCAACAACAGCGTCAACACATTGCAAGTCAACAAGAAGATCAGCGCATTAAAGATCAGCAACAAGAGGTTAATCGCCAAGATCAAGAAAGTCGCGCTGCAGAGTCAAGCCGAAGCTCTGCTGATGATCGAAAAGGTCGTTCTGTGGATTTAACCGCTTAACCTAACTATTTTAGTGCAACGTGCTGTCTGTTTGACAAGCCTAGTCTAATTGGCTTTGTTCATTGTTATAAGAAAAAATACAATAACTTGGCTGACATTTTAAACCCGACAAAATCTTTCATTAACTTGGCAAGTTATTGTTCAATAAAATGCCCCCGTCTACTAATAAAAGTGTAATAAAAACAAGCGAAAAGTGGTTTTATGGCAAAGGCTTAGCTAGAGTTAGTATTAAGGAAACGCTCGATTTAATAACAATGAAAAGTCTAAATTACTATTTAGTTAGGGGTTAAAATGGAATCATTAAAAGTACAAGAATATATGAATCACTACCCAGTCACTTTTACCGAGAATATGTCTGTTGAAGAAGCTGCCTTACGTTTTTTAAAAACTAAGCAAATTGGCGGGCCAGTGATTGATGAAAACTATAAATTATTAGGCTTTATTTCTGAAGGTGATGTTTTGGCTATTATGTTAGAAAGCCTTTATTTTAATGAACATGTTGCCATGATCAAAGATATTATGCGTAAAGATGTTTTATCAGTAAAACCCTATGCCAGTATCATTGAGCTAGGACAAAGCATGCGAGAAAATAAACCTAAGGTGTACCCAGTGATTGATGATGATGACAATTTACTGGGTACTATCTCTCGCAATGAAGTATTACAAGCTTGTTATCAGCATGGCCGAGCAAGGCTATCCATTGAAAAAGAGCATGCTGCTGTTTGATGAAAAATATCGATACTTAAGGTGATATTCCTGATTTACCGGCGCTACTTGCAGCTGTAGGCGGCAAGTAGCACCGGTAAATAGGCGTACAAAGCTCATTTACTGCCTGCCCTTACTCTTTTTAATACTTTACTCGCTGTAATTACGAAGTATTACTGCTAAAATGCTCTTTTGATTTTCTATCCGAGTCTGTTTTGTCTGTTTCGATTGAGTCTGCTATCACTTCATTTTCCCATCTACAAAATCTTTTTGAATTATTGCCACAAGCAAAACATTGCGATGTGCCACGTTTTAAAAAAAGATTAAGCAACCTTAAAAAAACAATTGCTAAGGAGGCGGGAAAAAAATCAGCGACCGAATTAGCAACATTGGTGTTATCAGCTAAGCAAATAAACTTAGTTGAGCAGTTGCAATGCCACATTGTTAAATCAATTAAAGATAAACAATATAAAATAAACAATTTACCAAAAATTAGCTATCCTGAAGGTTTACCCATAGCGGATAATGCCAAGCAAATTGCCCAAGCTATTCAAGCTAACCAAGTGGTTATTATTTCCGGTGAAACGGGCTCAGGAAAAACCACGCAAATCCCTAAAATTTGTCTAGAGCTAGGTCGTGGTGTTGATGGCCTTATTGGTCATACTCAACCTAGGCGTATTGCTGCGAGAACCGTTGCCAACCGAATTGCCGAAGAACTGGGTACCAAACTAGGCGACGAGGTAGGTTATAAAGTTCGTTTTAATGATCAAGTCAGTGACCGTAGCTATATTAAATTAATGACCGATGGTATTTTGCTGGCGGAAATGCAAAAAGACCGTTTACTGCGTCAATACGACACCATTATTATTGATGAAGCCCATGAGCGTAGTTTAAATATCGATTTTATTTTAGGTTATTTAAAACAAATACTGGTTAAACGACCTGATCTTAAGGTTATTATTACCTCAGCAACCATTGACCCGCAACGTTTTGCCAAACATTTTGCCAGTAAAACAGGTGTATTAGCGCCAATTATCGAAGTATCAGGCCGAACTTTTCCGGTTGAAATTCGCTATAGACCTTTAAATGATAGGCCAGTGAATGACGGTGAGGCGCAATCCAGCCAAGATGTCGATATTATCAGTGGCATTTTATCTGCGGTTGATGAACTCAGTGAGTGTAGCCAAGGCGATATTCTCGTGTTTCTTAACGGTGAGCGAGAAATCCGTGATACTGCGGCCGCGCTCAATAACGCGAATCTACGCGACACCCATATTTTACCCCTGTATGCCCGTTTAACCATTAGTGAGCAAAACCAGATATTTAAACCTCATAGTGGTCGCAACTTGATTTTGGCTACTAACGTCGCTGAAACGAGCTTAACCATACCGGGCATTAAATACGTTATTGATCCTGGTACCGCGCGTATTTCTCGTTATAGTTATCGCACTAAAGTTCAGCGTTTACCCATTGAAGCTATTTCACAGGCAAGTGCTAATCAACGCGCAGGCCGCTGTGGTCGTGTCTCTGATGGTATTTGTATTCGTTTATATGCCGAAGACGATTATAATAATCGGGTTGAATTTACCGAGCCAGAAATTTTACGCACTAACTTAGCCACGGTTATTCTACAAATGCATGCCCTAGACTTAGGCGACATTGCTAACTTCCCGTTTGTTGAGGCTCCAGATAATCGTAATATCACCGACGGTGTGCGTTTATTGGAAGAAATCGCCGCTATTGAAAGTGTCGATAAGGATGACCAAGAAAAGTATGGTAAATCAGCCAAAGGTAAACAGCTCAGTACGACAACACAACTGACCAAGTCAGGGCGCTTATTAGCAAAATTCCCCATAGACCCACGTTTGGCCAAAATGGTTATCACCGCCATTGAGTTTGGTTGTATAGAACAAATACTTATTATCGTTAGCGCGTTAAGCATTCAAGACCCGCGTGAAAGACCTTATGAAAAAAAGCAGCTTAGTGATGAAAAACATAATCGTTTTAAAAACAAGCAATCTGATTTTATCAGTTTACTGAATCTTTGGCAGTATTTTAATACCCAACAAAAAGACTTAACACAAAGCCAGTTTAGAAAGCTATGTCAGCGAGAGTTTCTTTCTTATGTGCGTTTACGTGAATGGCAAGATATCTTTAGTCAATTAAAGATGACGCTTAAAGAGCAAAAAATAGCGTTAACATCCGTTGATTACCGTTTTACCTTACCCAGTATTGAGCAAGGTCAAGCAAACGATAAAAGCAAAGAGAGTGAGCAAGACTCAGCGTTAACACCTATCCACCAAGCATTATTATCTGGCTTGTTGAGTCATATCGGTCAACAAGATGAAAACCGCGAGTATAAGGGCGCGCGCGGCATGAAGTTTTTTATTTTCCCTGGCTCGGCATTAACTAAAAAGTCGCCTAAGTGGTTAATGTCGGCTGAATTAGTGGAAACCAGTCGATTGTTTGCCCGTATGAATGCCAAGATAGATCCCTTGTGGCTTGAACCGCTGGCACAGCATCTAGTTAAGCGCAATTACAGTGAGCCGCACTGGGAGAAAAAGCAAGGTGCGGTGATGGCCTTTGAGCAAGTGACACTCTATGGGTTAACTATCGTCAATAAACGTAAGATTAACTTTAATACTATCGAGCCTGCTACTTGTCGTGAACTATTTATTCGCGAAGCGTTAGTTCATGGCGATTGTGTTATTAAAGAGAAATTCTTAAGTAAAAACCAACAATTAGTCGAAAGTATTGAAGCCTTGGAGCAAAAAGCTCGCCGGAAAGATTTCTTGATTGATGAACAGCACTTGGTAGATTTTTACCGTGATAAGTTACCCGAAACGGTTATTTGCCAACGTAGCTTTCTTGCTTGGTGGAAAAAAGCCAAGCAAGTTAATGGTCATTTATTAGACTTTAGTAAAGCCTTTTTATTAAATGAATCCTCAGCTGAACTGAGTGAAGCAGACTATCCAGATCTGTGGCATCAAGATAACATTACCTTGCCGCTAAGCTATCATTTTACGCCAGGTGATATTGATGATGGCATTAGCCTTATTATTCCTATTGCCTTATTGAACCAAGTACAGGATGTTGGTTTTGATTGGTTGATCCCAGCATTACACCATGAGCTCGTTATCGCTTTGATTAAAGCACTGCCTAAAACATTAAGGCGTAACTTTGTTCCAGCACCTAACTATGCTCAAGCTTGTTTAGCGGCAATGCCGAGCGAGCAAGGTGATTTGCAACAGGCACTGGCAAAACATCTATTACGCATGACTGGGGTACGTTTACCCGAAGATGCTTGGCATGATATTTCACTGCCAGTACATTTAACGATGAATTTTCAAATAGTAGATGATAAAGGTAAGTTATTAAAGCAGGGCCGAGACCTTAACGAGCTTAAAGCTGAGCTACAAGGTAAAGTTAAAGCCTCGATAAAAAAAGTAGCAGAAAAAGGCATAGAGCAAACCGATTTAACTCAGTGGAACTTTGGTACATTACCTAAAGGTTATGAAAAGAAAATTGCCAATATAACGATTAAGGCCTTTCCTGCGTTAGTTGACCATAAAAGCAGTGTCGCCATAGAGCTTTTTGAGCAAGAGCAACATGCACAAGATGCCATGTTAAAAGGTATCAGCCGACTTATTTTGTTGAATATCCCGACACCAGTAAAATATTTACAGGAAAAACTGCCGAATAAAGCCAAGCTTGGTTTATATTTTAACCCTTTTGGCACAATCAATGAGCTACTACAAGACTGTATTCAAGGTGCTTGTTTGTCTTTGGTGCAAGAGTTTGCTCAACAGAAAAATGCTGGCCAACTTCCGCGTGATGAACTACAGTTTGCTCAATGTAGTGATTATGTTAGGGCTGAAATAGCTGAATGTGTATTAGCGGCCGCCATTAAAGTGGAGCGTGCCTTAAGTTTACGCTATGAAGTGGCCAAAAAGATGAAGGGTAGCGTGCCGTTAAATGTTATCCAATCTCATGGTGATATTAAACAGCAATGTGAGAAATTAGTGTTCAAAGGTTTTGTCAGTGACTCTGGCTTAAGTAGACTCGATGATATTACTCGCTATTTACAAGGCATGTTACGTCGTTTAGAGAAGCTACCCATTGACCCTAATCAAGATAGATTAAAACTTATTGATGTGAATAAAGTGAATGACGCCTATCAAGTCATCATAGGTAAACAGCGCAAAGATAAACCCGTTGAAAGTGAGTTACTTAACACTCGTTGGTTGATTGAAGAGCTGCGTATTTCATTGTTTGCACAAAACCTTGGCACTGCCGCGCCGGTATCAGTAAAACGTATTCTTAATTATTTAAAGGACTTTTCTTAGTTAACCGTTAATGTACTTTTTTATGACGGTTAGTTGACACTTTGGCTTTTGCTCAGTATAAATAATAAGGTATTAAATAGTTTTTTTGGGAGAGCGAATGAAAGGTTTTGATGATAAACGTGATTTTTACCGCATGATGTTAAATAGTGAAGTTTATGTCACTGTTATAGATGACGAAGTAAACAGTCATTTTCTTGCTACCTGCCGGGATTTAAGTGCCACGGGTATGGCGTTTGAAATTGAACATCCATTAGCTATTTCGACCCATGTTAGAGTGAAAATTGATTCAGCTAGCAGTCAAGTTCAAGCACTGGATGTCAGTGGTCGTGTGGTGCGCATTGAAGAAGAAAGTAATAATTGTTACCTCATTGGCATTACTATCGAAGAAATTGATTAGCGGATTCATTTACTTTTTCCATTTCGATAAAAATAAAACCAGAGTAAACTCTGGTTTTATTTAGTCTTGCGGTTATTTTTTTATATTCACCGTTTGATTTATATTAATGGCCTTAACGACAACCGCTAGTATCAAAATCAATAACTAACGAAGCATTATTCGCCTCACCTGATACCTTAATATATCCCCAGTATTCCGACAGATTTGTTAAGTAAATACACTCACTATTACCTGAGTTATATGAAGCACCATGATGATTAACACCATTTGGCCAGCCCATATTACTAAACTCTATGCTTAAGTCTCCAGTACCATTACCGGTAGTGATAGCAATACTGCTATGACCACTAACATCGGCAATGGATAACCAACTAGTACTTATATTACCAAGACAAATGGCTTGTCCTGCTTGTACTTGACCACTTGACTGTGGCCCTTGCACAGCACACATATCAGCAACATTACTACCTGGCGTTGTTGAGGCACTAATATTAGCCGTTGTTGTCGCTGTTTCCGTTAAACCTTGATTATCGGTAATGCTCAAGGTTACTGGATAATTGTTTGCTGAAGTATAAGTATGACTTGGGTTTGCTAATGAGCTGCTCGCGCCATCACCAAAGTTCCAACTATATGAGGCAATTGCACCATCAGAATCATAGCTGCCGGCGCTACTAAAGCTAACCTCGACACCTTCATCCGCAACATACGGGCCATTGATGTAAACAACGGGCGCTCTATTTGGTGTTCCTTGACCTGTATCGAAGCTGGCCGTCAGGGTGACATTGACAAAGGCACTATACGCATTAACATTCATATACCAAGTCCCAGCAGCAGGAGCGGCAACTGTACATGTTTCATTATTACCCGCCAGGTAAGGACGACAATCATAGCTACTAGCCGATGGCGCTGTGCCTTGCTTAAGGAATAAGTCAGCGTCGCCACTGCCGCCATTAATACTTACCACTAAGTTTGTTGCGCCCACGGGAACATGAATATAATAACTGTCAGTGGTTTGATTAGTACTTGCGCTTAAGCCTGATTTTGAGCCACCGTTAGCAATTTCAAGACTGGGTCCAGAGGAAATAGTCACCGGTGCAGTTGCTGTACCAATAGCGCCTTTATCATCCGTTACCGTTAAGGTTACCCTATAGTTATTAGCCGTAGCGTAACTGTGGCTAGTGGTGCTACCTGTGCCCGTTGTACCATCACCAAAATCCCAACTATAACTGACGATAGAGCCATCTGAGTCTACTGAGCCGTTACTATCAAAGTTGATCACTTCATTCACTTGACCTGCATAGGGTCCATTCGCGTTGGCTGATGGTGCCGCGTTATTTGGTGTTGTGCCACCATCACTTTTCACGGTTTGTGTCCAGGTGGTAAATTCGTTACTGTAATTGCTAACCCAAGTATTTAAACGTGTTTTATAAGCAGTCCAGTTACCGGCGCGTGTTTCCGCAATCATGGCTTTAACTTCACTGAAATGGTTTTCAAACATAAAGCGCACCGCTAAATAACCCCAGCGGTAAATTCTATCCTGATCAAAACCATCATAAGTGGTTTCAAATATGGTACTTAGGGTATAAGTTGAGCCATCATGAATGGTATCAATTGCTGCTTGGTTATTATTTTGATTGGCAACGTATTCGGCCACACCTTCAGCCCACCAAACAACTTTTTCAGTCGGGGTGTTAAAGTTGCCAAACAAATCAAAACGCCCATCTAGGTAATGTACGTACTCGTGCTCTAAGTTCCAAACATAATGTGGCGCTTCAGCATAAGAGGCTTCATAGGCAACAAAGTTTGGGATATTACCGGCAACGGATGGGTCACCTTCTAAATACATACCACCATTATTGGTATTTATATCAAAGATAGGACCGGCATATTTACCATAGTCGGTGCTGCTATCGAAAATATTAATTTGCAATTGATTATTGGTATCACCAGGAATTGGCACATTGCCAGACTGTGTTTTGTTGTGGAAATAAGTTTCTTCAGCCCCTAACACGGAACAAGCGGATGATTGCTGTGCCGATGTTAGGTTTTGCGAGCGAATTTTAAGCGTTGAACTACAGGTATAAGTTTGTGCTAACGCTTTTGCTTCTAATTGCGTTTCATAACCACAAATACCGTAATCAGCACAGTTACCATAGTAAGTGGCGGTATCAGCAGCCCCTAACCAGACAGCATCGCCATTACCAAACATAACATAGTTAGCAAAAATGCTATTTAGACCGGAGTCCACAGTAGACTGAATGGCAGTGCCATACATCTTCATACGTCCTAATTCACGGGCCGCATTAGAGATAAGATATTCAGACTCACTGTTAAGCATCCAACTTTGTTGAGTAAAGTTATTTAAGCGACTTATTAACGTGGTGTCATTATTTACTAAGTTTTTAAAATTAGTATTGTATTGGCCGCGAAATAAAATAGTGAAGATACCATTAACGGCACTACGTATATTCCATTTATTGGCGTAACTTTGATTCCAGCGGCTTAACCATTCTTTAACAACAGGTAAATATATATCTTGTTGCTCAGAGCTATCCATAGTGATGATAACTTCAGCTAATGTTTTTCCATGGCCGTCGTTATCTTGGTAAAAGTTGGCATTGTTAACAAAAGCATCAATAGCACCTTTAACCGCAGGCTTTACCCAAGAGACAAACGTTACGCCATTATTGTAAAACTCGACATAATAGCCAGCGCGTAGATAAAGAAACATGGCTTCAATATCAACGTCACCACCACCGGCATACGATTGAGATAAGCTTTTTAAATGATTAGCCACTGAGTACATGTTGTCTGAGCTATAGGCACTTGTTTGAATGCTAGCTGAGGCGTTAAACAATTCATTAACACAATTCGGACCTTGAGCTTTAATTTCATTGATCAAGGTTGATGCGTTTGATGTAGCAAATGCATTAACGTTACAAGGCGCTGCGGCAGCGACTTGTAATGACATGGGCTGCATAGCTTGGCTATTTATACTTGTTAATGGGTTTGCCGTTGTTTGCTTATCCCTTTGGGGCGTAGGTGCTTTACTATCTAGGGTGTTTTCATGTGCATGACCACTGTGTAATTCGATGGTTGGCACGCTTGCTTGTTGGGGGGCTTGCGGTATGTGTGCCGCTTGTGCCGAGGCTATTGTTAGCAAAGTACAGCTAGCAATAAAGAGCTTGTTAAGCTTCATATTTATCTTCCTTTTTATTGTTAGTATTATTTTGTCTTCCATAAGTCATGAATTATTCATGTAAAAGCCACATCCATGAGGCAAATAAAATCTACCATATACTTTATACCGTATACAATATAAAAGTTGATCAAATTTTAAGCGCAAAGTTTATGCGAAGGATACTTTGACTGGATAATACTCGTTTGAAGTAAGGTTAATACTTAGCGGTTATATTGTTAACGTACTGTAAATTAACGGCAATATAAAGGAGGGATAAATATTATCGTCGTAATAATTGTTGGCAGAAATTGGCGGTTTTGGTGGGTTATTTGAAGAAAATAAAATTTTAATTTAGAAGCCATTAAAGCTGAAGTTTGTGTAATATAACGTTAGCTATTGAATTCTAATAGTTAACCTGAACTCTGGATAATGGCTTATTTTTATTGAGATGGCCATCCATAGCCATCACTAAAATGAGATGTTTTTGCTGATATGTTAACTACTCAACCTGGCAAACTAAACCTTTTAAATAATACCCTTCAGGGTAATTAGATGAAATAGGGTGATCTGCAGCTTGTTGTAACCGCTCGACAAAATAAACTTTTCTTTTGGCATCTAATGCGGCATCGGCAACTACTTTTTGAAATAAACTTGCATCGAGTAAGCCTGAGCACGAAAATGTCAGCAATATGCCATTAGGGTTTAATAACTGCATAGCAATCATGTTGATGTCTTTATAACCACGACAAGCGCCCGTTAACTGTGCTTTTGATTCAACAAATTTAGGCGGGTCAAGGATAATCATATCAAAGCGACGTTTTTCTTCGCGGTATTTTCGTAATAACTTAAAAACATCATCTTTAACAAAAGAAACGTTGGCGTCAGTCAAACCATTTAAGGCCAGGTTACGTTTACCCATATCAAGAGCCGCTTGCGACACATCGACATTAATGACTTCTTTGGCATTGTTCGCCGCGCAATGTAATGCAAAACTACTGGTATAGGAAAAACAATTTAAAATAGTTTTTCCTTTGGCAAACTTACCCGCAGTAAGTCGAGAGTCTCGTTGGTCGAGATAAAAACCGGTTTTGTGGCCAGTAGCGATATCAACGTAAATTTTGATACCGTGCTCTTCAATAATACATTCGGTTGACTCTTGTGGCTCGGTTAACCAACCGGTTACCGGCTCTAAGCCTTCTTTCTTACGGACATCAACATCAGAGCGCTCATAGATATGACAATTAGGATAAAGCTCGGTTAAACAGCTAACTAGGGTGTAGCGATGATAATCTGCGCCGGCGCTAAGTAACTGACAAACTATAAAGTTATCATATTTATCAATAGTGACGCCAGGTAGACCATCGGACTCACCAGCAATCAAGCGATAGCCAGTTAATTTTCCCTGAGCGATAAACCAATCACGCCTAAGTTGCGCCTTTTGTAATTTGTTCAAGAAAAAATCACGATCAATTTCTTCATTCTCATCAAAGCTCCAGACTCTGATCCTAATTTGAGATTCAGGTGAATAAGCACCTTTAGCTAACCAGTTACCTTTACTATCGAATACATCAACAGTATCCCCAAGCAGAGGTTTACCTTTGATTTTATTGATTGCTTTCGAAAAAATCCACGGGTGTTTACGTAATAAAGATTTTTCACGACCAACATTTAAAGAAATTCTTGCTGACATAGGTCTATACTTATTTTTAATGAATAAAATACCTAGTGTGAAACTAGGTTTTATTCGGTGAAAGAGATATTTGTGCCGATTTTAGACAATGACAGTCCCAGGTGCAAACTTTACTGATAATAATAGTGATTTAATAAGAGAAATAGGTATGAATGTTAGTTATATTGCGCATATTTCCGGTCAGGTGCAAGGGGTTTATTTTAGAGCCTCATCTCAGCAACAAGCTATTGAATATAGCTTAAGTGGCTATGCGCGTAATTTAGCCGATGGTGATGTCGAAGTGCTACTTTGTGGTGAACAGGTTAATATTGACAAAATGCTAGTATGGTTGGCCCATGGCCCAGATCAAGCAAAAGTGACCGAGATACAGCATAAAAAAGTGCCATGGCAAGAACATAATTTTTTTTCTATTGGATAAATCCGCTATTAAGAATAATTATATTGATAACGGTAAAAATGTTACGGCTTAATAAAGCTAAAACGCTTTAGCATTTTACCGCCTCGCTCGATCGTTTCATCAAACATAGTTAAAGGGCGCAGCCATATATCTTCTTTATTATCAGTAGGGTGGTAAACCACCATATATTCTTCGGTTTCACTATGTCGCCCAATATGAAGCACTTGGTAGTAGTTGCCTTTAAAGTGTTGGTAGGTACCTATTTTTAACATTATTTTATCTTATTGGTAATTATTGCAGAGGAGGTGTTAAAACGGGTCTTTTAATATTTTATCAATAAACCACTTGCCGTCACGCTGGACAATCGCGAGGCGTTTAACGTCTTTAATCCGGTTTTCTTGGTAATAGCCATCAAAATATACGGTAATTCTAGCACTATCTTTAAATTGTTCTCTCACTTTTACCCCTGAGCTATCGGGCTTAATTGCAACTTTATCGTATGACATATTAAACAAGTGACGGGCTACCGCTTGAGGTGAGCGATAATGGAGAATAAGTCGGGCTAACTTAGGATTACAAACCGAAGCCGCTTTTTCAATATTTTTTTCATTATAAAGCGCATCAAAAAACGCAATGGCAACAAGTTCTGGGTCATCAACCGAGGTGATTTTTTTTGAGTCATTGTTATCACAAGCAGTTAATAAAAAGATTGAGCTTAATAACAAAGCAGAGATAAGGGGTTTTAGATAGTGCATTAAAAGTAAGTCAAAGTAAAAGCATCATGCTTAATACTAACGTAATTACTTCGTTAAAGTGAAGTGAAATATCTAGGTGAATGGTTAAAAAGAAAAGGCACCGAAGTGCCTTTAGTCAACATTAAGTACATTTAGTATTGTTTATTGAACAAGTTCTTTATCGCTAAAACTGTCACTAAAAAGCGCACTTGATAAATAACGTTCCGCAGAGCTTGGTAAAATAACGACAATATTTTTCCCTTTATTTTCAGGGCGTTCAGCTATACGTTTCGCAGCAACAACTGCGGCGCCTGATGAAATACCGGCAAGAATACCTTCTTCTTTCATTAAACGGTGTGTCATAGCAAAAGCATCCTCATTTGAAACCAGTTCAACGGCATCAACCATTTCAAGATCTAAGTTACCAGGAATAAAGCCGGCACCTATACCTTGAATTTTATGAGGGCCTGGTGTTAACTCTTCACCCGCAAGTGCTTGAGTGATGACAGGGGAGTCAACCGGCTCAACTGCAACCGTAGTAATAGCTTTACCTTTGGTTAGTTTAATATAGCGACTTGTACCGGTAAGGGTACCACCAGTACCAACACCAGAAACAAAGATATCTATATTACCCTCAGTATCCTTCCATATTTCTGGTCCAGTGGTTTCTTCATGAATCTTGGGGTTCGCTGGATTGTCAAACTGACCTAATAATACATATTTTTCTGGATCAGAATCTTTGATCTCTTGGGCTTTAGCAATTGCGCCACCCATACCTTTGGCGCCGTCAGTAAGTTCAACTTTTGCACCTAACGCAGTCAGTAATTTACGACGTTCTAAGCTCATGGTGCTAGGCATGGTTAAGGTAATAGCGTAGCCACGCGCTGCAGCAACAAACGCTAATGCGATACCGGTATTACCACTTGTTGGCTCAACAATTTCTTTTCCTGGGCCTAATAAACCTTTTTCTTCAGCATCCCACACCATACTCGCGCCGATACGGCACTTAACGCTGAAGCTTGGATTTCTAGCTTCTATTTTAGCGTAAACATTTGCGCCATTTTCAGCATTAATCACTCGATTTAGCTTCACCAGAGGTGTGTTACCTATGGTGGTGGTGTTGTCTTTGAAAATTTTAGACATATTGGATCCTGTGAATTAGTTATATTAACTGAGTAAGAGTAGCTTTTTGTTATAAAAAAAGAAGTGATATTTTGTTATAACTTATATTCCTATATAGCAAAAAAGTATAGGCAGCTTGTTTTTTGATATTAATTAAGTGCTAGGCTCAGGCTTTGCTCTTTTTGCTTTTATTTGTAAGCTGCCTTGTTGGTCGTACATTGATAGCTCACCATTATGTAATTGAAAGCGTTTTACTTTAGCAAGTGCTTGTAATAATCGAGACTCTTGTGCCATTAACCCCGGTGCACACATTTTCCGAGTCGTGGCTATAGGCCCAATGTTTAGCGAGTTGTTCTGTAAGCTATAGCGTGATGATATATTATTACACGATGCAGAACCGCTTAACCGGTTTTTTTGATCAAAGTTTAAGCGAGCAATATTTTTAATCAGAACAGCTTTATCTTGGATTGACTCAACGAGCCAGCTGCCAGGTAATTTTTCTTGAATAGGCACGGCAGGGGAGTTATTACAAGCAGACAGTGTGATTGTAATAGCCACTAATAAGGCCAGTCGTTTAATATTTATCATAGAAATTCCTTGCTTGCGTTATACGTACTTCAAGGCCAAAACGCGGTGAATTATAATAACGGTATTGTTATTATAATATATATATAATTCAATTGCTTAGTGAGTTCGTCATAAAAACTAAATAAGTAACTTACTTTTTAAGGCGCAATTTTTATGCAGGATAACACTTTTATTCGGTATTTATTAGCCGGCCAAATTACTTGTAGTAATCAAAAATACCTTTTTATCTATTAAATGAAGTTGTTGGTCAATAAAATTTGTTGGCGTATAATCATATTTTTATTATCCCTGTTACGTATTAAGGAATGGACTTTTGCCTTTTACCCTAATCGATATTTTAGCGTTATCTGTATTTATTGCCTCTTGGTATGGTTATACCGTATTTGCACGAAAAAAGGCGAAAAATACAGATTGTATCGCAAGATCTTTACATCAACACCGAATTCATTGGATGTATGAAGTTATTTCCCGTGAAATCAGAGTATCAGAAGCGGCTTTACTCGCCAACTTGGAACGTAATATTGCTTTTTTTGCTTCTAGCACCTTGTTAATTCTGGCCGGTATTTTTACTTTATTTGCCAAAGTCGATACCTTGGAGCAGGTTATTTCATCATTACCTTTTGCCGCTGATGTTCACCACTTAGCAATACAATTAAAACTCAGTTTATTAGCCTTTATATTTGTTATTTCTTTTTTTCAGTTTACTTGGTCTATGCGCCAATACGGCTTTTTGAATGTGATGATAGGGGCGACGCCCTATCAAAAGTCGGGTAAAAATGAGAATTTACTGGCTTATGCAAAGCAAATGGCAATAGTACAAGATCAAGCCGCCCATTCTTATAACTATGGCTTGCGGTCGTATTACTTTGCCTTAGCGGCAATATGTTGGTTTTTTCACCCGTTTTTATTTGCCTTGATGAGTTTATGGGTCGTTTACACCTTATATACCCGTGAATTTAATTCTAAAGCCGTTAAAGCCATTACTACCGCTCAACATTTGTTACATAAAGAGCGTCAATTGAAAAATAAGCAAACACCAGGTGCCTAAAAAATATCAACAGTATTCTATTGAAGATTTTGATAAGTTTGACTGCTTAAAGTTATCTAAACGTTTTTATCTGGTATTGCTGTTTGTTTTACGTGGTTATCTCGTTTGGCTTATGTCGGTAACTAATATGAAAGATAGGGTATCAACCATGCAGTGGGTTTATCCAGACACCAATGTATTTTTGTTAAGCCTACTCTCTGGCGTCATTGGTTTATTTGTGGTCCTGATTATTAGTCTACGTCGCCCCAATGCGCCAAAGTGGGTAAAAATGCTTTGGCCTTATTGCCGAGCATTGTTGATAGTGGCGTTAATTTTTGACTTTACCATTAACCTGATTAGTTTTTTTTACTGGCAATTGACCTCAATGCCATGGTTAATATGCCAAGCATTGATTGTCTTTACTTTAATTACTCTATGCTTTACCAGTAAACGTATGCAAATTAATTTAATTGAATTTCCTCAAACACTACCCGATAAATAGTCATCGAATTATACATTTAATATAAGGTTCGCAAGTGAATAATAACCCCGATCAGAACATTTCAGACAAAGACCAGCGCTTAATCATTTTGGATACTGAAACTACGGGTATCAACCCCAGAGATGGGCACAGAATTGTAGAAATTGGTTGTGTTGAAATGGTGAACCGTCAATTAACAGGTCGAACCTATCATGCCTATGTAAAACCCCTTGATCATCGTGGTCAGGTATTTGAGATGGATCAAGAGGTTATTAATATTCATGGTTTAACCAATGAATTCCTTAATGACAAACCTATTTTTTCCCAAGTTATTCATGAATTTATTGATTTTATCCGTGGTGCAGAGTTGGTTATACATAATGCAAAATTTGATGTTGGCTTTATGGACCATGAATTTTCATTGTTTAATGCCAGAGCGCGGAGCCAAGATAAAGTACCGATGACTACAGAGTTATGTACCATTACCGATACCTTGAAACTATCAAAAGATGAATTAGGCTCCCCAAAAACCTTAGATTATTTAGCACGATTTTATCGAGTTGATAAATTAATAGACCGTACTTATCACGGGGCATTAATTGATGCGCAACTACTTGCTTTTGTCTATATTGAAATGACACGCAAGCAGTCTAGTTTAAACTTGTCGATAGGTGACGGCAGTAATGCTGACGCGAATGCTATCAGGCGTTTATCAGCCACACGTAATAAATTAAAGGTTATAACGGCTTCGGCCGATGAATTAGATGCACATGCAGATCGTATTGCTGTAATCGCGACAAAAGGAGGAGAGCCACTTTGGAAATAAATAAGCATTATTGTGTTAATCCTAAAAAAAATAAAGTAGCAAGCTGGTCTGCTGTTTTTATTTTTGTGGTTGCCTCCTTTAGTGCTGAGGCTTTCATGACGAGTGATATAGAAAAAAACAAAAAAGAAGGTAAGCTTAATAAAACGAAAGTTGAATATTATCAAAATGATAATATAACTAATCAGGTACCCTATTTTGATAATCGTTTTCGTCTAGATGCAAACTTAGATGAAATAACGTTAATTTTTTATCGTAAAAGTGGCAGTAAACCTATTATTCTTATTAGACCTGATGGCAGTAAAATAAGGGTTAATGAATTTGATCATAAAAAAGTACAATGGTTTGATGACCGGACTTTTGACATGATTAAAATAAAAAACCCGATGCCAGGGCCTTGGCAAGCCGTAGGCGATATCTTACCTCATAGTCAAATACTGGTTGTTTCCGATATTAAAATTGCCGTAGAGCCATTACCCGAAATTGCGTTTTCAGGAGAGACCCTTAAAGTAGTAGGGCGCTTATTTAATGGTGACGAGGCAATAGATAGCCCCCATTTTAAAAATGTTGTTAAATTAGATGTTAATTTTTACAGCACTAATAACTCCGCTTATGAAAACTTTGGTGCAGATGCCATTAAAGTGACTTCCTTTCGTGATGACGGTTATGGTTTAGATGAATATGCTAATGACAATATCTTTACCGGTGAGTTTATCCTAGATTTTGCTCCAGGAGAATGGCAACCAGTTTACTTGGTCAAATTACCCATGGTAACGCGAGAGCTAAGACAATCGACTATATTATTACAAAAAACACCGGTAGCAGTGAGTGTGGTTAAATCACAAGTCACTGATAAACCTCACCAGATACTGCTTACTATAGACCCTAGTTATGTTGACCCTAATAGTCTTATCTTTCAGGGGGAGTTTACTTTTCCTGACCGTCAAGTTGAACCTTTTTCAATTATGGAGAGTCATGGCGAGACAAGAAGTACAACTATGGCCAATACCGAGCCCGGTCTTTATCGTATCAATGTCAGTGCTTTTGGTAAAACAATTACTGGGCGAGAATTTCGCTTAGTGTTGCCAGAGTACACTTTTAATGTTGAAGCTACTAACCAGCTGATCGCTAGTGCTAGTGTTGAAGCCAATTCGGGACGCGCTGATACTATTACAGTAGATTTGTTAGCTAAAACAGCACAAGAAAAAGAGCTGGCTTTATTAAACCAGCAACAAGCGCAAAATAAGCAAGACCAAGAAACTATATTACTCATTGTCGCTGGCAATGGGGTAATTATACTTATTGCGGTGGTATTATTTTTTTCTTTACGTAGAAAGAAAGCAAAAACTAAGTAAAGCTAAGACGATTTTTAATTTATCCTGGCTATAGTGACGGATATGCTTTGATTTTCAGCAGATTGCTCGTCAAATACACATGCAGTCAATTTTATTAAAAAAGTGGTTGACTGCACCGCGCCATAACCGTATTATCTCGCCGCATTCAACGACATGTTGTTGAGTGCGGCTATAGCTTGTAATGATTGATTAAGGTCAGTTGAGTAAGCTATAGCAAAAGATAGCAGCGTAGTAGCTCAGTCGGTTAACTTTTATTAGGAAAACGGCCTGTTACGACCAGTGATCTTTTACCGGTTTTGAGTACCGTTCACTTCCCCTAGTGAAAAACTCAAGATAAACAAGATATGCGGAGTGGTAGTTCAGTTGGTTAGAATACCGGCCTGTCACGCCGGGGGTCGCGGGTTCGAGTCCCGTCCACTCCGCCAATTTTGTTTGAAATCATCATAGTTGATGCGAAAGGAATTTCGTTAAATATTCAACGTAAACAAGATACGCGGAGTGGTAGTTCAGTTGGTTAGCTTTTTAGTAAGATAAGCGACCTGTCACACCGGATGTCTTTCGCGGGTTCGAGTCCCGTTCACTTACCCTGGTGATAAACTCGAGATAACAAGATACGCGGAGTGGTAGTTCAGTTGGTTAGAATACCGGCCTGTCACGCCGGGGGTCGCGGGTTCGAGTCCCGTCCACTCCGCCAATTTTGTTGTAATCATCATAGTTGATGCGAAAGGAATTTCGTTAAACATTCAACGTAAACAAGATACGCGGAGTGGTAGTTCAGTTGGTTAGCTTTTTATAAGATAAGCGGCCTGTCACACCGGATGTCTTTCGCGGGTTCGAGTCCCGTTCACTTACCCTGGTGATAAACTCGAGATAACAAGATATGCGGAGTGGTAGTTCAGTTGGTTAGAATACCGGCCTGTCACGCCGGGGGTCGCGGGTTCGAGTCCCGTCCACTCCGCCAATTTTGTTGTAATCATCATAGTTGATGCGAAAGGAATTTCGTTAAACATTCAACGTAAACAAGATACGCGGAGTGGTAGTTCAGTTGGTTAGCTTTTTATAAGATAAGCGGCCTGTCACACCGGATGTCTTTCGCGGGTTCGAGTCCCGTTCACTTACCCTGGTGATAAACTCGAGATAACAAGATATGCGGAGTGGTAGTTCAGTTGGTTAGAATACCGGCCTGTCACGCCGGGGGTCGCGGGTTCGAGTCCCGTCCACTCCGCCAATTTTGTTGTAATCATCATAGTTGATGCGAAAGGAATTTCGTTAAACATTCAACGTAAACAAGATACGCGGAGTGGTAGTTCAGTTGGTTAGCTTTTTATAAGATAAGCGGCCTGTCACACCGGATGTCTTTCGCGGGTTCGAGTCCCGTTCACTTACCCTGGTGATAAACTCGAGATAACAAGATATGCGGAGTGGTAGTTCAGTTGGTTAGAATACCGGCCTGTCACGCCGGGGGTCGCGGGTTCGAGTCCCGTCCACTCCGCCAATTTTGTTGTAATCATCATAGCTGATGCGAAGGGAATTTCGTTAAACATTTAAAGTAAACAAGATACGCAGAGTGGTAGTTCAGTTGGTTATCTTCTTATAAGGTCGGCGGTCTGTCACACCAAAGGGTTCTTCTCAGCTTCTAGTCCCGTCCACTCCGCCAGTTTTGTTGATCATCTAGAATATCCCCCCTTGATATAAACACCCAGTTAAACACCCAATTAAACATAGAATATCTCCTGCAACGGAATAACATCCCATATTTTCCTTCTATAGCATTAACTAGCCGCAGCTTTATTTTAAATAATTACAAAAAATAATTGATTATCAATTGCTTACCTTGTTATTTTTATTTTAATTTGCACTTAATTTCTTCATCTTTATATTTGATTTTTATAGCGCTTTACCTAGTTAACCCTAGGTTTATTCTTTTATATAGCGGGTTATTCTGCTGGCAAATATTTGTTGTCTATTGTCATTATTAATAAATAAACTAAAAAAAGCTTGAATTAGTGGTACGACCAGTGCTTTAATCTAGCTATAAAATTATAAATAGTTCACTAAAGTTGTCGGAGAAAGCTAATGCTAACTTATAAAGCACCCATAGCAGATATTAAATTTTTGCTTGAAGACGTATTCAATTATTATGATCATTATAAAAAATACGAAGAATTTGAAGAAGCTACGCCTGACTTAGTGGATGCTATTCTGCAAGAATGTGCAAAGTTTTGTGAAAATGAGTTACTGCCTTTGTATCAAAGTGGTGATAAAGAAGGTTGCCACTATGATAACGGCAAGGTAACAACACCTAAAGGCTTTAAAGCCGCTTATCAACAGTACATTGATGGCGGCTGGTCTTCGTTATCGCATTCCTTGGAATATGGTGGACAAGGTTTACCACCTTCTTTAGGCATGGTGCAATCAGAACTGACAGGCACGGCCAACTGGTCTTGGGCAATGTACCCAGGCCTTAGCCATGGTGCCATGAATACTATTACTACTCATGGTAATGATAAGCAAAAAGAGTTGTATTTAACGCGTTTAATTCAGGGTACTTGGACAGGTACCATGTGTTTAACCGAGGCACAATGTGGTACTGATTTAGGGCAAGTGACCACGAAAGCCGAGCCAAATGGTGATGGCACTTACAATATCACCGGCACTAAAATATTTATTTCTGCAGGTGATCATGACTTGACGGATAATATTATCCATATCGTCCTAGCAAGATTACCAGACGCGCCAAAAGGCACTCGTGGCATTTCCTTATTTATTGTACCAAAAATAAAAACGGATCAGGATGGTACCCTAGGTGAGGCAAATAATGTTACTTGTGGCTCAATAGAAGACAAAATGGGTATTAAAGCTTCTGCGACAGCGGTTATTAATTTTGACAATGCCGTTGGTACGCTAATAGGCCCAGAAAATAAAGGTTTGGAATGTATGTTCACCTTTATGAATACTGCGCGTATCGGTACAGCGTTACAAGGCGTTTGTGCCGCAGAGCTAGCTTTTCAAAACTCATTAATTTATGCCAAAGAACGTTTATCTATGCGTTCTTTAACAGGAAAAAAATATCCTGATCAAGTTGCTGACCCTATTATCGTTCATCCTGATGTGCGTAAGATGCTGATGACACAAAAAGTGATTTCTGAAGGCGGCAGGGCAATGATTTATTATACCGCTAAAATTGTTGATGATATTTCTATGGCAAAAACCGAAGCAGAGCGTCAAGCAGCAGATGATCGTTTAGGTTTTATCACGCCTATCTTAAAAGCTTTTTTAACTGAACTTGGCACTGAAAGTGCCAATCATGGTTTACAAATATTTGGTGGCCACGGTTATATTAAAGAGTGGGGCATGGAGCAAATAGTACGTGACGTAAGAATTTCTACGCTTTATGAAGGCACCACAGGTATTCAGGCACTCGATTTATTAGGTCGTAAAATATTAATGACTCGTGGTAAGTCTTTAAATGATTTCTCTAAAGAGGTCCTTGGCTTTTGTAAAAACAAAAGTTTAATTTCAAGTAATCCACATAAACGTCAAATGAATCGCTTTATCTGGCCATTGGGCAAGGCTATCGCTAACTGGCAACAGTATTCAATACGCTTAGCACTCAAGGCTAAATCGAATCGTGATATTGTTGGCTCAGCATCAGTCGACTTCTTGATGTATTCTGGCTATATCGTCATGGCTTATTTTTGGGCTCAAATGGCGCAATCTGCCTATGAAAAATTAGCTGGAGATGTTGAAAATCGTGACTTCTACCGAGCAAAAATCAAATCAGCTGAGTTTTATTTTGAGAGAATGTTACCTAGAACTAAGTCTTTAGCTAAAACTATGATGACAGATCCAAAAAGCATAATGCAACTTGATCAAGAATTGATGTCGTTTCTTTAATTCATAACTAAAGCAAACTAAACTAAGTATTAGTCTTTAGTACAAATAAAAAGGCCCCGTAACTATATATAATAGTTACGGGGCCTTTTTATTAACTATTTATCCATTATCTTAGTGACATAATCCAAGCAATAATCCTGCGTGTTGTCTGTGCAATTAACTCGCTATCAATATTTACTTGCATGGCAAGCTGACTATATTGCAGTTGAGAGAAAACCGTGTACATTATTCTAGCATCGAGCTCAGGATTCACTTTGTTAAAAAATCGACATAGCTGCTCGTAAGGTACTAACTGAGCTAATTCATGTTCTTGGGCAAGCAAGCGTAACTCTGGTGTTACTTGAATCTCGGTTAACATTAATTGTTCGACAGCAAGTGATATAGCTTGGTGTTTGATGTTGTCAATTAAATGCTGAGATGTCATTTCACTCAATTGTAGACACAATGCTTCCTTAACTGCCGTCTTTCTTAGTTCTTTCTTCTCTATTTTAGTAATAAGGATAACAGCGCCAGCTAAGTTTGTATCAGCACGCGAGGTGATATGTTCTGCATTCAATTTAAAAGCTTGATTAATAAGTTCTTGAATATCTTTAAAATAATAAGTCGTTAAAGAAAGTTGTAGTTGTGCATGGCTGGCAATCGCACGGTGGGTAGTGCCTTTTATACCATTGAGCGCTAAAACATCAATCGCAGCAATCAGAATTTTCTCGCGTGTTCTTTGCCCTTTTGAGCGACGTTTTACTGGCATGTTCGTCTGTTGTTCAGTCTGTTCTTGGGGCATTATCTCTTTTACGGGCATGTTCAGCTCAGTTAAAGTATTAGTTTTATCATTACATTTACCTTATGTTAACATCGTTTCTTGCTTCTGATAATATTTAAAAGGCACTTTATATATCCATACAACAAATTAACACAGTTACTAAGGTGGATTTTAGTGCATTATTTTTCTAAATGTTGGGCTTAAATGCGGATAATTCTTTGCTATCAAAGTCGTCTACCGCAATAACCCACTGACGGCCCGTCTCTGCAGTTGTTAATACCTCTGCTTCATCTTTAGAAATAATGTTTTCAGACAGACCAAGCTCGGCTACTTTATCTAGTTGATAAAATGGTAATGTTTTATTTAAAGCACGACAGATTTTTTCATGAATTGCCTCACATTTGATAATATCCTCAAGTACTTGTTCCAATTTACCAAAAATATTATTGCCATCGCGGGTTAAATATTGCCCTTGACCTAAACGAGTACGACTTGCACCAGGTGTTTGTAGTATTCTTGCGACCTTTTGCGCTATTTCATCACTTGGTTTTTTCAGCCACATACCTAGAGGGAATATTATCAGCCGTAAAAGTTTTGCCACAACCTTGTTCGGAAAATTATTAATAAGCTCGTCAATGGCATGTTGCATACTATAGAGACAATCTTCAACGGCATGCTGAACAAATGGCAGATCAGCAGTTTTTCGGCCCTCATCATTGTATCGTTTTAAGGTGGCACTCGCTAAATATAGCTGACTAAGTACATCTCCTAACCGCGCAGAAATACGTTCTTTACGTTTTAGCTCAGCACCCAGTATAAGCATGGAAATATCCGAAAGCATCGCTAAGTTGGCGCTAAAGCGAGTAAGTAATTGATAGTAACGGTGAGTTTCGTCATTAAATGGGCTATTCAAGAAGCGTGAACCGGTAATTGAGCACCATAAACTACGGCTAATATTACTGATACTAAAACCTATATGTCCAAAAAGTGCATGATCAAAGTCATTAAGAGCTTGTTCACTATCACTATTATTGGCAGCTTCTAACTCTGCCAGCACATAGGGATGACAACGAATGGCGCCTTGACCGTAAATAATCAGACTGCGGGTTAAAATATTAGCTCCTTCAACAGTGACGGCGATAGGTGCACCTTGATAGCCGCGTGCTAAATAGTTGTTCGGCCCCAGGCAAATACCTTTACCACCATGAATATCCATGGCATCGATAATGGACGATCGCATCTTTTCGGTCAGGTGATATTTGGCTATGGCTGAAATAACAGACGGTTTTTCGCCCAGATCTATGGCTCCGGTTGACATCGTTGTGACGGCATCCATGAGATAGGCATTTGCGCCTATGCGAGCAAGTGGCTCTTCAATACCCTCCATTTTACCAATAGGCATTTTAAATTGTCGCCTTATCCTGCTATAGGCTCCAGTAGCCAAGGCCACGGTTTTAATACCACCGGCACTATTTGACGGTAAGGTTATAGCACGACCTACTGAGAGGCATTCAACCACCATACGCCAGCCTTGTCCAGCCATGGCAGAGCCACCAATGATAAAGTCAAGTGGCACAAAAACATCAGTACCTTGTGTTGGACCATTTTGAAAGGGAATATTTAAAGGGAAATGTCTACGGCCAATAATAATATTAGGTAAATTGGTTGGGATAAGGGCACAGGTGATCCCCCATTCTTTTTTATCTGAGAGCAGTTGCTCTGGGTCTTGTAATTTAAATGCTAAGCCTAACACTGTCGCAATAGGCGCTAAGGTGATATAGCGTTTATCCCAGGTGAGTTTCATACCTAACACATCTTTGCCTTCAAACTGGCCATGACAAATAATGCCGTAATCTGGAATAGATCCAGCATCAGAGCCAGCTTCTGGGCTGGTCAGGGCAAAACAAGGGATTTCTTCACCTGAGGCTAAACGTGGTAAGTAATAGTCTTGTTGCTCTTTAGTACCATATTCTTGTAATAATTCACCTGGCCCTAATGAGTTCGGAACTCCTACAGTACTGGCAAGCACGGAACTTACACCAGTAAGTTTTTGTAAGACACGAGATTGGGCAAAAGCGGAGAACTCTAGGCCGCCATATTGTTTTTTAATTATCATGGCAAAAAATTTATTTTCTTTCAAAAATTGCCATATCTCTGGTGGTAGATCGGCAATTTCATGAGTAATATGCCAATCGTTAACCATGGCGCAAACCTGCTCAACAGGTCCATCGATGAATGCTTGCTCTTGGGTGCTCAGTCGAGGTCGAGGGTAATTATGTAATTTTTCCCAATCAGGGTCACCGCGAAATAAATCAGCATCAAACCATGTGGTGCCTGCATCAATGGCTTCTTGTTCTGTTGATGACATTCGTGGCATTATTTTTTTGAAAAGAGCCAACAAGGGCATACTAATAAACTGTTGGCGGATATTATCTATATTCAGTGGTAGTGCGATTACAGCAAAGAGTAACCAAGAGACAATACCTATTATGTTGAAAAAAGACCCTAAGGCCATCAATGCGGCAAAGGCTAAGGTAAAACTAGATAATGTTGTTCTCGCATAGCTCATAAACCAAGTAAGCGAAAATGCGACAAATAACCAAATAATAATATCCACAAGGAATCCCTTTTAGTGTTTTTTGATGTGATGCTTAATATAAGAAAAAGTATTTGAATTTAAAATAAATTTTTGTCAATGATACACTCTATTTATAGAATAAATTGTTGCTTTAGCCAAGCATATTTAACTTTTAGGTGTTTGGCTGTTTTAAGAGGTTTTATATGTGTGAATTGCTAGCGATGACTCTTTAGCCTTTATTGATTAATATCAGTTAATTAATTGGGCACCAACCACAATCAAACGCACTAACAATTCATGCACTAGTAATGTTATCCCGTTTACAACCGTGGCGCTAAACAACAGGCTTGGGTATATGTGTAAATTTTCCATCGAATTTTATAATTATCCGGAGCAATTCAAAAAATAAAATCGTTATGGCTTAACAAATAACCCCCATTCTAGATATTAGTTTTGATATACCTAAAAATGCCGGTGAACGTGGGTTAACGATAGAAGAACTTTATAAGGCTTGGCACGCAAACGATTTAGCCAAAATGTCACAACTCTATGTTAAAGCCGCTTAAGTATTTAGTGGCCAAGGTGTTTGTGAATTGTATTATACCATTCTCATTAAGTTTATGATCTTGTTGTGCTCAGTAAAAATATTTCAGCATAAGGAGTTCGATTGACCAATAGCTGGCTATTGGGATTGAGAGCAACGTAGTCTTGGGGGCATTTCAACCAGCACAAGTGGGCAATAACTTAGTGAAATTGGTATTACAGTAAATTAAGCGAGTTTGATGTAGAGAAACAAATTTTTACCAAACCAAAAGACAGCATTAAAATTATAAAAAGTGGTGAACACCTGGAGCCAATTTCACCGCTGGGTAAAGAAATAATCATGAAACTGGCATTGATGAGAGACCAAGCAGGGCATATATGGCCCCACAGTGAAGATGTTAACGAGCATGCTAAATCGAACGTATCAGCGATTCACCATGATAGATATAACTACATAAATGAAAAACGCAGCCCTAAATACGTGGACAGCCATTTTTAATGGAAAAGATAATAAATAAAAAGCATAATAAATGCAATAACATAGAGAGCCTTAACACGATATTACCACTTCATTCAATAGCGCGTAATGCCCTGTAATGTTTTAATTCGTAACAATGCGTTATATTTCCCCTGTTGTATTTGTTTTTAAAGTGTACCAGGTTTGATGTACTGGTTTTTTACAGTTAATAATTGAAGGTTTCTGATAAAACCTGTAAATTATTAACTGTTTTTTTTATTAACTTTAAATTTTAAGGATTCAATGGATAATAGAATTATCCAGTGTAAATATTACTAAAATTTAAAGTATTGATCAAAAAATCACTACAAAAAAGGGAGGTAAAACTGTAACTCCTAAATCATGGCGGTAGTGGTCTTCATATACCAACTACAAAAACGGATGCTGTCACTTTGATCACAATTAGTCCTGAAGGACGATCCCCTAGGCATATATTTTTATCGATATATTTCGTGGGGATTCGTCAGTACCCAAGCCACTTCAAGATGCAGGAAACTTGCATCTGGGTATAATCTTCAACACCTTCTTTCATACCACTGCGTGTTAAATGATAAATATTTAACAGCCATTGGTTTTTAAAATCATCAAAGAATCGTTCAACAACTGCATTATCCAAACAAGCACCACGACCACCGATAGAAGCGGTAATATTATTCATCTTCAGTTGCTGCCCAAATCGATGGCTAGTATATTGAGAGCCTCGTTCACTGTGAAATATCAAGCCAACGGCCATTTGCTTATGGATTGACCAACCGATATTACGGCAAGAGTATAAATCCATAACAATCACTAAGTACATCCAGCCTTGCCCCGTTCTGAGATACGTCACCTCGCCAGCCAAAATTTTATTTACTTGTTTTGGGTTGAATTTCTGGTCGACTATATTGTCTGCAACACTATGGCTATGCTTGTGCATCGTTGTTATTTTATAAGCAATGCGCTGTTTAACGTGTAAACCAAGTTTATTCCTCAAACGAATAACTTTATCTCGGCCAACCTCAAAGCCTTATTTACGGAGTTTTATCAACTGACTGCGTTCGTCACCACTTTAAATATCACCCACTTGTTTTTCTTTAAACTGTTGTTTCCAGCCATAAAGTAAATTTGATCTGATCCCTAAAGACTGTGTTGCATCAGGAACTGTGTAGCCTAGCTCAATTTTCATTTTTTGATCTGATTTAATGGGCGCATTAAAGTTATTGATAGGTTAAAAACCGCTATAGTTGCTTTAGATTACTTATTACTTGGTAGTAAAAATAAAAGCACAGACAACATGCCCCTTGAAAGCTTAAAGCAGATTCAAGTGAAATCGGCAGTGCTAGTAAAAGTGCAGGGCGGTAAAGGTATGGCTTGGCAGTGATGGTTTAAATGTGGTGAAAGTGTTGCTTGATTTGATTGATTTAGTCGGTGAAGTAGCGCTTACCTTAAGTACCTCACGGGCCCCACACAAAAAACCGCTGTTTTCACTAGCCAGAACGCCAGTGCCGTTAAGTTATCTAGTGACTTAAAGCCAATTACAGATTAATATTAATAAAAGCTAAACGGATTTTTGATCCGTTTAGCTTTTTATTTTATATAAGGCCTCTGTTGGCGTGATAGTTGATTTAAGTTCTATGTATACATTTGATTAATAAGGGATATTTTATTTATGTGTGAACTCCTAGCAATGAGTGCCAATGTGCCAACAGATATCTGTTTTAGTTTTAGTGGTTTAATGCAGCGTGGTGGTAATACTGGGCCGCACAGTGATGGTTGGGGAGTCACTTTTTATGAAGGCAAGGGGTGTCGAAGCTTTAAAGATCCCATGCCTAGTGCACATTCGCCTATCGCCGAGCTGGTTACTAAATACCCGATGAAGAGTGAAGCGGTAGTTTGCCATATCAGACAAGCTAATTCTGGCGCTGTATGTCTTGAAAATACCCACCCGTTTGTTCGCCAGATGTGGGGGAGAAATTGGACTTATGCACATAATGGTCAGTTAAAAGACTTTAATAGTGAGCTGCCAATTCACTTTCATTTACCCGTTGGTACCACGGATAGTGAACATGCTTTTTGTTGGATACTTGATCAATTACACTTAGAGTTTGGTGCTAAACAGGTAGAGGCTAAAACATTATTTGGCTTTATCGCTGCACTTACGGCAAAACTTGATAAGCTTGGCGTTGCCAATATTATTATTACTGATGGTGAATACATGTTCGTGTATTGCTCTACTAACTTACATTGGCTCACTCGTAAAGCTCCCTTTGGTCAAGCAAGTCTTATTGATGCAGAAATGGCGGTCGATTTTAAAAAAGAAACCACCAGTAATGATATTGTCACTGTTATTGCGACAAAACCGCTCACCGGTGATGAAACCTGGCATAAAATGGCGCCAGGGCAATGGCTGTTATTTTGCTTGGGAGAGTTGGTTACGGGTGGTCTTGCTAGTACAGATAAAGAAAATGCTTAGGGGGCTAGAATGCCCCTAAATGGCCGTATATTTTAAATTTAACCACGCTATTGCAGCTGAAACTCGTAACTGGAACTAGTCCACTAGCGTTCCGTTGCTCTGCCTCGGCTATAATTAAAATTATTGCGCTAAAAGTAATCTCGAAAGAGCAAGCGCTTTTAGTCGTTTGGCTTAAGTACAGAGTAATACCAATTTCATTTAATTATCGCTCACTTGTGCGGGTTAAAATACGCCATGTCAGCGTTGCTCTCAATCCCAATAGCTCGCTATTGCTCAATCGAGCGTCTTGCCCTGATTTATTTTCCCTATGCACAACAAGATCACAAACTTAATAAAAGTGGTATAAGTGTCTTATTAGGTTAACTAATATCATAAAAACTCCAAGCAATAAAGCGACTGATCTTTTGCCCTTGATCCATTTTAATCACTTTGATTTGTTTTACTTGCGCTTTTTTTAAATAGAGCTTGAGTTTTGACAGGTGTTCTTTTTTCGAGACTAAACAGGTAAACCAAAGTACCTGTTGCTGATAATTTTTACTTTCCTTAATCATTTTATCAATAAAGGCTAATTCACCACCTGGACACCATAGTTCAGCTTTTTGTCCGCCAAAATTTAGTTTTTCTGTGTGCTTTTTTGAGGGGGTGTTAGCTTTATTCAAATTTCGCCATTTTCGCTTAGTGCCCTGACTTGCTTCAGCTAAAGAACGATGAAATGGCGGGTTACATAGGGTTAGATGATAAAAGTCATCTTCAGCGATAATGCCATTAAAGATATGATTGCTATTGGGTTGTAAACGACAGCTAATCGCTTGGTTGAGTGTTTTATCAGCTGATATTATCTGTTTTGCCACCTTGATTGAAATGGGGTCAATATCAGAGGCGACAAAATGCCAGCCGTATACTCTTTGCCCTAAAATAGGGTAAATGCAACTTGCTCCTGTGCCTATATCGAGCACTTTAACAGGTTTCTTATCAACTAAGCGTGTTGTTGGCGTTGTCGCGAGTAAGTCATTGAGGTGGTGAATATAGTCAACTCTTCCTGGGACAGCGGGACATAGGTAACCATCTGGTATATCCCAGAAGCTAATATGATAGTCACTTTTTAATAAAGCTAAATTAAGTGATTTAATTGCCAATGGATTAGCAAAATCGATGGTATCTTGATTATTATATTTATTCTTTATAATAAAAGGTGATAATTCAGGATGTTTTTTAACTAAAACCGTAAAATTATAACCTTGTTTATGGCGATTTTTTTTATGCAAAGTAGGACCGTTAGAATATAAAGATGATTTGAATAGCAGGCTGCTTAAAAAATATTTGGTTTTTGGCCAACTTTAAAATAGCCATTACTGGTAAATTGCACGACTTGTTGACGTTTTTTACCCAGCAAAATAGGGCCATCATCCATAAATAAAAAGTTTTTCCAACAACGTTTGAATATTAACCAATTTGTCTCTATGACATTATCTCGTGAATTACAGAAGTAGACCACGGTATTTTGATCCCAGTCTAGATGATTGTCGATTAACTCAGGTAGTGCTGGGTCATTGCTGTCCCAAAGCCCCTCCCATTTTCCTTGCTCTAACCAGTTGCTATTATCGGAGGGCCAATCGCCTTTTTTGAAAAAGTCTGGGTGATCAACTTGGCGTGAAATAAAGGTGTCCCATACTATATTGGCACGTTCAATACTCATA
Organism: Colwellia sp. TT2012; assembly: GCF_001440345.1. Lineage (GTDB taxonomy): Bacteria > Pseudomonadota > Gammaproteobacteria > Enterobacterales > Alteromonadaceae > Colwellia. The sequence goes on along the minus strand of NZ_LJYX01000017.1, from coordinate 59,783 downwards.
GGTTTTATTTTTGCTAAATCAGACTCAGCAATAGGTAAACTCTTATGCTTGAAAATCCAAGCATTTTTTAAACTTTCTAGTGGCAGGTAATTCATTAACAATACTCAAAAAGGGAAACAAGGTAATTATACCCAGCAATAGCGAAATAAAAAAGCGATAGATAAAGTAACATATTGTCAGGTGTCTCAATGGCACAATAATAGTCATGGTAGGGATTACATTAACGCTGGGCGAGAGGGTGTTGATGCGAACATGTAGCGTTTATCACTTGCTGTAATATGCAGACAAAAATTTAACCTAAATAAAAACTTGCTAGCTAGTTGCAAAAGGGCCAGTTGAGGTGGTAACTGGCCTTTTTGTTGCTACTGAGACCTTAAAAAAGCAAAAAACAGTTGAACTTTACTTTACCGGTTTTATTCGCTGATATTATCGGGCTTGTTTTTTTTTGCAATTCGATAGGCGTCAAAAGCGGAAAGTCCCCAGATAGCTAACATGACATAACCCATAGTTGTTAGCTGAGGATTTTCTAATACGCCTTGGTCAATCAATGCTTGTCGGATTGCAGCAACATCAAGAGAAACCTCTCCTCGCATAATACTGTCAATGACTTGCTGACTCTTAGTAAACATCTCATTGACAAAGCCCAATAGTAGGTATGAAAAGCTAGCAATAAACCCTAAGGCTATGGCATATTTTTTTAATAGTAAATGTCCAACGCCAGGGAATACAAGTAATGATAATAAGGTAACTTTAATTGTTTTTTTCATGTGCATACTGTAAATAAGACAAGTGAGGTAATAGGCATCTTATCCTGATAAGTCAAGTTAGGCTAATACAAAATAATAGCTGCTAAGTTAGTAAAGAGAGGGGATTTTTTTTAACTATTTTGGCACAATAATCAAACGATTGTTTTAATTGCAGTAAAATCAGTAAAAATTCAGCATTAAATATAATAAACCCAGATGCTTGCGTTGTGAATTAAAGTCACGGGTACGGGACATCTAAGTGTCATATTGATGTGGTTCTGGTTTAGCCATGCAAATGTTAAATCAAAGTAATATAAAATTAACGCTTGTTTAATTTATGTTCAAATGGTATTAATTATGAAAATAAAAATAAGGAGCGGTTATGCCACAAGCAGCAGTTCGCCAATATGAGGAAGATGGAGTTTTGCCCGAAGCAGCAGTTGAGCAACAGGCTGTATCAGAAGCAGAATCTGAAGAAACATTAGCTAGTGCCGATTCTCCAAGCGCGGAAGATAAACAAGATGAATCCTATTACCATTATACTTTAGATACTAAGGATCCCGATCCTTGGCTGACCAGGCATAGAAGAAAAATAATCGCTGTGGTTGTTTTTGCTGCAGTTGCGCTAGCGGTTAGTATTTTGTATAAAAATTATCTATCAAGCGAGCAAACAAAAACAATTGTCGCTGCGCCGCAATTGAATGATCTTTATTATATCGATTTCCGAGTCATTGAAGATAACCTTCGCCCCGCGGAAAAATTTCGTATGGCGAAAGTTAAAGATATTACCGGCGATGTAGTCACGCTTAACTTTAGTAGCTTTTTTTATCCACAAGAGCATGAGTTGAATGAAACGATACGTTATGCGCTACTGAGGTCTGATAGTTTTTTCCAAGAAAAGCGTCATAATTATAAGATTGCAGAATTACAAGGAATGATCGCTTCAGGTGCTATCCTTTTAGCTCGTCGCCCAGAAAATAATATCCTTGATGGTAATGTAGTTGTCCCAGATTCACATTTTGAATCGACCTCGGTATTTATTCCAGGTAAAAAAGAAAACTTTATTGGCTTAGAGTATTTAAAGTTTGCTCAAAGCGGTAGTGAATCAGCACTAGCAATAGCATTAGTGAAGGTTCAAGAGTCTGCAGACCTTGGCTTTGCTCAAGGTCAAGTCAATCTTGCTCAAATGTACCTTACCGGCACAGCGGTACGGAAAAGTTTACCTGCAGCGCTGGTTTGGTTTAAAAAAGCCTCTTTGCAAGCCTATGAGCCAGCAATATTAAAATATGCCATCGTTTGTCAACAAGTTAAAAGTTGTGCTATAGCCGATTTTTACCAAGAGGTAGTTAAAGCGGGAGTGAATATTGACTTTACTAAACAAGTCGATATTAGAGCGACAACAAAGGCTTTTGCTAAAGCATTAGAATATGCTCGAGGTAATAAAGAGTATTAAATACCCGTTAAAGGCTTAAAATTTTATTTAAGCCTTTAACGGTGTACAGGACCGTTTATTAAAATAACAGTCAAAATTAGCTTAAATTATCTTTCATACACTCGGCTAAAAGGCGGCAAAGAGTCGAGTATTTGCTTACCATAGCGTTTGGTTACTACACGTTTATCCAGTAAGGTTATAATACCTTTATCTCTTTCATTTCGTAATAAACGACCACAAGCTTGTACCAATTTTTTCGCTGTATCAGGTACAGATAAGGTCATAAACGGGTTACCACCTTTAGCGGTAATATATTCAGCTTGAGCTTGTTCAACTGGCGACGTTGGCACCGAAAATGGCAGTTTGGTGATAATTAAGTTAGTAAGGTAGTTTCCAGGTAAATCTAGCCCCTCTGAAAAGCTTTGTGTACCAAAAATAATACTTTCTTTGTTATTATCGCAACGTTTTTTATGCTGTATTATTATTTGTTGTCGGGATAATTCGCCTTGCACCATGATTTCAATATCACTTTCATCCCTGAGTGCTTGTGCGACCTTATTCATTTGCCAATAGGAAGAGAATAGCACCAAGCTGGCACTTCCTTGGGCAAGGTATTTTGGTAATTTAGCAATTAATTCATCAGTGAACTCTTGTGCGCTGGCTTCATTTTCCATATTAGCGATAACTAATTTAGCGTTATTCTGGTAATCAAAAGGGGAGTCAACGTGTTGATATTGACTGCCATCATTATTTTTTAAACCCACTTGAAAGCGAAAGTGGTCGAAGGAATTTAAGGCACGTAAGGTTGCTGAGCATAATACGGCACCTTCACATTTGCTCCACAGCATATCTTCTAAGGTAAAACCTACTTCGATAGGGGATGCGCTTAATAGGTAATCATGACGCTTAGAGGTCAGTTTCTGTAACCAACGAGCCATAGGGGCTGCTTTTTCACTATCGGTTTTAGCATACATAAACCATAGGGCTTGTAAGTTGTCTAAACGTTGCAACATAAAGCCAGCTTCAGCCAATAATGGCTCGGCTAAATACAGTTGGGTATCGCCATCTTTTACCGATTCAATAAGTCCGTTATAGAGTTTATTTAAATGGGCTAATGATTTTTTACTTAAGCCTTGTAAATCTTCAGCCCAGGTTTTTAATGTTTGTGGAATGATGCCATTTTCAAATCGATACACTTGTTCATCATGTTGCGATTTTTTAGTAAATTTATTATTCTGGGATAATGAATCATTTTCTTGAAAATAAGTATTGGCATTAGCGTCAATGAAATTAACTACTTTTTGCATTTCCATGAGTAAATCTTGACAGTCATCGCCTAATTTAGCCGCCGGAGAAATAGCACTTTGTGACTTAATCAATTTAGCCATTTTATCGCCAGTTTCTGCGAGTTTAGTTAACCACTCAATTGAGCCTTTTAGGCTAATACTGGCACTGGAAAAATCACGGGTTACCTTGGCTAGGTGGTGCGCTTCGTCAATGATATAATAGGTATCTTCTGGTGATGACAGTATTCTACCGCCACCGAGCTCAAGATCGGCTAATAATAAACTATGATTGATCACTAAAACATGAGCTTGGTCCATGGTTTCACGTGCTTTGTGAAAAGGACAGTGACTATGCTCAGCTAAATGTTTTAAACAGCTATGTTTATCACTTTGTACCTGCTGCCAAATATGTTGAGGTAGCTGGGTTTTCCAAGAGTCAATATCGCCTAACCAGGAGCCATCAACAAGAGCCTTGTGCATGGCATTGAGTGTGCGAACATCTTTTGCATCGGGCTTTTCTGCAAAAGTAAAACCAACTTGAGCTGGTTCATTATCTAAGCCAGTGGTCACCGCTTGGCTTAATTTTTGTCGACAGACATAGCGTTGTCTGCCCTTGACTAAAGTAAATTCAAAATTTAAGCCCGAGTGTTTTTTAAAAAAAGGCAGATCTTTGTCGACTAATTGTTCTTGTAAGGCGACAGTGGCCGTTGAAATACAAACCTTTTTATCTCGATCAAGCGCTAGGGGAATTGCGCCTAGGCAATAAGCGAGGGATTTTCCTGTACCTGTGCCAGCTTCAATAGTAATTATCTTTCTATCTTTACTGTATTCACCTGCTAGAGTTTTCGCTATTTCGGCAATCAGTAAAGTTTGTTGTTTACGAGGATTAAAGTGAGTTAAGTTGTCGCCGATGGCTTTATAGGCTTGGCGAATAGCTTGTTTTAACTTATCAGATAACATTGTTACTAGTTTCCAAAAAACAGGATATCGGTTACACTGCTGTATATATTAACAGGTTTAAGCGCTTCACACGAAAAAAATACCAAAAAATGGCAACTTTTAACAACATCAATATCAATAGCGGCTTTCTACTTACCCGCCAAGTGCAAGATAGCGCCAGTGGTTTGCAAGTTACCCTTTGGCTGAAAAGTAGCTCTGGCCCAGTTAAACTGCAAATAAAGCATGAACTCGCTGTTTTTTTTGTTGAACATCATCAATTAGAAATTGCTCAAGGTATATTGACTGCCCAAGATATTCCTTTAGCAAAATCTCAACAATTATCATTAAAAACCTTTGCTCAGCAAAAGGTTGCTGCCCTGTATTTTAACTCTATGCGCAGTTTTTATCGTGCTAGAGAGGCCTTAAAAGCTAAACAAATAAAATGTTATGAAGATGATATTCGCCCCGACGACAGATTCTTAATGGAGCGCCATATTACTGCAGATATTACTTATGTAAGTGATGTTATTACTAAAGGGCTAGGTGATTATATTGATGGTAAGCAAAGTAATGACAGCGATAAAGCTTCTCAGGGTTACCAATTAATTACACAAGCCAGGTGTAAGCGCGCTACAGCACAAAGTGACATTAGCCTTACTATGCTCTCTATAGATATCGAATGCTCTATGCAAGGGCAGCTATACTCCATTGGTTTGTACGCCTGTAATACTAATACCTCGGCTAGTAAAGATGAATTTAAACGGGTCTTAATGATTGGTGAGCCACAAGCAACGAGCGAAAATTATATTCAATGGCTAAAAGATGAAAAACAGCTATTGCAGCAATTTATTGTGGCAGTGAATGTATTTGATGCCGATATTCTTATTGGTTGGAATGTCATCAATTTTGATTTTATCTTATTACAAAAACGTTGTGACTTATATGGTATTGAGTTTGCTATTGGCCGTGATGGTAGTAGTCCTAATTGGCGTAAAAATGCGAATAACCCTGAGCAAAATTTTATTGAAATAGCAGGTCGTGTTGTCCTTGATGGCATAGATTTGTTGAAAAGTGCAACTTATAGTTTTGCTAGTTTTTCACTTGATAATGTCGCCCATAATCTACTTGGCTTGGGTAAAAAGGTGGTTGATGTTGATAATAGAGTAGAAGAGATCACCGACAATTTTAACCATAACAAACCAGCACTGGCCGCTTATAACTTAGAAGATTGCCGCTTAGTTTGGCTTATTTTTGAAAAAACTCAGTTACTGGCTTTTGCCCAGCTAAGGGCGCAACTTACGGGTTTAGCCATTGATAGAATAGGTGGCTCTGTGGCGGCATTTACCAATCTTTACTTACCTAAGTTGCATCGCAGTGGTTATATCGCCCCTAATATGGGGGATGGTGACTCTGGTCTAGTATCTCCTGGTGGCTATGTTATGGATTCAATACCTGGCCTGTATGAAAATGTTTTGGTACTTGATTTTAAGTCGTTATATCCATCTATAATACGCACCTTTAAAATTGATCCCATGGGCTTAATTGAAGGTCTTGAAGAGGTTCGTGCGCTGAAGTCAGTGAAAGAAAAGGACGGGCATTTGCATCAAGATAACCGTCTTCGTGTTATCAAGGGCTTTGATGGCGCTTATTTTTCCAGAGACGCGCACTTTTTACCTGATATCATCGAGACCCTGTGGTTAGAGCGAGATAAAGCTAAATTACAAAAAAATGCCGCTTTATCACAAGCCATTAAAATTATTATGAACAGTTTTTATGGTGTTTTAGGCTCTAGCGGTTGTCGGTTTTTTGATCCCCGACTTTCGGGCTCTATTACCAAACGAAGCCATGAAATCTTAAAGAAAACCAGTCACTGGATCACAGCAAAAGGCTATAAAGTCATCTACGGTGATACCGACTCCCTTTTTGTTTATATCGGTGCCGATAAATCAAAGCAGCAGGCAAAGCAAATAGGCCTTGAGTTACAAAAATTTATTAATGATAAATGGCAATATACCCTGCAACAAGAATTTAAAATCACTAGCCAATTAGAAATCGAATTTGAAACCCATTTTACACAATTTTTAATGCCTAAAATACGTGGCTTTAATACCGGTAAAAACGCCAGTAAAAATACCGGCAAAGGTCAAAATGATATTGGTACTAAAAAGCGTTATGCCGGTATTGCTAATGGTGTGATGATCTTTAAAGGCTTGGAAACAGTGAGAAGTGATTGGACTGAGTTAAGCAAAGACTTCCAACAAGAGCTTTATCGGTTAGTGTTTAACGATGAGCCCATTGATGAATATATTAAAATGATAGTGGCTAATTTGAAGCATGGCCACTATGACAATAAATTGATTTATCAGAAAAAAATTCGACGAAAGCTCAGTGATTACGTTAATACACCGCCTCATATTAAAGCGGCACTGATTGCCAATAAAAAGTTAACAGCGCAGGGCAAGGAGCAACAATATAAACATAGGAGTACAATTAGGTATGTAATTACGCTAGAGGGGGTCCAGCCCTTAGAGTTTAACGACAGTAAACTTGATTATGATTTTTATGTGGAGAAACAACTTAAGCCAATAGCAGATGATATTTTACCCTTTATTGGCCGAGACTTTGAGTCGATTGCTGGTGACCAGTTGGGTCTTTTTTGACGATTATTTAATGGCTGCTATGTTTTTTTATTTTAATTACATTTATTTTCAATTTTTATTAACAATTTCTAGTCAGTAAGCTTTAATCAGGTTATAAATGCTTTATCATTATTTAGATGGCTAGATAGCTGGAATTAATCTTTATGCGCTTAGCTAAGCCCCTTTGATGGAAGTTGATATGAAACATGATACTAAAATAGTAAAAGCTGGACGAAACGCAAAATGGACTAAGGGTGTGGTCAATCCTGCAATTACCCGGGCATCAACGGTTGTTTTTGATACGGTTGCCGAAATGAATCATGCCGTTGCCAATCGACATAATCAAACCATGGTTTATGGCCGTCGTGGCACCACCACAGCTTTTGCTTTTAGTGAGGCCATGACCGAGTTAGAGGGCGGTGCTGGTTGTGCATTATACCCATCGGGTACTGCTGCTATTACCAATGCTATCCTAGCTTTTATCCAGCAAGGTGATCATATTTTAATGGTGGATACTGCTTATGAGCCTACCCGGGATTATTGTGATAAAATATTAGCTAAAATAGGGGTTAGTACCACCTATTATGATCCTATGATCGGTGCTGGTATTGAAGCTCTGATCCAAGATAATACCCGTATTGTTTTCTTAGAATCTCCCGGCTCAATTACCATGGAAGTACAGGATGTGCCGAGCATCAGTGCTGTTGCCCATAAACATGGCTGTATTGTTATGCTTGATAATACTTGGGGCGCTGGCATTAACTTTAAACCGTTTGATTATGGTGTAGATATTAGCGTGCAAGCGGCGACTAAATATATTGTTGGTCACTCTGATGTTATGCTGGGTACCGCAACGGCAGTAGAAAAACATTGGCCGCAACTTCGTGATTACAGTTATTTAATGGGTCAGTGTACTTCCCCAGATGACTTATACCTAGCGTTGCGTGGTATTCGTACCCTAGTAGTTAGATTAAAGCAACATCAACAAAGTGCAATTACCGTTGCTCATTGGTTAACGGCACGACCAGAAGTCGCTAAAATTTTACATCCCGCTTTTGCGTCTTGTCCAGGGCATGAGTTTTTTAAGCGGGATTTTTCTGGCTCGAATGGCTTGTTTTCATTTGTACTTAATTGCGGTAACAAAGTCGCATTAACCGCATTTTTGGATGGTTTAGAGCACTTTAAACTGGGCTATTCATGGGGCGGTTTTGAAAGTTTAATTTTGGGTTTTAGTAATGTAAATTCTATTCGTAGTGCCACTAGCTTTGATTGCGAGTTCCCATTAATTCGCCTCCATATTGGCTTAGAAGATGTTGAAGACTTAATCAGTGATCTTGAAAGTGGTTTTGAACGATTTAATAAAGTTCTAGCTGATAGTTAAGCGTATTTAATAAAGACTTACTGACAAATAAGTACACTATATTTCGTGCTTATTTGTCAGCTATGTATATTTAGTTACCTTATTTACCTAATAAGGTAAATATCTTTTTAGCAATATCGGTATTGTCTAATTGGCCGCTAAACTGCTCACTTTGCTTGCCAAAAGCAAATACTGGCACATCAATGGCAGTATGGCCTGTTGTGGTCCAGCCAGTATTGGTACGTTTATCAATGATAGTCAAAATTTCCTGGCGATAGAATTCTTTAAGTTCTGGCGCTTTTTGTGCTGTTTTTTCTGTAGCGCTTAACAACAAGTGCAGTGTTGTCGCTTGCTGGTAACTAGCGTTCACCTGAATTATTTGTTGGAATTCTTGGGTGTTTAAGTCAAAGTTTAGCCACTGATTGATTTCCTGAAGATTTAGCTGGTCGTTAGCGACAATATTTTTCGCTATTGTTGCTGGTGAATGCTGCATGGTACGTAATATTTCAGGATTCCAGCGATAGTCTTTATTGGCCGCCAAGGTCAAGCCACCAGTACTGTGATCCGCGGTTAATACCACTAAGGTATCAGGGTTCTCTGCAACGAATGATTCTAAATATTCCATCACTTTGGCCAAGTCATCCATTTCATGCATGGCAGTCGCGATATTATTATCATGTCCGCCCCAGTCAATTTGGCTAGCTTCAACTAATAGAAAAAAGCCAGCCTCGTTTTTCAGTTGCTTAGTCGCAGCCTTGGTTAAAGGTGTTAGTCGGTGTTTATTACTGTCATCAAGCGCCCAAGGCAAGCCAAGGTCGGAAAATAAGCCGATGACAGGTTTATCGTGAACTAATTCAGTTAACTGGCTGTAACTATCAATGTATTGAAAACCTGCTTGTTTAAATTCATTAACGATATTTCTATCGTCGCGAATATAGTTTTTCCAGCCACCACCAAAGTAGACATCAGCTATGATGCCATTATCGATATAGCTATTTGCCAGTTGGTCATAGTTTCGGCGACTTTCATTATGTGATAAATATGAGGCAGGTGTGGCATGATTAATACGCGAAGTTACCACTACGCCGGTCTTCTTACCCTGTTGTTTAGCCCATTCAAGTACCGTTAGTAACGGTTTTTTATTTATATCAACACTAATGGCGCCATTATAGGTCTTTATGCCAGTTGCTAGTGCTGTAGCCGCTGCAGCCGAGTCGGTCACATAACCTGAAACAGGTGCCGGGTAAGTACTGGCGAGACCTTTTAAATGTCTGTCAAAAACTGTTTGCTCTATTTCATCCGTTGCTGGATTATCATTAAAATACCGATAGGCCGAGGTGTACGCTGGTCCCATGCCATCGGCAACAACCATAATGATATTTTTAGGTAAATCTACTTGCTTTACTTGACCCTGCTGCTTCATATCTGTAGCAGTTGCATTATTCATAGTTAGAGCAACAGCACTTAATAAGGTCAGTGTAGAGAAAAACGAGGTATACTTTTTAGCACTAAACATAGGGCACCTGAGCATGTGAAAATGTGTAATTCTAAACAGTCACCTTGGCTTTGTCTATCTAATGACAGTAAGTAAGCTATCATTAGATATCTAGGAAAAACAGAGCCTTATTATTTTCAGCCGGACTACACTTCGGCTGAAATTTGTTTAGTCAGATAAAAATAGGCATTTACCGCTATGAGCATTGAAAAAATGTACCTAATCGAAGCCATTAACATCAAAGCAAGCAAAAATTTCAACGTGGAAAAAGTTAAGCCGAGCCGATGTAGCCGTGGTCACTACTGAGTTTAGCGCAATCGTTACGCTGAGCTTGATAAATAATGAAGGTCGGTCACCATTTTAGGGCAGACCATCTCTGATGGCCGGTTAAATTAAGCATGCTCGCTGACCATAAGGTTTGCACTCTGCCGGACTTGCTAAAGCACAGTTTATATCACAAAGCAGGGATTAATATCCATGCCAGCCTTAATAAACAATATGCATGTTATCGCTAGCTTAACTAGCGTGTTGCTTAAGGTTAATAAACTACAGTAAAGAGTGATTTATATTTATATAAAGGTAAACTAGTCAATAAAATGTTTAGTAATTGACAAAGGAAATAATCACCATGACTGAAGAAACTATTTTTTCGAAGATTATACGACAAGAAATCCCCACGCCTTTATTATATCAAGATGACTTAGTGACCGCTTTTAGAGATATATCGCCACGTGTTGATAGTCATATTTTAATTGTGCCCAATAAGCACATTGCCACTATTAATGATGTCACTAGTGAGGACGAATTAACTTTAGGGCGTATGATTACTGTTGCCAAAAAGCTTGCTAAAGAAGAGGGCATTGATGAGGATGGCTACCGTTTAATTATCAATTGTAACAGTGATGGCGGTCAAGAGGTTTACCACATTCATATGCATTTATTAGGTGGGCAACCATTGGGGCCATTGCTTTGCTGTTAAGTTTATCTTGGGGGAAAGTCAAATAGACTCTGTTAGATGGCCTGTTAATCGCTGATAACCTACCTTTGGCGCTAATGGCTACTATATTGTCTTCGCCTAAGATAATAGCTTGATTATCTTAGTTACTATGCGATAAGTCGCTAGTTTACTAAGGTCAAAGGCAATGAAATCATTTAATTATTAGCGCATACTTCCTTATAGCATCCTTTAAATGGTTACGTTTGTGAATTGGAAAGAATTACTAGAAAATAGAAATCGTTTGTTTTGGCTGGTCCATACTGCTGGTTGGTTTGGCTTTGCTTTTGTGCATTATCTTGGCTCATTACAGCATGATTTGCGTGATATATTTGTGGTAATTATTTTTCTTAACGCTTACGCTGGATGGTTGTTTACCGTACCCCTTCGCTATATTTATCAAAAAGCGTGGAACTTTCCGCCCATTAAAATTGCTTTGGTGGTGATACTTTCATCTTATTTTACCGGTGTATTATGGCAAATAGTTAAAAATATTAACTATTGGGAAATATACAAACACGGTTATGAGCCAGAATTTTGGTATATGTATACCCGTTCCACGTTAGGCTCTTTTTACATTATTTTAAGTTGGAGCGGCTTATACTTTGGTAGTAAATACTATCAAATGCTGCAAATAGAAAAGCAAAATGTCCTTAAAGCGAATGCTGTGGCACATCAAGCCCAGTTAAAAATGTTGCGCTATCAATTGAACCCTCATTTTTTGTTTAATACCCTCAATGCTATTTCAACGCTTATTTTGGTGGCAGAAAATAAAACCGCTAACTCTATGGTCACTAAACTCAGTGAATTTCTCCGTTACTCCTTAGATAAAGATCCGATGAAAAAGGTCAGTTTACAAACAGAAATACAAGCCTTACAACTATACTTGGCAATAGAGCAAGTACGTTTCGAAGATAGATTACAGTTAGATTTTCATATAAACGAGGATTGCCAAGCTGCGTTAGTGCCCAGTATGATTTTACAGCCATTAGCTGAAAATGCGATAAAACATGCTATTGCCGTACAAGAGCAGGGGGGACGCATTACCATTTCGGTACAGCGCTTTGCTGACGACTTATTAATTGAAATAGCTGATAGTGGTCCAGGAGCTGACATTGTTGATGGCAACTTACACCGAGAACGTGGTGTCGGTTTAGTGAATACCCGCGAGCGCTTGCAAGCTTTATATCATGAAAAGTTTTCGTTAGTTGTTTCCCATAACCAACCGACAGGTGTTAAAATAAGTATACGTATGCCATTTGAACTAAATTAACAATAAAGTATAGCCAACTTCACTTAGTTATACCTGTTACCATTCAAAGTGCTCGATTTAGTGGGAATTAAAAGGGCTTTAGGCAAGGGAAATAATTGAAGCATAGTCATTTTATTTAACGTGCTATAAAGTCATTTTAAACCCATCGAAGAAGCGGTTGAGCAACATCACTTCATCGTTGCGGTAACTCATAATGACGCGACATGGATGGTGTTATTAGAGAATGCAGACGGTACAGGAGTCCCTTATTAGATAATGCAGGAGCAATTATCCTGAGCATATTCTCCTGAACAACCATTATTTCATCACAGCGCCTTGAAGTGAAATTTCTCAAGCACTCTGAAACATGCATCTTGAATGGTCACGGGTATAAATGCCGCATTGCTCTTTATCGTAACTCATAGCAAGTGGCTCAATAACTTAGTGTCATTGGTATAATAAATTAGGAATTTTTATGTCTCTATCAACCATCATTGTTGATGATGAACCACTGGCTCGTAAGGGGCTAACCATACGCTTACAAGCCCATGATAATATTAATATTATTGAGCAGTGTTGCAACGGTAGAGAGGCATTAGAAGCCATTCGTGCTTATCAAGTTGATCTGATGTTTCTTGATATTCAAATGCCAGGTCTCAATGGTTTTCAGGTGCTTGAAAGTATTATCGAGCAGGGCTTAACTATGCCTGTTGTGGTCTTTGTCACCGCCTTTGATCAATATGCAATTAAAGCTTTTGAAGTACACGCGTTGGATTATTTATTAAAACCAGCCGATGAAGACAGACTGGCGCAGACCATTAAAAAAATACAAAAACATTTTAAAAGCAGCGCCGATAGTGCACATAAATCCAAATTAGTTCGTTTAGTGAGTGATGTCACGGGCAATGATTATCAGAAAATTTTAACGGAATTAGAGAATAATCAAGCATTAACCTTATCTAGCTATTCAGATATTTTGGCAATTAAGGATGCGGGAGAAGTGAACCGTGTACCGGTAAAAGATATTCTTTGGATTGATGCTGCTGGTGATTATATGTGTGTACACACCTTGGCAACCAAGCAAAACATTTTACAAGAAAACACCTATATTCTTAGAAAAACCATGAAAGAACTAGAACTGTGTTTAGATCCTAAGCAATTTATTCGCAATCATAGGTCGACCATAGTGAACAAGAACGTTATTGAAAAATTTTGTAGCCAAGTCAATGGTGAGTGTTTTTTAGTTTTGAAAAATGGTAAAGAATTGAAGGTGAGTCGCAGCTATAAAGATAAAGTAAAGCAGGCAGTCAATAGTTAGTTAAGCGTTTACTTTCATAGCAACAAAAAAGGCCAGATGTTGATAACATCTGGCCTTTTTTAGCCTTAATTATTGTTGTTATTTACTAAGGTGTTTTTTAGTGACGGTTAACACTTTTAAGGTATTAGATGCACCAACGGTTTCCATGATATCACCGTGCGTTAAAATCAATTTATCACCAATAGCTAGGTCAATGTGACCACTGAGCGCTTTTAATATCTCATTCGATAAATTGTCATGATTGACATAGGTTGAATCAAATTCAATCGGGTAAACTCCACGGTATATTGCCGTTTTATTCAATGTTTTTTCATGACGAGATAAGGCGAAAATAGGTAGGCCTGAGGTAATGCGTGACATTATTTTAGGGGTTTGACCTGACTCAGTTAACGCTATAATTGCTTTAACGCCTTCTAAATGGTTAGCGGCATACATAGCGGATAAGGCAATCGTTTCTGAAACTTCACTGAAAGTAAGCTCAATTCTGTGGCTGGAAACATTTACCGAACGATGTTGCTCAGCACCTAGACAAACATTGGCCATCGCTTTTACGGTTTCAACCGGGTATTTACCCGCCGCTGTTTCGGCCGATAACATTACCGCATCAGTACCATCTAACACAGCGTTTGCTACATCCATTACCTCTGCGCGTGTTGGCATAGGTTGCTCAATCATGGTTTCCATCATTTGTGTGGCGGTAATGACCACACGGTTTAGTTGACGAGAACGGGCGATAATATGTTTTTGCATACCAACAAGCGCAGCATCGCCAATTTCAACACCTAAATCACCACGGGCGACCATAACAACATCTGAGGCTAAGATAATTTCGTCAAGAATTTTATCATCATTAACGGCTTCAGCACGTTCAATTTTAGAGACTAAACGGGCATCACAACCCGCTTCTTGTGCGAGTAAACGCGCTTCGCGCATATCGGCTGCATCACGAGGAAATGAAACCGCCAGAAAATCAACATCAATTTTAGCGGCAAGTTTAATGTCTTCTTTATCCTTTGCCGTTAAAGCGGGAGCTGTTAGGCCACCACCTTGTCGGTTAATACCTTTATTATTGGATAATGGACCACCGACAGTCACTATCGTAAACACTGAAGTGTCAGAGGTCGATAATACTTTTAATTGTACGCGACCATCATCAAGTAATAATATATCACCCGTATTAACATCTTGTACTAATTTTTTATAATCAATACCTATTTTTTCTTGGCAGCCTTGATCTTTTTCTAGCGTGGCATCTAATTCAAATTTATCACCAATGGCTAATTTAATTGGGCCATTTTTAAAGGTAGAAATACGGATTTTAGGACCTTGTAAATCACCTAAGATACCTACATAAATGCCAAGCTCTTTCGCTATTTCTCTGACATTTTTTGCTCTATCAATATGATCTTGCGGAATACCATGAGAAAAATTCAGTCTAACTACATTTACACCTGCAACTAATAAATCTTTTAAAACTTCTCTATCGTCGGTTGCAGGACCTAAGGTAGCAACAATCTTTGTTCTTCTTGGCATTTTAATCCTCTTACTTTTTTAATTAGGTTTATGGCTTGAATTAATGATGGTTGAAATACAGTGTTAAATCTTAGCACTAAATAATCAGTCTTTTTTTTCGAAGCGTGAACTTCTTAAACAATCTTTTACTTTTTTTAAGTTGTCTCTAAATTTACTACCACGACGTAGGGTAAAACCTGTCGCTAAAACATCAATTAAAGCGAGTTGGGCAATGCGTGATGACATCGGCATATAAAGGTCAGTATCTTCACAGACATCAACGGATAAGACTATGCTACATTCCTTAGCCAGTGGCGTACCTTTTGCGGTAATGCCAATAACCGTGGCGTCGTTTTCTTTTGCTAAATTAGCAACTTCAACAAGTGATTTAGTACGGCCAGTGTGAGAAATCATAATAACCACATCACCTTGGCGACTATTTATAGCACTCATACGTTGCATTAATATGTCATCAAAATAAACAACCGGCACATTAAATCGGAAAAACTTATTCTGGGCATCATGGGCAACGATGGCCGAAGCTCCTAAACCAAAAAATGATATTTTACTGGCTTGGGTTAATAGATCGACCGAGCGATTGATATCATTTGAGTCTAAGTTTTTACGGGCTAATTCAAGACTTGCCATCGTGGATTCAAATATCTTGTCGGTATATTCTTCAGCAGTATCATTTTCATCTACATGGCGGTTAACGTAAGGTGTACCATTGGCTAAGCTTTGCGCAAGATGAAGTTTAAAATCGGGGTAACCTTTAGTGTCTAACCGACGACAAAAACGGTTCACTGTTGGTTCACTGATCTTGGCTTGTTTGGCAAGTGCCGCAATACTTGAGTGAATAACAGTACTTGGTGACGCTAAAATGACTTCTGCTACTTTACGCTCTGATTTACTGAGCATGTCTAGTTCGTTAGTGATCTTTTCTAATATATTCATTATGGTCTGATCCTAGATCTTCTTTATCTTAATTTTTAAAGTACGTTTAAACGATATTTCAATGATAGCCAACATTAATTAAGGGGCTATTTTGTCTATACTGTAATTTATTTTCTATCTAAGGAACAGAAAAAATGAAATTTTATTTCATGATTTAGGATTAAAGTCAGTAAAAATGGCTAATTTGGTAAATGTTTACTACTTAAACCGTACAATATTGAGCCTGTTTTGACTAGTTCGGGCAATTAATCCCTAGCTTATCTTGTTTGTAGGCGACTAGTCCATTGTGGTATTAATTCATGTAATAAAATTACAAAAAGTTCTTTACTGTCAGCTAAACAAGCGCTAAATTAGGTCTATATGTAGTTTACTTACAAATAATTATTTTTACTGTGACTGCCTAGAGTCGAAACTTGCGTAAAAATATAAGTAAAGCAATACCCTTTTATATAAGAGAAATTCTATGAGTAATTTAGATTGTCAATCAGCGAGTGACATCGTCATATTTGGAGCCTTAGGTGATTTATCCCGACGTAAGCTATTACCCGCACTCTATCAATTGGAGGTGTCGGGTTTAATCCATAAAGATAGCCGTATAGTGGGCGCGGCAAGACAAGAGCATAGTCTAGAAGAATTCAAAAGTATTGTGGTCGAGAATTTAAATGATTTTGTCAACGAAACAATAGATGAACAAGTACTGACACGTTTCATCAATCGTTTTGTTTATCAACAACTGGATTTTAAAGACAGTGCTTCATTTAATCTCCTAGCTGATGCACTCGCTAATGGCAATAGCACTCGTGTTTATTACTTTTCAACACCTCCGTCAATTTACGGTGATATTTGTCTGGGTTTAGCTCAGGCTAATTTAATTACTGATGCGGATCGTGTGGTAATGGAAAAGCCTATTGGTCACTCCTTAGAGTCTTCTATTGAAATCAATAACCAAGTTTCACAATACTTCAAAGAAAAGCAAACTTACCGAATTGATCACTATTTAGGTAAAGAAACGGTACTGAATCTTTTGGTGTTACGTTTTGCAAATTCACTGTTTACCAATAATTGGGATCGTAACAGTATCGACCATGTGCAAATTACCGTGGCTGAAAGTGTCGGTATTGAAGGACGTTGGGGGTTTTATGACGAAGCAGGGCAACTGCGCGACATGGTACAAAATCACCTATTGCAAATTTTGTCGCTATTGGCTATGGAGCCTCCTGCGGATTTAAGTGCCGAGAGTATTCGTGCAGAAAAACTTAAAGTGATAAAGGCATTAAAACCCATTAATCGCGAAAACATTAAAGATAAAGTGGTTCGTGGCCAATACAGTGACGGCTTTTTAGAGGGTGTTGCTGTACCAGGCTATTTAAATGAAGAAGGTGCTAACGCCAACAGTAATACGGAAACCTTTGTCGCTATAAAAGCAGAGATAGATAATTGGCGTTGGAAAGGTGTGCCATTTTATCTTCGAACTGGCAAGCGTATGCAAAAGAAGCATAGTGAAATAGTCATACACTTTAAACAACAACCCCATAATATTTTTAAAGACAGTTACAGTGATTTACCTGCCAATAAATTAACCATTCGTTTGCAACCTGATGAAGGGGTTGAATTACAAATGATGAACAAAATACCCGGTATTGCTTCACAGATGCATATTCAAGAAAACAAATTGGATTTAAGTTTTTCTGATACCTATAAAAACGAGCGTGTTGTTGATGCTTATGAGCGCTTAATGTTAGAAGTATTAAATGGTAATCAATCATTATTTGTTAGTCGTGATGAAGTTGAAGCTGCGTGGATTTGGGCTGATAGCATCATTGAAGCATGGAAAACCACCAATGAAACACCTAAACCATATGCTGCAGGTTCTTGGAGACCTGTAGCTTCTCTTTCCTTAATCGCGCGTGATGATCGCCAATGGGTTGAATAATGCACCAGTTAACAGAGTTCTCTACACGTAATGATTTAGATGTCGCCTTGGCCCAAACAGTGAGTCAAATCCTTGCGCAAGCAATAAGCCAAAAAGGCAAAGCAAGTATCGCCGTTTCAGGTGGTTCAACACCGAAAGGTTTTTTTAAGGTGTTATCACAAAGTGATATTGATTGGTCAAAAGTAACCATCACCTTAGCGGATGAGCGTTGGGTGGCAATCGATAGTCAAGACAGTAATACCCGCTTAGTACATGAAAATTTACTGCAAAACAAAGCAGAAAAGGCTAAGTTTTTTCACCTTAAACAAGGTGATGAATTAACGGATGAAACCCTTACTGATTTAAACGTGGCGGCAAGTAAAACGTTATTACCACTGGATGTATTAATTTTAGGTATGGGCGAAGACGGTCATACTGCTTCATTATTCCCGTGTAGCGACGAAATCAATGTTGGCCTTGATGAGACAAACGATGCAGCACTCATGAAAGTTCAACCTAAAACAGCGCCGCATCAACGTATCAGTTTTACTTTTGCTAGCTTAATCACCAGCAAAAACATTTTCCTTCATTCATGTGGAGAAGGAAAGAAGATGGTATTAATACAAGCGTTAAATGGTGATGATTCGTTTGAAATGCCGATTAGAGCATTTTTACAACACCCTAGCTTAAATACTCAAATTTTTTGGGCTCCATAACTCACTTGTCAAATAAGTTTAAGTATTAAATAAAATGAAAAGTATATAAGTTGAGAGAGTAAATGAAACAGCAAATAGTAGATATTACCGACAGAATCATAAAACGTAGTGCTAAAACACGGGCTAAATATTTAGCGAAAATTGACGCGGCAAAATCAGACACAGTACATCGTGCTGGTTTATCATGTGGTAACTTAGCCCACGGCTTTGCTGCTTGTGGTAAAGAAGATAAAGCATCGTTACGCGGCATCCAACACTCAGATATCGCTATTGTTACCTCTTACAATGATATGCTTAGTGCCCATCAACCGTACCAGACATACCCGGATATTATTAAGGCTGCAGTTAAAGATGCCGGTGGCGTGGCACAAGTTGCTGCGGGTGTACCCGCTATGTGTGACGGTGTTACACAAGGTCAACCAGGTATGGACCTTAGCCTGATGAGTCGTGATGTCATTGCGATGTCAGCAGCTGTAGGTTTATCTCACAATATGTTTGATGGCGCATTAATGTTAGGTATCTGTGACAAAATTGTACCGGGTTTGTTGATAGCAAGTATGACCTTTGGGCATTTACCAATTGTATTTGTTCCAGCGGGGCCAATGCCTTCAGGTCTGCCAAACAAAGAAAAAGCCCGTGTGCGTCAACAG
The DNA here is from genome assembly GCF_001440345.1 of Colwellia sp. TT2012. GTDB lineage: Bacteria > Pseudomonadota > Gammaproteobacteria > Enterobacterales > Alteromonadaceae > Colwellia. The sequence goes on along the minus strand of NZ_LJYX01000017.1, from coordinate 40,578 downwards.
CATGCTAAGGGTGAAGTAGATGAAGTAGTGTTACTTGAGGCTGAATCTGCATCATATCATTCTGCCGGCACTTGTACTTTCTTCGGCACAGCAAACTCTAACCAGTTAGTTGTTGAAGTGATGGGCTTACATTTACCAGGTTCCTCTTTTATTGCACCTAATACCCAACTTCGTGAAGAGTTAACAAAAGCGGCTGCTCGTCAGGCAACACGTTTAACCCAGCAATCGGGTAACTATATGCCGATTGGTAAAATGGTCGATGAACGTTCAATTGTTAACGCAATTGTAGCCTTATTAGCAACGGGTGGCTCAACGAACTTGGTCATGCATATTATTGCTTTTGCTAAAGCGGCTGGCATTATTATTAACTTCCAAGATTTTAATGACCTTTCTGAAAGCGTGCCTTTATTAACACGTATTTATCCTAATGGTCATGCTGACATCAATCAATTCCAAGACGCCGGTGGTATGGCGCTACTGTTCCGTGAACTTATTGACGGCGGACTGGTATACGAAGATGTAGAAACCATCTGTGGTCGTGGTTTAACTCGATACACTAAGAAGCCGGTGCTAGATAATGGTGAGCTTAAGTGGGTTGATTGCGTTGAAAAGTCACTTGATGATGCAATTATTGCAACAGTTGCTAAGCCATTCAGTTCTCATGGTGGCTTACGAGTGATGAAAGGTAATTTAGGTGTTGCTGTTATTAAAACGTCATCACTTAGAGAAGGCAGCTTTGTCATTAAAGCCCCAGCGATTGTTTTTGAAGATCAACATGAATTACAGGCGGCATTTGACGCGGGTGAACTCGAAAAAGATTTTGTTGCAGTGGTAAGATTCCAAGGCCCTAAAGCGCGTGGTATGCCTGAATTACATAAATTAACGCCCTTGTTAGGCGTGCTGCAAGACAAAGGTTTTAAAGTTGCCCTTCTTACTGACGGACGTATGTCTGGCGCTTCAGGTAAGGTACCTGCAGCCATTCATTTATGCCCTGAGGCACTTGATGGTGGTTTGATTGCTAAGGTTCAGACAGGCGACATGATTAACCTCAATGGTGAAACAGGTGAGTTAACATTGCTCGTTGATGAGCAGGAATTAGCCAATCGCAAGACTGCACTATTTCAAGTGAATGGCCACCATGAAGGTATGGGGCGTGAGTTATTTGGCTTTATGCGCCGTAACTTGAGTTCAGCTGAAACAGGTGCGTGTTCGCTATTCGACTCTTAATCACTAGTAATAAGAGTAAATAACAGCTCACGATTAAGGAGTCATAGCTTGACTCCTTAATAATTAATAATATAAAAAATTCAGTGCCTATTTAACCCTGGGTTCAATTGGTCAAGAAAATAAAGAGGATTTATGACAGTATCAAAAAATTGGCAAATCATGCCAAAGGACCTTTTCAACATGGGACCTATTGTTCCTGTACTTGTAATCAATAAAGTTGAAGATGCGTTGTATATTGCGGAAGCATTATTAGCTGCGGATGTTAAGGTCTTAGAAGTAACCTTACGTACGCCAGCCGCACTTGATGTGATTAGTATCATTGCAAAAGAACTACCAGAAGCGATTATTGGTTCAGGTACAGTGACCAATCGTCTGCAATTACAACAGTCTTATGATGCAGGTGCTAAATTTGCAATTAGCCCCGGTTTAACCAAAGACTTATTACAAGCCGGTAATGACGGTAATATTGCCCTAATACCCGGTATATCTTCAATTTCTGAGCTTATGGATGGAGCAGATTATGGTTACGACCATTTTAAATTCTTTCCAGCAGAAGCATCAGGCGGTATTAAGGCCATTAAATCAATTGGTGGACCTTTCCCCGATATTCGCTTTTGCCCAACAGGTGGCATAAATTTTAATAACGTGCGTGACTATTTGGCCTTACCTAATGTTGTTTGTTGTGGTGGCTCATGGTTAGTATCAAGTGATATTGTTGACAATAAGAACTGGTCGGAAATTACTAAATTAGCCAAACAAGTCTTGGCCCATGTAAAATAGCTCAGGGGTAAAGATAGACAAGAAAAAGTACTAAGGGTCTAGCTACTCTTAGAGCGAGACAACCAATATCAAAAAAGCCAGTCATTTTAAATAATGACTGGCTTTTTATTTATGTCGTTTAAGGACTATTAATAACGATTTTATTGGTTGCTTTGAGCCATTTTTAAACGTTCAGCCATTGATCGTGGCTCTTCTTTAGCTTTATTCGCGTCTATATTTTTAGTTTTTACTTCTTTCTCTATTTTACTGTCACCTTTAAATACCGACTTCATCATATTTTTCATACCAGTGAAACTGTCTTTAGGCGAATGACTGGCTTCGTTGGTGTCATCTAAAAGTGATTGGCTTGCCGGTTTTTCTACTTTTTTAGTTACTTTTTTAGTTACTTTTTTAGCCTGATTTTTTACGGGCTCTTTTATTGCAACCTGCGCTTCCTCAAGTTTTGCTTCGTTGGGTTCAACACGTCTATGAGGCGTCGCTAATATTTCTTGCGCAAGTTTGGCTTTGCTTCCTTGTGCATTGTCTGATAATACGTTGTTTTCCTGCTCTTGTAGTATTGCTGTACTTGGAGTACAAGAGGGCATAAAGATATCATTTGAGCTCATTCTATGGGTGAAATCATCAACCACTGCCGATATTTCTGTTTCCGCAATATCTACCGCGTCTTTAACTTGAGACAGCTTACGGCTTAAATTTTTGTACTTCTTCTCGATGTTATCGATAGCACCCTTAACATCATCATTCAAATTTTTGGTCAAGTCTTTATAGCTGGCAATTTGTTGTTCAAACTTAGCTAAAGATGACTGGCTGTGATTAATACTATCGTCAATAGAGGTTAATTTTACTTCTAAGCGCTGCTTTTTAGCTAAAAACTGGTCAGAAATTTCTTTTGGTATTAATGGCGCTTGTACTGTTGGCGGAAGTACATCGACAAATTCACTAATACAATTGACTGGCTTCCATTGATTAAATGAAGGATGCCAGCCATACACATTGGGGTTACTGGCTAAATAATCTTTTGCTGCATCTAAATCTAAGGGGGCAGTAATTTCGCCATTATTTGAAAAATACCATTTTTTCATAGTAAATACTCTTATCTGTTAACTTTAGTGTTTATGATGAATCAGATTCACTGGTTAACGGTTAGTTAAATATGCTGAAGCCATTAGTAGTCAGCTTTAATTACGTTAGCTAGGTTCTTTTGTAAAACGGCGTACTGCTCTTCAATTGTCTTAACTACCACCCTAACTTCTTCCGTTAAATTATGGGCAATAGTGCCATAATTATCTAATTCGGTATCTATTTCATATAAAGAGTCTGCAGTGATTTTAATTGTTTTATCTATACGGTCTAAGGTTGTTATTAATTCTTTTTCTTCGCCAATTAAGTCATCAATAAGATCATTTGGGATGGATATTGGCGGAGGAGGGGGCGTGACTGATGTTTCAAATTCATTAATACAACTAACCGGAACCCAATGAGTATAAGAAGGATGCCAAGCATATAAGTCAGGGTTTTTAGAAATAAATTCGTTTGACTCTTTTAATCCTAAAGGGCCAGTTACTTCACCATTGTCAGAAAAAAACCATTTTTTCATAATAATTATTACTCTCTTTTATATCCGTTACCTTACTCTTAACTAGGTAACAATAATGACCTATCTAATTTATTAACAGCTGGCCGACAACTATTTACCATTTAACGTTAGCTTAGAGTAACAGTCAAGCTATTTGTTAATGCTAAGTTATCGTCTTGTATAAGTTTTTAAGGTTTAGCTTATTGAGTGATGTAGCTTATACCGAGTAGAGGATTACTTCTCATATTCATTAATAAAGTAGGTAGAATTTAGACAAAAAAAAGCCAGTTATACTCTTTATAACTGGCTTTAAATTTTAAGCTAGGTGTGCTTTATGGCTTAGTTGCCTGCGCAGCGCTACGGTTTACTACATCAGCCGTTATCGCCGTTCTGCCTGATGACTGATGAGCGAGTCGCTCACTATCGGCCATAAAGTTAGTCGGGATTTCTTTAATTGTGGTGATCGTTTCCGTTTTTGTCATAGGCGCCGTGGCATGACCAGCAAGGCGATTTGCTTTTTTCACTTGCCTAGCGAGCTTTTTATCCTTAGGTGCCGATTTCTTTTTCACCGGAGCTACTTTCTTAGTCGCAGTAGCCGCTTTTTTCACTTGTTCAACTTGCACCGTCTCAACTTTAGCTTCTTGAACTTTGCTGTCGGTAGTCGCTGTTCCAATGATCGTAGCTACCGGAGTGACAACATTTTCGCTTTGCAGCTCAACAACTTCAGTCGCTTGATTTGTCACTACGGATGTTACTGTAGTTTCGTCAACGTCTGCGGTGGTTGCCAGTGAAGTTTCTTTAGTTGCAGTAATATCTTCTTTTTGCTCTAAAGGTAACTCTTGTTGAACTTCTGTTACTGGCTCGGCAACCTCAGTTGTTGACGTGTCTTCTTTGGCTTGCGGCGCATTAATTACTGCTGCGCTTGCTAACGGTTCTTCAACAGTAGATTCTCTTGCCGGCGTTTTAACTGCAGCAATGATTTTATCTTTAACAACTTCATCCGGTGTTGCTTTATTGACTTCAGTTGAGGACGTCACTACTTCAGACTGCGCGGCCATTTCTGACGTAACAGGATTAGCAGTAGCAGGGTAACGCGCTTCTACTGATTCATCGACAGACAAAGTCTCACTAGTTAATGGCTGCTCTATTGATGCAGTTTCCGCACTGTTTTTACTATTGTTATTACGACGACGTTGTCCATTTGCTCTTAGGTGTCTAGGTGAACGTCTATTTCGTGGTCGGTCATCATGTTTTGTTTCGCTTTCGGCCACCGGTTTATTAAGCTGTTCAGTCTCCATCGCTTTAACTGCGGTTGATTTTTCAGCGGTATCGATAGCTTTACTTGGTGTTTCGATACGTATTTGTTTGCGATTAGTTCTACGTTGACGACGCTCAGTGACTTTCTCTTCTTTAACAACTTTATCTTTATCTAGATTATCACTTTTACGCGTTTGTCTCTTCGGCTTATTCTGTTCGTCATCACGAGTGGAACGGATATTTCTTGATTCACTGGTATGACTGGTTGAGCTAGTCGAAGAGTTTTCATCGTTTCGATCATTTCGTTCGTTGCGATTACGATTACCGCTACGACTATTACGACGCTTACCTTGTTGATTCTCGCGTCTACCTTGCGAACGTCTTGGCTTATCACTGGTGTCGCTTTCTTTAACTTCTTTAACTTCATCAGCTACTTGTTCAGTAACAAAAAGTCCCTTCAACCAAGCAAAAAAGCCACTAGACTTTTCTTGATTTTCTGTCTTTGTTTGTTCAGCTTTTTTGCTTAAGTCACTTGGTCGTGGGGCAGGTGTTGGTGTTGTCATTCCTTGAATTAAGGGTTCATCACTTTTAGCAGTCGCTTTATCAAATTTAGGCATTTTAGCTTCTTCAAGTTCAGCTTGTTTGACCGGTAATTCATAACTTGCTTCTTCGACAGTTTCATCCGTTTTAACACGCAGTACTTCATATTGCGGGGTATCCATATGTGGATTAGGAATGATTAAAACCCTGACATTATGATGCTTTTCAATATGCATCACTGAACGGCGCTTTTCATTTAATAAATAAGTAGCAACAGGTACTGGCACTTGTGCTTGTACCTGTAAGGTATTATCTTTAATGGCTTCTTCTTCCATTAAACGCAATATTGATAACGCTAAAGATTCAACACCACGGACATGACCGGTACCGCTACAACGAGGACATACCCCTTGGCTTGTTTCACCAATCGACGGACGTAAACGTTGACGCGACATTTCTAATAAGCCAAAACGAGAGATCTTACCTAATTGAATGCGGGCTCTGTCTTGGTGAACTGAATCACGCATTCTGTTTTCTACTTCACGCTGGTGTCGAACGGGGGTCATATCGATAAAGTCAATAACGATTAAACCACCCAAATCACGTAAACGTAGCTGACGAGCAATTTCTTCAGCCGCTTCCAAATTGGTATTAAAAGCAGTTTCTTCAATGTCACTACCTTTAGTGGCTCGAGCTGAGTTGATATCAATGGAAGTCATGGCTTCGGTCGGGTCAATTACGATTGAACCGCCAGAAGGTAGGCGTACTTCTCGTTGAAAAGCCGTTTCAATTTGTGTTTCAATTTGGTAATGAGTAAATAAAGGCACATCACTGGTATAAAGCTTTATTTTATTTAAGAAATCAGGGCGAACCACCTCGATGTGCTTTTTAACACTTTCAAAGGTTTTAGGGCGATCAATCAATACTTCACCAATATCTCGGCGTAAATAGTCTCGAATGGCGCGTAAAATAAGGTTTGTTTCTTGGTGGATTAAGAAAGGTGCGGGGCGCGTTTTTCCAGCGTCGCTGATTGCTTGCCAGTGATGTAAAAGTACACTGAGATCCCACGCTAATTCATCATAATCTTTACCAACGCCAGCGGTTCTGACAATTAAACCCATGCCTTTAGGTAATTCTAGCTTACTTAAAGATTCTTTTAATTCGGTACGTTCATCACCTTCAATGCGGCGTGAAATACCACCTGCTCGGGGGTTATTTGGCATTAATACTAGGTAGCTACCAGCGAGACTTATAAAGGTGGTCAGTGCAGCACCTTTTTGGCCACGTTCTTCTTTATCTATTTGAACGATAACCTCTTGGCCTTCGCGCAAGACTTCTTTAATATTAGGGCGGCCTTGAAAGGTATAGCCCTTAGGGAAGTATTCACGCGCAATTTCTTTCATTGGTAAGAAACCATGGCGGTCAGCGCCATAATCAACAAAAGCGGCTTCTAAAGAAGGTTCAATACGGGTGATTTTTGCTTTATATATATTAGATTTTTTTTGTTCATGACCAGGACTTTCAATATCTAAATCGTAAAGTTTTTGGCCATCTACTAGTGCTACGCGCAATTCTTCTGATTGGGTAGCGTTAATTAACATACGTTTCATAGTTTGTCGGACTCATTTTAGTCACAACACATCATTTGCTTAGGACATAAAGCAATCTGTTTTTCTGATAACAGCAAATTGTCAGCCTCACGGTTGTCACGGTTAACCTGTCATAAAACCAAGTTAAGCTGTTATAAATTCTGATTGTTTTTCAATATCACTGCCCTAATTAGAGTAGGCAATGTTAATTTATTTCTTTATGTGCTCAGCTTGTGTGCTGTGCAAAATACCAGCTTAATTCGCGTTGGTATTATTTTATAATAATTGCTTTATGGTGCTGGGCTAATAACATTTTAAAATCAAATTGTTAAAACTGTTTATGCTTTTATGACAATCTACCGCGGTTAAGTTTACAAAACTGATAACTACCTGTGTCAATTTATACAATAGGCCGTACTATTAATATGTCTTATTTTTACGTTTGTTAACGTCATAATGGTACAGTTAACAAGATGAAATTCGCATACTAATGTGGCCGCAGTTTGCCTCTTACGTCTCTCTTTAAAGCTTCTAGGGTTAAAATGTTATGTTGATTAGCCTAATGTTAGTTTTTTCATATGGCTGCTTATATACGGTGTTAGCGTTAAATATCAACTAATAACCCTTTAAGTATCCCACTATCTTTCGATTTTAGCCAATAAAAAGCTATTTTAATTGCATTATAAGCGAAATAAAATGTGTTAAACTGCCGTTATGAAAGAAATTAATAGCAAAAAAGCCAATCACGTGCATAAAAACAAAGCAAGCTCTCAACATCGCTCAGTTGATAAAAAGCCTCAGCATAAAAAAATAATTGCTGAAAATACCCCTCAAGTTAAGAATGCTGCGGAAGCCGAAAGACCTAAAGTACGCTACATCACCATAGATAGTGAAGATGCGGGGCAGCGCATTGATAATTTTTTATTGAGAACACTCAAAGGTGTGCCAAAAAGTCACCTTTATCGTTTAATGCGTAAAGGAGAGATCAGAATAAATAAAAAGCGCATCAAACCACCCTATAAATTAGTACTTAATGATGTAGTACGTATTGCACCGATTAGAGTTTCTGAACAAAAAGATGCGGTCTCCACCGGATTAACTATTGTTGCCAATCTAGAGAAACAAATATTGTTTGAAGATGACAGATTAATTGTTATCAATAAACCTTCAGGTATGGCCGTACATGGCGGCAGTGGTTTGAGTTTTGGTTTAATCGAAGCATTACGAGCATTAAGACCTGATGCGCGTATGTTAGAACTTGTCCATAGGTTAGACCGAGATACCTCAGGCTGCTTAGTCGTGGCCAAAAAGCGTTCGGCCTTACGGCATTTACATGAACAGTTACGTAATAAGAATGTACAAAAGTTCTATCATGCTTTGGTGAAAGGGCATTGGCCAACTAAGTTAACCCGAGTGACTGAGGCATTAAAGAAAAATGACTTAAAGTCCGGTGAACGTGTTGTCGTGGTTGATAATCAAGCGGGCAAAGAATGTGAAACACGTTTTAGGGTGTTAGAGCGTTATCGAGGTGCTACCTTAATTAGGGCTTTTCCTGTCACAGGCAGAACCCATCAAATACGTGTTCATTGTCAAGTGAGTGGCCATTCCATTGCCATGGATGCCAAATATGGTCATGAAGGGTTTGATGAACAGATGAAAAGTAAGGGCTTAAAACGTTTGTTCTTACATGCTGCCAGTATAGAGTTTACTCACCCTAAAACCGAGCAACGCATGAAAATTGAAGCGCCGCTCGAGCCAAGTTTAGAAAAATTGTTAGCTAAATTGGTTAAAGAATAACCTATATGCGTGAGTATAAATTAATTATATTTGATTGGGATGGTACCTTGATGGACTCGATTGCGCGCATTGTTGCTTCAATGCAAGCCGCAGCACATCATTGTCAATTAGACATACCAACAGCAATACAAGTAAAAGACATTATAGGTTTAAGTTTACCTAAAGCTCTTGCTATTTTATTCCCCTTGGGCTCTCAAGGGCAACTGACGGCTATGCTTGAGCAATATAAATACCAATATGTCGAAGGTGATAATCCCCCTACACCTTTATTTGATAATGCACGGTCACTGTTAACAGCCCTTAAGGATAATAATAAGTTGCTTGCCGTAGCAACAGGAAAAGGTCGTCAAGGTCTACAGCGTGTTTTATTTGAAAGTGATACTGAGCACTTTTTCCATGCTTTACGCTGTGCCGATGAAATGCGCTCAAAGCCAGATCCGCAAATGATATTGAGTCTATTGGCCGAGTTAAATGTTTTGCCTGAACAAGCGGTTATGATTGGTGATACTCACTACGATATGCAAATGGCGCAAGCGGCAGGGGTTGACAGAATTGGTATAACGTTAGGTGTTCATGATAGAGATACATTAAGTCGCTATCAGCCTAAAGCTATTGTTGACTCTCTAGCAGAGTTGCAACCGTTATTATTACCGGTATAAAGGCTCTGCTAAGGCTTCATCGATACTTGAAAATACCAACACTGTACATAATCAACGTTGGTATTTAATATTAGTAGCTCGTTTTATTCTGTTCAGCTAATACATCTACACCTTGTTGTTTTAATAAGGCAACTAGCTTAATCAAAGGTAAGCCTATTAAGGTGTTAGGATCATCACCTTCAAGCTTGCTAAATAAACATATCCCTAAGCCCTCACTCTTAAAGCTGCCAGCGCAGTTATAAGGCTGCTCTGCATGCAGGTAGTTTTTAATGTCTGCTAGGCTTAATTGCTTAAAGTGCACGGTAAAGGGCTCGACTAAAGCAAGTGCGTTATCCTTTTCACTGTCATAGACGCATAAGCCAGTATAAAAAATAATAGTTTTGCCGCTAAATTTAGTTAATTGCCTAACCGCATTGTCGAAGTTATGGGGTTTTCCTACAATCTCTCCTTCACATACAGCTACCTGATCCGAACCAATAATTAACGCCTTTGGATAGTCTGCGCTAACCGCTTTTGCTTTTTCAATGGCCAAGCGTTTAACTAAAACTTGCGGTGATTCATCTTGTTGTGCACTCTCATCAATAGCAGGCTTTGCGCAGTGAAATGGTATTTGCAGCTTTTCTAAAATGGTTTTACGAAATGGAGACGTTGAGCCGAGTACTAAGGTTTTCATATTTAGCCTTTAAAATGGGAATAACGAGAGGAATAGCTATAATTACGCAATTGTTTACTTAGAGAACAAATGTTGGCTAAATAAACTGTTTTTATGCAATTATTGCTATTATTGGTTCTATCTTGAGCTTTTAAACAAAATAGTGCAATTTTCTTTTGACACTTGCCTATAGGGACTATAATATGCGCGCCTTATGCAGAATCTTAAACTTCCAATAACAATTAGCCCATCCCGTAGTGCACAGCGAAGACTTGTGTGTGAAGGTGAGTATAAATTGTCAGATATGACTCGACTACTTGCTGAATGCGAAAGCGGAAGCGAGCATGTCAAAGTTAGTGTTAAGTTTGATGTCGATGAACGTGGTTTGACAGTAATGTCAGGTACGGCTTCGACATTAGTTGCATTAACTTGTCAGCGGTGTAACGAAAATTTTGACCATGCACTTAAAGTAGATTTTACTTTTAGTCCGGCCAAAAATGAGGAAGCCGCTGAAAAAATCCCGTCATATTATGACGTAGTAGAATTAGATGAAAATGGTGAAGTAAACTTATGCGAATTAATAGAAGAAGAGTTCATGCTCATTATTCCATTAATTCCACGGCATAAAATTCGAGATTGTTCAGCTGATGCTGATTCAGTTTGGGGTGAATTGCCTGAAGAGCTTGAGAAGCCAAATCCATTTGATGTATTAAAACAATTCAAGTAGTTAATAAGCATATAGCCCTTTAACTAATAACCGATTTAGGAGAAACTCATGGCAGTTCAAAAAAGCAAAAAGTCTCGTTCAAGACGTGGCATGCGCCGTTCACATGATGCAGTTACACCAGAAAACTTATCAGTAGATCCAGTATCAGGTGAAACGCATCGTCGTCACCATATCACTGCTGATGGTTTTTACAAAGGCGTTAAAGTAATCGCTGTTTAAGCGATTACTTCGTTATAGTCAAATAGTTTAGGCTTTTCGCTTGAGCTTAAATACTAATCTAACCATAGCGTTAGATGTTATGGGGGGCGATCAAGGCCCCTTTATAACACTTTCTTCAGCAATAATGGCGATAAAACATCAGCCTAACTTGCACCTCATACTTTGTGGTGATGAAATCATCATTACAGAAACCCTTGCTCGTCTAAATATATCTAAAGAAAAATTTTCCAAACATAAGCAATTAAGTCTTTTCGCTACTTCACAAGTTGTCTCCATGACCGATAAACCCCTTGTGGCGTTACGTAGCAAAAAAGACTCATCAATGCGTAAATCCCTGGACCTAGTTCATGACGGGCGTGCACAAGCTTGTGTCAGTGCGGGTAATACCGGTGCACTCTTTTCAATGGCACACTTTGTATTAAAGACTTTACCTGGGGTAGAGCGTCCAGCACTTATTTCATCTTTACCTACCCATGATGATGATAAACATGTCTTTATGCTTGATTTAGGTGCCAATGTCTTTTGTGATTCACATGTATTATACCAGTTTGGTGTCATGGGCTCCGTCATGGCAGAACAAGTTGATGGCATAACTAAGCCGCGCATTGCCTTGCTTAATATGGGTGAAGAAGCAATTAAGGGCAGCGACCATATAAAGCTCGCCGCACTTGAATTAAGTAACAATGAAGATATTAACTACGTCGGCTTTATTGAAGGCTGTGATATTTTTTCTAATAAAGCGGATGTCATTGTCTGTGATGGTTTTGTCGGTAATGTCGCGCTAAAAACGTGTGAAGGTGTCGCTCGGTTAGTTTATGAAAAATCAAAAGCGGCTTTTAATGCTAGCTTAGTGGCTAAGTTGTTTGGTTCTTTGTTAAAACCTAGCTTTAAAAAACTCTTTAAAACCATGAACCCCGACCAGTACAATGGCGCAAGTTTGATAGGATTACGCGGTATTGTGGTTAAGAGTCATGGTAATGCCAATATAGAGGCTTTTTATGCCGCAATTATGGAAGCCGTTAAAGAAGTTGAAAGGCAAGTACCTGAAAAAATCAAAAACTCTTTAGAGCAGGGTTTATCTGCTCGATAATGATTCAGAGTCACTTTTAGAAAAATTGACAACTTCAGCTTCAATAATAAATAATCTTCTTCATTAAATAGCACTTAAATAGAGTATCAATATGCACAATAAACTAGCCTTCATATTTCCAGGGCAGGGTTCTCAAACTGTCGCCATGCTCAGTGACTTTTCAGAAAACACTATAGTACAAGCAACCTTTGCCGAAGCCTCTACCGCATTGGGTTATGACTTATGGCAATTAGTTGCTCAAGGTCCAGTAGAAAAACTAAATCAGACCAATTTTACCCAGCCAGCATTGTTAACCGCCAGTGTCGCCCTATGGCGAGTTTGGCAAGCAGAGTCTGATGTGATTCCTGAGGTCATGGCCGGCCACAGTTTAGGTGAATATTCAGCCTTGGTTTGTGCGGGTGTTTTTACCTTAAGTGCAGCGGTAGTACTGGTGGAAAAACGTGGTGAATTCATGCAAGCCTGTGTACCAGCAGGTGTTGGCGCCATGGCTGCGGTCATTGGTTTAGGCGATGAAGAAACGATTAATGCCTGTGCAGCGGCAAAGCAAACGCAAGTCGTTGCCGCGGTGAATTTTAATTCCCCTGGACAAGTGGTTATTGCTGGCCATAAAGAAGCCGTTGAGCGTGCCACCGAACTATGTAAAGCGGCAGGTGCTAAACGGGTTTTACCGCTACCGGTAAGCGTGCCATCACACTGTGCGTTAATGAGTGATGCCGCGACTAAGTTGGCTATTGAACTAGATAAAATCACCTTTAACGTGCCACTCATTAATGTGGTTAATAATGTTGATGTTGCTAAAGAAACAAGCAGTGCAGCAATCAAAGCCGCTTTAGTTAAGCAATTATACTCCCCCGTTCGTTGGCGCGAAACTATTTGTCTGTTAACAAATGAGGGCATTGATAAAATGGTTGAAGTGGGTCCTGGTAAAGTACTACAGGGCTTAAATAAGCGTATTAATAAATCAATAAAAAGTGTTAGTTTCAACACTACTGACACCTTACAACTAGCAAAAGAACTGCTGAATAGTTAATTTAAATAATTACTTGATGTTATAATTCAAACCATCACATCAAGTTAGTAAATGAATCAAAGTAAATAATTCGTTATCTTATTCAGTAAGTTAACGTTATAAAATAAAAATAGTAGGTAAAATATGTTTTCATTAGAAGGTAAAGTTGCTTTAGTAACTGGCGCGAGCCGCGGTATTGGTAAAGCTATAGCAGTACAATTACAAGCACTTGGTGCAACGGTCATTGGTACTGCTACTTCAGAAACTGGCGCAAATAACATTACTGAGTACTTAACTGCCAATAATGGTACTGGTATGGGTCTAGTGCTCAACGTGACCAGTGATGAATCGATCAGTGAAATGTATGCTGCGATTAAAGCAGCACATGGGGCAATTGATATTTTAGTCAATAATGCTGGTATTACCCGTGATAACTTGTTTATACGTATGAAAAATGACGAGTGGCAAGATGTTATCGATACAAACCTAACGTCGGTCTTTAAAGTAAGTAAAGCCGCTATTCGTCCAATGATGAAGAAACGCACGGGCCGTATTATTAATATAGGCTCGGTTGTGGGTACTATGGGTAATGCCGGTCAAGTCAACTATGCTGCGGCTAAAGCTGGCTTATTAGGTTTTACTAAAGCATTGGCACGTGAAGTGGCTTCACGTGGCATAACCGTCAATACTGTTTCACCAGGTTTTATTGATACGGATATGACAAAAACACTTACCGATGAGCAAAAAGAGGGCATTTTCTCTCAAGTACCGGCAAAGCGTTTAGGTAAGCCAGAAGAAATTGCCAGTACGGTAGCCTTTTTAGCGTCTGATGCTGCCGCTTATGTGACAGGTGAAACTATTCACGTCAATGGTGGTATGTATATGGTCTAAGCCTTACTTATTAAGGCTTAGATGGTTTTCAAATAATATTTTTCAATACTTCAACAGGTTAGACCAGATAAAAAATTGAATTAGATGCTTGCATGGCAAGCTGTTGACGAATACACTACACGCAATTTGAAAAAATGCACTTTCAGTAAAGGAAATAAAATGAGTAATATCGAAGAACGCGTAAAAAAAATCACAGTTGAACAACTAGGTGTTAGTGAAGCAGAAGTTAAAATTGATTCATCATTTGTTGATGACTTAGGTGCTGACTCACTAGACACTGTAGAATTAGTTATGGCGTTAGAAGAAGAATTTGATACTGAAATTCCTGACGAAGAAGCTGAAAAAATCACGACAGTTCAAGCAGCAATCGATTACGTTACTGCTAACCAGTAATTGTTAATAAGTTCGAGATAATCGAGCTTAGTAAAATATTAAAAGCGGTATACTTAATTGTAAGTGACCGCTTTTTTTTATGTCTAAGATGACGGTATTAACCAATTTAAGTGTTAATTTGGCTAATACAATTAATTTTTCGGAGGCCGCTCTGTTATGAGACGTATAGTAGTTACTGGTATGGGCATGCTTAGCCCATTAGCCAATACAGCAGAAGAAACATGGCAAAAATTACTACTTGGAAAAAGTGGTATAAGTAATATTGATTACTTTGATACTACAGATTATCCAACTAAGTTTGCTGGTTTGATAAAAGATTTTGATGCGCAAAATTATATGGAGCGCAAAGAAGCCAAAAAAATGGATCTTTTCATTCAATATGGTGTTGCCGCGGGTGTGCAAGCTTTTAAAGATTGTGGCCTAGAAGTTACCGAGCAAAATGCTCCTCGTATTGGTGTTGCTGTTGGCTCGGGTATTGGCGGTTTAGGCTTAATTGAACAAAACCATAACAAGCTGTTAAAAGCTCAAGGTAATCCCCGTAAGTTATCGCCCTTTTTTGTACCTTCAACCATTATTAATATGATTGCCGGTCACATATCTATTATGTTTGGCTTGCAAGGTCCTAATATTGCTATTACCACAGCTTGTACTAGTGGAGTGCATAATATCGGCCATGCTGCTCGTATGATTGCCTATGGTGATGCCGATGTTATGGTTGCTGGTGGTGCTGAAAAAGCATCGACTTCTCTTGGTATGGGCGGCTTTGGTGCTGCACGTGCATTATCTCGTCGCAATGACGACCCTGAGGCTGCATCGCGTCCTTGGGATAAAGACAGAGATGGCTTTGTGCTTGGTGATGGTGCTGGTGTTATCGTTGTTGAAGAATATGAACATGCCAAAGCGCGTGGCGCAAAAATTTATGCTGAGCTGGTTGGTTTTGGTATGAGTGGTGATGCGTATCATATGACTTCACCGCCTGAAAGTGGTGAGGGTGCAGCGCGTGCTATGCAAAATGCGATTAATGATGCAAAAATTGATATCAGTAAAATAGGCTATATCAATGCCCACGGTACTTCGACACCTGCGGGTGATATTGCCGAAACCAATGCTGTTAAAACCGTCTTTGGTAACAGTGCGCACAAAGTCATGATGGGTTCTACTAAATCAATGACTGGGCATTTATTAGGTGCCGCTGGCGCAGTTGAAGCTATTTTTAGTATTCAAGCACTGATGAACAACCAAGTGCCACCAACGATAAACCTAGATAACCCAGGTGAGGGTTGTGATTTAGATTATATTGCCGGTGTCGCTCGTGATGTTGAGCTGGAATATGTGCTTTGTAACTCTTTTGGTTTTGGCGGCACTAACGGCTCCTTGATTTTTAAGAAAATCTAGTTAAGCGAGTCAACGTAATTTAAATTACTTGAAAAATAATGAGTAAGCCTGAATACTAATCGCCTGCTTGGCGGACGTTTCAGGCTTTTTTATGTCAATAATTAATATTATTAAGATAAAATATGAAATATTGCTCGGTAAATGGTCAACAACAAACAGATATCGCGGTAACTGAACGCGGTTTAGCTTACGGTGATGGGATATTCACCACGGCAAAAATTGTGCATGGCGAAATAGTTTTACTGACAAAACATATAGAGCGATTAACCCGAGGTTGCCAGCAATTAAAGCTGCAAGTACCCTTAATGGCCAAGTTAACGGCACAATTGCAATCGCTTGCCAGGGCTTATCCACTGGCGGTATTAAAAGTGATAATTACTGCGGGTAGTGGTGGCAGAGGTTATTCAAGAATAGGGCTAAGCGATAATGCCAGTAATATTATTATCATGGTATCTGATTTTCCTAGCCATTATACTGCGCTAGCCCAGCAAGGAATTAACTTAGGGGATAGTAAGCAACAGATCTCTATTAGCCCTATGCTCGCGGGATTAAAGCACCTTAATAGACTCGAGCAAGTGTTATTTAGGGCTGAGCTTGATGAACGTATTGAAGATGATCTTATTGTGACTAATTACCTTGATGAGGTGATTGAAGTAACGAGTTCAAACTTATTCTATTGGTTAGATGGGCATTTATGCACCCCAGATTTATCAACATCCGGTGTTGATGGTATTATTAGACAGGCCATTTTAGCCAAATATCCGCAGATCAAAGTCTGCCATACTAAGTTAGTCGAGCTTAAACAAGCACCAGCAATGTTTATCTGTAATTCTTTGATGGGCATAGTGCCGGTAAAAACGTACAATAATCGCCTACTTACTATGAATGCGGTATTACAGCTGCAAAACCAGATGAAAGACTTTATCTAACGACTTGTCAGTCGTTAGATAATTTATTACCTGTTAAGGAAAATGTGTGCTTAGAAATCTTATTATTTTTATGCTATTAATATTGTTGGCTACCGCGGGAACCTTGCTCTACCAATTTGATAAGGCATTATCTACGCCACTAGCGATTGAAAAAGATAGCTTTTTAAAAGTAAAGCCCGGTAGCTCAATTAGTTCTTTTGCTAAGCAATTAGAGCAGCAACAATGGCTCACTAACCGTTTTTGGCTGAGAACTTATGGCCGATTATTTCCGCACAAAGCCAATATTAAGGCAGGTACCTACCTGATCACTAAAGAGACTACTTTAGCGCAATTATTGGTCCAGTTGGTTAAGGGTAAAGAACACCAATTCACTGTTACTTTTATTGAAGGCACTCGCTTTCAAGATGCGGTAGTTATTCTGGCAGAACACCCTTATATTAAAAAAAGCATTCAAGGTGATACGCTTAATGAAATAGCGGTAAAAGTTGGCATCGATTCAGCAAACCCCGAAGGTTGGTTATTTCCCGATACCTACGCCTTTACTGCCGATACCTTAGATATCATGTTATTGAAACGTGCTTATGCCAATATGCAGACACAGCTAAATATTCTCTGGAAAAATAGAGCAGAAAATCTGCCTTATAGTACCCCTTATCAAGCGTTGATTATGGCTTCCATCATTGAAAAGGAAACCAGCTATGTTGCCGAGCAAGCTGTTATATCCTCTGTTTTTGTTAATCGTTTACGCAAAAAAATGCGCTTACAAACCGATCCTACGGTTATTTATGGCTTAGGGGAGCGCTATCAAGGTGATATAACGCGAGCCCATTTACGAGAAAAAACGCTGTATAATACCTATCGGATTCATGGTTTACCGCCAACACCTATTGCAATGGCTGGTTTGTCAGCTTTAAAAGCGACGTTAAACCCAGCGACTAGTGATTACCTATACTTTGTTAGTGATGCTAACGGCAAGCATGTTTTTAGTAAAACCTTGGCTGAGCATAATCGCGCTTATAGGGATTATCGGAAAAAACAAAGAAAAAAACAGCAGAGCAAAAGTAATAATATTACTAACTAGTCATTACAGCAATAATTTAATATAAAAATATAACTGACCCAAGGTAAAGCTCAAGTATGTCTACAGGAAAATTTATTGTCATTGAAGGCATGGAAGGCGCAGGTAAATCCTCGGCTATTACTGTTATTGAAAGTATCTTAAATAAACAGGGTATAGCGTATATTAATACCAGAGAGCCAGGTGGCACACCTTTAGCAGAGGCCCTGCGTGACATGGTAAAATCGGTAGAGCATCAAGAAAAGCTCACCGTTGAAACAGA
This sequence comes from Colwellia sp. TT2012, assembly GCF_001440345.1. Lineage (GTDB taxonomy): Bacteria > Pseudomonadota > Gammaproteobacteria > Enterobacterales > Alteromonadaceae > Colwellia. Next base: position 22,508 of record NZ_LJYX01000017.1, on the reverse strand, counting down.
GCTGTTACTTATGTATGCCAGTCGTAGTCAATTACTTGCCAACAAAATACTGCCTGCTTTAGCGGCAGGAAAGTGGGTAATAGGTGATAGGCATGACTTGAGTTCGCGTGCATACCAAGGTGGTGGTCGAGGTTTTGAGCAAAGCATAATGGATACCATTAGTGACATAACGTTAAAAGGCTTTCGTCCTGATATCACCCTCTATTTAGATATAGACCCACATATTGGGTTATCTCGTGCTAAAGCTCGGGGGAATTTAGACCGTATTGAATTAGAGAAAATGGATTTCTTCATTCGAGTTCATAATAAATATCGAGAGCTAGTGGCACAAGATAAAGCAATTATTACCATTGATGCGGCGCAAACAATGGTGCAAGTGCATCAGGATATAGAAAAAGTGGTTATTGAGTTTATCGCTGCAACAGACTTGGATTAGAGCGCGAATATGTTACCAATTTGCCGGGAAAAGCAAAGACAATTAAGTCGACAATATCAACAACAAACCTTGGCTCACGCCATACTATTACAAGGTATAACGGGTTCAGGCACAGAGGCATTGGCACAGTGGCTCATTGAGCTATTAATTTGCCAAGCGCCATTATCAAGCAATGATGCAGTTGCTGGCGATGTTATCAACCTAGCCTGTGGGCAATGTAAAGCCTGTTTACTCCGAAAAAGTAAAAGCTATCCTGATCACTTATTATTAACCAGTGAAAATAAAACCTTAGGGGTTGATGATATTCGCCGCGGTAATGCTTTCCTAGAAAAAACAGCTCATCTTGGTGTGGTGAAAACCATCTTAATTCCTCAAGCTCAAATAATGACGGTTGCTGCGAGCAATGCTTTATTAAAAACCTTAGAGGAGCCAAGTGCTAACAGTTATATTGTGTTAATCACCGATGATTTGGATAGTTTATTACCGACTATAATTAGTCGATGCGCAATATATACTATCAGGCCTATGGTAGGCGAAGCCTTGCTGGCACAACTCAAAACATCATTGCATGACAACACTCAAGTTAGTAATGACTCAGCCATTAACAGCGGCTTAAATGCTAATGCTTTTGTTAATTTATCCCAACTAGCAGAATTAACTGATACGGATGTTTTTCAAGCGTATCAACACTTTAATCAATGCTTTTTAGCTTACTTAAATCAGGGGGGAAGTGAAAGTGACTTACTTAACCAGCTTGTTGATAATATTCACGCTTTACGTTGGTTAGAAAAAATAACCTGCAATCTAGTAAGACACTATTATCTTGTTAAAGACCCAGAGCAGAAAAATCTTGTGGTTAATCAACAAATTTCAATACAGATGCTTAATCAAATATATCAAGCTATCATCAGTAGTAATAAACTGATAAAGTCTTTTACACAAGCTAATCGACAATATGTTGGTGCACAGCTACTTATGACGATAAATGATATCGTTAGACCCTCGACATAGGAGACCAACTTGGTTCCACTAAACATAGAGTTCCATTCTGAGCGTGATCTATATCTTGCCTTTATGCCTTTTCTTAAAGAAGGTGGGGTTTTTGTTCGTACACCACGCCAATATGAACTAGGTGATGAAGTTGAGTTACACATATTACTGCCCGATGCGTTAGAAGAGTCGGTCGTTCATGGTGAAGTTTGCTGGTTGACCCCCATTGGCGCGCAAAACGGAACCCCCCCAGGTGTTGGTGTCACTTTTGTTAAAGATCCAGAAAAAATACGCCATCAAATTGAGCAAATCATTGCTCGACACTTAAATTCTTCCGAGCCTACGCTAACTATGTAGCTTGGTTTTCTTGTCACAAAATGAAGTAGTGACAAAAAATATAACCGCTTAAAAACTTTTAAAGCACAGGAGTTCCTCGTTGTTTATAGATTCCCATTGTCATTTAGATCGCCTTAACTTATCCCTTTATGATGATAATCTGGATAATGTTATCCAGGCGGCCAAAGCGGCTAAAGTAGATAAATTACTTTGTGTCTGCGTAACGTTAGCTGATTTTCCTGAAATGGCAGCAAAAACGGCTCATTATGATAACGTCTTACTTACCTGTGGTGCTCACCCTTTAAATCAAGAGGATGAAATTATACCTGAGCAGCTATTAGCCTTAAGTAAAAATGAGCGAGTTATCGCCATTGGTGAAACTGGCTTGGATTATCACTACGCACCAGAGACTAAAGCGCTGCAGCTTGATTCCTTTAAAAAACATATTCACGTTGCCAAGCAATTAAATAAGCCACTTATTATTCATACCCGAGCCGCACAAGAAGATACTTTAGCGTTATTACGCAGTGAAGGAGCAGAGCAGGTCGGTGGTATTCTACATTGCTTTACGGAAAGCTGGGATATGGCTGAACAAGCAATAGCATTAGGTTTCTATATTTCGTTTTCAGGCATAGTCACCTTTAAAAATGCCAGCGCATTAAGAGAAGTTGCCGCCTTAGTACCCGATGATAAATTCTTAATTGAAACAGATGCGCCATATCTCGCCCCGGTACCTTATCGAGGTAAAGAAAACCAACCAGCCTTTGTGGTCGAAGTTGCTAAACATTTAGCCAGTATTCGAGGTCAGTCGGTTGAAAAAATAGCCCAGCTTTCTAGTGATAATTTTAATCGCCTCTTTAAGCTTTAATGGTATTTTAGCACCTTGAATCAATTGATAGCTTGTTAAATTTTAGATAAAAAAAGGCCCAAACATATAGTTTGGGCTCAAGGATTGGCTCAAGGGGTTTGAGCCGTGCGCTAATTAACCATAACCTGGTAACTAAGATAAAAACAAAAACAAAAATAAACTAGGTTGTGTAATCCTGTTTACTAACCTCTTAGCAGGAAAATCTTACTTCATGCTAAGCTTGTGTAACTAAGTGTAGTGGATGTTTTTTAAATAGCGAATGTTTCTGTATGTATTTATTTTATTAAACTAAAACAATGCCTTATATTGATATCGTGCTTTTTTAATTGATTTTTAATAGTGGTTATTAACCGTAGTAATAGTGCTTTATCACAGCTTTTACAGCGGATAAAACCTTCCGCTCTTAGCCTCTTAGGACGGCTATTTTAGCAGAGATTTATCGTTACTAACTAATGATAATCGCAGCCAGCGGTTATCATCAGTTAGTTGTTATCACCTTGCTTTTAGGTAATAAAGCTAAACTTTCCTCAGCAAAACCGACCCCAGCCTCGGTATAAAAGTTAAAAACTTTATCAATACCAAATTCTTCCAGTTGTAAACGTTCATCATCATAGCGGGCAACAGCCGCAATTTTCCCTTGATAATTTGCTGCCTTTAACTGGGCAGTAATACTGATGGCATCTTGTACCGAGGGTAGCGCCAGCAAGACTAATTGAAGTCGTGAAAGATCAATACTTTCCCAAAAATGAATATCCTCAGCATCACCATAATAAGCTTCGACCCCTTTGTTTGTTAACCAGATTATTTTTTCTTTATCAGCATCTAAGCCCCATGCAGAGCTAGTACTATGGCTATTAATGGCTTGATAAGCGCCGATGCCAACACGGCCCATGCCGATGATAACAATAGGGCGCTGACAGGGTTGACAAAAAATGTCCTCTTCGAGTTTTTCTTGGCGCTCAAATTTTGATAAAACACCTCTATATTTAGCAAAGAGTGTGTGGGCAAAGCGATAAATGATATTGGTTAAAATAAAGGAGATAGATACACTTAATGCTAGGATCACTAGCCAATCATTACTAAGCCAACCAGCGGTCACGCTTAATGCGCCAACAATTAAGCCAAACTCACTATAGTTACTTAAAGCTAGGGCACTGAGGAAGGCACTACGGCAACGCATTTTTAATAGGCTGAAAATGCCATAAAACATAACAAACTTAATCGGGATCAACAGCACTAATAAACTCGCTAAACCTAGCATCTCTAGTGTCGGCACGGCAGTAAAGCCAATCGATAAAAAGAAGCCTATTAAAAAGATATCTTTAAAACTCATTAAGGCTTTATTAATTTCAGTCGCTTTAACATGGGAGGCTAAGAACATGCCGACCAGCAGTGCGCCTAAGTCACCTTTAATGTTAACTAGCTCGAATAATTCATAGCTACCTAGCGCGAGAAAAAAGCCCATTAAAGGTATTAATTCTCCATGGCCAACATGGCTGATAACCCTATTAATAATAGGTTTTATTAGAAATAAACCCAGTAGAGCAAAAGCCCAAAGCGATGGCATTTTACCGGTAGCGACAACTAAAAAGACAACGGCGACAATATCTTGAATAACCAGTATACTGACCGCTAATTTACCGTGGCGAGTACGCATTTCACCATTTTCTTCTAATAATTTTATCACGCAAACTGTGCTGCTAAAACTTAAGGCAAAAGCAATTAACGCCGCAGTCATCAAGTCTAAGTCACTGAAGTAACTCACCGACATGAGCGCGAGTATCTTGACAAAGGTTATGGTGACAATCATCCAAACTAAGGTGTGTAAAGAGCAACCCAACCAAACTTCGGTTTTGAATAGGTTTGTCACGTTGAGCTTTAAACCTATGGTAAAGAGCATGATGGTGATACCTAAATCACTTAAAATACTTAAGCTTTCATCGGCTTGATAACCAGCGATATTTAAGATAAAACCAGCAGCAAGGTAACCTATTGACGGGGGAAGTGAGGTGGTTTTTGCTGCCAAGCCGCAGATAAATGCGAAAAGTATCCAGATAAAGTCCATAGCATTACTCTAATTATAAGTTGGTTTACTGAGCGGTAAAGGTTATAGGGTATTTTGCACATTATGCAGGTAATAGGTTGACATCTATAAAGCAAGCAGCAGTGACTTTTATTGGAACATATCTTCTAAACATCCACTGTCTTGAAGAGAAGTTTACCTTAAAAACAACCCCTTATACCGATCTAATTAAGGAATTAGCAATTTTTGATGAGTATTGATTGTTGTTGACGGGCACATGATGGGCCGGGCCTGGCATTGGCATGGAGAATAAAGAGGTTATTGGCTATTAAAGCCATTTTAAAAGTCCCTTAGTCACGTTGAATGTTATATAGCCATTACCATTCAAGATGCCTATTTCAGAGTGCTTGAACAATTTCAATTCAAGGCGCTGTGATGACATAATGGTTGTTCAGGAGAATATGCTCAGGATAATTGCTCCTGCATTATCTAATAAGGGACTCCTGTACCATCTGCATTGTCTAATCACACCATCCATGTAGCGTCATTATGAGTTACAGCAACGATGAAGTGATGTTGCTCAAACGCTGCTTCGATGGGTTTAAAATGACTTTATACTGCGTTAAATAATTAAACCATAGAGTGGCTATGCTTACATTATTATCCTTGCCTAAAGCCATTATAATGGCCACTGCAAGCCCACATTTTGATTGGTAACGGGTATATGACCCGCTTGTTTTATAACATCTTTGTTGATTATCTTTTAAATTAGTCTGCTAGCCACTTATTAATCTCATTATACATAAAATCACGGATAATTGGCTGAGCTTTGGCGTTAGGGTGTAAATTATCAGTTAGCATTAACGAAGCATCAACCGCAACTGCTGTCATAAAATAGGGCATAAGGTAAGCGCCTGTTTGTTTAGCTACTTTACGATAACTGTCAGTAAACATTTTACCATATCTTGGGCCTAAGTTTGGCGGGATATGAATCTCCATTAAGGCAACTTTTGCACCATGTTGTTGACTTATCGTGACGAGTTGGCTTAAATGCTTCTGCAGTAATTTCACTGGAAAACCTCTAATGCCATCATTGCCACCAAGCTCAATCAATACATGACTAGGTTGATGAGCTTTAAGCCAAGCATCAATTTTCAATAAGGCGTTATCGGTAGTTTGTCCACTGATGGCGGTATTAATGACGGTGATGGGCTGATTTTTTTCTAGGTATTTATTTTGTAACAAATGAACCCATGCTTGTGCTTGCTCAAGCCCATAGCCAGCGCTTAAGCTGTCACCAATAAGTAAAATTTTGTCGTTTGCTTGGCTAGTAAATGCCAGGTTTGTCAACATTAAGATAATAATAGATTTTAGGAAACAGCGTGTCATGTCAGTACTTTCTCAGTTAAATGTTATTCAAGTGTCAGGCCTTACTAAGCGTGTTAACACACTTGAAGGCAGCCTCACTATCCTTAGCGATATAAACTTTTCTGTCAAGTCAGGGGAGTCAGTTGCTATTGTTGGTGCATCAGGCTCGGGTAAATCTACCTTGCTTAGTTTATTGGCTGGACTAGATGTTGCAAGCGAAGGTGAAATTCATCTCGATGGTGAGGCCTTAAGTACCCTCGATGAAGAGGCTCGTGCTCGGTTAAGAGCAGATAAAATTGGTTTTGTCTTTCAATCCTTTATGTTGGTGCAAAGTTTAACTGCTCTGGAAAATGTCATGTTACCCGCAGAGCTTGCCGGTGATCATGATGCTAAAGCACAGGCGGTTGAATTGTTGGAGAAAGTAGGGCTTTCACACCGACTTGCCCACTATCCTTCACAATTGTCTGGCGGAGAGCAGCAAAGAGTTGCCATTGCCCGAGCTTTTATTGGCTCCCCTAAAATACTGTTTGCTGATGAGCCGTCAGCGAATCTAGATCGTAAAAATGGTCAGCTGATCGAAAATCTACTCTTTGATTTAAATAAGCAGAACGGTACTACGTTAGTATTGGTCACTCACGATGAACAATTAGCAAAAAAATGCCAGCGGATTATACATATTGAAGGTGGCCAACTGGAAAAAATCAGTGAAGGGGGAGCTGCCAATGTGGGTTAAACTGGCTTTTAAACTCTTCTCTCGGGAACTACGACGTGGTGAATTAACGATTATCTTTGCGGCAATAGCCCTAGCCGTACTTACTGTTTTTAGTTTATCGGCAATTACCGAGCGAATATCTTTAAACTTAGCGCAGAAAAGTAGTGACTTCATTGCTAGCGATCGCCGCTTATCGAGCAATCATGCCTTTGAGCCACAGCTACTAACGCAAGCGAATAAATTTGGACTGGCAACGGCAGAGATGCTGTATTTTGATTCTATGTTGTTTGCCAATGATGAATTGGTTTTAGGCTCAGTAAAAGCAATAACTGGCTCTTACCCTCTGCGAGGGAAAATCACCATTAAAGACAGCCTTACTAGCCCAGCTTATGACGTTGATACTGGGCCCAAGGCCGGTGCAATTTGGCTTAGTGAAGGATTGTTTTATGCCCTTAAGGTAAAGGTTGGCGATAAAGTTGAGTTGGGTGCCGGGCTTTTTAACGTCACCAAGGTGTTAGTAAAAGAACCTGATGCCCCGTTTTTCTCTTTATCGGGTAATAAACGAGTGCTGTTAAACTATGCTGACATTGCGACTACCCAAGCCGTGCAACCAGGTAGTCGGGTATTTCACCGTTTACTTTTTGCCGGTAATGAACAACAGTTAAGTGAGTATTATACTTGGCTTAAGCCGCAACTTAAAAGTAATCAAAACTGGCAAGGGATTAAAGACAGACAATCACCTTTAGGCAATAATATAGTTCGTGCCGAGCGCTTTTTATTATTGGCCGGTTTATTTGGCATAATGCTGGCAGCTGTAGCGATGGCAGTTTCCGCTAAACGTTATTGTGAACGTCAATATGATCCCGTCGCTATGATGAAAACGCTCGGCGGCAGTCGTAAGGTTATCCGCAATATTTTCCTTTTACACCTGAGTTTAGTGACCGTTTTCTCTATTGTTGCCGGTTTGATGGTAGGTTTTGTCTTGCAAACGATAGGGGCAGATTATTTAGCAACCTTTATGGGCACTGAGTTACCACAAGCAGGGTTTCGCCCTTGGTTATTATCTGCTTTTATTGGCCTTGTTTGCGCATTGATGTTTTCACTAAAACCTTTGTTAGATTTATTTGATATTCCACCGCTGAGAGTGTTACGCCGTAATTTAGGGGACACCTTAGCCATCAGTCGAATTCATATTGCCCTTTCAATGATGACTATTTTTGTGTTGATGTGGATATTTAGTGGTGAGATCATGACTACTTTAATTCTATTTGCTTCGACTTTATTAATCATTGCGATTTTATTTGCCATCTCACGGTTATTATTTGCTGCGGGTCGCCGGCTAGGACTTAGACCAGGGTCTAGTTGGTCTTTAGCACTAGCGACTTTACAAAAAAGAGCCAATGCCAATGCCATTCAGCTGATCAGTTTCGCTTTAGCTATTAAGCTGATGCTATTTTTAGTTATCTTAAAAAATGACATCATTGCCGACTGGCAAATGCAAGTTCCTGCCGATGCACCCAATATGTTCATCATCAATATAGCCAAAGAAGAAGTTACGCCAATCAAAAAATTCTTTCGCGATAATAACATTGCCCATGAAGATTTTTATCCGGTATTTAGTGGTAGAGTCGATGCGGTAAATGGTGAAAAATTTGCCCGTCGAGTGTCAAAACAAGAAGGGGAAGAAAACGATAAAAATGCCAAGAAAGGGGTCAGTAGAGAGCCCAATTTAACGTGGTTAGCGTCCTTACCTGAAGGCAATGAAATAACCGAAGGGCAATGGTTCACTTATGGAGTTACTGGCGGTAATGACATTGAAGTATCCGTCTTTGATGGTTGGCAAGATGTTCTCGGGCTAAAACTTGGCGATACGATTACACTTTTGGTTAATGAACAGGCGATAAACGCCAAAGTCACTAGTTTTAGGAAAGTTGATTGGGGTACACTCAAACCCAATTTTGTTATGATCTTAAGCCCCAATATGGCCGGTAAAGTCCCGGTAACTTACTTTAGTGCCGCTCAATTGCATGACAGTGATACCAAAGCGATTAGCCAGCTGTTACAGCGTTACCCAACGATAAGTATGATTGATATTAAGTCTCAAATTGAACAGGCACAATCAATTATCGCACAAGTGTCTTTAGCGATAGGCTTTGTTTTATCGATAGTGTTAGTCAGTGGTGCTTTAGTGCTTATTTCTCAGGTGCAAGCCAGCTTGGCAGAGCGTATGGAAGAAATGGTGATATTACGTACCTTAGGCGCTAAAGGTCGTTTAATTAAATTGGCGACACTTTACGAATTTATGCTGTTAGGTGGCATTGCCGGCCTAGTTGCCGCACTAGTAAGTGATATTGCTTTATTGGTCATTCAACAGCAACTCTTTGATGTGGCAGGGCGCCTTCACCCTTATATATGGCTGTTAGGACCGTTAAGTGGTGCACTATTTGTTTCGAGCATAGGTTACTTTATGGTAGCCCATACCATGAGGCAAAACACTCAAGGATTGTTAAGAAAGCTTGGCTAATTACCGATAACGGTCCCTGTTTAGGATGGGGCCGCAAGTCTGAGTAAATGTTAAGGTTAGTGGGCTATTTATCGACGTTTTTAACGCATAGCTGAGAATAAATAAGGCTGTTGAGCACGTGCCGCATATCCAGAGTTCAGGTTACTTAAGCTTAAACACAAGTAATCTAGTGTAGTTAGGGGATTTAAGGTATATTGAAACGATAAAAATATAAGGATTCATTTTCATGGTTTCAAGTTCAAATCATAGCTCTATCGTCAAAGCTTTTGTTACGGTAGCGGCTATTTTTATCATTTTTGCCGGTATTAAAATTGCAGCGAATATATTAGTGCCGTTTTTACTTTCCGTATTTATCGCCATCATCTGTAATCCACTCATCACCAAAGCCAGTGAATTCAAAATACCCAAAGCAATTTCAATTATTTTTGTTATCGCATTTTTTGTTACCATGGCGGTATTTTTAACGGGTTTAGTGGGCAGTTCGTTAAATGAACTTTCACAACACATTCCTCAATACCGGGTGCAACTTAAACAACAATTTGTCTGGTTAACAGATTTTTTTTCCAAATACGACATTCAACTTTCTACCTCTATCGTGACAGAGTATTTTGATCCCGCTGCAGCCATGGGTTTAGCCGCAGAAATGCTATCAAGTTTTGGCTCAGTGATGGCAAACTTGTTTCTGATCATCTTAACTGTGGTGTTTATGTTGTTTGAATCCTCTTCATTTCCTCATAAGTTACATTTAGCTTTAGATGATCCACAAATGCGTTTGAAACAAATTGAGCGCTTTATCTCTTCAGTAAACCATTATATTGCCATTAAAACCTTGGTTAGTCTTGCCACTGGCTGTATTGTTTCGCTGATGTTATGGGGTTTTGGTTTAGATTTCTTTTTATTATGGGGCGTGTTGGCTTTTTTACTTAATTATATTCCTAATATTGGCTCTATAATTGCTGCGGTACCACCAATGACCCTCGCCATCTTACAACTAGGTATTGGCGATGCTGGCGCCATAGGTGCAGGTTTTATTTTAATCAATATGGTGATGGGCAATCTTATTGAGCCTAGATATTTAGGTAAAGGTTTAGGGTTATCGACCTTAGTGATTTTTTTATCACTGATATTTTGGGGGTGGTTACTTGGCACGGTCGGTATGTTATTAAGTGTACCGCTAACCATGATATTAAAGATCGGCTTAGAAAATTCGCCAGAAGGTCGTTGGTTAGCTGTGATGCTAAGTGATGGCAATGAGTTGGATGATAAAACTGAGCAAGTATTACTTAACTAATGTAGGCTTAGTTTAGTTGAATTAAGATGAGTTAATTCAACTAAAGTCGCTCGGTAAAAGTAAAACCTATGTCGTAGAGTTGGTCGTTTTAATTTTACTTAGCGTGCTTATCCGGCTTTTACTTAATAGTACATAACAAGTTTTGTACGCAATATTGGCGCCTTTCTCTGGGGATATTGCTAGATATTGCCAGCGACAATCATTTTCTCTATAGGTAATAAAATTACTTTGTGAACGCTTAAACATTTTTAATGCAGAATAGCGGCCATTCACTAAGGCTTTTTCCTCTAAATTAAAGGTGTGCAAATTAACCCAGGTTTGTAACTCCCTATCCACAGAAGAAATAACGCCGTCTAAACACCGAGACATGGCCGCAGATGATAGTTGTTCTGCAGTTTGCTGTTGACAGACGGTAATGTTTTTTACCGCATAAGCAGGGTTCATCATCAATAATGGGTATAACAATGATAAGGCTAAAAGTGTTTTCTTATAGATCATTTTTCGTTTATACACTCTAATAGTTACAAGGACAAAGTACGCCAAGACACTAAAAAACGGGTCGACTAGATAGCAATCTTTGCTGTTAAGTTTAGTTGAGTATTTTAGCTTTATTAGGCAGGTAATACCTTTTTGTAGGGTTTTACTGTGACTTTCTTATAAACACCTGCGCTGATATACGGGTCTTGATCTGCCCAAGTTTGTGCAGCAGTTAAACTATCAAATTCAGCAACGATTAAAGAACCGGTAAAACCGGCTTCACCGGGATCTTCACTATCAATGGCTGGGCATGGGCCTGCTATTAATAACTTTCCTTGCGTCTGTAAGGCTTTTAAACGCTCAATATGCTTATCGCGTACCGATAGGCGTAAACTAAGTGAGTTTTCAACATCTTCACTGTAAATAAGATAAAACATGACGGATATATTCCTTTAAATAATAGGGTGACTTAGTTCGTTATGACGAGGTCAACTTAATTTGATTTATTACTTTTATCCTCTTTAACTTTATCGTTATCATCTTCTTCAAGAGGTAAATACTTATATAAAAATAAAATTGACGTGATAGAGAAAATAAACATTAAGCCCGTTAAACCAAAAACCTTAAAATTGACCCAAGTATCGAGGTCGAAATTAAAAGCGACGTAATAATTCAAGCAGGCACAAAACAGGAAGAACATGGCCCAAGCAAGGTTTAACCGAGTCCAAATTTTTTCAGGTAGGGCTAAGGACTCGCCTAAAAACTGTTTAATGATATTTCTTTTGAAAAACATATCACTCACTAATAATGCACCGGCAAAAAAAGCATTAATAATGGTTACTTTCCATTTGAGAAAAGCCTCATTTTGTAAATAAATAGTAAGACCACCAAAAACCACCACCAAGCCAAAGATAATCCATTGCTTAGTGGGGATTTTTTCTTTCTTAAATTTATAATGCAGCATTTGTATACAAGCGGCGATAATCAAACTACCCGTGGCCCAGTAAATACCAGCTACTGAATTAACAATGAAAAAAATAATGAGAGGGAAGTATTCAAGAAATAACTGCATATAAAACCAATATTAAAGGGTCAAGTAAAGCGAGATTAATAATCGCCATGTTATGAATAAGACAATTTTAACGAATGTGAGTTTAATAGCCAAGCTTATATTTACATATTGCTAAATGTGCATAAAACTTATCATTTTAATGTTGAGCAAGGTGAAAATAATTAACTACTTTTCGTTTGATTATCTTGTGTTTTCGGTTTTTTAAGGGGAATGTTATTTTTAAAACTGGAAAAATTTGAGCTACATGACCAGTTCTTATTTTTACGCACTTTTTTATTATCAATAATTGAACACGTATTAAGTCCTTGATTGATTAAAAATTATCATTTGAGACCTAATTAACTCATATAAAATAAATTGAACTACCTGCTTGTTTTTTTGCTTCATACATAGCTTCATCGGCTAATTGTATTAATGTATAGGTATCTTCGTTGTTATTTAAATACACAGAAACACCAATACTGGCCTGAACATGTATTAATTGTTTTTGTATTTTAAAAGGTGAATTGAATTCATCTTTTAGTTTATTTGCCATTACTTTTAAAGACGAGCTATTTTCAACACCACTCATCACCACTAGAAATTCATCACCTCCCATTCGAGTGACAATATCGGACTTTCTGATACAGTGTTTTAATCTATTAGCAGTACCGACTAAAACTTCGTCTCCAACAGAATGACCATATGAATCATTAATAAGCTTAAAATTATCAAGATCAATAAAGATAAAAGCAATTAAAGTATTTCTTAACTTTGCTTTTTTAAATAATTCTTCTAATTTATCCTCAAGTGAGCTTCTGTTGGGCAGTTTAGTCAAAGGATCCAAGTTAGCTAACGTCAACGCTTCTAACATCTTTTGTTTTCGTCTCGAAATATCCCTTACTATGGCCAATAGATAACTTGTCTCGTTATATTCAATGAAACTAATGCTCGCTTCAATTGCTAGTTTGGTTCCATCTTTTCTTGTATGTGTGGATTCAACTACAATGTTTTTATTAAGCTTTATCTGTTTAAAAAGTTCTTTCCACTTACCTTTGACACTGAATTTATGATTGATATCTGAAACTGATAACTTTAGTAATTCACCTTTAGTATACCCTAACCTTTGATGTGCTAATTGATTACAATTTAAAATGTGACCATACTCTGGCTCAACAACATAAATTGCGTCATTAGATTTGTTTACTAAATGATTGAGCAGTATCTCTGCTGCATCTGATTTTTTGAGGGTTGTTAAATCTATTAACTGAGAAATATATCTTTTTATCAATTTTTCATCATCTGGTTGTGCAACAATGTGTAATTGAACAAAAATAGTATGCCCTAGCTTGTGCTTATATCTTTTTTCTATTTGAATGGGGTCAAAGGGATTATGAGTTAATTTTTTTCTTATAGCTTCATTAATGTGAATGTCATCAAGGTGGGTAATTATCACATCTTGAGAATATATTTCATCACCTTCATAACCAAGCATTCTTTTTAATGCAGGGTTAACGTATTCAAGCTTGCCGTCAGGAAAAAACAAGGCAGTTGGGACGGGGGTAACTTCAAATAAACGATAGATAGATTTTTCTAATTGCTGATCATTATCTTTCATGGCTACGCGCACCTTCCATTCATAAAATCCCTCTGTGAGCAATTGAAATAAATCCTTATAAATGATTATAGACCGTTTTATATAAGTTACTGAATAGAAAAATTGCTTTTACCACCATCCCATAAAGCACTCCATAATAGAGTGTTTTGATCAAGTAAACCTGAAGGTGTTTTGGTCGTTTTTTAACTCAATGTTTATGCAAGTGAACGACAGGTATGGTGGTGAAGCGCAAATGGTAACGGGTATATCTATCATTATTTAATAAGTGGCCCTTTTACCGTGTTTAATCACTCTGGACAAAATTTAGAAATAAACTGAATCCCACAGATTGGCTTGGTTTACTTGGACACTCTACATGAGGGATTGTAACTCATTGCACTGTTTAACTTATGGAAAGTTATGGAAAAAACATCTGCCTTTAAACACCTTTTAGCTATTTTCCTCCTATAGTTTAGCTAGCTAATAATTCTTATCGCTAGTATTTGAGTAGCATATAAATAATGACAAGATTGGAAAACTTTAACCGCATAGGGGGCCGGTCTAGTCTGGTGGCTATTAACAAAGTCTTTTATGATAAAGTCTACCAGCACCCCTGGTTAAAACAGTACTTTCTTCATATTTCACAGCAGCATATTGAAGATCAGCAAGTTGATTTTATGCAAAAAGTGCTTGGTGGGGAAAATAACTATATTGGCAAAGCCCCACCCATCGCCATATTTTTATTCCAGACGAGTTATTTGATATTAGAAGACAACTACTTATAGACTCCTTTAGTGAGACAAATACCCACCCAGAATTGATTAAAAAATGGCTTACTCTTGATGAATCATTTCGTCGTGTTTTGGTGAGAAAATTAGCAACTGAATGTATGCCTCGTTTTAACAGCGATGCTATTTTAAATTTTGATAAACCTAAATAACCGGCACTTATTCAACCAGCCCCTTTATTCGCGGCTCTGCGTTAAAACGTCGGTAAATAGCCCTAGATTGATAAACGTTTTACCTGAATAATTGAATAAATTGAACCATGGCTTGGCTACACTAAGTTCAGTTGCTTTTTAATATTGCCTCGGAGTATAACTTGTTGATTTTACCTAAATATCCATCACACATTATGCAGAGTTCAGCTTAAATAGTTTTCGGATGACCGACATCGCAACGAGGTATATTTTATTGCTACGGGTAAGCCTAGCTACCTATTCATTAGTTAAGCCTAAGTGTGAGTTATCTAGCTGTTAACTAATGAACCAGAAACATATCAACGGCGTAATCACATATCTCTTCAACATGGGCAACGTCGGTATAAATACCATCGATAAGTAATTTAGCAATGCCATGAACCGTGCCCCACAGCACTTGCGATGCACGTAAAGCATTCTCTTCACCGCTGTGATTGAGCAGTTTAAGTTTTTGCCATTCTCGAGTCATGGTTACCTGATACTGAAAGCAGGGGTAGGCGGCAGCACGCAGTTCTTGTGTGCTATTTTCTTGTTTCCAAATGGTACGACCAAACATCAATTCATAAAGATCTGGATTGCTCTTGGCAAAATTTACATATTCATGGATAAACAGTGAGAACTTTTCTTTAGTTGAACGACCTTCAGCATTAAAGCTGCGTTTATTCATGGCATGTAATTGCTTAAAACCAGCTTCTGCAATACCACAAAGCAGGGCGTTTTTATCTTTAAAGTGGTGATAGGGAGCCGTTCTGGATACCCCGACGCGGGCCGCCAATTTACGCAATGAAACTTCTTCAATGCCGCTTTCTTTGAGCATTTCTCCAGCAACGTGAAGTAAAGTCGTTCTTAGATCACCGTGGTGATACTTTGATTTTTCGGGAGTATTTTTCATAATGGCTAATTTAGCAAGCTATTGTTAAATAATCAATCTTGACACTGTCAAATTTTACCTGTATTTTGTTTTTAATCAAACTAGACAGTGTCTAAATTAAGTATCTACCTTGAATGGGTTACTTGATAAATACAAAGAGAGCGAGTTATGTCCCAAGTTAATATTGAAGCCGCAAAAAAGAACAATTTTTCCAAATTATTAGCACCACTTGACCTTGGTTTTACCACCTTAAAAAACCGAATTTTAATGGGCTCAATGCATACCGGTCTTGAAGAGCATCCTGACGGCACTAGGCGTATGGCGGCATTTTATGGTGAACGTGCTAAAGGCGGTTGTGGTTTGATAGTTACCGGTGGCTATGGCCCAAGTAAACGTGGCGCGACGCACCCTAATACTCAAATAATGACCAGCGCAGAGGATATTGCTAAACATAGGGTTATTACCGATGAAGTACATAAATATGGCAGTAAAATTTGTCTGCAAATACTTCATACTGGCCGGTACGCTTTTAATCATAAGTTGATTGCGCCCTCGGCTATTCAGGCACCTATCAATCCATTCACACCCGAAGCGGTCACTGTTGAAATGATAGCAGAAGAGTTGCAAGCTTTTGTCGATTTAGCCGTTAAAGCACAGCAAGCAAATTATGACGGTGTTGAGGTAATGGGTTCAGAAGGCTATTTTATCAATCAATTTACTGCCTTAAGAACCAACCAACGTGATGATGAATGGGGCGGCTGTTTTGATAACCGCATTAAATTTGGTGTTGAAGTGGTGCGCCGTATCCGCCAAGCGGTTGGTGAACATTTCATTATTATCTTCCGTCTGTCGATGATGGACTTGGTCGAGGGCGGCAGTAGTTTTGCCGAGGTAGTTAAGTTCGGTCAAGCCATTGAAAAAGCTGGGGCAACCATTATTAATACCGGCATTGGTTGGCATGAAGCGCGTATTCCGACTATTCAAACCAAGGTGCCTCGAGCAGCATTTACTTGGGTAACCGCTAAATATAGAGAACATTTTACCATTCCGGTGATCACCTCAAACAGAATTAATACTCCCGAAGTTGCCGAGCAAGTATTACAACGTGGCGATGCCGATATGATTTCAATGGCAAGACCATTTCTAGCCGATGCCGAATTTGTTAACAAAGCGGCAGCAGGGCGCAGTGATGAAATTAATACCTGCATTGGTTGTAATCAGGCCTGCCTTGATCACGTTTTTAATGGTGAAATGGCCAGTTGTTTAGTTAATCCACGGGCTTGTTTTGAAACTGAACTTAATATTGTGCCAGCAAAAATAAGTAAAAAAATTGCGGTGGTAGGTGCCGGGCCGGCAGGTTTATCTGCGGCAACGGCGGCGGCAGAAGCAGGGCATCAAGTGACTCTGTTTGATGGTGAAAGTGTTATTGGTGGCCAATTCAATATTGCTAAACAAGTACCAGGTAAGGAAGAATTTAGTGAAACCATTCGCTATTTTTCTCGTCAATTAGCATTAAAGGGCGTTACCTTAAAGTTAAATACTCGGGTCTCGGCCAATGAGTTAAACAACAGTGATTTTGACGAAATCATCATAGCCACGGGCATAAATCCACGGTTGCCGCCCATTGAAGGCATTGAGCATGATAAAGTTTTAAATTATATCGATGTCATTAAGCACAAAAAAGCGGTCGGCAAAAAGGTGGCAGTTATCGGCGCTGGTGGTATTGGTTTTGATGTCGCTGAATACTTGGTCCATTCTGGCACCCCAACCAGTCAAAATATTGCTGCCTACATGAAAGAATGGGGCGTTGATATGACGTTAACTGCTCGAGCGGGTATTGAAGGGGTCAAAGCTGTGGTTTCACCGCCGGCACGTGATGTTTATCTGTTACAACGTAAAGACACTAAAGTCGGTGCCGGTTTAGGTAAAACTACCGGTTGGATCCATCGAGCTGGGCTAAAAAACAAACAAGTAAAAATGCTGTCATCGTGTGTTTACCATAAAATTGACGATGCCGGTCTGCATCTGTCTATTGCTGGGGTAAGACAAGTATTAGCCGTTGATAATGTCATTATTTGTGCCGGGCAAGAGCCAGCAAGAGAGCTGATTGAAGGGCTAAACAAACCTTATCACTTGATTGGTGGCGCTGATGTTGCCGCCGAACTTGATGCTAAACGCGCGATTAAACAGGGTTTAGAAGTCGTTGCCATGCTTTAACCTAAGCGTAATGCTGAAAATGAGCTGCCTGTTGCGCTAGCAAATAAAACAGTGAGAACTGCGTTTGCTATGCTCACACAAGGCAGGGAGTATATCCTCGCTTAAAAAGTTTAACAATAAAATGTATAATTAAAGATAAAAATCAGCCCTTTGGGGATTCGAGAGTAATACATGCTCATCGTGTTATCTATTTTTAAGGGGTAACCTTTAAATAAAAAGATACGCCTTGATCATGATTCGCTCTCGCATCCTGAAACTCGCATTGTGAGGTGGCTTGGGCATATAATAGGGTGAGAAATGTAGGATTTATTGGTGCTTAAGAGCAAACTGGTCATCAATTGTTAGTACGTTGTTGCTCTGCTCAAGCTAACAGAATATAATGCGGATCTTTCCGGCTACACGCTTGTTGTCCATGGGTCATGACATAAATTGTCATGACCCATTCGGAATATACTTTTCAGTTATTGATTTTTCAGTTGTTGGTGTGCCATTTGAGCTGACCTAGGGGCTTATAGTCCTGTTAGCGTGCAAATATTTATCGCACCGCAAAAATGAATAAGCCGTTAGCTGAAAAGTTAGTGGCTTTTTTCATAAATAAATAAATAAATAAAGAAAATAATTGCTGGTAATGAAGTGATTATGCATTGTAAGTAATTAAGGATCTGCGTTTGACCATTTTGGACCTGAATAAACATTCAAGTAAGACAAACAATATTAAACATATTGTTTTAGCCGTATCACTCGCAATCTCTGCAATATTACCCAGTCAATCTTTGGCTCAAGATCTTAATCAAGACAAGCAGAATCAAGAGGCTAAGCCTGAAGTTACCTTAACTGCTGATATCACCGTTGAAAATCTTGATGAAATTTATCGAGAAATAGCGACCAATACGCTGTGGGAAAACTCTACCTCACCCGCTGACTTTTATGATTATCCTTTTCAATTGTCTATTTTTTCAGACGCCAACGGTGAAGATAGTGACAGGCTTTGGTCACAAACCAATTCAATTTTTGCCTACGGTTTTGGTGTTATTGGTTTAATTGCTTTATTACCAGAAGACATTTCTAACTGGGATAAAGAAGAGGGTATTTTTAGTAAATGGTCTGATAATGTCAAAGGTGGCCCCGTATGGGATAGAGACACGGGTATGTTAAACCTGGTTGGCCACCCTTATTTTGGTGGTGTTTACTATCAAGTAGCGCGTAAATCAGGTTACCGTCAATGGGATGCCTTTATGTACTCTGCTATTATGTCGACCTTCTACTGGGAATACGGCATTGAAGCCTTTGCTGAAGTACCATCCATTCAAGATTTAGTTATTACCCCAGTACTCGGTTGGGCATACGGTGAGTGGGCTTTTAATGCTGAAATGGACATTAGAGAAGAGGGCGGCACAGTTTTGGGCTCGACTATGTTAGGTAATACAGCATTATTCTTTTTAGACCCAGTAGATAGTATGAGTGTCGGCATCAATAATCTCTTTGGTAAAGAAATTATTAGAGCGGGTACAGGCTTTGTTCGTTTTAACAAAATTTCATACGGCGATACGGGCCAAACGGACAGGCAAATAAATTTTAATATATCCTTACAATTTGGTGATGGTGGCAGTTACACACCAAGCACAGTGAAAAGGTCATCCTATAAAAATGATCCTATTGATACCGGTATCATAGGCGTGAGTTATGGTGTAGGTAATGTAGTACTTGATGATTTATGGGACATTGCAGGCGGAACTACCTCGGAATACAGTTTAGGTTTATATTTCACCCGTCAATTTTCCAGTAGAGTTACTTATTCAAAAGCTAAGTTGACTAATAACTTGAGCGCAGCAACCGATAACTATGAAAATTACAGTGTAGATAGCCAGTTTTACTTCAATACTGACAGTGATTTCAGGCCATACCTAACCGCAGGTTTTGGTGAAACCTTGTGGCGAAGAGATATCGACACCAAAAGATTTCAAGTCAATGCGGGTGCTGGTCTACATTACAAACTTAATAATAACTTCGCTCTCCAATTAGATTGGCGCTTTTATCACAGTACCAATGCCAATACCTCAGATCACAATACCAGCCTACGCTTAGTCTATTTATTAGGAAACGGTGAACGCTAACGCCGT
Organism: Colwellia sp. TT2012; assembly: GCF_001440345.1. Lineage (GTDB taxonomy): Bacteria > Pseudomonadota > Gammaproteobacteria > Enterobacterales > Alteromonadaceae > Colwellia. The sequence continues at coordinate 2,648 of NZ_LJYX01000017.1, read as the reverse complement.
TAATAGCGTTAGCTAATACGTCAATAAAAGCATAAATACTCTGAGAAAAAGCTACGTAAATTGTAATCCAATATGAATAGCTACCTAACGGGCAGCTAGTTTATAGTATTTGTCTGTTTACCGCGGTTACTTGCTTGTCAAAGCAATGCAAATATTCAAGCTAATCAAAGTCCACCTTCGATAAATTTATACCTAGATAGTCACTTTTACGCCGAAATCCCCATCAAAAAGCCATGATTTTACTTGAACACTTGTTTAATAAATAGCATATAGTGTTAAGTTACTCAGGCTTTAAAAGTACTAAACATAAAAATTATCACAGTGAATTTGATGATGATGTGAATATAAACCAAACGTTATTTCTAAGCGCCACTGAGATCGTTTTTTGGCCGCTTATTGGGGCGTTGAGGCTGTAGAATTTCTCCAAAAAGGAACAATTCCATATTCCTTTTACTCTTTCTGGTTTGTTTGTTTCTGTATTAACCTTGTCCCGCGATCTTGTCTGTGATCTAATAGATACTATTCATCCATTGTAAAATCTTATGGCGAACTACAAGCCCGATTTGTCTTGTCAAAGTAAGTTAAATATTGTTCAACTTCTTTATTATCCAGTTTTGATGGATGTTGCTTGTTGTTGAAAATAATATATCGCTTGATCCAATAAATGTAAGTTTGAATAGTTCTTTTAGCAAATCTACGTGTGATCATAAATTCACCGATGCTATTTAAAAGTAAAGATTCAGACATAGTAAAAATAAATATTTAATAGCTGTGTTTGTATACAGTATAGCTGGAATTATAAATGTGTCTTTGATAGACGGAATATTTCCGTAATGCACGCAATAATGAAAAAGTTAAAATTTTATTAAAGTCTTTGATATTAAATATGAAAGAGAGTATTTTAGTATGAATTAAATATCATGATAGACGGAATAATTCCGTGTTTAAACACGGAATTATTCTCTCTATTAAGCTGTTATATGCGGTTAAAACCTGAGTATTAGAGCAAGACAATCTTTTTAGTTTTACGCTAAATCAGGTTCAGTTTAATCACTAATAAGCATTGCCTCTTTTACCTTTTTCAAAGGTGGCAACGCTATTAAGTTTATTCAATCAGTTGTGAGTAGCGTAAAAATTCACAGCTTAATTATGTATTACAGTGCCTTTAAGTTAGTGCAAAGCTTGGTTCAACCAGCGTTGCATATAACAAGCAATTCAACGTGACACGCAACAGTTGGCCGCGCTCACTACGTTCACAAGTATGGCCAACTATTACTTAGCCCGTTAATTGGGCGTTAGTTGGTACCGCTAATCAAGTAAGTTTTATTGCAAAAGCGGTGTTTTATAAATTGGTTTGGTCTGTGTTTTAGTTGGGTTTTCGCCATTCTGTTTTGTTCTTTAACCAACGAAATTCAACCTCATTTTTCAATTGAAGGTCTAATGCGTTCGCTTCAAAATGGCTAATTGCGTGGCTCAAAATTCAGGCTTTATTTTGTAGCAGTACGGGTATTCTTTATTATTAATTTATGCAGTATGCTATGGTAACTTGTTGTTAGCGTAGAGCTTTTAATCCCAACAACTAACAAGACATTCAAACGGACAAAAAACAGTTGGTTGTTTTCACTCCGTTCAACATTTTAACCAACTATTTTATTGCCGCTTAATGTGGCGTTAGGCATACAAAAAAAGGATCGCAGATGCACCGTAAAATATTACTATCAATCTTTATTTTTATATCCTTCAACTATACAAGTCAGGCTGTTGAATTTACCAAAGGTGATTACTATATAGAAATTGAAGGGAGCCTAACTGAAAAGAAAGAAATAACTGAGTTTTTCTCATTTTATTGCCCCGGCTGCTTTAAACAAGAATCATTTATGAATGAATTAAAATTATCTCTACCGGCAAGTGCAGAGTTTAAAAAAAACCATGTTGACGGTATGCCTGGAAGAAATATAAAAATAGAACAAGCATTAACTAAAGCTTTAGTAACTGCTGATATTTTAAAAGTAAAAGAAAAAATAATTCCCGCAATATTTAAATATATACATATCAGCAAAGCTAAATTTAACAACGACAAAGATATTAAAAACCTCTTTTTGATTAATGGTGTAGACGGGGATAAGTTTGATAAAACCTTTAATAGTTTTAGTGTAAACATTCAATCTCAGAAAATGCAAAAGAAAACAGAGGCATTACGTAAGCAAGGCTTCTCTAGCGTACCAACATTAATTATCAATGGTAAATACAAGCCGGTTACAGATAAAATAAAGAGTATGGATGAGTACAAAAAACTCATAACATACTTATTAAATAAAGCAGCATAATTTTGTGCACGTATGCCTAACAAGCCAATTAAGCAGGACTAAAAACAGTTTGCTAGTTCCGCTGCGCTCCACATTTTAGCAAACAATTTTTAGCCTCTTATTGGGGCGTTAGTTGGCTAATAAAAAATATCTTATAAGTGCTAAATAATTCAGTTTCACCAATTCACTGTTTGGTGCTTTACCGCGAATAAGTTAGTCACTTTCATCACGTTTCTGAAAGGTGTATTAGCGTAACTATTCGCTTTAAATAGTGAGTGTAATGGCTCAAATTCACGGTTTGGTATTTTCATTACGGTGCGTTTAAGTTATTGTTGTACTTGG
>NZ_LJYX01000182.1 GCF_001440345.1 Colwellia sp. TT2012 | reverse complement strand
ACACTTCCCGCTTTGCCTTGCCAACCATCCCGGTAAGCGCCGAGACTTTTACTTGTGCGTCGGTGTGACGCTTTGCCTGATCAGTATCAAGTTCGGCAAAGCGTGTGTTCTTCATTACTTCTTGGCACTTGTTGAATTCGCGCCTTACACCACGCATCGCGTTGTCTATCGCGATAAAAGCTTGATCAGATGGCGGAACAATCCGATAACCTTGGCCGCGAACCGAGACGATATAAATTTGATGTTTCGTCAGTAGCGCCTCTTTGAACTGCTCGACACGATCTAGAATCACGAACTGGCAATTAACCATTTCCTGCGCAGTCTTTGGCTTCGGTAAGTTCAGCGCCCACTCAAGCCAGGCGTGGCTGATCAACTGGCCGTCGGCGAACTTGTCAGCCCTGAATTCATAGAATAAGCGCAACGCTTGAAACGAGAGGCAGAGAGCCAGCCACCGGTAGAATCCAGGCTCTCACACCGAAGGATTCAAGCGCAGATGACTACGCATTACCGGCAGCTGACTCAGGGACAACGTTACCAGATTGAGGCTGGCTTGAGCGCCGCAGAGAGCCAGGCGAGCATTGCAAAGCGGGTCGGCGTGCATCCCTCGACGATCAGTCGCGAGTTTCGCCGCAACAGCACCCACAATTTCTACAAGGCTGTTTCTTCGGCCCCTGAAAGTCTTTCTCGTCGTACGGGTCTTCTTTTTCTTCTCAACTTTTCCTCCTCGCTCCCCCTT
>NZ_LJYX01000181.1 GCF_001440345.1 Colwellia sp. TT2012 | reverse complement strand
GGCCAAGCAAATTTTAGCTCTGCTATTCCTCGTACCTTCTCTCCTAGGCACTCGAGCGACATCAGATAAAACCTTGTCAAATTCCTTAGAGGATTCTTTTGATAATCCTATAAAAGGTTTGTAGGCTGGGAACGTAGTGTTAATCTCAAGCAACTCAGCCAAGTTGCCTTCTTTAACTCCCGGCAATCGAGAAGCAAGGTTTTCTAATTGCTTTGGTATGATAGATAGTTGGAATGGCGCAACGCCAAAAAGATCACGGAAAGTTTCTGCCTCGGTTTTGTTTCCGGACAAAAAATGGTATCTCGTAATACGAGATAATAGTGTCTCGTCTGGCATAGACATTGGGAAAAACAGAATACTGGACATGAGTAGCCGACTTTCTAGCGTGGGTCTGGTAGGACGCGAGTCCTGTGGATGGTGTTCTTTTATCACATATCACCGTGTACCCGGGTAAGGATTTTAAAAATGAACGCCATACAGTAGCGAACAGCCAGCAACTGTTTTATTAGAAAACAGCAGTTTTTACGCCAAAGTCAAAATACAATACACCACACATATAAATACTTTCACTGCACGCCTCGTCAAAATTCACACATCGAATCCACGCACAGCTCATATATATAGAGGCTTGTGCCGACGGCGTTACAGAGCAATATTCATACGCGGATCAGGGTGCCTTCACTCATATTTGGAGTTTTCTGAGACACGCTGTTCGATACAGCGCTGATTGAGTGATT
>NZ_LJYX01000180.1 GCF_001440345.1 Colwellia sp. TT2012 | reverse complement strand
CCTCGGCTTCCAGGGCGCTACCCGCCACATCACTGAGCACGCCCAGCCAGTAGAACACCTGGGCCGCCGGTGGATGGTTCTGCAGGTAGCGCTCGCAGGCAGCACGGGCCGCAAGGCTTTTGCCTTCATTGGCCAGGGTCGCGATCTGACCAAGCAGATCGGCGGCATCCGAGTGCTCGGGCGCAGGCTTGATCGGTACCACCGGCGCCGCGAATGCACTGAACGGTCGGGGTTTGGTGGGGATCGGTGCAGCACTGCGCTGGGGTACCGGAGGCGGTATTGGGGCAAAGACCGGCTCAGGCGCGACTTCGGCATGACGACTGAATGCAAACGACTGCGGCTCACCAATCGAGCGCATGCCCAGGCGCCCCAGCAGGCTGCCTTCGGCTGGGCCGATAAACAGCACACCCTCAACGTGAGTCAGGCCCTTGAGCAATTAAAACACCTGCTTCTGGGTTGGCTGTTCGAAGTAGATCAACAGGTTGCGGCAAATCACGAAATCATAGGTCGGCTCATTGGCCAGCAATTGCGGGTCCAGCAGGTTACCCACTTGCAGCCGCACCTGTTCACGCACCCGGTCGGCGACGTGGTAGCCGTCCTCCTCAGCGCAAAAGTGCCGCTCACGAAACTCAAGGTCCTGGCCACGAAAGGAATTCTTGCCATACACCCCGCGCCGCGCCCGCTCCACCGACAGGGGGCTGACGTCCATGCCTTGCACCTTGAACTGGTGTGGCGAAAG
>NZ_LJYX01000179.1 GCF_001440345.1 Colwellia sp. TT2012 | reverse complement strand
GTTAACGCTGGTGGATTGCTGAAATAGCCTAGGTCAAATGCTTACTGAATAGTTGACATAAGTGTCAGCTGACCCTATTATTTGCCACGTAGCCCTTGAGGCACTTGAGTTTTATCCCCCTAGAGGGACCTGCAAAGCCCGGTTAATCACCGGGCTTTTGCCTTTCTGAGATTCCCTCTCCCCTTCCCTACCCCCTTCCTTCAGAGGTTGCCGCTGGGCGTCACTTCCCAACCAGGCAGCATCGGCTTTCTCCAACCGCACATCCTACGCTTATCAGGTAGCCACCAGCATTCCATCCCACCTGCTATGCGCTTGGGTTGTGCCTGGCAAATGGGATAATCGGGGCCTAGATTGCACTCGACCGCTCTGAAAAGGAACCCTATTCATGCGTACTCTGGTACTGCCGCTCAAAGGCGAGTATTTCGACGCAATCAAGGCCGGGATCAAGCCGGAAGAATTCCGGGCTGCCACGCCCTATTGGCGACGGCGTTTGGATGGACAGAGCTTCGACCAGATTGAGCTGACACGGGGCTATCCGAAGCGCGGAGACGACGCACGAAGACTTGTGTTGCCCTGGAAGGGCTATCGCTTGACGACGATCGTTCATCCACACTTCGGCGCAGATCCAGTCGAGGTTTTCGCCATTGATGTCTCGCGCTAAGGATGCGGTTCAGTGAATCCGATCAAGCAGCATTTCCGACTGAAAAAACCCTGTGCGAATTGCCCTTTCCTCAAGGAAG
>NZ_LJYX01000178.1 GCF_001440345.1 Colwellia sp. TT2012 | reverse complement strand
GGTGTGATGGTCAGTCCAGGCGCTGCCACGGTTCAACCGCAGGAAGGCCGCGCTCGGGCGGTCCCGGTCAGGCTCTTCGACCACCAGGTCCGAAGGCAGCATGCCGAGCATTTGCTGGTACCAGGCCAGGTGTCGGGGCATGTCCTGCACGCCAATCGCCGCATGGCCCAGGCGCAGGACCTGTGCCGCGCCCTTGCCGGGCCGTTGCACATCGCCAAAGCGTTGCTTGTGATGGGCCGAGTTGAGGGTCAGCGCAGCACGCTGGGGCAGCGTGCCCACGGCTTCGATACCGTGGACCAACTCGATGCGCCGCCCCGAGGGATCATGCAAGGCGACGTACTGCCCTCCTCCCGGACCTTCCAGCGCCCGGATCACCGAGGCCCCCGGCAGCCGGCTGGCCTGGTGCAAATCGTCGAGGCTTTCGACGGCGAATGCGATGGCGCCAAAGCTGGCTTCACTGGCCTTCTCGGCGATGTACACATAGGGCAGCGAGCAGGTGCCGCGAAAATACAGGCGTTGCTCGGTGCGGTGCATGACCACCAGGCCGAAATCGGTCAGGAAACGTTCGACCACCCCAAGGTCGGGATGACGGTAGAGCACATGGTTGATGTCTTTGATCTGCAGCACGGTAGTTGCTCCTGGGCATTCAAGGGGCAGGACAACCGGTGGTCAAAACCAGGACAGCCGGGATCGCTGCCCACCGTGGTAACGGTCGGTCGGTTGTACTGCGCTCACGAAAACT
>NZ_LJYX01000177.1 GCF_001440345.1 Colwellia sp. TT2012 | reverse complement strand
TCCCAACGCGACCATCGACGACATTACCGGCGTGGTCGAAACCGACCCGGCCCTGGCCGCGCAAGTCGTGAGCTGGGCGGCATCGCCGTATTACGCCTCGCCGGGCAAGATCCGCTCGGTGGAAGCTGCAATTGTGCGCGTTCTGGGCTTCGACCTAGTGAACAACCTGGCCCTCGGCCTTGCGCTAGGCAAGATCTTAAGTCTGCCAAAGGACCATCCGCAACAGGCTACGCCCTACTGGCACCAGTCGATCTACACCGCGGCGGTAATCGAAGGCCTGACCCGTGCCATGCCGCGCGCCCAGCGCCCGGAAGCCGGCCTGACCTACTTGGCGGGCCTGCTGCACAACTTTGGCTATCTGTTGCTGGCCCACGTCTTCCCGCCGCACTTCTCGCTGATCTGCCGGCACCTGGAGGTCAACCCGCACCTGTGCCACAGCTATATCGAGCAACACTTGCTGGGGATCAGCCGCGAGCAGATCGGGGCCTGGTTGATGCGTTACTGGAACATGCCGCAAGAGCTGTCCACTGCCCTGCGCTTCCAGCATGACCCGACCTACGACGGCCAATACGCCGAATACCCGAACCTGGTGTGCCTGGCCGTGCGCCTGTTGCGCGGGCGCGGCATCGGCTCCGGGCCTGAGGCCAAGATCCCGGACGAGCTGCTGGAGCGCCTGGGCCTGGACCGCAGCAAAGCTGAGGATGTAGTGAGCAAGGTGCTGGAAGCCGAGGTGTTGTTGCGGG
>NZ_LJYX01000176.1 GCF_001440345.1 Colwellia sp. TT2012 | reverse complement strand
TGTTCTGGCGAACCCAGTGGCGATTGAGGCTGAACGTGGGGTTGTGCGTGTTGTTGAGCTACGCTCTGGTGCTTTGGGCCATGCAGTTGGGCTCGATTGCCGAGGCCGCCGCGCTGCGGGAAGTCAGCGTGATCCTGGTGGTGTTGTTCGGCATGCGTTACCTGAAAGAACCTTTCGGCCGCTCCCGGCTCTTAGCCTGTGGGTTGGTGTTGATTGGCATGCTTGTGATGAAACTCTAACCAGCGGATAAAACTAAAAAAGGAATGAGTGATGACTGTCGCTTTCTGGTGTGTGTTGATCGCAATTTTTCTGCCGTACCTGTGTACCGGCGTGGCCAAATTCATTGGCGGCAAATTCGGGCCCCGGCAGAACCATGACCCCCGGGCCTTCCTGGAAACCCTGGAAGGCTTTGCCAAGCGTGCCCATAGCGCGCAGCTCAACAGCTTTGAAGTGACCCCGGCGTTGGCCGCCGCAGTGATCATTGCCCACATGGCAGGCAATGCGGAACTGGTGACTATCAACGTACTGGCGGTGCTGTTTATCACCAGCCGCCTGCTTTTCATCATCTGCTACCGGGCGGACTGGGCGATCTTGCGCTCGCTGGTGTGGTTCGTGGGCATGGCGTTGATTGCGAGCTTCTTCTTCGTCTCGATGTAAGGTCCACCGCAGATCCAGTGTGGGAGCGGGCTTGCTCGCTCCCATATTCGCTCCTCAGCTTCCTGTCGGGGCGTCTGGCACTTTGGG
>NZ_LJYX01000175.1 GCF_001440345.1 Colwellia sp. TT2012 | reverse complement strand
TGAAATGTCGGACGTGCTGGGGTTCTCTGATCCGACGAACTTTTCCCGACTGTTCCGCCGACGCGTAGGGTTTTCGCCCAAGGCGTTTCGTGAGCAACTGAACGCGGATTGACCGGGCGCCTACAGGCCGAGTGTCAGCGCAAAGCGCTCAAGGTCGCCGAGTAGGTGCATTGCCCATGGTTGCACGCCGCGGCCATGCCCGGTTGCAGGCGGGCCTGTTCGGCGCGATAGGCGGCGGTGCCGTAGAGGGCCGTGGCAAAGGCGCAGAGGGCAAAGATCATCAGGTACTTTCTGGTTTTGTTCGTCATGGCGGGGGCCTCCGGACGGAGCAAGAAGGTGCTGTCTTAAGCATAGGCCAGCCAGGGCGAGTTGCCAGTATTGACGGGTATTCAGGGGCCTTATCGGGCCTACAATCCTGCATCCCATTGCGGCTCTGGCGGGAACCTCAAGACCAGGAAATCCAGGAGGCTGCGCAACGCCTGCGGCATGGGTTTGCGGGAGGCATATACCGCATAGATGTTCATCTGCCGAGGCTGGGCATGGGGCAGCAGACGAATCAACTCGCCGCGACGGATGTAATCACCGGCCTGATAGCTGGGCAACATTGCCACCCCCGCTCCCGCCAGGGCCATGCGTAGCAAGGTGCTGGCTTCATTGGCGCTGATATTGCCGTGCACCGGCACCGACACCGGCTCGCCGTTTTCCTCGAAGTGCCACAGGCTCTTGCTGAAATAAGAGTGGGTC
>NZ_LJYX01000174.1 GCF_001440345.1 Colwellia sp. TT2012 | reverse complement strand
CCAACAGGAAAGGCAGCGCCGGCGGTGCGGCCGCCAGGGTCAGGCGATTGGCAAGCGGCCGCTGGCGAACGTCCTGCACCGCACACACCACCAGCCAGACTAAAACCACGAGGCCTTGGACCACGTAAAAACCGTCCCTTTTTGCTGATTGATTCTATGCTGATATCAGGTAGTAGCAGTCAGGGTAGTCGCAGTGATGAAAACCAGCCTCCCTAGAAAGCAAAAAGGGGCCGTCGCCATCGAGTTTGCGGCGGTCTTCGTGATTTTTTTTGCCGTGTTCTATGCCATGGTCAGCTACAGCCTGCCGCTGTTGCTGTTGCAGTCGTTCAACCAGGCCACGGCCGAGGCCGTGCGCCGCAGCGTGGCGCTGGACCCCAGCACCCCCAACTACAATGCGGCGCTCATACTGCGGGCGACCCAGACCGTGCAAAGCCAATTGCAGTGGATTCCCGCCACCTTCCAGTTTCAGGCGGGCCATATCAACCCGACCTACACCGCCGGGGTGCTGACCGTCGAAATCAACTACCCCTCGGCTAATCTCAAGAATGTCCTGCCGTTTATTGTGCTGCCGGGCATTGGCACCGTGCCCAGCCTACCAACGACGCTGAATGCCCAGTCGAGCCTGCAATTTTGACCTCCGGTGACAAAATCTTCGGCCGGCTGCCCGGCCGCAGCAGCGCCCACGCCCTGCACGTCCCCGCCCACCAGCCTACCCCCGGCCTGCACCCGTCCCTCGACCCGCCACG
>NZ_LJYX01000173.1 GCF_001440345.1 Colwellia sp. TT2012 | reverse complement strand
GTGCCAATCCACCAGCGGTTGTGGCGAGTTGAGCTTCTGCCCGTAGATCACCGAATAAGACAGCACGTTCTGCACATACTGGCGGGTTTCGTCGAACGGGATGCTTTCCACCCACCCGTCGAAACTCAGGTGATCGGCGCCGCGCAACCATCGGCCTACGCGCCCTGGGCCGGCGTTGTCGGCGGCAGACCCGAGCACGCGGTTGCCGTTGAACTGGCTGTGCACCTGGCTCAGGTAGGCGGCGCCGAGTTGGATGTTCTTGTCCGGGTCCAGCACCTGCTGCGGTGACGCCAGTGGGATGCTGAACTTTCGCGCGGTTTCCTTGGCGGTGGCGGGCATCAGTTGCATCAGGCCGCTGGCGCCACCGCCGGAACGGGCGTCATCCATCAAGGCGCTTTCCTGGCGCGCGATGGCAATAACCCAGCTCCAATGCAGGCCACGGCCCTTGGTTTCACGTACCAGGGTGTCGCGGTGGGCCATGGGGAAGCGGATATCCAGGTCGTCCCAGTACTTGGCCTGGCTGATGGTGCGGATCGCCGGGAAGTACCATTTCATGTCGTAGGCGAGCTTGGCCTGGGCGACCATTTCGTCACGGTTGAAGTGGCGGCTGACGTGATACCACTCGCGGCGGCCGTCGACGATCTGGCCACGGGCATAAAACTCCAGGGCGCGGCGCACACCCGGGGTGTTGCGCACCTTGTTGATCAGGGCCTGGCTCATGACCAGGGGCTGGTTGTTCAACTGATA
>NZ_LJYX01000032.1 GCF_001440345.1 Colwellia sp. TT2012 | reverse complement strand
AAGCATCGGCTGTGGCATAACCACCGAGGGCGTTAGGCTGGCAACGGTATTTATTATCGTTGAACCACGAGCATAGACTGAAATCAGGTGCCACGACGGAATAAGTAAGGTAGGCGCTGCTAACCAATAGGTTAGTAATCCACGAATATCAGCAGGATAACCGACGAAATTACTTGCTTCATCTATGCGTTAACTCTTCTATTTTAAAAGAAGACATTATGGCTCTAAATGAATGAGCAGGGATCGGTGTATTTAACTTGACGTGGGGAGTCATACCAACGCCCAATTAACGGGCTAAGTAATAGTTGGCCATAATTGTGAACGTAGTGAGCGCGGCCAACTGTTGCGTGTCACGTTGAATTGCTTGTTATATGCTACTTAACCATTTCAGGAAATGTTTGTGCGTCTTGTAATGCTTTAGGCAATAAAGGCAAAACAAACTTATCAAACTCTTTCTTTAAAACTAGCCTTGAAAGTATGGACCAAGCAATAATTAACCCTAACTGTAGCTCTTCTATTTTGAGAGCTACAGTAAAAATAAGACCTGAAAATATAGCCAATAAAAACATCTCTTTTAACCAAACCGAACTTTTCGAATATAGCTTTGCCCTACGAGAGGCTATCTTTATTGTTCTATAGATTACCCGACGATCTATATCTTCAAAAATAGGCAGTTTTTCATATCCGAACATCGGCTAAACTCCTTGTAGCATATAACGCCCACATTAACGGGCTAAGAAACAGTTGGCCAAAATTGTGAACGTAGTGAACGCGGCCAACTGTTGCGTGTCACGTTGAATTGCTTGTTATATGCACGTACTGCTAATTAGTGCATTTTGCTTTTTAATTTCACTGGAATTGTTATCTGTTTCAGCAATAGCCAAGTCTATTTTAGCTTCAGTACATTTATCAGATAACTCTTTATTCATAAGATAAGTTTGATCTTTTTGCTGCTGAGTTAACCCCTCAGCGCCACTATATTGATCTCTATCTTCAGGTGCTCGGTCTTTTTGATACGGTGGTGGTTGACTTGCACCACATGCTGATAATAAAACGACCAGCGAAATAGAAAGTAGTTTGATGTTCAATGCTTGACACTCCTTGTGCATATAACGCCCCACTTAAGCGGACAAAAATTGTTGGTTAAAATGTGTAGCGAAGCGGAACCTAACCAACTGTTTTTGTTCCGTTTGAAGTGCTTGTTAGGGTACTTTACCGTACACTGTCACGACTAAAGATATTAAAGCAATTATAAATGCAGAAATAGCTATTAAGTTTGACTGTTTAGATTGATTAACTGCTTTTTTAGAATTTAACCGTCTCTCAAGTTCAGCTTCTGAGACAACACCTCTTAATACATTATTTGACGTATTTTCAGTGACGTCATCCACGTACGTATTTATTACACTCATCAAGTAATTGAGCCTTCCTTGATGGAATTGATTCACCAAAGAACTCTTCCCAATTTACTTCTTTTTGACGAGAGCCAAACTTGAACATATCGAGTACCCTAACGCCTCGTTAAGAGGCAAAAAATTGTTGGCTAAAATTAGCGACGAAGGAGCAAAAGCCAACTGTTTTTTGTCCTTTTAAACGACTTGTTAGAACACTATAACTCCATAGGATTAAAGAAGTTCCCATATTTTTTTGTTGTTTGAACCCAGTCCGCTATTTTTACATTTACGCCTTGAGATTTTGCTTTTTTCCCTATACTTTCTAAGTACAATTGATCAGCTCCAAAATCTCCGAGTTCAAAAATTTCACAACCAATTTTAGTAACTTTATAACACTTAAACTTGAGCAGAATTTTTTCATCTGGTGCTGAAAAAATCAAAATTTTATTTCTATGTATCATTGAGTTGGTATAGTGTCCTTTTTCTCGTGTACCTAATTGATACTCTAAACCACCGCCTTTAACACCACTGATTACACCAAGGTCGTCCATTTCGAGTAAAAATGTAAAATCAATACCTACGTCCTCAAGTCTTTTCTCTATATAAACACTGCCATCCATAGCATACATAGCTAATTTAGAAATTAAATTAGCTTCTTCTTGTGATATGTTTTTTATGAATTCCAGTGTCCTAAGTGAATATGAACCTGGTGATTTTACTTCTCCGGCTAAAACTTTAGCCCAAAGCTGCTGTAATTCTTCAGATTTTACTTTCTGTGCGTTGTCTCTCCATCGTGTAAACCAATCAGGATCAATATTATCATTTGGAACTTCTACTTTATCGTTTTCTAACTCTTTCTCAGCAAAAACAATTATTTTATTCAGATTAATTTCTTCTTGAATACTCTTTATTCCTACTGATAGGCCTACTTGATTCGCAAACATTGCGAAATCAATTGTTGGTTCAATTTTTTCGGATGAAGTAATATTTAATGTTTCACTTTTTCCTGAATCATTAACGCAGACCAATGAGTGATCGGGCAACATTTTTTTTGTTCCTTCGCGAATAGCCTGCACATCAAGTTCTGTTTGAGCGAGCATTAACATTTCATCTCGTCTTATATCTACTTGTGCTTTTCCTTCACGTCTCACTTTCCATGGTGAAATTAAAGTACCTACACCTTCAGTTGTTAGTGTTTCCCACATTTTTAAAAGTAACTTTTCGCCTATCATATAAAATACTCAAACCTATCAATAGTGTTCTAACGCCACATTAAGCGGCAAAAAATTGTTGGTTATAATGTTGAACGGAGTGAAAACAACCAACTGTTTTTTGTCCGTTTGAATGTCTTGTTAGTTGTTGGGATTAAAAGCTCTACGCTAACAACAAGTTACCATAGCATACTGCGTAAATTAATAATAAAGAATACCCGTACCGCTACAAAATAAAGCCTGACTTTTGAGCCACGCAAGTACCCGTTTAGAAGCGAACGCATTAAACCTTCAATTGACAAATGAGGTTGAATTTCGCTGGTTAAAGAGCAAAAGTTAATGGCGAAAACTCACCTAAAACACAGACCAAACCTATTTATAAAACACCGCTTTTGCAATAAAACTTCACTTGTTTAGCGGTACAACTAACGCCCAATTAACGGGCTAAGTAATAGTTGGCCATAATTGTGAACGGAGTGAGCGCGGCCAACTGTTGCGTGTCACGTTGAATTGCTTGTTATATGCAACGCTGGTTGAACCAATCTTTGCACTAACTTAAAGGCACTGTAATACATAATTAAGCTGTGAATTTTTACGCTACTCACAACTGATTGAATAAACTTAATAGCGTTGCCACCTTTGAAAAAGGTAAAAGAGGCAATGCTTATTAGTGATTAAACTGAACCTGATTTAGCGTAAAACTAAAAAGATTGTCTTGCTCTAACACTCAGGTTTTAACCGCATATAACGCCGCAATAAGCGGAAAGTTACTGTTGGCTAAAATGTTTGAGGCACGAAAAACAGCCAACTGTAAATTTTCCGTTTAATTGCCTTGTTAGCTGGTGAATACTCAAAGTGAAATTCAATTCTCTTAATCTATCGTCATTTCCATCCCGTTAAACCTAGCTCTTCGATTTCTCCATTTTGGAGAAGATAACGGAGCAAATTATGAATAACAAAAGTAACAATGACAAAAACATTAAAACTATAAAAGCAGCTGTATCAATAGTTAGATTCGCTTACCGACTATACAAACTTTACGATTTATACAGCCCCATAATTGAACGATTATTCAGTATTTAAGTTATAGAGGAGGAATATACCTCCTCGTTTCGAACAACCAGCTAACGCCCAATTAACGGGCCAACTGTTGCGTGTCCTGTTGAATTGCTTGTTATATGCAATGCTGGTAAAACCAAGCGATACAATAACTTAAAGGCACAGTTAAATAAACATTAGCCTCTATTTTGAGCCACACAAATAACCGTTCTAGAACGAATGGTTGTGCAGTAAACAATAATTAAACCGAATGACAGTGCAAAACCTATTCGTGGTAAAACATAAAAACCTGATTTGGCGAAACGCAAAGGTTTTGCCCTAAAGCTAATTTTTAAAAACATATAACGCCCAAATAACGGGCTAAGTAATACTTGCTAAAATGTGAAACGAAGTGGAACCGAGCAAGTGTTACGTGTCCCTGTTGATTTGCTTGTTAGTTGCAACATACTTTCACCAAGTACAACAATAACTTAAACGCACCGTAATGAAAATACCAAACCGTGAATTTGAGCCATTACACTTACTATTTAGAGCGAATAGTTACGCTAATACACCTTTCAGAAACGTGATTAAAGTGACTAACTTATTCGCGGTAAAGTACCAAACAGTGAATTGGTGAAACTGAATTATTTAGCACTTAGACGATCTTTTTTATTAGCCAACTAACGCCCAAATAACGGGCTAAGTAATAGTTGGCCATACTTGTGAACGGAGTGAACGCGGCCAACTGTTGCGTGTCCTGTTGAATTGCTTGTTATATGCAATGCTGGTAAAACCAAGCGATACAATAACTTAAAGGCACAGTTAAATAAACATTAGCCTCTATTTTGAGCCACATAAATAACCGATTTAGAACGAATGGTTGTGCAGTAAACGATATTTAAACCGAATAACAGTGCAAAACCTATTCGTGATTTAACATAAAAACCTGATTTGGCGAAACGCAAAGGTTTTGCCCTAAAGCTAAGTTTTTAAAAACATATAACGCCCAATTAACGGGCTAAGTAATAGTTGGCCATAATTGTGAACGTAGTGAGCGCGGCCAACTGTTGCGTGTCACGTTGAATTGCTTGTTATATGCAACACTGGTTGAACCAGGCTTTGCACGAACTTTAAGGCACTGTAATACATAATTAAGCTGTGAATTTTTACGCTACTCACAACTTTTCGAATAAACTTAATAGCATTGCCACCTTTGAAAAAGGTAAAAGAGGCAATGCTTATTAGTGATTAAACTGAACCTGATTTAGCGTAAAACTAAAAAGATTGTCTTGCTCTAATACTCAGGTTTTAACCGCATATAACGCCGTTTTAAGCGGCAAATTGCAGTTGGCTAAAATAAGTGAGGCACGAACAAAAAGCCAACTGTAATTTGTCCGACTTGAAAACCCTTGTTAGGTTACTTTATAACCTCTAAGAGCCCATTTATCTGCTCTTTAGTGCATTCAGGAAAAATGTAATTATTTTTACATGACGTAATTAGCAAAGGAATAATATCTTGTAACTCCTGCTCATTAGATGACTTTTTATAAAAGAGCATAGCTGACAAAAACACTTCCTTTTTTATGTTTAAATCCTGTAAAGTCATGGAGTTTAACAACATAGTTGATACAAGTAATGTACGAGCTACTTCTATATTTAACTCATCAGGCTGACTATCCATAATGCCACGAATAGCTATATTGTTTGATTTGATAACAGGAAGAACTTGGTCACTAAAACTACCCTTGTATAAGCTCATGTTTTTTTGAAAATCACTAGCTATCAACTCATTCTGTTCGCTAATTATTTTCGAAAAATAATTAAAACTTATAAGAGTTGCAACAGTCACCCCAATTAAAAAATATATTACTTTAGTTGCCATAAACATCCATGCTTGAGAAGTAACCTAACGCCTAATTAACAGGCAAAAAATAGTTGGTTAAAATAAGCGACGAAGGAGCAAAAACCAACTGTTTTTTGTCCTTGTTTAATTTCTTGTTAGCAGCGCTGCATGCTACTCACCGTTTATTTCACTATTACGTTTGGCGCGCCATTTATCAAATTCCTCTTGAACAGATGAACCTGATTTTGCGGCATAAAATCTAGCAGCTGATACCATTATTAAAATAAAACCTATACCAATGTTGAGAATAGATTTTTCAACAATACCTAAATAAAAAAGATATACAGCCACAATAGCTAAGAAAATTTGAGCGAACATAAAGACCCTTTTTAGTACATCAATGAAGGCAGATAAAACTCTAACGATTTAAGCCTGCTAACGCCCAATTAACGGGCTGAAAATTGTGGGCTAAAATGGTAGCGAAGCGAACAGCCCACTGTTTTTAGTCCTGTTGAATTGCTTGTTATGAGTTTTCTAGCTCAAGACTAACCATGTGGTTTGTAGCCCTTGAAATTTTCTATGTATTCATCCATGTTATCAGTAATCATTTTTCTGAACTGCTCGACATAGAAAGATATAGCTTCATCTTTATCTGCCTTCATCTCTTCTGCACTTGTGGATGACGATGCGACATCAAATGCACTAAAGCGGGCTGACGCATAAAGTAATGATGCTCCTACCTTGCCTTTAGATTCGGACTTAGATTGATTATTAGCTAATTCAATATACTCATCAGCTCTCTGCCAGAATTCATCTGAGATTTCATTTTGACTCATAGTAATCCTATGTTTAACTCATAACGCCCAAATAACGGGCTAAGTAATACTTGCTACAATGTGAAACGAAGTGGAACCGAGCAAGTGTTACGTGTCCCTGTTGATTTGCTTGTTAGTTGCAACATACTTTCACCAAGTACAACAATAACTTAAACGCACCGTAATGAAAATACCAAACCGTGAATTTGAGCCATTACACTCACTATTTAAAGCGAATAGTTACGCTAATACACCTTTCAGAAACGTGATGAAAGTGACTAACTTATTCGCGGTAAAGCACCAAACAGTGAATTGGTGAAACTGAATTATTTAGCACTTATAAGATATTTTTTATTAGCCAACTAACGCCCAATTAACGGGCTAAGTAATAGTTGGCCATACTTGTGAACGGAGTGAACGCGGCCAACTGTTGCGTGTCCTGTTGAATTGCTTGTTAGATGCAATACTGGTAAAACCAAGCGATACAATAACTTAAAGGCACTGTTAAATAAACATTAGCCTCTATTTTGAGCCATACAAATAACCAATTTAGAACGAATGGTTGTGCCGTAAACAATAATTAAACCGAATGACCGTGCAAAACCTATTCGTGATTAAACATAAAAACCTGATTTGGCGAAACGCAAAGGTTTTGCTCTAAAGCTAGTTTTTTAAAAACATATAACGCCCAAATAACGGGCTAAGTAATACTTGCTAAAATGTGAAACGAAGTGGAACCGAGCAAGTGTTACGTGTCCCAGTTGATTTGCTTGTTAGTTGCAACATACTTTCACCAAGTACAACAATAACTTAAACGCACCGTAATGAAAATACCAAACCGTGAATTTGAGCCATTACACTCACTATTTAGAGCGAATAGTTACGCTAATACACCTTTCAGAAACGTGATAAAAGTGACTAACTTATTCGCGGTAAAGCACCAAACAGTGAATTGGTGAAACTGAATTATTTAGCACTTAGACGATCTTTTTTATTAGCCAACTAACGCCCACTTAAGCGGACAAAAATAGTTGGTTAAAATGTGTAGCGAAGCGGAACCTAACCAACTGTTTTTGTTCCGTTTGAAGTGCTTGTATGGATAATATACCCATCTTTTAATTCTATTGTAAAACAAGTTTAGGTAAAGTGAGGCCCAAGCTTTGGCTGCAACCAAAGCCTTTTTATACGGTAGTTCGATGAAGTTCTGGCTCCTCTGT
>NZ_LJYX01000172.1 GCF_001440345.1 Colwellia sp. TT2012 | reverse complement strand
CGCCCAGCACCAGGGTCAAGGTATTGCCCAGCAGACGCGGCATTTGGGTGTCCCACAGGTGGGACCAGATTTGTGTGTCGATGCTTTGCCAGGACAACAGCAGGACGCTCAACGGCAGCAGCACCAGGGCGGCGACGGTGAAGACTGGCAGGTACCAGCGGCGTTGGGCGGGGTGGGCCAAAAGCGGATTCTCAAGCAGTGGATGATTTGGAGACCTACACAAAACACTGTGGGAGCTGGTTTCTGTGGGAGCCGGGCTTGCCCGCGATGCTGACACCTCGATTTATCAGAAATACCGAGGGGATGCTATCGCAGGCAAGCCAGCTCCCACACAAGCCCGCTCCCACATTAGATTTGCGGTGTTTTTAAGCCCGTATCAGTTCCAGCCCGCGCGATCCATCAGGCGAATCGCTTCGGCCTGGCGCTTGCCCGCGACTTCCACCGGCAGGGTATCGGCAACGAACTTACCCCAGGCAGCCACTTCTTCAGACGGCTGCACCGCCGGGTTGGCCTGGAACTCCTGGTTCACGTCAGCAAAGATCTTCTGTGCTTCTGGGGTGGTCATCCACTCCACCAGGGCCTTGGCCGCTTCCGGGTGCGGTGCATGCTTGGTCAGGCCAATGCCCGACAGGTTGACGTGTACGCCACGGTCGCCCTGGTTCGGCCAGAACAGTTTGACGCCCAGGTCCGGCTTTTGCTTGTGCAGGCGGCCGTAGTAGTAGGTATTGACGATGCCGACATCACATTG
>NZ_LJYX01000171.1 GCF_001440345.1 Colwellia sp. TT2012 | reverse complement strand
TGTTTTGCGTCGCAGAAAAGTACGCGTCCGAAATTGAGATTTTCACTTTTGGCAGAGGCTTCCGGACTCAGATTTCACGTAGCAGTGTGCAAAAAAGGCGTTTTCACCAGTCAATGATCAGGCAGTTTAGGCTGACCAACTGTTTTCAACAGAATCGACCGATTACGGCCCGCCGCGAAGGACGAAAACCGACCCGCTGCCGACACTTGTTTTTTAGTCAGGCATGCTAATCACGTTCATGAAGATTCGGATTCACCTGCGTTTGTTTAGCCGGTGTTGAGCGCGTATCCGGCGTGTGGCAGATCGCTGTGAGGATGAATACCAATGGTTTGTCTATCAGTTGGCGTGGCAGCGTGAAGGTGAGCCAGTGGAAATCACATTCACTGGCGTCGAGCCTGATCCGGAAGCTTTCTAAAATTTGATTTATCTGATTTGTTACTCGTGACGTTAGGTACAGAGCACTCGATCCCATCTACGAGTTGTTAATTCGTGACATGCGGAAGGTGATCCACCAAAGCAGCGTTGCGATACAGTAGCCATATTGACCTCCGTCGCATAGCGGATGGGGTCTCCATTTTCGTCCAGCAGGACACCACGGGCACCTATCAACAGCGCATGCCCAGCTACAACATCATGCGCTGAAACAGCGTAGAGCGAGACACCGCATACACCGTCGCCGGCGGCTACTCTTGCCAGTCTGTATGCGATTGATGGCATTGCATGAAAATGCCCCGGATTACACAGCTCT
>NZ_LJYX01000170.1 GCF_001440345.1 Colwellia sp. TT2012 | reverse complement strand
ATGCGCGATTGGGCCGCGACGTTGAGCATCTCGGTGCTGGAGGCCTGGACGCGTTGCGAGCTCTGGTCCATCCGATACAGCGAAAGGCCCACCAGCAGGGTCACGATGCCCAGCAGACAAAGGCCGGCGAGGAGGGTGATTTTCCATTGAATGGACAGCTGCCTGAGCGACATGGAGATCCTTAACCTTTCGTTACGACAGAGATGATCCGTTGTATCGGCCGCACGGTTTTTTTCTTTATTCATACGATCAATTGAATTCTGTCTGCGACGTCGCGCTTTGACATGGCGCGCCTGCTGCTGCAAAGTGCGCGCCCTCTAATAAAACTCCTTTTCTGCTGGCGTCCACACTGCCGTTACCCCGGCGGGCGAGGCCCTGGCGTGTGTTTTTGGTAGGCGCGAGCTTGCTCGCGAAGATCGTGAACGATCATGCTGGTTTGCCGGTTGATCGCGGCGTTCTTGGGTTATTCGCGAGCAAGCTCGCTCCTACAGTACGTTTCTGTCTTGAGGTAACCATGATTAACGCAGTAATCGCCGCGGTCGGTACCATGCTGGTGCTCAGCCTGTCCCGCGTGCATGTGGTCATCGCGATCATCGTCGGCGCCCTGGTCGGCGGCTTGACCGGCGGTCTTGGGATCGACGCGACGCTCAGCGCATTCAACAGCGGTCTGGGCGGCGGTGCCACGGTGGCGCTGTCCTACGCATTGCTCGGCGCTTTCGCCGTGGCGATTGCCAAGTCCGGCCTGGCCC
>NZ_LJYX01000169.1 GCF_001440345.1 Colwellia sp. TT2012 | reverse complement strand
TGGAAACCGGCTGGATGCATAACCGCCTGCGCATGGTGGTGGCGATGTTCCTGACCAAGAACCTGCTGATCGACTGGCGCGAGGGCGAGCGCTTCTTTATGCGTCACCTGATCGACGGCGACCTGGCAGCCAACAACGGCGGCTGGCAATGGAGTTCGTCCACCGGCACCGACTCGGCGCCATACTTCCGGATTTTCAGCCCGCTGAGTCAGTCCGAGAAGTTCGATGGCGAAGGGCGTTTCATCAAGCAGTGGCTGCCGCAACTGTCGGGCCTAAACAAGAAGGACGTGCACAACCCCGACGCCGCCGCCGGCCTGTTTGGCGTGGCCGACTACCCACGGCCCATCGTCGATCTGAAGCGTTCCCGTGAGCGCGCGTTGGCCGCCTTTCGCGCCCTGCCCTCGCGCCAGGCGGGAGGCGTGTATGAGTGATTTCCTGCGTCAGTTTGCCAATTCCTTCGCTACTCTGGACAAACACAACCTGCACCTGCTTGACCGTTTGTACAGCCAGGACATCAACTTCACTGATCCACTGCACCAGATCCACGGCATCAGCGCGCTGAAAGCGTACTTCGCCGAGCTTTACATCAAGATCAGCCAACTGCATTTTGACTTCCACGGCTTCGACCACGTGACCGAAGGCGAGGGTTATTTGCGCTGGACCATGAGCTTTTGCCACCCACGCCTGGCGGGCGGCCAGCAGATTCAGGTCGAGGGCTGCTCCCACCTGTTATGGCACGACAAGGTTTACC
>NZ_LJYX01000168.1 GCF_001440345.1 Colwellia sp. TT2012 | reverse complement strand
CTCACTGAGCACGCCCATAGGTTATTCCTTGTTACAGTTGAGAAGGGGAGAGTGCAGTGTAAGTCAGTCTGCAGTGGCTTGCGCGACACAACTGTTAACACTGTTCGTTGTTATCGACATATTAAATCGCAAATAGTTTGCAAAGTGCCATCAGTCGCGCGCGAATTACCCGTGATTTCAGGGCTTTACCAGATTATTTTTTCAATCGGGTAGGTCAGGGTTTTCTATTTATCTTCTGGCGTTCAGGGCTCTAGCCTCTGGCAAGCACCTGTTCGAGTGCAATAAAACAACCAGAGGAACGCCTGATGAAAAACCTTATTAGTCGCAGGTCTATTGCTGCGCGAAATGTATTGATAATTGCCAGTGCCAGTCTGCTATCGGTGTCTGTACAGGCCGCTAACTTGAAGCGCGATAATGGTGCGGCGGTTGGCGATAATCAGAACTCGCAAACGGCTGGCGCGACCGGCCCGGTATTACTGCAAGATGTGCAGTTGATCCAGAAATTGCAGCGCTTTGATCGTGAACGTATCCCCGAGCGTGTGGTACATGCCCGTGGTACCGGGGCCCACGGCACCTTCACGGTCACCGACAACCTCAGCGACCTGACCAAAGCCAAGGTATTTGCCGCAGGCGAGGCCACGCCGGTGTTCGTACGGTTCTCTGCCGTTGTTCATGGCAACCATTCCCCGGAAACCCTGCGCGACCCTCGCGGTTTCGCCACCAAGTTCTATACCGCCGAAGGTAACTGGGAC
>NZ_LJYX01000167.1 GCF_001440345.1 Colwellia sp. TT2012 | reverse complement strand
GGCGTTAGGGTAATACAGAGGTCCCCATAATTATGCACGAATATATTTTTATTTTACCTATACTCCTTTTTCTATTATTGGGTGTAATGAGCCCAGGACCTAGCTTCATCTTAGTGGCTCAAACTGCAATGTCTAAACCTCGCTCAGAGGCTATAGCTGTTTCTGTTGGGATGGGGGTTGGAGCAACAATCTTCGCAGTTATCGCCTCAGTAGGGCTGTTCGTTTTAATCGAGACAGTACCTTGGGTTTATATCGCTTTAAAGGTGATAGGAGGCAGTTACTTATGTTACTTAGCTTTCAAAATGTGGGGAAGATCCAACGAGCCTTTGGAGACAACAATCACTAGTCATAAAACTAATAATGGCATATTAAAAATGTTCTTCATTGGTTTGTTTACTCAATTGAGCAACCCTAAAACGGCTATTGTTTTTGGAAGTGTATTCGCCACTTTTTTACCTGAAAATCTACCAGAATATTCATATTTTATTATTACCGCGTCGACTTTTATTATTGATACGCTCTGGTATGTGCTAGTTGCAACATTGCTATCTACGTCAAAAGCACAAAAGGCTTATGCCAAATTTAAAAAGTATATTTGTAGACTTGCTGGTGGATTCATGGGCGTATTGGGTGTTAAATTGATATCTAGCCAACAATTACCCTAACAAGAAAATCAACAAGGACTAAAAACAGCGGGCTGTTCGCTTCGCTCCATTTTAGCCCACTATTTGTAGCCTGTTATTTAGGCGTTAG
>NZ_LJYX01000166.1 GCF_001440345.1 Colwellia sp. TT2012 | reverse complement strand
CTACGAATACATCCAGTTGCCGGAGATCGGCGAGACCTTCAAGGCCAAGATGGACACCGGCGCGCTGACCGCTTCGCTGTCGGCCCGGGACATCGAGACCTTCACCCGCGATGGCGAGGATTGGGTGCGTTTCCGCCTCAGCGGCAAGGATGTGAGCAACAAGCTCTACGAACACAAGGTGGCGCGCATCAGCAAGATCAAGAACCGTGCTGACGAAGATGAAGACGGCGAAGAAACCAGCGTTGCCAAGCGCCCGGTAGTGGACCTGGAAATGTGCCTGGGCAACGTCAAGCGCACCGTCGAGGTCAACCTGACCGATCGCAGCAGCTTCAACTACCCGCTGCTGATCGGTGCCAAGGCCCTGCGTGAATTCGGCGCCGCCGTGAACCCGGCTCGCCGCTACACCGCCGACAAACCCGACTGCTGATTGACGCCGCACAAGGCATGGGGCACCGTTCACCTTTAGCTCCCTGTGCTCGGACGCCATGCCCCATATCCTGATTGTCGAAGACGAAGCGGCGATAGCAGACACGCTGATTTTTGCCCTGCAGGGCGAAGGTATCACCACCACCTGGCTGACCCTCGGCCAGGCGGCGCTGGAGCATCAACGGCACACCCCGGCAGACCTGCTGATCCTCGACATCGGCCTGCCGGACATCAGCGGCTTTGAAACCTGCAAGCAACTGCGCCGCTTCAGTGAAGTGCCGGTGATGTTCCTCAGTGCCCGCGACGGTGAGATCGATCGTGTGGTGG
>NZ_LJYX01000165.1 GCF_001440345.1 Colwellia sp. TT2012 | reverse complement strand
AACGCGCCAGCACTAGCCGATCCACTACCCACACCACAATCAACGAGGCGCCAACCAACGGAAAAATGATCGCCAGGCCGAGCATGATCACCATTGCGGTTTTCCACTTCGGCAAATCATGGCGCAACGGTGGAACCCCCAGGCCGCCCTGTGGCCGGCGCTTCCACCAGATCACCACGCCGCTGCCCGCACTCAACAGAATCATCAGGCACCCCAGCAGCACGCTGATCTCGTTGACCACGCCGAACATCTTGCCCTCATGCAGCATGACCCCGGACTCGGTGACCCGCGCCACGCTGTTGTAGTGCTCCCAGCGCACATCGGCGAGGACTTTTCCGGTGTATTGGTCGACATGCAGGGTCGCGTCATTGCGCGGGTCGTTGGCGAACACCGCGATGGTGAACACGCCTGTGGCGGTGGTGGGGAAGGTGATGCTGTAGCCCGGCTCGACCTGGCGCGTCGTGGCCAGGTCCACCACCTGTTGCAGGCTGATTGCCGGGGCTGCGGGGCCGTGGTTCATGCCGCCGTGTTGCATGTGCTCGGCATGCTCGCCGGACATCGGCATCGGCGTGTTCTCCATGGCCCACGGCACCGTCTGCCGGGTCGCGGTGTTGAGGCTGCGGGCCTGCTGGTCAGACTGTGGCACAGCCTTCCACATCGCCGCTGGAAAGTGGTTCCACAGCTAAGCGCATTGCTTGCCCCAGAAGCCGGTCCCAGCCATGCCGACGAGGATCCTCCTACGACCAAAAGCGGG
>NZ_LJYX01000031.1 GCF_001440345.1 Colwellia sp. TT2012 | reverse complement strand
AGAAAGTAGCGATAATCGCGTGTATTAGAAAGCTAGTTATCACGCTCAATTCGATGGTGAGAGATGGTGTCTACTGGGATCCTAAAATGAATTAAATATTAGGGTTTGACACCATAGTCACTTGTTAGATGCAACGCTGGTTGAATCAAGCTTTGCACGAACTTAAAGGCACTGTAATTAATAACTTAGCCGTGAATTTTTACGCTACTCACAACTGCTCGAACAAAATTAATAGCGTTGCCACCTTTGAAAAAGGTAAAAGAGGCAATGCTTATTAGTGATTAAACTGAACCTGATTTAGCGTAAAACTAAAAAGATTGTCTTGCTCTAATACTCAGGTTTTAACCGCATATAACGCCCAATTAACGGGCTAAGTAATAGTTGGCCATACTTGTGAACGGAGTGAACGCGGCCAACTGTTGCGTGTCCTGTTAAATTGCTTGTTAGATGCAATACTGGTAAAACCAAGCGATACAATAACTTAAAGGCACTGTTAAATAAACATTAGCCTCTATTTTGAGCCATACAAATAACCGACTGAGAACGAATGGTTGTGCAGTAAACGATAATTAAACCGAATGACCGTGCAAAACCTATTCGTGGTAAAACATAAAAGCCTGATTTGGCGAAACGCAAAGGTTTTGCCCTAAAGCCAGTTTTTAAAAACATATAACGCCGCTATAAGCGGCTAAGTACAATTTGCTAAACTGCGCGAAGCGCGAGCAAACTGTACGTGTCCGTTTGATGGCCTTGTTATATGCAACGCTGGTAAAACCAAACGATACAATAACTTAAGACACCGTAATAAAACAACCTAACCGTGAACTTTTACGCTACACGATAAAGGTTGAACAAAATTAATAGTATTGCCACCTTTGAAAAAGGTAAAAGAGGCAATGCTTATTAGTACTAATACAAACCCGTTTTAGCGAAAAACACTGAACTAGAAAGCACTTTATCTAAAGCTAATTTTTAATAGCATATAACGCCCAAATAACAGGCTAAGTAATGGTTGGCTAAAATTGTGTAGCGAAGCGAAACGTAGCCAACTGTTACGTGTCCTTGTTGATTTTCTTGTTAGGCTTACTTTACTCGAACTATGGGTGTGCCGCCGCCCCACCAAATTCATTTGCTAAATAGTTAATAATTTCCACTGGTTCAGTGATCGTCGTATTATTTTCAAGTATAAGTACGGGAAGCCATTGGTTATCTTTACCTAAAATATCCACGACTTCTTTTCTTGGTTTTGGGAACTCTATACGGCGAACTTCCACCATATCCTCCCAGTGAGTATTTACTGATAATGCACCTTCAATAAGTGCACAATGTGAACATATCCACATTTTTCCAGGACCATCTTCAAATGGCATTTTTAAAACAAATAATTTTGGTTTCATCAATTACGACTCTAAGTTGATATGCGCAAATTGTCTGTAAGCCTAACGCCTAAATAACAGGCTAAGTAATGGTTGGCTAAAATGTGTAGCGAAGCGAAACGTAGCCAACTGTTACGTGTCCTTGTTGATTTTCTTGTTATATTTTTGTATTACAAAACTGATACTTACAAACAATACCAGATATAAAAACAAATTGGAAAATACATTAAAATAGCGCATACCACCCAACTTAGGCAACAAAGAATTTAAAATAGGTAAACTTGGAAATATGAAGAAAATTAAAATTGTTGAGCCTAAAAAGGAGTATATAAAGTACCTTTGATTTTGTAGTTTATTTACTAGAAATGCGCACAATAATGTAAATACAAAAATAAGGGGTAACTGTAACCAAATAATTAAAAAGACTGTTTCTACATTTCGGCTTAAACCGTCATGACCGAATACTAAGTTAGTAAAGTCTGCAAATAATAAAACCCAGCTTTCATTTTGAATAGTTAACCATTCTCCGTTTAGAAATACAGAAGTAACAATACCTAAAATGATCACCAAATATTTCAAATTCTACAATCCTTGAGAAAAATATAACGCCCAATTAACGGGCTAAGTAATAGTTGGCCATAATTGTGAACGTAGTGAGCGCGGCCAACTGTTGCGTGTCACGTTGAATTGCTTGTTATATGCAACGCTGGTAGAACTAAGCTTTGCACTAACTTAAAGGCACTGTAATACATAATTAAGCTGTGAATTTTTACGCTACTCACAACTGATTGAATAAACTTAATAGCGTTGCCACCTTTGAAAAAGGTAAAAGAGGCAATGCTTATTAGTAATTAAACTGAACCTGATTTAGCGTAAAACTAAAAAGATTGTCTTGCTCTAATACTCAGGTTTTAACCGCATATAACGCCCAATTAACGGGCTAAGTAATAGTTGGCCATACTTGTGAACGGAGTGAACGCGGCCAACTGTTGCGTGTCCTGTTGAATTGCTTGTTAGATGCAATACTGGTAAAACCAAGCGATACAATAACTTAAAGGCACAGTTAAATAAACATTAGCCTCTATTTTGAGCCACACAAATAACCAATATAGAACGAATGGTTGTGCAGTAAACAATAATTAAACCGAATGACAGTGCAAAACCTATTCGTGATTAAACATAAAAACCTGATTTGGCGAAACGCAAAGGTTTTGCCCTAAAGCCAGTTTTTAAAAACATATAACGCCGCATTAAGCGGCAAAAAATTGTTGGTTATAATGTTTGAGGCACGAAAAACAACCAACTGTTTTTTGTCCGTTTAAATGCCTTGTTAGCAGTGTGCCTATGCAAACACCACTAGCCAAAATACACTTAACCAACTCTGTAATTATTGATTTATTTGAAACCAATAATGTTTCACTAAACACAAAAGCCAAAGCAGCAAGTGCTGACTTTTGATAAGTAATTTTAATCCGTGGAATACTGCAACCGCAACAAATTAGGCGCGAGGATTGCGGTATTAAAATTACTGGTTAACACTGAAATCTCAGCGCCGAGTATAAAAGTTTTATATTTTATTCTCGAAACTGCTAACGCCATTTTAAGCGGCAAATTACAGTTGGCTAAAATAAGTGAGGCACGAACAAAAAGCCAACTGTAATTTGTCCGTCTTGAAAATTCTTGTTAGGTGCAAACTTTAATACTACCCTTTAAGCCACCTTTTCGCTGTGATTTTTTCAAGTTTTCTTCTGTACTTTTTTTGAGAAAACTCTTCTGCATTTCCATTTAGGACATCAAAGATATCTTCTGAAATTAGCGCACCAATAGCGTGGATTGCTTCATGTCGATTCAAACCTTGCCTTGTAAGTTTAGCAATAGTTTCAGGTATCAATTCAATCCCCAGAGCTAATTGATTTTCAACTAGCACATGGATTGTTGAATGTAAGCTTAAAGCTTCATCAACCATTTCAAGGTCTAACTCTGAGTGAAAGTCATGAACCAGTTCAATTCGTATAGCTTCATCAAGTGCTAACCAATTTTTAGAATTTACTGGTTGATCAGGATTGTATTTATCCATAGTTGCCTCGAATGCATAAGTTTATTTTGCACCTAACGCCTAAATAACAGGCTAAGTAATGGTTGGCTAAAATTGTGAAGCGAAGCGAAACGTAGCCAACTGTTACGTGTCCTTGTTAATTTTCTTGTTATACGTAAACTACTTGCCGTACTTTAAATCAAACAACTCCCTTAGCAACTTGGTACGCTCTACGCTTGATCGCGAAACGCTAAATATCATTACAGCAAAGACAACAATAATAATAGGTGTCGAGGTACTAGTGTCTGTCCACATTGCCCAAATCCCATAAGCGAGTAGCATACACGGAGTAATAGCGTCAAAGCCAAGCATCTTAATCTTTTTCTCAATACGCTGAATTTGCTCTATCTTTTGATATTCAGTTAGAGCTTTGACATCTTCGATTGAATTCAACTCCATCTGCTGAATCTCCTTTACGTATAACGCCCAAATAACAGGCTAAGTAATAGTTGGCTAAAATGTGCGAGGAACGAAGCGCGGCCAACTGTTGCGTGTCCTAGTTTATTTTCTTGTTATGTTTAATCTTGCAAACTAGCTAAATTACTTTTTTACTAACTTTGCAATTTGGATCAACCTTTTTTGTATCACAAAATGGCTTTTCAGGTTGTACTAATATTTGCTGCCCACGATGGCCAACTTTAACCGCTGTGCAGGAAAATAAAAATAAAGAAAAAATAATAACAGTAAATCTAAACACAAGTATTCATCCTTAAACATAACGCCCAAATAACGGGCTAAGTGGTGCTTGCTAAAATGTGCAGCGAAGCGGAAACGAGCAAGCTCTACGTGTCCCTGTTGATTTGCTTGTTAGTTGCAACACACTTTCAATATGTACAACAATAACTTAAACGCACCGTAATGAAAATACCAAACCGTGAATTTGAGCCATTACGCTCACTATTTAAAGCGAATAGTTACGCTAATACACCTTTCAGAAACGTGATGAAAGTGACTAACTTATTCGCGGTAAAGCACCAAACAGTGAATTGGTGAAACTGAATTATTTAGCACTTATAAGATGTTTTTTATTAGCCAACTAACGCCCAAATAACGGGCTAAGTAATACTTGCTAAAATGTGAAACGAAGTGGAACCGAGCAAGTGTTACGTGTCCCTGTTGATTTGCTTGTTAGTTGCAACATACTTTCACCAAGTACAACAATAACTTAAACGCACCGTAATGAAAATACCAAACCGTGAATTTGAGCCATTACACTCACTATTTAGAGCGAATAGTTACGCTAATACACCTTTCAGAAACGTGATAAAAGTGACTAACTTATTCGCGGTAAAGCACCAAACAGTGAATTGGTGAAACTGAATTATTTAGCACTTAGACGATCTTTTTTATTAGCCAACTAACGCCCAAATAACAGGCTAAGTAATAGTTGGCTAAAATGTGCGAGGAACGAAGCGCGGCCAACTGTTGCGTGTCCTAGTTTATTTTCTTGTTATGTGTCTTTAATGCATACCTAAAAAGTTTAACTTGAAGTAAAGCTACAAAAAAAGCAGTAATGCCAAAAAAAAGATATGAACTTTTAAGTACACTCAAATGCTTATCTATTTTCAACTCCGATTCGGCAACAAGTTTTAATCTGGAAGCGATTTCAGAGTTTGATAGTTCGTTATTTTCTACCAGTTCTGCAAATGTATAACTAGCAGCTGCTAAACCCCCATTTGAATCTAATATTTCGATAATAAAAATACCAAACCAGCAAAGCCCTAGTAAAGGAATTATTGACAACATAAAAATAGCGGCCAAATATTTTAGATTATCCATAATAAAACACCAACTCTAGACACATAACGCCCAAATAACGGGCTAAGTAATACTTGCTAAAATGTGAAACGAAGTGGAACCGAGCAAGTGTTACGTGTCCCTGTTGATTTGCTTGTTAGTTGCAACATACTTTCACCAAGTACAACAATAACTTAAACGCACCGTAATGAAAATACCAAACAGTGAATTTGAGCCATTACACTCACTATTTAGAGCGAATAGTTACGCTAATACACCTTTCAGAAACGTGATAAAAGTGACTAACTTATTCGTGGTAAAGCACCAAACAGTGAATTGGTGAAACTGAATTATTTAGCACTTATAAGATATTTTTTATTAGCCAACTAACGCCCAATTAACGGGCTAAGTAATAGTTGGCCATAATTGTGAACGTAGTGAGCGCGGCCAACTGTTGCGTGTCACGTTGAATTGCTTGTTAGTTGCAACACACTTTCAATATGTACAACAATAACTTAAACGCACCGTAATGGAAATACCAAGCCGTGAATTTGAGCCATTGCACTCACTATTTAGAGCGAATAGTTACGCTAATACACCTTTCAGAAACACACAAAAAATGACTAACTTATTCGCGGTAAAGCACAAACAGTGAATTGGTGAAACTGAATTATTTAGCACTTAGGAAATAGTTTTTGATAGCCAACTAACGCCGCATTAAGCGGCTAAAAATTGTTGGTTATAATGTTGAACGGAGTGAAAACAACCAACTGTTTTTTGTCCGTTTGAATGCCTTGTTAGCTATGTGATTCATAACCATCACTAGCGCACGTGGCTATCTCTGCTTGGCTTACACCCATTAACTTTTTATACTGCGCATCTAACGCCCAATTAACGGGCTAAGTAATAGTTGGCCATAATTGTGAACGTAGTGAGCGCGGCCAACTGTTGCGTGTCACGTTGAATTGCTTGTTATATGCAACGCTGGTTGAACCAAGCTTTGCACTAACTTAAAGGCACTGTAATACATAATTAAGCTGTGAATTTTTACGCTACTCACAACTGATTGAATAAACTTAATAGCGTTGCCACCTTTGAAAAAGGTAAAAGAGGCAATGCTTATTAGTGATTAAACTGAACCTGATTTAGAGTAAAACTAAAAAGATTGTCTTGCTTTAATACTCAGGTTTTAACCGCATATAACGCCCAATTAACGGGCTAAGTAATAGTTGGCCATAATTGTGAACGGAGTGAACGCGGCCAACTGTTGCGTGTCCTGTTAAATTGCTTGTTATATGCATGCTGGTAAAACCAAGCGATACAATAACTTAAAGGCACAGTTAAATAAACATTAGCCTCTATTTTGAGCCACATAAATAACCGATTTAGAACGAATGGTTGTGCAGTAAACGATAATTAAACCGAATGACAGTGCAAAACCTATTCGTGATTAAACATAAAAACCTGATTTGGCGAAACGCAAAGGTTTTGCCCTAAAGCTAAGTTTTTAAAAACATATAACGCCCTGTTAAGGGGCAAATTGTAGTTGGCTAAAATAAGCGAGGAACGAGCAAAAAGCCAACTGTTATTTGTCCCGCTTGAACAGCTTGTTAGCTGGTTTACCTCTAATGTGCCATCGAAGATAATAGCCAACCATTAGGCCTATTAGCCCTCCAATTAAAGACATTATCGAAGGATCCCAGTAAATTTCACCAAGGACTCTACCTATAAAACCCGATAAAACAATAGAAATACAAATAACCAATTTATCATTGTTTATTTTTTGTATCGCAAATTCCATTAGTAGACTGTACAAAAGAGATGGTATTCCGGCAAGTACGATAAAGCCCAATATAATAAAAGGAATAAGCACTATGGATCCAACCTTAAAACTAGTTAGAAGCATTAATACACAATATAGTAGCCCACCTAAAATTGGCGGTATAGCAGTGCCTAATAATATGCGTTCCATTCTGCCTGAAAACATCACCTATCCTTGACCTAACCAGCTAACGCCTAATTAACAGGCAAAAAATAGTTGGTTAAAATAAGCGACGAAGGAGCAAAAACCAACTGTTTTTTGTCCTTGTTTAATTTCTTGTTAGGTACACGTTACTACAGTTTAGCTTTTGTATACAACAAGATACCTACGATAAAACCCAACAATCAATAACAGCAATGACATTACACCAAAAACAATATATAAGTTAATTGTTTGCTGATTTGAGAACACTATAAATTCGATTAGCAGTGTCGGAGTTAATAACAAAACAGGAAGTAAAAAGCTTAAAAAATGAGACAGACGATCCCAAGCTAAAATAGCTTGGCAATGACTACATTGATATTGATTGCCTAAAAGGAATGACTTAGCTTTTTTTAATAAAGTTAAATCGGTTTTATTATTGCAACTAGGACAAACTTTTTTCATTTTAGAAGTCTACTCAACCCGTGATTATTCGGTGTACCTAACGCCGCATTAAGCGGCAAAAAATTGTTGGTTATAATGTAGAACGGAGTGAAAACAACCAACTATTTTTTGTCCGTTTGAATGCCTTGTTAAGTGGTTTTATCACCAGCAATATGACTATTTCAC
>NZ_LJYX01000020.1 GCF_001440345.1 Colwellia sp. TT2012 | reverse complement strand
GATCTCCAGACTTAAGCCGAGCGTTAGAATCAAATTATTCACAATCGTAGTCTACAACACACCCTCGATACTTTAGGTAATGTCGGCAGTGTCGCACTTGAGGAATGCAGTGCTTGAACTTTCGGTTTAGGAGTATAAGCGACGGATAGTGGTGCTTTATAAGTACAACTTTCATAACAAAATCTACGCGTAACAACATCTCCAGTTACTACAGATGTGGAGCTTGACCGTCTAGTTGATGACATTAGCTTTGCTGATCAGTCTGCTGTTGAATTAGACGTGTTGGTATATTCCCAACGTTTTGTGATTTCAGGTATTAATACGGAGATCAACTTGAGTATAGAAAATGGTGAATATTCTGTTGATTGCCAAACCGACGTTTATGCAAGCCAACGACTAACAGTAAAGCATGGCGATACCTTATGTTTACGTCATAACAGTGCTAGTGGCTACCAAGAGCAAGTGACAACTGTGCTCACCTTGGCTGAGCAAAAATTTTATTTTGTCAGTACTACTAGGTCAAGTACGCAAACTAATGCCGAGGCAGTGACAACCGTTGAGCCAGTAACTACCATAGCTGCTACTAACACCTCGGAGCCAGTTACTAGCCCTGTGCCGATCATTACCGCTGATGCGACAACAGAGACTAGCGCTGCAGCAGATGTAATAGCATCTGACGCTGTTATTGCGGCAATACCTCAATCAGGGGCTGTTGACACTGTACAAGAGCCGAAAAGTAGTGCCGGTGCTATGAT
>NZ_LJYX01000164.1 GCF_001440345.1 Colwellia sp. TT2012 | reverse complement strand
CAAAGAAGATCCAAAAAGCGTAATAATCATTTTATTATTAAACAATCTTCACAATTAAAAGACAGCTATTACCCCTTGTTTGAAGCTTATATTAATACCTTTCATCAAGAAGGCAGTATGTACCCCGCTTCTTTTGAGCAGTACCAGGGGTTTTTAAGCTGCAATTTAACCCAACAATTATTTATTGAAACCTGGGCACCGGCAAATGAGCAAGAGCAAGAGAAACTCGTCTGTGTTGCCGTAACTGATGTCTTAAGTAACGGCTTATCCGCTGTTTATACCTTTTATCACCCAGAATATAAAGCCCATGGTTTAGGGGTGTTTTCTATTCTCACCCAATTAAACTTTTGCCAACAAATGTCATTACCCTATTTATATTTGGGTTATCAAATTGATGATTGTCAAAAAATGAATTATAAAGACCGATATTTCCCCTTTGAGCGCTTTATTAACAGTCAATGGCAATTAAACAGCAAAGCTGTCGTTAATAACGCTAAAATCACTAAATAAAGTGCAGCAAGCCTTTACATTGGTCAAGCAATTAGGCATGATTCGCGCAGCTTTTTTATCTGCCAGAAAATATTACTATTCTAGAAGAATTTCTTGGCTATTTGCACAACATTAGAGGTTTAGCGCCCCATGGCGAAAGAAGAAAATATTGAAATGCAAGGTACTGTTTTAGATACATTACCTAACACTATGTTCCGAGTTGAACTTGAGAATGGCCACGTCGTCACTGCACATATTTCTGGTAAA
>NZ_LJYX01000163.1 GCF_001440345.1 Colwellia sp. TT2012 | reverse complement strand
GGGCCCATGGCGGCTTCTTGCCCAAGGGCGTGGGTGGCCTGATCGCGTCCTTTGCCGTGGTGATGTTTGCTTTGGGGGGCTTCGAGATCATCGGCATTACCGCCGGTGAAGCCAAGGACCCGCAACGGGTCATCCCCAAGGCCATCAATGCGGTGCCGCTGCGCATCCTGCTGTTCTACGTGCTGACCCTGTTTGTGCTGATGGCCATCTACCCATGGCCGCAGATCGGCAGCCAGGGCCGCCCGTTCGTGCAGATCTTCAGCAACCTGGGGATCGGCTAGGCGGCGACCATCCTTCATATCGTGGTGATCTCGGCGGCAGTCTCGGCCCTCCAACGTGACCACTTCCGCGCAGGCCGCATGATGCACCGCCTGGCCCCGCAAGGGCAGGCGCACAAGGGCTTTGCGCAACTCACGCGCCCCGGCGTGCCCTGGCTGACCGTGGGGGTGGTGGGCGCGGCGCTGCTCGGCGGGGTGGTGTTGAACTACCTGATCCCGGAAAACGTGTTCCTGGTGATTGCCTCGATTGCCACTTTCGCCACGGTGTGGGTGTGGCTGATGATCCTGGTCACCCAGGTGGCGATGCGCCGCTCGATGACCAAGGAGCAGGTCGCCGAACTGAAATTCCCGGTACCGTTCTGGCCTTACGCGCCGGCGGCGGCCATTGTGTTCATGCTGTTTATTTTTGGCGTACTCGGCTACTTCCCGGACACCCAGGCCGCGTTGCTGGTTGGCGCCGCGTGGATTGTGCTGCTGGTCG
>NZ_LJYX01000162.1 GCF_001440345.1 Colwellia sp. TT2012 | reverse complement strand
AACGCCGGCACCTTAGTTAACAAGAAGGTCGTAGAACGCTTGATGGCCGCGCTTGATCTTCGCTCACTCGTACGGCCCAAAAAGTACCGGTCGTACAAGGGCGTCGTCGGCCTCATCGCGCCCAACCTGCTGGAGCGAAACTTCCTCGCGCAGCGCCCGAATCAGAAGTGGGTGACCGATGTGACCGAGTTCAAAGTGGCTCAGAAAAAGGTCTATCTCTCTTCCGTGATGGACTTGTACAACGCCGAAATTGTGGCATACGAAGTGGCCAGCAGGCCGTGCCTTGGGCTGGTCACCAACATGTTGGACAAGGCCTTCAAGCGCCTGGAAAACAAGCCGAAACTGGTGCTTCACTCGGATCAAGGCTGGCATTACCAGCACTCGCAGTACCGCCACAAGCTGGCAGAGCAAGGGCTGAAGCAGAGTATGTCACGCAAAGGAAACTGCCTGGACAATGCGGCAATGGAGAGCTTTTTTGGTACGCTTAAGTCCGAGTTTTTCTACCTGAAGCGTTTCGAGAGCGCTGAGGAACTGAAAGCCGGTCTGGACGAGTACATCCACTACTACAACCATGACCGCATCAAGCTAAAGCTCAATGGCATGAGCCCTGTGAAATACAGGACTCATGCTGCTGAGGCTGCTAGCTGAAACTGTCCAACTTTTCGGGGGCCGTCCATTTGGCCGTGTTTCCGTATTCAGATTAGATCGGAAGAGGGTCGTGGAGGGGAAGAGGGTGGAACTCGGGGGTCGCCGGTACATT
>NZ_LJYX01000161.1 GCF_001440345.1 Colwellia sp. TT2012 | reverse complement strand
CTATCGCCAGATCAACTTCGCCAGCACCGGCAAGATCGATGATGAAGGTCAATTCCTCTATGGCCTCAGTGGCGTGGTGCGCGATGCTGGCACCCAGGTCGATCACATCGACAACAAGCGCTACAACATTGCGCCGAGCCTGACCTGGAACATCGACACCGATACCAAGTTGACCTTCCTGTCGCAGTTCACCCGCGACGATACCGGCGCCACCAGTCAGTTCCTGCCGATCGTGGGTACCAAGATCAAATCACCGCTGGGCAAGGTATCCCATCACAAGAACCTGGGTGACCCGGACTACGAGTTCTACGACCGCACTTACTACGCGCTGGGCTATGCCTTTGAACACCGCTTCAACGATACCTGGCAGTTCAAGCAAAACTTGCGCTATACCAAGTCGGAGCTGTCGTTCCAACAGCTGACCGTAGGTGCCTACGCCTGGTCCCCAGTAGATGCCAATGGCAATATCAGCCGCTCCTCGACCAACGTGGACGAGGACATCGGTCAGTTTGCGGTGGACAACAACTTCCAGGCTGACTTCGCTACCGGCAACATCACCCACACCGTGTTGATGGGTCTGGATCATACTTAGAAATCTCACTTGCCCGTACTAATCGCTGGGAATCATCGACTAGAGGTGAGGACCCAGTACATATTCGGAAAGACTGACGACAGGGTATGCAAATGAACTTTGGGGTTTTCCGCGAAGGCGAAGCCATGGCTAAAGTCATGGAAGAATTAACTGAAATTCGTGAACGTCTTAAA
>NZ_LJYX01000160.1 GCF_001440345.1 Colwellia sp. TT2012 | reverse complement strand
GGTCGAGTTCGCCATGCAACGGGCAGAGCAGTACATCGCTGCGCTCACCCAAGGCGTCCGCCAACTGTTGATTGACCCGGCGAATCTCCGCCTGGCCGGGCAGGAACACCAGCACGCTGCCGGTTTCGTCATGCAGGGCTTCAAGGATGGTCTGCACCAACCGTGGCTCGATAAATTCACCAGGCTGGAACGGTCGGCCCCAGCGCATCTGCACCGGGTACATGCGCCCTTCACTGCGCAGGATCGGTGCGTCGTCGAGCAGGCCCGACAGGCGTTCGCCTTCAAGGGTGGCGGACATCAGGAGGGTTTTCAGCGGTTGTTCGTCGCGAAACAGCTCGCGGCCATTGAGGCTCAGGGCCAGCGCCAGGTCGGCGTCGAGACTGCGCTCGTGGAACTCGTCGAAGATCAACAGGCCTACGCCATCCAGCGCCGGGTCATCCTGCAAGCGGCGCGTGAGGATGCCTTCGGTGACCACTTCGATACGGGTGTTGGGGCCGACCTTGCTGTCCAGGCGGATCCGATAGCCGACGGTTTCCCCGACCTTTGCCCCCGGCTCGCTGGCCAGGCGCTCGGCGGCGGCGCGGGCCGCTAGCCGACGCGGTTCAAGCATCAGGATGGTTTGCCCGGCCAGCCAGCTTTCATTCAACAGCGCCAACGGCACCCGCGTGGTTTTACCGGCGCCGGGCGGTGCTTCGAGCACGGCTTCATGGCGCGTCGCCAAGGCTTCACGCAAGGCGGGTAAAACATCATCGATTGGCAACGAAT
>NZ_LJYX01000159.1 GCF_001440345.1 Colwellia sp. TT2012 | reverse complement strand
GGGCTATTTGGACCCGGCTAACTCGCACCACGCATTTTCCCTCGCCGCCCAACATCACGCCGCGTCCTTCGGTGGCTGGTTGCTGAGTGCCCTGAAAGCTGCCGGCGTAGAGCCGGAAATGTTTTTGCCGGAATACGGCAAGGCTCAATATGAAATCACCTGCCGCCCCATTCAGGGAGTCGCCGCCGCCGACAGAGCCGTGAACGTACGGGAGATCACCCGCGAAATCGCCCGGCAGATGGGCCTGGACATCAGTTTTTCTCCCAAGCTGCAACCCGATGGGGTGAGTAATGGTGTGCATCTGCATATCAGCTTGCAGGATCAGACTGGACACCCCGTCATGTACAACCCCGAGCAAGACAATGGACTCTCGGCACTGGGCCAGCACTGGGCCGCAGGGGTACTGAAGTATCTGCCGGCCCTGTGCGCGTTCAGCGCACCGACGCCCATTTCGTATCTGCGCCTGAAACCCCATCACTGGAGTGCTTCATACGCCAACCTGGGGCAGCGCAACAGAGAGGCTTCGCGGCGCATATGCCCGACTATCACGATCGGGGGCAAGTCACCCGCCAAACAATACAACCTGGAGTTTCGCCCGCTCGATGCGACGTCATCGCCGCACCTGACCATGGCCACAGTGCTGATGGCCGGGAGAATAGGCAGCGAACACAAACTGGTTCTGGACGCTTCGGCCGATGAGGCGCCGGACATGCTGAGTGAGGAACAACGTCAGGCACGAAACCTCGTAGCCCTGCCTGGTTCTCT
>NZ_LJYX01000158.1 GCF_001440345.1 Colwellia sp. TT2012 | reverse complement strand
AACACGTCTTGTTTATTCAGAAGGTGAAGAGCAAATTTCACTGGGTGTACGTAACACCAGTCCGGATGTTCCTTATCTTATTCAGTCATGGGTGATGACCCCAGATAATAAAAAATCAGCAGACTTTATTATTACACCACCGCTATTTGTGCTGAATCCGGCAAATGAGAATCTGTTACGCATTATGTACATTGGAGCGCCGTTGGCGAAAGACAGAGAAACCCTTTTCTTCACTAGCGTACGGGCAGTCCCTTCAACAACGAAGCGGAAAGAGGGAAATACCCTGAAGATTGCCACACAAAGCGTCATCAAACTTTTCTGGCGACCAAAAGGTTTAGCGTATCCCTTAGGCGAGGCTCCGGCGAAACTGCGTTGCACTTCGTCAGCTGACATGGTTACGGTCAGTAACCCAACACCTTATTTCATTACCCTGACAGACCTGAAAATAGGTGGAAAAGTAGTTAAAAATCAAATGATTTCCCCCTTTGATAAATACCAATTTTCTCTGCCAAAGGGGGCCAAAAATAGCAGCGTAACGTATCGAACCATCAATGACTACGGGGCGGAAACGCCGCAACTCAACTGTATCTCGTATGCCGTCTTCTGCATGAAAAAAAATAAAACCATAAGCGACCTAGACACTAGCGTATTTATTCATAGTTATGTCATTATTAACTCTGGTGTTGTTTCAATTAATCCAAAAAACCGAATTACAATTAAATATCAGCCTTCCCGGCATATACTATACATTATTAACGTTACATTG
>NZ_LJYX01000157.1 GCF_001440345.1 Colwellia sp. TT2012 | reverse complement strand
GAGTAGTGTCGTGAAGGATGCGCGGCAGATGTGAAGAGACGTGCAGCCACTGCCATCTCCGCCAACGGCGCGGGCCAAGCCTGTTCCTCGGGCGATCTCAGCTCCTGGGCGGACCACCAGTGAGGAGCGGCCATGACCTGGGCCTCGGGGACGGTCCAACCGGCACTGGAAAGCACCTGGTTTGGCGCATGCACAACAAAGTACTGCTCCAGGGCGAGCACCGTCTCGCCACTGGGCAGGAGCATTGAAAACTGCCGCTCGGCCACAGGTCCTATGACGGTCTCGACCTGAATACCGGTCTCCTCACGCAGTTCACGGATTGCCGCAGCCTGGAAGGTTTCTGCGTGTTCAAGACCGCCGCCAGGGGTGGCCCAGTAGTTTCTGCCGGCCAAGGCCCCATCCTTGTGAACGAACCTGAAAAGGAGGACCTCGTGAGAGGGGCTGATCACGAGTAATCGTGCGGCTTTTCGCTCGCGCATTTGGGGTGTCTCTTCTGGATAGGGCTGCGTTGGGGTCGGGGAGGTTAGCAAGTTGACCGCTTGGATTGCGAGTGCTTCGCATGCGAACGCCACAGTTGTTACGCAAGCCCGTTTCAAGATAGGAGCGACCTGAAGCAGCGAAAACCTGCAAGTATGCTTAAATCAGGGGTAGCGAACGCGTCGATGGGGTTCCACACGGCAGCCATCAACACCTTGCTTCAGTCCATAACCGCCGAGGGCTTGGGGATGTCGATAAAACTCCGTCTGTTGTTGCTGATCGGCACCAG
>NZ_LJYX01000030.1 GCF_001440345.1 Colwellia sp. TT2012 | reverse complement strand
TTCACGGTTTGGTATTTTCATTACGGTGCGTTTAAGTTATTGTTGTACTTGGTGAAAGTATGTTGCAACTAACAAGCAAATCAACAGGGACACGTAACACTTGCTCGGTTCCACTTCGTTTCACATTTTAGCAAGTATTACTTAGCCCGTTATTTGGGCGTTATGTTCTTAGGATAGTACTGTGGTAACTCCAATAATAATTCTTCTAATTCTTTCTTCTCCGTTGGGGCTCGCCTTTGCTTATGCAAAATTCAGAGAGGTGCCAGTTGATATTAATAAATATGCTTGTTGGGGCTTAGGTCTGGCATTTATATTTTTCTTTATTGGTCATATTGTAAAAACTGACGGGATGGTTGAAATGCTACCTTCTTGGGTACCTTTCAAAGTTTCATTAATATATTTTACAGGCGCTCTCGAATTAATAGTTGGTATTGCTCTTTTTAAAACTAAGCTCCAACCTATTGCAGCAAAATTTGCTATTCTCATTTTTGTATTGTTTTTTCCTGCAAATATATACGCAGCATTAAATAGTGTTGGGCTAGGTGGTCATCAATGGGGAGCTGTTTATTTGTTGATACGTGCGCCATTGCAAATCATATTAATCGCATGGGCATATTTTTTGTGTGTAAAGAACATAACAAGGCATTTAAACGGAACTAAAACAGTTGGTTAGGTTCCGCTTCGCTTCACATTATAACCAACAATTTTAGTCCGCTTAATGCGGCGTTAGTTGGCTAATAAAAAATATCTTATAAGTGCTAAATAATTCAGTTTCACCAATTCACTGTTTGGTGCTTTACCGCGAATAAGTTAGTCACTTTTATCACGTTTCTGAAAGGTGTATTAGCGTAACTATTCGCTTTAAATAGTGAGTGTAATGGCTCAAATTCACGGTTTGGTATTTTCATTACGGTGCGTTTAAGTTATTGTTGTACTTGGTGAAAGTATGTTGCAACTAACAAGCAAATCAACAGGGACACGTAACACTTGCTCGGTTCCACTTCGTTTCACATTTTAGCAAGTATTACTTAGCCCGTTATTTGGGCGTTATGTTTTTTTGGAGAATCCGGTGAATACTAAAAAAATAGTGGCTATAAATATTGTAATTATACTCGCTTGTATAACTTCATACTTCCGCACAGTAGCTCCTCGCTTATTTACTGAAGAGGTGGTTGATTCCATGCTTGTTATTGATGAAAAGATTCAAGTTGCTATTGATAATAAGGATATTGAAAACATTGAAGATTCTCTTAAAATAAAATACGCTCAGATTAAATATTTAAGAACAATGGATGAAAATAAAATTTCGTATCTAATAATTAATATAATACTAATTTTAATTTCATCAGTTTATACCATTGTTTTAGTTATTCGCAGCAGTAATCATCAAAAACATAACAAGAAAATAAACAAGGACACGTAACCGTTGGCTGCGTTCCACTTCGTTTCACATTTTAGCCAACAATTTCTTAGCCTGTTATTTAGGCGTTAGTTGGCACCACGAAATCAACCCCATATTAATGTGTAAGAGCTGTGTTTTCTAAATTAACTTGGTGGGTTACGCCTCAGTTTTCGCCAGAGAGGTTTGGTTATATTCGCTAATAGGATTTACGCTTTTTAAGACACTTTGCGGTAAAGCCATTAGCTAGTTCAGGCAGTATTACTTGGCTCAAAAATCAGGGTTTGGTGAGTCGTGGTGCTAAGTGTTTTTGGCGTCTTCCTCCCATCCCATAAATATGGTAACTTGTTGTTAGCTTTGTGCTTTTAACAACAAGCAACTAACAAGAACATCAAACGGAAAAATTACAGTTGGCTGTTTTTCGTTCCTCAAACATTTTAGCCAACTGTAATTTTCCGCTTATGTAAGCGTTATGTTTACAAGGAAGGTTCGGTGCAATCTAATAATAAATTAAGCGAGACGCTTATAGCTTTAATCGGTATATGGTTAGTAGTTTCACCAATCCCCGATTTTGTCGCTACTATATTTGCCTATTCAACTACTGACTTCGGCGAGTCAGGGAACCAAATGCGATTTATTCCAATTATTCACCTTTCGACCAAACTCCTTTGTGGTTTAGGGTTAATATTCACTAGAAGTAAAATTGTCAGCATTCTTAGTTTAGATATTAGCACTCCTTCAGACACTCGTAATCTATTATCCGCTAGTGTTTTTCTGCTGGGTGTTTATTTTATATTAAATGGTTGTGTAGCATTCGGTCAGTTTTACGCTACAGCACAATCGGATAGTTTAAGTGATCCCTACTTATTTTGGCAAGGTACATTTTCTACCGCTAGTGGTGTTATTGTAGGCATAATGTCTTCTAGGCTTGGTAAATTTTGGTGGCTATTAAAGCGTTCGTAAACATAACAAGCAATTCAACGTGACACGCAACAGTTGGCCGCGCTCACTACGTTCACAAGTATGGCCAACTATTACTTAGCCCGTTAATTGGGCGTTAGAGTTTTTTCGAGTCGAGGATATAACTTTATATGGAGTCGAACATAAATAGCTACCTTCGCATAGCTATTGTTAATCACATTATATTTCTACTACTTGTTCCTCAAAGTCGGTGCGGGGAAATTATCAATCAATGTAATGGAATTGAAGCTGGTGGGTTACTATTATTCTTTTTTTTATTATTACAAGCAGGCTTAGAACTTATAATTATCTCAGCATTTATTATTTCTATGTCTAGTAAAACAATATTAAAAGCCACTCAACTTAATACAGCATTATTTTTTGTAACTTTATTGTTGGCTTTTAATGCAGTATTTTAAAACTCTAACAAGGCAATTAAACGGAAAATTTACAGTTGGCTGTTTTTCGTTCCTCAAACATTTTAGCCAACTATAATTTTCCGCTTATTGCGGCGTTATATTTTCAGGGAGGTTCGGTGGATATTCAAAATCAGGGCATCATATTAAATGTCTTTAACTTTGATAAATGTGTTTCATTTTATAAAACGGTTTTTAATTTACCTGAGATGTTTACAAAAACTGATGGTGACTTTAGATTAACGTGTCTAGAATTCGGCAGTTCCTATCTAATGCTAGAGACAGGCGGCGTAGCTAGCGAATCAGAAAAGGATATATCCCAAAACCCCACCATACTAAGATTCAATGTTGCGAGCATTCAAAAAGCACTAGAACATATTTGTAAATTTGATAGTAGTGCTGAAATTATTGAAAATGATTGGGGATCAATAATTAGGGTTATAGACCCTGATGGTAACCCAATTAGTATCAGAGATAATTCAGGATTTCAGCGTCATATGAAAATATAACAAGAAATTAAACAAGGACAAAAAACAGTTGGCTTTTGCTCCTGCGTCGCTTATTTTAGCCAACAATTTTTTGCCTGTTAATTAGGCGTTAGTTGGCTAATAAAAAAGATCGTCTAAGTGCTAAATAATTCAGTTTCACCAATTCACTGTTTAGTGCTTTACCGCGAATAAGTTAGTCACTTTTATCACGTTTCTGAAAGGTGTATTAGCGTAACTATTCGCTCTAAATAGTGAGTGTAATGGCTCAAATTCACGGTTTGGTATTTTCATTACGGTGCGTTTAAGTTATTGTTGTACTTGGTGAAAGTATGTTGCAACTAACAAGCAAATCAACTGGGACACGTAACACTTGCTCGGTTCCACTTCGTTTCACATTGTAGCAAGTATTACTTAGCCCGTTATTTGGGCGTTAGTTGGCTAATAAAAAAGATCGTCTAAGTGCTAAATAATTCAGTTTCACCAATTCACTGTTTGGTGCTTTACCGCGAATAAGTTAGTCATTTTTTGTGTGTTTCTGAAAGGTGTATTAGCGTAACTATTCGCTCTTAATAGTGAGTGTAATGGCTCAAATTCACGGTTTGGTATTTTCATTCCGGTGCGTTTAAGTTATTGTTGTACATATTGAAAGTGTGTTGCAACTAACAAGCAAATCAACATGGACACGTAGAGCTTGCTCGTTTCCGCTTCGCTGCACATTTTAGCAAGCACCACTTAGCCCGTTATTTGGGCGTTAGTCTCTTGAGGGAATATATGTCTAATCAAATCAATGTTACAGAAAATTTTATTTTTGAATTTAAGGAGTGGGGAACTGATAAGGAAGTGATATCTAGAAACTATTCAGAAATTAGCACTCCAATTAAATGCTCTAAACTAGTGTGTAATCAGCCCAATTTACATGTATACGATGTTATTAGCAGTATGATTCAAAATGATAAGCTTTCCGGAATTTTGAAATGTAAGGGGTTTCAGGATGGTACTACTTTCTCATGTGGTGCTTTCTTTGAAGTGAGCGCTATAGATAACAGAGACTAACAAGCAAATTAATAAGGACAAATAACAGTTGGTTTTTGCTCCTGCGTCGCCTATTTTAACCAACTATCATTTGCCCATTATTTGGGCGTTAGTTGCTTTTAAAAAATAAGCTTTAGGGCAGAACAATTAAGTTTCGCCAGTTCAGGTTTTGTAGTTTACCGCGAATAGGTTTATTCACTGTTTGTTAGGTCCTTCAGGCTAGAAATAGTAAAACCATTCGCTCTAAGTTGGTTAATCGAGTGGCTCAAGTTCACGGTTTGTATATAAATAACGGTAAGTTGTAAGTTCGTGTAGACTCTAGTTCAACCAGTGTTGCAGCTAACAAGGTTTTCAAACGGACAAATTACAGTTGGCTTTTTGTTCGTGCCTCACTTACTTTTAGCCAACTGCAATTTGCCGCTTAAAACGGCGTTAGTTTGCTATCAGTTTTTACAGGGGAAGTAGTTAATAAATTCTGGTGAGTTTGTTAATAAAAACGATTCATCACAGGAAGTGTCTAGGTTTACCCTTTGTCATTTATTATTCAAACTTCCATATTGTGTAATTCACTTTAAGTCTTAACTTCTCTGTAATTTGTTGATAGTGTTGTGGTTACAAAATTTAAGGTTTGTTGGTTTTGCTAAAGAGGGCGGTCAAGCCGCATCAAGTCCGCATAACTAACAAGAACATTAAACGGAAAAAATACAGTTGGCTTTTTTCGTTCCTCAAAATTTTAGCCAACTTTAATTTTCCGCTTATGTAAGCGTTAGTTTGCTATCAGTTTTTACAGGGGAAGTAGTTAACAAATTCTGGTGAGTTTGTTAATAAAAACGATTCATCACAGGAAGTGTCTAGGGTTACCCTTTGTCATTTATTATTCAAACTTCCATATTGTGCAATTCACTTTAAGTCTTAACTTCTCTGTAATTTGTTGATAGTGTTGTGGTTACAAAATTT
Organism: Colwellia sp. TT2012; assembly: GCF_001440345.1. GTDB lineage: Bacteria > Pseudomonadota > Gammaproteobacteria > Enterobacterales > Alteromonadaceae > Colwellia. Next base: position 2,603 of record NZ_LJYX01000030.1, on the reverse strand, counting down.
AAGGTTTGTTGGTTTTGCTAAAGAGGGCGGTCAAGCCGCATCAAGTCCGCATAACTAACAAGAACATTAAACGGAAAAAATACAGTTGGCTTTTTTCGTTCCTCAAAATTTTAGCCAACTTTAATTTTCCGCTTATGTAAGCGTTAGTTTGCTATCAGTTTTTACAGGGGAAGTAGTTAACAAATTCTGGTGAGTTTGTTAATAAAAACGATTCATCACAGGAAGTGTCTAGGGTTACCCTTTGTCATTTATTATTCAAACTTCCATATTGTGCAATTCACTTTAAGTCTTAACTTCTCTGTAATTTGTTGATAGTGTTGTGGTTACAAAATTTAAGGTTTGTTGGTTTTGCTAAAGAGGGCGGTCAAGCCGCATCAAGTCCGCATAACTAACAAGAACATTAAACGGAAAAAATACAGTTGGCTTTTTTCGTTCCTCAAAAATTATAGCCAACTGCATTTTTCCGCTTATGTTAAGCGTTATATGCGGTTAAAACCTGAGTATTAGAGCAAGACAATCTTTTTAGTTTTACGCTAAATCAGGTTCAGTTTAATTACTAATAAGCATTGCCTCTTTTACCTTTTTCAAAGGTGGCAACGCTATTAAGTTTATTCAATCAGTTGTGAGTAGCGTAAAAATTCACAGCTTAATTATGTATTACAGTGCCTTTAAGTTAGTGCAAAGCTTGGTTCAACCAGCGTTGCATATAACAAGCAATTCAACGTGACACGCAACAGTTGGCCGCGCTCACTCCGTTCACAAGTATGGCCAACTATTACTTAGCCCGTTAATTGGGCGTTAGCAGAACAAACAAGGTATGTCGTATGAATTGGTTATCTGCTCCTCAAATAAAAGGTCGGTACGTTACTCTAGAGCCACTGAGTATTGAACACATTGAAGAGCTAAAAGAGGCTGTTTTGGATGGAGAGCCCTGGAAGTTATGGTATGCAAATGTACCGTCTCCTGAATCAATGAATGAATATGTAGATGTAGCCATTAAAGAATCAAAAAAAGGTAATATTGCCTTTGCGGTAAGGTGTAATAATACAAGTAAAATTGTAGGGACAAGCCGATTTTATAACGTTGATGCTAAAAATAAGCGAGCGATGTTGGGTTATACATGGTACTCATCATCGGTGAGGCGCTCACCAGTTAATACAGAGTGTAAATTACTTTTACTATTGCACGTTTTTGAAAAGCATTCCGCAATAGCTGTTGAGTTTAGAACTCACTTCTTTAACCAAAGCTCTAGAAAAGCCATAGAAAGGTTAGGAGCTAAACAAGATGGTATTATCCGAAACCATCAAATTTTAAAAGATGGATCTATTAGAGATACTGTTGTTTATTCAATCATTAATTCTGAATGGCCAGCGGTAAGAAACAATTTGCAGAGTAAGTTCTGCTAACAAGAACATCAAACGGAAAAATTACAGTTGGCTGTTTTTCGTTCCTCAAACATTTTAGCCAACTATATTTTTCCGCTTATGTAAGCGTTATATGCTATTAAAACGTAGCTTTAGATAAAGTGATTTCTAGTGCATAGTTTTTCGCTAAAACTGGTTTAACGCAGGTCACTAATAAGCTTTGCCTAGTTACCTTTTTCAAAGGTGCAAAGCTATTAGTTTTGTTCAACCTTTAACGTGTAGCGTAAAAGTTCACGGTTAGGTTGTTTTATTACGGTCGCCTTTAAGTTATTGTATCGCTTGCTTTTACCTGCGCTGCATCTAACAAGGCCATCAAACGGACACGTACAGTTTGCTCGCGCTTCGCGCAGTTTAGCAAAGTGTACTTAGCCGCTTATCGCGGCGTTATGTGACTATGGAGATAGTATAGAGTGCTGATAAGAGTTGCTAATAAAGATGACCTGTCCATTATTGCTGGGTTACTTGTTGAAACACAGAAAGCTCATGTAGCTGCATATCCAATGCGATACATCCCATTATCTTTATGCGACGCAAAATTAAGTCTCCTTGAAAGGCTAGATTCGCCAGGATTTATCGTTGCGGAGCTAGATAGTTGTGTAGTTGGTTATGCTGTGTACAACATTGTTGTTACAGAGCAAACAACAATTTTACGCGTTCGACAATACTGTTACCTTCAGCAAATTGGAGTTGATGTACAAAAGCGAGGTAGTGGTATTGGGCATGTTCTGATCGAGCATGTAAAGAATGAATGTCATAAACAAGGTGTCAATGACATTGAATTAGATGTTTGGGCATTCAATGCTGGTGGTCAAAAGTTTTTTGAAAAATCTGGATTTGAACCATATGGCTTTAAGTTAAATGCGTGCATATCAAGCCAATAAAGCAGGACTGCTAACAGCTCGACTGGTGATGAGTTAATTCGTCACATAACAAGTGACTATGGTGTCAATTATTAATTTCTAACTCATTTTAGGATCCCAATAGACACCATCTCTTACCATCGAATTTAAGATCACAATCATCTTTCTTACACAGGCAATTATCGCTACTTTCTTTGGTTTTCCTGCGGCGACTAAACGCTGATAAGTCGCCTTAAATACAGGGTTACATTGTATGGCCGACATCATTGACATGAACATGGCAGTACGTATTTGATGTCGCCCACCACGTATCATTCGC
>NZ_LJYX01000156.1 GCF_001440345.1 Colwellia sp. TT2012 | reverse complement strand
CCTGGCACCTGCCCTTCCCGTTCGAAGACCTGCCGCCGAACATGGAAGGTTTCGACACGGTGTTCTCCATGGGCGTGTTCTACCACCGCCGCTCGCCGATCGAGCACTTGCTGGCACTCAAGGATTGCCTGGTCAAGGGTGGCGAACTGGTACTGGAAACCTTGGTGATCGAGGGTGACCAGCAGCAGGTGCTGGTGCCGGTAGCCCGCTATGCGCAGATGCGCAACGTGTGGTTTCTGCCATCCGTGCCGGCACTGATGTTGTGGCTACGCCGTGCGGGTTTCAGCGATGTACGTTGCGTGGATGGAAGCGTAACCAGGGTCGGGAGACAACGCAGGACGGAGTGGATGAAGTATCAGTCGCTGAGTGATTTCCTCGACCCTGAGGATCACAGCAAGACGATTGAAGGGCTGCCGGCGCCGATGCGGGCGGTGATCATCGCCAAGAAATAACCCATCCCTGTAGGAGCCGGCAAGCCCGCTCCTACAAGGTTTTGTAGGCAGTCAACGTTTACAGGGTGTTTCTGAATTACCGCAATCCCGCGCTCCACCCCCGCATTTACTCAGCCTCTCCCCGCGCCTGCCGGTTCTTCCAATACTGGCCTTTCATCTAATTGTCATATTCCAGACATAGAGTGTTCACACGGCCTACCGATACTTGGCCCCGATCCAACTATCCCTATCTGCTAGGAGTAAGGCATGAAACTGAAGCGTTTGATGGCGGCAATGACCTTTGTCGCTGCTGGCGTTGCGACTGCCCACGCGGTG
>NZ_LJYX01000155.1 GCF_001440345.1 Colwellia sp. TT2012 | reverse complement strand
AATCCACGCGCAACGTCCTCGCGCCAATGCTGCACCAGCGCCGGCGCTCTGGCGCTTTCGGCCAGAAGCAGGCGATAGACCGATATCGTGGCGGGGGAGTCAAACGTCGTATACAGGCGATCAATATAGACGTCCACCAACTCTGGCAACGTCAGATCTTCATCCGGAAGCCAGCCCTGGAAATCGCAAAGCTGCTTCGTTGTACGTTCGAGCAAGGCGTGAAAAATCTCTTCCTTACTGTTGAAGTGGGCGTAGATGCCTGCCTTGGACAAACCCGCACATTCCGCCAGGCGCTCCATCGACACGGCGTTGTATGTCCGATCCGCAAACTCGATCAGGGCCGCGTCCAGTATTTCCTCTTTCCTGGCCGCAGAGGACAGGTAGCGGCGCTTGTCTGGTACGTCGTCTTTCTTGGTTGGCATTCAAAGGCCCTGTTCAGAAATCTGAGGGATTTTCCCATGGGCTGGTCACCGGTTCCACCATGAAAACATGGTCAGCCCAGGCCAAGCAGTTCCAACTGACTGGCGTGCAGTGCCTAGTGAACTGCTAATTGCGAATCTGGGATTGTAACGTATAATCATAAACAACCGTCCAGTCGGTTGCTTTTAAAACTCATGATGCGAGATGCCGTAGGGACGCGGACGAACCCGAAACGCTGGAAGTGAAACAGGAAGAGCACCTCATCAACCAGCCGAAAGAGGCATGGGTGTGCACACATCAATAAGGAGATGGCGTGGGCTTGATAACGCTTGCGAGTAAAGAACGGG
>NZ_LJYX01000154.1 GCF_001440345.1 Colwellia sp. TT2012 | reverse complement strand
CTGGGGATCTACCAGGCAGGCCAAGGCGCAGGCTTCATTGGCGCGCTGGTTGGTGCCATCGTGTTGCTGGTGATCTACGGTCTGCTGAAAAAGAAATGATTTAGCGTCAAGCCCTCTGCGCTGCGCAGGCGCAGAGGGCTAGAATGCCGACACTTGTTTATTGGTCGAGCCACTCCAGGCGCCGTCTTCTGTTGACTGTCCTTTTGCTGGGTTCAAGCCTGACCCACGCCGCTGAGCTTGCGGAAACCGACTGGCTGGAACTGATGCCCAAGTCGGACCAGAAAGCCCTCGAACAAATGCCTGATATCGACCACAACTCCCCGGGAGCCCTGGGCACCTTTACCGAAAAGGGTGGCCTGAAGCAGAGCAAGGGGTTGCCGGCGGTAATGTATTCGACCAAGACCGTGGCCGCCATGAATGGCAAGCACATCCGCCTGGGTGGCTACCCGGTGCCGCTGGAAACCGATGCCAAGGGGCGCAGCACCCTGTTCTTCTTGGTGCCTTACCCGGGCGCCTGCATCCACGTGCCACCGCCGCCGCCCAACCAGTTGGTGCTGGTGCGCTATCCCAAGGGCTTGAAGCTGGACGATATCTATACACCGCTGTGGGTGACGGGCACGCTGAAGGTGGAGACGGTCAACAACGACCTGGCGGATGCGGCGTATGCGCTGGATGCGGGGGTGGTGCGGGTGGTGCAGGAGTCAGACCTGTAACCAGCACCACAAATCTCCCTACAGGGGCAGGCTGGCGATGCTCACGCCCATGGTG
>NZ_LJYX01000153.1 GCF_001440345.1 Colwellia sp. TT2012 | reverse complement strand
AATCTGCATTTGGATCAGAAGGGGATCTTTATTTATTTGGCACTGTGCTAAGTCGTTTTTTTACCTTGTACGCCAGTATTAATTCTTTCCATGAACTGGTGGTGATTAATTCTAGTAATAATGAACGTTATACCTGGGGCGCAAAAATTGGCGTACAACCGCTAATTTAGGTGACTTTTACTATGACGACAATTTTACCGCAAGATGCTGAAAATTATAATTTTTTCCAACTGGTTGAGCTGCTTCATGGCTTGCTTGAAGAAGATCCTGAAAGTGAAGAGTGGGAACTAGCTTGCAGAATGCTTTTCACTGCTAACCCAAGTATGGGTTTTCCCGCAAGTGACGTAACTGATTTATATGCAGCTGATTCAGGCCAGGTGCAATTACAGACGACTTTTATGGGTCTATCTGGTTCACAGTCTCCTTTACCTGGCTTTTTTTTAGAGCAGATAGCATCTGAAGAAGAGGGGGGAGTAAGGCGTCCTTTTTTAGACTTTTTTAATCATAGATTGATCTCTTTGGTTTATCGCGTGTGGCGTAAATATCGCTATTACGTGAGATTTAAAGAAGATGCGAGCGATGCTTTCTCGGCTCAGTTGTTTGGTCTTGTTGGTCTAGCTGATGAGAATTTACTCGGCGAAACCCCCATTAACTGGTGCAAATTGACCTCGTATGCAGTCTTACGCTTGCAAAAAAAATTATTGAGAAAGGCTATAGCTTATTTACCTAATGTTTTAAACTCTACAATCAACTCATTAGCAGATTGCGTTA
>NZ_LJYX01000152.1 GCF_001440345.1 Colwellia sp. TT2012 | reverse complement strand
CTATCAATTAGCAAGCTTTACCGATGAAGGCAGCCCCTGGGCAAACGAAGAAGTTTATCAGGCAATTTATGATCTAGGGAAGTTAAAAGCCATAATTAAAAAGGCAGAAGATACGGTTAAAGCTAAAGCCGAAGCAGAGAGAAAAAAATTAGAAGAGGCGAACAGTACCAGCGTCGAAGAATTTAAAACAGAAGATGAACTGGTGTCTCAACCTTAATGCTAAGTGTTCAAAAGCAAGTCACAGTTTTCGAATTTGGTTATTTAGGTGTTGGCGATAAAGCTAAATACTCTGATCGTATTGAAGAGATATCAGCTTCTGCTTACAAATATTTAAAAGAACTATGCGCTTGTGAAAAATCAGAAAGTCGTTTTTTACGGCCAAGATTTATTGACAACTGTGATGTGCTACAGGTAAAAAACTATGCAGGGGTATTGTTTACCCCTGATGGCACGCAAATAGAAGTATTACCAAAGGTTGCTAAAAAAAATTCAGGTGAGCATAGGGCTCAGCACGCACAAGACTCGTTATTAAATATGCTGAAAACCTTAAAAAGCTTTCGCCATTTAAAAACTAACAACGCCAATTTAGCGAAAAACAAAATGCCTTTGTTAGAGGTGTTTATTAGTCAGTTTTTGTCCTCGGTAAATGAACTAATTAAACGAGGGATGCGCAGTGATTATGTGCGTTGTGAAGATAATTTAGCTTTTTTAAAAGGTAAATTATTAGTTGGTAAGCAAGTGCAACATAATTTTATTAATAAACATAAATTCTATG
>NZ_LJYX01000151.1 GCF_001440345.1 Colwellia sp. TT2012 | reverse complement strand
TGACCTTTGACGATGTGATGGGCAGTGATGCCAACCTGTTCAAGCGCTTCTTCCACCTGATGCTCGAAGGCGGTGTGTACCTGGCACCGAGTGCCTTTGAAGCCGGTTTCACCTCCATAGCCCATGGCGAAGCTGAGCTGAAACTGACCCTTGATGCTGCCGAGCGTGCCTTCGCCGCACTGAAGTAAGCCAGCCAATATCTGACGTCTCCCCTGGCGGCGTCAGATTTGCTACCTTGCTTACAGAAATTTCCTTCTTTTTTCGAGAAATCACCTGCACTCCGGCAGATAACTTGCCCACGCAGCAGAGAAACGGGTTAAGACTTTGTAAGCAGGTGCGTGCTTGGTTCATAATGCGCGCTTATTGGATCCCCTCGTGGTGCCGCGCGCTCCGGCGGAGGTAAGTCGATTCCCAATAAACGCACCGGCCGCACCCTGGTTCTGGGCTGCCTGTTGCTCCTTCAACCGCTGCTTGCGCATGCACAAGCGGGCGGCAACTCGTTGTTGATCCCAGCGATGGGTCGTTGCACCCTCAATACTCAGCCAGAAAGCCAGGCCGAGGCGCTAAGCGCCTGCCAAACACTGGCCGATGGCGGGGATGCGCAAGCGCAATACGAGTTGGGCGAATTTTTCTATGACGACAAGAATCCCTCCCGTGACCTCAATAAAGCCCTGAGCTTTTTCGAGAAAGCCTCGTTGCAGGGCCATGCCCAGGCGCAGTTCAAGCTGGGCAGCATGTTCTTTCATGGGGAAGGTGTGCCGGCCAATAACGTGCAG
>NZ_LJYX01000150.1 GCF_001440345.1 Colwellia sp. TT2012 | reverse complement strand
CATTCTGGCCGCCATCCGCCAGGCTTACGCTGGCGCAACCCACCAGGAAGTCGCAGTGTTCACGTCGCATATACATGGCCAACCCCGTCCATAACAGCATGATGACGCTGCCGCTGCGGTAATTTGGGTGCACACAGGCATGTCCCGCTTCGGTCATGCGCGGCCGCAAGTGATTCAGGCGACTCAGGTCAAATTCCTGCTCGCAATAATAACGTCCCATACGTTGGGCGGCCGTTGGGCTCATCACACGATAAGTCCCTACCACGCATGATGTCTGAGTGTCGCGTACTATTAAATGATCACAATAGTCGTCAAACTCATCAATATTCAAACCGCCGGAGTCGACGGGGCCGGAAAGCTGGAAAGTTTCAGTGAAAACTCTATGGCGTAGACGTTGTACTTCACGTATTTCTTGCGGTGTGCTGGCAAGACTTATGGTCAGCTTTGTATGTTTCAAGTTCGCGTGTGAATGGCTGTAACTGGGGGGTGTCATTGATTGCATGCGACTTCCATTTTAGATTTATTTAACCCTGTCTGATAGCGGTCAAAATACTAACGTGCCACTTTTGGCTTTGGCATAAGGAAAGGCGAAAGTGCGCGCAAGCCTAGGCGCTGAGATTAAGGCAGGGCCTAAGGGCCATGTGCAAAAAGCGCAGGGGAGACGGTTGGAATGTATTCAGTAGGTGGCGATCCTTGCGGTCAATGAGCCGCCTGCAAGCAAGCCATGAACGTTGTGCCACTGCCCACCTGGGAGCTCTCCACCACATCCCCACCATG
>NZ_LJYX01000149.1 GCF_001440345.1 Colwellia sp. TT2012 | reverse complement strand
CAAGCTGACGCTGATCGTCCCGGAAATCAGCACTGCTCCTGGCGGTATCACCCCGCGCATGCAGCGGTTGAACGTGGTGGGCGTGTTCAAGGTCGGTGCCGAGCTGGATGGTTCGATGGCCCTGATCCACGTCGCCGATGCCGCGCAAATGCTGCATTGGCAGCCCAACCAGGTGCAAAGCGTGCGCCTGGCGGTCAAGGATCTGTATGCGGCGCCCAAGGTTTCGGCGGATATCGCCACAGGCCTCGGTGCAGCCTACAAGGCGGACGACTGGACCCATACCCAGGGCAGCCTGTTCAGCGCGATGAAGATGGAAAGGACCAGGAGCGGCCTGTTGTGGCTGATGATCGTGGCGGTCGCGGCCTTCAATATCATCGCCACGCTGATCATGGTGGTGAACGACAAGGGCGCGGACATTGCGATCCTGCGCACCATTGGCGCCACGCCGCGGCAGATCATGGCGATCTTCATGGTCCAGGGCACGGTGATCGGTATCGTCGGCACCCTGATTGGCGGCGTGCTGGGGGTGATTGCCGCGCTGAACGTCAGCGAACTGGTGGGCTGGATGGAGCGCGTGACCGGGCAGCATATCTTCAGTTCGGACGTGTATTTTGTCAGCAACCTGCCTTCGGAACTGCAAGGTGGCGATGTGCTGCTGATTTGCAGTGCCGGGTTTGTGTTGAGCTTTTTGGCGACGATCTACCCGGCGTATCGCGCGGCGAAGATTGAGCCGGCGCATGCCCTGAGATATTCGTAGGGTTCAAGACCGCTTTCGCGA
>NZ_LJYX01000148.1 GCF_001440345.1 Colwellia sp. TT2012 | reverse complement strand
GAACGCGTACGGCCCGCAGGGTCGACAATAAAGACGCGCTGGAAGCACAAGTCCGTGAATAACGTAGCGCCAAGGTTCTGCCGGACAAACGCCCATTCCACATCAAGCGCCTGGTGCAGGTGCTGATAGGCATCCCCCCAGAATGCGTAGTCCTTAACCGGAGAACCGGCGATTTTTTCAACCGATAGCAAGGCGTTTTCGATATCGAGCCGGCTATGTTCCCCGGCATCGTGGTTCAGGTGATGGGCAATGGAGGTCAGCAACAACCCCACCAGCAGAAACATCGCCAGTAACAGCGTCGAGCACGCGACTAAAGAGCCGCGTGCCATCGAGAAATTGGAGGTTCCTTGCCGTGTGGCCCTGGTGTCAACGTTGAGCTTTTCCATAGCGTTCCAGGCGTCACGACGCCTCAGGAACCCGCACCTAAACTCAAATAGCGCCACGCAAAGTTAGCGACTGCCCTCACATAGACGCAAGACACTTATTCAGGATTCCTCGTGTTTCCTTAAAAAAATCAACGGCTGGACTATGTTCTCTGCCCCCCTCAATACACCACATACCGCACGGCATAACCGCCAAGGCGCTGGTGCAACTGCTCACGCTGCGCAGCCGTCAGGCCAGGCACGTGAATATCCCCCCGCTGCCCATGGCGCTCGTCACTCAGCGCCTGGACCTGGCTGCTGGCAGCAATCTGCCCCACTTCGTGTTCGAACACTCGACGCACCGCATCCAGGCGCAAGGCCGGCTTGAAGGTCTTGCCCACGGCGGTCAACGGGATC
>NZ_LJYX01000027.1 GCF_001440345.1 Colwellia sp. TT2012 | reverse complement strand
GCAGTTTGAGCCACTAAGATGAAGCTAGGTCCTGGGCTCATTACACCCAATAATAGAAAAAGGAGTATAGGTAAAATAAAAATATATTCGTGCATAATTATGGGGACCTCTGTATTACCCTAACGCCGCTATAAGCGGCTAAGTACAATTTGCTAAACTGCGCGAAGCGCGAGCAAACTGTACGTGTCCGTTTGATGGCCTTGTTATATGCAACGCTGGTAAAACCAAACGATACAATAACTTAAGACACCGTAATAAAACAACCTAACCGTGAACTTTTACGCTACACGATAAAGGTTGAACAAAATTAATAGTATTGCCACCTTTGAAAAAGGTAAAAGAGGCAATGCTTATTAGTACTAATACAAACCCGTTTTAGCGAAAAACACTAAACTAGAAAGCACTTTATCTAAAGCTAATTTTTAATAGCATATAACGCCCAATTAACGGGCTAAGTAATAGTTGGCCATAATTGTGAACGTAGTGAGCGCGGCCAACTGTTGCGTGTCACGTTGAATTGCTTGTTATATGCAACGCTGGTTGAACCAAACTTTGCACGAACTTAAAGGCACTGTAATACATAATTAAGCTGTGAATTTTTACGCTACTCACAACTGATTGAATAAACTTAATAGCGTTGCCACCTTTGAAAAAGGTAAAAGAGGCAATGCTTATTAGTGATTAAACTGAACCTGATTTAGCGTAAAACTAAAAAGATTGTCTTGCTCTAACACTCAGGTTTTAACCGCATATAACGCCCAAATAACGGGCTAAGTAATACTTGCTACAATGTGAAACGAAGTGGAACCGAGCAAGTGTTACGTGTCCCTGTTGATTTGCTTGTTAGTTGCAACATACTTTCACCAAGTACAACAATAACTTAAACGCACCGTAATGAAAATACCAAACCGTGAATTTGAGCCATTACACTCACTATTTAGAGCGAATAGTTACCCTAATACACCTTTCAGAAACGTGATAAAAGTGATTAACTTATTCGCGGTACAGCACCAAACAATGAATTGGTGAAACTGAATTATTTAGCACTTAGACGATCTTTTTTATTAGCCAACTAACGCCTCATTAAGAGGCAAAAATACGTTTGCTAAAATGGTTGAGGGACGAAAACAGCAAACGTATTTTTGTCCTGCTTTAATGACTTGTTATGTTACGGCAGCTAACCAAATACAATTGGTATTTCAACAAGTTTAGAATGCTCTTTATTTTGATAATCAAAATAAACTCTTATCGAAATAAAACCAATTCTCTTTTCTTTTAAAGAATCGGCATTATAAACAACGTCCAATGGGCGAACGAAAATAAAAGAAGTATCTAATATCAGCGTCATTAACGCTGAGTTGCTTTCTGCATTTAAACTATGGTTATCTAATTTTATATTTATTAACTTAAACTCTCTCTCAAAGTCTGTATATGAAAAATGACTTTCATTTAACTCGAAGCGCTCAATAGTAGCTTTTCTCTTTAAGAAAACAGGAAGCTTTTTAGGATGAATCCTAATATTTACTTTATAATTACGGATCTTAGTGAGATCATCTCTCATTTTTTTTAAATCAAAAATGAAATCATCAGGCACTAGATGGACTAAGTTATTTCCTAAAATAGGAGACGTATTCTCTGATATCTCTTTTACCTCAGCAAGAATAAAATCACTTTTAACTAAACTATATAATGATGCACAGCCACCACCAACTGTAAAAACTAAGAAAAAGATAAAAACAATCCATTGGTTCTTATGATCCATACAAAAAAGTAATGAACTACGATGTCTTAAGCACCTCGATAGATTTTGGTTTCTTCCAATACAACGATTTTTCATAATGCAATTTTTGAGATTCGTACCTTAGTAACATAACGCTTACATAAGCGGAAAATTATAGTTGGCTAAAATTTTGAGGAACGAAAAACAGCCAACTGTAATTTTTCCGTTTGATGTTCTTGTTAGTTGCTGGTTGTTAAAAGCACAAAGCTAACAACAAGTTACCATATTTATGGGGTGGGAGGAAGAAGCCAAAAACACCTAGCACCACGACTCACCAAACAATGATTTTTGAGCCAAACAATACTGCCTGAACTAGCTAATGGCTTTACCGCAAAGTATCTTAAAAAGCGTAAAGCCTATTAGCGATCATAACCAAACTTCTCAGGCGAAAACTGAGGCGTAACCCACCAAGTTAATTTAGAAAACACCGCTCTTACACATTAATATTGGGCTGATTTCGTGGTGCCAACTAACGCCCAAATAACGGGCTAAGTAATACTTGCTACAATGTGAAACGAAGTGGAACCGAGCAAGTGTTACGTGTCCCTGTTGATTTGCTTGTTAGTTGCAACATACTTTCACCAAGTACAACAATAACTTAAACGCACCGTAATGAAAATACCAAACCGTGAATTTGAGCCATTACACTCACTATTTAAAGCGAATAGTTACGCTAATACACCTTTCAGAAACGTGATGAAAGTGACTAACTTATTCGCGGTAAAGCACCAAACAGTGAATTGGTGAAACTGAATTATTTAGCACTTATAAGATGTTTTTTATTAGCCAACTAACGCCCAAATAATGGGCAAATAGCAGTTGGTTAAAATAGGCGACGCAGGAGCAAAAACCAACTGTTATTTGTCCTGATTAATTTGCTTGTTAGGCTTACTTTGCTCGAACTATGGGTGTACCGCAGCCCCACCAAATTCATTTGCTAAATAGTTAATAATTTCCACTGGTTCAGTGATCGTCTCATTATTTTCAAGTATAAGTACAGGAAGCCACTGGTTACCTTCACCTAAAATATCCACTACTTCTTGTCTTGGTTTTTGGAACTCTATACGGCGAATATCCACCATACTCTCCCAGTGCGTGTTTACTGATAATGCACCTTCAATAAGTGCACAATGTGAACATAGCCACCTTTTTCCGGGACCATCTTCAAATGGCATTTTTAAAACAAATAATTTCGGTTTCATCAAATACTACTCTAAGTATATATACACAAATTGCCTGTAAGCCTAACGCCCTAATAATGGGCAAATATCAGTTGGTTAAAATAAGCGACGCAGGAGCAAAAACCAACTGTTATTTGTCCTGATTAATTTGCTTGTTATGTGTAAACTGCTGATATATTGACTATAAAAAACTGAGCAACAATAGTAAACCTATAATTACCGAACCAAATAATAGGTATTTACCAAAAGCAGAGTTATCTTGGAGAGTTTCTTGGTGCTGGGCTTTGAACCGAGCCAGTTGGGAATCATTAAGCTCAGAGCAATGATCACATTTATCCAATGATTCTGGGTAATATAGTTCACATCTATCACAGCGTTTTTGTTTTGGCTGCATAGCTCTCCATGCAAGGCTAGAACCTACCAAAATGACAACTCCCTTTTACACATAACGCCCAAATAACGGGCTAAGTGGTGCTTGCTAAAATGTGCAGCGAAGCGGAAACGAGCAAGCTCTACGTGTCCCTGTTGATTTGCTTGTTAGTTGCAACACACTTTCAATATGTACAACAATAACTTAAACGCACCGTAATGGAAATACCAAACCGTGAATTTGAGCCATTGTACGTAATATTTAAAGCGAATAGTTACGCTAATACACTTTTCAGAAACACACCGAAAGTGACTAACTTATTCGCGGTAAAGTGCCAAACCGGGAATTGGTGAAACTGAATTATTTAGCACTTAGGAAATAGTTTTTGATAGCCAACTAACGCCGTTTTAAGCGGAAAATTGCAGTTGGCTAAAATAAGTGAGGCACGAACAAAAAGCCAACTGTAATTTGTCCGACTTGAAAACCCTTGTTAGGTTACTTTATAACCTCTAAGAGCCCATTTATCTGCTCTTTAGTGCATTCAGGAAAAATGTAATTATTTTTACATGACGTAATTAGCAAAGGAATAATATCTTGTAACTCCTGCTCATTAGATGACTTTTTATAAAAGAGCATAGCTGACAAAAACACTTCCTTTTTTATGTTTAAATCCTGTAAAGTCATGGAGTTTAACAACATAGTTGATACAAGTAATGTACGAGCTACTTCTATATTTAACTCATCAGGCTGACTATCCATAATGCCACGAATAGCTATATTGTTTGATTTGATAACAGGAAGAACTTGGTCACTAAAACTACCCTTGTATAAGCTCATGTTTTTTTGAAAATCACTAGCTATCAACTCATTCTGTTCGCTAATTATTTTCGAAAAATAATTAAAACTTATAAGAGTTGCAACAGTCACCCCAATTAAAAAATATATTACTTTAGTTGCCATAAACATCCATGCTTGAGAAGTAACCTAACGCCTCACTAAGAGGCAAATAATAGTTGGTTAAAATAAGCGACGAAGGAGCAAAAACCAACTGTTATTTGTCCTGCTTGAGTGACTTGTTATATTTCGATATCACCTTGCATGGAGTGGTACAGCTCTTTTTTGCAATCCATGACTTGATCCATTTCCCAATCCATTACGAAATTCAAAGATGCAATAAGTAGGCGAGATGTATTCTCAGGAGCTAAAATTAGTGCGGTATAATATGAACCGAGTAAAAACGCCTGACCTTTGCTTGGTTCATTTACATAATGATCAAATTCTACAAGGTATTTGGCATAAGCTAATCTACGTTCTTTAGATAACTCATGTTTACGTGTTTCCACTAATTCCAGATGTTTAACTACCTTTAAATTTTCACCTTTTTTAGCTTCCAATAAAAAGTTTGCTACTTGGGTTACGATAACGCCCCCAAGTGCGCCTATTAATGTGTATGCTGATGCATCCATGCCTGAACCTCGATAGAAATATAACGCTTACATAAGCGGAAAATTATAGTTGGCTAAAATTTTGAGGAACGAAAAACAGCCAACTGTAATTTTTCCGTTTGATGTTCTTGTTAGTTGCTGGTTGTTAAAAGTACAAACCTAACAACAAGTTAGCATATTTATTATTTAAACGGAAGGTGCAAAAATATTGCACCACTACACAAAAAACCAAGAATTTTGAGCCAAGCAATACTGCCTGAACTAGCTAATGGCTTTACCGCAAAAGTGTCTTAAAAAGCGTAAAGCCTATTAGCGATCGTAACCAAACTTCTCTGGCGAAAACTGAGGCGTAACCCACCAAATTAATTTAGAAAACACCGCTTTTACACATAAATATTGGGCTGATTTCGTGGTGCCAACTAACGCTTACATAAGCGGAAAATTATAGTTGGCTAAAATGTTTGAGGAACGAAAAACAGCCAACTGTAATTTTTCCGTTTGATGTGCTTGTTAGTTGCTGGTTATTAAAAGCACTAAACTTACAACAAGTTACCATATTTATTATTTAAACGGAAGGTGCAAAAATATTGCACTACTACACAAAAACCCAAGAATTTTGAGCCAAGCAATACTGCCTGAACTAGCTAATGGCTTTACCGCAAAAGTGTCTTAAAAAGCGTAAAGCCTATTAGCGAATATAACAAAACTTCTCTGGCGAAAACTGAGGCGTAACCCACCAAGTTAATTTAGAAAACACCGCTCTTACACACTAATATTGGGCTGATTTCGTGGTGCCAACTAACGCCTAATTAACAGGCAAAAAATTGTTGGCTAAAATAAGCGACGCAGGAGCAAAAGCCAACTGTTTTTTGTCCTTGTTTAATTTCTTGTTATATTTTCATATGACGCTGAAATCCTGAATTATCTCTGATACTAATTGGGTTACCATCAGGGTCTATAACCCTAATGATTGATCCCCAATCATTTTCAATAATTTCAGCACTACTATCAAATTTACATATATGTTCTAGTGCTTTTTGAATGCTAGCAACATTAAATCTTAGTATGGTGGGGTTTTGGGATATATTCTTTTCTGATTCACTAGCTACGCCGCCTGTCTCTAGCATTAGATAGGAACTGCCGAATTCTAGACACGTTAATCTAAAGTCACCATCAGTTTTTGTAAACATCTCAGGTAAATTAAAAACCGTTTTGTAAAATGAAACACATTTATCAAAGTTAAAGACATTTAATATGATGCCCTGATTTTGAATATCCACTGAACCTCCCTGAAAATATAACGCCTCACTAAGAGGCAAAAAATAGTTGGTTAAAATAAGCGACGCAGGAGCAAAAACCAACTGTTTTTTGTCCTTTTGAGTGACTTGTTATGTTTTTAGTACTCTCAAATATTTAACTAACATAGCGATATGAAAACGTAGCCCCTCTCTATTAGGCGCAATACAGTTGAAATACATCTTTATCTTCATCTACAGTTAAGTGGCAAAAAATTTCATTATTGCTCCACGTATAGCTCATTTTGTCTGAGTGCTGGGGGTCACGGCTATAAGAGAACTTTTGATAATTTCTAATATGATTTTTAGCTGATTCATTAGTTATAAACATTCCATTATTTGAACACGTAATGGTGATTTCGGGATCACTTTGGGCAACAATGCGCTTTACATCACATAAATCAATAGTTTTAGGTATGTCAGTAGTTGCATCAATTAAATCTTTTAGGTTGAACTTGGAGAAAGAATATTCAGAAACCAAAGAAAGTATGTATTCATTATTATCTATAGTTGGTTTACTTTTCTGACCACACCCACTAACAAATGCAGCACTTAACATACACAACATCAATCGTTTTTTCATCTCTATTGACTCCAAGGTAGTATTCATGTTTTCTTAAAAATGTAAGGTTAAAGTACATGGTGATGAAAAAACATAACGCCCAATTAACAGGCAAAAAATTGTTGGCTAAAATAAGCGACGAAGGAGCAAAAGCCAACTGTTTTTTGTCCTTGTTGAATTGCTTGTTATACGATTTTGTGGAAATTACCCTGTTAAAAAACATTTTATTTTTTGGAAAGTTATATCGTCAGTTTTAAAGCTAACATTAAAACTGTAATTATTTTTAAGAGTCATTTTTAGCGATCTATTAGTCAATTCTATTTCTTTAATCAATTCTCCACCATCCTCCTCTTCGCCGTCACACCAATCAACATGGGTTGCGCAAGGCGGGAATTCATAATTTGCTGAAAAAAAGATTCTTTTAACTGAAGGAGGAAGCTGAAAATCGCTCTTGTTGTAATCAACCTCGGGGTCTGGATACTCTTGAAACGATACCTGAATTATATCTCCGCCAAGTGCTTCAGCATAATGGACTTCTTGTGCATAAAACTCAAGGTGCATAGATAATCTCCTATCGTATAACGCTTACATAAGCGGAAAATTATAGTTGGCTAAAATTTTGAGGAACGAAAAACAGCCAACTGTAATTTTTCCGTTTGATGTTCTTGTTAGTTGCTGGTTGTTAAAAGAATAAACCTAACAACAAGTTACCATATTTATGGGATGGGAGGAATACGCCAAAAACACCTAGCACCACGACTCGCAAAACTATGATTTTTGAGCCAAACATACTGCCTGAACTAGCTAATGGCTTTACCGCAAAGTATCTTAAAAGCGTAAAGCCTATTAGCGGTCATAACCAAATTTCTCTGGCGAAAACTGAGGCGTAACCCACCAAGTTAATTTAGAAAACACCGCTCTTACACATAAATATTGAGCTGATTTCGTGGTGCCAACTAACGCCCACATTAACGGGCTAAGTAATAGTTGGCCATAATTGTGAACGTAGTGAGCGCGGCCAACTGTTGCGTGTCACGTTGAATTGCTTGTTATATGCAACGCTGGTAGAACTAAGCTTTGCACTAACTTAAAGGCACTGTAATACATAATTAAGCTGTGAATTTTTACGCTACTCACAACTGATTGAATAAACTTAATAGCGTTGCCACCTTTGAAAAAGATAAAAGAGGCAATGCTTATTAGTGATTAAACTGAACCTGATTTAGCGTAAAACTAAAAAGATTGTCTTGCTCTAATACTCAGGTTTTAACCGCATATAACGCTTACATAAGCGGAAAATTATTGTTGGCTAAAATTTTGAGGAACGAAAAAAGCCAACTGTAATTTTTCCGTTTGATGTTCTTGTTAGTTGCTGGTTGTTAAAAGAATAAACCTAACAACAAGTTACCATATTTATGGGATAGGAGGAAGACGCCAAAAACACCTAGCACCACGACTCGCCAAACCATGATTTTTGAGCCAAAAAATACTGCCTGAACTAGCTAATGGCTTTACCGCAAAGTATCTTAAAAAGCGTAAAGCCTATTAGCGATCATAACCAAATTTCCCTGGCGAAAACTGAGGCGTAACCCACCTAGTTAATTTAGAAAACACCGCTCTTACACATAAATATTAACGTGATTTCGTGGTGCCAACTAACGCCTAAATAACAGGCAAAAAATAGTTGGCTAAAATAAGTGAACGGAGTGAACAAAAAGCCAACTGTTTTTTGTCCTTGTTGATTTTCTTGTTATATTTTACTTTACGTCACACAATCCATAATATTGCGATGGTATTAAACTACCAGATAAAACCATATTCCGACTATGCACGGACATTAGATTTTTATCTAATGTTGTTACTGTAATATTTCCCGTTCCCGTCATTTCTACAAATGTGTAGCTGCCATCGTTTTTAAAAAAACTTACTTCAGCACTCCCATTATTCCCGATGAGATAACTTTTACCAGTTTCCGTATCAACAACAAAACTTAAAACAAATTTGTCTTTAACTTTATGATTACCTTTTTCATTACTATAAGTCGAATAATCACAATTTATTGAGATAGTATCTGCATAAGAAAACACTGGTAATATGAATAGAAGAACAAATATTAGTCTCATAGATAACTCCTCGGCTTGCGTAAAATATAACGCCTCATTAAGAGGCAAAAAATAGTTGGTTAAAATAAGCGACGAAGGAGCAAAAACCAACTGTTTTTTGTCCTTTTAAATGACTTGTTATACGTTTTATTGCTGTAGTATTTTATTACAAGCACTAACAACATCTGCCCGATAAAATTTTATATTTTCAGCTATTTCCTCATCTGACCTAGCAAGAAATTCAGCTGAACATTGCGGCCTTACATGACTTAACGGAAGGTGATCTAGTTCTGATGAGAGTAATGCAAAAATATGATAATCAGTATTCCAGCATTGGTCGTGCAACTCGTTACCGATGTAGCATAATGCAGTTACGTGATCTAAAAAATCAGCGTCACTCTCAAGTAATTTCTTTGCAAGTTTAATTGCTTCTTCGGACATTTAATTTACACCAAACTCTAGAAACGTATAACGCCCTGTTAACAGGCAATAAAATAGTTGGTTAAAATAAGCGACGCAGGAGCAAAAACCAACTGTTTTTTGTCCTTGTTTAACAGCTTGTTAGGGCTGCGCTTGCAACTTTATATCAGCTTTAATCCTATTGCGCCACAAAGCAAAAGTTGAGCAACTAAAAAACAATAATAATATTAGGTTTAAGTAACCACCACCAATAATTACTTTTATTTCCCCCTCGAGATTACTAACAATTAGATCTGCTAACAAAAATGGAATAATAGGGTTAAACAAAATAAGCCATCGAGGGTAATAAGTTTTCTTTGTCCAGACAGTAGTAGCAAATAAGATGCTAAAAACACCAAAAGGGATATAAGCCAGTAAGCGAAGCGCATTATTAGCAGAAACCGCTAAGTCGGTAAGTGAGTTTGGTGTAACACCAAGTTCAACAGCATTTTTTGCTGACGTTGCAATTGCAATATATGCAGCGTGGACTATACCAAAAGAGATCATGACTGCTAAAAATGAAAAGGATACAGTTAATCTGACCCATTTTTTCGCAGGTTGAAAAGCAAAGTATATTTGACCTGAGGCTAATGTATATAACCATGCCGAAATAAGAGCACTGATTCCACTGATTATAATTCGTTCTGATGAAACAACAGACATGTTAGAAATAATATTAGTTTGCGCTCCATTATAATAGAAGAGCATGTCTCCTGAGAATAAAACCAAGCTTCCTAAAATCCCTGAAAAACCCAGCCAAATAGCGGTTAACGGTGAGATTAAATTATTTGAGTGATGTTCCATACTCTACCCAGTAGCCCTAACGCCCAAATAACGGGCTAAGTAATACTTGCTAAAATGTGAAACGAAGTGGAACCGAGCAAGTGTTACGTGTCCCAGTTGATTTGCTTGTTAGTTGCAACATACTTTCACCAAGTACAACAATAACTTAAACGCACCGTAATGAAAATACCAAACCGTGAATTTGAGCCATTACACTCACTATTTAGAGCGAATAGTTACGCTAATACACCTTTCAGAAACGTGATAAAAGTGACTAACTTATTCGCGGTAAAGCACCAAACAGTGAATTGGTGAAACTGAATTATTTAGCACTTAGACGATCTTTTTTATTAGCCAACTAACGCTTACATAAGCGGAAAATTATAGTTGGCTAAAATTTTGAGGAACGAAAAACAGCCAACTGTAATTTTTCCGTTTGATGTTCTTGTTAGTTGCTGGTTGTTAAAAGCACTAAACTTACAACAAGTTACCATATTTATTATTTAAACGGAAGGTGCAAAAATAGTGCACTACTACACAAAAACCCAATAATTTTGAGCCAAGCAATACTGCCTGAACTAGCTAATGGCTTTACCGCAAAAGTGTCTTAAAAAGCGTAAAGCATATTAGCAAATATAACCAAACCTCTCTGGCGAACACGAAGGCGTAACTCACAAAGAAAATTTAGAAAACACCGCTCTGACACATAAATATTGGGCTGATTTAGTGGTGCCAACTAACGCTTACATAAGCGGAAAATTATAGTTGGCTAAAATTTTGAGGAACGAAAAAAAGCCAACTGTAATTTTTCCGTTTGATGTTCTTGTTAGCAGCGCAGCATGCTACTCACCGTTTATTTCACTATTACGTTTGGCACGCCATTTATCAAATTCCTCTTGAACAGATGAACCTGATTTTGCAGCATAAAATCTAGCAGCTGATACCATTATTAAAATAAAACCTATACCAATGTTGAGAATAGATTTTTCAACAATACCTAAATAAAAAAGAAATATAGCCACAACAGCTAAGAAAATTTGAGCGAACATAAAGACCCTTTTTAATACATCAATGAAGGCAGATAAAACTCTAACGATTTAAGCCTGCTAACGCCCCATTAAGAGGCAAAAATACGTTTGCTAAAATAGTTGAGGGACGAAAACAGCAAACGTATTTTTGTCCTGCTTTAATGGCTTGTTATACGCTATTGACTCCGAAGTTCCAACAAGCTTTCTTTGAGTTTTACCCTAAATTTAATTGGTGATTTTATTCCAATTAAAACATCGGTGAATTCGTCAAAGTAACTAATTGCAAGAGCAATTATGCCTAGCATATAAAACCCTCCAACTAGTTTAAAAAGACCATGATCTAAATATAAAAAGATAAAGCCAATAAAAGACATCATCATTAGTAAAATTAGAACTCCACCTATATTCCGAGCACAATATGCTATTAAATATGACGTGTTTTCATCAATTAACTTAGAAATGAAATATTGCCTTCTAAGTTTCTTTATCTGAAACAATCTAAGCCTTTTATTAAGTTTGGCTAATCTTTGTTTATATTCATTAAATGCTTTTTTAAATATAAAATTTGCAGCACCTATAACGGTAATTATTGCGGCAAATAGGTTTAATAAATCAAACCAACTAAAATGAGATAACAACTCGAAACCTTCCTTGCGTATAACGCCCAAATAACAGGCTAAGTAATTGTTGGCTAAAATTGTGTAGCGAAGCGAAACGTAGCCAACTGTTACGTGTCCTTGTTGATTTTCTTGTTATATCTCGTAGACGCTATATAAGTTGCAGCGATTAAACAAGCAGGTAATACAAGCGATGGTAAGAAATATAAAATTGAAACTCCCGCAAACGGATTTGATATAGAACCACCGTATACGAAGGCCGAACCTACCGAAAAATAAAATAAGACTGACAAATAGCAGATAATACTATTAACTAACCAATTAGAAAGGGTCACTTTACCCAATACATATCCGGTAATTAGAGCCAGCAGACCAAAACAAAAAAATTGCTCAACTATTCCGAGTATAACCATTCCAAGTTCAACAAAAAGGTTTTCCTTAAACCACATAAAGTATTCTTTGGGTATTGCGATTGCGGCGACATACCCCATTAGGTGTACGCCAATTAAGCCAAGAATTAATCCTGATAAGATTGAGATAGGGATAGCTTTACTTTGATTCATACTGGATCCTTCCATTAGAGATATAACGCCCAATTAACGGGCTAAGTAATAGTTGGCCATACTTGTGAACGGAGTGAACGCGGCCAACTGTTGCGTGTCACGTTGAATTGCTTGTTATATGCAACGCTGGTTGAACCAAACTTTGCACGAACTTAAAGGCACTGTAATACATAATTAAGCTGTGAATTTTTACGCTACTCACAACTGATTGAATAAACTTAATAGCGTTGCCACCTTTGAAAAAGGTAAAAGAGGCAATGCTTATTAGTGATTAAA
>NZ_LJYX01000147.1 GCF_001440345.1 Colwellia sp. TT2012 | reverse complement strand
CGCGTCACGCAGTGGGCCGCTTGCTCAAGGTTGTCGCTGCCACCGAGGTTCTGCAGAATCTCGCGGGCGATGTTGGGGTAATCGTGGCTCATGCTTGTTCTTCCACTTTAGATTCTTGTTATTGGCAGCATGCCGAGGGCAAAAGTACTCGTCTGTACGAGTTAAAGCAACAACTCGTACAGACGAGTTACAAAAATATCGAATGAGCGCTTTTCTGTAGGAGCGAGCTTGCTCGCGAAGAACCTGAGGGCAACACGGGGTGTCAGTTTTTTCGCGTTATCGTTAACGATTTTCGCGAGCAAGCTCGCGCCTACAGGGATTTGCGATATCCGAGGGGCTGATGGACAAACCCCACCTCTGCCTCTAAGGTTCCTGCCTTGAATGCAATCGCGGCACAGAGCCATTCCCATGAGTAAATACAACCAGATCTACACTGATCTGCTTGCCAGCATCCCCACCGAACGCCTGCAACGCGGCACCCGCCTGCCCACCGAAACGGAGTTGATGGATACCTACCAGGCCACCCGCGGCACCGTGCGCCGGGCCATCGAGCAGTTGCAGGAACGTGAATGCGCGCAAGAGATTCACGGCAAGGGGACGTGCGTGCTGTCGCGAAACCCGATTGAGTTAAAACTGGGCGGCATCGTCAGCTTCCACGAAACCAACGGCGACCTGGGCGATGACGTACGCACCGAAGTAGTCGAATTCACTCGAGTGCCTCTGGAAGGCTCGCTGCTGCAACATATCGAGGCCGAGCCCGGCACGCTGATCACCCGCAT
>NZ_LJYX01000146.1 GCF_001440345.1 Colwellia sp. TT2012 | reverse complement strand
GCAGACTGGGTGTCAGCACCAGTCGTTAGCATTTCCATTGATTTTGCTGGCATCTCAATACGAAAAAAATCGTTACCTCGATAGCTGAGGGCTCGTGCGCAGCCGCAGGCGGGTCCTCAGCCGTAGGTTGGGCCATCGTCATCTGGTTTAGGCCTTCTGCCGTACTTGTCGCGTTTGATGCCAAAAAGCTTGTCCATCTTGTCCGTGGCCGTTTCTAGATCCGCGCCGCTAGCTGACTCCCTCGGCTCAATGGGCTTGTCCAGGATGTCCAGCAGAGGTTCAACACGTTCGCGTTGCTTCACAACGACCGCAACGGCCTTAAGTTCACGATCTATCTCGCGTCGATGCTGAGTGATCATGCCTCTGACCAGGGAAATGTCGCGAGGCGCCATAGGCTCCGCACTACCTGTGAAAAAATTCCGACCCAGACTCAATCCCGCAAACAACTTCGTGATCCAGTTCCTGATTTCTCTGAGTTGTTTTTCCTGTTCAGGATCAAGTTGCCAGCGGTTTTTAGTACGTTGTAAATCTTCGTTCGCTAGTTTTGTTTGCATCTTGTGTAACTCGCGATTTAACTTATCAATCACAGGGTCGCCGCTTTGCATTGGCCCCACGCCAGAAGTGGCATCATCAACCCCACCGCCAATGCCATCTACAGTGAAGCTTGAGTCTGCAAGCTGGACTAGCGCACTATTGTCAGCAATATACTTGTTAACACTATAGCGAGAGTCAGCATAATCACTAAGGCTATATTTTGTTGCTGAGAGTTCTTCTGCATAAT
>NZ_LJYX01000145.1 GCF_001440345.1 Colwellia sp. TT2012 | reverse complement strand
TGCCGCTGGGCATCCTGCTGTTTCTGTTCAGCCCACGCCAGTTGCTGGAGCAGAAAACCACCTATGCCGCCCTGGCCTTCGTGGTCAACGCCATCCGCTCCCTGCCGTTTATCATCCTGCTGATTGTGATGATCCCGACGACGGTGTTCCTCACGGGCACCTCGCTGGGTGTCGCCGGCGCCATTCCACCGCTGGCGGTAGGCGCTTCGACGTTCTTCGCCCGGCTGGTGGAAACCGCCCTGCGCGAGGTCGATCGCGGCACCATCGAGGCGACCCAGGCCATGGGCGCGACCACCCGGCAGATCATGACCAAGGCGCTGCTGCCCGAGGCAAAGCCCGGCATCATTGCGGCAATCACCGTGACCGCCATTGCCCTGGTGGGCTACACCGCCATGGCGGGTGTGGTGGGTGCCGGTGGCCTGGGCGACCTGGCGATCCGTTATGGGTACCAGCGTTTCCAGGATGACGTGATGGTCGTCACCGTGGTGATGTTGATTGTACTGGTGCAGATTCTGCAAACCATCGGCGATAAGCTGGTGACACACTACTCTCGAAAATAACGGCCATTGCCGGCCCCCGCCGGCAGATGCCCGAACAAGGAGCTTGTTGGATGAAAAAACTACTGGTTGCTTTCGCCGCGGTTGCCGCGGTTGCCGCGTTTTCCGCCCATGCCGCCGAGACCCTGACGGTCGCCGCCACACCGGTGCCCCACGCTGAGATCCTTGAATTCGTGAAGCCGGCCCTGGCCGCGCAAGGCGTGGACCTGAAGGTCAAAGTGTTCA
>NZ_LJYX01000144.1 GCF_001440345.1 Colwellia sp. TT2012 | reverse complement strand
CTCAACGGCAGTGATGTGACGATTTCCGCCCTGGCCGGCTCGATGGCGGCGGACCTGGGCAGCCCGATTTTCGCCAGTGGGTTCGCCCGGCCGGTACCCGGCGAAGATTTCCACGGTTATGTGCGCAAACCGGTGAGCCAGGCGCAGGTCACGTTCACCCACTTTATCGACCAGGTGTGGTCGGCCGAACGCCTGACGCTGATTTCCGAGGTGGGTTACAACCATCTTGGCGACCTCAACAGCAGTGCCCTGCGTTTTGGCCGCGACAGCATCTTCGGCAATGGCGAGCTGCCGGATAACCGCAATTGCCCGACCATGGCCAACCCGGTCAACCCGCAAAACTGCAATAGCAAAGGGTTCTACACCCGCAACTCCTGGGGTTACCGGGCGCGGGCGATGCTTGACTATCAGAACGTGTTTGCCGGGGTGAATCTCAAGCCCAGCCTGTCCTGGTCCCATGACGTCAAGGGCTACGGCCCCACCGGCCTGTTCAACGAAGGGGCCAAGGCGCTTAGCGTCGGGGTCAATGCGGACTACCGCAACACCTACACCCCGAGCCTGGGCGAGACCGACTTTGTGGGCGGTGACTACAACACCCAGACCGACCGCGACTTCCTCGCCCTCAGCTTCGGCGTGAACTTCTGGTTCGGCTTAAAAAGAACAAGGACAACAACCATGCGTAAGATGATTTTGCAGTGCGGTGTGCTGGCCCTCAGCCTGTTGGCCGCGAACGTGATGGCGGCCGTGTCACCAGAAGAAGCCGCCAAGCTGGGGAGAACCTTG
>NZ_LJYX01000143.1 GCF_001440345.1 Colwellia sp. TT2012 | reverse complement strand
CTGTCAGGTTTTTCAAGCCATCCAGGGCAGTGACCGTGAAGGTGCCGGTCTGGGTCAGTGCGGGACTGTTCGGGCTGGTGCCGTCGAACAGGTTTTTTTCGTAGACGGTCAACTCGCCGCCGTTTAATTGAAGACCGGTGAGTACAACAGGATCGTTGTTGTTATGTACCTGCAGGACCAGGTTGGCCGGGCTGGTATCGCCATCGGCATCCGTCAACGTGTAGGAGAAGGTTTCAGTCCCGTTGCCTCCGCCATTCAGGGCAAGGAATTGCGTATCGGTCTTGTCCAGGGTGTAGGTGTAGCTGCCATCGGCCAGCAAGTTCAGGGTGCCGTAGGTGCCGACGATGGTTGCGGGTGTCACCGGGCCAGTAGGGATGCGGTCGGCGCCTTGGACATCGTTGCCCAGCACGCTGCCGGTCAGGATCAGTTGGCTCTCAGAGGCCACTTGCGCATTGGTGTCGTCGTTGGCCTTGGGCACGTCATCGACCACGTTGACGTCCAGCGAGCCGGTTGCGCTGCTGTTGTTGCTGTCGGTCGCGGTTACCGTGAACGACTCGCTGATGCTGTTGGCATTGGCGCCGGTTGGGTGGGTGTCGGTGCCGTTGAGGGTGTAGCTGTAGCTGATCACGCCGGTGGTGGCGTTGTAGTTGGTGATGGTCAGGGTGTTGCCAAAACCGGTGGGTTCGGATTGCGGGAAAGTCGAAACCGCACCATTCGTGACGATGCTGATATCGCCCAAGGTAAGGTTTTTCAAACCATCCAGCGCCGTCACGGTGAAGGTCC
>NZ_LJYX01000142.1 GCF_001440345.1 Colwellia sp. TT2012 | reverse complement strand
ATAGTTGCTTTTATTCCCGCTAGAGGGGGTTCTAAAGGTGTTATCCAAAAAAACATTAAGCTCCTAGCTGGTAAACCGTTAATAGCATGGAGTATAGAGCAAGCTTTAGCCTCTAATCTAATTACCCGAGTTATTGTTTCTACTGATTGCCCCGAAATTGCAAGGGTAGCCAAAGAGTACGGTGCAGAGGTACCTTTTTTAAGACCAGACTCTATATCAGGTGATAAAGCAACAACGGAATCCGCAATGTTGCATTGTTGTAGTTACCTAAAAGAAAAAAATGAGTTTCCTGAGCTGTTTATCTTGGTGCAGGCTACTTCACCTATACGCTCTGAAAATCAATTTGATAATGCTATTTTATATTTTAAAAAAAATAATTATGATAGTTTATTGACGGTTTCCCCCTCTCATCGTTTTACGTGGAAAAATCCGGCAAATCCCTCTGCATCGTATGATTTTACGAACCGACCTCGTCGCCAAGATATAAAGGAAGAAGACCAAGAGTATTTAGAAACAGGCTCTTTCTATATCACCAAAACTGAATTACTAGTTGAAGCTGAAAATAGGCTTGTTGGGAATATTGGGATGTTTAAAACACCAGAAGATGAAAGTTATGAAATAGATAGCTTGGTCGACTTTAAAGTATGTGAAGAAATTTTAAAAATTAAAAATAATATAGGGTAAACGATATGTTACTGACTAAAAAAATCCAACAATACATCTGTTTTTCCGAATCAAGCCTCATCGATGTTTTGAAGAAGATTAATGAAAATAAAGCTCGTG
>NZ_LJYX01000141.1 GCF_001440345.1 Colwellia sp. TT2012 | reverse complement strand
ATCACCCAAAGCCTGCAACGGCGCCTGGATAGCCAGTCGTTGAAAGCCGTGCTCGAAGACGGCCCGCACAGCGCCCTGCAACAGAGCTATCGGCAGATCCAGCAACACTGGAACCAGGACCTGCTCCCCGCCATCGAACGTGGCGACGGCACCTTCTTCCGTGAACGCGCGCCAGCCTTTGTCGAGCAACTCAACCAGTTCGTCAGCCTGTTGCAGCAACAGAGCGAGCACAAACAAGGCTGGCAACAGTTGATCCAGGGCCTGGCGCTGTTCAGTACGCTGATCATCCTGTTGATTGGGCTCTATGAGTTGCAGTACGGCGTGGTCACGCCGCTGAAGGAACTGGTGGACGCCACCCGGCGCTTTCGCGATGGCGACTACACGGCGCGGGTCAACCACCGCTCCCAAGACGAGTTGGGGCAATTGGCCCTGAGCTTCAACACCCTGGCCGAAACCATCGAACAGTCCCACCACACCCTGGAAAGCCAGGTGCAGCACAAGACTCTCAACCTGCAACAGGCCAACGCCGCCCTGGAATTGCTCTATGAGAGCAGCCGTAGCCTGGCCTCGCGCCTGGCCAATGCCGAAGGCCTTGACGAGCTGATACGCCGCTTCCAGAACCGCCTGCCGGGCCTGCGCCTGTCACTGTGCCTGCAAGGGCACTTCCTCGCCCCGGCGCAACAGATGCTCGCGCTGCATGGCGAAAACAGCCGTAACGTCTGCGCCATCGGTGATTGTGCGACCTGCGAGCGCCATCACGTCGCCCCGCCACAGGTGTTCAGCAT
>NZ_LJYX01000140.1 GCF_001440345.1 Colwellia sp. TT2012 | reverse complement strand
GTCAGCGAAGAACTGAGTTTCGAAGACTCCCTGCTCTACACCGCCAGCCTGCTGAACAGCGCCTCGGCCACCGTGCTCGACTGTGGCGAACACTTGCCCGGCACCCAACGGGCCAAGGTGCTGGCGGTGTGGCATTTGCTGGAAATTGCCAAGACCACGGTCGACCGCTCCATCGAGTGCCTGCATCCCCCGGCATAAACGCGGTCAAAAAATGTGGGAGCTGGCTTGCCTGCGATGGCGGTGGACCCGTAGCCAATCAGTTGCCTGACACACCGCTATCGCAGGCAAGCCAGCTCCCACATTTTGATTTGCGAATACAGTCAATGTGGGAGCTGGCTTGCCTGCGATGAAGACGACTCGGTCTACTGGTAAACCCGCCCAATAAAAAACGCCCCGAACCAGTCGGGGCGTTTTCACATGATCAACCTGCGGGGCTTACTTGCCCTGCCAGCGTTTCAGTACCAGGGTAGCGTTGGTGCCACCGAAGCCGAAGCTGTTGCTCATCACGGTGTTGATGGTTGCATCTTCACGGGTCTTGGTCAGGATCGGCATATCAGCAACGGCTGGATCCAGCTCGTCGATGTTGGTCGAACCCGCCATGAAGTTGCCTTCCATCATCAGCAGGCAGTAGATCGCTTCGTGCACGCCAGCGGCGCCCAGGGAGTGACCCGACAGGCTCTTGGTGGAGCTGATGGCCGGTGCCTTGTCGCCGAATACCGCACGTACGCCTTCCATTTCCTTGGCATCGCCCACTGGAGTGGAGGTGCCGTGGGTGTTCAGGTAGTCGAT
>NZ_LJYX01000018.1 GCF_001440345.1 Colwellia sp. TT2012 | reverse complement strand
ACAGAGGAGCCAGAACTTCATCGAACTACCGTATAAAAAGGCTTTGGTTGCAGCCAAAGCTTGGGCCTCACTTTACCTAAACTTGTTTTACAATAGAATTAAAAGATGGGTATATTATCCATACAAGCACTTCAAACGGAACAAAAACAGTTGGTTAGGTTCCGCTTCGCTTCACATTATAACCAACAATTTTTGTCCGCTTAAGTGGGCGTTAGTTTTACAGGAATGTATTGATGTCAAAATTTAAGATATTTGTTACTGCAATTATCTTAATATTCGTTATCAGTGGAGTGGTTAGTCAGAGACATGCCTTATCATGTGAATTGATTGGACTTTCAAATTACGTTGAGATTAGCCCTAATGTTTTTATTAGCCCAGAAGCACAAAGAAATAAACATATAGAAATTTTATCCATAATTAGTGCTGGAAAAAAACGAATAACTAGTACTTATGGAGCAATGGTTTCTTTTCCTAAGATAGTGATTGTCATGAATAAAAATGAAGTGGCTAGCTTTGCGATAAACTCAGTTGGACAAACGTACCCTTCGCCAATAGGACAATGTGTTGTGATTGGTCCTGATGGACAAAATACAGATGTTGTTTCACATGAACTACTTCATGCTGAGGTTATACATAGAGTTGGATGGATTAACTATATGTTTAATATACCATTTTGGTTTGGTGAAGGTATTGCAACAATAGTTGATCATAGAGAACACATATTAGTTAAAAATATCTCCTTAACAAGAGATAAAGTCGAAGGTGTTAAGTTAAAAGGTTTAGATTTTTTTACAGATGGTAATACTTATGAAAACTATTTAGCAGCCCGCCTTGCAGTGGATGATCTTGATAGGACTTCGTTATATAAAAACCTAGCTAAGATCCGAGATGGTGAGAAATTTAACGATGTATTTAAATTTTAAAACTAACAAGCACTTTAAACGGAACAAAAACAGTTGGTTAGGTTCCACTTCGCTACACATTTTAACCAACAATCTTCGTCCGCTTAAGTGGGCGTTAGCTTTTAAAGGAAGTATCGTGATACGATTAACAAATTTATTCCGTATTGTTTTTCTGCTTGTCGGGGTAATTTCCACCTCAGTGCATTCTCACCCTAAAAATGAAGGGGTGTTAAATGAAATGAAAATATTAAAACAAGAATATAAACTACCTTCTTTATCACTTGCTATTAACATTGACAATAGATTAGTTTTTGCTGGTGCAATAGGGTACGCAGATATAGAGGAAGGCAAAAAAGCTACTGTAGAGACTCAATACTCGGTAGGTAGCCTTGCAAAACCGATGACAGGTATCGCATTAGCTAAATTGGTTGATTTAGGGAAGATTAGTTTAGACTCATTAGTCAGCCAGTATATTAAAATGCCTGACTACACAGATTCTTTCACTGTAAGAGAATTAGCGTCTCATATAGCAGGTATCCCACACGATACCCCAGAGCGTGACGAAGCTGAATTTGTAAATACAAAAGATCACAAAAGCCCGTTTGACGCATTCTATGTGTTTTCTTCCCATTCACTTTTATTCAAACCCGGCACTGAGTATAAATACTCATCTAATGGATATATTTTGTTGTCTGCGGTTATTGAGCAAGCAGCAAATATGAATTACGTTGATTTTCTTCAATCTTCATTGTGGTCAAAATTTGGAATGAAAAGCACGGAACTTGATACGTCATTTGCGGGGGAAAAGCATGAAGCGACTTACTACTCTGATTACAAAACTGATGGTAAATATGTCATGTCAACCACAAATCGAGATAGAAGCTTTCTTTTTGGCGGTGGTGGGTTTATATCGACACCCATTGATTTAGTCAATATGGCACAAGCAACATATAGTGGTAATTATTTGTCAAAAGAAGTGAGACAGGAAATATATACTCCGACAAAATTAAGAAATGGTGAAGTTAATTCTGACAAATACTCACTTGGTTGGCGTGTTGGCTCAATAAGATTAAACGATAATGATAAACAGACATGGACGGTTTTACATCATGGTGGGGTAACAGATAAAGCTTCAACTGCATATTTGCTGGTTATACCAGAATGCAATGCCTCGATTGCATTTGCAACAAACTATATACCAGATAAATTTTGGCGAATGCGCCCAAAAATGGCCGAAATATTGAAGTCACATATTAACATTGAAGAGTGTAAAAAAACCTAGTATCAAGTTTGAAGTGCAACAATAGCCACAGGGGCTTGCTTCATAAACAAAATGTAGCGTTGCCTGTGGGTATTTGGATTGATATTGCCGCGCCAATTTTGTAATGGCTGCTTTGGTGGTTTTTACTTTGCCATAATGAATGGGCTTTGCGCCACGTTGGTCTTCTATGTGCGCCACTTCTGTTGAGATTTTATGGGTATCTAAGCCAATGAAAAGTATGTTATGTTTGTACATGTTAGCCTCCAGTTTATATTGTTTAACACATATATTATGGCTCTGGTTTTACTAACCCACGAATCTGGAGGCTAGCACCTCGTGGGAGTCATTATGTCTATACGTTTCAGGAGGTTTGGTGAATAACTCAGAGTTTATTACAATAATCGAAGATGTTGTTTCCACATCTGCGATTGAAGATACTATAGATAATTTAGGTTCGCCTCCTGGTAGAAAGCCAGATGAAAATTTAGTTAAAAAATCGGTTTGGTTTAACTCGTTGAGTAATTCTGATAAGAATATGGTTAAAAGTATTATATCTGATGCTGTAAATGAATCTGTTTTTGGCTTTCTTTGTGTATTAGATGGAGTGAGATCAATCTCTAAATCTGGGGATTCCAATAACCTTAAGTTAACTCATGGTAATACTCTTCTCAACGAGACAGAGAATGAATTATTACACGACCTGTATAAAAACGTATAACAAGTAAATAAACAAGGACACGTAACAGTTGGCTACGTTTCGCTTCGCTACACAATTTTAGCCAACTATTACTTAGC
This sequence comes from Colwellia sp. TT2012, assembly GCF_001440345.1. Taxonomy (GTDB): domain Bacteria; phylum Pseudomonadota; class Gammaproteobacteria; order Enterobacterales; family Alteromonadaceae; genus Colwellia. The sequence goes on along the minus strand of NZ_LJYX01000018.1, from coordinate 42,037 downwards.
CTGTTATTAGGGCGTTAGAGGTTTTATCAAGGATGGTGTTCAATTGAAAAATTTAATTATTCTCATAGTTATTTGTGCTGCTGCTTGGCAGTTCTACTTTAAAGACAGTACTCTTGTCGAATCAACTCATACAAAAGCTGTTTCAGAATTCTCAAACAGTGACGCTATGAAAACCTTAGCTCAAGCTAAAGAGATAGCTAAGCCTAAGGTTACCTATAAATGCGATGGCAGACAACATTGCTCTCAAATGACATCATATGAAGAAGCGAAATACTTTATCCGCTATTGCCCCAATACGAAAATGGATGGCGACGGTGATGGTATTCCGTGCGAAAGACAGTTTAATAAGTAGAGGTGCTTTCAAACCTCTACAAGAACATCAAACGGAAAAATAACAGTTGGGCATCGCTTCGCGATTATAGCCAACCATTATTTTCCGCTTAGCAAGGCGTTAGGTGAAATGGAGTTTACATGAAACTGTTACTAATATTATCGATGTTTGCATCATCTGCATTGGCATCAAAATTTGACATAGATACTTATTCTACCTCTTTAGACTTTGCTCAGGTTACGCATGTTGAAGCAACTCAAAGAGCTAGCGGTAGTTGGTGTTTTGATACTTCAGTTCGACACAATGACGAAGGCTGGGATCATTACGCAGATAAATGGGAGGTTTTAGATTTAGAGGGCAATCAACTCGGATACCGTTCACTTGGTCACCCTCACGATAATGAGCAACCAGTTACACGTAGTCGTTGTAAAATCAAAATTCCATCAGAAATTTCTAAGGTAATAGTAAGAGCTAAATGTAATAAACATGGGTTTGGTGGTAAGGCATTGATCGTTGTTCTAAAGACAAAATAGGGTATATTATCCATACAAGCACTTCAAACGGAACAAAAACAGTTGGTTAGGTTCCGCTTTGATCTTGTACCACTTTGGTGGACAGTTATTTATTTAATTGTTACCAAAGAGGTTAATCATGGGATATACAAGAAAACGTCATTACGATCAATATTCATTAGCGTATAAACTTCATGCTGTTTTACTCGCTTCCCAGCCAGGTGTTTTAGCTAAAGACGTAGCTAGTTCCTTGGGGAGCAAAGCAACAAAAGCCGAATTGAACGCGCGAACGGGTATTGCAGTGAGTAATACTTATTAAAGTATGGGTGTCCGATTATTTCTATTTATTTCTGTTCCATGGGGAGTTTACGTTTCCTGATGGTAGCAACTCCAGATTGTGCTAATGCATCAGCAACGAGGCTAGGCTCTAATAGCTCACTTAGTGCAGTAAACTCGGTGAAATTGTTTTGTGAAACTTGTGATAAAGCGGTAGATAGCTGCAAAAGAAAAGGCTCCTGAATAAATTCAGAAGCCTTTATAACCTAACCAGAAGATCGGTCAATGGATCTTAAAAATTTCTTAACTGATCTGCATTACCGTAAGGCGCTTTTTTATGTTTGTCGCTTTTTAACTCTGCCACCCATAATAATAATGACAAGTAAAAATATCTGGCTAATAAATCCCATTTAAAGACCGTAGTAAGCTCCCCAAGGTTCTTACTTTACTTATTCATAACCAAAATAATTAATTCCGGTTAGGTTTGTTTTTGGAGCTAAAGTTTTTGAGTGTCCAATATTCCTTGAGGTATACCAGCGACCACATATAAGATTTGTGCTAATTAAAACTGAGTATCAGCAGGAGATAAATTCATTGTCCTCATATGCGCGAACGCTGAATACGCAACTATTTAAGTAAAAAAAACCGAACATATTGCTATGTTCGGGTTCGGCATCAAACCATCAGATTAATCTAAATCAACCTGTAAGGTAACATTTGTACTGCTACCATTGCTATGGGTGTTGATCATCAACCAACCTTGCTGACCAGTCACGACAATTTTTTCATTGTTAGACATGTTAGTCGATTTGTATTGATGATCAGTCGGTGATGGCCAGTTGCCGTAGCTAGCGTATAGATCAACGTTACCGGTACCACCACCGGTGCGGATTGTTACCGTAGTCACATCACTATCTATGTAAATAAAGAAGTCACCGCTGTTCGCAGTGGTACAGATCGCTTGACCGTCTTCCACTTTGTTATAACCAAGAGGCTCTTGACTTACACATGCATTTGGTAATGAATCAGTTGGTACCGCTGGCGTGTATGCTGCCATTAGTGCCACATCACTAAATTCAGAATAAGCTCGAACCATCACATGATAAGTACCTGTTTTTGGCAAGGCAATTGTCACTGTTTCATCATTACCACTTTCATAAGGACGATAATCGTATTCTGATTTAGTCGGTTCACGATCAAAAGCTACATAAAGATCAGCATCGCCTTGGCCACCAGAAGTAACAAAGCTTAACGCTGTTGCACCTTCAGTAACTTGTAACGTATAACGTACACTCTCGCCTGTTCCAGCCGTTAAACCTGTTACCGGTACACCGTTAACTAGCACATTGTCTGCTGGTATTGGTATTGGTGTCGTGGTTGACGTATCAAATGTTGCTGTGATAGTCATGTTGTCATAGCTTGTGAATGCTTTAAGCATTACATGGTAAACACCAGCTGTTGGTTCAGCTATTTGACATGATTCTTCATTACCAGTGACAAAAGGACGACAATCGAAGCTCTTAGTTGTTGGTACCACACCAAAACGGGTATAGATGTCGGCATCACCGCTACCACCAGTGATCGCAATATCTAGGCTGGTAGAATTTTCAGGCACAGTCACGGTGTAGAAAACTTCACTACCGCGTTCGGCACTTTGACCAGTCAATCTAACACCGTTAACTAACTCGGTAGCGTCTGTTGGTATCGGAGCGGTTGTCGCACAGCCAGAATCAATACCAACCACGGCAAATGAGTCTTGAATATCTTGTACACTCAACCCTTTATCGATTGCAGCAGAACATACCCCTTGAGCACCGGCGGTAAAGGTTGAGTTAGCAGTCCAGTATAGTTGGTTGGCTAAAGTGAAGACTTCAAACGCAGTGCGAGTGTTCCAACCAGCTTTGTGAGCTAAGGTATAAAATACTTTATTATAAAGACCCGAGCTGTGGTGAACGTCGATGCCATCGTAATAATCATTAATATGAGCAATTGAACGGTTGTCTTTAGTTGGATCATCTAAAAAGCGCATGCCATCAGAAAACTTCATTAGCTCGCCGCCAATAATCCAATCGTTGGTGCCTTTCATGAAATACTCTGCCGCTTCACCTGCCATATCAGAGAATGATTCGTTCATGCCACCTGAATGACCCATATAAACTAGTCCAGAGTTTTGTTCGGTAAAACCATGGCTGACTTCATGAGCCGACACATCCAATGTAACCATTGGGTACATCACCGAACCACCGTCGCCAAAGGTCATTTCACGACCATTCCAAAATGCATTTTGGTAGTTATACCCGTAATGCACTTTCATGGTCAGCTTAAAGTTAAGCGGTGCAGCATTAAACCAATCTTGATACATATCAAATATAACATTACCAAAGTAATGGGCATCGTTTAATGGTGAAAAAGCACCATTAATGCTTTTGTAATTATTTTCTGGGCAGTTAAATTGAAAAATGCTGCCGCCCCATGTTTGATGATTCATATCGATAGTATTAACATTCGAAGTGCTCATACGACAATTTTCATCAACGGTTAACGCTGGGTAATCGACGCCATAAACATAACGACCAGTTTTAGTATTGCCACCTGGGCCAGTTGCCTGACGCATGGTTAAGCCTTCCCACTTTTTGATTATCTCACCAGTGTTGGCATCAATAATCGCATATGGACGACTTGGGGTTGGCTGATGTACAAAATAAGACGTTAGGTAAACCAAACGCGCTACGCCATTGTCATCAAGATAAACAAACAATTCGCTTTGTTCATTTTCAGTTCTCACTTGAACCAAGCTAACATTATTAATGTTATTGCTAGCGCGTAAAATATTTAACGCTGCTTTATCTGAATATTTAGCTTTTGTGTTCTTAATATCACCAGCGATACCGGTCAAAATATTACCTTGAGCGGTGCTACCGATAGTCGATGTCATGCTCATGATGCCAGGAACAGCAGTTGGAGCCACTACCGAAGTACCATATACTGGCACGCCCATGTAAAGCTGTTGATAGCGAGTCTTTTTAGTGCCATTGGTCAAGGTCACTGTTTTGACAGCTTTAAAACCAAGACCTGTTAGGGCAGTTGGTTGAGCAGTCATTGAATTGATTGCGCCTTGATTAAAATCGATCGTCGCAGCGTTAGATAGTGTTGCAGCCTGTGCCATGCCCGAAAGGACTGACGTTACGGCAAGAGCCGTTAAAGATAAGTATTTCATTTAAAATTTTTTTCCTAGTTATTGTTTTACCAGCAGTAAACCACCAGTTGATGCTGTTCCTGGTCGAACTAAGCTAATATTCTGACCTGGTCCAACATTTTAGTTATCTGGCAGGTTAATTATAAGTTATACGGCAGTTAATCAACAGTAATTAACTCTGCTGTCCATAACAATAAACTCTGCCACCCATAACAAATACAAGTAATAATATCAGGCTATCATTGTACTTTTTCTTTGATAAAATAGCCTTTAACCCAAGGGAATAGCCATTTTTTTTACTTTCATTTGTTTTTGTTACAACTCCTTAGCTATTCCCCTTGCGTGTATACAATATACATATATAGTGTTACTCATCTAAATAATTATAATTTCTCATTTATAAGGTTAAGCATGAACTTAAAGCCAACGTTACTCTCATTGGTGATTACCAGTGCAATTTTATCCGGTTGTAATGCCACTACAGATAAACACGCGACTAAGTCACCAGCAACTTCTGCCGAGTTAACAACAGCACAGGGCTCTTTAATACCGGTAGCAAGTGTGATCCCACATCCATCAGATATGAGTGTTGATATTACGGCTAGTGGCAGAGTATCAACGCTAAATAGCATAGAGGTAGTTAAGGTTGGTAAAAATATTCCTTATACCTACAGTTCAGGTCGGGTAAATAATACCCCAGGGTTTGACTGGTACGTCAGTAAACATTTTGCCCTTAAAAGTAACCGGCCAGAAGCTCAAGTGCTCTTGTATATGGAATTACTGGAAAGTTCTTTTCCACACTATATTGAACTATTTGGCATGACACCGCCAGATATGGAAAATAAACGCATGGCAGCCGTTTATGGTTCCAGTAAAAAAGAAACTAAAATATTTGTAACTGACGATAACATAACCCGAGGCATCAGTGCGGGTGGCGAAGCGATGTTTTATAACCTTGTAGGTTATAGTTTCCCCAGTGCGCGTGAGCAACATCAACGATATATTGTCGTACATGAGCAAGGTCATGTTTTTCAAATGTCGTTAATGGACTATCCGGGTTGGTTACCTACTTGGTTTACCGAAGGCACTGCTGACGCCTTGGCGCATCATTATTATGATCCTGAGAAAAAACAGTTGAAAGTGATGGTATTTGATCGCGCATCACCCATGGATTATGTGCGCCTAGGTTTAAAACAATATGAAGCCTTAAATAGCCCAAGTATTGAGGACATGACTAATAACCCGAGTTTGTATCGTGGCATAAACTTTTTCATTGTGCATTTTATGTTAGACGATCCAGACAGATCACATAAATTTAAAGCGTATCGCGATGAAATGGCGGCAAAACGTCAATCGGATTATGGTAGTGGTAAAGCATTATCTCATCAGTTGATGATGGATATTTTTGGCGATTGGGACAAGGTAGAAGCGCAGTTTGTTGAATATGTTGCCAGCATTGATAAAACATTTAATACCGCTGCTGGGCCTTGGGAACAAGATGGCAATAAATTATGGGTACGGGTATTAAATAATAGCTACGAACATGGCTCTCCTCGTATGGATGTCCGCTTAAAACCGGGTGAAAAACCTAGCTATAAGTCATTTAAATTTGACCAGCCTGTAGGTGAAATGTCGTCATTAATCATTAAACCTGTCCGTGGCAATGATAATCCTACGGTAGCATTAACGATAGATTATTTAGCTGATCATTTACATCGTGGTCATGCTGGCATTGGTTTAGGTTTAAAGATCAGTGATGAAAATCAGCAGAGATTAACAGCGGATAAAAAAGTTGGCACCTTTAAGCAAAAATCGTATAAACCTGACGAAGATGAATTACTGCAAATAAAAATAGTTAAAGGCAATACTATTGTGGTTAATGCAAGTTCTTTGGGTGGAGAAGATATTAGTTATTCTATATCACCGCAGATGGTTGCTGATTTAGAAGCACAATTAAAACCTAAGTTGGGTCTGTCGGTTACTATTAATGCGGACCATTTAACTATTTTACTTAAATCGAAAGCGAGTGAGTATAAGGTGAACTTTTCCATATCGAATGATGTGCGCACTAAGTTACTTGATAGACATATGGCAATATTGGCGGAAAATGCCGAGCATAGACTCACGGCCTTTTTTGATGATGGTAGAGACCTTAACCCTGTACCGAGAGACCTAACCACTAATCTAGAAGTTAACCCGTGGGCTAATCCAGCGGATCGTGCTATTAGTCGTTTATTTAGAGCCATGTGGCGCTTAGGAGATAAGGTTCCTAGTGAGTTATCAGTCATGTATGAATATATGATAGATGCCACACCAAAAGACCGTAAAACTCAATTAGCTTCTTTAGCTAAATTGAATGCTGCTAGTGCTAGCTTAGTTACGGCCATTGTTAATTCAGGCGCTACTAAAGAGAAGGTTAATCATGCTTTAGAAGAGCTATCTGGCTTACACCTGCGTTTAGAGTGGCGTCAAGAAAAGGCCAATGGTGAGCAAGTTGTTTCAGCAGTATTGCGTAACCAAGGTGCTGCAGTTGCTAATGCGAACATAGTATTGAGCCAAGAAGGCAATAACAGCTTTACTAAAGACCTTGTGTTAGCCAGTGGCGATAAAACCATACAAGACTTAACGACTACGTTAGCGACTCGTACCAGCAAAAAGGCGATAACTGCCAAGGCAACTGTTGAATGGCAGGGGCAGTTAATTGTGCTAACGGTAACTCAAGGTGCTCGTGTCTATCCTTGGTCGTCCATGGCAATCGTTGAAGATGCAAAAGTCATTGGCAAAGAAGTATTAATTACCAGTGAATTTAGAGGGCCACATGCAGGAGAAACTAAAGGTAAAATAATGGTACAAGCGTACCCTTCAGATATTTTTGAAACGTCATATTATGAAGAAGAAATTACCATGGCACCTTACGAAATTCGTCAGTTTAGTCATAAGTTTACTGTAAAATCAGGCGCTAAAGCCAAGCCTAATGCGGTTGATGTTACTTTTGAATTGGTCATTGACGGTGAACCCGTGTTGATCAGTCAAAGATCTGAGATTAAATAAAATAAACAGCTAACTAACCTTGCTCTAGCCTCACAAGGGGCAGATTAGTTATGCTATAAAATTAGGGAAGATCCTGCTTTTCTTTTGCACTTCCTCTTTGATGTTGCAGCATTCGCCTTGTTGTTAATGCTGCAATTTCCTGTTTGAACTGTTCACTATTTACTACCATCCATCCCTACGACGATTTATTCTTACTTATTACGATTTAACACTATACATAAGTTAAAAAGAGTGTAACTATATCAATACAAATCGCGTATTTAAATCTTTACGATTTCTTGTTTTTGTTTTTGGTTGAGCTGTAGCCCTTATTAATCGCTGTTCTCCTTCCTTGAATTTCACATGTTTAATCTGTTTATTTAGCTAGCGTACACCCACTTTAAAAGTCCACTTGGTGGAAAATAGATTAATTAAGGAAAAGTCATGACAACAACTAGCGAATTAAGCGCAGTGCCAACAAGCTCAAATGACATTCATGTTAATGCCGAGCATGTATTAATTACCCCGGATGCGTTACGCGCTGAGTTACCTTTGTCAGCAGCAGGACGTGACTTTGTGCAACAATCACGTAAAACTATTTCAGCTATTATTCACAAACGTGATCCGCGTTTATTGGTAATTTCAGGTCCATGCTCTGTTCATGATGTTGAAGCGGCGAAAGACTACGCACGTCAACTAAAAGCATTACAGAACAAGCATAAAGGCTCTTTGTATGTGGTTATGCGTGTGTATTTTGAAAAGCCGCGTACCACAGTGGGTTGGAAAGGTCTAATTAACGACCCACATATGGATGGCTCGTTTGATGTTGAAACTGGCCTGCGCAAAGCCCGTGAATTGATTCTTTACTTAACAGAGCTTGGTTTACCATTGGCAACCGAAGCACTTGATCCTATTAGCCCACAATACTTGGCTGAAGTATTTAGTTGGTCAGCGATTGGCGCTCGTACTACCGAGTCGCAAACTCACCGAGAAATGGCCAGTGGTTTATCCATGCCAATCGGTTTTAAAAACGGTACTAATGGTAGTTTAGGTGTGGCAGTCAATGCATTGCAATCAGCCGCTTCTCCGCATCACTTTATGGGCATAAACCGTCAAGGGCAGGTTGCCTTGATTCAAACCCGAGGTAACCCGGATGGTCATGTTATTTTACGTGGTGGCGCGACGCCAAACTATGATGCCGCTAGTATTGCCGAGTGCGAAGTAGTATTAGCTAAACAAGCCATTGATGCCGGTATCATAGTTGACTGTAGCCATGGTAACTCGAACAAAGATTACACTCGTCAGCCATTAGTTGCCCTAGATGTGGTTGAGCAAATTTGTACGGGTAATAAATCGATTATTGGTATAATGTTAGAAAGTAATATAAATGCTGGTAATCAAAGCAGTGATTTAGCCAAAGCAGACTTGGCTTACGGTGTCTCGGTTACCGATGCTTGCATTGACTTTGCTGAAACCGAACGATTATTAGCCGATATCGATGCACGCCTATCGGCTTGTTTAACCGCGCGCATTGCCTAAAAGTTTTGCCGACCGGTTCTTTAACTAAGGTATGTAGCTAAGGTATTAAACGCGACTTATGTCGCGTTTTCTATTTTAAAGGCTTTGAGCAATAATATTAAAGAATATATTTTAGATAATATGCTTTAGATAAAATGTTTATAGAAGAGAGAGCAATGACGAATTCAGATCCCGACTTTGATAAAAAATTAACCAGCTTACGTGATGAAATTGATGAAATTGATAGTGATTTAGTTCAGCTATTACAAAGGCGACTTAACGTTACCAGTAAAGTAGGGCAATTAAAAAGTAGTGTCGGTAAACCTATTTATGACCCAGTACGTGAAGCAAGTTTATTTGCTAAAAGGCGTTTACAAGCCAGTGAAGCTGGGCTATCTCCTGACTTAATTGAAGATGTGTTACGTCGTTTAATGCGAGACTCTTATGTCAGCCAAGATGCTAGTGGTTATCGCTGTGTAAACCCTGAGTGTAAAAAGATTGTTGTGGTTGGCGGTAAAGGACAGTTAGGTGCTATTTTTGTTGACCTGTTTCGGCGCTCTGATTACCAAGTTGAGATTATTGAGCAAAACGATTGGCCCAACAGTGCGGCTATTTTAGCTGATGCCAGCGTGGTCCTTGTTGCTGTGCCTATTCGTCTAACCACCATGGTTATTCATCACCTGAATAACTTGCCAAAAGATTGTATCCTGGCCGACTTAACCAGTATTAAAGAGTCACCTATATTTGAAATGAAAAAGGCACACTCAGGTCCTGTGGTAGGTTTACACCCGATGTTTGGTCCTGATGTTACTGGTTTAATTAAACAAACCATTATTAGTTGTCAAGGTCGCTACCCTGAAAAATATCAGTGGTTACTCGAGCAATTTGAAGTGTGGGGCGCGAAAATTTACCCGGTTGAAGCCCACGAACATGATCAAGCCATGTCCATGGTACAAGTGATGCGACATTTTTCTACCATTGTTTATGGTTATCATTTAATGGCAGAAGGTGTGGATATTGAAAAGTTGGTGGCAATGAGCTCGCCTATTTATCGATTAGAGTTGATCATGGTTGGCCGGTTATTTGCCCAAGATCCGACCCTATATGCTGACATTATCTTTGCTAACAAAGACAATGTCAGCATGATGAAACGATTTGCTTATCGATTCTTAGAGTTACTCGAAGATGTCAGCCTTGATGATAAAGATGCCTTTGTTGATATGTTTAATCATGTCTCAGATTGGTTTGGTGATTATGCCGGTGACTTTCTAGAAGAAAGTAAATCCATGCTATTAAAAGCCAACGAGCTGAAAAAGCATTAAGCGGGAAAACTGAGTTATTAATCCCGATATTACCGTTGTCAGAAAACCCTGGTTTAGCTTGCTAATAACCTAGCGAATACCTCTGCCTCTTCAGGGGAATATTGCATAATTTCTTATATAAGCTATAAAAATAGATGCAAGGCTAAAACTAAATGAAGCGTTTTTTTTAATTAAAACTATATATTGACAGCATCCTAGTAACCATGTGAATAAAGTAAGTTTATTTATGATGAAATATTTTAAGCTATGTTTTTATTGTGTTTTCTTATGCATGGTTACTGCAGGTATTACGGCGGAAAAAGATGATTTAACCTCCCTAGTTATTGTTACTGGAAATTACCCGCCAGCTATCAACGAGGCTGATGAGGATAAAGGTTATGTTTCTCGGCTCGTTGCCGATGCTTTTGCTTTAGAGGGCATCAAAACTAAATTTATCTTTGTGCCCTGGGCGCGGGGTTTGCGAATGACAAGGTTGGGCCATGAAGCTTGTATTATGTATTACGGAAAAACACCCGATAGAATTAAAGATTTTATTTTTAGTGAGCCTCTATTTGAAGAAGAGTGGCTTTTCTTTCACTTAAAAAAGACCCCAGTTGAATGGACAAAGTTAACTGACTTATCTCGATATATCATTGGGGCAACATTGAGCTACACCTACAGTGAGGAGTTTCATCGGCTGGCAGATCAACAAGCATTAAGTGTTCACTGGGTTGCCAGAGATAAGCAAAACTGGCAAATGTTAATGGCCGGCAGAATTGATATTTTCCCCAGTGTAAAAACCGGTTGGTATCAATTGCGACAACTTTATAGTGAAGCCACAATAAAGCTGGTTACCACCCATCCTAAGCCCTTAAAGTCACAGTTAAACTATTTACTCTGTTCTAAAGAGCACCCCAATGCCGAGTATTTCAGAGATAAGTTTAACCAAGGTTTTACTAAGTTAAAAAAATTGCGTCCAATTTCTTATTATATTCCAGATAGTAACGGTGAGAAGTGGCCAGTTGAAAGCAATTAATCAATTACATCACTAACCATAAAAGCTATAAGTTTTTTAGCGGTAAATCATATTATTAGCAAGCTAATTAGGTAGATATTATGAAAAAGCTAACAATTTTTTTATTGCCCTTATGCTTTTCTCAGGTATGTTTTTCTACTGAAAAAGAAGAGCTGAGCAACAAAGTAAAGCAACTTGAAATAGAAATACAGCAACTAAAAAAGGCAGTAAATGCAGCGGGTAACATTACTGCAGAAAAAAAAACTGCGGGTAAAAAACCCGTTGCAGAAGAAGATGCTGGCATTACTCTGGGTGGAGCGGTGCGTTTTCAATACGTATATGAAGATTACAACGATGCCAATACCAGTCGAGGCGGAGACTTAGACTTTGATCTATTTCGCCTTGATTTAAATGGTCAGATTGGTGGGGTGATATTATCTGCGCAATATCGCTGGTTTCAATACATGAATGTTATTCATCATGCTTGGCTTGGTTATGATTTTGACGAGCACTGGCAAGGACAAATAGGTATAACACGGGTGCCATTTGGCAACTTAAATTATAACTCTCACAATTATTTCTTTAGTAGTAATTACTACGTTGGTTTAGAAGATGACTATGATGCCGGTATCAAATTTATTAGAAAAACGGCTACACATGATTTACGGCTGGCCTTTTTCTTTACCGATGAAATGGGCGGTATAGATGGTTATGTAGACAATCGAACCGATAGGTATTCTTACGATATAGTTGGTGTACGTGCAAGTGACGAGGGAATTTATCAGCAACCTAGCCTAGAGGCTGCTGAGCACAACACCTTCAATGTACGTTATGCCTATCAGTTAGCTAATGTTGAATTGGGTTTTTCTTGGTTATCAGGAGACATACGAGATGCGACATCATCAATAGGTGATCGTACCGCCTTTGCCATACACACTGACGCGCAATTTAATCGTTGGAATGTAAAACTACAATATACTGATTATAAATATGATTTTGATAGTTACTCACCACAAATAGCCGTTGGTGCTTATAGTTTTTATGATTCTATTCCCAGCGAAGCTAAACTTTATACTGTTAATGTTGCCTATTTAAAGCCGGTCGAATTTGGCCCCATCAGCTCATTAAATTTTTATAACAACTACAACATGATGACTGATAAATCAGGCGATTTTAATAATGACACTATTATGAACGTATTAGGGGTCGCTATTTCAGCCGGCGCACTTTATACCTATGTCGATTTAGTTAGAGCAAAAAATCAGCCTTTCGTTGGCGGCACCATGGCAGGGGATAGTGATGACTGGCAAACAAGGTTTAATATTAACGTTGGTTATTACTTTTAACGTATTTTTAAGATATTGCTAATTTTAATTTATTTAAGAATGTACCGGCACTATTAGCCATGGTCGTTGCCGCAGAAAAGTATAATCACCCGAATTCATGTTCCAAGTGCATGATATTTTCTTTTCTTAGTTTAGAAAATAAAAGCGCTGAGTTGATTAAGTCAACGCAGCGCTTTTATGAGCTTAGTTAGTCTTTAAATTTAAAAATTAAACTACCAAATTTTCACGCGTTGCTCTGGTGCTAAGTAAAGTTTATCGCCTTCTTTTACATCAAACAGCTGATAAAATTCAGGGACATTACGGACCACACCATTCACTCGATACATGGCAGGTGAGTGGGGATCGGTACTGATTTGATGTTTTAATGCTTTTTCACGATACTTTTTACTCCAGCTTTGTGCGTAGCCCAAGAAAACACGTTGTTCACCAGTAAAGTCATCAATAACAGGCGAAGGTTTATCTGCTAAGGACATTTTATATGCCAGCAGTGAAATGCTTAAGCCACCAAGGTCGCCAATGTTTTCACCCAAGGTGAAAGTACCATTAACATGAACATTTTCAAGGGGTTCAAACTCATCGTATTGGGCCACTAACTTGTTAGTTCTGCTTTTAAACTCAGCTTTATCGGCATCTGTCCACCAGTTACGTAAAACACCATCACCGTCAAAAGCACTGCCAGCATCATCAAAACCATGACCAATTTCATGACCAATAACGGCGCCGATAGCCCCATAATTAACAGCATCTTCGGCATTTAAGTTGAAAAATGGTGGTTGTAATATTGCCGCAGGAAACACTATTTCGTTTAACGGAGGGTTGTAATAAGCATTAACCGTTTGTGGCGTCATAGCCCACTCATGTTTTTGTACCGGGCCATTTTGTTTATCTAAACCCTGTTGGTAAACTACTAAAGCAGAGCGTTTTAAGTTACCAAACAAATCATCTTTTTTGATGGTTAAGGCTGAGTAATCTTTCCAGATCTCCGGGTAACCAATTTTAGTGGTAAACTTAGCTAACTTATCTAACGCCTGCTTTTTGGTTTCAGCGGTCATCCAATCAAGGTTTTCAATGCTAACTTTATACGCTTTGATTAGATTATTCACCAATTCTTCCATACGTGCTTTAGCTTGCGGTGGGAAGTGTTTTTTTACATAAACCTTGCCAACTACTTCACCTATATTTTGATTCACTACGCTAACACCACGGCGCCACATCGGCAGTTGTGTTTTTACGCCACGTAATGTTTTGCCATAAAATTCAAAGTTTTGTTGGTCTATCTCTTGGGTCAATCTAGTTGCCGTACTATTAATAACGCCCCACTTTAAGTAGACATGCCAGGTATATATTGGTGTCTCTTTGATGATGTTATTCAGCGCTTTCATGTAGTCCATTTGCGTAATAACAACGCCATCGATATCGCTAATGCCAGCTTGTGCTAAGAAACCGCTCCAGTTGAAATCAGGCATGAGTTTGCTTAACTCTTTGGTCGGTATCTTATTATAAAGAGCAACCATATCGCGCGTTTGCTCTTTTTTCATCTGCTGACTAGCCAATTTTGTTTCTAAGGCAAAGATATCTTTAGCGGCTGCTTTTGGATTGGCTAATCCGGCTAGGCTTAGCATTTTTTCTATGTGAGTAAGGTAACTTGCTCTGAGCTCTTTTGAGGCATCGTCATCTAATAAATAATACTCTCTGTCCGGTAAACCCAAACCTGATTGCCAGGTATATCTCATATAAGAGTTTGGATTTTTAAAATCGACATATTGAGCAAGATTAAATGGAATGGCATAACCGAGTTTATTCGCCACGGCAAAATGTATCGCTAATTCATCATAATTGCTAATGTTATCTATTTGGCTAAACTCATGATGAATAGGTGCTAAACCAATTTTATTACGGGTATCCCAATCAATATAAGATTGATATAAATCACCAACTTTTTGCTCATTTGAGCCTTGGACAAAGTCACCACTAGAAGCCGCTTCGATAATCGCTCTAACGTCACTTTGAGATTGCTCGTGCACTATGGTGCCTACACCATAAGATGATTTGTCAGCTGGAATTTTGGTTTGCTTTATCCAATTGCCATTCGCATAAAGGTTAAAGTCATCGCCAGGTTTTACTGTGGTATCTATGGCCGTAATATTTAGCCCTGAAATAAGCACGGGGCCGCTATTCTCATCAATTGATGCGTTTAAGTTATTGCTATTATTGCAGCCCATTAACCCTATGAGCACGGTTAAAGAGACTAATGTCTTTTTCATGGTAACGTCCTTTTTGTATTATTATTGCTGGTATAACTATTTATTATTGATAAGTAAGATTAACACTTGGATAAAATGTTAATCATTGGTAAATAAGATATCAGAAAATGTAAGTTGCCGCCAATTCGCTATTAGGAGGTTTGCTAAATAAGTTATCGGTCAAAAAAAGCGTATTAGCTCAGCCAAAAGAGGCTTATTTCGCCTTGCTACTTGTTCTGCTAATTGCGCTCTTAAGGTAAGCGGTTTTTTTTGATTAAATTTTAAGTGACCCTCAATGCTGCTAATGGTGAGGGTAAAAACGGTTATCGCCTGTAGCATGTGTTTAATAGCGTTTTCGTTTTCATTGGCATCGCTATTGCCACTGCCGTTGCTATATGCAGCAGCAAGGGACCAAGGGGTATTTTTCTCAGATGATGTTAAGCCTTGTAGTACCTTTACTTGCTCAAAATGATCACTGCTGGTCAGCATGTGTTGGTATTTATCATCAAGGTTAGTTACCTCAGTAACCTGACCTCTAACATGCACTTTTGCGTAATTCCATGTTGGCACACTTTGCCTTGCACTATGCTCAACACTGACATCATGAGGGGAAATATAATCATCTTCACCGTGAAATATTAGGCTGATGTTTGTGTCTATTTTGAGTTTTTTGTGAGGCGGAAAAACCCTGATTAATCATAGCGGCTAGAAAAGGCATTGATTGGTTATCACCAACATCAGCATAATCGGTACTTTGATAACTAGAATACTGCTTAAATAGTGCGGTGATTTGTGCCGCGTCAGCGTGGTAATTAGTTAATTTCCATTGGTGAGTCAATGTGCTGCTTTTGGCTTGGAAGAACTTGATCAATTGCAGTTTAGGTAACCACACTAATTGATATTCAGTGTGTTTACTTTTAAGTACATAGTGTTGCTCTAATTGACAGCCCGACTTTTTTTGTTCGACCAGTTGCATCTCCTCGAGCTTAGGCGTTACTACTAATTGATAAATATTTCGCCACTGTGGCTGATAGCGCAATTCATTGGCCTGATACTCTATGGCATGTTGATATTGTTCAAAGGCTCGGCTTAACGACAAGCGATTAGCTTTTAACGACCAAATATCATTAATGCCTTGGCTAATATCTCGTTGTAGCACTTGATTCTTCTGGCGGTGTAATTCAAAGGTTTTTTTCTGTGGTACTGCTTGCATTGGTGTGTTTCTTCGTCCCTGCTTGCTCGATACTTGCTGGCTAACATCATAATAAGCACTGAGTAAGTTGGGCGAAATGTTACATTCACTGGCGCTACTGCTGAACGATAGCGTTAACAGGAATATTGTTGACAGTAATAAAGTGATAATTTTCATAATAAGTTCATTTTGATGCTAATAAGGCAGTGAGTAAAATAAAGATAAAGAAGCTGCATGTTTTGTGCTAAACAGGGCAGACTCCTTATCTTTTTAGCGCTGATAGTAAAGATAACGCTGATAAATCCTCGTTAATCCATGGCCATTTCAGCTTTTTTTACCAAGTCAGCGGCATAATCCATTACGTGGAAAATAATACTTTGCTCATTGGTACCGGTAATTAAATGTGCGCCAGGGCCCATGGCATAAATACCGACATCTTCACCGGCATGTGTCTCAGAGCCTCGGGGTACCAGAGTTTCTTGGTGAAAACCGCTAGTATTAGTATCAACCAGGGTAAGATCTTGACGGCCAGTTACTGCATCACCGTTATAGCCTGCATCGGCATTAGTTTCAGCGCCTAAATCTCTAAAACCTTTGCCGTTGGTATAACCTAATGTGGTGTAAGGCATGCCATCCTTTGCTAGGCTTGGTTCAGTTTCTCCTACCGCTACCACCTTGCCTAAAATTGGATTACCACGCTTTGGATAACCAGCCATAGTAAATACATGGCTATGATCGGCAGTAACAATAATTAAGGTCTCTGCAGGGTTGGTTGCCTCAACAGCTGCTTGAACGGCATCGGCAAAGGCAATAGTATCGGTTAATGCCCCATAAGCACTGCCCGCATGGTGAGCATGATCGATTCGACCCGCTTCAACCATTAAGAAGAAACCTTCTTCATTATTATCCAGTATATCGATAGCTTTACTGGTCATTTCACGTAAAGACGGTTCACCTAAAATATCATTTTTACGATCTGCTTCATAGTGCATATGTGATTCATTAAATAAACCAAATAAGTGTGATGTGGTATTGGCATCAACCGCATCAAAGCCCGCTTGGTCAATAACATAACTGCCCGTGGGATATTGCACTTGCCATTCAGCGGTTAAGTCTCGACCATCGGTTCTATCACCTTCAACAGCACTGCTCGCATCTGGACTATTAAATGCCGCATCTTTTGGCAAGAAATGGCGTCTGCCACCCCCTAATACCACTTCAAGACCGTCAACATCTGCGCCAGGAAAACGACTTTCAATATTGCTTTCAAAGTTGATCAGTTGTGAGGCTATATCCTGACAACCCGCGGCAATGGCTTCGGCAGGCATATCGGAAATATCTTCCCAATTTCTTTCCGCAGATTTAGCATAGGTTGCGGCTGGTGTCGCATGCGTAATACGTGCAGTCGATATAATGCCGGTTGATTTTCCTGCTAGTTCGGCCAGTTCTAAGGCGGTCACCAACTCATTACCAAAGAGTGTCGAGCAATCGCCGCGACTAATGGCTTCACTAACACCAATGACGCCGACATCTGTTTTCACCCCTGACATCATTGCTGTCATTGTGCCGGCAGAATCGGGTGTTTGTGCATCAACATTGTAGGTTTTAGCAAAACCAGAATAGGGGAATTTGTCAAAACTTAACTGATGTTCTTCACCCAATTTACCTAATTGTTGGCCAGCTAAAATACGCGCGGCGGTAACGGTTGATATGCCCATACCATCACCGACAAATAATATGATATTTTTGGCTTTTCCCCGGGTATTAACCAAGGATTTAGTATTCAATTTCGCCTGTGCTAACACACTTTGCCCTTGCTCATACCAAAGGTTATTGGTGGTAGCCGTTAATGCTGAACCTTGAATTTTGGTAATTGTTGGTGTACAAACAAACTCAGTTGCCTCAATCTCGCTAGCGTCTAAAGTACCAGAGCCATCATTATCTAAGCCTGAGTCAATTTTCACGCCACCGTTCAGGCACTGCTCATGGCCAACACTGACTAAAGTTTGCTTAATCAAACTGTTTACACCCTTATCACCGCTAGTGCCGTCATTGCCGTCGCTGCCTTCGCAACCCGCTAATGTGGCTAACACGGCTAATGATATTAAATTTAATGTTTTCATTGTTAATTCCTTTCGATTAGCAAGTTAGTGAGCAATTAAGCCAAGAGATTGGTTGATGATATGAAAAATAACACTTTGCTCAATAACACCTTGTGCTAAATGAGCGCCAG
This sequence comes from Colwellia sp. TT2012, assembly GCF_001440345.1. Taxonomy (GTDB): domain Bacteria; phylum Pseudomonadota; class Gammaproteobacteria; order Enterobacterales; family Alteromonadaceae; genus Colwellia. Next base: position 23,844 of record NZ_LJYX01000018.1, on the reverse strand, counting down.
GACCGATAGCATGTAAGCTAATATCTTCGCCGGCATGAGTTTCAGAGCCCAATGGTATAGCTGCTTCTTGATGGAAACCTGTTGATCTTGTATCAATCATTGTTAGGTCTTGGCGACCAGCAACCGCATCGTCGTTATAAGTAAGGTCGGCATTGGTCTCATTCACTAAATTGCGAAAGCCTTTACCGTTGGTATAACCGACTGTGGTGTATGGCATGCCGTCACTGGCAAGTGCAGGCTCTGTTTCACCGACATTAACAACCTTACCTAAAATGGGATTGCCACGTTTGGGGTAACCAGCAATGGTAAATACATGACTATGATCAGCAGTAACTAAAATTAAAGTCTCTTCTGGGTTGGTATTATCGATAGCTGCTTGTACCGCATTAGAGAACTCTATGGTATCGGTTAGTGCATTGTATGCTGAGCCCGCATGATGAGCGTGGTCAATGCGTCCAGATTCAACCACTAGAAAAAAACCTTTGTCATTGTTATCCAAAATATCAATAGCTTTACGGGTCATTTCAGTGAGGGAAGGCTCACCAGCAATATCATTTTTACGATCCGCTTCATAGTGCATATGAGATTCATTAAATAGTCCCAATACGCGCGTCGTGCTACTGGCATCAATGGCATCAAAGCCAGCTTGATCAATAACATATTTACCACTTGGATATTGCTCTTGCCATTTTGCTGTTAAGTCAACACCATCACTACGGTCGCCTTCAATAGCACTGCTAGCATCTGCGCTGTTGTAGCTTGCATCTTTGGGAAGGAAGTGCCGACGTCCACCACCAAAAACAACTTCAATACCATTGACATCAACGCCAGGAAAACGCTGCTCTAAATTTTTTTCAAAATCAATGAGCTGGGTAGCAATATCTGTACAGCCAGCCGTTATAGCGGCTTCAGGCATATCTGATATGTCTTCCCAGTTGCGCTCGGCAGACTTTGCATAAGCTGCCGCTGGGGTTGCATGAGTTATGCGGGCCGTGGAAATAATTCCTGTCGACAAACCTTTAATTTCAGCGGCTTCCAATAAGGTGACTAATTCATTACCGGCAACGGTTGCGCAATCACCACGAACAATATCTTCATCAACACCAATAACACCGACATCGGTTTTGACCCCTGACATCATTGCGGTCATAGTTCCTGCAGAGTCTGGGGTTTGTGCGTCTACATTGTAGGTTTTAACTTGGGCAGAATAAGGGAATCTTTCAAAACTTAAATATCCTTCCTCACCCAGTTTTCCTTCATTTTGTCCGGCTAAAATTCGTGCCGCGGTTAAGGTTGATAATCCCATACCGTCGCCGACAAATAAAATGACATTTTTTGCTTTATTACGTGTCGTTAGCTTGGTTTTAGTCATAACGCTTTGTTGGCCATCAACAAACCACTGACTTTCTTTTTGCACATTGGGCAAAACGCCAGCGTCAGCGACGCTAGCGAGTAAAAGTGATGACAAAGCTGAAAGTGAAACCCACATTGACTTCATAGTGCTTCCTTTGGTTAGGTATTAAGTGAAAAATAAAGGTTAATAGTTAAGGTTATTTATTCGGGTAATAATTTTTGCTAACGCAGCGGCATTAACATCATCGCTATGCTAGTGACTAAAAATGACAGTTTGGTAAATTAAAAATGAAGGAAGGATGAAGGATTTATAACGTAAATGTGACAGGCAAGGGGGAAGTGGTAGCTAAAGACCGTTTAGCCAACGTTTGTGCTGATCATAGTAATCAAGGGGCTAACTGTAGCAATGAGCCTTATTAGTTTAGCGAACCATATTTTTAACGGGAATTGCTGTTACCTAAAGGTACTACTCTTAGGCCCAGATTTTTTAAGTCAAGTAAACACCGTGCTATTTTATCCGTCCAGCTAGCAGGTTTCAGCGAGCCGTTAAAAATAAAATAATACACCCGCAAAAATTAGCGGCAATTAAAGACTTTTCAGTGGTTTAAATAAGGTGCAGCGTTTGCGGGCATATATATAGCAAGTTATATGATTCGAGGTTATGCCCGTTGAGGTAGCTACACCCATACTATATTTACTCTAAATATCAAGGGAACTGTGGTAAAAATCATCTCGAAATAGTAACAGTCGCTAATGTATCCGTTGTATTTATTCCTGCTGCTCAAGCTCATTAGCCAAGCTTGCCATCGAGTTGTCTTTTTCTATACGGATTAACTCACCGAGTAAACGTCTAAGTAATTCTCCGCCCAACTGATTGCTATCTAAGCCATTTTCGTCACCAAGGCGGCCTAACTCGATATTATCAAAGCGTTTGGTAAGCACTTTATTATCTTTAATCATGGTCAGGGTTAATTCTTCAATAAGTACTGACCTGACGCTAACGCGGGTTTGTGCCTTACCTAAGAGGCGCTTTTTCTGTTTAGCTTCCTTGGAGGCGATTATTGCTTTGTTGGTTTCAATTTTGGGTGTTTTGGGGCGGCTATCAATATTTTCCAAGGCCACTTTTTCGCTACGCTCAGGGTACATTTTTGCGTATAGCTCCGCGCTTAGTTGTGGGTATAAAGCGGGGTAATCAGTGGCTAGTTGAATTTCGATTTTTTTATACAATACTTCGAGATTTGTTTGACCAGTTTTAGTCACCTCGGACCAAGCGTGCAACTTATTGAAACGAAGCTGCTTAACATGTACTAAGGTAGTGGTTTTTTTCGCTACGCTGGGTGCGTCAAATTGGCTAGTAGCAAGCTCTGCTAAATGCACACTGATGTTATCGACTTTAATCAGTTGAGGCTGAGTTAAACCATCGATATTGGCAATAGATAAGTCGGTAAAGTGAGTAATGCCAGTATTATTTGAAAAGTCTGCGCTAAGTAACTGGGTCTTTTGGCCGCTATAGTAATGACTTTGTAAAAGAACTTGGCTTTTTAGGTATTCATTTAAAGAGCCATTGGCGAGATACCATAATAGGCTGCTTAAAAATAATAGTATGGCAAAGGCTAGTAGGGCTAATTTATTCAAGTGTTTTTCTCTTTGGCGTTAATTTGCGTTAAGTGGTTAATATTTTAAGCTAAGTTACCCGCTAGGTAAATGCTATTCACTAGCCTATAGGTTATAGTGTTTGTGTGTAATTATCCGTCTAATATACGTCAAACGCACTATTTTCGCCACACTATTACTATGCAATTAGAGAACCTTTTTATGTCAAATAAGTCTGTGTCTACTACGGCCACAAACCCTTCGGCTATTACCCGCCGTTTACCTTTACTCAGTATAATTGCCATTTTAGTGGCCTTAATTACTTATGTACAATGGCCTGAAGCCCAGCAAGAAAAAAGTTCATTTAAACGAGTCGTTGCGGTGAAAATGGTATCCGTGGTACTGGCCGAGTTTATTGAAAGTGTTGAAGCGGTAGGTACAGCGCGAGCAAATGAGCAGGTGATGATCACCAGTAAATATTCAGATATTGTTGATGAAGTCTATTTTGACGATGGTCAAAAAGTTAACAAGGGTGCTGTGTTAGTTCAGCTGAATAATCAAGAAGAGTTAGCAAAGGTTAATGAGTTAAAAGCCAACTTGTCTGAATCAAAGGCGCATTTACAGCGTTTAGCTGAGTTACTGGTCAGTCGAGCCACCTCTGAATCTTTAGTGGAGCAACAAGAAGCAAAAACTAAGGCGATTGAAGCGCAGCTAGTAAGTGCTGAGGCTAAGTTCAATGACTTAACTATTCGTGCACCATTTACCGGTGTTCTTGGCTTTCGTGAGGTGAGTAAAGGGGCTTATATTGATGCCGGTAGTGTGATCACTAGCTTGGATGACTTGAGTATTATAAAAGTCGACTTTCATTTACCCGAGCGCTTGTTAACCCATCTTCATGTCGGTCAACAAATCAGCGCGGTTAATAGTGCTTACCGTGATAAAGTGTTTATTGGCAAAATTTCCGCCATTGATAGTCGCATTGATGTCGGTACTCGTAGTCTTAAGGTCCGCGCCACCATCAACAATAAAGCGTTAAAACTACGTCCTGGAATGTTACTTAATATTAGCGTGTTGTTGCAAGTCGAAAACATCTTACAATTACCTGAAAGCAGTATTATCCCTATTGAAGATAAACATTATGTCTTTGTCGAAAAGGACGGTAAAGCCGTGCGTAAAGCGATAAAAATTGGCCGTCGTCATCCTGGTATGGTGGAGGTTGTCTCAGGCTTAGTGGCTGGTGAGCAAGTCGTCGTTGAAGGGGCACTTAAACTGCGTGATGGCTCTGCGGTAAGTATCATAGGTGAAGAAACTGCAGACAAAGCAGCAGCGAATAGCGAAGAAAAATCAGCTAAAGCAAAGTCTACGGCTGAGCATGGGAGCAAGAGCGAGTGATCTTATCTGATTTATCGGTAAAACGACCGGTTTTTGCCACGGTATTAAACTTACTTATTATCACTTTTGGTATTGTTGCTTTTTTAATGTTGCCATTAAGAGAATACCCCGATATTGATCCACCGATAGTTAATATCAGTACCAATTATCCGGGGGCTTCTGCGGCCATTGTTGAAACTAAAATTACCCAGCTACTTGAAGACAGAATAAGTGGCATTGAAGGGGTGAAAAGCATTAATTCCAGTAGTCGTGTAGGTCGCTCCAGTATTACCATTGAATTTAATTTAGACCGTGATATTGATGCTGCCACCAATGATGTTCGTGACCGTATTTCCCGAGCGCTAAATAACTTACCCGAGCAAGCTGAACCACCGGAAGTCTCTAAAGCCAATGACGATGAAAATGTCATTGTTTGGTTCGTATTACAAAGCGAAACCATGAGTACGTTAGAGCTAACCGATTACGCTAATCGCTATATTGTTGATCGTTTTGCTGTGGTTGATGGTGTTGCCCGAGTACAAGTGGGTGGTGGCCGTACTTATGCCATGAAAATACGCCTTAATCGTGTCTCCATGGCCGCGCGTAATATTACCGTGCAAGATATAGAAGGTACCTTACGCGATGAAAATGTGGAATTACCGGCGGGGCGTATCGAGTCAATAGACAGAGATTTCTCTATTCGAGTAGAGCGTAGTTACTTAACCGTGCAAGATTTTGCCAATATGGTCATTAGTCACTCAGATGGTAATTCAGCCAGTAATGCTGTGGTGCGTTTAGGTGATGTTGCCGAAGTTTTCATTGGCGCGCAAAACGACGAAAATATGTTCCGCGGCAATGGTAAAAACATGGTTGGCTTGGGCGTTATCAAACAATCAAAAGCCAATACCTTGGACGTAGTTAAATCCGCTAGAAAAGAGATGGTCACTATCCGTAACTCTTTGCCTGTGGGCACAACTATTACCAATAGTTATGATAGCTCGGTTTTTATTCAAGGCTCAATTGATGAGGTCTATAGCACCTTAATTATTGCCATGTTAATGGTGGTATTGGTTATCTTTTTATTCTTAGGTAATGTGCGCGCCACCTTAATTCCTGCGGTTACTGTACCTGTCGCCTTAATTGGCTCTATGATGGTGTTATCTTGGTTTGGTTTTTCCATTAACCTATTAACACTGTTGGCTTTAGTCTTGGCTATCGGTCTAGTAGTGGACGATGCCATTGTGGTATTAGAAAATATTTACCGCCGCATCGAAAACGGTCAAACACCTTTAATAGCTGCCTATGAAGGGGGCAGGGAAGTCGCTTTTGCTGTTGTTGCCACCACCTTAGTACTGGTTTCAGTGTTTGTGCCTTTAATATTTTTATCGGGCAATATGGGACGACTCTTTACTGAATTTGCCATTGCCATTGCTGCTGCCGTCGTTTTTTCAAGCATAACAGCTTTGTCACTGACACCCATGATGTGTTCAAAATTGTTAAAACACCGAGAGCGCAGTTCCTCTTTTGGTCAAAAGCTTGATCGTGCTTTTTCCCGCTTTGAAGCGGCTTATGGCCGTGCCCTTAAAAATAGTATTCATCAACCTATGCTTATTGTGCTGGTACTGGGCTTATCGTTAGCAGCGGTATTTTTATTGTTTAATAAATTACCGTCGGAATACACGCCTAAAGAGGATCGCGGTAATTTCTTCTTAATTATGCAAAGCGCTGAAGGCGCCAGTTATGAAAGTAATGTAAAAAACATGCATAAAATTGAAGAGAAACTTTTAGGCTACCAAGCAAAAGGCGAATTAGACCGGGTCATTGTACGTGTGCCCGGTTTTGGTGGCACGGGTGGTATTGCCATTGTCGGCTTACCTGAGTGGGATAAACGTAGTATTGATACCTTTAGCTTTATTAATAAAATAAACCGCGATGTGCAAAGTGTTACCGATGTCCGCGCCTTTGCCATTATGCGTCGAGGTATTGGTGGCGGCGGTGGTGGTAATACCCCAGTGTCTTTTGTGTTACAAGGTAATACCTTTGCTGAATTGGCTCTGTGGCGTGATATTTTGCTCACCGAAGCGCAAAAGAACCCTAACTTGTCCAATATAAATAGTGACTATAAAGAAACATACCCTCAGTTACTCGTGCAAATCGACCGTGAACGAGCTTATGATTTAGGTGTGCCAGTTGGTGATATCGCCGAAACGTTAGAAACCATGTTAGGTCAGCGCCGCGTCACTACCTTTGTTGATAGAGGCGAAGAATATGACGTCATTGTTGAAGGTGATAAAAAGCAATTTCAAAGCCCAACGGATATCGATAACCTTTATGTTCGCTCTCGCACTACGGGTAAGTTAATACCATTAGCTAACTTATTAACTATTGGTGAAAATGCCACCTCGTCACGACTAAATCGTTATAACCGATTACGTAGTATTACCATCACAGCGAATTTAGCCGATGGTTACGCCTTGGGTGATGCCTTAGACTTTTTAGTGGCTGTTACCAAAAACAAGCTGCCTGAACATGTGCAAATTGATTATAAAGGTGAGTCTTTATTGCTAAAAGAATCGGGTAACTCCATCTTGTTTGTTTTCTTGCTGGCATTGTTAATTACTTACTTGGTATTAGCCGCGCAGTTTGAAAGCTTTATTCATCCTTTCGTTATTTTACTTACCGTACCGTTAGCGCTGGTAGGTGCGCTGGCCGGACTGGAATTGATGGGCATGAGTTTAAACATCTATAGCCAAATAGGTATTGTCATGCTCATTGGTTTAGCGGCAAAAAATGGTATTTTAATTGTCGAATTTGCTAACCAGTTACGTGATAAAGGTATTGCTTTTGAAGATGCCTTAATTAATGCTTCTAAACAAAGACTCCGTCCGATAGTGATGACTACATTTACCACAGTAACCAGTGCTATTCCTTTAGTGTTAGCGGTAGGGCCAGGTGCAGAGAGCCGCATGGTTATTGGTGTGGTTATTTTTGCCGGTGTATCATTAGCGAGTGTCTTTACCTTGTTTATTGTGCCGGGTGCTTATTACTGGTTATGTCGTAATACCAGTTCACCGCAAGCTATCGCTAATGAAATTGAACAGCTTGAGCAAAAGGCACATACAAAATAGAGCCTTATAATTAGCGACAAATAAATAGCTAAGCAATAACCTATAAAACCCTAGCCGACGAAAGTTGCTAGGGCTTTTTATCTTTAAGCTTTATTTTGTTAATAGCCTTCGTAGAAAATTTTAGGTCTTATCAAAATGACCTTTATTCTACCTAGAGCTAAGATAGCTAAAACCCCAGAAACATCCAAGTACACCAGTATTCAACGACGGATAAAAGCCGCAGTTAAAGGGCAACAAGCCCAACAACTACTGCCCTTTATCGGTAACCCAAGAAAGAACATGCCTACAGGTTTACCGTTTGAATTAAGTGACTATATCCAATTGCTTGATTTAACCGGCCGCTGTATTCGAGCCGATAAACGCGGTTATATAGACAAAGCCCAACCTGAAATATTAAGCCGCTTAGGCATTAGTACCCAAAACTGGTTAGTATTAACCACTCAGTTTAGACAATGTTTTCATAGCGCAGTGGGTAGGGCGCAAGCACTTACGGATTTTTGTGAACACCAACATTTGAAAAAACGAGCAACGGTGTTAATTTGCCAAAAGTTGCTGGCTTAACCATTAATCAATATTCCCCTTCTAAATAAATTACTCACTTAAGGCTAGTTATGCCTTTAATTGGGTGAAATCTCTGTTTTTACCATGATTTTACTTAGAGGCAAAATAACAAACAGCTAGAATATTATGACTTTTCACAATTTAGCTTATCAGTAAATAAGCCATTATTTTTCACGATTAAAACTTAACTAAGGTATTTAACGTCCCACAAGCGAACAAAAATTAACTTTGTCTGTTGACCGTTAATCACACTTAATGAGCTGATTACTGCGGGTTTCATCTTTACCATCATGGTTGTTATCTGTGGTGGCGTAAAACCTGCCAGATCGCGCGACCACTATCGCTCTAGATTTATCTTGATAACCTTTCGGGCAATAACGCAGTGTGCCATTACTTAAACCAAATAAATGCCCGGTTGGCTGATAGGTTATTTTAGTTCTGTTTTTTGCATAGGTTAGTACATCACCAGACTTTATTGGGCCATTACTATCAATAAATACGCTCAGTTCTTCGTGCCAGTTGCTTGAACATGCGCCATTGCTTGCTATTGGGCAGATTATAACATTAGTGTCACTGCTAATAGCGTGATAACGCGCGGTGAGTAACAAGCGTGATAGCCGTGAAATTTCATTATCCACTCTGAGTTGGACAATAAAGTCGTTAAAGTTAGGTAAGGCGAGGGTAGTGAGTATCGAAGTAATACCTATACTGAGCATTAATTCGATTAATGTCATTCCTTGGCATAACTTAGCTGGATAACGCGTTAGCGGGTTGCTAGTCGATTTAGTATTTTTACCATACGGCTGAGTATTAAGCATAAAAATCCATTTTTATTAACTGCCTTCTGTTATTCAGTTATAGATAATAAAAATGGGTTTAGCTAAGCCTAAAAGGATTTCAACAAAAAATTAACCGTAAATGGTTGGTATTGTTTGTCTTTTATGTTGCGTTTTTTTATAAAGATTGATGATATGTTCACTAACTACAGTGCTCACTTCTTTTCCTTCTAAGAAGTTATCCAGTTGCTCATAAGTTATCCCTAAGGCATCTTCGTCTGTTTTACCCGGCTCTAGTTCTTCTAAATCAGCGGTAGGTACTTTATCAACTAATATACTTGGTGCACCCAGCGCTCTAGCAAGTGCTCTGACTTGTCTTTTTGACAAACCAAAAAGTGGCGCTAAATCGCAAGCACCATCACCCCATTTAGTGAAAAATCCAGTGATGTTTTCAGCACTGTGATCTGTACCTAGTACCAAGCCGCCAACAATACCGGCAATATGATATTGTGTTGCCATGCGTGCTCTGGCCTTTACATTACCTTTAGAAAAATCTATATGAGCATCATTAGCTATTAAAATTTCTGCCTTACTCATTGCCTGTAAAACCTCATGATGAATACCATCAACACCCACTTGTACATTAGTGGTTAAGCAATGGCTTGGTTGAATAAAGTTTATCGCTTGTTGGGCATCTTCTTCATCGGCTTGTACTCCATAAGGTAAACGTACCGCGATAAATTGATAGCTTTTGCTATTGTTTTCTTCTGATTGTTGCTCATTTAACTCATCGACAGCAAGTTGAGCAAGACGGCCGCAAGTAGACGAGTCAACACCGCCACTAATGCCTAGCACTAAATTACTTAGCCCAGATTGCGTTAGTTGTTTTTTGATAAAGTTAATACGACGGTTTATTTCAAATTGAACATCTATTTCAGGGATAACTTTCATTTCGGCAATGATGGTTTGCTGATCCATTGGACTTCCTAACAAGGCTTGAGGGTAAAGTAGGGTGTTTTCACTAGTTTAACAAAATTAAAAGCCAATTGGATATTGATATCTACCAATAAACGCGCTGTAATAACTAAATCAACTTAACTTTACTTAACTAAGTTCAACGATTAATTAACGAGCAACATAAATGAAAAAAATAGAAGCGATTATTAAGCCATTTAAATTGGACGATGTTAGGGAAGCTCTCGGTGAAATTGGCGTAACAGGCATGACTGTATCAGAAGTTAAAGGTTTTGGCCGTCAAAAAGGCCACACTGAACTTTACCGTGGTGCTGAATACATGGTTGATTTTTTACCGAAAGTAAAATTAGAAATTGTAATTGCCAAAGAAGATGTTGAACGTTGTGTTAACGCTATTTTAGCAACAGCGCAAACTGGCAAGATTGGTGATGGTAAAATTTTCATTACTGATGTTGAGCGTGTTATTCGTATCCGTACGGGTGAAGAGAACCACGAAGCCATTTAGGGCGTTAATATTTTAAAGCTTTAACACCTAAGTTATCTAATTTAATGCGACTGCAATTATCTTGTTGTCGCATTTAACTTCATTGAATTTAATCACATCGTAATTTTTATAATTGAATTTTCTCGCTATAAACTGCCATATTTCCCCCATTTATTTACTAGCCACATACTGTATTTCTTTTGTCTGTCTTAGTGCCGATAAAATTGAAATCATTTTTGTTGTTTGTTCCTTATCAGTGCAAAAAAACACGAGAAGTTGGGTGAATAATAGTTAAAAGTGTCGGCTTCTTTTACACTTTTGCCACTGTCTATATTCGCCTCATTAACAACTGGTTAATAAATATACTAAATTGTACTTTGGTGCAGTTTATGCAGCTTTTTTAATAACGAATTTTTCTTTTGAAGTATGCCAAAGCAGTTGAATGGTGATTCAATAACACGAGGAAACGTTATGAAATTTTTAATTCAATTAATGAGCTTAGTTATCATGTTGCTTGCTAGCTCAGCCGCTCTGGCTACAGCTATGTGTAGCACCAGTGATGTAAAACTAGATTTTGTTCAGCTAGTGTCTGAAGCCTTACCTGCAATAATTCTTGACGAATCAGCGACTAATTGTGTAATTTTATTAGGTAATGATCAGCCCATACCTTCAGGAACCACAGGGAGCACAGGAGACAAAGGAGGTAATATCGGTCTCTACCAAGATGGTCTACTCAACGGCGCTGTTTGGGATCCAAGTCCAGACTCCAGGTTAAGTCCTGATAACAAATTGTTTGACCCTTTTTATAATGAAAATGGTCCGCTAGCCCAAGATGGCAACGTATTTAACAATATTCTATTTATTAACCCTGAAACAGATTTACAAGACTTAGATGATACTGATGGTAATACCAACAAAACAGATCCTGGTTGGGTTTTCTTAGGTAAAGATGATGGTGACATCAAGGATTCCGAAGGTAATAAAGATGGTCAGGGTGATGGTTTTCAATATTCTGATACCGGTGTTGGTATCGTTAATAACCTTATTGAAGATATGAATGATTCTAATTATAATAATTTGACCGGCATTGCTATTGAAAACCTATTAAACATAAAATTTACCTGCTTTGATGATTTATCTGATCCTTTGAGCTTCTTTAATTTGGGTGATAGTGATAGTGAGGGTGAAAAAGACTGTACTATAGGTACTTGGTCTATCATGCCTGACTTCGATATCGTAGATAAGTTAGAAGAGCTTTTTGGCGATGGTGTTTTTGATCATTTAGCCTTGGTCTTTAAAACGGGTAATGTTTGTCACCCATCCCAAGTCGACGGAGATGATGTCGAAGGTAATGGTAATGGTAAAGACAATAGTAATGATTGTATAGATGCGCTTGAAGGTCCGCAATTTGCTATCTATGATTTTAATTTTACTGATATATTCAATAGTTTCCCAGGTGGCAATGCGGAAGAAGCCTTACAGTCACCTTATAACATAGGTGGTACTTTTAATTTATTCAATACCTTCCACGGTCATGGTATCTCTCATATCTCAGTTTGGGTGCGAGATCCTGCAGGTATCACTACGACTGAAATGCCAGAACCAAAATCTACAATGTTGATGTTGTTAGCTGTTGCTTTGTTGGTGCTACGTGTTAAAAGTAAACATACGTTATTATAAGCTTTAAACGATGGCTTCTATATAGTATAGGTTTAATATAAGATCAAATAAGTTTGCATAAAGTGTTAAATAAGCTGACACTTTTAAGCTAACCGTTTAAATTACTTAATAAAAAAACGCTGAATTACCTTGGTGATTCAGCGTTTTGATTTGTCTTCTAACTTAATGAGCCGCTTAACGAACAGCTTTATAAAGTAGCTTTAGTTACTCTAACTAGTTCACAAATTTGTTATTGGGGTAGTTAGCCGCTAACACTTGCAGAGCATTTTTCTTTAAATCATTTAGCGCTAACTTATCGTAACTCTCAATCATAATTTCTAACGCTTGCTCTATCTCTGGGCTGGGCGCGAAATATTCAAGGATATAACGACCACGATTTGCCGCTGAGGCATAAGCTTCGCGTTTAAGGTAATATTTTGCGACGGCTAATTCGTATTGTGCTAGGCGAGACTTTATCGAAATCATGCGCTTACGTGCATCGGCTGCATATTTGCTGTCAGGAAAGTCAGTGACTATGCTCTTAAAATCCTTAAAAGCGCTACGTGAAGCCTCTGGATCGCGATCGGTACGATCAATACCGGCTAAGTCTTGAAATAAGTTTTCTTCGGTAGATATATTGATCAGTGCACGCATATAATAAACATAATCAATATTTGAGTTATTTGGATTTAATCTTAAAAACCTGTCGGTTAAAGCTATACCTTGGGCTGCATCACCACTTTTATAGTAAGCATAAATTAAATCTAGCTGTACTTGGTGAGAAATAGGACCAAAAGGAAAGCGAGAATCAATGGCGCCAAGTATTTGAATGGCCTTTTGATATAAACCATTATCAAGTGCTGATCTAGCATCAACAAATAATGATTGTGCCGACTTATCCGGAACTTTTTCAATGTCATTACCAGAAGAAGAACAGCCAGTTAGGGCCAAAGCTAAAACGGTTAAAATAATTTTTACTGTTAATTTTTCCATGAAATTTATTATCGCTACTTTGTTTTAATTAAAATAAATATCAAACCACCGCGTAAACGGGTAAAATGTTTCTATATTTAAGAATATGCATTCTACCCTAGCAATCTTACCTTGCACAGTGCAAATGGTAATTTGATTAATTCGCTAGGTTTAATCGAGTTTAAAGAGAGTTTAATGTCAGAAATCATTCAACATAAAGGTATTGTACCTGAATCATGTTTAGGTAAACGCTTTGACCAAACATTAGCGATAATGTTTCCTGATTATTCACGTTCACGGATAAAAGAGTGGATTTTAGCCGGACAAGTGCAGGTTAATAGCAAAGTACTTACCCGTCCTCGTGAAAAAATGTATGGTGGTGAAGTTGTTGATATTAATGCTAAAGTTGAAGCTGAGTTACGTTTTGAACCTCAAAATATCCCCTTAAATATTGTCTATGAAGATGATGATATTTTAGTGATAAATAAACCTGTAGGTTTAGTTGTTCATCCTGGAGCCGGTAATCCTAATGGGACTTTGCTTAATGCTTTATTACATCACTACCCACAAATCGACGTAGTGCCAAGAGCGGGTATCGTGCATCGTCTTGATAAAGATACTACCGGTCTAATGGTTATCGCTAAAACTATTGCCGCGCAAACCAACTTAGTTGAAGCGATGCAATTACGTGAAATTACTCGTGAGTATGAAGCGATTGCCTGTGGTGTTATGACCGCAGGTGGTGTGGTTGATGCGCCAATTGGTCGTCATTCTACTAAGCGTACGCAAATGGCAGTGTCATTTGTTGGTCGACCATCGGTTACCCATTATCGGGTCTTGGAGAAATACCGTTTACATACCCGTTTACGTTTACGTTTAGAAACAGGAAGAACGCATCAAATTCGTGTTCATATGTCTCATATTACTCATCCGCTAGTGGGTGACCCTGTGTATGGTGGTCGTCCTCGTCCACCAAAAAACTCAACACCAGAGCTGTTAATGAAATTGCGTAATTTTAAACGCCAAGCATTGCATGCGGCTATGTTATCTTTATTTCATCCGATAACCGGAGAGGAAATGACTTGGCATGCTGATTTACCAGCAGATTTTGTTGAGCTAATTGAGCTTCTACAAGAAGATAATAAGCTTAATGCCAAAGACGAATACGAATACTAGTCCTAGTAAACTGGCTCATGGTGTACATGAGCCATTTCAATTTACCCACTCTACATTTGAGAGGGTAAATTGGCCAGCTTTACCTACCTCTAGAACTAAACATAAGTCCTCATCTGGCACTTCATCTCAAGTAAGCGATAAAGTTCTCGCGCTACAAACAACACGTCTTCCTCCACAACAGCCATTGTCACTAAAGAAAAACGGGCAAGTTTCAACCGCCACGCCTTTTGATGCCTTTAACTTAGCTTTTCATGTCGGCGATAATGCTGAGCAAGTTACTTCTCATCGCAATGTGTTAAAGCAATTTATTAACCAACAATTGATCAATAAACAAGTTACGCCAAGTAAGCAGTTAATCGAAGAAGTTAAAATTCAGTGGCTTGAGCAAGTTCATGGCAATAGAGTAGTAGAAATTACTACCGTAGATGGGCAGGTAATAACTGCCGATGCCAGTATCACTCGTCAGAAAAATGTTGCTTTGGCAATAATGACTGCCGATTGTCTGCCTATACTACTAAGCAATAAAGATGGCTGTGAAATTGCTGCTATTCACGGTGGTTGGCGTCCATTAGCCGCGAATATTATTGAAAAAACCCTAGAGAAAATGCACAGTAAGCCAGCTGAACTGGTTGCTTGGCTTGGCCCTTGTATTGGTAAAGATATTTTTGAAGTGGGTCGTGAGGTTAAAGAGGCGTTTACTCAGCAAGATGTGATTTTTAATCATGCTTTCATAAAGCAAGTTAGTGGTAAATACTTGGCTGATTTACAGAAAATTGCCCGACTACAGTTACAATCTTTGGGCGTTACTGCTATTTCATGTTTAGCTGAATGTACCTACCAAGCAACAGAGCAATATTATTCCTATCGAAAGGAGCAAATAACGGGTCGTATGGCGAGTGTTATTTGTCGGCGTTAATTTACAAAAGATCATTTACCCTGGTTTATATTTTAGTTAATTAACCGACAGCTTATTGTTTTATATCAATCTAATATCCAAATTTCATTGAAAAATAATCTTTTAGCCTTATAACATAACTATACGTTAGGGGAATAAGTCATACTAATTGGATTAATTAATCCACTTGGTATTAAGGAGATAAAAATGCGCTTAGATCGTTTTACCCAATCATTTCAAGAATCCATAGCCGATGCACAATCACTTGCCTTAGGCAAAGATCATCAGTTCATTGAACCAATTCATTTGATGTTAGCCTTGCTCAATCAAAACGGTAACTCTGTTATTGCCTTGTTAAAAAGTGCTGGTATTGATGTACGCTCTTTGCGTCAGAAAATTGAAGCTGGCTTAGCTTCATTAGCGCAAGTGGAAGGTAGCGGCGGAGACGTTAAATTATCAGCGGCCTCAGGCCGAATTTTAAACCTATGTGATAAACATGCACAAAAAATGTCTGATAAATATATTTCTTCAGAAATGTTTATATTGTCTGCTATCGAAGATAAAGGCACCTTAGGAATAATTCTCATCGACTTAGGGGCCAATCAACAACGAATAAAGTCGGCGATTGAACATATTCGTGGTGGTCAAAAGGTTGAGGAACAAAATGCTGAAGGTGTTCGCCAAGCCTTAAATAAATATACCATTGATTTAACCGAGCTCGCTGAGCAGGGTAAGCTCGATCCCGTTATTGGTCGTGATGATGAAATTCGTCGTACATTGCAAGTATTACAGCGTAGGACTAAAAATAATCCAGTTCTTATCGGGCTACCCGGTGTTGGTAAAACGGCAATTGTTGAAGGTCTAGCCCAACGTATTGTTAATCATGAAGTGCCCGAAGGTTTGAAAAATAAGCGGGTATTATCACTGGATATGGGAGCACTGGTTGCTGGTGCAAAATATCGAGGTGAATTTGAAGAGCGTTTAAAAGCCGTGCTGAATGAATTGGCAAAAGAAGAAGGTCAAGTCATTCTATTTATCGATGAATTACATACTATGGTCGGTGCAGGAAAAGCTGATGGTGCCATGGATGCGGGCAATATGTTAAAACCGGCGTTAGCCCGTGGAGACTTGCATTGTGTTGGCGCTACTACGCTTGATGAGTACCGTAAATATATAGAAAAAGATGCTGCGCTTGAGCGACGTTTTCAAAAAATCTTAGTTGAAGAGCCAAGTGTTGAAGATACTATTGCTATATTGCGTGGTCTAAAAGAGCGTTATGAGTTACACCATTCAGTCAATATTACCGATCCTGCCATTGTGGCGGCAGCAACGTTATCCCATCGTTATATTAGTGATAGACAATTACCGGATAAAGCCATTGATCTTATTGATGAAGCGGCATCGAGCATTCGTTTACAAATGGACTCTAAGCCAGAAGATCTTGATAGGCTTGAACGACGATTAATTCAGTTAAAGCTTGAGCAAAGGGCATTAGCAAAAGATGAAGATGAAGCTTCCATTAAGCGCTTGGCTATCATCTCGCAACAAATTATCGAAAAACAGCTAAAGTACGATGAATTAGATGAAGTGTGGACCACGGAAAAAGCAGCACTTTATGGTGCCCACACAATCAAAGAAGAACTTGAACAAGCACGTATTGAACTTGAGGCGGCAAGAAGAACCGGTGATTTAAATCGTATGTCTGAATTGCAATACGGCAAATTACCCGAGCTTGAAAAGCAATTAGATTTAGCTAGCCAAGCTGAAATGCAAGAAATGACCTTGTTAGCCAATAAAGTAACTGAAGTTGAAATTGCTGATGTACTCAGTCGTGCTACCGGTATTCCAGTTGCTAAAATGTTAGAGCAAGAGCGTGATAAGTTATTACATATGGAAGATGACTTACACCAGAGTGTTATTGGTCAGCATGAGGCAGTTACGTCAGTGGCTAATGCTATTAGACGAGCTCGGGCCGGTTTGAGCGATCCTAACCAGCCAATCGGTTCTTTTTTATTTTTAGGACCAACGGGGGTTGGTAAAACTGAGTTAACCAAAGCACTTGCCGAATTTTTATTTGACTCTCCGGATGCTTTAATTCGTGTAGATATGTCTGAGTTTATGGAAAAACACTCAGTAGCACGCTTAGTTGGTGCACCACCAGGCTACGTTGGTTACGAAGAGGGTGGTTATTTAACCGAAGCGGTACGCAGAAAACCCTATTCTGTCATTTTACTTGATGAAATAGAAAAAGCTCATCCTGATGTTTTTAATATTCTATTACAAGTGCTCGATGATGGCAGATTAACGGATGGCAAAGGTCGCACCGTTGATTTCAAAAACACTGTTATTATTATGACCTCAAATATTGGTTCAGATATCATTCAAGAGTTTGCCGGTGAGAGTCAATATCAGCAAATGAAAACACAAGTAATGAATATTTTAGGACAATACTTTAAGCCTGAGTTTATTAATCGTGTTGATGAGTCTGTGGTTTTTCATCCGCTGGTCGCTGAACAAATTAAACAAATTGCTAAAATACAAATTCAAGCTTTGGCACAAAGATTAGCGGCACAAGATCTCAACTTAGAAATAACTGATGAGGCAATTTCACTAATTTCTGCCGCAGGTTTCGATGCTGTTTTTGGCGCAAGACCTTTAAAACGTGCTATTCGACAAATGGTTGAAAACCCATTAGCCCAAAAAATACTCAGTAGTGAATTTGCCAAAGGCAGTACCATATTAGTGAGTGTTGTTGAGGATCAATTGAACTTTACCTACCAATAGCCTTTTGTCAGCTTGTAAATAATTAAGTGAATCATTATCCCTTGTTGCCAGTACTTAGTCCTACTAGCCTTAGATAAGTAGGACTAACTAGAGAGGCTATGTTTTTTTACTACAGTAAAGGCCTTCATGCTTTTTACTTAAGGTCAGTTTTTCTGCCTTTTCAGCGGCCGTTAATGGGCGACTGCCTATGCTACCATCGCTTTTTTCTTCACTAACATGAACATCGTCTAACGAAGTTAACATCTTAATATTAAGTCGAGCAGCTTTGCAGTTCTTTGTAAAAGTTGCTTTGTTTTTTGCGGTAATATCGTCTTGAAGAGTCTCTTGCTGTGCAATGACTTGTGCCAGTTTATCTTTTTCAGCAAGTGCTTGTCTTTCATCTTTTGATAAGGCTCTAAATGACGATATAGTGCTTAGCTCAGTATAATCGTATCCTTGAGGAAGGTTTTGACTAAAATTCACAATGTTATTTTTATCAATCCAACGATAGATAGCGATATTTTTTGCGTAAGCACTGTTGATAAGCGATGAGCTAATTAGTGTTACCGCTAATAAAATGCCAGTGAAAGATGTTTTTTTAATACTCATATTCGAACCTTATTCTGTAACTTATAGCTAATAGTACAACGGATAGCATAGCCATTATATCGAGCTAAGTAAGCTGTAAGCATAGCTTTGTTTTTGTCACCATAAGCTAGCAAATTATTTATAAAATGACAATTAGTTACTTTTTTATTAGCTTACTGACTCGAGTGTCGGTTTTTTTTACACTCGAATGCTTAGTTGTTAAGCGCTGGTTAACTAAGTGTTATTGTTTGGATAAGTCATTGTAATTTAGAGTAAATAATATTTAGGCGTGATTATTGCTTTATACAGTGGAATGTCGGTAGTTACTTATACTAGTCGCTTAATACTTCTTAAGTAACACCGCTATTAATACTATAAAAATAAAATAGCCATAATATAAATAGGAAGTAACATGTTAAATAAATTATTTTTACGCGCTTTATTCACACTATCGTTAGCTTTTAGCTTTACTGGTGCAGCAAATGCAACGCTAATCAGCCAAGATATTCTTGATAATGGCTCGGTTGTTGGTAATGTCACTATCAATATTGATAATGCAACTGTATGGGATGCTTCTACTTCTTATGTTGCAAACTTTGAATCATTTACTTTCTTCGGCTTTCAGCTGTTAGATTTAACTGATTACAATTTGGAAAACCCACTTTTTGAAGCTAGCTTTGATCATAATGATATTTCTTTAGGTTTATTAACTTTAGATTATGATTTAACTGATTTTGATGGTTTTTTTGGGTGGTCGGGTAGTATCGTGGATTCTTCATATTGGTCAGAACCTAGTATTAATGAAAATTATGCAGATGTGTGGGGCGGTCCTAATGATGTTCTATATTACTCTGAAACCCTTACTTTTGGTGCTGCAACTGTAGTACCTACTCCTGCTACCTTAGTATTGTTCTTAACTGCTATTGCTGGTTTAGCATCACGTCGTAAAAAGAGCTAATTTCCTCTTAGTGGTGTTTTAAATATCGTGCAATCATCATTACTCGGTATTTAATTAATAAAGGCTTTACTTAGGTAAGGCCTTTTTTATGCCTGTTATTTATCTTGCCAAAGTACAAGCAAGTTAAAAGTATCAAGTTAACCCCCCATATTCCTTATTTCATCCCCTCTGATTTTTAAACCTTCTTAATTGCATGCACTAGTCCCTTGAGACTTAGCAGCTAAACTTGTCTGGGCTATCAACCATTACTCCTGTTGTAAGCTATTCCGTTACTATGTGAAAGCTTGGAAGTCCATAGTTTCGTCATTCCCGAGGTCTATTGTCGGGAATCTATTCACTTAAACTATAGATTCCGGCTTAAATGACTACCGTAATGACGACAATCGCTATTTTGTTCTTATCCCGAGTTGGCGTTAGTAGAATATGATATGGCTTAAGTTTAAAATTTTCAGCCATGGTTAAGCTATTTTAAAGTTAGGCTACTGTAAAAGTAAATATTGAGAGCTAATGAAAAGAAGGTTAGTAGTAGATTGAGAAAAGAAGCCATTTAATAGCAAGGCAAATAAAAAGCCCACTTAAATGATTTAAATGGGCTTTGCTAATATTATTTAGCTAACGCATAAATAGCGTTAGCATTGAACAATGAGTAACTAAGACTAGTTATTTAATTCAAGGACAGTAGTACCTTCAGCTTCTCCATCAGCATTAAAGTAAGTTACCGCACCCATATAAGTAGTACCTGTTGGTAAACCTCTCGTCATAATAGTAGTGTAATTAAAACGACCTGTAATGGCTCTACGGCTTGAGATAACACGAGTAGTGCTTTCAGCTTGATCTGCAATCCAACCAACCATAGTGTAATCAGTTTCTGAGGCTGTGCCTGTTGAGTAACCATGAATCATAGTTAGATAAACATCACCAACACTCACATCTGCCCGTGGCTCTGGGTTAGTTAATATAACATTTTCATTTGAACCCGCGTTAAGTGAGTTCGCTACTTGAATACAATTCCATTTATCACAACGGTAAACGTATAGATCAAGATCGCTATCTGCTTCTGTTACTAAAGCATCCGATAAGCTAAAACGAGCTACTTGAGTGCCAGCTGGGATATGGAACATATGGTAGTTAGTACCAGCACCTAAGAATTCAAACTCTTTAGCTGGGTCTGCTTCAACAGTACCAGCTGTTCCAAATGGTGCCACTAAACCGGCATGTTTAATGCTTGTTCTACCAGAGTAAAGCATCTTAACTGGGAAGCGGAAACGACCACGTCTAAGATCGCCAGAGATTAATTTCGGCACTTCAATTTTAACGGTAGGTACCGCTTTAATTGCTAGTGGTAAACGTACTGAGTGACCAGCACTGTCTGTCCAAGTAATAGCACCAAATTTCCAAGCATTAAGTTCTGTGGTTTCTGTTTTACTGAACGTTAAGGCAAAACTCGCTTTACCGTCGGCATCAACATCTAAACTCGTTGTTGGCGTTTCATCACCATTGGCATCAAACGTTTGAATACTTACGTCAAAACCTGCAGGCGCTTCAATTTTTGCAGAGTAAGAAGATGCTGCAAGCGTTGCATTTGATACTGTTCTGAAAATAGTTTCAGCTTCAAGTAACTCGGCAATAGCGATTGATGGTAAGTTCAATTGACTAGCATCAGTACTAAAGCCCGTGCTTGTTAGTTCAGCACAAGTTGTATTGTAACCAGCCACAAAGCTTTCTTTATCTTGACCACAAAGGAAGGCTAGGTAATCAGCAAGGTTAATATCAAACAATAAACCTGGATCTAAAGCTGAAACAGGTGCTACATGACCAGAACCAAAATCATATGGGTCTGCTTGCGTAGTACCATTTTCTTTCGTTAAGTCTTGACGAGCGGTTGTCATCATTGCTGATTTAATTTGTGCAGGCGTCCAAGAGCTATTCGACTCTTTAAATAACGCCGCTAAACCTGCAATATGCGGGCTAGACATAGATGTACCTTGCAGGTATTTAAATGTCTCACCTTGTGTACCAAACATTGGTGCAGATGTAGTTGCTGCTAATATTTTAACACCAGGAGCAGTAATATCTGGTTTGATAATGTCGTAAGTGTTTAAGTTTGGACCACGTGATGAGAACGACGCTATGGTATTACCCACTTCAACCACTTCACCAGAAGCCGCTGTGTCTGTAAAGATTACTGAAGTACTTTCAGCAAGAACACTTGCTGTCAAAGCTTGGCCATCAGCAAAGGAGATCATTGAACCCGTAATAGTTACTGCGGGATCTTCACCACCCATAGAAAATGGTGAGGTGCCGTCATAAGTATAAACAAGTGCACCTATGGCGCCAGCATTTTGCGCATTGATGAACTTCTCAGTAAAAGCACATGAACCACGAGCAATAAGTGCTATTTTACCAACTAATTCATCTGCATTAGTTAAAGGTGCATCATTACAGGCTTCAACGGGTTCTGCTAAAGCAAGTTCACCGGCAAGACCTGCTGTTGCCGGAGCAAAACCTGCAGGAACTGACATCAGTGAAGTTCCGGCTAGAGTGCCAGAAGTAACATCAAGTGTTTTGCCAATAATAGTAGAAGTACCATTATAAGTAGATGCTGCGACACTGGTAACCCAAGGAGCAGGAGTACCAACAGTTTCTTTATCAGGACCACTATTACCTGCAGAAACAGCAACGAAGACACCAGCAGCGGCAGCATTTAACATGGCTGCAGATGCAGGCACTGTTAAGTCAGTTTTACTTCCACCAATTGAGTAGTTGATTACATCTACACCATCAGTGACCGCAGCATCGATTGCTGCCATAGTATCGCCACCGAAACAACCACGTTCTTTATTGCCTTCAGGACTAACATAGTCGCTATTCCAACAAACCTTATATACCGCAATACGAGCACGAGGTGCCATGCCTGAAACTGTACCTGCTGGAGCTCCTGAAAGTATAGCCGCTACACCTTCATTACCACCAGCAGTACTAGCCGTATGGCTACCATGACCGTCAGCATCACGAGGAGAATCAAATTCCCCTAAGCTATATTGAATATCGTATTGGCTGCTAAAGCTAGCACCAAAATAACGAGCACCAATTAATTTATTATTACAGCTAAATTCTAAATCAGTGCCGGTATCACAAGTACCCTGCCAACCAAGGTCGGCTGGATCTGAATATGAGCCATCATCGGCAAAACTAGGGTTTTCCGGCCATACACCCGTATCGATAACCCCGATAATGACACCTTCACCTTTTATATTCAGGGTGTGTTGTCCACCAGGCCCGGTTAAACCAAGGAATTCAGGAGTGTTTGCTGTGTTTACCACATGTAATTCATCTTCCCATATACCAATAACATCAGGGTGAGATTCTAATTGTGCTTTTTGCTTAGCATTAAGTTTGGCGGTGAAACCATTATAAGTATGTTTAAAAGAATGCAAAATTTCAAGTGAGTCAATTGAACTTGCTACTTGCTTTTGTTTGTTTTCCATTGCTTGTGTATAAGCTTTCATTGCAGGGGTATAAGCGTTGTAGCGATTACCTGTATTTGCAACTAATTGATTGGTGGGTAACAGCTCACCAATATCTTGTGCTTGAGCAATACCAGTCTTACCCCTTAATTGAATAATATAGCCTGTAGTTTTATGTTTGCTATTAATTTCACTACCTACTGATTTGAACTTACTGATATCGCCAGTAATTTCATTAGCTACTACTGCATTGGATGCGCCAGCAGTGAGTGCTAATGTAATCAGACTCCCAATTATGGATTTCTTAAAATACATATTTATCTCCGGTTTATTGTTATATCTTCGCTGTGTATATTTATTACACTTTCTTTATCTTCATTGGCAAAAGCGCAATGAAAAATAGCGAGTAAAATATATAAGCAATAATAGTGCCTTTGTTACACAAATGTTAATAAGTGGTGTTGTTTTGGTACTTTAAGGGTGAGGTATAGGATCAAAGGAGTTGCTACAATGTAAACAGTGTAAAATAAGTTTACATAAATATTTGCTTAAAGTGCAATAATAGTCAGAATTCCTTGCTGTATATTGTATATTATGACCTTATATGGTTGTTTTTGCAGGTCTTTGTGTGATTTTGTTCTTTGTGGGTAGTTATGCGGGTACATGTAAAGAAAGCTGACACTTTCTTCACGTTGTTAATATTTTGTACTTTATGTGTCATTTGTAATCGAACCAACAAAAAAGTAAAATTAACGCTTGTGCTACACTCAAAACTCTATAGAATGCGCATCCAGTTCCAAGGGGTTCAGGGAAAATGAACCATCAACGAACTGTTTTGATAAGTTATCTCTGCCTTATTAAGGTAAATCAGCTAACTTAAGCAAACGTTTTAAAGTGTTTTAAAACACTTAACTTTTAATTAAAATAAACGTTGACATCAAAACTCGGAGGCGTACAATGCGCATCCTGCTTCGGGCAAACGGCAACGTTAGCAAGGAGCGAAGGTACTTAGCGAATGCGACTAAGACCTCTTTTCTTTAACAATTAGTTATCATGCAATTTGTGTGGACACTCACATTAATGTTGTTTTACATAGTTTTCCTTTCGGGGAGAACAAAAACGCTT
>NZ_LJYX01000139.1 GCF_001440345.1 Colwellia sp. TT2012 | reverse complement strand
TTTGCCTTTGGCGGCGTCAACACGTCGCTGATCTTTCGCCGCTGGCAGTAAGCCTTTTAATTGATTGGAGAGAACGGAATGTCTTCGTTGCTACGCGCCACCCTCATCGCCCTGACCCTGCTGACCGCTGCCGGCTGTACCAGCAAACCGGTGCTCAACACCCAGCACGCGCTCGCCGCCAACGAGCAGGTCAGCGAAGAGAAAATGAAACAGAGCATCCTCACCGCCTTGGAGAAGCGCAACTGGACCGTCCAGCGCGCCGACCCAGGCCTGATCCAGGCCCAGATCAACGTGCGCAACCGCTACTACGCCGAGATCGACATTCGCTACACCGGCACCCGCTACGCCATCACCTATCGTGACAGCCAGGAACTGGGCTACAAGGACGGCAAGATTCATCGCAACTACAACCGCTGGGTGAGCATGCTCGACCGCGACATCATGGCCGGGCTGCGCGCAAGCGGCGCGGCGCAAGCGGGTACGGCGGAGCAGTTGTTCAAGGAGACGGGGACGTCGAAGCAGAACTGAAAAGGCTCTGATGCCGCATTTTTCACCAGCGAGGCTGCGATGACAGTGTGTCAGGCAACATATTTTTTGCCTGTGCCGCCGCCATCGCAGCCTCGCTAAAGCTCGATAGCTCTTACGCTACACCAACGCCTTGCGCGTCAGCAGCTCGACAAACGCCTTGGCCATGGGCGACTGCTGGTCTTTACGCTGCACCAGCCACACCGCCGTCACTGCCTCCGGGTCGAGCAAGGTACGGTAGACCACGCCGTCGATGCGGATGCGCTGATAT
>NZ_LJYX01000138.1 GCF_001440345.1 Colwellia sp. TT2012 | reverse complement strand
CTGGGACGGGGGGAACTTGTACTTCCCCGACAGCTTGCCGAAGGCGATGACCGAACCGGGGAAGGTAATGGCACCGATGGCAGCACCGAGGAACAGTTCCAGACGATTGCCTGCAGGAATCGCATCGCCCAGTTGCTTGTCGATGCCCAGCGATTGCGGCTCGACCACTGCGGCAATGGCAATGAACACCGCGGCCAGGCCGATCATGCTGTGCATAAAGGCGACCAGTTCAGGCATCTTGGTCATTTCTACACGCTTGGCCATGATCGAACCGGCGGTGCCGCCGACCAGCAGGCCGACAATCACGTAGCCGATGCCGGCAGTGGCAAGCTCTGCACCGAGCTTATAGATGAGGCCAACGGTGGTGAGTACCGCCAGCGCCATGCCGAGCATGCCGAACAGGTTGCCGCGGCGTGACGTGGTCGGGTGCGACAGGCCTTTGAGGGCCTGGATGAAACAGATCGACGCGATCAGGTAGAGCGTCGTTACCAGATTCATGCTCATTACTTTTGCACCTCTTCTTTAGCCTTGGGCGCTTTCTTCTTGAACATCTCAAGCATCCTACGGGTAACCAGGAAGCCGCCGAACACGTTTACCGCGGCCAGGGCCACGGCCAGGGTGCCCATGGTCTTGCCCAGCGGCGTGACGGTGAGCGCGGCCGCAAGCATGGCGCCAACGATCACGATCGCCGAGATTGCGTTGGTCACCGCCATCAGTGGCGTGTGCAGCGCGGGGGTGACGTTCCAGACCACGTGATAACCGACATAAATCGCCAGCACGAAGATGATCAGGTTGTAG
>NZ_LJYX01000137.1 GCF_001440345.1 Colwellia sp. TT2012 | reverse complement strand
CGTCATATGTTTCAGCTACCGCAATACGAAACTCGTCGACGCTCACCGGCTTGACATGTTGACCGTCTGCGGCAACCACGGTCATCTTCAACCCAGGAATGCGGACGTCGAAATAGCTCATGGCGGAGCCGTTGATAAAGCGCAGACGGAGTTTCTCACCCGGTTTGAAAATACCAGTCCAGTTACCGTTGGGTGCCTGGCCATTCATGAGATAGGTATAGGTATCCGCGCTGACATCGCCGAGGTCAGTAGGACTCATGTTCATCTCAGCCCACATCTTTCGATCTGCTACCGTCGAAGACCAACCTTTGCTGCTGACATCGTCTATGAAGTCTCCGACGGTGCGCTTGTGATGGTTGTAATAGCCCGATTGTTTCTTGAGCTTCGCCATAACGCGACTGGGATCTTCGTCGGTCCAGTCAGTCAACATCACCACGTAGTCGCGATCGTATTGAAACGGTTCAGGTTCTTTCGAATCGATGACGATTGGACCGTAAACGCCTGCCTGCTCCTGCAAACCCGAGTGGCTGTGATACCAGTAGGTTCCGTTCTGATGAAGCTTGAATTTGTATTCGTACATGCCATCGGGTGCGATGCCATGGAAGCTCAAGCCAGGCACACCGTCCATGTTGGCGGGTAGGATGATCCCGTGCCAATGGATTGATGTGTCTTGGTCTAGACGGTTTTTTACGCGCAGAGTGACGGTCTCCCCCTCACGCCAACGCAGCAAAGGTCCGGGCAATGATCCGTTGATGGTCATAGCTGTGCGAGGCGAGCCTGTGATGTTTACAGGGCTTT
>NZ_LJYX01000136.1 GCF_001440345.1 Colwellia sp. TT2012 | reverse complement strand
ACAGCGAACGCGCCAGGCCATCGCCCTTGGGATCGGCGAACGCCTGGAGGAACACGGTGTCGACGCCCATGTCCAGCACGCGCTGGACCAATGCGTCGAGGTTGCGCACTTCTTGCGCCTTGTCCGGGTCGTAGACCTGATCCAGGTCCACATGCAGCACGCGCATCGGCGCTTTGACCTGCGCCGAGACCATGCTGTTGGCGAAGTCCTCGCCGTACGGGTCGTTGTCCACCAGAAAGCGCGGGCTGCTCATCAAGTTGCCGAGGTTGTCGAGGCCGTCCTCCAGGGTCAGGGCCATCTGGTAACCCTGCTCGCCCACCACCGCCAAGGAGGTGCCGTCCGCCGCCCCGTATGGCCAGACCCACACGCGCGGGGCCTTGCCGGTAACGGCGCGGATCTTATTGGAAATCGCCGCAACGTCGGCGCGCATCCGCGCCTGGAACTGCGCTTCGGGCTCATAACTGCGGGTGACCGGGTCATAGCGCCGGGTAGCCGCAGCCGGCTCCATGTTGCCCTGGGGGTTGGCCAGCACGCCCTTGTGGTTGGCGTCGGTGTGGGCGGCGATTTCCACCAGGCCCGATTGCGCCACTTCGCGCACTTGTTGCCAGGTCAAAAACTCCCCGCGCTCACGCGGCGCGCCGGCAAAATCCACCGGTTGGTTCAACGGCGTGTCGACCCAACTGCCCACCGGCGCCAGCACGGCCGGCCACTGGTAGGCACGCAGGATCGGCATCACGCGGGTGTAGAAGCTCGAATAGCCATCGTCGAAACTAAGCATGACGGCTTTGGGCGGCAGCGGTG
>NZ_LJYX01000135.1 GCF_001440345.1 Colwellia sp. TT2012 | reverse complement strand
AGACCCAGAGAGCCAGTGGAAATAGCCGGGATCGCCTGACGGTCGTGATCGCCCATACGCATTACGGCACCCTTGCCGAATTGACGTTCGATCTGACCCAGGGCCGCAGCCAAGGCTTTCTTCTTGTTGTCGTCCATTAAAGTCCTCACGTAATCAATAAGGCCTGACGGCCAACACCTGTATAAGTAGACAGTATTGTTCCATAAAGATCGGGGATCGCCTACCCCTGATTTTCTATTTCTGCTGCAGCTCGTCGCAACAGCCCCTCTAATGCGGCTTTTACCGTTTGTCGGCGGACCTCGTCACGGTTTCCAGGGAAGTGCTGGCACTCGGCCGTAACCTCGTCACCGACCCCCCAGGCCAGCCATACGGTGCCCACCGGTTTGTCCGGCGAGCCGCCAGCGGGGCCTGCCACACCGCTGACCGCCACGGCAAACCGCGCCAGGCTTTTTTCCTGGGCGCCCCTGGCCATGGCCTCGACCACTTCACGGCTTACGGCGCCGACCTTGGGGAACAGCCCTTCCGGTACATTGAGCTGGCGGGTCTTCTGCCGATTGGAATAGGTCACATAACCGGCCTCGAACCAGGCCGAACTCCCGGGAATCCGTGTGATGGCTTCGGAAATACCGCCACCGGTGCAAGATTCGGCGGTGGGGGCGTGGGCATTGAGCACCAGCATACGTCGACCAAGTTCGGCGGCGAGTTGGGTAATTTCCTACACGGTCGTCTCCAGGAAAGTGCGGGGGTTTGCCTGCCCTACAGGAGCCCATCGGACACGCAAACGGCAGACAGCTGCAACAG
>NZ_LJYX01000008.1 GCF_001440345.1 Colwellia sp. TT2012 | reverse complement strand
GGATAAGCCAAAGTAAAACGCTAGCTACTCATTTCGATTATCAGCTTACTCGGCCTGATTACTATGACAAAACAGAAAGCTACAACATTGCTACTGCCGTCAAAAATCAAGCATTGCTTGGACTTGATCAACAACACCAAGTGGATGTTAGTAAAGAAACTTATCAATTTAACCCTAAAACCAAACAATATGAACTGCAAATGGCATTTAATGAAAAGATAGCGAGTGAGAGCAACATTCGTCTAATTAATGATATTTGGCTTGAAAACACCGAAAGTAGCCATACTATGGATAAAAAAGAGCGTATCGCTAACGAAGGATCACCTGAAGATTTTAAGCGAACAAACCACCATTCTCATAAAAAACTCATGACGTTAATTGGTGATTTAGATAAGTTAGCCGAAAATAAACACCTTAAACGTCAGTATCTTACTGCATTGGATGAGGTGAATTTTTTTATGGATAGTAATACTAAATAAGCGCTAACTTCCCTTGTTAGTGATTAGAAAGCATAAGGTAATTATTAATGCTAACGTCGGCAATTACCACAAAACCGACCTAATTTAGAGGTGAATTTACTACAATAAATAGTCTGCTTCGCCACCATTGCGGTCGCTCACGTATTTGTATTGGCATGACTTCAAAAGTCCGCATTGCAGACACTAGGGGCTGTTATGCTAACGTCAGCTTCACTAATAAAGCAGGCGTTAGCTATCGGTCGTTCTTTAGAACTTCTGCTCGCTAGAAGCTGACATCATATGTAGCACTTTTCCGTAACCAAGATTAGTTGCTATGACTATTAAA
>NZ_LJYX01000028.1 GCF_001440345.1 Colwellia sp. TT2012 | reverse complement strand
CCCAGCACAATCAATAAAGCGGGAAACAGGAAAACCATCATCACCACCGACATCTTGGCCGACATCTTCGAGATGAATTCCTGCAAACGGGTGAGGCGGCGGTCATCGAGCCGTTGCTTGAGGGCCAGCCGAGACTTCATGGCGCCGCCGCCCTGTTGGATCAGTTGCTGCAAAATGATGCAGGTGTCGGTGAACTCGTCCACGGCCAGCAGCCTGGCGGTCTTGCCCAACTCCTCACTCAGTTCCAGGCCCGAGTCGACCCGGGACAGGATCAACCGCAGTTCCTGGGTCAGCGCGGGCAACAGGCGTTGCGCTTCAACGCTGAGCACACGCAGGGATTGTTCTACCGCCATGCCCGACTCGAACAAAATGCGCAGCCGGGGGATGAAGGTCGACACCTCGCGGGGGGTCTGTTGCTGGCGGGCCTTGGCCGCACTGGCAAGGATGGGCTTGGGGATCAGGTAGCCCAGGCCCAGGCCGAGCAGGGGTGCGATCCACGGGGAGTCGACACCGGGAAAAATCACTTCCTCGCCTATCAGGATCACGCCTGCCAGCACCAGCGGCACGCCAATCTGGCAGGCGGCGAAGATCGAGCGTTGATTGGTTTTGCGCCAGCCCACACGGTTGAGCAGGATCTGCGTTTCGTTATCCATGCTCACTGAGCGCTGGGCCAGCTGGCTGCTGCCAAATTGGCTGAGCAGGGTACCGAATCGGTCGCCACGCACCAATTGGCCTTGCAGGCGCTGGTTGACCAGGCGCTGGCGACGGCGCTGGGCCATGAGCTGGCCGGCGATCAACACGAGTG
>NZ_LJYX01000134.1 GCF_001440345.1 Colwellia sp. TT2012 | reverse complement strand
CTCACCGAAACCTTTGGCAATGTGGTGCTGGAAGCGATGGCATCGGGGCTGGGCGTGGTGGCCTATGACCAGGCGGCCGCTACCCAGCACATCCGCCATGGCTACAGTGGTGCGGTGGCTATGCCAGGGGACGAAGATGGTTTTTGCGATGCGGCCAGTTGGTTGCTGGAAGAGCATGAGCTCCTTCGCAGGGTACGACTCAACGCTAGGCAACACGCCAGCCGTCAGGGCTGGCCGGCGATTATCGAACAGTTTGAAAGGCAGTTGCGGGGCGTCTGTGCAGCACACTTTACTGCACCATCCTTACCTTTTCCCCCATGAATGCTCGCCACTTGCCAGATCATTGAGCCCGTGCAATTTGTTACCTGATCTCAAGGAACGCTGAGTTTGTTTATTGCCACTGAACGTTGACCTAGGTAGCGCTGGCCAAACACCGTGTGTGCATACCGAGGTTAGCTTGAACAAACTCCATAGCCAAAAGGTTCATATCTATGCACATCAATACTCAATCCCCTGCATTGGCGAATTTAGATTCCTATACCAAGCCCCGCCCCTTTCCCGAAGACACCCCACAGGAAAAAAACATACAGCAGAATCAAGTCGCATATGATAGACCGAGTAATCCAGGAAGCACTAAACTCGGGGACCCGCAACGCGCTCCAGATCGACCTTTCGTCAATAATATGACCTAGCCGAACATCTCACCAGCAGGCTGACTCCAATAGCAGCCTGCCAGTGAGTCGCCCCATCGTCGGCTCACTGGCGGGCAACCGCGATGCAACCCGTCATCGCAGGGTCGTCAACG
>NZ_LJYX01000133.1 GCF_001440345.1 Colwellia sp. TT2012 | reverse complement strand
GGAACAGCGCATAGGCCTTGTCGTCACGGGGCGCCTTGGGGTTGGCGATCACCTGTTGATAACCATCGAGCCGCGAGAAGGTTTCACCGGTGAAGCCCGATGCGGTACTGCCCAGGCTGCCGGCCGAGCGCGCTTCTTCCAGGGGCATGCCGTCCAGGCCGTTACGCAGGATGAACTCACCCAGGCAATTGAGGCCGTGTGGGTTTTTCGCGTCGTTTTGCAAGGTGCTGGCGGTTTGCGCGATGGTCGGGCACGCGTAGCCCGAGGCTGCTTTGTCGCCGCTCCAGCGGAACAAGGTCAGCGCCTGGCCGCCGTCGTACACGTAGCCCAGGCTGGTGCCGATCTTGTCTGCGGCAGGGGAGGCCGGCAGTTGCTGCAAATCCTCGGCGAAAGTTGCGAACTGGCCGCGCAGCAGGTCTTTGTAGAGCAACACAAATTGCGCGGTGCTGCGCTCCAGCGGGTCGCTGGCCTGGCTGATCTGCTGGCGCAACAACTCTGGGCCGGCCACGCTGCGCAGCAGGATATAGCGCACTTGCGGGGTCTGGATCGGCGAGTCGGCGGTGAACACCTTGGCCAATTGGCCGCTGCGCTCGTAGTTCATCGCCAGGGCCAGTTCCAGTTGCTCGCGCTGCAAAGGCAGCTTGGCGTGCGGCAGCAGTTGCAGCCAAAGGGTGGCAGCGTCTGGCCAGTCTTGCTTGGCTTCCAGGGCCAGGCCGCGCAGGTTTTTCTGGCGGAATGCCAAGTAATCCAGGCTTGCGGGTAGCGCTGGCGGCAGATGTTTCAACGCCGCGTCTGGCTGGTGCTCGACAT
>NZ_LJYX01000015.1 GCF_001440345.1 Colwellia sp. TT2012 | reverse complement strand
GAACGTTCACCCTTTAATTGCCTAACCCACTTGTCCATCGCAGATTTACTTACATTCAGGGATTCAGCCGCTTCTTTTACGGTGTGATCACCATCAACAACTAATTGCGCTGCTTCAAGTTTAAATTCTGCTGAAAATGTCGGTCTTGTTTGTTTGGTCATTTTGTCACCTAAGTAGTATGAGATGCATAATAACACCTCTAATTAGGTGGCCAAATTAACTATGCCACTTCAGTTAATGGATTGATGAAAGAATTATTAGAAGGACATCTTAGAGAGTATTTAGGTGTAGATGGTCTAAGTCAAGACCAAAGAAAAGTAGAGGTCGAACAAGTAATATCTGTTCTAAAAAGTTACCTTAAATAACAACTTTTCATTAGATTTAATTAAAAACCGATTGCCACTCGGTTTTTAATGTGACATTATCACACTACTTAAATGGGGTGATGAAAGACTATGCAACTCGGTGAACTAGAAAAACAAGTATTGGAATATCTTTGGAAAACACAGCCTGCTGATGCTAAACAAGTGCATAGCTATTTTGAAAAAAATAGAGGTGGCTCTTTGAATACCATCCAAAGCACTTTAGAGCGGTTGTTTAAAAAAGAGCTTCTAGGGCGAGTCAAAAATGGGCATGCTTATCAATATTATCCCAAGGTTTCACGTCATGATTTAATTGGTCAATTGATCAAAAATGTTACCAATGATTTTGTTGAAGACGAAAATAGCGTTATCGCGGCATTCTCTTCTATTTCATCTGATTTAGATGAAAAGCAGTTGGATAAACTCGAAGCCATGATTGCACAACAACGTCAAAAATTACAGAAAACTGCTGAAAAATGATTTATGGCCAATGGGCATTAGCATTTAACTTGCTTACTGTGGCTGTTTTAGCCTTTACTATTGCCAATATATTTGTGTCATTTATTTTTTGGACTGCAAAAGATAAACTAAAAGATTATGCAGTATCCACCCGTAAATCTTTATTATGGTTGTTTGTACTTGCTCCTTGGCTTGTTGCTTTACTTGTTACACTTTTATTTAGCCCTTTATTTCAAAGCGGTTCGGTATTTGTCTGGCTAACTGATTTAGCTCATTGGCATCACCCTGATATTTTTTATTTTTTCAGTTGGCATAGTTTTAGCCTACTCATTTTTATTGGTTTTAGTTGCTATATTGTCATACAAAAAATGAGGGTTTTTTATCAAAATCATCATCAGGTCAATCTATTACGTGCTTTAGGTACTTCGAGGACTGAACAGGTGTACATCATTGAATCGTCAATCCCAACGGCATTCACTGGTGGGTTACTAAAACCATCATGTTTTGTTTCTACAGGTCTCATCGAACAACTAAGCAGCGATGACATTGACATAATAATTCAGCATGAACTCGCTCATTTGTACTATTCTGACCCATTAAAAAAATGGTTTTTTTCATTTTTTTCTGCTTATTTCACTGCTCATGTTAGAAAATTATTGAGTGCTATGATGTCGCTCTCAATGGAGCAAGACGCGGATTCATTTTTTATTAACAAACAACAACAACAACAGTCATATAAGGTTGCCAGCACCTTGATCAGGTTTACTAAATTGGCAGCTAATTACTCTATTCATCCACAATACAAAAATGAATTATTTGTTCATTTCTGTCGTGATTCACTCGAACAGAGGGTGATGCATTTACTCAACGACAATCAACTAAAACCATTTCCTCTAAGCGTTGTTTTGATAGCAATAC
This sequence comes from Colwellia sp. TT2012, assembly GCF_001440345.1. Taxonomy (GTDB): domain Bacteria; phylum Pseudomonadota; class Gammaproteobacteria; order Enterobacterales; family Alteromonadaceae; genus Colwellia. Next base: position 57,043 of record NZ_LJYX01000015.1, on the reverse strand, counting down.
TGCTCTTAGCTTTAGTTTCAACCATGTCGGTAGATAGCCTTCACCACGTAATTGAAACGCTATTTACTCATTAAACACACATTTATAATCTTACTCTAAGGTATTGAGAATGACATTTTTTTTAAAAACACGTTCTTGTAAAAAACCGATTGCCAGTCGGTTTTTTGCAAGGGTTCATCCCAAGCGTAAGAGTATTTTATTGATGCTTGCATCACTCTTACCAATCTCGGCTTTTGCCCAAGAAGCTCCTTTGATTGCCGTTGATTTACGTAGCGCTGTTGATTTACGTACTGCCATAGTAAAAACAATAAGTATGCATGTAGAACTTAAATCATTCATCAACCAAACAGAGGTTTATGCTGGCTATGCTCAACAAGCAGGGGTTCAATCTAGGCCAATAATCAGCTTTTCAATTGAAGATGCCTTAGGGACTGGTGAGCATAGCGGCTTCAAAAGTGCCCAATCTACCTTGTCGATATCTTGGTTATTAGATGGAGAGTTAGTGAAACGTAAAATGGCAACAGCCAAACGGTATGGCTCAACCGTTGCTTTAGAGCGTGAAATTAAAGCGTTAGATTTAGCCGCACAAACGGCACGTTATTTTATACAGGTCTTAGTTAATAAAGAACGATTGAAATTAGCAAAAATCAACTTAAAGCAAGCTAATCATTCATTGAAAGCAGTGAATAAAAGGGTAAAAGCGGGAAAGTCTTCTTTAGTGAATAAATTAAAGTCTCAAGCTGAAGTGGCTAAACGAGCACTAGAGGTCGAGGACTTAACACACGAAGTTGATGCCAGTAAATTTCAATTATTTGCACAATGGACACAAAAAAACAGTGGGGATTTCGATAACGAACAACATAAGGAAACTAAGGTAATTGGATCATTGCTATCTTTGCCATTAAGTGACAACTCTGATTTTGATTCATTTTCTAATAAATTATTTAGTAAACTAACGCAAACACCTTCAGTAAACCTTTTTGCAACTAAGCAGCGGATTGCCCAATCAGAAATAGAGCTTGCACGCATTGAAACCAAACCATTATGGAAGTTTTCAACTGGCTTACGTCGTTATGAAACAACAGATGATTTTGGTTTAATCGCTGGTATTTCAATTCCTTTTGGTGATTCAAATCAAAATGAAGGAAAAATAAGAGCCTTACGTGCCTCCAAAAATCAGTTAGAAACAGAGTCACTCGCTCTCGTTCATAAGCTTAACACTCAGTTATATGTACTTATCGAGCAAATTAAGCACGCATCGCATGTTATTCATGCGGTAACATACAAAATCATTCCCGTGTTAGAAGAAGCCTTTATCGAGGCCGAGAAAGCCTACAACGTTGGCAGGTATAGCTATACCGAGTGGATGAATACTCAACAAGAATTACTCAATGCTCAATCAGATTTGATAGGCGCTTATCAAAACGCTCACTTAAATAACATTGAAATAGAGCGTTTAACCGGTATGTCCCTATTTACCATCAATAAAGCCTCTAATGCTCCCTTTAACACCCCTTTTAACGAAAAAAGTAACGAGAAATAACCATGAGATCAACATTTCAAATATTAGCGCTAATAAGCACACTCTGTTTTGTTAGCTTAAGTGCAAGTTTCTCAAGCTACGCAGTTTCTCAGCAAAAGGTTGAAGAGGCAGAACCAGAGAAAGGACCCAATCGTGGTCGAATGTTACGTGAAGATAATTTTGCTATTGAGTTAGCCATTTTCGAAACAGGCGTTCCTCCTGAATTTCGTGTATGGGCAACAAAAGATGGCAAAGCAATTGATTCATCAAAGGTTAGTCTTAATGTAAAGCTTATCCGATTAGGCGATGGTACAGATGACATAGGCTTCTACCAAGAAGGAGAGTATCTTCGTGGTGATATGGTTATCTATGAACCTCACTCATTTATTGTTTCTGTCACCGCTAAATATCAAGGGAAAACTTACAATTGGCAATATGACAACTTTGAAGGACGGACAAAAATTGCTGGAGACATAGCACAAGCAATGGATATTTTTACTGAAGTTGTTACCCCATCTACCTTTCATGAAACAGTAAAAGTTTATGGAAAACTAGTTTTACCTAGCGATGCAACCAGTCATGTTTATGCTCGCTTCGAAGGGGTAGTGAAAACAGTTCATGTCAAATTGGGTGATACAGTTAAGAAAGGTCAATTACTCCTTACGGTAGAAAGTAACGAAAGCCTGCAATCATACCAAATATTTGCCTCTCAAAATGGCATTGTTAGCGCTGTTCATGTTACCTCAGGCGAACAATCTAAAGGCCGTGCTTTACTCAAAATAACCAACAATGAAACTTTAATTGCGGAGTTGGCTGTTTTCCCAATGGATTTACCCACGGTGAACATTGGCGCAAAAACAACGTTAAGCATTAATGGTGTTGAAGAAAAACAACTCAGTAAAATTGATAGCCGAGTGCTAAAAATTAGAAGTGATCAAGCAAAAATATTCCGTGTCTTAGTCAATAATACGGAGTCTTTATTTTCTGAAGGTTCATTTGTGAGTGCGGAAATTGAAATTGGCTCATTTGATGTGGCGATAGCAGTAAAGCGTAACGCCTTGCAGAGCTTCCGTGACTTTACCGTCGTGTACGCCAAAGTCGGTGATGAGTATGAAGTAAGAATGCTTGAATTAGGGCGAATTGTGGGTGATGAAATTGAAGTACTAGGTGGTATTTCCATTGGTACCGAATACGTCACCAAGAATAGCTATATTCTCAAAGCCGATATAGAAAAATCTGGCGCATCACACGATCACTAAGTGTTACTGACAAAAGCTTATTAAGGTTTAGCTAATTTTTAGCTAAGTAAAGGAATAAAAATGCTCGAATATTTACTTAGATTTTCTATCCGTAGAAACTCAATCATTATGCTGGCAGTGCTCGCTTTTGCAGGGCTTGGCATTTGGAATTTTACTAATCTAAGGATTGATGCCGTACCTGATATTACTAATGTTCAGGTAATAATCAACACTGAAGCACCAGGTTATACGCCACTTGAAGTAGAACAACGGGTAACTTATCCATTAGAAACAGCATTAGCTGGCATACCTAATTTAGTCAGCACACGTTCAGTATCTCGCTATGGATTAGCGCAAGTTACCGCCATATTTAGTGATGAAACCGATATTTATTTTGCTAGACAGCTAGTTAATGAAAGATTAATGTCAGCAAAATCAGATTTACCTTTTGGCTTAGAGCCAGAGCTTGGTCCAATAGCAACCGGATTAGGCGAAATCTTCATGTTTACGGTTGATGCCGAGCCTGGTGCACGCAATGATGAGGGTAAACTTATAACACCTACGGATTTAAGAACCGTGCATGATTGGATCATTCGACCCCAGCTAATGCAAGTGCAAGGTGTGGTGGAAGTGAACCCCATTGGTGGTTTTAAACGTGAAATACTCATCGCTTTTGAGCCTGAAAAATTATTGGCCTTTGGTGTTAGTCAACAAGATGTTATTCAAGCAATCCAAGATAATAATAGCAATAAGGGTGCAGGTTTTATTGAGAAAAATGGTGCTCAGTGGCTAATACGTATTCCAGGACAAGTGCAAAGCTTGCAGGCTTTAGCTGATATTCCATTAAGAACCACCGATGGTAGTGTGATCCGAATTTCAGACGTGGCAAAAGTACAAGAAGGCAAAGAATTAAGAACGGGCGCTGCAACTCAAAATGGTAGAGAAGTGGTGATGAGCACTGTCTTTATGCTCATCGGGGAAAACAGCCAAAAAGTAGCTAAAGCAGTTGGCATTAAATTAGACGAAATAAAAAGCTCTTTACCCAAAGGGATAACGGTTACTGCTGTTTATGATCGGACAAAACTGGTTGAAAAAACACTTGATACGGTAAAAATGAACCTACTTGAAGGCGCTTTGTTAGTCATCGTGGTGTTGTTTTTACTACTTGGTAATATGCGAGCGGCACTGCTTACGGCTGCCGTGATCCCATTTGCCATGTTAATGACAATAACAGGCATGGTACAAGCGGGAGTGAGTGCTAATTTAATGAGTTTAGGGGCACTGGATTTTGGTCTACTGGTTGATGGTGCGATTATTATAGTTGAAAACTGTTTGAGGAGGCTGAGTTCAGCGTCGGTCAATGGCCGTACGATGCCAGTCAATGAACGTTTAACCTTGGTATTTGAAGCGACGAAAGAAGTTATTCGTCCGGCATTGTTTGGTGTGTTTATTATCACAGTGGTTTATTTACCTATTTTTGCCCTTACGGGGGTTGAAGGTAAAATGTTCCACCCTATGGCCATTACGGTTGTGATTGCTTTATGTTGCGCCATGCTCTTATCGGTCACTTTTGTGCCAGCAGCAATCGCTATTTTATTTAAAGGTCCTGTTAAAGAAAAAGACAACATTATCATGAAGTCATCTTTGGCACTGTATCGCCCGACATTGAATTTTGCCCTTAAAGCTCGTTGGTTGATTGTAGTATTAGCGGTTGGACTGGTGGGCTTAGCAGGATTCTCCACGACTAAACTCGGTAGTGAATTTGTGCCAAACCTTGATGAAGGTGATATAGCCATGCATGCCTTACGTATTCCAGGCACATCGTTATCGCAATCCGTTGAGTTACAAAAGATATTAGAAGAAAAAATTGCTCTAATGCCAGAAGTAGAACTGGTCTTTGCAAAAATAGGGACCGCAGATGTTGCGACAGATGCTGTGCCACCGAGCGTTGCTGATAACTTTATTATTTTAAAACCACGTAGCGAATGGCCTGATCCAAATAAGTCTAAAGCACAATTTGTCGAAGAATTAGCGGCAGTTGTTGAGCCGATACCCGGTAATCGATATGAATTTCTTCAACCGATACAAATGCGCTTTAATGAATTACTTGCAGGTGTTCGAGCTGAACTTGCTATTAAAGTATTTGGTGATGACTTTGAAACATTAACGGCTTTAGGAAGCAGTATAAATGCTGCAATTGCCAACGTAGAAGGTATTGCAGATGTTCAAGTTGAGCGAACTACGGGTTTACCTATGTTGACCATTAATCCTAAGCTTGAGCAACTGGCAAAGTATGGTATCAGCATAAAACAGTTACAAGATCAGTTAGCAACCGCCTTAGGGGGGACAGTTGCGGGTAAATTCTATCAAGGTGATCAACGTTCTGATATTGTTGTACGTTTACCTGAAGCATTAAGAACCGATATTGATGCCCTTGCTTATTTGCCCATTCAAATGATTGATAACAGCTATGTGCCATTACAAGAAGTGGCTGAGCTACTCTTAATTGAAGGCATAAATCAGGTTAACAGAGAAAATGGTAAACGTCGTATAGTGGTTACCGCTAATGTTAGGGGGAGGGATTTAGGTTCATTTGTTCAGGATATTCAACGGGTAATCGAAACATCTGTTGACATCCCAGCAGGTTACTGGATTGAATATGGCGGCACTTATCAAAAACTACAATCAGCAGTTAAGCGATTATCTATTGTGGTTCCTATTACTTTAGTCATGATCATAGGTTTACTTTTCTTCGCATTAGGCTCATTTAAAGATTCGATGATTATCTTTACCGGTGTGCCTTTGGCCCTAACTGGCGGCATATTTGCTTTATTACTAAGAGATATACCTTTTTCAATTTCAGCGGCCGTAGGCTTTATCGCGTTGTCGGGCATAGCGATATTAAATGGTTTGGTTATGGTGTCATTTATCAGAGATTTGCGTCGAGACGGTGCTGCATTAGATACCGCTATTATTGAAGGAGCTTTGACCAGACTAAGACCTGTACTTACAACAGCACTTGTTGCCTCACTAGGTTTTGTGCCAATGGCGCTTAATACTGGCATTGGCTCTGAGGTTCAACGTCCACTAGCAACGGTAGTCATTGGTGGAGTAATTTCATCGACACTATTAACGCTATTTGTTCTTCCTGCGTTATACCGTTTATTACATAATAACAAAGAAAAATTTCATTCAAAGGAAACAGTTAATGTTTAATATTTCACAACGTTATGGCTTACTTAGTTTTATTGCCCTAATTGCCATATGGTTACCTATCGAAGTTTTTGCCCATGGTGTCGATGAGAGTACTCGTGCCTTTTTGCAGCAGAATACGGGCATACAAATAATTCCATTTTTGTATATCGGTGCTAAGCACATGGTGACGGGGTACGATCATTTATTGTTTCTCGTCGGTGTAATTTTCTTCTTATATAGAAGCCGAGATGTTTTGTTGTATGTCAGCATGTTTACACTGGGGCACAGTATAACGTTGCTTTATGGCGTGATCAGTGACATTCAAGTTAACGCCTATTTAATTGATGCAATCATCGGCCTCTCAGTTGTCTATAAAGGCTTTGACAATTTAGGTGGCTTTAAACGGCTTTTCGGTAAATCACCCAATGCAAAGTTAGCTGTGCTGATCTTTGGTCTTTTTCATGGTTTTGGTTTAGCCACCAAATTACAAGAATTTCAACTACCTGATGACGGTTTAATTGCCAATCTAATTGCCTTTAATGTTGGGGTTGAACTAGGTCAATTTACCGCCTTAGCCTTCATCCTATTAATTATTAACTTTTGGCGTAAACATAGTAGTTTTACTCGTTTTGCGACGAACACTAACTGCTTGCTGATGAGTGCTGGATTTACGTTAGTAGGTTTTCAACTGACGGGCTATTTCATTAACTAATTTACTAATTTACTAATTTACTAATTTTTTAAGTATTAAACTTTTACCTATTTTAAGAGATAAAACGATGCAACAAACAACTCCACAAACTATTACATTAACGAATGCAGCGCTGATCAAATACACAATGTTCAGCTTAGTATTCGCAATCGTCACGCTATTCACCATTATATTACCTGCTGAATACAACATCGATCCCACAGGTATAGGGCATGAACTTGGTTTAACAATTTTTCACCACGAAAAAGCTAATACCTCTGCTCAAAGCTCTACACAGAAAACATCAGAAAAATCAAAAGGTACAACAGAAACAATCGAAGTGATTGTTCCTGCTGGGCGCGGTGTTGAATACAAATTTATCATGACACAATATCAAAAACTTGAATACGAATGGATTACTGATGGTTCTACATTGTATTTTGACTTGCATGGAGAACCAGAAGGTGACACTACGGGATATTTTGAAAGTTATGCCATAGCAACATTGGGTGAAATGAAGGGGAGTTTTACTGCACCATTTTCAGGTTCTCATGGTTGGTACTGGAAAAACACCTCAGATTCACCTGTTAAAGTTCAGCTCATTGTAAAAGGCGAATATATGAAACATGGTCTTAAGTAATCACCACAAATAACCGAATAAAAAGTAAATACACTTTTAATTTTATTAAAACAACTGGAGTTCCAAAATTAAAAATCTAATGGCAGCTAAAGCTACTCAAAAACTAACTTTTAAGGATTTTGGTTTCAAGGTTGGAAAACTAAACGAGAATTGGAAAAACTTGACTATAGAAAATTTCAAATTACATGCAGCGGAAGGTAATCGCTATGTTGTTAGGGCTAACAATAAAACAATTGCTCAGGTGTTGTCTTTATTCTTTTTGTCTGCTTAGCTGTGGTGTTGCCTGCGATACAAGCTTGTTTCCATGTGCTGATTTGCTCAGGATATAAACCCTTAACTCGACAATACTCACTTAACTCAACTGCCGATAGTGTTGCGGTTTCCAATACAACTGCAAACTTTTCCTCACTTGAGCACTTATCTGATGAACTTACTTTTGACACGTTTAAACCTGAGGTATTAAATTGCTTTTGCCAACTATACAGGGTTGAGAGGTTTATGCCTTCTTGCTCTGCAAACTTTCGGACTGACAAACCACTTTGACTAAGCTTGTTTAATATTGCTTTTTTAAATTGACTTGAATACCTTTGATAATCCACTCGCTTTAACTTACCGCACCCTGTTTATTTATAAAATTAATTGAGGCGACAACAATCCTGACACAGGGGGATTTAATGACGATGGTTATTGCAGGCACGATAGTATGATCCAGTACCCGTACATTTCTTCTTTTTAAAAACCTTAAAAACCTCAAAAACCAGATATAAATAGCACCATCTAACGTATTCTTGGTGCGCACAGAGGACATAGGTAGTAACAGATATGAAAGGTCAACTTTCCGATCACATAGCTGACATAAATATCATACTTGTATGAAGTTTGGAGGGTAAAGGGCTTTTATTATTCCTATAATCAAAGACTTTTTTGGTGTTCGTCATTTAAGAGTGCATTAAACTGACCTTGTTATACAATGAAACATACAAGGTAAAATCTGAAAATGAGGTATACAACCCTCAGACTGGTCTTTGATGCAAAGTTGAACTTGATAAATTGGGCGTATATATTCCTGTACTCAATCGATGTAATGAGGAGAGAATTAATGAATGTAACGATATTGGGAGCCGGTGCTGGTGGTTCGGTTACAGCCTTCGATTACGCCAATCATGGGCATTCTGTCAGGCTGTTCGATTTTCCAGAGTTTCCCAGTAATATCGAGGCGATAGCCAACCAAGGAGGTATCTATGCAGAAGGAGATATCTCGGGGTTTAGCCCTGTAGCCTACGCAGGACATGACATCGATAAAGCGTTAGAAGATGCCGAGCTTATTTATGTCATAGGGCCTGCATTCAGCACATTACCATTCGGTGAAGCCTGTGCGGGCAAACTAAAGTCTGGACAAACCGTTATTATTAGCCCCGGGTCCTGTGCAGGTGCTCTAGTATTCAAGCAAGCTGCTGGACTGGGGCTTGAGGATGATTCTGTAAGGATTGCGGAAACCCACACTCTACAGTATGCCGTTCGCCTGATCGAAGCGGGCCGAGTGCATGTATTTCTTAAATTGAAAGCTGGCAATCTTCTGGCTGCGCTGCCTAGCCGACATACAGCTGACATATTGCAATTGATTGCGGATGTATATCCGGGAATGGAACCAGCACACAACGTGATCCAAACCAGTCTGCAAAATGCCAACCCCGTCATTCACCCTGCCGTATCCTTGACTAACGCAGCACGCATTGAAGGGGCAGGAGATTTCCTGTTCTACGAAGAAGGTGTGACCGATTCTGTGGGACGGCTCATTGAGGCTGTCGATCGGGAACGGATTGCCATCGGCGAGCGTCTGGGTATTACCATCCTCTCTGATCCTGAAATAGGCATACATCAGGGCTATATGCGGGAAAATAACTATGGCTCAGCTTATCGAAAAGCGCCTGGTTTTCAGGGTATTCCTGCCCAACCACAACTTGATCATCGTTATATTAATGAGGATGTAGGTTACGGTCTTGTGTTCATGTCTGGGCTGGCGAAGCAGGTCGGCGTAGATACTCCGAGCATTGATGCCATCATTCAGATCACGTCGGTACTCATGAATCGTGACTATGCAGCAGAGGCGCTACGCACCCCAAAATCACTCGGTATTGCGGGCCTGTCAGTAACAGAACTCTACAGCCTTTAATTCAACTATTCCGACATCTTTCAAGAGTATACGCTATAATGAAGACACAAAATTTACACTGACCATTTTACTACCTGTAGTAATCAGTTTAGTTATTGGAATTAGGTACTTTTGAACTAGTGTTTTAGAAAACTTATTCTAAATCCACATCTACACATCTACACATCTACATTTACTGTTTTATGGTTTCAAAGGGTAAGTATTTAACCCTTGAAATAAGATCAATCATTAAAAGGAAGAATAATGAAAATCACCATAATTGGAGCTGGTAACGCAGGTTCTGCTTGTGCGTTTATGGCTGCCGAGGCTGGACATAAAGTAAGACTATTGAAGACATCAAATCGTATTACACATGATGAGCACTTTGAAGCAATGGTCAGCAATAAAGGAATATATTGCGTCAATAACACCAACAATGGCCATTTTACCGACAGTGCCGTTGATGCCGAAAAAACTTTCCAACCATTGGAAATGATCACGCGAGATCCCAAAGAAGCGATTGAGGGAGCAGATGTTGTGATGATTTTCATTCAAACTACATACCATCAAGCTTTAGCTGAACGGATTGCAACGTATTTTCAGGATGATCAATTGGTCATGTTAGTCCCAGGATACGCAGGAAGTGTGTTTTATCATCAATTTTGCGATAATAATCCAATCTTTGCTGAGGGTGAATCAACCCCTAATGATGCAAGAATAGTCTCACCTGGTACAGTAAAAGTCTTATTCAAAAATGTCAGAAACTCTCTATCATTTTTTCCAGCTTCAAGAACTACTGAAGGCATGGCAATTGCCTCCCGTTTATTTCCTGCCTATAACATTGAAATGAACAACGTTCGAAAACATATATTCGAATCAGCACTACATAATCCCAATATCATTGTTCACACAGTGGGCATGTATGTTATGTACCCGATGCTTGAGTATTGTGCAAAACACCATCCTGATGAAGTTCCATATATGTACAGAGACGCACTTTCGACAGACATGGCATGGCTGATGATAGAGAAATTGGACGCGGAAAAAATGGCGGTATTAAATGCTCTAGGATGTGAAAAAATTCCTTATCTAGATGCTTGTTTATTTAGAAACGAAGAAGATCTCACGCAAAACCCAAGAGATGTATTTGAGAGTTATAAATTATCATCACCACCTGGCCCCTATAGTTTTGATAATCGTTACATTACAGAAGATGTTCCTATGGGATTGGTTTTATTAGCATCATTAGGTGATAAATTGAATATTGCTATGCCTGAGTGTCATCGCTTAATAGAGATGTGTGGTGGCATTTTAAAAAGAGATTTTTATAAGGAAGGAAGAACCTTAACTTCATTAGGTTTAGGTGCGTTATCAACAGAGGACCTATTATCTTTTGTCAATGACGGTATAGTACCAATCAAAAACTGATTGCATAATGAAGGAGGAGGTAAGTATAAATTTTATACTTACCTCCTCACTACACAAACCAATTTATTTTGAAAATTTCTTCTATGGTCAGCTATCCCTAAGATAGTGAGCATAAAAGTGAAGTCTTTTTTGCAATTAATTAGGACCACTTTGTGGTAAAAGTGAGCCTTAGCTTTTAACCCATGGATAGTTAAAAACAGTTCACCGCTAATGACTTCTTGGTGCGCAAAGGGGAAGTATGAGTTTCAAGTTTTAGTGTTTGTCGAGGTCAACTGAACAACAGTTAGTTGACCTCAGCAGGTCGACAGCCAACTTAATAATAATTGGTAAAGCGGACGTTCCCAAAATCGTTTTTGAGACTAATTTCATGATCAAAAAAGCATAATACAGTTATAGAACGAGAACAATAGCTATGACTGCTGCAAGCTCATTGCTGCCACTGAGAGTCCATCTTAGAACGCTAACTTTTACCAGACTTTAGCATTTAAGAAATTCTACTGACAATGTTTGTATGTTTTGATCTATAACGGACATAACTAAACAATCACATTACGCTAGTAGTTTCCTGGTAGCTGACATTCCCTATAGATGAAAACAGGTGTCGTTTGATGATAAAGTTTGCGACTGAATGGTTCAGTGTGAATGAAAGCTTTGAAGCGTCATTCGTAATTAATCTGGTAACTCTAACTTGGTACTGTCAACTTAAGCAAATTAGTAGTGACTAGCGCCAAAAATATGAGCGTAACTTATTGATTCATGGTCTAGATGAATTCAAAATTCAGGTAAACACCGCTTTTTATATTATATAGTGAGTGAGGCATACACTGAAATAAAAACCGGGGTTGGTGCCCCGGTTGATGTTTATAAAATTATAACGCTTTATGGATAGTCGAATGGGCCAACGGTGGACTCGTTATTAGCTGCATCCTTGGAACTAACGTAAAAGGTGTAGACACCCTTACCACCACGGAACTCCATACGATGTGATGTCACCAAAGCCGCATTGCTAAATTCACCACAACAGCTAAAGATAACCTTAGAGCTTGCGGGTTCATCAGTAGTCCATGTAATTTCAAAACTGTTGCCTTTTGTTTTTGCAGAGTTGACATTTGAAATCACCGGTGGCGTCGTATCTCCACCACTACCACCACTGCCAGCACTTACACTCACCGATTCATTGCGGGTATTGGATGCGCCCTTATTATCCGTTACCTTCAATGACACAATGAAAGTATCAGTTGCGCCGAAGGTATGGCTAGAAATAACCCCTGAGGCGCTGTTACCATCTCCAAAAGTCCAGGCATAGTCGTCAATAGTGCCATCAGGGTCGCTGCTGTCACTGCCATCAAATGTACACCTGAGATCAGGGCAATTCGAGGTAAAGGCAGCCGTGGGTGATTGATTGCTACTACCGCCACCACCGCCTAGGTACAGCCATGCATCATAAGCCTGGACTAATCCATAGCCATAGGCAGCATCACGGCCAGGTTCTCCAAGGTCGAGAGCAGTTTGTGTTAATGCATAACGAATGTCAGCGTTTGTAGAACCAGGAGAGCCACTCCAGACAAGTGCTGCAACACCTGAAACATGTGGTGTGGCCATTGATGTGCCATCCCATGCTTCATAACCGCTCCCAGGCTGAGTAAAAGTACTTGCTACAATACTAGAGAACCCTAGCTTAGCTGCAACAATCGCCTGACCATCAGCCTGACTCAATGAGATAGCTGGTATAGTTGAAGAATTACCCTCTCCTAATGTACCTACAAATCCACCAGGTTCATTATTATAGATGACAGCAGCAATGCCACCACCGATCCGCACATTCGAAACCTTTTCAAAAAAACTGATATCGCCACGTTCACACATAACTACCCGTTCAAACCAGCTGCCAGCACTGTCACATAAACCACCATTGATTACATCTCCTGTGATAGTAGCCAATGCTGCATATTTTATCTGACCACCACTATAGGTTGTACCATCAACAGTTAATGAATTATTAGCAGTCCAGGGTACTGTGCTTAAGACTGCAACACCAGGTGCAGCTATTTCAACCGAGCTGTTTTGTTGCGAAAAATCTGCAACCATATTATTTACATCAACTGCGGCGACTGACATCACGGAATTATAGGAAGCGGGGTAACTCTTGCGGTTATTACCATCATTACCAGCTGCGGCAATTAGCAGAATGCCATCATCGTATAACTTGGAAAATGCCCGTTCTTCTGTCCTACTCTTTGAAGTGCCTCCTAGGCTCATGCTGATAATATCTGCACGAGCAACCTGGCATCGATTAGCAGCATCCACCAGTGTGGAGCTATACGTCCACGCACAGGTTGAACCACCAAATACCTGGACAATGAATAATGAAGTGCTGCCAGGATTGACGCCAACTACACCTATGCCGTTATTGGTTGCGGTAATAGTACCGGTAACGTGTGTACCGTGACCACAGGTATCATTATTCCATCCGGATGATCCGGATGGAAAACCTCCAACTACATTCACGTCCATCATATCCTCATGGGCAGTATGCAATCCTGAATCAATCACACAGACCATTTTACCACTTCCGTCAGGAACCCCATAATCAACATAACCATCGCGATTAGCATCCCAGATATCTCGTGCCTGTACTGCATCAATACCATAAGGAACAGATTGAGCAGATGGGTATCGTTTTACATCCTCTTCAATCAGCTGGATATTAGGGTTATTTCTTAGCGCCTGGATAGCTTTTGTTGGCAGAGTTACAGCAGCGGCATTCAGATTATCAAAACGATAATGTATTTTTGCACCGGCTGTTGAAAGTGCACTGAGAGCCTGCTCTGATTTTTGTGGTGCAAATTGCACCCAAAGACGAGATGTGTCAGGTGCTGCAAAAATGAAATTTGAAGCTGTGAAGAAAAATACAATAATAAAACTTTTGACTAAAATACGCATCACTTTGTGCCCCATAAGTCATTTATTAATATCTTAATGTATCCCTTAAAAAAAATCTTCCTAGTAACTATATTAGCATAATAATAGAAAACTTAAGCTTTACGCTACTGCCGTCTTCGAGAGTCAATTCATATGCCAAGCATGCCGTTCACCAGAAGCCTCAATACCCCTGGTTTGGTACAGTGTTCGTCGACCTTATTCCTCTGACGGTATGGGCATTGAATCGGGATAGTACTTTGTTACGGCCAGCTTATTGAAAACCGCTGTATTGATGATTTCACTCACCGATTGAATCAAAAAACCAGAAGTTTTAGGCATTAATAGGCAAGCCATTGCTGTCAAGGGATTCCGTACTAAGCCAATAGCAATCTTGAACATTGTCGAAAGGACTGATTTGTTGTAATTGACCCGGCCAAGTTGGCCTGCTCTACAAAATAAATGTTTCCAAGTTTAGATTACGTGCAGGCAAGACCAGCACAACTAGTTCCATCTAGATTAAGCGCCGTTGGTAGTTAGTAGTCGTGTCCTGCCAAATCCAACTGACTGGCCCAGTCAATGGAGGACTGCCACGGCATTTTTCCGTTGTCCCCCAAGATGGTCGATAGGTTTGATAGACAATTCATGCGCCAATTTAAAATTTCGTCGCGATCTCATACCGTTAAAAATTTGAGTTTGAAGTATTGATGTGGGGGTCTATATAATTCCTCTCCCCCTTATTGAATTTTCTCCAGTAATTGGGCGTTCCAAGCTCTGTAATGGTTTAATGAAACTGTAGAGTTTTACAGCTTAAAAGAAAATCATGGGTATTACTGTAGATGATTGTAAGGAACGCTTTGAGCTTTAGAGGGGATGTAGATGATGGGGAGCGTAATTTGCTTTTCGTGATCATGAAATGAGTCAAAAACGATTTTGTCAACGTCTGCTAAGTTGAAGGTTTTGAAGTTAGCTATTGATTTATTTAGGTCAATTAACTGCTGTACAGTTAACCTAGATAAACACTCACAATTTTAAAATATTACTTCCGGGTACAGGGTATAAAAAGTTGCACAACTAGCATAAATAAATTGCGAGCTGTTACTTGGTGATATATTTATACGGAATAATGAATATTCCGTATGAAAATGTAATTATTATTATGTAGTGTTATGTACTTAAAATAGCGTTAAAAGTGTGGGTAATGTATTTTTTAGGGTGAATATTAATATTTTAAGAATAATTTTTCGCTCTATATATTCAAGTGGTATGAATATATATTCATAAAAAGATTGACTCAGTCCCCTTTTACGGGTAATTTTCCGACCGCTTTACATAATAATTTTCATTAATGGCAGTTCGTCTCATAAAGACTCAGTAGAAGTCTGGCGTGCAATGCTCAAGAAATTCTAAATATTATTCTGAAGGATCAATAGCGCACATTTTGAGTATTTAAAATATCGGTCTTAATTAGCAAGCAGCTTTATGAGCCAGAAAAACAGCTAATAGAAATAGTTAGATGAATAGGAATAAGCAATGAATGATATGAGCAAAAAAAACCAAGGCCTTTATCGCGCCGAGTTTGAACATGACAGCTGTGGCATTGGTTTTGTCGCCAACCTTAAGGGTAAAAAATCTCACGATATTATTGAGAATGCACTCACCATGCTGAGTTGTATGGAACATCGTGGTGGTACTGGTTTCGACGTCAAAAGTGGTGACGGTGCCGGTATTCTTATTCAAATTCCCCACGATTTTTTTAGTCAAGAAACTGCAAAATTAGGTTTTAGCTTACCCGATGCCGGAAACTACGGCGTTGGCATGATTTTCTTTCCCCGCGAGCAAGAACAACGCGAAGCGTGTCGAGATATTTTAAACCAAAACATGACTGAATTGGGCTTAACCTTAATCGGTTACCGTAATGTGCCAGGTGATAATTCTATGTTAGGTGCGGCTTCACTTGCAACCGAACCGAATATTGAACAGGTATTTATTGCTAAACCAGCAGCATTAACGGCCCAAGAATTTGAACGCAAGTTGTTTGTTTTGCGTAAATACACCTCGCATAAAATAAATGCCAGCATTGCCAAAGAACGTGACGAGTTTTATGTCACTTCGATGTCATCAACCAAAATTGTCTATAAAGGTCAATTTACTACTGCGCAAGTTCGTCAATATTATCTTGATCTTCAAGACGAGCGTACCATCTCTGGGTTGGCGATGTTCCATTCTCGTTTTTCAACCAATACTTTTCCCGCTTGGCGACGCGCGCAACCATTTCGTTATATCGCCCACAACGGTGAAATTAACACAGTTCGCGGGAATATTAACTGGATGAATGCCCGTGAAGCATTGTTCAGTTCAGTGAATTTTACTGATGCTGAATTGAAAATGTTGAATCCTGTTTGTAATAACGACAACTCTGATTCTGCTAATCTTGATATGGCCATTGAGTTATTGGTGTTAAGCGGACGTTCGCTAGCCCAAGTCATGATGATGATGGTGCCTGAAGCTTGGCAGACTCAAGATAATATGGATCCAAGTAAACGGGCATTCTATGAGTATTACGCTTGTATTATGGAACCGTGGGATGGTCCTGCATCACTCTCATTTACCGATGGTAATATTATTGGTGCGACCCTTGATCGTAACGGTTTACGTCCTTCTCGTTATTTGTTAACCGAAGATGGTACCTTGATTATGGGCTCTGAAACAGGTGCCCTATGTGTTGATCAGTCAACGGTTGTTGAGAAAGGTCGTCTTCAACCGGGTAAAATTTTCATTGCTGATTTAAAGCAAGGTCGCATTATCAGTGATGACGAAGTAAAAGAGACCGTTAGTTCGGCCCAGCCTTATGGTCAGTGGTTAGCAGAAAACAAAATTGAGTTAAACCAATTACCGGTATCAACGGCTTCTATTGCCCAACCGCCAGTGGCGGAACTTAGAAAAATTCAAAAAGCCTTTGGTTACACTAGCGAAGATCTTAACTTAGTGCTTGCTGGCATGGTTAGTACGTCGAAAGAGCCATTGGGTGCTATGGGTACAGATACGCCATTAGCCGTGCTTTCAGATCGTCCACAACATCTATCACATTATTTTAAGCAGTTGTTTGCTCAGGTGACTAACCCACCAATAGATCCGATTCGTGAAGAGTTGGTGATGTCATTACGTGGTTACATTGGTAAGTCACTTAACTTGCTCGAGGAAACAGCCGCGCATTGTCATAAGGTTGAAATTGAACAACCGGTATTAACCAACGAGCAATTACGTAAATTACAGCATATTGATAACGACCACTTACAAGCAAAAACCATTAGCATCACGTTTAAAGCCAATGGTGAAGCGGGCGCACTTAAAAAGGCACTAGATCGTGTTTGTTTGTACGCCAAAAATGCGGTTGAAGATGGTTATGCAATATTAATATTAAGTGATCGTGCAGTTGACAGCGACCATGTTGCTATTCCGTCGGTATTAGCAACCGCAGCGGTGCATCATTATTTAATTCGTGAAAAATTACGCTCTTACGCGGATATTATTCTGGAATCTGCTGATATTCGTGAAACTCACCATTTTGCTACCGTCATTGGTTATGGTGCAGCCGCGGTAAATCCATACTTAGCACTAGAAAGTATCTATGGTTTGCGTGATGAAGGGATACTTAATAGCGAATTATCAAATGAGCAACTCACGGAGAAATACACCGCAGCGGTAGGCAGTGGTTTATTGAAAATCTTCTCTAAGATGGGTATTTGTACCTTACAGTCTTATTTAGGTGCGCAAATTTTTGAAGCTTTGGGTATTAACTCAGACGTTGTTGAGCAGTACTTTACCGGTACTGTCAGTAGAATTGAAGGTTTAAGTTTAGACCAAATTGCTCAAGAAGCACTTTTACGTCATCGTGAAGGTTTCCCTGAAGCTAGCCGTATTGCCATTGAAAACTTATTACCAACAGGTGGCGAGTACTCATGGCGTCATGATGGCGAACGTCATCTATTTAGTCCAACGGTTATTCGTTTACTGCAGCATTCAACGGCAAGTAACGATACTGAGCAATTTAAGCAGTACACAAAAACAGTGGATGATCAAAGTAAAGAGGCCTTTACTCTACGTGGTTTACTGGAATTCAGTAGCGATCGTCCTGCTATTCCATTAAGTGACGTTGAACCGATTGAAAATATTTTCAAACGTTTTGCTTCCGGTGCCATGTCATTTGGTTCAATCTCGTGGGAAGCACATACCACGTTAGCAATTGCCATGAACCGTATTGGCGGTAAGAGCAATAGTGGTGAGGGTGGTGAAGATCCTATTCGTTTTACCCCGCTAGAAAATGGCGATTCTATGAATTCGCGCATTAAACAAGTCGCTTCTGGTCGTTTTGGAGTAACCAGTCATTACTTGGCCAATGCGGACGAGCTACAAATTAAGATGGCACAGGGGGCAAAACCGGGTGAGGGTGGTCAGTTACCAGGCGATAAAGTGGATGCTTGGATTGGTAAAACGCGTGGTTCTACACCAGGTGTAGGTTTGATTTCACCGCCTCCACATCATGATATTTATTCTATTGAAGATTTGTCTCAGCTTATTTTTGATCTTAAAAACGCCAACCGCGATGCCCGTATTAACGTTAAGTTAGTCTCAGAAGCCGGTGTTGGTACTATCGCCTCGGGTGTCTGTAAAGCTTATGCTGATGTGGTACTGATTGCTGGACATGATGGTGGCACAGGTGCTTCACCACTTAGCTCAATTAAACACACGGGTTTACCGTGGGAACTTGGTCTAGCTGAAACTCATCAAACCTTGGTCCGTAATAAACTGCGTAGCCGTATAACTGTACAAACGGATGGACAACTTAAAACACCACGCGATCTAGCTATTGCCACCTTACTTGGCGCGGAAGAATATGGCATGGCAACCACGGCATTAGTGGTTGAAGGTTGTATCATGATGCGTAAGTGTCATTTAAATACTTGCCCTGTTGGCATTGCTACACAAGATAAAGGTTTACGCGAACGCTTTACCGGTCGTGCTGATATTTTAGTTAACTTCTTTACCATGATGGCTGAAGGTTTACGTGAAATCATGGCTGAGCTAGGTTTTAAAAGCATCGAAGAGATGGTTGGTCAGACTCAATGTCTTAAACAACGTACTGACGTTGAGCATTGGAAATATAAGGGTGTTGATTTAACGCCGCTACTTTACAAAGAAGAGTGCGGTGAGAACGAGACGCTTTATAAGTCAATTGATCAGAAACACCTTATTGACGATATCATCGACCGTAAGATGATAAAAGATGCGCAAGTGGCGCTAGATACTCAGCAAAGTGTTGCCCTTGCATACGATGTTAGCAATACCGATAGAACCATAGGTGCGATGATTTCCAATGAAATCTCGAAGAAGTACCAAGCCGAAGGCTTACCAGAAAATACTATCAGGGTTAAGTTTAACGGCTCCGCTGGTCAAAGTTTTGGTTGTTTCTCCGCCAAAGGCCTGCGCTTTGAACTTGAAGGAGATGCCAATGATTACTTTGGTAAAGGGCTTTCAGGCGCAAACCTGGTGGTATACCCAAGTAAACAAGCTAAGTTCGTCGCCAGTGAAAATATTATCATTGGCAATGTTGCCTTATTTGGCGCAACGTCAGGCAGCGCCTTTATCGGTGGTGTTGCCGGCGAGCGTTTCTGTGTTCGTAACTCAGGTGCTACAGCGGTTGTTGAAGGCATTGGTGATCACGGTTGTGAATACATGACCGGTGGTATAACGGTTATCTTAGGCGCTACGGGTCGTAACTTTGCGGCGGGTATGTCTGGTGGTGTCGCTTATGTACTTGATAACAAGAATGACTTCGCCCCTAAATGCAATATGGAAATGGTGTCACTGGAAACAGTGGATACCGATGCTGAAAGTCTTGAACTAAAAGCATTAATTACCCAGCATTTAAATGCTACTGGCTCAGCTGTCGCTAGTGATTTACTCAATGATTGGGACAACAGCGTTAAGCGCTTCGTCAAAGTCATGCCAGTTGATTACAAACGCATGCAAGGTTACATGACTGACGTGCGCAATAGCGGAAAATTTGACTCAGAATATGACATTGCCGTTGAAGCTTTCGATATCCATTTAAACAACATAGCTAGCGCTAAAGCTTAAGCTGACAAGGAGAATATATTATGGGAAATCCAACAGGATTTATCAACCTAGGTCGTGCCTTGCCAACTGAACGCCATGCAGGTGAGCGCTTAATTGACTGGCTTGAAGTATATGAAGACATGCCAAAAGCAGAGGTCGAGCAACAAGCTTCTCGATGTATGGATTGTGGTGTACCCTTTTGTCAATCGGCGAAATCAGAGTTTGCTCCGGTCGTTGCCGGTTGTCCGGTGAACAATGTTATTCCTGAGTGGAATGACTTGATTTACCGAGGACGTTGGCAAGACGCAGTAGAGTTACTGCATAAAACCAATAACTTCCCGGAATTTACTGGCCGTGTATGTCCAGCACCTTGTGAAGGCGCTTGTGTGCTAGGTATCAATGCAGATCCGGTAGCCATTAAGCTTCATGAAAAAGAAATTATTGATCATGCCTTTGACGAAGGTTGGGTGGTGGCTCAAGTTCCATCTGCTCGTACCGGTAAAAACGTCGCGGTAATTGGTTCGGGTCCGGCAGGGCTTGCTACTGCTGCACAGCTCAATAAAGCCGGTCATATGGTTACTGTCTATGAACGCGCCGATCGTATCGGTGGTTTGTTGATGTACGGTATTCCCAACATGAAATTACAAAAAGAACTGGTGCAACGCCGCGTTGATATATTAGCGGAAGAGGGCATTGTTTTTGTCACCAATACCGAAGTGGGTAAAGACATTAGTGCTGAACAGCTTGAAACAGATTTTGATGCGATAGTGTTATGTATTGGCGCCACGGTGCCACGCGACTTACTTGTTGAAGGCCGTGAACTGAATGGCGTTCATTTTGCCATGGACTTCCTTAGTGCAAATACCAAAAGCTTACTTGATAGCCAGCATAAAGATGGTAAGTTCATTAATGCGCAAGGAAAAAATGTTGTGGTCATCGGCGGTGGTGATACCGGTACCGATTGTATTGGTACTTCATTACGTCATCAGTGTAAAAATACGGTGCAACTAGAAATCATGCCGCGTCCGCCAGAGAAACGTGAAGATAAAAATAACCCTTGGCCACAATGGCCAAAACGTTTGTTGGTTGATTACGGTCAAAAGGAAGCGATTGCCATTCAAGGCCAAGATCCACGTCAATATTTAGTGATGACTAAGAAAATTGAAAGTGACGGACAAGGTAATGTCAAAGCGGTTCATACCGTTGATATTACTTGGCAGCGTAATGACAAAGGTCAAATGATGCCACAAGAAGTTGCCGGTAGTGAAAAAGTACTTGCTGCTGATATCGTCCTTATCGCTATGGGCTTTATCGGGCCTGAAGGTGGTTTAATTGAGCAGTTTGGTCTTGAGCAAGACAATCGCTCTAACATAGCCGCAGAATACGATAAGTTTACTACCAGTAAAGAAGGTGTGTTCGCAGCGGGTGATGGTCGTCGTGGTCAAAGTTTGATTGTTTGGGCAATTGATGAAGGTCGTCGTTGTGCGCGTGAAGTCGATTGTTATCTAATGGGAAGTAGTTACTTGCCATAATGAATTTGTTTCTAACCCACTCTATATTTAAACAATAAGCCTCTCCATGTTGCTAATGGCGGGCTTCATTGATAAAAATTGCCAACTCCCGCCACATTCTAAGAAACCGAAACTTTAACGAGTTGCGGTTTTTTGTATTCAGGCGTAAAAAAAAGCAAAGGGTTGTAGCGCAGCCCCCCTAGCGTAGCGTTAAAATCTGGATTCACCGCTATTGTTTAAAACTGGTTGACTCTCGCTTAACAAGTCTAGGGATATGCTTGCAGCTTGCGTCACTAGTGTTTGTAGAGCGCTTTGCTGTTATCTCAAGCCCGATATTAGCGGCTTGCATGGCCATTTCTTCAATAGGGTAATTTAGCGTGCTCAATTTTGGTCTTGAATATCTTGACAGTAACACATCATCAAAACCGAGGACTGAAATATCTGCTGGCACTTTAAAACCATTATCTTCTAGGGTCGAAATTGCCCCAATTGCCATAGCATCGTTATAAACAAATAACGCAGAAAAGCGTTTGCCTGAAGCCAGTAATTTTTGCGTGGCCATTTCCCCGCCTTGCAGGGTCGGCTCGCCATATTCAATAAGATTTCGCTCAATATCAGCGCCAACCGATTGTAATTCGGTTTGGAAGCCTTGTAGGCGCAGTAGTGGGTCGTCTATTTGATGTTTACTCGTTATACAGGCAAAGCTTCGATGATTTAAGGCTAATAAGTGACGTGCGGCGATTCTACCACCCTCAAGATTATCTAACCAAACACAGCGCTGTGCTATTGCTTCAATATAGCGGTCAATCAGTACTAAGCCGGGTACTTTAGTGGCCAAATCAATTAAAGCTGCATCTGATAATTTTTTGCTATGCACCACCATGACATCACAGCGCCTTTCAATTAATACATTGATGGCCTGCATTTCTGTTTCGGCACTTACTAGTCCGGTACTTAATAATAATTGCATGTTGTTTTTGCGGGCTACTTGCTCAACACCATTTGCTAATGAGGCAAAAAATGGGTCGATTAGATCAGGAATGACCACACCTATCGTGGTACTTTTTTGCGTAACTAAAGCGCGCGCATTGGCATTAGGGCTGTAGTTTAATTCCTGCATCACCTTTAATACCTTTTCAATAGTCTTTTTACTGACTTTTGGACCCTTGTTTAATACGCGTGAAACGGATGCCACTGAAACACCCGCGATGCGAGCTACGTCTTTTATTGTTGCCATAGAGTAAATGTTTACATTATTGGATTTAGTTAAATACCGAATGAATATACACTAATTAATACTATTTCAGCAGAATATCCTTACTGAAATGATCTCTTGCAGATAAAAAGGTAAACGTTTACCCTTGGGTTCAAGTTTTCACTTATTCACTTTTGAAAATATTATGACTGTAGAATTTGACCCAACGGAACACCCGCACAGAAGATATAACCCACTTATTGATGAATGGGTGTTGGTTTCTCCTCACCGAGCAAAGCGACCTTGGCAAGGGCAAGTAGAAAAGCTTGATGAACAGCAAAAGCCTGCCTATGACAAAGACTGCTTTTTATGTGCAGGTAATACCCGTATAAATGGTAAGGTCAATGATGACTATAAAAATACCTTTGTTTTTACTAATGATTTTGCCGCGATAAAAAAAGACACTCCAATCGTGAGCAGTAATGACCCACTTTTTAAAATGGCGACAGAACGGGGTGAGAGTCGTGTTATTTGCTTTTCACCGGATCACAGTAAAACCTTGCCGGAGTTATCAATAGAGGACATTTCTTGTATTGTTGATACGTGGCAAAGTCAATGTCAAGAATTAGGGGAAAGCTATAGCAGCGTGCAGATTTTTGAAAATAAAGGCAGTGTTATGGGCTGCTCTAATCCCCATCCCCATGGCCAAATTTGGGCGCAACAGCAACTGCCGACCTTAGTGATGAAAAAGCACAATGCGCAGCAGGCTTACTATGAGCAATATGGCAGTAATTTATTGCGCGACTATGTTGTTAGAGAAATCGAAAATAAAGAACGCATTGTGGTGATAAATGATGATTGGCTAGTTGTGGTACCTTATTGGGCAGCATGGCCGTTTGAAACTTTGTTACTACCACGCTTTGCCGTGTCACGTATAACTGAGCTGAATGTAGCGCAAAAGTTATCCCTCGCTGATATTCTTAAAAAAATCACCATTAAATATGACAATTTATTCAATTGTTCTTTCCCTTATTCTATGGGGTGGCACGGTGCACCTTTTGATGGCCAGCAACATGATGAATGGACTTTGCATGCCAGTTTCTTCCCGCCGTTATTAAGGTCGGCCACGGTGCGGAAATTTATGGTCGGTTATGAAATGATGGCGGAAGCGCAACGAGATATTACCGCAGAGCAAGCAGCGCAAAGACTGCGTGGTTTACCGAATATTCATTATAAGGAGGCAAACTAATGACTCAAGTTAATATTGAACTAGATGAACTTGCCCGACAATTATTTCAACAGCAATTTCAATCTTCAGCTGAGCTAGTTTGCCATGCACCTGGCCGAGTCAATTTAATTGGCGACCATACCGATTACAATAATGGCTTTGTTCTGCCCGCCGCTATTAATTACGGTACTACCATTGCTGCATCAGCTCGCGAAGATAAGGTTATTAAAGTTTATGCCCATGATTGTCACCAGCAAACTAACGAATTTAGCTTGACTGAGATAGTGTTTGATCAGCAGATGATGTGGAGTAATTATGTTAGAGGCACCTTACAAGCCCTAATGAAAACGTATCCTGACATTAACGGAGCGAACTTAGTGGTTACCGGAAATGTGCCGCAAGGTGCCGGTTTAAGCTCATCGGCCAGTTTTGAAATTGCTATCTTAAAAGCCTTTAGCCAGCTTTATCAATTAGATTTAACGGGTGTTAATGCCGCGCTTATTGGCCAGCAAGCAGAGAATGACTTTGTTGGTTGTAACTGCGGCATTATGGATCAACTTATTTCGGCCATGGGACAGCAGGGTCATGCCATGCTGCTCGATTGCCAAGATTTATCCTTTGAAGATGCGCCTATTCCAGATGATTTAACGCTGTTTATTGTAAATTCCAAGGTAAAACGTGGCTTGGTAGACAGTGAATACAACTTAAGGCGTCAGCAATGTGAACAAGTTGCCAAGTACTTTGGTGTTTCTGCCCTACGGGAGGTCACCATAGAGCAACTTAATTCAGCCAAAGAACAACTTGAGCCGGTATTGTTCAAGCGTGCCCGTCATGTTATTAGTGAAAATACTCGTGCCGTAAATACTTTAAAAGCGTTAAAAGCCAATGATATGGCAACCATTAGTGCCGAGATGAAAGCGTCTCATATTTCTTTGCGTGATGATTTTGAAGTCACTACCAAGGAAATGGATGGCTTAGTTGCCATGATTGATGGTGTATTAGGATCAAAAGGTGGCGTTCGCATGACGGGTGGTGGTTTTGGTGGTTGTGTTGTTGCCTTAGTGCCAACGGCTTTGGTCGAACAGGTAAAGGATGTAGTGAACAGCAGATACGAGCAAGAATTTGGTTTAAAACCAAGTATTTACTTATGTATTGCAACACAAGGTGCATTTAGATAATCGTTGGAATGAATAACAGGCACAAATATAAAAATTATAACTAAAAGTAAAAGGTGAATAAATTATGGAATTTGCAAACAAATTGGGGACGATAGATAGCACAATTTTTATTGTCTATGTCATAGGGCTGTTGTGCCTTGCCTTGTGGATTTCTCGCAATGAGAAAAAAGAAGGGACGAATACAGAAGATTATTTTTTAGCCAGTAAATCATTGCCTTGGTGGGCAATTGGTGCCTCCTTAATTGCCGCAAATATTTCAGCGGAACAAATTATTGGTATGTCAGGCTCGGGTTATGCCATGGGTTTAGCCATTGCTTCCTACGAATGGATGGCCGCCATTACTTTGATCTTAGTAGGTAAGTATATGCTGCCTATTTTTCTGAAAAACAACATCTTCACCATGCCGCAATATCTAGAGCAACGCTTTGATAATAAAGTAAAAACCACCATGGCAATTTTTTGGCTGGCGGTCTATACCTTTGTTAACTTAACGGCGGTGTTATGGCTGGGTGGCATGGCCATTGAAACTGTTGCGGGCGTCGATTGGATGTTTGGCATGATATTTTTAGCCGTTTTCTCAGTGGCCTACTCTTTATATGGTGGTTTAAAAGCGGTCGCTTTTACCGACATTTTGCAAGTGGTGTTATTAGTTTTTGGTGGCCTGTTACTGAGTTATTTAGCGCTAGATGCGGTTGCTGATGGCCAAGGAGTATTAGTTGGCTTCGGCATTCTTACCGAACAAATGCCAGAGCATTTTGACATGATCTTAAGCCCAGAGAATGAACATTATATGAGCCTGCCTGGCATCTCAGTGTTAATTGGCGGCATGTGGGTGATGAACTTCAGCTATTGGGGCTTTAACCAGTATATTATTCAGCGCGCCTTGGCCGCTAAAGATCTTAAAGAAGCGCAAAAAGGTATCGCTTTTGCAGCCTACCTTAAATTGCTGATGCCGCTTGTTGTGGTCTTGCCAGGCATTGCCGCGGTTGTGCTTTATCCAACATTAACTACGCCAGATCAAGCTTATCCATCGATGATGGCAATGTTGCCAGTTGGCATTAAAGGTTTAGTCTTTGCCGCTTTAGTTGCGGCGATAGTGTCATCGCTGGCATCGATGACTAATAGTATTTCGACCATCTTTACCATGGATATTTATAGCCAATTTAAACCGAATGAAAGCCAACGACACTATGTGCATATCGGCCGTATTGCCGCGTTAGTTTCTTTGTGTATCGCCTTAATTGTCGCTCAGCCATTGTTAGGTGAGTTCGATCAAGCATTCCAGTATATCCAAGAATTTACCGGTTTTTTCACCCCAGGCATCGTGGTGATATTTGTTTTGGGTATGTTCTGGAAAAGAGCTACCTCAATGGGCGCGTTATCGGCTGCCTTAGGCTCGGCAGTGTTTTCGTTAGTACTTAAGTTTACTTGGCCAGAATTACCCTTTATGGACCGTGTTGGTTTAGTCTTCTTACTGTGTTTAGCACTTTGCTATTTGGTCTCTATGGCAGGTAAAGCACCGACGGAAGATAACAGTGTTGATCTATCACAAGTAAGTTTTACCACCACTAAGTCATTTAATGTTGCCGCAATTGGTGTGGTACTTATTCTTACTGCTTTATACGCTACTTGGTGGTAAGCGTGAAAAGCTCTTATGCTACCACTGATGGTAGCTGAGAACGTGGTTATTAACATGTGATGGATTTAGCCCAATGCAGTGTTCCGGCTGTAGCTTGGTTAAATCGTCACAGTGAATTTAGCGGTGTTTCAGCCATCCAATTTGAAGTGTCGCCTAGAAGAGCAGGAGATCTTGCTGTCTTTTGGGCGAACGCTATAAAGGTCTAGAAAATGATGATGGATATCTGGCGTTGGCAGTTAAAAAACCTTAAGGGCGATGTAGCTCAATGCACCCCATGGCAAGAGAAGTGATAACAAAAGTGGCAATACAATTGGAAACCGAATTGGCAACAGTAACCCTGACTAATGACTTTGGCATGTCAGTTGAAATCATGAATTTTGGCGCCCGAATTCAATCCATTAAATTTCCAGTTAATTCTAAGCCCACGGAAATGATATTGGGCTATGCCTCGGTAACCGATTACTTAACGGATAAATTTTATTTAGGGGCAACCTGTGGCAGGGTGTGCAATCGTATTGCGGGTGGTAAGTTTGAGCTTGCTGGTCGTCAAGTTCAGTTAGCCTTAAATGATGGTGCAAACTGTTTACACGGCGGACCCGATAATTTTTCTTTACGCACTTGGTCTATTGATAAAGAAACAGTCACTCATTCTTCGGTGACTTTATTCATTATTTCCCCTAATGGCGATCAAGGTTTTCCTGGAAACTTAGCGTTATCTGTTACTTATCAGTTAAGTGCTGACAATAAACTAAGTATTCAATATTCGGCGAGTACTGATTCAGCTACGCCAATAAACTTGACTAACCATGCTTATTTCAACTTGGGTGAAAATGATTGCCAATCACTCTATTTACAAATGATGTCATCGGCATTGCTTGAAACCGACGCGGCTAATATACCCACAGGTAAGATCCTATCCGTAGCAGAGACAGATTATAACTTTAGAGAGCCTGCAGCTATTGGCTATCGACAAGAGCATACTGAAGATGAATCCCTTAAAACAAAAAACGGTTATGATCACTGTTTTATTTTGGATAATACGCCGTTTGAACAGCCTAAAGCAATTCTTACTTCACAAAAAAACCAAATTAATTTGTCTGTTTATACCGACCAACCAACGATACAGCTTTATACGGGCTTCTACTTAACTGGAAAATTTACCTCGTACCAAGGTTTATGTTTAGAAGCGCAAAATTATACCGATGCGGACAATAATAAACATTTTCCCAGTAATATATTGATGCCAAATCAACAATATCAGCGGAAAATTATTTATAAATTTGAGTCGATAAATTAGATAAGCTGTTATGGGGGCTAGAGTATATAGTCAGCTACCTTTGAAAATTCAAAGTTGAGAATGCTTATCTATGGTCATCAATCAATATCAAAGGAATAATAGAGATCACTTGATTGTTCAATACCACTGACGATTTCTAACCATAGTCGATTAAGTAAATACAGCCTTACCGTCAATTCATTAATAGGCTCATATACACCAATACCATACTTTAAATAAATACGGTTGCCAATATAACCACTTATGATTGCTTGTGTGGTATCGCCTTCACCTTCAGTATCTATGGCAATATTATTAATGAATGGTAGCTGCTCTAATCGATCAAATAAGCCGACACTATTCGTTACACCAAAACCGATCAACATACTTGCAGCGGCTGTGCTATTACTGCCACCAGAATCTAAACCTCGCCCTCTCGCTAAATAAGACAGTATTTCAGGCGTTTCCATCGTTGGGATTGAGAATAATTGTATAGCTAAAGTGTCGGCTAAGCCGGTTATTTTTAGTCCAACTTCAATATCTTCGGCTTTAATATGCCTAGTCGCGCGCAAATTAAAGTAGGGGTTATCAATCGGACCGTTAAAGCTCAGTTCACCTTTTTCAATCGTTAATCGTTGTCCGTAGGCTTGGTAGGTACCCTTTGCTGATTGAATATTACCGAAAACTTGTAACGGTTGTTTCTGCTGTTGCTTAAGCTGCAATTGGCCAAATAAGTGACTTTTTAACCCTTGCCCCGATACTTTAAACGCTTTGGCGATATTAATGCTGACATTGGTTTTAATATCAAACCCAGATTTTTTTTTAAAAACCTCCCGCCCATATTGATCAACTATAATGACATCATCACTTAGGGTAATACTTCCCTGAGGCAGTTTTTCAATATTATAGCTCCCATCAAGCACATCTACATTGCCACTAAGGGTTAATACTTTATCTTGCAGAGAAAAATTCAATGCGGGTGATATTGTCATTAGCAATTGTGGCGGAAATACTAGGGGTATCTGTTTGGCAGTAAGATCTATATCCATAGTAAAACCCTCTTGCCAGGCAAGGTCACCATTTAACGTGGCCTTGTTACCCTTGATAAAAAATTGCCCAAGTATTTTGGCCTGATTATTGTAAATTTGAATTTCAGCGTTAATGTCTGTCAGTTTATTGGGGTTTTGACTCAATAATAACTCGCCATTATCTAGCGCTATACTACCGTTGACAATAGGAGCCTTTATCGTTCCGTTAACGGTTAGCATAGCCGTTAAGTTACCTTGCAAATTAACCACATTAGCTATGACTGCTTGTAAGGGCTGTAAGTTGAAGTTATTAAGTACTATTTCACTCTTAATAGGAAAATCATCAGTGAACGTAATCTTTGAGTTAATATTAATAAGTGTTTGTGCTTGCATATCTTGTAACTGAAATTGACTGGTAAATTGGCCATCGTTTACCTCAAACGAAAGTTCACCCTGGTGCCACTGGCTAATTTGTTGCTCACTGTACTCGTTATATACTTTTATATTACCTGAAGACAAAGTAAAATTAGCTTTTGCCCAAATTGCTTGAGTGGGTGACCATTGTGCGGTTAACTCACCGGTAACCTTACCCTTTAGTTGTACCTCCTCGGGTAAAATTAATTCATCCATTAAAGATAAATCTATGTTTATCCCTAGGGTAATATCACCTGATTCACCCATAATGGCATTGTCAGGTAAACAGACCTTAAGCGCTGTACCTTGCCAGCAATGTTGCTCAATGAATAACTGCTGTTTAGCTAGATTAAAACCTAAATAAAAAGCGTTATTATTGCGCCAAGTGATGTCTTTATACGTTAAGGCACTGTGTTCAACTATGCCTTGCCAATCGTTTAGTGCATTATGCCATTGACCTGACAATTTTAGTTTGCCCGCCAAATCCCCTTGCCAATCAAGCTGTAATTGCTGTTTATTAAAGTCACCAGAAAAATTAACGGCTATATCATGGAAGCTTAGGGTGTCGTTGTTAGCGGTGATGTCCAAACGTTCACTTTTTAATGTTAGGTGGCTTTTATGATTATTAAATGGCTGATAATTTGCGGTAATTTCGAACGATGGGCTATGAAACTGCTGCCAATGTATATTTTTTAGCTTGCTATTCAGCGTAATAACGGGCTCTTTTTTATTACCCATTATGGAAAAATCACTGCTGATAGCGCCGCTAGCAAAGGGATACCAGCGATTAATCTCACTAATTCTGAGTTGACCGTTAACATGCCAATTATTATCTCGGAAGGTTTGTAAGGTTAAGTGGTCTTTATCAACGGCAATTAACAACTCACCTTGCGCTAAATCTCCTGAAGAGAAATAACCTGATTGATTTATGGCGATGTCACCTCTAATTATTATTGCCGAATTATTAAGGGTGCCAGAGACATCGGTGTCTTTAATCGCGAGTGACCAATGTGACTCTGACCAAGTGCCAGTGCTGGCAATTTTCCCTAAAAGTCGACCATTGATAACGTCAGGCACCATTGATTCAACAAGACTGGTTTGGGCTTCGGTGTTTTTGTCTGTACGGGCGGTTTGGCTGATATTAGTGCTGTTATTATTGATGTTAGTCTCTTTAGGAAAAACTAACGCCTTAAGGCTAATCTCCGGCAAGGTAAAGCCAGCGGAGTCAGCAAATAATTGCCACGTTATTTCTTTAGACTTAATAAAGTCTATATGCCCGTGTAAGTTTAATTGACTGTTTGAGTCCTGCTCGTTAAACGCTAATTTTTCAAGGGTAATTAAACCTTGTTGGTGTTTAACGGTTAATGCTAATTGGGCATTTTTATAACCATAGCTATTGAGTCGGCTGGTCAAGTTAACCGTTTGCTGGCTTAAATCACCGGCTAGGTCTAAAGAAAGTGATGAAGGCTGGCCGTATTGCGCTAAAGACCAGGGCAGGGGGAGTGTATCGGCCGTTAATTGTAGTTTAAAGGGGAGTTGCTGGTCGGTTAAGTTAATTTTCCCTTGGCTGTTTAATACAACGCTACCTTTACTGGCAATATTTACGCTTAAATCATCAATCGACCCTTGCAGTGATAGCTCAATAAATGAATCAGACGCTTCTGGCCAATGTGGTATTTTATCTAATCGGGCAACCAACTGAGCATTAATTTTATAAGGCGGTACAAGCTCAGTATTTAGTGTTAACTGCTGTATTGCAAAGTCTGTAGTTGCGGTTTTAAAGTCCGTTATATTAACGTCACTTTTAACCCAAGTACCGCTAAGGTGGCTTTGTTGATAAGGCCATTGACTATCATTATTAAGGGTACTATTTAGTGTGATGTTTTTCTGTGTTTGATCATCGACTATACGTAACTTATCAACGAATAATTGTTGAATATTTAACGATATGGGTAAATAGACTTTTGGTAGTGTACTAAAAACAGCATATATTGAATTTGTGCTATTACTGTTTTCAGCGTTATTTTGTTTAGAACTATTGTTTTCATTGTTGCTATTTTTGTCGAACGTTATGGTTAATTTGTCGGCATTTGGCTGCAAGATAGTAAATTGACTTGCCTTAATATCTACTTGCGCGGTGAACTGCTCAATATCTATTACCGTTTGGTTAATCACTATATGGCTGTTATTAATTTCTACTGTTTGCGCTTCAATAGCAAATGGCATAACAAACAAATGGTCATCATTTACCGTATTACTCGCACGCTTAGCCGACGTATTATTTTTTGTATACGTTAGCGAAAAGCTAGCTAACTTAAGTGCTTTAATACATAATTTTTTTTGCCAACTACAAGAAAAATCAATCTCAGCGACTAAATCCTTAACCTTAATGTCTAAAGTGGCTAAGTTAAGATGAAAAGAGTTGAGTTCAATATCTCTGATTAAGGAGCCAGCTTTGTAGTCAGCATGAATGCCATCAATGTTGTTCAGTAAGCTAATCGTTAAGCGGCTGCCTATAGGTGTGGTCAGTAAAATAGTGACTAAACAAAGTAATAGCGTTAACCACTTTGCTATTTTATAGGTTATTCTGCGCCAGGTCACAGTTCAGCGCCTAAGTTGATATGAATACGCCAGTTGCTATCATCACCATCAATGCCATAGGCGAAATCAAATTTTACCGCGCCCACAGGGGAGATATAGTGTAAACCTGTGCCAAAAGAATACACGGGTTTAAATTCACCTTTATTGGCGGCGCTGCCACCGTCAGAAAATAGGGCAATACGCCATTTATCGTTCAGGTAATATTGATATTCTATGCTTGCTACTAAGAGGCGAGTACCGCCGACAACGATAGGCTCGCCTTTCTCAGGATCCGATGATGAGGGAATCGTTGCACCAATAGATTGATAGGCAAAGCCCCTAATACTTTGATCGCCACCGGCATAAAAACGTAATGATGGCGCTAATTCTGCATCTCTATCAACATAAATGGCGCCAAATTCGGCGCGGGTAACCAGGCGGTGATTAGTTTTCAATGTGGTAATATAATTCCAACGGCCATGAATTCTAAAGAAACTATTGTCCGAACCTGCTTTTAAATGCGCCCCTTCTATATTATAGGTTTGGCGAAAACCTTCACTGGGATCTAATGGCGGGCCTGAGCGTTTTGTTTTTGACCAAGTAATACCGGGAATAAGATAACTTGCTGCATCTAACTCGGACCAATCAATATTCGGTACTTGCTCATCAAGTTCGTATTGCCAGACCTCTTTATGATAACGAGTATAAATTTGCCTTTGCCATTTATTGTTACTGACCAGCCGACCAATTTGAGTTGAATAGAATTTTGTTTTTTGCTCTGCATAGTCCACATTTTCAATGTTAATTTGAAATTGCAGTAAATCTCGGCTTAGGTGGTTTAAAGGAATACTATAAATGAATTTACCTGTTGGATTTATTTCAGAATATTCAAACTTAGTTTCTTGAAAGTGTCCATATTTATTAATTAAAGGCGTACGCCAAGCCGCAGAAAGACGAAATTCTGTATCGGTGGCATAACCAATGCCCAAATCGATTTGATGACTTTTAGCGGGCGTTAGAGCAACATTAATGGGCAGATAAAATTGGTGATTAATATTATCCTCAATTTTATCTGCGGGCACTGCGATGATGCTGCCAAAGTACTGAGTAGCTTCCAGTTGATGCTGTAGTTGATGAAAAGCGGTGGTACTATAATATTGATTTTTCTGAAAGGGGATTAAATTGGATAACAATTCAGGCTCTAGATCAAAATCATTAAAGGTAACGTCGCCAAACCGGTAACGAGGGCCACTAGTATAGCGCAAAGTAATATCAGCGTAATGATATTGATTTTTGATCACTATTTTACTTTCAGTTAATTCACCATTGAAATAACCACGCTGTAAAGCTAAAGCAAGCAAATCTGCTTTTAACTTTTCATACTTGCCATGATGAAGGTTTTCACCTGGTTTAATCCCATGATTAATAAGTAATGCTTGGAAGGCGGGGTCTTGACTCGCTTCACCATCAAGGCTAATAATTACTTTATCTATTAAGGTAGCAGTGTTTAGCGTTATGTTAAGGTTAAGCCGCCATGGCTTTGCACTCGTTTTTTCAGCAATAGTATTGTTGTCAATTACTTGGCTAATAATCTCTGCTTGATAATAGCCTAGTGCTTGTAGTGCTTCGCGGGTGTTATCTTTGGCGCTATAAATAAAAGCAGAGCGCTCTAAGTCACTCTCAGGTAATTTACCTAAATGAGCCCGTATATTATTGAGGACAATTTTTGGCAGTTGACCATTGAGTGTGACCACTAAATTACTGGCGTAAACAGAGTGACTTAAGATAAGTATAAAAAAGCCGCTGGCTAATGCCCTAAAATAAAACACTATACGCTAAGCCAATAATCAGTGGGTATCATAATGCTAACGTCGCGACCTAGGATAAAACGATGAATTAAACGGTGTTTTTAGCTATTATCGCATGAATACAAATATAAAAGCGACTATAGATGTATAAGAAAAATGCTTACTATAAAACTTTATTAGTTATGTTTTATAGGGTTAGCATTAAAAGGACTAGCCGGTGATTTATCCTGTTATGCAACTCATCTCGTTTTGTTACCCACTTTCATCCTTTAAGTAAATAATAATTTTTTTTGTAAGTAAAACCAGCATAGCTTTGCTGTTTTTTAAATCAACTTGATTGTTAAAAAGCCTAACAAACAGTTTTTATTACTTTATTTAACACTTTTCGCATTTAACGCTTTACAAAGAAGGTGCCAGTATTTAGAATGCGCCCACTTTCGAGGAATAGCAAAACCTTTCCTTTTAAGTAACGTGGTGAGATGGCTGAGTGGTCGAAAGCACCGGTCTTGAAAACCGGCGAGGGTTTGTAGCCCTCCTAGAGTTCAAATCTCTATCTCACCGCCACATTCTAAGAAACCGCAACTTTAACGAGTTGCGGTTTTTTGCTTTCTAACGTTAAAAAAAACAAGGGTTTGTAGCGCAGCACCTACGACATAGAGTTCAAATTTCAATCTCACTGCCACATTTAGAAAAACCCGTTAATCGAAAGGTTAACGGGTTTTTTGCTTTTACAATGTTTAAAAGTAGCAAAGGGTTTGTAGTGCAGCACCTACGACATAGAGTTCAAACATCAATCTCACCGCCACATTTTAATAAACCGCAACTTTAACGAGTTGCGGTTTTTTGTTTTGAATGAAGTAAGGGTAATCGATAGGTATTAGTTGGTAGAGCAGAAGCTGCAATCTATAGTCCAAATACCGATTAGAGACACAGAGATAAAAACTAATATATCGAGCTTCTGTTAGTTCGTCTTAGGTTTATTATTAACGTCTACCCATTTTTTATGATATTAATCAAAGTTTCACCAAAACAGTCTTTTAATGTCAGATAATTATCTTTATAGTAACTACAGGTTATTCAAGGATAGTTATATGAAAGACAAGGAAAAAATCGCATTATTTATTGATGCGGATAATGCACCCGCGGCAAAAATAGATATCATACTTTCTGAGCTTGCTCGTTATGGTGTTGTGAATATACGAAGAGCCTACGGCAATTGGAAAAGCCCTTGTATCAAACCTTGGGAAGATGTTCTTCACGAATATGCGATCCAACCGATCCAGCAGTTTGATTTAACCAAAGGGAAGAATGCCACTGACATTGCACTTGTTATTGATGCTATGGATATTCTCTATACCAAAGATGTAGATACTATTTGTTTAGTGTCCTCTGATTGTGACTTTACACCGCTTGTGACCAGAGCATTAGCTGATGGCAAGTTTGTTATCGGTTTTGGTGAACGTAAAGCGCCAATGGCATTTGTGAACAGTTGCTCCAAATTTCTTTATCTTGACGATATCGCCACAGAAGAAAAAACAATAAATAAACCGAGACCTAAACCAAGCATTAAAAGTGATACCAAGCTTATGAATATGCTTCGCCAAGCGGTTGAAGCTTCTGAAGATGATGATGGTTGGGCTAATTTAGGGCCCATTGGTAAACATATATCTAATCATGCCTCGTTTGATCAAAGGAATTATGGTTTCAAAAAGCTCAGTGATTTATTTGCAGCGATAGATTTATTTGAAATGAAGCAAACCAATGGCTCAGTTACTTGGATTAGGGATAAAAAAAGAGCAAGACAAGCTATCGCCAGTTAAAGACAGGATGTCAGCATGAATTTAGATATTTACCTCAACATGATATTCAGTGCCGCTTGGTATTTAATACCGATCTTCATATTTGCTGTTATCATAAAATCCGCATGGTTCAAAGGCGTACTTGGTGAATGGCAAGTTAACTTGCTCATTAAGTTTTTTTTAGACAAAAATGATTATCACCTCATTAAAAACGTAACACTGCCAACTGATGATGGAACCACCCAGATAGATCACATCCTAGTGTCCAAATACGGTATCTTTGTCATTGAAACCAAAAACATGAAAGGTTGGATCTTTGGTAGTACTAATCAAAATCAATGGACGCAACAAATCTTCAAGCACAAATCAAAATTTCAAAATCCACTTCATCAAAATTATAAGCATGTCAAAACGTTAGAAGCTTGTTTGAAAACAAAGAGTGATTCTATATTTTCAGTCATTATCTTTATTGGTGATAGTACATTTAAAACAAAAATGCCTGATAACGTTAGGTTTGCACGAGGTGGTATTAAATATATTAAAAGTAAAACTGACGTCATTTTTAATGGTAATGAAGTAACAAACATTATTGAACAGATTGAAAGTGGACGATTAGAACGAAGTTTTAAAACAAATCATCAACACATTAAGCATGTTAAAGAAATAGTAAAAGAAAAATTAAACACTAAGTCCTGCGTGAAGTGCGGCTCTTACATGGTAATACGTAAGTCCACTAAAGGTAAAAACGCAGGTAATGAATTTTGGGGATGTAGTGCATTTCCAAAGTGCAAATATATAATTAATAATAAGGCGTATTAATGTCTCATGATGCATCAGCTACTTGGAGTGGCTTTAATTACCAAGGGAAAATCGCTTTATATCATTCACTTAAGCTCATTGTTGAAAAGTTGAGAAGTAATAATAGCTTAAATGATTATGAACTCGTACTAGAAAACCATGAAGATTTCGACATTAAAGGACCAAATGGGTTTGAGTCTTTTCATCAAGTTAAAGCAATAAATCAGACGGCATTTAGTATATATGAAGATGCACTTTTAGCTATGTTATTGCAATTGGATTCGCCACAATATTCGACAGTTACAGGTTATTTACATACTTGGCGACCATTACGATGGAATGGTAATGATAGTTTTCATCTAAAATTAAAAGGCATTATTAATAAAATCATTGTTGATGATATAGCAAACCCGGGTAATTGTAATGTAAGTAAAGCATTTACCAATAACGTCAATGTTAATAAAAAAGTCAAAATAATAAGACAGGCAAGACTATCCGATCCACGAATGATTGATGTTGCTAGTGTTGTTGCTAGAGCTAATCAAATATGTAATTTAAATCCTCCAAACCCTGTTTATAAGCGAATATATCTATATAACTATGGAACTGAACCTGCGTGTCAATTAGATCAAATCGATCTGAAAGTAAAAGCTAAAATAGACGAATTACTAGAATTTAGGAAAATTCCAGTTAGTGATATTGGAACAGACAAAATTTTCTGTTGTTTACTGGGGAAATTAGATCGAAACATAATTGAGAAGCATCAAAACTTGAATACAGGGCAGTTAACTCCCATTGCTTTCTCTGATATTTTGAACATTGTTGAAAATGAAAATTTAAGAGATGGTGATGAAGCCTTCCTTGCTGGTCAATTCAAATTGCATTTTGTTAGATCTTTTGAAGAGTTTTTGGACGATGATGAATTATGTTCTGGTGCTGAAGCTAAAGCTTATTATGAAGGTGATTCTAACTTAAACACCGTAATGGAGGTTCTATTACAGTTATCAGCAATAGAATTATGGGATTACTTTAAGAAATTAAATCCACAAATTTCTTTCGATACTAATAGTGTAATTGACCAAGCTTTTACAACAAATTTAGATAACTTAAGAAATTATTTATTCTTGATATTCACTCAACTATGCAAAACAAAATTAAGCCATGTAACGCAACATAGTCAACTTACCTATAGGGTTGGAGCAAAAAGCTATTTGCCTACAACAATTGGGAACAACACTAAAAAACAAGTTGTCATAGGTATTATGCAAAATAGTAATGCAATTATGACACTTTTTGAAGTGAATGCCTTGGTCACCGGTGATGATAGGACGACACTTCAAATAAATGATTTTTTAGATGTACACAATAAAGTTAGTGATGTAAATCTAGATAATTATTATGAAGATGAATCTGTTGAGGATAAAGAAAAAATTTCACAAATATCAAGAAGAATACGCCTAATAAATATTCAACAAGCTACTTTAGAGTTAAATGATGCTTAATTTGATAAAAGACATATGTAATGCAAATAATTTTAGAGTTATCGAATTTGAATGCGGGTTGGAGATTTATACTTCATATGTAGCAATCCCAAAAGAGTGTAATAAAAATCAAGAGTATTTCTTACTGGTTACTAGTGATCAATTAAGCGATGAATTAGTAGAGCGTTTATTAGTATGTGATGCTGAAACCATGTTGGACAATCTTGAAAAAAGTTCATTTGCGGATGAAAGTTTAACAAAAAATTGTACTATGATCTTATGCTCACTGGTAGGTAGTGTGTCAGATCACTCACTGTTAAAGTTTGAAGAAAATCCATATCATTTTAAAAAAAATGTAATCAGTTATTCTTCAGATGAACTGATGTCTTTAAATGAAGTCTTGTCAGGAGATTTTTGTAATGAACATCTTAATCTGCTTATGAGTGCTGATTCTGGTCAAACTTTTGAGAAGTTTAAATCCGGTACAATTGAAGAAGGTAGCTATTTCCCTCTATTAATAAGAATTATAACCAAATTGCCCTTTGTACATTATATCCCTCAATCGAACCAACTTGATAACATTGAAAGTTTTGTGATGGATGCCTTAGATGGACAAGATATTCATTTATTAGATCTTATCTGTAGCAGAGAGTTAACCCAAGAATCCATGAATACATTGATTCTTGGTGAGTGGTTAAATCATGAGTAATTTATTTAAACTTGAAAAGTTAACCTTTAGAAACTTTAAACTGTTTGGTGATGAATTTGTTATCAATTTTAATTGCAACGAACTCATAGTTTTTGATGGCCCAAATGGTCATGGAAAGACAACGATATATGATGCTATAGAATTAGCTTTAACAGGAGATATAAGGCGACTCGCTATAGTTGAAAACCAACAGATACCATCAGATGTTGTTGTTGCACATAAAAACAGAAGAGATTGTTTTGTAGAAATAGTGCTCAAAAATTCGCATGAGACTTTACAAATAAAAAGAAGCTTAAAAAAGGATAAGCCACAGGGTGCCACTAAAATAAGTAACTTTAAAAAGCTATGGGATCTTAGCTTGACTACGGATAGCGAAAGTAAAA
Organism: Colwellia sp. TT2012; assembly: GCF_001440345.1. Classification (GTDB taxonomy): domain Bacteria; phylum Pseudomonadota; class Gammaproteobacteria; order Enterobacterales; family Alteromonadaceae; genus Colwellia. Next base: position 18,111 of record NZ_LJYX01000015.1, on the reverse strand, counting down.
TTATTACTCAACAAGAATTAAATAAACTAATAGGTAGTGATAATTTAGAGCGGGATTTTACTTTATTTCATTATGTTGAGCAGGAAGATACTGCTCATTTCTTGAAAATGAAGACAGAAAAACAGAGAGCAGAAGCCTTATCTGTACTTTTTGGCGATACAGTTCAAATGAAAGAAAAAGTGGCTAAGGTTAAATTGTTAGAAAAAGAAATCAAAGATATTATTAAAGATAAAAGCAAAGAAAAAAAATTACTTAGCTTAAAAAATAACTTTGATAGTTTAACTTTCAACGAGAAAAAGTATCAATTAGAATATAGACATCTATTAGATTGGAACAATCAAATAGAATGGGATAAAGAGATCATAAATGGGCTTACAAAAGATAAAAGGGATAACTTCTTTTTCGAACTAAATAAAATAAAACGCTTAATTGAACACAAAGAGTATTACCTTTATCAACGAAAGTATCACATTGCAGTTCAGCAAGAAAAAACCTTAAATAATTTCTTGGGCTATTCACAATATGTGAGCCGTTATAATGAACTAAAGGGGAATTTTGATAAAGCTCAATTAATCACAAGTATTATTAATGACTTAAATGCTTCTAAATTAGAAACTATTTCTGAAAATTCTTATTTACCAGATCTATTAGATTGTTCTGGTCAAGCGGCATAAGACACATTTATTGTGGACTGCTCAAACTCAATGGGAGAGCAATCATTGTTTGATGTATGAAGCCTGATCTGATTGTAATATCGGATATAAGCTTCAACATCTTCCTTCATACCACAGCGTGTTAAATGATAAATATTTAACAGCCATTCGTTTTTCAAACTACCAAAGAAGCGTTCAACAACTGCATTATCTAAACAAGCACCACGACCACTCATTGACGCGGTAATATTGTTGTTTTTTAACTGTTGCTGAAAGCGATGGCTAGTATATTGAGAGCCTCGGTCACTGTGAAATATCAACCCTTTAGTCGGTGTTCTAAGGTTCAGCGCCATTTGCATCGCTCTCTCCACCAAATTAACGGTCATACGCTTATGGATTGACCAACCGATAATGCGGCGAGAGTATAAATCCATAACAATCGCTAAGTACATCCAACCTTGACCCGTTCTGAGATACGTCACATCGCCAGCCCAAATTAGATTTGCTTGCTTTGGGTTAAACTGCTGGTCGACTATATTATCTGCAACGCTATGGCTGTGCTTACGCATCGTTGTTACTTTATACGCAATGCGCTGTTTAACTTGTAAGCCAAGTTTATCCATCAAACGAATAACTTTGTCACGGCCAACCACAAAGCCTTCTTTACGCAGTTTTTTCATTAACTGCCTAGAGCCTAAACTTTGTCGGCTTTCTTTAAATAAGGCTTTAGTACGTCGGTACAGCATCAACTCTGACTCACTGATTATTTTAGCGGGCCGATTGAGCCAGGCATAATAGCCGCTGCGACTAACATTCATTACATCACACTGCTTTTTTACAGGGAAAATGCCTTCGTTCTTTTTAATAAAGTTAAACTTTACTTCATTTCTCTTGCGAAGAAGGCACTGGCCTTTTTTAAAATTTCTTTTTCCATACGCAGTTGTTTGTTTTCTTTACGAAGTTTCATTAATTCACTGCGTTCATCACCACTTAAACCCGTACCTGTCTGCTTCTCTTCAAACTGCTGCTTCCAGCCATAAAGTAAATTTGCTCTGATCCCTAAAGACTGTGCTGCATCAGGGACTGTGTAGCCTTGATCGATAACTAAAGCTACAGCTTCTTCTTTAAATGCTTTCGTGTAAGTTTTGTATTGTCGTTTTTGATTCATAAACACCTCGATTAGCTAGGATATTATCCTTTATCAAAGTGTCCAATGCCATTAAACCAGATCAGATTTAGTAGATTATAAATTTAAGAGTGAGTTTTATTTTGAATTAAAACAAATACTTAAAAGTAGAATACAAAACACATCAAGCTCTAAATTTATCTCTGAGGTCATAGAGCTTAGAAGACAATTATTAAGTCATTCAGGACATACTGAAAGTACTGATAGCTGTTTGTTTTGCGGTACTAAATTTGAAGAAGCAAAACTATTATTTGACTCGATTGAGTCTAAAGGAGCATCTTTAAAATTATTACTATCTAAAGATGAGCAACAGATACATCAGCTTCAAGATAATTTTGTCAAAAATAGAATTAATGTGATTTTAGATGTTTTTAAAATGTTTATAACTTCTCTTGAAATCCCTTCAAAAGAACATTTAGAAAAATTAAGAGCATCAACTATAGACATTCCAAGGTTTGAAAAATTAAGAGGTTGGTTATTAGAGGAAAAAATTAAATTTTCAGATCTTTTGCTTGAGTTTAATGCCAAGTATTTTGATTTAAATCAGGTTGTTAAGAACACGCATGAGCTTCAGCATAGAATTATTCAAAAAATATCTCCAAGCTCAGAAAGTTATGAAGAAAATAATACTAATTTTAACTTTGACAATACTTTTGCTATTTATTTTGAATCTAAAACCATGTATATCGAAAGGTCGAGTATAGTAAACGTGGACCAAAAAATAGCGTTTATAGATAATTTATATATTGATTCTATATCAACAGATTTAAAGGTTTTTAAAAAAGTTTCCATTGAAATATCTATGCTGGAAGAAAAGCAAATAGCAGTAAAAAGACTCATTAAAAACTTAAATACAGCAATAAGTCGATATCAAAAACTTCTTATCAAAGATATAGAAGTTCCATTTTATATCTACTCAGGGAAAGTTTTACAAGCTCATCAATCAGGTATCGGTAATGGTATTTTCATTAAAGATAAAACAGGCGGGGATACTCTTAAAAATATACGTTTTGTCTCAAATTGGGATAGTGACCATGACGTTTTAAATACAATGAGTTCAGGTCAAATTGCTGCAATTGTTATTACTCTTTATTTGGCTCTTAACAAAGTTTATGCCCAAGGATTTGGCTGCTTGCTAATAGACGACCCTGTACAGACAATGGACGAAATAAATATGATCTCGCTTGTCGAATTATTAAGAAATGAGTTCTCCGATAGCCAAATTATTTTGTCGACACATGAGGATCATGTATCAAAATACTTCTTATATAAATTTCTTAAATATCATCTTAGCGTTAGACAAATAAAACTAATCGATAGGAAAGAATTTCAACTATCTAATCCTAGAAGCAGACCATTAGTTAGTGCTTAATTGAGCTATGCTCTAAATAACTCATTAATTCACATTAGTGGGTTATTTATAGTTAAGATCGTCTTCTTTAAAACCATTTAATTTTTTAATGGCAATTTTATTTAATAAAACCAGTGCCCATATTCGTCCCATTCGGCCCGCCACATTCTAAGAAACCGCAACTTTAACGGGTCGCGTTTTTTTTTCGTTTTGAATTTGATACTTTCAATGGTAACGGGAAATAGAAGTATTGTTATATAATATTCGCCATATGCACTCATCATTGATTATTTAACGCGGAATTCACATGAATTTAGAACAAGCTTTATTAGATATAGGTAATGCACAAGACAACGAATTACCTATTACAGGTCTCGAAGTGGTTAAAGCAAATTGGTCGGAATTTTATCCTGAATTAGAACGGCTGATAGATCAATTTATTGCAGATGATACCTCGTTAACCGACGAGCAGCAGGCCGTTTTATTTTTTGGTACGCTATTATTAGCGGAATTAAAATATTCTCCAGCGTTAGAAAAGTGTTTGCAATTATTTTCACGTAGCGATACGTGTTCAACACCTCTTGAAGGGGTTTTTGGCGATGCGCTTACTGAATTAACTCCGACCTTATTTTATAATGTGGTCGATGGTAATACACAAGCATTGTGTAATTATATTGTTGATGGTCATCAAGCTATGTATTGCAAAGCGTCTGCTATTGAAGCTGTATTTGCTCAGTACGAAGCGGGTATTATTGATGAATTCGTATTAAGTGCACATGTAACTCGATGGATATCTGTATTTTCGGCTTTACCGAGTTCAACCAATAGCTTTTTAATTAGCGCATTAGCCGATTCTTGCATTGAATATCAACTTGATAATTTTAAATCTCAGTTTGTTGCCTTAGGTGATAAAAATGTATTTGATGAAGAGCGATTTAAATATGACGAAGTAAAAGCATGGCATAAGGCTGATGCACGTAAGTTGATTGAGTCTGGCATGATTCAAACAGACTTTAATGTTGTTGATACCTTAAGTGCTTGGGCTGATGATGACTCAGAAGATGAAGAACTCGATAGTCTGGTAAATAAAGATTTTGATGATTTTGCTTCGTTAATGGGGGAAGGCGGTTTATTGGCTAATATGCTTTACGACGAAAATACAATTTTAGAGAACAGTGTGCCCGTTAGTTCATTACCTACGGCTGGCCGCAACGATCCTTGTCCGTGTGGCAGTGGCAAGAAATATAAGAAGTGTTGCTTAAGGTAGGTCTGTAAACTGGCATTGCTCATTGAGCTTTATCAGTGAGGCAGCTAAATAGTCATAACTACATAAGTAAAACTACATAGTCAAAAAGTGCCTCAAACCTACCTCGTTAGGGGCAATAATATCCTTATGAATAAAATATGTTAATCGAGAGATTAGCGGGTTTTGGTTTTTTATTATTCGCCGTGTATTTTAGCCACATCTTCTCGCCATATAGTTTATTACCCATTGAATACCAGTATGGCTATGTAGTTAACGTCATCTTCGAAGTCCCTGTTCGAAGATCTATTACCTTCTAGAAATGGATCCCCGATTAAAACACCACGGGGATGACGTTCCTAAACCATGTACATAGGCATATAATTTAAAGCGGAACAAACCCTATAAATGAAAATATTTTTACTTACCCATGAACGTGAATTGCATAGAGCAACCAATACTGGCGCTCTTGCTTTAGAAGATGCTAATGAAATTGTTGAGCGTATTCTTTGGCAAAGAGTAAACCCTAATAAAGACCTAGTTAGACTTATAGAAAATAATGAGGCGGTATTACTATATTCGAAGGCAGAGTCATCACCGGTAATAACACCGGCACTGTCACTGGAAATAATACCGACAACGGAAACGTCATCGGTCTTATCGTCGGTAAAGATTGAAGAATATGACAACATCATTATTATTGATAGTACCTGGCAGGAAGCAAAAAAAATATTCAACCACAGCGCTTATTTAAAAAATGCTCCGCAATTCACCTTGAAAACAGTAAATAATTCTTTATACAAACTTAGGGCGAATCAACCTAAAGGAGGTCTATGCACCATTGAATGTATAATCGAAGTTTTAAGACTTAAAGGGCTAAATAAAATGGCAGCAGAATTATCAATAAAATTCGAGCAGTTTAATGGCTAAAAAATCAATAAAAAAATATGCCGGAAGGCAGTTTATAGTTTGAAATAGGCAGACAAACCTTTAACGTGGAAGTACAAAAGAATATTAGACTTAAGCAAAACAACGCCAAGTCAAAAGAGAATTTATTGTGGTTAAGAGATAATACTTCCGCACATATTCATGCTGATCTTATTTTTGGTTTACCCGGCGAGACCTACGAGACCTTTAAAGATAGCTTCAACCAACTGTATCATTGCCGTCCTCATGAAATTCAAATGGGTATTTTGAAACGCTTGCAAGGTAGTCCAATTATTCGACATACCGAAGCATTCGACCTGCGTTTTAATCCATTACCGCCGTTTAATATATTAAGTACTGACAGGGTGAGTTTTACCACCAAGCAACGTATTAACCGCTTTGCCCGTTATTGGGACATGATTGTTAATTCAGGACGCTTTAAACACTCATTACCCCATATTCTCTCTGAGGAACCGTTTGATGATTTTATGGCGATTGCCGAGTGGATTTTTAACAAAACAGGGCAAATACATTAATTTTACTGCTTGTCTGTGTGTTATTTGGTGATTCATCATTATTTTTCGAGATAAAATTAAATCATCTCTAACTTTGTCATCACTTCAATATTTCCACCTATTGCTTGGTAATCTATACGTAATGTAAAGCCTTAAATGACTCCAGAGTATTGCAATATTTTGACTCTTTCAATGCATGTGAACGGTACTGGTGATACGTGAGTTAGCGTATAACTCTGACAATATATGAAGGTCAGTGTTATCAATTTTTTTCAACGTATTTTAATACTCCTTTTATCATTTCATCTTTGTGAGCCAAGGGAATTATGTGAATAACTCAGCGGTTAAACAGTTATTAAATTTTCTTTAGTTATAAAAATATTCATATAATTTTTTTTGTTGTTAAGTGTCATATTACTTTAATAAATGTATGTCATATTAGTAAATCCAAATCAGCAAACATGTAAGTTGTTGATTCTCCGTAAAATTAAACAAAATAATATAGACTAAAAAATTCATTAAGGTAGTAGAAATGTTAAATAAATTTAAATTTAAAAGCTTAGTTATTGCTATGGGGATGACCTGCGTGGCAATGCCAACCATATCGGCTGAACAGGTGCAAGAAGATGCCGAAATTGATGAAATTATCGTTGTGGTTGGCTCTCGTGCCGCACCTCGTTCTATTGCTGATTCTCCAGTGCCTGTTGATGTAATTGGCGCTAAGGAGCTAATGGCTAACGGGACATCTGATATGAACTCATTACTCAGAGCGGTAACCCCTTCTTATAATGTCAGCCCCCAAGCCATATCAGATGGTGCCACCGTAGTTCGACCCGCAAATTTGCGAGGCTTATCTCCAGACTCAACCTTAATTTTAGTGAATGGCAAACGCCGTCATAGAGCCTCTGTCATCACCTTTTCGGGTGGTGGTATTGCCGATGGTGCACAAGGGCCTGATGTATCAACTATTCCTGCTATAGCCTTAAAACAGATTGAAATATTACGTGATGGCGCATCCGCTCAATATGGCTCGGATGCTGTCGCGGGTGTGATTAACTTTGTCCTAAAAGATAATGATAGTGGCGGTCAATTTGAATTGAAAGCAGGTCAGTTTTCTGAGGGTGATGGTGAGCAGGTTACTTTGTCCGGTAATTTTGGCTTGAGTTTAAGTGATAACGGTTTTGCTAATTTTAGCTTTGAAGTTAATCAACAAGAGGCTACCAGCAGAAGTACACAACGAAGCGATGCACAAGCGCTCATTGATGCCGGTAATACCTCGGTTGCCGACCCCGCTCAAACATGGGGTTCACCTAAAATTTCAGATGATTTCAAACTGTTTTTAAATACCGGCATTGAGCTAGCTAATGGTGGCGAAGCTTATATGTTTGGTAATTGGTCTGAAAAAACCGTTGAAGGTGGCTTTTTCTTCCGTAATCCACAGACCAAAAGTGGCGTATTCAAAGGGCCAGTTCTTGACGATGGTACAGCAACTCTTTTGGTTGCTGATTTAACTCCCGGTGCCACAGATAATTCTGCTTGTCCTCTTGTGCCCATTATTAATAATGTTCCAGACGCTGACGCTTTAGCCTCTTTGGCATCCGCTAATTGTTATGCGCATAACCTGCGTTTTCCTGGCGGATTTACACCATTTTTTGGTGGTGAAGTGGTCGATCTTTCTTTAGTGATGGGAACTCGTGGTGAGTTCAGCGATGGTACTAGTTATGATTTCAGTGGTAGTGTGGGAGAGCATTCAACAGAATTCCACATGAGTGATTCAGTTAACTCATCTATGGGGCCAAATACTCCTACTGAATTTACCCCTGGAGCATACGCTCAATTGGAGAAGTCTATTAATGCAGATTTTTCTAAAGAATTAGACTCAGTAATGGGTTTAGATTATTTAGTGGTCTCTTATGGTTTAGAATTCCGCCATGAGACTTTTACCATTACCGCGGGTGATGAAGCATCATGGCAATTAGGTCCTTTAGTTACACAAGGATTTAGTATCGGTTCAAATGGTTTTCCTGGTTTTAAACCTGCGGATGCGGGTGCATCTTCACGCACAAGTAAAGCGGTCTACTTTGATACTGAAGCAAACATTACTGAAGATTTTTTAGCGCAAGTCGCGTTTAGATATGAAGATTTTAGCGATTTCGGTTCATCTTTTAACTGGAAGCTTGCCGGTATGTATGACATTAATGAGTCATTCAAAATTCGTACTTCAGTGAGTACTGGTTTTCGCGCTCCGACTATCGGGCAAAATAATGTTCGCGCGGTACAAACTCAAACTGAAAATGGCATATTAGTTGATGTTGCCACATTACCACCCACTCACCCGGTATCAGTTAAGTATGGTGGCATTGCCTTAACACCTGAACAGTCAATAAGTTATTCTTTGGGCATGGTTTATCAACTTGATGAATTTTTCTTAACGGTAGATTATTTTAACATTGAAGTAACCGACAGAATTACGCAAACATCTTCAATTAAAGTAAGTGATGAAGATCGCCAAGAACTTATTGATGCGGGCGTTACCGATGCCATCGGTTTATCAAAAGTTAAATTCTTTACTAATGATTTTGATACCACGACTCAAGGGTTCGATGTGGTCGCGAATTATTCGAATGAAATGTTCGGCGGTGAGATGAAATATGGTTTAGCTTATAACTGGACCGAGACAACCGTAGACAAATACGGTGAAAATGTTAACCAAACTAAACTTAATCGTTTAGAAAAATCGTTACCTGAGCACAAAGGTTCATTCACGGTAAATTATCAAGCTGATTCATGGTCATTAATGGCCAGAGCTAATTATTTTGGCGAATGGTCGCAATTTGATCCCGATATCCCTGGTGATGCTGCGATTCTTTTAGATACTGAATTTGCTTATTACTTTGATAATGGTGCCGGTTTTGCCGTAGGTATTAATAACTTGACCGATGATAATGGTCCTGTTGCTGAAGGCGCTCCTAGCGGACGTTCATATTCATCAACGTCACCATACGGCTTTAATGGTCGCTTTGTTTATGCGAAGGTCACTTATAGTTTCTAATCGATATTAGGCCGTAACTAAAAAGTAAAACCAACACTGATGTGTTGGTTTTGAAATATTTGACATTGCTGTCATTGAAAAAAAGTGATTGCATAAATTCGTCAAAATCCTGCCTATCTTTAGCTAATACAATTAAAATAAAATCAGCGTCACCTGTAACGTAATAACATTGCAAAGATAGAAAACATTTATACCAAACGGATTAATAAATTGACCAACTTAGCGCTACATTAGCGAGCTTAGAACAAATAAAATGAGTTAAACATAGTTATTCTATATTTTATTCATTTTGTGAGGTTATCAGTTTGCTAATGAGCTCCCGAAGGGCGAGTTTAAAAGGCATATATGCTGCGTTATTGATTTTGAGAAGGACGCTACAAGGATGGAGCTTCTTAGAGAATGCAGGAGCACATTCTCCTGAATAACCATTCTCTTCAATCAATGCCTTGCCTCTAAGCCTTTTAATTCTCGCTAAGTGATCAATTAATTAGTCCGATTGGTATTACATAAATTAAGAGGTATATAATATGAAATTTTTGGTGCTGCTTTATGCAGTTTTTTTTATCGGCATCTGTAACGCTCAAAGTTTAAAGACAGAAAATGTTGTCCTTATCACACTAGATGGTCTGCGTTGGCAGGAGGTATTTCGTGGTGTAGATGAAGGGCTTCTGAAAAATAAACTTTATACAAAAGGTGTCGATGCACTGAGGAAAAATTTTTGGCATCAAAACCAGGCTAAACGGGCTGAGCTGTTGATGCCCTTTCTGTGGCAGACTATTTCTCATCAAGGAGTGCTCATTGGCAATCGCGATAATGGCAGTTATATGAATGTAACTAACCCCGCAGTGGTGTCCTATCCGGGTTACAGTGAGATTTTTACTGGCTATGTAGATCCGAGTATTGATTCCAACAAAAAAATCTGGAACCCCAATATTAATGTGCTGGAATGGATAGAAAATCAAGCTGGCTTTGCCGGTAAAGTCTCCGCTTTTGGGTCTTGGAACGCATTGCCCTACATACTAAATACTAAGCGTGCTACTAACTTAACGGTTAACGCGGGTTTTGTGCCAGTGAAGGGCGATCTTTCAAATGTTGAAAAATGGTTGAATCAACAATTGGCAGATACTCTTGGCACCTCGGATAATACACGATTTGATGCGTTTACACAGGGCTATGCAATTGAGCACATCAAAAAGCACAAACCACGCTTAATATACATAGGTTACGGCGATACTGACAACTTTGCTCATGATGGACGTTACGATCAATACTTAAAAGCAGCACACCGGAGCGACCGCTTTATTGCTGAACTATGGGACTTACTACAACAAGATCCACACTATAAAGATAAGACAACTATGATCATTACTACCGATCACGGCCGTGGTGAGATGCCACAAGCGTCCTGGAAACACCATGGCACAGCCTTGTACATGACGCAAAGTGATAACAAAGAATACACTAAATACCAGAAAACAGGGATAGTGGGCTCAAATCAGATATGGGCAGCAGTGATAGGACCAGACACGCCTAGCAAGGGATTGATACAAGGCAAAGAACCTTGGGAACAAAATCAGATAGCTGCGACAATTGCATCATTTTTAAACCTAGACTACAACCAGTTTCAGAAAAAAGCGGGCGCACCGATTGAAGCCGTCTTTAATAACTAAAGTCAAATTGATGGTGGATTTACAAGTGGAGAGCCACACTGTTGGCTAACGGGTTATGGCATTGAAACACTTGAATAAAACACAAGCAGGCGACCTAGTAGTCTATGACCGTAAGTGCGTAATTAAGCAGTGTGCTTAATTACGCGCTTACTTTAATCCAACATTAAAGTGGTTTTGTAATATTGACTTCACCACTTTAAATTGTGCAGGTAGAACTCTATTTCTCTTTTTTACCATATATAAAATTTCTATTACTGGCTTTTTAGGTTTAAGTATTTTTAAAAGTTGAGGTTCTTTAAAACTATCAACAGCACTTTTAGGTAGCACAGTAAAACCTAGCCCCTTGGCTACTGGTTCTAATATTTGACTAATTTGATTAACATAGCCAGTTACAGGCAGTTGCTCAATATTTAAGTGGGTAAAATTTTATTCCAGATTTTGTGAAAAATATAGCGATAGGTAATGCTTAGCATTAGGGTGATTAATAAGACCTAACTTGGTTAATAAATTCCCATCAACATTCTCAATTTCAGTATTGGCCGGAAGCACTAAGCAAAGATGCGGTTTCACCTTTAGTTAATACCACGGGTAATTTAGCTTGTCGCTGCGATTTATTAAAATTTAATGACAATGACAGAGGGGATCCTAAAAACTCACGATATAGAAATACTAATGAATTAAGGGCAATTGTTTGTGTCTCTGGTGCAACATTTTCTTCGTTGGATAAGTAAGTTAAATATTGTTCAACTTCTTTATTATCCAGTTTTGATGGATGTTGCTTGTTGTTGAAAATAATATATCGCTTGATCCAATAAATGTAAGTTTGAATAGTCCTTTTAGCAAATCTACGTGTGATCATAAATTCACCAATGCTATTTAAAAATAACGATTCAGACATAGTAAAAATAAATATTTAATAGCTGTGTTTGTATACAGTATAGCTGGGATTGTAAATGTGTCTTTGATAGACGGAATATTTCCGTAATGCACGCAATAATGAAAAAGTTAAAATTTTATTAAAGTCTTTGATATTAAATATGAAAGAGAGTATTTTAGTATGAATTAAATATCATGATAGAGAGAATAATTCCGTGTTTAAACACGGAATTATTCTCTCTATTAAGCTGTTATGCGTCACAATTATCTCTACCACCGAATACTCAAAACACAAATAAAGGAATGTACTAATGAGTCCAAATGAACTAATTAATCTTTTTACAAAGCACAATCTAATACCTAATGATCCAGAGGAACAAGAAGAAGCTCTGGATCTAATTGATGAAGATGAAGATTCTGAATTAAATGCTCTTGAGTTATTAGCTGAGTTCGCGGCTGATAATTCTATTGATTTATCTTTGGGTGATTGTGTTCCTAAAGATGTCATAGGGGAATTTATGGCTAATTTTGAACAAGTGGCTGAAGTATCTAAAGGTAAGGTTAAAGCACAAAATCTTAAAGTAACACCTGAGGTTGGTACGACTGTGAATGAAACTAAAGATATCGAAATAACTTTTGATTGGAATTCAAAAAATTATAGTTTTTCTTTCTCAAAAGTTGAACCTGATGGATTTATCGATGAGTTTTCGAAATGGGTATTTGAAGCTTTTGATGGTAATTTTTTGTTTATCAAGGATGACCTCTCATTTGGGTACGTAATACCGAAAACTCTTATTAAAGAGTTAGAGTCTATCGGTTTAGAAAATGCCGTATCGTAAGTTAAACGCATAACAAGGCGCTCAAACGGAAAAATTACAGTTGGCTGCGCTCGTGCCTCGCACATTTTAGCCAACTGCATTTTTCCGCTTAGCTTAGCGTTAGCAGTACTAGCAATTATGAGTACATATCTAAGTTTTTGAGTTAGAATCAAGCTGTTTTTATATTAGGTTAAGGAGTTATTATGAATAATGATATTAAAGGGATTTGTCTTTTCTTAGGGTTAATTGGCATAGGTTATGTTGCTTTATTAATAGTCGTCGCGTTGCTTACAGGTGCTAAGATAGTCAAAAGCATTTTGTTCATTTCTATATTTTCATCATTCCTAATTAGTTTGGGTTTAACTCATCAAGTCAAGAGCCGTTTATCAAATTACCTCAAGTCATTATCTTATAAGCAGTTGGTGTAAAGTACTGCTAACAAGCTAATTAATAAGGACAAAAAACAGTTGGCTGTTTTCGTTCCTCAACATTTTAGCCAACAATTTTTTGCCCATTATTAGGGCGTTAGGCTTTTCTTTAATTCAGATGAAAATGGATATTATGACGAATAAAATTACTAAATTAGAAAAAGTAGGTTTTGTATTAGTTTCACTTATAGTTTTATTGCAGGGCTTTTATGGCACTCTTGCATTCATTGATCCTGCCACCTTTTCTACAGTAAGAGGCACTGAACTTTTTTCTGCTATGGATGCTGATTGGGTGAAAATATATGGATCACGTACTATTTTTATTACCTTAATTTTTGGTTATCTTTTATATACTCGAAATCATATTGTTTTAATGTGGGGTGCATTATTTGCTGTTGTTATGCCAATTACAGACGGGCTACTTGCATATGAAGCTCAAGCACCATTTAAGGTTGTTGCTAAGCATATCTCCACTATTTTGTACTTATTAATAATATTCTTTGTCTTAAAGAAGGTTGTTGCTCAAAAAGTCTAACAAGCAAATTAATCAGGACAAATAACAGTTGGTTTTTGCTCCTGCGTCGCCTATTTTAACCAACTATCATTTGCCCATTATTTGGGCGTTAGGTGAAAAGGAAATTAATCCTCTATGGAGAATCCATCAACTTTATTAGTCGTTCAAGACCTTCTTATTTCAAAAAAGTTCTACGTTGATGTCCTTGGTCTAATTCTTGTCGAAGAACATGAAGACAGTTTAAAGCTTAAAAGTGGCTCACATAATGTGTTCATGTTTGGAGGATCAATGGAGGCAACAAACTATGAACACGGGTATAATGCAAATTCATCATTGGTGCTTACGGTTAGTAATTTGGATAACAAAATTAAAGAGTTAAAATCAAAGGGGGTTGTATTTGTTCACGAGTCCCCTAATGAAAATAGATGGGGCCGCTATGCAGCTTTTAAGGATCCATCAGGCATCGTCAATGAGTTAATGGAGTTTTTCACCTAACAAGAAAATAAACAAGGACACGTAACAGTTGGCTACGTTTCGCTTCGCTACACAATTTTAGCCAACTATTACTTAGCCTGTTATTTAGGCGTTAGTTGTACCGCTAAACAAGTGAAGTTTTATTGCAAAAGCGGTGTTTTATAAATAGGTTTGGTCTGTGTTTTAGGTGAGTTTTCGCCATTAACTTTTGCTCTTTAACCAGCGAAATTCAACCTCATTTGTCAATTGAAGGTTTAATGCGTTCGCTTCTAAACGGGTACTTGCGTGGCTCAAAAGTCAGGCTTTATTTTGTAGCGGTACGGGTATTCTTTATTATTAATTTACGCAGTATGCTATGGTAACTTGTTGTTAGCGTAGAGCTTTTAATCCCAACAACTAACAAGACATTCAAACGGACAAAAAACAGTTGGTTGTTTTCACTCCGTTCAACATTATAACCAACAATTTTTTGCCGCTTAATGTGGCGTTAGTTGGCACCACTAAATCAGCCCAATATTTATGTGTCAGAGCGGTATTTTCTAAATTTTCTTTGTGAGTTACGCCTCCGTTTTCGCCAGAGAGGTTTGGTTATATTCGCTAATAGGCTTTACGCTTTTTAAGACACTTTGCGGTAAAGCCATTAGCTAGTTCAGGCAGTATTGCTTGGCTCAAAATTCTTGGGTTTTTGTGTAGTAGTGCAATATTTTTGCACCTTCCGTTTAAATAATAAATATGGTAACTTGTTGTAAGTTTAGTGCTTTTAACAATCTGCAACTAACAAGAACATCAAACGGAAAAATTACAGTTGGCTTTTTTCGTTCCTCAAAATTTTAGCCTACTATAATTTTCCGCTTATGTAAGCGTTATATCTCTAATGGAAGGATCCAGTATGAATCAAAGTAAAGCTATCCCTATCTCAATCTTATCAGGATTAATTCTTGGCTTAATTGGCGTACACCTAATGGGTTATGTCGCCGCAATCGCAATACCCAAAGAATACTTTATGTGGTTTAAGGAAAACCTTTTTGTTGAACTTGGAATGGTTATACTCGGAATAGTTGAGCAATTTTTTGGTTTTGGTCTGCTGGCTCTAATTACCGGATATGTATTGGGTAAAGTGACCCTTTCTAATTGGTTAGTTAATAGTATTATCTGCTATTTGTCAGTCTTATTTTATTTTTCGGTAGGTTCGGCCTTCGTATACGGTGGTTCTATATCAAATCCGTTTGCGGGAGTTTCAATTTTATATTTCTTACCATCGCTTGTATTACCTGCTTGTTTAATCGCTGCAACTTATATAGCGTCTACGAGATATAACAAGAAAATCAACAAGGACACGTAACAGTTGGCTACGTTTCGCTTCGCTACACAATTTTAGCCAACAATTACTTAGCCTGTTATTTGGGCGTTATATTTACAAAGAGGTTTGATGCAGATTTTCAACATTAGTCGCATAAATACAGATTTTGGTATCTTTCGCGTATCTGGTGATTGGTGGTTTAATAAACCTGAAGTTGAAAGTATTAACATTAAATCAATCGAAGTCATGGGAACTGATGGTTGGGTTTTATTAAACAAAACTAGCGAAAGTAATTCTCAATTAATTAATAATTTACTACCACTATTGTTGTCTCATTTATTGTTAAAAAATAGCGAAGTGTAAACGTAAATATAACAAGCAAATTAATCAGGACAAATAACAGTTGGTTTTTGCTCCTGCGTCGCTTATTTTAACCAACTGATATTTGCCCATTATTTGGGCGTTATGAGTTTACGTATGAATCAAGTTTTGAAAGTATCAATAACTGAAGGTTTTAAAAACACTTCTTTAGGATTTGTGAGAATAAGAAAAAACCTGAACGTCACTCATTTTTCAGACATTGAAACTGAGGGGTATTTAAAAGAAATTCTATTATCAACTCCTCTTGAGGATATAGAAACGAAGGGTAAAAATCATTATTTCAAATGCGTTGCGAGAAATGCAATTTTAACTGTTAACTCTCATAGTTTTACTATCATCACAGCAAAGACAATTAATAAGAGTCCGCGGATAAAAAACTCATAACAAGCACTTCAAACGGAACAAAAACAGTTGGTTAGGTTCCGCTTCGCTTCACATTTTAACCAACTATTTTTGTCCGCTTAAGTGGGCGTTAGTTGGCACCACTAAATCAGCCCAACATTTATGTGTCAGAGCGGTATTTTCTAAATTTTCTTGGTGAGTGCCTCCGTTTTCGCCTATTCGGTTCAGTTATATTCGCTAATAGGCTTTACGCTTTTTAAGACACTTTTGCGGTAAATCCATTAGCTAGTTCAGGCAGTATTGCTTGGCTCAAAATTCTTGGGTTTTTGTGTAGTAGTGCACTATTTTTGCACCTTCCGTTTAAATAATAAATATGGTAACTTGTTGTAAGTTTAGTGCTTTTAACAACCAGCAACTAACAAGAACATCAAACGGAAAAATTACAGTTGGCTGTTTTTCGTTCCTCAAACATTTTAGCCAACTGTAATTTTCCGCTTATGTAAGCGTTATGAATTATCGATTTCCAAAAGGATTGAGCGTGATTAAGAATTTTATTACCTGTGAAAAAATTACCGATGATAATAGCCATGGTGGAGAAGGCACTATTGAAATTCAAAAAGTGTTTCGACGTGAAGACTTCAAAGGTGCATGGGATTTTGCTTTACGCGTATGTATGCCGCCTAACTCATCTATGGGACTCCATGATCATGGAGAAGATGAAGAAATGTATATTATCCTCAATGGCGAAGGGCTTATGACTATTGAAGGTGAAACCCAACGTGTAAGTAAAGGTGACATGATCTTAAATAAACCACATGGTACTCATGGGTTATTAAACGATAGCAGTCAAGAACTTGAGCTACTTATAATTCAAGCAAGTCTCAAGCAGTAAATTCATAACAAGCAAATTAATCAGGACAAATAACAGTTGGTTTTTGCTCCTGCGTCGCCTATTTTAACCAACTGTTATTTGCCCATTATTTGGGCGTTAGCAGTAAAAGGATTTATCCCAACATGAAGTATTCAATCTTATCTCTATTTATTCTTTTGTCTGGTTGCGCTCAAAACTCAGGCATAATTCCAATGGGTGGTGAAACATATATGGTTTCTCGTCAAGCCGCCACTGGGTTTACTGGTATGGATACACTAAAAGCAGAGGCTATGACAGAAGCATATGCACAATGTCAAAAGTCACAAAAAATGGTTAAGGTTCTAGAAACTATTGATGCAAAACCACCATTTATATTTGGTAACTTCCCTAAAACTGAAATTCGTTTTAAGTGTGTTAAAGAGGCTTAAACTAGCAAATTACTGCTAACAAGGCATTTAAACGGAACTAAAACAGTTGGTTAGGTTCCGCTTCGCTTCACATTATAACCAACAATTTTAGTCCGCTTAATGCGGCGTTAGTTGGCTAATAAAAAAGATCGTCTAAGTGCTAAATAATTCAGTTTCACCAATTCACTGTTTGGTGCTTTACCACGAATAAGTTAGTCACTTTTATCACGTTTCTGAAAGGTGTATTAGCGTAACTATTCGCTCTAAATAGTGAGTGTAATGGCTCAAATTCACGGTTTAGTATGTTCATTACGGTGCGTTTAAGTTATTGTTGTACTTGGTGAAAGTATGTTGCAACTAACAAGCAAATCAACAGGGACACGTAACACTTGCTCGGTTCCACTTCGTTTCACATTGTAGCAAGTATTACTTAGCCCGTTATTTGGGCGTTAGTTGTACACGTATTATGGAGTTACCGTGCATCAATCAAATTTTTTAAAGTGGGTTCTGCTAGCCATTTGTTTAATCGCAATTCTAGCTGGTGTTTTTCAAATAGGTAAACTAGTTGGCCTTGCTCTTTACTCCAATGATTTTAGTATCACTTCAATCAAAATATGGCAGGTAGGCTTAATTAGCTCAGGTATTTGGGGTGTTTTTGAGTTTGTAAGAACCATGAAAAAGTTGAAAGTTTCACCCAAGTACAACTAACAAGAAAATAAACTAGGACACGTAACAGTTGGCTACGTTTCGCTTCGCTACACAATTTTAGCCAACCATTACTTAGCCTGTTATTTAGGCGTTAGTTGGCTAATAAAAAACATCTTATAAGTGCTAAATAATTCAGTTTCACCAATTCACTGTTTGGTGCTTTACCGCGAATAAGTTAGTCACTTTCATCACGTTTCTGAAAGGTGTATTAGCGTAACTATTCGCTTTAAATAGTGAGTGTAATGGCTCAAATTCACGGTTTGGTATTTTCATTACGGTGCGTTTAAGTTATTGTTGTACTTGGTGAAAGTATGTTGCAACTAACAAGCAAATCAACAGGGACACGTAACACTTGCTCGGTTCCACTTCGTTTCACATTGTAGCAAGTATTACTT
>NZ_LJYX01000132.1 GCF_001440345.1 Colwellia sp. TT2012 | reverse complement strand
ATGTTCGGCCATTCGAACTCTTCACGGGTACGGATAAAACCGCCCGCTTCGAACTGGTTGCTGGCGCCGATGCCGGTGCCGTTGAACAGCCACTCGGCACCAATCGCCGGTTGGTTGTACCAGAGCAGCGACGGGTACAACGAGACCGGTTGGGTGCACGCGTATTGCAGGTACAGTTCCAGGTGGTCCTGCAGGTTTTCGCCGACGCCTGGCAGGTCGTGGACCACCGGGATGTCGAGGCTTTCCAGCAGTTTGGCCGGGCCGACACCGGAACGTTGCAGCAGTTGTGGCGAGGCGATTGCGCCGCTGCACACCAGCACTTCCTTGCGCGCACGGGCTTCAACACGTTCTTCGGCGGCACCGATCAGGTAACGCACGCCGACTGCACGCTTGCCTTCGAACAACACTTTGTCGGTCAGGGCATGGGTGACGATGGTCAGGGTCGAACGCTTCTTGGCAGTGTCCAGGTAGCCACGGGCGGTACTGGCGCGCCGGCCGTTCGGCGTGACGGTACGGTCCATCGGGCCGAAGCCTTCTTGCTGGTAGCCGTTCAAGTCTTCGGTACGCGGGTAGCCGGCTTGCACGCCGGCTTCAACCATGGCGTGGAACAGCGGGTTGTTGCCGGCTTTTGGCGTGGTCACGCTGACCGGGCCTTCGCCACCGTGGTAATCGTTAGGGCCGATGTCGCGGGTTTCGGCCTTGCGGAAATACGGCAGGCAGTCCAGATAGCTCCAGTTTTCCAGGCCTGGCAGTTTGGCCCAGCCGTCGTAGTCCATGGCGTTGCCACGGATGTAGCACATGCCGTTGATCAGCG
>NZ_LJYX01000131.1 GCF_001440345.1 Colwellia sp. TT2012 | reverse complement strand
CCTTGAGGTTGATGAAGGCGCAGGGGGTTTCGCCCCATTTCTCATCCGGTCGAGCCACCACGGCAGCTTCCAGCACGGCAGGATGGCGGTACAGCACACCTTCGAGTTCGATGGTGGAAATGTTCTCCCCGCCGGAAATGATGATGTCCTTGAGCCGATCCTTGATCTCCACGTAGCCGTCCGGGTGGCAGACGGCCAGGTCGCCGGTATGGAACCAGCCACCTTCGAACGCTTCGGCCGTTGCACTGGGGTTCTTCAGATAACCCTTCATCACCGTGTTGCCGCGCATGAAGATCTCGCCGATGGTCTGGCCGTCGCGCGGGGTCGGCTCCAGGGTTTTGGGATCGGCCACCATCAGCCCTTCCAGGGTCGGGTAGCGCACGCCCTGGCGTGCCTTGATTTCCGCGCGCTCCTCCAGAGGGCGTTCGTCCCATTCGGCATGCCAGGCGCAGATGGTGACCGGCCCATAGACTTCGGTCAGGCCGTAGACATGCGTCACCTTGATGCCCATTTCCTCGACTGCGCCGATCACCTTGGCCGGCGGCGCGGCGCCGGCGACCATGGCGTGCACGGGGTGGTCGATGGCGGCTTTGGCCGAAGCGGGCATGTTGACCAGCGCATTGAGCACGATCGGCGCGCCACACAGGTGAGTGACCTGATGCTCGCGAATCAGCCCGAGAATCTTCTGCGGGTCGACGCGGCGCAGGAACACATGGACGCCGGCCAGCGCGGTAATCGTCCATGGGTAGCACCAGCCGTTGCAGTGGAACATCGGCAGCGTCCAGAGATACACCGGATGGTTGCCCATCGCCCAG
>NZ_LJYX01000130.1 GCF_001440345.1 Colwellia sp. TT2012 | reverse complement strand
AATAAAAGGGGTCAGAGCCGTTTTAAGTGACCTATACTGAGGTAAATTGTATCTTCAGTAGATTGTAATTATGCCAAGAAAATCAAGAGTTTCATTAGCGGGCGTGGCGGAACATGTTATTCAGCGGGGTAATAATCGCCAAGCTATTTTTGCCTGTGAAAATGACATGAAAGTCTATGTTACTTGGTTAAAGCAATACAGTAAAAAGTATAAAGTCGCTATTCATGCTTGGGTCTTGATGACCAATCATGTGCATATTTTGTGTAGTCCAGCTAATCATTCTGGGATTTCACAAATGATGCAGTCTTTGGGGCGAATGTACGTTATGTATTTCAACAGGGCTTATAAACGATCGGGTACATTATGGGAAGGCAGGTATCGCTCTTGCTTAGTGCAGAGTGAGCAGTACTTGTTGGAATTATATCGTTATATTGAACTTAACCCGGTGAGAGCTGGGATGGTACAAGACCCAAGTGAATACAGTTGGTCTAGTTATCAGTGTAATGCTTTGGGAAAACAGAGTGACTTACTAACCGCTCATCCCAACTATTTAGCAATTAATCAAGATGCGAATAATAGATTAGCAGATTATAGAAAGCTCTTTGCTGGTTACGTTGAGTCTGAATTGATTGAAGATATTAGAAAAGCGACGAATAAGGGTTTAGCGCTTGGAAATGAGCAGTTTAAATTTAAAGTGGAAGCGCTAAGCGGCAGGTCTGTAATTGAAGGAAAACGTGGTAGGCCTATTGGTTGGAAGAAAGCGGTAGACGTGAGTGATTAGTTTATTAATTTAAAACGGCTCTGACCCCTTTTATT
>NZ_LJYX01000129.1 GCF_001440345.1 Colwellia sp. TT2012 | reverse complement strand
ACTCCGAGGAATGCAGCAACGTGGGCCAGTTGCTGAAAAACCTGGTGTTCACCCTGGACATGGAAAGCACCCTGATGGGTAACGTCCTCGACGACAAGATGAAACCCGACGCCGCCGCCAAGGCCTGGCTGAAGAAGAACCCGCAAGTGCTCGACACCTGGCTCGCCGGGGTCACCACCCTTGATGGCAAACCAGGACTTGCCGCCGTAAAAGCCTATCTCGACAAGTAACCGCTGACCCCGGGCCGGCGTGGCGGCCCGGGATGTTTTTGCTTTTCGCATGTGGACATCAACTACCATGCTGACTGAGCAGAAAATCCCACGAGGCCAGGACATGGCGGCCTGCGCTGAAGGGTGGAGGGAAAAGGGCGGGGATTACGTCGATGTGAGTGCAGGGACACTGGAAGCGAGGGTCCACGGCGTGAGGTTCGCGCGGACCGGGTGCAAGCCGCTGGCATTGATCGGTCTGATTGCGCTGCTGGCTCACGACATTCAACGTAAACGGGGCCTGACCGTGTGTGTCGTCGCCTCCTTCCTGCTGATCCTCAACCTGGGGTACTGGCAGGAAACCATGGAGACCCTGGCCCAGGTGCTGTTCGCCACCCTGGTCTGCGTGGTCATCGGCGTGCCGCTGGGCATTGTTGCCGCGCACAAGCCGATGTTCTATACGATGATGCGCCCGGTACTCGATCTGATGCAGACCGTGCCGACCTTCGTCTACCTCATCCCGACCCTGACCCTCTTCGGGCTGGGTGTGGTGCCCGGCCTGATCTCCACGGTGGTGTTCGCGATTGCCGCGCCGATCCGCCTGACCTAC
>NZ_LJYX01000128.1 GCF_001440345.1 Colwellia sp. TT2012 | reverse complement strand
CGATCAGCTTGGCCTTGTAGTTGCCGCGAGACATGATGGCGAAGTCGCTGTAGGGGCGGTCGGTGCGCAGGTGCAAGGTCAGCAACTCGACGGCCACGCGCTCGGCTTCGGCATCTTCGTTGCGGCAGCGGATCACGCGGATTTCGTCGCCATGGCCCATCTCACTCCACAGTTGTTTCTCAAACTCGTGGGGGTTATTGGAGATCAGCACGTTGGCGCAACGCAGGATACGACTGGTGGAGCGGTAGTTCTGCTCCAGCATCACCACTTTCAAGGACGGGTAGTCGACCTTGAGCAGCATCAGGTTTTCCGGGCGCGCACCGCGCCAGGCGTAGATCGACTGGTCGTCGTCGCCCACCACCATCAGGCTGTCGCCGCCCTTGGCCAGCAGGCGCAACCAGGCGTACTGCACGGCGTTGGTGTCCTGGAACTCGTCCACCAGGATATGCCGGAAACGCTTCTGGTAATGAGCCAGCAGGCCAGGGTTGTCACGCCACAGGTCGAGGGCCCGCAGCAGCAGTTCGGAGAAGTCGATGACCCCGGCACGTTGGCAGGCCACTTCGTAGGCTTCATAAATGCTGCGCATGGTGGCCAGGAACAGATCGCCGCTGGCCTGGATATGTTGCGGGCGCAGGCCTTCGTCTTTCTGGCCGTTGATGAACCACTGGGCCTGGCGCACCGGCCAGCGTTGCTCATCCAGGCCCAGCTCGCGGATCACCCGCTTGACCAGGCGTTTCTGGTCCTCGCTGTCAAGACTCTGGAAGCTCTGGGCCAGGCCTGCTTCCTGCCAGTGGGCCCGCAACAAACGGTGCGCCAGGCC
>NZ_LJYX01000127.1 GCF_001440345.1 Colwellia sp. TT2012 | reverse complement strand
GCCGCGATTGCCGGTGACCACTACGGTGCCCAGGGTTTTGTCGGTGGCGTCGGCGGCCTGGGCGTGGATGCTCACCGCCAGCAGGCTCAAGGCT
The DNA here is from genome assembly GCF_001440345.1 of Colwellia sp. TT2012. Lineage (GTDB taxonomy): Bacteria > Pseudomonadota > Gammaproteobacteria > Enterobacterales > Alteromonadaceae > Colwellia. The sequence continues at coordinate 727 of NZ_LJYX01000127.1, read as the reverse complement.
GCGGCGGCGCGATAGTCGAATCTGGAAGCACTCATGACGCGGATTCCTGAAAGTGGGGCACACACGCTCGCCTGGGCGGGCATTCGCCAGGGACGGAGAAAATATTCAAGTGAACTCAGGTCTCGTGTGGGAGCTGGCTTGCCTGCGATCGCGGTGGGTCAGTCAGTGCATCTGTAACTGATACACAGCCATCGCAGGCAGCCAGCTCCTACAGTTGATCTGCGGTGCTCTGTCAGGCCGCGTTGGCCGCTCTTACCCGGTGCGGAATATCGTCATAGGCAATCAGCACCCGCTCCATGCGGCGCGGGTAGTCGCCGTAGTTGTAGACCGGGTAGTGCAGGGTCGAGCGGTTGTCCCAGAAGGCTACCGAGCCGGGCTGCCATTTGAATCGCACCTGGTGTTCCGGCTTGTTGAATTCCAGCAGCAGGCGGTCGATCAATTGCTTGCTTTGCTCTGGCGTCCAGCCGATCACCGAGGGGTTTTGCGAGAAGTTGATGAACAGGCCGTCTTCACCGGTTTCCGGGTGGGTGCGCACCAGCGGGTGGGCGAGGATCGGGTAGTCGTAGCCGACCTTGTCCAGGGCCTTCTTGAAGTCGTGGACCACGTACAGGTCGTCGATTTGCGCACGCAGTTCATCGGGCAGGACGCGGTACACGGCGCCGGTATCGGCCCATAAGGTATCGCCGCCGACTTCGGGCAAGTCCACCGCGCGCAGCACGGCGCCGAG
>NZ_LJYX01000126.1 GCF_001440345.1 Colwellia sp. TT2012 | reverse complement strand
CACAACACTAAAAGTGTGGGATCTGGTTTGGTCACAGATTTTTTGCGGTTGACTAAGAGATTGACGCGTTAGCCCTGATTTTACGCCGACGCTTGACCCTCAGCATGTTGGTGTAGCGGCGGTGGTTTCTTGTATTGAGGATGACCAGGCAGAGCAGAGATTGCAGCAGAGGAAATAGCGCAAACAGAGTGACCGGGTGGTTGCCCAAGTAGTCCGCCGAAAGCAGAACATTCAGAGCCGCGACACATGCAAGTAGTGGAGGGCCCAAACGAAACCCTAGCGCCACCAAGGCTAATCCGATACACATGGCCAATACCAGTATCAGGCTTGCCATCACAGCATAGTCGCTAGAGAGATAGTTTATTCGGGCGTAATAAGAGAGGCCATGTGACAGGTTGCCCGAGATGCTCACTAAGTTCATTGATGTTGCAGTACCCACCGTGAAAGCAAAGCGTTGGGTGTAACCACGCAATGTTCGCGGCTTGCATACCGTATTGGCGTTATTGGTCATGGCTACTGAACTCCTCATAAAGCGCGATGACGATGTGGTTAATATTTCCAGAGATGCTGCTACCTGTGACGGCTATCGCGGCCCCTATCTGATCTGCTATCTGAGTGAGAATGTCTCGGCGTAATTGGGCATTGCTGTAGCGTTTAGGAAGAGTTCCGGCCAACTGCTTCAACCGGATTATTTCGCGAGGATGGCGAGGGTTTTTCAGTCGCAGCACCGTCACCCGATAATCACTGCTGATATGCACTACGCCAGCCCCGACGATGGCAGGATCGGCGTCAATGGTTCGATAGAGCCTGGGCAGGTCCAG
>NZ_LJYX01000125.1 GCF_001440345.1 Colwellia sp. TT2012 | reverse complement strand
ATATGCAGCTTTTCCTCTAGGAATAGCAGTGGAGACCGGGCTTCCTCTTCAGGCTTGCCCATTGGGATGCACAGCGCTACAGCCACACCCGCAAGGGTGGCATGCACTCCCGATTGCAGCACGAAGAACCACAGCCCACCGCCGACCAGCACATATGGGAGCAATCGTCTGACGCCCAGTCGATTCATTGCAATCAGAATGACCAGAGATGCGAGCGATTCCAGCAACATCGGCACGGAACGACCAGTGGCGCAGAAAAAGGCAATGATGACCACAGCCCCCAGGTCGTCAATGATCGCCAAGGCAGCGAGGAAGACCTTCAGCGACGTAGGAACTCGCTTCCCCAGCAACGACAAGACGCCCAAGGCGAATGCGATGTCGGTAGCGGCTGGGATAGCCCACCCCTTCAAATTCTCAGAATTACCCCAGTTGACTGCGATGTAGATCAGCGCAGGGATAACCATACCGCCAATGGCGCCAAAGCCTGGAAGTGCACGTTGGCCCCATGTAGATAGCCCGCCCGCTAGGATTTCTCTTTTGATCTCTAATCCGACCATCAAGAAGAAAATTGCCATCAGGCCGTCATTGACCCAATGCTCAACCGACAAGCCTAACCAGACGCTGTGCAGTGCAGAGAAGTAGCTTTGGGAAAGAGGCGAATTAGCCACAATCAACGCCGCTAGGGCGGCGCCCATCAAGACAAGACCGCCGGCGGACTCCGACGACAGGAAACGAGCCAAAATTGCAGCCGCTCTAGGAGTTTCCACGGGGATCTTATGGTCTTTCATCACTGTCCTTGCACTTAAAACTAGACTGAGTATTTTA
>NZ_LJYX01000124.1 GCF_001440345.1 Colwellia sp. TT2012 | reverse complement strand
CGGCCAAGCCCACCAGCCCGCTGTTCAGCACCGCACCGGCCGGGGTGATGTTCGATACCCCGGCGCAGATCCAGCAGCAAGCGGCGCGCATTCAAGCGCAGGCGGTTGCCAGCCAGATCATGCCGCTGGGCAACATTACCCAGATGACTCAACAGGAACGCGAGTTGATTGGTAGCTGGATCAATCAGGGGGCCCGCACTAACTGACAGCCTGACGCAAATCCAAAATGTGGGAGCGGGCTTGCTCGCGAATGCGGTGTGTCATTCAACCCTTAAGGTGACTGAGCCGCCGTTTTCGCGAGCAAGCCCGCTCCCACAGAGGATCTGCGGTGATTTTGAGATCGAGCTCCAAATGGCAATTGACTGCCAAACAACACAAAAATAAAAAAGATCCGAGGTGTTGCATGTCCCAGTTAGAAACGCAGATTCCTGCCGCGCCCGCCATGGTGCGGCTTCCACTTTTGCAACTGATCCTGGTAGGCCTGCAACATGTACTGCTGATGTACGGCGGCGCCGTGGCCGTACCGCTGATCATTGGACAAGCCGCGGGCTTGAGCCGTGAAGAAATCGCCGTTTTGATCAACGCCGACCTGTTGGTGGCGTGGATCGCCACCATGGTCCAGTCCTTTGGCATCGGCCCGCTGGGTATCCGTATGCCGGTGATGATGGGCGCCAGCTTTGCTGCGGTCGGCAGCATGGTCGCCATGGCAGGCATGCCGGGTATCGGCCTGCAAGGGATCTTCGGCGCAACCATCGCCGCCGGGTTCTTTGGCATGGTGATCGCGCCGTTCATGTCCAAGGTAGTACGCTTCTTCCCTCCGTTGGT
>NZ_LJYX01000123.1 GCF_001440345.1 Colwellia sp. TT2012 | reverse complement strand
TATTTGCTCAGCCGGCACGTGGCCTTCAACAAACTTCCCGTTGATCATCGCGGTGTGACAAGACGAGAGTCGTGGAGCGACACCCAGATCTAGTTTGAGAGCACTCATGTTGGTTTCTTCATGATCGATGACGGTGAAGCCATTGGCCTCAAGATGCTGAATCCATTTTTTGCAACATCCGCAGTTTGCATCACGATGCACATCGATGGTGAGGGCCTGCGCCGCTTGAGCCGTTGAGCCAATGAACAGCGCGGCGAATGTTGCGATACGCAGAAATCGACTTGAAAGTCGGAAGCTACCTGTCATGAATATTTCCTTTTCCCTCGGAGACGGCGAGATGTTCCATGAAGCAATAGAACCCCACTCAAGCGTTTATGCCGCTGCAAAGGTTACATTGAAGGATCTACTTTAGAGTCGGGGAGCCAACTCCCCGATCATTTGAATCCGTAGGGCTAGTGCTCAAATCGCTCAGAACCACATCCGAATACCAGCTACAAATCGGGCCTCGTTTGTTTTTTCCCCTTCATCGCTGGCCAGGTCAGCCGTTTTACCGTATGAGCGATTCCAGCTAACACCAATGTAGGGTGCGAATTGACGAGTAATTTCGTAGCGCAACCGCAGGCCTAGTTCGGTGTTGGCCAATCCAGATCCTATGCCGCGCTGAGGATCATTTTTCCCGTACAAGTTTACTTCGGCGGTCGGCTGCAAGATCAGGCGATTGGTCAACAGGATGTCGTAATCGCCTTCAAATCGAGCAGCGGTTTGACCGTTCTCACCAATATAAGCAGTCGCTTCAGCTTCAAAGTTATAGAGGGCCATGCCCTGAATAC
>NZ_LJYX01000013.1 GCF_001440345.1 Colwellia sp. TT2012 | reverse complement strand
AGCGTAACTATTCGCTCTAAATAGTGAGTGTAATGGCTCAAATTCACGGTTTGGTATTTTCATTACGGTGCGTTTAAGTTATTGTTGTACTTGGTGAAAGTATGTTGCAACTAACAAGCAAATCAACAGGGACACGTAGAGCTTGCTCGTTTCCGCTTCGCTGCACATTTTAGCAAGCACCACTTAGCCCGTTATTTGGGCGTTAGTTGGCTAATAAAAAGTTTTTCAACAACAAGGAGAGTCCAAAATGGATTATTTTACAGGCGCACTGAAGAAATATGCTGACTTTACAGGTCGAGCACGTAGACAAGAGTATTGGATGTTCATACTGATATATATGATTATCAATATTGTTTTAGGTGTACTTGGTTTAGATTTAATTTCTGCGTTAGTAGGTCTTGGATTACTAATTCCAAGCATTAGTATTGCTGCAAGGAGATTACATGATACTGGACGTTCTGGTTGGTGGCAGCTAATAGTGTTAATACCTGTTATTGGCTTCATAGTGTTGATCGTTTTCTTGGCTCAAGATGGCCATGATGCAAATGATTATGGTGTTAACCCTAAGTCTGGTGTGCCAGCATAAAACCTAACAAGTCGTTTAAACGGAAAAATAACAGTTGGCCATCGCTTCGCGATTATAACCAACCATTATTTTCCGCTTAACGAGGCGTTAGGGCTCAATCAAATTAATATCAACTAGGAGAGTAAAATTGAAAAGGATCTATTTAACTATGTTTTTGGGAAGCATGTTTGCAAACTTAGCTTTGGCTGAAGTTAATCTCGAAGACCTAAAAAATATTCAAAATTTAGTTAAAAACGAGCAATATGAATTAGCCTTACAAAAACACGTGTGGTTTCATGAAGAATCTAAATCATCTTCAGGCATGGCTGGAGTTAGATTATCTTACGCCATTAGCGATTGGGTGGAGTTAGGTAATAAATATCCCCCTGCATTGATTGAACTACGTAGGATTAGAGATGACAACAAAGGTAAAATGCTCTCCGGTAAAGGAACCTTTAATGATTTTCACGACTTTTCGTCTATCAATAGAGAGCTAGGCGAAGAAATTGAAACAATTGAGTTATTTTCTGCATTAAGTCAAAACTATCCTATTCAGGCAAAGCGCCTCTATCACGTTGTTGAGGATCTATTAATAGAGAAAAAGGAATTTGAACTTGTCGATAAGTATATGGAAGATCCGATCTTTAAATATGAAACTTTACGACACTCCAGAGAACATAGTTTAAGTTACGCTAGGAAAAATGCAAAAGAAAGCTCTTCTATAAGTGTTGAATATAACGATAATCACTTTGTTGATGAAACCATTAAATTAATAAATGCGCTTTTAATACTTAATAAAAAGTCTGAAGCTATAGAAATTCATCAAAGAGCCATGCATTACTTTAAAAGTAAAAAGTTGGAAAGTATTATAATCCAAAAGCCCTAACAAGCACTTAAAACGGAACAAAAACAGTTGGTTAGGTTCCGCTTCGCTTCACATTATAACCAACTATTTTTGTCCGCTTAAGTGGGCGTTATATGTTTTTAAAAACTTAGCTTTAGGGCAAAACCTTTGCGTTTCGCCAAATCAGGTTTTTATGTTTAATCACGAATAGGTTTTGCACTGTCATTCGGTTTAATTATCGTTTACTGCACAACCATTCGTTCTAAATCGGTTATTTATGTGGCTCAAAATAGAGGCTAATGTTTATTTAACTGTGCCTTTAAGTTATTGTATCGCTTGGTTTTACCAGCATTGCATATAACAAGCAATTCAACAGGACACGCAACAGTTGGCCGCGTTCACTCCGTTCACAAGTATGGCCAACTATTACTTAGCCCGTTAATTGGGCGTTAGAGGTTTTATCAAGGATGGTGTTCAATTGAAAAATTTAATTATTATCATAGTCGTTTGTGCTGCTGCTTGGCAGTTCTACTTTAAAGACAGTACTCTCATCGAATCAACTCATACAAAAGCTGTTTCAGAATTCTCAAACAGTGATGCTATGAAAACGTTAGCTCAAGCTAAAGAGATAGCTAATCCTAAAATCACCTATAAATGCGATGGCAGACAACACTGCTCTCAAATGACATCATATGAAGAAGCGAAATACTTTATCCGTTATTGTCCCAATACGAAAATGGATGGCGACGGTGATGGTATTCCGTGCGAAATACAGTTTAATAAGTAGAGGTGCTTTCAAACCTCTAACAACATCAAACGGAAAATTTACAGTTGGCTGTTTTTCGTGCCTCAAACATTTTAGCCAACTATAATTTTCCGCTTATGTAAGCGTTAGCTTTCATCTCAAGGATGCAGATTTGTTCAAACTTTTATCAAACACTAATCAACCACTGAAACTGTATATATTTAAAATATACATATTAGCTTTATGTATAGGTTTGCCTATCGCTTTCTTAATTGACTATCTTGCTCCAAATGCAGAGGCACCTGATTTTGAAATAGGTGTAAGATCATTTTTTTCAGGTGTATTACTAGCACCAATATTAGAAACTTTATTAATGATTCCTATCATTGCATTAATAAGAAAAGTGACACCTAATATTTTATATGTCTCAATAATTAGTGCTTTGATTTGGGCAATCATGCATTCGCTTCAAGTACCTTTATGGGGAATAGGTGTTTTTACTCTTTTTTTCTTAATGTCTATGGCATATCAATATTGGGATAATCATTCAAGAGGTCATGCTTTGCTAGTAGTTATGATGATTCATGCTTTAAATAATGCGACGGTTTTAGCTTTTGTAGCGATTGAAAGCTAACAAGCAAATTAATCAGGACAAATAACAGTTGGTTTTTGCTCCTGCGTCGCCTATTTTAACCAACTGATACTTGCCCATTATTTGGGCGTTATACGATAGGAGATTATCTATGCACCTTGAGTTTTATGCACAAGAAGTCCATTATGCTGAAGCACTTGGCGGAGATATAATTCAGGTATCGTTTCAAGAGTATCCAGACCCCGAGGTTGATTACAACAAGAGCGATTTTCAGCTTCCTCCTTCAGTTAAAAGAATCTTTTTTTCAGCAAATTATGAATTCCCGCCTTGCGCAACCCATGTTGATTGGTGTGACGGCGAAGAGGAGGATGGTGGAGAATTGATTAAAGAAATAGAATTGACTAATAGATCGCTAAAAATGACTCTTAAAAATAATTACAGTTTTAATGTTAGCTTTAAAACTGACGATATAACGTTCCAAAAAATAAAATGTTTTTTAACAGGGTAATTTCCACAAAATCGTATAACAAGCAATTCAACGGGACACGCAACAGTTGGCCGCGTTCACTCCGTTCACAAGTATGGCCAACTATTACTTAGCCCGTTAATTGGGCGTTAGTTGGCTAATAAAAAAGATCGTCTAAGTGCTAAATAATTCAGTTTCACCAATTCACTGTTTGGTACTTTACCGCGAATAAGTTAGTCACTTTAATCACGTTTCTGAAAGGTGTATTAGCGTAACTATTCGCTCTAAATAGTAAGTGTAATGGCTCAAATTCACGGTTTGGTATTTTCATTACGGTGCGTTTAAGTTATTGTTGTACTTGGTGAAAGTATGTTGCAACTAACAAGCAAATCAACAGGGACACGTAACACTTGCTCGGTTCCACTTCGTTTCACATTGTAGCAAGTATTACTTAGCCCGTTATTTGGGCGTTAGAATACTAATCACGTAAGGATGCAAAATGTCGAATTCTCTATCTATGCCTGGCATAGAATCAAAATACAAAAGCACAAAAGCACATAAGCACAATCAGCAACTTTTATTTCAGGCCTTTGGCATGGGCTTTTATTACCTCTTTTTTTCCTTATTAGCTTGTTTAACGATAAAGTCAGTATTTATGAAACCAATAATAATGGTAGCTGGTATCACTTTGGGCTTATTGTAGGTATTTATGGTTTTGCTGGTAACACAATTAATATAACTTTTGGCACAACAGTATTCTAACAAGCACTTCAAACGGAACAAAAACAGTTGGTTAGGTTCCGCTTCGCTTCACATTATAACCAACAATTTTTGTCCGCTTAAGTGGGCGTTATATGCGGTTAAAACCTGAGTATTAGAGCAAGACAATCTTTTTAGTTTTACGCTAAATCAGGTTCAGTTTAATTACTAATAAGCATTGCCTCTTTTACCTTTTTCAAAGGTGGCAACGCTATTAAGTTTATTCAATCAGTTGTGAGTAGCGTAAAAATTCACAGCTTAATTATGTATTACAGTGCCTTTAAGTTAGTGCAAAGCTTAGTTCTACCAGCGTTGCATATAACAAGCAATTCAACGTGACACGCAACAGTTGGCCGCGCTCACTACGTTCACAATTATGGCCAACTATTACTTAGCCCGTTAATTGGGCGTTAGGTGCAAAATAAACTTATGCATTCGAGGCAACTATGGATAAATACAATCCTGATCAACCAGTAAATTCTAAAAATTGGTTAGCACTTGATGAAGCTATACGAATTGAACTGGTTCATGACTTTCACTCAGAGTTAGACCTTGAAATGGTTGATGAAGCTTTAAGCTTACATTCAACAATCCATGTGCTAGTTGAAAATCAATTAGCTCTGGGGATTGAATTGATACCTGAAACTATTGCTAAACTTACAAGGCAAGGTTTGAATCGACATGAAGCAATCCACGCTATTGGTGCGCTAATTTCAGAAGATATCTTTGATGTCCTAAATGGAAATGCAGAAGAGTTTTCTCAAAAAAAGTACAGAAGAAAACTTGAAAAAATCACAGCGAAAAGGTGGCTTAAAGGGTAGTATTAAAGTTTGCACCTAACAAGAATTTTCAAGACGGACAAATTACAGTTGGCTTTTTGTTCGTGCCTCACTTATTTTAGCCAACTGTAATTTGCCGCTTAAAATGGCGTTATATTTTTACTACAGGGATTCGTATGGATAAAGTAGAGTGTCAATCATGCAAGGCTAATGTTGTACCGAGGTTATGGCGTATAGAAGGCAATTTCTTTTTCGACAACTCTCACGAGCACTCTTGTCCGATTTGTGGTGAATTAATGTATACGTCAGGAGGGAAATTTCATTTTCGCGGTATTGAGATGGTCTTTAGTGCTATAGCATCATTATTTATAGGGATGATTATTGGGGGGATATTTTTCCCCGGAGGAGTAGTCGGTTTAATATTGTCTGTAGGTCTGTTCTTATTTAGGCATCAAATTAAAAAAATCATCATGTCCAAGTTTCAAAAAATATAATAAACAAGGATAGGTTGCGCGCAGCCGCAACTTTATCCTGTTGTTGAACAAGCCCGGTTGCTTAGTTGTACTCTATTAAAGGAAATATATAAATACTGAGGTAGGTGGTTTTCAATGCCATGGTTGTTGGTGTTTTTTTAGGGTGAGTGCCGCCACAATCGCAACATAATCCTTTGCAATTTGTCGTACAAAACCGGGTTATTTTTACATCGCTAACCCTCAATTCATTCATATTGATGCTGCTGAACAAACAGCATTACGCACACAAATCCCTCTGTTAATACACATCCTTGTTTTATCTCGTTCTACCTAAGATAATTTTATTGCCAATGCGCATCAGGTAAAGTTCCATCGGTTGATGGCATTTGTCACAACACACGGCTTTTTTAATCACGGGCACCAGCGGTGGCAAGGTCACTTTTAATTGCAGCTGCAAACGCTTTAACGTTGCTTTGGTATTACCGTGCAAAAAGCCATAATTACGCGCTCGCCTGAATCCTTTGGGCAAAACATGTTGTATTACTCGCCACAAAAACTGACAAGCATGCTCGGTGATGGTTTTAAACGTTTTACTCCCACTGTCTTTGTACTGAAAAGTGACCTCATCGTTTTCAAGTGCGAGAATATTGTTTTCACTGAGCACGCCGCGATATAAATACCGAGCGAGGTAGGTTAAGGCTTCACTGCCTTTACCGACATATTCACAGTCAGCATTCCATTCGCTGGGTGTTTTACTTGGCAGGTAGTATGAGGCATCCCTCATCATCGCTATAAACTTACCGCGAAATACCTTGGCTAAGTTATCCGCAGTAAAAAGGTATTTACCTGCTTTGCTTAGCCAGCAGGTTTTACTTTTGTTTAATCCTCCCGCGGGCACGATAAAGTGCACATGGGGATGAAAATTAAGTTGGCGAGAATGCGTATGCAATACCGCGACTAAGCCGTTGCATTCACCGAGTTTTTTATCGTTTTTAAAGAAGTCATTGAGCGTTTCTTTGGCCGCAAGGAACATCGCCTGATACGCCCACTTTTGATGAGACCAAACAAAAGGCCGTAACTGTGCTGGTAAGGTAAAGGTTGCGAGGTAGTAATCGAGTGGCAATAATTTTTGTTGTTGCATGGCTAACCAATGACTGTTGCACTTATGTTGACACGCAGGGCAATGACGATGACCGCAAGAAGGTAATACAGTTTTATCTTCATGACAATCATCACAGTGGTATAACATCGCTCCGGCAGCAGGTGTATGACAGGCTATAATTTGTTTAAGCGCGTAGTGGTGTTTGGCTTGTAGCTTTTTACCGTAGCGCTGTTCAAACATAACGTGATATTTATGGGCGATGGTGGCTAAGTTAATCATGGTTTTGCTCCTGCCAACGAATACTCAACGTATTGATAATGTTATTAAGCATTACCGCACTGTTGTGTTTGGCTTCTTGGGTCATGCGGGTATACCTGGCGGTAGTTATTGGACTTGCGTGACCCAGGAACACTTGAATAGCACGTAAACTCAAACCGTGCTCAAACAGGTGTGTCGCAATGGAATGGCGCAGGGTATGGACATGAACATTCTTGCTAATTCCGCAGTCTTTGGCGACGATTTTAATGGTTTTTTGTATGCCACCTCTTTCCATCAACCAAGGTTTAATGGCGTTATTCTTAGGGTCAACCCTACCAGGAAACAATAGGCTTGGATGACGATGGGTTTGCCAATAACGCCGCAAGGCTAACAAGGTTGCTTGTGGTAAAGGCACGAGTCGGTCACTTTTAGATTTAGTATTACGTACATGCACCTGCATTAATTCACTGTCGATATCGGCAATGGTCAAGTTGAGCGATTCACTTAAACGTAAACCTAAGCTGTAGGTAGTGAGATAAAACACCTGATAGCGAAATTTACGGGTGGCATTGATAATCGCCGCCACTTCGTTAAGGGATAATACCGCTTGAATTACTTGGTGTTTGGGCGGTTTAACAATGTTAACCCATACCCAAGGCCGCCCTAAAACATGGCGATATAAAAACTGAATGGCGCAACGACTAATTTTAACCATGCTCCAGGATTTATGTAGCACTAAGTAGTGAAAATAAGTCTTCAGCTGCTCAGGTGTTAAAGTTAACAGGGCAGACATCAAAAAAGGTGGCCACTTGGCGAATACAGCGACTGTAACTGTCGATAGTTTTAGTACTTTTTCCTTGTAAGGTCAGTTCGTTAAGGTAAGATTGGTAGATTGAATTAAAGTAAGCTTGCTCTTGTGTATTCATCATGAATACCTCCCGTTAATCACCGCCGTTATTGACGGATAGTTTAAGTAGAGACAAGTTTGGTTTTTCTGCCGCATAGCGGCTTCGTTCAACAAGCGTTTTAATAAGGACAAAAACAGTTGGCTTTTGCTCCTGCGTCGCTTATTTTAGCCAACTATTTTATTGCCCATTAAACGGGCGTTATATTTTTATCGACAAGTGATGCGCATCACGCTACACTTATTGCATGATTAAATCTTTCAAGCACAAAGGTCTTAAGAAATACTTCCAGACGGGTAGTATTTCAGGTATTCAGGCAAAGCATCAACGTAAGTTACGTATGCAACTTGCTGCAATCGATACCGCACAAGAAATTGATGATATCAATTTACCTGGCTTTAAATTACATCCCTTAAAAGGGAATCGTGACGGGGTTTGGTCTATTACTGTAAATGGTAATTGGCGCATTACTTTCGAGTTTATCGATGGTAATGCTTATATTCTCAACTATGAGGACTATCACTAATGAGTATGCATCATAATCCGCCACACCCTGGGGAGTTTATCTATGACGTTTATTTGGAACCATCTGGTATTAGCTGTCGTTATTTAGCTAAACAGCTAGATGTTGCATCGTCTACTTTAAATAGAGTTCTAAAAGGCCAAAGCGCTATCTCACCAGAAATGGCACTTCGCTTATCGAAAGCAATTGGTAGAACTCCTGAGAGTTGGCTATCAATGCAAGACAACTACGATCTCTGGCATGCTAAACAGCAAATCAATTTAACCAATGTCCACTTTGTAAATTTTGCAGTGGCATGAAAAATATAACAAGCTGTTCAAACGGAAAATCTGATAAATGTATTGAAGCTAAAATAGATTTGGCTATTGCTGAAACAGATAAAAATACCAGTGAAATTAAAAAGCAAAGTGCACTAATTAGCAGTACGTGCATATAAGGGTTTTCAAGACGGAAAAATTACAGTTGGCTTTATGTTCGTGCCTCAGTTTACCTAAACTTGTTTTACAATAGAATTAAAAGATGGGTATATTATCCATACAAGAACATCAAACGGAAAAATTACAGTTGGCTGTTTTTCGTTCCTCAAACATTTTAGCCAACTATAATTTTCCGCTTATGTAAGCGTTAGCAGTATTAGTTCTATATGGAGTATGCATCATGGATAGAGATCAAAAAAATAAAATCAAAGAGCCAAGTCTATTTGAGCAATTATTACCTACTGAAATGGGGTTAATGCAATCACTAGGTGCATCTAAAACGTTAATAATAATGTTGGTGGTTATTTTAACTTTATTCTGTGGGTTAGGTTTGTTTTTATTAAAAATGTCGACCTAGAGGTTAGTGGTACAAACTGCTAACAAGCAAATTAATCAGGACAAATAACAGTTGGTTTTTGCTCCTACGTCGCTATTTTAACCAACAATCTTTTGCCTGTTAATTAGGCGTTAGTTTTACAAGGATGTTTTGTGCACAAATTAAAGTTAGCATTAATCGCAGGTGTTTCTTTCATTATTTTAATGGGTGGAATCAGCCAAAGGCATATAATAGAATGCCAGCTCATTACACCTTCAGGGTATTTAGAAATAGAGCCGAACATATTTTTTTGTCCTTCAATTAATAATATCCAAAGTGATGAGTTACTTTCTAATATCAACTTGGCAAAGTCTCGAATAAATAACACATTTGGAAATATGACATCCTCTCCTAAGGTAATCATTACTGTAACTGAAAACGAAGCAGTAAGCTTTGGTTCTAACCCATACGGAGTCACACATTTAAGCGTCCTTGGTCAATGTATTGTCTTGGGCCCTGAAGGTCAAAATATTGATGTGATTGCTCAAAACGAAAATATAACTCCTATTGATTTGGATGAGTCTCCTATATCGGGTGACGCTTCAAAAGGTAAAAAGATTTTTTCTAAAAATTGTGCAAGTTGTCATGGTGCAGAAGGAGAGGGGATCACTGCGCCTGCTTTAGGTGATCAATTATTCCTTTCAAGCGCTACTGATAGCTATCTAAAACACGCTATTGTAAATGGTCGGGATGGTACGCCGATGCAGAGTTTCAATGAAATTATAGAGGTTCAGGGTATTAACGATGTCGTGGCGTACCTAAGAAGCTAAGCGTCAGGTTGGAGCCGTAAACCTGCTCAACTTGCCAAGTGGCCGAATCCAAACGAGTACATTATCAACCCCATTGGTGAATCACCGCAATTTAGTTTAAGAGAAGGCAGGTATGTCCCAGCACGTGAGGTTGAAAAAGCATTAAGAAATAAGAAAAGATTTATTATTTTGGATACACGCCCAGGTTCAGCTTGGCAACGTATCCATATTTCTGGCGCAGTTCCGATGCCTTATTATCGAGATAAATCAAGAATTGCTGAAGACTTACCCAATGATGATACTTGGATCATTGCTTATTGTGCATGCCCTCATGCTGCGTCAGATTCGGTGATAAACCACCTTCGCAGTTTAGGGTACAAAAATACTGGAGTTATTGACGAAGGTATTCTCAAATGGATAGATATGGGCTTACCGGTTGTTGCAGGAAAGGACAAAATCAACCGCATAATTGAATAATATCAGGATCGAATGCAGGGGAGCATAACAAGCCATTCAAAAGAACAAAAAACAGTTTGCTGTTAATAGGGCGTTATGTGCCGTAATGGTAGCGGAGTTGTGCAATTAGAATTGAGCCGTCTTGTTGCTTATAAACTATTCTATGTTCATCATTTATACGACGAGACCAATATCCTGACAATCCATGTTTTAGGGGTTCTGGTTTTCCAATACCTTCATTTGGAGATCTTTGAATATCTTTAATAAGTAAATTAATACGTTTTAGTATTTTTTTATCGGTAGTTTGCCAATACAGGTATTGCTCCCAAGCTTTGGTTGAAAAAGTTAGCTTCATTCAATAAGCTCTCTTTCAGTACCATTACCAGCTTCAAGCTCAGCAATTGATTCTAATAGGTTTCTTGCATTGGCTGGTGATCTAAGTAAATATGTTGTTTCCTGCATTGCGTTGTAGTCTTCCAAAGACATCATAACAACAGGATCTTCACTTTTACGAGTAATAATAATTGGGGCATGGTCGTTACAAACATGCGCCATTGTGCTTGCTAAATTTGCTCTTGCTGCCGTGTAGCTTATTGCATTCATGTAGTACTCCAAAGTGTTCATGTACGTTTATTTGTACATGGTAGCGTAGTGGCACATAACAAGCAATTAAACAGGGACAAAAAACAGTTGGCACCGCTAATCAAGTGAAGTTTTATTGTAAAAGCGGTGTTTTATAAATAGGCTTGGTATGTGTTTAGGTGAGTTTTCGCCATTCTGTTTTGTTCTTTAATCAGCGAAATTCAACCTCATTTGTCAATATTAAGGTTTCATGCGTTCGCTTCAAAACGGCTAATTGCGTGGCTCAAAATTCAACTTTATTTTGTGGCGGTACGGGTATTCTTTATTATTTTTTATACAGTATGTTATGGTAATGCATTGTTATCGTAGGGATTTTAACCAAAACAACTAACAAGGCAATCAAACGGACACGCAACAGTTGGCTCGTTTCCGCTTCGCTTCACATTTTAGCCAACTGTTACTTAGCCGCTTATTCTGGCGTTATATTTATAAGGATATTCGATGAAAAATTTACTGGTAGTTATCACAATTTTTATTCTTAGCGCTTGCGCTAGCACAAAAAAGGATTTTTTATTTGACGGTTCAACAATTGAATCAACTCAACAAGGTATTTCTAAAGTCTCCAAACGTTTAAAACCAATGCAGCAAATAGAATTTATGATGGCTCTAATGGCTATTCAATTTTCAGATGTTAGTAGTGTTAATGAAATAATTGGTGATCCTACAATGACTAGTGAAATGAACTATTTCATTATTGGCAAAAAAATTGACGGTTTAAATTACTACGGTGTCCTAGATTTAGCTAAGTCTTCACCGACTAAAGTTAGTGTAGGTGCAAAATAAATATAACAAGGCATTTAAACGGAACTTGATCTTACCCCGCTTTTAGGGGGTAATTAATAACAAACGAGTAATTCTACAAGCTCGTTAAGTGCTTAGTGTAACTTTCCAATTGGAGTCATAATTAATAATGTTAAAGCTTTTATGTGCCTTTTTGTCTTTTGTTTCGCTGTGTGTTTCTGCTGAAGCTATTAATATAGGCGAGAAGTTTTCTCTTGATTCAAAAATATTAGGAGAACAAAGAGGATATTGGATTTCGTTACCAGACTCCTATAAAAAAAATGGATTCAAAAAGTATCCTGTATTTTATTTTCTTGATGCCGATCAAAATCATTTTTTTCAAACCTTTTCAGGAATGGTGAAGCAGATGGGGTCTGATGCCAGCCCTCAAATTCCAGAAATGATATTTGTCGGTATATCCATGGGGTCAGGTTCAAAACGTTATTTTGACGCCACCCCGACCGAATCAACTGTTCAATACGGGGGTAAGAAAAACGATTCTATAAAGACGGGGGGAGCTAGCAAGTTTCTTAAATATCTACAACAAGAGCTAATCCCTCACATTGATACTACATATAGCACATCAGATTATCGCTTACTTTCAGGATATTCCGTTACAGGAATGCCAGTCATTCTCGCTCTGTATACGATGCCGGAAATATTTAATGGTTACATAGCTGTAGACCCAAGTATATGGTTTGACAATCATGTGATGCTACGTCGCACCGAAAATTTCATTAAGAATGTTAAGTTAAATAAACGTCGATTATTTTTAGCTTCCTCGCACAGAGTGGGTGCAGTTTATCCTAAAGAAAATTTTACACTCGAGTTGTTGGAAAAGATGAAAGTAACACCCAAAGAAGGGTTGGATTTTGGTTCTGTAATTTACGGCCTTGAAGAAAATCATCAATCAATGCCTATATTAAGTTTTTACAAAGGCCTTCGTCATATCTTTGATGGTTACATGATCGACGAAGAAGCACGTTTTCGACCAGCCAATGAACTCAAGAATCATTTCCAGAAATTATCTGAAAAACTTGGTTCAAGTTTTTTTCTAAATGAAGGAGTAGTACAATATTTTGGATATGATAATTTGTACAATACTCAGTTTGGTAATATAAATATAAATCAAGCTATTGAATATTTTAAACTTAACGTTGAGAACTACCCTAAATCTTATAGTGCATGGGATAGTCTAGGCGAAGGATATTTAGTTAATGGGGAAAATTCTCTAGCATTATCTGCATATAAAAAAGCGCTAGAATTGAGTCCAAACAACAAAAGTATAGAAGTTCAAATAGAAAAAATTAAATTGTTAAAACAGAAAAATTAAAACGGTGCACTTAACACATATGAGCCTATCTCTCGTCAATAGCCAATAGTGTTCTTTTAGCTGCCGTTAGGCAGCTAGTTGTTATCAATCAGTAAATTCGCCTTCTTCGTTATGTCGGTCAGTCGTTAAACGCTCGTTTACGGCAAACACATATCGAAGTAAAGCCAGAGGGTCTGGGCCAATCTTTTGATGAACAAGTATATTTCCTTGTTGATCTAAGATGCAAACATAAAGAATTTTGGCATGTAAGTCGATTCCGCAATAATATTTATGTAAAGTAGTATAGAATTTCATCGAGCTTTCTCCTTTTGGTTTTGTCACCTTAAAGTTTAGCTAAACGCTGAAATTTGGGGAGGAGGCTCAATTAGTATCAAGCACTTCAAACGGACAAAAAATATTTGGTTGTTTTAACTCCGTTCAACAGTTTAACCAGCTATATTTAGCCGCTTAGCAAGGCGTTATAGTGCAAAATTTTGTCGATTGGTACAACAACAAACATAGGCATAGTAAAATAAACTTCGTTACTCCAGCGCAGCGTCATCGTGGCGAAGACAAAGTAATTTTAGCTAATAGAGCGTTAGTACTAAAAAAGGCAAGAGAGGCAAACCCAATACGCTGGTCTCGTGAGGTCAGAAATTGCGAACCAGCAGGCTCAGTATCATTGAATCCAGAAAAGGAAAGTATAAAAAATGAACAAAAAGAAGGCGCTTAATAAAATTAGGGTAAACACCGCCCATACCTATACAAATTTAGATTTACTCTATATAACCAAAAAATAGGATGCTTTGTAAAATACCGGACCAAAAAATAAATAATAATACCTTTATATTTTGTTTAATGGAAATTTTATATTTAAAACACACTCAGTCTTAATTACATCAGTTATTGCTACACCTGATGTATTAACCTTTTATTCTTACCTAATTGATTAAAAGAGCTTTATACCAAGTTGACGCTATTATTTACCCTTCACGCTAAGTGAGGGATAAATTTAAACTAAATTGCTATTATGCTAAAAATGGGGTGATATGCTACCGTGACAAGGCGTAAATGTAATGAGCAATACCAAAGTAAGGCAATGAACAATAACAAATAGTGCTTGATAGCAATAAAAAGTACATAAATGGCTGCAAACAAGTTGAATTACACCAATGATGACACAAAAGAGTGATGGAGAAAGGAAAGTGGCGCGAAGAGAAGAGCGCAGAAAAAACACCGACTTTTGGATTTACCTGCAAACAAGTTTAGCCCTGTTCAGTTGGATATTTTTTTTGGTCGCACTGATCATGTCATATTATGCGGCACCCGATCAATATTATGGGATATTACGTTATTATGATATTGAAATTCGACAATTTTGGTTAACGCCACTAACCGGGTATTTATATATACTGTTATGGCTGAGTACCTTGGGCGCTTATATAGCGCTGATGACGGATAAATATCGCTGTCGCCGGTACATTGATAACCGCCATTACCACTTGATGTTCTTAATTGTCGTTAACCTTATTTGGTTAGTGTATCTATTAGTTGAGGCTCCTTAACTAATGAACCAGAACTAAGGCACTGAAGGTAAGGCCAAATGATTATCCTGTGCCAATGGCTTTAAGGCAGATGCCTCTAAGCCATTTAAATCTTGATGAGTGGCAATTCACTTTATAGACTTGCTATCACACTCTAACTAAAACAATCATCTTCGTCTAACACAGTAGCGATGGCATGTACTAATGTTGTTAACTGCTCAGTATTAATGATCAGTGGCGGAATAATATAGATTAAAGTGCCAAAAGGTCGGATCCATACACCTAATTCAACAAAGCGTTTTTGTATCTTAGCAACGTTAACCGTTTGTCGACATTCTATTGCACCAATGCTGCCTAACACACGTGCATCGATAACTCTTGGGTGGTTATGCAAAGGTTTTAGCAGATTAATAAGCGTACTTTCAATTTTTTGTACCTGAGCTTGCCAATCATTTTCAAATAATAAATCAATGCTAGCATTAGCAACGGCGCAGGCGAGGGCATTACCCATAAACGTTGGACCATGCATAAAGCAACCAGCAACACCCTCACTAATGGTTTTGGCAATGTTTGTAGTACATAAGGTTGCCGCTAGGGTGATATAACCACCTGTTAATGTTTTACCTAAACACATGATATCTGGGCTAATGCCTGCCCATTCACAGGCAAATAGTTTACCGGTACGGCCAAAACCGGTGGCGATTTCATCAACGATAAGCAAGACATCATACTGATCACATAAGTTTCGACAGGCCTTTAAATACTCAGGGTGATAAAAACGCATACCACCCGTCCCTTGTACTATGGGCTCAATAATAAAGGCGGCTATCTCGTGATGATGCTGAGCGAATAAAGCCGAGAGCTCAGTGACATCATTACTGTCCCATACTTGACCAAATTTAACTTTCGGCGCGGGGGCA
This sequence comes from Colwellia sp. TT2012, assembly GCF_001440345.1. GTDB lineage: Bacteria > Pseudomonadota > Gammaproteobacteria > Enterobacterales > Alteromonadaceae > Colwellia. Next base: position 47,880 of record NZ_LJYX01000013.1, on the reverse strand, counting down.
AAATAATGCTGCATTAATACTTGTTCAAATATTTGATGCATGCCGGTCACAGGATCACAAACCGACATGGCCGCAAAGGTATCACCGTGATAACCATTTTTAACCGTTAATAATTTGGTTTTAGTTAACGTATGCTGGCTTTTTTCGGCCTTAGCATGTTGATATTGCAAAGCCATTTTCATCGCTATTTCAACACTGACCGAGCCGGAATCAGATAAAAATACTTTTTCCAGACCTGGCGGAGTTAACTTCACCAACTTCTCACATAAGCGGATAGCACTTATATGTGTTAAACCGCCAAACATCACATGCGACATCTTTGCCGCTTGCTGTTGCAGGGCGGCATTTAACTTAGGATGATTATAACCATGTAAAACAGACCACCACGAAGACATGCCATCAATAAGTTGTTCACCGCTGGCTAAATTGATGGTTACCCCTTGGGCACTGTCAACCAAATAGCTTGGCAGTGGCTCAGACATTGAAGTGTAGGGATGCCAGACATGTTCTTTATCAAGGCGCAGTAAGGAATTTTGATCCGACGGGGTTATGTTTGTATGTTTATTGTTCATTTGTTAACTAAAAATCTTATTAATCGTTGACATCATGCTTAGTCTGGCTAGACTACCCGTTAAGTTAACTAGATGCAATTGAGTTCTATGTCAGATTTAAATATGTCCGAAGCAGTATTAACACCGCAAATAACACCACCCGTATCAGCACCAACACAGTCACTAAATTCAATCGTTCGTCACAATTGGAATTTAAAAGAAGTCCAAGCATTATTTGCTATGCCTTTTAGTGACTTAATGTTTAAAGCGCAAACAATACACAGAGAAAACTTTAATCCCAATGAAGTACAAGTGAGCACTTTATTATCGATTAAAACCGGTGCTTGTCCTGAAGATTGTAAATACTGTTCACAAAGCGCACGTAATAAAACTAACTTAGAAAAAGAAAGTTTATTAGCCGTTGATAAAGTATTAGAAGCGGCACAACGCGCTAAAGACATGGGCTCAACTCGTTTTTGCATGGGCGCTGCATGGCGTAACCCGAAAGAACGTGACATGCCTTATGTACTTGAGATGGTTAAACGTGTTAAAGCCATTGGTATGGAAACATGTATGACTTTAGGTATGTTATCTGTTGAGCAAGCAGGTCGACTAAATGATGCTGGTTTAGATTACTATAACCATAACCTAGACACTTCACCTGAGCATTACAATCAAATAATTACCACCCGTACCTTTCAAGATAGACTCGATACTTTAGGTAATGTCCGCAGTGCCGGTATGAAAGTTTGTAGTGGTGGCATTGTCGGTTTAGGTGAAAAAGCAACAGATCGTGCCTCTTTATTAATACAACTCGCTAACCTAAGCCCACAACCAGAAAGTGTGCCTATTAATATGTTAGTGAAAGTTGAAGGTACACCTTTAGCCAATGTTGATGATTTAGACAGTTTCGATTTTATTCGCTGTATTGCCGTTGCCCGTATTATGATGCCGAAAAGCCATGTACGATTATCCGCTGGACGTACCGCTATGAATGAACAAATGCAAGCCATGTGTTTCCTTGCCGGCGCTAACTCAATCTTTTATGGTTGTAAGTTACTGACTGCCGATAACCCTGAAACAAATCAGGATATGGCTTTGTTTAAAAAGTTAGGCATCAATACCGAAACGGTGGTTGATGATAGCGCTTCAACAGAGCAGATACTTAATACCGCCATTGTTGATCAACAACATAGCGATCAGTTTTACAACGCATCTACATAACAACAGTCTTTGAGCTAACGATAAACTTTGTTAGCTCATTGTTGAATTTATCCTTTCAGGAAAATATTCATTTATGACCTTTGATTTTATTCGCACTGACGTTGAACAGCAAAAATCTAAGTCTCGCTATCGTCAATTGGTTTGCAATAGTATGGCTAGCCAAGGCAATGAAATCGTTATTAAAGGCAAGTGTTACTTAAATTTTTCTTCCAATGATTATTTAGGCCTAAACGGTCATGCGCAAATAAATAAAGCGCTACAAGAAGGCGTAGATAAGTTTGGTACTTGTGCAAGCAGCTCAAGTTTGGTCACTGGCTATCATTATGCTCATCAAGCATTAGAAGAGGATATATGTCAGTGGTTAAATAAGCCAAAGTGCTTGCTTTTTACCAGTGGTTTTAGCGCTAACTTAGCACTATTTCATGCCTTAGGTAAAAATGAGCACAGCCACTTTTATCTGGATAAGCTAAGTCACGCGTCAATGATCGATGGTGCTTATCAAAGCAAAGCCAAAGTAAAACGCTTTAACCATAATGATATTGACCAGCTTGCTCGACTACTCACACGTACTGACCACAGTGCACTGGCTAGTAGCAATAAACTGATTGCCTCAGAAGGGGTGTTTAGTATGGATGGTTGCCAAGCGAAAGTGTTGCAACTTGCTCAGCTAGCAAAATCGCACCATGCTTGGCTTTATTTAGATGATGCCCACAGTATTGGTGTCATTGGACCTAAAGGTCAGGGCAGTAATAGCTTTGCTAATATTGATATTACCATGGCCACGTTTGGCAAGGCCATTGCAACGAGTGGCGCCTTTTTAGCCTGTGATGAAAATTTACATGAGTACTTGGTCAATTTCTCTCGGCACTACATTTACTCTACGGCAATGTCACCCGCCATGGCTTGGGCAACAAAAAAAAGTATTGCCCTTATCCAAACTGAGCATTGGCGCCGAGAAAAAATTAGTGAACTAAGTGCATTATTTAGTGTCCTACTGGCAGACAATATTGAGTTAGTCACCACACAATCTTCAATTCATGCCATAATAATTGGCGATGAAAAAAAAGCGCTTATGGTCAGTGAAAAACTAAAAACTCAGGGTATTTGGTTAACAGCTATTCGTCCACCCACGGTGGCAGTCAACAGTTCTAGGTTACGCGTTACCATTTGCGCCAATCATAATACCAAAGATATCAAGTATTTAGCAGAATGCATTAATAAGGCTATCGCTTAATGGCTCAAACAGAACAAACAAATACAGACAGAGTAAAGATTGCCAAAAGTTTTGGCTCTGCCAGTAAATCCTATGATGTATCCGCAAGGTTACAACGTTTTTCCGGTAAACATCTGATGCCTTGGTTACCTAATCGCAATGATCTGACCGTGTTAGATTTAGGCTCAGGCACAGGATTTTTTACCGACTTGTTAGCCGGGTCTTATGAGCAAGTTATCGGTTTAGACATTTCAACTAAGATGCTCAATTTTGCCAAAGAACATCGTAATAAAAAAATAATATGGCTTGAAGCGGATGCCCATGACATTCCGCTTAAAGATAATAGTATCGATTTTATTTACTCAAATTTAGTGATTCAATGGTTCGAGCCACTCGATGAAGCCATTACGGAAATGTTAAGAGTATTAAAACCCGGCGGATTACTTATCTTCACCACCTTAGTGGATGGTACGTTACATGAATTAAAATCTTCTTGGCGACAAGTGGATGATGATCAACACGTCATTGATTTTAAAACCGTCACTGAGCTAAATACTTTATTCAATAATGATAACGGTAAATTGGTCGAGCAAAAATGCCAAGATATTATTTTAGAATATCAAAATGTTATTCATTTAGCGCGTGAGTTAAAAGGTTTAGGGGCTAATCATCTGGCGCAGAAAAAAAATAGAGGCCTGTCAGGAAAAGATAAGTGGTTTAAAATGACCGAGCATTATAAAGATTTTCTTGAACCCAGTGGTATTTATCCCGCCACGTATCGTTTATTTTCTGGTTTGGTTGTTAAGTTAAATAACTAACAATAACAATAACAGTAAAAAGTTAAATTCTTCTACTATTCACCTTAGTATTAATAAACACTAAGGTGCTACTATTAACAAAACAATGAGCAAAATATCCGCCAAGCTATCCTCTCGTATAGAAAGCCTATTTAAGCAGTTTTTATGAAACAATTTTTTATCACCGCCACAGATACTGATGCCGGTAAAACGTTTGTCAGTTGCGCTTTAATTAAGGCGTTAACTCAGGCTTTAATTCGTCATAACAATCACTCCACCCATAAAACCATAAGCGTTGCGGCCTTTAAACCCATCGCCGCCGGTTGTGAATTAGTCGATGGCCAGTTAATAAATGAAGATGCTAAGCGACTCAGTGAATTTGCTAATTGCCAGCAAAGTATTGCTGATATCAATCCAATTGCCTTTGAGCAAGCGATTGCGCCACACATTGCGGCAAAAAAACAAAATATACGGCTTAGCGTTGCGCAAATAAATCATCATTATCAACAAGTAAAATCACTTAACGCCGATGTTATTTTAGTCGAAGGGGCGGGCGGTTGGCGATTACCCCTTGGCCCTTTACCACGTATAACCAATTCGGTAAATACCAAAAATCACACCGATAAAAAAATTGAAAGTAATGCGGATGATATAAAACCGGCTTACCAATTTTTGTCAGACTTTGTTAAAGTGGCAGAGCTAGACGTTATTCTCATTGTTAATATGAAGTTGGGTTGTTTAAATCATGCCTTATTAACGCATGAAACGATAAAAGCAGATGGTCTACATTGTATTGCTTGGATTGCCAATTGTGCAGGGAGTGAGCCGATGAATAATTTGTCAGAAAATATCAGCGAGCTTGAACAATTATTACCTATGCCCAAAATTGCCCAGTTTGATTTCTATAGCGATATTGATAGCCAAGGTAAAGAAATAACTTTTCATGAAAAAATTCGTCTTGCGGCTCAGAAAATTAATTTAGCACCCTTAGTAACATAATTTTTTGTTTACTGATTGGCAAAACTATTTTTGTAATTCAGCAAAGCAAGCACTGGCAATGAATCCTGAGCGAGTTTTGTAATCCGATGATTTACTTACTTTGTCATCTATTTGAGCAATAAGTAATTCAGGCAGGGTAACATTTATTTTATGGCTCTTACCAAGGTAGGGGGTAATATCAATACTGACTATCGCCCAAAAAGCGTGGACAAAAGTATGTGGATTTGCCAAAATATAGTTTTTTCTATGTTGTTCTAAGCCTTGTGCATTTGGGATTTTTTCCCCGTATTCCGCCAAAATAGCAAGATGTGATTGTATTGCTTTTATCACTTCTTCCATGCCTAAATCAATGGTCTTCTCGGTAATTTGACAGCCCGGAAGATCAGGTACGGACACCTGATAATCAGTGCTTTTTTCAGCTTGAGTAAACACCACAGCATACTTCATTTTTAACTCTCAACAACAGCAAAAAGACCCATTAGTCATAATAACTCTGATAACTCATACTTACAATATATCGATAACCCCTCTAACCCCACTGAAACCGTGCAAATAACTCCGGTAACTCTATGTGCTGATAGTAATGGTAACCCCGACAACCCCGTAATCTTTCTGTAGGTGAATGTTTACTATGATTGCAACTATTTAATAATCAGAGAATGAATGCATTAATCATCGGTAAGTTAGTTTATTTTTATAAGTGTTTTTTATCTACGCTAGTTGAAACTTACCAAGTTGGACTTAATGATTAAGCTAGGTGGCTAGAGTTACCATTTATCATGGCTCAGCAATACCTAGCTCAGCCAAAGGACAAGAAAATCCCATAACATATCAGTAATATTAGCCACTATTATTAGTCGTTATAGCAAATAATTTAATTGCCGGTGTTCGATATAAATGAAGGCAAACATGGTCACAAAGTAGCCCGAATAAAGTTATGATGCGCTTAATTTTATTTATTGAGGCACGAGTATTACTGCTATTTTAGCCACATTGCGTAAATTAATGGCAATCAAGCACGATTTTCGAAACACTTCTTTACATGATAATCATTCTTATTTACAGTTGGGCTTCCATATATGTTGTAGGAATTGCTGACTAAGTAATTATCAGCTGTAGTTAATGAAAGATAAGAAATTACTCAACGCAGAGTGTTTAATTGATCTATTGGAAAATAGGCGCTTTGGGGTTGAATACCAACCAATAATTAGTTGTAAAAGCCAAGAGATTTTTGCTTATGAATCCCTCGCAAGATTCTATACTGCCAATAACGATTCAATTCGGCCTGACCTTGTTTATGAATCGCTACATACTAGCCCATTAAGTTTGTTTCAAATTGAATACCAACAAAAGAAATTACAATTATCTTATGCCGTCAATGGCCATGATATTTTTGTAAATTTAGATCAAGACTCTTACTTTGCCTGTGGTGTCATTGGTCAAAATAATCCCTTTCTAAAATTGTTTAAAGATTTCCAAAAGTCTAAGGTCGTGGTTGAGTTAATAGAAAACTCGGAAATTAATGATGCTATTAGGAGTTTGGCCATGATTGATAACCTAGCTCAAAACAATATTGCTACCGCGATAGATGATGTTTGTAATCCGCAATCCATGATTTCCACCTCTGTTATTCAACTTGTTGATTACATCAAACTTGATAAGTTCGTGATAAAAAACAAAAAAAATCGTAACTTTATGTTACTGGTTAAATCGATTATCGATTACGCCCACAGTACAAATAAAAAGATAATACTAGAAGGGGTAGAGACCGCAGAGGATTTAAATCTTGCTAAACAGCTTAACTGTGATTTTGTCCAAGGCTTTTATTACCGTCATCTTTTTAAGAAGGTAGGTTAAGGTCTGTTAATCACGTTATTAACACCATACACTGATACTTACTTACCTTTCCCCTCAATATTGAGTACTCATATGAAAAATAATATCAAAAAATCTATACGTTTACTTTGTAGTCTAGTGACTTTTGTCGGCTGCTCAGCTTTTGCCTCTGATCTAAAGGTTGGCGATAGCGCGCCAAACTTTAACTTACAAGCAACCACAGGTGGCTTTTACCAGCTGAGTGATTATCAAGGTAAACAAGCCGTCGTCTTGGCTTGGTATCCCATGGCAAACACACGTGGCTGTACTATTGAATGTAAATCGTTAACTGAGCAAGGCCACCTTATTCGTGAATATGATGTCAGCTACGTCATGGCAAGTGTTGACCCCATTGATGATAATCGCGCCTTTGCTGAGAAAACGGGTGCAGATTTCCCTATGCTAAGTGATCCCACTAAGGCCACAGCAAAAGCTTATCAAGTACTTAATATGTTTAGGGTGGCTAGTCGGGTAACATTTTATATTTCTAAAGAAGGCAAAATTTTAAAAATAGATGACGATATTACCCCCAAGTCTGCCGCGCAAGATATTGCTAATAACCTAGCAGCGCTAAATATAGATAAGAAGTAGCCTAATCGACTCAGCATGAGTTTAAAGCCTAGGTATATCAAGGCTAGACTGAAGATAATATTTTATGGCAAAACCCAATAAAAAAGGTCCAAGTAAAACAGTCGATATCTATTGCAAGGGCTGTAACTTTCTCCTGTTCAAATATAGGAAAGCCGGTAAGGGTGCTTTACTCAAATGTTTTAAAGAACGTATTAGTAAAGATTTTACCGATGTAGCTTGCACCTGCCCGCAATGCGATAAAGTATTTGCCCGAGAATGTTTAATTCGAGGCACGCCCGCGTTTAAAATGATCGGTGGTAAAGTCTGGTGTAAATAGCTTGTTAACGTATTGTTGTGGATATACTCTATTTGGTAACTAAAAACAATTGAACACATTTTTAGCACAACTTATAGCATTTATAAATTTTTTGTCCGCTATGATATGTGCACATAACTTATATTAGGATTGGCTCATTGGATATCGAACAAGCGAGAATAAAAGCTGTATCTAATCATATGACTACCATCAGCATTGATAATAAACCTTTTGTGCCATTAATTAAGGTCAAGCGAAGTGAGGCATTACTTGCTAGCAATATCAGAGTGATGCTATCGAAAAGACGTTCTAACCGTATTCATTATTTTTTGCAGATGTATTCGAATAAAATCACCTTGGTTAATGAAGATTAGGCTGAGGACGTTTATCGCTGTGACAGACCCTTCCGCTTAGTATCTGCTTTGAATTACATAAAATGTTATGTCTAATAAAAAGCACCCGCTAAAAACGGGTGCTTTTTTTATGCATAACGCTAAAAGACTTAATCGTTATTGGAATATTTATTAGCTAAATATGACTTGATCAGAAATTATACGAAGCTCTCATATAATATTCCCGTCCGGAAAGAGAGAAGGGGAAACTCGTCCAGCCATATTTAAAACCAATCTGAGGGAAAAATCCGCCGTTATCGCCCCATTCATCAGGATACTCATCGGTTAAGTTTAAGATACCGCCGCTGATGCTGACGTTATCGGTGACTTGCCATTGCGCGGTAACATCAAATAAACTTTTTGCACCCCATGTCGTTTCTTCTGTGCCATAAGAAGCTGAAGTAACTTCACCATAATAGGTCATTCGGGCTGTTACCGACCAGTTATCCATATCAAACATGGCTGATAAGGCCGCTTTGTCTTGTGGTTGTGCTTTCTCCACTAATAATTCTTGTGCATGATTGAAAATAATTTCATCAGGCACCATAGCAGAAGAAGTATTAATACCACTTACTTGGGTATTATTATGGTGATAAGAAAGCTCATAGACTACATCCATATTGCTTAGCGTTTGTGTATATTGATTAACCCAATCAAGACCAAAGGTCTCAGTGTCAATAGCATTAGTGAAAATGGAAACATTTTTCACTCCGTCTAAAGCCTGGTTTGCACCAGAGTGGCGGTCAAAAAACGCATCGATGTCAGCATTAATACCACGGGAAATATTACCAGAGTAAACAATACGATCATCAATATTGATTTGATAAATATCAAGGGTAGATGAGAAATCACCCTCATTATAAACCACACCAAAAGATATATTGGTTGAGTTTTCTTCTTGTAAGTCACTAAAGCCGAGTTCACCTGCTAATGATTCATTAGGACGTAAAGTCACTAAATCAGCAAGTTCACCATTATCTAACGATATTGAACGTTGAGTGAAATTAGCTTGTTGCATACCCGGCGCTCTATAACCGGTAGAAGCAGAAGCTCTAATGGCTAAACTATCGGTCAAACTTAAATGTGTTGATAGCTTACCAATAACCGTACTACCAAAATCATCGTAGTTTTCATAACGAACCGCACCCGTAATTAACCAATCTTCGGTCACTGATGTTTCGGTATCAAAATAGAAAGCAAAGCTATCTCTGTCGGTATCTATCTCCATTGCGGGGCTATATCCTTGGAAACCTTGCATGCCAGGAACGGTGATCTCATCGCCAGTACAATTTGTCATTGTCGGGTCGCCGCTTGGGTTAACTGATTCAGCACATAATGTATTACCACGCGCGTAAGTGACCATATCACCCGCTTCTTGGGCGAAACCATCAATTCGATATTCAAAACCAAAAGCAATAGAGGTTTCATAATAAAAACCTAAATCTACTTCTGTCACCGCATCAACATTAAAGGTAGTTTGACTGTAAACTAGCGCACCATCATAAGCGGATGTTGGGCTGTCTGGGCCATAACTGGCGTTTAAAGAGTCTAAATTACTGAATTCAAATCTATTTTCACCCGTTACTAGGCTAGCATCAAAGTCCCATTCACCGATTTGTGTTTTAAAACCAGCGGCTAAAGAAAAATCTTCTGATTTTGAGCCAAGTCTTGGGGTAATGCCTTGTGGAAATAACGCGCTCCATACTCGGTCATCCGCAGCGGGGCGATAAAAACCTAATGATTCACCCTCTTTGGTGGTATAGCCACCAAATGCATAGAACTCACTACTTTCACCTATATCGTAAGAAAAGTTAGCCCACAGACTGGTCATTTCAGTGGCGGCTTCACCAACAAGTAACAGTTGGCGCGGTTCATCAATAGAGCCAAACCAATCTGTAGGTGTTGCTCTATTTATCTCACCACTATCTGAATATTCGAAGGTTAGGTTTAACATACCTTTAGTACCAAGGGCTAAACCATAATTACCACCAAATTCAGTTGATTCACCATCACCTTCACTGGTTTGACCATATTGTGCCCAAACAGTGCCGCCTTCATCGCCTTTTAAAACGATATTAATAACACCGGCAATTGCGTCAGAGCCATATTGGGCAGCAGCACCATCGCGTAGTATTTCAATATGTGAAATAGCCGTCATTGGGATTGAGCTTAAATCAGTACCCGCACTTCCTCGACCAACATTTTCTTGTACGGCAACTACCGCTTGTTGATGGCGACGTTTACCATTGATTAGTACTAATACTTGATCTGGACCTAAACTACGTAATGTTGCCGGACGCATTAAATCTTGGCCATCTGAGGTAGTAGTATTATTCATGTTAAAGGAGGGCGCTAGTTTTCGTAACATATCAGGTATACTGGTTGCACCTGAGTTTTTAATTGCCTTTGCAGAGATAATATCAATAGGTGCTGGGCTATCAGCAACGGTGCGGTTAGATATTCGTGTACCAATACTGATAATTCGCTCAATGTCGGCGTATTTAGCGCTGTCAGAGCTCTTTGTTTCTGCGGAAAAACTTGAAGTACTGGCTAGTGATAAGCAAACAGATAAAGCGATAGTACTGTAATTAAAGCGTCTTTTCATATTCTTAATCCCATCATTATTTTTATTAAATTAGCTATTCGGTAGCACTACTACTTTGATTTTTTTTGTTATAAATTATTGCTTTTAGGTAATGAAGCGCAAATTTTTGTTACCTAAGTAACATACAATGAAAACTTTCATCTGAACAGTCATTCTTTAGTCTTAGATTAATCAGGAAAGCGAATAGTGATTTTTTGTCAGTGCTTAGTTAAGTTTTGGTAAATACAGTGGAGGGATAATTTTCACGGCTACGATCAAAAGTTTACCGGCGAATGAAAACGAGTCATAAGGTCGGTATTCTTAATAACAACTGAGGAACTTAATATTTAAAAGCGAATACTTTATATTTATCATAAAGTTAAATAGCCTATAGTGAGTATCTATAGGCTGTTTTTGAGTTATAACAGCAGTTTACGTGGTAACGCGATACGATAATTTATGGGGTTGTAACTGAATAACCCGCTAGTATGTTAGATGAACTGCCTGAATTATGGCCATCCTTATAGATAGAAATTAACCTTAATATTCCTTTAACTCTTAACGATAGATATCATCCAACTCGCCATTTTTAAGGTTTTTATTCACTGTTTTCAAACACAGGTGTGCATGGCTGATCACCTGCTGCATATTTTCATAACAACGACGCTCATTTTTTCCGTAGGCAAAAAATGTCAGTACCACTTGCTGGCCCATGCCGCCGGTATCTTCTTTATCGCCAAGGGCGAGATAACAAGTGGCCGATTGTGATAAACAAATGGCGCCAGCACGAAAACCTAGTTTGCTGCTAGCAACGTTTAGCAAGATATTTTTCATTAACCAGTCAATGCTGCGCTGCTGACAGTTTTCTTCAATATCGCGGAACAATATCATTAACCGAGCACTGCATTTTATTGCATAGGGATATTGTTCATCGGGATTTTTTTCTGCTGTATTAAAAGTACAATCATTACTCTCTAGTAATGACGACGAGCTATTGAGCCATTCGAGCAGCGAATAGAAAGTATCGGCAAAAGGCCAGTGATTAAAGGGCTGAAAATCTTCTAACGAACTACGTATCAATTTAGGATTTTTTTTGAAATCCATATAAATACTACTTTCGTCTGTTGTCATCGACGTCCAAGGATGAGATCGGCCCTCGGTGTGTTCGGTTTGCTTGGCGGTAAAAGCGTCCACGGTTTAACCCTTTAATACTGATGTCGACCAAAGTGCATGGTCTAACTTTTATGAAAGCCATATATTAACAGCAATGGATAAAATAAAAAACGCCAAAGCGGTTAGTAATCTAGCTAGTCGCTCTATTCAAAGGTACACTGCCTGCCAATATTGTAAATAGTGCTAGCCGTGCAATTATTCCCGGTTAATAGCAAAATTGTTATGAGGATATACCATTAATGTCAGACAAATTACGAGTAAGCGAGGCCGGAAGCCTGTTAATTTTTCTCAATGCCAAGTTGCAAGGTTGGTCTAAAAAGAAGATTAAACAGCGTCTGCAACTAGGTTGCGTGCTAGTCAATGGTGAGTCTGCTGTTAAACATGATCATCCACTAAATGCAGGTGATGATATTGAGGTATTGGCACAAGGTAAACGTTTTGACGCCAGTAAAACTAAGTCAGCTAGTGCAAAATTAGAAATACTGTTTAGTGATCATGATCTCATTGTCATTAATAAACCGGCGGGTTTGTTGTCTGTTGCCACGACGCAGGAGAATAAAGTGACTGCGCTGGCGATTTTGCGTAATCAGCTATCAAAGGCCAAGAAGGCAGTTAAACTGTGGCCTGTACACCGACTAGACCGAGATACCTCCGGCGTGTTGATGTTTGCTACTTCACGGGAAATGCGCGAGGCTATTAATGCCAAGTGGGCCGAAGCCGATAAAGTTTATCTGGCCGTGGTCGAAGGTGTGCCAGAGCCTAAAAGCGGTACGATAAACCAACCTCTTCGCCTAGACGACAAACAATACAAGATGCACGTAGGCGCCCATGAAGACGCTAAAAACGCCATCACTCATTTTAGTACGGTGCGCAGTGTTAATCAGCGCTCTTTACTGGAAGTTAAACTCGATACTGGCCGTCAACATCAAATACGTGCGCATTTATCTTGGCTAGGTTATCCCATCGTCGGTGATCCGCGTTATGGTAATGACGGAGATCGTATGGGACTTCATGCACAACGCTTAACCATTACTCGGCCAAAAGGCGATCGCCTGACCATTGAAGCACCAATGCCTAATGATTTGATTACCTTATTGAGGTAGGATCAGCTTGCTAAGCTATTTATTGTTATGGTGAGGGTGTTGTTACATTCAACTCCTTCACCATCAAAAAACGAGGATAATGGCAATTAGGCACAATCATCTTATCTCTTGGTCTTAACTTCATAATCATAAACATTGCCGCTCTTATCAATGTTAAAATGGCAACAATCATCAAATACCTTTTTAAGTAAGCCGCGACTTTTTTGTACACGGGATTTAAGCGTTGAATAACTTACCCCTAATTGCTCAGCATATTCTTTTTGTGATTGGTTATTCATATCAATAGCGATTAATAAGCTTGCGTGTTTCTCTGGCAGGGCGTTAATAAAAGGTGAGATACAGTTTGCTAAGTCAAGGTTGTTATCTTGAGGTTCTTCAGTGGGCCAGAGTTCCTCAATATTCGCGTTTTGCTGTCTGCTTTTCTTGCGGTAGTAGTCAATGATGGTATTATTGGCGATTTGAAATAACCAAGACTTAACGCTCTTTTGTGTTTTTACTGTATTAAGGTTGTTATAGGTTTTTATCAAAATGTCTTGCAACAAATCTTCTACATCCGCTTCATTTGAGATCTTAGCATGTAAGAACCGCTTTAACGCAGCTCGGTATGCTAACCATATATCTTCTATATTCATTTAACTGACCATCTCCAGTGCTTTGACTAGGCTTTCAAGCGTAGACATTCTTCTATTCGATATAACGCTGTTTCTATAGTAGACGAACGGTAAATTGGAAAGACCAAAAGATCGCATAAAAATCATCCTATTTACATTTATTCATAAATTTTTCGTCTTTTTGTGCGGTCAAGCGTCTTATGGGTAAATGAACTAATTAGAGAGTTTTATGAACTTCTTACAAAACGAACAATTTAACCTAAAGCCTAGCGTTAACAAAGTCAGTATACATAAACCAAGAGTATTAATGTTATATGGCTCTTTGCGCGCAACTTCATATAGTAGATTAACCGCTGAAGAAGCTGGGCGTATTTTGACAGCAATGGGCGCGGAAGTTAAGTTCTTTAACCCTAAAGGACTGCCATTATTTGATAACACTGACTCAGCTGACCATCCTAAGGTAATAGAGCTTAGAGCGTTGGTACAATGGTCTGAAGCACACGTTTGGTCGTCACCGGAGATACACGGCAATATGTCTGGTGTAATGAAGACCCAAGTAGATTGGATCCCTTTGTCAATGGGCGCAGTTAGGCCAACACAAGGAAAAGTATTAGCGGTCATGCAAGTCACTGGCGGCTCACAAAGTTTTAACGCAATCAACAACATGAGAATTCTAGGCCGTTGGATGAGAATGTTAACAATCCCCAATCAATCCTCTGTGGCAAAAGCTTATAACGAGTTTGATGAGCATGACATCATGAAAGCTTCGCCCTATAGAGACCGAATTGTTGATGTGATGGAAGAGTTGATGCGCTTCACTTATTTAACCCGAGATAAAAGTGACTTTTTGCTCGACAGATACAGTGAAAGACGTGCGGGTAAGCCAAAGCTAATCGCCATGTAAAGCTTGGAACTGTGGGTCGTAATGATGTTAGCCTCGTACGAAGAAATTATCCCTTATAAAGGGTATTCGCAACTGACTGACTTGCTCGAACACATAGCGTATTAATAAACGATTCCTTGCTTGATTGGAACTAGTAAGGTCAATTCCATTGCCTGTGTCGTCATCCACTACTGTCGCTATTTGGTCTTTTAATGGTTCGATAAGTGAATAGGGCAAAAGAGTCATCCTGTCTTTCGCACCTTTACCACGGAAAACATAAATAGAGTTTTCAGTAAAATCAATATTCTTGACCCGCAATCTTAATAACTCTGCTTTTCTTAACCCGTTTCCATACAACAAGCTAAATATGAGGTGATGCGGATGTTTTAATTCATTAATAATTGTCATTGCTTCATCATTCGATAATACCGTTGGAATTATCGTTGGTGCTTTAGCCCTGATAGTGCTGGTTAATAATGTTAAGTCTCTTTTTAAAACATGTTTGTACATAAACACAATAGAGCAAAGTGCTAAGTTTTGTGTAGATGAAGTCACTTTTCTATCGACAGCCAGGTAAGTTAGATAATTACTTACTTCTTCTTCCCCCATATCTTTAGGGTGGCGTTTGTGATTAAACAAAATGATATTTTATATCCAAAGCAAATATTTTTTTTTCAGTTTGTATGCTGTAATGCATAGTACGAATAATGTGGCGAATACTTTCTAAAATGGAGAAGCAGACATAACATAAAACCTATAACTGTATATTTATACAGTTATAGTAAGTGATTAAATAAAAATCAAATATTTCATCAAAGTGTGTTACTAAGACGTCTTAGTAACACACCATAAATTAAAAAAACCACCCACAGAAACCACCTAACCACATGAATTTACGTCGATTTATTTGTTGCATGGTGAAAGTCAGTTACTAAGACGTCTTAGTAATCTCTTTACTTGGTATTATATTTAGTGTTAATTGTTTCTAATGCATTGAAAATATGGGATATTAATGTAAATTAAATGTTATTTATGGTACGAAGGTTACTAAGACGTATCCATAATAAGCTGTTATGCAACAAGAGTCATAGCTGATGTATTGAGTTAATTTCAAGCAGTGAGCTTTGTTCAGAAAGGTCTAAACCATGTTTTCAATAGAGTCATGCCCGCTTCCAGATAATGCATTACTGAATACCTATCAACAGAATGGGGCTTACACCGATTGTTATTGTACCGAAATATCCCGTACAGTAACTCATTCACAATATGTGAACGCTTTTTACACTACATCAGTTTTTAAGTTAGAACGGTCAATTTTAAAGTGGGTAGTATCAAAACCGTCATCAGATGCACAAGTTGTTCTGTTAGCAGATGGAGAAACTGATACATTTTCTGCTTGGAGCGTGGAAAAACGCTGTGAAAATCAATTGCTATTGTGCGATTACCAAAAGCGCACTAGGTCGTGGCTCATGATTAAACATGTGGAGAGTGAAAATGGCATTACAACAAGGTTGTATTTTGGGTCTGCTGTTGTCCCTATAAAAAACATCAAAACGGGTAGCTCTTCCTTTGGCCTCGTTTTTCATGCTCTATCTTGGTTTCATAAGATGTACTCTGTTGTATTACTATTCTCAGCTAAGGCACGTCTAATGCGGTGTAATTCATAGGGGATAGTTGCATAACAAGCTGTTTAAAAAGGACAAAATTCAGTTGGCTGTTTTCGTTCCTCAACATTTTAGCCAACTAACTTTTGCCTCTTAACAGGGCGTTATAACTCTCTCGGATGTAGGTATATATGAATCTCGTAGTAACAACTTCACCGACTCAGGAAGATCTTAAAGCATTAAGTGTCGGTATTGGCTCCTATAATAAAGATTATCTACCCGATGACGTTGGCTTTGAGAAAGACACCAAATTTGCTGTCCTTGCTAAAGATGAAAATGGAAAAGTTCTAGGAGGTATTAGAGCAAATGCATTCTGGAACTACTGTACTATTGAATTACTTTGGCTGTCTAAAGAAGCGAGAGGTTTAGGGCTCGGTAGCAATTTAATGGAAGCAGCTGAAAAATTTGCTAAAGATAAAGGGTTTGGCTACATGCGCACTGAAACACTGAGTTTCCAAGCAAAGCCTTTTTATGAAAAGTTAGGTTACAAAGTATTTGGTGAGTTACCTGATTATCCAAAAGGTCATACAACATATTGTTTAGTAAAAGAGTTATAACAAGTGACTATGGTGTCAATTCTTAATTTTTATTGATTTTAGGATCCCAATAAACACCATCTCTCACCATCGAATTTAAGATCACAACCATCTTTCTTATACAGGCAATCATCGCTACTTTCTTTGGTTTTCCTGCGGCAATTAGGCGCTGATAAGTGGCTTTAAATACAGGGTTACATTGCATGGCCGACATCATCGCCATTAACTGGCAACGTCTTGACATTAAATCACTCATTAATCTTAACGTAGCCGGTTTTAACGTTGATAATTTTGGTTTGATTGCCTCACTGTAATGGGCAATTAACTTGGCATCTAACTTATCCGTTTTTGCTAATTGACCGATGGCACCCGCGAATTTTTTGACATGAGAAGGATTCGCGATGACAAAGGGTAATTTTTGTTTGGCACAGGCGATAATAAAGGCCTGTTCAAGTCGTCCTGTAGCTTCAATTACAATGCGTGTAGAGTTTGTATCTCTTTATCTCTCTAATCGCCTTATTAATACCTTTTTCATCGTTGGGCACGGTGAAATAAATGTCTAGGGGACGAATGTAAATGTCGAATTGTTTTTTACCGGTATCAACACCTACGTTAATTTCATTTTGATTATTTTTGCTATTCATAATAAGCTGACTCTTCCTTGCTAATTCGGGCTCGAGGCCCAGTTGACTATCCGAGTTTAGTACTTGGAGTTTTATACGGCATTCGTTCTTGTTATCGGTCTCTCAATAGAGGAGCCAGGCAATCAGCGAACTACCGTATAAAATGGCTTTGGTTGCAGCCAATGCTTGGGCCTCACTTTACCTAAACTTGTTTTACAATAGAATTAAAAGATGGGTATATTATCCATACAAGGCAATCAAACGGAAAATTTACAGTTGGCTGTTTTTCGTACCTCACACATTTTAGCCAACTATTTTTAGCCGCTTAAAACGGCGTTAGGTTTCTAATGGAAATAATCTTAATTCGGCACGGAAAGCCAACATCGGCAAATAGTCCAGTTCTAAATGCTTTAGAGTATACAAAGTGGATTCGTCGTTATAACTTTTCTGATGTCTCTGAAAATAGTCGACCTGAAGTTATAAATACTGATTTAAAGTCATATTATATTCTTTCCAGTCATTTCAATAGGGCTATACATTCAACCGAAATATATACAGGCCGAAAACCTGACCAAATATCCCCTTTATTTAAAGAAATGGATATACCAAGGTATAAATTGCCGTTTCGACTTAAAGCTATGACATGGGTTTACCTTTGCAGGGTACTTTGGATGTTAGGCCTAAAGGGTCCTTTTGAGTCTTACCGTTCAGCTAAAATACGTGCTGAAATTGCTGCTGAAGAATTAGTTCAATTAGCTAAAAAAAAAGGTAAAGTTGTATTGTTCGGACATGGCTACATGAACTTACATATCCGTAGGGTATTAATTCGACAGGGTTGGTCTTTAAATTGTAAAAGTAATTCATTTTGGGGGATTTCAAGCCTCGAAACCTAAGAAAATCAACTAGGACTAAAAACAGTGGGCTTTTGCTCCTTCATCGCTTATTTGAGTCACCAAATTTTTGCCTGTTATTTAGGCGTTGAGGCTGTAGAATAACTAATTCAGTCAAAACTACTAAATTTTTGTACTCCTATATCGAACGGTAGACGATTAACTCGATATAGGTAATGCATTTTCCACTCCGCTTTTAGGGGGTAATTAATAACAAACGAGTGATTCTACAAGCTCGTTATACGCAAAACGGAGTTTGAGTGAAATTTCTGCCTTATATATTTATATTTCTTTTCATTAATTCGACTCAATTAGTAAAAGCTCAAGATACAAAGGTCTTTGAAATTCCTCGAAGCAATGTTGTCGAAATTAAAGACCCTGATTCAGAAAGGATTTACCCTCTTTTTATAAAATTACCACGCTCATATGACTATCAAAAAGATAAGTCATATCCTGTTATCTACTTAACAGACGCATGGTATAGCTTCCAAGTTGTATCTGGCGCTACTCGATTTCCGATGAATACTGGAAAAATGCAAGAGGCTATAATTGTCGGAATTTCATACTCAAAGGGATCTAGAGGGCCTTCTAGTAGGATTCGTGATTACACTCATATTGAAGATTCAAGCTGGAAGTATCAAACAGGAAAAGCGAAAGAACATATTAACTTTATTGAAAAATCAGTTTTCCCTTTCATTGAAAAAAACTACAGAGTGAATGAGTCTAGGACTTTTGTCGGTAATTCACTTGGTGGGCTACTTGGCGTATACATATTGTTTACTAAACCTGATATGTTTAATAATTATGTCTTAGGTAGCCCATCTGTGTGGTTTAAAGATAATGACATTCTTAAACTTAAAACAGAGCCTAATTTAAATATACATAAGGTGTTTATTGGTGTTGGGGCTAATGAAACTCTTGAACTGGATTCACCAAAGCACGATATGGTTAAAGGTGCAAAGAAACTTGAGTTAAAGCTATCGGGTAAGTTATTCCCTAATACAAAAGTGAAATTATTAACCATTCAAGGCGCTAACCATGAAACGGCGTTTCCAACAACTGCAATTCAGGGATTGTATTGGCTGTTTAAAGAATCGTGATAAGTGGCTTGGAGTAACTATAAGAAAATTAACAGGACTAAAAATAGCGGGCTGTTCGCTTCGCTACCATTTTAGCCCGTTATTAGGGATATACCCAGTATTGACCAGTAAACACCAATGTTTGCTACTGCCTTTGAGCAGTCCGGTACATACACTTACTCGTGTTGTCATGGAAGTGGCAAGAGTCGCAATTCAAATGCCACTCTGTTACTGATACCGTCTTATTACCTTGGCGTGCATTGCTGTTTGACTAAAGTAATTATATCGCTATTTTGACTCACAAAATATAGGCCATCTAAAAACTCGATGACCATGCCGTGCTTAATTACCTAACGCATTGGTTGTATTTTTCTTGGCTGCCTTTGCGGCTTTCTTCTCTTTTGCGGTTAAAAGTGGTTTCTTTTTGGTGCTTTTTTTACTGTCTTGTCCTTTACTCATGATACTTTCCTCTTGAGGTATTCTATTAAAAATAAAGTCAGTTTTAACCAACTTAATGACTATGGCTACGCAGTGACTGGCATTCAAACTTCCAAGGCGATGCGTAATAACATGAGTATGGTCCTATGGACGATCAATTGATAGCAATCACTTAAATGAGCGGCTCTTTATCGGCATTAATGTCCGCTTTATAACCCCAATCAACCGAGTTTATTAGCAATAATTTAGGTGAGTTTACCCGTCATAGGCTTTTGCTAAACAGTAGACATAAAAAAGCCCTGTAAAAACAGGGCTTTCATACTAACTAATGTGGTCGGAGTAGCAAGATTCGAACTTGCGACCTCACGTCCCCCAGACGCACGCGCTACCAAGCTGCGCTATACCCCGACAACGTAAACTCTTGGGCTTCACGAGTTTACCATCGGTATCATAATGATTTATCAACGTATTGCAATGACAATTAGCGTAATACTTGCTTCATAGTGCCTAAGTGGCTAACTTATGCGCAATTCCACTCAGCTTTGCCTAAATAAAGGGCGCTTACTGTTTTTCCTGCTGAGTAAACTGCTTAATAAAGTGCACACCATCAATCATTAAGGGGAAATCCTCATTGACGGTAATTGGCGATGAAAATTTACGTGAGTAACTTTGAAAGTTGCCATTTTGATCGACAAACACTGATTTATCTTTATTAAAGATAATAATGCCTTTATCGGTCGTATTAGCAATAACTCGGTCTTTATTTAATCTCGGTAAATCAGTGCCATTACTGTGCTTGCTCACCTTACAGCCTAACCACTGACTCATTAGCGTGGGTTGTAAGTCCATGTTACTGGTATTAAAGCTTACGTCCTTATGGCTTACTGCTGTGCCTTGAGGATATATAAATAACGCCGGTTTAGTGTTTAAACGTGTTTCATTACTTTGATTGCCGATAGAGCTGATCCAAATGATATCTTTAGCGGATTTTTGCTTTTGTGCTAACAGTAGTGCATCAACAAATAATTCAAATTGATATTGGTTATTGTTTTGTTCGGCTTTATTGGCCTTAATACCATGGCTATTTTTAAAGTAAATAATATGCAACCCCGGGGTTTTATTATTTAACTTCTCTGCAAACAATAAACTTGAGACATTGCTCAGTTCAGTTTTTTTACTGAATAGCGCTTCAAACCAGCGAGGTTCAGTGATGTCGATATTTTCATCTGCACCATCTCCTGTCACTGAGTTAACGGTAAACTCAGCAGAGATAACCGTTAAGCTCGTTGCCAGGGCTTGTTGGTCGATACGTTGAAACAGTAGCGGTTTAATACCTTGCTTTAAAATATCTTGTTGATAAATGCTCGGTAGAGAATAAAGCAGGTTAAACCAAGCATCATCACTTATACCGGTATCAATATTATTGGTTAAAAGTAAGCTGCTAACACTTGCTCGGCGGCTAAATTGATTAAGCTGACTGATTGATACTTGTTGCTCGGTAAGAATTAAAAATACCGAGTTAGTCGGAGTTTTATTTGCTGCTTCACTAGGACAAAGCTCTGCCGTAATAGTCGGGTAATTGGGAATAGCCTGACTAAACGATAGCGGGCTATTTTTACGCTCGATATAATCTTCTATGTTAAATAAGCCATATTTGGTTAACAGCGTTTTTGCCGTGGCTGGATAAGACAAAGGTAAGACAGTGTCTTGGCGTAAAATATCATAATTAAGATTGGCATCGGCCCAAATATGGCTTACATGACTAAAGAAAAATGATAAAACCAAGGCGAAAATAACAAAACGGGCAAAGATTGTTTTTTGCAATTTCTTTAAGTGCTTCCAAGCATAGTTACTTACGGTAAATTCAAACGCTAAAATAACGATAGCCAAGGCACCACTGAGGCTATAAAACAGGCTATTTTCCTTGGCGATGTCTTGTAACAAGCTAATAATTTGCGTACTTGAAGAGGCATTTAAATGATAACCCAAGCGACTATAGATAAAGGCATCTAATACCAGTAGTAATAAACCCAGGGTAAAAATAATGGAGCCAATGGTTCTGATGAACTTGGTATTAGGAAAAACTAGCGTTAAAGGAAACAACACCAAGACAAAACTCATAAAAGTCAAAAAGGCAATATGACTGACCCAGGTCGTTATTAAGTAGACTTGGCCAAAGAGGGTTGTTGGTGCGGGATCACTAAATAAATAGTAAGAGGAGAGGGCAATTGCTGCTAAAATATTGAAAAAGGTGAACCAATGGCTCCAACTGATCAAATGTAATAGTTTTTTGCTGTAGCTTTTTGTATCAAAAGAAACCATTGATAATAATTCTTCTTGCAGGTGAAATTAATGTCGCGTCTTTAAACTGATTTTTTTAATGCGCTGGTAAAGTTGTCTACCACGGCAGTACGTTTGCTTTCGGGTACTTGGCTAACAACGTGTGTCACGGCATTGCCTAAACACATTAAGGCTAAATCAGGGGTTGTTTCTTCTTTTATAAGTACATCAAGTAAATCTTGGATAATTTTTTCTACACGTTCGTTCGAATATTTAGATACAATAGGCATAATAAGTGTTTTCGTTAATGATAAATTTAATTTCTCTAGTTTATCAAATGCCTGCACAATTTAATATATAGCAGATATAAAACACCAACATTAACTTACATTAGTAACTGAACCTAAAATCCTATGAGCTTAATAATTACAAACATAGCACTACATTACTTGTCTAAAAAAGAAGACACCGGTGAAGTTGTCTTACGCCTTGGTCCGGAAAATATTGATTTTACCCAAGAAAGTGCCAAAACAACTAACTTTGTTGATGGTTTACACACCATTTATAATGCCAAAGGTAATAAAGCGTATGGCAGTTTTTCCGACATGCCCAGTGAAGGGGATGCCGCGCGCTTTGTTGATTTGATGGCAAGCTATTTAACGGAACAGCAAAGTTTCTATGACTTTAGTACCCAAGCGGCCAATGTATTAAAAAATGAAATTGAAAAATATGACATAGACGAGACGGGCTATTTTGTTATCTGTCATTATGAATACATGGGTGGACGTTACTTATTAATAGCGGTTATACCGGTGTCAGAGCATTACAGCGTTGATGGTGAGTTAAATATTTCAGCCGCGCAGCATCTAGATATCAATAAAATACAACTAGCCGCGCGTATTGATTTATTCGATTATAAAGAAAATGCCCAGGGCAATCGCTATATCTCTTTTATTAAGGGAAGAGCGGGTCGTAAGGTATCAGACTTCTTTTTAGACTTTTTGGGTTGTGAAGAAGGCTTAAACGCCAAAGAGCAAACCCAAACACTGGTACAAGCGGTTGAAGATTATGTTGCAGTTAATCAACTAGACCCAAGTGAAAAGCAAAAAACACGTAAAGATTTACTGAGCTACTGTAAAGAGCAAAAAGCGAGTTCTCAAGATGTGTCACTGCAAGAGATTGGTAAAGTAATTGAAAGTGCAGGCGCAGAACAAGACTTTTATCAGTTCTGCCAAACACAATCGTATGCTATGGAAGAATCGTTTCCACACGAGCAAGCCGTGGTTAATAAAATCACTAAATATTCAGGCTATGGTAATGGTATAAGTTTGAGCTTTGAACGTAGTCATTTTGGTGAAGATGTAATTTATAATCCACATAATGATTCCATTACCATCTTTAAAGTACCACCGAATTTAAAAGAACAATTAATGGCACTTCTAGATAGTGAAAAAGTTGAGGCTGAAAAAGTCCCCGAAGAGTAACAATAGCGCCGAAATATCGGTAACGCATAACCATGAAGGTACCGCGTTACCATTTATAAAAGGTGTTTTTACCAAAGTAAGTATTAAAAATCAGCCAGTTACAACTGTATGTAATAAATTGACTGTAATCATCAAAAATTGGAAATGAACATGACAAATGAACGCAATAGCGCAACTAATCACTCAAATAACACCTTAACCATCGCTCGCCCTGATGATTGGCACGTACATTTACGTGACGGCGAAGTCTTAAAAAATACCGTTGCCGACATTAGTCGTTATATTGGCCGCGCCATAGTCATGCCAAATTTAGTACCACCAATAACCACTGCAGCGTTAGCAAAAAGTTATCATGAGCGCATTATAGCCGAGGTGGAAAATGCCCACTTTAAACCACTAATGACTTTATATTTAACCGATAAAACCACGGCTCAAGATATTATTGATGCGAAAGAATCTGGTGTGGTGTATGCGGCAAAATTATATCCTGCTGGCGCAACAACCAATTCTTCATCGGGTGTAACCGATGTTGCCAATTTAACGGACGTTTTTGCCGCCATGCAAGCAGTTGATATGCCACTATTAGTACACGGCGAAGTAACAACGGCTGATATCGATATTTTCGATAGAGAGCAGGTATTTATTGATACCATTTTACAGCCCTTGGTAGCTAACTATCCTAACCTTAAAATAGTGTTAGAACATATCACCACTAAAAATGCGGTAGATTTTGTTAGTGCAGCTGGTGATAATGTTGCTGCTACTATTACTGCGCATCATTTACTCTATAACCGTAACGACATGTTAGTCGGTGGTATCAAACCACATTATTACTGTTTACCTATTTTAAAACGCAATATTCATCAACAAGCGTTAAGGGCTGCCGCAACAAGTGGCAGTACAAAGTTCTTCTTAGGCACTGATTCTGCGCCACATGCACAACATGCTAAAGAGTCAGCATGTGGTTGTGCGGGTGTGTATTCCTCTTTTGCTGCCATTGAGTTGTATGCGGAAGTGTTTGAACAAGAAAATGCTTTAGATAAATTAGAAGCCTTTGCCAGCATTAACGGCGCCAATTTTTACCAATTACCGGTAAATACCGACACCATCACCCTAGTTAAAAAGGCCTGGCAAGTACCAGCAACCATGACTTTTGGCGGCGATGTCGTGGTACCAGTGCGTGCCAATGAAGAAATTTTGTGGACAGTAGCAGACTAACTTAAGCTAAACGCAGCTTTATCTAGCGAAGTTTAAAGTAGATAAAGCTGGCTGAACGAGTTAAGCCCGAATAAAAAGTAGAGAGCTCTAAGTAAATTAAGGAAAAAAATGCAATTATTTGTAGATAATCTTACCGTTATTGATTTTTCATACCTGTGTAAACAGCGCGGTATTGTCGGTGAAAGCTGGATTGTTGACGTATTACTCGATGGCTCGTTAAACGAGCAAAGTATGGTATTGGATTTTGCTATTGTGAAAAAGCAAATCAAGGCCATTATTGATGATGCCGTTGACCATAAACTGTTATTGCCGGCGCAAGAGCAAGCAATAACCTTGGCAGACTCGCCACATAACCAAGGTCATCAAACCATTGACTTTAATAGCGATGTGGCAAATTACTATTTACAATCTCCAGCCTGTGCTTTTGCGACTATAGACTGTTTAAGCATTACAGTCGCTGCGGTGACGACACATTTAACGACTATTATTTTGGCGCACTTGCCTGAAAATGTGCAAGGTTTGTCCTTAGTATTGCGCCCGGAAGTTATTTCGAGCGATTATTATCATTACACCCATGGTTTGAAGTTACACGATGGCAATTGTCAGCGTATTGCCCATGGTCACCGCTCAAAAATTAAAGTTTATGTTGATGATAAAAGAGATGCTAAGTTAGAAGCCGCTTGGTGTCAGCGTTGGCAAGACATCTATATTGCCAGTGAAGCTGATAGAATTTCACGCGATGATATAGAGTTATCTGCTCATGCAATGAACAATTTGACTCCCGATCATCAATATTTTAGTTACCATGCACCACAAGGTCGATTTGATATCGCCGTTGATAGCAAGGTACTTGATGTGGTTGATTGTGATTCTACGGTAGAGTTATTAGCCGATTTTATTTTAAGACAAATAAAAGCCGAACATGCGGAGCTCGCCAATAATGACGTGAAAGTTGTTGCTTACGAAGGTGTTGCTAAAGGGGCAATTGTTCATGGTTAGCTCTTTCACTCATGGCTTAGCTAAAATATTACCTAATACCTTAAACAAAGGCTTAGTGGCTTTTGCACTTGCCGCTAGCTTTTCTGTTAGTGCGGTTAATATCACTAGCCCAAAGATAGTATTAAGCGGTGAAATTAAGCAAGGCGGTTTAATTGTCGGTAAAACACGGCCAGACAATACCGTCAGCTTAAATGGCAAGGTAATCACAGTTTCTAGTCAGGGGGATTACACGTTTGGTTTTTCCCGTGATGACCAACAAAGTTATCAATTAGTCATTACCTCAATTAATGGTGATCGGGCAACAAAAACCCTAACACCTTCAATACGCAGTTATAATATTCAGCGTATTGAAGGCATTAAGAAAAGTATCATGCAGCCAAATCCTAAGTCGGTTGCCCGAGCGCAACAAGATAGCAAACAGGTAAAAACTGCCCGAAAAGTTGCTAGTAGTCTTAATTATTTTGCTCAAGGCTTTATTGCACCAATAAAAGGCCGCATTACCGGTGTTTATGGCAGCCAACGTGTTTATAACGGCGTACCTAAAAATCCACACTTTGGCTTAGATTACGCGGGAAAAACCGGCGATCCGGTCAAAGCTCCAGCTTCTGGTACGGTATTACTTTGGGTACCCGATATGTTTTACTCGGGTGGCACCATGATTATTGATCATGGCCAAGGTGTTAGCTCTACCTTTTTACATTTAAGTCATTCTTATGTAAAACAAGGTGATAAAGTTAAACAAGGGCAGGTAGTCGCCGCAGTAGGTAAAAGCGGCAGAGCAACCGGCCCGCATTTAGACTGGCGCATTAACTGGTTCGGTGTAAAAATTGACCCCGCGCTAGTATTGAAATTACAACCTCTTCATTAATTTTCCCTTAAGGTCACACTATGGCAGAACACGGCTATTCGCTGCTCCGCATTATTATTATCGACAGTTTTTGGCAGGGTCAAGTCAACGAACTTGATTTAACGGGTCACACGCAACTTGAAGGCACCAACGGCGCAGGCAAAACGTCATTAATGCGACTGTTGCCACTTTTTTATGGCATGCGACCCAGTGATATTGTTAGCAAGGTTGATCAGGCGAAAAACTTTGCCGATTTTTACTTACCTCGTGAATCCAGCATTTTAGTGTACGAATACTGTCGACCCTATGGACAAATATGCCAGGTGTTAGCGACCAGTGATGGTAGAGGTGTACAATTTAAATTTATTGATGCCCCTTACGATGCACAACACTTTATCGCCAATAACCAAGGCAGCAAAGCCAAACCTTTTACCATCAGTGAAATAGAAAAAAACTATCGTAATATCAATGCAGAAAGTTCAAAATTCCTCGGCATAGATAAATACCGTCAAGTGATTCAAAATTTGCGCAGCGGTCGTCAACACAAAGAAATAAGACTACTGCAAAATCGCTTTTCTTTTAGTGAGCAACCTTGCCCACATATTGATAAAGTAATTAACGGCACCATAGAAAAAAATCTAGATTTTGAAGCGGTTAAACGTATGTTAGTGGCTATTGCCAGTGATCATCTTGCCCGTAATACCAATGAGGAAAAAGAGCAGCTCAGTTTAAATAAAGCCGATATTACTGGCTGGCTGGCTGATATTCAGGCCAGTCGCGCCATTAAAAAAGTTGCCGAAAAAATCTCTGTTTGGCAAAACGACTTTAGTGCCTTTGCCAGTTTATTAAATAAGTTACAACATCTACATGCTGAAGTGATATCACATCAACAGCGCCTTGAAATAAAGCAGCAAGATAGAGACGAGCTTAAAAAAATCAGTATCGTAACACGCAATAAACTCGATACCGAGTTAGCCAATGCCACAGAGCACTATCAAAAAGCCTTATTTGATTTAAACGCTAAGATTGATGCCGATTTAAGTAAAATAGACTTACTTGATGAAGACAAACTTAACTACGAAGATGATGATGCCAGTAGTTATCAAATTAAGGCCGAGCAAGCGCCACACATTCAGCAAGAATTGAATGAAGTGATTGCCGTTATTGATGCCTTTGAAGGTAATATCACTAAAATAGGGCAAAAATTTGATAAGCTGATTCAAAAAATTGAAGTTGAAAAACTTAAAGCAGTCAGTAGTAATAACGAAAAATCGGCGCTTATTACTGCCACGACAAATGAGCAGTTAACCCATATAAATGATGTTTTTCATCAACAAGAGTACGCTCTTAATGCCCAACTACATAAAGAAGAGCTTAAGCTGCAAAAAGATCGGCAACAAATACAACATCAATTAGACAATGCTAACCAACAGTTAACCCAGCCAATAATACCGCAGCAATTAACTCGCGATATTGACGATAACATGCAAGCGTTAACTCACGCTCAGCAAAGTTATAATCAACTACTGCAGCAAGAGTCAGAGTTGCAAAAACAGCAATATCAACTAGAGAAACAACAAGACCAGCAATTAGCGCAACGTAGTGACGCTAATCGCTATCTGGAACAGTTACGTCAAGATTATCAGCAAGTAGAATTACAACTGCTGCCCCAAGCAGGCTCTTTACATCATTACCTTATTAACGAGCCACAAGCGGGTAATTGGCAAAATGATATTGGCCGCTTACTTACTAGCGAGCAATTATCACGGTCTGATTTAAATCCACAGTGGCTAGCAAGCGATAGTGCCACAGCCAGTCTTTATGGCTTATCCATAGATTTACAACAACTGCCTTGTGACGATTCATTGTTTTTAGATGAAGCGCAACTGCGTGAAAAACGTCAAGTTATCGAAACTAAGTTACAAAACCAAACAGATAAAATTGGCCAGCTTGATGAGCATTTAAAAGGCTTGGTCAAAACGCTTAATCAGCTTAAAGTCAATGTTACCGAGCAGAGACAGAACTTAAACCAACAAAAATTAACCTTAGGGCAATTGCAAACGCAGCAAGAAAGCCTAGTGATTAAAAAACAGTTGGCCATTAAGGCACACCGTCAAACCATCGAGACACAATTACAAAGTTTCAATCAGCAAATAAAAATGCTGGAAAAAAAGCAGCACAGCTTTGAAGAAGATAAAACCGAGCAATTGCATGATTTAACCAATGATAAATTAGAAAAATGCATGGTGGTTGAAAGTGATAGAGACAATCAGTTAACACTGTTAGCCGAGCAACTTATCAGCTTAAAAACCAATGCTAAGCAGCGCTCTGCCGAGCTTAAAAAACAACAAGCCAGTGATATTAAACACCTTGACCCCGAAGGGGAAGTAGACAAACGCATTGCTAAGCGCGTGACGCTAGAGCAAGACTTACAGCAATGTTCGCTGTTCGCCCAAAAGGCGCGTGACTATCAAAGTTTTCTTAATGAACGCTATTGTCACCGTGATGCTTTGGTTGAAGAAAACCAGAACAGAAAAATTACCAAGCGTAATCTAGAGTCAAATCATGAAGATATTAGCATTGAACTGACAACTAAAATTAGTGAATTAAGACAGCTGATTAAGAAAATCAATCTAGAAAAACAAGCCACCGATGATTTATTAGTACAACTGAACGATAATAAGCGTTTGTGTGAAATGTCCGCCATTGACAGTAAATTGGCTGAGCAAGAGCCAGCCAACCAAGCCGATTTAACCGTTAGTTTTTGCCATGATTTTTACCAACAATTTAAAACCATTGAGAAACGCTTGGCTAGTCAGCTGAATACCTTCAGTGAGCGTTTTAGAAAAGATCACTCTGGCAGTGAGCTTTATGAAAACTGGCAAAATCTATTAGTTGAAAACGATAACTACTCTGGCGCTCAAGCACTGTTTAAATATCGTGAGCCCATTAGCGAGTTATTAAATAGTGCCGAGCAAAAGCAGCAAAGTACTTATCAACTGGTTACCGTTAACGCCACCATGATCAACGAATTTTATCAGCACATCGAAAATTTTGGTCGGAATATAAAGCGCATAGGTAAACTTTTATCCGCTAAGGTTACCGCTTTGGCGCACTTTGAGGCATTAGCCGACATCAATGTGACTACGGTAATGAAGCAAGAAGAGCTAGAGTACTGGGGACCTTTGAAAAGTTTTGCCGAAGTGTTTGAACTACATAAAGATCAATTACGTGATGGTATTGGTGAGGTACCCGATGATTTGGTTTTCGCTATGCAAAAATTGGCTAATTATTTGCCCAGTGAAGGCTTTGTCCTAGTACACAATAATTTGTTTGATTTAGAATTTACCATTGTAGAAAAAGGCCAAATAAAATACGCCCGTAATGCCAAGCAGCTGAAAAAAGTCAGTTCAACCGGTTTATCTTATTTAGCCATGTTGTCCTTATTTGCCGGTCTTTTAGGCATGTTACGTGGTGACAGTAAACATGCCAGCCAAATTATTTTGCCGGTTGATGAACTAGGTGAACTGGCTGCAGAAAATATCGATCTGTTATTACAAATGTTTAACGACAATAATATCAGTATGTTATCAGCATCACCCTCAACTGACCGTCATATTTTATCCTTGTATAACCGCCATTATAAATTAAAAGATAATAAGATTTATCATGCTGAAATCCCGCAATCACGCTTAGATGAATTACTCGCGCAACGTAATAAAGTACCGGATATTACTGATGAAAGTACCAAGGTAGTAGCTGAGGATAAAACAGAAATTAGCGCGGATGAAACTACAGCAGTAACGGCAGGGGAACATACCGAGGAAAGTGAAAAACAAAGCAGTAAAGAGGAAATAAACAATGTTTAAAGAAAGTATTCAAAAGCTGCTTTGTGGCACTGTTATTTGTCAAACGGCTTATGAAGCCGAATATTTGTATTTAAAAGCAGAAAGTCATAGCGATAAAGTGAATGATTTTTTAGCCAATTTAGATAGAAAATTGACCTACCTTGAAAGCGCCGATGCCTATTACTGTACCTTTAATCAGGTTGATGACAGTAACCACGCCGAGCTCAGTGTTTTATTTAGTGATATGCGTAGCACCTTTAGACCACTGGTGGAGTTTTTAGATTTACTGTTAACGGCAACGCAAGCAGATTTACCTATACGTGCTAAATCGGTGTTGAATATCAATGAATTATTCGAGCCCTTTGAACATGATCAAACCTTGAGTGAGCAATTACGGCGCTTAACCACCATCAAGCCTTTCAAAACGAATAAAACAGAAACGCGTGAGCAACTGGTGATGGTCTTTCAAAAGCTGGAAGAAATGCATTATTTTGTCCGTAAAAATGCCGGCAGCAGTAGATATTATGCCACGGCGCGTTTTGACCTCATTTACTTACTGATAGAGTTTTTGAATGATGCCGAGCTGGTCACTTTACCCGAGCAAGAAAAAAGCCAACAAGATGAGTTGTTATTTTAATGAATAGCTTTAATGGAGAGCCCTAATGGCTGGTTTTGATTCTTCGCAAGTCGCAACGTTACTAAGACAAATTGGTGCCTACAATGACTTACTCGCCAATGCCTATGTTTATGGCTCGATAGCGAGTGATGAACAAGATGTCAACACCTTGAATTTGTTGCATAAATCTGGCTTGATCAGACCTGATGATTCTCCAGGTGAGTATCGAGTAACTACCGATCTTAAACGCATGTTAAACCGATTAATGCGTAAACAAACCAGCTATCGACAACTTACCGACATGGGTAAAGTGATTGAAGCGATTGAAGAAGTAGTAAAAGATTATCAACTGGCGACCATAGCCAAAGAGCAAGAAGATGCCGAGTATTATTTAGATCAACTCGATGATTTACTTTATGAAACTAAAGACAGTTTAAACAATAACTTAGAAAATATGCACTTTGCTATTGTTAGTCAATTTGGTTTTGTTAGTAGCTTGTCTAACAAGATACGCCAAAATGAACGTTACTTATCTCATGCACAGAAACTATTGAATGAGTTGCAGCAAATTGATCCACAAGACTGTTACGAGTGGCTAGATTGGCTGTGTCCTAATGAGTTTGCCCGTAAAATTTCTAACTTTGTTTACTGGTATAACCAAATTTTGCCTAAGCTACGTTTGATTATTGATAACATGCGTATTAGTTTGTTTCGCTTACGTCGGGATGAAAAACAAGCCAGCCAATTACGCAATATGGCGCGTTTTTTACGGAAACATCCTGAATTTGATCTTGATGAGCAGTTATTTGAGTTGCCAAATTTACCAGAGCAGCTGAAATATTCGCCACCAATGCCACTGCTCAGCTATGTCGATACCAAGAAGACCGACATTGAACAACCCTTACTTGAGTTGATACAGTCCTTACGTAAACAAGCCGTCGTTAGCCCCATTAAAGTAAGAACAACCAGCGAGGTCAGTTTCGAGCCAATTGAAAAAATTTCCGCCGAAGAAGATTTTTTTGA
Source organism: Colwellia sp. TT2012 (assembly GCF_001440345.1). Lineage (GTDB taxonomy): Bacteria > Pseudomonadota > Gammaproteobacteria > Enterobacterales > Alteromonadaceae > Colwellia. The sequence goes on along the minus strand of NZ_LJYX01000013.1, from coordinate 16,044 downwards.
AGAGCAAACAGAACTGTTGTTTGAACGGGTGATCATCAATAACTGTGCGGTTTCAGCCTTAGGTTTTTATCAAGAATTCCAAAATATTTGGCTGGAAAAATCACAAGTTATCGCGCCAAAAGAATGGATAGAATTAGTGTTTAGTTGCTACTGCAAATTAACCAATGCACAGCAAAATGCCCTCAATATCAAAATGAAAGGGATGGCAGTTACCGGCACTACCCATAACTATAGTTATAGTGATGTCGTTATCGAACTTAAGCCTGAAATCAAAGCTAGTGCCTAAAAATCAGTGAGTTATACGTAAAGAAAGGCAAAGTTAAAACAATAATGAACAAACAACTTTATAATTTCACCCAAGATAAACTGCAAAATAATCGGCAGGGCGGTCAGATAAAAAATAGCGCCTTAGCAATACGCTTGCATAACGATTATCATTTTGGTCAATGGGATTTGAGTAAAAAACACTTAACGTTTAGCCTGACTGATATTTTGGCACTAAGCAAAGAAATACAAAGAACGCTTGGTGTTGAGATTAGAAATGATTCATATCCTAATAAAACCAGCAGAGTAACTAATGCGGGTGTTCACCGAGCTGAAAAAGAAAACAGCTATGCCGTTAGCAAAGATTTCATCTTGATTAATAGCTTATCTGAGCTAAAAATTAATAAAACAATTTATAAATCGTCGCCGTTTACTTCATTAGGTAACTATATAAAGGCAGATGAAATTCAATCGGTTGAACATAGTGTCATTGTTTTAGTTGAAAATCTTGCCGTGATGGCTAATCTCAAGCTAATAAATTTAACAGCACTATGTGATGAAATTGATTTTCCGATTGATTTAACTAAAGCACTTTGGCTTTATCGTGGTGATGTTAAGCCGCAACAAACAACCAATACCAGTTATCAATTTTTTCGACGCTTTAAGGGGAAAATTCCACTGATCTGTTTTAGTGATCTCGATCCTAAAGGCATCGAAATTGCGCTCACTAGCCAGGCTGATTTTTGGCTAACCCTTAAAAATACCCATGAAGTTGCTATGGCATTACTAGGTAGTGAACAAGAATGGTATAAACAAAAAGCTGCCATTGATTTTTTACTAAAGCAAGAAAAGACTAATGAAGAAAAACAGCCATGGCAATATAGCTTTGAAATACTACAGCATCATAAAAAGACGCTTAAGCAAGAGCACATGCTTAAACATAAACTTGAGTTAACTTTAGTAAAAATAAATGACAAATAACATTCAGTAAAATAAACAAAGCTGAAGCTAGGTACAATCAGTTAGGCTAAGTTAGCTAAAAATAATTTCACCCATCTGCACGGTTATTAAAATGGCAATGGTCATGACTTAACATTTTCAATAGCTGATAAAACAGAGTGTCAGACATAAGTTAATTTAGAATTTTATATTTAAAGTGCTGGTTGAAAGTATTAGTTGTAAAGCGAGAGATGTAAAACTTATTGTTGAAAGTGAAAACAGTAAACAATAATGAAGATATCTAAAACGAACAGTAATAAAATCAGTAACTATATTAGCAAATATAACTAAAGTCATAGCTGAAGCAATTCAGTACAAAGCCTAGAATACCAAGGCTAGCAAAAACCATGTAATAGCGTAAATAGCAGCAGAGCACAGATATAGACACCCACTATGTCCGATACTCTTCAGAATAGGGCTAATGTACCAATAGAGCTTTATTGTGGGCTTTTGGGGCGTGTATGGTATCGCTTGTGGTACTTCTGTTTTGAAACATGACTAAGTAGTTCTCTTAACCTTTCTATTTCATCTGACATTGATTCATTTTGTCCGCGTAATATTTCACATTCAATTTCTAATTCATAAAACTCATTTAGTGCGGCTTTAGCTGCTTTCGAGTTTGCACCTGTCTTATATTTCAATCTGAGTAAATTGATACGTTCTTGAAACTCAGGTTCGTCTGAAAGTATTTTTATTAGCATTTGCGGATTATGCGTTTAAATCTTTCTTATTGGTAGATTATTTCTAATTATTAACTGACGAACACCGAGGACGAGGGCGAAGCCTGAGCAACGAGGAGGAGAGTGTGTCATATATTGTATTGATTTTTTTGTTTAAGACTATAAAAATCCAAGGAAAATTTAAATTAAATAAGTTAAAATTAACATTATTAGTTGTTTAGTGTTAATTTTAAATGAGATAAATATGAGTGATTCACCGGAAAAAGCTGGTAAAGAGGTTCAAATCGAGTTGATAGATCAGCCTTCAATACCAAGTAGTCCATATTCTAAAATTCGGCGTGAAATATCTGAAGATGATTTACAATCTCCTGCAGTACAACGACTTTTATTAGGAGAGGTTGACCGGCTACAAACACAAATTTCCGATCTTGAATTAATTAAGATTAAATACCACGTTGCTGATAAGCAAACAGCAATTCTTAACGAAAAAATTAAGGCATTAACTTCCCATGAAGTTCTTTATGGTATTTGTTTAACCATCGGTTCAGCAATAATAGGGTTAGCTTCTCTTTTATGGGCAAGTGGCTATGGGATAGTAGCAATAGCTATTGGGAGTGTTTTGGTTGTTGGTGGTGTTATTTCTAAGGTATTAAAATGAAATTAGTAATATCTAGTATTGGTGATAAAGGTGATCTTCAGAACGAAAGAATTGGTTTTCTGGTTAAATCTATAAGTAACCTTAAGTACTTTCTTGTTAATTCAACTAGCTTTACAGAAAACGGCTTTACCAATCGCAGTAACAATTCATACTGGTTTTTACCAACTGATGTGGTACCTGGCGATAAAGTAGTTTTGTATAGTAGAAGTGGGAGTGACTCTATAAACACAAAAGAAGATGGTACAAAAGTATATTTTCGCTATTGGGGATTAACAAAACCTATTTTTACTGATGCTAGTAAAGGGGTTGTTTTAGCATCTTTAGATGATTGGTCTTCTACTAGTAATATTAAATAACCTAGCTTAATCTTAGTTCGGGTACTAGTGACACCCGAACTAAGTCCTGACATCAGGATTATTTCTTTTTAAAAGAGTACTAAATCAGTACAGCCTTGCACCAAATTATTCTTTTTTATAGAATACGATCTCTTTAAAAAGGATTTTGTATGAATTTCATAAAATGGGTTTTTATTATTGTTTTTAGCTTGTTTTCTTTTGTGTTTTTGTTTTTTAAATTTCTTTCTATTGGTGTTAACCATGCTATTGAAAATGATTTGATTTCTAATGATAAAACTATTCAGAAGATTCAAAAACAATATGTTGATACCGCTTTGAAGATGTCAAAAGAGATGACAAAACAATTTCAAATACCTCAACCAAAACCACGTCCTAAAATTTCTAAAATTAGCTTTTCAAAACTTAATAAACATTCAATTTCTAGTGCTGACAAGCTTTGTAACGCTGCGATATTTATTGCTATGAATGATCGCAGTATTGAGGCTAAACAGGCAAAAAAATCAGCATGTTCACACAATAATGTAAATCAGTTTAAGCTTGATAAGTAACAGCGCTTAAAATGTCGTTTTTGATTAAAGAGTCCACATACTATAACAGTGGACTCTAGTACGGAATTCGTACTTTTTATTATTTTATTTTTACTAAATCTTTCGAGTTTTCACTAATTTGTTTCTCAAAACTTGAAGCTAACGATACCATTCTAATCATTCGTATTAACATTTCTTGGTCAGGTTCTCGCATTTGAGTTATGTTCGCGAATACCTGACGAAGTTCTCCAAACTTATAATAATCATCATGGCTGAATAATATCTCGTCTGCAGAGCAATTTAGTGCTCTAATTATTGGCTCAATACTCGATATTTTAGGGTCTTGTACTTCACCTGTTTCTATTCGATATATCGTTTTTTCAGGTACGCTACATATTTCTGACAATTGCTTAACTGTCATACCCTGTTGCGTACGTATTTTTCTTATTTGCTTACCAACGTTCATCGTCATATCGACAACTCCTAAAAACCACACCCAAGGGGCTTAAATACCCATTACTGACCAGTATACATGTCTTTTTTACCCATTGGTGTTAAATACCCCACTAATGTATGGTTAAATTACCCATCGATGGGTATTGACAGGTTTTTAATGTATGTTTTTTTTGGTTAATTCGGAAAACCTAATAACACCTGTTTTCTTCCGATTTTGGCAGTATTAGGTGCAAAGTGATTGACTTGATACGGATGTCCATACCATTTAATGAGGACTTTTGTTGTGGAGACGCTACTGAAGGGCATGGCCTCGTAGACTTACAAGTTTGTCAGTGGAATGGTGCAAAACTTGAATCAGGTGAAGTTGAGTATGAGCCTGATGGCTCTGTAACAGTTTCAAGATTACGTCATCCGTTTGAATCCATCGCCAGTTCTAACTCTTCGTTAAGTTTTAAAATATATTCTGGTGGTCTAAATTACTGGCCTCATATCGAACTAAAAGCAAGCCCTGCAAAGTTACTTCAAAGCCATAATGTCTATGGTTCTTGTGATGTTGAGAAGTGTATTTTTGCACTTGTTCAAGCTTTCAATACTGGAATGCCTAGCCTAACCACTATGCTTGATTGGCATTTAGCAGAAATAAAACATATTGATGTGACATTTACAGCCCAAATGGAAAACCAGAGTCAGGGTCGACAAGCAATTGCAGCACTTAAAAATATCAGTAGTGGTCAAACACGCAGTTCAAAAAATAGTCATGCAACTACTTGCTACTTCGGTGTTAACTCACAAGGTAAAAAATCTTCAAGGCATAAGCAACTTAAAATATATCTCAAAGGTGCGGAGCTTGAACATCAAATTAATGAGTTACTTCAAAAGGTTAAAAATTCAAATTTACCCCTTTATAAAAAGCAACTGGATATTATGCAAAGCGCTGAGGTGAGGGCGTTTGCAGAGAATGCTTTACGTTTTGAAGCATCCGTTTTATCGAGAATGTTACAAAGATTAGGTATACCAAGATTGGTTAGTGAATTTATTAATTATGCACAAAATTATAAAGGTTGTTTGATTGAGGCGTTATGGACGGAAGCATTTAAGGATGTATTTACCGCACTGGGGAATAAAAAAATGACAGTATTTGATGATGAAGAAATATTAAATAAATTAAAAATAGAATTTGGAAAAATTAGTGAGAAGTCAGGCAACACAAGTTATGCAAAAGCTAATCGTTTGTTTCGTTTTTATCGCTCATTTAAAAATGAAGGCTATGAAGAGGTAAAGCGCACTACGGCAAAAAATACTTTTCACGATAATATGAGACAACTTTGTTTCGTTGTTTCAAAAGCTCATTTACAAAACTTAAAAGGTATAGCCTCGAATGTAGTTCCAATGCTACGCGTGATTAACGTTGATTTTTCTAATCAACACCCAGCAAGTTATGTAGAGCCCGAGCACTTGTGTGATCAAATATCACTCAGGGCTGTTAGTTAAATGGAATTAGATAAATTTATTAGATGCAGTTGTGGAAAGAAAAAGAAGATCAATTGGATTGATAAAGCGGACTACAGAAAAGGAAAGATTACTTTTTGTGTTGGTGTTTCAGAGTGTTCTAAGTGCTTGGTGTCGCAACAGCATTACTCAGGGAATTTAAACGACATTCAAAAATTTCTTACTTATGTAGAAAGCCTATCAATGTAATTCTGCGTTGTTCAACCATGATATTAGTAGGCTGTAACCTACCAATATCACTAAACAAAACAAACCGAAAAGGGGTTTATCATGCCTAAAGAAGATTATACTTTGTTAACGAGAGAATTAGAAAAAAACGATCAATTTTGTATGTCTTTAAAATCACTAATTGATAATGACTGTAGCAAAGAGGTGCTTTCAGCTTTAGCCGAAGAGCTGTGCGACAAGTCTGAATATATGAAAAATAGATTCGGAGTGTTCAATTAATGCATAAATATGAACGAATTTCCGAGTTAGATTTTGGTTTAGAAATGTTGGTTTATGAAAGTAAATCTATCTATCCGCTTGAGGCTGTTTCATCTGTCGAGTTTACAGATGATGATGGTGTTTTCTACGCGCCTATCATTCCAGATTATGTTACTGGAATAGAAAAAATTACCGGCTCTCTAGATGGTTATAATACTAGGCAAGAATTATTATCTTGTGTTGGCCGTTGCTGGGATTTAGCTATAGAAGATATTAAAAAACAAAGTAACAATCAACGAACAAGCGAGGAGCTACCGCACCACAGCGATTGAGGCGGTTGTTTCTTGTTATGCGTAGCATGGAAGCGGAGCGAAACATAAAACAAAGTTTTATTAGAGATGGTACAACTAGTAAAACTATTTCTTCGCGTTATTGGTGTTCCAACAAGTAAAAATCTTCTTCGCGTCCTGCAAAACATTTCTTATTATTTTTTGTGAACATATCAAAACCCCAAGTTTCTAGTAACACTTGGGGATTCGGTCGTGTACGACTTTCTTGCATATCAGATAACAAAGGTTTTTGCTATTTTAAAAGCCCCAGGTTTCTAGTAACACCTGGGGATTGTTCAGTGTACTGAACCTTTATGATGATCGAGTAAGTATTTTCTTAATTTCAATTACAAACTTTCTCAACAAAGTTAAAAGCCTTATGATAATAATTAAATCACTTATGGCATCGAGATATGAGATTAGATCGGTATACATAAATATTCCTTATTAAGTTATTGAGCGTTTATGCTCTATAGAAAGTTCTAAGGATTATGTTATCGATATGACTAATTAATAAGACGGGGATTCATCAGAAACTGTTAGGTTTAAAGTTCGATGTATTTCTTAGAGAGAAGTCATTAGTGGTATAATTCAATGATGATCGGATGCCATATTAAAACTTTTCTTAATCTGATTAACGACAGGGATAGCACCCTCACAGATATAGACACCCACTATGTCCGATACTCTTCAGTATTGGACATAGTGGGTGTAGTGGTTTAAACTGGCTTTAACCTATGTTTCCCTTGTTAGAATTAAAATTTGGACTTCAATCAATGTCACTAACTCAGACCTTTTCTAAACCTGTACCTTTATATCCACCATACCTTGATTTATGTGATTTCGATCTTGAAGATTATCCTCAGCTAGATAAAATATTTTCCGCAAATGAGCCTTGGTGGCTTGAGCAATTTAACTGGGGAAAAATATTCCTTACCTATATCGGTAGAAATAAATCTAACCATACGTATGACAGATTTAGAAATGACGTAGAACGTTTTATTTTATGGTCGTTTATTGAAAAGAAAAAACCAATTGACCAATTACGTAAAACTGACTTGCTTGAATATGCTGACTTTTGTTGGCAGCCACCAGTTACTTGGATTGGCACATCAAATCAAGAACGTTTCAAACTATCCAATGGTTATTCAACGGCTAATGAACTTTGGTTTCCATTTAAGATCCAAGCACCTAAAAGTCAAAAATCTCAATATGTCATTGATAAGAAAAAATACCGACCATCACAACAAACACTTTCATCCATGTTTACCGCACTTATCGTTTTTTATAACTACCTAATGGCTGAAGATTTCTGTATTGGTAATCCGGCACAAATTGCTAAAAAAGATTGCCGCCACTTTATCATTGACTCACAAGTTAAAGAAATTAAACGTTTAACCGCTAGCCAATGGCAATACGTTTTAGATACTGCTGTTGAAATGGCTGATGAAGACCCCATATTTGAACGAAACTTATTCGTAATTGCATCATTAAAAACCCTCTTTTTAAGGATTTCAGAGTTATCTGAACGGCCCAATTGGTCACCCACCATGGGACATTTTTGGCAAGATGAGGATGAAAACTGGTGGTTGAAAATATTTGGTAAAAGTCGAAAAATACGTGATATTACCGTGCCCGTAGATTATTTGCATTTTTTAGAACGTTACCGCGCTTACCGTGGTTTATTAGGTCTACCAATAAGAAATGAAAATACAGTTCTTGTTGAAAAAGTACGTGGTCAAGGTGGTATGACCTCCAGGCATTTACGACGTTTAGTGCAAAGTGTTTTTGATTTGGCTCATGAAAATATGCGCAGAGCTGAAGGTGAAACCAGGGCGATGAAATTAAAAGAAGCGTCTGCCCATTGGCTTAGACATACAGGTGCCAGTATGGAAATTGAACGTGGCCGCCCTCTTAAAGATATTTCAGAAGATCTTGGTCATGCCAGCATGGCAACCACCGATACTGTTTATGTGCAAAGTGAACATAAGAAACGTGCGGAAAGTGGCAAACGTAGAAAGGTAGATTAAACCACCCTACCCTTTATATTTTAATTGCTCGAATATTAGCAACTAAAACAGTACGCTACGTGATTATTTACCAGTAACGACAGCCGATGTTTATTAGCATGCACGTAGCGTCACAACTATAAAAACACCAGAGGAGATGTACTATGGAATATAATCGTTATTGTTGCACTTCAAACTTGATACTAGGTTGCACTTAACTAGTGGCTTACAAAATTGCCATAGAGTTTATTTCTGACAGGTCGTTTGACTAAATAAATAGCGCCATCATCCCTCATTTCTTTAATTTGGCTAAAGGAAATATATTCCGGTATTAGCATAAAATATTCATCGTTACTTAAATCACCATACTGAATGCTATTTACTACTGAATATTGCCATTGATATAAAACCCTTCCATAAACTATGGCTACGTTATCATCACTAACACGTACAACTTTTGCTAATTTATATTTGTTCTTCCTTTCTAATTTATCACCGAGTAATCTGAAGTCTAAAAAATAAATATCATTCACTTTAGGGGTTAAAATCAGGACCGATGTTTCAGCTTGCTCAGTTTTATGCGAAGCATATTTTTCATATCCAAAATAAAAAACCACAAGTAAACAAGTCAATAAAACGAGTTTATTTAAGGATAAGGATAACTTGGGTATTCGATGTTGTGTCTCGAAGGCATGTGGCACTTTAATTATTCCTTTTAAAGTTAAATGTGTTTAATTGACTTACTCGAGTTGATTCAAACTTCAATGCTCATGTGCAATATAACGCCCTGTTAACAGGCAAAATGTAGTTGGCTAAAATAAGCGACGAAGGAGTGTTTTGTCATTGTTTAACAGCTAGTTAGCTATACTGATGTAACCTTAACTACAGGTTTTGATTTACTATAAACGACACACTCAACCTGCAATATTCGCATTTTATGATTGGAATCTGTTTTTGCTGAGTGAACAACACCTTTTGGAATAATGAAAGAATCACCCTCTATTACCTCAAACTCTTCATCACCAAGTAAAACTGTACCCTTACCGCTTACGATATACCAAAAATTATCTTCTTTATGGTGTTTATGTTTCAAAACTTGCGAATTATTATCCAGACAAAAAGTTGCAGTCTGAAGTTGTTCCGTTGTGAAGTCTGAAGGCCAGTGATCTTTTTTCCGCCAATTCGATATTTCTTTTAGATTTTTAATATCCATAATATGAAGTAAAACTCCTGTATAGCTAACGCCCAAATAACGAGCTAAGTAATAGTTGGCTAAAATGTGTAGCGAAGCGAAACGCAGCCAACTGTACGTGTCCTAGTTTATTTTCTTGTTATAAGCCGACTAATTCATACCTATATCATTTAATATCCATTTCAATTGAGGATCCTTTTTTGAAATGTAATCATCGATTGAAACCCCTATATAGACATGTGGATATAATGCGTCCTTTTGATCTCGATCAAAATGATACAATCGCTTTGAATACGTCACCTCTAGCTTGGAATTAGGTAAATCAAACTGCCCCATATCTTGATAACCTGAAGGTTTAGCGCCTGTAGGCTCCCCAACTAATTTTGCATTCAGTAATTGTGAAAACTGGGCCGCGTTACTCATTGCAGCTGAAAATGTAACATTATCAATAAGAACATAAACGCCAGACTTCCAATCAATACTGTCAGCCAACACAAGAAGTTGAGCTAATTTTAAACCTACAAAAAAATCTCCTCCATAATTGTCTCTAAGATCAATTATTAACTTTTCTATTTTATTTTTATTAATAAAAGATAATAAATCTTCGCCCAGTGATTCCATTTTTGACATTGATGTGTAGCGGCGAAACTTAAAGTAGACCCCTTTTTTATTGTTAAAGGCCCCAAACCAAAGATTTTCGTTTAGCTTTTCCTCAACTGAAATAAAATCATTGTTCTGATAAGAGAGGTGGTGACTGTATTCATTTGAGCTATGAGCTTCTAGTTGCTGCGCAATTAGTTTTTCGCCAATTTTGAATGTAAATCGAGCTTGAAGTTCATCGTTAATAACTCCTAACCCATTAAGTAATTCAGCTTTCGGGATATATTGTGCTGCTCTTACTTGCGTTGAGTATTTATTTTCAGAAAAAGGGGCTAGTTGAGCAAATAAACGGTAGATTTCTTCTGCATTTATGTCGTTAATTCCCACAAGCTTCGCACCAAGGAGGTGTCTAAAAGCCTTGGTTGTTTTAATTACATAAAGCTTTTCTTCTAGCATCTTTAACTGAATAGGAAAGCTGTGTAGATTAGCTCCCCACAAGGGAAATGATGTATGTCCATCACCAACTTTGTGCGTTAGTCTCATCAGTTCAACTAAAACTTGGTTGTTCGTTAACGAAGTTAGCGAACCTTTAAGTCGTGTTACTTCTTCACTAAAACTTTGCTCAGAGATAGTATGAAAAAGATCTATATGTTTTTCTGACAATGTTTGAGAATAAAACTCAAGGTCAGCTTTCCAAGCTTTAACCTCATCATCGGTAATTCCATGGCAATGGAGTGAGATTATTGATAATAGAAATAAAAAGGGAAACTTCACGCGATATTCCTTTAGGCTTATAACGAGCTTGTAGAATTACTCGTTTGTTATTAATTACCCCCTAAAAGCGGGGTGGAAAATGCATTACCTATATTGAGTTAATCGTCTACAGTTCGATATAGGAGTACAAAAATTTAATAGTTTTGACTGAATTAGTTATTCTACAGCCTCAACGCCCAAATAACGGGCTAAGTAATACTTGCTAAAATGTGAAACGAAGTGGAACCGAGCAAGTGTTACGTGTCCCTGTTGATTTTCTTATTAGGTGTTGATATTAGGCCAGTTCTCGTCTGGCTTGTCATTTTTTTGTGATGTAAACATAAGTAAAAACTCACAAATTATGTATGGTGGTATTAATACTACACATCCCATAACTATTGCCAAACCTGCATCACCCCCGTTATTTTCAATAATAGAAAATATTGCAACAGTCCAGCCTCCTAGAACACAACTAATAACACCGAATAAGCCAAGACAATATAAACTAAAATAAAAAATTGAACGCATAGGTTTATATTTTTTTTTAACAATCATGTAGACCACTGTTTTTGTTCCGTTTGAGTGCTTGTTAGGCGTATTAGTGTAATGGTGGCTCCATAGTTAAACCAATAACCAACATCCCCAAGCCTATTATAGGTAATGCGATAGTTGTTATAACTACATCCGCTGGGATACTAAGTATCAGTAAACTTTGAGAAGGGTAGCTATACCAAGTCCTATAATCATATTCTAATTCAACCCAATTATGAGATTTAAAAACTGAAAAAGTAAGTAATTCCCCTTTGACCAATAGATCTATTTTACCTCTTGTTGAGCCTTTTTCAGTCCAAATAATATCTTCGTAATTAAATTTCACAGAGACGGTATCATAAGGTTCATTATCAATATGTAAATTAGTAAATGGTAAGGCATTTCCTTCCATAAAGCCTAATGGGAAAGAAATCCTTTCTGCGTAGATTAAATTTGTATTCGTTAAGTGAATACGAGTATCTGCATGTATTGATTTAGCTCCGATTGAAGCAATGTATGACGAAGCAACACACCCATTGAGCAATATTGTAGATAAGATGAATAAAAACAGTCTCATGTGTACTCCATGTACGCATAACGAGCTTGTAGAATAACTCGTTCATTGTAAATCACCCCTAAAATCGGGGTACTAAATGCATTACCTATATCGAGTTAATCTTCTACTGTGCGATACAGAAGCACAAAAAACTAGTTGTTTTGGCTGAATTAGTTATTCTACAGCCTCAACGCCTAAATAACAGGCTAAGTAATGGTTGGCTAAAATTATGTAGCGAAGCGAAACGTAGCCAACTGTCACCTGTGATCTTCCCCCGATAAAAACTACAATGCGATCAAAAAGAGTAGGAGTAATAGTCAGATAATAAAAATAAACCAATCCTTCCCCTGGTGTATCTGATAATGCTCATAATAATTAGAGATATAAAAAACACCTTCAGTTAAAAACTCATCAATATCCCAAAATAGGAAAAATAGAAACGACTATAGTTTATATAACTTTATCATTAGAAGCACAATTAGTTATAAAGTCTTGAACCTTATCTTTATCACTAACAGAGCTTTCAAAATCTGAACCTCTATTTAAAGTTTTAGGCTGAAATTTGTTATATGCTTTTTCGCATTTAGGGCATTGCCAATGAGGATTACATTCATTTTTATTTCTTCGGTAACTGCAAGATGGACACCGCATATTAGTAACCTAACGCCCTAATAATGGGCAAATAATTGTTGAAGAACGAAAACAGCCAACTGTTTTTTGTCCTTATTAATTTGCTTGTTATAAAGCTATTGGTACGTTTTACCTTTGTGCTTTAACCAACCACCAACATGATACCCGTTTGGATCTTTATGAGTCCAGTGAACCACACCACCTTTTTTGTTCCACTCATATTCACCATAAAATTGGACTTGGTCACCGTTGGAAATTGATTTAATTCTTGGCGCAAGATCGATGTTATGAGCGATTAAGATAGTTTGACCAGATGAAAGTTTAAGAATGAATTTTTGATGGCGCGAGCCTTTATTATCGTCATTTAATATACGGACAACAGTACCAATTCCCTGAACCTGAACATCACTTTTATGATTATCGTATGCTTCTTGAAGAGACGATGCTTCAGCAAAGCTTGTCCATTGGAGTAATATGAAGCTAACAAAAATTAATACTGATAGTTTTCTCATACGCAAAACCTTCCCTAGCTTTATAACGCTTTGCTAAGCGGAAAATAATGGTTGGCTATAATCGCGAAGCGATGGCCAACTGTTATTTTTCCGTTTGAGCAACTTGTTATGTGATTTTATAAATTATTACCTGCGTAATGAACTATTGCATCACCCAAATAATCAACCATTTCGGGGTGGTAAGCATTATGGAATTTTTTCATATCTTCATTTTCTTTATAAAAAATCCCCATACCGATATATGCTTCTTTTGATGGGGTATAAAATCGACAAGCGATTTCAAAGTGCTCTTCCATTAACGTTTGAACACTTGTGTTATCAACTGCTATTTCATCGGCGTATTTTGCTAATTTTTTATATAGAACATCCCAGTCTTGATGGACAAGTTCTCTATTAACATGTGACCAATTATCAGTGGTTGATAAACTGTGAGTCTGCTCCACGTCAAGAGCATTTTTACATTCCGTTAAATACTCTTTACTCAATTTATTCATTTATAGATATTCCATTAATTTAGATTTATAGATGCCTTACTTGGCGAATCACATAACGAGCTTGTAGAATAACTCGTTCATTGTAAATCACCCCTAAAATCGGGGTACTAAATGCATTACCTATATCGAGTTAATCTTCTACTTTGCGATACAGAAGCACAAAAAACTAGTTTTTTGGCTGAATTAGTTATTCTACAGCCTCAACGCCACATTAAGCGGCTAAAAATAGCTGGCTATAATAGCGAGGAACGAGCACAGCCAGCTGTTTGTGGCCGTCTTGAAAACACTTATTAGTGGGCTATGCGCAACGGCTTAACCTGCTAAGAAATCAGATAAACTATCGACATAATCATCTGGTAATATATGACCGCCAGAAAAATCAATTCTTACTTTTTTAGGCGATGATATATGTTTAAAAATAAAATTATTTTCACTTTTTGATGCATTTTCATCATCGTCAGCTGTAAGCAATAATACATCTTGGTTTTTTAAAAGTGATATGAAATTCTTAGGTGCAACAAGCGCGGTTTTATCGTCAAGATACGGAGGTACAATAGAAATTATTTTGCTAATTCTCTGATCGAGACTAGCTAAAATCAAACCAATTTGTCCGCCCATACTATAGCCAACAACAGAAATATTACTTTTATCTAAGTTATTCTGCTGTGATACCCAGTCCAACAGGACACGATGATCTATTACAGTATTTTTAATCATAGCTTCATAATCAGTTTTATCGCCAAAAAAGTGTAAATCATTCATGATAGATCTTAAAGTTCTGTCAGGATTTTTTCTTTTACCATGATATCTAGCATCTATTGAAATAACTACATAACCATTTTTATCAGCAAGTTCCGTAATTTTATTTACTTGTGTCACAGTTGGTCGACCCTTAAAAGATTCAGACCACCATCGTTGATACCCTCTCCCCATAGCTGAAATACCAATAAGTACAGGATATTTATCTGCTTGGTTCTTAGGGTAGGAAATTTGACCGTTAACAAGGCTTTGGTCAAATGATTTGTAAGTAAAAGTGAATAGATGTGGTTCTATTTCCGTTAAAATCAACTCAACAGCTTGTTCAGAATTATACTGATATTGTTGTATGATTTCTGCTTGCTCCATTGGTATTTCATCAAGAGCTAAAAAGCTATACCAATATCCAAAAACTAGAGAAAAAGTAATTGCCAGTATCATTCCTATTATTTTTATCATGTCGATCCTTGGATAGTAATATAATTAGAAGTAAATCACCGTACGGTCAAGCCCACTAACGCCGCAATAAGCGGAAATTAATAGTTGGCTATAATTTGAAGCGAAGTGATCTTACACCACTTTCGTAAACACATTTCAAAATACTAATTTCGCATATTTTTCGGGTGTTGTATAACCTAAACTGGATACTAGGAGCAATTACTCAAATAGTTTAAGGCCTTATATTCTCTTTTTTGCAAACTTCACGAATAGTAGCGTGCTTAGCTAATTTTCTGAGGTACGAGCCAAGGCTAGGAAATGAGAGTGGTGATTTCTCTATTTTCAATGACCACTCAGCCAGCATAAAAAGGAAAAAATCACAGGCAGATATATCATTTCCCAAAAGGAAATTTTTCCCCTTTAACTGATTGTCGAGAATTAACAAAGCCTCTGAAATACGCTCTTCTTGTGCTTTAATTATGCTGGGAATACAGGATTCATCTGTTGTATGCTTTTGTGGATAATAATATACCATCAGTTCAGCTTGAAGAGTGTTATTTAAAAAAGTAAGCCACTGAAAGAATTTAGCTCTATCAACGCTCCCTACTGGTGGGATTAATTTCTTACTTGGATTTTGTTCACAAAGGTGAATACAAATAGCAGGGCTTTCAAAAAGAACTAATGAGCCATCAATTAAAGTAGGAATTCGCCCAGCCGGATTTAATTTTAAATACTCCGTTGATTTTTGGGTATTTGATTTACGATCCACTAGTTGTAATTCATACTCTAAATTCATTTCATGCAATAAAAAATGGGGAGCTAAACTAGCATTATTGGGGTAATAATAAAGCTTATACAATTGATCATTCCTTGCTTAAAATTAACACTAAACTTTCGTTGCTTATAACGCCTAAATAACAGGCTAAGTAATGGTTGGCTAAAATTGTGTAGCGAAGCGAAACGTAGCCAACTGTTACGTGTCCTAGTTTATTTTCTTGTTATGTGTAAATTTAAATTGAGAGGTTATAGCTTCGTTTTGAAAAGCTCAGGTCTCTTAATAGACAAATATAGGAAAATAGATAAGGCTAACATTCCAAAACTTTTAAGAGTCGCAAACCCAAAATCTAGCCTCACGAAATCCATAATAAAATCGACACTTGAAAATGCAGCTAAAAAAATAGCCAAATACTCTATGAACTTTGCTAATTTAGTTGAATCCGACATTAGGTACTCCTTTACACATAGACATAATGACTCCCACGAGGTGCTAGCCTCCAGATTCGTGGGTTAGTAAAACCAGAGCCATAATATATGTGTTAAACAATATAAACTGGAGGCTAACATGTACAAACATAACATACTTTTCATT
>NZ_LJYX01000122.1 GCF_001440345.1 Colwellia sp. TT2012 | reverse complement strand
GCGTTAGTTTGCTATCAGTTTTTACAGGGGAAGTAGTTAATAAATTCTGGTGAGTTTGTTAATAAAAACGATTCATCACAGGAAGTGCCTAGGTTTACCCTTTGTCATTTATTATTCAAACTTCCATATTGTGTAATTAACTTTAAGCCTTAACTTCTCTGTAATTTGTTGATAGTGTAGCGGTTACAAAATTTAAGGTTTGTTGGTTTTGCTAAAGAGGGCGGTCAAGCCGCATCAAGTCCGCATAACTAACAAGAACATTAAACGGAAAAAATACAGTTGGCTTTTTTCGTTCCTCAAAAATTATAGCCAACTGCATTTTTCCGCTTATGTTAAGCGTTAGTTTGCTATCAGTTTTTACAGGGGAAGTAGTTAATAAATTCTGGTGAGTTTGTTAATAAAAACGATTCATCACAGGAAGTGCCTAGGTTTACCCTTTGTCATTTATTATTCAAACTTCCATATTGTGTAATTAACTTTAAGCCTTAACTTCTCTGTAATTTGTTGATAGTGTAGCGGTTACAAAATTTAAGGTTTGTTGGTTTTGCTAAAGAGGGCGGTCAAGCCGCATCAAGTCCGCATAACTAACAAGTGACTATGGTGTCAATTATTAATTTCTAACTCATTTTAGGATCCCAATAGACACCATCTCTTACCATCGAATTTAAGATCACAATCATCTTTCTTACACAGGCAATTATCGCTACTTTCTTTGGTTTTCCTGCGGCGACTAAACGCTGATAAGTCGCCTTAAATACAGGGTTACATTGTATGGCCGACATCATTGACATGAACATGGCAGTACGTATTTGATGTCGCCCACCACGTATCATTCGC
>NZ_LJYX01000121.1 GCF_001440345.1 Colwellia sp. TT2012 | reverse complement strand
TGACGCTCACCCATGGCCTGCTTTAGAACAGAAGATTAGCTGCGGGACTCGACACCCAGTTCATCCCACACCGACTCCGCCAGGTGAAACGTCGCGTTAGCCGCCGGGATCCCACAGTAGATCGCGCTCTGCATCAGCACTTCCTTGATCTCGGCGCGGCTCACGCCATTACTGGCGGCGGCGCGCAGGTGCAACTTGAGCTCTTCATTGCGGTTCATGCCGAACAGCATGGCGATGGTGACCAGGCTGCGGGTGTGCCGTGGCAAGCCCGGCCGAGTCCAGATATCCCCCCAGGCGTGGCGGGTGATCATTTCCTGGAACTCGCTGTTGAACTCGGTCAAGGCATTGAGGCTGCGGTCGACATGCGCATCGCCCAGCACTTCACGACGCACCTTGAGGCCATCGGCGTAACGTTGTTTTTCGTCCACAAGAGCGTCCTCAGCGAGCCAGCAGGAAAGTCAGTACCCGATCGCTGAACGCAGCACCGGCCTGTACGTTGGACAGGTTCGCTGCGTGGCACTCGGCGTATTCGGCGCCGCCCACCTGTTCCTGGATAAAACGGCTGCCAGACGGCGGCGTTACCGCGTGTTGGGTTCCGGCAATCACCAGGGTCGGCACGGTGAACGACGATACTTGCTCACGCAAATCAGCATCGCGCGCCGCGCCACAGTGGGCGGCATAACCTGCCGGATCTGTCGCGGCGAGCATGTCGGTAATCCGCTTGGCCTGTTCGGGATGAGCCTGGGCAAAATCAGCTGTGAACCAGCGCGCAATCGACGCATCACGCAATGCCACCATGGCCGCAGGGCCATCGCGCAAGACCATTTCGATGCGAGG
>NZ_LJYX01000120.1 GCF_001440345.1 Colwellia sp. TT2012 | reverse complement strand
ACAAGTCGTTGCTGAGCAACTACGCCAATCTCGACCCGGCGCTGCTCAAGCGCCTGGAAAAGAACGACCCGGGCAACCAGCACGCCGTGCCTTACCTGTGGGGTACCAACGGCATCGGCTACAACGTCGATAAAGTGAAGGAAGTGCTGGGCGTCGACAAGATCGATTCCTGGGCTGTGCTGTTCGAGCCGGAAAACATGAAGAAGCTGGCCAGTTGCGGCGTGTCCTTCATGGACTCGGCCGATGAAATGCTGCCGGCGGTGCTCAACTACATGGGCCTGGACCCTAACAGCACCAACCCGGCGGACTACAAGAAAGCCGAGGAAAAACTGCTGAAAGTACGTCCCTACGTGACCTACTTCCACTCATCCAAATACATCTCGGACCTGGCCAACGGCAATATCTGCGTGGCCGCCGGGTTCTCCGGCGATGTGTTCCAGGCCAAGGCCCGCGCGGCCGAGGCCGGTAAGGGCGTGAACATCGCCTACGCGATTCCGAAAGAAGGCGGCAACCTGTGGTTTGACGTGCTGGCGATCCCCAAGGACTCGACCAACGTCAAGGAGGCCCACGCCTTCATCAACTATCTACTGCAACCTGAAGTGATCGCTCAGGTCAGTGATTACGTCGGCTACGCCAACCCTAACCCAGGGGCGGACACGCTGATGGAGCAATCGATACGCACCGACGAAGCGGTTTATCCACCGCAGGCGGTTCTCGACCGGACGTTTGTCAACTTCGAGCTACCCCCGAAAGTGCAACGCTTGATGACCCGTAGCTGGACCAAGGTCAAGACGGGCAAGTAAGGCTCAAATTATCCAAGGTTCGTCCGTATTGGACGTTCCG
>NZ_LJYX01000119.1 GCF_001440345.1 Colwellia sp. TT2012 | reverse complement strand
CTGGCTGAAGGTTATGACGTGTTTGTGGTGACCGATGCCTCCGGCACCTTCAACGAACTGACCCAGCAATCGGCCTGGGCCCGCATGACCGCCAACGGCGCACAGTTGATGACCTGGTTTGGCCTGGCCTGTGAGTTGCACCGCGACTGGCGCAACGATATCGAAGGCCTGGGGACCTTGTTCTCCAACCACATCCCGGACTATCGCAACCTGTTCACCAGCTACAACGCGTTGACTGAGGGCAAGTAAGCCCAGGTGTGGAGGCTGCGCTGCGACAGGCAGTCTCCATTTCAGCTAGAGACGAGGAGCGTTCAGATGAAAAACAACCAGGTTCCAGCTAACGACCCTTTATTGACCGCAGACAATCACGCCCTGTTGTTGATTGACCATCAATACCTTCAACTGTTGGCCGTGCGCTCTCATTCGGCCGATACGGTTGTTACCAACACCACCTTGCTGGCCAAGGGCGCAAAAATCTTCAATGTCCCGACGCTATTGACCACAGCCTATGCCGAGCGCCAGGAAATTTTCCAGGAGTTGCAGGCGGTGTTTCCCGAGCAAAAGCCCATCGACCGCTCCAGCCTGAACTCCTGGGATGACCCTCGGGTACGCCAGTGGGTCGAAGACACCGGCAAGAAAAAACTGGTGATCGCAGGCCTGTGGACCGAGGTCTGCCTGAGCTTCGCGGTGTTGAGTACGTTGGCGGCCGGGTATGAGGTGTACATCGTCACCGATGCGGCAGGTGGGGGTAGCACTGAAGGCCATGAGCGGGGTGTACAGCGCATGGTGCAAGCCGGTGCCCGTCCGTTGACGGCGGCGGTCTACATCAGTGAGTTGCAGCGTGAC
>NZ_LJYX01000118.1 GCF_001440345.1 Colwellia sp. TT2012 | reverse complement strand
ATTGCCCCCCGGCACCAGCGACGGCCAGCAACTGCGCCAGGTGGATGCGGTGTGTTCGGTTGTTCAGTCAGATAATCGCGTTGCTTCTGTGAGCAGTGCAGGAGAGCCAAAATGATGATGTTCAAACGGATGGTCGCAGTGGCAGGTTTGTCCCTGATAGCAGGTGTGGCGATGGCGGACTGTAACTACTCAAGCACTCCAGGCAGCCTGGTTCGAACCCAGCCGTTGTTAGGCGGCAACTTGACGGTTGGCCGTGATGTGCCCATGGGTGCAGAGATCTATCGGCAAACCTTCACTTCGTCGGCGAACTTCACAATTAGTTGTTCCGCCGGGATCTATAACATTGAGACGCGACGCTCGTTGCCTATCACACCCTTGCCGTTGTCCAGTTGGGCTGGGACGCCGTATGGCGGCCACGTGTATCAATCCGGGGTACCAGGAATCGGCGTGGCCATCTGGAATGCGGGCAACCCCTTACCTTTCTCCCTGAGCAGCACAAATTGTGGCGGCGGAACGAATGTGTGCAATGTGAATATTACCGGCACTCTAGCTTTTGATATCTCATTCATAAAAATCGGTGACGTCTCTCCAGGGACGATTCAAGGTTCATCCTTGCCGACCATGACCCAGTCACGAGTAAGCAGCAACAATCTGGAGGTTCAACGAGTCAACTTTTCCGGGAGCATGAACATCGTCTCGCGCACTTGCTCGACACCCGATGTCAACGTGCCGATGGGCAGCCATATGCTTAATGAGTTCTCCGGCCCTAACACCTTTACGCCGTGGAAGGATTACTCCATCGCGCTGAACAACTGCCCAGCGTTCAATGGGTATTACCAGACAACC
>NZ_LJYX01000117.1 GCF_001440345.1 Colwellia sp. TT2012 | reverse complement strand
AGTTTAACGACGAGTTGTTCATCCGTACCAGCACCGGCATGATGCCAACCCGACGGGCGCTGGAGATTGCGCCGAAAGTCACTGAGGCCCTCACCGCCGTGGCCTCCATCGTCGACAAACGCCCGCAGTTTTCAGCCGAATCATCCACGCGGGTGTTCAACATTGCGCTGTCGGATGACATTGAAAGCTATGTATCGCCACGGCTGGTCAACGAAGCAAAAGCACGCGGGCTTTCGGTGAAATTTGCCTTTCACCAGAGCAACAGTTCGCTGTGGAAAAGCTCGTTGGCCGACCCGGATATCGACCTGGTCCTGTGCTCCGAACCCAAGGAACTGACTTCGCATTACAGCTCACAGGTACTGTTTTCTTCGTCCTACTCATGCCTCTACGACGGACCCAGGCTAAACCTAAAAAACCCGCTCACCCGCGATGAATACCTCATGCACGAACATGTGCGGATTTCCTTCGACGGGCGCCGGGGGTTCGTTGACGATCTGCTGGAAAGCGAAGGTGTCGCCCGTCGGGTATCGGCATCGTTCACCCACTTCAGTGGCGCCCTGGCGACCCTGGTGCACAGCGATGTGATCGCTACCTTGCCCACGTTTGCGGCACTATCCTATGCGCGGATTGCGTGTTTGACCGTCAGCCCTGTACCGATTTTCGTCCCGGCCTTTCGCGTGTTCATGGTCTGGGATGTGGAGCACAACGACGATCCGCACAACCGCTGGCTACGTAGCTTCATTATCGACACCACCCAGGAACTGCAGCGCGCCTCACACACCGACCTGAGAGGCAGTGACCGGTTGCCAGAGCCGAATGAAAAAAACAGCAGATCATCGACATAATT
>NZ_LJYX01000116.1 GCF_001440345.1 Colwellia sp. TT2012 | reverse complement strand
AAGCATCCAGAACCTGGCCTTGACGGCTTACCTGCAACGCAGTGACAGCGGCCTGAAGGTTGTCTTCGATTCGTTGGCCATGAACCTGGGGGAGACTCGTTGGGAGTCGCACCTGCAATTGCAGCAAACCCTGGCCACGGACAAGGTTTCGGAAGCCTGGAGCCTGCAGGCCGACCGCCTGGACCTGACACCCATCACTCCATTGCTCAACGCCCTGGCGCCGCTGCCGGAAGGTTTTGCCAAGACCGTCGAGGCGCTGAAGGCCACAGGCATGCTGCGCAATGTGCGGGTGGATTATCGTCCCCAGGAGACGGGCGACCAGCGCGTCAGCTTTGCCGCCAACCTTGACCGCGTGGGTTTTGACGCCTATTTCGGCGCGCCAGCGGCGCGCAATGTGTCCGGCAGTATCAGCGGTGACCTGGGCCAGGGTGAGCTGCGCATGGACAGCAAGGACTTTGCCTTGCATCTGTTCCCGATTTTCGACAAGCCTTGGCAATACATCCAGGCCAATGCACGCCTGACGTGGAAACTGGATAAGCAAGGTTTCACCTTGATTGCGCCGTACATCAAGGTGCTGGGCGAAGAGGGCAAGATCGCGGCGGATTTCCTGATTCGCCTGCATTTCGATCATAGCCAGGAAGACTACATGGACCTGCGGGTCGGCATGGTCGACGGTGATGGGCGCTTTACCCCCAAGTATCTGCCGGCGGTCCTCAGCCCAGCCCTGGATGAATGGCTGAGTACGGCCATTCTCAAGGGGGCGGTCGATGAAGGTTTCTTCCAGTATCAAGGCTCGCTGAACCATGATGCGGTGACGGCCGCGCGCAATATCAGCCTGTTCTTCAAGG
>NZ_LJYX01000115.1 GCF_001440345.1 Colwellia sp. TT2012 | reverse complement strand
GGACGTTGCACGTCGGAACTGCTCCCACGGCACCCCGGACGAGCACAAGGCTCGCGCCAAGCGGGTACGTGACATCGCCGCCAAGCATGGCCGCTTCGTCGAGCTGCTGGGTGACCTGCAAGGTCCGAAGATCCGGATCGCCAAATTCGGCAACAAGCGCATCGAGCTGAAGATCGGTGACAAGTTCACCTTCTCCACCAGCCATCCGCTGACCGAAGGCAACCAGCAAGTCGTGGGTATCGACTACCCGGACCTGGTCAAGGATTGCGGCGTCGGCGACGAACTGCTGCTGGACGATGGCCGAGTGGTCATGCGCGTCGACACCGCCACCGTCACCGAGCTGAACTGCACCGTGATCATCGGCGGCCCGCTGTCCGACCACAAAGGCATCAACCGTCGCGGTGGTGGCCTGACCGCGCCAGCCCTGACTGAAAAAGACAAGGCTGACATCAAGCTCGCCGCCGAAATGGAAGTGGACTACCTCGCCGTGTCCTTCCCGCGCGACGCTGCCGACATGGAATACGCCCGCCAACTGCGCGACGAAGCCGGCGGCACTGCCTGGCTGGTAGCGAAGATCGAGCGCGCTGAAGCCGTGGCCGATGACGAAACCCTCGACGGCCTGATCAAGGCATCCGACGCAGTGATGGTTGCCCGTGGCGACCTCGGCGTGGAAATCGGTGATGCTGAGCTGATCGGCATCCAGAAGAAAATCATCCTGCACGCTCGTCGCCACAATAAAGCGGTGATCGTGGCGACCCAGATGATGGAGTCGATGATCCAGAACCCGATGCCGACCCGTGCCGAAGTGTCCGACGTGGCCAACGCCGTGCTCGACTACACCGACGCCG
>NZ_LJYX01000003.1 GCF_001440345.1 Colwellia sp. TT2012 | reverse complement strand
ACATTAATGTGAGTGTCCACACAAATTGCATGATAACTAATTGTTAAAGAAAAGAGGTCTTAGTCGCATTCGCTAAGTACCTTCGCCCCTTGCTAACGTTGCCGTTTGCCCGAAGCAGGATGCGCATTGTACGCCTCCGAGTTTTGATGTCAACGTTTTTTTTAATTAAAAGTTAAGTATTTTAAAACACTTTAAAACGTTAGCTTAAGTTAGCTACTTTACCTTAATAAGGCTGAGATAACTTATCAAAACAGCTCTTTGGGTTACCCCTTGGAACTGGATGCGCATTTTAGAGACTTTTCACTTTTGATCAAGGGTTATTTTCAACTTCATGTCTGTTCGCGTATTTATTGCACATATCGCTTTCATATTGGCCTATAAAGCACGATCACATAGGATCCTTGGACATTTTTTTACACAAGGCTCAATTTTGACAAGGCTTTTAACCTACCACTTAGTGCGACTAAAGCTGCTGATATAGTGCAGTAATAAGCTTACTTTCTAGCAAATAACAAAAAAACCGACACTAAGGTCGGTTTTTGTATAGTTAACTAGATGATCATAAGGTAAATGAGTAGTAAGATCACTGAGGTGATCTTTCCTTCTTACCCTTCTCTACAATTACACTAGCTGAGTTTTAGTTTTACTTAAGTACTTTCTTGTTCGCGGGCAATAGCGCGGTAAGCGATATCTGTTCTAAACTCGACACCTTGCCAGCTAATTTGATGTAATAGTTCATAAGCACTTTGTTGAGCTTCTGTCACTGAATTGCCTAGTGCTGTTGCACAAAGTACACGACCGCCATTAGTCACTACCTCACCTTGTTCATTAAGCTTAGTACCGGCATGGAATATTTTTGCTAATACATTATTGTTAGTATCTAAGCCTGAAATTACATCACCTTTAGGGTAACTAGCTGGATAACTTTGTGCAGCAAGGACCACACCTACAGCAGCACGACTATCAAATTCGATGCTTACTTTATCTAATTCACCACGGGTCGCGGCTAAACATAATTCAACTAGATCTGATTGTAAGCGCATCATAATAGGTTGTGTTTCAGGATCACCAAAACGGCAGTTATATTCAATGACGTTTGGCGTGCCATCCTTTGCTATCATTAACCCTGCATATAAGAAACCACTGTAAGGTGCTCCCTCTGCTGCCATGCCTTCAACCGTAGGCATAATAACTTCGGCCATAATACGATCATGGATTTCAGGTGTAACCACTGCTGCTGGAGAATATGCCCCCATGCCGCCAGTATTTGGACCTAAGTCACCATTTAAGGCACGTTTATGATCTTGGCTTGTTGCCATTGGTAAAACATTCTTACCATCGACCATTACAATAAAGCTTGCTTCTTCACCTTCAAGAAACTCTTCAATCACTACGCGATGACCCGCATCACCAAAAGCATTACCCGCTAACATATCGGTAATAGCATCTTCTGCTTCTTTAACTGTAAGGGCAACAATAACGCCTTTTCCTGCTGCTAAGCCATCGGCTTTAACAACAATGGGTGCGCCCTGTGCACGAACATAAGCAAGTGCGGGTTCAACTTCAGTGAATTTTTCATAGCTACCTGAAGGAATGTTATTACGTGCTAGGAAGTCTTTAGTAAATGACTTTGAACCTTCCAGCTGAGCGGCTTTGGCACTTGGGCCAAAAATAGCTAAACCTTGCGCTTGGAAAGCATCAACAACACCATCAACAAGGGGTTGTTCAGGACCAACAATAGTTAAGGCAACGTCTTCACTTTGAGCAAAAGCAACCAAGGCAGCATTGTCACTAATATCGATAACAACATTTTCTAACTTTGCTTCGCTTGCTGTACCAGCATTACCTGGGGCAACAAACACTTTAGTAACCTGACTTGATTGAGCCGCTTTCCATGCTAGTGCATGTTCACGACCACCGCCGCCAATAACTAAGATTTTCATATGTTTTTCCTATATATTCTTATGCGCTAAACCAACACTTACTTGGCTGGTTTAACAAATTTTAAGGTCATGCGATCGCTTTCGCCAATCGCTAAATATTTTGCTCTGTCTTTTTCGCCCAATGCTAATGAAGGCGGTAACGTCCAGACTTTATATTGCGCTAAATCTTTTGGGTTAGCGTTAATCTCACTCGATGCGACAAATCTAAAACCGGCCGCCTTAGCTTGCTTGATTGTTTTTGTTTCTGAAACATAGCCTCGTGCTTTTTCGGCATCCGCGCCCACAGGTAATCTGTGTTCAACCACACCTAATATTCCTCCTGGTTTAAGGGCATTAAAAGCATCTTTAAATACTTGCTCGACACCAGCATCTTTCCAGTTATGTAGATTTCTAAAGGTTAAGATAAGATCGGCAGTACCTTGTGGTGCTAATTCACTTTCTTGACGTGGGGTAAAGTCGGTTAAAACCACTTCACTAAAAACAACGTTTGAAGCTAATTTTTTCACTAATTTTTTACGTGAATTACTATAATAGTCATCTTCACCCGTGTCTGGGTAATGGGCACCGTATAATTTACCCGTGCCTTTTAACGCCGGCGCTAATATTTCAGTGTACCAGCCGCCACCTGGGGTAATTTCAACGACAGTCATGGTTGGGGTAAAACCGAAAAAATTTAACGTTTCAATAGGGTGACGATATTGATCACGCGCTTTGTTTTTAGCGGTACGATGATCACCAGCAACTGCGTTTGCAAGTGCCTTTGCAGAAACGCTATTGTTGGCATTAGCTTCATGGGCATGAGTGTCATGCGCAGTTGCAGATAAACTTATTGCACTACAGCTTAAGGTTACTGCAATAGCGATTGATTTAAGCGCGTTAGTTTTAATTGTCATAACTATGGTCCTTGAAAGAATTATTAGTATTTAAGTCGATATATCTCATCTAACGATTAAGGTATTAATTAACGGCAATATTTATAACAGATATCATACCAATTACACTAATTAAGAATTCATTGTTAAATGGTCTAAAAATCCAATAACGTCGTTGCTTTCAATCCTAATAGCCAGCTATTAGTCAATCAAGCGCCTTGTTACTGAACTTTTACCCTCATTGAAAACTGTAACCTTAATTAATTTAAGTGGTATTAAACAAATAAGCAGCGTTGATTTTAATGTAAGTAAATAAATCAACACTGCTTTCTTTCATACTAAATCATCGAACCTAAATGAAGTTCCTTTAAGCGGCTCTGTTCAATTTCAAGAAAAAAGCACGGAGCTGACGAATGTCAGTGAGTACTTTTGACGCCTAAATTGGACTTAGCAGCGACAAGGAGCAATTTTAGTGGCGGAAGTGGCGCATTCCTGTGAATACCATGGCGATATTATGTTCGTCAGCTGCGGCAATAACTTCGTTATCACGCATAGAGCCACCTGGCTGAATTACTGCAGTAATTCCTGCTTCAGCGGCGGCATCTAAACCATCACGGAATGGGAAGAATGCATCAGATGCCATTACAGAGCCTTTAACTTCTAGGTTTTCATCTGCAGCTTTAATACCAGCAACTTTCGCTGAATATACACGGCTCATTTGACCTGCGCCGACACCAATAGTCATGCTATTTTTAACATATACGATGGCGTTAGATTTAACGTATTTTGCTACTTTCCAGCAAAATTGTAGATCACGCATTTCGTCTGCTGTTGGTTTACGTTTAGTAACGACTTTTAACTCGTCACTCGTTACGCTGCCGTGGTCAGTATCTTGTACTAATAAACCGCCATTAACGCGTTTAAAATCAAAACCAGTCGATTTGCTATGCCACTGGCCACATTCTAATAAACGTAAGTTCGGCTTAGCAGCAACAATTTTTGCTGCAGCCGCAGAAATGCTTGGCGCGATAATTACTTCCACGAATTGACGAGAAACAATGGCTTGTGCAGTATCAGCATCTAATTCGCGGTTAAAAGCGATAATGCCACCAAACGCTGAAGTAGGGTCAGTTTTATAAGCACCTTCATAAGCCGCTAGAATATTATCACCAATAGCAACACCACAAGGGTTAGCATGTTTAACGATTACACAAGCTGGTTCATCAAATTCTTTAACACACTCTAACGCGGCATCAGTATCAGCAATGTTGTTATAAGATAATGCTTTGCCTTGTAATTGAATCGCAGTAGAAATGGAGCCTTCTCCTGGGTTAGCTTCTTTATAAAAAGCAGCCTCTTGATGCGAGTTTTCACCGTAACGTAAATCTTGTGTTTTAATAAACTGGCTATTAAAAGTACGTGGGAATTTCACTTTATTTTCAAAGGAAGCAGTTGAGTCTTTCTCGCCGTACGCTGGTAACATTTTACCAAAGTAGTTAGCAATCATACCGTCATAACTAGCGGTATGCTCATAAGCAGCAATCGCTAAATCAAAACGTGTTTTATAGGTTAGTGAATCATTGTTGTTATCTAATTCAGTTAATACACGGTCGTAATCATGTGCGTTAACAACAATAGTCACGTCTTTATGGTTCTTTGCCGCAGCACGAACCATAGTTGGGCCGCCAATATCAATATTTTCAATAGCATTTTCTAATGAACAGTTTTCATCACTTACTGCATTAGCAAATGGGTATAAGTTAACCACAACCATATCAATTGCGCTGATATTGTTTTCTGCCATTACCGCTTCATCAATACCACGACGGGCTAAGATGCCGCCATGTATCTTAGGATGTAATGTTTTAACACGACCATCCATAATTTCTGGGTGACCGGTGTAGTCAGACACTTCAGTTACCTTGATGCCGTTTTCAGCCAATAATTTTGCGGTACCGCCAGTAGAAAGAAGATCAACACCTTTCTCACTTAAGCGACGAGCAAATTCAACAATTCCCGTTTTATCTGAAACACTTAATAGTGCGCGTTTAATTGGACGTGGAGTATCCATTTCTTTATTTACCTTTTTAGTTGTAACTTACTGCTAACTTAGTGCCGACATGCCGTTAACTTGCGAGGTTACATGATTATTTAAAGTGATTTAGAGTGATATAAAACCATTCCGTTAAAGAGAGAACGCCTTTATGTGGACTGGTATAAACATAAAAAGCACCCTAGGGTGCTTTTCAATATAAATTCGATATTAGTTCATACCGTATTTTTTAAGTTTCTTGCGTAACGTGCCGCGATTGATGCCAAGTAAGTTGGCAGCGCGTGTTTGGTTACCGCGAGTGTACATCATAACTTCTTCTAACATTGGCGCTTCAATTTCGCTCAATACAAGGTCATACATATCATCAACATCGTTACCATTTAATTGTGATAAGTAGTTACTGATTGCGATTTTAGCTTGGCTACGTAATGGAGACGTTTTAGTTTGTGTTTGGATATCGCCAGTGATAAATGGAGAAGAAACATTTTGTTCGAACATATGATATAACTCTTTCTTTTGTTAATAAAATAAAAATAAAACTACGACAACTTGTACTGCTCCTGGGAAGGAGCAGAAACAAAATCATCAAAAAATTTGCCTAACGTCGCCAATTGTTCATCGGTAGACGCTAAAGCATTAAAAATAGCTCTAAACGCTTTGCCTTGGTCAGTATTAAACGCGGTACTGAAACCATCGGAGGTCTCAACCAGATTATGTATATACCAAGAAACGTGTTTTCGGGCGATCATCACACCTTTGAAATCGCCGTAAAACTGATGTAACTCCATAACGTGGGCCAATACTATTGAACGTACTTCATCCAATGTAGGTGCAAGCATTTTATTGCCCGTTGCCAAGAAATGATTAATTTCTCGAAAAATCCACGGACGACCCTGTGCACCACGGCCAATCATTATGGCATCCGCACCCGTATGCTTTAAAACCTGTAGCGCCTTTTCAGGTGAAGTGATATCACCATTTGCCACTACCGGAATTGAAATAGCCGCTTTTATTGCTTTAATGGTGTCGTATTCCGCATTGCCTTTATAAAAGTCATTACGGGTACGGCCATGCACTGCGAGTGATGCTATACCACTATTTTCAGCAATTTTAGCTATTTCGATACCATTACGAGACTCTTCACACCATCCTGTGCGAATTTTTAGCGTAACCGGAATATCTACCGCTTTTACCACAGCCTGAACAATACGCTCAACCAGTGCTGGTTCTTTTAATAAAGCAGAACCCGCTAATTTCTTATTTACCTTTTTTGCTGGACAGCCCATATTGATATCAATAATTTGTGCGCCGTTATCAGCATTAACCTTGGCGGCAAAAGCTAATTCATCAGGACAACTTCCGGCAATTTGTACACTGCGAATTCCTGCGGCATCACTATGCAACATTCTCAATTTAGACTTTTCGGTATGCCACACTTTCGGATTTGACGAAAGCATTTCAGAAACTGCTAAAGCCGCACCCAATTGACAACATAATTGTCGGAAAGGTTGATCGGTTATTCCTGCCATAGGAGCAAGTATTACCTGCGAATTAAGTTGATATGTGCCTATTTTCATACTGCTGTTTTTTTGAGCTACCTTACAAAAGGGCGCTAAGTTTACACGGCTTTATTTCAATTGAAAAGCATAGAATTTGAACAATATTTGATTATTTTTACCTTTTTGATATTGACATTTATTAAAGTATTAATGTGAGCGTAAATCGTACAGTTTACTCACAAATTTGTTGACAAATACTACAAAAAAAGACAAAGCCAAATATGGCGAAACTTAGCTCGAATAACGCCTGCAACTGTGGCAGAGTAAAATAACACCACTTGGCAAACTTATTGCTAAAGCAATAATAATTATAAATATAATGACAAAGACTCTAAAGACTATTTTAAGAATGCCAATGAGCAATGTATTTGGCAAAGGTGACTACAGTGTTACCTTGCACCTTGCAGTGAAAAATCGCCGGTAAATCTGTTACTCGATACCGGTGGCAGTACCCTAGTGGTAAAAGCTCCGCTTACCCAGAAAATATTGATAAAAAGTTAACGGCTAGCCGCGCACTTCAAGAAGTTAACTACGGTGTTGGTGGCTGGAATGGCCCGGTTATTTATACCAGTATCAATATTAATGGACATTGCCATGAATCTGAACACCCGCAAAACATAGCAAAAAGTCAGAGCATGATGTTATCCCCACTTCACTTTATTAGCAGAGCAACAACTGAGCGCTAATAAGTTTGCCTTCTATAGTAAGCGCTCGGCTATCCATACAATGAAGACATCCCAAGCAAGGTAAATAAATCCCTAATGACGGTAAGGCCTGCTTGCGTTTATTAAGCCAATGACCACAATCGTCTAATCAAAGCATTATTGGCTTGCCGCGGTTAAAGTAATGGCCTTTGTTGCCTAATTATGACGAAATTAATTCAACACTTTTTCCCATGTTGATTACTGGTATGAATAACACGCTGGCCAAGAGCTATTATCAACTCAATAATTTACCCAGCGCTCGACAATATGCATTAACAGCACTGAAAGTAAATAAAAACATCACCATACTTAAACAAGGTGTAGATAGCTACAAACTGCTTTACCTGATAGAAAAGCAACGATTAAATATCAACTTAGCGTTAAGTTACCATGAAAAATATAGCGAATTAGAGGTAGAGCATTTAGAAGGTGAAAAGGCCAAGCACGTGGCGTTTCAACTAGCTAAATTGCAAGCTTTTGAACATGAAAAGCAAATTAAATTACTCAATGAAGCAAATGATTTTTTGGCTGCTGAGCAGGTATTAGCCAAGAACAAGGTTGCCAATATTCAACTGATTATTACTGCGATGACTTTAATTATCATTATGCTAGCTATTGGGGGGAACACGTTTATGGCAATCTCATAAGCGTGTTAAAGAACTGTCTGAATATGATGAGCTAACCGGTATTTACAACCGTAGACATTTTGCCCATGTTGCGGGAATGCATTAAAATATTGTAAAACGGCTCAACAAGACTTGAGCTTGATTATGTTCGATTTAGATCACTTCAAAAATATTAATGATACTTTTGGCCATATCTGTGGCGATTGGGCACTCAAAAAAAACGATTAGAGTGTGTAAAACTAACGGCCGTAAAAATGACATATTTTCTCGTCTTGGCGGTGAAGAGTTTTGCATATTACTGCCGAGCTGTGACATAGATGCCGCAGTACTGCGCGCCGAAGCTTGTCGAGTCGCCATAGAAAACACCATTACCGAAGAGTCTGGTAATAATTTTAGCATTACCGCCAGCCTTGGTGTTACCGATGTAAAAAGATCGGGCTTTGATTTAGAAAAATTATTAGCTGATGCCGATTTTGCTACTTATGACTCTAAACACTCGGGTCGAAATAGAGTCACTGTATATGAACCCGAAACGCCAGAAATAAGTGAATCATTAGAGGGTTCATGGCGTGTTGCTTCTTAAGCTGAGTCCTGTAACAAGCATTTTCAGGTGAAACGGGGATATATAAGAAAGCCCTGGCTCCCCGACAAGAAAACTCGGGGATGACGCTTGAGGAATAACATTTCGGGGATGGCGAGGTTTAGCTTGAAATAATCCCCGAAAGAAATGCTACTGGTGTTACGAAGTGTGGCTTGGAGAGCTCCCGACAGGAGCACTTCACGACTGACTCTAAAGCTTACTTACGTTGTCCGTTTAAGCGAACCCATTCTTCTTGTACGCTAATTGGCGCCATGTCACACCACTGGCCGTAAATTTCTTGTAGTGTTTGTGCTTGCTCTTCTAAGACACCTGATAACGCTAATAAACCTTTATCACCAACGAATTCAATGATAGTAGGCGCTAACTCGCGTAATGGTCCAGCGAGAATATTTGCCACGACGACGTCGGCTTTAAATTTAGGCTGATCTTTAGGTAGATATAATTCAAGTCTATCGGAAACATTGTTACGCTCCGCATTGGCAAGACTTGCTTGTAGTGCTTGTGGATCGATATCAATAGCAATAACTTTCTTGGCACCTAATTTTAGGGCCGCTATTGATAAAATACCTGAGCCACAACCAAAATCAACCACGGTTTTATCTTGAAGGTCTAAGCCGTCTAACCAAGTTAAACATAATGCTGTGGTTGGGTGTGTACCTGTACCAAAAGCCAGGCCTGGGTCTAACATAACATTTACCGCGTCAGGGTCGGGCACGTCGCGCCAGCTAGGACAAATC
Source organism: Colwellia sp. TT2012 (assembly GCF_001440345.1). Taxonomy (GTDB): domain Bacteria; phylum Pseudomonadota; class Gammaproteobacteria; order Enterobacterales; family Alteromonadaceae; genus Colwellia. Next base: position 87,161 of record NZ_LJYX01000003.1, on the reverse strand, counting down.
CAAAGACGCTGACCGAATTTCATTGGGTGGAAGTTATCCATCCATTCACGCTCCCAGTCTTTGTCTTCTAATTGTTCTAGCTTGTATTGCATTTTCTCTTTATCTGGGTGAATACCTTGCAAGTAATGGATGACTTTATCCATATCATGACTAGCTTCAAATAAGCCCATAACGACGGTATTCGACCAGTAGATAACCTCATCACCGGGTAGTGGTTCATATATGGGAGTGTCTTTGGCATCGAGAAAAGTAACGGCTTGTGAGCCACAGGCGGTGAGCCAGTCACTGTATTTTTCGGCATTATCTTCGTTTGCACTTAATCTAAGTTGTATCCAAGGCATCTGATATTCTCTACTGGTATTTGGTATTTGCTGCTACTTGTTATACTTGCCTTTGTCGTTAGTGCAAAGAGTAGATATAATTGGTAAATAGTAGCCATAAATAAGCTTGATGCTAGTTTATCATTCATTACTGCTAGAGTAGGCATAATTAATGATAAAACGGAAATTACCATGCTGGATTTACTGCCTGATCTCTTTGATCAATACCCTGAACAACTTTCCCTCGCGCAGGTACCCTTTAATGATTACGGTAAAAACATTATTTTTTCTGGCGAAATAGTCACCGTTGCTTGCTTTGAAGATAATTCCAAAGTGAAAGAGCTATTAGCGACCGATGGTACCGGTAAGGTATTAGTAGTTGATGGTAAAGGCAGTATGAAGCGTGCGCTATTAGGCGATATGATTGCAGAGAATGCGGTTAAAAACAATTGGCAGGCTGTGGTTATCAATGGCTGTATTCGTGATGCTGGCACTATTGCCACCTTAGCTATTGCGGTAAAAGCCCTTGGCTGTAACCCGATAAAAACAGAGAAGTTAGGTGTCGGTGACATTAACATAGCGGTTAATTTTGCCGGTATTGACTTTATTCCGGGCTGGACTATTTATGGTGATACCAATGGTTTAGCGGTTAGTGCAGCAAGGTTAACATTAGGTGTTCTATAGCGGTTCTAACACCTGGCTCTAAGCTAGCTATTGCCAAAGTATTAGCAATGAAAAGGTCAACTTAATACAGATTAAGGTTTTCTGTTTATTGCTATGTTAATGTGGGCAGATAAAGAGATGTAATAGAGTTGGCTTGTAAATGAAGTATTTTCCCGTTTTTCTTGATGGCAGTAAAATTAATGCCATGGTGGTTGGCGGTGGTAATGTAGCTGCCCGCAAAATTGAATTACTATTAAAAACCACCACAAAAATTACCATAATGTCGGCAAGCGTTACTGAAGGCGTTGCACGTTTGATTAGCGAAAATCAACTCACCTGGTTAAAACATAACTATCAAGCCGGTTTATTAGACGGCATTACTTTAATAATAGCCGCCACTGATAATAAAGCAGTCAATGAAAGTGTTTATCATGAGGCGGTAGCATTTAACATTTTGGCCAATGTAGTTGATCAACCTGCCCTTTGCACTTATATCACACCAGCGATTATTGATCGTTCCCCTATGATTATTGCCTTATCAAGTTCAGGCAGTGCTCCTATTCTTATTCGCATGTTACGCGAGCAAATAGAGAAAACCCTACCGCAGGGCTACGGGCGCCTGGCTGATTTCTCGTTAAAATTTCGTGATCATGTCAAAGCCCGCATTAAAGGTATACGCAATCGCCGCACTTTCTGGGAAAACACCCTGCATGGTGCAATCGGGCAAGATTTACTGGATGGTAAACAACACAAAGCTGAGCAGCAGTTAATTGCCAGCTTGAAAGAAAAAATTGCACCTCCGGCTGGCGCAATAATTTTTATCCATACCAAAGATGGTAACCCCGATGATTTAACCTTAAACGCTCACCGCGCTTTACAGTTTGCTGATGCTGTTTTTTATGACGATGCGGTAAATATAGAGTTGATTGAATATGTGCGCCGTGATGCAGAAAAGTATCCGCAAAGTATCAGCTCAACTATATTAGTAAATTACCAACATGCGTTAGAGCTTGCTGAGCAAGGCCAACAGGTTATTTACTTACTTGCTGGTAAAGAACAATTAGCCAGTAATACCGCATTAATTGCTAGTGGCATTAGCACTAAAATCATCACTAGCGGCAGCTAACGATTACTTAAATGAATAAATGACAGTACAACCCTCCCTTTAAAGCAGTATATTACACAAAAGTACTGTCCGGTTTTTTTACAGTCTGAATAAAAGCTCTAATTTAAAAAAACACAAACTGACCAAAAAATAACCACATAGCAACTATGGCGTGTTCTATGCAGCATTTACTGGTGAAAACTCAACATGGAGTGTATCGATTAGTGACCTACTTAATGGCCTAAGTTGCATTTGTCACTCATTACTTACTTTAAGGTGTACTTTAATTTTTATACTGACAAGGAGTAAAAAATGAACACACTTAAAAAGTTTATAACAGCTGTAATAATTTCTACATTAGGTTTTGCTTTTACCACTAGCGCCACACCAATAACTTCATGGAATTGGGAAGTTAATAGTGCTTTCAGCGACTTCGAGCCTAGTACTGATGTAACAGGCGAAATAAATAACGCTTGGTGGAATGCTGAACTTACTGATGATGCTCCAACGATTTTATATTGGGGCTGTGAAACAAAAGATTGTGCAAATGAAACTAATGCTAACAATGAAGATAAAGATATAAGCTCCCTGGATGTTTCAAGTGGTTCGGCTGGTATGCTTAGTGGTACAAATTTAGAGAATGGTGATTCAGTAATAACGGCTAGTCTGACCCATAAAAATAACGACATCTGGGGAGATAGTTTATTGACTGCAACGCTAAGTACAAAACTGTTCCTTATTCCATCTCCTAACGCCGCTGTTGATACTGGTATTCCTCCTATTCTGTTTGAAATAGTATTTAAGGAAACACCAAATGATAACGATTGTGTTTATGATGGTGTGTTAGGCATGCCTCTATGTCAAAATGATATTTTTGTTGTCGATGGTTTTGGTATCGATACTGGTGGAAATGTAGTATTCAACCCTTTTACTAATACTTTTAACCAACAATTTGGCTTAGGCATGTACACCTACAATATAGAGCTGATGATTGATACTCTGGCAACACTTCATGATGACATCTGCGCCCGAGTTGGGGACGGCGCTGCTGGTTGTATAGGCGTAACAACGCTTGAAGGGAACGACAATACCTTTAATGTTAATATGACAATTACCCAGGTACCTGAACCTTCAACCATATTACTAATGAGTTTGGCCTTATTTGGCATAGTTGCCAGCATGCGTAATAAACATATTTAACAAATATATGTTTATTAGCCAACATAGATAGTTAGGTAAATTAACGACACCTAAAGTAGACCTAAGTAAATTACATAAAAGCAGCCGCAATGGCTGTTTTTTTTACTTTTTTGAGGGCACCGTTCAGGCTGCTACAACACTTTTCACGCCAGCATCAAGTTGTGAGAAAGAAACTATGATGGCATTCGCGAAATACGAAAAATCAAAAATGTAGCGCCATACTTTCGCTGTCTTTTCTTTATCGCTACGCTGAAATATCATCGGTAATATTCCTTTTCCTCAACTTAATTTGCACCCATGCATGTGAAAATCATCTTTATCACTTCAGTAATACTCAACATAAAATCATAGGCTTATAATGTAGACACCCGTATTATGGAATAGAGCCTAAAGGTATTGTTGATGCGCCTAGAAATGAAATTTCTCTGTGCTGCTGAACTTGCATATTGCAGTAGAACGGGCAACTATACCCGTGACCATTCAATATGCCTATTTCAGAGTGCTTGAGCAATGTCAATTCAAGGCGCTGTGATGAATAAGGTTACTCAGGCGAATATGCTCAGGATAATTTCTCCTGCATTATCTAATAAGGGACTCCTGTACCGTCTGCATTCTCTAATCAGCTCCATCCATGTAACGTCATTATAATTCAAAGCAACGATGAAGTGCTGTTGCTCAAACGCTTCTTTGATGGGTTTAAAATAACTTTATACCGCGTTAAATAATCAAACCATAGAGTGACTATGCTTACATTATTTCCCTTGCCTAAAGCCATTTTAATTGCCACTGAAATCCTGCACTTTGATTGATAACGGGTATATAGAGGAAAAACCATACCTGGCTTCAATAAGATAAACAATGACATCAATCTAGTAAAATGATTAATGTTATTGATAGAGTGACAAATGCTAATTTAGTGTCACAATGGATTAATTGCTTATCAACAGGAAGATGAATGAAAACTCTTTTTACCTTAGTTTTTATACTATTAAGTCATACTATTTTTGCCGCTGAGCAAGCTGAAAAAATTTTCGCTCAGCTAACACCTTCCCTTTATCAAATAAAATTGATTGATAAAGCCAGTGGCGAGAAATCGTCGATTGGATCTGGTTTTCAGATCAGTGCAGACGGCATTATTGCCACTAACTACCATGTAATATCTAGCTATGCCCGTCACCCAGAAAAATATCGCATTGAATATTTAGACTACCAAGGAAAATCGGCGCAAGTCGACTTGGTGAGTGTCGATGTTATTAATGATCTTGCCTTAGTAAAACGTCAAGTTGACCATGATATGCCCTACTTCATACTTTCTGATAAAAAGCCGATTAAAGGTGAGCAGTTATTTGCTCTGGGCAACCCTCATGATTTAGGTATGATTGTGGTACCTGGTACTTATAACGGTTTAAAAAAAGAATCGTTCAATGAACGTATCCATTTCACTGGCTCTATTAATTCGGGCATGAGTGGTGGTCCTGTGGTTAACAAAGCTGAAAAGGTAGTTGGCATTAATGTAGCCACATCAGGTAACCAAATTGGTTTCTTGGTGCCACATGAAAAATTGGTGACTCTTTTCACCGACTATAAAAACAACCCACCGACAGATATTAAGCAACAAATGTCAGCACAATTAATGGCCAACCAAAATAAACTAATGTCAGCACTACTTAATAATACTTGGCAAAGTAAAGAGCTTGCCGGTAAGGCCATGATCCCAATTATTGACGTACCTTTTATTCGCTGTTGGGGTGATTCTAATGCCGATAAAAAAGATGCCCTTATTTTAGCGGCCATTGCTAATTGCTCTTTAGATGAAAATACTTACCTCTCGTCTCACTTTTTTACTGGCAGTGTCGAAATTGAATTTCGTTATATGCAAGCAAAGAATTTAAGTGATAATAAATTTTATCATTTATATCAACGGCAAATATCCCGAGCTGGTGCGGGTAATAGAGCAGGCAAAGATGATGTCACTGAGTATCAATGTCACCATGACATAATTACACCGGCAAGTACCGCTGGCTCAAGCCAAGAAATTAAAAATAAAAGTATTTTTTGTACACGTGCTTACAAAGAATTCCCAGGATTATTTGATGTCTTATATCTAGGCGCTAGTATCGATAAAAATCAACAAGCTTTAGTCAGCCACTTTACTCTAGCCGGTGTCAGCAAAAAAAATGCCCTGGCTTTTACTGGTAAATTTATGGAGGCAGTATCATGGAAGTAATTAAAGATACTGAGCATGGCTGCACAGCAACAGAGCCAATGACAAGTAATGACTTACCCTCCGAACAAGGTGAGATCATTATTGAAGAAATTACCCGTAATCATAAATTGCTGCATCGTCACCGACTCAAGCAAAGCGAAATTTCCATTGGCCGGGGTTATCACAATGATATTATTTTAACTGACCCTCATATTTGTCCGCAGCACTTATCGTTAAGTTTTTCTCAAGGTGCTTGGCGCCTTAATGATAATAACTCAGTAAATGGCACAGTATTAGAAGGTAGTAAATCAAGTAATAAAGATGACCATCAACAAGTAATTAATGATGGTGATGTTATTGTTTTGGGTAAAAGCCAATTAAGAATACTATTTAGTGATCATCAAGTAGAAGATACCATTGCCTTTAGCCCCTTCGAGTCGCTAATAGACTTCATCCGCCACCCTATTGCAGTATTTATCAGTATTGCTTTGTTTATACTTATAGCGGGAAACATTTCCTATTTAAACCAGCCAACTGAAACCAATATAAGCCAGTTGTTTGTTAGCGCTTTTAGTATGAGCTTATTATTTGCTTTATGGCCTGCAGGTGTGGCTTTAGTGTCTCACCTCACTAAGCATGATCCACGGATACTCGCTCAGCTTGGTATTAGCTTTAGCTTTTTTATTCTGCTGTGGCTTAGTGATCTATTGGAAGAAATTATTGCTTTTAACGCCTCGAGTAATTCATTACTCGGTTTGATTAGTACGCTAGTTCCCATTGGACTAGCTTTTAGCCTGTTTTGGTTAAATAGCTATATTGGCTTTCATGTTAGTGCAAAACGTAGAATTGTTGTAGCATTAAGTATTACTGCACTACTCTTTGGCGGTACTTACTTATTACAATACAGTAAAAAGCCTGAGTTTAATCCACATCCACAATATAATGCCACGATAATGGCACCCAGATATTTAATGGCGCCAAGCAATAACGTTGAAACTTTTTTAAAGCAAAGTGATGTTTTATTCGAACAAGCAAATAAAGCGGCACAGCAAGATTAAAAGTTAAAAACTTAACTAGATAAAAGGCTTATTTTCATAAGAAAATAAGCCTTTATATTAATTAGGTTAAACGGCTAGCTATGGACGAGGAATAAAACCAACCGCATCATATACAGAGCGAAGTACTTTACTCGCACGAGCAGAAGCTTTTTCAGCACCATTACGCATGACTTGCTCTAAGAAAGCTTGGTCTGCCCTGTATTCATGGTACTTGGTTTGAATTGGCTCTAACAAAGCGACTACCGCATTGGCGACATCACCTTTTAAATGACCATACATTTTATCTTCATAGGCTGGTACTAGGTCAGCAATGCTTTGTCCGGTAGCACAAGATAATAACGACAATAAATTCGATACGCCTGGTTTTTCTTCGCTATCAAAATATATGCGCGCTTGCTCATCAGAATCGGTAACTGCACGTTTTATTTTCTTGGCAATCTTTTTAGGATCTTCTAACAAACCAATGAAGTTACCCGGATTAGTATCCGACTTAGACATTTTTTTAGTCGGTTCAAGCAAGCTCATTACCCGTGCGCCATGCTCTGGAATAAAAGGCTCAGGCACAGTAAAAATATCGCCATAAATATTATTAAAGCGCGTAGCTATCACTCTTGCTAATTCTAAGTGTTGTTTTTGATCATCCCCTACTGGCACTTTGTTAGCACCGTAAAGTAATATATCAGCAGCCATCAAGACCGGATAAGTAAATAAGCCTGAGTTCATATTTACTTCAGACTTTTGTGACTTATCTTTATATTGCGTCATGCGATTTAATTCACCCATTTGCGTATAGCAATTAAGTACCCAGCTCAATTGCGCATGCTCAGGTACATGGGACTGAATGAAAATAGTACTTTGCTCAGGGTCAACACCACAGGCAAGATATAAGGCTAAACCATCTAAGGTTGCTTTACGTAAATCCTCAGCTTTAGGGCGAACGGTAATGGCATGTTGATCAACAAGCATGTAATAACATTCATGGGTCGATTGCATATTAACCCATTGCTTTAATGCGCCTAAATAATTACCGATAGTTAACTCGCCTGATGGCTGACAGCCACTTAATACAATAGGTTTACTAGTCATTTCTTATACCCTTAAAATACTAAATTTCAACTTATGTTTACTTATACTGACTGCGATACTGTGGCTAACTCTGCGCGCATTTCATCAATTGCCACTTTATAGTCAGCTTGAGAAAATATTGCCGAGCCAGCAACAAACATATCGGCACCCGCCTCGGCAATTTCTGCAATATTATTCACTTTAACACCACCATCAACTTGCAAACGTATATCATAGCCACTTTGTTTAATCTTTTCTTTTACCAAACGTAATTTATCTAATGTTGCCGGAATAAAAGATTGGCCACCGAAGCCTGGATTAACAGACATTAATAAAATAACGTCAAGTTTATCCATAACAAAGTCTAAACAATGCAAAGGTGTGGCAGGATTAAGGACTAGGCCGGCTTTACAGCCATGGTCTTTAATTAGCTGTAAGTTTCTATCAATATGATCACTTGCTTCCGGGTGAAAGGTGATTATATCAGCCCCAGCTTTAGCAAAGGCGGGGATGAGCGTATCAACTTGCCTAACCATCAAATGAACATCAATGGGCGCTTTAATACCGTAATCACGTAACGATTGACAGATCATGGGGCCGAAGGTTAAATTCGGTACAAAGTGATTATCCATGACATCAAAGTGAACAACGTCGGCACCGGCGGCTAAAACCTTAGCAACATCATCCCCTAAACGAGAAAAATCGGCGGATAAAATAGAGGGAGCAATTAAAAATGGTGACATTAGCGTACATCCTAAAAAAATATGCCGCTATTATACCCATGCTAATTGAAAATGCGAGTTACCCGCCATCGTTACCTCATATGCCGCTGCACTTTTTTTACACATTGACTAAAAAATCGCACCAATATTGCTCAACTCAGATATTAAGTAAGCAAGTAATTAAAATTAATTTAAAAGTAAAATGAACTAACCAGTTGATTTTAATAAAAAATATAATTATAATAATAAATATGATCTTTGTATATTTAGGCATAATGCTTGCACAGTATCTAGCAGACACTTTTTATAACAAACAACAAGAGCTACTTATGAAAAAAACAATAACAACCATGGTTATCACATCACTATTATCAGCTTCTGCTATTTCATTCCAAGCATCAGCTACTGAGGGCTTGTCAGCAAATTTTGCTGCTACTAACAACTACTTATGGCGTGGCTTAGAACAAACAGGTGGTGATGTTGCGATTTCAGGCGGTATTGATTACGCGGCAAGTTCTGGTTTTTATGCCGGTACTTGGGTATCAAACGCGTCTTGGGGTGACATGAAAACTGAACTAGACTTATACTTGGGTTTTGGTGGTGACATCAATGCAAATTTTTCTTATGATGTCGGCTATATTTACTTCGCATACCCTGATTCAATTGCTGATAAAAATGCCTTCTCTGAAATCTATGCAAGTATTTCAACGGGTGGTTTCACTTTTGGTTTAGCTGTATTAGCCGATTCAGAAGGTGGTGGCGACGGTGCAGAATTTGGTGATTCACTATATGCCAACATTGACTACGCTCTTACTTTAGCTAACGATGCAGAAGTTGCTTTTCACCTTGGTAATTACAGTGGCGATTTCTCTACTGACTCAACTGACATTGGAGTTTCAATAAGCAAAGACGGTTTCACCTTTGGGGTTTCAAAAACAGATTACGATGACGGTATGGACAGTGATGATATGAAATTCTACCTTGCTTATAGTATTGATATTGACCTATAAGGTATTGATTACTCATTTTGATGAGTAATGCACCTAAGAAACAGTCAAAGACATTAAGGTGAACCTAGGTTATACTGGTTCACCGGTTATAATGGATAGTACCCAAAAATGTCAAAACGGATGATGACAAACCCACACTTATCAAAATTTATGCACCTAACCTTTGCGTGCACTTTGACCCTGGTTACTTTATTTAGCTTAAGTCAATATAGCGATAAACAAATATCTCAAATACAAAAACTTAGTTCGTGTATGGCGGTTGCATCAAATCTGCCAATGAACCATGTAAACCACCCATGCCAAGCTAGTAATAGGTCAAATAAAAGCTGGTTATCCTGGTTATCTGGTAACAGTAATTCCACACATTTACACTTTTTAGATTTAGTTGAGCTTATTCATTATAGCTTCCATTAAGGCGTTCTTGGTCATGCAGAGCAGCTTAAAAGATACCTTTAAGAGTGTTGCTGCGGCATTTTTTGGCGTGCAAAGTGAACGTGCACGCAAACGCGATTTTTCCCAGGGAAAACTTAGTCACTTTATTATTGTTGGCCTTATATCTGTACTGATTTTTATCGCTTGCTTAATCGCCATTGTTAGCTTAGTGATACCAAATTAATTCGGACCAGCTTATTTATATAACGCCAGTAACTCTGCGACCTTTTTACGCTTAGTCGCATTTTGACTAATTGTGCGAGCTACCTTGACTGATTTTATCTTTACCGCATGTTCATAAATTTTTCGGGTCCAAATGGTATCATGATTAGAAATCACCACAGAAATAGTGCCTTTTTCGCTAACTTCTTCCGCGGCATTGGCAAGATCAGCTTGTTCATCTAAGCCAAAGCCATTGCCTGCATAACTGGTAAAACTTGCTGTTTTACTCAATGGTACGTACGGTGGATCACAATAAATCACATCACCATGTTCTGCTCGCGCAAAGGTTTGACGATAGCCTTCACAGACAAAGGTGGCTTTTTGAGATTTTTCAGCAAAATAGTTTAATTCAACCTCGGGAAAATAAGGACGCTTATATTTACCGAAAGGAACATTATAGCCACCTTTCTTGTTATAACGACATAAGCCGTTATAACCGTGACGATTCATGTATAAAAAAACTAGGGAGCGAAAGTAACTGTCTTTACTGGCATTGAAATCAGTACGCAATTGGTAATAGGTTTCGGCTTGATTATGCTCGGGATTAAAAAACTTGCGCGCATCCTCAATGAAACTGTCAGGTTTTACTTGGACAATTTTATAAAGGTTTATTAAATCTTGGTTAATATCATTAAGAATATATTCATCAAAGTCAGTATTTAGAAAAACCGAACCGGCGCCAACAAAAGGCTCGATAAGACGACGTTCATTAGGTAGCATTTTTGAAATAACATCACACAGACTATATTTACCGCCAGCCCACTTCAAAAACGCTCGATGTTTATTATTCATGCTACCGATTAAACCCGCGACTTCACTTGATAAATTTAAAGGCGGATTGTAGCTTGTATTAGCCCTTAAAGGTATTTATTTCACTGATTACCAATGAAATATCCTTAAGCCATGGTTCACGTATTAGCAGACTTGCTGGCAACAACTTTATCGCTGATTTTGCCATGGTTTTATTTGGATAAACCCTTGAAGTGACCACAATAAAACGCTGCTCTGTTAATAGCCTTTGATAGCTGAACAGGTTCTCTGACCGATGATTTTCGATAAATTCATGCCACAACTTACTATCGGAAAAACCAGCTAACTGAATAACATAACCATACTCATAGACTACCGCTTGGTTTTGATAGTAATGACTAGCAATTTTTGCCAGCCTAATCGGTTGAATTTGTTTTTCTTCGGCTTGCTCTATAATGACTTGCTTTTCGACTGTTGAGCCAGCCTTTTTGTTAGCAACGTCAATAGAAGGACTTGCTACTGCTGTGAGATTATTAAATGAGTTGACTAAAGCGTTGATGACATCACTGGCATTCGCAGGCACCTGCTTAGCATGACTTAAAACAGGTAAAGCCAATATGGCTCTATTAATCTCTTCACTGGACGCTGCCCCCCCGCTACCAACTTGAATTAACTCATCAGCCGTGACTAGTTTTTGTTTCTTTGCCATTTTTATAACTACTCGCTCGTTTACACTCGCTATTGAGTTCTTAGCGGGTAAAACGGTATCACTAACATGGAATTTATTAAGCTGTTTATTTAACGGGTTACTTTGCTTATTTAAGGTATCGGTAATTACTTGATAGCCCCAGATAAGTATAGCTAACAGCATTAACATGACTAAAAGTAAGCTTACTTTCTGCCAAAGTGTTAATGAACTAGTCGCTTTTTCATGGTGTATTCTTTTGTCATCTAAGCTAAGTACTTGCCCAGATGTAGCTTCAATAACTACCATTTTATGTTTAAATAAACTTTTATTTAGCGATAACTGCTTAGCTGCCTCGGTTAAACCAAAAAGAACGACATTAATTATTAGTTGGTCTTTTTTTGCTAAACTGACTAATTGTGATAATTCATACTTAAGCTGTAATGAGAGGGCGTGCGCATGGTCTATGACTATAGAGATAGCTTCACCTTGCTGTTTGGCAAATCGTAAAACACTAACTGCTAATGATTGCTCAGGATCAAATAGGGTATTTATAAACAACTGTTCAATCAAGCGACAGCGGATTTGAATATCGTTTAATTTTGTTGAGGCTGAGACAAAGGCAACATTAATATGACTCTCTTTTCCGGTAGAATGGTCATTAGAAAGGCTGACCAGATACTGGCTAGCTAATTGAGAGTATTGTTCGGTGTTGCTTGCTATAACTAATACTGCTTGTTTTGTATAGCATAAGTTATGCTCTATCCGTGTGGGAACACTAATAGCTGAGGGCACATTTGCAGACAAGGATATATTTTCTGCTAGGGTTGGAGCTGTTGGGGAAGTATTCTCTAGTGCGGACATACTTAATCCTTTCTATACTGTAAATTCTTCTTCATGCTAGCTAAGTCCATCAGAAGAAAATAATTATAGAATTTCTTGAAGTGTATCCTGGCTGACATCATCACGAATTTCAGACTGGCCTATCGCGGTTGGTATAATAAACCTGAGCTTACCGGCAATATTCTTTTTATCTCGGCGCATATGACGGATAAATTCAGTAAAACCCATATCCTGTGGGGCAATTACCGGTAGATCAAACGCTAAAATTAATTTTTCCATTCGTCGTAATTCTGACACTTCAAGCAAATTCATTGCTACTGCTAATTTAGCAGCAAGTACCATGCCAGTTGCTACTGCTTCACCGTGCAACCACTTGCCATAACCCTGCTCAGCTTCGATGGCATGAGCAAAGGTATGCCCTAAGTTGAGTAAAGCTCTGATGCCCGTTTCGGTTTCATCACTTGCCACAATATCAGCTTTACATTGACAACACTTTTCAATCATCTGCGCTAAAATCTGCTTGTCGGCCGACTTTATCCCAGAAATATTGTCTTCAATCCACTCAAAAAAGACTTTATCACCTAAAATACCATACTTAATTACTTCAGCCATTCCTGCATTAAACTCACGGACAGGCAGAGTTGCCAGACTGTCAATATCAATAAAAACAGCTTTAGGCTGGTAAAAAGCGCCAATCATATTTTTACCTAAGGGATGATTAACCGCCGTTTTCCCTCCAACCGAAGAATCAACCTGTGACAGTAACGTTGTTGGTATTTGAATGAAATCAATACCGCGTTGGTAACATGCTGCGGCAAAGCCCGTTATATCACCAATAACACCGCCACCTAGGGCTATTAAAGTAGTATCTCGACCATGCTCGTTAGTTAACAGGTGCGACATGATAACTTCAAAATTTGCTAAGCTTTTTTCAGCTTCACCATCAGGAAGAATCACTTCATCTACGGAAAAATCGGTTAACTTTGCTTTAAGTGCATCGATATATAAAGGAGCAACAATATCGTTTGAGACAATACAAACGCGCTTGGCCCGAATATGCGAAGAGAGCAGATCTACTTTACTTAATAGACCTGAATCAATATATATAGGATAACTACGCGTACCTAAATCAAGATTAAGAATTGCCATATTAGAATACTACCCCGAGTTCCACCGTGGAGAAATTTAAAAATCAAGTCGCTCTATGATTTTGTGCGCAACAACTTTGGCACTTTGCTCATCAGTTTGTACTATGATATCAGCAATTTCTTCGTATAGTGGGTTACGCTCTACAGCCAGATTTTCCAACACTGTACGAGGATCTTCAGAGGTTTGTAATAGTGGACGACGACGATCTCTTTGTGTACGTGCAACTTGTTTGTCGATTGTTGTTTCAAGATAAACAACGATACCGCGTGCAGATAAGCGATTACGAACACTAGCGCTTATGACTGAACCACCACCTGTTGCTAAAACAATACCTTGTTTCTCACTTAAATCCTCAATTACAGATTCTTCTCTTTTGCGGAAGCCTTCTTCACCTTCAAGATCAAAAACCCAAGCAATGTCTGCTCCTGTACGGCGTTCTATCTCCTGATCAGAGTCAAAAAACTCAAGGTGCAATCGTTCGGCTATCTCTCTACCGATAGTGCTTTTACCAGCACCCATAGGGCCTATAAGGAATATGTTACGTTTTTCTGCCATTAGATTTACTTAATACTCGTTGTGTTAACAGAACAGCCAAAAGCCTCTATTTCAATGAAAAAATGCTTTTGGCGAAAAAGAGGTCTCCCTCAGAAATTTCAAGGGCGTAATTATCGCAAGTGTTGGCTATAAAATGCAAGTAACAATAGTAATATCTTAGTTAAAAATTCAATTTTAAAATAATAAACCCATCAAACCACCTAATACGGCAGTATTTGATGGCTTTTATCTAATCCAAGACACTAGAATTCTTCAGTAACTATTCTAGGCGTAACGAAGATCAATAGCTCTTTTTTCTCGTTTACCTGACTTGTGGTTCTAAATAACCAACCTACATAGGGTATATCACCTAAAATCGGAATTTTAGTAACTGTACTTATAATTGCTTGTTGATAAATACCGCCTAGTACAATGGTTTCACCATTATTAACCAATACCTGTGTTCCTATACGCTGGGTATCAATCGCAGGAGCAAAGCCACTTCTAACTTCTGAAACAGTATCTTGAGTAATGACGAGATCTAATATAATTTTATCATCTGGAGTAATATGTGGCGTTACGGTTAAACTTAATACTGCTTTTTTGAATTGTATGGCTGTCGCACCACTGGATGATGCCTCTTGATAAGGAATTTCAACACCTTGTTCAATATAAGCTTCTTTCTGATTTGCGGTAGTTATGCGTGGACTAGCAATAACTTCACCTTTATTCTCTTTTTCAAGCGCAGAAAGTTCAAGATCTAAAATAGTACCATTGGCTAATCTAGCAATCTGAAAGGCGATTATGCCCGCTGGGTTTGCTACTGGAAGATTAACATTTAATCTATCGACTAATGAAGGAACAGAGCCACCACGAGCTGTCTCAATACCTTCTAATCTTCCGGATGTAGTGCCCTCACCATTGGTATTTGTTGCCCCCCAACGAATGCCTAGCTCTTCGTTGACACTATCTTTTACTGTAACCATCCTAGCTTCGATAACAACTTGACGAACAGGAACATCGAGAATAGTAACCATACGTTTAATGTCTTCAATACTTTTAGCAGTATCGCGAATCAATAAGGTATTAGTACGTTCATCGACTGAGACACTACCGCGCGCAGATAATATACTGGTATTATCATTTTTAATTAATTCAGCAAACTCAGCCGCTTTAGCATAATTTATTTGTACAAATTCTGAATATAAAGTGGCTAATTCTTCAACTTGTTGTTTTGCTTGTAAGGCTTGTGCTTCACGGGCAGCAAGTTCATCACTGGGCGCAACCATCAAGATATTGCCCTGCATGCGCTTATCCAACCCCTTAACTTTTAAAATAATACTTAACGCTTGATCCCATGGCACACCATCAAGTCGCAATGTAATATTACCTGTGACTGTATCACTGATAATTAAATTAAAGCCATTATAATCGGCAATAATTTGTAGCACTGTCCGTACCGGGATATCTTGAAAATTCAATGAAATACTACGGCCTTTAAAATCCTCAGTTTCCCCTAAATAACTAGGTGCTTTTACCGGTTTCTCTTTTACTGTCAATATAAACAGGTTTGCTTCCTGTTTCTGGCTAAAGATAAAGCCACTGCCAACTTCAATGACTAAACGCGCATTACGCCCTTCTCTAAACGTTTCAATACTAGTAACTAAGGTACCAAAGTCAGTTACATCTAATTTATAAAGTAAATCATCAATAATTTCAGTATTATGAAATTCAACATTTAATTTACCTAAGTTGTCATTAACATCTGCCGCTAACATACTATCTTTAAGGTAAATTAATATTTGCCCTTCATTTTCGCTATTTAATCTAAAGTCTATTGACTCTATATGATTGATATACGCTTCACCCGCCGGCATTAAGGCTTCAACCACATCAGCTGACTCACCAAAGTTAAATGTAATGGCAAACTCTTTGTCGTTAAGTAAGGTTACATCAAAAACTGCAAGTTTTTCCAAGTGAATTAAAGCGATAACTTTGCCGGTGCCTGCATCTAAATTAATACGTTTAACACCCGCATGATTAACAAATATTTCATTAAATTCCTGCCCATATGCTTTGGCATCAAAAGTGACTTCAACAAAAGCGGGTGTCATTGATGTTTGAATTTCTGGAAGAGTGGTAATATTTTCAGTAAAACTAAAAACTAAAACAATCTGATCGTTTTGTATGGTGTTATAAGAAACACCGACTAGTTCATTGTTATGTTCTGTAGCACTAACTGATATTGACAGTAAAGTAGTTGATAACAGTAATAGTGCCGCAAGCCAGAGCTTTTTAATAGCAGTAAAGCCTTTATAATTTTTCATTTGATTAAATAGCATTATTAATTCCTTTACTTATTTGACTCTGCAGATTGTACTATACTTAATTTTGTTTCACGCTCTATCCAACATCCGGCACCATCTGGGGCCAATTCAATTATTTTCACAGTTTTTGCACTCACTTGTGTGATACGACCATTGTATAAGCCTAGGTAATTTCCAGCAGCCACTCGATGTAAACTTAAATCTGAGGCTTCTAATAAAGCCCAGAGTTTACTTGCATCACCTAAGGTGCCGCGCATTGTTAAGTCACTTAAAGCATACTTTTCTAACGGTTGTTTTCGGCGGTTAGTATCAGGACTTAAACAGCCCGCCATTTGCTGCATTTTTTGCTGTATTGCTTCAGGCCTGGGTAATACAAATGGACTACGCAAATCATCGGCTGAATAAGCAATATGAGTAAAAGGATGTACCTCGGGCATCGGGTCAATGTAATTAGTTGTTGTTGCTTTCACTTGAGCCATATGAGCTTGTATTGCCGTGGTATCATCAAAACAGCCAGAGACTAAAGCGAGTGATACAATACCAAGTATTTTTATTGTTTTAGCCGTTAAACTATCAGTCGTCATTTGGCTACCTCCTGTTGATAACGGTAGGTTTTAGCTTGTAACTTCAAATTTAAATTTAGGCTATCTTTATCGTCTCGATCAATCTTAATTTTAAAATCATGCACTGTTACAATCCTTGGCAAACCGGCAATTTTACTGACAAATTGACCAAATGAATGGTACGAGCCGGTTACTTCGATATTTATTGGTAATTCAATGTATATTTCTTTACTAATTTCTGGTTGCCATTCTAATTTAACAAAATCAAGACCACTGGTGGTACCCACAAAAGTTATATCATCTAATAATCCAGGAATTTCATGACTATTTGGTAAGCTTCTAAGTTGAATGGCGAAAGTATCTTCAGCTTCTACCATTTGTGCTCTGAACAAATCTAAATTAGCCGCTACATGATATTTTGTTCGGTATGACTGTTTTAAGGTGACCTCTTCAGCAAAAGCACGATCAAGTTGCTTAATTTGATCACTGATTAAGCCCATATAACCTAAAATTGCGACGGTAACCGCTAAAAAAACAGCTAATAATAACTTGGCTGCAGCAGGCCACTGACCAATATTATCAAGTTCAAGATTATCAAATTGGGATGCATCAAACTTCATTATTTGCCTCCCTTTCTTGTTTTAACATCATCCATTAAGCCCTTTATTTTAACTTTCATGATAAAGCGGCTAAGTAACTTAGGTGAGCCATCGTCAGCCGTAATCGACTCGGGTGTAGCATCAATAAATAAGTCAGATAATTCAACCGCTCGAATCATATTAGCTAAATGGTTGTTCGATTCACTTTTTCCGATCAGGTGTAAAATATTACCCTTTTTTTCCATTTCAGTAATATAAATACCATTGGGAATAAGCTTTGCTATTTCATCAAGTACTTGCGTACCTACATTTCGACTACGCTGTAGTTGTTCAACAACTTCAATTCGTTTCTGTAACGATGCTTTTTTATTATTGAGGGTTTTTATTTCATCAATTTGAATATCCAGTTGGACAATTTCATTTTTAAGATACTGATTTTTACTATTTTGTCCATCAATGCGAGCTTGAAAATAAAAATTAATGATAAGTACTAGTGCTAATACGGTCAAACCAACGACGGCTAAAATACTGAAGTATTCTTTTTGTTGTGCCTTGAGTGCAGCTTCACGCCAAGGGAGTAGATTTATATGTGCCATGGCGTAAAACTCCTTAAAGCTAAGCCAGTTGCTACCATCAATTGAGCAGCGACCTTAGCAAGTTCGTCTTGATCGATTGAGTCACTGATTGACATATCATGAAAGGGGTTAGCAATAATGGTATGAATAGCCAGTTCTTCGGTAAGTAAACCTTCAAGTCCTTCTAATGCAGCTGTGCCACCAGAAATTAATAAATAATCTACTTTTTCTTGGCCACTAATAGTCAAAAACATTTGAATAGCTCGACGTATTTGTTGCATTAATACAGTGTGGAATGGAGCTAAGACCTCAAAGGTATAATTTGGCGGTAAATCATTTGTGGTTTTAGCCTCTTCAGCTTGTTCAAAAGATTTATTATAGTATGAAACAATTGAGCGAGTATATTGCTCACCACCAAACATTTGATCACGGCTATAAATATGTTTACCCGCATCAGTAGCAGAAAAAAGCGTTACCGTTGAACCGATATCTACTATCGCAACAACTTTATCTTTAGCATCCTCTGGCAATTGCGTTAAACAAAGATCATAAGCTCGACCAACTGCATATGATTCAACATCGATTACCTTAGCTTGAAAGTCACCTGCTTCGAGAGCTGCAACACGAGCCTCAATGGACTCAGTGCGTGCCGCACTGAGTAAAACATTAACTTTACTAGGATCAGACTCGTTAACATCAAGGGTTTCAAAGTCTAAACTGACTTCATCTAAGGGGAATGGAATAAGACTGTCTGCTTCAATTTCAATTTGGCTAGCAAGTTCCTCTTCAGTTAAGGCTACATCCATATAGATAACTTTGGTAATAACCGTTTGTCCTGATACCGCGGCAGCAGCGTCGGTAGCTTTAGCTGAGATTTTCTTTCTAAGTTTAGCAATAACAGCACCTACCGACTCAATATCTTGAATTTCACGGTCCACCACCGAACCCCGAGGCATGGGTTCAATGGCAAAGTCCTCTATTACAAATCCTTCACTTCCCTGACTTAACAATACCGCTTTGGCCGAATGTGAACCTATATCGATCCCCACCATCATTGAATTTTTCTTTTTCCACAGTTTGTCTAGCATAACAACCTACGATTCTATTTTTGTATTATTTTAGATGTAAAATACATATAAATACATTTATTACATGCTTTTACACGATATACTAGTATTATCTTACAAATTTATCCACTTATTGGTTTTCTGTTGTGTTTTTAATCAAAAAATTATTAAAAGTCAGTCTGATAGGCTTCATTTTGATATCTATCGCCTTCTATAGTTTATATCTATCAATGCGTTCAGACTTACCCAGTGTAGACTCATTAAAAGACTTGCACTGGCAAACGCCCATGCAAGTTTATAGTCGAGATGGTTTGTTAATCTCACAGTTCGGTGAAAAGAAACGCATACCCTTAACATTTGAGCAGGTACCACAACAACTTATCGACGCTCTATTGGCAACAGAAGATGACCGCTTTTATTTACACTTTGGTGTCGACCCCATCGGTATGGGCCGCGCAATACTTGGTAAATTAATGGGACAAGACAAAGGTGGTGCAAGTACCATCACCATGCAGGTAGCCCGTAATTTTTTCCTCACTCGAGAAGTAACATATACTCGAAAAATTCGAGAAATTTTCTTATCCTTCCACATTGAAAACTTGCTCAGTAAAAATGAGATATTAATGCTATACATCAATAAGATTGAGCTGGGTCATCGAGCCTTTGGTTTTGGTGCAGCAGCACAAGTTTATTACGGTAAAGAGATTAACGAACTTACCCTTGCTCAGATTGCCGTGCTGGCAGGTCTACCTAAAGCGCCCTCTACATTAAATCCTATTCGTTCGCCGCAACGCGCTAAAGCCCGTCGCGCCGTGGTTTTACAACGTATGCTTATCAGTGGTTATATTACCGACCAAGAATACCAACATGCTAAAACCGCACCGATAACGGGTAAGAAGCATGGTGCTGAAATAGAACTTAATGCCCCTTATGTTGCTGAAATGGCTCACCAAGAAGTACTTAAACGCTACGGCAAAGAAAAAGCATATACTGAAGGTTATAAAGTTTTCACTACGGTTACGGCAAAACTTCAAACGGCTGCCCAGCAAGCCTTAGTGAATAATTTATTGAACTATGATCAGCGCCACGGATTTCGCGGTCCTTTAAATTCCCTTAGACCAAAGCAAGTGAAAAAAACCAATAAACTTTCCGTTCAACAAGCCCCTTTATTAACCCAAGATGAAATTATCACTGCCCTTGCTCAAAGTAATTATTATCAAATGCTGGTACCTGCGGTAGTTACCGCCGTTGCAGAAAAATCTGTTGATATCCAGTTACGTAACGAAGTAACTGCGACCATTAACTGGTCTGGATTAGCCTGGGCACGACCTTATATTAATGATCAAAAACAAGGCCGACCACCCAAAGTAGCAAGCGATATTCTCCACTATGGTGATATTATTTTAGTCAGTAAAATGCCTGACAGTAGCTACCATTTAGGACAACTGCCAACAGCAAGTGCCGCCATAGTGTCATTATCTCCAGATGATGGCGCAATTAAAGCAGCGGTAGGCGGTTTTAGTTTCAAACAAAGTCAGTTTAACCGTGTTACCCAAGCAAAGCGTCAAGTAGGCTCAAACATTAAGCCATTTATCTATTCTGCCGCCCTTGAACACGGTTTTACCCTGGCATCATTGGTAAACGATGCGCCGATAAATCAGTGGGATAGAAGCTCAGGTGTAGTCTGGCGCCCCAGAAACTCCCCAGAAACTTATGCGGGTCTGTTAAGAGTTCGTTTAGCTTTAGCGCAATCAAAAAATGTAATAGCAGTGCGCTTACTAAAAAGTATTGGTGTTAACAATACCATCAAGCATTTAACTGCTTTCGGTTTTAATGCAAACGACTTACCTCGCAATGAAACCTTAGCACTTGGCTCTGCCTCATTAACACCTTTAGAAGTTGCTACTGGCTTTGCCACTTTTGCCAATGGTGGTTTTTTAATTGAGCCTTATTTAATTGAACGGATAGAGAACAGTGACGGAGAAATTATTTATCAGGCTAATCCTGCCTTAGCTTGTGACCCTTGCCTGCAAGCAAATGATTTAGACAAATCAGAACAGGAATTAAATTTATTGGCTAGCATTAACCTGTTTACAGAAGAAACGCCTGCACTTGCCATAAAACAAGCGACTCGCATTATCAGCCCACAAAATGCCTTTTTAATTACCCAAGCGCTTAATAGTGCTATTTGGGATGCAGATTGGTCGGTAAAACCTGGTTGGCAAGGAACTGGCTGGCGCGCTAGAACGTTGAAACGCCGTGATATTGCCGGTAAAACGGGTACTACTAACGAAGCAAAAGATGCTTGGTTTTCTGGTTTTAGTCGGCGTTTAATAACTACCTCATGGATAGGCTTTGATGATCCCCGTCATATCCTAGGCCAAACAATTTATAATAATAATTTAGGCAAGAATCAAACCACGGGTAAAGAGTTCGGGGCTAAATCAGCACAACCTGCTTGGATTGAATTTATGCGCATTGCCTTAGCAGATATTGAAGTTGAAGCCTTTGAGCCACCTGTTGATATAGTTTCAGTACGTATTGATAAAGCAACCGGAAAATTAACCACTAAAACTGATAGAACAAGTCAATTTGAGTATTTCCGTCTAGGACATGTACCCACTGACTATGTCACTGCAGATAATATTAGCGGAATATTATCTGGCGGTACGCAAAAAGAAGAGGAAGAAGAGTTGTTCTAATCCTAAAAGAGCAACCGTATTCCCTGTTGAAATAATAAAAAAGCAGCTAACTTAAAAGGTTAGCTGCTTTAATTTTGATTTTTGCATTGGCTTTAGTGAGGCTCTATAGCAATACTTTTAATAGCTTAGTCAATTATATATTTTTGATAAAGACTTGCGAATTACGCTGAAAATTATACATTTGTTTTTTTCCTTCAGGCAACCTTTCTAGAGATGTTTCGATAAAACCTTGCTCTCTAAACCAATGACCACTCACAGTGGTTAATAAAAATAGTGATGTTAAACCTTTCTTCTTAGCACTCAGCTCTACAGCATTAATAATTCTTTCGCCACGGTTACCATTTCGATAATCGGGGTCAATAACAACACAAGCAACTTCACCTGTTTCAGCTTCTGGATAAGGATATAAAGCAGCGCATGCGATAATGACATCTTCTTTTTTAAGCACCATGAAACACTCTATTTCCATCTCGAGCAGTTCACGAGAGCGTTTAACTAACACGCCCTCTTCCTCCAGCGGTTGTATCAATTCTAAAATTCCGGCGACATCATCAATAGTGGCGGTAGAAATTAATTCTTTATGATCTTTGGCAATCAAAGTACCGGCACCATCACGGGTAAATAGCTCCTGCAACAAGGCACTGTCACTTTGATAACTGACACAATGACAACGTTCAACGCCATTTTCACTACTCTCAATAATGGAGCGCAGCAATAATTGACGAACATGGCAGTCATTGTCATCCAACAGCGTTTTCACTGTACGGACACTACAACTGCGAATTAACTGGCCTGATTTATCAATAAGCCCTTCATCTTCAGTAAAGGCTATAAGCTTATCAGCTTGCAGTGCAATAGCGGTTTGTGTGGCGACATCTTCTAACGCAAGATTAAAAACTTCACCTGTCGGTGAATAACCAATCGGTGACAACAATACTATGGAACCATAATCCAATTGCATGTTAATACCGTCAGAATCTATGCGTCTGACACTACCAGTGAATTTATAATCTATACCATGACGAACACCCATAGGCTTCGCTATAACAAAATTACCCGTACTGACCCTAATTTGTGAGCCGTGCATAGGTGAATTAACGATACCAGTGGAGAGTAAGGCTTCAATGTGCAGACGTAATGAACCGGTAGCGTCTTTAACGGCAACTAACGTTTGCGCATCCGTTACCCTAATATTATTGACCACCTTGCCGGCAAGGCCCCGTTGCTTCATACGGTCTTCAATTTGTGGCCGCGCGCCATGCACCACCACCAATTTCACCCCTAAGCTACGTAATAACGAAATATCATGAATAATATTAGAAAAATTAGCGTGCGTGACGGCTTCACCACCAAACATCAAGACCACTGTTTTTCCGCGATGGGCATTAATATAGGGCGCGGCGTTTCTGAACCATTTTACGTAATTCTGATCACTATTATTCATGTTTTCCATTCTTTATTTGCTTAGTTTTATCACTAAAATCCGACTTACTTTCAGCAACATTATACTCATTGAAATCTTCCGTTTAAGGCTGGTTGAGTATATATGCCATCGCCACTTCATCCGCAGGATCTTTATGTGGACTAGGTTCACTGTCTTCAATAATATTTTCTGCGAGGGAGTTTTTATCAATTAAATTAAAACCAAGTTGTTCAAAATATTGCGGAATATAAGTTAACACAATAATTTTTGCTAATTCCATTTGATGGGCGAACTCTAGCAAGTACTGAACCAGCGCTTCACCTTGCCCTTTCTGCTGAGCACTTTCGTCCACCACAACTGAGCGAATCTCAGCAAGACCGGTTTGATAGATATAGAGAGAGGCGGTACCAACAACTTTACCCTCAAGTTCGGCGACAACAAAATTCTGAATATCGTGAATTATATTGTCACGACTACGTGGCAGAATCTCCCCTTTATCGGCCCAAAAATTTACCAGTTGATGAATACTATCAACATCAGACATTTTTGCTCGACGAACTGACATAGCTGCAGCACGTTGGGCATTTAAACGTTGCTTCACTTGCTTAAGCGCCACTTGAATTCTTTGCTTACCTGGTGCACCGACGACTTGCTCGTTCAAAATAGCTTCATTACCAGACTGTGTTGTCGCTAACGCTTTTTCAACTTGTGAACGGGAAGTACCGCCCAGTGCTTCACGCTTATTAAGGGTCGATTCAATGGTAAGGTGTTGATAGACATCTTGCTCAATTTTATCACTGAACGCTTGCAGTTGCGTGATGGTTAAATCTTCTAACGGCACAGCTTTATCGATAGCGGCGAGTACGACTTCACCAACAATATGGTGCGCTTCGCGGAACGGGATATCTTTGCCGACTAAATAATCAGCCAGTTCAGTGGCGTTGGCATAACCTTGTTGTGCCGCGGCAAGGGTACGTGAACGATTGACCTTTAAGCCATCCGCCACTAATACCGCCATTTCCATACATTCTTGCCAAGTATCTAACGCATCAAATAAACCTTCTTTGTCTTCCTGCATATCTTTGTTATAGGCCAGCGCTAAGGCTTTCATGGTGGTCAACATGCCTGTTAAAGCACCAAAAACACGCCCGGCTTTACCACGAATTAATTCACAAGCATCCGGATTTTTCTTCTGTGGCATTAACGACGAGCCAGAGCTAACTAAGTCGCTCATTTCAACAAAGCCCGCTTCACCTGAATTGTAGAAAATTAAATCTTCGGCAAAACGTGATAAATGCATCATAGAAATACTGGCTGAGGCCAATAATTCAATAACATGGTCTCTATCAGAAACAGCATCAAGGCTGTTTAGGGTTGCCGTTCTAAAACCTAAACGATTCGCCAATGCCTTTCTGTCAATGGGGTAGGCGGTACCTGCTAAGGCGCCAGAGCCAAGCGGCGAAACATCTAACCGATAAAGCGCATCTTTTAAACGACCGATATCACGATCAAACATTTCTACATAGGCTAAACACCAATGACCGAAAGTAATAGGCTGTGCTCTTTGTAAGTGGGTATAACCCGGTAGCACGGTATCTTTTTCACGCTCAGCCAAATTCATCATCGCTTGTTGTAAGTTCACTAAGGCAAATAATAAATCACCGCCAGTTTCTTTACACCAAAGTTTTAAATCGGTTGCGACTTGGTCGTTACGACTACGACCAGTATGGAGTTTTTTACCTAAATCACCGGTTTTTTCAATTAACTGAATTTCTACCCAGCTATGAATATCTTCGGCATCAGATAACAAAATTTGCTTAGGGTTTTCTTCAACAGAGGCTTTTAACTCTTCCAGTGCAGCCGTTAAACGGACTAATTCGTCATCGTTTAATACACCCACTTCATGAATCGCTTGCGCCCAAGCGATTGAGCCGACAATATCTTGTACCGCCATACGATAATCTATCGGCAGTGAGTCATTAAATTTCTTAAATTGTAAACTCGCCTTGCCTTTAAATCTTCCACCCCATAACGCCATAACTACTTCTCCAGATCTTTTAAGCTGCCATTTTGGCTTAGCGCGGTAATTCTGCTTGATAAACTGAACAAACGGATAAAACCTTCGGCATGTTTTTGATCGTAAACATCATCAGCACCAAAAGTTGCAAACGCTTCTGAGTACAAACTATTTGGTGAACGACGTTGAATCACTTGCGCCATACCCTTATATAACTTAACCACGACATCACCGGTTAATTTTTCAGCAAAAGATGCCGCAGAGGCAAGTTGCGCTTTAGCCAGTGGTGTAAACCAACGACCATCATAAATAACATGTGAAAATTCAAGACCAATTGATTCGCGATATTTAAGTGACTCTTTATCGAGAATAAGTGTTTCTAAGCCTTTATATGCCGCCATTAAAATGGTGCCACCGGGTGTTTCATAACAACCACGAGACTTCATACCCACTAAACGGTTTTCAACAATATCAATTCGACCAACACCGTGTGCCGCGCCTTTATCATTTAGATACATTAATGCATCATAAGCGCCAGCACCCTTTTCACTACCAGAGAAGTCTTTACCATCAATAGCAACTAGTTCACCTGCAATAAAACTTAATTGCACTTTTTCTGGCACATCAGGCGCATCCATTGGATCAACCGTCATGGTCCATACTTCTTTTGATGGCTCACACCATGGGTCTTCTAACTCACCGCCTTCATGAGAGATATGCCAAGCATTAGCATCACGACTATAGATTTTAGTTAATGACGCTGAACAGGGGATATCACGCTCAGCTAAGTAATCAAGTAGGTCTTCACGAGAAACCATATCCCACTCACGCCACGGCGCAATTACCGTTAATTCTGGCGCTAGGGCGGCAAAACAAGACTCAAAACGCACTTGGTCATTACCTTTACCGGTACAACCATGACAAAGGGCATCAGCACCAACTTTAAGCGCAATCTCTACGTGTGCTTTAGCAATAATAGGACGCGCCATTGACGTACCTAATAAATATTGGCCTTCGTACACTGAGCCAGTTTTTAAAATTGGGTAGATATATTCTTTTACGTATTCTTCTTTAAGATCAACTATATAACATGCTGATGCGCCTGAGGCTAGGGCTTTTTCTTTTACGCCCTCAAGCTCTTCATCACCTTGACCAACATCGGCACAAAAAGCGATAACTTCACAACCTTCATAGTTCTCTTTTAACCACGGAATGATAGCCGAGGTATCTAAGCCACCAGAATACGCTAATACTACTTTTTTAATTTTTTTCTTTGCTAAAGCCATTTTTATTCTCTCTTAAATTTTTAGATGTACTCGTTAGTATTATGACTAACTTAGTCTCAATTATTTCGTTATTAATGAGCAAGCAATGTTACTAACACGGCATTCTGTGCCCACATTCTATTTTCCGCTTGCTGGAATACTTTCGATAATTCACTATCGAATAACTCGGTAGTTATTTCTTCTTCCAAATGCGCTGGCTGACAATGCAATAGCATATTAGCTTGTGCTTTCGCCATCAAAGCGTGATTAACTTGATACGGGGCAAATTTAGCGAGAATTTCAGCTTTGTTATTAGCATCTTCATCACCCATAGATATCCAAGTATCGGTATAAATGACATCTTGTTTACCAATGGCGTCAATATCATTGGTAAGGCTAAATTTACTGCCTGACTCTTGGGCAAGTTGCTTGGTTTTTTCAATGATATCTGCTTGTGGCTCATGACCTTCAGGACAGAGCAAGGTAAAATCTACCGCTAAAATAGCCGCCATAAGCATTAATGAATTAGAAACATTATTACCATCACCAACATAGGCTAATTTTACCTGGCTTAAATCTGGGAAGTTTTCTGATAAAGTGACAAAATCAGCCAATGCCTGGCACGGGTGATAAACGTCACACAAAGCATTAATCACCGGAATACTGGCGTGCTCCGCTAAAACTTGAATAGACTTATGGCTAAAGACACGGGCAACAATGACATCAGCAAAGCAAGATAAATTTTTTGCGTAATCACTAACCCGCTCACGTTCACCCAACTTGCCATTTTGTTGACCTAAGTACAACGCATGACCTCCTAATTTATTGATACCCATGTCAAAGCTAACATGTGTTCTTAAAGAAGGTTTTTCAAAAATCATCGCCACTGATTTTCCCGCCAGCGCTTGGCTATAGTCCGCCGGGTGTTTTTTAATATTAATCGCTAAGTCGATTAAGGCTAATAATTGCGCTTTGCTGAACTGATCATCCGCTAAAAAATTGCTTAGTGGTGGTAATACGTTAGTGGTCGACATAAGGTTTTTCTCTCAATATTCCATTTTGACTAATTGATAGTAGGCTCATTAATGGCGCTCTTGGCTGAGGTCCTGTTAAGGATTAATTTGGCTGTATTTGTGTGCCAACACCAACACCATCAAGTAACTGGCTAATTTGCTCCGGCGATTGCCAGCTGGCAACCGCGATACTTCGTCGTAATTGTTGTGCGGCATACAAGGCAGCATTTACTTTTGCCGTCATACCACCAGCAATAACCCCTTGCTTAATTAGCTGTTGAGCTTGTTCAGCGTTAAGTGACGCTAAATACTGACCATCTGCGCCTTTAACACCATTCACGTCGGTGAGTAACAAAAGTTCGGCATTAAGCAGCTGACAAATAGCGACCGCCGCATCATCGGCATTAACATTCACTAAGTCACCATTATCTAGCGCACCAATGGAAGAAATTACCGGTAGGAAATTAGTTTTTAATAAGGTGTCTAATAACTTACTGTTATTACTTTGTGGCACACCCACTTGACCTAAATTTTGCCGGGATAACGTACAAGAGATCATATCGCCATCATTTAACGATAAACCCACCGCCGCTAAACCCATACTATTCGCGGTAGCGACAATAGCTTTATTAACCGTACCGGCCAGGACGCCACTTATTAAGGCTATTTGTTCTTTTGGCGTAACCCGCAAGCCCTGTATTTTCTCGGTAGTAAAGCCCGCTTGTGCTAACATTTCATCAACCACACAGCCACCACCATGAACCAAAACCACTTGTTTGTTTTTCAACTGCGCAATGGCACTGAATAAAGCACTGAGTGCGGATTCTTTTTCAAGAATGGCACCGCCAATTTTAATGACTAATGGTTTTAGTTCAGGGTTGTTCATTTTTATTCCTTGCTATACCTTAATACGTTCTTTTTCTAAGTATTGATTAACGAATACTCACTGACCAAGCCAAGTGAAATATTAAAACATTGTACGGCTTGCGAAGCTGCGCCTTTAAGTAAGTTATCAATGGCACAACTTACCACTACAACCTGCTTGTCTTCATCAAACTGCCAGTGCACATCAGCAAATGGTGTATAAGCGACGTTGCCAATTTCTGGCCAACTTGCCACTAACCTGACTAAAGGTGTATCACTATAAGCCTGTGCAAAAGCTTGTTTTATTTGAGCATTGGTAACGCCATCCTTAACTTGCAAGGTTACGGTTGCTAAAAGTCCTCTTTTATAAGGCGCTAAGTGAGGGATAAACACCACGTCTATTGCGGCTTCTTGTGAG
This sequence comes from Colwellia sp. TT2012, assembly GCF_001440345.1. Taxonomy (GTDB): domain Bacteria; phylum Pseudomonadota; class Gammaproteobacteria; order Enterobacterales; family Alteromonadaceae; genus Colwellia. Next base: position 58,364 of record NZ_LJYX01000003.1, on the reverse strand, counting down.
ATCTCAGGCTGATGCCTATGCTGTAATACGTTATAAGCTTTTAGGCTTACCTCGTTAAAATTAGTCGCTAGCGAGGCACTTCGTCCGGCACCACTAACACCACTTATACCATTAACGACCACCAATGAATTTTCTACCACTAAATTGTTTACAGTGAGAGGTTTTAAACAAAGCAAACTTGCCGTTGGGTAACAGCCCGGCACAGCCACTAAATTTGTCTTAGCAATATCATCTTGCTGCCATTCAGCTAAACCATATTTAGCCGTAGCTAAAGCATCGATATTGGCATGTTCAAAACCATAGTATTTGGGGTAATCATTGGCGTCTTTTAATCTAAAACCACCGGAAAGATCAAAAACTTTAACACCGGCATCAACAAAGGCTTGCGCCCATTTAGCACTGAATTCATGGGGAGTGGCAAAAAACACTACATCTAAATCAGCCGCATTGTTATCAAACCATGCTGGCGAGAATGCTTGCAATGGTAAATCACATACCCCTTGAAAACGACCATGTAATTCACTAAATAACTTTCCTTCTGAACTGCTATTTTCAGAAACAACTAGATGACAAATTTGTGCTCGCTTATGCTTGCCTAATAAACCAACAAGCTCTGCACCTGCATAGCCGCTGGCGCCAATAATCGCCACTTTTTGCATACTGTTATTCGAATCTGGTATAGCCGTTGTCATTTTTGAAGTAGCCTTATCAAAGCAGGTTATTTACACTGTATTACTAAAGTAACACCTCGTGGGTAGTTATGCAAACAAACAGCATAACTATTTAAGTAATCATTCCAATTTATAGGTTATTTATGACAAAGCTGCCTAATTTCAGCCAAAGTTTAAGCCAGTTAATCGCTTGTTCTTCTATCAGCTCCACCCAACCCAGTTGGGATCAGGGTAATAAAGAGGTCATCCAACTCTTAGCCACCTGGTTTGAGCAACTTGGTTTTACTATTGAAATTCAAGCAGTACCTGAGACCAGCAATAAATTCAACTTACTTGCTAAGTTAGGTAGTGGCGAAGGTGGTCTATTATTAGCCGGCCATAGTGACACTGTGCCCTTTGATGAAAACCAATGGCAATCAGACCCACACAAGGTAATTGTTAAAGATGATAAGTTTTTTGGTTTAGGCACTTGTGATATGAAAGGTTTCTTCGCCTTTATTTTACAAGTATGTAAAAACTTAAGCGCTGCTCAGCTGAAAAAGCCCTTATATATTCTGGCTACTGCTGATGAAGAAACCACTATGGCTGGCGCCCGATTTTTTGCCAAGAGCCAAGCGATAAAACCTGATGTTGCCATTATTGGCGAGCCCACCAATTTAGTACCCGTGGTTATGCATAAAGGTCACATGTCGCACCGGATTAGTGTTGAAGGCAAGTCTGGTCATTCAAGTCAGCCCAATTTGGGTGTTAATGCCATAGAAATTATGCATAAAGTCATTGGTCAGTTAATCGAATTAAAAGAAAATTTTCAACTAAATTACGAAAATAAGGCCTTTGATGTACCAGCACCAACCTTAAACTTAGGCGCTATTGCTGGCGGTGATAATGCCAATAGGATTTGTGGTCATTGTCATTTAGATATTGATTTACGCTCGTTGCCGGGCATGAGTGATGACGAATTGATTCACTGCTTAAGCGAGGCGCTCAAACCTTTGGCTGAACTCTATCCCGGTCGTATCTCTTTTGCCGAAATGCACCCGAGTTCACCCAGTTTTAAGCAAGAAAAACCCAGTACACTGATTGATATTGCCGAAGAGATTAGTGGTCATAGTTGTTGTGCGGTGAATTACGCCACCGAAGCCCCCTATATTCAGCAACTCGGCTGTCAAACTATAGTGCTTGGCCCTGGCTCTATTGAGCAAGCTCATCAGCCGAATGAATTTTTGGCTCATAGTGAAGTCGACAAAACTGAAAGATTACTAACCAGAATGATCCAGCACTACTGTTTATAGCCTTTAGCCATCATATCAGCGCAAAAGTGATACTTATAGATAAGAAAAAGGCAGTCATAACTTTACTATGACTGCCTTTTTTCAGTTTCTCCCCCCATAGGTGTTTCAAGAAAAAAGAATCTAGTGGTGTCACTTTGAAATTTCGATGCCATTCAAAGTGCGGCGATACGTTTACTTTTTACTTGCTTGGTCATTCCTTCACTTCCTTTTGAAAAAATAGGCCGTTACCATCTTATGATGGCATCCTATGAATCAACTTTATTCCACAAGTTTTGATTGGTTTTTAGCGAGAAAAATTCATTTGCATGCCAACAGCGAGGTAATAGGTCTAACTGCTTACGTTCCTGACAGTTTGAACTTAATAACTCTAGGATTTCATTCAACCTATCTTTACTCAAGGTTGCTAATTTCTTTGCCGTTTGAGTGAAATAAAGATTACTGTTATTTTTGATAATTGTATTTTGGCCATAACCGATAAAAGTAAGTTTACGTGTTGCCATTCGACAAATAGGTTGCTCTGCCTTTTCAGGGTAAAGGCTATTTACAATAGCATATTCATAGCAGCCGCCTTTTTCACCAAACTCCCCAAAGGGCATATAAACAATACCAAATCCTTGTGGGAACATGCCGGTAATTTTATATAAGGCATCAACGACATTTTGTGCACAGGCACCAATTTCAGCATTTTTATTTAGTACTTGAAAGACTTTCGGCAACAACTTGTAATTATAACTGGCCTTAGTCGATAAAATTATTGAGGTATAAATTTGTGGTACTTTTAAGATATTACCAATAGTGTTTTTAGGATTAACACTGGTTTTTAATAGCAACTTGATAAAGGACAATTTGTCCTGCTCATCGGTAATAAACTGCTCACGCTCTGCCTTGGTATTACCGACAAAAGTGGGTATGCCAATACCTTCACTCAGGTATTTAACTGTTGCACGGTAATTAATTTGCAGTAGTTCTTTTCGTTCTGCAATTTCAAGGATACGAAAAGGGTCTTGTTTGCCATCACTACCCAGAAGTATGGCTTGGGATTTAGGGTGGTAGTTACCCACATCTTGCAATAGTGCGGCCATAATCAGTGGGATTTTTACCTGCTCGGCAAAACGCTGGTGACCGGCATTGTTATGAGAGGCAAAATCCCTATATTGTGCCGGGCAAATGTCCCTGAGAAATGTAGTGATATAAGGTTCGACCATCTTGCCATCAAGAATTATATGGTCGAGTAAACGTAAACATAATACCGCTTTATAAATTGACTTGCTCTGTTCATGAAAAATGGCAATACGTTTACCTTCACTAGGGCTAATTAATTGAATGGTACCAAGAAACTGTGCTGATTTTCGGTTACTTTCAGCGTAATTGTCCCCTTCCGCTAACTCAAGAATAGTGAGGGCAAGAGACAGTAAACTAGAGTGGCGTTCTGTACGCTCCATTTGAGCTAGTTGTGATTCTTCCGGTGATGTTTTCTCATCGGAAGGTCGAAATTCTTCGTGGGTAAAGTAGTCGATAGCGCGATCTAACAAAGAATCTTTAACGCTACTGCGCCCGTAGACTTGTGCTAACAAATGATGAATTTGTCGGGTGTAATGTGTTTGGTGAAGGGATTCTTTAGCCATTGCATCGCTGAAGAGAATAAATAATAGCTATCATGCTAGTAATAATAGCCAAATGCAATAGTTACACAAGAGCAGTTACCTTGAACAGCAAGAAAATATTGGCTGGGTTCAATTTATTTATCAAAGTAAACGTGATTATTATTGCCGAGTATAGCTAAAGCATGAAACTAGGCATAAGTTAAATTGGCCCGATTTAGGCTATAAAAGTGGCCGTTATTCACCTTTGCACGGTCATGTTTTTACCCCATAGCTTACAGGTTAGATACTGGCGCGGCGAATCAGCCAGTATCTTTTTAACTGCACTAAGGCAATAGCTTGTTGCCATTGCCAACCTATTAGGCGGAAAAACACCTGAGACTGGTTACCATGGCCAATTTCACTCAGATTACTATTGAGTGATGCTACTGACGTGGCTAGAACTGATTAATTCATGCCTTTAATTTTGACTTGAGTGTGTTTGTGAGTAAGTTGCTGACAAATATTAACAAGATCAGAATGTAAACCGCCGGCAGTAACATCTCGCCCAGCTCCTGGTCCACGTATGATTAATGGATTATCTTTATACCAGTTGCTATTGATTTGAAAAATGTTGTCACAAGGGGTTAAGTTGGCAAAAGCATCACTTTGTGGCAATACCTCTAAACTAACTTTTGCACTAATACCTGTGGTTTCGTTATACTTAAAACGGGCAACATAACGGATACAAGCACCTTTATTATTTGCCTCCCTTAACGCTGTGGCAAAGTAGTCATCTAATTCATCAACTCTGGCTAAAAAGTCACTAGTTGATAATGATTGCAATGCTTCTGGTACTAAGTTTTGACAGTCTATATCTTCTAACGCCAACTCAAAACCCGCTTTACGCGCTAAGATTAATAATTTACGTTGTACGTCTCTGCCTGATAAATCTTCACGAGGATCAGGTTCGGTAATACCTTGTGCTAAGGCATTTAATAACAGCTCTGAGAATTTAGAACTGCCATCAAAAGTTTCAAATAACCAAGAAAGTGTCCCTGAAAAAATTCCGGATAACTCACTTATGCTATCGCCACTTTGACGTAAATCATCAATGGCATAGTTTATCGGTAAACCTGCACCTACTGTGGTGTTGCCTAGCCACAAGCTATTATTACTATCCGCGGTATTTACTAAATTATTATAATGCTCAGTGCTGCTTGACGCTGCCCATTTATTAGCGCCTATCACATGAATACCTAAAGCAAATATTTGCTCATACAATAAGCTAAAATCTTCACTTGGGGTGATATCAACAACAATTAAATCATCGTATGGATGATGGCTCAGCCAAGAAATAAGCTGTTCCGTGTCATAAGTTTGTGCGTCTTGAACAAATAATGACGTTGCTTGGTTTACATCAATACCATCATTGTTGATTAATGCTTTTTTCGAGGAAAGTAAGCCGACTAGGTGCAAATTTTCTAAGGCATATACTTTATTAAGTTGCGCGGGTAATAATTCTAAAAAACGTTGACCTATATTGCCCATTCCCGCAACAACTAGACCTATATGGCGAGCATCTTTGGTCATTTCATGGTGGACAGTATTCAATAATTCAATCGAACAAGCCTCTGGCAGAATAGCAATGACACTATGCTTATTATCACTGCCAACGATATTTAATGGTTTGGCTGTTTTTAAAGAACGTTTAAAACGAGCTTTAATATCGCCACGCTCTGCTACTTTATGACCCACGGTGGCAATAATAGCAACTGGCTTAAAGCTAACCTCAACATCATGACTAGCCAACCACTGACTTAATGCTTTTTGTTGTGTTTGGGTGATGACCATAAAGCCTTCTTTGTCATCCATACAAATAGGTGAAAATTCTGCATGCGCCTTGGCACCAGCCTCACCGATAAAACTCACTGATTGTGCCAGCAATAAATCATTAAGATAAGTTACCGATAATTCTTGTTTGGCTATTTGACCAAATTTACCAATTTCAGTGCCGATAACTTCTGGATCAAAACTACTGGCCACATGTAAATGGGTATGATGTTCACTGTGTGGATTAATCAAGGGCAATAATGTTTTGGCATGCAAAACAGGATTACCTAAACGGCCTAATTCCTTGGCAATACCATTAGGTAAGCGATGTAGTTTCCTGGCGTTAGGCACTACACGAGGATCGGCACTATAAATACCATCAACATCGGTCCATAAAGTTACATTACCGGCAGCGACTAAAGCAGCAATAATAGTAGCAGAGTAATCACTGCCATTTCGACCCAAGGTGCAGCTATTGCCACGCGCATCTTTACTGATATAACCCGTAATGACGGCTAACTTACCAAACTGACGTCTTTTTCTTAATTGCGCTGCGCTTATCGCGGTATCAACGACACAGTTTTGATCATTATCAATAACGAGAAAATCACGAGCATCTATGCTATTACTTGGACAAACTTGCTCATTAAGTAACGCTGATAGTAACCTTGCTGACCACACTTCACCGAAGGCTAAAATATCATTGTGATGCTGAACAATATCACCTGCTAGCCAGCTAGTTAATTGTGCTATATCTTTACTTAAAAGTAGTAATAATTGTTTAGTATTATTGGTATTTAATATCTCAGTAATTAATTGCGCTTGTTTTTCCGCTAAATCAGTGATGGCTTGCGTTAACTCATCACTTGTTTGCGAAGCTTGTGCAGTGATTGATTGTTCGACCAGAGCATAAATTGCAAATAAACTATCGGTATTTTTACCATTAGCTGATACCACGACAATATCGTTCAACTGACAATTCTTACGAATGATTTCAACAACACGTTTAATACATTTTCCCGTGGCTAAAGAACTGCCACCAAATTTGTGCACTTGAATAGCATGTTTAGCTAGTTTGTTTTCCGTAGTAAAGTCAGCGACCAATTCATGCTCAGCACTCTCTTGCCCTAGCACTGATTTATGTTCGTTAATTTTATTGAGCGTAATATTTTCTTGTGTCATCTCTCTGCCTGCTCAACTGCGAATTTATTTCACAATTGTTAATTTGTTTATTAATGTTGGCTTTGGACTAAATCAGTTAGTTTTTCCCACGAAAGATCAATATCTTTATCGCCAACAAGTTTCAATTACTGTCGGCTTGGTGCTAAATCAGTTAGTTTTTCCAACGAAAGTATTATCAATAGCTTCATACCCAACAAGTTTTAATTACTGTTGGTTTTGCGCTAAACCATGGCTAAGTCAGTTATTTTTCCAACGAAAACATCATCAATGTTTTCGTGCCCACAAGTTGTAATTGCTGTGGGCTTTGTGCTAGACCATGGTTAAGTCAGTTGTTTTACAACGAAAACATCATCAATACTTTCGTGCCCAACAAGTTGTAGTTATTGTTGGCTTTACGCTAAACCATGGCTAAGTCAGTTAGTTTTTCCAACGAAAACATCATTAATGTTTTCGTGCCCAACAAGTTGTAATTGCTGTGGACTTTGTGCTAAACCATGGTTAAGTTAGTTATTTTACAACGAAAATATCATCAATACTTTTGTAGCCAACAAGTTGTAGTTACTGTTGGCTTTGCGCTAAACCATGAGCTAAGTCAGCTATTATATCATCAATATCTTCAATACCAACAGATATGCGTACTAAAGATTGAGTAATCCCCGCAGCTAACTGGTCAATTATCGCCATACCCGCATGGGTCATGGTTGATGGGTGACTTATTAAACTCTCAACACCACCTAAAGATTGCGCTAAAGTGAACAATTCAAGATTATCGAATAACTTTTTCACCGCTTCGACGCCACCTTTCACTTCAAAACTTAACATAGCACCAAAGCCAGATTGTTGTTTTTTGGCGATATCATGACCTGGGTGATCAGCGAAACCGGGAAAATATACCGCATCAATGGCATCATGATTTTTTAGGAAGTCAGCCACTTGTAGAGCATTTTCTTGATGTTGCTTCATTCTTACTGGTAAAGTTTTTAAACCACGTAATGCTAAGAAGCTATCAAAGGCACTGCCAGTAATACCAATACAGTTTGCCCACCACGCTAGCTGTTCACCTAGCTCGGCAGTTTTGGTGACTAAGACACCACCAACAACATCACTATGACCATTAATGTATTTAGTGGTTGAGTGAAAAACAATATCAGCGCCCAAGGTTAAAGGCTGCTGCAATGCGGGGGATAAGAAAGTATTATCAACTGCTACTAAAGCACCTACCCCGTGGCATGCTTTAGTTACTACTTCAATATCCACTAAGCGTAATAGTGGGTTGCTTGGGCTTTCAAGTAATACTAATTTGGGTTTCTGGGCTAAGGCATCAGCCAGTGCTTGTTGATCATTTTGGTCAACAACGATGAGTTTGAACAAGCCGCGTTTAGCTAAGTGAGTAAATAATCTAAAACTGCCACCATAACAATCATGTGGAATAACAACAGTATCATCCGTTGATAACAGCTGACAAATTAAATGCACTGCTGCCATGCCGGTACTGGTAACTATACCAACACTGCCTTGCTCTAATTTCGCAATCGTTTCCGCAAAATTAGCTCGGGTTGGATTACCGGTGCGAGAATAATCAAATTGACGTTTATCATTAAAACCTTTTAATGAATACGTACTGGATAGATGGATAGGAGCAACCACAGCACCATGGTGCTGATCGGTATTGATACCGGCTCTTACTGCCGAAGTAGTAATATTACTTGTTTTAGCCATCGACATTATGTTTCTCCATTAATTAAGTAAGTATTCAAACACAGTTTTCTCTCGCCGGCTTTACCGATAATTTAGCCGATATATAGCACATTTACGTTTAGATGTTTGGACGTCTATAACTCTAAACATTTTAATTAATTGGGTCAAGTAATTTTGGACATCTAAACTTCTACTTGACTGGTTTTATTGAGCAGGTAAAATCTACCCTAATAGAATTTCGAATACACAATACCAACCGGACTAATTTATTGCTCACTTAGCGATAATTAAAAGGCTTAGAGGCAAGGCTTTGATTGAAGAGAATGGTTATTCCCTTTGTCAATAACAATAACACCGCATATGAGCCTTTTAAAATCGCCCCAAGGGAGCTCATTAGCAAACTGATAACAGCAAAAAATGAATGAAATATAGAATAACTATGTTTAACCCATTTTGTTTGTTTTAAGCGCGCTATTGTAGCTCTAAGTTGACCAATTAATTAATCCGATTGGTATTATAACAAGACCGAGGAATATCCATGGCTCAGTGGAATGAAGAGTACATAAATCCCTATGCCGAACACGGTAAAAAAAGCGAGCAAGTAAAGAAAATCACCGTTTCGATTCCTTTGCGCGTGCTTAAAGTATTGACGGATGAACGCACTAGGCGTCAAGTAAATAACCTTCGCCATGCCACTAATAGTGAATTGTTATGTGAAGCGTTTTTACATGCTTTTACTGGCCAGCCCTTACCTGACGATGAGGATTTAGCAAAGGATAATAATGAGATGTTGCCTGCCAGTGTCAGGCGTTTACTCGAAGCAAAAGGTATTACTGACTTTAGCGCATATGAAATCGAAGAGGAATAACTATTTATCTTCAAAATAGTAGCTAAAAAAAGGGCTCTGTTGTAGGACACTGTTGTCGCATTAATCAAATTAGCTACAGCCATTATGTAGAGACGTTTGCAAAGGATTTACGCTTAAATCCTTAATGTGCTGGCAGCCCTTTAGTTATAAGCCTTTGGGCAGGTAACAACAGAGCAAAAAAAAGGTACTTGTTAAGTACCTTTTTTATGGCCTGCTTTATTAGCCATAATCTGCGTAAGCTAGGCTGTTAACAAAATCTAATGATAAAAAAGCGATATTTACTGAGTAAATATCGATTTTTATTTGTTTATTATTCGTTTATTAATAAACAAGCTAGGATAATTCCGCTACTTTAACTTTCTTGCTTATTCACTCTAAACCAATAAGTTGCAAATAATAAGCCTGCGGATACCAATACCGTGCGGTAATCAATTTGTGCTATCAATAATTTTAGTGCTACCGAGCGAGACTGCTCTTGCGCTACCGACATATCAACAAGGTGGTCTGGCGTTATAGAGAAGTAATCCATCAAGAAATGCCCAAAGAAGGGTTGCGATAGATGTAAATAATTCACCACAATGGCTTCAATCACTAATAGCGTAACAATAGGTAATACTGCCCATAAAAATGGTGCTTTATTAGCATAAATTGAGGCCAGCATTAACCAGCTATATAACGGCAGTAACCAAATAGCCATAGGCACAAGTGTTAACCAAATATAGCCGACACCACTCAATATATTAGCGCTAGCCAACATGCCCCATAAAGAGATATCAAAACCTATTGATAATATGATGCAAGCCACAACGGCAAATACTAGCATAAGTACCATGAGTAAGGTCGCCGCAGCGAAAAAGATCACCGGAATAACAATAGCTCCTGTTAACAGTTTACTGGCAATGGTCATCTCATCAGAAACAGGTAACGAACGCCAAAACATTACCGATTGGTCGCGCCGTTCATCAAATAAGCAGGTAACAAAGTAATAAACTTGCACAATAAAACCAATGGCAATAAAAGGACTAAATAAGGCAATGGCCGAAACAAAGAAGAACTCACCTAAGCGATCGGATTGTTGAAATTTCGTTATATGCTCAAGCTCTACTAGTACCGCTTGCATATCAATGCCAGTTAAAATCAAACTAAGTAACGGAATAAAAATAAAGACGCCGGCTAAGGTGACTGGCACCCAAGTCAACATACCATTAAATTCCCATAACTCTTTTTTAATTGAGGCTTTCATTATTGAAACATTCATTAGCAAGTCTCCTTATTCATTACACCAACAAAAACATCAGCCAAACTAGGTACACTAACCTTGCCTAAGCCCTGTAAAGTAGCTTTATCTTGATTATCAAATAACATGGTAGTCAGCCCCATCATGCTATTTTTAAATAACGGTTTTAACTCATCCGCTTGTGGGACATGCTCGTTGCTTACCGATACCAGATTAAAACGCTGTCTTATCTCATCGGTGCTCTGAGCAAGTACAATCTTGCCTTTTTGTATAAAAGCAACGTCCGTTAAGATATGTTCAATTTCTTCAATTTGATGGGTAGTGATAACAATGCACTTATCTTCAGTATAAAAATCTTCCAGTAAGTGACTATAAAACTGACGGCGAGTCAAAATATCTAAACCCAAGGTTGGCTCGTCTAAAATAAGCACCTTGGCATCAATTGCTAAAATAAGTGCTAAGTGCAATTGCGCTACCATACCTTTAGATAATGCTTTCACCTTATCTTTTAACTCAATATTGGTTTTAGCCAAAAACGCTTGCGCCTTTTCAATAGAAAAATTTGGGTGGATCTCTTGCATATAACTTAAAGCTTGTGACACTTTCAACCATTTTGGTAAAATAGCCACATCAGCAATATAAGCGACATCCTTAAGCATGTTTACCCGGTCTTTTCTCGGGTGATGACCTAAGACACTGATATCACCTTCAAAATCTGTCAAGCCTAAAATAGCTTGTAAACAAGTAGTTTTTCCTGCGCCATTTGGGCCAACTAAGCCCACAATTTGTCCGGCATTAACGGATAAATTAATCCCTGACAATACTTTTTTATTACCATAGGATTTATTTAAATTTGAAATTGAAATGAGTGAGCTCATACCTTACCTTCCACTGGGTTATTCACATTAACTGACAGTAACTGCTCTGCTGACAATTTAAGTCGTGAAATTTGCATTAGTATTTCTGGCCATTGGTGCGATAAAAAGCTATCACGCTCTCTATTTAGCATCAACTCTTGTGCTCCAGGTATAACAAACAAGCCTTTACCACGTTGTTTCTCGACAACTTTTTCGTCCTGTAACATTTGATACGCCTTTGAAATAGTAATTGGATTCAGCTGATATTCAGCCGCCACTTTCCTTACTGAAGGTAAAGCTTCGCCTTCCTTGATATAACCATCTAAAATACGAGTGATTACTTGCTGATACAGTTGTAGGTATATTGGTTTATCTGGATCCCATTGAGGTGTCATGCCCTTTTCCTTGAATAATACCAAAAAGATATTAGTGTTATACATCACCAGCACACCACAACACAAGAACAGCTTGCAGTTATTTTATAAAAACGAGGGTGTCTGATGGTGTTAACAGCTAAAGGATACCTAATAACCTATTGTTATTTAAAAATAAATGCAGTTAGGCATTGTTTTCTTTAAAGAATGTAACAGTATATGTAAATTAGTTTAAATGGCAAAGCACTTAAGTTGGCAGCAGGTTAGGTTGAAAAAAACACACAGTTAATGAGGGTAATTAGGCCAAGCTAACGAGCTTAGCTAAACGTTGCCAATAAAAAAGCCGCGCTAACTTACCCTAGTTTAAGATAGGTTAAGTTAACAACGGCTTTATTGTCTTTAATATAAGCGCAGGTTATAGGTTTACTCTAACTACAGTTGCTTATATATTTACTTATACCCGTGACCATTCAAGAGGCATGTTTCAGAGTGCTTGAGCACTTTGAATGGTAACGGATATATACCAAGGATCACTTGTGATAAGGCTTACTTAAACGATGCACTGATTCGATGAAGTGACCCGCATGCTCAGGATCTACATCAGGATGAATACCGTGGCCTAGGTTAAATACATGACCTGTACCACCGTCACCAAAACCTGCTAGAATTTTTGAAACTTCTTGTTCAATACGTGGCAATGGCGCGTATAACATTGACGGGTCCATATTGCCTTGTAGAGCAACTTTATCACCAACACGTGCCTTAGCATTTTCAATATCAATGGTCCAATCTAAGCCAACTGCATCACAACCTGTCGCTGCGATAGATTCTAACCACATGCCGCCATTTTTAGTAAATAATGTTACTGGTACTTTACGACCTTCATTATGGCGAGTTAAACCAGCAACGATTTTCGCCATGTATTGCAATGAAAAGTAGTTGTAATCACGTGGCGATAATACGCCGCCCCACGTATCAAATACCATCACTGATTGTACACCAGCCGCAATTTGCGCATTTAAGTAACTAATGACTGAATCAGCTAACTTATCAAGCAATAAATGTAAGGTTTGTGGCTCAGAAAACATCATTTTTTTGATTTTAGTGAAAGCTTTCGAGCTGCCACCTTCAATCATGTAAGTGGCTAATGTCCAAGGACTACCTGAAAACCCAATAAGCGGTACTTCACCTTTCAATTCTTTGCGAATAGTACGCACGGCATTCATGACATAACCTAACTCATCTTCTGGATCAGGGACGGCAATTTTATCAATATCGGCTTTACACGTAATTGGACGCTCAAATTTAGGACCTTCACCTGTTTCAAAGTACAAACCTAAGCCCATGGCATCAGGAATAGTTAATATATCACTAAACAAAATAGCCGCATCTAAGGGAAAACGACGTAACGGTTGCAATGTTACTTCACATGCTAGCTCAGCATTTTTACATACCGACATAAAGTCACCGGCCCCTTTACGTACTTCACGATACTCAGGTAAATAACGACCCGCTTGACGCATCATCCATACCGGCGTGTAATCTACTGGTTGCTTTAATAGCGCACGTAAATAGGTATCATTTTTTAATTCTGTCACCAATAGTTCCTCTTATTTTTTTGCTTTGTCCTTGCGCTAGCTAATGACTTAACAATAACGTACTTGCAATGACTGGCTTAATTTTTTGCCACGCCGCTTTATTTTCCGCAGCCTAGCGAATGGATTTTATGGTGCCCAGTTTAGCACCGACCTGGCTTTTGATCTATGCGCTAAATCAACACGCCGAAAAAACAAAACGCCGCGGAGTCGCAAAAAAAGACCTCAGCAGGATAAAAGTTCAATTTATTTAACTTTTTTTTAAAAGCATTAATATCAGCTTGATTTTTACCAATGAACTTTGAATCAATAGCTTAGCAGCATTGACTCATTGGACCAGTTTAGTACGAAAAAAGTCGTCGAGCTTATACTCTATTAAAGTTGTTGCGGTAGTAAAAATGCTTTGCTATAAAATGCCTGCGCTACAGAAAAACAATAATAAAAACAAAAACAAAAACAATAAGAATAAAATAAATTCAGCCAAAATTAATAATAATAATAAAAATATTGGCTAGAAATTAATAATAAGAAGCTTGGTAAACAAGACCAATATGCGAGAATTTCAAGCCTTTCTCTTTGAGAAAGGCTTTTTTATTGGCGAAAAACCCTTTCGCTGCTTTATTAAAACTCCCGCGAAATAATTCCTTTAAATAATTCCAGTAAATCTTCAACTGAGTAGCTTACAGCAGCAGTTAAGGATGTCGGTATACCATTACCTACTGATGCTATGCACAAATATGTAGCTAAACAGTTAAATCTCTCGAAATAGACTGTCTCAGCAAGTTTTTGCTCACTACTTAAGGTTGCACAAGATAATTTAACTCAGGTAATATTTGCCTGAATCAGTAAAGCCGTGCCTGATGTACAAAGCTATTTAGACAAAGCCCCTAAAGTGGCTAAATCATCAATGAGTTCATTATTTTAAAGTGCGGGAGTAGCGAGTAAAAAAGCCGAAAGTGTAGATTACTTAACTGCTGTCTTTGACAAACCAGGTATCTCTAGTGATAAGGTCCCTAGTTTAATCAATAGCGTAGTAGTTATTTAGAAAAGAGTAGTTATAAAGATGCTGCGGCTTCATTAAAGCAGGGTGTAAACTTTCTGTAGGTGACATAGCTTATACCCGTTGCCATTCAAGCTGTTTGTTTCAGAGTGCTTGAGCCATTTCACTTCAAGGCGCTGTGATAAAATAATAGTTACTCTAGGAGAACTAATAAAGCCTATGGCTTATTTAGGCGGAAAAACCCACAATATCTTGCCTTGTATTTGCGATTTTCCCACGGGACCAAGCTTCTCAATCGGCAGGCTACTTTTATGATGGCCTTTAAGCCAAAACAGACCATTTCTATCCACTTTCGCTAATGACTTAACTATATGGCCATAGCGGGGGTGAATTACCTTCAGTAAACAGCCTTCTTTTAAGTTAAATATTCTCAACCAGGGCACGACAAAAACATAACTGTTCTCCGGTATACGCGGTGACATACTCACCCCGGTAACTTTGCAAAAATGAAAGCCAAACATAATGTGTTCCTAGTAATAAAGATGCTTCAGCACGGTAAAGTCGTTAAGCTTGTAACTTAGGATATACCAGCGTTTCGGCTGGTGGATAAGGGCAAACAGCAGTAAAGGTAGTCACTTTTTTAGTTGCCCAGAATATTTCAGCAAAACGATTTACTTGCTGCAATAATGTCAATGCAGCCTCTCTACTAATATGCTGTTTTACTTGTGAGCTGGCGAGCATTATGCCGTGCACTAAATCATGCAACTCAGGGTATTGCGTTAATTGTGGCGTTTTAATGTAATCACCCCATATTATGGTTATTTCTTCTTTAACTTTTAAACCATGCTGTTCTTTTTGATTTACCAATCGTAAAAACTGCGCCTGTTCATCCAAAGTTAGCGATGGCTTAGCTTTTAATTCATTGAGTAAATCAACCAATCGAATCATGGTCAATGCGGCAATTTGTGCACTGATAGGATCATAAATTTTGCAAGGTATATCGCAGTGAGCCATCACCACGGGAAAGTTTAATTTTTTATCTAACTTGGCAATAAGGTTATATAACATCATCATCTCCTGCTGGTATTTTCAGCTTAGCTTTTAGGGGCGGTAATTTCTTTAAACACCACAACCACTGCGGCAATAATAAAGGGGACTAACCAAAGTAAATGTATTAAACCTGCACCAGGGGCGCTGTGATCATGTCCTGGGTGGGCAAATAATGGCTTACTTAGTAGTAATGCCAACAAAGCAAAAAAAATAACTGTTCTTTTCATCATCATATCCTTAAAGGTAAGTGAACTAATGCATTACCGGTTGGCTAGCATTAACGGCCATGGCCATTTTATTAAGCGATGACAAACAGCCATCGCAAGCGGGGTATTTTTTACTAAAAGCCAACAGTGGCATTAGCGTTATTTTCAATGAACGCAACGCCACAAACTGTAAATCTTCGCTATTTTGTGTCTGCTGTGATAATTCAGCCATGCGTTGATGGGGGATTTGTAAATAACGAAAGGCCATTTTAGGCTGGTCCTGTTCTTCATACAAAACAGCTAAGTTATGAAAAGCACTGATCCATGCCATTAATAGCTCACAATCTTCAATATTTTCTTGCCACAGTTGCTCTAAGCATTCTATGGCTTGGTGATAATATTCTTCAGCGAGTAATAACTGTTGTTTATTAAAACTATCGTTCCCTTTTAACAGTAGTATTTGCCAGACTTCCATAACCCTTCCAAACAACCAATACAAATGATAATGGTTCGCATTCTAATTCTTTTGTTTGAACCTGTAAAGACAATATTTGTTATACTTTTAAATTGGCATAGTTAATTTAACCCGTATAAACTATTTTAATAAAGCTGACAAATATGCAGCTAAAGGTTATTAAATATAACGTTAGATTACTTCTGTAAAAAGCCTGATAGATAATCTTTGCTAATTGATGCTGAACACTATATTTGAGCTATCCCCTTTAGAACACCCTATTCAACTTATTAACGATAAAGAGCATACTTATGAATACACCCCAACGCGACATTACCCTACGATTTTTAGCCGAACCACAAGATGTCAATTTTGGTGGCAAAGTACATGGTGGCGCTGTGATGAAATGGATAGATTTAGCCGCTTATGCTTGTGCTGCGGGTTGGAGTGGTCGCTACTGTGTTACCGCCTACGCTGGTGGAATACGTTTTATTGCCCCTATTCATGTCGGCAGTTTAGTGGAAGTAGAAGCGAAAGTTATTTATACCGGTAATTCGTCTATGCATATCGCCATAGAAGTTAACGCTTGCGACCCTAAATCATTAAACCGTCGATTAACTACTCACTGTATTGTTATCATGGTCGCGGTTGATCAAAATGGCCAATCAGAAAGTGTGCCGAAGTGGCAACCAAAATCAGAAGCAGATAAGAAGCAGTATGCTTCAGCGGTAAAATTGATGGAAATGCGCAAACAAATTGGTGAAGAAATGCAAATCTTCATCGATTAGCCTATTAAACCATCATGTTAAAAAAACTGTTATGGTCGTTATTCTTAGGCGGTATGTTACTGTTCAGTCAACCGAGTTTTGCCCTGGCAAAGTTCGGTCATAAAATAGTATGCCAGCTTGCCTTTGAGCACTTACCTTGGGCGAAACAGCAGCGCATTAGCCAACTACTGCAGGCCGTGCCGCAAGAGCAGCAAACCATTATTAATCACTATAATCGCTTGGAAAAAAGCACGCCACTCACCTTTGCTAATGCCTGTACTTGGGCAGATGCCATTAAGAAACATAAAAAAAAACACCCGCGATTTAAAAAATTTAATCGCTGGCATTACCTAAACGTAGCACGTAATTTAGACGTAATTACTAAGGCCGTTTGTAAGAAAAACTGCTTACCGCAAGCCATAATCACCCATCAACAGCAGCTGAAATTTTCGCCAATATCCTGGCAGTCAGCGCAAGCCTTATTATTTTTAGGGCATTGGCTCGGCGATATTCATCAACCTTTACATGTCAGTTACGCCAGCGATTTAGGTGGTAACAAGGTTAACTTAGCTAAGAATAAAACTCCTTGCAAAAATTTACATGGCTATTGGGATGCTTGTTTGATTAAAAAAGCTAAGCGCTCAAGAAAACAGTGGCTGGCTCACTTAAACGCTCAGTGGCATAAGAATCATACGCCAGCGTACCAAGCTAAACAGGTATGGCAGTGGGCTAATGAGTCATACCAGTTGGTACGGACTCCCGCATTTCAATATTGCCAACTCAATAGCCAAAATATTTGTCTGCGCCCTAAAGGAAAAATAAAACTAAACGACAATTATGCTCAGCATTATTTACCGATAATGGCACAACAACTACTGAAGGCCGCGCAACGCCTTAATCGTATACTTGAGGTGTCTTTATAGCTCCCTGCTCTCAACAATTGATGCCGACTTTAGTTACAGTCCGCATGATAGCTTGATAAAAGCTAGTGACTCTTTTCCCTTATTAATCCTCAGCAGCTTCTGCCAAAACTTTCAACTGGGTTTTAACATCAATCCACTGCGCCATATATTGCGTACTTTTATGGTGATGATGGTTAAGCATGCTACCAATAAAGTTCATTTGCCGATGTGAACTAAGGTTAGCCTCTAGTTGCGTAAAACGATTGGCTAGCTCGGCTAATATGCTGTTTTGTTGATACATTAGCTGGGCATTTTTTTGCCCTAACTCACTGGCACTTTGCCAAGCAAGCTCATTTTGGTAAAGTCTTACCGCTGCATCAGCTATCGCTTGTGGCTCATTGGCTATTGCGCCCGCCCAAGGTAGATCGGTTTGCATGCTTTCTGCACCAATATCTGTGGTCACTGATGGCGTAGCACAATACATGGCCTCGGCTAACTTGCCTTTAATACCGGCACCAAAACGTAACGGTGCTAAACAGACTTTTGCGCTTTGCATGGCCAGTACCGCATCATCAACCCAGCCTTTGACTAAGAAAGCTGATTTTTCATCATGTAAGTCAGTCGCTTTTGCCGGTGGATAAGCGCCATAAACATTTAACTTTGCATTGGGTAACTGTTTACGTATTAGCGGCCATATCTGCTGTTTTAGCCATAATACTGCATCCCAGTTGGGCGCATGACGAAAGTTCCCTATCACCATAAAATCTTCGCGCTGGTCATAACTTGGATTTTTTTGTGTTAACTGTGCCTCACTTAACATAAACGGGCAATAGTGAATTAAGCTGGCATCAACTTTAAAGAGGCGTTGTAGTAATGCCACTTCCACACTTGATATCATTAAACTGATATCAGAGCGAAATATTGAAGCAACTTCACGTTTTGCTAGCTCACTAGTAAGTAAATCTTCATCGGTAATGTTACGTTTTTGTTTATAGGCTTGGTGGCGGCCGTTACGTAAACAAAACAAATCTTCGGTATCTAGGATTCGCAGCGCTTGTGGGCAAAACTCACTAACACGCCAGCCAAATTGCTCTTCCATCATAAAACGGTCAAACATTACCGTATCAGGCTGTAGGTTTTTAATGAAATCATCAAAGCTAGTGCAATTGAGACTGATGTTTTCAATGGCAATATTTAAGGCGTTTAAATCAACCATGTGGTCAGTTTGTTGCGCAGGGCTAGCAAAGGTAATGTCATAGCTTTGCCCATGGAAGAAGTGGATTAACTGCATCATACGGCGACCTGCCGCAGAAGAGTTAGGCTCGGGCCAAACATAGCCAATAATTAGGAGTTTTTTCATAGCGGTATTTTATCGTGAGCCGTTATGGAAAGCCAAGCGATAAAACTAAAATCTAATGTAACTCTAAACAAAAAAACCACCAGTAAATCATTACTGATGGTTTTATATTTTTACTAGTAAGTCGGTGAATAGCTAAGCAAGCTTAGGCAACACTAACCTTAACTAGTGAGCAGCGTGATCGTGACCATCTGTTTTTGGTGTTGGTTCATCTTTTTGAATTTCTAATAATTCAATTTCAAATTCTAACACTGAGTTACCCGGAATATTGGGTGGATTACCGTTAGGGCCGTATGCTAAATCTGATGGAATAGTGAATTTAAACTTAGCGCCAACCGTCATTAATTGTACACCTTCAGTCCAACCTTTAATGACGCGGTTCAGTGGGAATACTGCTGGTTGGCCACGGTCGTATGAACTATCAAACGTTTCACCGTTTAAGAAGGTACCTTTATAGTGAACTTTTACCGTATCTGTTGCCGCAGGTTTTTCACCTTCGCCAGCGGTTAATACTACGTATTGAATACCTGATTCAGTGACTGTTACACCTTCTTTTTTAGCGTTATCAGCAAGAAACTTAGCACCTTCAGCTAAACTAGCTTCAGACGCGGCAATACTTTCCGCTTGTTGCTTTTCTTTCATGCTAGCATCAAGGTTCATAAGTAAGGCTTGAATTTCTTCTTTTTCGATAACTGCTTTACCATCAATACTGTCAGTAAAACCACGGACAATAAGCGTTTTATCTAAAGTTAAACCTAATTTATTATGCTCTGCTAAGTTACGTTGCATGTACATACCAATTGAAGCACCCAAACCGTAAGCTTGTTTTTGCACTTCAGTATCTAATACGGGTGCTTTGACTTCTTCAACCGCTTTTTCATTACAACCAACAACGGCCACTAACGCTAGGGCTACTAGGGTAGGCTTAAATAATTTCATTTATATCTCCATTTATACAAAACAATTGGAGAATTCCCCAATTAACAAGCTAAAAATTGTGATGTTACCGTTAAAAGTTTAACTTTTTAAATTTATAAGATAACACTAAACAATTTTAAAAAAGACCTTATACTAACGATAAATGCGTAAATAAAAAAGACTTAATATTTTGTTAAAATGTAATTGGATTTTTCCTGTGATCTTAATGACAACACTCATGGCCTGTAAGCCCTTAACGCAAGCGCCAATAGAGCGTTGGCAGCAGTCTGTTGAAGGCGCCTATGCCGGCAATATTTCTAACGATGCCAAATTCTCGGTTATTTCGTCCAT
Source organism: Colwellia sp. TT2012 (assembly GCF_001440345.1). GTDB lineage: Bacteria > Pseudomonadota > Gammaproteobacteria > Enterobacterales > Alteromonadaceae > Colwellia. The sequence continues at coordinate 38,172 of NZ_LJYX01000003.1, read as the reverse complement.
TCACCATGGCTTGAGTGTTTGGGATTTAACAAAAAATGAGCGACTTTATAACTGGGCACAAGAGCAAAATAGTAGTGATAATTTAGTACTCACCATCGATATCAGTGACAACTCGAGTCATGTTCTCACCGCCAATAGAAAAAACTTTGCCTTGTGGAATCTAAAAAATGGCAAGTCAGAGGGTTACTGGCAAGTACGTGAGTCAAACATTAGAGATATTGCCATCAGCAATGGCGGTGATTATTTACTTATCGGTAAAAGTAACGGTACTGTCGTGCATGTTGCCGTTGATACCGGCAGACGCTTAGAGTTTCTTGGTCATAAAGAAAAAGTGAATACCGTAGATATGCTGCCCAATGGGCGTGTGGCTATGTCTGGGGGTAACGATTTCATCGCCTATGTATGGGATACCCAATCAGGACAAGTGGTTTATCAATTTAATCACAGCTCTCGGGTGTCGAAAGTTGCTTTAGATGCTAAGGCCCGTTACGCCTTTAGCGCCGACAGTATGAAGTCTGCTTATATATGGGACTTAAAAACAGGTAAACGTATTAGTACCTTACAAGGGACAAAACGCCATGAGGTGTTTAGTACCGTGCGTTTTTCACCCGATGGTAAAACTATGATCACAGGTGCAGCCAGCAGGAAGGTCAGTGTTTGGGATATTGCTACCGGCAAACGCCTTGCGTATTGGTTTGTTACACCAAAAGAAGCAAAAAGACCTACCGGGGCGGTTGTGTATAGTGTCGCATTTGGCGATAATAACAACCTATTAACGATAAGTTCCTCAGGATATGTTGAATCATGGCCAATGCCGAAATAACCCTAAGCGCTAACAACCCGAACACTAACTATGTCCAGCAACTCGAAGAGCGTGTTGACGCTCTAGAGTCACGCAATGTTTTTCAAGATGATGTTATTGACCAGTTAAGTGAAGAACTCGCTGCCCATCAGCATGAGATTGCAGAGCTTAAACAGCAAATTCAACTAGTGGCTAATCGCCTTAAAGATGCCGGTAGCTCATCGGGTGATGCAGACGATGTTGAACCACCACCACCGCATTACTAAGCTTCAGCCATCATTCCCGAGTGTCTTGTCGGGAATCTAGTCATAAATAAAGCCTATACCCAAGCCACTTCAAATTGCTTGTTCAGGACTACTGAGTAATTCATGAACAAGGCGCATCTTTTTATTAATGGTTATTCCCTTAAAAACAGATGCAACGCAATGCATGATTGACTCAGAAGCCCCTAAATGGTTGGTTTAGAAACGTTGGAGGTGGCTTGGGTATACTCCACAGGGAGCCTCGACCAGACACCTCGAGGATGACAGCAAATTATTTTTTCAGTCGTTTGAGCCATTAACCTTATAAAATAGCCTATGGCTTAAACACACCAATCACTTGTTCATTTGCACGAATAACCTTTTCGACTTGTGCTTCGGTTTGCACCATTTGCTCACCACAACTAACACAGGTTACTTTTTCTACGTTATTTTCTTTGGTTAGTGCCAGGGTATCCATAGCTTTACATTTTGGACAAACTGCGCCGGCGATAAATCTCTTTTTTAGGGGGTTGCTCATTTTTACCTACTACCTATTACACTAAATCCAGAATTATCGCTATTTTACCTTGAATTGTAGTCATAGGAAAAGCGACAATGCACAGGCATTTTTTTAGCTTGTCTTTTCCCTGCAACGCTATGCCATTTTATCGAGGAATTACCATTGATTATAGCCACAGACCTAAGTTTAGATAGAGGGGCTAAAAACCTAATTAAATCATCTAGCTTTACTATTCACCCTAACCATAAAGTAGGCTTAGTAGGCAGCAATGGTTGTGGAAAATCTTCTCTTTTCGCCGTACTCTTGGGTGAGTTAACGCCCGACGCTGGTGATTTATCTATGCCAACAAGTTGGGATATAGCGACAGTAAAACAAGAAACGCCGTCTTTAGCTCAAAGTGCCCTTGATTATGTCATGGATGGCGATAAAGAATTTCGTCAGTTAGAGCGAGAACTTGAGCAAGCACGCATCGATGATAACGGTAACCTTGAAGCCACCATTATTAATAAAATTGATACCATTAGCGGCTACAGCTTACCTGCCCGTGCGGGTGAGTTATTACATGGCTTAGGTTTTTTACAATCGCAACTCGATAATCCAGTGAAAGATTTTTCGGGTGGTTGGCGCATGCGCTTAAACTTAGCGCAAGCGCTAATCTCTCGTGCTGATTTGTTATTACTCGATGAACCGACTAACCACCTAGATTTAGATGCGGTTATTTGGCTGCAACGTTGGTTAAAGCGATTTACTGGTACACTAGTACTGATTTCACATGACCGAGACTTTCTTGATACAGTGATTGGTCAAATACTGCATATTGAGCACCAGCAGGCTAAATTATACAACGGTAACTATACCTCTTTTGAACGCCAACGCCGCGAACATTTAGCGCAACAAGACGCACAATATCAAAAGCAGCAAAAAGAAGCCGCCCATCTAACCGCTTTTGTTGATCGTTTTCGTGCTAAAGCCAGTAAAGCAAAACAAGCACAAAGCCGATTAAAACGCTTAGAGAAATTACCAGATTTAGCCCCCGCTCATGTTGATAGTCAATTTACCTTCAGCTTTGAACAACCAGAAAGTTTGCCCTACCCACTATTATCCCTAAAAAAAAGCCAGTGTGGTTACCCTAAGTCTGACCAGAGTGAACAAAAGATTATTTTAGACAGTGTTAGCTTAACCTTAGTGCCAGGCAGTCGCATTGGTTTATTAGGGCGAAATGGCGCGGGTAAATCAACCCTGATCAAATCACTCGCCGGAGATATTGCTTTACTTAGCGGCGAGCGATATTGTGCACAAGAGCTAAAAATTGGTTATTTTTCTCAGCACCAATTAGAGCAATTGCATCTAGCATCGAGCGCGGTTGATCATATTCTGAGAATTAAGCCGAGCTTAGGTGAGCCACAGGCGCGTACCTTTTTAGGTAAATTTGGCTTTAGCGGCGACCAAGCACTTGCTCCCGTGAGCAATATGTCTGGCGGAGAAAAAGCACGCTTAGTACTTGCCTTAATTGTTTTAGAAAAGCCGCAGTTATTACTATTAGATGAGCCAACCAACCATTTAGATTTAGAAATGCGTCAAGCCTTAGTCATGGCATTACAAGACTTTGAAGGCGCCATTATATTAATTGCCCACGATAGGTTTTTATTAGAATCCTGTGTTGATGAGTTTTATCTTATTGCTAACGGTCAAGTCAGTGATTTTAGCGGCGATATTGATGATTATCAGCAATGGCTTAATGAGGATAAGAAACAAGCGGTAAAATCAATTAAAAGTGGCCAACAAAGTAGTGATAAAGGCTTAGACAAAAAACAACTACGCCAGCAACAAGCTGAGCTACGCAAAAAATCGGCGCCTTTACGTAAAGAAGCCGATAAGTTAGAGAAAAATATTCATCATTGGCAGGAAGAGTTAACTAAGGTAGAGGCGTTATTAAGTGATAGTGATATTTACCAAGCAGAGCGCAAAGTTGAATTGACCGACTTACTGAAAAAACAAGCGCGTTTGACAACTGATATTGAAGATAATGAAATGGAGTGGCTTGAAGTTGCTGAGCAGATTGAAGAGATGATGTCAGTGACAAATTAACCGGAAAACAATTAAAATATAGACAAAGTGCTCTTAAGCGAAGAGCACTTTACCATCATTCATAACTCGTTAAATAGAGTTTTGAGTCTGACAATAATCCCGGCATTGATAATTTCCGAAAGGTGATAAAAGATGAATTATAGCCATAACGGCAAAAAATCATGGGAAGAAACAGTTCTTTAATGTAACTCACAGAAGTTCTAAGCTACACTTATTCATAATAATAATGCCGACCAAGGAAAATTATGTTCCCTAAAGCCAGTGCAATCCTCAAAATACACTTTAGCGTAAAAAAAATACTATCAGCAATGATCTTACTCGTTAGTTTCTCTACCTTTAGTCAGGGCAATGATCTTGAGCAAGGTATTTATGAGTTTAATCGTGGTAAATTCCAAGCTGCTATTAGCCAGTTTCGCCCGCTCGTTAACGAAGGCTATGCACCCGCTCAATATCAAATGGCCTTGATCTATCAATTCGGTTACTCTGTGCCTAAAGATGGCATGAAAGCTCTTGAGTTATTTCAACTTGCTGCTGCGCAAAACTATCCCGATGCACAATTTGAGTTAGCCTTACTGTATAGCGAAGGCAAGCTCGTTAAAAAAGACCTGAAAAAATATTTTGAATTGACCCATAAAGCAGCAAAAAAAGGTTTAGCTAGTGCTCAATTTAACTTAGGCGTTGCCTATGCCAATGGTACAGGCACAAAACAAGATGACTTTAAAGCCTCACGTTGGTATCAAAATTCCGCCAATCAAAACTATGCCCTTGCTCAATATAATTTAGCCCTACTTTATAGTGAAGGAAAAGGCGTAGAAAAAAGCACGCCGATGTCTTTTGTCTGGAATACCATGGCATCATGGAATGGTTATCCCAATGCTGAAAAAAGCCGAATAATGGATGAACGAGATTTATCTAGACTTGAAATTATAGAGAGCTTGGAAAAAGCTAATCAAATTTATAAGAAAATAAGAGACCAACTAGCACTGCAAGAAAAAATGGCAGAAGAAATGGCAGAAAAACAACGCTACTATTGATCTAAATCAGTTTAGTGATTGGGTAAATTAATTACACTAAGTACATCAATAATTACTTAGTAAATTATGGAGCTCAATATGAACTTATTATCAATGTTAGCTAACGATCCTGTAGTGATGTTCGCTTTAGGTGGTTTAGCTATTCTTCTCGCTATTTCTGGTTATTATATTTATTACTTTATTACGCATATTCAAGAGGATAGTAAGAATCTCTAAGCCTAGTTATGATTACATCACCTAGGCTCCCCCGCCGACACAAGCTAAATAGCTCTCTCTTGCTATACTACTTGTTAGTAAGATTCAAGTTTAGCTTGTTGAGGTGTAGTTATGTTGTCGGTAAATCAATCATCAGCCAATTTAAGCTTTATTGATAAGCTCAATCAACAAAGAGAAGAGCAAGCGGAAAAACTCGCCTCGGGAAAACGTATTAATAAAGCCGCTGATGATGCCGCTGGTTTACAAATTGCAAATCGGCTTACTAGTCAAATTAATCAAAATCAACAACTGAGCTTTAACGCCCAAGACCAAGCCAATATTAATAATATTGCAGCTGGCGCTTTGTCAGCGATTAATGATGGCTTGTTGCGTGCACAAGAGTTATCTATTCAATCAGGTAACCCCCTTTACGCGGGTGATGCCATACAGGGTGAATTGGACCAAATTACCGAGCAAATAAATACCCTTGCAAGTGAGGTATTAGGGCAAGATAACTTTATCAGTGGTCTCGATGCTAGCGACCCTTCGACCACACAAACAATTATTCAAGACACCTCACAGCAAGTACATGAAAGTGCAAGTGCCTTAGGTGCAGCAACGAATGCTTTGGCTAGCCAAGTAGCTATCTACCAAACCAGTATTATCAATGTTAGTGCTGCACGCTCTCAGATTGAAGATACCGATTTTGCCGCAGCAACGAGCGAACAAGAACAAAATGCCGTGCTTTTACAAAGTGCCATCATCACTAAGAAAAATGAAGAAGAACGTAAAGGCATACTCTTTAATAAATTAATCTAGTGGAACAGCGTCCAATTTTACTTGCCACTGCAACGATACGTTAATTAAAGCATAGTGTTATACGCTCACCTATTGAACATACCAAGTTTGCTGCCACCACCACAAAAACGAGCGAACAAGAACAAAATGCCGTGCTGTTACAAAGTGCCATCATTACTAAGAAAAATGAAGAAGAACGTAAAGGCATACTCTTTAATAAATTAGTCTAGCGCAAGAATATCCAATTTGACCTTCACCACCACTAAAACGAGTGAAAAACAAAAGTGCAGTGCTTTTACAAAGTATTAAGCATCACTAAGATCACTAATAAAAATAGAGAAAAATGGTAAAACTATACTCTTTAATAAATTAGTATCGAGCAATAGTGCAAATTCAGCGGTACAATAGCACTTCATTATTAAAAAGCCTGAAGACCCCTTGATGATTATCCCCTTAGAACAACTATCAAACGAAACCTTAGTTGCTATTATTGAAGACTTCATTTTACGTGAAGGAACTGAATATGGTGCTGAAGATGTTAGCCAGCAAGCAAAGATTGAGCAAGTAAAAAAGCAGCTTGCACAAGGTAATGCGGTGTTAGTTTATTCAGAGCTTCATGAAAGTGTCAATATATTGCCCAGTGAGCAATTCACAGCAGGGATGGAAGAAAAAGGCTAATTTACGTTCAAGTTAACCAGTATTTAACTCGCTCATCTATACTGAGTAAAGCCTTAATTAGCTTCGAGGAAGTATCGACTTTATGATGATGATATTTAGAATCGTTAAGCTGGTTATGCTTTTTCCGCCTTCAGCTCAATGCTGATTTTTCTGACAATAAAACTAAATAAATTATTGGCTACGGTGATCATGATGCTGCACCCTATGCTATTGAAAGAGCAGAGCGACTCGATGACGGCATCATCAAAGATATCATTACCGAAATTGCTGATGAATTAGACATTAGTGTTACCTTGATCAAAACGCCTCAAACGCTACTTAGAGAGTAACACTATTCATCTGGTGTTAATTACTAATCCTGCTTGGCTTAACAATAGTGAAAATCTGCAGTGGAGTGACACTATTTTTATTGAAAGAGATAAATTACAAATAATTAGCAAAAAGCCAGTGACTTAGCACTGGCTTTTTAGTTTTTTATTCTTACGGCTGTTGTTAATAACTCCGTAGGTCCAGTTTTAACTAGCCTTTAGCATTAGTGCTATCAAAAATTTTATCTGCCGAGGCGGCAACAAATCCTGTATACAACTCACCATTAGCCATTGGATAACGTTTAGCAAATTCATAGAAACAACTTGGAATTTCCATGGTTTTATCGGTAAACTTCACTGGCGCCTTATCAGCAAGAGTCGATGATTGCTCTAACATCACTTCTTTATCACCCTTAATTTCACCACCATTAGTATTAAGTGCATAACCAGCGTCTTTAAGGGTAGCGTTTACTGTTTCAATATCTTGGTAGTTAGCTAGGTGGTTTATGCTGACAGTAAAGTGATTGGCACGATAACCCCAAGCGGCTAACCACGCGGCATACTCACTAACATCTAACAAGGTTGCATAGTCTGTGGAGCTAATTTCCCAAAGACGACCTGAATAAAGAAAGTCAGCACGGTCACTAACATCTTCGGGTAATTGATCGATTAAGCCAGTGATAATATCTTGTACTTCACTAGAGAATTCTTCTACGCGTAGCTCACTAATAAAGACCTTAGGCATAGTACTGTCAGGATGTTCAAAATGTTTTGCCGTCAATTTTTTTGCTGAGAAATCATATTGACCACCTTCGGTATAACCGAGTTTCAGTAGGCCTTTCGCTAATTGCAGCAAGTTAATTTTAGGGTGATTAAAAGTACGATAAGCAACATGATCATTGATAACATCATTACCTTTACCTAATAATTGGTGAATGCTTTTTGCTGACGGAGTCACACTAAGATATTGTTGCCAAATTTCATTAAAAAGTGCGGTTACTTGCGCTGCCATGGTTTGTCCTCTTACTTATTGAGTAGTTTTAATTAAGTAGTATTAATTAAATAAGATTAATTGAATATTCAAGGTTGATAACTCCAGCTATTAACCTTACGGGTAAAGGTATCGATACAGGTAAAATTAATAGCTGAAAAAATAGCAGATAGCAAAATGGTCGGAAAAATAACACAGTGATATTTTGGCTGACAGCAGTGGCTATCCACCAAAGATTTAGATCTGATCGATACTTTTAAAAAAGCAAGGACGGTGCCCTGCTTGATGGCGAGATGTATGTGTTTTTAATACGTTTGATAACATAGCTAAAACAAAATGACCTATATGATGATAGTATCGTAAGTTAGCACTCAGCTGACTTCGACTAAGGGCGCTAATTTAGCATAAATCTTAGGCAAAACGAACTACTTCGTTTTAACTGTATTTTAGCCCTTCGTCACTTAGCATAAATTATAATTAGCCTCAGCTTGTTTAGCTACTTGTTATTCATATACTTTTCTATGCGCTTTAATGATTTTTTGCCACGCAAAGTCTCTGGCGCCTAAACTAACAAAATCTGGGTTAAGTAAACTTTCCCGCTTATTGTAACTAAGCGGATTAAACTCACTATCGAGAATATCACCACCCGCTTGCTCTAAAATACACTGACTAGCCCCGGTGTCCCACTCACCCGTAACACCAATACGTATATAGCAGTCAGCTCCACCTTCCGCGATAAGGCAATTTTTTAATGAACAACTGCCCAAAGAAATATAGTCAAAATCATAGTCATCATTTAAATATTGCCTTATCGGCTCTAGCTGTTGACGACGACTAATCGCAACTTTAATACGGCGATGTTCTTCATAGTCAGCCACTTTAATGGCATGACTTGCTTGGCAATTATCTTTAAAAGCACCAAGATTTTTTTGGCCATAATAAGTAAGGCAGTGATCCGGGGCGTGAATAACACCCATTGTTGGCCAGCCATTTTCCACCAGCGCAATATTGACAGCAAAGTCGCCACTACCAATAATAAATTCACCGGTACCATCTATCGGGTCGAGTAACCAATATCGTGACCACTTTTTCCGTTCGCTAAATGGCACGGCTCCTACTTCTTCTGAAATAATAGGAATATCAGGGGTCAGTGTCTTAAGCTGGTCCATTAAAATATCATTGGCGGCAATATCAGCACTGGTAACTGGGCTTTCGTCAGCTTTTGTTTCTTCGGTATAGTTGCCTTGACGATAATATTTCATTACTTCTACGCCAGCTTTTTTTGCACTCTCTAAAGCAATATTTAATAATTTATCTTGGCTCATCGTTATACCCCGTTCATCGTTGCTTTAGCACCTGATAACTATCAATTCATTGTAAGTTAATTTTCAAGAAAATCTCGTACTAACATTAATGCTGCAATACTGCGTGCTTCGGTAAAATCAGGTTGTTGTAACAGTTCTTTATAGTCTTTAATCGGCCAAGATACCACTTCTAATGGTTCTGGCTCATCACCTTCAAGCTCAGCACTATAAAGTTGCTTAGCTAAAAAAATGGTCATTTTTGCATTAAAAAATGCCGGTGCCATCATTAATTCACTAACCTGATATAATTGCTCACTGCCGTAACCAATTTCTTCTTGTAGTTCTCTATTGGCAGCCTGCTGAGGCTGCTCACCTTGATCAATAAGGCCTTTCGGGAAGCCTAATAAATAACTATGGGTGCCAGCACAATATTCACGAACCAGTAATAAGGTCTCATCATCAAGCATAGGTACTATCATGACAGCGCCACGACCAGAGCCAATCATGCGCTCATATTGCCTTTTTTCACCATTACTAAAAGTGAGATCTATTTGCTCAATAGCGAATAAGTTACTTTTAGCCACTTGTTGGCGATGAGTGATGGTAGGTAATTGATTTTTATCAGCCATAAAGCTAGCTACTTTAGTTATTTTTGTTCATTAGATATCACTATAATGACACGATAAACAATACTTTTGGAATAGCAAAATGCTAATATTTATTGCACTGATATTTATTCTGAGGAATGGCCAATATGGCAAACATTAATTGGTCACAAATTTCTACCGTGTTAATTGATATGGATGGCACCATTTTAGATTTACACTTTGATAATCATTTTTGGCTAGAACACCTACCTTTACGTTACAGTGAAAAAATGTCGATATCGATAGAAGCAGCAAAAGCTAAGCTAAAAGCTGATTACTTAGCGGTTGTCGGTACTATTGAATGGTATTGCCTAGATTACTGGTCACAGCAAACCCAAATGCCTATTAAAGAACTCAAACGCGAAATTCAACACTTAATTCATTTACGCAGTGATGCCAGAGATTTTTTATTAGCACTCAGAGCCAGTGGCAGAGACGTTGTTTTGGTGACCAATGCTCACCCTGAAGCATTATCATTAAAAATTGAACGTACCCAGTTAGACCAATATTTTGATACGCTATACTCTACCCATGAATTTGGCGTCAGCAAAGAGTCGCCGTTATTATGGCAACGCCTGCAAGATAAACATGGCTTTGATTGTGATAGCACACTATTTATTGATGACAGTATCGAAATACTCAAGTCTGCTCAGCAGTACGGCATTAAGCACTTACTGGCCATTGCTAATCCTGACAGTAAGAAAGCAGCAGCTGTTATTACTGATTTCCCCGCCATAACCAGCTATCACACATTAACCACCGAGCTTATCGCCAGTTAGAGCTCACAGAGGTATGCTTAAACATGCATATCTCGGTGCACGCAGGCAATACTTGGTTAACCTGAACTCGCTTAATAAGATTACTATAGGAGTTTTTTTATTTACGCCCACGTTAAATTCACTGTCAATCAAGCGCCTTGCTACTGCTAATTTTTCCTTCACAATAAAAAACACCGCAATCTCAATGAGAGTGCGGTGTTTTTATTTTTGCAGTTGAAACTAAGCTAATGCCTGTTTCGCGCGACTAAAGTCGCTCCTACAAATTATGCTTCAGCGATAACTACAACTTTGATGTTAGTATCAACATCAGTGTGTAAGTGAATAGCGATTTCGAATTCACCTGTTTCGCGAATAGCACCTAATGGTAAACGTACTTCAGCTTTAGTAACTTCAACGCCAGCTTCAGTGATCGCATCAGCGATATCACGAGTACCAATAGAACCGAATAATTTACCTTCGTCACCAGATTTTGATGCGATAGTAACTTCAGCTAACTCAACAATTTTAGCTGCACGAGCTGTCGCCGTGGCTAAAACGTCAGCTAACTTAGCTTCGATGTCAGCACGACGAGCTTCAAAGTGCTCAACGTTAGCTGCTGATGCAAATACTGCTTTACCTTGTGGTAATAAGTAGTTACGTGCATAACCTGATTTAACAGATACCTTGTCACCAAGGCCGCCTAACTTGGCGATTTTGTCTAGAAGAATTACTTCCATAATAAACCCCTTTTAAGCTTACTTGTGTAAGTCAGTGTATGGTAACAATGCCAAGTAACGAGCGCGTTTAATCGCACGAGTTAATTGACGTTGATATTTAGCAGCAGTACCAGTGATACGGCTAGGAACGATTTTACCACTTTCAGTGATATAGTTTTTTAAAGTAGCAACATCTTTATAATCGATAGAAGTTGCGCCTTCCGCGGTAAAGCGGCAAAACTTACGACGTCTAAAAAAACGAGACATAATATTCTCCTGACTTAATTTCCTTACTCTACTCTTTAAAAAGAGTAAAAGAAAATCAGTCTAAATTAATCATTTGTATTTGCTGAGCATGTAAGACTAAAAGTGGGTTACCATTTCTAGATTCGTGACGGTTAATAAAACCACTCACTTTTACAGTTTGTCCAGCAACTAATTTACGCGTTAAGTGTGATAATTCACCTGTAGCAACAACCTGTATTCTGACAAATGCTTGTCGGTTCAAACCCGCTTCATTTTGTATAGACTTATGGTCTATAGAAAATTGACTATGAACAATACCTGCTGGGCTGGTTGACTGTCTTGGGGCTTTCACCACCGTACCACTCAACACTAGGCAATTCTCTTGTAACGAACCTTGCAAGGAACTTTGCGAGAGCATCACAAATTACTTATTCGCTAGCCGCTTCTTCAGACTTCTCTTCGGTAGAGACTTCTTTAGCTTCAACTGGCGCAGTAGTAACTTCTTTCTTAACATCACGACGGTCATCACGACGATCGTCACGACGGTCATCTTTAGCAGCAGCCATTGGCGATGCTACAGTTACCGCTGTTTTAGTACGCATGATCATGTTACGAAGAACAATCTCGTTATAACGGAAAGCTGTTTCTAATTCATCAATAACTGACTGTGGCACTTCAATGTTCATAAGAACATAGTGTGCTTTGTGTAGTTTCTTGATTGGGTATGCTAATTGACGACGGCCCCAGTCTTCTAGACGATGGATTTTGCCTTCAGCAGCATTGATCAAGTCTGTGTAGCGCTGGATCATACCAGGCACTTGTTCACTCTGATCAGGGTGAACCATAAATATGATTTCGTAATGACGCATTACGAGCTCCTTACGGTTGTAGCCTCATTTTCTGGCTCAGCCAACACCAGTTGAGGCAAGGAACAAAAGTTCAGGCTGAATTAAGGAGGCGTATTGTAGGGAAAACAAGCAGAAAAAGCAAGTAATAACTAACTTATACTCATTAGCATGCAGTAGCAGACTATAGATAGCGGTACCTAGGTTAATATTACTTTATTCAATGAGCTCAATATTGACAATTTCTGAGCGATTTAAAGTGATTTTAAAACGCTGTAGCGATTCTTCACCTTGGGATAAATGCCGTAAAATTAGATTAATTTGATAACGCCGCTCTACCCCTTGGCTAGAAATTTTTTGCCCTTCTAGGGTGTATAAGCGACCCGCGCCTTTTTTTAAAAAACGCACAAAAGGCGTTAAATTAAAAAAGGTTTGCTGCTGAATTTCATCATAACCAGGTAAAAACTCTTTCGCCATGACCTTATTATCACAACGAAAATGCAATAATTGCGCCGCTTGTTTATTTTGCTGACGACGTTGCTGAAACATGTCATTAACGGTTTTAGGCAAGTCTTTACTACTTATGTATTCTAACCAAAGAATTTGACTTAAGATGCGTTTTTTGGTGACGCTATGGGTAAATAAGTTTTGCCACTTGGGCCGGCCTTTTTGAATTTTTCGCCAAATCAAACTGGTTAAATCTTCTTTAAATGTTTCTCGCAGACCATAAATCAGCCCGAGAAAAGCCACTAAAGCCACCGTAACTTCAGTAAAATTAGAACGAGCATTTAACACCAGTACCATGACAAAAGCCATGATAACTGCCGTGATGACACCACGCACTAAACGCTTTAAGTTAACATTTAAATAACGGGTTTGCCGTTGAAAGACTACGCCATATTCTATCAATCGTTGTAATAACCGCATCTTATTGGTTATACGGTTAGCGTCATCAAGGGTGACTTGCGAGTTGTACTTATTGTCAACACGATAGCTATTTTCAGCTTTACATAAGCTCAACAACGACTCTCGCTCAAGGGTGAATTCTGAGCTTTTCGGTCCCAAAGTCAGCAGCTTTAAAAATGATTGTTCTATATGCCAACTTAAATAATTGTCAGCATTTTCAAAAAAGGAAATGAGTTTATTATCTGAGGGGGTATAACGCCTTAACTTTTTGGTCAATAACTGGGTTTGCTCCGCCAACTCAATGGCCGCAGGATAAAATTCTTCTGCAGATTTTAACTTGAGTGTTTGTTTGATATCAGCATCCAGTGCTTTGGTAACCTGATAAGAATATAAATTAAGGTTTAGTCGATAATCGCTTTGTTCACCTTTATTTTGGCTAATAAAACGACTTCTCACTAAAGGCAGGTGTAATTTATCCGCGTAGTAAGCGCTATGGTTTTTAATATTGGAGTAAAAGAATTCTTCTTCATTGAGCGTACTCGGATTGATGCCCATTTCAACTGGAAGTGAGAAGTAAAGGTCCATACGCTGATATTCTTGCGGCAATAATTGATGACTAACTTTGAAAGATAAGTTTTCATCTTGGCTCAGCTTAGCTTTATTCACTCGTTAAATAACTCCTTATTTTTACTTTACTCATGCCATGATTGATGGTGTAAAATCATTAGCTAAGCATAGCAAAAACAAGGATTTTTGATAGCCTTTTAACGCTTAACTTCAATGATAATTTATGAAATTAAGCACGGGAACTTTATCACTAAATTTTAATAAATATTTGGCGTTGATAGAGTTTTAATGACACATACCAGAAAAATATCACATGTAAAAAAGCAAAAATAAATGATGCCAATTTCGGCGTAAATAGCGCACTAAGTTGCTGATATAACCAGGCATACAGTGAGACATCCGCTAACTGAATATTTAAGTAAACTGTCACTACTAAAAATGACAATACATAAACAAACAAGGGATTAGTACCATAAACCAATAGCGGCTGGGCAAATTTCACCTGCTTCATGATATCAATTAACCAGATAAAGGCGGCCAGTAATAGACAAGCGAAGCCGGTGGAATAAATAACATAAGAAGGTGTCCATAAAGACTTATTAATGGGGAGAATTAAGCTCCATAACACCGCGAAGCCTATCGCTAAGCCGCCAATCAGGGTTAACTTAATAACACTGCTTTTTTTATCTTTAATACTGGTTAAATAACGCGTTAATTCAAAACCAAGTAGCATATTCACTATGGCAGGAATAGTACTTAATAAGCCTTCTGGCTCAAAAGCAACACCGCGCATGGTATACATATGATTAGCGCCTAGCACCGCCAAATCAAACTGACGAATAATATTACCTTCCAGGGTTAAAGCGCCCTCACCGACACTCAAGAGTAATGCCCAGTAGCCCAATAACATAACCGCTGACACAATAAATATGCCGCGGCGCTTTAGTATAAGTACTAAACAAGCCGCCACAGCGTAGGCTAACCCTATGCGTTGTAAAACCCCCATCACTCGCCAATCTTCAACATTAGTGCTAAAGGGAATAACGTTTAACATAAAGCCAATGAAAAACATGATAAAGCCACGTTTAATAATTCGCTTAAATTGCTTAAGGCTCGCCGAAAAGTTACTCTTTTTAAAAGAGAAAAACATGGCTGAACCAATGATAAATAAGAAAAAGGGGAAGACTAAGTCAGTTGGCGTAGCGCCATGCCACTCGGCATGTAATAAGGGCGCATAAACATGCGACCAGGTTCCCGGCGTATTGACTAAAATCATTAAAGCGATGGTAATGCCTCTAAAAGCATCGAGCGCGAGATAACGGGTCATGGTAATTTCCTAGCAAATTAATCATCAAACAACGCCAAAAAGACAGCGCTGTCTTTTTGGCGAATAAACCTCATTGTAATGGAAGGCTATTTAAATGGCGAATGGTTTATAACGACATAATAAACCTCCCGCTAACAAGCCATGCTAGCCATCCGTTCAGCCTAAGATAAAAATATTTACGCCCTGATAAATAGCTATGCTACACTGGAAAAATAATCAGCTCTTAGACAATATATATCTAAATATCACCATGACGGCAGAATCTTTATTACAACAAGCACAACTCGTTTGCCAAAAAAAAGGCGCTCGTTTTACTAAAGTTAGAGAACAAGTATTTTTATTGCTAGCCAATCATCATGGGGCTGTTGGCGCCTACGATTTATTAGCAGAACTAAAGGAAATAGATGCTGCGGCCAAGCCCTCCACCATTTATCGTGCTTTAGATTTTTTATCTAAGCAGGGCTTTGTCCATAAAATAGAGTCGATTAATGCCTTTATAATGTGTCATCACTTCGGGGAATGTAATCATCCAGTGCAACTATTAATTTGCGACCAATGTGGCCATGTCGAAGAAATACAGTCTAATAACTTTGATTTAGCGTTGCGCACTATGGCTGATGCAAACGGTTTTACCGTTAGTCATCAAATTGTTGAAGCTCACGGTAGTTGTAAAAACTGTACTTAAGTCTAATCCCCCCCTAATCTTTACACTGATCCTAATTAATCTACTTCTTATCGCAAATATCGCTTTGTCAGTAACTCAGTAACAAGGTGTTGCTGATTGAGATATAAAACCCAGCTCCGTATTAATACATCCCATAAAAGCGTGTGCCACTCTACCTTATAAAAATATGAAAAATTCAACGTCTACTGCCTTAATAGGCCTAGTACTGGCATTTTCTGGCCTACTGTCAGCTAATAGCCAAGCAAATAAAGCGCCCTTCGATGATAAGTTCCGCCAAATGGAGCAGCTATTACCTAGCCCTAATATTTACCGTACCGCTTCAGGTGCGCCAGGCCATAAATATTGGCAGCAGAAAGTTGATTACGACATTGCCATTACCCTTGATGACAAAACTCAGCGCTTAACGGGCGCACAAACGATGGATTATCAAAATAACTCCCCTGATACCTTACGCTATTTATGGTTACAGCTAGACCAAAACCGCATGAAATGTGATTCAGCTTACAAAGCAACCAATACCGCCCCGAGTAACAAGAAAGTCACTTTTAAAAACTTTCGTGCCATGGTTGCAGCACCAGCCTTTGATGGTGATTACCAAACAACCAAAGTAAGCGCTAGTAATGGTAAGGCATTACCTTATATTATTAACGGCACTATGATGCGTATAGACCTGCCTAAGCTATTAAAGTCAGGTGCTAGTGTTGAGATAAATATAAACTGGCATTATCAACTGCACGAGCAGAAAGTATTGGTGGTAGTTCAGATTATGAATACTTTAAAGAAGATGATAACTACCTTTATGAAATTGCTAGTTGATTCCTTAGAGCTGCAGCTTATTACGATACAATGGGCTGGCAAAATAAACAATTTTTAGGGCGTGGCGAGTTCACTTTAGAGTTTGGTGACTACGACGTAAAAATCACCGTCCCTGCCGATCATATCGTTGCGGCCACCGGTGTGTTACAAAATGCAAGCGAAGTATTAACCCGCAGCCATCGTAAACGTTTAAAACAAGCAAAAACAGCTAAAAAACCGGTTTTAATCATTACGCCAGCAGAAGCATTAGCGAATGAAAAATCACGTAGCAGCAAAACAAAAACATGGCATTTTAAAGCCAAAAACATCCGTGACTTTGCCTTCGCCTCCAGCCGAAAATTTATCTGGGATGCCCAAGGTTTTCACCCGGGTAACAGCAACACTATGGCGATGTCATTTTACCCTAACGAAGGCAACCCACTTTGGCAGAAATATTCTACCGAAGCCATCATCCATACGATGGAGCAATATAATAAATATACCTTTGATTACCCGTACCCCATTTCTATTTCAGTAAACGGCCCAGTCGGTGGTATGGAATATCCGATGATAACCTTCAATGGTCCTCGTCCTACTTTGGATAAAAAAACCGGTGAAAAAACCTATTCTCGTCGCACTAAATACGGCTTAATTGGTGATATTATTCATGAGGTAGGCCACAACTACTTTCCAATGATTGTCAATTCAGATGAACGTCAGTGGACCTGGATGGATGAGGGCTTCAATAGCTTTTTAAAATTTCTTGCCGAACAAGCTTGGGAAGAAGGCTACCCCTCTCGACGTGGTCATGCCGCCAATATTACGAGTTACATGAAAAGTAATAATCAAGTACCCATTATGACCAATTCAGAGTCAATTTTACAATTCGGCAATAACGCTTATGGCAAACCAGCAACGGCATTAAATATTTTACGCGAAACCATTATGGGTCGCGAGCTGTTTGACTTTGCCTTTAAGGAATATGCCATGCGTTGGAAGTTCAAACGCCCAACGCCAGCTGATTTTTTCCGCACCATGGAAGATGCTTCAGCGGTTGATTTATCCATTGATAATATCTATTTGTATCGACCAAACAGTCAAAATCCGGATATAGAAGCCGCATGGGAGCGCGCTCAAGATAACCTGCAGCCCGAATTTATTAGCGATTCACGTAATCAAGGCCAATGGCTTCGTACTCAAGACAAGCCAGAACTATTAGATTTCTACAATGAGCATGACAAGTTCACCGCCACCAATGTCGATCGCAATAAATATAATAAGGCCCATAAAGAATTAGAGCCTTGGCAGCTAGAGCTATTGGTTAATGATAGTAAATTCTATATCATCGACTTTTCTAATCATGGCGGTTTAGTGATGCCAATTTTACTTGATATTACCTATGCGGACAGTACCACTGAGCATATATATACCCGCTGAAATCTGGCGCCGAAACAGTAAAAAGGTATCCAAGTTATTAATACGTGATAAAGAAATCACCGAGATTGCCTTAGATGCAAACTGGCAAACAGCTGATGTTAATATCAATAACAATTATTGGCCCGCGCGCCCTATTCAATCTCGTTTTGACCTTTATAAAGCCAAGAAAAAAGATATGATGCGTGATTATAATAAAAAGCTAAAAGAAAGCTCAGACGATAAAATCAATGACGAAACAGAGCAAAAAGAAGAAGACCTATAATGCTTAAAGTACTGAGCAAGCTTTTAATTGCTCTAAGCTTATACTCGGGACTAGTGGCAGTTGCCACTAGTCCCACCTATTTTTTTGGACTAAGTGATTTAACCGCCAACCCCAAAACTAAACACCTGGAAATAATCCATCAATTTACCAGTCATGGCATTGAAAATGCCATTGCTGAGCTTAAACAGATTAATTTTTCAGCAGAACATAAATATTACAACTTATATATTCAACAGTATTTTGAGCAGAAATTCTCGCTAGAAAGAAATAAAATACAAATCCCTTTAACTTGGCTGGGATTTGAAATAAGTTCCGGTAAAATCATCGCCTACCAAGAAAGTAAACAGCAAAATTTTTTACCTCAAATAGTGGTAAAAAATGCAATACTCATCGATACTTACCCTAAGCAAGTGAATACAGTTAATTTTCAAGGTAAAGATCTTAAAGGTGTCGCATTTTTTGGCAGCTTAACTTTCGATTATAGAAGAAAAGAGGCTATAATCGTTGCGCAAAGGGATCACTAGCTAAACTGCCTAGGGAATTAACGGCTTAAATTATAAAACTATTACGTTATTTGATTTACATTTGTAAAATAAGCATGCAAAATCAAAGTAAGTACTTTATTTAAAACAGTTAAGATTCGGAATCTTCATGAATGTAGAGTTTATCAACCCATTTTTATCTTCAATGCTTAATGTCATGTCGACTATGGCTCAAATGGAATTAATTCCAGAAAAACCACGGCTTAAAAAAAATGAAGTCGCCATGGGTGATGTCTCAGGTTTAATTGGTATGGTTAGTAAGCAAGCAAAAGGCTCTCTATCCATTACTTTTGAGGCAGGGCTAGCTTTAGCCACAATGAAAAATATGGTCGGCGAAGCACCCGATGAAATTAATGAAGAGATTACGGATTTAATTGGTGAAATTACCAATATGGTTACCGGTGGCGCTAAGCGTTTACTAAGTGAAAAAGGCATTGAGTTCGATATGGCCACACCTATCGTTGTTTCTGGCCCAAACCACACCATTCATCACCAAGCCAAAGGCCCTGTTATTATTATTCCGCTAAAAAATGAATTAGGCAAAGCTTATATTGAATTTAGTTTTGACGAGTAAGTCTAACGCTTACATAATAATTGCGTAAACCACATTGCTCGAAAAAAGCGACAGACTATTAAAGCCCGTCGCTTTTTTATTTCAGTTTAGCTATAACCCCAACGCGGCATAATATCTTGATCTATGCCTAGATGATCTAATACTCTAGCCACCATAAAATCAATGAGATCTTCAATTGATTTTGCTTGGTGATAGAAGCCTGGCGAGGCCGGCATAATAGTGACCCCTTGCTGAGATAGGCTCAGCATATTTTGTAAATGCAAGGTCGAGAATGGCGTTTCTCTTATCATTAGAATTAACTGACCACGTTCTTTGATCACCACATCTGCCGCTCGCTCAATCAAGTTATCACTCATACCATAACAAATAGCAGCCATGGTTCCGGTCGAGCAAGGGCAAACAACCATTTGTTTGGGCGCAGCAGAGCCTGATGCAACGGGAGAGAACCATTGCTCTTTACCAAAAACCGTTATTTGTTGTGCTTTTGCTTGATATTTGTCAGTTAGAAATTGACTAGCGGCGTCTGGAGAGCTAGGGATTTTGACTCCCGCTTCCGTATCTAAGACAATTCGCCCGGCACTTGAGCACAGTATATATAATTGATAATTTGCCGCAATTAAACATTCAATTAAGCGTAAGGCATAACCGGCACCTGATGCACCGGTAATCGCTAATGTTATTATGCCATTAAAGTCACTTTGCCCCATAACGGCCTTACTTGATTTATTTGTCATTAACTGTCCACTTACTCTTTCAATAAAGTTAGCTGTTCTTAATCATTTTTTTGACTTTCTTGAGCGCCACTTGTTTTTTAAGTGGCGATAAATAGTCAATAAATAACTTACCTTTTAAATGATCAATTTCATGTTGCATAGCAATGGCAAGAAAATCATCACTGGTAATGGTAATTTTTTTACCTTCACGGTCTAACGCTGCAACGGTAACCTTGGTAAAACGCTCAACCTCAGCGTAATAACCAGGCACAGATAAACACCCTTCTTCGCCTTTAGCTTTTTCTTCACCACTGACAATCTCTGGGTTGACTAAGACTAAGGGCTCGTCACGATTTTCCGAAATATCTATAACCACTACGGCCTCACCACGACCAACTTGTGTTGCCGCTAAGCCAATACCATCATCAGTATCGTACATGGTCTCAAATAAATCATCGATTAAACCCTGAATTTTAGTGACATCCGCAACCGGTGTTGCCGGTTTTAATAGCTTATCATTAGGGGCGGTAAGTATGGTTAATACTGTCATTTTACTTGCTTCTCTTTTTACGAATATGGTTAAACTACTATTATACCAAACGGGTTGGTATGATACGGAATGGCATTACTTAAACGGCTGGATTATTTATACGGTTATCGTCGCCAAACGATTCAATAACTTGTCATGTATACCGGCAAAACTACCGTTACTCATCACAACAATAATATCGCCCGCTTGGGCTTGTTGCGCTATATTATCCACTAATTTTTCGATATTATCTTCGACTTGGCAAGGTGGCTGGCACTGTTTGATCATGTCATCCAATGACCATTTTACTTGCTCTCCTTGATAGATAAACACCTGATCAGCATCGATAAGTGACAGAGGCAGTGCCTCTTTATGTATCCCTGATTTCATGGTGTTTGATCTAGGCTCGAATACGGCTAAGATACGCCCAACTTGAGTTTGTTGTGTTATTTTAGCACGTACAGCTGCTAATGTTTTTGCTATGGCAGTAGGATGATGAGCAAAGTCATCATAAACACTAATGCCATTGACTGTACCGCGCAGCTCAAAACGACGTTTAGTATTAATAAACTCTGCTAGCGCTTCAATAGCGATGGAGCTTGGTACACCCGCATGACGGGCCGCTGCTATTGCCATGACACCGTTATCAATATTAAAATCGCCAATGAGATCCCACTTAACTACGCCCTGTGTAGTACCGTCAAATTTAACGATAAATTCACTGCCTTGCGCATTTAACTTTTCAACTTGCCAACCCTTTTCAAGGTGAGTATCGTGCTGAGCAAACTCTGTTGCTGTCCAGCACCCCATGGCTAATGTTTCACTAATGGCTGGGTCATTGGCGGGTGACAAAATCAAACCATTACTGGGTACCGTACGGATAAGGTGATGAAATTGTTTCTGAATATCACTGAGATCATTAAAAATATCACCATGATCAAACTCTAAATTATTGATCACTAACGTACGCGGACGGTAATGCAAAAATTTAGAGCGTTTATCAAAAAAAGCACTATCGTATTCATCCGCTTCAATGACAAAAAAAGGCGCATCACCTAGTCGAGCTGAGCAAGGAAAATTTTGTGGCACACCGCCAATTAAAAAGCCAGGCGATAAATGTGCATATTCTAAAATCCACGCCAGCATACTTGTGGTAGTGGTTTTACCATGAGTACCAGCAACGGCAATGACCCAGCGGTCTTGTAGTACATTATCTAGCAACCATTGTGGACCAGAAATATACGGGATATTACGATCTAACATATATTCCACCATGGCATTACCGCGGGACATGGCATTGCCAACAATAACCATATCAATATCATCGCTGAAATTTTCTACCTGGTAACCAGAGTTTAACTCAATACCAAGTTGCTCTAGCTGAGTGCTCATTGGCGGATACACATTTGCATCAGAGCCACTGACTTTAAAACCGAGTTGCTTAGCTATAGCGGCAATACCACCCATGAAGGTACCACAAATGCCTAATATATGAAGATGTTGATTTTTTTTGCTCATAGATATAATAATCAAGGATAAAGAAGCGCTATAATTGGCGATATCATACCTTAATTACTAAGCTTTAGCTGTAAACAGGCTCCTTAAACTTAGTAGAGTAGAGTAAATTAAAAAATGGCCCTATCAACCGTGACAAAACAAATATTCCAATTAATTTGTCAAAAAATTCTAATAGAAACTCATGATGTAAAGACGTTTATTTTTGCTTACCCAAGATCACAAAATAAGTTATCTTTTCGCTACTACGCGGGCCAGCACCTCAACTTTACTTTTAAAATGGCCGGAAAAATACAATCTTGCTGTTATACCCTGTCTTCTTCACCGACAACAGTCGATTACCTTAGCATCACGATAAAGCGCATCCCACAAGGAAAGATATCTAACTATTTCCATGACCACTTTAAGGTAGGTCAGAGTATTTCTACCCAAGAGGTAGCTGGCAATTTTTATCTTGGCGAGTCTGTTCCGCCAAAGGTATTATTGTTAAGTGCTGGCAGTGGCATTACCCCAATGCTTGCCATGCTACGTTATATGGTCGCTAAACAATGTAAAAATCAAGTGGTATTTATTCATAGTGCGCAAAAAGAAACCGACTTGATTGCTCACACTGAAATTGTAAGCTTGGCTAAGCAGCATGGTAATTGCCAAATAATTTACACCCTTACTCAAGTTGCTAGTCCACAATGGTATGGTTTTCAAGGGCGATTAAATGAGCACATGCTGCACAATATTGAGCAACTTAGTCATTATCAAACCTTCGTTTGTGGACCAAAATTATTCAGAAAATCTGCTCAACAGCTATTAGCAAAATTAGGTTTACAGCCTAGCAATTACCATTACGAAAGTTATGGTGAATATGAATATTCGAAGCCAAGTGTTAGCTCAACTAATACAAATGTCCTTGCTATTAATGCAGTTGTCAATTCTGCTAATACAAGTGTCAATTTTGCTAAGAAAAGCAATACAATGCCCAATACGATAACTGAAAATAAAATAGTAAAACCAACGGACAAAAACGCTAAAATATCGATTTTCTTTAACCGTTGGCATAAAAAATGCGAAGGTAATAAAGAAGATTCACTACTTGAGCAAGGGGAAGCGGCCGGTTTAATATTACCTTATTCATGTCGGGCTGGTTGTTGTGGCAGTTGTAAAGCGAAATTAATAAGCGGGCAAGTCAAACAACATTCAACCAATGGCTTAACTGCGGTAGAAAAGCAACAAGGCTATATTTTACTTTGCAGTTGTAACGCGTTAACCGATGTTGTGGTGAGCCATGAATAATTGAGACGTTTAGCGTTTTAAAGCGCTAAAAATCATAGCTAAAACTGACTACTAAACGGTAATTGCTTTTAAATGGTGGCTATTGCCACCAGAGGCTGCATCAAGCATTTGTATATTATATGAAGCATCGAAATCAATATCGCTTGATACTTCAAAGGAAAAATCCGTACCTAAGGTTAAGCCAAATGAATCTTCACTATGACTGGCATCATCTTGCATATCCAAAATTTAATTTTTTGCTCACTTGGACTGACATTAACATCTCAAGTCGTTCAACTTACATCGTGTTACCCTGGCCTAAATTAATATAGCCATCCCATAAGTCTCTTTCATTTTTGTCCTAAGAGGCTATAGATAAAAGGCTATTTAAATCATAGTGAGTAGTAACACCATGTTTAACTAAAGATAATTCACCCTCTTTTAGCACTAAATAACCTTCCGCTATAGTGCCATCAAACATACCAAAACTTTGCCATTGCTTACTACGTAACTCAGTTACATCGTGCCAATCTATAGTCTGCATATTAAGTCCTCACTATCGAACTCTAATTTCAGCTTACACGGAGACTATCAATTTCTTCATAAATGCTCTCATTCATTAAAGGCATGAACTTTATAAAAATCCTCAAAAGTCAGCAATATAAATACAAAAAACACCCATTAACATGACTATAAATATCAATAAATGCGATCTTGGCCTTATATTTGAAACATAACAGGTGAAATAAGTATAAATTCTTAGAG
Source organism: Colwellia sp. TT2012 (assembly GCF_001440345.1). GTDB lineage: Bacteria > Pseudomonadota > Gammaproteobacteria > Enterobacterales > Alteromonadaceae > Colwellia. The sequence goes on along the minus strand of NZ_LJYX01000003.1, from coordinate 14,117 downwards.
GCAACTAGCTAAATATATTCTATAGTAGATTCTTACATGACTTATCGGTGCACCAAAAAAGAGCAATACGAGCACAGTTTCGGTGCATAGCGTAAGGTTAAAACAATAAAAAAGCTTATTAATCAATGAAGTTAACCTTGGCACGATTTTAGCTTATTCAATGAACAATAATAGATGAATATTGATGGTAGCGAACCTTATAACTTCATCCATGTTAAAACTTACTCGGCTATTTCAAAAATTTATAAAATTAACCTCACTGGAGAGACAAAATGTCACAAGCAGTATTCGACTTAATTAAAGAACACGATGTCAAATTTATTGACCTTCGTTTTACTGATTCAAAAGGTAAAGAACAACACATTTCAATTCCGCATCACCAAGTAAATGAAGACTTCTTTGAAGACGGTAAAATGTTCGATGGTTCTTCAATTGAAGGCTGGAAAGGCATTGATGAGTCCGACATGGTTATGATGCCTGATGCATCAACGGCAGTACTAGACCCATTTACTGAAGCGGTAACATTAAATATTCGTTGTGACATTTTAGAGCCTAGCACTTTGCAAGGCTACAGCCGTGATCCACGTTCGGTAGCCCATCGTGCTGAAGAATATTTACGCAGTACTGGCATTGCTGATACGGTATTAATTGGTCCTGAGCCAGAATTCTTCGTTTTTGATGATGTACGTTTCCACACTGATATGAGTGGTTCTTTCTACAAGATTGATGATAAAGAAGCGGCTTGGAACTCTGGTACCAAATACGAAGAAGGTAACATGGGTCACCGTCCTGGTGTTAAAGGCGGTTATTTCCCCACAGCTCCAGTCGATTCTTCTCAAGATTTACGTTCAGCCATGTGTTTAGTGATGGAAGATATGGGCTTAGTGGTTGAAGCGCATCATCATGAAGTAGCTACTTGTGGTCAAAATGAAATTGCTTGTCGCTTTAATACCTTGGTTAAAAAAGCAGATGAAGTACAAATCTATAAATATGTAGTACATAACGTTGCTCACGCTTACGGTAAAACAGCTACTTTCATGCCTAAGCCATTAGTGGGTGATAACGGTACGGGTATGCATGTACATCAATCACTTGCCAAAGATGGCGTTAACTTATTCTCTGGTGATAAGTACGGCGGTTTGTCTGAAATGGCGATTTTTTATATTGGCGGTATCATCAAGCACGCTAAAGCATTAAATGCTTTCACTAACGCTTCAACTAACTCATACAAGCGTCTTGTCCCTGGTTTTGAAGCACCTGTTATGCTGGCATACTCAGCAAGAAACCGTTCTGCTTCAATCCGTATTCCTATGGTACCTACACCAAAAGCAATGCGTATCGAAGTTCGCTTCCCTGATCCAACGATGAACCCTTACTTAGGCTTCACGGCAATGTTAATGGCTGGCCTTGACGGTATTAAAAATAAAATTCATCCTGGCGAAGCCATGGATAAAGATTTATACGACTTACCTCCAGAAGAGGCGGCACAAATTCCACAAGTTTGTTCATCATTTGAAGAAGCCCTTGATGCCTTAGAAGCGGACAACGACTTCTTAACCGTAGGTGGCGTTATGGATATCGATATGATTAATGCTTACATTGGCCTTAAGCGTAAAGAAATTGAACTATTAAATGCGACTACTCACCCGGTTGAATTTGATATGTACTACAGCGTTTAATTTCGCCTAACACTATCTTGGTAGCGCTTGACGCTCATTAGAAAAAAGCTCACTTAGGTGAGCTTTTTTATGGGTTAAATAGCAACATCGGAACATAAAAGTAACAAGTTTTTCATAATGCACCTTAAAGTGTTACTTATTGACAGATAAAATAATAAAAACATTTTTTTGTATAAATTATAGCTATATACTTATATTAGCGTACATTATGGAACGATGCGGATGTTGATGTTGATGTTGAGCACCCAAGCACAGGAACAATTTAACGAACTATGATCAAGTTATTGCTATTTTCACTATTGGTAATTACATTAGCTGCTCCTGTGCACCCAAGCACCGCCAAAATTTATGTCTGGCGTAATGAAAAAGGTGTATTAGTTTTTTCGGACTCTCCCCGAGCAGGTGCTGTAGAAGTCATAACTAAGCCGGGTAATATCATTCAATCAAGCACCTCTATTGAGACTAAAGTACTCGATATCTCGCCGCAAGAGACCATCGAAGAATACGAAATAGTTATCAATACACCTAAAAACAATGCCACAATCCGTGATAATACTGGCTCTATATATATTGGCGGGGGTATCAAGCCAAGATTTAAATCTGGGCTAGAAGTACAATTACTTCTTGACGGCAAGCCTCATCAAAATCCACAAAAGCACTCTATGTTTTCTCTAAGAAATATTGATAGGGGTGAACATAAAATAAAAATGTTATTACTTGATGAAGAAGGCAAGGTTATTGCATCATCAGCATCAGTAACGTTTTATATGCATAGAGCTTCAACTAACTAAGTTAACCATTTAACTATCAGCCCCACGCTATCAAAGAGCTAGCAAGAGATCTAAAAAAGTTAACTATTGCTAGTTCAACAAAATAATACTGCATATAAAACATTTCTTTAGTAAAGTTGCATTTAACGCACCAAAGTAGTGCGATATGATGTATCTCCCTGAGGTTTTTTATGCACAGTCGAAGTTATATACAAGAGCAGAAGTTATCCTATCAGCAATCTCTCGCTAATCAATTGGTGACTGCCGTCATTATTCTCAATGCAGAACTAGCCATCGTATATGCAAACCCTGCTGCCGAGGCACTACTAAACAAGAGCCTTTATCGTTTATATAATACCTCAGCTGAAAGCATTTTTGCCAAGACCAGCATTAATAGCACTCGTTTAAAACAACTCATTGCCACCGGTCAAGAGTTTACCGACAGCGATATAGTAATTGAACTCAATGAAAGTCATCGCTTTACCGCAGAAGTTACCGCGTCTTCGGTCGAGTTTGCACAAACCCCTCATGTATTACTTGAATTCAAACAAATAGACCAACAAAAACAAATAAGCCTAGAGGTTTTTCAGCATCAACAATGGCTTGCCGCCCGCGACCTAATAAAAGGCCTAGCCCACGAAATTAAAAATCCACTTGCGGGTTTACGTGGTGCAGCACAATTATTAAGTAAAGAAGTCAGTGAGGAGCAACAAGAGTACACCAGCATGATCATCGAGCAAGCTGATAGACTGACAAATTTAGTGGATCGTTTACTTGGTCCAAATCAATTACCGCAAATAAAAGCACATAATATTCACGGTATACTCGAAAAAGTTTGTCAACTGGTAAGTTATTCAAATGGACAAAAATTTCATTTATTTCGTGACTATGATCCCTCACTTCCCCAGGTTGAATGTGATCAAGAAAAACTGCAACAAGCAGTACTTAATATTGTTAATAATGCTATTCAAGCGATTGATGAAATACATGACATTACCATAAAAACACGTATCGCCAGCAATAAGACCATTCATGGTAAACGCGTTAAGTTAGCCGTTCAAATTAGTATTATTGATAATGGCCCTGGTATTCCGAGTAAAATTCAAGATACTTTATTCTACCCTATGGTGTCTGGACGTTCGAATGGCACAGGATTAGGTTTGTCCATTGCGCAAACCCTGATCAATCAACACCAAGGTAAACTATCGTGCCATAGCCGCCCTGGTCATACTGAATTTACTATTTTACTCCCCTTGAAACAGCAGCCGTTAAATCAAACACCTTTATCACAAGAGAATGAATTATGATCACAGAACAAGTGTGGATAGTTGACGACGATAGCTCCATTAGGTGGGTGTTAGAAAAAGCCTTTGCCAAAGTTAATATGAGTTGTGCCGCCTTTGAAAGCGCTGAAAATTTATTAATTGCCTTGGACCATGGCCAACCAGAGGTGATTATTTCTGATATTCGTATGCCGAATATGGATGGCATGGAGTTATTAAAAAAAATAAACAAACAGCATAATCATATTCCCGTGATCATTATGACGGCACATTCTGATTTAGACAGTGCCGTTAATGCCTATCAAGGGGGTGCCTTTGAATATTTACCTAAGCCATTTGATATAGATGAAGCTATTAACCTTACTAAACGTGCGTGTACACATGCTAGAGAGCAAAATGAAAAAAAGCAACAGCAAAAAAATGTCCCGTTAGCGGCGGGGTTAATTGGTGAAGCGCCCGCGATGCAAGAAGTATTTCGTGCCATTGGCCGATTATCTCGCTCAAGTATTAGTGTATTAATTAATGGTGAGTCCGGCACGGGTAAAGAATTAGTTGCGCAAGCACTACACTCCCACAGTCCTCGAGTAAATGCCCCTTTCATTCCATTGAATATGGCCGCTATTCCAAAAGATCTCATTGAATCTGAATTATTTGGTCATGAGAAAGGCGCTTTCACCGGTGCAAATGCAGTTCGACAAGGTCGATTTGAACAAGCCCATGGCGGGACACTATTTTTAGATGAAATTGGCGATATGCCACTAGAAATTCAAACTCGCCTTTTACGGGTACTCTCTGATGGACAAGTCTATCGGGTAGGAGGACATTCACCTGTCCAGGTTGATGTTCGAATAATTGCCGCTACTCATCAAAACCTTGAAGAACGAGTAAAAAAAGGAGAATTTAGGGAAGACCTATTTCATCGTCTCAATGTTATTCGAATTCACTTACCTAGCCTTAGAGAGCGTAAAGAAGATATTCCACAACTAAGCCAACATTTTTTAACGCAAGCTGCTAATGAGTTGAGTGTAGAGGTTAAAACATTAAGTAAAAAAGCCAGTGCCTTTCTCAATAACTGTCATTGGCCAGGCAATGTTAGGCAATTAGAAAATATGTGTCGGTTTTTAACGGTAATGGCAAGTGGTCAAGAAATACTGATTGAAGATTTACCGAATGAATTAACCAAAATTTCTACCCCTTTAAAACATGAAGTAAATGCGTGGCAGGATGCGCTCAGCGACTGGATGGACCAAGAATTAGCCCAGGGAAAAAATGCAATTCTCGATTATGCTCAAATTGAATTTGAAAAAATAATGCTCGAACGAGCGTTAGTATTCACCCAAGGCCATAAACAAGATGCAGCAAAAAAACTGGGCTGGGGAAGAAATACTTTGACGAGAAAATTGAAAGAATTTAATGGCTAGTAACTAATATTATTAATAATAATATTAGTTACTTAGGGTGACACACAATTACTGTGCTTAACTATTACAAGCCTCATCTTCACATCGTTTACAGCTGTTGCACAGTTTGATATTGATAAAATGAGCAGCAATGATGAGGCTAGCCCCACCAATGATAAAGTACGGCTCCAACTCTTGAGAGAAGTCATGTTTTATCCAATACAAGGCAACGCCTAAATAAAGCAAATAGAAAGGATAAAGTCGTTTATGGTAGCGTTTAAAGCCAGAAAATAAGGCAATGCTACCTAGTGCAGCGGTCATCAGCAGAAAAACATGCTCCCAAGCGTGGTCAGCTAGAAAGCTTAGCCCCATTAAAGGCAACATAGGCAATAAAATAGGTAATAATATGCAATGTAATGCACATAAGGAAGTTGCTGTAATGCCTATTCTGTCTAACATGATTATTCCGCGAATCTCGATTAATTTACCTTCATTGGCCAGTTCCGGCCCTCAAAATGAGATACTATCACAATTGATATAATATAACATTAGTAAATTAACGCTAAGGGTGCAAATCTAAAACGCCCCTGATAATCACAGCAAGATACAGTGCCGAAAATTGTCTTTGTTTTAAGCACTATTAATGACAAAGTATTGCGTTAATTTACTTTTTAAATGCTCAAAGAAATCATCATTACTTTTATCACTAATCAAGTGAGCAAGTTCAGCCCCTAGTGGTGTAAACTTATAAAATTGCAGGCAAATATTGCTTTTTTTTGCGGTTAACTTTAACGGTAAACCGTTATAAGTAAATTGTAGCACTTCGCCTTTATTTATTAAGCTCGATTCACTTTCCTGTAAATATATAAGGTGATTCTCTGATAAAGCTAATAAATCAGCGTAATTCAAACCATAATGGCTTAAGTTACAATATAGCTGTCGCTGCTTAGAAAAAAAATTAAATAAACCCGGCTGTTGATAAGCACCCGTGATTAACCGTATGCTCTTTTTATTGGGATCTTTTATCGCTAATGCGCAAGCTTTCGCTAATAATTTCGCATCAAAAATACTCATATCACGAAAAACCTGTAAGGCCTTAAATGAGAATGCGCCTGGCTTTGTCAGTTCTCCTGCTAAAATTTTAGCCCATAGATCTTGCATTGTGGGGTTACTTACCTCTTCGGACAAAGTAATATAGCGAGTAAACCAGTCCAGATCAGTTCTTTGTCCTATTTCAAAATCCGCACAATAGGCTAACGTCTTTTGCATAATATTTTCAATATTTTTCTGCTTACGTAATTGGCATAATCTAGCTCGCCTAGCTGTTCTATCTTCGATGAGCATTTGTTTATCTTCAGGCAATAAGGCACCGTCTATGGCGAATTTTTTTGCCAGCTTAAAAAATTGCTGAGAAACAGCGGCTTCATCTGGTGTGTGACTCAATTTATTCGTTGTCACTATTAAAGTATCATCCGCATCTTTTTCAGGTACCAAAACTGTTGATTTTTCTTTATTCACTTTGCTAACTCCTTCTCGCAATATATTAAGATAAAGTAGCTATAATTCACCTGATGGTCAATACTTAGTGGCTTGAATCATTGAACTACATGATAAAGTACTGTTAAGCGGACAGCAATCCATTCAATTTATTATAACTTACCGAAATAAATAAATTTTTTTTGTAAACAGGCTTTTAATCTCCCCTTCAATAGTGTAAAAAAGTAGTATTAGGTTATAGTTAAGCTAAATAAAATACATTTCAATTTTAACTGGGATATTTGTAATAAATATGCTTAGTTATGAGGGCAGTATGCAAGCATCCGAAAATTCAAACGATGATTTTTTATTCATTGATGATAGTAATGAAGACGAGATTTTAGCGTTTGGCAGTGATGAAACTTGGCAGATTTTAATTGTTGACGATGATCCGGAAATTCATTCAGTTACTCAATTAGCATTGTCCGATTTGATTGTATTAGGCCGCCGCCTTGAGTATTTACATGCTTACTCAGGTAAAGATGCCTGTCAGCTCATTAAAGATCATAAGGATATTGTTCTTGTATTACTCGATGTCGTTATGGAAACGGATGATGCTGGCTTAAATGTAGTAAAATACATAAGAGAAACATTACAACGAAAAGATATCCGCATTGTTTTGCGTACAGGACAACCTGGCTATGCTCCCGAAGAAAGTGTAATCAAAGAGTATGATATTAATGACTATAAGACAAAAACCGAGTTAACTCGCCGTAAACTGGTAACAACCGTTTTTGCCGCCATTCGCTCTTTTCAACAAATAGCCACGGTTAATGAAAACCGTTTAGGCTTGGAAAATATTGTCTCAGGCGCCACCGAATTGTCTTCTCAACACTCTCTATCTACCTATAGCCAAGGCGTTTTGTCGCAATTAAAAACCCTGATAAATGAAGATATTTCGGCCGTTTTTTGCGCTAGAGGTCAAGGCATTATCGACAATATTGATGACTTAAGTTTTTATGTACTTGCGCAAATAGGATTTGATGATAGCTTAATTAACCAAAAGCTAGAAATGCTACAAAATGAGCAAGCCAGTAAACAAGTAAAAGCTTGTTTCTTGCAACAAAAGCACCAATACCTCGATGACAGTCTGAATTTATACGTTGCTAAAGGCGACTATCGTTCGGTTATCCACGTAATACTGTCCAGTCCTTTAACTGAAACACAAACGCAACTACTCAATGTTTTTTTATCCGGTGTAGCTGTCGGTTACGAAAATGTCCATTTGTTCCAAAAGCTCACCAATGCCGCCTATAAAGATTCGCTAACCAATTTACCCAACCGTTTAGAGTTCGTACGCTTACTTGACATCTTTGCACAAAGTGAACAAAAAAACCAAGTTGCAGCCTTAATTGACATTAATCATTTCAGCGATATCAACGATGCATTAGGACAAGATATAGGTAACAAACTTCTTTCTGCTATAGGTCAGCGCATGCAAAGTATCGATTGTGACTGCCAATTTGCCCGTGTCGGTGCAGATGTTTTTGGCATTATTGGTCCTGCTGATTGTTTAACTCCTGAGAGTTTAATGGCTTTATTCCATCAACCATTTAAGGCCGGTGAGCAACATCTTCCTATCAATGCTTGTTTTGGCCTTTGTACCAAAGAACATGCACAAAGCAGTGGTGTTCAAGTTTTAAATCAAATTAATATTGCTTTAAATATTGCAAAAAAGAATCCTCTCGAGCACTTTTCTTATTATCACCCCGATATCGAAGATCAAATGCAGTGGCGATTAAATATGATCAGCCAACTACGCAAAGATTTTGCCAATAACTGCCTGGAACTTTGGTATCAGCCACAATTATCATTAGGTACCAGGAAAGTCATAGGCGCTGAAGCCTTACTTCGATGGCGTACAACTGATGGAACATTTATTTCTCCTGCTGTTTTTATTCCTTTAGCTGAATATTCAGGTTTAATTATTGAAATTGGTGACTGGGTGATTAACCAAGCATGTAAACAATTACAAACGATGGAGAATGACTTCGCCGACATTAGTATTTCAGTCAATGTCTCGATACCTCAGTTTCGACAAGATAATTTTGTTGATAATGTTATTAACACTATGACTCAATATAAAATCAGGCCAAATAAACTTGAATTAGAAATTACTGAAAATATTTTAATGGACGAACCACAAATAATCATTGATACCTTAACCAAGTTAAAAGCCCAAGGGATCAGCATAGCATTAGACGATTTTGGTACTGGCTTTTCATCATTAAGCTATTTACAAAAATTGCCTCTTGATAGACTAAAAATTGATCGTGCCTTTGTCACTGATATTCACAAAGAGGGTCAGTCCATTATTGCTGAAACCATCATAATTTTGGGTCAAAAAATGAAACTTAAAGTAATTGCTGAAGGTATTGAAGAAATTGAGCAAGAAAAACGCCTAATTGAACTTGGCTGTGATGAAGTCCAAGGTTTCTATTACGCTAAGCCAATGCCAGCAAGTGATTTCATTAACTTTCTCCAGCAACAAAGGTAATACCTATAATAGACCATTAAATTGGCACTACCTTTTTAAGCGTAAACAATCTATTAACATACCCAGTCATATTTCGCTGGGTATTTTTTTGCATGCATTATTATACTTTTTCCTAGTAAACAAACAGCCAATTAAAACAACCGTTTTAATTTTATTGCATTTAACTTTTATTCAAGGCACACTCAGTCAGCTATTATTAGTTATCTAAGTTTTTATAGAGTTAAAAAACTAGATCAATCATCAAAAATCAACACCACTTTTAGGTGAAGGAGACGAAGCATGATATATCAAGGCAACAGCCTTTCAGCCCAATTACTCGAAGACGGCATTGTCGAACTTAAGTTCGATGCTCAAGGATCAGTAAATAAATTTGATCAAGCAACTTTTGAAGAATATATTGCAGTAGTTGCAGCAATTAACAACTGCAGTGATGCTAAAGGCGTTATGGTTACCTCAGGTAAATCAACATTTATTGTTGGCGCGGATATCACTGAGTTTTTAACTTCATTTGGTCAGCCAGAAGATGAATTAGCCGCTTGGGCAAAGAAAGCATCTGATGTTTTCGATTCATTTGAAGATATTCAATTACCTACCATTGCCGCCATTAATGGTGTTGCATTAGGCGGTGGTTGTGAAATGGCTCTTGCCTGTGATTACCGTGTTGCAGATACTACCGTAAGCATTGGCTTACCAGAAGTTAAGCTCGGCCTTATGCCTGGTTTTGGTGGCACTGTCAGACTACCTCGACTTATCGGTTTTGATAATGCAGCAACTTGGATGTCAACTGGTAAAGCATTTAAACCGGCGGCGGCACTTGCACAAGGCGTTATTGACGCAGTTGTTGAACCAGAAAATTTACGCAGTGCTGCTATTAGCATGCTTAAATTGGCGATTAATGGCAAGCTAGATTGGCGTGCTAAACGTCAGCCTAAATTGGAAGCATTAAACTTATCTCCGACAGAATTAATCATGTCATCGACCACATGCAAAGGCATGATTGCTGCAAAAGCTGGCAAACATTACCCTGCACCAATGGTGATGATAAATACCTTGATTGCTAGTGCTAACTTAGATCGCACTGGTGCAATGGCTGCGGAGAATGCAGGTTTTGCCAAATTAGCAAAAACTGATGCAGCAACCGCACAAATTGGTTTGTTTATGGCAGACCAAGTCATTAAAAGTAAAGCCAAAAAAGCAGGTAAACTGGCAACTAAAATTGTCAAAAAAGCCGCGGTATTAGGTGCAGGCATTATGGGTGGTGGTATAGCCTATCAATCAGCCTATAAAGGCACGCCTATCGTTATGAAAGATATTAATGACCAAGCACTTGATCTAGGTTTAACGACAGCAACGGGCATCTTAACTAAACAAGTTGAACGTGGTCGTATGGATGCTAAGAAAATGGCTGATGTGTTAAATAACATCACGCCAAGCTTAAGTTATGACAGTGTTAAAGATGTAGATATTGTTATTGAAGCCGTTGTTGAAAACCCTAAGATAAAAGGCATAGTGCTAGCTGAAGTTGAAGGCGTAATCAGTGACGATGCTATTCTTACTTCTAATACCTCGACTATCTCAATTGATTTATTAGCACAAAGCTTAAAACGTCCGCAAAACTTTTGTGGAATGCATTTCTTCAATCCCGTAAATAAAATGCCATTAGTTGAAGTAATTCGCGGTAAAGATACCTCGGATGAAACGATAGCTGCTGTCGTAGCATATGCCGCGAAAATGGGTAAGTCGCCGATTGTTGTTAATGATTGCCCAGGCTTTTATGTCAATCGTGTTTTGTTTCCATACTTTGCTGGCTTTAGTCAATTAGTACTTGAAGGTGCTGACTTTAGCGCTATCGATAAAGTAATGGAAAAACAATTTGGTTGGCCAATGGGTCCAGCATATTTGCTTGATGTAGTTGGTGTTGATACGGCTGATCACTGTACCGGTGTTATGTCAGCTGGTTTCCCTACCCGCATGAAAAAAATTGCCAATGACCCCGTTAGTACTCTTTATGCTAATGAGCGTTTTGGTCAGAAGAATGGCAAAGGCTTTTATGATCACATGAAAGATAAACGTGGTCGTCCAATAAAAGTACCTGCTCCTATTGCATACGAATTACTTGGCCAACATTGTGCTGATAAAAAAGACTTCAGCAGCGAAGAAATTATTGCTCGCATGATGATCCCTATGGTTAATGAAGTGGTACGTTGTTTAGAAGAAGGTGTAGTTGATACTGCAGCTGAAGCTGATATGGGCTTAATCTATGGTGTTGGTTTTCCACCATTTAGAGGTGGTGCAATTCGCTATTTAGAAACACTTGGTTTAGATAACTTCATCGCAATGGCGGATAAATATGCTGATTTAGGTGAAATTTATCAAGTAACTGATGGCCTACGTGAGATGGCAAAATCAGGTAAATCTTATTTCACCACCGATGTTAAATCAACTTAAGCCGAGGAGAATAAAATGAACGAAGTTGTAATTGTAGACTGCATACGAACTCCAATGGGTCGCTCTAAGGCCGGCGTTTTTCGCAATGTACGTGCTGAAGCATTATCAGCACACCTAATGAAACAAATTTTAGTACGTAACCCAGCATTAGACCCAGAAGACATTGAAGATGTTATTTGGGGCTGTGTAAAACAAACTAAAGAACAAGGTTTTAATATTGCACGTAATGCATCATTACTTGCTGGTTTACCAAAATCGATTGCTGGTGTTACGGTTAACCGTTTATGTGGCTCTTCTATGGAAGCGTTGCACCAAGCGACTACTAGTATCATGGCTGGTCAAGGTGATGTATTCCTAATTGGCGGTGTAGAACACATGGGTCACGTACCTATGATGTATGATGTTGATTTTGATCCTGCGCTAAATAAACATATTGCCTTAGCCTCTGGAAATATGGGCTTAACTGCTGAGTTATTGGGTAAACAACACGGTATTACCCGTGAAATGCAAGATGCTTTTGGTGCACGTTCGCATCAAAAAGCCCATGAAGCACACTTGGCTGGTCGTTGGGACAATGAAATTGTTGCCACACAAGGTCATGATGCTACAGGTGCACTAACGTTAGTTGAGCATGATGAAGTAATTCGTCCTGACACAACGGCTGAAAGCTTATCAGCATTGCGTCCAGTGTTTGACCCAGTGAATGGTACTGTTACTGCGGGAACGTCTTCTGCTCTTTCTGACGGCGCTTCAGCAATGTTAATTATGTCTGCTAAGAAAGCAAAAGAACTAGGTTTAACAGCTCGCGTTAAAATTCGTGGCATGGCCGTTGCTGGTTGCGATCCTGCAACTATGGGTTATGGCCCTGTTCCTGCAACGAATAAAGCTTTAAAACGTGCCGGTCTATCAATTGCAGATATTGAGTTATTTGAATTTAACGAAGCTTTTGCTGCCCAAGCACTTTCTTGTGTAAGAGCATTAAAAGTTGAAGATAAAATGGATCAAATTAACTTAAATGGCGGCGCTATTGCCCTGGGTCATCCTTTAGGTTGTTCAGGTACGCGTATATCCGGCACCTTGATTAACTTAATGGAAGGCCAAGATGTCAATATTGGTTTAGCCACTATGTGTATCGGCTTAGGTCAAGGTATAGCAACAGTATTTGAACGTGTTTAGCTTTAAATAACTGACATAAAAAAACCCAGCAACTGCTGGGTTTTTTCTTTTAAGCAATTAATAATTACTTAAGAATAGCTACTTAAGAAAAATTTCTTGCAACGGCGGAACTACTTGTTTTTTCCGGCTTAACACACCGTCTAACCAAGCTTTGCCATCGTGTAATGCAACACCAAAGGCTTGTTCAGCTAAGGTATCGCTATCACTGGCGACTAATAGCTCAGAGCCTTCTTTCATAATATCAGTCAAAAGTAAAAAGACACTATGACGGCCACCTTCAACTTTAAGTTTTGCTATATCAGCATGCAACTCATCTTTGATGTCATCAAAAACGGATAAATCAATGACTTCAAGTTGACCAATGCCAACCTTATGACCATTCATATTAAAGTCTTTAAAATCACGTTTGACTAAAGTTCGAATAGGGGTTCCTGCAACGGCAGACTTAATCCTAAACATGTCCATGCCTAGTTCTTTAAAGTCTTCTATACCGGCAATTTCTGCTAAGGCTTCGACACATTTTATATCTGCCGTGGTACAGGTTGGCGATTTAAAAATAACAGTGTCACTTAAAATGGCGCATAACATGGCTCCCGCTATATTTTTAGGGATCTCTACATTATGAAAATCAAACATCATCTTAATGATTGTATTGGTACAACCCACCGGACGTACCCAGATTTCAAGTGGTGAAGTCGTGGTCAAATCACCAAGTTTGTGATGATCAATAATCCCTAGAATAGTTGCTTTTTCTATATCATCTGGAGCGAGTTCAAGATCACTGTGATCGACAATATATACGCCCTCTCCTGCATAACTAGTCTTTAGCTCTGGCTGTTCAAAGCCAAACTTATCTAAGATAAATAGTGTTTCTGGGGTAAGTTCACCTAAACGCGCAGGAACAGTCTCCTCACCTAAGGTTGTTTTTAAATATGATAAAGCGATAGCAGAACAGATTGAATCTGAATCTGGTATCTTGTGTCCTACAACGTAATTTGGCATAAAAGTGCTCTCCTTTAAATTAGTGACATTCTACCAAAGTAAGTATTGAAGTGGCATAGTTAATTTGGCCACCTACTGGGAACTTGTTCGCGCCTTAAAAAATGCCCGTACCCCGTAAGCGGGAATTTATTCACGCAGGGAGCTTGTTCGCGCTTCGAAATTTATTCGCGCTTATTTGTAATGGTTTCAAATCCCAGATAGCAAAAAGACCGATTCTTATCAATCGAGCTTCTCAGTGCCTAAGCACAAATAGAAGTTTAGCAATGTCCCGCTACGCTCGCACATGGGCTTACCTGCAACATAAGTCACACTACCATCGGCGCAAC
>NZ_LJYX01000114.1 GCF_001440345.1 Colwellia sp. TT2012 | reverse complement strand
GCGGCGACGGCTGGCCCGCGTGGGCAGCGGCCAAGACCGGGCCGTGCCAGTTAGGGGCCGGGGCAAGAGCCAGAAACAGCAAGTGGGCGACAAGCGGGTAGACCAGCACGCTCATGGCCTTGACGATCACGCCCTGGCCGCAACGCAGGATGGCCATCAGGCCGAGGTTCGGCACCAGGGACGGGATCGCCCGGGGCGGCGGCGTCATGTGCAGTTGGTGTTCCATGGAACTGCTGAGGGTGTTGGTCAGGGCGACGCTGTAGACCAGCAGGATCGGGAAGATGGCGAAGAAGTAGAGCAGGGTGATCAGCTTGCCGGCACCGACGCCGAAATGTTCTTCCACCACGTCAGTGATGTCGCCGGATTTGCCCGACAGCACAAAACGCGTCAGCCCACGGTGGGCGAAGAAGGTCATGGGGAAGGCCAGCAGCGCCAGTATGATCAACGGCCAGAAGCCACCGACCCCGGCGTTGATCGGCAGGAACAGGGTGCCGGCACCGATGGCGGTGCCGTAGAGGCCGAGCATCCAGGTGGTGTCGTGCTTGCTCCAGCCGGTTGTTACGGTTTGCGTGACAGAAGCGGGATTTTCGGCAGCTGGTGTACGTACATCGGTCATCGTTATTGCCTCGTTATGATTTTTGCGCGGGCTCACGTTGGGGCGGTTAGGGGATGCTCGTCAGCAGGCCACCCAGTGCATGGCCAGGCGGCAACGTGAAGTTTCTTTGTACTTGTCATGCATATCGGCGCCGGTATCGCGCATGGTGCGGATTACCCAGTCGAGGGAGATAAAGTGCTTGCCGTCACCGCGCAGGGCCATTTGCGTGGCGTTGATGGCTTTGACGGCGGCAATCG
>NZ_LJYX01000113.1 GCF_001440345.1 Colwellia sp. TT2012 | reverse complement strand
CCTGAGCATGCAGATCAAGGAGCAAAGCCGCCTGGCGCCAATTGGCTTTGCCTTTGCCACGCGCCAGGCCGACCCCTTGCTGGGCCAGATGATGGACCGCGCGCTGCAGAGCATCGATGACTCGGTGCGCCGCGAGATCCTGGCCCGCTGGACCACCGGCCTTGGGGTTGACGTTGCCGGCGAACGCCTCCCCTTATCGGCAGCCGAGCAGGCCTGGGTACTGCCACCTCCCCCAGTCGTGGTGGCGTCCCAGCAATACTCGCCCTATGTGTTCAAGGACAAGGATGGCCGCTGGGTCGGATTGAACGTCGATTTGCTCAACCGTCTCTCGCGCATGACCGGTTTGCAGTTCGTCATGGAGGAAGTGTTTTCCACCGCGCAAAACCTCGCACTCCTGGAAACGGGCGGCGCAGACATGAGTACCACCCTGGTGGAAAACACCGAGCGTCGGCGCTTTCTCGATTTCAGCCATGGGTTTGGCGGTGCCGGCTGGGTGTTTGTCGAACGTCTGGATGCGCCGCCGCTGACCAGCCTTAGCCAACTGACGGGCGAGGTATTGGCGCTGCCGGCGCGGCATGTGCTGCAAGCGTATATCCGTCGCGAATACCCCGGGATCCGGCTGCGGTTGGTGCCCAACTACACCGAGGCCCGCGCCCTGGTGGCCCGGGGTGATGCGGCAGCGACTATCCAGAGTGAAGTGGAGGTGCAGAGTTATCCGGCCGATGAGTTACGCGCCGGTCGCAGCGTCGATGGCAAGTGGTCCAGCGACAGCCTGTCGGTACGCAAGGACCATCCCGAGCTGCTGAGTATTTTGAACAAGGCCCTTGAAGCAATGCCGGTGGCGCAGTTGAG
>NZ_LJYX01000112.1 GCF_001440345.1 Colwellia sp. TT2012 | reverse complement strand
AATTTAAACTTGAAGCAGCGCAATTAGTTGTTGATGGTGATCACACCGTAAAAGAAGCGGCTGAATCCCTGAATGTAAGTAAATCTGCGATGGACAAGTGGGTTAGGCAATTAAAGGGTGAACGTTCGGAAAGTAATGACCATGCTAATGTTTTATCTCCAGATAAAATAAAAATCAAGGCGTTAGAGAAACGAATTAAACGCATCGAACTGGAAAAAGATATATTAAAAAAGGCTACGGCTCTCTTGATGTCGGACTCGATTCACAGTTTGAAATAGTCGATAAACTTCAAGAGAGCTTTGATGTATCAGTTGTTTGCTCCGTATTTGAGATACACCGTAGTAGTTTCAGGTATTGGCATAGCAGGGATAGACAGCCTTGCCCTAAAAAAATCAAAGCTGAAGTAATGGTTAAAGCCATCTTTACTGAGTCCAGGGGCTCCGCTGGTGCCCGAACCCTTGCGACGATAGCGACAGCGCGAGAAGTACCACTGAGTCGTTACCGTGCCAGTAAAATAATGGAAAAGTTTGACTTAAACAGTTGCCAACAACCTAAGCATGCTTATAAACGCGGTGGGAATGAACATTTATATATCCCTAACCACCTTACATAGGGAGTTTGCTGTCGCGGCACCCAATGAAGCCTGGTGCGGTGATGTAACCTATATTTGGCAAGGAAACCGTTGGTGTTATCTTGCGGTTGTTATGGACTTGTTTGCGCGTAAAATCATTGGTTGGGCAATGTCCCAATCACCTGATACGGCATTAACAGCCAAAGCATTATCAATGGCATTTGAATCGCGTGGCAGACCTAAAGGCGTGATGTTTCACTCTGATCAAGGCTGTCACTATACCA
>NZ_LJYX01000111.1 GCF_001440345.1 Colwellia sp. TT2012 | reverse complement strand
ATCAATACTTTTTTAAATTGAGGTTGAAATGAGTATTACAATTTTATTAATCGAAGATGATGATGTTGATGCAATAGGAATCAATAGAAGCTTTGTAAAAGCTGGTTTGAAAAATGAAATAGTAAGAGCAAAAAATGGTAAGGAAGCCCTCCATTTATTAAAACTGGGAGTCGTGGGATATCCTTTTATTATTCTTTTAGATTTAAATATGCCAATGATGGATGGGTTAGAGTTTTTAACTTATTTGCGTGAGTATGAGAAATTTAAGCAAAGTATTGTATATGTATTAACTACCTCTAAATCTGAGCAAGATATTGCCTTGAGTTTTGATAAAAATGTAGCAGGTTATTTTATCAAAAATGAAGTTGGAACGGGTTATGATTCCATTGTTGAATTTTTAGGGTCCTACATGAAAATTGCCCATTTTCCTAAATCAGTGTAACCACTGTTTTTAAGGAGGTCATCTTGAAAGTATTGATTGTAGATGATGATAAGGTTGATCAGGAGCTTGTCTTAAGAGCACTTAGGAAGAGCCACTTAGATGCTTCTATTGATACAGCTAAAACGGTCGATGAGGGTCTCGATCTCTATTAAGAGCATTCTTACGATATTATCTTACTTGAACTCGTATGCCGTCTTCTGCTTGAAAAAAAAAAAAACAAAACTCTTACACATTCTCCCTCTCCCCACAAACACAATAACAAACTGCTTAACTCCATCCACCCCACACTTGCTCACCCCCTCCTCTACATTAACACAACACCAGACATTAACAAACACATCAGACAACACTATATGCTAATTCCAATAACCCGCACACAACATTTCATAGTTCGTAACATCACATTCAGCAAATA
>NZ_LJYX01000110.1 GCF_001440345.1 Colwellia sp. TT2012 | reverse complement strand
ACGGCCAGTGTGCTTGGTTCGCCGTAAACGACCATGCCGAGGGAATCGCCGATGAATACGATGTCCATTCCTGCTCTGTCCGCTATGAGCGCGGAAGGATAATCGTAAGCGGTTATCATAGCAGTTTTCTCTTGGGCCTTCATCTCCATAATCGTCCTTGGGGTTATCTCCCTCATGCTCTAACCCTTAGCCTAATAAACCACCCACCCTATAAGTCTCGTGGAGGTGATAAAATCCGAGAGTGGAAACACTCAGAGCACACCGACGACAAGGGATTTCCGGGGTACGGGTAGACCCTTGGGGAGGCCTTTGAAGCTTTCCCGTTGGCGCTCTTCGATGTCATGGTCAATGTGAGGAAGGTCGAGCCGAAGGAAGTGAGAGAACTTGAGGTTGAGGCTGAAGACTTGGAGGCTTTGCTCTACCTGTTCCTTGAGGAGCTCCTGGCGCTTCATGAGATGGACGGTCTCGTATTTGGAAACTTCAAGGTCAAACTCGAGAAGACTGAGGAGGGCTATAGGCTCCGGGCCAGAGCCTACGGTGAGCTCCTTGATTACGTGAAGCACGAGCCCAAGGAAGAGGTCAAGGCCATAACCTACCACGACATGAGAATTGAAAAACTGTCAGACGGGAGATGGATGGTCCAGCTCGTGCCCGATTTATGAGGTGATTCGATGAATGCAAGGGACGAGGTTAGGCGTGCCAATCCTGAGTTTTACGAGCGCTATTCTCAAATAGAAGACACTGATGAGTTCTGGGAGTTCATAGTAAGGCTCCTCAGGCAGAGCATCAGGGTGAACACGCTCAAAGCACCCTTCGACTATATCGTGGAGCGCCTGAGCGAGCGCTACGAGCTTGAGCC
>NZ_LJYX01000109.1 GCF_001440345.1 Colwellia sp. TT2012 | reverse complement strand
GATGCCTACGCGATGTTGGTCGAAGTCCCTGCCGGGCTTCTGGCGGACAAGTCGCCAACACGGCATGCGGACTATCGTTTCATCGGCAAGCCCGATGAAGGCATGCAGAAGTTGCTGATGGAGCAACTCAAGAAAGATCCGAATTGGTACTAGGCCCGTCTGTGGGCCTGCCCAACAGGGGAACAGGCCAACTGTCTGTTTCTGTTTGCACCGCCGCCTGACGGCGATGCATGACCAGGGGGCCGGGTTGCTCTGATCAAGGGATCGGCGCGACCTACGGGTACAGGGAGTACCTGCGCAAGGGCCAGGTCGGGAGAAAAGCTGCGACGCAAGTCCGCAGGCCGTTATGGCCTGACGGGCTTGCGACGGGCTTGTGAGTCATCACACGGCACTTATGCCGCATGTAGCTGCAAATTTCCTTTCTGCTTCATCACAACCGTTTCGCGGTGTTACGGCGCGACCATCTATCGAGAAAGTTTGCCCTCGGCCAGACGTGTTTTTCGACGGTATGCGTAGGAATTTTCAAGAGTTTTTCCCGCCTGGCAAAAAAACCGAAAATCCCTGAGCGGGCCTGAAATGGCCGGTTCACGGCATGTATGCCTGACAAAATGTCGCATTCGGACGGACCAAACTGACGGTTTTATTTAAAAAAACCCATGCCGATTCGGCATAGGGTAGGCGTTTACGGCGTTAGACTATGCCCCCCCGCATCGGAATAGTTGCGCCTTTTTTCGCTTGCCAGTAAGCCATATCGGCCATCTGCGGTGACCTTCTACGGAGTCTGATGCTCACACTTTTTCGCTTCCGGGCGTTCCAGCTGGCGCATCTGCCTGAGTCCACTTGAAACAAGGGTAATGACA
>NZ_LJYX01000108.1 GCF_001440345.1 Colwellia sp. TT2012 | reverse complement strand
ATAGGAAATTATGAACGAGGCGAGACTCACTCATTTAAAGCAGCTTGAGGCTGAAAGTATCCATATCATTCGTGAAGTGGCTGCTGAATTTGATAACCCTGTAATGTTGTATTCAGTAGGTAAAGACTCTGCTGTAATGCTGCATTTGGCTATGAAAGCCTTCTACCCAGGTAAACCACCATTCCCACTAATGCATGTGGACACAGATTGGAAGTTTAAAGAAATGATTAGCTTCCGTGATGAAATGGTTGCGAAATTAGGTCTTGAACTCCTAGTCCATAAAAATCCAGAAGGGATAGCACAGGGGATTGGTCCTTTCACTCACGGTAGTGCTAAACACACCGATGTGATGAAAACCCAAGGTTTGAAACAAGCATTAGACAAGTACGGCTTTGATGCTGCATTTGGTGGTGCGCGTCGTGACGAAGAGAAGTCACGAGCAAAAGAACGTGTTTACTCATTCCGTGACAAACAGCACCGTTGGGACCCTAAAAACCAGCGTCCTGAGTTATGGAACATTTATAACGGTAAAGTGAATAAAGGCGAAAGCATCCGAGTTTTCCCTCTATCTAACTGGACCGAGTTGGACATCTGGCAATATATCTACCTAGAAAGTATTCCAATTGTTCCTCTTTATTTCGCTAAACCACGTCCAGTGGTAGAGCGTGATGGCACCATGATCATGGTTGATGAACTCGTATGCCGTCTTCTGCTTGAAAATAAAAAGATTCTCAAATACTTCAGTTAACCGCCAACGGTATTACATGCCAGAACCAATCTGTGCAGCGCAACATGTACAGTTGACTAAGTCCTCATAATCAACGGTTTGATTCTGCGTTATTGAGCCGGCTACAATTCCCAA
>NZ_LJYX01000107.1 GCF_001440345.1 Colwellia sp. TT2012 | reverse complement strand
GACAGTTCAGAGGCATGGCCATAGAGCCATCTTTTGTAATGGTCAGGCGGTGGATTATGGGCGGGGTCTCAATCCTAGCCTGCTGTCAGCACCATAGACATTTAACGATTGTGCTGAAGCAATCAGAAAGATTCGTTGTGCCATAACCCAATAAAAGATGCCTTCAGATTGGTGTTAATTCTCAAGAGATCTATTGCACCTTCAACTTTAGTAGACATTATTACCCGCGACCGGGGCGCGCAGGCCTATACCGAGTTTCATTCGTCGATTGGAAATAACCAGAGCAAGCGGAGCGCGCAGGCCAGAAAGGCCGGAGGCGCGAGGATGGAAGCCCAAAGGGCCATGACTTGGCGTTAGCCATGGCATGGTTTACGACAGCCGACCCGATAGGGCGCGCCATAAACCGCGATTTGCTTAGATTGCAGGATTGCTGATGTTCTGCAGACTTATGTATTCCAATATTTTTGGACTGTGCTTCTGGCAATGCCTAGCTTTTCAGCGATTGTTTTTCTGTCGAAACCTTGCGCTTTCAAGGTTCGAATGTAATCAGCATTAAGCGGCTGCTTAGGCTTACCCTGGGAGCGCTTGATGAGCTTTCCATCACTGAATTGCTCCTCTACCAACTGCCACCCTCCGGACATCTCGAATTCCCTGATTTGCAAGGCAGTACGTTGCAAAACCTCCGAAGGGAGTTCCTCACCTTGGGCCGCTATGGCTAGGGTGACCATGGTCAGCAGATCGAGACCGAGGTGGTCAGCGATTTCATCGAGCTTCTCCAACGTCGGATTCGCTCGTGCCTGCTCCAGCATACCGACATACGTCCTATGGGTTGCCCCTGCCAGTTCGTCGTAGTTCAGCCCCTG
>NZ_LJYX01000106.1 GCF_001440345.1 Colwellia sp. TT2012 | reverse complement strand
GGCACGCCTGGCCCAGGAAGCGCAGGCCGAGAAGGTCAAGCGTGACCAGGAACTCAACCGTCAACAGCAGGAAAAGGCCGAGGCCAAGGCCCGTGCCGCGCAGGTCAAGCAATTGATCGAGACCTCGCGCCTGCCCAAGTTGACCACCGAGGACTACTACAACTTCGTCGATGACAAGAAGGTCAAACGCCTGTCGGTCAATACCTTGATGCGCAACAAGCTGAGTAACGGCTCGTTGGCGATTGTCCATCACGGCGGTAGTTACGAAGTGATCCCGCGCGAAGCTGCGCTGAAAATCCAGGAACGCGCGCCTGAGCGTATCGTCCAGCTCAATATCCTCACTGAGGCCCAAGTGCCGGATGAGGACGATCCATACGCCGCCTACCAGATCCCTGACGATCTGATGTGGTAAGGCTGTAACAAGGCTTCACCTGTAGGAGCGAGCTTGCTCGCGAGAAACTCAAGGGCGCCGCGTTCATCCAGGATGCCAGCGTTATCGTTGACGATCTTCGCGAGCAAGCTCGCTCCTACAGGTTTACAGCGATCAGGCCCTTTCGGCCGTGGTCTCGAACTCGAAGGCCAACTCGCCATCCTTCAAGTCGATATGCACCACGCCACCATGGTCGGAGAGCTCGCCAAACAGGATCTCTTCGGCCAACGGCCGCTTGATCTTGTCCTGGATCAGGCGCGCCATTGGGCGCGCGCCCATTGCCGCGTCGTAGCCACCCTCGGCGATCCAGCTGCGTGCCGCTTCCGTCACTTCCAACTGCACGCGCTTGTCTTCCAACTGCGCCTGAAGCTCGGTAAGGAACTTGTCCACCACGCTCTTGATCACCTCATGGCTGAGGCGACCAAACTGGATAA
>NZ_LJYX01000105.1 GCF_001440345.1 Colwellia sp. TT2012 | reverse complement strand
GGGAGAGGCCATCGACGGTAGCGCTGAAGCCATTCTCGCTGCTATCGAGCAAACGGGTGACGCCAGACCCGCATCAGCTACTCAAGAAGCGCGCAGCTTTCTTGAGGAGACGTTGCAAGCTGGGCCTGTTGCAATCAATGAGTTGATGGGTTTAGCTGAAGAACGTTGCATTTCTCCGGCGTCACTTCGCAGAGCCCAGAAACAGCTAGGTATACGTTCACACAAAACAGGTATGCAGGGCGGATGGGCATGGGAGCTTCCCACCGCTCCCTGAAGGCGCTCAACGCACGTCGAAGGTGCTCAATACTTGTGTTGAGCACCTTCGTTTTTATTGAACGCCTTCGACTCGCGAGAGAGTCTGTATGACTGATTCCGCAGATAAAACCCCGGCACGCCAGGCGCACAGGTCGACCACGAACTACTTCCCAATGAAATAGAGATTGCCGTTCTTGTTGTAAATAGCGGCAGGTCGGAAGTCCTTAGGCCAATTCCGTCCAGGATAGTATGCATACATCCATTCGGGCAGGTGACGAGCAATACCCGCCAGCGCATCCATGCCGTCCTTATCAGCTCTGCTAGCGTCAGCAAATAGTTCGCCTGAGGGATCGGTCAGGAAAATCGGGCCGTAGGCTTTCTCGGCCGAAATGAATGCTGGCGCAGCGCTCGCCGGAGCGTCGAACGGTGCAGGGTTCCCAGCAGCCAAATCTGCAAGCCTGTCGTATTTCTTGCCTGATCCGTCAGCGTACTTAGCCGGCTCATGACGCAACTTTGAGATTTTCCCACCGAAGTATTTTTCTCTCGCATCAAGCCAGGCCGACCTGACCAACGCAGATGCCTCCTTTGGGTTAGACGCGAGTTCCTCAGGCA
>NZ_LJYX01000025.1 GCF_001440345.1 Colwellia sp. TT2012 | reverse complement strand
TAACTTATATTTATTTGCATGAACATCATTCATTAAGCGTTTTTGTTCTCCCCGAAAGGAAAACTATGTAAAACAACATTAATGTGAGTGTCCACACAAATTGCATGATAACTAATTGTTAAAGAAATAAGCAGTAATCGCATTCGTTACTCGCTTTAACTCCTTGCTAACGTTGCCGTTTGCCCGAAGCAGGATGCGTATAATACGCTTCCGAGTTTTGATGTCAACGTTTTATTTAAAAAACTTTTCAGCTTAACTTTTAAAACGTTAAGTTAACTTATTTACCTTAAAAGGAAGTAGATAACTTATCAAAACAGTTCTTTAGGATACCCCTTGGAACTGGATGCGCATTTTAGACATTTTTATAATTAGGTCAACCCTTTTTTGGTTAAAATCGTATAAATATTTCGCTTGCTCTATTTTTACACAGCCCTTGTGTGAGTTTACCTCGATACGTTCATTAGTTAGTCGTATTTATTGTTTTTCATTTCAATTGCTTATTTTATCTTTATAGATTTTTTCAATACAAAGCTGCTCTAATACTGGTTTTATTGACTGTCTATGTTATTTTTACCACCACTTGCCATTAAATTAAATTGCAGCTGTGCAAAAGGTGCTATATGAGTATAACTAACGTACGTCCTTATAAAGGTATTTACCCCTCACTTGGTTCGAATATCTATATCGATAACTCAGCCGTTTTAGTTGGAGACATTACCTTATCAGATGATGTCAGTATTTGGCCGCTCGTTGCCGCCCGAGGAGATGTTAATACCATAACCATTGGTGCTCGTACAAATATACAAGACGGTAGTGTTTTACACGTCACCCGTAAAAGTTCGAGTAATCCACAAGGAAATCCATTAATTATTGGCGACGACGTCACTGTAGGTCATAAATGTATGCTACACGGCTGTCAGCTTGGCAACCGCATATTAGTTGGTATGGGTGCGATAATTATGGATGGTGTAATTGTCGAGGATGATGTTTTTATTGGCGCCGGCAGTTTAGTGCCACCAAATAAAACACTGGTAAGCGGTTATTTATATGTTGGTAACCCAGTAAAACAAGTTAGGCCATTAAAAGAAAGTGAAGCCGCTTTCCTTAAACAGTCAGCGATAAACTATGTCGAATTAAAAAATGACTACCTCAGTGAATGATTCCCTTTATGGCGATAGTAATTAACGCATTTGTATGTGAATACTATCTCCCTCTGGCTCATTTTTTTCGAGCCAGAGTTCAACTATTTCCTCTAAGTCGAACTTAGTACAGTTATCTATCTTTGCAAGGTTCTTTAACTGCATTGAATGAAAGTAAATAGTCATCACTTGCGCCGAGAGTAGCGCGGTAAAACACCAAGCATCTTGTTCGTCATCAAATACTAAGTCATCATTAAACAAAATGGCTTGATTCATATTTATTCCTATTTTATTTAAGAGCGGCTCTTAATTTTTTAATTACTGGTTGCACTTGGGGAGTTACCCCTCGCCAAATAGCAAAGCTTACCGCAGCTTGTCCAACTAACATGCCTAAACCATCAATAACGTCTACCGCTCCTTGCTCTCTTGCCCATTGAAGAAATTGCGTTTCATTTCTCCCGTATGCCATGTCATAACAAACCACTTTACTGTTTATTATGCTAGTAGGTATTGGTGGTAAATCTCCAGCTAAACTTGCAGATGTGGCATTAATTATCAGGTCAAACTCTTGACCTGTGGTCTCAGCAAAGCTACAAGCACTTAGTCGTTCATCGTTAAAATGCTGACAAAGATCTTTTGCTTTACTTACCGTTCTATTAGCAATAACAATAGCGCTAGGACCTTGCGCCAATAGCGGCAATAAGACTCCTCTGGCTGCGCCACCAGCACCCAAGAGCAAAATTCTCCTTTGTTTTAACAGCACTTTGTTAATAATTAGGTCTTGAACTAAGCCTTCACCATCGGTGTTATCACCGAGTATCTTGCCTTCTTTAAAAGTTAGGGTGTTAACTGCACCAGCTAATGATGCACGTTCGGTGAGCTCATCGGCTAATGCCAGTGCTTGTTCTTTAAAAGGTGCGGTTACGTTTGCGCCTTTTCCGCCTTGATCAATAAGGTCGGCAACCGCATTAGCGAAACCATCAATATCAACTAGCTGTTTTTGGTAATTGATTATTTGTTGGCTCTTACTGGCAAATATATGATGAATATCTGGTGAACGTGATTGCTTAATTGGATTGCCAAAAACGCGATATTGATCTGGAATTGGTTGTGTCATAGCGATAGGGAGAAGTTAACGAATGGCGACAGCCTAACTGAATCAACAATTAATGAAAACAAAAAAGCAGTAACACTTTCGAATAAGTTACTGCTTTTTATTTTGATGCTAAAAGAAACCTTTAGAATTTTCCGCAAGCATAATTGAATATGCCATAGGAACATGCTCAATACCTACGCTGCAGTTATGTTCTAATCACCTTGCCGGTCAGCGCATGCATTATTTTTGATGGTGAGCTATGGCCTAACGTTACTCCCTCAATAATAAAATCTACTTGCTTAGATAATACCGGATCTAATGTTTGCCATGTTTTAGCGGGCTCTTGCCCTGATAAGTTAGCACTGGTCGATACTATGGGTTTATTGGTTTGTTTACACAGAGCAACAACGTCAGGTTGGCTGGTAATTCTTACCGCTATGGTGTCAAACTTACCAGATAATAACGGTGAAATATTACTATTTTTAGGAACAAGTTGCGTAATGCCATCTGGCCATCTCGACAACATAGTAAAACGCTTATCTTGCGGAATTTTACTGTCATCGATATAAGGCAGTAATTGCGAGTAATTTCCAGCAAGTAAAATAAGTCCTTTCTCAGCGGACCTCTGCTTTAGCGCTAACAAGTGTTGAAGTGACTCTTCGTTGTCTGGATCACAACCGAGACCAAACACCGCTTCGGTGGGATAAGCGATAATGCCACCATTGTTGAAAGCATCAACTACATTTTCTTCGTTCACAGACCACCCTTCTATTAATAACTACATATATGACAATATTACCAAACCCCCATCATAAATACCTAGTGCTGGATTAATTTATCGATAAAAAAGTTCTCCATTCCGTATTGCGGTAAACAAGGTTATAATTACAGCTCTATTTTTACTTTCTTCGTAAACGAAGAACACTATATTCTTTTAAAGGGCATAAATTCATGACAGTGGGTATCATCATGGGGTCAAAATCAGATTGGCCAACAATGCAACATACAGCAGAAATGCTTGATTCTTTGGGTGTAAAATACGAAACAAAAGTAATTTCAGCACATCGCACCCCGCACTTACTTGCCGAATATGCTGAAAGTGCAAAAGATAGAGGCATTAAAGTCATTGTGGCTGGTGCTGGTGGTGCCGCTCACCTACCAGGTATGGCTGCAGCTTATACCTCTTTACCTGTTTTGGGCGTACCCGTGCAATCTAAAGCACTTAACGGACAGGACTCATTATTATCTATTGTACAAATGCCAAAAGGTATCGCAGTAGGTACCTTAGCTATAGGTAATGCTGGTGCTGCTAACGCTGGTTTACTTGCGGCACAGATTATCGGCACTCATAATGCTGAGATCCAAGAAAACATCGAACAGTTTCGTAAAAAACAAACTGAAAACATACTTGCTAACCCAAATCCGGCAGAATAAACACAGCATGATGAAAAAAGTTCTCGTACTTGGCGCAGGCCAATTAGCTCGAATGATGCAATTAGCGGGCACACCTTTAAACTTGGATGTCAAAGCACTAGATGTATCAAGTAATAAGGTGGTTCACCCTATTACACCTGAACAGATATATGGCGATTTAGCAGCTGGTATTATTAATGCTGATGTTATTACCGCCGAGTTTGAACATGTAGCTCATGACATACTTGACGAGTGTGAGCAATCAGGAAAACTTTTCCCAAAAAGTGAAGCCATTAAGATTGGCGGTGATAGACGGTTAGAAAAAGCATTGCTTGAGTCTTGTAATACGGCCAATGCCAAATATTATTTTGTTAATTCAAAAGAAGACTTTGACAAGGCAATTAATTACTTATCTTTACCTATTATCTTTAAAACAGCACTTGAAGGATATGACGGCAAAGGCCAATGGCGATTAAAAGTAGCTGCTGATGCCGAAGCAATTTGGCAAGATATGGCTGATTTCCTTAACGCTTCCACAACAGTAAACCAGGGCATTGTTGCTGAACAAATGGTGCCTTTTGATCGCGAAATTTCTCTTGTGGGTGTACGCCGAATAAATGGTGATGTTGCTGTATATCCTCTGACTGAAAATCACCATACCAATGGTATTTTAACGGTATCCGTTGCTGCTCCTATTAATACTAAACTACAAGAACAAGCTGGTACTGTATTTAAAGCACTATCTGATAAGCTCAACTATGTTGGTGTTATGGCCATTGAATTTTTCCAAGTCGGTGATCAGCTCTTGGTCAATGAAATTGCACCAAGAGTCCATAATTCAGGTCATTGGACCCAGCAAGGTGCTGACACCTGTCAGTTTGAAAATCACTTAAGAGCAATATGTGATTTGCCTTTAGGTAGTACAGCGCTTGTTCGCCCAACAGCGATGGTCAACATTATTGGTGAGGATACTATCCCTGATGAAGTGCTTGCTATAGCAAGTGTATCTGTTCATTGGTACAACAAAGGTAAACGTGCTGGTCGTAAGATGGGCCATATTAATGTTAGCGGTGAGCATGAATTACAACTTGCTCAGCGTTTACAAAATTTAGCTGATATCCTTTGCCCTAAAGCATTTCCTGATCTTAACGATTTCGCAAAAAAATATTTAGACAAACAAAGCTAAAAACCCTTGAATTAATGACAAAAAAGACGCCTATTCACATAGTGAAAGGCGTCTTTTTTTATAGATGATATTTTGTCATGTCTTCTGCATATGAGAGCATTTTTTATCTGCACACTGGTATTTAAGTCCAGCGGCCATATTTCTTTTTAACAATAACGGAAATTGACACTTTTCGCACTCCCCCTCCATTGGCTCATGGTTTACAACAAATTTACATTTTGGATAAGCATCACAGGAGTAAAATTTTTTGCCAAATCGACTGGTCTTTTCTTGCAATGAGCCGCTTTTACAGCTTGGACATGCCACATTATCTAAGGTTTCTTGCACCTCATGCTCAATGTGATGACATGCAGGGAAGTTACTACAACCAATAAACATACCATATCGACCTTGTTTCACCGCTAACTCATGTGAGCACAATGGACATTCACTACCCGATAGTATCTTATCTTCAACACGTTCATGTTCTACTACTGCGCGGGTATATTGACAATTAGGGTAATTGACACAACCTAAAAAGGCTCCTGATTTACCACGTTTAATAGCCAATTCAGCACCACATTCAGGACACACTTGCTGCACTTTATCTAAAGCATGTTCGTGATGAGTAAAGAGAGCTTTATCAGATTCAGACATTATTGAAATTGCGGGTAAAACAAGTGTGGCACTATTATGCCACAAAACTTGACTAAACCCTATGCTGAGCAATTGCTTACTACTGATTGCTTTGCTTGAAAGGCGTTATTAGTGTAGTGGTCCTTCTTGTTCTTCAAAGATTAAATCTTCTAATTGGGAGTAAGCCGACTCTTTACCTGGTACATTAAATAACACCATAAGAATTACCCATTTAAGATCATCCATAGAGAAGTATTTTGTATCAAGCTCCATCACCCTATCAATCACCATTTCACGCGTAATAAAATCAAGTACATTCACTTGCTCTAAAAACAAAATAAAACCGCGGCTAGGTGTATCAAGTAACTGCATTTCTTCGCTGGTATAAATACGTACCGACTTACTACCTACACGTGTTAGATAAGGATAAGCCTCTGTGTCTTGTAACGCGGTAAGTTTTTCTAACCAGTTTAATGCTTTATATATTTCATCCTGATGAAAGCCCGCTCGTGTTAACTCATCTGTTAACAGCTCATGATCCACCATGGTTTCTGCTTCATTTTGAATATAGGTTTCAAAAAGATACATTAAGATATCGAACATAACTAGCCCCTTATAACTTTATTGCGTTCTAATGTAGCCACCAGGTACCGCAGTTACCAGGCCACTTAGCTCAAGCATTGTTAATCGAGTTAACACTTCCTCTACGGGAAGTTCGCTTCGTGAAACCACTTTATCAACGGGAGTAATTTCAAATCCCACACTAGCCAACAATGCATCGTTACACAAGCCTTTTTGCTTTATTTCCGTGACTCCTTTGTTAGCGCCTTGTTCAACAGGCTTAAATAGCTGTGCCTCACTATTTAAGTGTAGACTAGCTTTATCGGCAAAAGCGAACTCATCTATTATATCGGCACAATGTTCAACTAGTTTAGCACCTTGTTTAATTAACCAATGACAACCTTTAGCGTACGGATTATGAATAGAATTTGGTATAGCAAAAACATCTCTATTTTGTTCTAGTGCACAACGCGCGGTAATCAAAGAGCCACTTTTTAATTCAGCCTCCACCACTAAAACGCCTAAGCTCAAACCACTAATAAGTCGGTTTCTTTTGGGAAAGTGCCCGGCTCTCGCTGGTGTACTTGGAATAAACTCACTAATAATAGCTCCACCTGAGTTAATTATTTGTCTCGCTAAAGCACTGTGTCTTGCCGGGTATACTTGATCTAAGCCAGTAGCAACTACCGCTATAGTACCGGTAGACTCACTCAGAGCGCCACGATGAGCCGCAGCATCAATACCCAGTGCCAAGCCACTAGTGATAACAATATTTTTTTTGGCTAGTTGTTGGCATAATGAAAAGGCGGTATCTCTACCTCCTGCGCTAGCAGAGCGACTGCCGACCACGGCTAACTGTGGCGCATTGAGTAATAGAGGATTACCCTGAATAAATATCACCAAAGGCGGATCATAAATTTGCTTTAATAATTGTGGGTAGCAAGCATCATCAAAGCAAATCAAGTCACTATGGCATGATTTGCTGGCTTGGATGATATGGCTTATTTGTTGCCAATCTGGCCGATAAAAAGCGTGAAGTTGTTTAACACTTAAGCCATTGGCAGAGGTAAGCACCGATGACTTATCGTTAAACGTAAAAAGCGCGGTTAAACCAAAGGTTTCAACCAGCGCTATTTTTTTGTGAATGGCTAACCGAGGTACAAGCTTTAAAGCTAACCAATATTCAATATTATTTTTACTGTTATTGCTCATTACTTGTCTTCTCCCTAAGAGCAAGTGCTAAGTTTACCTTCCCTTAGATAAAAAAGCCTTTAACAGTTGACTAGTCTGGTGCCGTAATCAAATCACTGATTCTGGCAGGTTTATCCGTATGAAGAATAAGTGCCATACTTGCTTTTTGATAAACTTTAAAGACCATTAATTCACCTAAGGTCTCTGTTGGCATATTATAATCACCGCCAGTAATTTGGTGCCAGCGTGATGTTTCGCTAACATAAGCTGGGCCATCGCCAGTATCAACTACTGCTGGACTGATACGTTTTATTGCCATGACATCACCTACTGTCACGTCATGTTCAAGACCACGGTTAATCATAACAATGTCCAACTTGGCAAATTCACGACCATTACTGCTAGCTTTAACAATAGCACCGCGAAGCGACTTATTTGCTGCTTTCATTGAAAAAACTGCGGGTAATAATTGCCCGTCATTAACTGGTACGACATAGTTACCGACATGTATTTCTCTTTTTATCGAGCCAACATTCATAGTAGAGGGTACATCATTGTCTATATCACCACGCTTTAATACCTGTCCGGTACCGACTAAGTTGACATAAAAGCCTAAAGAATCGTCGGTTTCTGGATCAAAAATCTCTTGCCCTTTATCATAAATGGCATAACTTTGTGCCACATCTAGATCCGCATTAACATACACTTTAAAATCTTTGGTCGACATTTTATAACCTGCATCACTACCTATAATATAAGGTAAGGCTGCTAGCTCATCTTCAGTAAATAAGTGCTCGTACCTAAGAAAAGGGGCGATAACGTTGAGGGGTAATAAGGTAATTGCCGAGTCTTTTTTCTTCTTTTGACGAATCTTAGGCGACCATTTATAACTAGGTTTTGCCGGCTCTATCACTAACATTGGCTCACCGTATTCATCAAAAACCAGCTTTAAAACATCACCGGGGTAAATTAAATGTGGGTTATTAATTTCTGGGTTTAAACGCCATAATTTAGGCCATAACCAAGGTTGTTCAAGAAATAAAGCTGAAATATCCCATAACGTATCACCTTTAACTACCACATGGGTTTTAGGTGCGTCATCATTAAGTTTTATTTGCTCAGCAAGTGCAATCAATGGACAAGAAAGTAAAGATAGCGAGAGTATTATTTTTTTAAGCATAGTGCTCATTCCTTTTGCGTGCTTACTACTGTAACGCACTATAATGATTAGTTATATCGAGTGACTTAAAAATGCAGGTTACAGTTACAGTTACTTGAGTATATAATTAAAACATAACATTCTAGATGAATTATCGCTAATTCTTTTAACAAAATATGACTATTTTAACTGTTTTACGTTTTCCCGATCCGCGTTTAAGAACAAAAGCGCAGCCGATTACTGATATGACTAATGCGACAGCAACAATTATAGACGATATGCTGGCAACTATGTACGAAGAGAAAGGCATAGGTCTTGCCGCTACACAAGTCGATATTCATCAACGTATCGTTGTAATGGATACCTCTGAAGAGTGCAATCAGCCTATGGTACTTATCAACCCTGAAATTATTGCTAGCAGTGATGAAACATCAATAAACGAAGAAGGCTGTTTATCCGTCCCCGGAACTTATGCCAAAGTAAATCGCCATGATGCTTGCACGGTAAAAGCACTTGATCGCCAGGGTAAAGAATTCACGTTAAGCGCCACCGGATTACAAAGCATTTGTATTCAACATGAAATTGACCATTTAAATGGCATTTTATTTGTTGATTATTTATCGCAATTAAAGCGCCAACGTATTCAAAAGAAACTTGAAAAAGAAGCTCGTTTAGATAAATAGCAACAACTAAGTAAGTATTTACTTACCATTATAGGATACTCCCTTGGCTACCCCATTAAATATCATTTTTGCTGGCACTCCTGACTTTGCGGCTAAACATTTAGCGGCATTAATTAACTCTGAACATAATGTAGTTGCTGTTTATTGTCCGCCAGATAAACCCGCAGGCCGTGGTAAAAAACTAACCGCTTGTGCAACAAAATTGCTAGCGCTAGAACACAACATTATTGTTGAACAACCGATAAACTTTAAAAGTGACGAAGACCAACAACAATTGGCTCAATATAACGCTGATATTATGGTGGTGGTTGCTTATGGTCTGATATTACCTGAAGTCATTTTAAACTCACCACGGTTAGGCTGTATAAATGTCCATGGCTCAATTTTACCTAAATGGCGTGGTGCTGCGCCAATTCAACGTTCACTTGAAGCGGGAGATAAAAAAACAGGTGTCACCATAATGCAAATGGATAAAGGACTCGATACTGGCGATATGATATTAACGGCTCAGTGCGAAATAGAAAAGACCGATACTAGTACAAATCTTTATGAAAAACTTGCCAAGCTAGGACCAACAGCTTTGCTAGAAACACTCGCACTGATGGCGCAAGCTAATTATCAAGCA
This sequence comes from Colwellia sp. TT2012, assembly GCF_001440345.1. Classification (GTDB taxonomy): domain Bacteria; phylum Pseudomonadota; class Gammaproteobacteria; order Enterobacterales; family Alteromonadaceae; genus Colwellia. The sequence continues at coordinate 93,571 of NZ_LJYX01000025.1, read as the reverse complement.
AGGGTTCACAATATTGCCCAAGATAATACACTAGCCACTTACGCGCATAAGCTAGACAAAGCTGAAGCTGAGCTTAATTGGCAACTCAGTGCTAATGAACTAGATAGAAAAATCCGTGCTTATATACCCTGGCCTGTCTCTCAATTCACCTTAACTGAATTAGAGTCTGCATCAGAAAACAAGCAACATATATTACGGGTATGGCAAGCATCGGTTCAGGAATATCAAGGCTGTGCGGCTCCCGGCACCATAGTAAAAGTGGATAAACAAGGTATAGAAGTAGCAACAGGCGATGGTTCATTACGCTTAGAAATAATGCAACTGCCCGGTAAAAAAGCATTAGCCGTGAAAGATATCCTTAATGGTCGCAGCGAGTGGTTCGTTGTTGGCAGCCCTATAAATAAGCTAAGCTAAATAAAATTAAGAGAAACAATGATAATTAATATAAGAGCTCTGGCAGCAAAGTGTTGTTACGCCGTTATAGATCAGGGGCGAAGCCTAAGTGATGAACTGCCAAGGCAGCAAGAAAATCTGATAGGTAAAGATAAAGCTTTGTTGCAAGAAATTTGCTATGGCGTACTGCGTTACTTACCAGAGTTAGAAAATGATGTACGTCATTTAGTGCAAAAACCAATAAAGGGCAAACAAAGAGTCTTTCACTTTTTACTGTTAGTGGGCGTTTATCAAATAAGATATATGCGTATACCCGATCACGCAGCGGTCAGTGAAACCGTTGCAGCGACAAAGCCTCTAAAAAATAGTCATATGAAAGGGTTAGTAAATGCCGTGCTTAGAGGTTTTTTACGTACACTTGAAGCAGAAAGTAAGGTGAGTGGCACAAATAAAAACTTACCTGAGCCAATAAAATACAACCACCCGAGCTGGTTTATTAAAAAAGTGCAACTAGGCTACCCTGAACAATGGCAAGCTATTCTCGATGCTAACCAGCAAAGACCACCGATGTGGTTACGTGTCAATCAACAACACCATACTAGTGAAGAATATCAAGCCTTGCTTATTGCAGCAGAGATAGAAATTGCTAATATTGAGCCAAACACCCAAGCAATAGAGCTGACTAAAGCACTCGATGTTGCTAAATTGCCGGGCTTTGACCTAGGCTGGGTTTCAATACAAGATGCTGCAGCACAGCAAGCAGCACGTATATTAGACTGCCAACCAAGTGATGTGGTATTAGATTGTTGTGCGGCGCCTGGCGGTAAAACATGTCACATCATTGAGCAAACACCTGATATAACCTCAATGACGGCAATTGATATTGAAGAAAGTCGCCTAACACGAGTGCATGAAAATTTAGCACGTTTAGGTCTAACAGCAGACGTTATTACGGGTGATGCCGCCAGTCAAGATTGGTGGTCTGGTGAACAATTTGACCGCATATTACTGGATGCACCTTGCTCTGGCACGGGTGTAATTCGTCGCCACCCTGATATAAAATGGTTACGTAAAGCCGAGGACATTGATAAATTAGTCCTATTGCAGCAGCAAATTCTTGACAATATTTGGTCTTTACTCAAACCGGGCGGCACCTTGCTTTATGCCACCTGTAGTATTTTACCAGAAGAAAATGGTCAGCAAATATCTCGTTTTATTAAAGAAAACCAAGATGCACAATTAATTGCCATTACGGGTAATTACCTTGATACTGATGAAAATGCTATCGGTTGGCAATTATTACCCGATGCTAAAAATATGGACGGTTTTTATTACGCCAAACTGTTAAAACTCAAATAATTAATCCTATTGGTATAACCTAAGCAGAAAATAACACATGAAAATAATCATAGTGGGTGCTGGGCAAGTTGGCGGCACCTTAGCTGAAAACCTTGTTGGCGAGAATAATGAAATATGCATTGTTGATATTGACAGTGAAAAATTGCGCGAGCTGCAAGATAAAATGGATTTGAAAGTTGTTATTGGTCAAGGTTGCCATCCCGATGTATTAAGAGAAGCGGGTGGTGAAGATGCTGATATGGTGATAGCAGTTACCAATGACGATGCCACCAACATGATCACTTGCCAAATATGCTCCTCATTATTTAACACGCCGAAAAAAATTGCCCGTATCCGCTCTACTCAAATATTAAAATATGCGGAGCAACTTTTTCATAAGAAACACATTCCTGTTGACCATATCATTGCCCCTGAACAATTAGTGACCCGAGATATAGCTCGACTAATTGATTACCCAGGCGCACTGCAAGTATTAGAGTTTGCTAGCGGAAAAGTAAGTCTAGTCGCGGTAAAGGCGTACTACGGTGGTCTACTCGTTGGCCATGCGCTGTCAGCGTTAAAAGATCATATTCCTAATGTGGATACCCGAGTCGCTGCAATTTACCGAAATGGTAAACCTATTCGTCCTCTTGGCACGACAGTAATAGAAGCAGATGATGAAGTGTTTTTTATCGCCGCCAGTATTCATATTCGTGCGGTGATGAATGAGTTACAAAAACTCGAACCTGCTTATAAACGTATTATGATTGCCGGTGGCGGAAATATCGGTGCTGGTTTAGCTCGTATTCTAGAAAAAAACCATCAAGTAAAGCTTATTGAGCGCTCACAAAAACGCGCTGAGCAATTAACTTCTGAACTCAATAATACCTTAGTTTTCGTCGGAGACTCTTCAGACCAAGAGTTGCTTACTGAAGAAAACATTGACCAATTTGATCTTTTTATTGCGGTGACTAACGATGACGAAGCTAATATCATGTCATCACTGCTGGCTAAGCGACTTGGTGTTCGTAAAACCATGGTACTTATTCAACGCGCTGCCTACATAGATTTAGTACATGGCAGTACTATTGATATTGCCATTTCACCACAACAAGCAACCATCTCGGCCCTCTTAACTCATGTAAGACGTGGCGCCATCGATAACGTTTATAGCCTGCGTGGTGGTGCGGCTGAAGCGATTGAAATTGTTGCTAAGGGGGATGAAAAGTCCTCCAAAGTTGTTGGCCGTGCCATCAAAAATATTAAGCTACCACCAGGAGTTACTATTGGCGCTATTGTTCGTGGTAGTGAAGTGCTTATTGCTCACTCAAACACCTTAATACACGAAGAAGACCACGTAATTCTGTTTTTAGTTAACAAACGTTATATTTATGATATAGAAAAGCTTTTTCAAGTCAGTGCTATCTATTTTTGATGCATTTTTGACATGTTTACTTACAGCTAATCGCTTATCCTTGGGCCAATTAGCTGTAATAATCCCCCTGAACAGAATAATAAAATACTTATACCCGTTACCATTCTCACCCTATAAAAATGGCTTTGTTGTACTTTGGTGTTGTTGAGTAAACGAGCGAGACGCATAAACCCCTCCATGGGGCTCCACACAAGCATCAGGACAATATGCTCCATGCATTGTCTAGTAAGGTGTATCCATACACCGTCTTGCTTGAGAAGCTCGCTCTTATCACATCAGGCAACACCTTATTTTAAATCAGTGTGTTACATTATAGACAACTGTGTTCTACAACAGAGCCATAAAAACATATCAAATTAAACCCTACATTTAAAAGGATTTTATGAAAGTATCTAAGATACTTACCGCTATAACATTAGCGTTAAGTGGTATCACCTTTAGCAGTCAAGCTGAACTCGTTGATAGTGCTCAAGACTGGCAAACGTTTGAAACGAAAAACTTTAGAGTGCACTTTACCCCAGAATATCGCCAATGGGCTTTATCGAGTGCCAGAGAAATGGAAGCCGTTCGTCAATTGATTAAAGAACAACAAGGTAGAGTGTTAACGGAAAAAGTGGATGCTTATATAGTGGATCCTTACAATGCCGCCAATGGTTTTGCCCTGTCGTTAAGCCATAGGCCTTACATGGCCTTTTTCGCTACGCCGCCACAATCTGACAGCATTCTAGCTAATTCAACTGGCTGGCAACAATTTGTGGTATTACATGAATATGTACATCTAGTGCATTTGGCGCAAAAGAGCCGGAGTAAATGGCGCAACAACTTAGCCAATTGGTATGATGTATTTGATGCTGCGCAAATAAATGGCGAGCGCTGGGTTAGTGAAGGTTATGCCACCTTGCTCGAATCTAAACTCACCGGTCGTGGTCGGTTATTTAACAACCAAGTGGAAGCCATCCTCCAGCAATTTGCCCGTCAAGGCGCTCTGCCTAGTTATCAACAACTAAGTGTCGCCAATGATAATTTTATGTCTGGCGCTATGGCTTACATTATGGGTGCCCGCTATTTACAGTGGTTAGAAAAAAACTACGGTCAAGACACCCTTGATACTGTTTGGACGCGTTGGTCTGCCGTGGAACAGCGAGACTTTGACAAGGCTTTCAAAGGTGTTTTTCCTGATACAGCTCAACACCTTTATCAACGTTTTATTGCAGAATACACCTATAAAGCCATGCAAAAAGAGGCGCAATTAAGTGCTGACAGTAACGAAGATAATAGCTCAACATTATGGTTAGATTTATCTGGCTCTGTCAGTGAGCCGAGTTTAAGTCCACAAGGTGATTACCTCGCTATTGTTGAAACCGAAAGAACCGATGATGGTAATACCACTAAGTTACAAATCTATAAAACCAGTGAAAACACCAAAAAGATCGAAGAGTTTAACAAACAAGTTGAAGAGTTATTAGCTGATGATCCAGAAGACATTGCCGATAAAAAGCCAAGTGTTTTTAAGCGAGAAGTCGCCTACACCTTAAATCAAAGAAATGATCGTGGTATAAACAACCCTCGCTGGTTAAATAAGGATACTATTATTTATGGTGCCCGTAGTTTAGCGAGCAAAAACGACTACCACCAAGATCTATTTTCTTGGCACTTACCGAGCAATACTGTCAAACAACTTACGAAAAATGCTAACCTTCGTCGTTTTGACATTAGTGAAAATGGCCAATACCTCATTGCTGAACGCAGTCGTTTCGGCTATTCGCAATTAGTTAAAGTAAGTTTAATACCTGAATCTTTAGGTGAAATAACCGCGGAACTAACGCCACAAAGCTTTGAGCAAGTTTACGATTTCCCGCGACTTAGGCCAACCCCTGATGGCTCTCCTTCAGATAGTTTTGCTTATATCAGTTCAAGCCTGAATAATAAATGGCAATTAAAAGTTCGTCAGTTAGAAGGTGATGAAGAGCAAATAATACCTATGCCACAGCACTATCAATTCCTTTCATTCCCTGAGTGGTCTAAAGATGGTCAATCACTGTATTTTGTTGCTGGTTTAGAGGGTGCTACCCGTTTATATCAATATGACTTTTCCCAGCAAAAATTATCTGCGCTTACCTCAGGAGAGCAAGTTATTACTTGGCCTATGGTTAACGGCGATAATAAGTTACTGCATTTAGCAATAAATGCTCAAGGTCCCGATGTGTACCTGCTTGATTTGAGCAAGGAAAATAAGCAAATAATCACCAAGACCACCACAAGCTCGGCAATGACTATTAATTTAGCTGATAGTTTAAAGCTAGCCGAGGCGAGTATAGCCATAGATGAAAGCATTGGCGAGCAATCACCCTATGGCATAGGTCCGCAACAAGGCACTATAACAATGGCTGAAAGCTATTATTCGGCCAGTAGTGGCATGCTTGAAGTGGGTTTTAAGTCTGGCGATGTACTTTCTCGTTTTGATTGGCAAATAAACGCCAGCCAAGATGTTTTTAGCAATATTATCTCAGGGGCATCAGCCGCAATTCGTTGGCAAGGCTGGCCGGTTAAATTACTTGCCCACAGTTATTTGTTTAACTTAAAAACAGAGCAACAATATAGTGATGCCTTAGCCTTAGGTAAAATATCGGAGCAAGGACTCTTTTTAGAAGCACGCTACCCCTATAGCGTAGAAACACTTGCTATAGATGTATTTGCCCAAGTACAAACATCAAGCTTTGAAAATAGCCAAGGTGTAGATTTTTCTAGTCAATCTTTTGCTCTAGGCATTGAGCAAAGCTGGTCTCATGACCGACAAAGCTGGGGCATATCACAAGCAGTAAATGTCCAGTTAATTACCGGTCAAGATGAGCAAGCTGAAGTTAAGGGTAATGACGGCAGTTATACCGGTAGTAATGGCTTGATTAACTTAAGTGCACATATTCATGATTATGGCTTAGGCTTTAATTACCTATGGGCGCACCGCTCAGAGGATGCTGGCGATATACTCAGCTTAGGCGGTTACTCTTCAACATTAATTCAAGAAAAAGCACACCTAAATAAACAATTAGCGCCTGAATTAGCCTTTTATCGACAAACGGCTAATGACTATCAAGCATATCAAGCTTATATACCCTTAGGCTTTGTTGAAGTTTTTTATACTCGTCATAAAATGGCAGAACAAGCCTTTATCGATAGCTATGGTATTAAAGGTAGCTGGAATAATGATTTTGGTTATACTGGCTTAACTAATTTAATGATAAATTATGGTATAGCACAGGTAAACCCAGAAAATGATAGCTCAGATACTCAAGGTTGGCTTGCTTTTAGTTACAAGTGGTAATCAACCCTTGGGCTATATAGATAAATATTAAGCTTATACATAGCTATGACACGATATATGCCGTTACCATTCAAACATGCATCTTGAGTGGTAACGGGTATATACAAATAATGGCTCTTATGAACGCCAGAAACCCGGTGTAAATAAAACTAACAGAGTAAATATCTCTAAACGGCCAAACAGCATTGCCATAATTAATACCCATTTACTCATATCATTAATCGATGAAAAATTAGCTGCCACCTCTCCTAGCCCTGGTCCTAGGTTATTAATACAAGCAGCAACTGCGGTGAAGGCGGTCATGTTATCCATGCCGGTGGCAAGTAGTAATAACATACAAATAACAAACACCGCGGCATAAGCAGAAAAGAAGCCCCATACTGCCTCAACTACGCGATCAGGTAAAACTTTCCGGCCGAACTTGATGCTAAAAAGGGCCCTAGGGTGAACCAGTTTGTTTAACTCACGAAGACCTTGTAAATAGAGTAACACCACACGTACGACCTTCATGCCACCGCCAGTACTACCCGCGCAGCCACCAATGAAACTAGAAAAAATAAGTAACATAGGCAATAAGGTTGGCCAATCAGCAAAGGATGTGGTGGTAAACCCCGCCGTAGTACTAATTGAAACCGATTGGAATAGAGCTTGATCAAATGCATGATCAGCATCTTGGTATGTGCCTGTACTTATTAACACGGTAAAACAAATAATAAGCAGCACGACTTGGATACCAATAAAAACTTTGAATTCTGGGTCAAAGAAGTACTTTTTCAGCGATTTATTTTGTACTGCGGCATAGTGCAAGGCAAAGTTAACCCCGGCAATAAGTAAGAAGCTGACACAAACCAGATTGATAGCTGGGCTATTAAAGTAGCCCATACTGGCATCATGGGTAGAAAAACCGCCAATAGCAATGGTTGAAAAAGCATGACAAATGGCATCAAAACCAGACATACCGGCAAGCCAATAAGCTAACGCACACGCGATAGTTAACCCTAAATAGATGTACCACAAGTGTTTTGCGGTATCGGCAATACGAGGCGTCATTTTTGAATCTTTCACTGGGCCTGGTGTCTCAGCGCGATATAGCTGCATACCACCAATACCTAGCATAGGTAATACGGCAACAGCTAAAACAATGATACCCATACCTCCTAACCACTGTAATTGCTGGCGATACCATAAGACCGCATGAGGTAAATCGTCAATGTGATTTAAAATAGTTGCTCCAGTAGTAGTTAACCCGGAGAAAGATTCAAAGAATGCATCGGTAATTGATAAATTGGGTTGATCTAATAACATCAGCGGAATAGCAGAGAAGCTGGCTAAAACTAACCAAAAGAGCACAACAATTAAAAAGCCCTCTCTGGCTTTAAGGTCGGTTTTTTCATAACGGTTAGGATACCAAGCCAATAAACCAGTGCCAAGACACCAGAGAAAAGCCAGAATAAAAGGTAAGCCACCACCATCACGATAGACTAATGAAATTAACGCAGGTGGCAGCATGGTCACACTCAGTAACGCAACCATCAAACCTAGTATTCGGATAATATTTTTATATTGCACGTGTTATTTTTCTTGTTCGCTTTATTGTTCGAGAGTGGTTAACTGTAATTGTCCGGATGACAAGGTGTGTAACTTATCTTGCATTAAAGCCAAATTCCGGCTTGGAATGGCAAGCCTGAAAATGACTGTTTGTTGATAATCTTGAGCTATAACATGACCTTCAACTTGCCTAAGTAAATGCAAAACATTATCTACTTGTCTATATTGACATGCTAAGGTTTTGTGCACCATAGCTATTTTAAGTTTTGACTGCAAAAATCCTAAGGCTTGGCGTACACTGCCGCCATATGCTCTTTGCAAACCGCCTGTGCCTAATTTAGTACCGCCAAAGTAGCGAACAACAACAGCGCAGACTTGACCTACACCACCACCTTGCAAGGCTAGTAACATAGGTTTACCCGCGGTTCCGCTCGGCTCTCCATCATCAGAAAAACCATAGCCTTGACTATCTCCAGCTGCTCTTGTTAGAAAAGCATAACAATGATGGCTAGCTTGCGGATGAAGATGCTGTAACTCTTTGAGCATAGCTTTTGCTGCCACTATATCGACGCAGGGGCGTAAATAGCAGATAAAACGACTGCGGTTAATAATGATCTCATCTTCGACATTATTAACCGCGATAGGAAAAGACGTAGTCACAATATACTTTTACTTCTCTAAGCTTGGTTTACTTTAATTAAGTTTAGTTTAAGCCTAAATCTCTCGTCATATTCTCATTATGAGACTGATGGACAATAATATTATCTTCAATACGAATACCACCAAAACAACGCATTTCATCAACATTTTTCCAATTAACTTGGTCGGCATTAGGCGATGCTTTAAGCTCTGCCAATAATGAATCAATAAAGTATAAGCCAGGTTCAATAGTAAAGACCTGATTGGCTTCTATCAGTCGAGAGGTACGTAAAAATGGATGACTGGCGGGTGTATTTACATGGGTGCCACGTTCATCTGCCATAAAACCACCAACATCATGAACTTGTAGTCCTAAATGATGACCCAAACCATGGGGGAAGAAGGTAGAAATAATGCCAGACTCAACGGCAATATCAGCGTCAACCTTGATAAAGTTAAAATCACGTAATACTTGGCCAATCGCTCTATGTGTTTCAATATGAAGATCGACATAACTGACACCAGGTTTTAATCCTGCCACGGCCTTAAGCATCAATTGATCCATACTAGCAATGAGTTCGGCAAACTTATCATTTTTATAGGAATAAGTACGGGTAATGTCAGCCGCATAACCATTAAAGTTAGCGCCAGCATCGATAAGAAATGAACGATGCGCCTGCGGGGGCGCTTTATCCAAAGACATATAGTGTAAAATTGAACAGTTTTTATTTAGCGCGACAATATTACCGTATGGGGTATCGTTAGTACCATAACCGATAGACTTAAGGTAAGCCTGTTGAATATCATATTCACTATCACCTTGTAAAAAGGCGTTACGAGCCGCTTGATGTGCCTTTACTGCCAAAGTATTAGATTGACGAAGACACTCGTGCTCATATTTACTTTTATAGCCACGGTGGTAATGAATATAATTAAGCAAGGATTCAGGATTAATAGCTTCAAAACCTAAGGCTTTCGCCACTTCAATATGACTGCCAATATAGGCAAAACCCTTTTTGTCATAAGGCAGTAATTTATCGACTTCACTCGCATTAGTTAAAATTTTAATATTAAAATATTCCCCCCAATAACTTTCACTTAACGGGGTAATTTTATGCCAAAAATCGACTGGCTGATAATAGATTAAGGTTGGTTTATCTTCTCCATTAATCACCAGCCAAGAGTTTGGCAGTTCAATTAATGGCAGCCAATATTTAAAATGAGGGTTAACTTTAAATGGGTAACAGTTATCGTCAAGAAAGGCCTTAATTTCTTGTCCAGAATGGATAACTAAACCTTCTAGGTTTTCACGGGAAAGTGCAGCTTTAGTCATCTGTTGCAATTGGGCAATATGAGCTGGGTATTGGTTAGCCAACTTAGCATTAAGTGTTGTCATATATTCTGTCTCCGAGAGCGGCCATCAAGAAATTTTTCTCATGATAGCATAGACCTCAAAAAGCACGCTATTGACAAAAGAAAAGCGACGACTAAAGGTGCTAGATCTGTGCATTAAACTTGGCAATTACTCGCTGATGTCAAGGTTTTAACTAATCACCAATATTCATATTAATAACTTGTTCAAAAACCCGACTAATCTGCCCGGGCTGGTGCTGATAAATCTCTTGATACGCTAAGACACTTTTGACATAGTTTCGTGTTTCTTTAAATGGTATGGTTTCTATCCAAATATCAGCTGGCATGGCACTGGTGTTTTTTAACCATTTTTTTACTCTATAAGGTCCTGCATTATAAGATGCTGTAGCAAGTATCTTATTACCCTTGCTTTTATCAAGTAACTTACGTAAATACATTGTCCCTAGTTGGATATTATTCTCCGCATTGTATAGGTATTGCCGACTGATACGACCGCGTTTCAGTTGCTTGGCGGTATTAGGCATTAATTGCATCAAGCCCTTCGCCCCAACCGATGAGTGAGCATCGGTCATAAACGAACTTTCACGTCGAGTTATAGCAAAAGCCCAAGCAGGATTTATTTCCTGCTGTTGTGCATGTTGAGTAATTTTTTTATCAAATGCTTTTGGGAAACGTAACTCAACATCATCTAAATAGCCAACCTGAGCTAAGGTAAAAATAGCGCGATCAAACCAGCCATTTTCATTGGCTAATTTTGCCGCAACGAGTTTTTCCCGATAATTGAGTTGGCTAAGCCAATAGCGCCACTCTCTACGCGCTTCGACATAGCGTCCCAAGTAGTAAAACTCAAATGCCCGCTTCCCCGCAGGATGCAACAATATACCTTTTTTTTCCTGATTAGTTATTGCTAAAGGACTATTTTGTAAACTGGCCGGTGTTTCTAAATAACTCGCCGCCAGAAAGCCATAGTAATGGCGTTTAGTCGCTAGCTCACTCATGACATCTTGACCTCGTTCAAGTTCATCAGTAGCGATCAGTGCTCTGGCATACCAATACTGCCACTGTAACTCGGTTTTATATTTTCCCGGCATTTTGGCTAACGCTTGCAGTACTAAGTGCCAATTTTGTTGCTTCAACACCTCGATTAACTGCCATTGCATGATACTCGTATCTATATTTACTGGCTCTACTTTATCCAACCAAGCCCTTGCTTGTACATGATTTTTACTGGCTAAAGCCACTGCAAATCTCTCTGCTATTTGTTGGTTTTGTGTGCTTGAAAAGGTGAAAGCTTGCTGCGCCTTTTTATAACTCGCCAACGCTTTATCGGCATCGCGCCATATCAACCGCTTAATACCATAAGTATAAATCTGGCTTTCTTTAGCTGATTTGTTAATAAACTTATGTGTTATAACTACCGTCGCTGGATCACGCCTAACTTGATGCCATAACCGCCCCAAATATTGCTGCTCTTTAGGAAGAAAGTGCGTTAGATATGGAATTAATGTATGTTTACCGCCATCGGCCGCTAAGCCAATACGTTGCCAGACAAGCTCATCCGTTCTATAACCTGCTTGTTGCCATTGATTAATTAAGGAATCACAAGCTTTATCTAACGACTTACCGACTAACCATAACGTTGTCACTTGTGGTAACACCACATTTTTGGGTACACCTGCCTTTAAGGCAAATTTCAATTTTTGACAGAGCAACGCCGTATTACTAGATTTTTTATAAAATGCGAGAAAGAGTGTGCCTTTATTTTTTTTTGCTAAGTACTTTAACCACGCCTTTCTCAGTGGCCAATCTAATGGTGAGTGCCTATATTTTTCTAAAAAAGTCGTAATTTCACCTGCTGATGACAATTGCATCGTTGCCATTAAACGACGTTGTTCTAAATAAGGCTGTAAAGGGTAATAATTCAGTTGGTTATAGAGACGTTTATACTGCTCAGAATAGCTTATTGCTAACAATTTCTCGGCCTTTAAAAATTTTTTTTGCTGGCCGATATCTGTCATTATCTGCAAACTATCATTGGCTTTTGACAGATTTATTGAGGCAAAGGTACAAAATGACCATAATATAAATTTAAATATATTTTTCACTGGCACCTCAATGTCGGCATATAGATTAAGACTGTAATTTTGTATCGCTTATCTAACTAATTACGATAGTTTGAGTATAGCTGAAGCTATTTTTTTCAAAGTTAAAATTGCTCTCTTTCTTATGTTGAATTGTTTTAATAGAGTATAATTATTATTTAACTCACTTTGTAAATATCCTATTATGCTTACTACTATTTTTCAACAAACAGATCATATGCTTGACGCTATAGGATTGCGCTGTCCAGAGCCTGTGATGATGGTTCGTATGAACATTCGAAAAATTGCCAGCGGTGAGACATTATTAGTTAAATGTGATGACCCTTCTACCGCTAGAGATATTCCAAGCTTTTGTCGCTTTATGGAGCATGAGCTTCTGGCTAAGCAAACAGAAAAACTACCCTATCTGTATGTTATAAAAAAAAGTTAACCCTGACGCAGTGTTTTTCTTAGCAAGTTGTAAGTAAGTATTTCTGTATGGAACTATCAGTCTTTTATGTTGCCTTATAGCGAGTAGGTATTTAAAACAAACATATAGGGAGCAAGACATAATGCTAAAACCTAGCAATAATAAACTCATTGAAATTTTACTAAGTAATAAAAAACTGCTGATTTTCATCATACTAATGTCGGTATTTCGTAGTGCTGTTGCTGACTGGTATTCAGTACCTACCGGTTCAATGCAGCCCACCATTCAAGTAGGTGATCGTATAGTGGTAAACAAAATGGCCTATGATTTACGCTTGCCCTTTACCGATATAACACTACTTGCCCTTAATACACCGCGACGTGGAGAAATTGTAGTCTTCGAATCTAAAGCTGCTGATCTTCGATTAATTAAACGAATTGTGGGTTTACCTGGTGATGTCGTCGCGATGAACAATGAAGTTATTGAAATAAACGGTTTAGCCTTATCTTATAGCCCTTCAAGTAAAAGCACCTTGTCAGCAGACTCAGCGAGTGTAACGGTAACAATAGAAAAATTAGCGAATATTAAACATCAGATAAACATTGATAACACCGCAAGTAACAGGCTTAGCAGTTTTGGTCCGATAACGGTACCTGCGGGTCATTATCTCGTGTTAGGTGACAATCGCCGCCATAGTGCCGATTCTCGTGTTTATGGCTTTGTGCCACATAAAGAGTTACGAGGCAAGGCAACAGCGGTCGCATTTTCTGTTGATTATAATAATTTTTATCTTCCGCGTGCTAAACGATTCTTCAAAGATATTTATGGTATCTAACACTTTTAATAACATAAACCCCCTAAACCTAACGGCTAATGGGGATTGCTAAGGTATCATTCAACAAACTTATGCCGGTATCGTTATCACCATGTTATAGCGCACAGTTAATACATTTAGTTGTATAAGGTAACGCCGATAATCGGTCTGGATTTATCAGTCCATCACACTTATCACAATGTCCGTATAATCCTTCGCCTATTCGTTGTAATGCCGATTTAACTAAGGTTAATTCTAACTTTGCTTCGTGATGTATTTCATCAAGTACACCATCATTTTCCGTCTCAGTGGCTTGCTCAGAAAAATCCTGTGATCTACCTTTATGGAAATCAGCTTCTATGGCGGCAATTCGCTTGGTTAGTTGTGTTTGTTTATTTTCCAATAATATCGTTATTTCTTTGCTTGGCATAAACAGCTCCTTATGACTCGGTATCTCTTTATATTAGCTCTTACATTCACCTTATGCCTATTTGTGCGGTTATTATTGATCTAGCTCAAATTTTGGCCATAAAAAAAGGCCATGTTGCTATGACCTTTTATCACTATTTTAGTACTGATTTTATTACTGCAGCACGGATATATCCGCTATGGCAAAGAAACTATTTCTAATTTCATTCAGCAAGGTTAACCGGTTAATTTTAACCGCTTCATCATCACTCATCACCATAACACTATCAAAGAAAGTATCGATTGGTGTTTTAAGCTGAGCTAATTCAGTCAGTGCGGCTTGGTAATTTTTGTCTGCCATCAAGGGCGCTACTTTCAAGCTTATTTCTTGATAGATATTTGCTAAATCGTTTTCCGCTTGTTCTGTTGCTAAATCTTTGTTAAATGCTTGATATAGCTCACCCTCAAATTTAGCCAGTATATTACCAACACGCTTATTTGCTGCAGCAAGTGTCGCGGCTTCCGGTAATTTACCAAAGAAGGTAACGGCTTTAATACGCTTTTCAAAATCAAGTGGTGCGCTGGGTTTTTTAGCCAATACCGCTTGGATAACATCAACCCTAATCCCCTGCTCTTGATAGAAGGCACGAAATCGGCCCATAATAAATTCAAGTACATCACTAGCAGTATTTTTATTAACTAACTTATCGCCAAATAACTCGATACTTTTGTTTATTAACACGGCAAGGTCTAAATCCAGCTGTTTTACAATGATAATACGAATACTACCAATGGCGGCTCTTCGTAGCGCAAACGGGTCTTTATCGCCCTTAGGGGCCTGATTAATACCAAAGATACCGACTAAGGTATCAATCTTGTCGCTGATAGCGACTGCACAGCCAATATTGGCTTCAGGTAGACTATCACCAGCAAAACGTGGACGGTATTGATCTTCCAGTGCTTGGGCAATATTTTCATTTTCACCATCATGCAAGGCATAGTACTTACCCATAGTGCCTTGCACTTGTGGAAACTCTAGTACCATTTCTGTCATCAAGTCGGTTTTACTCAGTAAGCCAGCACGGTACGCATCTTGTGCATTCTCGTTTAACTGTTCAGCAATGAACTGAGATAAAGTGGCGATTCGCTCAGACTTTGCTTTCATTGTACCCAGTTGTTTTTGAAATAATACTGATTCAAGGCTGGCTAGTCTTGATGCTAAACTCTGTTTTTTATCTGTTTTAAAGAAAAATTCAGCGTCAGCCAAACGTGGGCGAATCACTTTCTCATTACCAAAAATAACAGTATTTGGATCTTTAGATTCGATATTGGCAACAAAAATAAATTTGTTAACCAATTGGCCTTGATGATCGGTTACCGGAAAATACTTCTGATGATCTTTCATCGAGTATATTAATGGCTCAGCGGGAACATTTAAGAATTTTTCATCAAAGGTACCTACTAAGGTTACCGGCCACTCAACTAATGCCGTGACTTCGTTTAGTAACTCTTCATCAATGAGAGCGACAGCGTCAATATCTTTAGCGACTTGTTTTATTTGCGCAACAATTTTACTTTGTCTTACGTTAAAGTCGACTTCTACATAAGCTTTGATTAATTCGGCTTGGTAATCATTAGCATGATTAATGGTCACTAAACCTTCATGATGAAAGCGATGACCTTGCACTTGGTTACTTGAACTGACGCCAAGGGCTTCACCCGCAATTATTTCGCTACCAAAAAGCATAGTTAACGTGTGCACAGGACGAATAAACTGAATACGTTCAGAGCCCCAACGCATTGGTTTAGCAATAGGTAACTTACTTAATGCTGTTGTTACCATATCCGGCACTAATTCAGTAACA
Source organism: Colwellia sp. TT2012 (assembly GCF_001440345.1). Lineage (GTDB taxonomy): Bacteria > Pseudomonadota > Gammaproteobacteria > Enterobacterales > Alteromonadaceae > Colwellia. Next base: position 77,924 of record NZ_LJYX01000025.1, on the reverse strand, counting down.
TATTTACCCGCAACTGTCGCACGGTACAGTAACCACTCACCTTTATCGGTTACTAGACGCTCGGCTTGCTCAACATCGATACCATTGGATCTGGCCCACCCTTGCGCGGCTCTGCTGGCATTACCGGCATCATCAAAAGCAACATTGACTGCTGGGCCACGCTTTTCTACGATTTTATCTTGTTGTTTATCAACTAAATCAAAAACTTGTACAGCTAAACGGCGCGGAGTAGCAAACCACTTAATATCGCTATAAGTTAAATTATGGCTATCGAGTTGGCTTTTAATATTGTCATAAAAAGCTATCGCTAATGTTTTTAATGATTTTGGTGGTAACTCTTCTGTGCCAAGCTCTATAAGGAGTGTCTCAGTAGTCATTATTTATCTCCTTTAGCTGAAGCTTGCTTAGTACTGGCATCATTATTTTTACCTTCACTATTTTTACATAAGGGAAAGCCAAGCTCTTTACGTTTTTGGTAATATGATTCTGCTACGGCTTTAGATAAGGTACGTACACGTAAAATATATCGCTGACGTTCAGTTACTGATATCGCATGGCGAGCATCAAGCATATTAAAGGCATGGGATGCTTTCATTACTTGCTCATAAGCGGGTAATGGTAAGTTTACCTCAATCAGTTTTTTACTCTCTTTTTCACATTGGTCAAATTGTTTAAATAGTGCGTCAACATCCGCGTATTCAAAGTTATAGGTTGATTGCTCGACTTCATTTTGGTGGAAAATATCACGGTAATAGATAGTTCCTAATGGGCCATCAGTCCACACTAGATCATAAATGCTATCCACATTTTGAATATACATTGCTAACCGCTCTAAGCCGTAAGTAATTTCACCGGTAACTGGCTTACACTCTAAACCACCCACTTGTTGGAAGTAGGTAAATTGTGATATTTCCATGCCGTTAAGCCAAATTTCCCAACCTAAACCCCAAGCGCCTAAGGTTGGTGATTCCCAGTTATCTTCAACAAAACGAATATCATGTACCAGAGGATCGATACCTAACTCTTTTAGCGAGTTGAGGTAAAGCTGCTGAATATTTTTTGGCGATGGCTTTAACATCACTTGAAATTGATAGTAGTGCTGTAAGCGATTTGGGTTTTCTCCATAACGACCATCGGTCGGACGTCGGCAAGGTTGTACATAGGCACTGCTGATCGGCTCAGGGCCAATTGAGCGTAAAAAAGTCATGGGATGGAAGGTACCTGCCCCAACTTCTAAATCAAGAGGTTGTACGATTGCACAACCTTGACGTGACCAGTAATCTTGCAACTGCAAAATTAAGCCTTGAAAAGTTTTACTTTGGTAAGTTGTCATGGTGTTCAAATTCACTTTTGTCTTAGTTAACTGAGCAAAGAGTATTTGCTGGGAATTATATTGCGCTTTTTACATCTGACGATTATAGCTTTTATCCTACAAAAATGCCCAGACATGAAGACCGGGCATCTTATTCAAGCTTTAATAAGAACTATATATCTAAGTTTGAAACTCGTAGTGCATTTTCCTCGATAAATTTTCTACGCGGTTCGACATGATCACCCATCAAGGTGGTAAACAGTAGATCCGCAGCAATGGCATCTTCAATGGTTACCTGTAACATACGTCGTGTGTCAGGATCCATGGTAGTTTCCCAAAGCTGCTCAGGGTTCATTTCCCCTAGCCCTTTATAACGCTGTATGTATTGACCACGTTTCGATTCTGTCATTAACCAGTCCAAAGCTTCATCAAAGGTATCTACTGACTTAACTTTATCACCACGTTTAACGTAAGCGCCTTCTTCCATTAAGCCATTAATTGCCGTGTTTAATGACATAATAGCGGCAAACTCTTTTGATTGTAAAAGCTCATAACTGCAATAATATTCTTTATCGATACCATGTTTTCTAACCGTAAAGTTCGGGTAGTAGATATTACGCTCTTGGTTATGCTTCACTTCAACTTGATAGATTGAACCATTACTATCTTGATTTTCTAGTTGAGTAATAAGATCTTTGGTCCACTCTTGCACTTTACTTTCATCGGCAAAGTCTTCAGCGGTGATAGTTCTGCTATAAATCATCTTCTCTAGAATATCAGCCGGCATCTGTCTAGATAGACGTTTAATAACATCCATGGTCTTACGATATTGATTGACTAGTTGTTCTAAGGCTGCACCCGAAATTCCTGGTGCATCTTCATTTACATGAACAGAGGCGTTATCAAGTGCTAATGTTGTTAAGTACTCTGTTAAAGCTTCATCATCTTTAAGGTAGCGTTCTTGCTTACCTTTTTTCACTTTATAAAGCGGTGGCTGGGCAATAAAAATATGGCCACGTTCCATAATTTCTGGCATTTGACGATAAAAGAATGTCAGTAATAAGGTACGAATATGAGAACCATCGACATCGGCATCGGTCATGATGATAATGCTGTGATAACGTAATTTGTCTGGATTATATTCGTCGCGACCTATACCACAACCTAATGCGGTAATTAAGGTACCTACTTCTTGTGAAGAAATCATTTTATCAAAACGCGCTTTTTCTACGTTAAGAATTTTACCTTTTAACGGTAAAATTGCTTGGTTTTTACGATTACGGCCCTGCTTGGCTGAACCGCCAGCAGAGTCCCCTTCCACAATATATATTTCAGATAAGGCAGGATCTTTTTCCTGACAATCTGCCAACTTACCTGGTAAACCAGCAATATCTAGAGCACCTTTACGACGTGTCATTTCACGTGCTTTACGGGCAGCTTCACGAGCTCGAGCAGCATCAACTATCTTCATAATAATGGTGCGGGCAATAGTAGGATTCTCTAATAGGTATTCACCTAACTTTTCACCCATGGCTTGTTCAACGGCAGTTTTAACTTCAGATGAAACAAGTTTATCTTTGGTTTGTGATGAGAACTTAGGATCGGGTACTTTAACGGATATTACCGCAGTTAAACCTTCACGGGCATCATCACCGGTAGCACTAGTTTCAGTACTGCCACCTTTTTTGGTCTTATTCAGACCCTCTTTATTCATATAAGAATTCAGTGTTCTGGTAAGTGCTGTTCTAAAACCACTTAAATGCGAACCACCATCACGTTGTGGAATATTATTGGTAAAACAGTGAATACTTTCTTGAAAGCCATCATTCCATTGCATGGCTACTTCGACAATAATACCGTCGTCACGCGTTAAATCGAAATAAAATATCTCTTCATTAACCGGTGTTTTATTGGTATTTAAATAATCAACAAAGGCTTGAATACCACCTTTATAGCAAAAAAGCTCTTCTTTACCTTCTTCACGTTCATCAATTAAATGTATTGAAACACCTGAATTTAAGAAAGATAATTCACGAATACGCTTAACTAAAATATCATAGTGAAATAACACATCAGTAAAGGTATCGGTGCTTGGCCAAAAACGAACTTCAGTACCCGTTTTATCACTTACCCCCACTTCGGCAATGGGCGCTTCCGCTACACCTACATAATAAAACTGTTCAAACAATTTACCATCGCGACGAATATTCAACTTAAGCTTTGCACTTAAAGCATTTACCACTGAAATGCCCACGCCATGAAGACCACCGGACACTTTATAACCCGAATCTTCACCGCCAAACTTACCACCAGCGTGTAAAACAGTCATAATAACTTCTGCTGCTGATATACCTTCCTCAGGATGTATGTCAGTTGGAATGCCACGGCCATCATCTAGTACTGATACCGAGCCATCTAAATGAATGGTTACCACAATTTCAGAGCAATGCCCTGCTAATGCTTCATCGATTGAGTTATCTAGAACCTCAAAAACCATATGATGTAAACCAGTGCCATCATCCGTGTCACCTATATACATACCAGGTCTTTTTCGTACTGCATCAAGTCCTTTTAGTACTTTAATACTGGACGAACCATATTCATTTTCTACTGTCATAGTTTTAGCCTACTCAATCATTACTGAATTATTCACAGGTAATATAACACCATGTTTCACGTGAAACATATGATAATTATTCTTGTCGCTACCCTCATTTTTAATGACTTGGCAGTCATTAAAAAAAGGTTGCAGAACACTTTCTTCAATTGCCGTAATAACAACTTGGCAATCTAATTTACTCGTTGCATTTGATAAAGCCTGCCTTGAGTTACTATCTAACTCAGCACCTACATCATCAATAAGTAAAATTGGTTTTACTCGATTAACTCTTGCAATCAATTTAGCTTGTGCAAATGTTAATGCCAATAAAAACAACTTTTGTTGCCCCCTTGAAAGTTGACTTTCTAATGGCTGCTTAGCGATAAGAAATTTAACATCAAATTTATGCGCGCCATAGATACTATAACCAAAACCTTGCTCTCTTTCATGACTATCCTGTAGCGCTGCCATTAAATTCTTTTTTTGTGGCCAGCCCTGTAAATATTGCACACTAACCTTTTCCGCGATATTTGGTAATAATATCGCCAACCAAAAAGGCAATTCTGTCACTAGGTCGGCAACATATTGAGATCTGATCTCAGCCACATTTTCAGATAACTGACAAAATATTTTAGTCCAGTAATCTAAGCTCGATTTATCTAAAGTATTTCTGATGCAAGCATTTCGCTGTTTAAGTACCCGATTAAATTCCCGCCACTGTTTAGAAAAATCATGTTTCACGTGAAACATGCCTAAATCGATAAAGCGTCGACGTTCTCTGGGTCCACCAAAAAAAAGCTTAAAACTTTCGGGTGTCACTATTTGAACGGCAATATTCTTGGCAAGTTCAGATAATCGAGCATGCCGCTCACCGTTTATCTTTATTAACGTTACCCCTGAAGCTGTATTTTTACTAAGACCTAGTTGTAAATCATTATCATCTTTAATACTAACAACAAAGTTATCTGTATCATAACTTGCTATATGTTCGACCTTAGAGGTACGAAAAGATTTTCCGTGCCCAATAAAAAAAATAGCTTCAAGTAAACTACTTTTACCACTGCCATTATCGCCAACAAAGAAGTTAAGCTTAGGGTGAAAATCTATAGTTACCGATGATAAATTTCTAAAGTTATAAGTTGTTAGTTTTGCAACACTCATCTGTAGATATAATATATGTTATTGAAAACTATAAACGCATAGGCATGACAACGTAAAGCGCTTCGCTATTACTACTGCCTTCAATAACAACACTACTATTTGCATCCGCCAAAGTAAATTTAACTTTCTCATCTTTAATAGCGTTTAACACATCAAGTACATAACTCACGTTAAAACCAATTTCTAAATCATCATAAGGAAAATCGATTTCTATTTCTTCTTCCGCTTGCTCTTGTTCAGGATTATTTGCTGTTATCTTTAAATTAGTCCTAGAGAAGTTTAAACGTACACCCTTAAATTTTTCATTGGATAATATTGATGCTCGTGAAAGCACTTGGCGAAGTTCGTCTTTATTTGTTTCAAAAACTTTATCACCATTACGAGGTAATACCCGACGGTAATCAGGAAAGCGACCATCAACTAATTTACTGGTAAAAGTAAACTCTGAGTCTATAATGCGAATATGATTAGATCCTAAAAAGATCTGCACCGACTCATCAACGGGTGCCAGTAAACGTATAATCTCTAGAATACCTTTCCGCGGTACAATAACTTGTCTAACCGGTAAAGCGAGCGAGTCGTTTGAAATTTTACATATCGCCAGACGATGACCATCGGTAGCTACTGAACGGATTTCATTACCGTCGCTTTCAATGGACATGCCATTCAAATAGTAACGAACATCTTGGTTGGCCATGGAAAAATGAGTACTTTCAATTAGGCGCAAAAATTCAGACTTTAACAGCTTAAATTCAACATCGCCCTGCCATTCCTCAATATTAGGAAAATCTACTGCCGGTAATGTTGACAGAGAATAGCGACTACGACCAGATGATAACTTAATCGTCTCATCAATGACCTCAAAAGATATCAAAGAATTATCAGGTAAACTTTTGCAAATATCTAATAATTTCCGCGCGGGAATAGTAATTTTTCCATCTTCACCTTGATTATCAATTTGTGCATAAGCAACCATTTCTAACTCTAAATCTGTAGCGGTTAAAGTAAGTGATTGACCACTTACTTCAAAAAGTACATTACTTAGAATCGGTAAAGTGCTTTTTCGTTCGACTGCACCAGAAACCAATAATAGTGGCTTAAGTAATAATTCCCTATTCAGTGAAAACTTCATTTTTTTACCTGCTTGATGCTAGTGTTTTTATTTTATAAAAAATTAAGACGAAAGTGTTCTGATTAAATTAGAATAATCTTCTTTAATATCATGCATTTCTTCACGTAAAGATTTAACCTTACGACAAGCATGTAAAACAGTGGTGTGATCTCGGCCACCAAAGGCATCACCAATTTCAGGTAAACTATGATTGGTTAATTCCTTAGATAATGCCATGGCTATTTGCCTAGGTCTAGCTACAGAGCGGTTGCGACGTTTCGATAACAAATCGGAAATCTTAATTTTATAATATTCGGCAACGGTGCGTTGAATATTATCTATAGTAACCAGCTTGTCTTGCAGTGCTAATAAATCACGTAATGCTTCACGGACAAAATCAATGGTAATGGCACGACCCGTAAAATTAGCATTAGCAATAACACGATTTAATGCCCCTTCCAATTCTCGTACATTAGAACGCAGACGCTTGGCAATGAAGAAAGCAACTTCATCTGCTAGGTTGATCTGACTCTCTTGCGCCTTACGTTTTAAAATGGCAACACGAGTTTCAAGTTCTGGCGGTTCAATGGCAATAGTTAATCCCCAACCAAATCGAGATTTTAACCTGTCATCTACACCAACAATTTCTTTAGGATAACGATCACTAGTTAAAATAACCTGTTGATTTCCTTCAAGTAAAGCGTTAAAGGTGTGAAAAAACTCTTCTTGAGTACGTTCTTTACCAGCAAAAAATTGAATATCATCAATAAGTAATGCATCAACTGACCGGTAATATTGTTTAAATTTTTCCATAGCATTATTTTGTAATGCCCGAACCATATCTTGGACAAATCGCTCTGAATGCATATAGGCAATTTTAGCATTGGGGTTTTTAAGCAATATTGCATTGCCAACCGCGTGTAATAAATGCGTTTTACCTAAACCTGTGCCGCCATAGATAAATAAAGGGTTGTAAGCAGTGCCTGGGTTGTCTGCAACTTGCGAGGCCGCAGCACGGGCAAGTTGATTAGATTTACCTTCAACAAAGTTATCGAAAGTGTAATTCTTTCGTATGTTGGCTTTTTTAGGAATATTACTTTCCGGCTCGGCAATTTTGACAGCAGGAGTTGAGCGAGCAAACATATTTTCATTAGCACGAACAGTCGCCGGTGTTGAAATATTATTTGTCGTATTAACAGTAGGTTTACTGCCAACATCAAAACGCAGCAACAATGGATTATTTGCTTCATTAATGCTAAGAAGTTCATTAATCCGATTGACGTATTTATCTCTAACCCAATCGAGTACAAAACGGTTAGGTGCATATAACGTCATAACATTATCATTAACAACGGCCTGCAAGGGTCGGATCCACATACTAAATTGCTGGGCAGGCAATTCTTCTTGTAGAACAGAGAGGCATCGTTGCCAAGGGGAATGATCCAACCAAAACTCCAGTAATTACTAGGTTAATATTTTTCTGAGGGCTATTATCTATGGAGTTATCCACAAGTGCAATATTGACTTTAAACTATTCTCCATTTTTTTCACTTACCTAATATTAAGTAATTGTTAATAATGAAATTACTCTAATATTTACAACAAAAAAAACTCTCCTTTTTATTGATAATTTAAGCTTTAAACAAGCAATTTACCAAATTAGTTATTCAGATGGGCCAACAGTAATGTGGTAAAACTGTGAATATAGTTAGTGAACACCATAAAGATCACCACGATCCTAGGATGAAAACCAAAGGATCATAGTAAAATAGCGAACATAAATGATTGACAATTACCCTAATAAGATTTAATATTCTGCCTCATTTTTTAGACCAGTGTGCTCAAAAGGCTGTTTTGCCAGGGCAACAACAACCGACGGATTAGCATAATGAAAAGAACATTTCAACCTAGCATACTAAAGCGTAAACGTAACCACGGATTCCGTGCTCGTATGGCAACTAAAAGCGGCCGTGCTGTTATAGCTCGTCGCCGTGCCAAAGGCCGTGTACGCCTTAGCGCATAATATCAAACCTTGTTTACAATTTTTGATATAAGGTAACCTAGCTATGGTTACTTACAAATTTAATCGGGAGTCACGTTTGTTGACTCCCGGTCATTTTCAAGCGGTTTTTTCTAAACCTATCCGCTTTGGCTCTCGCCACTTTACTTTATTAGTAACACAAAAACCTCATACTCTCGTCTCTGATAAACATAATTCAGTTGCCAAAAACCGTTTAGGCTTAGCTATAGCCAAAAAACGAGTAAAACTTGCAGTGCAACGCAATCGCATTAAAAGACAAATAAGAGAAAGCTTCCGCTTAAACCAACATAATTTACCTGCTATCGATATAGTCGTTATGGTAAAGTCTGGTATTGATCAACTTGATAACAAGACAATAAATCAAGAATTAGAGAAGATATGGCGCAAAATAATTCAACGCCACAAAAACTAGTTATAACAGGTATTAAAGGCTATCAACGCTTTATTAGCCCGTTACTAGGTTCTAATTGTCGATTTCAACCAAGCTGCTCTTGCTATGCAACCGAAGCCATTAATCGCTTTGGTGTAATAAAAGGTGGTTGGTTAGCAAGCAAACGTATATTAAGATGTCACCCTCTCAATCAAGGTGGTGAAGATCCAGTGCCACAAAAAAAGAATAAATAACCTACCTAGACTAAAAGAGTGTTGGTAATCAAGCAAACGTATATTAAAATGCCACGCACTTATCAAATTTAAATTATGCTCGGGAAAATACTCCCCTGCCAACAAAGAAGAGAAGTAAATTTTATGGAATCCCAACGCAGTCTACTTTTTATTGCGCTTATGGTTGTTACCTACTTACTGTTTAGTCAATGGCAGCAGCAAAATGCACCTATTATGCAACAAACAAGTATTAGCCAAAATCAGTCTGGTGAAATTGCTAACGCAGACTTCGTGCCTGAATCATCAGATGCACAAATAAGCGCGGTAAAATCAAACGTGACTTCGGCAAAGTTAATAAACGTGACTACTGATACCTTCACCTTAAAAATTAATAGTCAAGGTGGTGATATCGTAGAAGTAAAATTACTTAACTTCGATACAGAGCAAGGAAATGGTATTCCCTTTACCATAATGCAAAATGGCAATCAAAAGTATATTGCTCAAAGTGGTTTAACCGGTGCTAACGGTATTGACCGTATCATTAAAGGTCGCCCTATCTATTCCAGCGTGCAAAGCAATTATGAATTAATCAATGATAGCTTAATCATTGATTTAGTTTTTAACGATGTCAGTGGTATGACGGTCACTAAACGTTTTACCTTTCAGAAAAATAGCTACAGCGTTAATGTTGAATACATAATCGATAACAACACAGCGAATAGCGTATCTGTACAAATGTATGGCCAACTTAAGCAGTCTACCTTGGTAGACACAGGCGGTGGTATGTTGCCAACTTATCGTGGTGCTGCTTATTCAACCACAGAAGAGCGTTACGAAAAATACGATTTTGACGATATTCAAGACGCTAACTTAGCTAAAGCAACCCTTGGTGGTTGGGTTGCCATGCTTGAACATTACTTTGTATCAGCTTGGATACCAAACGCTGAAGATAGTAACCAAATATATACTAGCTACAGTAATAATTTTGAAGCGGTAATAGGCTTTAAAGCTCCCGCTATAATTATTGATGCTGGTCAACAAGGCACTACATCGGCAATTTTTTATGTCGGTCCTAAAGATCAATACGTACTAGACGAAATTTCTGACGGTTTAGGTTTAACGATTGATTACGGTTTCTTATGGATGATCAGTAAACCCTTATTCTGGTTACTGCTAACTATCCAAAGCTTTGTCACTAACTGGGGTGTGGCTATTATTATCATCACCTTGATTGTCAAAGGTGGTATGTACCCATTAACTAAAGCGCAATACACCTCAATGGCGAAAATGCGTGACCTAGCACCGAAAATAGCTCAGTTAAAAGAACGTTTTGGCGATGACAGACAAAAAATGTCACAAGCCACCATGGAAATGTATCGTAAAGAAAAAGTAAATCCTGCTGGCGGTTGTTTACCATTATTACTGCAAATGCCCATTTTCTTAGCGCTTTACTGGGTATTCTTAGAAAGTGTTGAATTACGTCATGCACCATTCTTCTTCTGGATTCAAGATTTATCGACAATGGACCCTTACTTTGTCTTACCCGTATTAATGGGTGCAAGTATGTATGTTATGCAAAGAATGCAACCTATGACCATTCAAGATCCAATGCAACAAAAAATCATGCAGTATATGCCAGTAGTATTCTCAATATTTATGGCTTGGTTCCCGTCAGGTTTAGTACTTTATTGGTTTATCAGTAACTTGATTTCAATTACCCAAATGAAGATTATATTTGCGGGTATTGCTAAGAAAAAAGCAGCACAAGCAGCTTAAACTCGGTATTGAGTTAACAATAAAATGAATAACATAAAAGGCGATTACTGTTTAACAGTAATCGCCTTTTTTATTGTCGACATTAATGCCAACTATAGCCTCAGCAAAAATTGGTATTAATTTTTAAATACAGTAAAATACCAGCATTCAACCGTTAAAATTAATTACCTAGCCATGACATCAATTTCTCACACAACGACAATCGCCGCCCAAGCAACCGCACCAGGACGTGGTGGCGTCGGTATTATTAGAGTATCAGGCCCAGAAGCAACAAATGTTGCTCAAGCTATATTAGGTAAAATTCCTGAAGTAAGAAAAGCGGAATATCTGCCTTTTTTAGATAAGACCTTACCGGATAAAAATCAGGTGTTAGATCAAGGCATAGCACTATTTTTTAAAGGGCCTAACTCATTTACTGGCGAAGATGTTATTGAGTTTCAAGGCCATGGTGGCCCAGTAATTTTAGATATGCTGCTAAAGACAATTCTTGCGCTACCGAAAGTAATAATGGCTAAACCAGGTGAATTTAGCGAACAAGCTTTTTTGAATGACAAACTCGATTTAACCCAAGCAGAAGCCATTGCTGATTTAATTAACTCTAGTTCAGAGCAAGCTGCTCGCTCTGCCATGCACTCTTTACAAGGCGACTTCTCAAAACTGGTGCATGAAATGGTCGAAAGTATTATTCACCTACGCATGTATGTTGAAGCGGCCATAGACTTTCCTGAAGAAGAAATTGACTTTCTCGCTGATAAAAAAATAGTTACTGATTTAAAAACTATTATCAGTAAAGTAGAAGATGTACGTAAACAAGCACAGCAAGGCTGTATTATCCGTGAAGGTATGCGTGTCGTCATAGCTGGTCGCCCAAATGCCGGAAAATCCAGTTTATTAAATTCCTTAAGTGGTAAACAAACCGCCATCGTTACCGATATTGCCGGTACTACCCGTGATGTACTGGCCGAACAAATTCATATCGATGGCATGCCATTACATATTATTGATACCGCAGGATTACGCGACAGTGATGATGTGGTTGAAAAAATTGGCATTGAGCGTGCTTGGCAAGAAATAGAAAAAGCGGATCGCGTTTTATTAATGGTTGATGGCAGTGAAGATCACAGCGTGTTGACCGATGAGCAAGATATTAAAGATTACTACCCAGAATTTTTTGCCAAGCTACCAGCAAATATTGGCCTTACGCTGATCAGAAATAAAGCCGATGTAACTAATGCAAAAACCGGTTTTAGCGAGTTTACTGACACCGACGGCACACAACACACTATCATTACTTTATCAGCAAAAACAGGTGCAGGCGTTGACAGCCTAAAAGAGCACTTAAAAAGTATTATGGGTTATCAAAGTAGTACTGAAGGTGGATTTATGGCAAGAAGGCGGCATTTAGTGGCGCTAGAGAATACCCATCAGCATTTACTTATCGGGCTCGAGCAACTTGAGTCTTACGTGGCCGGTGAGATCTTGGCAGAAGAGTTACGTATTTGTCAGCAGGAGTTGGATCAAATTACCGGCGAATTCACCAGTGATGATCTGTTAGGTAAGATATTCAGTTCTTTTTGTATTGGTAAGTAACCTGAACTGTGGATAAGCAGCACTTGCTCAATATTCCCCTTTATCTGATTATCAGCGTTAAAACGTCGATAAATAACCCGTTATTCATAAACGTTTTATCTTGATAATCGAATAAATTGAAACATTGATAACATATATCGCGACTGATTTTGTAAATTTCATTCTTAATAATCGTAAGTTATTGTTTTTACTTAACCATCAAGCACTCATTATCCAGAGTTCAGGTTAAGTAACAACCAAGAAAAACGCAGCATAGCTAAAATTTATGCTGCGTTAATATTATTCCGCTACTATTAACCTAGCTCTAAAATCGTTTCATCGAGCCGCGTACAATATCTTTTGATAACCATATTAGCCCTTATATTTGCTACCAATAAGCCAGCAGCGCCAGTCGAACGAGCAGCTATCGGGGTATTTTGATTTATATCATCTGAGCCAACACCAACAAGACCACCAATAAATTTGTTTATTTTTCAGCCTCACCTGTTTTATATACCCGTTTTTGCCATTTCATGGCCAACATAATAATGTGCTACTGAGAATTATTGTTATATTATTGTTTAAAATAACAACAATAATATAACAAAGTATGCAAAGTAATTGGTTATCAGAACTTAGCTTAAGTAATACAATAACTCCCCGCTTATTATCGTTATATCACTCCATTTTATTAAAAAGAGACCCTCTATGAGCTCAATTCAAATCATTGTTGGTAGTATGCTTGGTGGCACGGAATATGTTGCAGAAGCCTGTGAAGAAACCCTAACTGAACTTGATTTTAAGGTTGATATTCACTTAAAACCGGATCTTAATAACATCCTCAGTAATACTTTCCCGATCAATAATGAACAAAAAAAGCACAGTAATTTCCCTAAAAACCCTCTTTGGATCATTTGTACCTCAACACATGGTGCTGGAGACTACCCAGACAACATAAGGCAATTTGTCAGTGATCTAGCTAATTGTGAGCAAGATCTATCCACGGTTAGTTTTTTAACCATCGGGATCGGAGATTCTAGCTATGATACTTTCTGTAAAGCAGCTAAAGATATTACAAGTCTAATGATTACAAAAGGTTGTAATCAAATAGCACCCTTAAAATCTTTGGATATGTCTGAAGATATTGATCCAGAAGAGCTTGCTCAGCAGTGGATCAGCTTAAATAAAGATCTACTTTAGATCTAGCACGATCAGTTATCCATAAGTTATTAACAGTTATTGATCTATATTTTTTGCATTGTGGATAAAACAGTGAATAACCGGTTATTTTTCTATTATTATTCAGTGGATTAAATTGGATTTTAACATGCCTGTGTATAAGTCGCTGTTTTGATCAAAGCTTATTTGCAGATTGATCAAGGGTTGATCACAAGGTTATCATTACTATTAGTCACTAATATTTATAAAGAAAAAGTACTTACCCACAGAAAATAAGGATCTTAATAAGTAATAGTAATAAGATCTTTATAAAGATCTCTTAATATATATTAAAGATCAGCCCAGATCTTTTTTACGCATTTGATCGTATCCATGAGGAGAAAAAAGCGCTAAAATACGTTTCCTAATTTTGAGCATTGCAAATTTTGCTGTGCATTTTTAAATAAAAACTTTAACCAAGCAGGATTGTAAATTTATGTGGTATCAAGAGTCTTATGACGTAATTGTTGTTGGTGGTGGTCATGCGGGAACCGAGGCCTCACTTGCAGCAGCACGTATGGGCTGCAAAACGTTGTTGTTAACTCATAACATTGACACTCTGGGCCAAATGTCTTGTAATCCTGCCATTGGTGGCATTGGCAAGGGCCATCTGGTTAAAGAAATTGATGCACTCGGTGGTTTAATGGCAACGGCCATTGATCATAGTGCCATTCAATTTAGAACCTTAAATTCAAGCAAGGGTCCAGCCGTAAGAGCGACTCGAGCACAAGCGGATCGCGTATTATATCGATCTTATGTTCGTAACGTATTGGAAAACCAAGAAAATTTAACTATTTTCCAACAGCCCTGTGATGACTTGATCCTTGAAAACGATCGCGTAGTTGGCATATCAACACAAATGGGTCTTAAATTTAAAGGAAAAACAGTGGTACTTACCGTTGGAACTTTCCTTGCAGGACAAATTCACATTGGTCTAAATAATTATCAAGGCGGCCGTGCAGGTGATCCTGCCAGTATCACTCTAGCCGAAAAAATGCGTGATATGCCTTTTAGAATGGGTCGTTTAAAAACAGGAACACCACCAAGGCTTGATGGAAGATCAATAGATTTTTCGGTAATGGAAGAGCAACCAGGTGATACACCGCGTCCGGTATTTTCTTTTATGGGCTCTCGCGCTGATCATCCAAAACAAATATCTTGTTATATCACTCACACCAATGAGAAAACCCATCAGATTATTCGAGATGGTTTAGATAGATCTCCCATGTATACGGGTGTCATTGAAGGCGTAGGCCCAAGATACTGTCCATCTATTGAAGACAAGATCACTCGTTTTGCCGATAAAAATTCACATCAAATATTCGTTGAGCCTGAAGGCTTAACTACCAATGAAGTGTACCCTAATGGCATTTCAACCAGTTTACCTTTTGATGTACAAATTGATTTAGTACGCTCAATTAAAGGTTTTGAAAATGCTTTTATTACTCGTCCAGGCTATGCCATTGAGTATGACTACTTCGATCCTCGTGATTTAAAGCAAAGTTTAGAAAGTAAATTTGTGCAAAACTTATATTTTGCCGGTCAAATTAATGGTACTACCGGCTATGAAGAAGCTGCCGCGCAAGGCCTCATTGCCGCAACTAATGCTGCCAACAGAGTAAAAGAGCGCGATGAGTTTATTCTCGGTCGTGACCAAGCTTATGTCGGTGTGCTAATTGATGATTTAGCAACATTAGGAACTAAAGAACCGTATCGCATGTTTACTTCGCGTGCTGAATACCGTTTGTTATTGCGGGAAGATAACGCCGATATTCGTTTAACCGAACTAGGTCGTAAAGTTGGCTTAGTTGATGATGCTCGCTGGCAACGATTTAATGAAAAAATGGAAAATATTGAACTCGAGCGTCAACGGTTACGCTCAACGTGGATTCAAAAGGATCATCACAATATTGATCAGATTAATGCCTTACTAAAATCGCCTTTGAGTAAAGAAGCCAGTTTAGAAGATTTGATCCGTCGTCCAGAAGTAAAATATGATGATCTGATGAAAATTGAAGGTTTAGGGCCAGCAGCGGCTGATAAAGAAGCTTCTCAACAGATTGAAATTCAAACCAAATACGCGGGCTATATTGATAGACAGTTAGATGAAATAGCTAAGAAAAAGCGTAATGAAAATACTTTGATCCCAATGGATCTTAATTATCAACAAATTTCAGGGCTCTCTAATGAAGTTGTCGCTAAGCTAAAAGATGCTCGTCCAGAAACTATTGGTAAAGCTTCACGAATTTCTGGTATTACTCCGGCGGCAATTTCGTTATTATTAGTCTACTTAAAAAAACACGGTCTTTTACGCAAATTAGGCTAAAAGCAATAGCTAGGGGCGAGCTGCTAACTTAACAAGTTAGTTAAGCTCGTCTAAATAAAAATGACTTTAACACAAGAATTAACGACACTGATCAGTAAAACGCAGCTCGTCGTATCTCATCAGCAAATAGATTTACTTATTCAATACGTTGAGCTACTCAACAAATGGAATAAAACTTATAACCTTACTTCAGTTCGTGATCCTAGTGATATGTTAATTAAACATATTATGGATAGTTTAATGGTCGGCGAAGTACTTATTGGTAAGAATTTTATCGATGTCGGTACGGGTGCGGGTTTACCCGGTATACCATTGGCTATTTTATACCCAGAAAGAAGTTTTGTCTTATTAGACAGTTTAGGTAAACGTATTACCTTCCTTAGACAAGCTATTTTTCAATTAAAACTCACTAATGTTACGCCAGTGAAGGCAAGAGTTGAAGACTATCAAGGCGAGCAACCTTTTGATGGTGTCTTAAGTCGCGCATTTTCTTCCCTTAATGATATGGTAAGCTGGTGTCAGCATTTGATAACCACAGAACAAGGACTGTTTTTTGCACTTAAAGGGCAATATCCTCAGGATGAAATCTCGCAATTACCTGAAAATATTACTTTAGTAGACAGTCATAAGATCACCGTACCTGGCTTGGTTGGTGAACGTCACGTTCTGGTCTTGAAGAAGTTGCACGAGCAACAAAAATAACAATAGAGGCGCTTGTGGGAAAAATAATAGCAATTGCAAACCAAAAAGGTGGTGTGGGTAAAACTACAACCGCAGTTAATTTGGCTGCCTCGTTGGCGGCAACAAAACGCAAAATTTTATTAATTGATTTAGATCCGCAAGGCAATGCCACCATGGCTAGTGGTGTTGATAAATACAATGTTCATGCCACCTGTTATGAATTACTGGTTGAAGAGCAGAGTGTTGAACAGGTTGTCATTAAAGAAACCTCAGGTCTTTATCATTTAATTTCAGCCAATGCCGATGTTACCGCAGCAGAAATTAAATTGATGGGCGTTTTTGCTCGAGAACAGCGTTTAAAAAGCGCCCTAGCGCCCGTAAAAGACTACTATGATTTTATTATCATCGACTGCCCACCATCACTCAATATGCTGACCGTTAACGCTATGACGGCAGCTGATTCTGTTTTAGTGCCAATGCAATGTGAATACTATGCGTTAGAAGGCTTAACAGCACTTATGGATACCATCACTAAGTTAACGTCAGTAGTGAATGATAAATTACATATTGAAGGCATACTTCGTACTATGTATGATCCTCGCAACCGCTTAGCAAATGATGTATCTGAGCAATTAAAACGCCATTTTGGTGATAAAGTTTATCGTAGTGTAATCCCTCGAAATGTTCGTTTAGCTGAAGCTCCGAGTTTTGGTACGCCAGTTATGTATTATGATAAATCTTCAACCGGCGCTAAAGCCTATTTAGCTCTTGCTGGTGAAGTGTTACGTAAAAATGATGCCGCGAAAAAAGCCCAAAAAGCTGCCGCCAGTGTCGCCAATTAGCGCAAAGGAAAATTATGAGTACAGCAAAACGTAAAGGCGTTAGTCGCTTAGGTCGCGGACTTGATGCTTTATTATCACCAGCGATTCCCGCAGCAATAGATAGCGCGAAAGAAAGTCACACAGTAATAACTAGCGATAACGAGTTTCAAAAAATTGCCATCACTTCGATTGTTCCTGGTAAATATCAACCCCGTCGTGATATGTCGGATACTGGCCTAGAAGAATTATCATTATCCATTCAAGCGCAAGGTATTATTCAGCCCATTGTGGTGCGTTTAGTGGCGGGTGAACAGTATGAAATTATTGCTGGAGAACGTCGCTGGCGTGCGGCAAAATTAGCAAAACTTGATGTTATTCCTTGTCTTATTAAAAATGTACCTGATGAATCAGCTGTCGCTATTGCCTTAATTGAGAATATTCAGCGTGAAGATCTTAATGCCATGGAAGAAGCAATCGCGTTAGAGCGCTTATTAACTGAATTCGATTTAACGCATCAAGAAGTTGCGATTGCCATTGGTAAATCACGTACTACGGTTAGTAATTTATTACGTTTAAATAACTTAAATCAAGAAGTAAAAACCTTTTTAGAAAATGGTGATATTGAAATGGGCCACGCCCGTGCTTTATTAGCACTGGATGGTGAGGCACAAACGTCAGCAGCACAAACTGTGGCAACTAAAGAGTTAACGGTAAGAGAAACTGAGAGCTTAATTAAGAAAATTCAAAATCCGGTTGTGGCAAAAGAAAAAGTTGAAAAAGCCAGTGAAACCGTTGCAATGGAACAAGGCTTAGCTGACAAGCTTGGCGCTAAAGTTGCGATTAGCCACAATACAAAAGGTAAAGGTAAGCTGGTCATTTCTTATGCTAATTTAGACAAACTTACCGAAATATTAGCTAAAATTAACTAATATTTTATCGATAAACTTACCAAAATTAGAAACCAGCTTAGTGCTGGTTTTTTACTGATATTATGCCCTCGTCGCGGTTACTGCCTATACGGATAATTATTGACGTTTTGCTGTAGGCTTAGACATGAATATACTTATTAAACAAATGTAAATAATACAGTAGTTTACGGAGGGAATAGTGTCAGGTTATTTTACATTTATTAATTTAAGTATTATTTATTTTTACTATGACACTGAAATAAAGGGTTTTATTAAGAGTGGTATACTTATTGCCTTTGTACAGCAACTACAAAAATAATGCCTTTCTATTTCAAGGAATGTATTACAAAGGAAAATACGATGAATATAAAAATGTTAAAAGCGGCTGTTGCTGGATTAGTTTTATCTGTTAGTGGTTTTGCTAATGCTACATTTATAGATTTTACGGGAGGAGATGTTACTAAAAACGGAGGAGGGGTTGGGACAACGAATAATTTTATTCTTTTTGATAATGCCGCTTTCTATGTAGAAGATGGATTTAAATTCGAGTTTTTCTTTACGGGATTACCTACTGCATTCGCGTCATCAATTGGAGATTACTACAATACTGGTAATGATGTTGTTCACTGGCATTGGCTTGATGGTTGTTGCGGTAATGTTACTGAAGTAAAAGTATCTAAAGTAGATGGTACAACATTTGATCTTGGCGGCTTTAGTGTGAGTACTAATACATCAAATGGTGGTGGAGGTTCAATAGGCACTGAACAAGTTTATATAAACACTTCTAAAGCACTTGGTATATTTAATGTCGCCTCAGATGACTGGGGGTTAGGTAATGGTCCAGACCCTTTAATTACCATTGCAGCATCAAACATGTTATTTGACGATATCAGTTGGTTTTCATTTACTAACGGTAATAATAGTACCGCTGTTGGAATGGGATTAGATAATTTCTTTCTTGATGAAGCGGGTGATCCTAATGGCTTTGATCCTACCTCTGTCCCAGAACCTACTACCCTTGCCATCTTCGCATTAGGTCTTATGGGTTTAGCAGCACGTAGATTCAAAAAACAGTAAGCTAATCTGTTTAATACTCCTACATTCAAGTAATGAGTAAAACATTAAGCACCATTGATTGGTGCTTTTTTATTGCCTGTAGTTTAGTTAAATTACCTTAGAGATAACTCAAACCAGCAAGTCATCCCACGATTTGGAAATATGTTTTATTCCTTTACTCGACTTGTACCATAGTTCTTTGTTTGGTCAGGTTTATAGCCTTTGCCTCTTGCTTCGGCTCGTTTTTCTCTGGCTTTAGCTAAAGTAACATCTGGATATTGGTCAAAACCTAAATTAGATCGTTTTTTGGTGAACGGTCGATAGTAATTGAATAGCCATATTTTAGAGCCACTGGGCTTAATTCTAAGCATCAAACCATTAGTTTGTACTCTTTTTATTTTGGCTTAGCGTGCTTAACTTCTGTGGTTGTTAGAGGGGATATTATCTTGGCCATAGTAACACCAGTATTTAAAATATAGGGTGAATTAGGAGCTGGACTCGCCAGTGTTACTATGAATGTTACTATATAGATTGGTTTTAATAAATAGCTACTGATAACTATGTAGGGTGTTTTATTAGGGTTTTCGTGGTTTGTAGCGTGTTATTGATGGGGAAAATTGTGTAAATGGTCCACCCGACAGGATTCGAACCTGTGACCTATGCCTCCGGAGGGCATCGCTCTATCCAGCTGAGCTACGGGTGGTTTTTTAGGCAAAGTCTTAATATTAATATTACCTTAAGGAATGCGCGGCAAATACTATAATTTATCAATATACTTGTCTAGTTAAGTTGTCGAAAATATCACATTATTTACTAGCTATATTTGTGTTGAGCTCTTATCTTTAGCATATTTATCAAATTTATGTACTTTCGTGAAAAAACTGCCTAATGTTATGAATACCCTATTAAATTTTCGGTTGTATTCTCAAAATGAAACCACGTCTTTACCGGTTACTTTCAGCACAAATAGCCGCCATTTTACTATTCAGTTTTTTTGTCGTCGCTACGTTGTTAATTACACCCGTTTATGGACAAACGCTTGCAACGAAAACCCTTAAGGCTGAGCTGATTGTTAAACAGATTAACCGTACCGGTAAGTTAGCTTTTAAGCGTACTTTAACGTTGTCATTTAAAAGCAGTGGCTACCTGAGCCAGCTTAACATTGATGAAGGCGAAAAGTTTACTAAAGGGCAATTGCTTGCCCAACTTGACTCAACTGAGCTAATAGCGGAAAAAAATGCCAGTTATGCGCGTTTATTACAAGCAAAGCGAGCTGTTAAGCGTATTAAAACCCTGCTCAGTAAAAAATTAAGCTCACAACAAGCTCTTGATGATGCTAAAACCTTGTTGTTAACGACGCGTGCCAGTTATAAAGTGGCTTCATATAATCTTAGTAAAGCGCAATTACGCGCGCCTTTTGATGGTGTACTAGTAAAGCGCTTTACCGAATTGGGTGAGTTGCAGAGCCCTAATCAAAGTGCATTGCAATTAGCAGCCACCGAAAATAACTTAGTGGTGCGTGTCGCGTTAACGGCAGCAGAAGTGAAATTAGTTAAATTGCGGCAAAAAATTTCGGTAAATTTAACTGAATTTTCTGCTATATCTGGCACTGTCAGTAAAATCCCAGCGATTGCCGATCAACAAAGTCATTTATTTACCATTGAGATATTTTTAGAAAATATAAGTTCTAATCAAGTGGTTGTTGGCCAGTTGGCCCGGATAACAACAGACATTACTACTGATAGCTTGGCTTATCGCTTGCCTATTGAGGCGCTTAATAGTGTTGATAGCCAAGGTCGAGCCTTAATTATGGTGCTCGTCAGCCATTCGACTGAAACTGAACATTACCAGCAACAGGCGTTTGTGATTAAGCAGCTCTCAAATACATATATCTATTTATCAGCTAAACAAAGCGCCCTACCCTTAACCATAGTCACGCTAGGCTGGCAGCAGCTCGTTTTGGCTAAAGAGCCGCCGTTAGATGCAGCTCATAAAGGCTAATAGCAGATGAAACTTCCTCGATTAGCCATAGATAATGCCCAATTCACCCTAACTGTTTTTTTATTATTAGTTTTGGTTGGTGTGCTGTCCTATTTTAATATGCCTCGCTCAGAAGACCCACAGTTTGACTTACCGGTAACCTTAATTGAGGTAGTTTATCCTGGCGCCTCGCCCAGTGATATTGAAACGTTAGTGGTTGATCCCCTTGAACAAGAAATTGCCGATATTGAAAACATTAAAAAAATTGAAGCAAAAATACACAATGGTGCGGTTAGAATTACCATTGATTTTCTTTATGGCACCGATGCGGAAGCCGCATTTAATAAAGTAAAACAGGCAGTAGCAACCGTAAGACCTAGCTTACCTACCGGCATTGCCGAGTTGCTAGTCTTAAAAGCAACGCCGAGCAGTGTCGCCATAATGCAGTTGGCTTTGTGGTCAGAGCCGACAGACTACAAAATCATGGAATTACAGGCCAAGTTACTAGAAAAACGACTCGAAACCATAGCCAGTGTGCGCAAGGCAAGTATATGGGGATATCCTCGGCAAATTGTCGCCATAGATATTGATTTGGCGTTATTGAAACACTATGGCTTAGCACTGACGGATATTAATCAAATCCTTCAGGGGCGAGCAATGAATATCACCCCAGGTTTTGTTGATGCGGGTACTCGGCGCTTTAATGTCAAAGCCAGTGGTAACTTTAGCCAACTAGTTGATATTGAAGATACTATTATTAGTAGCAGCAATATAGCCAAGGCTAATGGCATATTAAAGGTGAAAGATATTGCTCAGGTTAGTTTTGCTAGCGCAGAGCCGAGCTATTTAGCTTATTTTGATGATATACCGGCGATATTTATTACGGTAGAACAACGAGAAAAAACCAATATATTTGTTTTAACGGAGCAAATAAATCAAGAGCTTGAGCTGTTTAAGCAGAACTTACCTAGTGGCCTAAAATTGGAAAAAATATTTCAACAAGCCGATAGTGTTAAGGTGCGTGTGAATGGTTTTTTTGATAACTTGACGCAAGGGCTGGTGATTGTAGGTTTGATGGCCTTGCTGTTTTTAGGTTTTCGCGAAGCTTTAGTGGTGATAATTGCTATCCCCATTTCATTTTTGATGGCCATTGGTTGGTTGGATTTTAGTGGTTATGGTTTACAGCAAATGTCTATCGTCGGTTTAATCATAGCTTTAGGTTTGTTGGTCGATAACGCTATTGTGGTAACCGAGAGTATTCATAGAGAAAAGAAACTTGGTAAAGACATAAAACAAGCGGCAGCAGATGGCACCAGTAAAGTCGCTTGGGCCATAGCCAGTGGCACAATTACTACCATGTTGGCTTTTTTACCTATGCTGATGATCCAAAGTAATACTGGGGATTTTATTCGCTCAATGCCAGTAACTGTGGTGTTAGTACTACTTGCCTCGTTATTAGTGGCATTAACCTTAACGCCTCTGTTAGCCAGTAAGTTACTCGTTGTTATTACACCAAACAATAATCCGAAAGCGTTGAAAATACAGACTTTACAGCATTATGCTAATCAATTTGCCGAAAAAAATTATACCGATATTTTAAAGGTACTTATGCGGCATAAAATAGCCGTTATCATGGTTAGCTTGGTGGCACTTGTTGCTATGTTATCTTTGTTTGGGCAAGTAGGTGTTAGCTTATTTCCTAAAGCGGAAAAACCGATGTTATTGATTAATGTCACCACACCGGCTAACTCATCACTCGCCTATACCGACAAAATTCTTCAGCAAGTACGCCAGCATGTTAAGCAATATACTTTAGTTGATAAAGTAGCACTGAATATAGGTAATGCCAACCCACGTATTTATTATAATGAAGTGCCTAAACGTGGCATGATTCGCTTTGGTCAAGCCTTGTTAGTATTAAAGTCCTATCAAGCGGATGAAGTAACCGCTTTGGTAAAAAATCTACGAGATGATTTTAATCACTGGCCACAGGCTGACATAAGCGTTAAAGAGTTTACTCAAGGACCCGTGACCGATCAGGTTATTGCCATTCGGCTGTTAAGTGAATCCTTAACTGATTTAGAGCAAGTTGCTAATGATTTAGCCGCGAAAATGCGACAATTATCAGGTGTGGTAAATATTGATAATCCTATCGGTATGGCAAATACTGAGTTAGTGCTTACTATTGATTATCAGCAAGCTTCCCTTAGTGGTGTTAGTATTGAACGATTAGATAAGACCATTAGTACCATATTATCTGGCACTAACATTGGTCAGTTTAATGATACTAACGGTGAAGACTATCCTATTATGGTGCGTCGAAATAACCCTAGTCTTGATAGTTTATCGGCAATTGAGGTGAGTAATAACCAAGGTGTGGCTATTCCGCTGGCACAACTAGCGACCATGGAGTTAAAAAAAGGCGGCAGTGACTTTTTTCATTATCAAAAATTACGCATGGCCAAAGTATCTGCCGATGTTGAAACCGGTTATTCAGTGGGTGACATCACTAAAGAATTAGTGGCTTATCTTGAGCAGTATGACTTACCTAAGGGCATGTATTTTACCTTAGGTGGTGAAGAAGAATCACGGCAAAAAACGTTTGCCGGTTTAACTCAAATAATGCTAATTACTGCGATGGGGATATTTGCGGTATTAGTTTTACAGTTTAAATCTATTTTACAGCCGATGATAATTTTTAGTTCAATACCGTTTGCCATGGCTGGCTCTATTATAGGTTTATATTTAACTGGTTTATCTTTTTCTATGATGGCTTTTGTCGGCCTGATCAGTTTATTTGGTATTGTGGTAAATAATGCCATTATTTTGATTGATAGCACCAATGCTAATTTACGAGCTGGTTTAGAGCTGCACTCGGCAATATTAAAGGCCAGTGCAGTTCGCTTTACCCCCATATTACTAACCACGTTAACAACCATAGGGGGGCTAATTCCATTAACCTTATTTGGTGGTGGTTTATGGCAACCACTTGGCGTGGTGTTAATTTCTGGTTTATGTATTTCCGCTATTTCTAGTTTCTTATTGGTGCCTATTTTAACTGAGTTATTTACCCCTAAGGCAAGTCTAAAAAGCCCTAGCTAAACCATTATATTCTTTAATAAAACCAAGACAAAATAATGAATTAATATATAATGGTGTCAATTCTTTTCAATATGTAATCACGTCTAGTTGTACGTTTTCAGGATAACTATAAATGGAAGTTATTGGTAGCTCAGGTTATTTTTTAGCCGCTTGTGCTTATGCAGTTTTTATTTTATTACTGTTAGCGGCACGAAATAAAACCCTTGCCGGTGCTTTAGTCTTGTTAGCGGCCATTTTAGTTTTTGCCTCTAGCCTTAGCGCTGCCTTACAAACTAAGCAAGGTTTTACCTTGCTTATTGTTCTCGCCATCGAGACTTTAAAGTTAGCTGCCTGGTCGCTGCTAATTATTTGCACCCAAGCCAATATTACCTCGGTAAAAGCCTTTATTAGTCACCCCAAAGTTAGGCAGTATCTACAAGTTTGGGCTGGTTTATCGGTACTGTGCTGGGGCGCCGTACTCTTTATTCCGGGTAGCGTGAAGCTGTTATTCTCTTTGTTTTTATTGCTTAATTTGTGGCTTTTGGTGTTACTTGAACAGTTATATAGAAATGCTGATGTTAAAGTAAAGTGGGCGGTATGGTCATTGATCATCGCCCTAGGTATGGCAACCGTATTTGATTTTGTGCTTTTTGCTCAGGCGGCCATGGTTAACCAATTAGACTTTTCTTACTGGTATGCCCGTGGTTTTATTGCGGCTATAGGTATGCCATTAATCTTGGTCAGCACTCGGCGGATAAAAGATTGGTCAGTTGATGTTTTTGTCTCTCGTGAAATGGTTTTTTATAGCTCTATGTTATTAATTTCAGGTGTCTACTTATTGTTATTAGCCATAGCCGGCTATGCGATTAATTTTTTTGGTGGTACCTGGGGGGATGTAATTAGTATCGCTTTTATTCTTTTAGGCGGTAGTGTTTTAGCGGCACTATTAATGACCGAAAGATTACGTCGAGAAGTTAAGGTCTTTATCACTAAACACTTTTTTGCCAATAAATATGATTATCGCATTGAGTGGCTTAAATCGATAGAGCAGCTCGAAATTGGCGCAAGTGATGATTACTATCATACCGCGACTCATATTATTTGTTCATCTTTAAATATCCAGCAAGGGGCATTAGTTAAAAAAGTCTCTAGTGGCAATTATCAGTGCCTTTACCAACAAAATTATCGTCTTGAAGCCGATGACTTACGTTGTTTAGCCACAGTTGATGAATTTTGCCAACAACATGGTTGGATTATTGATGTCCGAGAACTCGCTGTTGTTGAGAACAGTTATCCTAATTTATCGTTAGATGCGCAAGCCTGTCGACAAAAACACATAGATATTATTATTCCCATTTTTATGAAAAAATCTGTGTATGGTTTTTTCTTATTGGCTATGCCGCCAGAGCAAGGCTTATTAAACTGGGAGGACAGGGACTTACTTTTTTCTATCTCTAGGCAACTCAGTAACTATTTGTCCCTTAATGAAGCGAATGAGAGTTTAGCTGAGTCTAAGCAGTTTGACGCTTTTAATCGCATGTCTGCTTTTTTAGTGCATGACTTGAAAAATATTCAAGCGCAATTGGCGCTTATTAGTAGTAATGCGAAACGCCATAGAGATAATCCAGATTTTATTGATGATGTCTTTGAAACTGTGACTTCGGCAACTGGGCGGCTTGATAAAGTACTGACACAATTGCGCAATAAACAACTGGTTGAGTCAAGCAAAAAAAATACTGATGTGCAGGCGTTAATCATGGCGGTAGTTAAACAGCGTAACGTAGACAAGCCGAATATTAGTGTACAGTTAGCACTTGCTAGTAGGATTTGTATTGATGAAGAGACATTTTCTGCCGTGCTAAATCATCTTCTACAAAATGCACAAGAAGCGACAAACGATAATGGCTGGGTTAAGATAATTGCTGAGATGATAAACAATGAGCTGCATATCGAAATTATTGATAACGGCTGCGGAATGTCAGTAGATTTCATCGCTAATCGCCTATTTAAAGCCTTTGATACTACAAAAGGTAATGCGGGTATGGGTATTGGTGTTTA
The DNA here is from genome assembly GCF_001440345.1 of Colwellia sp. TT2012. Lineage (GTDB taxonomy): Bacteria > Pseudomonadota > Gammaproteobacteria > Enterobacterales > Alteromonadaceae > Colwellia. The sequence goes on along the minus strand of NZ_LJYX01000025.1, from coordinate 51,623 downwards.
TGAAGCAAAACAATTCATTGAGAGCGTAGATGGCACCATGCAGGTAACCAGCCAGGTAAATGAAGGCAGTCATTTTAAAATAATTATACCCGGTAAAAGTATAAATATTAAAAAATAATATAAAGGAAATAGCATTGTGATGGAAAAGTTACTGATTGTTGATGATGATCTCGGTATACAAAAACAATTGAAATGGAGCTTAGCTGATTACGACGTGGTCTTAGCGGATACCCGAGAGAGTGCTATTGCCGCAGTGAGACGACATGAGCCTAATGTAGTCACCTTAGATTTAGGTTTACCGCCAGATGCCACTAATGCGAGCGAAGGCTTAGCCACGTTAAAACAAATACTGGAGCTTGCCCCTCATACCAAGGTTATTGTTATAACCGGTAATGATGATCGAAGTAATGCCTTAAAAGCCATAGAAATGGGCGCTTATGATTTTTACCAAAAGCCCGTTGATGCCGATGTTATTAATGTCATTGTTTCTCGCGCTTTTAGTTTAGCAAAGATAGAAAAAGATAACCGCAATATGAAGTCTGTGGTGGGTTGTGACACAGGTATTATTGGTAGTAGTGAAAGTATTGATAGACTACGCCTTATGGTGCAACGTATTGCACCTACTCAAATCACCACGTTATTACTCGGTGAAAGTGGTACTGGTAAAGAAGTTACTGCCAAAGCTATTCATAAAGTGAGTGAGCGTAGTGATAAACCTTTTATTGCCATTAATTGTGCTTCTATCCCGGAAAATTTATTAGAAAGTGAATTGTTTGGTTTTGAAAAAGGTGCTTTTACCGGGGCTCACAAAACCACGTTGGGAAAAATAGAATGTGCTCAAGGTGGGACACTATTTTTAGATGAAATAGGTGATATGCCTTATCACTTACAAGCCAAATTATTACGCTTTTTACAAGAAAAAGTAATAGAACGCTTAGGTGGCCGTAAAGAGATAGCGGTTGATGTTCGTATTATTTGTGCCACCAACCAAGATCTAGAAAGTATGGTCGCGCAGAAAACATTCCGAGAAGATCTTTTTTACCGTATTACTGAAATAACCCTTAATATTCCACCATTGCGTGATCGAGATGAAGATGTACTTATTTTAGCTAACTTCTTTTTACAGCAATACGCTGGTGAGTATAAGCGCAATGTCAAATCGTTTGCCGATGATGCGCTATATGGTTTAAGACACCATAAGTGGCCGGGTAATATTCGAGAATTACAAAATAAAGTCAAATCGTCGGTAATTATGTGTACCGGTAGTCAAATTAGTGCTTTTGATTTAGGCTTTTTTGATAAGGAAAATGCCGAGTATGAGTTGTCGTTAAATTTACGCGCGGTGCGTGAACAAGCCGAAACTATTGCGATTCAAAAAGCCTATGCCTTGACGGAAGGAAATATGTCAAAAACGTCGGAATTATTGGGTATCACCAGACCGACGCTTTATTCATTAATAGAAAAGTATAAAATTGCCATTAATATTTAAGTGGTTAATATTTGAGGATAAGTAATAGCACGGATAATTATTTATCCTCGGTGCTATTACTTTGTAGTTCAGCTAACTCTCTACTTTTTTGCTTTAAAAGCTTATCAATATAGCGGGTCATTTTAACTTTTTGTTGAATCGAACCTTCTAATATTTCTTCCACTTCTCGTAAAACATTCTTTATATTCTCAACATTTTTAGTTGAGTTTATCACTAAGGGTTGAGCTTTCTTATCGCCGTCAAACTCGGTGCCACTAAGTGAACCCGTTAGCTCTTCAGACATTTCCAGAGCAACTTCATTAATGACTTTACAATTTATGTTAGTAAGTTCTTCTAGGAAACCAAATAGTAACAAGCGATCAACAAATATATTTATTTTTCGTGGTACGCCAAGCGTTTTTTTAAAAATCAGTTGAAAAGCATCATCGCTAAACAAGTCCTCTTTATTGTAATTTGCCTGGGCTAACCTGTGATTAATATAATCTTTAACTTCTTGCTCATTAAGGGGCTTTAGATGTGCTGAGGCAATAATACGTTGCCTAAATTGTTCCATATCAGGTGCAGAAATAATGGTTTTTAACTCTTCTTGACCTAATAAGAAACTTTGAATAAGTGGCTTATTATCAAGCTGAAAGTTAGAGAGCATTCGTAATTCTTCTACGGTTTCTGGTGGTAGATTCTGAGCTTCATCCACTAATAATAAGGCACGTTTGCCTTGTTTATGTAAGTTAATTAAAAACCGTTCAATACTTTGTAGCACATCTGCTTTACTACTGCCTGATACAGTAATGTTAAACTCAGCTGCCACAAGCTCAAGTAATTCATCGGGAGATAAATTTGTGGTAACTAATTGAGCCGCGACTATATTTTCATCAGCAATGTTGGCTAATAAATTCCTAGCTATGGTTGTTTTACCTGTGCCAATTGGACCGGTAATAACAATAAAGCCTTCACCTTGATCTAAGCCGTATTGCAAATAAGATAAAGCACGTTGATGATGTTTGGTGGCAAAGTAAAACCGGGGATCTGGGCTTAACTGAAAAGGTCGCTCACTAAAGCCATAGTAATTTTCATACATGTTAAAAATCTTTTGTTAAATTAATGGAAGCTCGGGCTTCAGTGTAAGTGTAACGCTTAAAATTTGATTGTCTATCAAGGTATTGTAACGTAAAAAAGGCCTTGAGTGATGAAGCTAAGCCTCTATTGTAGGTTGCTGAGAATGTTTTATACATATCTTCTTGTCGAGGGCCATCAGGTCTATACTTGTCAAAAACATTTTTACTGTAATTCACATAAACCGTAACATCGCTTCTAGTCGTCATACGACGAGTAACGCTAAAACGTGCCTCAAGGTAGTTATCTATAATGCCGTTACTTAAACTTTTGCGTTCGCGGTTAGATAGATCGAAGGTAAAAGTAGTACGTGCTAGCGCTAACTGAGATTGCCATGCTAGACGCTTGTTTAAAGTGAACTCATTATCCTCTACTAGTTCAAGCGAACTAACGGGGACACTTTGAAAGTCACTAGTATCATCAGGTATTTGGCCAAAAGGTAAGCAATCACTAACATTAAAGCTATTATTGGGACACCAAACATCACTGTTTACTTCTTGGAAATTACTACGGTCAAAAGCGTCAATGGTTTCATGGTAAGACAGTGTGTTAGTTAACCGTTTAGTACGATGTGAAAAGTCTAACTCATAAGAATTACCAAAAAAACGCTTTGAATAACTAGCCTTAAGTGAGGTACGTGCAGATAGTTGCCAATCTATATCAGCAGCAACATAGTCATCACTGGCTTGGCTATTATCATCTACATAGTTATAAGATAAATCGATGATAAAGTGCTTAGCAACCTGATAGCGCAAACCCGGCCCCCAAGACGGAATTTCCTCAGGGTTACGGCCCGCTAAAGTGCCGGTCACTCTTTCATTATAGAAGCGCACAAAAGGGTTAAGTTTATATGGCGAAATGACGCCAATCTTGGCTTCGAATTGATAATTCTCACTGGTGAAACCACCCTCCATACCACTGAATCCACCACTTGCCCGGTTCGCAAATGAACCGTCGACTTGCCAAAAAATAGTGCGGGCAGCATTACCACTTTTACTATTAATTAGTACCGTGTAACCATGACTTTCACCGATACCATCTTCAGTATCCACTGCGCTAGAAATAAGTGAGGAAAATAGCGAGTAATCACTGTTGGCACTGTTATATTGTAAGCCGGCTGACAGGTATCGTTGCTGAATCGTATCGGCAGTAATTAGGTCGGCTAAACTATTGGCGGTATCATTTTTACTGACATTGCTTATTGAAGCGCTAGCAATGGCGGTTAAATTATCTTGCCACAGTGAATATGAGGTATTAGCAACCAGCGTTTGGTAATCATTATTAAGTCCACTATCATGGCTATAGGCTGCTAGTGTTTCAGTGCCGGCAAATGAGAATTGTAATTTTCTGGAACTAAAATGAATATCAGCACCAATAATGAACTGGCTCACTAGACTCGATTTTTTATCTAATTGATTCAGTTCAATATTATTAGTGTGGGTTTCGGTTAGCCCTAAACTCGGCTCAAAACGCCACTCACCCGCTAATGAGCTGGCAGATAAAAATAAGCAAACTATACCTAAGCAATGTACTAATGACAGATTCTTACTGGGTTTTTCTGCCATAGCCATATCCATAATAGCCATAGATATCCTTTTTAGATCGAATGGTTTTATTCATGACTAAGCCTATAGCAATATCACTATTTAACTGACTTACTGCTGCTTTAACATCATCTATTTTAGTTTTTGACTCTTCTACCACTATGATCGCTTGGCCGACAAGATCCGATAATACTGGCGTTTCGGTAACACCGAGTATTGGTGGGCAGTCAAAGATAACGATACGGTCTGGGTAACGTTCTGCTAGCTCTTTCGCTAATTTTTCCATCCGTTCACTGGCCAATAATTCATTGGTTAAGTGGTGTGGTTTACCGGCAGGAATTAGTTTTAAGTTTTCAATATTTGTACTATAAATAATATCGGAAATCGATGTCACTTCCGCTAATAAATATTCGAGTAAGCCCTTTTTGCTATCAAACTCTAATTCTCTATGCAAACTAGGCCTAAGTACATCGGCATCAATTAGCAGTACTGTTTTATCCTGCTCTAAGGCGATACTTAATGCTAAGTTAATGGCGACATAGGTTTTACCTTCATTAGCATGAGAGCTGGTCACCATAATCAGGTTACTATTATGTAATGTTTTTGATGCTAAGCCAAAGGCATTGTTGATCAGTTTGCGTTTAATATGGCGAAATTCTTCTTGAATATGATGAGTGCTATCTGGGCTATAAATAAAGCCTCGCTCATTTAATCGATCACCATTTAAAATAATTTTATCTTTATTTGTAGTGCTGTTGTGCTCGGGTGCTCCAGCTACTGAGGTATTAGTTGTCTCTGCAGTAGTTGCCGCAGTAATAACTTTATACTCAGAGGTTTGAACAGATTTTACTTGTTGCGCTAATTTTTGTTTAGCCAGGGCTTTTTCAATGGTACTCATGGCTAAAATATCCTTTTCAATGGCGTTGGGACTAGTTCAGGAAATAAAAAATAACTAATAAATAGTACTAATAAAGAGAGTAATAACAGGTTCGAACCAATAAAAATCATGGTTTTCTTTTGATGCCATTTTTGTAAACCTAAGTTGTCATTGGCCGAGACCATACCAAAAATAGGCACTCCCGTGGCTTTTGATAATTGCACTGTGGAGGTAGCTACTGGGTTTAATAGGCTCATTAATAAAGATAAACCAATACCAACACCAAAACCTAGGAAAGTGACAACAGCAAATAAAACATAGCGTTTTGGCCCAGAAGGCTTGGTTGCTATACGCGGTGGATCTAAGGTTCGAAATTGAATTCTATCTGTTGTTTCATCTGCTTGTTGTGCTAATTGTGCGGTTTCTTTACGTGATAATAACTGTTCGTACTTTTCTTTGGTAATAGAGTAACCACGGTTTAGGGCGACTAATTCAGCCTCTATTTCAGGTATAGTATGTATACTACTTTCAAGTTCAATAATACGCTGGCGGTAATGATCAGCCCTGACATTGAGTGAGGCAATCAAGTTTTCCAACTGATTGACTTGAATTTGTAATTCTTGAATAACCGGATTAGCACTTAAGCGTTTTAAGCTGCCGCTATTTTCACTATTTTGCGTGAAATACTTGTCTATTTCAGTACGGCGTAACTTATTTAAGTGCGCTAAATTTCGGCTCACTTCAATGACATCTGGATGTCTGTCGGTATAACGAAGTTTTAAGGTATCGAGATGCACTTCGAGCTCAGTAATACGGTTATCGTAAGTGGTTTGAATAGAGCTATCACTTTTGATTTTATTATTACTGCTGGAATTAGTAACGATCGACTGTGCAAGTTGTTTATTAGCGGATGCTAATCGCGTTATATTTTCCAAAATATCTAGTTCAATGTATTTTAACTTATCTCTACTGTTGTTCAACTTTATGTAATAGCCGCCCGACTGATTAGGTAAAATACCACTATATTTTTGTTTAAAGCTAGTCAGTCTAGCTTCAGAATTACCTAATCGATTTTCATAATCTTTAATTTGAGTACTTAAAAATCTTTGTGCACTATCTGAATCGTTGCGTGTTTCTCCCAAGGTATTTTCAATAAAAACAGTTAAGGCAGAGCGAACAATATTTCTGGCCATTTCGGGGTTTTTATCTTCAATGCTTAGGGTGTAAATATTTTCTCGACCAACCCTAGATATTTTGATGTTGTTTTTTAGTGATTTAATGATTTGTTCATACTCTTCACTATTACTGGCTTGTATATCCAGGTCAGTCATACGTGATATACGTTCTAAATTCGGGCGACTTAATAGTGTTTTAATCATAAGGCGAATTTGAATGTTCGGATTAGTTTCAACGGTTAATCCTTTTAGTAATGGCCGCAATAATGATTGCGTATCAACATAAACCCTTGCTTCTGATTTATAAATATTGGGTAAAGAGGCAACAAAATACCAACCCAGCGGACAAATAAGCCAAGTTGCTATGATGATATAACGACGTTTTAACCAAATTCCCTTTAGATAATCAATTATCTCTTCAAATATTTCTTGCATTACTTGCCTTTAATTTTTACGCTCATTTTAGATGTTATTAGTGATGACAGTCTTAAAACCATGCCTCAGGAATAATGATAATATCCCCGGGTAACATATCTACATTGGCACTAATTTTGCCATCTTTCAGTAATTTATCTATCAGGACTTGATACTGTTTTTGTTGACCATTTTCAATACGTATTAACACCGCATCATTGCCATCGGCAAACTCAGTTAAGCCACCAACTTGAATCATAACATCTAGTAAAGTCATGTGCTGAGTGTAATTAATTGCTCGTGGTTGAGCGGCTTCACCAATAACACGAATTTGCTCACTAAAAGGGCCAACAAAATTTTCTACCGTAACAGTAACAATAGGGTCACGCAGATAAGTTGCTAATATTTCTTCAATTGAACGGGCTAATTCGGTTGGGGTTTTACCTGCAACCTTGATATCCTCTACCAAGGAAGTGGTGATCATACCGTCGGGTCGCACGACAAAAGAGCCTGATACCTCAGGGTTTCGCCAAACAAAAATATTGAGTACATCACCAGAGCCGATTAAATATTTATATGAATTTATATTAATAGTATTTGATGAGTGTAAGGTTGCACTTGGTAGGGTACTGTTTGAGCTACAGCCTGAAAGAAGTGTTGCTACTACCAGCAATACCACTTTAAACTTGCTGACAAAGTGATTATCCATAATTTACACCTTTTTAAAATACATTTTATTTAAAAAAACAATGATCTATTGTAGGGTATTTTACCTTATTTTAACAATGTAAAGTAACAAAGGTAAATTAAATGTTAACTTTAGTGCGTTTTTTGTTAGAATTAACGCTGTTTTATCGGAAGGTACTTGCAGTTTAGCAGTTATCAATTAAAGGGAATCTAGTCGGTTATGTCTAGTGCGAAGTTTCGTGACTTATCAGCAGGAAGTAAGTCTTTAATTATTATAGAGCAAATATTATTTGCCGGTGCTTTGTTATTAGCGGTGCACTTTAATGAGCTATTTAAAGTCATTGAATCTCAGTTGATTCCCGATGGTTTCTTATTGCTCTATGCTGTTATCTTTGCTTTACTTAATCAATTAAGCGCTTTAGCTTTAGGTTTATATAACTCAAAACTGAGGGAAAGCTTTCGAGGCATTTTCCGTCGCATGTTAATGTGTGTTTCGGTGGCCTTTTTTGCTGCCACCATTATTAACCCTTTTTATGGGCCTTATCACCTACCGATTGAATTATTGGCTATCGCCTCATTGATCAGTGTTTTTCTTATTAGCTGTTTCCGTTATTTTACCTTTAAGGTTGATTTTTTTGGCTTTGGAAAACGTAAAATTTTAGTGTTGGGTTCAGGTGAACGAGCATCAATCATTGAAAAACGTATGCGCCGTGATGTTGATAGGCAAGACTTTTCTGTCCATGGTTTTGTCGTCATGGTGGGAGACACACCAGACGGAATTCAATACGAAACACGTATCAATTTAGAGGAATCCTTGGTTGACTACTCTTTAGCCCATGAAATTGACGAAATTGTTGTTGCCAATGATGAACGTCGTAATAACTTACCGGTAGATGAACTATTTGCTTGTAAAATTCGTGGTGTTGAAATAACCGACATATTAGATTTTATCGAACGTGAAACCGGCCAAATAGCCGTAAATCTTATTTACCCAAGCTGGGTCATTTATTCCAACGGTTTTGCCTCTAATAATCACTTGCGTAATACCTTAGATTGGATTTTTAATGCGGTAATGGCAGTGTTTTTATTGCTAATTACTTGGCCTATTATGCTTATTGCTGTGCTATGTATGAAGATCACCGAAGGTTTTAGTGCACCGATATTTTATAAGCAAGAGCGGGTTGGTCTAGACGGCGAACCCTTTAATATTATCAAGTTTCGCAGTATGCGCTTAGATGCTGAAAAGCACGGCGCACAAATGGCCAGTGAAAATGATAGCCGTATTACCAAGGTGGGCCAATATTTGCGTAAGTACCGTATTGATGAACTGCCACAAATATGGAATATACTTCATGGTGATATGGGTTTTGTTGGACCAAGACCTGAACGTCCACAATTTGTGCAAGGATTAATTAAAAATCTGCCTTATTATAACGAACGTCATAATGTTAAGCCGGGCTTAACGGGATGGGCGCAATTGAAATATCCTTATGGCGCAACAGAAGCGGATTCACTGGAAAAGTTAAAATACGATCTGTATTACATCAAACACCGTAGTTTCTTATTGGATTTGTTGATATTAATTAGAACCGTTGAAATTGTCTTGTTTGGTAAAGGTCGTTAATTAGTATGCAAAAAAGTAAAATACCAGATAAACAAGCGTTAACGGTAGATGTAGAAGATTACTTTCATGTCTCAGCATTTGAAAAAGCTATTGCTAAGTCTGATTGGCAAAACTTGGAGATGCGAGTTGAGCGCAATACCTATCGCTTATTAGAGCTATTTGAGCAAAAACAAGCCAAGTGTACTTTTTTTACTTTAGGTTGGGTGGCTGAGCGTTGTCCTAATTTAATTAAAGCCATTGTTGAGCAAGGGCACGAGTTAGCTAGTCACGGCTTTGCTCACCAACGGGCGACGAGAATGACCCCCGATGACTTTCGCGCTGATGTCAGTAAAAGTAAACAGGTGCTTGAAGATATTTCAGGGCAAGCTGTTATTGGTTATCGCGCACCAAGTTTCTCCTTTAACGATAGTAATACCTGGGTTTATGAAATATTGGTTGAGCTTGGTTTTGACTATAGCTCGAGTACCTATCCTATTGAGCATGATTTATATGGTGTACCTAATTGGCCGCGCTTCAAATATCAACGACCGGAAGGGATTATAGAAATTCCTGTGCCGACGGTACGCAAAAACAATCGTAATACCGGTATAGGTGGCGGCGGTTATTTTCGCCTTTATCCTTATTTTTTATCAAAAAGACGTATTGATAGCTACTTAAGTAACGAGCAGCAGCCTTATAGCTTTTATTTTCACCCTTGGGAAATAGACCCTGATCAGCCTCGTGTGGCGGGTGCCTCCATTAAATCAAAACTTCGCCATTACTTAAACTTATCCAGTATGGAAGCCAAGGTAGTGCGCTTGTTAGATGATTATCAATGGCACACCATGAAAAGTGTTTATTTGGATAAATAGTTAAATAGAGATAATGCTTTTATGGTGAATTAATCATAAAGCTAAATATAAAGAGAAGGGACACTTGAAAACTATTTTAATTACTAATAATGCCATTAAGCAGCTAACACCAGCTGACTTTGAACCGTGGGACCACTATGTTAAAAATCACTCACAGGGTAGCTTTTTTCATTTAAGTGGTTGGCAGCAGGTTATCTCAAAAAGTTTTAATCATGACTGTTACTTCTTGTATATCGAGCACGAGGGTAATATTGCCGGTGTGTTACCCTTAGTTGAAGTTAAAAGTAAATTATTTGGTCATGCGCTTATTTCTACGCCTTTTTGTGTGTATGGTGGCGCTATTGCCGATACAACAGAGCAAGTGCGTAAATTAGAGCAAGAAGCTTGTCAGTTAGCCGAAAAACTCTCTGTTGATTATTTAGAACTGAGATACCAAGAAAAACAAGATTCAGCCTTGTTACTTAAACAAGCGCATAGTAGTTTTGGCTGTGAATTAGCCGAAGACAAGGAACAAATTCTAGCCAGTATTAAGAAAAAACAACGGGCGGTGATCCGCCACTCGCTAAAAAATGAACTCAGCTTTTCGCTTGAGTCAGGTAAAGCCAATCTAGCTGATTTCTACCAGCTACTGTCAACCAGTTATCGTAATCTTGGTACGCCTATTTTTAGTAAAGCTTATTTTGAAAACTTGGTAGAGGTGTTTGGCGATAACGTTGATATCGCGGTTATTAAAAATAAAGAAGAGCAGCTATCTAGTGCGGTAATGAATTTTTATTTTAATGAACAAGTATTGCCTTATTATGGTGGTGGTAATGCTAGTGCTCGTGGTCTTAAAAGTGCTGATTTCATGTATTACCAAGTGATGTGTAATGCCAGCGAAAGAGGTTACCGTTGGTATGACTTTGGCCGCAGTAAAAATGACAGTGGTCCGTACAAATATAAGAAAAACTGGGGCATGGAGCCCAAGTCGCTGTATTACTATTACCACTTAGTGAATGCGACTGAATTACCAAATCTCAGCCCAAACAATCCAAAATACAAGATATTTATTCAGCTCTGGCAAAAACTACCGTTAAAAGTTAGCCAAATCATTGGTCCCTTTTTATCTAAGTTTTTGGGTTGATAATCATGACCATTGCTAGTGAGCCAGTGCAAGCCAATAAAAAACCAAGCAAGAAAGAGCCATTATTGTTTCTCTGTCACCGTATTCCTTTTCCGCCCAATAAAGGCGATAAGATCCGTTCATTTAATATTTTGAAAAAGTTAAGTGAACACTATGATATCTATCTTGGCTGTTTTATTGATGACCCTTTTGATAAGCAGTATGTAGCAACCTTAGCTAAATATTGCGCTTCAGTTTTTCATTTAGATCAGCACAAAACCATCGCAAAAATTAAAGGTTTAACGGGTTTTTTTACCAATAAACCAATCACCTTACCTTATTATTTTGATAAACGTATGCAGCAATGGAGCAATCGAATCCTTGCTGAGCATAATATTAGCAAGGTCTTTGTTTATTCATCCTCTATGGCTCAGTACGTTCAAGGGGATGAATACCAATCACTAGAGCGAGTGATTGACTTTGTTGACGTAGATTCTGATAAATGGCGCCAATATGCGGAGAAAAAATCCGGTATCGCCAAGTGGTTTTTCAATCGTGAATATAAATTATTGGCACGAGAAGAAAATGCAATTTGCGCACAATTTACCCATAGCTTGCTTGTCTCTGCCGATGAAGCAAAACTCTTTCGTGATAATCAGCCACAAGCCCAACAAACCAAGATACACGGCGTTCTTAACGGTGTTGATGTTAAATTCTTTGATCCTAGCGCTGATTTTTCAAAAGAAAGTTTAGTGCCAGATGTGCCCTTTATTAGTTTTACCGGCGCCATGGATTATTGGGCTAACGTCGATGCGGTATTATGGTTTGTAGATAAGGTTTGGCCGTTAATAATAGCTAAACAACCGGATGCTATTTTTTGCATCGTTGGTGGCAACCCCAGCAATGAAGTCAGTGCTTTAGCCAAACAGAAAGGTATTATGGTGACCGGGCGCGTGCATGATGTTCGACCTTTTATAGATAAAGCTGAATGCGTCGTTGCGCCATTACAAATAGCGCGTGGCATTCAAAATAAAGTATTAGAAGCCATGTCGTTAAATAAGCCCATAGTGGTAACCAGTATGGCAATGGCAGGTATTAATGCACAACAAGCAGATGGCATTGTTATTACCGATGACCATAATACTTATGCGCAAGCATGTTTAACGTTTTTAGCAGAATCAGCGCTTGAAGTTGAAAGTCGTCAGTGGATACTTGATCACTTTACGTGGCAGCAAACTTTGCAGCCGTTAGCGCAATATTTTTCTGCGGTTAATACGGTTATCAGTAAGGAAACTAGCTAATGAATATTGCAGCGAAAAAAGTTATTTCTATGCAGACAATGCAAGTAACGAATAAACGCTTTTTAGCCTTATTGACGTGTCTGGTTTCTGCATGGGCACTGGTTTATTTTGATGCCTTGCTGGGCATGGAAGCGATATGGTCAACCTCTGATACTTTTGCCCACGGTTATTTCATTTTACCCATAAGTTTGTGGTTAGTCTGGCGTGATAAAGACTATTTATTACAAAGCCGAGTAAGACCAACGTGGCTAGCATTACCTTTTTTAATGGGTTCTTTATTTTTTTGGTTATTTGCTTATGCTGCCGATATTAATGTTTTAGGACAGCTTTCCGCGGTTAGCTCATTGATCTGTTTACTTTGGTTGATGATAGGCAATAAACTGGCGTGGCGTTATAAATTTCCACTGGCGTATTTGTTATTTGCCGTGCCTATGGGTGAAAACCTTATTCCATGGCTGCAAGATGTTACTGCTTGGTTTACCGTGTTTTTCTTGAAATTAAATGGCATACCGGTTTACGTTGATGGCTTATATATTCAAATACCAACGGGCATGTTTGAAGTGGCCGTCGCGTGTTCTGGTATACGTTATTTAATTGCTTCACTGGCGGTAGGCACCTTGTTTGGTTATTTAACTTATAACAAATTATACAAACAGGTTTTGTTTTTCTGCTTTGCCATGTTCTTGCCTATTCTCGCTAACGGTATACGCGCTTACGGCATTGTGGCCATTGCCTATTATTCAGATATGGAATATGCCACCGGTGCCGATCACTTAATTTATGGTTGGTTGTTTTTTGGCCTCGTCATTATGCTAATGTTTTGGATTGGTGGTTTGTTTGCCGATAAAATACTGGTTGATGAAGAACTTACCGATAAAGCGACTCTTAATGAGTTAGCTAATAATGAAGCAAAGAATACGGTAATAAAAGCAAACAAAATGCTTTTATTACCGTTGCTAACTTTTCCCCTATTATTTTTTACTTTATTGATATTAAAAGCTATTCCCGTACTGCAATTGAGCGAGCCTGTTAATGCGACCACTCAGATAAAAAAATCATCGTGGGGCATTCATTTTGAACATGCCTTTGACAGCCGTTTAACGATGGATAATAGCGGTATAGAAAAATTCAGTGCCGTTTATGGTAACAAACAAAATAAAGGTGAGTTAATTTCGTGGGCAAATGTTACTCATGATCACGATCGCTGGACTGAAGTTGCCAGTAAAACGCTGATGCTTGCGGGCAAACCTGCCATGTTAGTACATATGCGTGATATTAATGGTCGACCGCGCAGTTATCTATATCAATATAAAATCGGCGACTTTTATACCGTCAGTAATAACAAAGCAAAATTAATGCAAGCGTGGAATAGTTTATCGCGCCAGTCGGATTATAGTGAAATACGCGCAGTATCACTTGCGGGTATTAGTGATTTAACGCATGTTGAAAAAGTATTATCTAAAGCTTTTTTAACACAGTTATTCAATGGGTCTAATCTTGAACAATAGTGCTGTTGAACTAAGGCCAATTATTGCCCATTTAATTTATCGACTTGATATTGGCGGATTAGAGCGGGTAATGCTTAATTGTATTCATCAAATGCAAGCGGATAATTTTAAGCATATTATTATTTCGTTAACGGATGCTAATAACTTTGCCCAAGATGAAAATAACGCCATTGAAGTATTCTGTTTAGGTAAGCAGCAGGGGGCTGATTTAGGTATTCATCTGAAATTATACCAGCTGTTAAAGCAACTTAAGCCAGCAATATTACATACCTACAATTTGCCAACCATTGAGTATCATCCTATTTCATGGCTTGCAGGTGTTAAAGGTCATATCCATGCAGAACATGGGCGTGATATTGGCGATCCGCAAGGTTTGAATAAAAAGCACAACCTGTTGCGTAAGTTAATGAGTTATTTTATTCAGTCTTATGTTTGTGTTAGTGAAGAATTACATACATGGTTAATTAATACTGTTGGTATCTCTACTAAAAAAGCGTTATTGATACAAAATGGTATTAATACCGAACGTTTTAACCTACCGAAAACGAATAATCAAGAGCATAAAAATCAACTTCGCTTTGCTATTGTTGCTCGTATTACGCCAGTAAAAGATCATCAAAACCTACTCAATGCTTTGGTATTCTTGCAAAAAGAAATTGGCGCCGAAAATATGCCTGCGCTGGCGATTGTTGGTGATGGTGCTCAGCGAAACCAATTAGAAAAATTCTGCCAAAAAAACCAGCTCAATACCGTGGTGTTTTTAGGTGCGCGTGATGACATAGAGCAGATATTAGCGAATACCGATGTTTTTGTTTTATCTAGTATTGCCGAAGGTATTCCGATGACCATTTTAGAGGCTATGTCGGCAAAAACACCGATAGTAGCAACACGTGTTGGCGGCATTCCTGAAGTGGTTACTGATGGTGTAGAAGGCTTTCTGGTAGAAAAAAGTAATGCTAAAGCACTAGCCAATGCACTAAAGCTTTATATCGACCAACCTAAATTAGTTATTGAGCACGGCAAGAATGCTCGTGAAAAAGTACTAAGAAATTTTAATGAAAAAAACATGGTGCAAGCGTATTTAACGCAATATCAAGCACTAGTTAAAGGATTATAAGCAGATGTGTGGTATTACTGGATTTTTAAATTTATCAGCGAAAAAAGCAGTACATCAGCCGTTATTAGCAGAAATGAATCAAGCCCAATTTCACCGAGGTCCTGATGAAGGTGGTGAGTATATCGATGACCATGTTGCTTTTGGGCACAGACGTTTATCTATTATCGACTTATCCTCAGGTCAGCAGCCAATGGCCAGTGATGATGGCGATTATGTGCTGATATACAACGGCGAAGTTTATAATTTCAAAGAAACGCGTATTGAATTAGAAACGCTAGGTCATGTATTTCATAGCCATAGTGATACCGAAGTTATTTTGCATGCCTATATGCAATGGGGTGATGCTTGCATTGATAAATTGCAAGGCATGTTTACCTTTGCTATTTGGCATAAAAGCGAAAAGAGCTTGTTTATCGCCCGCGATCGTTTGGGTATTAAACCGTTATTTTACGCCATTATTGATAACAGCTTATATTTTGCTTCAGAATTAAAAAGCATTACTTTAGTGCCAGGGTTAAGTAAAAAAATTGATGCTAAAGCAGTTGAGCAATACTTTGCCCTAGGTTACGCCGCCGAGCCTCATACTATTTATCAGCAAGTTGCCAAATTACCGCCAGGTCATACCATCAACATTAAGGTTGGTGATAGCAAGCCGACCATCAAACAATATTGGGATGTAAGCTACGCACAGCAAATACAAATGTCAGAAGATGACTATGTGCTGGAAATGGCAAAACAATTTAAAAGCGCTGTTGATAGCCATATGATGGCCGATGTGCCGCTGGGCTCTTTTTTATCGGGCGGCGTTGACTCTAGCGCAGTGGTTGCGATGATGTCTAACCTTTCTCAAGAAAAAGCAGGCAACAATGGCACTGTTAGCAAGCCAGTAACCACCTGTTCTATTGGTTTTGATGTAAAAGATTATAACGAAACTGACTTTGCTCGCATGGTGGCGAAAAGATATAATACCGATCACCATGAAAAAATTATTGCCAGTGATGATTTTGAATTAGTTGATGTACTTGCGGGTTTATATGACGAACCATATGCGGATAGCTCAGCCATGCCTACTTATCGTGTTTGCCAAATGGCGCGTGAGCAAGTCACCGTGTGTTTATCAGGCGATGGTGCCGATGAATTATTAGCAGGTTATCGCCGTTATGGTTTAATGATGAACGAAGAAAAAGTACGTGCCCTTTTACCTTACGCAATTCGCAAACCTTTGTTTGGTATTTTGGGTAAGTTATACCCTAAAATGGACTGGGCCCCGCAATTTTTACGTGCTAAAACAACCTTTCAATCACTTGCTATGGATACCACTGAAGGATACTTCCACGGGGTATCATTGCTTAATAACGCACAGCGTAAAGCACTGTTTTCGGATGAGCTTTATCAAGAATTAAAAGGCTATACCGCGTTAGAAGTATTTCGCGAGCATCAAAAAAACTTTGATGGTGATGATCCTTTATCTCTTATCCAATACCTTGATATTAAAACTTATTTAGTTGGCGATATTCTCACCAAAGTTGATCGTGCTAGCATGGCACACAGCTTAGAAGTTAGAGTTCCCTTTTTAGATCATAAATTTGTCGAGTGGACGGCAAAAATTCCGACCGAGTTAAAGCTTAAAAATGGTTGTGGTAAATATATTTTTAAAAAAGCGATGGAACCACATCTACCACACGATGTGCTTTACCGAAAGAAAATGGGCTTTAGAGTACCTTTGGCTGATTGGTTTAGAGGCCCGTTAAAAGAAAAATTACGTGAAGCACTATTAAGTGACGACATGCGTAATAGCGGTTTGTTTAATATGGCTACTATTGAGAAGTGGCTCAGTGATCATCAATCAGGTCGCAAAGAATATAGTGCTCCGTTGTGGACATTATTAATGTTTGCCTCGTTTTATAAACAAGCAGAGCTGGCTTAATGTTGTTGAGTAAACAAGCGAGTCGCATAAACCTTTCCGTGGGGCACAGTACCAGCATGTATACTGATGAAGTTCGCTCTTTTCACCTCAGCAACACTTATTCTAAAGATTAGCGGATTACAAAATAAACGATGGAACATAGCCAATAATTATGAAAGTCTTACATGTATTTGACCATTCAATCCCACTACATAGTGGTTATACCTTTAGAAGTCGCTCAATATTAAAGCAGCAACATGCTTTAGGTATTGAAACATGTCATGTCACCAGTCCAAAACATGGTAATGACCAAGCTGAGATAGAAGAGCTTGATGGCCTTAAGTTTTATCGCAGTGCACCTATTTCAGGCTTAATGTCTAAATTACCCGTGCTAAACCAAATGGCTTACATTGCACCTATGGTAGAGCGCATTCTAGAAGTCATTGCAATTGAAAATCCAGATGTTATTCATGCTCATTCTCCTGCGCTAAATGGTTTAGCGGCTTTAAAGGCCGGCAGGAAGTCAGGTTTACCCGTTGTGTATGAAATTCGTGCTTTCTGGGAAGATGCTGCTGTTGATCATGGTACCTGTAAAGAAGATGACTTACGTTACCGTTTAACCCGAAAAATGGAAAGCCACGTTGTTAAAAATGTCAATGCAGTAACGACTATCTGCGAGGGGTTACGTGGTGATCTTATCGGTAGAGGTTTCGATGCAAGTAAATTTACTGTTATTGCTAATGCGGTAGATATTGAACAATTTAAGGTGATTACACCACAAGATAAAGCGAATAATGCTGAGTTAGCTGAAGCCTTACAATTAACCGATTGTGATGTATTAGGGTTTTTAGGTTCCTTTTATGGGTATGAAGGTTTAGACCTTGCCATTGCGGCGATGCCAGCTGTGCTAGTTAAAAACCCTAAGGCGCGTTTATTACTCGTTGGTGGCGGTCCACAAGAGCAAAGCCTTAAACATCAAGTCACGTTATTAGGTTTAGAAGGTAAGGTTATATTTACTGGTCGTGTACCTCACAGTGAAGTAGGGAAATATTACAGTTTGGTCGATTTATTGGTGTACCCGCGTAAAGCCATGCGTTTAACGGATTTAGTGACACCATTAAAACCGCTTGAAGCCATGGCGCAAGGTAAGCCAGTGCTCGCTTCTGATGTTGGTGGTCATAAAGAGCTAATTAGTGACAATGAAACCGGCTTCTTATTTAAAGCCGGTGATAGTGTCGAGCTTACCGAGCGTATTACTGAGTTATTGACCGATGAATCTAAGCGTAATAGTGTCTTAGCAAGTGGCCGTGATTATGTTGAAAATGTGCGCAACTGGCGTAATAGCGTCAGTAACTACTTGCCACTTTATCAAAAGCTAATGAAAAATACTAAGTAATGAATATTCTGCTATTAACGACACTTTACCCTAATAATATTCAGCACAGACATGGCATTTTTATTGAAAATAGAGTGAAAGAATTAGTAAATCGTTATCCAGACGCTAAAGTTAAGGTAGTTGCGCCTGTGCCTTACTTTCCTTCTTGGCTACCTATTCATGAATATAAAAAGTACAGTGAAGTAGTGCAGCATGAAACTCGCTCCGATATAGAAATTGTTCACCCCAAATATTGGGTAATACCTAAAATAGGGATGAATATTACCCCGCACTTTTTATATCGAACTTGCTTAAAAGCAATAAGTGCAATTCAAGCGACAGGTTTTTCAATTGATGTCATAGATTCTCATTATTTTTACCCTGATGGTGTCGTCGCCAGCTGGATTGGGGAAAAGTTAAATCTTCCTGTAATGGTCACGGCCCGAGGCAGTGATATCAATATTATTCCTAAAAATAAAACGGCGAAAAAGCGTATTGTTAAGGCATTAATGGATATACAAGCCAGTGCCGCTGTATCACAAGCCCTCGCTGATGAAATGATTAAATTAGCACCTGCAGCAAAAGCGCCTATAGTGTTAAGAAATGGCGTGGACTTAGATTTTTTTCATCCTAATGCTGAGGAACCTGTGCTACCTTTTTCCATTGACGGGGATGAAAATCTTATTTTGAGTGTCGGTAATTTGATTGAACTAAAAGGGCATCATCTTGTTATAGAGGCACTTGTCTCTATGCCTAAAGCTAAATTAGTGATTGTCGGTGATGGGGTGATGAAAGCTAAGTTACAGCAACAAGTACAGCAGCTTGGTTTAACAGCAAGGGTTCACTTTACTGGTAACATCCAGCAAAGTGAGCTGCCAGGTTATTATGCTTGTGCTGACTTGTTGGTATTAGCGTCAAGTAGGGAGGGCATGCCGAATGTACTGCTTGAATCATTAGCCTGTGGTACTCCTGTAGTCGCCACAAATGTTGGTGGTAGCTCCGAAGTAGTTAGCCAAAGTGAAGCTGGTGAGCTCATTAAAGATCGAACTGTTGTAAGCATAACAGCGGCGATAGTTTCAGCATTATCTAAAAACATTCCACAACAGTCTGTTCGGTTATTTTCTGAAAAATTTAGCTGGCAAGAAATAAGTTTAAAGCAATATAATTTATTAACAGAAGTGATTGCAAATAATTGTAGAGTAGAGCGTTAATATGGATAGTATACTGTTTTTAGTTAATTTGATTTCTATCGCCTTTTTATGTTATTGGGCCGTCAAAAATGATACTGAGGATAAATAGTTGCGCGATATATTATTAGTTTTAGTTTTTCCTATACTGTTATATTTTATTTTTAGGCGGCCCTATATTGGTGTTTCTTTATGGATCTGGAGTGCCATGTTTTTTCCAAACGGCTGGGTTTGGGGCTTCGCTTCATCTATACGTTATAACATGCTGATAGCAGCTGCGACTATTATCTCTTATGTTTTTCAAAAAGATAAAATAAAAACAGATAGCTCTGCGTTAACGACTCTAATTCTATTATTTTTTATTTTGACCACTATTTCTAGTATTTTCACTATTTCGAACCCTGATATTGTTTGGTTTGAATGGAATATATTTTTTAAAATAATAATTTTTTATATTTTGTGTATTTTAACCATTAAAACTAAACACCATGTAAATATATTTATTTGGGCTATTACTTTATCGGCAGCGTACTTCGGTGCCGCAGAAGGTCTTAAATATATTGTGACAGGTGGAGGTCATACGGTTGCAGGTATTCCCGGTAGCCGCTTAAGTGATCGTAATGAATTAGCTCTTGCGGTTAATATAACATTACCTTTGATTGTTTTTTTATTGTCACAAACAACATCTAAATGGTTGAAAATAGCTTTGATTTGCGCTGTTGTCTTTAATGTCGTGGCAATTATAGGCTCTTATTCACGTGGAGGTTTACTGGGCTTGATTGTCATTGGTGGTTATTTCTTTTTGCAAAGTAAGCGGAAATTACTGGTATCCATCGTTTTAATTTTAAGTGTATGTATTGGCGGTGTATTTGTTTCTGATAAATGGACAGATCGCATGGATACTATAAGCACCATGGGGCAGGATAACTCATTTCTTGGACGTGTTGTAGCTTGGAAGCAAGCAGTGTTAATGGCTGTTGATAACCCTATATTGGGTGGTGGATTTAAGGCAGGTCAAAATCCGAGTGTTTGGTACTTATATGAAGATGACTTTCATCATCTGGATTTTATTATTGATACGGGTGACTATAAAGTTACTAGGCCAAAGGCAGCCCATAGTATTTATTTTCAAGTATTAGGTGATCAGGGCTTTGTCGGCTTATTTGTTTTTTTGGCTATTTTGTTACTTGCTTATCGTAAGTTAGTTTGGGTTACAAAAAATACCACTGATGAATGGGTTATTGGATTAGCGCGAATGCTGAAAGTCTCCTTAGTTGCTTATTGTGCTGGTGGTGCAGCGCTTAGCTTGCCTTACTTTGATTTATCATTTGCTATATTTGCCTTAAGCCATATTTTATACGAAATAATTAAGCGAGAGAAAAATAAAAAATCTTTGCCTGTAACGGAAGAAAATAAAGCTAGAAGGACTCGATATGTTTAGTTGGATGTTATCTTCAGTAATTAACAGTGTAACGGCTTTATCGGGGGAGAATAAATTGAGTGTATTGACCTACCATCGTGTTGGTGAGTCTTACAATCAATTATTTATGGATGAATATTTATTTGAACAGCAGCTTATATGGATAAAAAATTACTTTAATCCTATAGGGTTGACTGAGGCATTAGAGTTACAGAAAAAAGGAGAGCTGCCTAGGCGATCGATAGTCATAACTATTGATGATGGGTATGTTGATAGCTTTACCACTATATTTCCTTTGCTTAAGAAACATAACCTAACGGCCACTTTTTTTATCTGCACCTCAGGTTTAGAAAAAGGGTATTTATGGGATGAACTTATTTCATCAGCAATATTGACTATGGATTTAGGTGTTGAAGAGTTGGTGTTTTTAGACAAAACCTACCCGTTAATGACTTATAACCAAAGATTAGCCTGTGCTAAAGAAATAACCGGTAAAATAAAATACAGCACCATGGTAGAGCGAGAACTATTAATAGAGCAGTTATTACATATAACAGGACAGTCTAATTTAAATCATCAGTTTCTAAATGAACAACAAATATTGTCATTACATCAAGCTGGTATGGGTATTGGTGCCCATACGGTTAACCACCCTATATTGTTTTGTGAAGAAAATCATATAGCTAGAGCTGAAATTATAGAATCAAAGAAAGTATTAGAACGTATTATATCTGCACCAGTGGATTTTTTTGCTTACCCAAATGGCAAAAAAGGTATCGATTTTAATGAGTATCATCAACAGCTAGTTAAGGAGTGTGGTTTTAAAGCAGCCTTTACTACAGACTGGGGTTGTATTGATTCATCATCCAGTACACCTTATGCGCTAAAACGATTTACTCCATGGTATCTAAGCGAAGTGATGTTTAATCTGCGCTTGGCACTAAACTTTAACAAGGTTTTTACGGAGCTATTTAATTAAATGGAAGAGCAGACAAACCGCACTATTTTAATGGTGGCGTTAGAGTTTCCACCTTGTCAGAGTGCGGGTGTACAACGAACCTTAAAATTTGCCGAGTATTTAGCTGAGTTAGGTTGGCAGGTCATAGTCTTAACGGTTGATGAAAGTGTTTATGTGGTAAAAGATCAACAGATAAGTATTCCTGAAAATATAAAAGTATATCGTTGCCATGCTTATGACTCGGCAATAGATTTTTCAGTTAAGGGCAAGTACTTTGCCTGGAGTAAAGTGCCTGACCGTTGGTGGACATGGGCAATAAAAGCAATCCCCTTAGGTAAAAAACTGATTGAAAAATATCAACCAGATATTATTTGGTCTACTTATCCAGTGTCAACGGCGCACTTCATTGCTTATAAATTACAGCAATTTAGCAAGCGTCCTTGGATTGCTGATTATAGAGATCCTTTGCAATGTCGTTATGATAATAAAGTATTAAAATATAGCTATATAGCCAAGTGGATTGAGAAAAAAACCATTCTACATTGTAGTAAAGCAGTATTTACAACCGAGCGGGCAGCACAGTTATATCGTCGGCTTTATCCTGATGAGCAGCTAACTAAATTCAACGTTATTGAGAATGGTTTTGATGAAGCTAATTTCAATGATTTACCAAAATTGCCTGACATAGAAAATTCTCGCTTTACTTTACTTCATAGCGGGGCTGTTTATTCTCAAGGGAGAGATCCGAAAGCTTTATTTGAAGCTATACACCTATTAAAAAATGAAGGTATTGTGGATAGCAGTAATTTCACGCTCATTTTTAGAGGTGCTGCAAGTAATCATGTGATTAAATCTCAAATTCTTCAGCTAAAAATTGAAGACCTAATTGAGTGTAAACCCAGTATTCCCTATAAAGAGTCATTAGCAGAAATGAAGTCCGCCAGTGTTTTAGTTTTAATACAAGGGGAGTTATTTAACAATCAAATTCCCGGGAAAGCGTATGAATATATAAGAGCTAATAGACCTATATTGGCTCTAACACCTAAGACAAGTGCAACAGGAGAACTCTATAGAAACTATGCGCTTAGTCGGACGGAGGATAATGCTGATTTAATAAAGCAGGCAATCAAAATTTTTATTGAAAATCGGGACGAATATGTAGATAAACCAGACGTTAATATGTATTCACGACAACAAAAGGCACTGGAGTTGGGTACTCTGTTGAATGAACTTTGCTTGAATAGCGTTAAAATTATTAACTAAAAGGAATGTAAGTGAAAATTGATATTAAGCAACTAAGTCAATCAGCATTTAAAGAGACAGAATTCTTTATCTGCGTTTTTGATCCTGAAAACAGCATAGAGTTAGACTTAGTTGATAATCAGGATTTTGATATATATCACGAGAATAATTTTTTTATCATATCCTCCAAATCTAACGCAGCAGAAGGTTCTTTAATTTCGAGGTATGAAGGTCACTGTATTCTATTTCGAGGTTATGATTTAGATTTATCCATACATAGTTACTCTAACGATGCAGACAAAGCAGTTTTACTTCAGGGTTCAGATGTTAATAACGGTGTTTATACTTACCTAAATTATAATAGTAAATTAAATGAGTTATCTGTTAAATCAGACCCTTTTGGTGTTTCTCCGTTATATATGCGGACAGTAGGTTCTACGGTTTTTTTCTCTACTCACCCATCGTTGATTAAATTGGATAATGACAAACCTGATTTAATGAGTTTTTTGTCTCTGATTCAAAATGGTTTTATTTTTGGTGATAGAAGTTTTTATCAGGATATTAAGCGGGTTTCTGCTGGCACAAAGATAAACGTAAGCTCGACAGCTATTGAAATACATAATTGGTTTAATTTTTCTGAATTACCTAAAGGTAATAAAAATATAACCGAGCAATCATTCGTCGATGTAGAGCAGGCCTGTCAATCGTCAATTAATAAGTGCCTTAAATTAAAACAGAAGCAAGTGCTGTTACCTTTTTCAAGTGGTTTTGATTCTAGGCGATTCTTTGCCTATTTTCAGAAGAAAAAAGTGAAATTTAAAGCCGTAACGGCTCAATCATTTCATATGAAGAATGGTAAGCTTTATGATATTGATGCGCCATTCGCCACTATTATTGCGAAGAGTTTTGGCGTGGACACTACTATTGTTTCTGCAACTAAACCTGAAGACTTAGCTAAAGATTTTACTAAACGTAATACGCTAATTGGCTCAGAGACATTTATGCACTCCTGGTCAATTCCCTTAATTAACTGGCTCATTAAAGAGCCACCTTCATTAATTTTTGATGGACTAAGTGGGGATACATTTGGTAATGGTGGTTTCGAATTCCCAGGCTTACACCAATCAGCAGAGAAAGATATTGAGATAGCGCTTAAAGAAATGGTGAACAATGATATATTTTCTCACTTAAATGCAACTTGGCCATCTGCTGAAGAGTACAAAGAGGCTTTTAGAGAGGAGATGAATAAAATTCCAAGTTCCTTGAATCAAATTGAGCTGGTTTTTTTACAGTTCAGGAGTCGCCGAGCGATCAGTCCTTGGATAACTATGATGCATCCTCCTGGACATGTTGTTGTGTTTCCGTACTATGATTTAAATTTTGTTAATATTTGCTTGGCTCATAATCCAAAAGACAAATTAGCGGTATTCTTTCAAAAAGAATGTTTGAAGCGTTTTTGGCCGGAGTATTATGAATTTCAAGGGAGTCGAAACTTACCAAAAGACTTTCATTCATTAGGCGAAGTAATGACAAAACAGATAGACAGCGCAAAAAAAGAGTGGCTAAAAAATTCCACAAAGTTAGAAAATGAATTGCTTAGTATGATTAGTATGAAAAACTATCTATTAAGAAAGCTACCAGTTTTAAATCAAAAACGCAGTTGGCTTTTTGAACCATTGTCTCAATTACTAAAGTTTGATGAAGAGTCATTACCTATAATCAAAAATATAAAATAAGGAATGTTATGAAAATCACAATTGTTGGCTAAGGGAATGCGGGCTGTGCTCATGCTTGTATTCTTTCAGATACAGGAAATGAGGTAACTTTAGTAAAAACTTCATTTTCGTTGCATGATGATAATTTTGAAGCAATACGGCATTCAAAAGTAATTAATTATAAGTTACCCAATGAAAATACGTATAAAGCCAGGGTATGTTGAGATATTGTTTAAAAATGCTAGAAATTCCATAGGTGTACTTCAAAGTGAAAGAGTAACAGAGGCTGTAAATTTAATGGGGTCTTTAATAGACACATATCAGTATGCTCGTACAAATATTGTCGAGTCTGCATGGCATAACCCTAATTTAATAGTCCATACGGTGGGGGCAATAATGTCTGCTAGCCGTATCGAGTATAGTAGAGGTGATTTTTGGATGTACAAAGAAGCATTTACACCATCTATTTGGAATATTATTAAGCAATTAGATGCTGAAAAAAATAGTGTAATTAAATCCTTCGGAGGTAAAGAGTCTGCGTATATTGATGAATGTAAGTTTAGAACTGAAGATGATTTACAACAAGACTCCATGGAAGTTTTTAAGTCATATGCCGCAGAAGGTGGGCCAAAAGGGCCTGACTCATTAGATACACGATTTATATATGAAGATGTACCCGGATTCAATGGGTGTTATGAACAAAGCTAATTTTCACCTAAGTTACACAGCCTTATAAATTACCAATTGGATAAATTGTTGCAACCATGAATGATAATATAGGAAAACAGATAGCCAGAGGAACTTTTTGGACTGTCTTTATGAGGTTGTCTATTCGTCTTTTAGGTGTTATTAGCCTTTTAATTTTGGCAAGAATTTTGCTACCTGAAGATTATGGACTGATTGCCAAAGCAGTGCTTATTGGCGGTTTTTTAGAGCTTATAACTGAGCTGGGCTTTTCTGCAGCACTAATTAAGACTCAGAATGCAACCAAGCAGGATTATGATACGGTATGGACGCTAAGTGTATTACGCGCACTTATTTTAGGGGGAGTCCTAGCGTGTAGTGCTCCTAGTATAGCAATATACTTTGTGGAGCCAAAAATTGAAACGTTAGTTTATTTTTATGCGTTCGCTAATATTATCACTGGTTTTAATAACGTTGGTATTGTTGATTTTCATAAAAAGATGGAATTTGATAAAGATTTTACCTTTAATGTAATAAAAAAATTAAGTTCTTTTTTCACGACTATCTTTATAGCTGTTTTTTGGCAGAGCTATTGGGCCTTTCCTGTGGGGGTGCTTGTTGGTAATATTACCGCACTTATTACTAGTTATATTATGTCTTCTTATCGCCCCTCTATTTCATTTTCATCATTCAATTCCATTTTTTATTTTTCCAAGTGGATATTTCTATATAGCTTTATGAAAGCCCTTTCTGAAAAAATGGATGCTTTCTTAATGAGTAAATTAGCCTCAGAGTCAGAACTAGGCCTATATACCGTGGGCAAAGAAGTATCTACTATGCCCTCCCTAGAATTGGCCATGCCGGTCGCTAGGGCTGCACTGCCAGGGTTGTCATTACTCAATCATGATGTCGGGAAATTTAATTTAATGTATAGCAATATTCTCGTATCAGTACTGTTTTTAGCTATACCCGCAGCACTTGGCGTCTCTGTTTTAGCAACGGAAATTACTTTTGTTCTACTTGGTGAAGCATGGGCAGGAGCAGCACCTTTTATTGAAGTATTGGCGCTGGTTGGTCTCACTCAAGTTTTTGGTGCTTGTTCAGTATCGTCATTAATTGCTTATGATCGTCCGGATTTACTGGGTAAAGTATCAATAATTACTTTATTGGTAAATATAGTCGTTCTACCCGTGGGCTATTTTTTAGCGGGCATTAGTGGTTTAGTCTTAGGAGTTTTAGTGGCAAACTTTATCAGAATGTGTATTTTGATTTTCCTGCAAAGATACCTTGGTATTTTATCGTTAACCATATTATTTCAAGGGCTCTGGCGAGTCGTTATAGCTACTACGGTTATGTATTTACTATTAGTGGCTTTGTTACTTTGGATAAACAATGATTCAATGCTAGCTAGCCTTATATTTTTAATTGCAACAGGGGGGGCTGTTTTTTTTACCACATTATTATTGCTCTGTTTATTGACTGGATGTAAAAATGGACCTGAAATTAAGTTTTATCACCTTATTAAAAATAAGCTAATAGCTAGATGATGCTATTTATCTTAGGTAAGCGATTTTTTAATTTCTCGGTTATAAAAAAAGGCAGCTATTCGCCATATTACCGGTAATTTTGTTAGCTTTTTTAGCCAATCAATTCGATTAGAACGTTTGATGCTTTGTCTTATTGCCCTTGCTAATATTGTATTATCCATTTCTATAGCGAAGGAGTATATTTCTTCTAGAAATATTCGGTCGCCATAGAGTAAGGTTAACTTTTCAGGAGTTAGGGGGGCATTGTTAAATAGGGTAGCTTGCTCTAGTTTACCAAGTAGCTCCAGCACTACCATTGTACGATAACATTTTTCACAGTTACAGCAGTTACCTTGATCTTGACCCAAACCATCACTTCCTCTAAAACAAACGTGTAAATTTTTTAACACATGGTCATATTGACATAGTTTTTTTATTTTTTCGGTTCTAGAGTAACCGCAGCCGTCATGTATAAAGTGTACATTTGAGGTAGTAAACAAGTTGTCTACCATAGGGTGAGATCCCCAAGGATGTAAAATTTTATACTCATAAGATGAAGGGATAAATACTTCGCCAAAATGTTGTTCAAATAATAATGCTATGGCGTTAAGCGCTGGACCATGACCCAGTAATTCCCAATGGCACCTTGACCAACGAGTATCTCTAATATTTGTTGCTGTGGGAATCAACTCACCACCACACTCCTGTGCACTCTTAGCGATCCTAGCACAGTGAACATCGAACTCATCAACATAGCTATAAGGCATATCAAAGCCTCGAGTGATCAGCATATATTTGGCGTTAGGGTGGCGAACGGTGGTGAAATATGAATCAACTCCAGAAGAAAAAAATGTAGCACAGTCTTTAGTTTGTTGTGGTGCAACAGCCGTCTCAGCAAATATTTTTATATTATGTAGCTGAGGGTACCAAGTTTTCCATAACTTAATTAAGTCATCGGTAGCATTTAACAGCAGAGGATCAATAGGCAATGATATAGTTAAGTCTTCACCGAGAGTAACTGCTAAAGGTAATAAACAGGCAAACCATGGGTTGCCGGATAGACTGACATTATAATTATCAGGTAATTCAAAGTAATAATCTTCAGAAAAACCATCATCATAACGAACCGTACCACAAAGACGCTGCATTTTACCTGTGATTTTAGTCACTATAACTTGAGTTAATTCCATTAATTATCCTTAATATAACTTACTCAAGAAATGCACTTATTTTTTTTATTCCCTAGCAAGTAGATTAAAACTTTTCACACTCAAAATAATAATTATAGTCTTTATTATATTTTTTACTTAAATCGTTTGATTAGCGCTGTTCTATACTGTTTTTTATTTTTCAGTGAAATAACCAAGCACCAAAGCGGTTGCGATCATGGTTAATAAAATAGCTGTTATTAGATAGTCTTTACCTGGAATGTCTGTGAGGTAGGAAAAACAGCGGGCGCGGTTACAAGACCAATTAGGTCGAGGCAGATAGAAAGAGATTTATTCGTTATGGTGTAATATTATAAACAAATACGGCCCTAACTATGAAGATTTAAGACGTTTTATGAAAAAATACTTTGTTATCATCGGAGCATTATTGAATACAGGTATTATTTTTGCCATTATTTTTGTCTTTCAGTATATTTATTCCTCGGGTTTATCTTTACCACTATTTAGTGATAAAGTTAAAGAAAGCTTAATGGTAAACCAGTCTAACCTCTATAAAATAGTAGCGCCGGCATTAAGTGCACTAAGCTATTTTGAAGTGAAAAACCATTACTTTCGCCAAGTAGACCTTGCGCACTGGGTTGGCATAGGAGCAAATAAAAACGACTCAAATAAGCAAAATTCAAATAAAATCAATTTCTCAAGCGTTAATAAAAATATTGAGGTTCATAATACACCTGAGCTTATTTTTGCTTTAAAAACAGCACAAGCAGGACAAACAATTATTATTAGCCCTGGTGAATATCATCTCACTTCAAATCGGATAACTATTGGTCAAAGTGGTACCGCTGTTATGCCTATTCACATGACGGCACAAAAGTTAGGAACGGTAACGATATTCTTAAAAGGCGAAGGGATTGTGGTAAATAAGCCTTTCTGGCAGTTCAGTAATTTACACTTTATTGGTAACTGTAAGAGCCATACACAATGCGAGCATGCTTTTCATATTGTCGGAAAAGCGCAGTATACGGTCATCAAAAACAATATAATGCAAGACTTTAACGCCATGATAAAAGTAAATGGCGTTGGAGACAATTACCCTGATTATGGCAAAGTTATTCAGAACACATTTTTTAATACCACAGCAAGAAAAACAGCTAATCCAGTAACCCCTTTCGACTTAATGCATGCTAATTATTGGCAGGTAAGTGATAACTTTATTTTTGATATTCAAAAGTCGGCTGGCAATAAAGTGAGTTATGCCGCTTTTTTTAAAGGAGGCTCAGAGTATGGTGTTTTTGAACGTAATCTAATCATTTGTGCAGCTAATTTACCCGATAAATACACCGCGCTAGGCTTGTCTTTAGGTGGCGGCGGATCGGCTAAACGACATAGACGTAATCAAAATAGCGCAGAGCATGTAGGTGGGATTATTCGTAATAATATAATTATGCATTGCTCTAATGATGTTGGGATTTATCTTAATAGAGCACGTGATAGTTTAATTGAACATAATATTCTTTATAACACTCTAGGTATTGATATTAGATATCCGGAAAGCGATGCTAAGGTGAGTAATAACATTCTTTCGGGCCGGATAAAAATTCGCGATAACGCGAAGCTAATTAAACGTAATAATATTGTTGTGAGCCGTAACTTTATTACCGGGGAAGATAACTTGTCAGATTATTTCGTTGCGCCAGATATTGGTGATTTTACCTGGGGAAGTACACCTGACACTCACGTAGCTATTAACTCTACGGGCTCAATAGCGTTTGATTTTTGTGGTGCAACGCCAAATAATCAATATATTGGTGCTTATTCAGCAATCAGCTTTTGTCTGGATAAACTGAATATTAATAATAAGATCAATGGTGAGTAAATACGATGAAAGCATTGATTAAAAAAACTGTCACAAGCTATTTATTTTTATCAGGTGTTTTAGTACACATATTTGTTATTGCTCTGTTTGTAATGCAGCCGTTTCTGTTTCATAAATTGACCAGTAAGGTCACCAACTATTATTACGCATGGCAAAAAAAACAGGACTATCATGCATTGACGCAAGGTAAAAAATATACCTTGGTAGATGAAATTAATAGAGTCTTTTCTCCATGGCAAGCAGAGCCACAAAGTAAAGTAATGTTGCAAAATTTTGAGGTTAATGGCATTGGTTTTTCTGACGTTAATGCTGCGGTTTCTGCATTGAAAGGGGGTGACGAGTTATTCATTGCCGCAGGAACCTATAATACACCATTCACCATTCGTAAAAGTGAGATTACTATTACCGGAGTCGGGCATGTTATCTTTCAACGTGGTGTTGTTGCAGGTAAAGGTTTTATTTTAAGTAAAGGCAATGATTTAACTATTAATAATATAGAGTGCAGGGATATTGCTGTAAGGGATGGTAACGGTGCCTGCGTTCGCCACGAGGGTGTTAACTTAACCCTAAACCATGTTTTTTTTCATAGTAGTCAGGAAGGTGTATTAGAAACAGCACGCCAAGCTGGTGTGATAAAAATAATTAATAGTCGTTTTGAGCGTTTAGGGCACAACGGGCAAGCTCACGGTGTTTATACTAATAAAGCGGAACTGTTTATTTATCAGTCGTTGTTTATTGCCACGAAGAGTGAAGGACATGCCATTAAGGCCAGAGGAAAAAAATTAACGATAGAAAATAGTATTATCGTGTCACTTTCATCTGATGATAGCCGCTTAATTGATATGCCTAACGGTGGGGAGTTGTTAGTCGTTAACTCTTTACTAGGTCAAGGACCTAATTCGGTTAACGGGCAAATGATAGGCTATGGTTTAGAGGGGATGACGCATCAACGTAATACGATAAAACTTCTCGACAATGTTGTATATTTAGAGCGATTAGGTTCAAATTATTTGTTAGCTTTACCTAAAGATGAGCTTTCAATTACTCTCATTCAAAATAATAATCTGATAATCGGCAAAGATAATTCGCAATATAAGGATACAGCGAATGCTTATTTTAGTGATAGAGCTGAAATAGGTTTGCCTCTTTACCCAAATCTACCAAAGAAGTTCTGTGATTCATGGCGTTATTGTCCAATAAATTAAGACCACTTCTAGATTTGTGAAAACAGCAGGCCTTATGTTGCATTATTGTGTTATGTCTTATTTTAAAATCTCAGGCTAAAGCTTTGTTTATTTCTTTTAGTTAAGGTTTTTCAGTCTTATTATGTAGGAAATGATATAACGATAGCTTAGTATTACTGCATTATAATCTCATCGACGGAATAAACATGAGCTCAGCTAAAATTTACCCAGCAATTATGTGTGGCGGCAGCGGTACACGCCTTTGGCCTCTTTCCCGTGCACTTTTTCCTAAGCAATTCATTCCTTTAGTTAACGATACCAGTATGCTGCAAGACACGCTTTTACGCTTGCCTGAAAATAGCCAAGAGCCAGTATTTATTTGCAATGAAGAACATCGGTTTTTAGTAGCAGAGCAAGTTAGGCAACTATCACAAAGCCAAGGCACTATTTTACTTGAGCCAGAAGGGCGCAATACCGCACCTGCCGTTGCCTTAGCAGCTATTCATGCCTTAGAAAAAGATAAAGATGCCTTGTTGCTGGTGTTAGCGGCCGATCATGTTATTCAAGACAAAGACGCTTTTCATCAGGCGGTTGCGCAAGCAGCTATTTCAGCACAGCAAGGTAAGTTAGTTACCTTTGGTATTGTGCCTACTCATGCGGAAACAGGTTACGGTTATATTAAAAAGGGTACCGAACAAAGTTCAGGTGTTTTTGAGGTTAAGCAATTTGTTGAAAAGCCTAATCAAAATGTAGCAGATGAGTATTTAGCCTCAGGTGATTATCTGTGGAATAGCGGTATGTTTTTATTTAAAGCCTCTCGTTATTTAGAAGAGTTAACTAAATACCGTGGTGATATCTTTGAAAGCTGCCAAAAAGCCATGACTGATGTTGAGCTAGATTTAGACTTCTTACGTCCTAATAAGGATGCTTTTTTGGCTTGTGCCAGTGAATCGATTGATTATGCGGTGATGGAAAAAACTGATGCAGCGGTGGTTATTCCTCTTGACGCAGGGTGGAGTGATGTTGGCTCTTATTCGGCATTGTGGGAAGTCTGTCAGCAAGATAACAATAAAAATGTTATTAAAGGTGATGTCATTGCCCATACCACCACTAATAGTTATATCCATAGTCAACATAAACTGATCGCAACGGTTGGTGTTGATAATTTAGTGATAATTGAGACTCATGATGCTATTTTGGTTGCCAATAAAGATAAAGTGCAAGAAGTTAAAAATATTGTAGAGCAACTGAAAAAAGAGCAACGATCTGAAGCTGTTATTCACCGAGAGGTTTATCGCCCTTGGGGTAAGTACGATAGTGTTGATGCGGGTGAACGCTTTCAAGTAAAACGTATTACGGTAAAACCTGGCGCTAAGTTATCGGTGCAAATGCATCATCATAGAGCCGAGCATTGGATCATTGTTTCGGGCACTGCAAAAGTTACCATAGATGATAAAACAGTATTGTTGACAGAGAATCAATCGGCGTATATTCCGGTTGGTGCAGTGCATGCCTTAGAAAACCCAGGAATACTGCCTTTAGAAATGATTGAAGTGCAATCAGGTAGCTATTTAGGTGAAGATGACATTGTTCGTTTTGAAGATAGATATGGTCGTATTACCGCTGATAATAAATAGTTGATTAAACTTGAGACCATTAGCGTTTATTAACATTAATGGTCACTTTATGTTATTTACAAGTTTTTTTGTAAATTTTTCCACTGTACTAAATGCTCTTGTAAGCAGGCTTGATTTGTTTTGAGTAAGCCTGCAATATTCTCTATAGTCAGTATCTTACCAAAATGAATATTATCGTTATTTTTCTTTGCAAGTAAGGTTGCTAACATTATATCTCCTAATTCCTGACGATAGTGTGCCGGCTCCCAAAACCATTGCATTTGTTGTTTTGGCTTAGTTAGTGGTACCGCTTCATTAACAAAATTACTGGCACCACTAAAGTCCCATAAGTTAAAATCATTGCCATATACTTGGTTAAGGTACTGTACTAAGGTCTGTTTCCATAGTTGAAAGTTTTGCCATTGACCGCTATCAGCTAAGGTATGTAAGTAACTGAAATGGTAGGGATTGATAAAGAATATCACATTAATTTTATTTTTTTTTGTAATGTTAATTAATCGACCTAAATGGGCGAAAGCTGGCGAGTATGGGGTAGTTTCTTGGGCTTTAATAACCCATGATTTACTTGTTAGTCGAGTTGATATTTCTTGCAACTTTTGTCTGAAAAGTGGTTTTATTCCCTCGCTATCCATAATGGCAACGTAAGATAAAGCATTGTTAAAGCCATGGGCGTTTATGCTGCTAGCCATGGATCTTTGTTGGAATATGGTCCTTATGCTGGCGCTAAAGGCGTCTAGAGAAAATACCATGGTCATCTTTTCTTTTAAACGAGCAAAGCTAGCAGGATTAAAATCATTGCCAACTGAATTTAGTCGGAAGGCATAACTTGGTTGGGTATGATGATGAATTTCGGCTTTGAAGTTAGTTACCTGTTGCTCGCTTAATAAGAAATCGAGAAAATCTACGCCAACAAGTAATTGCTCTATGGTGTCGTTGTTGTTAATGGCATCTATAGCATAATCAACCTGCATGGCAATACCAGCCCCCGGCATCCCTTGGTTATAAACAGCTTTCCCAGTAAAGAGTCTATTAGTTGGGTTCAAGCCCATTTCGACTCTTGAATTACCGACAATTAATATTTGTGGTTTAATTTTATGCACTTGATAGGCTTTGCTTATGCGTGAACGTTTGCCAGCTTCTGGTTTTATTTGGTTAATTCTATCGATTTGCGGAGACCAAAACATGCCGAAAGGGTCGATAAACCAGTTAAATGTTGCTATGAAAAAAAGTACGATAGCGAAACTGGTGAAGTATGTGCTTATATATTTCATTACGACAGTCAGACCTAAAATTGAAAGTATAAAAATTCACTAACTTGTGAAAGTGTTAACATACCTAAGGCTAAACAAGCGCCAGAGAATAATGCCCATTGGCGAGTATCCGACCAAGTAAAGCTTAAAGTTAACTGCCTAGCAGGCCAAAAGGTGCTTCGACTTTCATAGTTAAACCTGCTTAATGTACCTTGTTGTTTGAAAAATAGATCTTGAATATTAGGTAGTGTTAGTACAAATATTAATAAAACACTATTCCACAACCAAGTCATTATAAATACTTTACCGCCGTTGGATGGTGTTACTCCCCACGATTGCAACATGTCACCGAGTGAACCTGTACGTGCAAGAAGCGCATTGGGTATTTCAATACCATTTAAACCAAGCATGCCTTTAATGATGATAAGTGCGCCGTCTAGTGTTACCGCCCTAAAAAACACCCAACCGATAACTACGGCAATAAAAGTAATTAACCAAGTAGTAAAAATATAAAGCTTACTTTCAGCGGTGAATAATGAATACTTAACCTTCATTGCTTGCCAGCCAAGGTTAATCATCAAGTAAGTACCATGCAAGGCACCCCAAATAATAAAGTTCCAGCCAGCACCATGCCATAAACCGCCAAGCAGCATAGTAATAAATAAGTTACTATAACGTTTTATTTTACCGTTACGATTACCGCCAAGGGCTATATAAACATAATCTCTTAAAAAGTGAGATAGGGTTATATGCCAACGACGCCAAAATTCAGCAATATTAGCGGCTTTATAAGGTGAGTAAAAGTTAAGTGGTAAGACAATGCCGAACAGTCTAGCCAAGCCTATGGCCATATCAGAGTAACCAGAAAAATCAAAATATAATTGGAAGGTATAAGCCAGAGCGCCGCCCCAAGCCATAAAAAAATCGACGTTATTACCAGCATCGGCAATATTAAATATCGGGTTGGCATAAACCGCAATACCATCGGCTAACACTGTTTTTTTAAATAAACCAATAGCAAAAATGGTCAAACCAATTTTAAAGTTAGTACTATTTATTTGATATCGTTTGAAGCTAGAAAATTGTGGCAGCATGTCTTTGTGGTGCACAATAGGGCCGGCAATTAATTGCGGAAAAAAAGAGACAAATAAAGCGTAATGCAAAAAGCTATATTCTTTAGTAATGCCTTTGTACGAATCAACCAAGTAGGCAATTTGCTGAAAGGTAAAGAAGGAAATGGCTAAGGGCAGAATGATATTGCCGAGACTCCAACTTTCACCTATCACTGCATTCAGGTTAAAGACGATAAAACCCGCATATTTAAAATAGGCAATAGCGGCTAGATTGAGGGCTATGCCAAAAACGAGTCGTTTTTTATTATTATTATTACCGAGGTGTTTACCAAGATGGTAATTGAGTGCCATTGAAATTAATAATAAAACTAGATAGCTAGGGTTCCACCAACCATAGAAGAATAATGAAGATACAACCAAGCTAGCGATTGCTACCTCATTACCCCAACGCTTAGCGAGATAAAAGAATAGCAATAAACTAATAGGTAAGAAGAGAAAAATAAATTCAGCAGAATTGAATAACACAGCTATCTTCCATGAAGACTATTTACAAATGGGCAATATGTTAATCTTTTCTCGATGTATTGTCTTTAGATTTCACTTTACCTCTCAATCTGCACATAATTATCACCACAAGAAAAAGCAATCAATCGGCTCAGTTGCGTTAAGCTATAGCCACTTTCTTTTTGTAATTTATTAAAGTGTGCTTGTATAGCAGTTAAACTTTTTTTACTTTGTAAACCACCATCAATAATTTCTTGTGCTCTTAAGTAAGCTTCAACATCGCTGCTTAAAATAAAAGTATCTTTACCTAACAAGCGCAGGGCATAAGGACCGGTATTACCGCCTAAGCGTTGACCGTGCTTTTTCAGGTAAGCCCATAAACCAATAATGTCGGTACTTGGCCAGTCGTTGATAAACTGGGCAAAACTCGTATTTGTATCAATGTGGTGATCGAACATCATTTGTGCGTTGGCTTGAATGGTTTTTACTTTATTAAAGTTACGAATTATTTTTGGATCCGCCGCTTTTCGTTCCCACATTTCTTCTGGCATCATCATTATCTTTTCCAGGTTGAAATTGAAAAAATGCTCTTCAAAGTCCGGCCATTTTTTTTCGACCACTCGCCAGACAAAACCTGATTTGAAAATTTGTTTGGTAAAAGCGGCAAGGATACGGTCATCGCTTAACTCAGCGATACTTTGTTGTGCTGCGGTATCATCGAGTAACTTCTTACCAAGGATTTTTTTCCCTAATAAAACCTTAAGTGCAGGAACACCACCTTTTCGTTCGGCAGCGCGTTTAAATAATGATTTAAATGATTCGTGAGTCATAACTTCTTCATAAAGGCAAATGTATTGCTAAGTGGTGTCATTCCCGCACTCCTGCATTCGCTGAGCGGAAGCCGGTATTATGCCTTAGCCTCTGGTTTAGGCTAAGGTGCTGTTAATGCGAGAGCTTGCTTTTCGCTAACGGCTCGTTACGCTTCAATACCACAGTGACGTAATAAAGCCTCAATCTCAGGTGCTCGGCCACGGAATTTTTGGAATAATTCACTCGGCTCTTCACTGCCACCTTTCTCAAGGATATTCGTTAAGAATGATTGTCCAGTTTGCTCATTGAAGATACCTTGCTCTTCAAATAAACTAAAGGCATCAGCCGATAATACTTCTGCCCACTTGTAGCTGTAATAGCCGGCAGAATAACCACCACCAAAGATATGACTAAAACCGTGTTGGAAGCGATTAAATTCAGGTGCTTTGACTACTGAGTACTGCTTTCTAACACTATCGAGCACTTGTTGAATGTGTGTTTCATTGTTTGATGCTTTGGCATTATAACTTTCATGCATGGTAAAATCGAAGATACTGAATTCGACTTGACGCAACATTTGCATGGCCGATTGGAAGTTTTTGGCTGCTAGCATTTTGTCTAACATTTCTTGAGGTAAGGGTTCACCACTTTCAAAATGACCAGAAATAAAGGCTAACGCTTCGGGTTGCCAGCACCAGTTTTCTAAAAATTGACTAGGAAGCTCAACCGCATCCCAAGGCACGCCATTAATACCGGCAACACTGCTAGCATTTATTTGGCTTAACATATGGTGAATACCATGACCAAACTCATGGAACAAGGTAACTACTTCATCATGAGTAAATAACGCCGGTTTATCGCCTACAGGGCCATTAAAATTACAGGTTAAATAGGCAACTGGGTATTGAATCGAACCATCAGCTTTCTGGCTGCGACCGACACAGTCATCCATCCAGGCACCACCGCGTTTTTTCTCGCGCGCATAAAGGTCTAAATAAAAGCTACCACGTTTTTCTCCGGCTTTATCAACTATGTCATAGAAGTTAACATCGTCATGCCAAACATCAACACCCGCTCGGTGTTTGATAGTTAGACCAAATAATTTATGCACTACGGCAAATAAACCCGAGACAACTTTGTCTTTCGGGAAGTAGGGGCGTAATTCTTCATCTGAAATGGCGTAGCGACTTTGTTTTAATTTCTCGCTGTAATAAGCCAAATCCCAGGCCTGTAAGTTATCTTGCTTGAACTCACTGGCAGCAAAGTCGCTTAGTTCTTTAAAATCTTGCTTACCTTGCTGTTGTGATTTAAGGGCTAAGTTCTCCAGGAAGGCCATCACTTCACGGGTAGAGTTTGCCATTTTGGTTGCCAATGAGTGTTGGGCATAGTTGTCAAAATCGAGCAAAATCGCTAGCTCATGTCTCAAGCTTAGTAATTCATTCATAATGCTGCTGTTATCAAACTCACCGGCGTTAGGACCTTGATCTGAGGCACGGGTAACAAAGGCAGTATAAAGCTGTTCACGTAAGTCAGTATTATCACAATACATCATCACTGGTAGGTAGCTTGGAATATCTAGGGTGAAACTGTAACCGGTTTTATCTTTACTTTTAGCTAACTCTTGCGCTGCTGCTAAGGCGCTTTCAGGTAGACCTGTTAGTTCTTCTTTATTTTCAATGGTGATACTAAAAGCTTGGGTCGCATCAAGCACGTTATTGCTAAAACTTGAACTGAGTTCAGACAAGCGCGTCTTTATTTCACCGTAACGTTTTTTATTTTCATCATTTAGCGCTATGCCCGATAACTTAAAGTCACGCAGTGCATTGGTTATTACTTTTTGTTGCGCTATATCGAGCTGTTCAAATTGCTTACCCTCTTTAACGCTAAGGTAGGCTTGATATAAACCCTGATGCTGACCAACAAAAGTGCCATATTCAGATAAAAGTGGCAGACAAGACTCATAAGCTGCACGCAATTCATCACTACTCACCACGGAATTCATATGTGACACCGGAGACCAAAGTTTAGCTAACACATCGTCTACTTCATCAATGGGCAATACTAAATTCTGCCAAGTGAATAGCTCATTGTCAGTGAGAACCTGCTCGATAACTTTTTTACAATCGTTAATGGCTTGTTCTACAGCAGGTTTTACGTGCTCAGGTTTTATTTTTGCAAAGGCAGGCAGTTCGCTAGATACTAATAATGGATTGGTCATGATACTTAAAAATTAGTTTATGTTATTAGTGATGTAAGACTGAGAGAGGCTTTATTCAAGGCAATTGCAGCATATAGTTATAAAATATTTATTACTCTATTACCTCTTGTTATCATTTTATTTTATTGAGTAAGTTAACTTGCTGTTAACAGCCGCTTTTTAGTTAACTTTTCATTTGCACAAAAACACAAAGAAGTTATAGTTTGTAGCACCGTTGGTTTTTTTTGTTAAGTTTGTTATTGAGTGATTATGTTTAAGAAGTTACTTATTACCTTGTTATTAATATTAAGTGTATTACTTACCCTTTTCATGGTACCAACCAGTTATGCCGTAATAGAAAATCTGTCCTTAGACCATCTATCTGTTGATGATGGTTTATCGCAGGGTAGTATTCATGCAATTATCCAAGATAAAACCGGTTTCATATGGCTAGCCACAGAAAATGGCGTCAATATTTATGATGGTAATAAAGTTAGGCAATTGCCTGGGCCAAATAATAATTTTGAAGATGTTGCTATCTATACGTTACTTGAAGATAAAAATGGTTTGATTTGGTTAAATGTTGATGGTCGAAAACTTTATAGCTATAACCCTAAAACTAATATCTATCGACATATACCAATAAAAATCTCGCCCAATTCAAACTATTATATTGCCGATCTGCTTAACAGTAATGACAATAAAATATGGCTATTAACCTCTAAAACACTCGGGTTTTATAATCAAGTTACCAATGAATACCAGCAAGTAATAGACTTGGCAGCAGAATTAGCCGGTGACCTTTCATTGTTTAAAATGTCATTGCATGAAGGAGTCATGTATATAGGCTCACAGGTAGGTGTTTTTGCCTATAACATTGATAAAAATCACTGGAAAAAATTACCTCAAATACCCGCTGATATCACTGTACAGTCGAACATTGAAGAGCTCAACAAAATATATACCGTACACGCGGATATTAATCAGACCTTATACCTAGGCTCTAACGATGGCTTTTTTGCTATCAATGTTGCAGATATTAAAGCATATATTGCCGGTGAATCATCATTACCCAACTACCAACGACTTATTGAAAATATGGCGGCATGGCAGACATTATCTGATGGGAAAACGCTTTATATAGCTGCTGATAAAGGTTTGTATTCGATTAATACAGTCAATAATAGCAGTGAGTTTTTGTTTGGTTTTAGTGATTATTTTGACAATATCAGCGATGACAACATACCAACCTTGATTAAAGATAATCAAGGTGTTTTTTGGTTAGGTTCAAGGGCTATGGGTGCCTATCAATGGGATCCCAGAAGAGAATTAATTAAAAATTACGGCTATAAAAAAAATCATGCAGCTAGTTTAAGTTATAACGAAGTTTGGCATATTTTACCTGATGGCTTAAATGATGATTTTCTCTGGGTTGCTACTTCAAATGGTTTGAACTTAATTGATCAGGCAAAACAGCGTGTTACCCCATACTTAGTGAATAATGACTCTAAAAGTATATATACCAAAAGTCACCTTTATAGCCTGCTAAGTTTAACACCTGAGCAACTCCTTATCTCAGCTGCTAAAGGTGTCTATCTATTTGATAAAAAGCAAAGGATAGAGTTGGCCTTACCCTTTAATGATGAAATTAAGCAACTGCTTGCAGTAGAGCAGTATGACATCATAAAAGAAGACGAATTTCTCTGGTTAGTGAATGAAAAAGGTGTCTTTAAAATAAATTTAATCACTGATGAAATCGATATTTTAAGTGAAATTACCGAAATTTTTCCTCCTGAAAAATTATTGTCTTTATTAGGTTCCTTACCTGATAGCGACTGGTTTTTACTTTCAAGTAATGATGGTTTATGGGGATTTAATGCGAATACACGACAATTTATCCAGCTTTATAAGTTGCAAGGTGTGCTGGCTGGTGAATATACCTCTATTGATAATTGGGCAATAGATAAAAACCAAATTATGTGGTTGAGCTTTAGTGGTAAAGGTCTGGTTGGTTTAACCTTGCCTGACTTTAAAGAGCAATATTTTTACCATAAAGGCAACTCTATTATTGATAATAATATTTACGGTGTAATGGCCGATGAGGCAGGAGATATCTGGTTCTCTAGCCATAATGGTTTATTTATGTTGGACTCCAATAGTCAACATATCAGTCATTTCACCCGTAAAGATGGCCTTGGCGCGACTGAATTTAATGGTAGGGCTTATGCAAGATTACCTAATGGTCGTTTTGTCTATGGTTCAATGGAAGGTATTAGTATTTTCGATCCGTTAAAACTAAAAAAAGTACACCATAGCGAAAACTTTAAAGTCAAAGTGACCGCTATAGCATTGTTATCCCGCAAATTAGCCCTACCTTTGATCATTGAAGATAATGCCGTTATTAACCTTCACTATGATGATGTAGGTATTCGCATTGATTTTTCCACCTTTTCTTATGGCAATGAGAAAAACATCAGTTATAAGTATCATGTGACGGGGGTAAATAATATTGACTACCCCGCAACTAGAGAAGGCCATATTACCTTTCCTA
Source organism: Colwellia sp. TT2012 (assembly GCF_001440345.1). GTDB lineage: Bacteria > Pseudomonadota > Gammaproteobacteria > Enterobacterales > Alteromonadaceae > Colwellia. The sequence continues at coordinate 10,554 of NZ_LJYX01000025.1, read as the reverse complement.
GCCTAGCATCAGGCAAGCATACCTTCTCTATTCAGGCTAAGTCACCCTACTCGGGAGAATATTCAACTCCCGTACATATTAACTTTAACGTCAGCTTTGCTCCTTGGCGTTCACCTTTGGCATTGGCTTTTTATTTCATTGTGTTCCTACTAATGACGTTAACTTGGTATCGTTATCGTAAAGGCCAGCAACAGTTGTTGCTTGATGCGCATGAGCAAGTTAAGTATCGAGAAAATCGTTTACAACTAGCCTTAACGGGTAGTAATAGTGAGGTCTGGGACTGGCAAGCGGATGAAAATCTAATGTTCGGTAAACGCATAGTGTTAGATTTAGGCTACAAAGAAGAAGCGTTATTTTATAGTTTTTCAAAGCATATTGCCCTTATTCATCCTGAGGATCATGATGATTTTATTCGCAGCTGGCAATTATTTATTAGCAGCGCCAGTTTAGAGGATAACTTTTCTTGTACTTATCGTTTGAAAACAGCAGATGGTCAGTGGCTTTGGTACAAAGACTTAGGAAAAACAGTCGCGGTAGATGCTAATAATAATCCCATTAGAGTTACGGGTTCTTATACTAATATTACCAAGTCTCGTGCTAACGAAGAGCGCGCGCAATATTACGGTGATGCATTTCAGCAAACTCAAGACTGGGTATTTATTATTGATGAAAAAATATCGAAAGTAACGGCAAACCAATCAATGCGAGTTGTTTTTGATTGGCCCGAAGAAGAGTTTGATTTTAATGCGAAATTATTAGGTATTAGTCAAAAACGACGCAGTTTTTACCGTAAATTAATGCTGTCTTTAAACGAAGGTGAACATTGGCGTGGCGAGGAGTTAATCGATACCCCTAATAAGGGGGAGTACCACGTTATTATCAATGTGACGGTAGGCCGAAACTCCGTGAGTAACGCTTTGCATTATTTGTTTGTATTAACGGATATTAGTGCACAAAAAAGTGCCGAAAATGAATTAAGGCTATTAGCAAATTATGATCATTTAACGGGATTGCCTAATCGTACTTTATTGCTTGAACGCATTAAACATGCAATAGACTTTTCCCACCGAAAAACTAAATCATTGGCACTTTTTTTTATCGATTTAGATCGCTTTAAACAAGTAAATGACTCTTTAGGGCACGAAAGTGGTGATTTTTTATTAAAAAAAGTGGCTAAACGATTAGGAGATGTATTGCTGGTAGATGATACGGTGGCACGTATAGGTGGTGATGAGTTTGTGGTTTTGTTGGAGAATTTTACTAATAATAATCAACTTAGCCGCATCGCCAATGAAATTATTGAAACGATTGGTAAACCCATTGATTTAGGCGGCCATTTAGTCAGTGTTGGCGCGAGTATTGGCATTGCGGTATATCCCAATGATGGCCATAACTCAGACGAGTTGTTACGCCATGCTGATGTTGCTATGTATCATGCCAAACAAGCAGGGAAAAATAACTTTAAGTTTTATACTGCACAAATGAACATTGAAGCCATGGAGCGCTTAAGCAAGGAGTCGGCGTTAAAGTTAGCGGTAAAAAATAAGGAGTTTATTAATCACTACCAACCAATAATTGATGCGCATACAGGTAAGGCGGTAGGTGTAGAGATGTTAATGCGTTGGCAAACACCGACGGGTTTAGTGCCACCTAATGAATTTATTCCTTTATCAGAGGAGCTAAATTTAATTATCACTATGACAGAGTCTGCACTTGAACAGGCATGTAAACATCTAAAAGAGTGGCATGCCATCCGACCCGATTTTTATGTGTCGATAAACTTATCAGTACAACACTTTGTTGAAGCAGATATAGTCACATATATTAGCGATTTATTAGCGCGTTACCAATTGCCAGCCAAAAATTTACGTGTTGAAATAACAGAAAGTGTGTTAATTTTACAACCTGAAAATGCCATAATCACAATGCGCAAACTATCGGAACTTGGCGTGGTTTTAGCGCTAGATGACTTTGGCACAGGCTTCTCTTCATTATCTTATTTAAAACAATTACCCTTAGATATCATAAAAATAGATCGCAGTTTTGTTGCTGGCATTGGTATTAATGAAGCAGATGAAGCGATTGTGGATACCACGTTAGTTTTAGCCAAAAGGCTTAATATGTACTGCATTGCTGAGGGGGTGGAAACGGTTGAGCAGTTACACTATCTAGTTGCCAAACAATGCCATTATATACAAGGGTATTTATACAGTAAGCCAATACCGCCGGAGAAAATCATGCAAAATCTGTTGTTAAATAAAACAGAAATTATCTCTACTACTCGGGGTTTTTGACCTTTCGATATAACTAATATCCCTAGTAAATTTACAAACGTTAGCAGCCAAGTACCGAGAACGGCTATAAATATTATGCTTTTCTCCTTGAATAAAGCCTTTTTTGCGCCCACATCCTATTTAAGTAATACATTAACTAATTGAAACACTACACTAACTAATGAGTAATACCATGATACAACATTTTGATTACCTTGCCATTGGCGGTGGCAGTGGCGGCATAGCATCTGCTAACCGCGCAGCAAAACTAGGTAAAAAAGCAGCCGTTATTGAAGCCAAGTATATTGGTGGTACTTGTGTCAATGTTGGTTGTGTGCCTAAAAAAGCCATGTGGTATGCCGGGCAGATAGCCGATGCCTTAAAATATGCCAATGATTACGGTTTCGGTCAGCAGCTAAATCAAGGCGAATCTCAGTTTGATTGGGCAAAGTTGGTTGCCAACCGCGAAGCTTATATAAAACGAATTCATGCCGCTTACCAACGTGGTTTTGATGCCAATAATGTCACCGTGATTAAGGGTTTTGCCAAGTTTATTGATAAAAATACCGTGGAAGTAAATGGTGAGTTAATCACCGCTGATCACATTACTATTGCCACTGGTGGTCGACCTGTTATTCCTAATATCGAAGGTGCCGAGTATGGCATAGATTCGGATGGTTTCTTTGCGCTAACTGAGCAGCCTAAAAGTGTTGCTGTTATTGGTGCAGGTTATATTGCCGTTGAATTGGCCGGTGTTTTTCAAGCCTTGGGCACAGAGTCCTACTTAGTCGTGCGCAAAGAGAAACCATTGCGTGGTTTTGATGACATGTTAAGTGATACTTTAGTTGAGCACATGGCTAAACATGGTCCTAAGCTACACAATCACAGTACACCAGCACGCATTGAAAAATTGAGTGATGGTCGTTTAGTTGTTCATTTTACTAATGGTAAGTCATTAGAACCGGTCGATACTTTGGTCTGGGCAATTGGTCGTGAGCCAGCTACTGACAATATTAATTTAGCGGCTGCTGGCGTTGAAATTAATGATCGAGGTTTTATTGAAACGGATAAATATCAAAATACTAATGTCGCTGGTATATATGCGGTCGGAGATAACACTGGCCGTGCGCAGTTAACACCGGTAGCTGTTGCTGCGGGTCGCCGTTTATGTGAACGTTTATTCAATAATAAACCCGATGAACATCTAGATTATTCTGGCATCGCTACCGTAGTGTTTAGTCATCCGGTTATAGCTACCGTAGGTTTAACGCAAGATGAGGCTATTGCTGAGTACGGTGCAGAAAATATTACCGTATATAACTCACAGTTCACCGCGCTTTATCAAGCTATTACCGAGGATTATCGTGATCCTACTCGCATGAAGTTAATTTGTGCTGGCAGTGAAGAAAAAGTAGTTGGTTTGCATAGTATTGGCTTTGGTAGTGATGAACTCATACAAGGCTTTGCTGTTGCCATGAAAATGGGCGCTACCAAGGCTGATTTTGATAACACAGTTGCCATACACCCTACCAGTGCGGAAGAGTTTGTTACCTTGAATTAAGTAACAGAGCATAAACGTAAGCTTGCTCGCCTTTATGCTCAAACTATATCCATGTGCTGAGCTATTATGGTTTCAGCGAATGCAGTTAGCATTCGCTACTAAGTGGTATAACTTCTTGCCGTTTTAACTTTAAAACTGAAAATCAATTTTAAAGTTAAAAGCACTATCCGATGAATGATAACCAGCCCAATTGCTACTTGAATAAACCAGTTCGGCGCCGATACCCAAGCCATAAGTAAATCGATGTTCAATGGCTATATTCGCGCCGATACTGCTGCCGTTACTATTGAGGTTTTTACTCGTAATATTAGAAACGTTTTTATTGCCTTTTAAAGCACCCCATTGATAAAATGGACCGCCGTAAATAATGTTGTGTGGTGATAATTTATAACCGACAATCCAAGCAACATCGTAAATACCAGTGTTATGCTGCCAAGAGCTATCATCATAAGTATAGCTATAGTCACTTTGTATCCCTGTAGTACTAGTGCCCTTTTTTTTCGTCTCGTAACCTAACGTAATTGCTTGGGAAATATTACTTGTTTTTGATTGGTCACTATATTGGCCATAAAATTGATATTTAGCAGCAAAGTGTAATACAGAGCCTGCGCCATCATTTACGGAGTCACCTTGATAACCGAGCTAGGTATAGCGCTTTATTTAGTTAATCTTGTTTAAGAAAAAGCCCTTAATACTTATTTGAACATAGGTATTAGGGGGCTTTGTTATCGATGTGTTTTATCTAACGGTTTTTACTTAAAGCTAGTTTACTCAACAGTAATGGTTATCTTCTTAGAAACAACTGCTGGTTTGTGAGGGATATGGTGATGATCGCCTAAAATCAGCTGTAGCGTATGTTTGCCTTTAGGCAGGGTTAAAGTCGTTTGTGTTTGTCCGCCACCGAAGTGTTTAACGTCACCACCCATAGGCATATCAAAGGCTGGCAGCGAGTCTTTATCGATTAATAAGTGATGATGACCGGTATTTTTTTTCTCCATACCCGCTGGTGAAACGCCCATATCTTTTAAACCAAACGTTACGGTAAAGGTAGCTGGCACTGTGGCACCATCGGTCGGTGAAATAATGTAAACATTAGCACTCGCTGGAGCAACAGATTGCGGCATACTGCTGGCGTTAGCTAGTTCAGAGGTTAATAGTACAGGGCTTAAAGCCAAAGTTAATAGTGAGAACTGGATGATTTTTTTCATAATATAATTCGCTTATTTCAAGTAGAATAGTTTCAATTGATTATTTTAATTGATTTTTATAGGGTTGTGATAAAAATAGCGGTACTCAATACACCAGTCAATAGTTATAACAATTTTATGTGAATATTTATTCTAACCATAATAGGGTAAATTTATTTGTGGACTCATTCATACACTACCAAAACCCCTAGTTCAAAATATAATCATTCAGTTGTCCTAGGGTGGTTACATTTCATTACTTAATAGCACTTTAATGTTTTGAGACAACTTGTAATACTGATGTATCGCGAGGTAGGCGAGATGATTAACATCTGCCTCCACAGGTTCTTATCTTTAGGGTAAATGTAATACAGATGAAAAACACTTGGCTTGGCTTAGTATTAGTATTATTGATTGCATTGCAATCGTATGCTGCTGTGGCTAATTCAGATAAAAATCATCTAGTTGACTCTCAACATATTCAAACAGAACATTCTCATGATGTTGATGACATCGCACTTTTCGATGGATCATCTGACAGCGAACATAATATTAAAGATTGTCATCATTGTCATCATTGTGGTCATTGTCAAGGCGCTCACACACAATGGGGCGTCAGTAACAAATCTGCTTTACCGAAACCTGAATTTATCACCATAAATCAATATTTCTATACTGACGCTCTTGATAAGAGATTTATTGAAGAACTTATACGCCCCCCAATATCTTAATTTAATTTAAAAATTACCCGCAACAAACTTTATTCATCCCTAAAGCTTAACTAAAAATCAAGTTAGCTTATGTTGACTTAGTTGCGACATTCTATTGTTAAATTAATACCATTGCGCATAAAGAATTCTCGCTAAGCGAACACTTTCTTATGCGGATTGGTATAAGAGATTATTATGAAATTTTTCTCAGTGAAATCTGCTGGAATAGCCTTATTCATTAGTTACTCGGCAAGCTTATCGGTAAGTTGTTTTGCTTTTACTAATACAACGTTATCAAGTGGTTGGCTTGATCGGCAAATCAATAAACACCCTGATATTGTCTCAGCGCGTGAACTTATGAATGCTGAATTTTCAAAAGCACAGGGCAGTAAATTACCACTTTATAACCCGGTATTGTCGACAGGTTATGAGCGAGAAGGTGAAGGCAATAACTTTAATATCGGTATTAGCCAGACCATTGACTTGTGGGATAAACAGGCAGTTAATGCCGCCATTGACGATAAAATATTAACTGCAGCCAGTAAAGAATTTACTTACGCCGTAGCGCAAAAAAAAGCCCAAGCATTAAAAGCATTGATAAATTGGCAACTTGCCACGGACAAATCGGTACTTACTTTTGAGCAGGAGCAACAATTAGAAATTCTGCTCAACATTGTTACTAAAAGGCTGAAGGTTGGCGATCTTGGTCAGGTTGATGCTGAATTAACTTTCTTGAATTTATCACAAGTACTTAATAAAACCGCGAAAATACAAGCACAATTAAGCCAAGATCAAGCGGAAGTTAATGAACTACTGCCTGACTGGCGTCCGAATACTCAAGTGTATCCAGAGCAGGGCTTGGGAGTAACATAAATAGAAAATAAATAGAATAAATAGAAGACACCCCTCCCAATTAATTAAATAGAAGACACCCCTCCCAATGGAAATAAACAAAAGCCTCAACTATGCTTATTTAATCAGCAATAAAATAAGGTTGAGGTTACTATGGCAACAGCAAGAAAACAGCAAATCAGTTTAATTGATACCTGTTATTATCACTGTATCTCTCGTTGTGTTCGTCGTGCTTTTTTATGTGGCGAAGATAAAGTGACAGGGCAAAGTTATGAGCACAGGCGAGGTTGGGTTGAAGATAAACTATTAGCGTTAAGCCAAACCTTTGCCATTGATGTATGTGCTTATGCGGTAATGAGTAATCATACCCATATTGTTTTATATGTTGATGTTGAACAAGCCAAAATATGGTCATTACATGAAGTTATCACCCGTTGGCATCAGTTATTCAAAGGCACATTAATCACTCAACAATACTTACGTGGTGATAAACTGATTAAGCCTCTGCAACAAATACTGGAAGAAACCGCAGAGGTGTATCGAGCCCGGTTAACCGATATCAGTTGGTTTATGCGCATTATAAATGAAAGCATTGCCGTACAAGCCAACAAAGAAGATAAATGCACAGGACGCTTCTGGGAAGGTCGCTTTAAATCTCAAGCCTTACTGGATGAAGCCGCTATTATAGCCTGTATGGCGTATGTTGACTTAAACCCAATACGGGCCAATATAGCCATAAGCCCCGAAACATCTAATCACACCAGTATTCAACAACGTATAAGTGCGGCTAAAAAAGCAAAACAACCCAAAGTACTATTCCCCTTTATTGGTAATCCCCGAAAAAACGCCCCAAAAGGCTTAACATTTGAGCTAAACGATTATATTGAACTGGTCGACTTAACGGGTCGTTGCATTAGAGAAGATAAGCGTGGTTATATTGACAATAACCTGCCTAACATATTAACGCGATTAAACATCAGCACTGAAAATTGGCTAATATTAACCACACAATTTAGAAAGGTATTTCATGGCGCAGTGGGTAATCCCGAAGCGTTAACGGAGTTTTGCCAGCATCAACACCTTAAAAAACGTGCAGCAGTGTCTGTTTGTCAAAAGCTATTTGCTTAGCATCACTTTATAACCAAAAACATCACAAAAAGTCATAACCAATTAAGCTTATTTATTGAGAATTAAAGCTTAATGACGCCTAAAATTTATCAAATATCATATTTTATCCAAACCTCTCAATAATTTATTTTTTGTTCATATAAAAATCAAGATATCAGGTGATTTTAATGATGAATATTAAAGGGCTTGTGATAATTTATGGTGATTGTTTTTAGAGGGGTGTCTTCTGTTTTTTCTGTATTCTGTTCTTTTCTGCTTTAGCAACTCCAGATTGTGCTAATGCATCAGCAACGAGGTTAGGCTCTAATAGCTCACTTAGTGCAGTAAACTCGGTGAAATTGTTTTGTGAAACTTGTGATAAAGCGGTAGATAGCTGCAAAAGAAAAGGTTCCTGAATAAATTCAGAAGCCTTTATAACCTAACCAGAAGATCGGTTAATGGATCTTAAAGATTTCCTAACTGATCGGCATTACCTAAATAGGTACTTCAAAGATTCATAAAACTTTTTAACGTTATTACTTTTTAAAACGACGTGCAGATAAACCCATCATTCCTAATGCAAAAATAGCAAGTGTTGATGGCTCTGGAACACTAGTAGCTGTTAGGCTGACAGCACCTTGGGGATCGTTAAAATGCATAAAATTTCGAGAAGAATCAGCAATACTAAACTCTAGGGATGCTTCCCCACTATTCTCGAAAAAATATAACTCAACAGAATGAGAGCCAACATCAAGAGATTTTGAACCTTCAAAACGTCGTTCTGGATGTAGGCTCGAATCATCAATAACAAGCTCACCATCTATAAATACAAAGACACCGTCATCATTGTAAGTCTGAAAGAAATAAGTATCTGCTACACTGGTGAAAAAATCTCCGGTAATCTTGGCGAAAAACGTCTGGTTTATAGCTTGTCCGGTTCCAATTGCTCCATTTGCTGAAGGCCAAGGATTGCTTCCTGCAATATCTCCAGCAAAACCATCTGGATCATCTGTAAAATCGATAGCGCCCCATAATGCAGACGAGCTCGCAATATTATTATCAGCGTAGTCCTTCAATTGATTAACATCCGTAGACCAAAAGTCGTCATATTGCTCAACGAGAAATAACCCTGCGTTAGCAGTACTAACTAAACTGCTGACAGAGAAAAGTAAAGCTGCCAAAGTCATATTTAAAAATTTAAATTTCATTTAAAAAAGTCCTGTAATTACTTTCCATTAAAAATGGGTATAGTATTGATATGATGAATTCTCACATGCCTTAAGCATATAACGTGCCAATAAATTAAATGATTGATTTTAAATGAGTTTTGTTTTCGTGACTTGTAGTCTAATAAACTCTGTAAAAATAACTGACACTAAAAAGTTACTCACCAGTTAAATTAAAAGGAGGCTTACGACCGCTTTGTGCTTAGCAATGTCATTAACTTAAGGATTTAACACATACGTTTATAATTCATCACCCACAGTGGGACATCCATAAACTGGTTAATTAAAAGTCAGGCTTGATAGTTAATAAATCCGTACAATTTTATTAACTAAGGTGCCTGAAATGACTCAATCTCGCAGTAAGCAAGTTTCCTTGCAATATACCCGTTATTATCATTTGATTTCACGCTGTGTTCGCCGTGCTTACCTTTGTGGTGTTGACCCTTACAGCTAACAAAATTATGAACACCGTCGTTAGGTAGACAGAATTCGATTTTTAAGTTCAGTGTTTGCTATCGATATCGCCGCCTACGCGGTGATGTCAAATCATTACCATTTAGTGGTTTATGTTGATGAGACAGAATCTAAAGCATGGAGTGATGAAGAGGTATGCCAACGTTGGTTGCAGCTTTATCATAACCATCCCTTGGTTAATCGATTGCAAGCGGGTCATTGCAGCTGCAAAGCTGAGGCCGATAAAGCACGAGATATTATCAATGAGTGGCGTGCCCGTTTGGCTGACTTGTCATGGTTTATGCGAAATTTGAATGAATATATGGCACGCAAAGCCAATAAAGAAGATGCCTGTAAGGGACGGTTTTGGGAAGGCCGTTTTAAATCACAAGCATTATTAGATGAAAAATCGGTGTTAGCCTGCATGGCTTATGTTGACTTAAATCCTATTAGAGCCAAAATGGCTACTTCGGTTAATAGCGCGCAATATACCTCAATATTTGAGCGTATTCACGATAAAGCCAGTGATAACGAGGATAAAAACCAATTGCCATTTGCCGTTAAACCTTTGCTGGGTTTTATCGGTGATGAGCATAAACAAAGCCCTAAAGGCATTGCCTTTTCATTACTAGATTACTTAACGTTAGTAGAAGAAACCGGCAAAATAATGAGGGAAGATAAGCGTGGTTATATTAACCAACAAGCGTTTCCACTATTGCAGCAATTAGGATTCAGCAGTGATGACTGGTTACAACTAGCCTGAAGTGGTCAAGTAATATTGGCCACGAGTTTGTAAGTTTTCCAATATCTTCGCTCAGACTCATTCGGTGTTAATTCACCATTATAACTGTGAGGCCTGACTTTGCTGTAATATCCAGTAATGTAATTAACCACAGCAGATTTCGCTTCATTAAAAGATTTATAACCTACTGTTGGCATCCATTCCGATTTAAAACTTCTAAAAAATCGTTCCATTGGCGCATTATCCCAACAATTACCACGACGACTCATGCTTTGCTTTATTTGGTATCGCCATAATAATTGGCGGTACTTTTTACTGGTATAGTGACAGCCTTGATCAGAGTGAAACATCACGCCTTTAGGTCTGCCACGCGATTCAAATGCCATTGATAATGCTTTGGCTGTTAATGCCGTATCAGGTGATTGGGACATTGCCCAACCAAT
>NZ_LJYX01000029.1 GCF_001440345.1 Colwellia sp. TT2012 | reverse complement strand
AAGTAGCATCTAAAGCCTGTATAACCTTGGCCTTGCTTTCGCTCTGTACGGGCGAGAGCATATTCTGCTTTTGTTATTGGGTGTAAAAAAACCGGGAAGTCTTTACCTACTTGTTGATAATCTAGCTTTAGCATTTGCTCAACACTACTGCCTACCACTAAATAATCTTTGTCTTTGACCGGCCGATTAAGCAGTTTATCGCGCACTGCACCACCGACTAAATAGGTGTTAAGTGGCTGGTTTTTACTTTCAGAGTTGTTGCTTGACAAGGGACACCAAAATGAAGAGGACATTGATGCAAGTGTATCATAAGGGGGCAATAACTGCAGAGATTGGCCGAGCTACTTATTTGATTTTTTATCATGCAAAGCACTAATGAAGGCTTTGCATGATAGCTATTGAGCTACTTACTATGGCTTAATCATGGTAAGAACTTGGTATTAAAATTGATAATTAACACCAATATTAACCGTGGTGCCTAGGCCCTTAATGTTGTAACCACCGTAGGTATAACCCTGTGATTTTGTCGGGTAGTAATCTTGATTAAATAAGTTTTCTATGCCGATAAAAGCCGACCAATCGCTAGCAAAGTTATAGTTACCGCTTACGTTCACTATTTGATAGCTATCAATAGGACCTTGATCACCAACATATTCACCGTCAACCGGTTCAAAACGCTTACGATTGCCAACATACAAGTAATTTAGCGCTAGGCTGATAGTATGACTCGGCTGCCAGTTTAGATTTACCGTCGCCTTAGGCGGACTAATTTGTTTGGCACCTAAATAAACATCGTCTGCAGTATTTTTACCTTCAACCCAGCTGTAGGTGGCATTAACCACCCAGGCTTCATTGATTTCATAGTTAAT
>NZ_LJYX01000104.1 GCF_001440345.1 Colwellia sp. TT2012 | reverse complement strand
CCGGTACATGCATGGCCACCACCGGCGCGGCCAGCAGTTCCATGCGGATCAGTTCCACCATTGCCGGCAGGCGTGGGTTGTTGAGCTGACCGGCGATCAGCGTGGCAGCCACGATCAGTTCCCGCAGCAGCGCTGAAACCTCAATCACCTGGCAGGTGCGACCCAGGCTCGGCTCCACCTCGGGCATGAGGAACAAGGTGCGCATATGCACCTCGCCAGCCATGCGAATTTCATGGGGCGTGCCGGCGGGCACCCACAACGCATGCCCGGACGGCACCAGCCAACTGCCTTGGGCCGTGCTGACCACCATCACCCCGGAAACACCGTGGATCAATTGCGCCTGGGCATGACAATGGGGATGGACCACTTCGTCGTTGCGGTAGTTGTCGGCATAAGCCTCAAGCCAAGGCCGGTGCACAGTTGTCATGGGCAGCGTCTCACGTCATCAAGCCTGTGATTCTAACCAAAAGCCCCCTGGCAAAAACGATAGATATAGACAGCCATCGTCGCGTTCCAGACAAGCCACTGAACGTGTGCCCTGCGCCGTCAGTCAGCTCAATGGACTCCTGAAAGAAAGGCTGTTCAGACTAAAATCCCGGGGCCACCGCCAATCCCCTGTGGGAGCTGTCGAGCTTTGGCGAGGCTGCGATGGCGGCGGTACAGGCACAGCAGAAAACGTAACCGTTTCGCGCTAAAGTCCAGTCTCACTGCTGTGACCCGAACGGAGTCCCGATGAGCCCCTCGATCGCGCTGCTGTATACCCGCACCCCCATGCTCGATATCGCTTACCAAGCCCATGGCCCCGCCGGGGGTGAAGTGGTGATTCTGCTGCACGGTTTCCCCTATGACCCTCGCGCTTACGATGCCATCG
>NZ_LJYX01000103.1 GCF_001440345.1 Colwellia sp. TT2012 | reverse complement strand
CTTGGTGAGCCATTACCCCACCAACTAGCTAATCCGACCTAGGCTCATCTGATAGCGCAAGGCCCGAAGGTCCCCTGCTTTCTCCCGTAGGACGTATGCGGTATTAGCGTCCGTTTCCGAACGTTATCCCCCACTACCAGGCAGATTCCTAGGCATTACTCACCCGTCCGCCGCTCTCAAGAGAAGCAAGCTTCTCTCTACCGCTCGACTTGCATGTGTTAGGCCTGCCGCCAGCGTTCAATCTGAGCCATGATCAAACTCTTCAGTTCAAACATCTTTGGGTTTTTAAGAAACCCTAAACTTGGCTCAGCAATCGTTGGTTACATCTTTGATTTCTCGCGGAGTAACTTGTGATGCTGATAATCTTGTTGACTATCAGTCTGACTCCACAAGCACCCACACGAATTGCTTGATTCAGTTGTTAAAGAGCGGCTGGTTAAGATCTTTCGTCTCAACCGAGGCGCGCATTCTACAGCAGCCTCATTTGCTGTCAAGTGATTATTTTCAGAAGTTTTCAAGGAATCCTTAACAACTTCAACCACTTGCGCTTTCGATCTCTCGTCAGCGGGAGGCGAATACTACAGCGTTACACGCTGCTGTCAACACCTCTTTTTCAACTTCCTTTTGGCTTCGATGGACTGAAGCAACCTGCTGCCGAAAACCTCATAACTCATTGTTTGCCAAGGAGTTTTCCGTTTCGACTGCGCCGGAAGTGGGGCGAATTATAGACAGATATAAATCGCCGTCAACCGTTAATTCCAGGTTTATTCGGATTTAAGCGTAATACGCGCAAATGCCTTCTTGCCGGCCTGGCAAACGTGGGTCGCACCCAGTTCGTATATAAAGGTGCGATCGACAACCTCACCATCTAT
>NZ_LJYX01000102.1 GCF_001440345.1 Colwellia sp. TT2012 | reverse complement strand
CTAATGACAGGCACGCAGCCAAGTGGCGTTGCGACGGACGGCGTGCATGTTAACGGCCGAGGTGAGTTTTGTCATGTCGTCCGTCAGCTTTTTAGGCGTAAGCCCTCTTCCCGCCCCGCCAGCGATAAGCCTTCGTCCACGGGCCTGACAATCCCATCGTGCAAAATGCATCAGTGCGAAATGCCATCATTGCATATTGCAATGAGCCATACTTTTGAGATCAACCTAAGTATTTGTTTTTAAAGTACTTTAATCAAAATACTCGCTGGCACGATGACTGCACTCTTTATGCTTATAACACTGTCCTGCCAATGAACACGGGGAAACACCCATGAACAGTACACTCCTGATCCTCAACGCCCTGGCCTTGGCCGTGCTGGTGACGTTCCACTTCCAACCCAGCAACGACAGTGATACTGCACAGTTCAGCCACACGGGTAGCCACCAGACCCAGCAACGACCTCAACTGGCCGTCATGACAGCCAACGGCCAACCCTCGATTCATCTGGCACAGGATGCACAGGCTGTCGGTTCTTCTGAACACTTGATTTTCTAAGCGAACCCATCATGACCAAGCCCGCCTGGCTGTTTCTCATTCTGACCCTTTCCACCGGCATCCTGGGGCTCAATACCTCATCGACCGACTGGCAAGCCCTTTGCCTGGGCGCCTGCGCTGTATTTGCAACCGCGCTGGCGATAGCCGTGATCGTCGGACGCCGCTTCAAATTCGACCCCGTCCTGCGCTGAACACCCGCGACGACAGATTGACACCCTGCCAATATTCCCTCGACCTTATGTCGCCTCGGCTCGCAAATCGGCCATTTGCCACTAGTCTTAAAATTAAGGGCAAAAGGCCATATTGCTATAGGATGT
>NZ_LJYX01000012.1 GCF_001440345.1 Colwellia sp. TT2012 | reverse complement strand
ATGACCATTTTCATGATGAACAGTGTCTATGCCATTCAATATAAGTTTGTTGCCATGGATAATTCTATTTACACAAAAATGTGCGTGCTTGCCGGTAACAATGAACAAAAGGCACTAAAAACAGCGTTGAGACGGCATGAACATAGTCCAAGATCTCTGGCAAATACTACATTTTGCAATGGTCTAATCATCGCAAATTTCGCTTACAAATATCAAGCGAATATGACTTATGACTACTTAAAAAAATATACCCATAGTCGACATGTAGATAAAGCAACTAAAGTTTCCATTCAGGATGTTATCACTCGTACAACAGAGAATAAATCAACGGAAGAAATTATTTTAGTTTATGTTGGTTATTGATTATAAGTAATTATTTATCTGGGAAAACATCCATTTTGGTAATGCTTTTATCTGCAATGTTAACGCTTAGTGGCTGTTTTCTTTCTTAGCTTTCTTATGATGACTGTAAGGGTTAAGAACATCTACTCACAGAATATGCAGACGAACAGTTACCCCCGTTATGTGCACTTCCAAAAAGCCGCCAATTAGGTGGCCTTTTTTTAAAAATATTTTGGAATAATTATACTGTAAATATTCATTGCGATGTGTTGATAATATAAGCCCCTTAATAAAGGATATTTTTCCTATACAGTAGTTACTAACAACGTCTTCTTTTAGACTAATCAGAAGTAAGAAGACCTCCCTCGTTGCTAACGCCCACCTCATTGGTGAAGCAGCCGTTAGAGCTTTAAAGCCTAACAACTATTGTGGTATCACTAGCCTTTAGCCAGTGACTGTAATAGCTTAAATCAAGTGCTATCAGGGGCGGTTCATTACCAAACACCAGCAGACTGACAGCGACTTTTAACAATCT
>NZ_LJYX01000101.1 GCF_001440345.1 Colwellia sp. TT2012 | reverse complement strand
CTGGAACTGGAGTGACGATGAAAGCACCCTGGAATTTCACCCGCTTCCTACCGTTGGCCGCACGGCTAATCGGGCGTGGACGCCTGCCGACCTTGTTGTTCGCGGTCGCCGCCAAAGGCTCAAGCCAGGGTAACCGCCTGGGCAAGCTCCAGGACGACCTCAAGCTGCTCCAGGCGCTGTGCCTGGCCTCCTGGCGTGGCGAGTACCGGGCGATCAGCCCCAAGGCGCTGATATCGGTGGTAGCGGGGCTGATGTACTTCCTCAGCCCGATTGATGCGATCCCGGACTTTTTGCCCATGTTCGGCATGCTCGATGACATCGCGGTACTGGCCTGGGTCATGAAGTCCCTGGACGGGGAGTTGAGTGCCTTCCGCGCCTGGCGTGAACGCCAACGCCCGGAGAAGCTGGTGGTGGTCGAGCGCTTGCCCGCCACACCGCAGCTTCTGGAGCAGGAAAACCCGACAAAAAACTGAAGGCGCGGATTATCCCCCTGCGCTCTTTGCGGCTGTTAGGATTACACTCCTAAGGAAAGTACTTACTTCGTAAGTGTTGTGATCCTACGGGGCAGTCATGGATATACAGATCATTTCACGGGATGGCGAACCCGAATATGCGGTTCTGCCATGGGCTCAGTACCAGGCGCTGTTAACAGCCGCCGGCCTGCAGCAACCAAGCACTCCTGCTGCACAGACCCCTCCCGTCGCGACCGCGACGGATCTACGCCCCCTGGCGCACTTGCGCAACCTGCGCGAAGCCAAGGGCCTGGCCGTTGAGGCATTGGCCCGCACCGTGGGCATCAGCCCGTCCTACCTGGGCTTGATTGAAAGTGGTGAACGCCAGCCGGATGCCGCGATCCGTCGCAGCCTGGCCTGGGAGTT
>NZ_LJYX01000100.1 GCF_001440345.1 Colwellia sp. TT2012 | reverse complement strand
CCTTGCAATGTCAGGCCTTTGATGCTGGTATTGGAAAATATAGTACCTCTAAAAGACTCAGGAAGTAGACGCGAATCACCGTAATACACTACTGGGCTGGTAGGAAACACGTCGCCTACTTTGAGCTCCGTATCAAAGGCGCGAATCTTCGCGGCGCCTCCAATTTTAGTGTACTCATCACGGGCATCCCCGTTACTGTCAACTGGAAGAACATCAAACGAACTTCGCCCACCATTGCGTCCGCCACCAGTGTCCAATTTCAAGCCGATCATGGCGAAAGCATCTAGTCCGAAACCAATCGTCCCTTGGGTGTAACCAGAATTGAATTTCGGAATGAATGCTTGAGCAGTCGCCTCAGAATATCCCGCCCCCCTGGTGCAGTTTCACCATTACGATTATCCCTGTTGAAATAGAATGTTCTGCTGGTAACGGTAAATTTACTACCTTCAACAAAACCTTCTGACTTCTCTGCACTATAGGCGACTGAGCTAAACCCAGCTATTGCCGCTAATACGCCTGTTGAGGTCTTGGTTATCCTAGTCATGTCTGCTCCGAAGATTTGGCAGTTTCTTATGATGACGGCCTTTTTTATAATGGTGATTGCAATGACCGCCACTCATTCTGACCTACAAACATAACCTCAAGATGATTGAAGAATTACAAATTTGAAAGAATTCCGGCAGCTGATTGCGCTGCCGGAATGGTGGCTCAACTGTGATCGAGATCCCAGATCCAGTGGGCATCAATCAGGAGGGATAAGTTTGTCTTTAACGTCTCTACTTGTGCCTCTAGGGCCGTTGTGGCTGCCGAAACGGATTGGCGGCGGGCTAAAAGCAATGATTGAAGATCCGCCTCCCCCAACTCATACGCTCGTTGAG
>NZ_LJYX01000099.1 GCF_001440345.1 Colwellia sp. TT2012 | reverse complement strand
ACCAGTGCCGATGATCCCGGTGATCAGGGCCATGGCAATGATCACGTACAGCCATTTCTCCACCACTTCACGGTCGACGCCGGTGACTTTGATCAGTACGAAGGCCAGCATCGAGCCCATGATCAGCTCCCACACGCCTTCGACCCAAAGATGCACCACCCACCACCAGTAGAACTTGTCCCGTGCCAGGTTGCCGGGGTTGTAGAACGAGAACAGGAAGAACACCGCCAGGCCGATCAGCCCGGTCATCATCACCATGCTCACGGTAGTCTTGCGACCCTTGAGCAGGGTCATGCCGATGTTGTAGAGAAAGCCCAGGCACACGACCCCCATGCCCATCTTGGTGATGGTCGGTTGCTCCAGGAACTCACGGCCCATGGTCGGCAGCAGTTCGTTGTGGGTCAGCTTGGCCAGGGCCGCATAGGGCACCAGCAAGTAACCGAGGATCGTCAACACCCCGGCGGCGGCAAACACCCAGAACAGCAGGATTGCCAGTTTGGGGCTGTGCAACTCGCGGTCAGCTTCCTCAGGCACCAGGTAGTAGGCGGCGCCCATGAAGCCAAACAGCAGCCAGACGATCAACAGGTTGGTGTGGACCATGCGGGCCACGTTGAAGGGGATCTACGGGAACGGAAAGTCGCCGACCACGTATTGCAGGCCCATGATCAAACCGAACAGCACCTGGCCCAGGAACAGGATCAGGGCGAACACAAAGTAGGGTTTGGCCACGGCCTGGGATTGGAATTTCAGATATGGATTGACGGTACGCATCCCTCAGCCCTCCGTGTTTGGCGGCCAGCCGTTGGTGTTGATCTTCGAGCTCCATTTGAGGAACTCGGCCATATCGTCCACCTCCTGGTCGCTGAGGTTGAATTGCGGC
>NZ_LJYX01000098.1 GCF_001440345.1 Colwellia sp. TT2012 | reverse complement strand
TTCAACGACTATCACATGGGGATCACTGCGGAAAACCTGGTGGACAAATACGGTATCAGCCGTGAAGCCCAGGACGCGTTCGCCGCCGCCTCCCAGCAAAAAGCCGCCGCCGCGATTGAAGCCGGACGCTTTGCCGACGAGATCACGCCGATCCTGATTCCCCAGCGCAAGGGCGACCCGATTGCCTTTGCCGTGGACGAGCAGCCCCGTGCCGGCACCACCGCCGAATCCCTGGGCAAGCTCAAGCCAGCCTTCAAGAAAGACGGCAGCGTCACCGCCGGCAACGCGTCGAGCCTCAATGACGGCGCCGCTGCGGTGCTGCTGATGAGCGCCGACAAAGCCAAGGCCCTCGGCCTGCCGGTCCTGGCGCGTATTGCCAGCTACGCCAACCCCGGTGTCGACCCGGCAATCATGGGCATTGGCCCGGTGTCCGCGACCCGCCGTTGCCTGGACAAGGCCGGCTGGCAACTGGCCGACCTGGACCTGATCGAAGCCAACGAAGCGTTTGCCGCACAGGCACTGGCGGTGGGCAAGGAACTGGAGTGGGATGCGGACAAGGTCAACGTCAACGGCGGCGCGATTGCCATCGGCCACCCGATTGGCGCTTCAGGCTGCCGCGTGCTGGTGACCCTGCTGCATGAAATGATCAAGCGCGATGCCAAGAAAGGCTTGGCCACCTTGTGCATCGGCGGCGGTCAGGGCGTGGCACTGGCCCTTGAGCGCGACTGATTCAACGAGCAACATGAAAGAGGCCCGGTTCCACGAAAACCGGGCCTTTTTTTGCCTTCTGATTTGTAAGCGCCCTTCAATGTAGGAGCTGGCAAGCCAGCGACTACAATAGATCTCCATCGTCAGCCAGGTTGGGGCACGGCGAAGACCGCATTG
>NZ_LJYX01000097.1 GCF_001440345.1 Colwellia sp. TT2012 | reverse complement strand
CTACGTTATCGCTAGTGAGCTCAGCGAGCCGCGGTGAGCATCCAATTGGGTTGACTCACCCGGCCCAGAGGCCGTTTTCGAGCTGTAGTACGTGGCAAGGCGCGGCGAGCGCTTTGGATTTAGACCTTTATGTATCCCGCAGACCAATCCGCTGGACGGCTTCGTGTGCGCTCGCATTCACGTACCACTTCAAAGTGCACTAAGGAAAATGCATGTCTGATCTGAAAAAAATTGAGCTCACTGTTAAGAACTACATTGTTAAAAACTCTGCTGACATTGATGCGCTCTATAGCCAAGTTCGGTGCGAAGACAGTGAAGGAAAAACTTTCCATTTCAAAGAAGTTTGCATGTTGGACTACTTGAAAAGGCACGGGGCGATTGTTACTGACAAGCCTCGTACGTGGTACTACAAGCATTTGAACAAGAAAACCATCGTTCTAGTGGCGTGCCAAAAGGCAGATGGAAAGGTCGAGTATGACCTCGATCACATGAAGCTTGTCGCCAGGTCTAGTGTACTGAAAGGCATTGTATTCACTCTTGCAGCGGTTCCGGCAGGGCTAATTATTGCAACCGCCACATACGGCCTGGGTCTTTTGTTTGTTTCGGTGGGTCTTTTTTACGGATATAGAAGCATGTTCACAATTCCTAAAATGCTTCGGCGTAAAACACTAGTAAGCGAACTGGCCGGCCATGGTATCGTGGTTCGCTAACGCTGAGTGCCAGCGATCGCCCAGGCTAGGTTATTCGATTGAGGAGGGCCAGATGGTAGATGGGGTAATTTTCGATGCCTTCGGTACGCTTCTTGAGATTCGAAATAGGCAGAATCCCTATCGGCGACTTCTCCGTCTGGGCTCAGCGCAGGGTCGCGTCGCATCACCCGATGACATTCGC
>NZ_LJYX01000014.1 GCF_001440345.1 Colwellia sp. TT2012 | reverse complement strand
AATAGAGGAGCCTGCAATCAATCGAACTACCGTATAAAAAGGCTTTAGTTGCTGCTAAAGCTTGGGCCTCACTTTACCTAAACTGGTTTAAAAAGAATAATAAAGATGGATGTATTATCCATACAAGCAAATTAATCAGGACAAATAACAGTTGGTTTTGCTCCTGCGTCGCTATTTTAACCAACTATCATTTGCCCATTATTTGGGCGTTAGCCCTTTTAATAAATATCATATCTATGGATGATTATAATGATAAAAAAACTATCTTTCGTTTTAACAATAATCTTTTTGATTACCTCTAGATTTATATTTTCTGCCGAGTTTAACACCGGGAAACGAGTAAATATAAGCTCAACTCATTTAAATGAAGAACGTGAAATTCAGATCTTACTGCCAGAATCTTACCGTAGTAACACGAAAGCAACTTATCCCGTTATTTACCTTTTAGATGGTGATTTTACTTTTCAGGGAGTATCAGGAATGTTGGATTTTATGGCAAATAAAGGGCAATTGATTCCAGATGTTATTTTGGTGGGTATCGCAGATAAGGGAACTGATAAGTATCGCCAATATATGACACCAGCGGGATTAACCGCACCTTTTGAAAAAGATGATTCTGGTAAAGCAAAGCAATTTTTAAATTTTTTAGAACAAGAGGTTAAGCCTTATATAAGTAACAATTACAGAGTCGCAAATAACTCTATACTCGTTGGTCATTCTATGGGGGGATTGTTTGTATTAAATGCATTATTTGAATCACCAAATGCTTTTGAGCATTTTGTATCCATGAGTCCATCTGTTTGGCTAAATGATCATGCCATTATGGCAAAAGCTAAAAAATTTATTGGAATGAGTAAACATGACCAAGTATCTTTGTATTTATCATTAGGAGATGAAACTAGGCAAGGGGTATATGGGGTTTTACAATTATTAGATGAAAATCAACCTAAGAATATTCAGTGGCAGTTTTCGCATTACCCAAATGAAAATCACAATTCGGTTGGGCTAGTTTCATTACGTAGTGATTTAAAAGCTATATTTAATGGATGGTTTATAGCGAATAAAAAATTATCTTCTATGTCAGCAGAACGCTTGCTTGCGCATTACAAGGAGCTATCTCTTTCCTTAACTATTAACCAGCCAATACCAACGCCAAGTATTAAATCTGCTATTCGATATTTTTATAGGCAAAAAAAGACAGATGAAATACCTGCGTTTATGGCTAGGGTGAAAAATGAACTCCCTGCCTCGGAGCAAGGCTTTATTATTATGCTGGCTCGTTACGTTGGACATTTCGAATCTCCTGAGGCTGCATTAAAAATTTTGCTAAAATCTGAAGTTGACTTTAATTACTCTGTAGAGTATTTAAAAAGTATAGCTTTAACTTATGAGCAGCTAGGGGATAAAAAACTTGCCTTAAATTATTATGAAAAAGTATTTAAATTAGCAAAATCATATAAAAGTAATCAGTGGCAAATAAATATTATAAAGGCTAAGTTACTGGATAATCAGGCCTAGTATCAAGTTTAAAGTGCAACAATAACGATTATATTCCATAGTACATCTCCTCTGGTGTTTTATAGTTGTGACGCTTTCTTGGTCGTTGATTTAACTTTTTAGCAATTTGATCGCATTGTCGTTGTGTGATCATTTTCATGCTTTTTGTCTTAGGAAGATACTGGCGAATAAGGCCATTAACGTGTTCATTACTTTCCCTTTCCCAAGAGTGGTAAGGATTGGCAAAGTAGAACGTAGTTTGACCGCATTTCTCGATTTTCTTGTATTGATGAAATTCGGTACCATTGTCTGACGTAATAGTTTTGAATGCTTGTGGCATTCTCTTCATCAACGTTATCGTCTTATTATTCAGTGAGATGGCAGTTTTATTAGGAAGCTTTCCAATCATCACATAGCCTGTTTTTCGTTCTAATAACGTCACTATGCAATGGAGGCTACCTCGGCCATGAACGGTATCTACCTCCCAGTGTCCCATTTCCTGACGAGTTTCTACACTTGCTGGGCGTTCACTTATATTTCGTTTATCTGCTAGACGACCGCGACTGTCATAGGCTTTATAGCGTTTTCGACGTTGCTTTGGTGATTGGCGAAGGTGAGTCCATAAATTACCTCCTTTCGCTTTATCACGCCAAATATATTGATAAATGGTTTCATGACTCATGCATTTCGCCGTTAATTTAAACCGGTGAATATGTCCGACTATTTGTTCGGGTGAATATTTTTTTCTTAACAACTTACACACGAGTAGAAAGTCATATTCAGACAATGGGGCACCGATGAAAGCCCAAACGATGAAGGCTAAGATGGAATAGCTTGGCGTATTGCCATCATACAGCAGACCAAGGGATAGCGATGATAACCCTTATTCAGAGGCATTGTTTAGAACCTTAAAATATCGTCCTGAATGGCCATCATCAGGGTTTGCTAGCCTTGAAGTAGCGAGGGATTGGGTTCGAAATTTTGTCGATTGGTACAACAACAAACATAGACACAGTCAAATAAACTTCGTTACTCCAGCATAGCGTCATCGTGGCGAAGACAAAGTAATTTTAGCTAATAGAGCGTTAGTACTAAAAAAGGCAAGAGAGGCAAACCCAATACGTTGGTCTCGTGATATTAGGAATTGCGAACCAGCAGGCTCAGTATCATTGAACCCAGAAAAGGAAAGTATAAAAAACGCACAAAAGGAAGTCGCTTAACAAAATTAGGGTAAACAGTGCCAACTATCTTGAAAAACACCGAATCTCTTGTACATCAAATGCACTATTATTTGCTATCTCGGTAACAATACCTAAATCAATTATTCCGTTTTGTATTTCATGCAATATTTGATGATTAGGAGCAGCTTTGACTTGAACAACAAGCTTCGTATGCTTAATAACTTAGGGTAAATACTAAAGTTGTCGAGGACCGAGAGTGTGCTATAGGTAGAATGTGTATCGCTGTTTTTGGCGAGGGTTTTAAAGGCTTTAATATTGCTCACCTTGTTACAACTGATGGTCTTGGTGTTGAACTATTTTAAAATGAAAGAGAGACAAGAGTGCCACAAAGTGGATTTTTCTCGAATTGGTATTTTCCATTTTTGTGTTCAAACGGATGATTTTAATAGCGTGATTGAGCGTACAGAAAAGTTCGGTGGAAAAGTGCGAATGGACATCATGAGATGCCACCCAGAAGATGATAATAAGCCTTCTAAAATGGTTTACCTAGAAGACCCATTCGGCAATTTATTTGAACTTTACTCCCATACGTATGAAGAAATTTACGCTGTTGATTATGAATAATAAATAAGTATAGCGAAATAGGGGGGTACTTCCCCTTATCAAAGTGGCTTAATTATCGGAGGAACAGCCGCTTTGTGGTAAAAGTGAGCAATAGCTCGTAATCA
The DNA here is from genome assembly GCF_001440345.1 of Colwellia sp. TT2012. Taxonomy (GTDB): domain Bacteria; phylum Pseudomonadota; class Gammaproteobacteria; order Enterobacterales; family Alteromonadaceae; genus Colwellia. Next base: position 104,768 of record NZ_LJYX01000014.1, on the reverse strand, counting down.
ATGACCAACTAAAAACAGGTCACGCTAAGGAATTGTTAGTGCCTTGAGTTCAACCGATGCAGAACGATCCTAAAATCAGTATTAATGAATTTACAGAATGTTTAAGGTGGGTTGAACGTAAAGATAATATGTAAAACATGGTCTAATATGTATATAAATTCACCGGAGGAACTTATGAATTTGTATGAAAACAGATCAGTGTCTAGCTTGTTTCCACTCGTCATTATGTACTGTCTTATCAGTACGTCTCTTTTGGCAGCACAAATTTCGGATCCGGATGCATCCCAAAAAGCCTCAATAGATAAAATGCATCACAAACTGCATATTGATCAGGCTCCCTTTAAACTACAAGAAGTGCAGGCACTTAAAGAACTTAATGAAATGACCATTATTGATGATGTTAAACTTGAAAATATCGATGTCAAGATTGATGAACTTATGGCGGCAAAAACACAGATTATGCGCCTAAGATATGAGCACCTGATCGAAATGCGTGCAATTCTTTCCGATGCACAAAAAGTACCATACGACAAAAACGTATTAAAGCGATCGCTTGTTAAGTAATAAATAATCCCCCTTGGAGTGAAAATTATAAGTGAGAGGAGAATTTTCTAGTTTTTATTGAGTTGTTGATGAGCAAGCACGGTATAGCTTGCCCTTATTATTTATCACCTGGATAGGATGTTGATAAATCGAAACTCTGGGATCTGATATTGAATAGTGCACAGAACCCAAAAACATTTTACTGGTACAATTGCTAATGTTGCCTTTGTGGCAGAAGAACCGTTTCTCATTATTAATGACACCTCCACATATTACGTAAGGATACTGATATATCCTACGTGTAGATTTTAGGGTAAGAACGTTATTTTGCTACTATATTACTTTAATGGCAATTTTATTGAATAAAAGCAGTGCCCATACTCGTCTCATTCTCCCCGCCACATTTGAAGAAACCGCAACTTTAACGAGTTGCGGTTTTTTTTCGTTTTGAATGAAGTAATGGTAAACCAAAGGGTCTGTAGCATTAAACCGGAAGAAAATTTCCAGTGGCTATATCCTGCGAGTAAAGAAGGTTATATCAATATAGTTATTATCTTATAGACAAAGTGTTTTATTGATGTAATCTAAAATTACTATTCAATTTAATAAGAATAAATAATGCAAAGATTAAGAGAATCTCAACAGGCGTTAACTCTTATTTATAACGCTTATAATGACGCAGCAACTAAGTCACTAGCACCCTTAGACATTGATGATGCTGAGGTCCTGAAAAATTTACTTAATACCGTGATGAATCGAGAATCTGTATCACATATGCAAAATAAAAAAACACTTAAAGAAAGTACGGAACTTCGAAGCGCACTAGCCGATGTACTATTGTTACTTGATGATTGTGATATTAAAGAAATTAAAGCGAATATGAAAAAAGCCACCTCTACAGCGGTATAAAAGCAGACTAAGCTACTGTTAGGGCTTGTTGTACAAAACTAGCCGATTGCTACATTAAAAAAGCCCATTACCTAAGTAATGGGTTTTTTATTTTTTGCCGGCAACTAAAATAAAATCTACATTAGTCTGCTATTGCTCTATAAAGCTCGGCTATAACAGCGTAGGATCAAATTACTTTCGATAAAAATTAGGTTTGCACTTATAGCAATTGGCTAATAGGTGCACTAATACCAACTTAATCAAAATGGTATACATAAAAATATGCAACTAACAGCAAAAGCATCACGTACTAACGCTTTACTTATTTCAATTTGCACACCGGATTTTAAAGGTGATGAGGCAACTGAATCACTGGCAGAGTTGGCGCGTTTAGTGACGACGTTAGGCTTTAAAGTGGTTGGTAGTCAGTCGCAAAAGCAGAGTTCGACTAAAAAAATTAATGTATTGGGTTTAGGGAAACTGGCTGAAATAGCGCACCTCACTGGCAACAAAGGTGAAGTTAACACCGAAGTAGAAGCGGGCGAGGTTTTACCGGAAGAAGAAGTTGATGAAACGCCATTTAGTGATATTCCCTCGGACAACCTGCCGTTTGCTTGTGCGGATGTAGTAGTATTTGATTGTGATTTAAGCCCATCGCAGTTGCGTAATGTCGAGAATCAATTAGGCGTAGAGGTGTTTGACCGTACCGGCATTATTATTGAAATATTTAGTCGCCATGCCCGTACCAAAACAGCAAAATTACAAGTTGAAATTGCTCGCTTAAATTATGTCGCGCCACGGCTTCGTGAGACATCATGTGGTGATAAAGAACGTCAAATGGGTAAAGGCGCTGGCGAAACTACGTTAGAGCTAAACCGCCGGAAAGTTCGTGACCAATTAGCTGAACTCAAGCGCGAGTTGGTGAGTGTGCAAGATGAAATGAAGGGCAGGCGTAGCCAACGTGCTGAACTTTTTTGTGTTGCTTTGGTGGGTTATACCAATGCCGGTAAGTCATCATTGATGCGAGCGATTACCGGTAGTGATGTCGAAGGTGAAAACAAACTTTTTGCCACCCTTGATACTACGGTTCGGGCCTTGTTTCCAATCACTCAACCTCGAATATTAGTATCAGATACGGTTGGCTTTATTAAAAAATTACCGCACGATTTAGTCGCCTCATTCCATTCAACCTTAGCAGAAGCACATGATGCTTCATTATTGTTATATGTCGTAGATGCTTCAGATCCTTCTTTTCGTGCGCAACTCGATGTAGTGCACGGCGTATTGGAAGAAGTCGGTGTTGAGGACAGTAAAAAATTACTGATACTGAATAAATCTGATCAACTTAGCCGTGAGCAACAACAAGCATTGATGGATGAGTTTCCTGAAGCCATGATGACATCGGCTCGTGATCCGGCTGATATCAGTAAATTGCATAAATATATCGTTGCAATTGCGCAGGATGAGATGGTTGAAGAAGAGATTATTGTTCCTTACACTGCTAACGGTATCATAGGTGAAATTCGCTCAAAAATGAGTGTCACCAAGGAAGAGTATGAAAGTGATCATATCAAGATTACGGTTAGGTCAAATGCGATTGATTTAGCACGATTGAAAAAGCGGATGCAGAGCTTATAAAGCTAAGCGCAAGCAATAGCTAATTTAACAGGGTCAGCATGCCGGTAAATAAAGCTCATCTGACCCTGACTAATACCAACGAATGACCGATTAAACTGTTTTAGAAAAGTTTAATCGGTTTTCATTGCTAATCTTTAGGTTATTCTTAGATAGTTTTTAACGATAAAATGCTTCAACAGTGCCTTTTATTGTCATCATAAGCGGTTGTCCACGACGGTCTAACGCTTTTTTCGATGGCACTTTTACCCAACCTTCACTGATGCAATATTCCTCAACATCGAAACGTTCTTTGCCATTAAGCGTAATACCAATTTCGTGCTCGAAAACTTGCTCATCATGGTGAGGGCTACGGGGATTACCAGAAAGGTGATCCGGTAAAGCTGGTTTCGATGTAGTGTCGTTCATGTTCGTGACCTGTGATAAATAAATAGTGCGCTATTGTAGGCAATATAGGCTTACCGCTCAAGTGTTGCCGTAATAAATGTTGCTAAAACAACACGTACTGTGCCGCACGTTTAAACTCTTTTTTGACCGAGTTTACTTAATGTAAGACAAAGGTGAGACTAAATGAGCTGCGAACCAGTAACGTTAACCGTTATGGTTTTGTATTATGGAACAAATCCTTATCATCCTCACCTTAAGAGACACACCAACGTAACTGCTGAAGCTAGTAAGATGTGCTAACCCTGCAAACTAAACTCATAGCCATTGAGGCTAATAACGGCATTTTCAGTTATGGGCATTATATTGTCGATGACTTTTTGGTTAATCATTATTTGCACATTTCCTCTAGCGGGCTGCGCCGGTCTTATATAAAAACCGTTTTGATAAACTAAATAAGCGATGGTGTCTTTTTTGTCACTGCCTAGTATTATTTGGCCGTTATCAATACTTAAAGACAATTCTTTTGCTAATAAAACCCAACGAGAAGATAAGTCTTTGGCCATTGACGGCCACGCAAGTTTAGTCTTATCAAGGTTGATAAATTCATGGCCTTTGTTATTTAATTGCATAATAAGGGCCGAGCACTCTTTTACTGTAACCTTTATGTCTAATTGGCATAGCGCAATTTCGCCTTTATTTGCGCCACCTAAAATTAATTGAGAAGCTTGGTTAATATTGACCTTTTGCTGTGCAGCCAGTTTAATACCATTAAAAATGCTGCCGTTAGTGCTACCTTGTTCTTCCAAATAAAAGTTATTGTTTTGGTAACTAAATAGACACTGTTTACCTACGCGTGATATCTGTTGATAACCAATGGAAAATGACGTACTTGGCTCTATGGCTAACCGGCCTAACGCTAATGTACCTGCGGTGAAAATATAACAATTTGCTAAAGCACCTTGACCGATCACCGCGCCTTGTATTGGCGTGATATTTTCATCAAAAGCTATGCTGTTAGTGAGCTTTGCACCCTCTGTATTTAAGTTAACGGCTAACTTTTTGACATCGTTATGCTGAGCGAAGGTAAAATGGCCTTTACGTTGCAGAAAAACCATAAAAATTAAGAAGGTTATTAATATGATACTAGCAACAACATAATAAAATGAGTAGGGCATGTTAGCTCGAATAAAAATCAGTGTTTTGGTATTATGTTTGACGTTAGCTACCGGCAGTCCTAATTGCGCAAAGACCTGGTGTAATTCAATATCAAGTTCGCCGGTTGGTAAATAAGTATTATATAAATATTTTCGGCTACTAGTTTGATGAAATAACTCACTTTTATTATCAAACTGCTGTAATAACTTGCTTGATAAAAAACCATTGATACTTTTTAACTGCTTATGTATTAAGACCAGCTCTTTGGCTAAAAAGTCTTGGAATATTAATTCGAATTGATACTGGCGTGGTAAGTTTTTTAGTTTTACCACAAGAATAGCCCCCATATCCTGAGCTAATTTTTTAGCATTATTGGCGAACCAGTGGCCAATACATTGTTTATCACAGTGCCTGAAGTTATTTGAGTATTCACTGTACTCGCTATGATTTTCAATTATTTTCTTGGTTGCCAAGTCAATTAAATCAGCTGAGAGTTCAAACCGCCACGTATCAGCGCTGGTGTTGGTTAACTGATTCAGCTTATGGACTGTTAGGTTGAAACGAATGGCTAAATTTACCTGCTCTTTGCTTAGTTGAAATAATGTTTGTTCTGTCAGCTGTTTAGTGCCAGTTAACAGTGTTATATCAGCGACATCAAAATTTTCAGCGATAAGTTGTTCGGTTATTGTTTTTTCAATTAAAGCGTAAGCAGGCCGTAGCGTTTCATTAATTTCATGTTCTGGTTTCTTTAATAATATTACTTGCCATGTTTGCTGGGCATAGTTGTGATTGATACTATTTTTTGAGTCCCTAGTCGGTTTATTATCAGTTGAAAACCAAACGTTCATTGAAAAAAGCAATAACATAAAAAACGACATCAGCAGAGCACTTATTATCAGTGTTAATTTCTTCTGATACCAATAACTGTTACTTACTGTTTTTATTAAAGAAGCACTTGTGTTTTCAAGTTCGACATTGCTTGTGTTAGCTGAAGCTGTTAAAGGTAAATAGCAAAGAGCTTGCGCTAAACTACTGACCAGTTTGATATTGAGCGGTAGTTGTTTATCAAGATCTTGTCTATTGGCCTCAGGGACTAAAAAGCATACTTTGTTATTGTTTTTATGCCATTGTTTTATTTGTTTAGCAGCTAACTGTTGTTTGAGGCTAATTTCGCTAATACCTTGAATATTTCTATTGCTGGTATTCACTTCACCGGTAGCACAGATCACCTGATCACCAGCGCTGACTTGTCCATCGCCTAAAATATTGTCATTTTTTGCCGCATGAGCTAAATAAAAAGCTAATTGCCAACTATTACCATGATCAATACGATCACTTATATTGATACGGTAACTGCAGGCGCCAAAATCTTGTTGAATTATACCCGCGCCTTTTTTGACAAAGTTATGGTAGGCACTACTAATATTTGCTGTTGTGGAGGTGCCATTTATGGAAACAATGGAGCTAATATCGGCATCATCTATAGCGGTTATATTTTGTATAGCGACTAGCCCTTGCGTAGTGGCAACAAAAATATGCAATTTCATTGGCTTTCTTTCATCTGTGAAGTGTTATTTATACCCGTTATTTACCCATTTTATATAGGCATGTTAGATGCCTAATTTACCAAGCAGATTCATTTATATATCAACCTGGTTTATTACATTAAATACAAATGGCTATTACTGTTGGTGATTAATTTAAAGAGACTATCGCTATCTTCCATCAGTAATTGGCTGCTACCATCCGTTAGTATGGGGAAATATAGACAATTTACCTGTTCACCTATGGTGATATGCAGGGCAATGGCGTGATTAAAATGATGCTCAGCAGGGTGGTTAATTGTTAAAATAACATAAATTTGGCTGAGGTGAATATGATCTCGTTTAAATTTCAAGGAAAAATTTTCGGTAATACGTCCCGGTAATATGTTAGCCGAACTTGCTGCTGCTTGTAAGCCAGACTCGGCAAACCTTAGTTGTTTAATTAATTGCAGATATATTTTACGCAAACGGAGATCAGTGTTTATTTTTTTAATAATTAAGGGTGTTCGTTTGATAAAATCTGCTTGGCTATTATTTTTTACCAATTGAATAATGTCATTAAATACTATGGTGAAATTAGCCGTGCCTCTAGTCACCCGTGACATTTTGGTAAGCGAGGTATAAGCGTCGTTTGCACAAAATAATTGCTGAGCCAGCTGCTGTTGCTCTTTGGGGGAATTGTTATTGGTCATTTACTTCTCCATAAAGTCGATCAAACATATCTTTAAATATGGAAACATCAGAGCCATAATTTAGCTGACAATCGTCTGTAGTTAACCAATATTTTGATAATTGGCTAAGGTATATTTGAATAATATGCTGACACCTAGCTATCGCATCATAACCATCTTGATAAATATCTAATAGCTCAAGAGGTGGTAAATGCTGAAAACCCTCTTTGTTATTGCTATTAAAAGCACTTTTAGCCGCTTGCATAATACGGCTTAACTCAAGTGATTGCCTTAGCAATGTTTGGCTTTGACTGAACAGCGCTTTATTTAATACTTCGGTTGTTAATGCCTGTGGGTTTTGTTCATGTCCGATAAAATCAATTTTTTCATCAAGATGACTTTTAATTTTTTGTGTTGTTGCTTTAGGTATAAAATCTAGAATACAGCCTAAATAACGGCTATCTTGGTGATTATAAAATATATGCGCTATGGCCAGTATTACTTGTGTTAATAGCTCAGTTTGTTTGCTTAACTGTTGTTGATATAACAGGTAATTTTTCTCAGGAATCTCTGTCAGTTTTTCTTGTAAAATCAGGGGTGATTTTCTTTTTGCCTGTACTATACTTGCCTGCCATTGGCCAAAAATGGCTAAACGGGCAAAAGACAAGGGTAATTTTTTTACATAAGCTTGTTTTTGCATAAGTGGCTCGAGGAAACGCCATTGTGCTTTGGTTAAAAACTTAGGTGTTTGGCATAACCAAGCATAGTCTTGGCTGTCTGATGACTTATTAAATAAAATCTCTTCGATAATATCGGGTGAATATTCCCCCGCTTCAATATTAAAACCAATAGTGCTGGCGTTAGCTAAAGCAAGTGCCTCTTTGGCGTGCTGCATTGCTTGATGTGTTGCAACCATATCATTAAATGCGGAAGCATAAAGTTTGTAACCGGGTGATAAATCATCAAGCCCAGCGTGCTGCCAAAAAGATAAGATGGTGTCATCTGTTAAAGCATAAATGTGCGCGGAATTTTGTTTTTTTGATGTTAACCATTGGCTGATATAACGAAAACGCCTTTGTTGTTGCGCTGGCACCAGATGTTCGGCAAGAAATTGATATATTTGTTTTTGTAAAACCGAGGATAACTTTTTAATCGCTGTTACATCAGGTTTAGCATCTGAGCTCTGTTTTAATGTTTGCTCGATAACCGTTAATTGTTCAGGGGCAAGGCTAATTATTATTTCAAATAAAACGGCTAACAAGCCAACACGTGTCGGTGATATCACAAACGATTGCTGGGAAACTGTTAATTGTAAACCAGCTTTATTTAGCGCAATCTCGATATTGTTATTTTTATAAGGGCTTTTAAAGGCATGTCTAAATCGTGATGGCGTAATGCTTTCATTAAGCCAGAAAAACTCTAATAACGGTGCATTTGCTAGGGTTTTTACTGAGGTGCCAACAGCGGCGTTAGCTGAATAATTAGTAGGATAGTTTACGATAGCCCAAGCCAAATAACTTAGCTCTAAACAGGCTTTTCCGTAATTACGGCAAACCAGATATTGAGTCATTTTATTAACATCAGCTAAACGAAATTTTTTATCGAATATTCCCGGTGTCTCCCTAAGACCATCAATAAATGCATTAAAAGACTCACTGACGCCATAACGGGTAATTTGAGAGCTGAAATTAGTGATCATATTAATTAAGAGACATTTTATTTTTATTATAAATCATGCCCTAATTTAAGCATTTTTTGTCAGTTAATCAATATTTTTCAAGGTTCTTCAATAAGTTAGTCGTTATGACAATTAGTATTTACTTTAACTTGGACAATTTTTAGTGATTAATGTCCAGTCATTGGTTAATAACCGACCATTTAGTGTGATATTTGTTAACATAAATTGGTTGCCCAACTGCATATAACGTGCTCTAAGGCTTTGTAATCGCTCTTTTTTTAAATGACTTGTCAGTAAACGTGCTAGTTGCCAATCCACTGCTTTAGGAAATAAACGCACGGGTGTACCAGATAAATAATATTGTTCTAGCCAATGATACTCTTGACGGGCTAACTGCCCTTGAGCGATACGTAGCCAGTCACTGGCTTGATTGCTGTGATTATCAGTAATATTTTGATAATTATTTTGTATTAGTGTTACTTTTTGATTCTTTAATACCCCAAATTGCATGCCAATACATTGATATAAATATGAAAAAATACTTTCCCTCTCAGTACTTTTATCAGGCCAAGCAATTTCAATGTTTATCGAGTCATCAGAAATTAGTTGCTGATACATAGCCGAGACAGTTTTTATTGTTGTCGTTTGTTTACTCTGCTTAGTTTTAGCATTAACATTAGTTTTATCTTTTGCCGCTTGCTGTTTTTGCTCGGGTCGAATTGTTTTGTTAAGGTTAAGGTTAAGCGCTGCTGTTGGGGATGCTGAGCGCTTTTTTGTTAACGTAACAGGCAATGTAGGCAAGTCTATCTGTATGAATAGTAAGGGTTTAACTTTATTGTTAGTGGTTTTATTTATTTGGCTATTAGGTTCGCTTTTATTATCGTTTTTTTGTTCCTCGGTATTTTTATCCTTAATGGCTAGTTTTTTCGCTATTGTTTGCTGCCAAGTTTTTGCTTGCCAAAGGTTTATTGCCCCAATAATGATTATCAGTGATATCAATAATAATATCAGCAGGGTAGTTAGCTTATAAGGGCTCAGGTTTAACATCTTAGTTAGTTAATGCCAGTAGTGATGTTTTATTCATACGCTCAGCGATATCTTGTAAATTAGCTTGGCGTTTAATCGCTCTTTGTTTATAGAACTCTTTATCACTAGGCTGAGCTGTTGGTGAACTGAGTGTCGATGGTAGATGCATTGATGATTCAGCTGCAAGGTATTGTGTTGCTGAGAAAGTTTGCTCTGGTGGAAAGTCTTGTGGCCGTTCTTTTTGTTGAATAAGCTGTGTTTTTTCTTTGCCTGCTTTTGCTAAAAACTGTGTTTGTAAGTTTTGCAGTTGATTTTCTAATTCATTAATGCGTTCATCTTTTTTATTTAACACCTTGTTTTTAAACTGCTCAAGTTGCTGATCTACATTTTTACTTACATTCGCTAGTAGGGTTTCAGTCGCTTGCTCTATTTGATGTTGCGGTAAAAATTTATTTAATTTCTCCAAGCCTTTTTGTTGAATAAATAAGTAAATTCCTGCGATGAGTACGGTGATGGTAAATAAAATTTTCATGTGTTTAATCCTCTTATATGGCTGTGTTGTAGTTAGGTGTTGTCAACATCGTAACCTATTGATTTACGATGAGTGTTGGTGATGTGATAAAAGCGAGCTTCACAAGCATGGATGCTTGTGCAGAGCCCCATGGATGGGTTTATGCGTCACGCTTGTTTACTCACCCACACTAAATTACAACCGAGTCTCTTATATTGATTGGCATTGTTAAATGGCTAATCGACCTAACCATCACTCTTAGCAACGATTTTTTGGTATTTAATGCTAATTAATGCGCGAATAACCGTCGCTGTTGGCAAACCGATAACAGTGGTCATAAAAGCCATAGAGAACTGTTTGGTAAGGCTGGCAATTATCTCTTGCACATTTTCAGGGTTCAGTGGTTGCTCTGCTAATGTGCCAATGCCTAAACTGATGCCAAGTAAGGTAAAGGTCAAAGCAAGGGTTGCGATAGCATTGCCCGCCTGTTGCCCAACTTCTTGCCAATAATTAGCGTCTTTGTGCTGTTTTAATTGCACGATAGCATAAATCCCTGATGCCACCAGTAAGCTATAAATAACAATAAAAGCGCTGCTAAAAAATCGCTCAAACCATGAGAAGATGCCACTTAATGGCAACTCGGTGAAATAACTGACTAACGCTAATGAGATGATGATCAGGCCAACTAATGGCATGATGGTTGGCATAATTAACGTTGTCACTCTGCTTATATTTTTTATATTGGCTGATATATTTTGGTTAATGTCTAAATCGGCTGAAAACGGCATTAGCGTGCTCCTGATTGACTCTTATAAATTTTTTCATCGGTGATATTTAACGCATGTAGCCAGTGTGCCATAGGGGCTTTTTTACTTTCACTGCTCGCATGGACTAAAAAGGTTAACTCGTAATTTTGAAAGGCTTTTTTTGCCATAACGCTATTGCTCAGGGAAATACGGTCATCACGTAATACCATGCGTTCCATATCAATTAGACGTTTAATTATATGATTTCCTTGCTGATCACGTTGATAAGCAGTTAACTTTGTTGTTGTTAAATTATTGAGAAATACTGCGCGTTCTCTTTCTAAATTTTCTAAGGTAAAGAGTGGATTAGGTTTTGCGTAAACACTCGTCATAGTGATGGCCAAAAGGCAAAGAGTGATAATGATTTTGCTTAAATTGTGCATGGTTTACTCCTGGTAAAATAGGGTGGTGACACTTGCTGCTTTACTTGCTTCAGTGATAAATCCCGAGCTTTCTTCGTCGCCATAAGCCATTTCGTATTCTAGTGCTTGTGCATCTAATGCCACCAATTTTGCCATGTAACTGAGCATAAGAGCTTCTTGATCCAATAACGATTGTTCGGTAGATACCGCCATTAATAGCTGACGTAAATATTCTTCTGAGCTGATATCAATGCCATTAACTTGTGGTGATTCATTGGTTTGATGTTGATTAATGGCCATTTTTAGTTTTTCAATTTGATTCAGATTCTTACTGTATTCATCGGTATAAGGTGATTTTTTTTCTAAACCTAGATGCATTAAGGATTGATCAACTTGGTGAATGACTTTTTCCATTCGCTGTCTTGCAGCAATTTGTGCTTGCTGAATTTGATAGGATTCATTGTTGTTAATTTTTCCCGATTGCAAACGCATTTTATCGAGGACACTGCTGTATAAATCTTGTTTTTTCTCTAACGCACTTTGATGTAAACCATGGCTTTCTTGTAATAGATCTAAATACTCAGATTTATACTGTAATAATTCAAAACGTTTATTTTGCGCTGCTTCACCTTCAAGCTCCGGTATTATTTGTAACATTGATTTGATTACAGTCACGTTATCCTGCATATCGACATCAAGCTCAACCATGCGTGTCGCCATTGCTGAGGCTTGAAAATCTTTTTGAATACGTTTTTCAATAATATTAGCCGGTAGTTTTACCAACTTATCACTTGCTACCGGATTCCAATCGGGTGATGCTGTGCCTAATGAAATGGGCAGAGCATAAACCAATTGGCTGTTTGCTAACATGAGTGCTGTTGCTAACAGCAAACCTTTCTTAACAGAAAACTTCTTTAGGCCGTTATTTTTCAAATGATTATTTTGATCAGTCGTCATGATGTGATCCTTAGTGGTTTAACCAATAATGTTTACGTTCAATTTCATCGCGTAAAGCTCGGCTGATGTTTAATGAACTCATTTGTGATGCGCCTAAGGGCTCTGTCGAGAGCAGTGCTGTCGCGGTATCTAAAAATGAAGTGTAATCTTCGAAGTAAAGATCTTGATGTGGATAAATACGTTTAAACCTGTTTACTGCTCTTGTCGCGGTAATAACGTCACCGGCTTTAATAAAGTTCAATGTCGCTACCGCCATCATTTTCATAATGGCCTCTTGCTGTGCCTGGTTATTACTATAAGCGCTATTTTGCAGGGCACTACTAATACAGCTATTCATTGCTTTAGCCGCGGCTAAGTATTGTGCCGTAGAAGCAACGGTTTCTGCGTGCATGGCAATGTTTCTGGCATGACTCTGACACCTTATCGCAGCGTCACTAGGCGCATAAGTATCAGTGTCATGCGAGGTATTGATTTTGTCGATGGAAACAGTTGGCTTTGTTAATGGATTGCTTGTCGTTGTGCATGCTGATAAAGCAAAAACTAAGCATAACGACAAGGTTAATTTACGTGTTGCTTTCTTGGTATAAAAGTGTGGTTTTGTAGTCATAACCCGCTGCCTTTAAAAAGGTAATTATTTAATTAATTAGGGTTATAAAAATCTTTGAGCGTTTTTTAGGGTAAATTAAATATTTTTGTTGAAAGACTATAATTTAAAAAGCAGAAAATGTTGAAATGTCAGCTAGGTGAGTCGTTTTTAGTGAGTATTAATCACCAGTCGGAATCCGGTAACATTTGTTTTAGCTGAGCGGCTATAACCACGTCGAAAAGTTGAACGCAACACGTTGGCTTCGTTCAGCCATGAACCACCTCTAATGATTCCCGCACTGCAATCGCCGACCTGCCATGCACTACCATCCGAAGGCGCGGCATAATAATCTTCGTTCCAGCAATCCTGCGTCCATTCCCAAACATTGCCATGCATATCATATAAGCCAAAAGCATTTTGCTGAAAACTTTTTACTACTGAGGTCTTTCGTTCATTGCCACATAGTCCGCTAAATTGGCTATAACGTGCTGTTAAGCAATCGAGTTCATCACCCCAAGCATATTTTGTTATGCTTGCTGCCTTTGCTGCATATTCCCATTGAGATTCTGAAGGTAAAACGAAGCTTTCGCCTGTGGTTTTATTTAACCAGGGAATAAACTCTGCAACAATATCGTCATAACTGATATTAATAACAGGGCGGCTGCCTCGACCCCAGTTTTCATCATCAGGCTGTACATTACAAGCGCCAGCTATTATGCATGCATCCCATTGGGCAAAGGTCACTTCCGTTACCATAATGCTAAAGGTATTAATGGTAACACTATGCTGTGGCATTTCTTTACTTTTACAATGCTCTTCATTGCCGCAACCCATGACAAGATGACCAGCCGGTAGGGTAACCATATTATTGAGTAACTCGTTGGTGGCACGTTGAATTATTTGTTGACGATGTTTTGCTTTCGCTTGTTGTTTTTTCTCGTCGTTGGCACTTTTTTCAAGTGAGAGTTGATTGATTAACTGAGTCGCTTGGATAAAATGCTGACCTTGTGGAAAAGCGTCTTTATATTGTTGGTAAGCGTGGATAGCATGTTCATCTTGGACTGCAAGCCAAAGTGTTTCATCTTTTTGTTGATAAACCTGTGTTAATTTCTGTAGTAATAATTCATCTACGTTACCGGTAATTAATAAGTTTTCACTGTCTTCAAAGGCTTTTATCGCATGCTGGCTACGTTTATCTAATTTGCCGCTTTTACTTATTTGATAACCTAGTTTGATCAGTTGCTGTTGAACTGTGGTTATTTGTTGCTGTCGCAGTAGACTTTCATTTGTTTGTGAAAGGTTTCTTTGACGTAATAAATCAGCTAAAGCCTGTTTTGCTTCATTGAGATAACCTCCCTCAGGGTGCTCTGCTAAATACAAATTATAAGCGCTAACTGTATTGCTACTTTGGGCTTGACTCCAAGCATAATCATTGGCTATATATTGTTTTTTATGGCTTTGATATTTTCCGTAGATAACAATTGCAGCCGTGATAAAGAGTAAAAATGATATTAGCCTACGACGTTTATTTAACAAACTAAAATAAGGATAAGCCAAGGTTTTTATGCGTTTTACGGCACTCGGCTTTTGCTGTTTTAACGCTATTAATAGCGTTAATTGCTCAGCAGTTTTATTGGTGGTACTGAGCCCCGCGGCAATTAAGCTATTAACTTGTGCAGCAGATAAAAATTGCTGATGGGTGTGAAAGTGTTTATTTACTGTCTCCATCCATAAGATGAATGCCGATAAGTTGTTCGAGTTATTAGGCAGTGTTTCATCGGCTAATTTACTAGGTATGTCACAAGGTAAGTCACTTGGTATTATACTTTTATGCTGAGCCATTTGCTGCTGAGCTATTTGTTGCTGAGTAATATGAGCAATAAATGCTTGTAGAGCCAGGTTATCCAAATCAGCAATATCGGCAAAGGCTTGCAGAAAAATTAAATCGTCAGTTTTTATTTCACCTTGTTCAGTTAATAACTCAATAATTTTATTTGCTAAGGGTTTGAGTTCGTCTTTTATCGGATTGCTACTTTGTCCTATCCAAGTTTTGGTATCGTGCTCAGTATTTATTTCCTCCGCTGGCATGCTCTCTTCAAGCGCTTGCTTAAGCGCAACTAAAAATTCACTGCCATCACTAGGGCGCTGTAATGCTGACTGAGACAGGGCAAGAATAATTAAATCGTTCAACGCTTGAGGTATATCGGGTGCATAATCGATAGGATCTTGAAAACGTCCTACGGGTAACTGTCCAGTGAACATTCGATACGCAATCACCGCCAAACTATAAATATCACTGGCAGCTTGTACATGTTTAGCACTTTCTTGCTGCTCTGGGCTAAGGTAATTTTTACTGCCCATGCCAAACCCTGTTTGGCTGTGCTCACTTAAGGGTAACTTCGCGATGCCAAAATCACTCAATTGCACTTGGTCTTGGTCATTAATTAAGATATTTTCGGGTTTAATGTCTCGGTGAACAAGCCCATGTTCATGTACGGCAGCGAGCGCTTGGCTAAGTTGTGTTAAATAACGTATCGCTGCTATTGTTGGCATTCGTCTAGGATAGTGCGTTTTAGGTATATCGTCTAAACTGGCTGGACTAAAATAATCTTTGCCAATTTCATCGACTAAAGTGCGAGCAATATAAGGCATTACATAATAAGGTGTACCGTCGGCAAGCTCATCAAATTCATACATTTCTACAATGTAAGGGTTTGCACTTAGTTTTCGTAAAATTCGAGCTTCTTCAATAAAACGTTGTTTTATAATATGCTCTGGATCTGCCACGGCAGAGGTTACTTGACTAATCAAAGCGGCATCTTTGATTTTAAATACCTTAATGGCTACTTGTACAGCTAACTTGGCGTCTTCCGCTAAATAAACGCAGCCAAAGCTGCCTGAGCCAATCTTTTTAATAACCTTGTATTTACCAATATGCTGCATTTAGTTTAATTTGCTCATTACCAGCGGCTGCCGAGATTTAGGTTAAATAGTGAAAGCTTTATTAATAAATCGCTTATCCACTCATTTGATTATTAATCTTACCCCTAAGTGTGATTTTTTTCACGGTAAATGTATTGCCTGAAAAATTAATTGTTGCTGTTAAGTTCATCTCAGTTAACATTTTTTTAAGGTTACGATTTAATTTTGCCGTGCCTATTGACGATTTATACCATATTTCTGTGCGGGTATAGCGGATCTCCACTGGGCGATAGGAGTCATAACCTGAAAAATTCACTAGATACTCTTCTATTTCAGCAAAAATTTCACCACTGAAACCATCAAAAATCAAGCTATAGCCAGTATTAAGATTATTCGTTCCAGGGCGATCTAAACCTAAATGACTATTACCACCATCTGTTAACCAAGCCAGTTTTTCCGCTAATACCGCGCCTAAATCATTTGCCATCAGTCTTGATTTATCACTTGAGTTTTCTAATATGCAATCAAGGTGACATTGACTTGGCACATTCCATGGTCTGCCACTGTCTATTTCAAAGTTACCCAACCGTCTACCTGTTTGCACATTAAGCAGTCGCCCTTCAATTCGGGCGGTCACTTTTGTGGTGTAGCCATTATTTTGTTGATTAACATAAATTGAGAATATCACAGCAATATCAATAGGAGGACGTTTAATAGAGCGGGCAATATCAATAATTTCAGCATCACTTCGATTAACTCTGTCTTGAGCAAAACCCTCTAAAGTGATGGCGGTTTCATCATAAACATCAAAGTTATTATCATGCATATTATTTGCTAATGCGCCGATAACACGAGTAAAAATAGGATTATTACGTGAAACACTGCCTTTATTAGCATCATTGCCAATAACTAATATATTGGTATTATTGGCAGAATGAGCAGGTAATACTGTAATTAGGAATAATGAGCTAAGCATTATAGTTATTAATCGTTGCATGCCTTTTCTCCATTGATTGGCGATAAAATTGTATAAACTGGGTTATAAAAGCCTTTGGTGATTTTTAAAGGTCTTTATTTGCAGTAATGAATTATTTAACAAGATGGTTTAAAGTGATTAGTTATATATAGCTTCCCAACTGAGTACTTTTTTTCGTTTTTCTGACAAGGGGAACAGTGTTTTCTGTATATTTTTCACTTTATTTTTTTGAGTAATACTTGTATATACATGAGGTGTTTTATTTACTGCGGATGATTTACCTTGAGTATTACGCATGATGTTGTGCAAACGTAAAGTACGCAATTTCTCAACTTTTTGATAAAGTGATTGCTCAGCTGTTGCTGCTAAATAATGTTTTTTAGGCTTAGTTATGTGGTTAGTTGTGGTTAGTGCGCTGTGATAGTCGCCAATTGATAACTGATAAGCCTTATAGTTATACTTTTCTCGAGCAGATAATACTTTATTGACGTATCTCTTAGTGGCCGGAATGACCCGTAACCGGCCCCATTTATCTTGTACCGCTGAGCCACCATTATAATGTGAAAGTGCAATATCAAGGCGTTGGTTATAACGCGTTAATAACTGCTTTATAAAACGAATGCCTAAATGAATATTAATTTTTTCATCATAAAGCTGCTCTGATGAAATGCCAAAAACTTTTTGTGCTGTTGCTGGCATAATCTGCATAACACCTTTCGCTCCTGCTTTACTTAATGCCTTTGGATTGAAATTCGACTCAACTTCTGCCATTGCTAAGGCTAAAGCGGGATCAATGCCTTGTCGATTTGCTTCATCAACCAATAGTTGTTGTATGGCCATGTTATTAGCCGAGTTACTAGCAGAGTTAATAGCAATAGCCACTGGCGACCGCATTAGCGTGGCAAAAATTGCAACGAAGAGAGTAAGCCATTTTATTTGATTCATAAGTTGATGCCAATTTGTTGTAAGCGTGTACGCCAAGCATTATTTGATGTGGTAATAGCAAGCTTTGGGTGGTTTATTTGTTGTCTTAAAGCAAATACTTCAGCAAAAGCTAACGTGGGATCTACGGCAATAATCAACGTTTGCTCTTTAGAAAAGCTATCAATAGTGCGTAAAACTAAAGCACTGTCATAGAATTTTTGCTTGAAGTAAAAGGCGAATTGCATAGTGCTATTGCCGCTATGATTATTTTTCATTTGAATATCAATAACTTTATTGTCTTTTAGGTCATCAGGTATGTTAGTTGTCGGTTTAAGCTTTTCTGTCGTAGTTCTTTCTTTAGGGACACTCATTGATAACAAAGCGACAATGAGTAAAGTAAAAAACGCCATAGAAAGTCCTAAGGCAACTTCAGTCATGGCAGTTGAGGTCGTATCTTGCATAGTTAACTCAATTAATGGTTATCGTTAATGATTAAATTTAGTTATAAAATTCTTTGAGCGATTTTTTCACCATGCCACTCTGAAATGCTCACCAATAAAGAAATATCGTCGCCAACAAGTAACAACAATAGAGCCTTCAGATGCCACTTGCAGATTAAAAATACGAAATTATAAAAATAAAAACAGCTAATTAAAACGATTGTTTTATTTTGCTATTTTTACGGGTATTTATGGTGTTATCATTTCGCCCAGAAATGTCCTGAAAATAAAGAACAGTAACAAACAGCTACTGTTTCTATTTCAGGGCCAAATAAATCATCAGTTAATTTACAATGACAATTTCAATGACATTTTATAAAAAATCA
This sequence comes from Colwellia sp. TT2012, assembly GCF_001440345.1. Lineage (GTDB taxonomy): Bacteria > Pseudomonadota > Gammaproteobacteria > Enterobacterales > Alteromonadaceae > Colwellia. The sequence continues at coordinate 86,371 of NZ_LJYX01000014.1, read as the reverse complement.
CTTGCTATGAATTGTCAGCTGATTAAGTTCTGAATAGCTTATCAATAGGCTCTCAATAGGTAGTAATAACATGTTTAACAGTACTGAAAATTACATAGCATCAGACGATCTTCGCTTAGCCGTGAATGCCGCCATCACCCTAGAAAAACCTTTATTGATTAAAGGGGAGCCCGGCACAGGTAAAACACAATTAGCGGAAGAATTGGCTAAGTCACTCAATTGTAAGTTGTACCAATGGCACATCAAATCAACGACAAAAGCGCAACAAGGTTTATACGAATATGACGCGGTATCGCGCTTGCGTGACAGTCAACTTGGCGATGAACGGGTAAATGATATCGGTAACTATATTATTAAAGGTAAGTTATGGCAGGCGTTCGAAGAAGACGAACGTTGTATATTGCTCATTGATGAAATAGATAAAGCTGACATTGAATTTCCGAACGATTTATTACAAGAGCTTGATAAAATGGAGTTTTTTGTTTATGAAACTCAACAGGTTATCAAAGCGAAACAACGTCCAATTATCATTATCACTTCAAATAATGAAAAAGAATTACCTGATGCCTTTTTAAGACGCTGCTTTTTTCACTACATTAAATTCCCAACAAAAACTGAAATGCAGCAAATTATCGACGTTCACCATCCTCATGTTAAACAAGACTTATTAAAGCAAACATTAGACGTGTTTTTTGAGTTAAGAGAATTAAAAGGCATGAAGAAAAAACCGTCAACGTCAGAATTAATTGATTGGCTAAAACTGCTGATGGCTGATGATATTGCCCAAGAGGTTTTAATGGATAAAAAATCTGACATTATTCCTTTATTTGGCGCCTTATTAAAAAATGAGCAAGACGTTTCTTTAATGGAAAGACTTGCCTTTATGACCCGTAGAAACAGGTAACTAGCCGTGTTTATTGATTTTTTCCTCGCCTTAAAAAAGCACAAAGTGCCCTGTAGTTTGCGTGAACTGTTAGATTTAATCGCGGTATTAAAAAAAGGTGTGATTTTTGCTAATGTCGATGATTTTTATAACCTTGCCAAAATAGTCATGGTTAAAGATGAAATTCACTACGATAAGTATGATCGTGCTTTTGCTGAATATTTCCAAGGTATTGAACAAATTGATATCTTTGACCAGCTTCTACCGGAAGATTGGTTAAGAAAAGAGTTTGAAAAGCACTTAAGTGATGAAGAAAAAGCAAAGCTTAAGTCGTTAGGTGGCCTCGACCAATTAATGAAGGCGTTAAAAGAGCGACTTGAAGAGCAGAAAAAACGTCATGCTGGCGGCAGTAAATGGGTTGGTACCGGTGGCACATCGCCCTTTGGTGCTTATGGTTATAACCCCGAAGGTATTAGGGTAGGGCAGGATAAAAACCGTAATAACAGTGCGGTAAAAGTGTGGGACAAACGTGAGTTTAAAAACTTCGACCAAGACCGTGAATTGGGCTCTAGAAATATCAAACTAGCGCTGAAAAAGTTAAGGAAATTTGCCCGTACTGGCGCCAGTGAAAAGCTGGATATCAATACCACCATACACGCCACGGCAAAAAATGGCGGTATGCTTGACGTACACATGGAGCCAGAACGTCATAACGCGGTAAAAGTATTGATGTTCTTTGATATTGGCGGCTCTATGGATGAATACATTCATACCTGCGAAGAGTTGTTTTCAGCGGCGCACAGCGAATTTAAACATTTAGAATTCTTTTATTTTCATAACTGCGTTTACGAAAAAGTGTGGCGAGATAACCAAAGACGTCGCAGCGAAACTGTCGATATTGAAGAAATCATCAGAACCTTTGGCTCAGATTATAAAGTGATTTTTGTCGGTGATGCCACTATGGGGCCATACGAAATCACCTACCCAGGCGGCAGTGTTGAACACTGGAATGAAAAACCTGGCGCTGACCATATGAATAGACTTACCAGTCATTTTAGTAAAATTGCCTGGTTAAATCCGCAACCTGAAGCGCAATGGTCCTATTATCACTCTATAGGGCTGATCAATGAGTTGATTGACAACAAAATGTTTCCGTTAACCGTTGATGGCATCGGGCGAGCTATAAAAGCAATAAGCTAACGTTTGAGAGTAAAATAGTTTTTGAGCCTAAAGGGAAAACTATGAAGTTTTTATAAATGGCTGAGCAAGCTTGCGAATAACAAAGTTAGCAGATTACTCCGCTAACTTTTACTCCGCTAATTTTATTTAGCTAGCTTTACCGGGTAACAATGAGATGAAAAAGCTCATTTCCAAGGCTTTTTCTCTTAAACTTTTAAAACGTCCTGATGCGCCGCCATGGCCCGCTTCCATATCAGTTTTAAATAACAATAAGTTATCATCGGTTTTCAGCTCTCGCATTTTTGCTACCCACTTCATCGGTTCAAAGTACTGCACTTGTGAGTCGTGCAGTCCGGTAGTAACCAGTATATTGGGGTAGTGTTGCGCACTGATATTATCAATGGGCGAATACGCTAAAATACTATGGTAAGCCTCGGCTTCGTTCGGGTTGCCCCATTCGTCATATTCATTGGTGGTTAGCGGTATGGTTTCATCGAGCATAGTGGTTAACACATCTAAAAAGGGTACATGTGCACCAATGCCTAAATACAGCTCAGGTGCTTGGTTTACCACAGCGCCCATTAATAAACCGCCGGCGCTACCGCCAGAGGCGAATATTTTATCTTTTGCGCCATAACCTTGGGCAACCAAGGCCTTAGTGACATCAATAAAGTCATTAAAGGTATTTTGTTTATGCTCTTTTTTACCGGTTTCATACCATTCTCTACCTAACATTTCTGAGCCCCGAATATGGGCGATAACGTAAACAAAACCTCGGTCGAGCAGACTTAATGTTTGACTGGAAAAATCAGGGTCGATGGTAATGCCATACGCACCATAACCGTACTGTAAAAGAGGGTTAGTGCCATCCTTTTTAAACATATCGCTACGATAAACAAGGGATACCGGTACTTCAACACCATCACGCGCAGTAATAAATAACCGCTCTGATTGATAATCTTCTTTGTTAAAGTCACCTAATACTTTTTGCTGTTTAAGCAGCGTGCGCTCACCCGTAGCTAAGTCAAATTCAAATAAAGAGCCGGGTGTGGTTAAGCTCGAATAATATAATCTTGCCGTAGTACTATTTGGCTCTGGGTTATCGCCAAGACAAGCAAAGTAGCACGGATCATCAAAAGACAATGGATACTGGTGACCAGAATTTTTACCTCTTGTGGTGTGCACAATAAAACGAATTTGGCCATTTTCACGTTCGGTCACCACAATGAAGTTATGAAATAATTCAATGCCCTCAAGTAGCACCTCTTTTCTGTGTGGGATCACTTCTTGCCAGTTACTTATATCATCAACTTTATCGACAGCGACTTTCATTAAGCGAAAGTTTTTAGCTTGATAGTTGCTGACAATATAAAAGTGTTCGCCCATTTTATCAGCGTGATATTCGTGTTGTTCTTGATAAGGCAGTAGCTCAATAAACTCGCCCTCAGGCTCATCGGCACTAAGGGTTAAAGTATGTGTTGATTCAGTGGCATGTAAGCAAATATAAATTTGTGACTCATCTCTGCTTTTATCTAAACTCATATAAAAGCTGTGATCGTCTTCTTCATATACCAAAACATCATCAGCTTGTGGTGTACCCAGTTTATGGCGATAAACTTGTGTACCTAACAAGGTTTCTAGGTCTTTTTTTACATAAAATACCGTTTGATTGTCATTAGCCCAAACAATCTGTCCTTCCGTTGCAAGTAAAACATCGGTTAAATAAGCGTCTTGTGCGTCAGTTTCGTTGCTTAACTTGTTTAAGTCTTTAAAATTAATGGTGTAAATACGGCGGCTGTCAGTGTCTTCAGCTATTGTCATTATTTGATCATTAGGACTTATTGATATATCACCTAAGTCATAAAATTCATGGTCTTTGGCTCGCGCATTAACATCTAACAACAGAGTTTTGTCGTCACCAGCAAAGCTGGTTGTGCGGAAATAATTTGAATACTCTTGTTCGCCATTAATTTCACTGTGATACCAATACTTACCGTCTTTTGCCGGCACGGTATTATCGTCTTTTACGATACGTGCTTTAAGCTCTTCAAAAAGATGTTCTTGTAACGGTTTTTGCTCGGCTAACATGGCATCAGCATAGCTATTTTCATCCTTAAGGTGTGCCAATATGTCTTCATCGCAACGCTTGTCATCACGCATCCAATAATAATTATCCACCCGCTGATGATTATGCATTGCCATTTTATGGGGGATTTTTTTAGCTATGGGAGCATTGGTTTTTTTGTCTGATTCTTGTTTAAGTGAAGGCTTAGATGAAGTCGTAAGTAAAGATGTTGGCACTCAGTGCTCCTAGATAAATTTATTAATGGAAGAAAAATATCGATGGATAATTCTATCGATATTTTATCAATGTAGTAAGTTAATTTTTGCAATAATTTAAAATAATCAGGGTAAGTTCTTCTTGATTATTTGAGCTTATTTAAGTTCATTGGCTTTTCGGTAGCGGCCTTGATAGTCAAAAATTCTGCTTTTAATGCGCCAGTAATATTTTTGTTTTCTGGCAATGACAAAGTCAGGACAAGGCAAGATGTTAGCTAGCTTTAATGCTTGTTGTAGGTTGTTTACTTCGAATGACTCGGTTGAACCCAGTTGCACACCAATTTTAATACTCAGACGTTTAGAAAAAATATCATTGAACGCTTTAATTTGATTAGCTTTAGCAAAGTCAAAAGATTCACTGAGCTCGGCACCTTCTTCATCATGGTAAGTGATTTTTAATTTGCCAGCCCCTTTGTCAGCGACCTCGGTTAAACTAAGACCGGCACAGCGTATAATTTTAGAATCTTTAAGTTGCAGTGCCTTTTTTAACATGTCATCGGGGTCAACTAATAGCTCGAAGCACTGCAAACAGGTTCGCGCGGCAATATCATTTTCACCACCACAGTGCGGGCATTCTTTAAAGACAAAGCGATAGTCACATTGGCTCTCTTTTGCTTGGGCGTTACAGAGATCATCTATAAGTCCTTGGCATCGTCGGCCGTAATGCTCAACTAAATAACCGTCATCATCACAGATGCCCCAAAATATATTGGGAAATTGACAACTCGGGCAAACGACTTGTACCGGCTGGCTTTTGCTATTCGGCTTTTTCTCACCCACTTCGGGGTGATAGAGGTCAAAATCATTGCCGGTATAGTCAATGACCAAACAATCTTTTTTGTTATCACTCAAACGCAGCCCACGACCGATAATTTGCTGATAGAGACTAACCGATTGTGTTGGCCGTAATATCGCGATCATATCCACATGGGGCGCATCAAAACCAGTGGTTAATACTGAAACATTGACCAGGTATTTAATCTCTTTTCGTTTGAATGCCTTAATTAAACGATCGCGCTCAGTGCTATCGGTGGCGCCGGTGATTAAGGCACTCAGTTTAGCGGGTAAGTAACTAAAAATTTCTTTTGCATGATCAACCGTTGCCGCAAATATCATAATGCCTTGACGTTTATCGCCTAACTCAATGACCTGTTCAATAATACTTTTAGTCACCCGGTGATTTTTATTTAATAAATTATTCATCTCTGTAGGACTATATTCGCCCGAGGTATTTTCTCGAAGACTACTAAAGTCATAGTGTTCGATGGTGGCATCGACTAAGTTGGGTTCGGTTAAATACTTGCGTTTAATTAAGTAGCGCAGAGGTAGTTCATAAATACAGTGTTCAAAGGGCCGTTTTTGTTCACTGCGGATGAAACCTCGATAATGCTTTCGATAAATCCAGCCCGTACCTAAACGATAAGGGGTTGCGGTTAAACCCAATAATTTCACCTCGGGATTAACCTGCATCAATTTCTCGATGATTTGTTGATATTGGTTACTGTTTGACTTGTCTTTAGATTCGTCTTTTGACTTGCCTTTCAACTCTGCATTTAATTCGGCTTTTGATGTCTCTGGGTTGGCCAGATTAACTCGATGACATTCGTCAATAATAATTAATGAATAGGGCTCACTGAAATCATTTAGGTTTCGGGCTGCCGATTGTATGCTGGCGAATGTGACCTGGTGTTGAGTTTCTTTGAGTTTTAAACCCGCTGAATAAATACCGGCAGTTACACCATATGTTTGGTATTTTTGATGATTCTGCTCTACCAATTCTTTAACGTGAGTTAGCACCAGTATTTTTCGTTTTGCTAAACGAGCAAGCTCGGCAATCACTAAACTCTTACCCGATCCCGTAGGTAAAACAATCACCGCAGATTCATTGGTTTTTCGGAAGTGTTTGAGCACCGCAGCAACGGCTTCTTCTTGGTAATCTCTAAGTTGAAAAACTGCCACGTAGTGGTGCTGCCTTATCGTAAATGCAAAGTCGATATAATAGCAAAATAGTGGCTAAGTCTAAAATTAAAGGCAATTTTTAATTTTCATTAATTATTGGCTCTGTCGTAGAACACTGGTGTCAATAATGTAACACACTGATTAAATGAAGGTGTTGCTGATGTGATAAGAGCGAGCTTCACAAGCATGAATGCTTGTGTGGAGCCCCATAGATGGGTTTATGCGTCTCGCTCGTTTACTCAACAACACCAAACTACAACATAGCCTAATTATTACCATGATCTCGACCAAGATATATGATGCAGTGATAGCTTTTAGCTTTATGTAGCGCGCTTTAGCAATAGCTTTGGTTAAATATTCATTCGCTGACTCTAGTGTTAATCTCTCACTCCTATGCAAACGAAATATATACTGAGAATTTATTGATGAAAAAAATGTTGTTGACTATTTTAGTTCTGTTAAGTCAAATCAAATGAGTTTTGCTGAGGAAGACGTTAAAGAATTACCGCCATTAGATCCTGCTTATATGGGCGTTCATGGTATGGTCTTAGTGAATCGGGGCTCTACTATTTATGCGTCTCATTTACCGCTTTATAGAAAACCTCATAATGTGCAATTACTGTATAAATTAGCTAACAAAGATTTGGCGATATTACAGACGATCAGAGATAGTCAATTCATTACCATTAAGCCCAAACCATTTAATTTACAACGCTTAATGCGTGGCGAGAAGATGGTTATACAAGCTGACTTATATGAAGGACATTTTGAGCGTGGTGGCATGTTAGTGTATGAAAATATTTCATTGTCTTTTGATAAGAAACTGTATGTTCGTACTTTGCATGACCTTAAGCCGGCAAGTAAAAATCAACAATATGATGTTGTTTCATTATCACAAAACTATAAACTGTATATTCATAAAATTCAGCAGGCACCAAGTTTTGCTCATATATTGGCTATTGATCTAGAAGCTGGCTGTTTTAACACCTCATCACCAGTACCAAAAGAAATTGAACTGCAATATAAATTTATAAATTTATAAATTGTGGCACGATAACGCCATTATATTTTGAAACTGAAGATTTTCAGGCTGATATATCTCAATAAACAACATGCCCATATTGGGCATACACAAGACAATCAAACGGACATGTACTATGGATAATCAAATTTATAGAAAGATTATTTATATCTGCTGACTGTAGGCTTTAGCGTATTATTTACGTTAATAGGTTTTTCATACAATGTTTGGCGTATGGAAGTCTCTGAAAATAATAATAATATTAGGACTGCTAGTTTTCATATTTTGCTAAATCTATTCTCTTTAGAACAGATAGTTTATGCCGCTTATTATGATAATGACATGAAAGCAGGTAACCCTAGAAAAGGGCGGATTACCGTCGGGCTAATAGGCGCTTTTGCTGTGCTTACTAATGATGAAGTTAAAAATAAAGCAAAAACACTCTATAATGTTTGGTCAGCTCATTGGCAGGAAATGCCAACTAACCAGCTGTCAGTAGATAAAATTGTAGAGGCTATAGATTCTGTTAGATATGAGATCAAGCTGGCACTAAGTTCACTTGCATAGTTCAGCCCTTAACTTGCCCAAAAGCCATGCTGTTCAGATTTCTTTCCTTAATGGCATCCTTTTGGTTTTCAATAAATATGCCATTTGAAGCAAACTACACTATTTACACGGTTTTTTTCACTGTACAATGGTATTAAACCAAACGGGTTAATACTCATCTATCTTAAACTTGCTGTATTTTACACGGTCAGCTAATCCTAAAAGAGTCGAATAATTTCATGAATCCATATACAGATACCGCCGAATTAATTGTAACCTTAGAGTCAGAAATAAAAGCACTTAGCAATACCATTGCCACCTTAAAGCAAGAGCCGAAAAGCTTTAATGAACAAGTTATCTTTAAGTATATTGATACCGCTAGTACAGGTAAAACTAAAGATTTTGTTAGATCATTAGGGGTGAAATCTGAGCGTGGTTCGCTATTTTCCTCGGGTGATGTCAGCAAGCTAATTAAAAGTGGTGCTGACGATATTTCACCGGAGTTACTGGTTATAGCGCGTGATGTAATGTATATGAAAAAGAAAAAACGCTAAGCGGAGTTTATCAACAACCGATTCAGCAATAAAATCAACAATCAAATTTTGATGAATATTTACTCACCTACCGGTAGGCTTTACTCTATGAATAATCGTTTTATCTCTGTGTTATCCGGGCTCTTTTTTGCTACATTAAGCTTTAATATTAGCCAAGCTTATGCTCAATCAGATAACTTTTCTGTGCAACAATTAGCACAAGTTGAACAGATAAAGTTGCAGGCTTTAGAAAGTGATCTTGCCTGGCGTTTAGTTGAGTCGTTAACGACTGAAGTAGGCCCGAGAATGCCAGGTACCCCAGGAGATAAAGCTGCGGTTGCTTGGGCAGTAGCCAAGTTTAAAGCCATGGGTTTTGACAAAGTATGGACAGAGCCGGCTACTTTTCCTAAATGGCTTCGCTACTCAGAGTCAGCCGCTATTGTTAGCCCAGCACCGCAAGCGCTTCATATAACAGCGCTAGGTAATAGTATAAGTACACCTAAAGCCGGTATTCAAGCACAAGTCATTGAATTTCAATCCTTAGCCGAATTAGAAAATGCGCCGGACAATGCGGCAAAAGGTAAAATTGTTTTTATAAATTATCGCATGAACCGTAATCGCGATGGCAATGGTTACGGCCCAGCGGTACAGGCACGTAGAGATGGCGCTGTTGTCGCAGCACAAAAAGGTGCTGTCGGTTATGTCATGCGCTCAGTAAGCACGGCTAATCACCGCTTTGCTCATACGGGTGGCAGTCATTATAAAGCAGGCGTTACCAAAATTGTTACTACTGCCATTTCAAATGCCGATGCGGATCAATTACATCGTTTAATTGCTTTAGATAAACCCGTTATTATCAATATTAAGGTACAAGCAAAATCGATGGGTGAGGGCACATCTTATAATGTTATTGCTGAATTTACTGGCAGTGAATACCCTGAACAGCATGTACTTATTGGTGGTCACTTAGACTCTTGGGATCTCGGCACAGGCGCATTAGATGATGGCGCCGGTGTTGCTATAACTATGGCTGCGGCAAAACTAGCCGTATCAAAAGGTAAACCTAAACGCAGTATTCGTGTGGTATTGTTTGCCGCAGAAGAATTTGGCTTATGGGGCGCGAAAGCTTATGTTAAAGCGAATAAAGCAAGCCTAGCCAATATAGTTGCGGCAGCAGAGTCAGACTTTGGTGCCGGTAAAATATGGGCATTTGATGCCAATGTTCACGTCAGTGTCTTGCCCTTGGTTAGTGATATTGCCGCTATGATGAAATCTCTTGATGTTGAGTACCTCGCTAAAAACTCAGCACGTGGCGGTCCAGATTTAATCCCATTTCGCCCGTTTAACATTCCAGCCTTTAGTTTATCGCAAGATGGTAGCGACTATTTTGATTATCATCACACCGCTGATGATACGCTGGATAAAATAGATCCGAAAAAGTTACGTCAAAATGTGGCAGTTTATGCGGTATTTGCCTATATGGCAGCTAACGCTAAAACGCGTATTCTTGGTAAGTAGTTAGGCTTAATAAAAAGTATGCCACGAAATCACTTAGACTATTGACAGTGAATAACGTGGCAGAGTCTCACTACGCTTAATATTAATTCATCCCCGGTAAAGCCTTTGTTAAGGCCTTAGGAAATTAAGGTATTTATGTTAACAGCAGATGAAACAAAGTTCTCAAATATGCTTTTAAGTCATGTGGAATTGTATGTAAAAGAGATTAACTTGATGGAAAATTTTATACTGAACATTTAGGGTTTGTTGTCACTGACAGAGGTATTGGAGCAAAAGCTATGGTCTTTTTAAGCCGCAGCCCTAAAGAACATCATCAAATTGTTTTAAATCCAAGACAGTCTCATCGTTCCATTGAGAGTCCTATAGATCATATACCTTTTAGAGTTGAGTCTATTTCAGCTTTAATAGGCTTTAATTCTGCGTTAAATCAAGCAACAAATATTAGTATTCAAACGGTTTCTCATGACTCTGCATGGTCAATTTATTTTAGAGATCCTGAAGGAAATCGTTTTGAAATATTCACTGATACTCCTTGGTATGTTAATCAGCCTTGTAAATTCGACATTAATCTTGAGCAAACGGATGAAGCTTTAATGCAATATACCCTAGACAAAATAAAAAACATGGCTGGTTTCTTGGCTGCTGAAGAATGGCATACAGCACACAAAGTAAATATGGAACACTAAGGGTAATCAATTTAAATATTACTTGCATAAACAAAGTGGATTATTGTTAAAGCCGTTTTGAATAAGCACTTAACTGCTACTTTTGGAGTTTATATGTCACATGAGATTTTAGTCGGCTTGAATGTTCTCGATGATCTTATCTATGAAGATTATCGAACCGCAATGAAGCCTATGCTTGCAGATTATCAAGGTCGTTTCGGTTATGACTTTAAAGTTTCTCAAGTATTGATTTCAGAAGGAAATACAGATATCAACAGAGTTTTTACCCTAAACTTTACTAACAAAGAAAAAATGGACGGATTTTTCTCTGATCCTCAATATCTACTCGTTAAAGAAAAGTTCTTTATAAAGTCCGTCGGTAGCGCAACTATAATCTCTAGCTATGAAAAATAGTGCTGAAGACAATGCAGTTTGGCAGTGAAGTGAAGGGCATAAAACACAGCGCTCAATTATTAGAATCATCGTTACCTTGGCTATTTGGCGATAAATAAATAGCTTTTATAAACCTAATCGCAACATGAAATAACGAGTAACATGTCACGCGAGTACGGCTCCGCTAAGTTTTATCTGTTATTCTATGCGCAGTTCATCTTTATTGTCTTTTAATCCTTGCTAAGGTCTTTATACCTATATGAATCGAAATGTTCTGCCGACACTTGTCGGGGTTTTCACCAGTTTATTTGCCATTTGGGCGTTACATACTTTTTTAATCGTTGACGATTGTTTAGATAATGGCGGCTCGTTTGATTACGCTACCGCTAAATGTTTACTTGAAAATGGTCAAACAGTTGAATCAACTCTCGCAACTATAGCCGTTGTACTTTATTTTGTTGTTGGCTTTGTCGTGTCATTCTTAGTTTCAAACTTAATAAGAAAGGTTTTTAAAATCAAAGCTAAATCATAGTGAAATGGAATATTATTAAGGCAACTAGATGCAACGTATCGTCGTTATTGGAGCTAGTTGTAGTGGTAAGTCGACTTTTTCAACAACAAGTAGAGCAGTACCTTAAAAATATATAAAAACCGAGAGCGATTATTGGCCCTCGGTTTTATTGCTGCTGTTATTGTTTTAGGGAAGGGTTCAGTTATGGGTTAGCTTGTAATGTTAGCGTTAAAGCAGAAACTGCTTGGTAACCATAAACATCAAGATACCAAGTCCCTGCTGCTGGAGCGGTGAAACTACAACTTTCAGTATTACCATCTAGATAAGGACGACAATCATGAAGAGTCGACGTTGATTGCGCGCCATGTCGAATGTACAAATCTGCATCACCAGTACCGCCAGAAATGTTAATGGTCATATTTGCATAACCTGCAGGTAATACTTGGGTATAATGTTGCCATTGCCCCTGAGATAGCGAGATATTATGGTGTATATCATTGATAGGCTCATTACCACCTGTTGTGTCACCATTGGTATAACTGCCGGTTAAACTAACGCCACTAATAGCACTCCATGCTTCAACCATGACATGGTAAGTGCCCGTTTGCACATTAGTAATGGTACACGTTTCAGTATTACCGCTGGAAGTACTCTTACAATCTTGTACTGATAAGCTAGGTTTTGCCTCGAATTTAACAAATAAATCCGCATCACCGGTACCGCCTGAAGTGTTAAAGCTAAGTTCTGTTGCTCCGGCTGGTACTTCTAGTGTATAAAATATTTGTTGTTTGGCGGTACCAACTATACCTGTTTTAGCAACTCCATTTTGTAACTCATACGCTGGCTTTGTCGTATCACCTGAACAGGCATCCGTATTGCCCACACCTACAGCGCCCCAAGCACATTCTACCGCTGCTTTTTCCGTTGCGCCGTAAAGATCTTGTGCTGCCTGTGCAGTTGCAGTTCTTGCTCCAGAAAAGTTAGTATTTTGGTTCATGTACGTAGTTAATGCGCGATAGAAAATATTTTCCGATTTAGCCATACCTATACTAGGAACTTGCGCTGTTGATTTATTACGAGGATGAGTACCACCATCGACTAAGAGTACATATGCTAAGTTAGCTATACCAGAATTACCATGGACACCACCTTGGTCATTACCATTGTTTGGGTTACTTACATAGGGGATACGCTCAGGCCACCAATCTTTTGAATAGCCATCTTTTGTCGGGTTATTCATATAGCGAAAAGCCTTCCCCGGTTGGTTATTATAAAGGTCATCACCTAACAACCAAGTAGAAGTGGTAATGCCATTTTTATACGCTTCAGCGGAAAGACCTAAAATATCAGACCATGCTTCATTAAGTGCACCTGAGGCGTTTGCGTAAACTAATCTAGCAGTATTACCTGTCACACCATGCGTTAATTCATGACCGATAATGTCAAAATCAGCGGTAAAGTCGTTCATACCATTTGATGCTTGGCCATACATCATTTGAGTACCGGTCCAATAGGCATTAGCAACGCCCATATCAACACTCGAAATCATGGTCATGCCGTTATTATCTAATGAGTCTCTGCCAAATTTACTCTGGTAGTAATCATAAACTATTGCCGCGCCATCATGTGCTCGTTGCGCTGCAGCATTACCGCCACAACTTTGATTATTTGTGCATAACAAAGTTCCAGGTGCCGAATTCGCTGAGCCGCCATTAAGGGTATAAGTGCGCCAATTCTTTGCTGAATGTATCTGTGGTTCACGAGTTAACACTTCAAATGAATTGGCATCAAAATAGATAAAGTCACGACCAAAGTCATCATTACCATAATCCCAAGATACTTCTAATCGATAAGCTAATTTGGTTTCTTCCGTTAAAGGTAAATATATATAAGCTAACTCTGCAGTGTCAGAGGTATTACCAATGATTTTTGCTGCCGCGAGGGCTTTTTTAGCACCGGTATTGTTACTATTGCTACTCATTATAGACATGGTGTTATTATCACTATTATGTGCTAAACGCCCAGTTAAGCCATAAATCGTACTGCTAGCATTACCGTTGCTAAAAGCACTGACATTCGGGGTTGCATGAATAATCATACTGGTGCCATAAACCTTAAGCCCATTAATGGTCTGATCAAAATGAGTGTGACTTGTGCCAAGTTCATCAATCCATTGCCTATGTATTTTAAAATTCTCATTTCCTTGCGCGCCAAATACACTTTGGCTAGTAATAATGTCTTTTAATGCCTGTACTGCAGAGCTGGCGGTCATGTTACCAAGATCACCAGTAACAAATGAAGGTACGCCATTTGCTGTTTGGTTTTTGATATTCATCGACGTTACTGTCGTTGCTGAGACATTCATGGTTGAGGCAATAAGTGCTGCGCCGACCATTATGGATAACTTAGTAACTTTATTATTTTTATACATTTGATACTCCATAAGTTTATTGTTCATTGAAAGTCATGTATTTCAACGAGTTTTTTTAAATAGTTATTTCCTTTAATTTTTAATCATCAGTTTTTGCTGACTATTTCAAAGTAGCATCAATTGGCACAAGTTAACAAAGTGTTAATTAATGGTTAATTTTTGATCTTCTTCGTTGTTGTAAATAAATATGTACGATAATGTATTGACTATTGTATACATAGATAAAGTGATTATTAATCAATCACATGGTGCTGCGGAAATAATGTTGCATATTGACTGCTTATGCATAAATAACAAATAAAAAATAAATTTACAAACTAATTTAAACTGGTTTTAGACCAAAACTATTAAGATTTATTGAAGATAAATTGATGGGATAATTAATAATAGTGCTGAAATATTACTTTTTAAGGCTAAATATTTTGCACTTTTATTGATTAATATTTATGTAAGGTGTTTTTAGCTAGTTTTGTCAATTCAACAAATTCAACGGTAGTGCTACTGATATTACTTGGGTTTTGTCCACTCACCAAAGCAATGATGGTAATAGATGAAGCGTTAGCATTTTTTGAAGTCACGATTAATGAGACCAGTTTTCGCCATTGACAGCCGGCGAAGCCACATACACCACCCAAGTCCATCTGGTTGTATTTCACCCAGTTTTGCGATAAAGGTTTATTTGATAAAAATTCAATTATTCTAGGGTGCATCTTGACGGCATTAATCGCAATGTCTTCAGCAAATAAGGTATTAGAAAATAACAGTAATAACATGATAAAAGGTTTCATAATGGCTCCAGCCGCTTTGTTTCCCACATGATACACAATAGAAACATTTAATTAACAAATCTACTTTTAATAGCTTATTAAAAGGTTATCAGTCTAATTAAACTTACCTCCGTTGGTAATTAGCCGATGATTTTTAGCTTAAAACACGGCCAAGTTTGCTAATAAGTAAGCATTATATATCTTAGGATAATGAATCATTCAATAAACTCATGCTAGCGGCTAACAGGTCCTTTAATTACCAAGTCAGCCAACTTTTACAAAAGAAAATGAATGTTTGTCGGGTCTATTAAGCTATACCCTTTTATTTAGTTCAGGAATGCCCCTTGCTACGCAGTTTTGCTATTCAAGCCATTATTTTTTTAGTGGCCTTTCAACTCATTTCTTTTTTACGAGAAACCAGTATGTTGGCGACAGATACGCCGCTAAGCGAAGTGGTCAGCTCTAATCAAAGTATCAATATTGATAAGGTACCGACTTTGATGGGCGAGACAGTGTCATTAAATGCCCAAGGCAAGACCACCATTTTGTATTTCTTTGCGCCTTGGTGTCAGGTCTGCCATGCCAGCATAGGTAATTTGCAAGCCTTGTATGAAAAGAATGAGCAGCTTGAGGTTATCGCCATTGCCATGGACTTTACCAGTAATAAAGAGGTTATGGCGTTTACGAGCAAACATCACTTAACTTTCCCTATTGCTTTGGGTAATGAAGCGATAAAACAAATTTTTGAAATCAGCGGATATCCCAGTTATTACGTTTTAAGTGAAGAAAATGTGATTATTGGTAAATCTATGGGATATTCTTCAGAGTTAGGGCTTTATTTACGTTCATTGTAAAATATTTTGGCGGAATCTATATAGTGATCTGCTAGCCGTTTGTGTACACTGTCTTATTCAATTATTCATTGGCGCTAGACCGTGTAAATTAAGCCAAGCAAATTAAGAAATAATTATTATGCAAATTACAGACAATTTCGACAGCGGTAACATCCGTGTTATTGATGCATCTGATGCGAGCAATATTCAACTAGAAATAAAAAAAGACAACCAGTCTGATTTTTACCAATGGTTTCACTTTAAACTGCAAACCGACTTAAACGCTAATGGCGAACGTCTAGAGCATGTTATGCATTTAAATAATGCCGGTAAATCAGCTTATACAGAAGGCTGGGAAGATTATCAAGCGGTTGCCTCTTATGACCGTGAACATTGGTTTCGTGTACCAACGCAATATGATGGTGAAAAACTTACTATCACCTTAACGCCTGAATATGACTCAGTATATTTCGCCTATTTTGCCCCCTATAGTTATGAACGCCACCAAGACTTGGTTCATAACGCGCAAATGCACCTTGATTGTCAGTTACAAGTGCTCGGACAAACCCTTGATGGTCGTGACATGACCTTATTAAAAATCGGTGAAGAGGGTGAGGGCAAACGTAAGATTTGGATCACTGCTCGTCAACATCCGGGTGAAACCATGGCTGAATGGTTTGTCGAAGGCATGTTAGAGCGATTACTTGATGAAGATGACGGTGTTGGTCGTGCTTTATTAAACAAAACCGTATTCTATATTGTGCCTAATATGAATCCAGATGGCAGTGTCCGTGGTAATTTACGTACCAATGCTTGTGGCGCCAATCTTAACCGTGAATGGTTAGAGCCAACCATGGAACGCAGCCCAGAAGTTTTCCTCGTTCGTAAAAAGATGCTTGAAGTCGGTGTTGATATGTTCTTAGACGTTCATGGTGATGAAGCCCTACCAGTAAACTTTGTTGCTGGCTGTGAAGGTGTTGTTAATTACGATGCCCGCCATAAAGCACTTGAAGATAAATTTAAAAAATTCATGGTAGCTCTCACGCCAGAGTTCCAAGATGAGCGCGGTTATGATAAAGATGAACCAGGTAAAGCATTACCAACGGTAGGCACTAACTGGGTTGGTAATCAATTTAAGTGTTTAGCTTATACCATTGAAATGCCATTTAAAGATAATGACCTGTTACCTGATTACAGCGTCGGTTGGTCTGATGAACGCAGTAGTTTGTTAGGACGAGACTTCTTAACAGGCGTGTACCACATGGTAGACGACTTACGTTAATCTGTAATAACTGATAAAGCCATAGGCGAATTTCTTAATACCACGTTTATTAAGGTCTTCGCCTTTTCTTTATTCAAGGGAATAGTTTATGACTAAGGGGTTTAGTCATAAATAAAAAAATAATAATATACAATATGAAGAAATCGCTAAATAAAATAATAACAATCAAAGGAGTTAACTGTGCAAGATCTTGTCAATAGTATCAATGCCATCATTTGGAGCCCAGCGCTTATATACTTGTGTTTAGGTACAGGTTTATTTTTCTCAATAATCACCCGTTTTGTCCAAGTACGTCAATTTAAAGAAATGATTCGCTTATTGCTTTCGGGTAAAAGCTCAGAGAAGGGCATTTCATCATTTCAAGCGCTAGCCGTATCGTTATCGGGTCGTGTTGGTACCGGTAATATTGCCGGTGTTGCTGCTGCCATTGGTTTTGGTGGCCCGGGGGCCGTTTTTTGGATGTGGGTAGTAGCTTTTTTTGGCGCCGCCACCGCTTACATTGAATCAACTAACGCACAAATTTATAAAGAAGAAGAAGACGGGGTCTACCGTGGTGGTCCAGCGTATTATATTGAAAAAGCCATGGGACAAAAATGGTATGCGTGGATATTTGCTATTTCAACTATCGTTGCGTGTGGGGTGTTATTACCCGTAGTTCAATCTAACGGTATTGGTGATGCCTTGGTTAATGTCTTTGGTACCGGCGGCACAGTACCTTCATTTTTAGGTGATATTGCCTTAACTAAAGTTTATGCCGCGACCTTTATTGTGTTAATCCTAGGTTTTATCATTTTTGGTGGTGTTAAACGCATCGCCAACTTTACTCAAATTGTTGTGCCATTTATGGCGTTAGCTTATATCATTATTGCTTGTGTTGTTATTGGTATGCACATTGATATTTTACCGAGTATTTTTATGTCAATCATCACTGATGCTTTCACACCTATGGCGGGTTTTGGTGCTGCAATTGGTTGGGGCGTTAAACGTGGTGTTTATTCAAATGAAGCAGGTCAGGGCACAGGTCCACATGCTGCCGCTGCTGCCGAAGTTGAACATCCGGCACAACAAGGTTTAGTACAAGCATTTTCGGTTTATATTGACACCTTATTTGTTTGTTCGGCAACCGCTTTTATGATTTTAATTACTCAGTCTTATAATGTAATGATCCCTGGAGAAATATACAATCTGATGCCTGAAGGTAGTAGTCCTTTTATCGTGCAACATCTTGCCGCCGATATAGTGATTAGCGGCCCAGCATTTACTCAGATTGCAGTGGATAGTGTGTTAACCGGTTTCGGTAAACCTTTTATTGCCATTGCGTTATTTTTCTTTGCTTTTACCACCATACTTGCTTATTACTTTATTGCCGAAAACAATGTTTCTTATATCAACAGAACCATTAAAATCCCAGCCTTACGGTTTGTATTAAAAGTCATTCTTATGTCGGCGGTATTTTATGGCACAGTAGCTCAGCCAAGTGCGGCTTGGGGCATGGGTGATATTGGTGTTGGTTTGATGGCTTGGCTTAATATTATTGGTATTCTTATTATCTTCTTTATGGCAAAACCGGCGATAAAGGCGTTAAAGGATTATGAAGCACAACAAAAAGCAGGAGTTAAAAACTTTACCTTCGATCCGAAAAAGTTAGGCATTACCAATGCTACTTTTTGGGAAGAGCGTTTTGCTAAAGCGCAAAGTGAAAGCAAGGCGCAAGTCTCAAGTAAAGAAAGTGAAAGTTAACTGCTCTGAGTTGACTCATCTGAACTGGACGAACTCAACTCATTAATAAAGAAAAGCCGCTCCTTATTGAGCGGCTTTTTTATGTGTGATGATTTGGCTCTGTTGTAGTCTAGTATTGCTGAGTAAACAAGCGAGACGCGTACACGCTCATATTTTAATTAATAATACCATTTAGCATAAAGAAGTGATTAGAGAATGCAGACGGTACAGGAGTCCCTGATTAGATAATGCAGGAGCAATTATCCTGAGCATATTCTCCTGAACAACCATTATTTCATCACAGCGCCTTGAATTGAAATTGCTCAAGCACTCTGAAACATGCCTCTTGAATGGTAACGGGTATAAGACGGCATGGGCGACATTAGAACAATTAAAATAGGCGTAGTTATAAGTTATTCTACATCAAGCCTTTTGTTCTCTGCGTAGTGAAATAGCACAACAGGTCAGGTATACTAAGCAACATTCCAGCGAATTTCTGGTAAAGGCCTTTTCTAAAGGCACTTGCCAGTCATCGATATATACATTGCATGAGTAGTTAAATGGCCGTTATTAATTGTCCGGGTTGTTCGAAAAAAATATCTGATAAAGCAAAAGCCTGTAATCACTGTAACATGGATTTATCCGGTCTTGATGCCGGTAAAATTGCCAATCTTAATCGAGTTGACTTGATTAATAAAACCCAACGCTTAATGAACTACTCATTTATCGCCATGCTGTTATTTTGTGGTGGTTTCTTATTTATGTTTTGGGAAAGTGTTGAATTAGGTAGCTGGCAACATGACTTAGCTATTGCCAGTACCATGCTCGGTTTTGTTCTCTACATAATCATCCGCTGTATGTTGCTCTTCACCAAGCATAAAACAAACTAGGCTGTGCTAAGGCAGAACGAATAAAGCACAATAACTAAATAATTATCTATTAATACTACTTAGATTTCGGAATTCTGATGGACTTACTTAACACCATAGACGCTATGTCAAATGACATGTATTTACGCTTAAAATGTGCTGCGGAAACGGGCAAGTGGCCTGAGGGTACTGTGGTTGACAAAGCCCAGCGCGCTACGGCTTTACAATTAAGTATGGCCTATCAAGCTAGGCACCTAGAAAGTGATCAAATGCTTACCATAGGTCCTGATGGTCATATAGTTGAAAAAAACAAACGCCAGTTAAAAGCCGAATTCTCTGGTTATAAGCCAGAAGAAAAAGTTAAAAGCTGTAGTAAACCAACCCAAGCGGACATCGCTTATTTCAGTAACCATGAGCTTTAAGTATGTACTTAAATTTCATTGTTATTCTCCAACGAAATGAAACCAAATAAACTATGATTTTCTCCTCCTTTTTTAAAACAAAAGCCAATTGGCAACATAAAGATGCAGCGGTACGTATCACGGCCATTAATAGTGAGTTATCCGTGGAAAACAGCGAACAACTGGCTATTTTAACCGATCTCATTCAACAAGATATCAGTGATTTAGTGCGCCGTGCAGCCTTGATTAAAGTGGCTTCTTTTGACTGTTACCTAGAAGCGAGCCATCATAACTCTCAAGCGAAAGTAAAACAATTTGCCGGTAAACAAGTTCATGATATTTTAGCGAGCGATCACAAGATTGTGCTTTGCGCTGAGATGAAACAGAATATATTAGCTAAACAAGCGCAAAGTCCTATACTTGGCACCGCTCTATTAGAAGCATGGCTAGCCCACGAACAAGACAGTGCAATTATGATTACGCTTTATCAACAAATTAGTGCCCGTAAAACATCTACGCATTTATTAAGTCATAGCTTTAGTCAAAAACAAAATCCTGAGTTTCAAACTTACTTACTTAGCCAAGTTGATGACAGCAAAGTATTAGAGAAACTGAGTAAAAAAGCTTGTAATGAGCTTTTAGCTCAACAGATTCAAGATAAGCTAACCGCTATCCAAACTGCTGTTGAAAAACCACAAAAGTTATCCAAACAAATACAACTTGTGTTAGCGAAATTACAAGCGCTAAAAGATGTTGCAGACTATGGTGAATATAAAAAGCGTAAGTCACGGTTAATCGATGAATGGCAAGTACTTGAGCCTGAACATGAAGTTTTTAGTGCCGAAGAACGCACCATTTTTAATGATAAGTACCAAGGTATAATAAGCCATCT
This sequence comes from Colwellia sp. TT2012, assembly GCF_001440345.1. Classification (GTDB taxonomy): domain Bacteria; phylum Pseudomonadota; class Gammaproteobacteria; order Enterobacterales; family Alteromonadaceae; genus Colwellia. The sequence goes on along the minus strand of NZ_LJYX01000014.1, from coordinate 65,629 downwards.
GGAAAAATTGTTTATCACCAAAGCTGAAAGTTATCAGCAAAAAATTATTATCGATAAACTAGCCCATGATAAACAGCGAGACAAAAAAGCTTTTACCCAACAGCTTAATCACATTAGCCAAGCGATAACAACGGCAGTATTTTCAAGTGATAATCTGGATGAAGAACAATTTTTAGGCTCGCTCGGTCAGATAAATACAGCTATTGAAGCCTCGGCTCTGAATAAAGACGAGCAACAAGTCTTTATCTTACAAGTTAAGCAATTAACTAAACGTTTAGGTCAAATACCTGAGATTGCCGAGTCGGTTAGCCAAGCGACGAATTTAATCTCTAAAATATCGCAACTTACTTTGCCGACATCATTGCAAGAGTTAAATTCTCGTCAAGAAACCTATCATGACTGGCTAAAAACATGGCGTTTAATCGAACAAAAAACGGCGGGCATTTTGCCTGAGTCTATTGTGCAAGCGCAAAAACAAATAGTCAGTACTTGGCAAGGGGGGTTAAAACCCTTACAAAGTCAGCAAAAAGAATTGTTTTTTGTGCATAAGAAAAAACTACAAGATATAAAACGTCTACTTAACAATGGTAAATTTAAGGTTTGCTTTGGTTTATTTAAGGGCGTAAAAGAGAATATTGACCAGTTAACCGCACAGCAAAAGCAACAACTGCAACGTGATTTTGACCAAGTTAGCGAAAAAATGACTGAGCTTAGCGATTGGGAACACTATATCGCCACGCCACGTAAGCAAGAATTATTACTAGCAGTGCAAGCACTGGTTGATACACCGCTTGATAATCCAAATGAACAAGCCAAAAAAGTTAAAGCCTACCGCAGCACATGGAATTCGTTGGGTCATGCCGATGAAGATATTGATAAACAATTGAATGAGCAGTTTAACCAACATTGTGAACAAGCTTTTGCCCCTTGTCGATTATTCTATGCTGAGCAAGATAAAATACGTCAGCAGCATTTAGCACAACGCCAACAAATATTGAAAAAAGCAGATCTTCTCGTCGTTGAATTAAGTGAAACACAAGCGAGCCAAACTGTCGATTTTAAGAAAGTAGACGGTAAGTTGAATTCCTTACAACAGTTATGGAATAACGCGGGTGATGTTGACCGTAACCAGTATAAAAAATTACAACAGCAATTTAAAGATGCGATATCACCGATAAAAGCGGCGATAAGTGACTTTCATGCCGCTAACGCTACAGAAAAAAAAGCACTGATCGTTACAGCGCAAACGCTACTGGTTAGTGAAGATGTGCTTGTTGCCATTGAATCGGCTAAAAAACTACAACAAAAGTGGCGTTGTGTTGGCTTTGCTGGCAATCACCAAGAGAGTCAACTGTGGCAACAATTCCGTCACGTTAACGATGAGTTATTTGCTAAAAGAAAAGCATTAAAATCAGAGCAACAAGCGGTGTTATCTAATCAACAGCAAGCATATGATGAAAAAGTGTCAACAATAGCAGAGTCACTTATTTCATTCACTGATCAAGCAGCTAATAAAGAAGTAGAGCCAGACAATAAGCAAAGCCTACAAGACATTGAGCAACAGGCCGAAGCGCTACTTACCGAAGTTATAGCTAATAAACCCGTTATTAAAGTCGTGGTGGCTCGTCTTGAAAAAATCATCAAACAAGTTGCGCAATTAATTAAAAGTAATAGACAAGTTAATAAACAACAAGGTTGGTTAAACTTGTTTGAGTTAATGTCTTTACAGGCTCAAAGCAATCAAGATGTTGAGGCTTTAACTGCGTCGGCTATGGTTAATAAACTAAGTAGCTTTTGGCAAAAACGTTGGCAAGAGCATGTTAAGTTATCAGAGCAAGTTAAAGGTGGTCATCGCTTTGATAAGACTTTAGAAATTGAAATACTTGGCAAAAGTGAATCGCCAGCAGCACTTAGCGAACAGCGTATGAAAGTTCAAGTACAATTAATGCAAGAGCAAATGCTTTCTGGTAGCGATATTGACCTCAGTAAATTACTGGTCGATTGGTTGATGTTGGGTATCCTTACGGAAGGTGATTTACCGTTAATTGCACGATTAAAAGCCATTTATTGCCAATTGGGATAATGGGCAATAAACCCAGAAAGTTGCTGAACTAAGGGAAAGCCAAAGCATAAAATTAAAAATCAGTGTTACTCATTAATGAGGAACACTGTTTTTTTAACAGTCAATTTATATCCCGATAGGATATAGCAGTAACTTCACTTGTTATAATCCCCAGTAAAATCAATGTTATTCATTTCCGTCTTTGTGACTAACACCTAGGCTAGCTATTTATTGACTTTAATCATAATAGTAGGAGAAACAGCTAGGTACCCCAATATAAAGTTGTTTTCGAGCTTCTTAAAAGATAAATACCGTGCTAAATTAAATTTGTTTATAAAGCCAGTTCCTTGTCCGCACTAATTTAATCGACTTGACATAACTACTGTTTAAGGAAGTTTTATGAAAATAATCTATCCTTTACTTTGCCTATTTTTACTATCGTCCTGTGTTTATTATGGCGTGCAGCGAGACTTTGGTGGCGACCCATCGGCACCGTGTACTAATGGTTCAAGTAAACAAAATGCACAATGTAAAGCAGAATTAAAAGCGGTTAATAGTGAAATAGCTAAGACAGTTAAGTAGTCATTAATAACATAATAAAAAACATTGTTTTAAAATATTTACCAGGGGTTTATATGATAAGGGCTGTACAAGAGCAAGATGCTCAAGTCATTAGCGATATTTATAATCATTATATTACAAATACTGTGATCACCTTTGAAGAAGAGCCGCTTAGCTCACAAGATATCAGTAACCGTATGAGGACAATTGAGTCCGCTGATTTACCTTGGCTTGTTAGCCTAGATAAATCAGGGCAAGTCTTGGGTTATGCTTATGCCAGTAAATGGCGGGATCGTTACTCCTATCGATTTTCAGTTGAAGTCACTGTCTATTTATCGCCAGAGCATGCGGGCAAAGGCTTGGGTAGCCAATTGTATCAAGCCTTATTTAATGAGCTAAAAGACAAAAACATCCACAGTGTTATCGGGGGGATCACTTTACCCAATGCGGTTAGTGTTGCTGTGCATGAAAAGTTTGCCATGAAAAAAGTTGCTCACTTTAAAGACGAGGGTTTTAAATTCAATCAGTGGTTAGATGTTGGTTATTGGCAGGGCACACTCTAGTCTTCACTTTTAGTGACCTGTGATTAAGTGGCTGTGTTTTATTTAGCTGTTGCCAACATCGTAACCTATTGATTTTACAGTGAGTGTTGGTGATGTGATAAAATCGAGCTTCACAAGCATGGATGCTTGTGCAGAGCCCCATGGATGGGTTTATGCGTCTCGCTTGTTTACTCACCCACACTAAACTACAAAAGAACCGATTAAGTACAGGTAATTAATCGATAATTCAGCTAATCAAGCAATAAAAATGTATAAGGTACTTCTCATGATGTTGAAAACCATACCGTCAAAAAAACTACTGCTCTCAGGCGTCGCTCTCAGTGTATTATTAGCACTGCCAAATGTCTTTGCTCAAGCAGAGGTTAAAATTAACGACCAGAGCACTACCGACGTTAGCGCCAAAGAAGCGCCAGAAAAATGGTCTGTTAATGAGCCACAAGGTGAGTTTACCACCGCCAAAATCGACGTTCGCTCAGGGACTTGGATGAATGTTGATTTAAGCCCTGATGGCAAAACCATAGTTTTTGATTTACTTGGTGATATTTATACTATGCCTGCCTCAGGTGGTGAAGCGAAAGCATTAATGACTGATATTGCTTGGCAAATGCAACCACGCTTTAGCCCAGATGGTAAATATATAGCCTTTACTTCTGATGAAGATGGTGGCGATAATTTATGGATAATGCAAGCCGATGGCAGTAATGCTAAAGCGGTAAGCACAGAAAAATTTCGTTTATTAAACAGTCCAGCATGGTCACCCGATGGTAATTACCTGGTTGGCCGTAAACATTATACCGGAACACGTTCCTTGGGCGCAGGTGAAGTGTGGATGTACCATAAGTCGGGTGGTAATGGCGTTATGTTAACCAAACGCCCCAATGAGCAAAAAGATTTAGGTGAGCCAGCGTTCTCTCATGATGGTAAATATGTCTATTTCTCCCAAGATGCTACCCCGGGTAAAACCTTCCATTATTCTAAAGACTCGGAAAAGGGCATTTATAAAATTAAACGTCTAGAGCTTGAAACCGGTGACATAAAAGTCATCGTTTCAGGTAAAGGCGGCGCGATCAGACCAACGCTGTCACCGGATGGTAAGTACCTAGCCTTTATTAGTCGTGATGATTTTCAATCAAACTTATACCTATATGATCTTAAAAGTGGCGCACACACTAAAATTTATGATGGTTTAGACCGTGATATGCAAGAAACATGGGCTATTCATGGTGTTTATCCAACGATGGCTTGGACCCCAGAAAGTGATGCCTTAATTTTCTGGGCGGGTGGTAAAATAAATAAACTATCACTTGCGAGCAAAAAAGCTAAAGTGATTGAATTTCATGTAAAAACAGAAAAGAAAATCCAAATAGCACTACGTTTTACTCAAGACTTAGATAAAAAGATATTTGATACCAAGATGTTACGTGATGTAAAAATATCGCCAAATGGTAAAAAGGTTGTTTTTGAATCCATGGGGCATATTTATATAAAAACCCTACCAAACGGTAAACCTAAGCGTTTAACTAAACAAAAAAGTCAGTTTGAATTAAATCCAAGTTTTTCACGTGACGGCAGAAAAATTGTTTATGTCAGTTGGGATGATAAAAAACTTGGCCAAGTACGCGTGGTGTCTAGTCGGGGTGGTAAAGGTAAAATCATTACGCGTGAGCCAGGAAAATACGTTGAGCCAAGCTTTTCACCCGACGGTAAAACCATTGTTTATCGTAAAGTGAGTGGTGGCAATATTATCGATCCTACTTGGGGCTTAAACCCTGGTATTTATGCAGTATCAGCCAAGGGTGGTAAGGCTAAACTTGTCACCGAAAGCGGTTTACAACCACACTTTGGCGCACGAAATGATCGTATCTATGTAACGCGTAACGGAGAAAAACCCCATATTGCTCGTATTGATTTAGATGGTCAGCATGATACCAAGTTATATCAAGGTGAGTTTTCTTCAGAATACCGGGTCTCACCCGACGGTAAATACCTTGCTTTTGCCGAGCGCTTTAAAGTATTTGTTACCCCCTTGGTAGAGCTTGGTGATGTTATAGATATTGGTCCTAAAGCAAAAAACTTACCGGTAGAGCAGTTATCAATTCGTGCTGGTGAAGGTATTAATTGGAATGGTAAATCTAACGAGATTTATTGGAGTCTAGGTGCTGATTTATACCAAAGCTCAGTGCAAGGTTTATTTGATATCAGTGCTAAGGTTAGTGAGCAAGAAAAAGATCAACAGGCGGATAAGACCGCTAGCCAAGTTAAAAACAAAGTTAAAGTCACTCATTTAAGTTATCAGCAAAAAGTAGATATTCCATCAGGTCGCGTTGCCTTTGTTGGTGGTACTGTTATCACTATGGACGGAGAGCAAGTGATTGAAAATGGCGTTGTTCTGGTCGAGGGCAACAAAATTAAAGCGGTGGGTACAAAAGCACAAGTTAACATCCCCACTGATGCTTATATCATTGATATAACGGGCAAGACGATTATGCCTGGGTTAATCGACGCCCATGCCCATGGCTCACAAGGCAGTAATGAAATTATTCCCCAGCAAAACTGGAAAAACTATGCCGGATTAGCGCTAGGGGTAACCAGTATTCATGATCCTTCAAACGACACCACAGAGTTCTTTGCCGCTAGTGAAATGCAAAAAGCCGGTAAGATAGTCGCCCCACGTTTATTCTCTACTGGCGCTATTTTATATGGAGCTACTATTCCTGGCTATACTTCCCATGTGGACAGTCTTGACGATGCTAAATTTCACGTTGAACGGTTAAAAGCGGCCGGGGCTTTTAGTGTCAAAAGTTATAATCAACCACGCCGTGACCAACGCCAACAATTTATTCAAGCCGCACGTGAATTAGAAATGATGGTTGTGCCAGAAGGTGGCTCATTATTACAACATAACTTAACCATGGTAGTTGATGGCCATACTACGTTAGAACATTCAATTGCTACGGCTAAAATTTATGATGATATCAAGCAGTTATGGTCACAATCAAACATGGCTTATACACCAACCATGGGGGTTGCTTATGGTGGTATTTCCGGTGAACATTATTGGTACGATACCACCAATGTTTGGCAGCATCCGCGTTTAAGTAAATATGTGCCGAGTGAAGTTTTAGATCCACGCGCTATGCGTCGACCAAAAGCGCCGCTTCATCATTATAATCATTTCAATGTCGCTAAAGTGGCGAAAGAAATGCAAGACTTAGGCATTGAAGTTAACGCTGGTGGTCACGGCCAACGTGAAGGTTTAGCCATGCACTGGGAAATGTGGATGATGGTACAGGGTGGTATGACCCCACTGCAAGCCATTCGTACCGCAACTATTTCACCGGCAAAATCGCTTGGTTTGGATAAAGACTTAGGCTCACTCACCGTGGGTAAACTTGCCGATATGATTGTTATTGATGGCGATGTCAGGAATGACATTCGCTTAAGTGATAAGGTTACCCATACCATGATTAATGGTCGTTTATATAACGCTGAAACCATGAATGAAATAGGTAACTATGATAATAAGCGTGAAAAATTCTATTTTGAAGATAAGTAGTGAGATTGTTTATTTGGTAGAATTTAACACTTAAACCTGCACCTTCAACTAGCTTGGGGATAAAATAATAAAGTCAGCAAACAGATGTGCTGGCTTTTTATTTTAATCAACATAAAGAGTTAACCATTACCCTCATTAAAAGGAAATTAACGGGTGAAAGATACTTTACAAGAAAAAATTATCGCCGTATGTGATAAAAAAATCGCCCAGAAAGGCACTAATGTCGGTTTATCATTTTATGCCTTCTTTGCTAACAAAAATGATGATGCTGAGTTATTGATGGAAGCGGCAACCTGGTGGATTATCACCCATAAGCTTGATCACTTTGAAAAAGCATTAAAAATTAAAGCGTTAGTAATGTCTGAGCGCTAGCTGAGGCTGCTAATCATGGCTTAGGTTTAATTGCGTGTCACGGGACATTTTAGCAAAGAGTAGTGCAGCAATTACCTTAAAATGAGTCTTGTCATCAAAATACCCTTTTAGCGTCATATTATCGTCATAAAACGTGCGTATTCTTTTTACACAGTTAGTCATGAAAAAATGACGTCTTAATTCAACGCTGTGTTCGGAGTATATATAATGACAAACAAAGTGATACTTATTGTTCTTGATGGTTTAGCGTTTAAAGTTGCCGAGCAATGCATGGGATTTATTCAGGCATTAAAGGAGCAAAAACGGGCTACACTTTACAAGGTACAATGTGAATTACCCTCAATGTCTCGTCCACTATACGAGACTATCCTAACGGGGGTGACACCCGCAATTAGCGGCATAGTGCACAACCAAGTGATACGGAATTCCAACCAAAAAAGTGTTTTTAGCTTGGCTCGCGCAGCGGGGTTGTCAACTGCTGCTGCTGCCTTTCATTGGTTTAGCGAACTGTATAATCAAAGCCCTTACAATGCGATACGCGACCGCCATACCGTAGATACCGAACAACTCATTCAATATGGTTCTTTTTATCATGATGGGCAATACCCTGATGGTCACTTGTACCTGGATGCTGAATTATTACGCCGCCGCTATAACCCTGACTTTCTCTTGATTCATCCGATGAGTATTGATGAAGCGGGTCATCGGTCTGGACTTGATAGTTCTCATTACCGCAACACCACCCGCAAATCAGACAAAGAGCTATCCGAATACCTGCCAATTTGGATTGAAGCCGGTTACCAAATTATAATTACCGCAGATCATGGTATGAATAATGATAAAAGCCATGGCGGATCTTTAGCCGAAGAACGAGATATTCCCTTATATGTTATTGGCGACCGTTTCTCTCACCAAGCAGGTTGCACACCAAAACAAACCGATATTTGTGGTGTCATTTGTGAACTTTTGGGCATCCTCGATCATAATAAATCGGTGACTGAAAATTTATTGCTAAATGAAGGCTATCACCGATTAGAACAAACAATCATTAGGGCTGTTTGCTAAGGTTTCCTTGCTAAAAAAGGCTAAGACGTACTATTACCTTAGTATTATTTACTTTTACCTCACTATTTTACCCAGGGTCCGTACTTAGACTTTCTGGGTAAAATTAAAACAGCAACATGTTTATTTTAGTCAATTAAAATTTAGACGGATTATTTATTTGTTGCAGGAAATAATAATGAAAATAGAGATAATTACCACACCAAATCAAAAATTAAAAGAAACTGGTTTTGGCAGTATTAATGCTTGCGAGGGCGTGTTGTCAGCCATACGAAAAATGGGCCATACTGTACAACTAACAGTCTGTAAAACAATGGCTGATTTAGATAATGTCATCGACAGAAGTCCAGATTTAGTCGTGCTGGCCGTTAAATATATTCCTATCGATAATGATGGTGATATTTGGTTATCTGAATATTTTATGAGGCATAAAGTTAATTTTACTGGTTCATTAAGGAATATATTGGAATTTGACTCAAATAAAGTGCTAGCTAAAACCATTTTACAAAATAAAGGCATTGTTACCGCCAAATATTTTACTACGGTACCGGGTAAGTACCGTAGTGAAAATGAATTACCGATTAAATTTCCTTTGTTCTTGAAACCCATAGATGCAGCCAATGGTAATGGTATTGACGATTCATCATGGGTGGTAAATTTTTCAGAATTTGAAGCTAAGGTTTTATCACTATATACGTTATTTTCTCAGCCTATACTGGTTGAAGAATATTTGGACGGTCGAGAATTTACAGTGGCCATAATAAGTAAATCTAATGGCGAATTCATTGTTGCTCCCATTGAAATTATTCCACCTGAATCAAAAAATGGCCTGAGAATTTTAGGGCATAAAGTGAAAAATGATAATAGCGAAGCATTGAAAAAAATTGATAATAATCAAATGTTAAATAAAGTGAAGCAACTTGCTCTTAATTCTTTTATTAACCTTGGCATAAGAGATTTTGCACGAATAGACATTAAATCAAACAAAAATGGTGAGTGTTTTTTTATGGAGGCTAATCTTGTTCCAGGCTTGACTCCAGATTCTAGTTATTTTCCAAAATCATGTGAAATAGAATTTGGCTTAAGCTATGATAAAGTAATCCAATTAATGTTAGATAATGCGCTTTATCGAGCTCAGGTATTCCCCACGGTAAGCCAGTTAATAACACCGCAAATAATGGCAGAGCAGGTCTCAGGCTTTTAGTTGATAATATCAGCTAGAATGGCGATAAATTATTGAACTATTGCCAGATAAAAGTAGCTCAGCCGTAATGAATTGAATAAGGTCTGGGGTAATTAACAAAACCTGTGATACCCACCCCAAGCCTTAGACCAAAGCAATAAAATAACATGCCTATGCACTTGGCTTAGGATCGTCATCCCCGTGGTGTTTTAATCGGGGATCCAGTGTATAAAGAGCAATGGATCTTCGATTAGAAACTTCGAAGATGACGTTTACAAAGAGTTCCTGAGTAAACTACATAGGCATGTAAAATAAAGCTGACGCCCTGAGCAAGTAACACTTTTAAATTGGCTATATTGATGGCATATTCAATAGCATAGAATACTTCAAAGGGGTAGGCACTGTTTAATCGTTATTCACAGAGTTATCCACAATAATGTGGCGAACCTTCGGTAAGCCACTGTGCAACCAGTAAGCTGTAAGTGAGTAAAAAAGATGCAACCAGTGACTTATTCATTGAATAATTTAATCTTTACTGGATAAAAAAGAAATATGTACTACACTTTGTCAATTGCTTTTCTGCTTACCTTATCTTTTCTTATTTGAAAAACTTTTCCACAACCACTCGGCCCTCTATAAACACACTGAATAAGCCGCTCCTTTGATAAAACCTCTCTGCTGACCCTATGTTCCTGCTGCCGTTAACTTAGCAACTAGGCTAAACGTACTCGCGACCTTGTAGACAGTACGCGCTTGCTTTGGTTAAGGGATATAAGCATGGCTTTGAGCTAAGGCAGACAGGTGTGGACAAAGTGGACATTAGCGAAAATATTTTATCAATAGTTTTTCTAATACGTTATTATATCTCTTCCATTAAGTTTGTCACCTTGTACCTCGAACTTTAACGGGTATATTAAGGTAACTCTTGCAAAAAACACATAATTCTCTAAAACGATATCATGACAAGAAAAATATTAACGTTGAATCTGAAAAGAAAAATAGTCGCCACCCCCGTCAAAGAAGTACCTAAGGAAGTACCTTATATTGATCCACAAAAGCGTTTTTCTAATGGCGTAGCGATCAACCCTCATCAATGTATTCGCCTAGAATTAGGTTCTCAGCAACTCTCCACCCGAGCGATAGATTTGTTCACGCCAATTGGCATGGGTCAGCGAGGTTTGATTGTAGCTCCGCCAGGCTCTGGCAAAACTACCCTGTTAAAACATATATGTCAGGCGGTGGGGGCAGCTTATCCCAAAATAAAACTGTATGCGTTACTCATCGATGAGCGTCCAGAAGAAGTGACCGATTTTAAGCGCAGTGTACCAGCAACAGTATACGCCTCATCCACAGATGAAACTTATGAACAACACGTCCGTGTAGCCAATGACCTACTTAAAATCGCGCGCCAGCAAGCAGGCGAAGGTCACGATGTCATGATTGTCATTGATTCGCTCACTCGGCTGACACGAGTACATAATGCTAGTCAAAAGAGTAGCGGTCGTACCATGTCGGGTGGGCTTGATGCTAGAGCGATGGAAATACCACGAAAACTGTTTGGCGCTGCGAGAAAAATTGAGCATGGTGGCTCACTTACCATTATAGCGACCATACTTGTTGATACGGGTAGCCGAATGGACCAGGTGATATTTGAGGAGTTCAAAGGCACGGGGAATATGGAAATCGTTTTATCACGAGAAGCGGCAAATCAACGCATCTTTCCTGCGCTGGATATTGCTAAAAGTAGCACCCGTCGTGAGGAGTTACTGCTTAATTCGAAGGAACTCGACAATATAAGAATGTTGCGTAGGGCACTTACCAGTCTTAAACCTGCGGAAGGGGCAAGTAAACTGGTTGAGTTACTGGAGAAATACCCAACCAATGCTGAGCTGCTGAACCGGTAGTAACAAAAATTAACAGAGCGCTAAGGCAATGAATTCTATCCTTTGTCGCTCTGGTAAGCTTAGCTATAATGCCTGCGTTTTATTGGTGGGCAATCCGGTCTTCCTCCAGCACCCCATGATTAAATTAACCCAGTATTATTCCTAGCAAGTCTTGCCCAAGCTTAAATCTTTAATATTTATGTCGTGGCACTTTCGGTCATATCTTAGACCAATGAACTAATTTATTGCTCATTAGCCAACTAATAACATCAAAAAATGCATAAAATATAGAATTCTCTGGATAGGTGTTCTATAAAATAGAGTAGCTATACCCGTTACCCATCAAAGAAGCGTTTGAGCAACAGCACTTCATTGTTGCTGTAACTTATAATGACGCGACATGGATGGAGCTTATTAGAGAATGCAGACGGTACAGGAGTCCCTTATTAGATAATGCAGGAGCAATTATCCTGAGCATATTCTCCTGAACAACCATTATTTCATCACAGCGCCTTGAATTGAAATTGCTCAAGCACTCTGAAATAGGCATATTGAATGGTCACGGGTATATATAGTTCACAGGTTTAACATAAAAAATAAGGGGGAATTTATGTCCAACTGTTTTCATCTTGCCATTCCTGCAGGAGATTTAAATTTGGCTAAAAACTTTTATTGCAATGTACTTGGTTGTAAGAGTGGCAATAGCGAAAAGCAACGTTGGCTTGACATTGATTTTTGGGGTAATGAATTGACGCTACACCAAAGTGAGGAAAGTTTACCCAAAGTACGGCATGATGTGGACATGGGTGCGGTACTTGTTCCCCACTTTGGTATACATTTACCTGAGCGGGAGTTTCAAGCCTTAAAAGCACGTATTGAAGCGGCTGGTCTGGTCTATTTAGACCAGCCTTATCGTCGTTTTATCGACAGTGAATATGAACAAGAAACCTTTTTTATTGCCGATCCGAACGGAAATGTTCTTGAAATAAAAACCATGGTCAACCCTAAAGTTTTGTTCAAAGTTGAAAGCGCTTAACATGCTTAATAATTAACGCTAAGCGAGTCATCGGCTATACTGACGACCGTTCAGGGAGTGATTATGTCTAACCGAGCCCCACAGAAAATCAATATTATCGTTGCCATGTATCTAGGTTATGCCGCCATGATGATTTGTCGTCAAATGGTCACCATTCTAAGTCCTGCCTTACTTGCTGATGAGACTTTGGCGTTAACCAAAACAAACCTTGGTGATTTTGCTGCTTATGGCACCTTAGGAGCCCTGATTGGTAAACTTATTTGGGGACCCCTTGCCGACAAGATTGGCGGTAGAATTACTATTTTAATGGGAATTGTTCTTACCGCGCTATTTATCATTGCCTTTGGACTTTCAGCCAATGTCATGGCCTTTACTGGCTGTTCATTTCTGCTTTACTGCACAAAATCCTCTGGCTGGCCCGGTATGACTAAATTGATAGGACAGTGGTACCACCCGCAACATTATGGACGAGTGTGGAGTATTCTGGCTACCAGTTCGAGGTTTAGTGTGGTGTTAGCCACTTTTTTCTTTGGTTGGCTGTTGAGCTTTATGCCTTGGCGAACCGTGGCCTTCATCGCAGCTACTTTAGCGTTGATAATTTTTATCGGCTGCTATATTTACCTGAAAGAGAAGCCAGATAATCCAGAATTTTTCAAAGAAAATGAAAACCATACCGATAACAAAGGCAATAAAAAAGCGGTAAATTCAGTGCAGGCTAGGGCAGAAAAACAGGCGCTGGATAACAAATATAATCACCCACTTAAAGACACCGACACGATTGCTGGACTGGTGGCCTTTGCAAAAAGCCCCAGAGTTTGGCTGGTGGTGATCATGTTGATGGTGCTTACTTGCATGATGGCCTTTTTGGACTTTGTTGCGGTTTATCTGATGGAAAGCTACCAACTGACCCCCTCTAAAGCCGCAATGGCCTCGACCGTCTTTCCCATTGGCTCTTTGACTGGTCTGTTGGCCGCAATCGCGTTTTATGACCGTTTTTCAAAGCGAGGCATTAGGACAGTATTAACCATAGCGCTGATACTTAGTTTATTGAGCGTGCTTACTTTGCAGTATTTACCCTGGTTTAATTTGAGTGCACAAATGAACTACTCGGTGGCGCTGGGTGCAATATTTTTGTTCGCTTTTTCAATTTCCCCTGCCTATTACTTACCTATGTCGATATTCTCTATTGAATACGGCGGTCCCCATAGTGCGACTTTGGTGTGTTTAATTGATGCCTTTGGTTTTGCTGCCAGTGCAACTTTTGCTTTCATTGGCGGCAGACTGGCAGATAGCGCCGGTGGCTGGTCTAGCTTTATGAATATGCTCATCTTGATTTCTGCCGTTGGCATACTGTCAGTATGGGCCTTTATGCACGCGGAATATAGAGCGGCAAAGCAGCCACTTGAATAATGGCATTATACCAATTTCATTAAATTATGGCTCACTTGTGCTGGTTAAAATACACCATATCAGCGTTGCTCTCAATCCCAATAGCCGGCTATTGCTCAATCGATCGCCTTGCCCAGATATATTTTTCCTATGCACAACAAGATCATAAAATTAATGAAACTGGAATTCATTAATTAAGGCCGCAGAGTGGAAAAGTTTTCCCGTTGCTAACGAAAACCGTACTTATTAGCTAGGTGCTAATAAGTACGGTTTTAGCTATAAATTAACATAGCACTTGGTAAAGGCGAACTAGATTTACAGTAAAACATTCAAGCTAGAATAACTCTATTTCATCTTCTTCAGAAGCAGTTTTATTTGCCATATCAAGGTTAAATTCAATTAAAGCTTCTTCAATGGGCACGCCAGAAATAACCTTATCAAACATTTGACGTTCTTCTTCCATAGTATATTTACTGCGAATTGTTTCTTGTAATGCTTGCCAAGCATTAGGCGAATATAAATCTGTTGGGTTACTAATCAGTGCGGTTAAAGCACTGAGACTTTGACTGACATGATCTAACCTTTGGCTGAGCTTATCGTAAAACTGAAAGGCGATTATAGCTGAATGTACTTTATCCAAGGCAGTTGACGTAGAGCCTTCAATGATTAACTTCATTTTTTCACTACTTTCATCTTTTTGACTTAATTGGGCAATTGAGCTCTGAATATCACTTAAATTGGTCGCAAGCCCAGTAAATGATTTAGATAAAGTTGAAACAGAGGAGTTACCCTCATTCATCGATTGATCAATTTGAGTCACTGCCAAGTTGAGCATAACAATAGTTTCTTTTAATTGGCTCCAGTCTAAATCTGGACGAGCAGAGGTTGACCCGGATAAAACATTCATATTGTACATCCTTGTGCTAATTAAATTAAAATTAAGGTGAAGAATGGTAATTATAGAAGTAAATGAAGTTTTTCCAGAATTTAATTCTTCATTGGCTCACATGATGCGATATCAAATAGTTTAGAACTGCTCAACACTGACCGACCATCCCATGCTCTGGCAAAGTTTAGTCACTGTTTTAGTCAGACCTAAGGGGCCACAAACAAAACAGTGGGGTTTGGAAAGTTTTAGTGAATATTCTTTGTTATTATTATTTTTTATACTTTGTTTACTATGGTAAAACTCATCTAAATGGTGGAAAACATGAGATAGATCTGGCCGTTGTTGCTTAATCAAAAGGTTGCTTTGGCTATGTAATTTCAACCAATCAGGCAGAGGTGAATTTCCAGATTTAGTCAGGTAAATATGTATATGTCCTCCTAGAATAGGGGAGGTAATAAAGGGTTTTAACCAAGTAAGTAAGCTACTATCTCTTAATAGCCATATTAAATGAAATTGTTTCACTTGCTGCTTGTTACTTAAAAAGGCATGCATAAAACCAAGAAATGGTGTTATGCCAATACCTCCTGCTATCATAACCCATTGATCATTTTTAGGCATATGGGCTGCAGGGCTGGCAAATGGTCCTCTGATATCAACCTTGAGTACCGTCTGATCTTTCTCCAGACTTTCCTCCTGGAATTCTTCATTGTGTTCTAAATAACTGAGGGCTTGTTGGTTTACCTTTATACTGCGGAACCTGTCATATAACTTTTGCGTCCAATCGCCTTGAACCTTAATTTTTAATCTGATTACGTCTTCATCACTTCGTTGCCCAGTTAAAGAAAAATCGTGCCACTCAAAACGTTTAAGTCCCGGAATACGTAATTGTAAATAATGGCCAGACTGAATTTTGAACTTAGCGGGACGGGGTAATGTTAGCGTCATGATTGAGTCATTAACTTTGCTTAAGGTTGCGTCTTGATCATAATAAATACGAACATAGTGCGAAAAAATATATTCAATAACTAAGATGATACAAGGCAATATCAACCAGTTGTAACGCGGGATATGCAGTAAGGCTAATAGGATCATTAAATAGCCAAATTTATGTACATGTTGAAAAATATGATGATAATTTTTTCTCACGACATCAAGGGAAGTGATCCAAAGAGCAATCACCAATAATAACATCACAATGCCACAGAAATTAATACGAAATTGACGTGACCAGATACCACTTTCACTCAAAGACATAACGTCATTATAATGACTAAGGGACAAAGACGGAATGGCGTAAGTCATGGTGGAAGAAGTGCTGTGACATTTAGTGCAATCTTCTTGCATAATAGGGCGTATTTTATCGTGATACATAGATTCCGGCATACCTAACGCGATCCAATCTATGACATCATCAATACTTTCATCTTCGCTGACAAATTCATACATGGTGGTTTTCATGGAACGAACCAAATCAGCTTCCTCACCTAACAAGGTTGCCATGAAGGGCGCTTCTAAACTGTTAAAATATAGCAGGTAACAGCTACCATGAATAAGCGAGGCGATGAGCAAAACATGGCCTAACCAACGGTGTATATTTTTTGCGTGTGTTAAGGGTAACCAACTTGTCCACCGAGAACGTCTTAGTGCGGCCAAGCCATGACGCATGACGGGTAACCAGAGTAAGCTTAGAATCAATAAAAGAGCATAAGCACATGCTCTTGCTACTTGCAGATAAATGGTAGTGGTATCATTAGAGTTATATTGAAACCCGAGGCAAAATTGAACAGCTAAGGTTGTTAATACTAATAATAACCATGGCATCGCTAGCCAAGTACTCGAATATTTTTTGAGCCAGTAATAAAAAACAACCCTCTTAGTAAGGTTAGAAGGTTGCGCAATTGTTGTTAGTATTGATTTCATTGCTATTACTGGCTCGAATGGTTAAAAGGCTGGTTTAAAAAGACCGAACACCGCTACTGCTTAAAAGTAAGTTTGATTGATTTTTTATGATAGAGGTGGTTGATTTGGCTATTATCAAAAACCGTTACACCAAAGTAATAGGCTTTATTTAAGTTATCAAACTGCACATCTTGGGTAGCACTATCTTGGTGGTGAGTGGTAAGTTTACGCCTGATCTCCAACTGCCAATGGTCATCGATCCAAATACCTCGGGCAGTAACATCTGCACGTGCTTGTTTAAAGGGGGCAATGACGATGCCAGCAATTCGATCTCCCGCTTTAAAAGTATCGATAAATGGTACCTTACCACTGTCTAAAATCCAGTCAGGACTTGGTTTTACCTGTGGACCATTCATCCAAGCAGGGACATTTGTTTTGTTTTTATTGGCGTAATATCCTCCTGAGTGAGGATTATCTATATGCCGACCCCACTTATTATTTGTCTCATGTTCATTATTTACGTAACCATCATCCATTTGCTTTAATGAGTTGGTACGAGTAGCTTTCCAATGCCATTCATCGATTGTTTCGCCGTCATTTTTAGTATAGTGACGACCAGAGGAAGTGTCTTTGATACCTGCCAGCAAGCCTTCTTCTTGCATGTGACAGGATTTATCACAGCCTTTTTTAATAAAACCGCGCTCGTTAATATCCCAATAAATGGCTAATTTATCTTCATAGTAGGTATTTTCATGTAAGGTATGATCTAAATTTGCAAGCTTTATCCAGGAGCCATCTTGTGTTTTTTCCCAAGGGAAACGCGCTAAACTGATAGTCGGGTCATACCAACGAAAAAGAAAGTAGATGTACTCATTGTCGTATAAGCTACTAATTTCTATAGAAGTTTCTTTAAGGCCTCGGTAGCCATTATCAGGTTTATAAGGCAGTTCATTGAGCTGTACGGTTAGCGGGGTAACTAAATCCCACTGTTCATCTTTTTTTCCATCTATGGTAATTGCACTCGGGATAAATTTGGCTTCAATAATCATACGAGCAGCAAAGGTCTGCTCACTTAGTAGTAAAAAGAGCAGTGTGAACAATAATTTATTTTTCATTGTATTATTACCTAAAGTAAATATTTTGGAGGTGATTTGAGGTACTGTAATTACATCTGACCTTAAAAATTGTATTTAAGACCTAAGGCATAGTAGCTTTCGCTTTTATCGGTTTGCTCGGCATCGCGATCAGCAAAATAAGTAAAAAATGTTGTCCGCGAATTAAAGCTATGCTCCCAGGAAATAGAGAATTGGGTAGCGTCAGATAATTTCATTGAGCTATCACTCTGGATGAATTGGGCATTAATCCTATTTTTATTGAAAGAATAAGATGAACTTACCCCATAGGCGTTAGCACTATTACTGCCGTCAGCCAGTAGCAGCGTTTTTTTACTGGTTTTAGTATGTTGGAATAAAAGCCCAAATCGCAGTGAGCCTACTGGCCAGGTAGCCACTAAACGTAATTGATCTAATTGCTTAATATTGGAGTTTATCGCCGCGCTAAAAAACAGATCATTGTTTTTATATTCAATAGCGGATGATATGCCATCGGCAGGACCATCTTGACTACTATCATGGGTGTTTTCCCCAGGAACAATCGCTATCGTTGTTTTTATTGGGCCTAATATTTTTTGACTGTCGTATTGCAAAACATTGTCTAAACGTTCTTCGCCATCAATTATCTTGCCTAATTCGCCTTGTAAATCATTAAAGTAGTCAAAGTTACCTTTAGCCTCTTTAAAAGGAATGGTAATTCTGCCGGCAATAAACCGGCCCCAGTCAGATTGCACCCCTAAAAAGGTGTCTCGTTGTGATAACGTTCGACCCTTTTTATCACCGTCATCCGCTTCAACGCCAAATTCTATTTGGTATATTATTGACATATTCTTTGAAAAAACACTGCCGCCTTTAAAGCCTAGGCGAGAGGCATTGTTGGCTAATTTCCACACTTCCCCAGTTTGCTTATTATTTTGTAGTTGGTATGAAAGACTCAATCTCCCGTAAATATCAACACCGAACAAATCATTTTCATTAGCTTGTACGGGCAAAATGCTGCAAGTACAGGTTAATAAAAGGCCGAGTTTATATCTGTTTTTTTGCATTATTCTTATACTTCTAAATTCAAGAAGTGGCACAGTCTAAAGGTAAATTATATTGTATACAATAATAATTATCATTTAGATTCCTATTATCTTTTATGGCAATGACTGGATTTGTGACAAAGTGTGTATTTAGTTTAACTGGTTTACCTCTTTAAAAATAAGCCCTGTAGGAGAGTTGTCTGGGTGAGTTATTTACCTTTAATCTATAGGCTATTTATTTAAAAAAAATTATGTTTTTATCTGTTTAAGGCGAAAACTGAGTTCACTAAGTGAGTATATTTCAAACTAAACGGGTAAAAATGAGTTCAGGCCGGACAAAAACTTAATTATTAAGGGGTAAAATCTATTAAAATACATCGTTTATGGCGCATTATTTAAGCACAGTTAACAAGGGGAAATAGGTTCATGTTATGGCAATTATTAAGTTTTAGCTTTAGCCGACCGATTTTCTTTCCTATGTTAGTAATTACGTACCATAATTATCCTTGAGAATGATCCAGCGTGGTAAAACACAGCAACTAGGCGTTGTTACTCTTTCAGGGGATATTAATGGGATTTACCGCGACTTTGTTCGTATCATCATGTTTGTATACACAAACAACAAGGGCTAAAATCGCTGTAAATAAAGGCAAATGGCAGCGTTAGTTTGCAAGGTCAACCGCCCTTAATAGTCTTAGCTAAAAATGTACTTATTAGCTAATACTATTAAAGGGCTACCGATATTGAACCTCAAGAACGTTAGCCGAAAGTTATCAGAGCAGGGCACAAGTTAGACGAAATTGCTAAAGATTTAAGCTACAGCGCCGCATATAAAAAGTGGACCGGGGAAACGCCATCAAAGCTTAGACACGTTAATTAAGCTACCGATTAGATCCCCATGACCATAAATTGGCAATCCTCGTGGGAAAGCTAACAAAGTCGCTTGAATCTTTAAAAATAAACCCATACGATGGCGTGCCGCTATAGTAATGAACAAAATTCAGTTGACTGTGTTTCGTTCAGCTATAATTTTATCTAATTATCTAAGCTTTGCCCATTAACCAGTAGGAAAGATGATTTATGTTTACTGAGCAACCAGAAGATTTTATTTATAACTCATCAATAGGCATCCATGTTGTTTCTGCAGAAGGTATTATTGTTTATGCCAACGAATGTGAACTGGAGGTGTTAGGGTATACCAAGGATGAGTATATAGGTCATCATGTTTCAGAATTCCAACGTGATAAGCATTGTTTATCTGACATGATGGCACGGTTAGGTCGTATGGAAAAACTGAAAAATTACCCGGCAAAGGTACAAGGGAAAGAGGAACTGAAATATATTATCTACAACTCGAGTGTTTATGAAGAAAATGGCGAGTTTAAACATACACGTTGTTATGGTACAGAGGTTTTGAAAACGATTTATGATGTTTTTTTTAAACATTTTGATTTTTCAGGATCTGCTGACAAGCTGTTAACCGATAATAAGCGTCTTGATAATTAAGCTTTACTTGAACCTATATCACCACGGTGTATTGATGAGTGCTATGTTTGCTGTGTCACAAGCGCTACTCATTTTTGTACACTAGTATCAGCCCGTTAAATAAAGGGGTGTTTAATTTCTGGAGCAGTTACAGTGAGAAAATCTTTATTTATATTGTTAGCTTTATTATCTTTTGTGTCGGCTAGTCAAGCCGAAGATACCGAGGTATTGAACATCGATCGTTCGGTAACAAACACAATTATTTTGTCTTTCCCTAATGATAATAATGTTAAGCCCAAAGCGGGTGACTTTGAAATAGTAAACTATGTACTAATGAGTAATGACATAGGTGAACGTTGGGGGGTTATAACACTAACGAATTTATCCTCGGGTAACCGCGAGTTAGATCAAGATCATTTAATGGCGCTATTTGCTGATGGCAGTCGTAACAAGCCACTAGAGTATAAATTAAACTTCAAAGGCAAAGAAACCCAGTCCATTACCGTGTCCTTTGGCGTGTTTAAATTTCCAATATTGAGCATATATACCAGCAACTAAAACGATTATATCCTTTCATAAATCAAACGCTTCACTAAGGGATTAAATCTTACAAGCTGACAATGACTTGCAATGTGTGAAACATTTTAGCAAACTAAGTAAAAGTCCTATAGTAGGGCGCTACATTACTTCTGGATATCTATTATGAATTTAGATAAATCAACAAAACGTATAGCAAAACGAGTTAAAAAAGGCTTTCAAGGTTACCCACAAATATCACTGGCTTATTTTGGTGAATCGACAACTTGTGCAACACAAGTTGTTGTTGCTTACACCTCAGAAGAAGGTGCTGAGATACAAGAGCAGAAGTTTTCCTGTCAGGGTGATGTTAGAACCGATGAAACTATTCAAACGACATTATGGAAGGTTATTGAGCGGGCAGACGCAAAATCAGTGTTAGAAGTTAGCGGTGTTGCAATTATTCAATAAGGTTAGCAAACCAGCAGTAGCCGATTAATCTAGCTTGTCTGCCAAGATGGATTACCCTAGGAGTAGCTTGGCGGGCGGCTATCTTGCATCAATACATCTAATTTAATTTGCGCTTTTTTGTGATTGTCTAAGTCTATTACTTCAATCATCTCACATTCATCTCTGATCATTTCAGCAATCAGGCTAGGATAATGACGACAGTCTTCCGGTCTATCTAAATAAATGCTGCAGGTATACAGATCAGGCGCGAGCGGGTCTTTTTTTTCCGCTATTGCTAGAAAAGGGCAACTTTGTAGTCGTAAACCAGATTTAGGGTCGAACCATAACTCATTATTTTTAACAAATGCGAAGATTTCAGGGTTAAATATTTCCCATAGGTCAATCTCTTCTTTGCTTGCTGCCAGATCACCGCCGCCGTATTTGATACAACATTTCCCGCATTGATTACAATCTTTCATAGTTCACTAGTGAGTAGGTATACCAAGCCTTATTGTATCATTGATGTTACTCAAGCACTCTAAACATGAATTTTTATTAGTAATACTATTTTCATTAAGTTTGTGATCTTATTGTGCTCAGCAAAAATATTTCAGGACAAGGCGCTCGATTGACCAATAGTGGCCTATTGGGATTGTAGTTTTGGGCTATTTTACCCCCACAAGTGGGCCATAACTTAGTGAAATTGGTATAATATGGCTATATAGGGACATTATATATCTGAGCTTTGGGGTAAATGATAAAATAAAAGCCAGAGAGTCCATTCAACGGTCGACTATTTACCACGTTACGTTATACTGCCGCGCTTAAAGCAAGCATTTAAATTAGCGGAGAAAATCATGCACGATCTTTATTACAAAGGACGTATCCACACCAGACATAACCATGTCACCACAGGTTATAACAATAAACGTGCTGTAAAACTTGGTACTGAAAAAAAACCATTAACGCTAGTGGTTAGTAGTGATGAAAGAAAACTCGAAGTATCGAGCTTAGTTGCCGATAATGAACTTTTTGCTGATATTACTGTAGACAGCGCCAGCGATGAAAATATCATTGAACTTAACGCCATACTCAACAAACCCACCACGACTCGATTCGACCAAACACCGAAGCGTAATGATCCTTGTTCATGTGGCAGTGGCAAAAAATATAAAAAGTGTTGCGGCTAACAAAATTCTTATTATCCATGCCTTTATTTAAGTGACTGCTACGTAATTGTTTGCTAACAATCTGTAAGTAACTTTTGACTAGTCTTAGCTTAAATAATTGCCATCAATATAATCCGCCATGACATCGTTTACTTGCTGGCGAAACAGTCTATTAGTTCCCACGGTTAGAATTTGAGAAAAATTTACTACCCTTGGCTTTATACCCCATGGCTATTGACCCAGCATTGTCTAGCGAATGGTCAATAAAGTAGCATGAAAGCCCTTAGCGGTAATAAAGATTCACCGCTTGTTTTTTACCCTGAAAGTGTATTTTTTGAGCGTAATTAGCTAATCCCACCAAACATTAAAATTTGTTACATAAATTAAGCCGATAATCGCGCTAAAAGGTAGCATTTTGCCTCACTTTAGATTAAATTTGCAGCCTTAAATTTACTACAGTTAATAAGAGCGCCTTATGTTAGAAAATACTCTCCCTCAACTCGAACAACTGATTGAAGACATCATTGAAAAAAATAACCAGCTAAAAAATCAAGTGGCTGAACTAGAGCAGCAAAAAACCGTGCTTATTGATGAAAATGAAACCTTGCAACTTGAAGCCATTGAAGGTGAAGAAAAACAAAAACAGACCAATGACGTTTTAACAAACCTACTAGGTAAATTACAAAGTGCATAAGAGCTTAATTAATGATTACTGAAGACTCTACAGGCATCAGCATTGAAATTTTGGGCAAGCTACATCAGTTTACTTGCTCAGCTGAGCAAGCAGAGGATTTAAATCAAGCCGCTAACAGCCTCGCTGATATGTGTAAGGATATCAAGCAACAAACGGGTATTGGTAGCCGTGAGCGTGCTTTATTGGTGGCGGCCATTAATTTAAGTTATTCATTATTAATGGCGAATAATAAAATTAAAAAGTATCAACTTGGACAAGATGCTTTGATTTCCACCTTAAAAAGCGTTTTATAAATACTTTTACATTTTCAATATTATTATCTGCTTGTTATTGTGGCGCTAATATTAGTGAGTTGATGATTAGCGAGATACCGTCACTTGTCTTATTTAGGGAAGCCTTCTTTATGGCTGATGCCAGCATTGAATTTAAAGGGTCAAGTTTTACCCTGTCTGTTTTACATTTGAAAACGTCAGTATTAGCGGATATTCGTGCTGATCTAACCCATAAAGTCGCGCAAGCGCCTGATTTTTTTTACCGAGTTCCCGTCGTGGTAAATGTTGAAAAAATCAACGACTCGATTAATTATCAAGGGATAAAAACATTAATTGAAGAATTTGATTTTACCTTTGTCGGTTTTACCGGCGTTATCGCTAAAGCGCAACGTCAGTTAATTCGTGATCTTGGATATTCATTTGTTAATACAGCGAAAGCCAATACCGCGACAAAAGCCAAGATGAGCAAAGAGGCGGTAGTTGCCAAGACTGAAAGCGTAGCGGTGACAACGCAACGTCATTTATACACGGATAAAATACACCGAGGCCCGGTTCGCTCGGGTCAGCAAGTGTATGCTAAAGAGCAAAATTTAGTCATTATCGGCTCAGTTTCAGCGGGCGCTGAAGTTATTGCCGATGGTAATATTCACGTCTATGGCTCTTTACGTGGTCGCGCCATTGCCGGCGCAACAGGCCATCATAGCGCGCAAATATATTGTCAAAATCTTCAGGCTGAGTTGGTTTCTATTAATGGTAACTATTGGCTAAGTGAGTCCATGGAGCAACACTGGGACTCACCGGTATATATTCATTTGACCGACAACGAGCTAACGTCATCAAAACTCATTTAATTTTTAACTTATAAAGGGATATTCTGTCTATGGCACGAATAATAGTAGTTACATCAGGAAAGGGCGGTGTTGGCAAAACGACATCTAGTGCTGCAATTGGTCTTGGTTTAGCGTTAAAAGGACATAAAGTAGTATTAATTGATTTTGATATAGGCTTACGAAATCTAGATCTGATCATGGGCTGTGAACGTCGTGTGGTATACGATTTTGTCAATGTAATTAATGGTGAAGCCACCTTAAATCAGGCTTTAATTAAAGATAAACGTGTCAGTAGTTTATCTATATTACCCGCCTCACAAACACGTGATAAAGATGCCTTGAATAAAGAAAATGTTGGTAAGGTGCTGGATGACCTTGGTAAACTTTATGACTTTATCATTTGTGATTCTCCTGCAGGTATTGAGGCTGGGGCCATGATGGCGCTTTATTATGCCGATGAGGCTATAGTAACCACCAATCCTGAAGTATCATCGGTACGTGACTCTGATAGAATCTTAGGCATGTTAGCAAGTCGTTCACGTAGAGCTGAACTTGGCTTAGAGCCGATAAAAGAGCATTTATTATTAACACGTTATTGCCCGAAACGTGTAGCTGAAGGTGAAATGCTGAGTGTCGAGGATGTAGAAGATATTCTGTCGATACCGCTGTTAGGTGTTATTCCTGAGTCACAATCCGTGCTTAAGGCATCAAATGCGGGCGAGCCAGTTATTTTAGATACCGACAGTGATGCCGGTCAAGCTTACCAAGATGTCATTGATCGCCTGTTAGGTGAAACGATTGAGTTTAGGTTTTTACTCGCTGAGAAAAAAGGCATCTTTAGTCGGATGTTTGGAGGATAACATGGCATTACTGGATTATTTTTTACGCAAAAAAGAAAAGCAGGTAACCACAGCGTCCAGGGCGAAAGAGCGTCTGCAAATCATCGTTGCTCATGAACGTAATAGCCGCAATAAGCAGCCCGATTATTTACCACAACTTACCGCAGATATTCTAGTGGTATTGCGTAAGTACATCAAAGTATCGGATGAAAGTTTTTCGATCAAGCTTGATAATAAAGATGGCGATTTAAACGTGTTAGAGCTCAATATTGAATTACATGATGAGCAGGGTAGCAGTTAAGTTTATTAACCTTGCCTCAATATATCGAAAAACACCAACTTTCAGCAAGGACTACCGGCTGAGTAATGGTGTTTTATCATTTTACTCGAGTAATTAAATGCTTAGGTAAGTTCACCACGTAAACTTAATTGCATTTGTTGGCACATTTCGTCATAGCTTAAGTTTTTACTTGATTAATTAAATGCTTAAGTAAGTTCACCACGTAAACTTAATTGCATTTGTTGGCACATTTCGTCATAGCTTAAGTTTTTACTTAATAAGTAATGTAATTTAGTTAATGTTGCCTCTAGGGTCATATCATGACCACTGATGACACCGACCTCGCTCAAGGCATTGCCTGTGGCATAGCCAGACATATTGACCGTGCCTTTGATACATTGGCTACAGTTAACCACCACGATACCTTGCTCTTTCGCTTTGCTTAAACAAGCGAGTAAGGCTTTATCTTGTGGCGCATTACCAACACCGTAGCTGCGTAAAATAAGGGCTTTGACCGGTTGTTTTATGGTATTTTCAATGACGGCACTGCTTATACCTGGGTATAAGTGCACTACACCGATGGGCTGCGGAGTGATTTTTGCCAGTTGTAGTGGCGGCACTTTTTCAATGCTTGGCGCTATCTTTCCCGCCACTAATTGAATATTGATACCTGCTTCAAGTAATACTGGCATATTTGGGGAATCGAAGGCGTTAAAGCCATCGGCATAGGCTTTTATACACCGATTACCACGGTAGAGTTTGTTATTGAAAAACAAACCAACTTCACTAATGGGGTAATTAGCCGCTATGTATAAGGCATTTAACACATTAACTTGGCCATCAGAGCGCAGTTGACTAAAGGGTATTTGTGAGCCGGTAACAATGACGGGTTTGCTTAAATTCTCAAACATAAAAGACAAAGCTGAGCTGGTATAAGCCATGGTATCGGTACCATGTAACACAACAAAACCATCATAATCATCATAGTTGGCTTTAATATCATCGGCGATACGTTGCCAATCTCTTGGCGTCATATTGGAGGAATCAATTAACGGCTGATATTCACTGATGGTAAAATCTGGCATTTCACTGCGATGAAATTCAGGCAGAGCCTTGATTGATTCACTCAGATGGCCTTTAGCCGGTACAAAGCCTTGGGTGCTTTGCTTCATACCAATAGTACCGCCGGTGTAGGCAACATAAATTCTTTTTTTTATCATAATTCTTAATGCTATGTTGTAGATTTTATAAACGAGTAATTATACCTTACCTCTAAGCCTGATAATTATCGCTGAGTGGCAATGAGTGGCAAATTAATTAATAGACTTGGTATTATATCTTAGCATGCAGGATACTTGCTATAGCACTTGCTGAATGATTTCAGTCTCGACGACAATTCTTTAGCGGATAGGTGATACCCGGGTTGTTTAATACCAATTTCAGTAAGTTATTGCCCACTTGTGCTGGTTAAAACACCCCAAGACTACGTTGATGTCAATCCCAATAGCCAGCTATTGCTCAATCGAACGCCTTGTCCTGAAATGTTTTTCCTGAGCACAACAAGATCACAAACTTAATGAAAATGGTATAAGTAGACTTTGGGAGGTAGTTAACCTGAACTCTGGATAAGCAGCACTTGCTCAATATTCCCTTTATCCGATTCTCAGCGTTAACACGTCGATAAATAACCCGTTATTCATAAACGTTTTGCCTTGATAATCGAATAAATTGAAACATTGATAGTGTATATTGCTACTTAATCTTGTATATTTTGTTCTTAACAACCGTAAGTCGTTGTTTTTACTTAACCATCAAGCACTCATTATCCAGAGTTCAGGTTAGTTAATAAAAAAAGAGGTAGTTATTTTCATAACTACCTCTATGCATTAAAAACTGTTACTGTCGCGCTTAGTTGGCACTACAAGCGATACATAAAGTATAGCGACCTTGTGGGTCATTAAACTGGTTCATTTGTGTTAACTCAGCTTTTATCATCTTAATGAATTGTGATAAAGGTTTATTATTGACCGCATTGCTGGTTAAATCAATTGAGCTATGCTCTTGGCTGGTTACAAAAAAGCTGATCACAGCTGATGACTTACCCAGTATTTGTTGCATTATTTTACTGCGCGAAGATTGCTCTTTTTCAATGAGCAGGGTGTCATAGTGTTCAAGTTTAGCTAGGTTTGCTGCCGCAACAACCGCGTCGGTTAAGCTACCTAGTTCATCAACTAAGCCAAGCTCTTTGGCTTTTTTACCGGACCACACTCGACCTTGCGCAATACTATCAACTTCAGCAAGGGTCATATTACGATTGTTGGCAACTAATTGAATAAAATCTTGGTAACCTTTGTTTATCGATAATTGAAATAATTGCGCCATGCCTGGTGTTAGGGCTTGGGTGGGGCCAAAGCCGGCTATATCGGTGGTACCGACACCATCGGTGTGAATACCCATTTTGCTTAAAGAATCTTCAAAAGTCATCATCATGCCAAAAATACCAATTGAACCTGTGATAGTGGATGGCGATGCGTAAATGATATCTGCAGGTGCTGAAATCCAGTAACCACCAGAGGCAGCATAGGTGCCCATTGAAGCGACGACAGGCTTACCCGCCTTTTTCAACAATTCAATTTCTTGGCGAATGATTTCTGAAGCGTATGCGCTACCACCTGGGCTATCAACGCGTAATACTACGGCTTTAACATCATCATTAAATCGTGCTTTACGCAATAATTTAGCGGTACTGTCACCACCAATAGTACCTGGCTTTTGCGTGCCATCTAAAATAGTTCCTTTGGCAACAATAATAGCAACTTTATCGCTACCGCTATCAGCATCCACTGCGCTTTCATCTAGCAATGAATTCGTGGCGGCAATATAATCTTGGTAGCCGATATGGCTGTAGCTATCGCCTTTTTTGTTCTTACCCACTAAATCAATAAGCTCGGTGCGCATTTCTTCGCGTGATTTGAGTTGATCAACCCAGTTATTATCAAGGGCATACTGGGCAAAACTACTGTCAGCCGCACTAAATTTAGCGACTAGAGTATCAATGTTTTCATCAAAGTTATCGATAGCAAAGCCTCGACGCTCGGCCACATCTTCTTTGTATTGCTGCCATAAGTCAGTGAGCCAAAGTTTATTGGCTTCTTTGGCCGCAGCAGACATGTCATCACGAATAAAGGGTTCAACTGCTGATTTAAAGGTACCAACACGAAAGATGTGTTGATTGATGGCTAATTTATCTAATGCTGACTTAAAGTACATTTTATAGCGACCATAACCGTCAAGTAACATAAAGCCTTGTGGGTTTAACCAAATGTTATTCGCCGTACTGGCTAAATAGTATTGGTCTTGTGAAAATTGGTCACCAAGGGCAATAATTGTCTTGCCGCTACTTTTAAAGTCCTCTAGCGCTTTAGCAATATCTTGCAACTTAGTTAAACCGGCTCTGTTTAAGCCTTGTAGTTGTAAAACTAATATTTCTACCCGATCATCATTTTTCGCTTTAGCAATAACGTCTAAGATATCGGTAAGTAAAATTTCTGGTTGATCTTCTTGTTGCTCCAGTGCTTCTGATAAAAAAGCCTCTATCGGGTCAACTTCACGCTTTTGCTCTACCACATCACCAACAAGGTTTAACACTAAGGCCGTTTTGTCCGGTACTTGTACTTGTTCATCACCACTTGAAATGACGCCAATGAAGCCGAATAACAGTATAAAAAATACTAGGTTTACCACTATTGAGCGAGTAAAGCTTAATACGCGCCATAGCGAAGAAAAGATCCGTTTTATAATGCCTGGTTTATTATTCATATATATATCTTAAATTGATTAAATTAAAAATTCTCACCTCTATACTACCTTAATGTTTACCAAAACTTAACATATGGCTTTAGCTAGATTGTAACTATTTATGGCTACTAAGGGTCAAACGGTTGTTTTTATTAATTAATGAGTAAGTTGAAAGTCTTTAGCAACTAAAGCGTTCTTATCATTAATCGCTTTATTTCTTGATAAGACCGTCACTATGCAAACACTACAACATTACTACCAGAGGTTTTTAACCCAGCTTAAACACTTTGATGGCATACCTGCGTTATTAATAAGGCTCTATCTTGCGCCAGTATTTATCATGGCTGGCTTTAGTAAAACGCAATTACTCAATGAAAACGTTACAGGGTTTAGTGCCATTTTGGCTGATCCCAATATTATTGCTTGGTTTGGCAACAGTGATTGGGGCTTAGGTTTACCGTTTCCAGCACTGTTAGCAAACTTGGTTATTTTAGTTGAGTTTTTTGGTGGTTGGTTATTATTAATTGGCGCATTAACGCGTTTAATTAGTATTCCGCTGATGTTTACCATGATAATTGCCGCAACAACGGTTCATGTTGATAACGGCTGGTTTGCTATTACACCGACCAATAGTGCTATTAGCCCGGCGAAAGTTGCCACTTGGTTGGGAGTGGAAAGTGCGCAAGCGAGTTTAGAGAACAGCGAACAAACAGCCATACGACTTAAAAAAATGCGTGAGCTGCTAGCTGAACATGGTAATACTGATTGGCTGTATGAAAAGGGTAGTATAGTGGTGTTAAATAATGGTATAGAATTTTCAACCACGTATTTTATTATGCTACTCGCATTGTTTTTTATTGGCGCTGGCCGTTATACCAGTGTTGACCATTACCTAGCGCAGCGATTTTTAATGGTCGAAAAACACTTGAGTTAGTGAGTTAGTCACCTTGCCACTAATAACTAATAAAAAAGCGGAACAGACCTTAGTTTAACTAAGGTCTGTTCCGCTTTTTATGTTCATGGTCACTATATTATCAGCACTGTTTATTTGTCATTAACTACTGATACGCTTCTTTTTAATGCCAGGAATTAAATGGCCAAAGTGATAAATAGCCAAGCCAAATAACACCATAGCAGCACCTAACATCAGTTTATCGTTAATCACTTCACCGTTTAACATCGCACCTAAACTCAAGGCAACTACCGGAGTAATTAGGGTTATTAAGGTAACACTACTGGCTGATAACTTTTGCAATACGGTAAAATAAGCATAGAAACCAATCAATGAACCAAATACCCCTAAATATAGCGTTGACCAAATAGACCTTGCTTGCCACAGTTCAACCGGTAAGGTGCCATCCAAAACCAACCAGGTTAATAAGAACATAGGTGTCGCTACGGTTAACGCACCAACAGTTGTTGCTAATGGATGAATAGCTATTGAGACACTTTTCACCAACACACCACTTAAGCTAAAGAAGAACACCGCTA
This sequence comes from Colwellia sp. TT2012, assembly GCF_001440345.1. Lineage (GTDB taxonomy): Bacteria > Pseudomonadota > Gammaproteobacteria > Enterobacterales > Alteromonadaceae > Colwellia. The sequence continues at coordinate 35,213 of NZ_LJYX01000014.1, read as the reverse complement.
ATAAAATAAAAATCACTCCATAAATACCATCGTCCGCTAAAGTGAAATTATCAGAGCAAACCACAGCTAAACCAAGCAATGAAATAACCATAGAAAATTTACGAATAGCGCTGATATTGGGCTCGGCTAATATCCTCTTTGCTAATACCGCCGAGATAACAGGGGACAGACCAAAGACTAGCGAAATAATGCCTGATGATAAATAGGGTGCAGCTAAGTATGTACAGATCATGCCGCCAAAGATGCCAAGTGCTGAGTAGCTATATAACCTTAATGCTTGTTTGTGCCAAGGCAGATTGATTTTGCGCACTTTAATCACTAGTGCACCGAGTATTAAAGCAATAAGCATTCTAAGTAATACCGCTAAACTGGGATTAATTGACTCGCTACTCCACACTATACCTAATGGGGTGGTAGACCATATTAATAGTACCGCCAAATAGGCAATTGACACTGACATTTTTCTCTCCTTTGTTGCGTTTAAAATTTTTGTTTTAAAGCGAAAGCAGACTATTACGGTTTTTTGTCGGGAAGGGGGTAAAACAAAAAAGCCGCAAGAGATGATTTCTGCGGCTTTAAAAGTGAACTAATTAATGACTCGATTAACTATAAATTTTTAATGCTGCGCAGTGACTGGCCAATTTAACTGGCGTTTAACTAGCCACATTCGATTGACCACAAGCAGATTGCTAATAGCGATTGCTTTGGGGTTTCGAGTATTGATCATGGCGAGTAAGTTGCTTGGCATTGCTTTTCTTTATAGTAAGTTATATTAAGTTATCTTATGGCTAAGCTAGAGTTTGAATCTAGGTTACATAGGTACAGTTCTGTTAGCTCGAATAGTGGCGCTAGAGCAAAATGAAGTCAAGTATAAATAACGCCTTTGTGGGATAAATTTATTTTCACTAAATTATTGAGGTTAGCGTGCCAAGGGTCATGCTAGGGCGATACAGCCACTAAAGTCCTCAATATAGATGACATTTATTTGTTGCCAACTGCTGACCAGTCTTAGCTGAGAATAAACTTAATTGATTTGGTCTCAGCTTAACGATAAACTTCTACCATAACTCTTGTTAGAAGTATTTTATGGACGCTATTGAATTACTATTGCAACGCCAGTCAACACCAATGTTAACTGATCCCGCGCCAAATGACGCCGATTTATCAATATTATTGTCTGCGGGCATGCGAGTCCCCGATCACGCGGGCTTAAAACCTTGGCATTTCCATGTTATTAGCGGACCAGGTTTACAACGATTAAGCGATCTTTACGTTAAAGCTACCACCATTGATCTAGCCACTAAAGCAGGCCTCCTTGAGAGTACTTGTATAGATGAAGATGCCTTTAATGAAAAAATAGCGAAAGTAGCGAAAATGCCTTTTAGAGCGCCAATGATGATTGTTATCTCAACTCAATATGTTGAGCATAATAAAGTTCCTCAACAAGAACAATTGATTGCCGCAGGTTGTTGTGCACAAGCCATGCAAATGGCCGCTTTTTCGTTGGGCTATGGTGCTATGTGGCGTACCGGTGACTTAGCTTATAATCAAACAGTGAAAACCGGTTTAGGGCTGTCTGAGGGCAATGATATTACCGGTTTCTTATATCTAGGCACGCCAGAAAAAACGCCACACTGTAAACCGGCTAAAGATTTCCAAGCTAATGTTACTTATTGGAACTAATACCAATTTCATTAAATTATTGCCCACTTGTGCGGGTTAAAATGCGCCAAGGCGGCGTTGCTCTCAATGCCAATAGCCAGCTATTGGTCAATCGAGCGCCTTGCTTTAATCTATTTTTCCTGAGATCACAAACTTAATGGAACTGGTATAACCGACAGTAAGCAATTAAAAATTAGCAATAAAAAAGGCGACATAAGTCGCCTTTTTCTGTTTTTAAGGTAACCTTAAAACGTTGCACTATTCGGTGTTCTTGGGAATGGGATCACGTCACGAACGTTTTGCATACCTGTGGCATACGCTACTAAACGCTCAAAACCTAGACCAAAACCTGCGTGAGGCACAGTGCCGTAACGACGAAGATCACGATACCAACCGTAATCAGCAATATCTAAGCCCATTTCTTCTAAGCGGCTATCTAATACGTCAAGACGTTCTTCACGTTGACTACCACCAATAATTTCACCAATACCAGGGGCCAGAATGTCCATGGCGGCAACCGTTTTACCATCGTCATTTAAACGCATATAAAAAGATTTAATATCTTTCGGATAGTTTTGTAAAATCACTGGGCCGTTAAAATGCTCTTCAGCGAGGTAACGTTCATGTTCAGAGTTTAAATCTATGCCCCAAGCGACTGGGTTTTCAAATTTCTTACCGCAGTTCTCTAAAATAGTGATAGCGTCAGTGTACTCAAGACGGACAAAGTCAGTATTAATGACAGAATTTAATCGCTCAATCACTGTTTTATCAACACGTTGTTGGAAGAAAGCCATATCATCAGCGCGTTCGTCTAATACTGCTTTTAAGACATACTTAAGCATTTCTTCGGCTAAATCAGCCGCATCCGATAAATTAGCAAAAGCGATTTCCGGCTCAATCATCCAAAACTCAGCTAAATGACGGCTGGTATTAGAGTTTTCTGCTCTAAAAGTAGGACCAAAGGTATAAACTTTAGATAAAGCGTTACAATATGTTTCTACGTTCAATTGACCAGAGACAGTTAAAAATGTCTCTTTACCAAAGAAGTCTTTTTTGTAATCAACTTTACCTTCGTCAGTAAGGGGTAAGTTTTCCATATCTAAGGTACTTACCCGGAACATCTCGCCAGCCCCTTCACAATCACTGCCAGTGATAAGTGGCGTACTAATCCAAAAATAGCCTTTATTATGCAAAAATCTGTGGATAGCTTGTGCTAAACAGTTACGTACACGGGCTACTGCGCCACCAATGTTAGTACGGGCCCGTAAATGTGCTTGTTCGCGTAAAAACTCCATGCTATGACGTTTAGCTGCCATTGGGTAAGTATCCGGGTCTTCAACAAAACCCAATACTTCTACTTCTGTTGCTTGGATTTCAAAAGCTTGGCCTTTACCAGGAGATTCAACCAAAATACCGGTTACTTTAACTGAGCAGCCCGTGGTTAATTTAAGAATGTCGCTGTCATAATTGTCGAGTTCTCTTGGCACTATGGCTTGAATAGCATCAAAACATGAACCGTCATGTATTGCTAAAAATGAAATACCAGCTTTCGAGTCACGGCGTGTTCTAATCCAACCGTGGACGGTAATGCTTTCATTAACAGGGTAGTTACCCGCTAATACATCAGTGATTGATGGCTTAGTACTTAACTTGTTTTGTGTTATTAGATCTGTCATTAATCTTTATTCTCAAAGGGTTCAGGTATGAAAAAGGCTTATTTATATTCAAGGGTTTCAACGTAAACGCAAGCCGAAAACGGCAAGGGAATCGAGCGACAAATTGAACAAGCAAAGCAATTCTTAAAAAGTTATCCAGAGTATATCATTGCTAATGATGTATTTACAGATGCGGCTAGTGGTTTTAGTCGTGCTAATTTGGATGAAAGTGCAGGGTTAGGCTCCTTCATAAGATCCGCAGAAAGAGGTGATATTCCAAAGGCTTCCTTACTTGTCTTGGAATCACCCGATAGATTATCAAGACTGGGTATTAAAAAATGACAGAAGATCTTTGATTGTGGAATTGATATTGCACTTGTTAAATTTAACATCGTTCTAAAAAACAACGACGATAATGATTTTACCGCATCACTTATCATCAGCATTGGTTTATACCTTGGCCATTTGGAATCACTTCAAAAGAGTCAGAGCATTAACTTCACATTGCAAAATATAAAGGCAATTGCGGCTAAGGGTGGTAAGAAATATTCGGGTATCTGTCTTTCTTGGTTAGGGCTATCTACAGATAAAATGGACTTCATTGAACTAGCCTTTGCCGAGTTTGAACGTAATCGCATAAGCGAAAAGACAAAAGAAGCGTTAGCTAAAAAAAATAGATGGTGTAAAACTAGGGCGACCAGCAGCAACTACTTTTAATTACATGAAGTAACTCAGCATCGGTGGAGCAATGACATGTGGCACTGTATCATACATATATATTAAACATTTGTAGAAGAATATGAAAACATTATAAGTCGTAACGTTGGCATTAACACGGACAGCTTGTGGTGATTCTAGTCGTTCAGATGAACCAACTTGCTGTGTAATGTGTTCCTTGATCTGAATGACAAATAACAGTTGGCCATCGCTTCGCGATTATAACCAACCATTACTTAGCCTGTTATTTAGGCGTTCGCTACTCTTCATTACATTCGATTAAGGTGTTCGATTTTAGATATGAAAACAATATTAATATGTTTATCTTTTATGATTCCCAGTGTTGGGTTTTGTTGTCCATCATTAGAAGGAACTTGGTCATCTTCCATACAAAAATTTGAGACTTTCAATAAACGATGGGCAAACGTAGATAATAAAGCTTGGTCTTTTATGGTTCAAACCCAAGGACATGAAGTTATTATGTTTAAGGGCAACACAGAAATGATTATTGTTACCCCCGAAATTGAAATCAAGATAGGTGATAGAAAAATAAAACGCCAATCTAAAGAAGAGCGTATAAATATCGATATTTTAGGGTGTACGGATAAGAGTATCGTTTTGAAGTATGAAAGAAATGGTAAAGTAAAAATAAATCAGGGCAAGGCGCTCGATTGAGCAATAGCTGGCTATTGGAATTGAGAGCAATGCTGGCATGGCGTATTTTAACCCGCACAAGTGAGTAATAATTTAATGAAAGTGGTATAAATCACCTTGTTAACTTCCCGTGGTGATGTTTTTGTCACCAAGGACAAGTTAAACTGATAGGTACACCGCTTGGCCATCTTCGGTTAAGGAAAAACCACCTCGACCACATAGCGTTAACTTCATCCGCGTTGCTAAGTTAGACCTATGCACACTGATAGTCGAGCGGGTAATGCCTAATGCCAGCTCTGCGCAGCAAAACCACCGCATTCAACGACAGAGCTAAAAATTCGCAATAAGCGTAAGTCATACTCAGTTACGGGCTTGGGAATGATGGCGGTATTTTTCATAAGTAACTCGCGCTATAAGTTTGGTCTAGTTCAAACAATAGGTTTAATATTTAATATTTAATATTTTATATTTAATCTGAGTTTGTTATGGGTTTCAATAGGGTTATAGACAAAACAATTATTAAGGACTCATTATGTTCGGCTTAGTAGATAAACAATTATTGAAAAACTTTTCTTATATCAATGGCAGCTGGCATAGCAGTGCCACTGAGTTTTCCGTGACCAACCCAGCTAATGGCACAGAAATTATCAAGGTCAGCAATGCCGGCGTGGTTGAAACCAAACTTGCGGTTAAAGCCGCTAAAGAGGCATTAGCCATGTGGTCGGCAAAATCAGCTAACCAAAGAGCGACTTTATTGCGTAACTGGTTTGATCTCATCATGGAAAATCAAGATGATTTAGGCCGTATTCTCACCTTAGAACAAGGTAAACCTTTAGCTGAAGCTAAGGGGGAAATTGCCTATGGTGCTTCTTTTATTGAGTGGTTTGCTGAGGAAGGTAAACGTGTTTATGGTGATACTATTCCTGCGCCATCAAACGACAAACGCATTATAGTCATTAAGCAGCCGGTTGGCGTTGTTGCCTCAATTACCCCATGGAATTTTCCTAACGCCATGATTGCCCGAAAAGCGGCGGCGGCATTGGCGGCCGGTTGTACTTTTGTGGTACGCCCAGCAAATCAAACGCCACTTTCTGCGCTTGCCATGGCAGAGCTTGCTGAAAGAGCGGGTATTCCAGCGGGAGTCTTTAATGTGGTTGTTGGTGAAGATGCGCTCGGCATGGGCGAAGTGTTAACACAACACCCGGATATCGCAAAATTCACCTTTACTGGCTCAACGCCAGTGGGCAAAATATTACTGAGCCAATGTGCTACTACCGTTAAAAAAGTATCAATGGAACTAGGTGGCAATGCACCCTTTATTGTTTTTGATGATGCCGATATTGATGCCGCAGTGCAGGGCGCTATGGCGTCTAAATACCGTAATGCGGGACAAACGTGTGTCTGCACCAACCGTATTTTTGTACAACAAGCTGTGCTGGCACAATTTACTGAAAAATTCGCTCAAGCGGTTAGTGGCTTAACCCTAGGTGATGGTTTAGTTGACGGTGTAACCATAGGGCCGATGATTTCGGCGCAAGCGGTCAGTGATGTGGCAAGCTTAGTAAGTCAGTCTATTGCCGCTGGAGCGACATTAATCACGGGTGGTAAAAAAGATCCCGCTGGAGATAACTTCTACCAAGCAACCATTTTAACCAATGTTACCAACGATATGCCCATTGCTGCCAATGAAATATTTGGCCCAGTATCACCTATTATTGCCTTTGACACTGAAGCCGAAGTAATAGCGATGGCAAATGATACTGAATATGGCTTAGCGGCTTATTTTTATTCACGTGATATCGGCCGAGTTTGGCGGGTCGCGGAAGGATTGGCGTTCGGTATGATTGGTATCAACGAAGGCATAATTTCTAATGCCGCAGCACCGTTTGGTGGCGTTAAGCAATCGGGTAATGGCCGTGAAGGTTCAAAGTACGGTTTAGACGATTATTTAGAAATTAAATATTTGTGTATGGGTGGCTTAAATAATTAGCCAGCCCTATGAAGTAGCGGTTGAACTAGCGCAAAAGTTAGTGACGATTGCACCATTCTCTATAGCTTGTCACGGTATGGTATTATTAGCCTGTGTTTTTTTAATGGCTAGAATTAAATATATGGGCTTAAGTTGACAAAAAATAACGTTCTATTATCACCACTTTACAGAGAACACCTTGATGTAATAACTATATTAAGGTGTTCTTTGTTGATCTATATCAAATAAAAGCGCTTAATATTGGTCTCCAACGATAATTATTTGATTACTAAGCTAAACTCTAGCTTTCAAAATACTTTATCTGCTTACTTTTTTGGATATATCTTAATGAACCATACTTCCTCAAATGAAATAACCTTTTCAGAATCCGAACAACTTGTCTCCATCACCGACCTCGATGGCCGAATAACCTACGCTAATGATGAGTTTTGTCGTGTCTCAGGTTACTCCCTAGCTGAGTTGGTTGGCCAACATCATAATATAGTTCGTCATACCAGTATGCCTAAGCAGGCTTTTGCTGATTTATGGCAAAAGCTAAAGCGAGGTGACTCTTGGCGTGGCATGGTTAAAAATCGTTGCAAAACCGGTGGTTTTTACTGGGTTGATGCCTATATAACCCCGTTATATGAAAACAATAAAGTTGTCGGTTATCAGTCAGTAAGAACTAAGCCAACCGATAGTCAAAAGCAAAAAGCTCAGCAGTTATATGACGGATTTAATAAGGGTAAATCCGTAGTAGATTTTAATGCCAACACGGGTCTAAAACGTATCATTGCTGCCGTTGTCATCCTGCTTGCTTGTATAGCAAACTGGCAGTATTCAGCACCATTAATATCAACGGCTATTTTATTGACCACAATTGGATCCATTTTTATCATTTTTACCGAGGAGTTGTTTGTTTTTCCAAAGGTAGCGGCACAGACCAAAATAGCGCTTGATAGCCCCTCTCGATTCATATTTTCAGGTAAAGGCTTAACCAGCATCATTAATTACCCCGCAGAGTTATATAAAGCAAGAATAAACACCATTTTAGGGCGCAGTAAAGATTCAGGCCGAGGTTTGCTAAAAGTAGCGACTGAACTTGAACAAGCCGCTAATAATATGCTCGAAGGCATACATGAGGAAAACTCTCATCTGGCACAGTTTGCCACAGCAATTACTCAAATGAGCGCCACCATAGATGAGGTGAGTACCAATACCACAAACACTCATGATAAAATGGTTCATATTCAAGATGAATGTCAGCAAAATATTGAGATCACTAAAGTAACCCAGGCTAAAATAATTACGCTAGCAGACGACGTTGGCATAGCCGCAGAAAGTGCTCTTGAGTTAGTTAAGGATGTCGATAAAATTTCTGTCATTATGTCTGAAATACAAGGTATTGCCGACCAAACGAATCTACTGGCTTTAAATGCGGCTATTGAGGCAGCAAGGGCCGGTGAACAAGGCCGTGGTTTTGCCGTGGTAGCCGATGAAGTAAGAACCTTAGCAAGTAGAACCCAAGGTGCTACCGTGCAAATTGAAACGTCGGTACAAGCGTTACAAACAACCTTACAGCAATGGAGTAAGGTAATGTTGGCCAGTAAAGCTAATGCCGAAGAATGCTCACAAGACACCATGAAAATAACGGCAGCAATGGAAAATGTTATCACTAATGTCAATATGGTAAGTGATATGACCGCGCAAATAGCAAATAGCAACGGCAACTGAGGAGCAAAGTGTTGTCGCTAATCAAATCAATCAGAGCATTATCACCATAGACGGTATCTCGAAAAACAATGCGGATTTAGCTGAGCAGGTCAATAACTGTGGTATTGAAGTCAATAAAAGTGCTGAGTTAATAGAGGGTTTAAGTACCACCTTTAAATAATCAGCAAATAGGTAAATAATGCTAACGTTAAGACGTTAAAGCTTAATATATAGCCAAACCACCTGAAAATGCAGCTTCAAGTAGCGTGGCTATAGCCTTTCAGTAAATAAATCATGCTAATTTATCAATACGGGTAAATTAGTACTGCTATTAGCAACGATTTTCAGCAACATTTTTGGTTAAAAACCAAGATATAAGGCGCTGTTTTCTGCCACGGTATTCAGTCGTATTATTATTTTTAAAACCTTTAAGCCTTGAAATCTTCCCAAAACGTACCAAGCTATTATTCATGTTCACTCTGTAAGGCTGTTTATGTTAGCTACTTTTTTACCCTTGTTCATTGCTGTTGCCATCATTGGTTATTTAATGGCAAAACCGTATTGGCGTGAATATAAGCGCGATCAGCTCAGAAGCTTACCGTTTAAAAAGCAATGGCGAAAAATAATCCAGCAAAGAATGCCTTATTTTAGGCAAATGCCAACGGATTTACAGCTGCAGCTAAAGCAACATATACAAGTTTTTATTGCAGAAAAAACCTTCATTGGCTGTAATGGCGTTAAAATCACCGATGAAATTAAAATTACCATAGCGGCGCAAGCCTGTTTATTGCTGCTCAATAGAAAAACCGATTATTACCCAAAATTAAAAACCATTTTAGTGTACCCAAGTGCGTTTATTAAAGAGCAGAGCCAACTAAACCCTGATGGGACTAGATACACCAAAAGGGTTGCCTTATCAGGTGAGTCTTGGGACTTTGGCAAGATAGTATTATCGTGGCAAGACAGCGTACACGGCGCAGAATTACCTAATGATGGTCACAATGTGGTCATTCATGAATTCGCCCATCAACTGGATCAGGAGAATGGTAAGGCTAATGGCGCGCCTATTTTAGGAAAAGGACAAAGTTATCAATGCTGGTCTAAAATATTTTCACAACAATTTGAAATGCTTAAAAGGCAAGCTGCCTCAGGCACGCCATCAATATTTGACTATTATGGCGCTACCGAGCCAGCAGAGTTTTTTGCCGTAGTCAGTGAAGTGTTTTTTGAAAAATCTACACAGTTCTCTCAAGAACATCCTGAGCTGTATCGCCAATTAACAAATTACTACAAAGTTGATCCGATTCACTGGTAATCACTTATCAATGCTTATGCTGTAAAAAAATAACATTAAAGTTATACTATATACATCATAATTTTAATGTTATCAGTACACTTAGCTATACCTATATTTATTGAGCGCAATAAGTCTAGGATTAAGGAATAGAATTATTATATGGATATAATCCAAATCTCATTTGCCAGAATTTGTGTTCTGCGCGATGACCTTGCTGAAATCACCGTTGATAGTGGCGTTGATATTAATATGACCATGGTAGCTGAAATTCATCATTGCTTATTGTCACTTTTTAGTCAGTCATTTTCATTACTCATTAACAAAAGCCATTCCTATTCAAGCCAACTCGATGCACTAATAAAATTTGGGTCCTTAGCTGCTATAGATAAAATTGCCGTATTTGCGCCAAATAGAATGGCCAAGATGAGTGCTGATTTTTCAGCAACCATTCCAAGTTCTAAAACATTAAACATTGAAGTGTTCGGTAATCGTGATGAAGCGCTTGCTTGGTTGACGTAAAGGGATTTATTACCGGTATATGAAAGCAGTTTTTTGTCCTCATAAGAGCTTAGTATTACTAGTAATAATCACTGAATAAGGCTTTTGGCTTTAAGCGCTTGTACGAGCATAGCCGGTGAACACAAAGCGGCGCGGACAAGCGGACAGTGATAAAGGTTATTCCCTCATATGATCACCGATAGCAGCATCAAGTGGGTGCGTAGGCCAACGCTAAAATCCTTAAGATAGCTTTGATACAGCTCTTAATTTTAATTATCTGTATAGACTTACGTCGTACCTGTAATTATATACAGTATAAATGTTATTATGCATAAAAATAAATATTAAGGGAAATTATAATGACAAAAATTTCCGTGATCATTGACGTTGCAGGCTAAAAATATTTTTCAACCCGAATAAGGTAATCAAAAACACTATTATTTTCCTCATAACAAGCGGATGGTGGCGGTTATATCGCATTACAATTATAAGGTGGTGCTGGATATATTAAAGAATATCCTTTAGCACGACCAGCACGTGATGTTAGAATCACCACAATATATGAAAGCACGAGTGAAATTCAGCGAGTAATCATCGTCAGAGACATTTATGCTCAAGTAATCTAAAAGTTAACTATCCAAAATTAAAATACTAAAAACGGATACCGTAAAGGAAAAACTATGTCTATAGAAATAAAAGCACTGGCACCGGCAGAACGTAATTCTTGTCCAAAAGAATACAGTTTTGGCGCAACATTTTCTGATCACATGTTCACCCAAGAATTTGATGAAGGCAAAGGCTGGCATGATGCGCTTATCAGCCCTTATCACGCTTTATCTTTGGATCCATCCGCAGCAGTTTTTCACTATAGTCAGGAAATATTTGAAGGGCTGAAAGCCTATCGTAAACCTGATGGCGGTATAAACTTGTTCCGTCCACTAGACAATATTAAGCGCTTTAATCGCTCTGCGGAGCGTATGGTAATGCCTAAAGTTGATGAAGCGCTTCATCTTGACGCAATAAAATCTTTGGTACTATTAGACCAAGCTTGGGTGCCAAATGAACAAGGCGCGTCATTATATATACGACCAACAATGATTGCGACCACGCCCAAACTCGGTTTAGGCGCAAGCGCTAGTTATTGCCACTTTATCATTACCGGCCCTGCAGGTAGTTATTTTGCTGGTGGCTTAACACCTATTTCTGTTTATGTTGCTGACGAACTTAGAAGAGCCGTTAAGGGTGGCGTCGGTGAAGCAAAAACCGGCGGCAATTATGCTGCCAGTCTTTATGCCTCTGAAGAAGTTAAAAAACAGGGCTATTCGCAAGTTTTATGGCTTGATGCGATTGAAGGTAAATATATTGAAGAAGTAGGCGCAATGAATATCTGTTTCGTTTACGAAGGTAAGCATATTTATACACCAGAGCTAAGTGGCAGTATTTTACCCGGTATAACCCGTGATTCTATTTTAAAAATTGCACCAACACTGGGTTATGAGATAACTGAGATGTATTTAGATATTGAAACAGTTTTACAAGATATTAAAAGTGGCAAAATAACTGAAGTTTTTGGTTGTGGCACCGCCGCGGTAATTTCTCCCGTGGGTAAGCTGGGCTTTAAAGGTAAAGATTTTGTTATTAATGATAATCAAACCGGTCCAGTGGCTAAGGCTCTTTATGATGAATTAACCGGTATTCAATATGGTACCCGTGAAGACAAGTTTGGCTGGATAGAGTCTCTTTAAGTTATTAGCAAGGCCCTACAACAGACAAAATTAAAGAACACCTAAGTAAAAGTAAAGTCAGCTATTTCACTTCAACATTCAACTTTGATTGATAGCTGGCTTTGGTCTGAATGACTGATATTAAAAATTTTCAGTAAAGTCTTCTGTCTGTGATATTTATGAAACCTTCAATACTGATTGTAATATGTCCGTTTATTTTACAGTTTAAAGTGTACTCGCTTAGGATGATAAAAATAACCGCTAGAATTCAATATACTAGCACTCACGGTCATTTGTTTCAGGGGTAATTACCTAGCGTTTACCAAAATATTCAATCCTCAGGTTAAACAGTTCCATTTAATTAAAATAAGAACTTGAAATTTAAGGGCTTTAGGGTAAGTTAATAAGTAGGTATGTAGATGGAATGACTAAATCGTTTACATAATAACAGTTATAAGTTTAGGAGTTATCATGAACAACTCAGAAATCACTAGCTCACAAGAGATATTGCTGCAAGTTACCAGGGTTATTGAAACAGAATGTGCCAAAGATGCAAGTGCTCTGTTAGTCGATGGTTTCGTTTTGCTTGGTGTAGGAAATAGTGTTTTTGATGATACAGAAAATCGCTTTGTCTATACGCTAGGTTTTCCTAAACCCATTGAAGAGCTAAGTCACTGGGCGAGTGCTAATTTTTAATGATTTGTATATACAGACGTTTTTTATTGCTCGATATTACTAACTAAGGTTGCCCATGAACGTGGGTATATACCCGTTACCATTCAAAATGCATGTTTCAGAGTGGTTGAGCAATTTCAATTCAAGGCGCTGTGATGAAATAATGGTTGTTCAGGAGAATATACTCAGGATAATTGCTCCTGCATTCTCTAATCAGTTCCATCCATGTAGCGTCATTATGAGTTACAGTAACGATGAAGTGATGTTGCTCAAACGCTTCTTTGATGGGTTTAAAATGACTTTATACCGCGTTAAATAATCAAACCATAGAGTGACTATGCTTACATTATTTCCCTTGCCTAAAGCCCTTTTAATTCCTACTGAAATCGAGCACTTTGAATGATGAAGGGTATATAGTTGTAATCCAACGATGTGTACAAACAGCATGTGTAAACATGCCCTATCAAGTTAACAAATTAAATAGGTATTAAAAAAGTGGAACAAGAATTTAAATCGATTATTGAGCAAATAGGTGAAGACCCACAACGTGAAGGTTTGTTAGATACACCTAAACGCGCCGCAAAGGCGTTGAAATTTCTAACTCAAGGCTATGAGCAAGATTTAAACTCCGTGATTAACGGTGCTTTATTCAACTCAGATTGTGATTCTATGGTCGTTGTTAATAACATTGAATTATATTCATTGTGTGAACACCATATGTTACCTTTTACTGGTCGCTGTCACATTGGCTATATCCCCAACGGCAAAGTATTAGGACTATCTAAAATAGCACGTATTGTTGATATGTACGCCCGTCGTTTGCAAATTCAGGAAAATTTAACCCAGGAGATTGCCCACGCGATCATGGCGGTTACTGATGCTAAGGGAGTTGGTGTGGTCATATCTGCCTCTCATTTGTGTATGCGTATGCGTGGTGTTGAAAAACAAAACTCCGAAATGAAAACCTCCTGTATGCTCGGTTCCTTTTTGAAATGCAAAGACACTCGCGCTGAATTTTTACAGTTGATTAGAGATTGATGAACAATAAACCTTGGGTATTAGTCACCGGCGGGGCAAAGCGTATCGGCGCCTATCTCAATCAAGAGTTTGCCAAAAGTGGCAAGAATATTGTCCTGCATTATCATCAAGCTGAAACCGAAGCATTAGCCTTAAAAACGCAATTAGAAGCATTTAATATTGAGGTGTTCTTATGGCAGGCCAATTTAAATGAGCCGGCGACCATTGAACAACGCTTTGAGGAACTTCTTAAGCAGGTGCCTCATATTGAACTATTGATAAATAATGCTTCAGTGTTTGAACAAGGCTCATTACTTACTTCGTCTTTAGCGCAAATTCAAAGCAACCTTAATATTCACCTTACCAGTCCCTGGTTATTAATTCAGGCCTTGGTAAAACAGGCTATAAAACAAAACAAACCGTGCCAAATTATTAATATTTCCGATGCCAATTTGTCACACCTTTACACCAGTAAAGCGGCTTATTTCATTTCAAAAAAAGCCCAAGAAACCTTAACTGAATTGGCGGCAATAGAATGTGCGCCCCATGTGCGGGTTAATGCTATCGCACCGGGGTTTGTCTTAGAAGCAACGGTTGCTGATACCGAGGTAAGTACCCAGATTAGTAGTCCGTTGAGTAGCAAAAGTAGTGCTCAATTGGCGACCAAAGACATCAATATTTTACAACGAAAAGTGCCGTTAGCTGATTTATTTTCAGCCATTGAATTTTTATCAAAAAATCATTCTATCACGGGACAAACACTGCAAATAGACGGAGGGAGTCACTTACAATGTCCACCATATATGTTGAAAAACTAGAAATTTATGCCATTCTCGGCATTACCGATGAAGAACGTGAAAATAAACAAAAACTCATCATTGATTACTGGATTGATACCGACATATCTAAGGCGATGATGTCTGATGATATAGCCGATTGTGTTAATTATCGCACGGTCAATAAAGAGATTTTATCGGTAGTGTTGAATTCCAGTTATAACACCATTGAACGGTTACTGGGCATACTCTTAGAGTTGATTCTATCGTTTGATGGCGCCTTACACGCCAAGATAAAAATTGCTAAGCCAGGAGCCTTACGCTACGCAAAAAGTGTCTCTGTTACGGCGGAACGTTTTGCCTAATGCCATTTTATATTGTCGGGGTTGGCTCAAATATTGAAGCTGAAAAACATATTCAACAAGCGTTTGAGCAGATTAAAAAAATCGACTCACAGGTAAATATAGCCACATTATTATGCACCAAAGCTGTAGGCTTTACCGAACAGGCAGACTTTATTAATACTGCCTTTTCATTTTATTGTTCGCTCAATGTTACTGAGATGAAAAACCATTTAAAAGCCATAGAAGCACAATTGGGGCGAGTACGGAGCAACAATAAAAATGGCCCGCGTACCATTGACTTAGACATAGTAAAAATAGACCACGACATTGTAGATGACGATTACCATCAATACGATTTTGTTAAAAAATCAGTGGACGAACTGGTAGATAATCAGGCAAGAAAAAGTAGCTAATTTCTGCAATGGCACTGTTATGCATAAAGGACAATTTAAAACGCTGTTCTGGCAGACGATATTGCAGTCCTGTAAAGCTTTATAGCATATAAGTAAAGGCTTACAGTTAAACTACCTAGGGTTATGTTGAGCCGCTATATGTAATAAATTGTAGCTCATGCGGTTAGCTCTGCTTATAAGTTTGACGCCATCCTCATAGGACAGGATAATGCGCTTTTGTTTTACCGGTAATAATAATGCTCAAGTGTTTTCGTATCATCAGTATGTTAGAAGGCTTATCTTTCTTAATTCTATTAAGCGTTACCCTTGGTTTTGTCAGCCGAGATTATGTTTCTCAATTAGGTATGCTTCATGGTGTGTTATTCATGATTTACCTCTTCTTATCTCTGATAGTTGCTAAGAAGCAACAGTGGTCATTTGGCATTTTATTGTCGTTATTTATTGCCTCAATTGTTCCTTTTGCTTTTATTGGCGTCGAAATATTCCTCAGTAGATTTTTGGGATATAAAAAACTAGCTGAGGTATAACGCCGAAGATAAGTGCTTCACACGTTGAAATTTTAAAAGCCCTTTAAGGGCTTTTTTTATGGTTAGATTTAAGCCAGTTATGTGCCGACATAATAAACTGTGCAGTGGTCAGTAAAATTGGCCACAGATTTTTATTAACCTATAGTTATTATTATGAGTTTGATAGTTAATAAGGCAAGCAAATCTTTTGTCGATGTTGGCAAGTCTTTATGTTTAACCGAGCAGTAAAAGTCCTATAAGTCCGAGTTTTAATATAAAATAGCCTAAGTTGATTAATTCCCTGAAGATGGGTTAAGTAAGGAAGAGTGCGTGATTTCAAAAAAAGTAAGAGAGTTATTTGTCTCATTTATGGAAGCAACAGATGATTCTTCCGTTTCATATGATATGGAAACTGAACAATACCGTGGTGCTTTCAATCCTGTCGTAGTTGATAAGTACATTGAATTGGGTGCACTAGAGCTTGTGGATGACGGCCGTGGTGACATAACCATTTTGATCAACAACCGTGATGATTTCTTAAGTTCTTTCGCTGCTGGTATTAGAGAGGCTAAGAACGGCAGCGATCAGGCCTATGCCGATTACAACGCCAATCCCTTTGCCTTTTCAGTGGGCTATGAGCATTTTCACAAAATGGCCAAGAAAAAACGGCCAAACCAAGAATATATTTGCCATGGTTTTGAAAATGTTGCAACCGGTTTAATACACCTACAATAGTGCTGTGACTTTAAATTCTCTCTAACCGCTAACTGACTAAAGGGAGGGGGCACTAAATTTTATTCATTAATAAATAGTTAAATTAAAACTTAGGATATATTTGGTTTCTTCCTGAGTTTTTCGCTTGATATAGGTATTTGTCAGCACGGTTGATAACCTCATCAATATTTTGATGGCTATGCAGTTCTTCAATGCCCATACTAAAAGTCACTTTGATTTTATTACCCTGATAATGAATCAAATGATCTTGCATCTTCTGCTTAATTTTATCGGTAATGATATAGGCGTTTTTTGCGGATGTTTGTGGAAAAATAAATAAAAATTCTTCACCTCCCCAACGAGCAACACAATCTTGTTTTCTTATGTTATCGGAGAATATGTTTGCCAGCTCTACTAAAACTGCGTCACCAGCATTGTGGCCGTAGTTGTCATTAACTTTCTTAAAATGGTCAATATCACATAATACAACTGACAATGGCTGTTGAGTACGCAACATTCTGGCTTGTTCACGTGTTAAAATTCTTAATGCATCACGCCGATTAGATAAATGTGTTAGGGGGTCAAAGTACGCGAGTTTCCGGTATTCTTTAGTCAACTCTAAAATGTGTTTAAAAGACTGCTGGCGTGAATATTCATATAAAGCGGATAGAAAGGTTACCGTTAAAAAAGAGTAGATTAAACGTAATTTAAATTCTGTGTTGTATGTAGGATGAGCGATAATTTCTGTCGGCATAAACATGATGAAACCGACAATAGTGATGAATATGAAAATCTCCAATAGACCTCGTTTGAAGCCATGAATAAATAATGACACCGGTGCCACCATAAAAATCCATAAAGGCCCAGAGTTGGCAACACCGCCAGTATAGACAAGATAAAACATTAATAAATACAGTGAATAAAGGATTATTACTGAACTTAAGGCGGTATTTTGGAACTTTTTGTAAATGTAATAGCCGATAAAGTAAATAAAGCTAGCCATAATTAAAACGGCGGCTAGCAGGTTATTATGGTTATAAAACGCAATAATAGCCATGACCGGTGTAATTAACATACCCACTAAAGCAAATATGGCAACAACATGCGGTTGAGTGATGTTTTTGCTTTTAAGGTCATCTATTTCAGGTGGTGTATTCAATAAAATCAATCTTTCTAGTGAGTTAAACCTATGATGGCCTCAATTTACCATGTTAGCCTATACAAACAAACCAACATGTACAATTATCGTATTTTGTTGTTTATGCTTTTTTTATTGAAAATTTTGAGTGGCTGTCTGTTAAGTTCATTAAGTTCACGCTTCTGTTAAGTTAGGTGGTCAAGTCGTTTGTAAGTACTCCTCTAAACAATCCTTTAAGGGGGCTTACTGTGCACATAAGGCGTCAATCATCCCTTAAAGACTTGTACGTTGTTACCATTGATTATTTTTTTATGCTGTGTAATACTCCCTTTAAGGGTTGTATTTAGGTATATCTCCAATAAAACATCTTTTAGGGTACATTATGTCTTTTGACCAATTAACAGCGTATGCCATTGCGGGCGAACTGGGCGAGCGAATTAAAACCGCTCGACTCAATGCCAACCTCACCCAAAAAACATTAGCTCAAAAAGCCGGTTTATCTCTTAAAGCAGTAACCAATAGCGAAAAAGGAAAATCAACACTTGAGTCCATGATAGCTATTCTCATCGCGCTTGAAATGACAGAGCAGCTCAATTCCTTTATCCCCAAACAAGAAATATCTCCCGTTCAGCTCATTAAACTACAAGGTAAAGAACGTAAAAGAGCAACTAGCCCGAGCAAAACGGACCGCAAGAGCAAAAATAGCAGCCAAAGTAAGGACACTGCCACATGGTAACCGAGGTAATAAAGGTTAAGTACCAAGGATACGACGTAGGCGCAGTCAGCTACAACAGCGATACCCAAATGGGAGCGTTTGAATACTACCCTAGTTTTATCAAAACCGGCATTGAACTATCACCCATCAAAATGCCGCTAGCGAAAAAGATTTACACCTTTCCCCAGATAGACCACGCTACTTTTAAAGGACTACCAGGACTTATCGCCGATTCTCTCCCCGACGATTTTGGTAATGCCGTAATGAATGCATGGATAGCTAGCCAAGGTCAATCAACAAGTGATATCACGCCTTTACAACGACTACAATATACCGGCATGCGCGGTATGGGAGCCTTAACTTATTCACCCGCGACCAAAAGAAAAAATCTTAATGCTTCCCAGCCAATACACATTGAATCTCTCCTTACTATCGCACAAGAGGTATTAGACAAACGTCAACAATTTCACGCCAATCTAGCCAATAATGGTCAAGAAAACAAAGAAGCAATGATGTCTCTTATGTCGGTAGGCATGAGCGCAGGTGGTGCTAGACCAAAAGCGGTGCTAGCCTTCAATAACGATTTCAGCGAAGTGCGTTCAGGTCAAACTGATGCGCCAAAGGGTTTTAGCCATTACCTGATGAAATTTGACGGCGTTAGCGAACACAACAAAAATCAAGAAACCTTTGGCGACCCTATGGGTTATGGCGCGATGGAATATACCTACCATTTATTAGCTAAAGAATGTGGTATCGATATGATGCCATGCCATTTGCTCAATGAAGGAAAACGTAGACATTTTATCACCGAGAGGTTTGATCGCAACGGCAATGACAAGATACATGTACAAACATTAAACGGCCTTGAGCACATAAGCTACAAACAAATAGGCTCATACTCTTATGCGGAGCTATTTAACACAGCAAGAAAATTGCTGCTGAGTCCAGACGATGCCATGCAGCTATTTAAACGCATGGTCTTTAATGTAATCGCTCGAAATCACGATGATCATGCGAAGAACTTTGCTTTTATATTAGATAAAGAACATAAATGGCAATTAGCCCCAGCTTACGATTTAGCCTATAGCTACAAACCCGATAGTCATTGGGTAAGTAAACATTGGATGACACTAAACGGAAAACAAGATAACTTCACTAGAGATGATTTCTACAGCTTTGAAAAATTGAGCCCCATCTTTAGCAAACGAAGGATAGATGAGGTGTTAAACCAGACCATCGAAGTGGTATCATACTGGAATAAATACGCCTGCGAGCAAGCAGTACCAGACTCACTGATAAAAGAAGTAAGCCAAAATCTGAGGCTTTTCTTATAGGAATTGGGCGAATTTATCAGATAACCACTGCAATTGAAATAATGGGATGGCTGTAGCAAAAGTAAAAAGATCTTTTTTTACTTATATTGTTGCTAAATGTTACTAATAGTTACAATATGTATTGTATTTTTTATGAGGGATGCTAATGGCGCAGATTAAAACAGGTACGTGGAAGTCAAATGCACTTTTCATGTCAGTGTTTTTATTATTAACCTATGTTTTATTACTTGCATCAATGGCAAAAAATAGCGCTAGCTTATTGAATCAAAAGGGCTTTATAACGGTTGATAAAACTGAACTGGTTACCCTGAGTAATTTTGATAAGTTAATAACAACGGTACTGTTAAACCCGCAAGGCTATTTATATCGAGATGAAATTTTTATTATCTCAGGGCAACAGCAAACTCAAGTTAACATACACTCATTTGAAGAGCATTTATTAGCTTCATTCATTGATATGGCTATCCCTTTTGCTGCGTTATTAATTATCGCACTGACCACTGTGGTGATTAATGCCTATTATTACCGAAACAAAGTCAGTAAAGAAATTGCACCGCTTTGTCGTAAAGTTGACCGTATCATTAAAAGCTATAATTTAACTAGCGATGGCCATCAAAGCGCAGCGGATCTAAATGCTTTAAATCATTCTTTAGATTTTTTACAACAAATTAGCAATGAATATCAGCTTAAGGCAGAGCAACATAGTTTCTGTGACAAACTAACTAAGCTTGTTGATCGATATCATTTTTTAGATCATATAAAAAAGCAGTTAACACTAACCAATGAAACAGGAACAAAAAGTGGTTTACTCTTTATTGATCTTGATGGCTTTAAGTCGGTAAATGACTCTTACGGTCACTCCTTTGGCGACGAGGTGTTAATCCAAGTAGCTGAACGATTAAGGTCTGTAGTACGACGAAAAAACCTCAGCTTTAAGCAAGATAGTAATGCCCTTGAATACAACTTATCCCGTTTAGGTGGTGATGAATTCACTTTATTTATTAAAGAGTTAGAGAACCCTGAACACTCCATCAGTGTAGCAATGGATATACTACAAGAATTAGAAAGAGATTTTATTTTAGGCAATAAAACCATCAAAATTAGTGCCAGTATCGGTATTGCTATATATCCTGATAGTGCCGCTACCCCTTACGCTTTAATACAAATGGCCGATGTTGCTATGTATCGTGCTAAAACGGAAGGTCGTGGTGTTTTCCGTATTTACACCGCTGAAATGGGCGCTAAATTACGCCGTTATCATTATTTGCTTGATGAAATGCGTAAGGCGATAGACTCATCTAATTTCTTCTTAACCTTTCAGCCGATAATTGACATTGATGATTTTGGTATTAGTTATTTTGAAGCTTTAGTACGTTGGCAGCATCCCGTTGAAGGCACTATTGGACCCGATGAATTTATTATCATTGCAGAAAAATCTAATCTAATACTCGATTTAGGAGATTGGATCCTCGATGAAGCTTGTCGCCAAATGGCTGCTTGGTATAACGCAGGAATGAAAAATGTGCGAATTTCAGTGAACGTTTCACCTATTCAACTTAAACATAAACCTTTGTATAATTGGGTTATAGGAAGTCTTGCTAAAGCGGGCTTGCCGGCACATTCATTAATGTTGGAAATTACTGAAAGCTGTTTTATTGAAGCATCAGATCAATTGATTAATGAGCTAGAGAAACTGCGAGCCGATGGCGTAATGATTGCAATCGATGATTTTGGTACTGGCTTTAGTTCATTATCTGTCTTAGCTCATTTACCTGTAGATGTATTAAAAATTGATAAGCTCTTTATTGCCGAAGCGACACATAATATTAAATACAAGAAAATATTACAATCGATTGTCGATATGGCTTTAAATCTTGAATTAAAACTGGTTGCTGAAGGTATTGAAAATAAAGAGCAACTAGAGTTGTTAAAAACTTTAGGCTTGAAACATATTCAAGGTTACCTAATTAGTAGGCCGCAACGTTCTAACTATATCGGAGACAAAATTTTTAAACAGGGGATGAATCATATGGCACAAACAGGAACATGCCGCTGGCCGCCACAAATTAATGCAGCTTAGAGCCAAATAATAGCTGTAATTTATTAGAAAAATAATCAACTACTAAGGTCGATATAATGAGGCAAAATAATTTCGAACCTAACCCCAATAGGGGGATCTATTAGCCTAATGCACCCCTGAAGATTGTGATTAATTAAATTACTGATAATACAAAGGCCTAAGCCTAAACTTTTTTTCTTCGTATTGAGGTATAAAAGGGCTCAAATATTTTAGAGAACTTTTCTACTAAATGCCACAACCACTATCTTGGTAATTTATAATCAATTCATCCTCATCGGCAACAATATTAATATGGATAGTCCCTTCATTGATATTTTCAAAACCATGTATTATTGAATTTTCGATAAGATTAAAGAATATTTGCCACAATATTTCTTTATTTGCTTCAAGGTTTAAGTTCTCACTTTGAATGAACAGTTGATGCGAACCTAATAAACGTTTCATCGCCTTGCTAACTTCGGCTAGATAATTTTTCATTCAAGACGATAAGTTTATCTTCAGCAGCAGTCATTGCCGTAAGCGCATTGCCTGCGGGTGCACTAATTTCATGAGAAAATCCCGAAATTAAACTACTATGGTTAACCATTTCTCAGTGGTAATATCTAAACGGTATTGTTTTTTGCGGCTCGCGATGATAAATAGCAAAAGGCTCAAACGTTACTGTTAACTCGTAGCACATGCTTTTTCAAAATATGAGCTTTAATAATGAAGGTGATGCCTACTCATATTTTGTTAAAAATGTTGGACTTGATAACTACCTTGCTATTTTATTAAAGGTAATAGAGTCAATTGAACCTCCCGTAACTCTAATAGATTTTAGTGTTGGCGCTGCAGTTGTTTGGCGGCTGTCTGAAATTAAGGATCATAATTTCATTAACCAAGCTTTTTGCTACTACAGTTCACAAATAAGAAATTTCACCAAAATTGAACCACGTTTTAAAATAAATTTGTTTTTTCCTGCAAGTGAACCTCATTTTGATGTTGTAGAATTACAAGCTAGCCTTTCAACAAAAAAACATGTAAAAAGTGAAATCGTTAAATACTTACATGGTTTTATGAATTCCTATGCAAGTAATTATAGTGAGCATGGTTATACGGAACATATAGAACTTTTGTGTGCAACTTCCAGCTAACAACCTGCTGTTATATCGATGAACATTTTATTAAGTACACATGTCCTAGCGTTATATAAGAAATAGCAGTAGTAACGTTTCCAATAAAAAACGACCGAACCAAAATTACAAAATTACAAAACTACAGCACGATAAGCGTCAATGATATGTTGCACGTCGTTAGTCTTTCCTTGCTGTATACGTTGGTAATGATTCAGGGTTTTTTTTAAGTATTTATCCGCTATTTCAGCTTGAGTGAGTGCGTATTTTATTGAGTGTTCATCCGAGGGTAAAGATAAGTCTGTAGTTAATTGTGACTGCCAAATTATATCACCAACCGGACTTACTTTTCTATCTGCTGTACTTGCCGATGAAACCAATAATATTTCATAGAAACGTTGATTATCTTCCACTAACCTCTCGTCTTTCAAACTAAAATCTAATTCGATTAATTTGCTACGTAATGGATATTGGTGATGAACCGGGCACAGTAAAAAATCAATAGTTAAGTTTTTGTGCGCTTGATAAATAGCCTCAATAAACTTGATCATCAAGTCACCGCCAACTCCGGCAATAATAATTAGCTGTTTTCCTTGGAATGACGCTAAAGGAAGTCTTGTCACATCGAGACAATGAGTTCGCCAACTTGAAGATGAATTTGAGTGTTTATTTGAGTAAAAACGCTGCAGCTTATTTTCTACTTCAGCCATTAGCTCAGGCACAATATCAACAAAATGAATAGTAGTGGCAGCTTGGCGTGACAATAAAGCGCTGCCAAGCAAACCATGATCACAGCAACAATCCCAAATATGGTCGTACTGTGAGGTCACCATTTTTTCAATTTTCTGTAATCGGTTACTTAATTTTAGGCTGTGTTTCAAGAGTAAAGCTTTTAGACGGTTAAAATGTCGTTATTGTATAGCGAAGTCGATGAACCAACAAGCACTTCAAAAGAGACTAAAAATAGTAAGAAGCAGTAGGGCAAAAAATACAGACTTTGATTTTTCGGTGATTCCCTCTGCTGAAAATGTCTATAGCATCAACTTGATTCTTTCTACTATGCTGCCGAATCCAGATGACGGCAAGGTATCGGTCGAAAATACCAAGCTTGATGGCATGAGAGATCATATCTCTTTACCAGTAACACATCCGTTTATGATGAAAAATAATAAAGTTATCAAGCAAGTGCTTTATTATCTTAATCATGGTCAATTTAGCCGGTAGATCGGAGCAAAGATTAGCAGAAATGGATAATCATAAATCCCCTTGGATTATGTATTAATAGTAATCGATAGTTTTATTGAGTTAACTGAGAATTTAACATAAACCTTACCGCTCGGGGCAATCAGATTCAATACCGTAACCCAAGTAATAATAGCCATTCCAAAGGTTTATACTCTTGTATGGAGTAGAGCTCCATATATCAAAGTTAATACCTTCTGACGCAGCGCAGACAGAAAATGAATCAATTTGACCATCATTATTCAAATCGAGTATTGCAGATATCGACAGTGAACGACTATTTTTTCAAGTACTACTGCTATTCCATAAGTAAAGGTAGTATCAAACTGACCTTCTTCTGGTTTAGAGATTAAGTAAAAATGATTGCCACCTGATGTTTCCTCATGAAGAGGCAGACACTTATTGGGATTTTTAGTGGGAGCAATTATCTCGGAGCGAAACCTATTTCCCGTGCCTTCCGCATCCACTAATGTCACTAACGTACCTTTAGGCAAGTTTGGCATGTTAATCACCAAGCATTCACCGTAAAACCAACCAGCATGTTTGGTTATCGGTTTATCTTGAGCATCATCCATTAGACTGGTGCAGGCGGAGATTATCATAGTAAGGCATGCTAATACTGGTACTTTAATCATTCTATTTCGCATTTAACTCTAACAATTTAGCATTTATCTCTTGTCGTAGCATGAGAGAAATTGTCACTAGTGATACGATATGGGTATTGTTTTTCATGAGGGGCTTCGAGTTAAAAATTCCCTTTTAAACACTTTTCAGTCTCAACTCTGATTCGAACAATAACATTACCGCCTTTTATCTTTAGTTAGTCGTCTGCCAGAATGTCAAAGATGATTTTACTTGGGGTTCTGTAAAAAGCGGTACTAACCAATAACAATGTAAGGACAATATGTGCGCTTAGCGGAAGTTACAACATCGTTATAGCTAACGGTCGTTGCAAGCTCATTGCTGCCGTTGGCAGCTCTAACCTGAAACTATTAAATCAAAGCCAAAACGACTACTTCAAATGCTTTGACCGCATTGGTTTACTAGAGTATCTTAATTTTCTTTGTATATAATCGAAAGTTCAGTTAATTCATCTTTTTTTTTGTTTGAGAATTCAGTAAAATAGTAGTCTTTAACAGTTATGTAAAGGTTAGTGATGAAACGCGTTGTTTTATATATTTCAGATAAATGCCCCCATTGCCGTGAAGCTCAAAAATACTTGGATGATAATGGCATTAAATACAGATTAACAAATGCGAAAATGCAGCGCGGTAGAAAAGAGCTTGACGCTATAGGGGCTCGCTCTGTACCAGCCCTTAAAATTGGTAATGAAGTAATGATTGGCTGGAATCTAGAAAATTTTAAGAAACTCTATGCCGCAGATTAAGAAGCAGAATTATCTAATTTAGCAAACAATGAGCGACTGGAGTACTATAAAGCGTCTATACTATTGCGTTTATCATCAACTAATTATACAGATATTTTAAATAGTAGTGATGAATTAATATCTTTACATGTATTTTGGCTTTAAAATCAAAGGCAAAATATGATAAAATCGATTTTGCTTTGCGTAAAGAAATAGACCTTATTAAAGAACTAGATAAGCCTTTTAATTTAATAACAAGCTATGAGATTTTGACTAACCAAAAACTCTAAGTTGCTCAAACGGACACGTAACAGTTGGCCGCTTAACAACGTGCTATCGATACAAAATCTAATCCAAAACTGTGTCGGATACTTATTAGCTAATGTCTGCTCGGTGGTACTTTCCGCCCCTAACATCTAATTTTAAAAAATTAGTAAAGTGTCTACGAAAGTGGTGTAAGATCATTCCTCAAACATTTTAGTTAACTATAATTTTCAGCTTATGTAAGCGTTATATGTCAAGGAAAAATTATGCACTCTCAAAAATCTCGTAGATTAAGAAAAAAGCTTTATTTGGATGAATTTACTGTAATGGGGGTTGAATTAGATTGTAATTTAACCTGTAAGGATGAATCCGAATTAGCAACAGTAATGGATGACTTTTTTGTTTATGTTAACACCCTAAACTTGTGTATTGGTGGTGGTGGTGATCTGACTTCCTTTGCCGGCTTTATTTCTTCCCATGAGCGCTATGGTTCAGTCACTGAATCAGACATAACAAGCATCTCTAATTGGTTGAAAGACCAAAATACCGTTTCAGAGTTTAATATTGGTGAACTTGTCGATGCTAACTATGGCATATAAGCCATAGTTAGTGGGACTCAACCAGTTTGCTGTTTCGTTCCTCAACATTTTAGCCCACAATTTTTTTCCCTTTATTAGGGGGTTAGTTTTCGCGAGAGAATTATGCATTGTAATATGTGTAGAAAACTCTTTTAGAAGCAGCAAAAGTTTGTGCTGCTTGTGGACATTACACTCAAAAATGGAAAAACAATACTTTAAGTTTCAAAGCAGCTGAATAACCAAGAATAGTAGTAGGGCACTTCAAACAGGGTTTTAACTAGCTATTTTCTAGTTATTGAAGTGTTTTGGTTGTTTAATCAACTGTTTAACGTACATTTAAGTTTATTTAAATGATACCGTGATCCGCTGTATCCCATTGCTATAGGGGTTTTTCGCCCATCCCCTCGAAATTAACCTTGAGCCTATTTTTTAAACAATAAGCTGATGTAAGATAATGAAAAAATTTAGAGGTAAATCATTATTACTACCCAAAACACTGTAAGCGTATAGCGAACGGCACCTGCCTATAGCGTTTTTTCTCATATACATTATCTCCTCTACTTAATTTAGGAGATAAGCATGAGACTTTCGCGTAACCATGAACAATTGAAAACCATCATTGAAGATCAACAAACCAGCGGCTTAACCATTATTGATTATTGCCAACAGCAGCAATTATCAACTTAGAGCTTTTATGCCCTCAGAACGAAACTCAGCTTGTCGTCAGGTAACTTTGTTCGCGCTAAAATAACACAACAGATCGAACTCGTTGAAGAGCAAGCGGTCATAACCGTCACAGTGGGCAAGTCAAATGTCAGTTTACCTGCATCAACTCCAGTTACCTACTTAAGCCAGTTATTACGCGAGCTTATTTAATGAAGATATTTGTTGACCCTTCAGCGGTTTTTCTTCATCGAGATTTTGTTGATTTTCGTAAAGCAACAAATGGCCTCGCTGCACTGGTTGAAGATGATCTAAACCGTGATGCCTATACGGGCGCTTTATTTGTTTTTTGTAATAATACCAAAGACAAACTGCAAATATTGTATTGACTGATAAAGCACAAAGATAAAATCCCGCCTAAAAGCAAATTGGGCGAAGCAATAAGCTACAGTTTAAATCAGTTCGATAAATTCCAACGCTACCTTGAAGATGGCAGACTCTCGATTGATAACAATCGAGCAGAGCGGGCAATAAAACCGTTTGTGATCGCGCGCAAGGCATGACTTTTTTCAAATACATGCAATGGCGCTCATGCGAGTGCTATTCTCTATAGTCTCGTTGAAACGGCTAAGGCTAATGGCCAAGTCGTGCATGACTATATCTCAAGATGCTTGCAGCATGTTGCTGAGCAACCAAACAACCTTGAACCGTTGTTACCATGGAACGTTGAGCGCGGCTAGGTGCCGATCCCCATACGCTTATGAAAGGTATGAAATAGTCCTTTTAGCAAATCTACGTGTGATCATAAATTCACCGATGCTATTTAAAAATGAAGATTCGGACATAGTAAAATAAATATTTAACGACTGTGTTTATATACAGTGTGGCTGGGATTGTAAATGTGTCTTTGATAGACGGAATATTTCCGTAATGCACGCAATAATGAAAAAGTTAAAATTTTATTAAAGTCTTTGATATTAAATATGAAAGAGAGTATTTTAGTATGAATTAAATATCATGATAGATGGAAAAAGTCCGTGTTTAAATACGGAATTATTCTCTCTATTAAGCTGTTATGTGTAAATGAGTATGGATGAAGCATTAGTTAAATTAACAGAATATGTATGCGCAATGTCAGAAGCACTAGCTAATGATGGTAATGCCAATGATCGACCTATTTTAACTAAGCATTTAGCTTTCGCTGCTGAAATGTATGCGTTGTTACATAAAACTCATGAGGTTTCAGCTATTCACGATTTAGTGAAAACTGAAATACGTGGACATGGTTACTCATTTATAGCTGGAGCTTCAGGCGAATCCATTGCAAAAAAATGGGTGGCTTTTACTGAATCTTGTGGTGTTAAACAATAATTACACATAACAAGGCAAATCAACAAGGACACGCAACAGTTGGCTGCGTTTCGCTTCGCTGCACATTTTAGCCAACTATTACTTAGCCTGTTATTTGGGCGTTAGTTGGCACCACGAAATCAGCCCCATATTAATGTGTAAGAGCGGTGTTTTCTAAATTAATTTGGTGGGTTACACCTCAGTTTTCGCCAGAGAAGTTTGGTTATGATCGCTAATAGGCTTTACGCTTTTTAAGATACTTTGCGGTAAAGCCATTAGCTAGTTCAGGCAGTATTGCTTGGCTCAAAATTCTTGGTTTGGCGAGTCGTGGTGCTAGGTGTTTTTGGCGTCTTCCTCCCATCCCATAAATATGGTAACTTGTTGTTAGCTTTATTCTTTTACCAACCAGCAACTAACAAGAACATCAAACGGAAAAATTACAGTTGGCTGTTTTTCGTTCCTCAAACATTTTAGCCAACTATAATTTTCCGCTTATGTAAGCGTTATGTAACTTAATCATCTATGGAGTTTTAATGAAACGGATTTATCTATTTTTAGCAATCGTTGGTGCAATCATTCCGTACATTTTCTATTTTCAATTTATACAAGTTGAAGGGTTAAACTTTTCTTTATTTATAATGGAATTATTTGGTAGTAAAGCTGCAAGTGGGTTTACCGCAGATGTATTATTAGCAACTGTCGCGTTTTGGTTTTTTATTTTTCAACGCTCTAAAAACCCAACAGCTCCCAGGCCTTTTCTATTCTTTATATTAAGTTGTACCGTAGGGTTATCGTGTGCGTTACCGGCATATTTGTATGCCAATGAAAAACACGCGAATAACGTTACATAACAAGCAATTCAACGTGACACGCAACAGTTGGCCGCGCTCACTCCGTTCACAATTATGGCCAACTATTACTTAGCCCGTTAATTGGGCGTTAGTTTAATTATCAATATAGGTGTTTCATGATAAAAAGGGATTTTAAATTTGTCGTAGAGCTTGCAACTGAGTTCTTTACTCAAGAGTACATTGTTCAGCGTATGTCTTTAATTGAGAGTAAAGATATTTCAGGTTGGGAAATTTGGCTTCAAGTC
Organism: Colwellia sp. TT2012; assembly: GCF_001440345.1. Taxonomy (GTDB): domain Bacteria; phylum Pseudomonadota; class Gammaproteobacteria; order Enterobacterales; family Alteromonadaceae; genus Colwellia. Next base: position 5,941 of record NZ_LJYX01000014.1, on the reverse strand, counting down.
GAGTTTGCTATGTTCCTTGAACAGCACATAGCCGTGGGTGAGTGGATTCGTGAATTTCAATACTCAATGGATATGCGCTCTTCAAAAAAACAGAAATATATGGCCATTGATTTCTTAGTGCGTAAAAGGGGTGCTAAGTTAGATCAATATATAGCTATTGAAATCAAACAAAATAAAAGTGCCGCATCTTGCATTAATGGCATGATGAAAGATGCATGTAAAATTAGTTTAGTCAAAGGTTCAGAGGACGACATTCGAACTATGTGGTCTTTGGGTATACATCAAGCTTTACCACAGGAAGACTTAGAAAACCTTGTAAATAGTTATGCGGATGAATATGAGGTTCAATTAGGACCTAATTGTATTAAAACGAAACCCATTGAGAATACCAATTTTGCATTCACAGTTTTTTAAACTAACAAGCACTTAAAACGGAACAAAAACAGTTGGTTAGGTTCCGCTTCGCTACACATTATAACCAACTATTTTTGTCCGCTTAAGTGGGCGTTATGTATCTTAAGGAGTAAGATGAAAAATTTAGCCTTTGTATCTCTAATATTAGTATTTACACCATTATGTAAAGCAGATCCTTATGTATATGTTGATGGCTCTTATAATTTTAAGGCAGAAAATATTAATGAATGTTGGAACTTGGGAACTAGCAACCCTATGTTAGGTGTTTGCCAAGAACACTTTAAAAATTTAACAAAAAATAAATTAGATAGTAGTTATAACAATTTACTTTCCAAATTAACTCGCGATAAAAAAGAGCTTATTAACGCACAAACTAAATGGGAAGAATTTTCTAATTTACAGTGTCAATTTGAGGCTAAAGCCTCTGAGTCATACTCGAAGCCTTATAAAGTATATGGTGAATTATTTAATATTTGTATGGACGAGCTTCGTGTAAATCGCTCTAAATATCTGGATTATATAGATACTGATTGTGCGGGCTGTGTAAAATAAGTAACCCTAAGCAGTGGTGGAAAGCGATACATAACAAGCTATTAAACAAGGACAAAAAACAGTTTGCTGTTTTCGTTCCTCAACATTTTAGCAAACAATTTTTTGCCTGTTAATAGGGCGTTAGTTGTACCGCTAAACAAGTGAAGTTTTATTGCAAAAGCGGTGTTTTATAAATAGGTTTGGTCTGTGTTTTAGGTGAGTTTTCGCCATTAACTTTTGCTCTTTAACCAGCGAAATTCAACCTCATTTGTCAATTGAAGGTTTAATGCGTTCGCTTCTAAACGGGTACTTGCGTGGCTCAAAAGTCAGGCTTTATGTTGTAGCGGTACGGGTATTCTTTATTATTAATTTACGCAGTATGCTATGGTAACTTGTTGTTAGCGTAGAGCTTTTAATCCCAACAACTAACAAGCAATTCAACAGGACACGCAACAGTTGGCCGCGTTCACTCCGTTCACAAGTATGGCCAACTATTACTTAGCCCGTTAATTGGGCGTTATATGTTTTTAAAACTTAGCTTTAGGGCAAAACCTTTGCGTTTCGCCAAATCAGGTTTTTATGTTTAATCACGAATAGGTTTACACTGTCATTCGGTTTAATTATCGTTTACTGCACAACCATTCGTTCTAAATCGGTTATTTATGTGGCTCAAAATAGAGGCTAATGATTATTTAACTGTGCCTTTAAGTTATTGTATCGCTTGGTTTTACCAGTATTGCATCTAACAAGCAATTCAACAGGACACGCAACAGTTGGCCGCGTTCACTCCGTTCACAAGTATGGCCAACTATTACTTAGCCCGTTAATTGGGCGTTATATGCGGTTAAAACCTGAGTATTAGAGCAAGACAATCTTTTTAGTTTTACGCTAAATCAGGTTCAGTTTAATCACTAATAAGCATTGCCTCTTTTACCTTTTTCAAAGGTGGCAACGCTATTAAGTTTATTCAATCAGTTGTGAGTAGCGTAAAAATTCACAGCTTAATTATGTATTACAGTGCCTTTAAGTTATTGTATCGCTTGGTTTTACCAGTATTGCATCTAACAAGCAATTCAACAGGACACGCAACAGTTGGCCGCGTTCACTCCGTTCACAAGTATGGCCAACTATTACTTAGCCCGTTAATTGGGCGTTATGTGCCAGTGCATTGTTCGGAGGGTAATATAACTAAGGAGGCATTTCGTGTCTGAAACTACATTGCGATTAAAGATAAATGTTAACAATAAACGTATGTTTAATAACATTACCAAACTACTGAATAGTTTTAAGCATAGTGAAGCGCCTGATGAGTCAATACCAAAGACAATATTAAAGCCTTTTTCTGGTTGGAGTGAAGATTTATTGAATATTCATTCAATAAATTGTGATTACCCAGAAATCAGCTGCATAGCGATTGGTAGCCAAATGTTAAATAGCACCCCTGCATCTCTGTGGAAATTGATACAAAAGCACTCTTTTCTTTGCTTAGCAATTCTTGATGATTCACGTTCAGATAGTTTGACGATAAAAGGTTGGACTGATGAATTTACCCTCGAATATGCAACAGGTTCTAGCTCCGGCTATGATGATGAATTGAGGAGTAGTGTTTTTGAACGTGAAGATTACTTTGTAGTCGCAGAAAATATTCTTCAAAAAACGTATAAAGAAGAACTAGAATTAATGAAGTTAAAAGCCCCCTTCAAAGAATATAATTCTAATCAGCTTCTTTTTTACACAAAATCTAGACCTAGTTTCACTAAGAAGCACTTTGAATCCATAAAAATTCACCTGATAAATAAAGGATGGAATGTTCATTTTACAAACTATGCCCTTGAAATAGTAAAAACCGAGCCTAATGATTATATTGGGGAAATAGATTATGATGCAAAATATGTAACTGACTTTGCTTGTATCGCGACTAAAGATCTCAACCTCAATCTTGATAAAATTGAGAGAGGGAGAGACTTCATTGATGCGAATAACTGTTCAAAAATAATCACCGTAAGCTCCATACAGGATTGGGTAATTGAAAAACCAAAAATTAAAGGTCCTGATCTCAAAAAAGCCTTTAAGGGCTGCAAATCATTTTTAGACTTCTATTTACTTGATGGTAAATCTGATACTGATGGACAGGAGTTTTTTAGTTTACTAGTCCAGTTGACTGCGATGGAAGTGGAAGGAAGAGTAATAGAAGATCATGAAAGCAAGGCATTTTATTTGGTACCAGTTAGATAGCACATAACAAGGGTTTTCAAGTCGGACAAATTACAGTTGGCTTTTTGTTCGTGCCTCACTTATTTTAGCCAACTGCAATTTGCCGCTTAAAACGGCGTTATATGCGGTTAAAACCTGAGTGTTAGAGCAAGACAATCTTTTTAGTTTTACGCTAAATCTGGTTCAGTTTAATCACTAATAAGCATTGCCTCTTTTACCTTTTTCAAAGGTGGCAACGCTATTAAGTTTATTCGAAAAGTTGTGAGTAGCGTAAAAATTCACAGCCTAATTATGTATTACAGTGCCTTTAAGTTAGTGCAAAGTTTGGTTCTACCAGCGTTGCATATAACAAGCAATTCAACGTGACACGCAACAGTTGGCCGCGCTCACTACGTTCACAATTATGGCCAACTATTACTTAGCCCGTTAATTGGGCGTTAGTTGGCACCACTAAATCAGCCCAATATTAATGTGTAAGAGCGGTGTTTTCTAAATTAACTTGGTGGGTTACGCCTCAGTTTTCGCCAGAGAAGTTTGGTTATGACCGCTAATAGGCTTTACGCTTTTTAAGATACTTTGCGGTAAAACCATTAGCTAGTTCAGGCAGTATTGTTTGGCTCAAAAATCATTGTTTGGTGAGTCGTGGTGCTAGGTGTTTTTGGCGTCTTCCTCCCATCCCATAAATATGGTAACTTGTTGTTAGCTTTGTGCTTTTAACAACCAGCAACTAACAAGAACATCAAACGGAAAAATTACAGTTGGCTGTTTTTCGTTCCTCAAAATTTTAGCCAACTATAATTTTCCGCTTATGTAAGCGTTATATGCCTATGGAGGCACTGCAAACTTTTATGGATATTCGTAGTATTTCCTGGGGGCAAACAATCCCACTTCGTCATTCTGTTCTATGGCCAACAAAATCACCTGAATATTGCCATGTCGAAGGTGATGAGGATGCTTTGCACTTTGGTGCTTTTGATAATAAGGAACTTGTTTGTGTTGCTTCCGTATATATAAAAGCAGATAAAGCTCGCTTGCGTAAATTTGCGACTAAAGCTAATTATCAAAACCAAGGAATAGGCTCAATCATGTTGAAATCTATTCTTGATTCACTCAAAAAAACTGATGTAACAGTTTTCTGGTGCGATGCTAGAGAATCAGCTTTAAGTTTCTATCAACGTTTTGGCATGCAGTCATATGGGGAACGCTTTTATAAAGCTGATGTCTCCTATTTTAAAATGAAAGTCGTTTTATAGTTAATTAAAATCGGCATATAACAAGCACTTCAAACGGAACAAAAACAGTTGGTTAGGTTCCGCTTCGCTTCACATTTTAACCAACTATTTTTGTCCGCTTAAGTGGGCGTTAGTTGGCTAATAAAAAAGATCGTATAAGTGCTAAATAATTCAGTTTCACCAATTCACTGTTTGGTGCTTTACCGCGAATAAGTTAGTCACTTTTATCACGTTTCTGAAAGGTGTATTAGCGTAACTATTCGCTCTAAATAGTGAGTGTAATGGCTCAAATTCACGGTTTGGTATTTTCATTACGGTGCGTTTAAGTTATTGTTGTACTTGGTGAAAGTATGTTGCAACTAACAAGCAAATCAACAGGGACACGTAACACTTGCTCGGTTCCACTTCGTTTCACATTTTAGCAAGTATTACTTAGCCCGTTATTTGGGCGTTAGTTGGCACCACGAAATCAGCCCAATATTAATGTGTAAGAGCGGTGTTTTCTAAATTAACTTGGTGGGTTACGCCTCAGTTTTCGCCAGAGAAGTTTGGTTATATTCGCTAATAGGCTTTACGCTTTTTAAGATACTTTTCGGTAAAGCCATTAGCTAGTTCAGGCAGTATTGTTTGGCTCAAAAATCATTGTTTGGTGAGTCGTGGTGCTAAGTGTTTTTGGCGTCTTCCTCCCATCCCATAAATATGGTAACTTGTTGTTAGCTTTGTGCTTTTAACAACAAGCAACTAACAAGAACATCAAACGGAAAAATTACAGTTGGCTGTTTTTCGTTCCTCAAACATTTTAGCCAACTTTAATTTTCCGCTTATGTAAGCGTTATGTGCCCTAAAAATTCGGTGTGCAATTTATATTCAAGGTGATTAAAAATGAAAATGTATATATTTATTATAGGTACTCTGGCTAGCTGTTTTGCATCAGCGGATACTGATTGCTCACAACCCAACTTGAAACCATATCAGCAAAGAAATTGTGCTTATATGGATGCAGAATATGATCTTGAGCAAATCAATAAATCTGTTCGTGAAAAACGTGAAGATGAAGAATCCGCTAGAAAGATAGCGGGACGTGACGAAACCTGTCCATCTAAGGAATATATGAACACATTTATTGCTTATCAAAAGTCATTTTTAGCTTACGAATCAGCAAAATGTAATATGGAAGTGTTCTGTGTTGGTGTTACTTCCCCTGCTAGTTGTGGACAAATGCATTCTGAAGCAGAGGGGAAATGCGAAACTGTTGGGCTACAAAGTTTGGTAATCGAATTGAAGAAATTAAATCATGAAACATGGGGATGTAAAGAGATTAAGTTGGGTGGTACAGGCACATAACAAGCAATTCAACAGGACTAAAAACAGCGGGCTATTCGCTTCGCTCAAGTTTAACCCACAATTTTTAGCCCGTTAATTGGGCGTTAGGGTAATACAGAGGTCCCCATAATTATGCACGAATATATTTTTATTTTACCTATACTCCTTTTTCTATTATTGGGTGTAATGAGCCCAGGACCTAGCTTCATCTTAGTGGCTCAAACTGC
>NZ_LJYX01000006.1 GCF_001440345.1 Colwellia sp. TT2012 | reverse complement strand
TAACTTATATTTATTTGCATGAACATCATTCATTAAGCGTTTTTGTTCTCCCCGAAAGGAAAACTATGTAAAACAACATTAATGTGAGTGTCCACACAAATTGCATGATAACTAATTGTTAAAGAAAAGAGGTCTTAGTCGCATTCGCTAAGTACCTTCGCCCCTTGCTAACGTTGCCGTTTGCCCGAAGCAGGATGCGCATTGTACGCTTCCGAGTTTTGATGTCAACGTTTATTTTAATTAAAAGTTAAGTATTTTAAAACACTTTAAAACGTTAGCTTAAGTTAGCTGATTTACCTTAAAAGGAAGTAGATAACTTATCAAAACAGTTCGTTGATGGTTCATTTTCCCTGAACCCCTTGGAACTGGATGCGCATTCTATAGAGTTTTTCATTTAGTACAATACTTATTTTTATTTGTTTACTAATAAGGGTTCGTTCGCATAAATATCATACAAAGTAGTGACTAATCGGCTAAGTATCGCGCTAAAAACAGCCTGTATAGACTAAAAGACCACGTTACATGCAAAGGCCACCATCAATTTCAATGACACGCCCGGTGAAAAATTCATTTTCAAAGATATATTTCGCCGTATGGGCAATTTCTTCTGCTTCACCTAAACGGCCAACAGGTTTCATTTTCTCTAATCGATCGCGCATCTCAGGCTTCATTGCATCTGTCATTGCTGTGCGGATCACCCCTGGAGCAATAGCAGCTACTCGGATACCGTGACGGCCTAGCTCTCTTGCCCAAGTTGTTGTCATAGCAACCACACCCGCTTTTGCTGCAGCATAGTTGGTTTGGCCTATATTCCCACCACGGGCAATGGATGACATATTAATGATAACACCGGCTTTGCCACCTTCAATCATGTGAACTGCCGCTTCACGGCCACATAAAAACACGCCAGTGAGGTTAACGTCAATCACTGCTTGGAAGCTTGCTAAAGACATCTTCTTAACGACAACACCGTCTTTTGCTTTTACAAACATACCATCACGTAAAATACCGGCATTATTAACTAAGCCGTCAATGCCGCCAAAATCTTCATTGATCTGTTGAAAAGTTTGCTCTACTTCAGCTTCTTTACAGACATTAGCTAGGTAATAGTTAACTTTTACGCTGTTATGGCCAGCAGCTTTAACTTGTTCAACACTTTCTTTTAGTTGCTGTTCGTTTAAATCGATTAACGCGATATTTGCGCCACTTTGGGCAAAGCTCATAGCCATAGTCAAACCAAGTCCTTGACCACCACCCGTAATCACGATTGTTTTATCTTGTAATTTCATTTGTCTCAACTTACTTTTTATTAAATAGTTTAAATATACTGGAAAAATCTTTACTACCATTGCCCGAGGCTGCATGCATAGCGTATAAGCTTCGCGCTAACGCCCCCATAGGGGTAGAAGATTGACTTGCTAAGGAGGTTTCCATGGCTAAACCTAAATCTTTAGCCATTAAATCCACCATAAAACCACCCTGGTAATCATTCGAGGCAGGTACATTGTCCATAACACCTGGACAAGGGTTATAACCATCAAGGGTCCAGTTACTGCCTGAACTTTTACTCATGATGTTTGATAGCACCTTGGGGTCTAAGCCATTGGCAATCCCTAATTGTAATGCCTCACTGGTACCGACCATTAATACCGACAACAGCATGTTATTGCATACTTTGGCAATTTGTCCGGCACCATGGACACCGGCATGAAAAATATTCTTACCCATAGCCATCAGGATCGGCTCAGCTTGAGCAAACTCTTCAGTGCTGCCACCGACCATAAAACTTAAAGTACCGGCTACCGCACCACCAACACCTCCAGAAACCGGCGCATCAACAAAGTTGATATCCTTTGTTGCTAAAGCTTTAGCGACTTTACACGAAGTAGCAGCATCAATTGTTGATGAGTCAATAACTAAACAGCCCGCTTCAATATGATTAATCAGTCCGGTATTTTCTGCTAGGTATACCGCGTCAACATGTTTACCTGCTGGCAGCATTGAGATAACAAATTGTGCGCCTTGCACACATGCTATAGCACTGGCTTTAGTACTAGCTCCTGCGGCAACAACATGAGCCACAGCTTCGGCTGAAAGATCGAAAACACAAACTTGGTGACCCGCTTTAGCTAAATTAATAGCCATTGGGCCGCCCATATTACCTAAACCAATAAAAGCGATATTTGCCATGGGTATTCCTTTTAAATTATTATTGTCATTATCGTTGTTATATATCTTGTCGATGAACCAAGTGCTAACTCAGCACTAAGTCTTTGCCTTAGTCTGTGTTAAGCAAGATTTAGCCAAGTTTAGCCAGTGGATGTGCTGCTTTTGACCATTTAGACTCGAAAAACCAAGCCAGCACCTTGCTGTCAATTGACTCAATAGACGGATATCGCCATTGTGGACTATTATCTTTATCAATTAATAATGCCCTGACACCTTCAAGGAACTCGCCGAAATGTCCACATTTAACCGCTAAATTCAATTCCATGCGAAAACACTCGGCCAATGACAGGCCTTTGCCTAATTTTAATTGCGTATAAGCTAATTGGGCACTCAAGGCACTGCCATTTTTCAACGATTTTTTCGCTCTACTTAGCCATTTATCTTCATTTTCAATAGTTAAGATAGCAGCGACAATTTCACTCAAGCCTTGGTTATCCACAACCTGGCTTATGAGTGTTTGATGTTCTCTTAATTGTGAAGTGGGCAGTTTACTGATTGAGCCTTGTTCAAACTCTTGCAATAATTGTGATGCTTTGTCGTGATTTAATGGGATGGTCTCTCCCCAATTAATCATTTGAAGTTGATTGAGAAAGTTATCTTTATGTTGTTGTTCAATAAAATAATCGGCCAACTGGCAATACTTGGCATCGGCAGCATTTATTGATGCCCCGGTTAACGCAAGAAATAAACCACAGCCAGCAGGCATTTTATTAAGAAAGTAACTGCCACCGACATCAGGGAATAAACCAATACTAATTTCTGGCATAGCAATACGTGAATTTTCGGTGACAATTCGATGACTGCCACCAACAAGCATACCTAAGCCCCCCCCCATAACAATACCACTGCCCCAAACAATAAAAGGTTTGTTAAAGGTATGAATTAAATAATCTAATTGGTATTCTTGGGTAAAATATTCTTCAATTTCTGGCGCGAAAGTTTGGTCAGCAATCAGTGCTGTCGTTTTATCTTTATTACTGGTGCTACCTTTTATTGCATTACCTTTCATCGCATCAAATAAATGGACGATATCACCGCCGGCACAAAAGGCTTTCTCACCTTCGCCTTGCAAAAACACCGCAGCAATGTTTTGTTGCTGCTGCCAGATAAGCAACTGTGGGTAAAGTAGGCCAATCATCTTGCCACTGAGAGCATTGAGTGATTTAGGAGAATTAAGGGTGATCACGCCAACCTTTTTACCGTTATCACAATTAAGTTCATGAAAAAGAACTACGTCCGTCATAATTTTTCCTATTTATATGCTGTTTAGGTTTTAAAGTATCAATACTACTTATTTAGCCAGACAGGCTTACGTTTATCTAGAAAAGCTTGTACGCCTTCTTTTTGATCAAGTGAGTCAAACAAGTCGACAAACGCTTGCCGCTCTTGTGGCAGGGCTTGCTCAATGGGCATAACGCGATTCTTTTGTATTAAATGTTTACAAGCAGCTACTGCGACCGGACTTTGCTTGGCAACCTTTTCAGCTAAAGCGATGGCAGCACGCTTGCCTTCACCTTTAGCAACAACTTCTTCAACCAAATTAATGGCTAGTGCTTTATCAGCGTTAACTCGCTCACCACACAAGATCATGCGTTTGGTCCAACCTTCGCCGACCAGTAAGGCAAGGTTTTGTGTACCACCAGCACAAGGTAATAAACCAACACTTGCTTCAGGTAATGCCATTACGGCATGCTCTTCGGCAATACGGATATCGCAAGCCAAGGCGACTTCTAGCCCTCCGCCCATAGCGTAGCCATTAATCGCTGCAATTGAAACACCGCGAAAAGTAGCTAGCGTTTCAAATGCCTGAGCAAAAATATCACTCATATCTTTCGCAACTTGTTTATCGCCATCGGCGAAAACATTAAGATCAGCGCCGGCTGAGAAAAATTTACCGCCATCTCCCGTTAAGACCAAGGCATAAATATTTTTATCTTCATTGAGCGACAAAACCAAATCTCGAAGGTCTGCCAAGCTCTGTGCCGTCCAAGTGTGCGCGGGTGGATTATTAAAGGTAACAACGGCGGTATGGGCAATAACTTCTACAGTTAAAAACTGTGATGAATAATCAGACATTTTCTTTCCTCTACTAGGTACTTTGCTTGGTACTTATTATATGGGCTGTTATATTAACTTTGATTTGAGTCTTATTTGGGCTTTAGCTTAAATCTATAGCTAGAACAAAAAGGACGTTAAACGCCCTTATCGGGAGACTTTGCCTAAAGTATTTGTCCTGCCCCTTCAGTCAATAGTCGGCGGGCAATAATCACCCGCATGATTTCATTGGTACCTTCAAGAATTTGATGAACACGAACATCTCTAAAGTGACGCTCTAATGGAAACTCTTTCATATAACCATAGCCGCCATGAATTTGTAGGGCTGCATCACAAACTTGGAAACCTATATCTGTAGCAAACCGTTTTGCCATGGCACAATAGGCGGTTTTCTCGGGATCGTTTTGATCTAATTTATAAGCAGCTAAGCGCACAAGTTGTCTTGCAGCGACCAACTCAGTTGCCATATCGGCTAGTTTAAATTGTAAACCTTGAAAAGCGGCAATGGGTTTACCAAACTGTTGACGTTCTTGCATATAAGTCGTGGCAGTATTTAGCGCTTGTTGCGCAGTACCAATCGAGCAAGTAGCTATATTAATACGACCGCCATCAAGTCCCTTCATGGCAAGAGAAAAGCCCTCACCTTCTTTGGCAAGTAAATTTTCTCGTGGGATTTTAACATTATCAAACGTAATTTGCTTAGTCGGTTGGGCATTCCAACCCATTTTTTCTTCTGCCTTACCATAAATAACACCTTCGGCGTCAGCGGGAATAACCACGGCAGAAATACCTTTGGCACCCGCTTCACCTGTGCGCACCATTACAACTAAAACATCGGTTTCACCGGCACCTGAAATAAACATTTTCGAGCCATTGATAATATAATGGTCACCGTCAATTTTTGCACTGGTACTAAGTGATGCTGCATCAGAGCCAGAGCCTGGCTCTGTTAAACAATAGGATGCTAACTTCTCACCAGTAACTAACGCTGGGCACCAAGCCGCTTTTATTGTTGCAGTGCCCCATGTTGCAATCATCCATGTTGCCATATTATGAATAGTCATCATGGCCGTTGTAGTGGTACAACCCATGGATAGTTGTTCAAAGATTATTGATGAGTCTAATCGACTAAGCCCTAAACCACCGGCCTCTTCTGGTGCATATAAGCCACAAAAACCTAACGCCCCAGCTTTAGCAATGACATCTTTTGGAAAGGTATGCTCTCGGTCCCACTTGGCAGCATTCGGTAATAATTCGCTGTCGCTAAATTGCTTGGCGGTTTCAGCAAACATTTTCTGGTCTTCAGTCAAATCAAAATTCATCAGTAATTCCTATCTTAAAAGGCATCTATATATATTCAGCTTTAAGTTGTATGGTTCATGTTAAAGGAAAAAGCACGGCGCTGACGCGAGTCATTAGCCCAAACATCGTGTTTACACCTTTGTCGCCAATCTTTGGCTGGGCAAATTTCCCCACATAAATTGGGCTATACAAGCATGAAGGTGGTCAGTTACAGCATTTCTAAGGCAATAGCAGTTGCTTCACCGCCGCCAATACAAAGGGAAGCTACCCCTTTAGATAAACCTTTATTTTTTAAAGCGTGAATTAAGGTCACCATAATACGGGCGCCACTTGCACCTAATGGATGACCGAGCGCACAGGCGCCGCCATGAATATTTACTTTATTAATATCTAATGACATTTCTTTAACCGCTAACATAGTTACCATGGCAAAGGCTTCATTAATTTCAAACAAATCAACATCATCGGTAGACCAATTAGCCTTAGCTAACACTTTACTCATAGCTCCTACCGGTGCCACAGTAAACTCGCTTGGTGCTTGTGCGTGAGTGGCATGGGCAACTATTTTACAAAGTGGTGTTAAATCACGAGATTTTGCTTCAGATAGTTTCATCATAACCAGCGCTGCTGCGCCGTCAGAAATTGAGCTAGAGTTAGCGGCAGTAATAGTACCGCCCTTTTTAAAGACTGCACGTAACGAAGGAATCTTATCTGGGCGTGCATTACCTGGTTGCTCATCGGTATCAATAACCACTTCGCTACGACGATTTTTCACCGTCACGGCTGTTATTTCATTTTTAAAAGCACCCGATTCAATCGCTTGGTTAGCTCGACTAAGTGAACGTATGGCAAATTCATCCATAGCTTCACGAGTAAAGTTTGCTTCATCAGCAGTATCTTGAGCAAAACAGCCCATAGCAATGCCGTCATACGCATTTTCTAAACCGTCTTGCATCATATGATCAATGACTTGGCCATGGCCCATACGCAAACCTGTTCTTGCTTTAGGTAAAATATAAGGCGCATTACTCATACTTTCCATACCGCCGGCCACTGCTATATCGATAGAACCAGCAAGTAAAGCATCGTGTGCTTGCATAGCAGCTTTCATACCTGAACCACACACTTTATTGATAGTGGTACAAACGGTTGATAAAGATAAATTCGCAGCAATTGCAGCTTGTCTAGCCGGTGCTTGTTTTAAACCAGCAGGTAAAACACAGCCCATAATGACCTCGTCAATTTGGTCAGCGGCTAAGTTAGCTTGAGCGACTGCAGCTTTAATTGCATTAGCACCTAGGTCAGGCGCAGTAACACTGGCAAAGCAACCGCCAAAACCGCCCATAGGGGTTCTTACCGCGGAAACAATAACAATAGGATCAGATGATGACATTCGGTTCTCCAACACATTTAATCAGAAATAATAATTAGTAATTGTTCAAGCCTAACTTAATAATAGCTTTACGCCAACGTAAACTTAAAGGCTTATGTTCCATGCAATTGATAAAGTGTAAGCAGTTAATTACAGCAACTAGCTACAGACTTTCCTATACTAGATAGCTATAAAATCATCAGGGTATGGCTAATCATAGAGGAAGTGTCAGCTTAACTTTAGCGACAAGGTATAACCTCAACAAACTTTACGTTAACGTAAACATCATATAAGATAAATCAATAAATAATTTTATTGAGTAAATATTGCATGAGCCAAAAACTGACTTCGATAAAGTATTCAATCAGTGATTTATCGAAAGAGTTTGATATCACCACCCGCAGCATACGTTTTTATGAAGACCAAGGATTACTTTCTCCGGCAAGAAAAGGTCAGACTCGAATTTATAACCAACGAGATAAAGTTCGACTAAAGTTGATTCTCCGTGGTAAACGACTAGGGTTTTCGTTAGCGGAAACCGGTCGTTTGTTTGAGCTTTATGATGCTGATAAAACCAGTGCGATACAGTTAACTAGCATAATGACCTTGATCACTAACAAGAAAGGTGATTTAAAACAACAGCTTAATGATATTAGCGCGGTTTTAATTGAACTTAATGACTTAGAGGATAACTGTAATAGTATCCTCAAAACACTGTAGGAAAATTTATTTAACAGCACAATGAATTATAAAAATATAAATAAAACTAAGCCCATTTAACGTTACCTGCTCGGCACTGTTTTTCATTGTCTGGCTGAGTTCAACAAGAGGAAAAATCATGATTTCACGATACAATTCACTTAACTTTAATTTAGGTGAAACAACCGACATGATTCGCGATCAGGTGAATGCTTTTGCCCGTGATGAAATAGCGCCACGCGCAGCACAAATAGATATTGATAATGAATTTCCAAATGATTTATGGCGTAAGTTTGGTGATATGGGTTTATTAGGCATAACCGTTGCAGAAGAGTTTGGCGGTAGTGGCTTAGGTTATATGGAACATGTGATTGCCCTTGAAGAGATCAGCCGCGCAAGTGCTTCGGTTGGATTAAGTTATGGCGCGCATTCTAACCTTTGTGTTAATCAAATTAACCGTAATGGTACACAAGCACAAAAAGAAAAATATTTACCTAAGTTATGTTCAGGTGAACATATTGGCGCATTAGCAATGAGTGAGCCCAATGCCGGTTCAGATGTAGTAAGCATGAAACTTAGTGCCATTAAAAAAGGTGATAAATACGTCTTAAATGGCACCAAAATGTGGATTACTAATGGTCCTGATGCGCACACTTTTGTTATTTATGCCAAAACAGACATCCATGCCGGTTCAAAAGGTATAACAGCGTTTATTGTCGAACGTGATTACCCCGGTTTTTCTCGCCATCAAAAATTAGACAAACTAGGTATGCGCGGCTCAAACACCTGTGAATTAGTGTTTCAAGACTGTGAAGTACCCGCAGAAAATGTCTTAGGTGAAGTCGGCAGTGGCGTAAAAGTGCTCATGAGCGGTTTAGATTATGAACGTGTAGTACTTTCTGGTGGTCCGCTAGGTATTATGACTGCTTGTATGGACAATGTTGTTCCTTATATTCATGACAGAAAACAATTTGGTCAAGCCATTGGTGAATTTCAATTAATTCAAGGAAAAATTGCCGACATGTATACACAAATGAATGCTGCTCGTTCATATGTTTATAACGTAGCTCAAGCTTGTGACCGTGGTGAAACCACCCGTAAAGATTCTGCTGGGGTTATTTTATATAGCGCAGAATTGGCGACAAAAATGGCATTAGATGCGATTCAAATATTAGGCGGTAATGGCTATATCAATGAGTTCCCGGTTGGGCGTTTATTACGTGATGCTAAATTGTATGAAATAGGCGCTGGTACGTCAGAGATCCGTAGAATGTTAATTGGTCGTGAGTTGTTCAACGAATCTAAGTAGCGCTTTTTTCAGCAATTGCCATTGAAATAAAGGCAATTATGTAGGAGCAGTTTCAACCGCGATTGTTTATAACAGTCGGGAATAAATCCCTCCTACATTAATAAACTAATTAATAAGGCTCTCCCGTGGCAAAAATAGTAAGTAAAATAAACACTCGCAGCCAAGACTTTGTCGATAACGCTGCTCATATGCAAAGTCAAATTGATGATTTGCGTGAAAAACTCAGTGAAGTCAAACTAGGTGGCGGTGAAAGAAGTCGTCAACGACATTTAGACAGAGGTAAGTTGTTGCCGCGTGACCGAGTTAACGCACTACTTGATCCTGGTTCCGCTTTTCTCGAATTATCACAATTAGCCGCTTATAAAGTCTATGACGACTACGTACCCTGTGCCGGCATTATTACCGGTATTGGTCGCGTTTCCGGACAAGAGTGTGTCATTGTTGCTAATGATGCCACCGTTAAAGGCGGTACTTACTACCCGTTAACGGTAAAAAAACATCTTAGAGCACAGGCTATAGCACAAGAAAACAACTTGCCTTGTATCTATCTCGTAGACTCAGGTGGTGCAAATTTACCCAACCAAGATGATGTTTTCCCAGATAAAGAGCACTTTGGTCGAATTTTCTTTAATCAAGCCAATATGTCGGCCAACAATATCCCTCAAATTGCTGTGGTGATGGGCTCCTGTACTGCGGGTGGTGCTTATGTTCCTGCCATGGCTGATGAATCAATCATTGTTAAAGAGCAAGGTACTATTTTTTTAGCTGGTCCGCCATTGGTTAAGGCCGCGACCGGTGAAATAGTTAGCGCAGAAGAATTAGGGGGTGCAGATGTACATTGTCGTACCTCTGGGGTAACCGATCATTACGCCCAAAACGACCATCATGCTCTTAATATTGCCCGCGCTGCGATTAAAAACTTAAATAGAGTAAAACCGATAAATCTTAATATTCAATCGCTTACTAATGTAGTAGAGCCTGCTTACCAAGCCGATGAAATCTACGGCATCATCCCGAAAGATACCCGCCAGCCTTATGATGTACGTGAAGTTATTGCCCGTATAGTTGATGGCAGTAATTTGGATGAGTTTAAAGCACTTTATGGTAGTACCCTGGTATGTGGCTTTGCCAGTATCTTTGGTTACCCGGTGGGAATCGTGGCAAACAATGGCGTGTTATTTGGTGAGTCAGCTGAAAAAGGTGCTCATTTTATTCAACTGTGTGCGCAACGTAAAATACCACTAGTGTTTTTACAAAATATTACCGGTTTTATGGTCGGAAAACAGTATGAAGCAGGTGGTATTGCAAAACACGGGGCAAAAATGGTAACCGCAGTTGCCACCGCGAAAGTCCCCAAATTTACTATTTTAATTGGTGGCAGCTTTGGCGCTGGCAATTACGGCATGTGTGGTCGAGCTTATGATCCACGCTTCTTATTTATGTGGCCAAATGCTCGGATTTCAGTAATGGGCGGCGAACAAGCGGCAGGTGTTATGGCACAAGTTACCCGAGATAAAAAAGCCAAACTAGGTGAAAGCTGGAGTGATGCCGAAGAAGAAGCATACAAACAACCGATTATTGCCGACTATGAACACCAAGGTCACCCTTATTATGCCTCTGCGCGTTTATGGGATGACGGCATTATAGACCCCGCTGATACCCGTCAAGTTTTAGGCTTAGCCATATCAGCGTCACTAAACAAACCCATTGAAGACACTAAATTTGGTATTTTCAGAATGTAACGTGCCCTCACGGGGCAAGATTATAAGCGTAAAGGAAAAAGTATGTCGATTGACACAGCAGACTCAAATAAGTCAAAGAAAGTGCTTTATACAGTAAGCGATAATGGCGTAGCTACCGTTACTTTTAATAACGCTGAAAAGCACAATGCTTTTGATGACATTATCATCAAAACCTTAACCGATATTTTCAATGATATTGCTAAGCGCGACGATATTAAAATCATGGTGCTAGCGGCTAATGGTAAAAGCTTTAGTGCTGGCGCTGATTTAGCGTGGATGAAACGTATGGCCGGTTATTCTTATGAAGATAACCTCAAAGATGCCACTAAATTAGCGCAAATGCTTAAAGCGTTAAATTTTATGCCACAAGCAACCATTGCTAAAATTCAAGGCGCTGCATTTGGCGGTGCTGTTGGCTTAGCCAGTTGTTGTGACATAGTTATCGCCAGCAATAAAGCCAGTTTTTGCTTAAGCGAAGTTAAGTTAGGGCTTATTCCTGCAACCATAAGTCCTTATGTTGTTAATGCCATAGGTTTAAAAGCGTCACGACGATATTTTCAAACTGCTGAGCGATTTTTTGCTGATAAAGCCATGCAACTTGGTTTAGTTGATGAAGTGGTCGAGGCAGAGGAGTTAACGCCCGCGGTAGATAAAATGATAGCCACCTTGCTTAACAATAGCCCAAAAGCGATGAGGCAAGCGAAACAACTCGCTTTTGATGTTGCTTATCAAGATATCAACGAACAGCTACTCAGCGACACCAGTGCACGTATTGCCAGTATTCGAGTTTCAAGTGAAGGACAAGAAGGCCTTAGCGCTTTTTTTGATAAGCGTAGTCCTGCTTGGCAACAAAGTGCCACAACCGGCAGTCACCTCAGTAAAGACAGCGAAGGATAAATAGATGTTTAGTAAAATATTAATTGCTAACCGTGGTGAAATTGCTTGCCGCATCATAAAAACAGCCAAAAGAATGGGTATTTTAACGGTCGCCGTTTATTCTGATGCCGATAAAGATGCCTTACATGTACATATGGCCGACGAAGCCGTTTATCTTGGCGCCTCACCCTCGCGCGAAAGTTACCTAGTGATAGAGAAAGTGATTGCCGCGGCCAAGAAAACTGGCGCGCAAGCTATCCATCCTGGCTATGGCTTTTTATCAGAAAATGCAGATTTTTGTCGTGCTTGTCAGCAAGAGAATATTACTTTTATCGGCCCTCCTGTGGCAGCCATTGAAGCCATGGGTTCAAAGTCTGCTGCCAAAAACATCATGGCAAAAGCTAAAGTACCCTTAGTACCAGGCTATCATGGTGATGATCAAAATGAGCACACCTTAAAACAGGCAGCAGATGCTATGGGTTATCCGGTACTACTTAAAGCCACCGCAGGTGGTGGTGGTAAAGGTATGCGCCAAGTATGGAGTGAAGATGAATTCTCTGCAGGTTTTGCTGCGGCCAAACGTGAGGCAATGTCTTCCTTTGGTGACGATACCATGTTGGTTGAGAAATATTTAACGCAACCTCGTCATGTTGAAATTCAAGTCTTTTGCGACAATCACCAGAATGCGGTGTATTTGTTTGAGCGTGATTGCTCGGTACAGCGCCGTCACCAAAAAGTGATTGAAGAAGCGCCAGCATTTAGCATGAGTGAATTTCTGCGTAGTAAAATGGGTGAAACAGCAATTAAGTCTGCCCAAGCGATTGGTTATCAAGGCGCTGGTACGGTTGAGTTTTTACTTGATGTTGATGGCTCATTTTACTTTATGGAAATGAACACCCGCTTGCAAGTAGAGCACCCGGTAACCGAGATGATTTCGGGACAAGATTTAGTCGAGTGGCAATTACGTGTTGCCGCCGGTGAAAAGTTGCCAAAAACACAACAAGAATTAACCATAACGGGTCATGCCTTTGAAGCAAGAATTTATGCCGAAGACCCGAGTAATGATTTTTTACCTGCTACTGGGCAGTTAAATTTATTAAAAACACCCGTAGAAAGTAAACATGTGCGTATCGATACTGGGGTTCGTCAAGGTGATGAAGTCAGTGTTTTTTATGATCCCATGATTGCAAAATTGATTGTATGGGATGAAAGTAGGGAAAAAGCCTTACAACGTTTAGCCAAAGCCTTACGTGAATATCGCATTGAAGGCGTTACCACCAATATCGAGTTTTTATATAACCTGGTTACCACAGAGGCTTTTAAAAATGCCGACATAGACACAAGTTTTATTGAAAAAAATCACCAAGCTATTTTTCATCAAGCCAATGAAAAGCAAAATGATGAGTTATTAACCAAACAATTACCTACCGCCGCCTTATACCTAATACTCGACCTTGAAAATAAAACCAAAGCGCTAGCAAGACAAAGTAATGATCCCCATTCACCTTGGCATATAACAAACGCTTGGCGTTTAAATGAACCCCATAATCACTCATTAACATTAGCTTACAATGATATTGAATACGCCGTTACCATTGAGCAAAAGCGTCAAGCCAGTGCTAGCTATTATTTGATCACCATTAAGGGTAATGGTGTCACTAGCCACGTTGTTGATTGTCAGGGTGAAATTGAAGGTGAAAAAATCACGGTAACTATCGATGGTCATCGTAGCCAAAGTATTGTTGCAGTTACGCATAACAAAACTGATAACCGCATAAGCCTTTATCAAGAGCACGGCGTTTTTAGCTTTAGCCAAGTATTGCCTGACCATGGACAAAATCAGGATGATGATCACCATGGCGGTTTAACCGCACCTATGAATGGCACTATGATTAGTGTCTTGGTAACCCCTGGTGAGCACGTGACTAAAGATCAACCGCTAATGATCATGGAAGCGATGAAAATGGAACACACCATCAAAGCGCCAAGTGACGGAATAGTCAATGAAGTGTTTTTCAGTGCCGGTGACATGGTGAGTGGTGGCACAGAATTATTAGTATTTTCAAAAGACGCTGAGGATAAATAATGGCTAATCAACAGATGAGCCTAGCTCCGAAATTGCCAACTAAGGTAAAGATTGTTGAAGTAGGGCCAAGAGATGGCTTACAAAATGAAGCTCTCATTAATGGCAAGGCTATCAGTGCTGCCGATAAAGTCGCGCTAATAGAACTTTTAAGTGATGCTGGCGTAAGTTATATCGAAAGTGGCAGTTTTGTTTCCCCCAAATGGGTGCCACAAATGGCAACCTCTGCGGAAGTTTTTGCCACCATAAAGCGTAACAGCAAAGTAGTCTATGCGGCTTTAACACCCAACATGAAAGGCTATGAGGCTGCGATGGCGGTTAATGCCGATGAGATTGCCATTTTTTCTGCTGCCTCAGAAAGCTTTAGTCAAAAAAATATTAATTGTTCTATCGAAGAAAGTATTGCACGTTTTGCACCTATTATAGCGGATGCTAAAAAACGTAATATTAAAGTACGAGGCTATGTTTCTTGTGTAGTCGGTTGTCCCTATGAAGGTGATATTGCCCCAGAGCAAGTTGCCATGGTGGCAGAAAAGTTATATGCCATGGGTTGTTACGAAATATCCCTTGGTGACACTGTAGGGGTTGGTACACCGGCTAGCGTAACAAAGATGTTACAGGCGGTAAGTGCCCGTGTTCCTAGTGCTCAACTAGCGGTTCACTTCCATGATACCTATGGCCAGGCGTTAACTAACATTTACGCCGCTCTACAATTTGGTATTTCAGTAATTGATAGCGCTATTGCGGGCTTAGGCGGTTGTCCTTATGCTAAAGGTGCATCAGGCAACGTTGCCACAGAGGATGTCGTTTACCTGCTTAATGGTTTAGGTATAACAACGAATATAGATTTTGATAAGTTGCTGCAAGCAGGTTGGTTTATCAGTAAAAAATTAGGCAAACCGCCAATTTCTAAAGTATCAACCGCATACCTTGCACAACAGAAAAATTAGCACAACAATAATCGATTCAGAATAAAGTAATAGGAGATAAAGATGGCAGGATTTGACAAAGTAGTAGCAAGCTACGAAGAAGCCTTGGCTGGACTTACCGATAACATGACAGTGATTGCCGGTGGCTTTGGCTTATGCGGTATTCCAGAGAATTTAATTAGCGAAATAAAGCGTAAAGGCACTAAAGGTTTAACCTTAGTGTCAAATAACTGTGGTGTGGATGACTTTGGTTTAGGCATGTTGCTACCAAACCGTCAAATTAAAAAAATCATTGCCTCTTATGTGGGTGAAAATGCTGAATTTGAACGTCAAATGATGGCGGGAGAATTAGAAGTTGAATTAACCCCACAAGGCACACTGGCAGAGAAAATGCGCGCTGGTGGCGCTGGTATACCGGCATTTTTCACCGCCACAGGTGTCGGTACCCCCGTAGCAGAGGGTAAAGAAGTACGCAGTTTTAATGGTAGAGATTATATTCTAGAAGAAGCCATTATTGGTGACTTTGCCATTGTAAAAGCGTGGAAAGCCGATAGATATGGTAATTTAGTGTTTAGAAAAACAGCGCGTAACTTTAACCCTTTGGCGGCGACTGCCGGTAAAATTACCGTCGTTGAAGTAGAGGAAATTGTTGAAGTTGGTAGCTTAGACCCAGATCAAATTCATACCCCAGGTATCTATGTAGACCGCCTTATTCAAGGCAACTTTGAAAAACGCATCGAACAACGTACTACTCGCCCTGCAGACCTGCATGAAGTAAAAGGAACATAACCATGGCTTTATCAAGAGAACAAATCGCCCAGCGTGTTGCCCAAGAGCTAAAAGATGGTTATTACGTTAATCTAGGCATAGGTATTCCGACGCTAGTAGCAAATTATATTCCACAAGATATTGAAGTCATGTTGCAATCAGAAAATGGCTTACTGGGTATGGGACTGTTTCCAACAATAGATGAAATTGATGCCGATCTTATCAATGCCGGCAAACAAACGGTTACTATGGTAAAGGGTGCTTCAATCTTTGACTCAGCGGAATCTTTTGCCATGATACGTGGCGGCCATGTCGATTTAACTGTACTAGGCGCCTTTGAAGTGGATGCTAATGGCAATATCGCTTCATACATGATTCCTGGTAAATTGATCAAAGGCATGGGCGGAGCAATGGACTTAGTTGCTGGGGCAGAAAATATCATTGTTACTATGACCCACGCGTCTAAACATGGGGTATCAAAGTTACTGAAAAACTGCACTCTGCCTTTAACCGGTAGAGCTTGTATTAAAAAAGTATTAACCGATTTAGCCTTTATGGAAATTAAGGACGGGAAGTTTCATTTACTTGAACGCGCCCCTGGTGTTTCCGTTGAAGAAATAATTAAATTAACGGAAGGTGAACTTGTTGTTAGTGGCGATATACCAGAGATGAAACTGTAATTATGTACAAAATTACACAACTTTGTAACTAAATATATACTCTAGATCACAGGTGAAAATAAGTAAGCCCCCCCCCTTGACACTACTAAAAAGTCAATATTAATCAAGATGTTGACTTTTATTGGCCGAGTAAAAATTTATCTCAATAACGCCTAGCTTTTTACT
Source organism: Colwellia sp. TT2012 (assembly GCF_001440345.1). Taxonomy (GTDB): domain Bacteria; phylum Pseudomonadota; class Gammaproteobacteria; order Enterobacterales; family Alteromonadaceae; genus Colwellia. The sequence goes on along the minus strand of NZ_LJYX01000006.1, from coordinate 1,022,666 downwards.
GGCAGTAGCCAACTCCGCCCATTTAACTTGCACTTTGCTAACAATTGCGTGATACTTACTATTGACAAAGAAAAGGCAAAACACGCGAAAACGTGTTACGCAAAACCACCGGTCTAAGGGTTGATTTGCTTTATAGCAAGTTAATCTACGACAGCGGAGTCACCTCGTTAACAGGTACATCCCGTGGTTTTTTCTTTTATTAACTCCATTATTTAAGGTTTTTAAAATGAAAAAATTATTAATAGCTTCAACCATCACTGTTTTAACATTAACGTCTGTTGTAACAACACCAAAGGTACAAGCTGCTGACATTGCGACAAGTTTATGTCAGTACGTGGCATCCGATGACAAGAAACGCATGCGTTCATTTTTAAAAACGAATAAATTAAAAATTCGTCGTATCTTCAACGGTATTCAGTGTAATGGAAAAAACTTATTAGAGTTTGCATCAACTTCAGGCTCAGTAAAAACAGGTTCTTTGATGATTTCAAAATTACCAAAGAAAGTTGTTTCGGCTAACCTAGCATTCCTGCAAACTGGATCGCAACCATTGATAGACGCTGCTAACGCTCGCGTTAGTAGTTAAAATTATTTTAAAGTAGACGTTAATACCTTTTAGCAATAAATACGGATGAGTAAAAGCAATACTATTTAATAATTCTATGTCATTTGAAAAGTCAGCGACTGCTGGCTTTTTTTTGTTTGAAATAAAATCTCTCTCCTATAATAATCTTGCTATTTCCTAGCGAAGTAAATAAAAAGCACTTACACTTAAGTCATTGAAGCCAGTTAAGAAATATATTTGTGCCAGTCATTAAAAATCATAAAAAACGACTTATTATCTATGACACTAAAAAGAAATTACCTTAATAGTAAAAATGCTCTTGTGCTAACGGGTGGTGGTGCCCGGGCAGCTTATCAAGTTGGCGTATTATCCGCGATAGCAAAGTTTATCCCAAGAAACCATGGCATTCCCTTTCCTATTCTTTGTGGTACCTCGGCCGGAGCTATCAATACCACGTCACTTGCCTGTTATGCTTCTTGCTATCATTTGGGAGTAAAAAAACTAGAATGGGCATGGAAAAACTTTAATATATCGAGTATCTACTATAGTGACCCTGTTAGAGTATTTAGTCACATAAGCCAAGGTATGTTAGCGAGCTTTCAAGCTGATTATGCCAATAGATCACCGCGCAGTTTACTAAACAATGCGCCACTAAGAGAGTTACTTGACCAAATACTAGATTTTAACCGTATTGATAAAAATATCGCCCGTGGCTACTTAACCGCCGTATCCATTACCGCATCAAGTTATAGCAATGGTGACTCTATTAGCTTTTATCAATCTGATGGTAGGGCACAACCTTGGTCACGTGTTAAAAGACGCGGGGAATTGTGTCAGCTAAACACCGAGCATTTAATGGCTTCGGCAGCAATCCCCATGGTATTTCCATCGGTAAAAATTAAAAATCAACACTTTGGTGATGGCTCAGTGCATCAGTTATCACCTTTAAGCCCAGCAATACATTTAGGGGCAAAAAAAATATTTGTTATTGGGGTAGATCAACCCAAAGAGCCTTTACATGCCAAAGAAAATAATCCCCACCCACCCAGTTCGGCAACGATTGCCGGTCATTTACTGGACTCTATCTTTGCTGATACTATGCATAGCGATCTCGAACGCATGGCCCGTATTAACTCAACCCTCAAGCTAATATCCGCTAAAAATAGAAAAGATAATGAAGGGTTAAAGCACATAGATAGCTTTGTCATTAACCCGAGCCATGACTTTAATGCTATTGCTAGTCAGTATTACTACGATTTACCCTTATCTATTCGCGTACTTTTACGCGGTGTTGGCATAGGGAATGACTCAGAGTCGAGTATCATCAGTTACTTATTATTTGAGAAAAATTTTTGTGGTGAATTGATCAGGTTAGGCTTCGCCGACGCCATGGAGCAAGAGCAAGCCATTAGAGCCTTTCTAGACATTTAAAATAGACAAGTTTTATGTTGTTGCTTAAAAAGAGACGCCTTGCGAAGCAAGTATTGTCCTCGCTTAATAAGCTCAGGCAGATACTAGCCGCCTTCTTGTAAGTAACGCTCAACTCGTTCCACTCGGCGCGGTTTTCCTCTAACAACTAGGGTATCTTGATCTTGTAAAACAGTCTCTAATGCGGGTGATTCTGTTTCCACATCACCTCGGTGTAAGGCGACAATATGCACGCGGCGCTGATCTAGCGCTAAGGTAGCAAGTGATTTACCACAGGCAAAAGAATTATTATTGATGAGTATTGCATGAGCAAATTCAATTCGGTCAATGCCGTCAGGGCTCATATCGGTTTGCTCGCCCTGAAAAAAACCATGCAGATGGTTATAGTGATTTTTACGCTCTTTTTGCACACGACGCATAATACGAGAAAAAGGTACGCCTGATAATGACAAGACTTGAGACACCAACATTAAACTACCCTCTAAGCTTTCCGGCACAACTTCATTGGCACCAGCCGCTTTAAGCGCAGTAAGTTGGTCATCGTTACGTGTTCTAACTAAAATGGGCACCTTTTCATTCATGCTTCTTACTTTTTGAATCACCTCAAGGGATTGTTTATCATTGCCAAAAGCAATAACCACCAGTTTAGCTTCGGCTAAATTAGCAGCATTTAGTACCTCTGTTTGCCGACAGGAACCAAAGAGTACCTTCTCACCAGCTTCGCGGGCTTTTCGTGTACGCAGTGGATCGACATCGATAGCGATAAAATCAATTTTATCTTGTTTTAGGAAGCGACTTACTGTTTGACCAATACGGCCAAAACCACAAATAATGACGTGATCAGCCAATACATTATTTTCCGGTAATTCTGATAAATCTAAGGTCTCTGCGGTCTTTTCTTGACTTAAAAATAGCGCCCAAGATCTAGCATTGTTAATCATAAAAGGGGTGATCGCCATGCTAAGTACTCCTGCACCGAGTAACATAGAGGCGACATCAAGTGATAAGACCTGACTTTTACTGGCTAAAGCAATTAACACAAAACCAAACTCCCCCATTTGCGCCAGCATTAACCCAGATGCCCAAGCATCTTTACCTGACTCTCCCGCTCTAATTGCCAGCGTTTTAATGACTATAACTTTGACCAACATAAAACAGAGCATCAAACTTAATAAACTAAAAGGTGAGGATAATATTAAGCCGACATCTAGCTTCATGCCAACGGTAATAAAAAACAAGCCTAATAAGATATCACGGTAGGGTCTGATATCCGCTTCAAGTTGATGTTTATATTCACTTTCACTTAGCATCATACCAGCAAGAAATGCGCCTAAGGCCATTGATAAACCAAACCACTGGGTGAAAGCAGAAGCTAAAAGGGTAACTAACAAGGTAGTTAAAACAAAAAGCTCATCGGTGCGAACTTGCGCAATAATATTAAAAACTTTTGGCAGTAACCATTTACCGACAAATAACAATAATGCGACTACCACTACCCCTTTAACCATAGCAAGCATTAATGCCCAAACCATGGAACTCTGGCTATCAAGTGCCAACATAGGAATAACAATTAATAAGGGTACTACCGCAACATCTTGGAAAAGTAAAATAGCAACAGACAGTTGCCCCGACTTGCGCTTCATGGCGCCACTTTCACTGAGTTGCCTAATAACAATCGCGGTTGAGGAGAGGGCTAATATACTACCAACGACAAAAGCTGCCGATAAACTTAAGCCAAAAGCCAATCCCGCGACCATAAAGATAAGTAAAGAAATAGCCACTTGTAAGCTGCCGACCGAGACCACTAGATGGCGCATGGCCATTAGTCTAGGTAATGAGAATTCCAGCCCTAAGGTAAAGAGTAAAAAAACAATGCCTAGCTCGGCAAAGTGATCATAATCGGCTTGCTCATTAGCGATATTTAAGCCATGTTGACCCACGATCATACCCGCAACTAAATACGCTAAGATAGCTGGTAATTTCAACCGACGAAATAGCCATACGACAAATACAGCACAGGTTAATATGGCAAGAATTTCAAAATAACCGCTCACACAACTTCCTTTATTTTGTTATGTTCATTTCTAAGTACAAGTAATAGCTAAAAACTTGACGTTATTTGCCAAGCGGCAATACTTTGCCGTCTAAGCTATGACTCAAGGCAAGAGCTAGTTGCAATAATTATAGTTTACCCAGCATTAAAGTATTTTAACAACAAAAAAAACTACATTTCAATTAGTTAAAGTACTAGATTGCACAAATAGTCTCTCTTTGACCTAAAAAACGATACATCCCAACAAAATGGTACATTTTTTGCTTTTAAATAAGTAGTGAAAAATAACGTCAAAATATGCTCTTTTAGCAGTAACTTTTGAATAATTGGCGTTAAAAGATATAGTTAATGAGGTTGTCGTATGCAAACACTAAACGTACTTGATAATAGATTCTCACCATTCAATACCTATAGTTCATTGGGTACTGATGCGCTTGTTGCAGAAAATCTTACTGAAACTGTTTATGATAAACGTCAAGTATTAGACTTTATGACGCAATTACAAACCACACTGGACATAGATACATTATTAAATATTTTTGCCGTAGAAGCAGCACGCTACGTTGATTTTTCTGGGCTTTATTTTAAAAGTCAAAGCTTCAATAAGGCATTACGTGGTAGCAGGAAAGCTAAAAAAGAGCGCCGATTTGATTTGAAAATTGCCGATGATTTTATCGGTACCCTCAGCTATGGCATTAATAGTCCGATCAGTTTAACTAATTATAAAGTTTTACAGCAACTGCACCTATGTTTATTGCACCCACTTAAAAATGCGATTGCCTATCATGCTGCGATGCAACTGGCCATGCAAGATGCGTTAACAGGGCTAGGAAATCGGCGATATTTTGATGAGCAATTAAAACGCGCCATGCATAATGCTAACCGCCATCATAGTTTGGTTGGTTTGGTCTTAAGTGACTTAAATAAGTTTAAAGCGATTAATGATTGTTATGGCCACGCAACCGGCGATTTAGCCTTACGAGAATTTGCCAATGTATTACGTCAGTGTATTCGTGACTCGGACAGCTTATTTAGATTTGGCGGCGATGAGTTTGCCATTATCGTCGAAAATGCTAACGATAGCGCCTTAGCCATTATTGAAAATAGAATAAACCTGGCATTAGCTAACAATGTATTGTTAAGTAAATATCAATTAAGTTGCAGTTTAGGTTCAACTTTTATGAATAGGGCTGATAATGAAATGAGTTTCTTTGAGCGTGCAGATAAAGTTTTATACCAAAGTAAAATGAAAGCGACTGCACATTTAAGTGTGGTCTAAAGAAAGCTGATCTGGTTATCTCTATTTACCATTAGCCTATGTTATTAATTAGCGCCTTAAAGGCCACTTTACGTTCATTCGCGGTGGCATTCACTAATAGTCGACAAAAACGCACGGCTTGGGCAAATGATTTTTCATCAATATCACCATGACTCATGTATTGTAAAACAGCCATAACATACGGCTCATCTAATAAAAACACCTTGGCATAGTGATTAATCGCCTCAGCTAATGAGGGATACAAGACACCATCAAAGCTAAAGGTATCAGCTGCAACTAACTCATCCTCATTGAGTTCAATACCATGAACCACTAATGGCCAGCCTAAATAGTTAACTCTCTCCTTGGCCACTTCATACATAAACCAAGCGCTTCGGGCAAAACCGGCAAAGTTTCCTTGCTCAAATTCACTACTCGCTAATTCTTGCTCAGACCACTGAATACCGATAGCAAGGTCTTTTGCATAGCGCTTTAACAATTGGCGTTTTACCAAGTGTTTAACGGCCCAAATATTGTCTTCATGATTTTTTTTAGCCAGTTGTTGACACTCACAGCAAGTTGGCACAGATATCACGGGATGAGAGCATGAGCGTAACAAGTATTGCTTAGTCTCATTAGCAGAAGTCGCACTGATGGCTGGAAAAATAAAACTTACTTGGCTAGGCTCACCACAAAACCAGCAACAATGCCTTTTACTAAAAGGTGTTTCAATTATTGCTACTGGTGCTATTGGGGTATCCATGTTGGTATGGCAATTTGACAATGAGTAACGTGCTCAGCTAAAAGCTAGCGCTTCCTTTTAATTTTACTATTGTATTTACTGTTAGTTCGTGCCATTTTATTTTTCTGCTGTGCTTTACTTTTAACGTCTTTTTTAGCTACGTTTTGATTTTTTTCTTGGGTAGCACGATATCTATTTTTACTCTCACGCTTAATGTTTTCTTCTTGATAAGCCTCGGCTTCTTGGCGATTAAACTCGTAACCTGGTACGACAATACGTTCAAATTTCCGCCCAATAAGCTCTTCAATATTGCCTAAGAAACGTTCATCTTTGGGGCTTACTAAAGAAATAGCCGTTCCTGATTTTCCCGCCCGGCCCGTACGGCCAACACGATGGACATAATCTTCAGGTAAAAAGGGTAAATGAAAGTTAACTACATAGGGAAGATCTTCAATATCTAAGCCTCGAGCAGCAACATCGGTTGCCACTAATACGCGCACTTTACCTTCTTTAAATTGCTCTAAGGCCTTATTTCTTGCACCTTGGGTTTTATCGCCATGGCATAATGCCGTTTTAATACCGTCAAGTTTTAGCTCTTTTGCTAAGAGGTTAGCACTTTCTTTGGTGCCAGCAAAAACAAGTACTTGCTGCCAGTTATTCACCCCGATCAACTCAGAAAGTAATTCACGTTTTCGCGCTTCACTTACCCAGTAAACTGATTGCTTTATTTTACCTGATGTGGTGTTTTCTCTAGAAACGCTAATGGTCTTTGGCGTCTTTAACAATTGATTGGCTAATGATTTGACCCGTTCTGAAAAAGTGGCGGAAAACATTAACGTTTGATGGTTATGTTTAATCGCTAACATCAACTTTTCAATATCGGTTAAAAAACCCATATCCAGCATGCGATCGGCTTCATCTAAAACAAGGAATTTCACTTGTGATAAATCTACATTATGCAAGGCTAAGTGCTCTAACAGACGACCAGGTGTGGCAACTAAAACGTCAAGTCCTTGCTTTAGCATCTTAGTTTGTGAGGCCATTTTACCGCCACCATAAATAGCGGCAGTTTTTATCGGCATGAATTGACTAAATTGTTTGATGTTATCAGCAACTTGTTTGGCCAGCTCACGGGTTGGCGTTAATATTAACGCGCGAAGTGCTTGACCTGAGGCGCTTTTTTCATTGCCCGAAGTATTAGCACTGTGAGCTGCATGGTTGGCTTTAGCAATGGCATCTAAAATGGGTAAGCTAAAAGCTGCTGTTTTTCCGGTACCTGTTTGTGCGCTCGCTAAAAGGTCTGTGCCTTGGCGAATAACAGGAATAGCTTCTTGTTGAATGGGGGTTAAATTCTTATAACCACAGGCCTTAACCGCTTTTAATAAATCCGCTGATAAGCCAATTGCATCAACACTCATATGTCACCTAAACCCTAAATAAACGCGTAAAAAACTGAAATAGCATAATGGGGCGGGATTATAATACATATTTTTGTTAAAAACAGAACTAGTCTTGATTAATTAGCATGCCCGTTAATTTAGAGATTAAACTGTTGTTGGCTAGGCGGGCACGCTAGCTCAGCAGTTCCTCCGCTAAGGTTGTGAATGAGAGGGTTTATCCTTGATAGTAAACCACAGCTAATACGCTATAAAATATTAGTTATAATGAGTAATCGGCGCGGCAACACCCGCAGCAACATAAGGAATAACACGCTCGATAACTCCAGCAATATCTAACTGATTGTTAAAGTCATTTTGGGCAATATCAATCAAGGCTTCACTTGATGACATAGTAAAAACAATAGTGCCCATGGTGAAATGTAAACGCCAAAACATTTCTTCAGTGCTCAACTCTGGGTAAGCTTTTTTTACTGCTTTAGTAAAGTTGGTGAACACATCCGGGTACTGGGTTGTGAGGAACCAACGTAAAAACCCTTGGCTGTCGGTATAGCCTCGTCCTAATAACTGCAAAAAGGTGCTGGTACCGTTTTCTTTAAACTCATTAAGCTTGAGTAACGGCTCGATAAACGCATAAAAAACCTCTTGTAAACTCGGTTTACGTTCGGCTTGGCATATTAATGCCAGTGCAGACTCTAATTGCGGTGATAATTCATCCATATAACGAGACATCACGGCTTTGATCAACTCTTTTTTAGAGCCAAAATGATAATTTACGGCCGCTAAATTAACATTAGCTTGGCTGGTGATTTCTCTTAAAGATGTACCATTAAAACCTTTATCGGCAAAAAGTACATCGGCGGCATCTAATATTTTATTTTTGGTACTCATACTTCAACTTCTAAATGTTTGCTGTTTAGCCGATTTAATAGCAATCGCACTAAATATAAACAGCCAGTTTAAACACCCGTTTAAAATAGCGTGTTTTTTGTAAAAAGGTCAAGCTTTTAAAAATTTAGATATTAAAATCATTAAAAAATAGCAAACCATAACACTCTATACAAAATGTTACTCTATCTATACAGTAAAACACAACCCGAGCATTTATAATTAACTCAGTTTCAAGCACACAGTGAGTAAAATACCCCCTGTCGAGCTTAACTCCCTTTTATACCATTGTTTTTTGTTTATTTTTGTTTTTGTTTTTATATTTCAACCCTGTTTCATGTTGTAGTTTGCTCATTCCTTTGAATGAGCTTTTTTTTGCCCGAAATTTTACCTTAGCCGTGCTAAGTTCTCCCGTAACAAGGTTAAATTACAGCGAACAACAGCATGCTATTACAAAATGTTACCCTATCTATACAGTAAAATACAGCTAGAGCATTTATAATTAACTCAGTTTCAAGCAAGCAGTGAATTAATCCTTTCCTGTCGAGCTGACTCCCTTTTATATCATTGTTTTTGTTTGTTTATTTTTACATTTTAACCCTGTTTCATGTTGTAGTTTGCTCATTCCTTTGAATGAGCTTTTTTTGCCCTAAATTTGACCTTAGCCGTGCTAAGTTATCGCGTAACAAGGTTAAATTACAGCGAACAACAGCATGCTGTTACAAAACGTTACCCTATCTATACAGTAAAACACAGCTATAACATTTATAATTAACCCAGTTTCAAGCAAGCAGTGAGTTAAACCCTGCCTGCCGAGCTTGGCTTCCTTTTATCTAAATGTTTTTGTTAGTTATTATTTTTATATTTGAACCTTGTTTCATGTTGTAGTTTGCTCATTCCTTTGAATGAGCTTTTTTTTACCCGCAATTTGACCTTGCCAGTGCGAAGTAACTATTTTCCCTATAAACTGTGTATCAAGCATACATTTTTATATACTAGCGCCACCTAACAACTGATCTAATAATGATTATAAAAATGAAACAGATTAAAAAAACATTTAAATTTACCGGTCTTGCTTTAATTATTGCCGCTTCTTTAACCGCGTGTGATCAAGGTTCAAGTCAACAAACCTCAGTAGAAAAAGTGCCCTCTGTCAGTGCACAAGTAACATTAACCTCGGCAGATGCGCAAAAATTCTTAGATGGTGTAGCCAAAGAAATGGTAACACTGAACCTAGAAGGTTCACGTGCCGCGTGGATATATGCCAATTTTATCACCGAAGACACAGCGGCCTTAGCCGCTGATGCCGATCAAAAGTCTACCGATGCTGGTGTGAGATACGCCATGAAAGCCGCTACTTTTGATCAGGTAGACGTTAATGCCACACAACGCCGTCAATTAAATTTTTTAAAACAACGCTTAGTTATGCCCGCACCACAAGACCCAAGTAAATCAGCTGAGCTTGCCACCATAGGCGCTAAGCTTGGCAGCATTTATAGTAAAGGTAGCTATACCACTAAGGCGGGTGAAAAACTTAGCTTAGGCGATATGACCGCTATAATGGCCAATTCTCGCGATTACGATGAACTACTTGAGATGTGGTCAGGCTGGCGTGAAATTAGCCCAGAAATGAAACCCCTTTATATCCGCCAAGCAGAGCTTGCTAATGAAGGCGCTAAAGGTCTTGGTTACCCAGATTTAGGTGCTATGTGGCGTTCAAATTATGATATGCCTGCTGATGATTTTGCTAAAGAGTTAGACCGACTTTGGGGTCAAGTTAAACCTCTATATGATGACTTACATTGTTATGTGAGAACTGAGTTAGGCGAAACTTACGGTACCGATAAAGTCCCACAAGACCAACCTATTCCGGCTCATTTATTAGGTAATATGTGGGCGCAATCTTGGGGGAATATTTACGACTTAGTCGCTCCTGAAGATGCCGATCCTGGTTATGATATTACTAAACAATTAGCCCTTCATAATTATGATGAAATAGACATGGTTCGTGGTGCGGAAAACTTCTTTACCTCCCTTGGTTTTGACGCCTTACCAGAAACTTTTTATAGCCGCTCATTATTTACTAAACCTGCCGACAGGGATGTCACTTGTCATGCCAGTGCTTGGGATCTAGATGCTAAAGATGATATTCGCATCAAGATGTGTATCCAAAAAACTGGTGAGGAATTTAACGTTATCCATCATGAGTTAGGTCATAACTTCTACCAACGTGCTTATAAAGACCAACCAGTATTTTTCCAAAACAGTGCCAATGACGGTTTCCATGAAGCTATTGGCGATACCATTGCCTTATCAGTTACCCCTAAATACTTAAAGGAAATCGGCTTAATTGATACCATTCCTGATGAATCAAAAGACATTGGTTTATTAATGAAGCAAGCCCTGAATAAAATTGCCTTTATTCCCTTTGGTTTAATGGTTGATCAATGGCGTTGGAAAGTTTACTCCGGTGAAATCACCCCTGAAAACTACAACAGCTCATGGTGGGAATTACGTGAGAAGTACCAAGGTGTAGCAGCCCCTATCGAGCGCGATGTCAATGCATTCGATCCAGGTGCTAAATACCACGTACCCGGTGGTGTGCCTTATAGCCGCTATTTCTTAGCACACATTCAACAATTTGAATTCCATCGTGCTTTATGTGAAATTTCAGGTAATACTGACCCGATTCACCGCTGTTCAATTTACAACTCTAAAGAAGCGGGTGCGGCACTTAATACCATGCTAGAAATGGGCTCAAGCCAACCGTGGCAGCAAGCTTACAAAGTTATTACTGGTAGTGAACAAATGGATGCTAGTGCGATTTTAGATTACTTCGCACCATTACATCTTTGGTTGAAAAACAAAAACCAAGGTAAACAGTGTGGTTTTTAAGGCTTAAGCACTCGTTAAACTGATTAACCTTGTTCAACTGAGCAAGGTTAATCTAATACCAATTCCAATAAGTTTCTTCCCACTCAGCGAGAACTCACTTAATGGACTTGCTATAAAGCAAATTAGTCTAAACATGAACTATTAAAAAAGCCCCGTTATCTTTAGGTATTAACCAATGATAACGGGGCTTTTTTATGAGCTTAATATAGCTTTTATAGAGTAAATAGCGCTTTAGCAGTTAGCTCATATGTACTAACATATGACTTGGTTTCTCTAGGTATGATTTCCATAGATTACAAAAACGAGCAATCGTGCCGCCATCAATCACTCTATGATCACCAGACCAACTCACTTGCATAATACTGCGGGCTACTACTTCACCTTGCTCATTAAAGCGCGGTAATTTTTGTAATTTACCCAAGGCGACAATAGCCACTTCCGGCTTATTAATAATAGGAGTCGCTACTGTACCACCTATTGCACCAATGTTAGAGATGGTAATAGTGCCACCTTTCAAATCTTCACTCGCAACACGGCCACTACGAGCATCACTTGTTAAGCGCATAATATCGTTCGCTAACTCTAATATTGACTTAGTTTGCACCTGCTTAATATTAGGAACAAGTAGGCCAACTTTAGAATCTACCGCCATACCAATATTGTGATCATCAAAGTAAGTAAGCTCTGTACAGTCTTCATTCACTTTTGAGTTAACCAAGGGATATTCTTTAATCGCTAATGACATTGCCTTCATAAAGAAGGGCATCATGGTTAATTTAATATCTTGCTTGGCGTAAATTTCTTTTAACTCGCCACGTAAAGCGATGAGTTCCGTTAAATCAATCTCTTCACAATAGGTAAAGTGTGGAATAGTACTGACACTATTTTGCATCGCTGTTGCCATCACTTTCTTAATACCGCGAATAGGCTCTACTCGAGTACCTCCGGCAACAACCTTTGGAACAAGACCTTGACCACTTTGACTATGAGCTACGACGTCATCTTTATAAACTCGACCTTTTTTGCCACTGCCGGTAACTTGGTGGATGTTAATATCAAGTTCACGAGCAACACGTCTAACGGCTGGACTTGCAAGAGCTTTACCCTTGGCTGGATTGGTGTTATTACCACTAAGCTCGCAGGATACTGATGTCGTAGGGCTTGGTGTTTCAGCTAAAGCAGTTGCCTTTGCCTCAGCTACTTTGACTTCTGGCTCAGCGGTAACTGCCTCTGCCTCATTACTGCTACTTTCACCTTCAACAATCATAGAAAAAAGTGGCGAGTGCACTTTAGCAATCTCACCTTGTTTATAATACAGTTTTTCCACAACACCTGAATACATGGCAGGAATCTGGACTAAGGCTTTATCCGTCATTACATCAGCGATAGGCTGATCTTCAACAATAGTTTCACCTTCTTTTACTAACCACTCGACAAGTTCACACTCAACGATACCTTCGCCAATATCAGGTAATATAAAATCAATACTCATGTGCTGTTTCCTGTTAATAGGGAATTATCGTTAAAAATTAACGGTTTTTTTGATAGCTTCATATACTTTTAAGTGATCGCTTACATACTCTTTTTCTAACGCTAATGGGTATGGCGTATCTAGACCACAAACACGAGCAATAGGCGACTCTAGGTGTAAGAAACACTCATTTTGAATGGTAGCAGCAATTTCACTGGCAAAGCCTGCGGTTAAAGGTGCTTCTTGACTGATAAGTAAACGACCGGTTTTCATAACAGAGCGGCTAATGGTTTCAATATCCCAAGGCAAGATAGTACGTAAATCGATCACTTCACAAGAAATACCATCGTTACTGGCCATTTGTGCGGCTTTTTCAATGATTTCCATTTGTGCGCCCCAAGCGAGTAAAGTGATATCCGTACCCGTTTGTACCACTTCAGCTTTACCTAATGGCAACTGATAATCTTCTTCTGGTACTTCACCAACCGACGCTCGATATAAACGTTTCGGCTCAAAAAATATCACGGGGTTATCATCACGAATCGAAGCAAGTAATAAACCTTTCGCTTGATACGGGTTACGCGGGATAACCACTTTTAAGCCTGGTGTATGAGCAAAATAAGCTTCTGGCGATTGACTATGATATAAACCACCGGCAATACCACCACCGTATGGAGTACGAATAGTGAGTTTACCAACATTAAATTCATTACCGGTACGGTAGCGGAATTTAGCCGCTTCATTAACAATTTGATCAAAGGCAGGAAAAATGTAATCGGCAAATTGAATTTCAGCAATGGCAACGCTGCCTTGGGCAGCTAAGCCGTTAGCAAAACCAATAATGCCCTGCTCTACTAGCGGTGTATTGAAACAACGTGCTTTGCCGTATTTTTCTTGTAAGCCACTGGTGGCACGAAATACGCCACCAAAATGCCCAACATCTTCACCAAAACAAACCGTGCGCTCATTTTCGGCCATGGCAATATCTAGCGCGCTATTAATGGCATGTAATAAATTAAGTTGTGCCATGATTAAAATTTCCCCGCAGTAAATGGATAAGCTTCTGGATACTTATTAATGTGAGCTTTCACCTCATCTAATTGAGCTTGCAGCTGTGCCGATGGCACATCATAAACATCCGTTATCATGGTATCTATGTGCGGTTTATCAATGACCTCAGCCACTTTTACCGCGGCTAATATTTCTTCTCTGAGTTTTTCAAATAAAGCGGTTTCTTGCGCTTCATCCCACCAATTTTGTTTAACTAACCAGTTTTTCATGCGTAAAATAGGATCATTCGCTTGCCACTTAGCTTCTTCTTCTTTGGTACGGTAACCTGATGGATCGTCCGAAGTGGAGTGAGCGCCAAGACGATAAGACATCGCTTCAATTAATACCGGCTTATGCTCTTTTACCGCATAAGCACGGGCAATTTGTGTGGCTTTTAGCACAGCAAGAATATCATTACCATCAATACGAATGGTTTTAATGCCATAACCAACTCCACGAGAGGCTATACCGTTACCTCTAAACTGCTCATCAGCAGGCGTCGAGATTGCATAACCATTGTTTCGACAGAAAAAGATAACCGGCACCTCTTGTACTGCTGCCATATTTAAGCCCGCATGAAAATCGCCTTCTGAAGCAGCGCCTTCACCAAAGTAACAAATGGTTACTGCATCAAGACCTTGTAACTTTTGTCCATAAGCATAACCCGTTGCTTGTGGGATTTGCGTAGCAAGCGTAGAAGATACCGTCATACAGTTCAGTTCTTTTGAGCCGTAATGAATAGGCATTTGACGACCTTTACCTAAATCGTCGGCATTACTGAAAAGTTGATTCATGAAGTTTTTAAGGCTAAAACCGCGGAACATTAATGCACCTTGTTCGCGATATTGCATCATGATCATATCTTGTGGTTGTAATCCCGCAGCACCACCAACACTTGCAGCCTCTTCACCCAATGCGGTCATGTAAAAGCTTAAACGACCTTGGCGCTGTGATGCCACCATGCGTTCATCGAATACCCGATGAAAGGCAAAGGTATGATAAATTTTTATTGCTAACGTTTGGTCAATGTCTGGTAAATCAGCATTGGGGTAGGTTGTACCGTCTTGTTGTAAAATTCTCAATTCAGGAATTTCAACACTGTGTCCGTCGATAAAAGTAGGCTTATGCACTACGGGTCCATCATTATAAAGTTCTGTGCTCATAATGTTCTCTTCTTGTCCCCTAACGCGCAAGCTATTGCGGTTAAAGTCTGCGAAAGTTGATACCAAATTGATTTACTCACCCTTAATGGTCAGTAAATTAAAGAAAATGGCTATTAACTATTAATTATTTTTTGTTAGTATAGCTAATTTATACCTAGGTATAGTATGAAGTAATAACCTCATTTAACTTTACCTTTACGTCAACTGACATTCAATAAATGGCGGCAATGAGTTGCCATGCGAGTCACAAAAAGTGAGCAATATTCTTTACACTGGTGTTAAGGAATAGCAATAGGAAGGTATTAAGATAAAGATGAGTTATCACTTAGCCTTGGCAATAGCCTAGTGATAACTCTTTGATAGTTGTTACTTACAAACCAGCAGCTTTGAATGAAGCACTGACCATAGCTTGCGCTTCGCTAATAATAACTTGCAAGTGCTTATCATCAATAAAGCTTTCGGCATAGATTTTATAAATATCTTCGGTACCTGAAGGACGGGCAGCAAACCAACCATTGTCGGTAACCACTTTTATGCCACCTATGGCCGCATTATTACCTGGTGCATGGGAAAGCACCTGGATAATTTTATCACCGGCAAGGGTTTTGGCTTTAACATCATCACTTGATAGCGCGGTTAATACACGTTTTTGCTCCAGCGAGGCAACAGCTTCAACGCGACCATAACAGGGTTTACCTAAAGTTTTAGCAAGTTCAAGATAATATTGGTAAGGATCTTTTCCGGTAACGGCGAGTATTTCTGCCGCTAATAAAGCCAAGATAAAGCCATCTTTATCTGTGGTCCAAGTACTACCATCACGTGCTAAGAAAGAAGCGCCGGCGCTTTCTTCCCCGCCAAAGGCATAGCTGGCATCGGCTAAACCATCAACAAACCACTTAAAGCCAACGGGGACTTCTGCTAAAGGTAGTTCAAGTTGCTTGGCAACGCGATCAATGAGTGAACTAGACACTAAGGTCTTACCTATTTTACAGCTTTTTGGCCAATTTCTATGGGTCATTAAGTAATGAATAGCGACAGCGAGGTAATGATTAGGGTTCATTAATCCGCCACTAGGGGTGACGATACCATGGCGATCAAAGTCTGGATCATTACCAACACTGATATCAAAATCATCTTTCATGGCAATTAAGCCAGCCATAGCATATTTTGATGAGCAATCCATACGAATTTTACCGTCTTTATCAAGAGGCATAAAAGCAAAACTAGCGTCAACCACTTCATTGACAACCTTAATATTCAACTGATAGCGCTTAGCAATAACAGGCCAATAATCAATACCAGAGCCGCCAAGAGGGTCAGCGCCAATACGGATACCAGCTTTGGCAATAGCTTTCATATCAATAACTTGGTCAAGCTGATTAACATAATGATTAATAAAATCTTCTTTAACAAGTAAAGGTGATGTTAATGCTTCTTGGTAAGCAAGGCGTTTAACATCCACTAAGTCGGCGGCAATTAATTCATTGGCACGTTGTTCTATTTGTTTGGTGATGTCACCTTCCGCTGGGCCGCCATGAGGAGGGTTATATTTAATACCGCCATCGCTAGGTGGATTATGTGAAGGCGTTATAATAATACCGTCAGCAAGCTGTTCAGCCTGTGTTTTATTATGACTAATGATTAAACGAGAAATCACCGGCGTTGGGGTAAAGCCCCTTCCTGATAAAGAGTCGCTTTGTACAACGACATTAACGCCATTCGCTATAAGTACGGCAATGGCACTGGCAAAAGCCGGCTCAGATAACGCATGAGTATCTTTACCTAAAAATAACGGACCATGGATAGCATGTTGTTGGCGATACTCAGCAATAGCCTGACAGATAGCCATAATATGTTGTTCATTGAAACTACGTTTGCTAGCACTGCCACGATGACCTGAGGTACCAAAACTCACTTGCTCTGCTGCTAAGCTAACATCAGGGGTTTGTAAAAAGTAGTCACTAACTAGCTGACCAAGATTAATTCTATCTTGAGGACGAACAGGTTTACCGGCAAAAGGATGGACACTCATATATGTTTCTTAATGATTAATGGCTATTAGTTATAGTCTATTCAACAATTTAGTTAAAGTAACTCACGAATTTTTTCAACATCAAGGTCACTATAACCTAATGAAATTGAGGCTTTGGTTAACATCATTTTTTTACGCGTGGTGTTAGAGTTTGTGATAACCCAAAAAGGACTTTCGGGTATTTGGCGAGGTTTAGTGCTACTGCCACTTTCTGCTAATTTATTTTCACTGTTAGCAAAATACAAGCGATCACGACCACTGATCTCGGTGACTACCCCAAACTGTTTTGGATGAGCTCGGTATAACGCAGCGAGGATTAATAAAAAACGTCCTACAGCACCACGTTGCATGGCCAACTCTTCTTTATTAATAAAGTTAAACACAGTTTCATGACTATCCGGCACCGCTTTCATCCGCTTAGTTGCCTCAGGATTTTTGACTACGACAGTTTCAACATGCACTACTGCTTTTTCAGACTCAAGGGCAATTTTTACTTCAATTTCATCTGAAATTTCATTAACGGTAACGGCGGCAACGTCGTTTGCTAAATCCAACTTTAGCAAACGACGTAAAATGGCAGAAGCACTTTCGCCAATATATTGTGTATTCGTGGCGATGTATTGATAAAGCTCTTCATCTATTTCGATGTTTTTCATTGTTACCCTTAACTTAAATAATTCGCGGCAATATTATATAGTGAAATGAGAGTCTGTTGAACTCATTTATTTGCAAATAGTCGTTAAAAATATGACAATACTGTCAATAATGGACAAAACAAACTAAGTAGACCATGACAAAACAACCCGAAATACTGAATTACAAGCAAACTGGCACGGGTGAACACCTTGTGCTTATTCACGGTTTATTTGGTAGCTTAGAAAACCTCAACATGGTAGCAAAACCCTTAAGTAAGACTTATTGTGTCACCAGTGTGGACGTAAGAAATCATGGCGATTCATTCCATGCTAACAGCATGGAATACTCTGAATTAGCACAAGACATTATCAATTTATTAGACCATTTAAACATTGATACTTGTCTATTGCTTGGCCATTCTATGGGCGGAAAAATAGCGATGCAAGTTGCTTTAGCGCAACCTGCGCGTATTGGTAAATTACTGGTAGCTGATATTGCCCCGGTGAGTTACCCACCACACCATTTAAAGATAATAGCAGGTTTACAAGCTATCCAATTATCGCAAGTATTTAAGCGAAAAGATGCTGATGAGCAACTTGCACCCTTTGTCGATAATCTAGGGGTTAGACAGTTTTTATTACGTAATTTAGCGCTTAATTCACACGGTGAATTCGCTTTCAAATGCAGCCTCAGTAACATTAGTTTATGCTATCCGCAAATAATGCGAGCCAACAAACTAATGGCCAATCAAGCACCCTATAATGGGGAAACATTGTTTATCAAGGGGGCAAATTCAGATTATATTTTACCTGGACACAGAGAGGCTATTCTGGCCTTATTTCCCCATAGTAAAGCAAAAATAATTCAAGGCGCTGGACATTGGCTACATGCAGAAAAAACCCTAGCCTTTAACAAAATCGTGATTGATTTCATTAAGAGTTAACGACTGATAAATCTATATAAAAATGACACTTAGTAGTCTACCTTACTACCGTTAATGAAGTTCAAAATACTGAGTACCAACAAACACTATTGTTAATATTTAACCGTTAGGTAGAAATGCTAATGGCTTGGGGTAAATGATATGCTATAATCCCGCCAATTTTTTGGCCTTAATGTTTTCGGCCTTAGTGTATAAGAAACAATCAATCGCTATGCTAGTAGAACATTTTGAGCTTATTGAGGCTATTGGCCTGAATTTATTTTTCCTTTTTATCTTTGGTTTTATTGGCTTATCCATGCATGATTTGATGAATAAAAACGATGTGCCAAAAATGGGTAAAGTGGTCGTATACTTTGTTTTATTTTTTGGCTGTTTCGGTTTTGTGGTTAAGGGTATTATCCAGTTTGTCTGGGAAAATCAGGGTATGGGTTAACTCATGGCAAAAGAAATAACCGATTTAACCACTATTGATTTATTCAATAATGACAAACGCCCTGGCCGCCCGAAAACTAACCCTCATTCTCGCAGCGTACAAATAAAGATTAATAAACGAAATCAAGTTAAACGCGATAAAAACAATGGCTTAAAGCGGGTAGAGTTTAAAGTTCATCACAGTTTATTCGAACAATTAGAGCAATTAGCTAACACTCAACAAGTGAGTCGAAGTGAATTAATAGAAGCGCTGCTGATAGAGTCATTAGCCGCACACGTTAAGTAATTTTTTAAGAAAGCATCATAAGGTAAAATTTCATGGCAATCGTAGGCTTATTCTTCGGCAGTGATACCGGTAATACTGAAGCAATTGGAAAGATGATCCAGAAGAAACTTGGCAAAAACATGGTTGAAGTTAAAGACATCGCCAAAAGTACTAAAGAGGAAATTGCTGAGTTTGATTTACTGATTTTAGGCATTCCTACCTGGTATTACGGCGAAAACCAATGTGATTGGGATGATTTTTTACCTGATTTAGAAGAAATTGATTTCACCGACAAATTAGTTGCTATCTATGGTCTAGGTGACCAAGAGGATTACTCCGAATACTTCTGTGATGCAATGGAGCCATTACGAGATATCGTTGAGAGTAAAGGTGCTATCGTTGTTGGCAACTGGTCAACCGAAAGCTATGAGTTTGAAGCATCAAAAGCCCTTATTGATGAAAATAATTTTATCGGTCTGTGTATTGATGAAGACAGACAAAGTGAATTGACTGAAGAACGTGTTAATAAATGGCTCGTGCAATTGAATGATGAAATGTGTTTGGCTGAATTTGCCAAATAACCTTACATTACTCAGGGGTATAATAGAAATAAAGCTGATTAAATGGGCTTTATTTTTAGCTTTTTTATACAATACTAATAATTTCACCAAAGAATAAAACTAAAGCTTTTCTCTTTCTCTATAACCCCCTATAATTTTGATATTACATTACTTAATCACTTTAGAGACTTAATATGGCTGAACAAAACGAAGAACTTAAAAGAGCTGGATTAAAAATCACCCTGCCTAGAATAAAAATCCTTAGTATTCTTCAACAGCCAAATAATCAGCACATCAGTGCTGAAGATGTTTATAAAATATTGCTAGAGCAAAAGGAAGAAATTGGCTTAGCTACGGTATACCGAGTATTAAACCAATTTGATGATGCTGGTATCGTTACCCGCCACCATTTTGAAGGTGGCAAGTCAGTATTTGAATTAGCTCATAAAGCGCACCATGACCATTTGGTCTGTTTAAAGTGTGGTAAAGTAGTCGAGTTTGAAGATGACGTGATTGAGCAAAGACAAAGAGATATTGCCGTCGCTAACAAGGTAAAGCTAACCAATCATAGCTTATACCTTTATGGTGAATGTGAAGATCAAGAGGCTTGTGAGTCTTTCAGAAAAAATCATCAATAAATAGTTTTCTCGTTTGAGCTAGCCGCTAATGATTCACTTAGCTAACGACTTACACCTTATCTAAACAAAAAACGCTGTGATATCACTATCACAGCGTTTTTTATTGTTTGAACCTAGCTAATTAAAGCATACCTTGGCATCACTTGTTCATAGAGCAACCGCGAACATTGAGTCGATTAGAATCGTTAAGCTGATATCAGGCTTTTTTCAGGAAAGCAGATACTAGGACAATACGAGTACCATTCACCTTACCTTCAATATGTTCAGGGTTCTCCGTGAGTGTTATACCACGTACCATGGTACCTTGCTTGGCGGTAAAGTTTGCCCCTTTGACTTTTAAATCTTTAATCAAGGTAACATTATCACCGTCTTGTAATTCTGTACCATTACTATCTCGGGTAGGTCCATTACTACGCTCTGCGGCTATGCCCTGCTCGGCCCACTTTTTCACCTCATCTTCCATGTAAATCATCTCTAAGGCATCTTGTGCCCAACTTTCCGCAGAGAGTTTTTGTAACATTCGATAAGACATAACTTGCACCGCAGGCTCTTGATTCCACATACTGTCATTTAAACAGCGCCAGTGGTTAAGGTCTAACTCACTTTGTCCTTCAATCTGTGATAAGCAATTTTGACAGATATAAATAGACTGCTGAGCACTTAAATCACTTGTTGGTGGTACCGGGTAAACGACCAAGGCATCGTTACTAGTACATAGTTCACAGTTATTATTACTACGGTTCTTTAATGCTTGTTCTGCAGGCATAGTGTTTCCAAAGGTGATCATTATATTAATGGCGCAATTATACCCGCATGGTCTTTTATTTCTATGACTAAAGTCATTTTAGCGGTTAATTCTCCTCGTTGGTCGAATAGCTCTAGACAATGACTATTCTTCAATGATAAAACCTCCCTCATAAATAATAATCACCGAGTAACAGGCTAAACAATGACCAGCGCAACAACACCTAATACATCATTTTTTCAAAAATTAAAGTCGACCAGTTTGGTAAGCCAAATAATTATCGCAATTATTTTAGCTAGCCTATTTGCCACCATATCACCAGAGTCAGCCAAGGAATTTGGCATGCTCGGCAGTTTATTTGTTAGCGCATTAAAAGCGGTTGCTCCAATTCTAGTGCTGGTATTGGTTACCTCCGCTATTGCTAATCAAAAACTCGATAGTAGTGCCGAATTAAAACCTATCGTTAGCTTATATTTAATAGGTACCCTAAGTGCGGCCTTTATAGCGGTATTATTAAGTTTTGCCTTCCCCACTGTGCTGACCTTAGATTTAGCCGGAGCTAGCGCTAATCCGCCGCAAAAATTAACCGAAGTGCTGGCTACGCTGGCTTTTAAAGTGGTTGAGAATCCAATAACGGCTATTGCTAATGGTAATTTCATCGCTGTACTTGCTTGGGGCTTGGGTTTAGGTTTTTCATTAAAACATGCTAGTGAGTCAAGTAAAGCCATGGTGCATGACTTAAGCGAAGCTATTTCTAGTATTGTCCGCATGGTAATACGCTTTGCGCCACTGGGTATCTTTGGTTTAGTGGCCGATACCATTGCGACTACGGGTTTTAGTACTCTAGGCGAATATACGCACTTGGTTGCCGTGTTACTTAGCGCTATGTTAATTATTGCTTTATTAGTAAACCCTCTTATTGTCTTTATCATCACCAAGAAAAACCCTTATCCTTTAGTATTTACTTGCCTTAGAGAGTCAGGTATTACCGCATTTTTCACCCGTAGTTCAGCTGCAAATATTCCGGTGAACATGGCCTTATGTAAAAAGTTAGCTTTACATGAAGATACCTACTCGGTGTCGATTCCATTAGGCGCAACTATTAACATGGCAGGCGCTGCTATTACCATTACCGTATTAACATTGGCGGCAGCAAATAGTTTAAATATTGAAGTAAGTTTTGGCACCGCGATATTACTCTCCGTGGTCGCCTCTATTTCAGCTTGTGGCGCTTCGGGTGTGGCTGGTGGCTCTTTATTACTTATTCCTTTAGCCTGTAGCTTATTTGGCATCAATAATGACATTGCTATGCAGGTTGTTGCTATTGGCTTTATTATTGGTGTTATTCAAGACTCAGCCGAAACTGCATTGAATAGCTCGACGGATGTAGTATTTTCAGCGGCAGCATCACACCATATAACGAAGAGCTTAAAGTAACCTTAAACCTCGTCCATTTAGCTGAACATCTAATTAGCTAAACGTTAAACGTTAAACAAGCCATAAAATAAAAGGCGGCCAGTACAAAATTGTACTGGCCGCCTTTTTATTTTTTAATATTTAGCGTCTAGGGAGGGTATGCTCATTACTTATATCAGTATCACTATGTAACCTGAACTCTGGATAAGCAGCACTTGCTCAATATTCCCCTTTATCTGATTATCAGCGTTAAAACGTCGATTAATAACCTGTTATTCATAAACGTTTTGCCTTGATAATCGAATAAATTGAAACATTGATAACATATATTGCGACTAATTTCGTAAATTTTATTCTTAATAATCGTAAGTTGTTGTTTTTACTTAGCCATCAAGCACTCATTATCCAGAGCTCAGCTTATGTAGTTAATTTTTATTAGTTTAATTATTATCGGAAACTGATGATGATATAAGCATGCCTGCTTCGCTGTCATTAGCAATAAAGGGCTGACAAATAAAATGGCCTATCGCTGCGACCAACTCACTATCATAATATAAAAAAGCAATGCGTTTACGCTGCCATGGGGCAATATTTAACTCTTGTAGTACCTTCTTGAGCTTACGAGAATGCTGTCTAAAATCAGGCAAGCACTTAGGATTATGATGACTAAAACGAACACTGACTTGCTGCCCTTGTTTAGGTAAGCAAATTCTGAGCATTGCCCTATCTTGATTGTTATTTTTTTTGCTATTAATATTAAAAACCAACTCACCCAAGTTATCCGGTAAAATCAATAAACGTTTGCTCTGCTGGCCATTACCTTGAGGTCGGTTACCTTGTAAATAGACGCGTTCACAGAGGTCGACTTGCCCTTGCCAGTCACTAATATCGTTATAGTCTGGCGTTAAAAACAATTGTCCTTTAAAGCGGCGAAAAAACTGTTGTCCAACTTTAATTTGTGGGTTTTTATCATCGCCGGCCTCTAACTGCAGTCTAACTTGCTTAACTTGCTCAGTCGTTGGCATCAAGCAAGCATGTTGTGCCATAAAAAAGCGAATGAGGTTATTAAAGCGTGCTATTGATAAAAACTTTAACTGCTCAATATGCAAACTCAGCTCACTGGCTCTGCATAGGCTCAAGTCTTGCTCAGCCAGTTCATCTAATAACTCTTGTCCCGCTAAACAATGGCTAGCACTGCGATTAATGGTGTTACTAATACTGGGCCAGCGTTGACGTAAAAGCGGCATAAGCTGTTGCCTGATAAAATTACGATCAAAACAAGTATCAAGGTTTGACTCATCTTCGACCCAACTAAGCTGATGAGCTTTAGCATAGGCTTCTATTTCTGGACGAGAAATAGCCAGTAAAGGACGAACCAATAAATGCTGACCAAGTTGAGAGACTACTGCCATGGCCGCTAACCCCTTCAAACCAGCACCACGTTTAAGTGCTAATAAAAAAGTCTCACTTTGATCATCACTATGATGGCCAGTTAAAATTAATGATTTCTTGTTGCTCACTGATCTTAACGCTTGATATCTTGCCTCTCGTGCCAAGGCTTCAAGCGAATGCTGTGCTTGCACCTGCACCTGCACCTTTTTAACAATAAGGTTAAATGACAGTTTAGCGCATTCTTGCTGAGCAAATTCTTGCCAGCGATAAGCATTATCACTGAGTCCATGATTAACATGACAAACCGTAATAGCATTAGTAATAACTTTATTTTTTTTTAAATGCGCTATGGCATGTAAGAGCACTTGTGAGTCGACCCCACCACTGTAGGCAATAATAAGCTCAATATCTCCGTAAGGTTGGAGATATTTTTTAATGGTAGCGTGAATGACTGAGGCTATTTTTTGCATAGAAAAAGCCAACAGCTAGTTGCCGTTGGCAGTACTCATTAACAGTAACCAAATGACATTAATCTGTCATAACGTTGTTCAATAAGCTCTTCTTTACTTAAGCCTGCTAACTCGGCTAGATCTTTCTTAAGCGCTTGTTTTAAATGAGCCGCCATCAGATCTACATCGCGATGTGCTCCACCTAATGGCTCTTCAACAATACTATTGATCAGATCTAATTCTTTGATACGTGTTGCGGTTATGCCCATTGCAGCCGCCGCAGTAGGGGCTTTGTCGGCTGTTTTCCATAAAATAGAGGCACAACCTTCTGGGGAAATTACTGAATATGTAGCATATTGCAACATGTTTACTCTGTCACCAACACCAATCGCCAGTGCGCCACCCGAGCCGCCTTCACCAATAACGGTACAAACAATAGGTACCGTTAGCCGCGCCATTACTTTTAAGTTACGGGCAATAGCTTCACTTTGGCCTCGCTCTTCTGCACCTACACCTGGGTAAGCACCCGGTGTATCAATAAAGGTGATGATCGGCATATTAAAGCGTTCGGCCATTTCCATTAGACGCAAGGCTTTTCGATAGCCTTCTGGACGTGGCATACCAAAATTACGCTTGATTTTTTCAGAGGTTACTCGGCCCTTTTGATGACCTATAATCATCACTGGTTGACCATCTAAGCGCGCAGTACCGCCAACAATAGCTCTATCATTAGCATAAGCGCGATCTCCGGCTAACTCATCAAATTCGGTAAAAATACGAGGAATATAATCCAGTGTGTAAGGACGTTGGGGATGACGTGCCACACGCGCGGTTTGCCAGGGGTCAAGGTTGGCAAATATTTTTTTAGTTTGTTCTTTATTTTTTTCACGCAGTTGCTTGATTTGATCGTCTAAATCAAGATCAAGTTCTTGGCCGTTATTGACTAACTCTAGCTCTTCTATTTTTGCATCAAGCTCAGCAATAGGCAGCTCGAAATCTAAAAAGTTTAATGACATGCTTATTTTTACCTAATAAATCTAGTTAATTTTTAAAATCGTTTTACGCTATTAAAATTTATACCTTTCAATAGCGAGTTATTTAAATTCCATGGTGACATTGTCTTCACCAAGCAATGTTTTTAATTCATATAACAACATATCGGTCGGCGTTACTCGCCATTGTACGCCGAGCTCAAGTATAGCTTGAGCTTCTTCGCGCTGATAAAAAACTCTTACCAGACAGGTACCTTCTTTAAAAGGCGTTAATACCTGGGCAAACTTTTCAATAAAGTTATCAGCTATCAAGCTGTTATCGACTTTAATATCAATAGAGCTAAGATAATTTTCGCGCGCGTCAGTGACTGTCATTATATCCCGAGCGGTCATTGTATTACCACCTGAATAATCATCAAAGCTGACCTGTCCACTACAAACCAAAATAGCATCATTTACCAGCAACTCAGCAAAGCGATCATAGTCATCGGGAAACAGGCGAATATCCATACGGGCACTCTTATCATCTAAGGTAACTAATGCCCAGCGCCGCCCGCGCTTATTGACTAACACCCGTACCCCAATGACTAATCCAACGGCGACCGCTTGATTATCACGACCGGTTGGCTGCATGCCAACGAGCCGACTAGTCGAATATTTTTTTATTTCACTTAAATAACGATTGATCGGGTGCCCAGTTAAATAAAGCCCCAAGGTTTCTTTTTCACCATCAAGCCAAACTTCTTCAGACCAGGCTTTAACTTCTTTAAACGCTTGTCTGGAATCAGTTTTCTCATCATTAATTAAGCCAAATAAATCATTTTGGCCTAATGACTCAGCTTTGGCATGTTGCTCTGCCGCTTTAATAGCTTCGGGCAGGTTTTCAAATAGTGCCGCTCGGTTAGCTCCTTGCTCCGTGGTTGAACCCTTTTGATACTTGGGACCTAAGGCGTCCATGGCACCTGATTTTATTAATTTTTGTAAAACACGTTTATTGGTCTTTTTTAAGTCCAAGCGTGCACATAAATCAAATAAGTCACTAAAGGGTCCACCGGCTTGACGTGCGGAAATAATAGCTTCAATTGGGCCTTCACCGACCCCCTTAATGGCGCCAATACCATAGACAATTTGATCGTCATCATTGACGGTAAACTTGTATTGTCCGGCATTAACGTCTGGGGGCAATAAATCGATGCCCATATTGCTACATTCATCAACCAAGATAACAATTTTCTCGGTATTATCCATGTCTGCCGACATTACCGCCGCTAGAAAAGGTCCAGGAAAATGGGTTTTCATCCATAATGTTTGGTAGGAAACTAAGGCATAAGCGGCAGAGTGGGATTTATTAAAACCATAACCGGCAAATTTCTCCACTAAATCGAAGATTTTCATCGCCAATTCGCCATCAACGCCTCGATCTCTGGCGCCTTGTTCAAAGCCGGCGCGCTGCTTAGCCATTTCTTCCGGTTTTTTCTTACCCATGGCACGCCGTAGCATGTCGGCACCGCCCAGCGAATAACCCGCTAGAACTTGCGCAATTTGCATCACTTGTTCTTGATACAAGATGATGCCATAGGTAGGTTCGAGCACAGGTTTTAAGTCAAGATGCTGCCACTTTTCATCGGGATAACTGACCTCTTCACGGCCATGTTTACGTTCGATAAAGTTATCAACCATGCCTGATTGCAAAGGCCCTGGGCGAAATAAAGCCACCAGTGCGATGATATCTTCAAAACAATCAGGTTTTAACTTATCAATTAACGACTTCATGCCGCTAGATTCAAGTTGGAATACTGCCGTCGTTTTCGCGGCAAGTAGTATCTTATAGCAGGCTCTATCTTCAAGATCTATCTTGGTGATATCAATAGGATCTTTGCCGACTTTAAGTAATTTTGCATCAGCCATTTCAATGGCCCATTGCAAAATGGTCAGTGTTCTTAAACCTAAGAAATCAAATTTAACTAAACCTGCATCTTCAACATCGTTTTTATCAAACTGGGTAACCGGGTTTTTACCTTCCTCATCGCAATACAGTGGCGCAAAATCTGTGATAGTGGTCGGAGAAATAACCACACCACCCGCATGTTTACCCGCATTACGTGTTGTACCTTCAAGAATACGACACATATCAATAAGATCTTTGACTTCAGTATCTTGAGCGTAGAGCTCGGGTAACTTAGGTTCTTCTTCAAAGGCTTTAGCTAAGGTCATGCCTGGGGTCGTTGGAATAAGCTTTGAAAGTCTATCAACAAAACCGTAGGGATGACCCAATACACGGCCAACATCACGGATAACGGCCTTCGCCGCCATAGTACCGAAGGTAATAATTTGCGAAACCGCATCACGACCATAAAGCTCGGCCACATGATCAATAACTTCATCACGCCTGTCCATACAGAAATCGATATCGAAATCGGGCATGGAAACACGTTCTGGGTTTAAGAAGCGTTCGAATAATAAGTCATATTTCAAGGGATCAATATCGGTAATATTAAGCGAATAGGCAATCAGAGAGCCGGCACCTGAACCTCGCCCAGGGCCTACAGGAATATTGTGGTCTTTACTCCACTGGATAAACTCCATTACTATGAGGAAATAACCGGGAAAACCCATGTTATTAACCACTTCGAGTTCTATTTTTAAACGCTCGTCATACGGTGCTCTAATGTCAGAAAAGTCATCGCCATTACGATCAAAAAGCTGGTCAAGACGTTTTTCCAAACCTTCTTCTGATACTTTAATGAAGAAGTCATTAATTTCCAGCCCTTCGGTTGGGAAGTCTGGTAAGACATATTCACCTAAAGTAACCGTAACATTACAGCGTTTTGCTATTTCGACACTATTGGCTAATGCTTCGGGGATATCGCTGAACAGCTCACACATCTCGGCTTCGCTGCGTAAATACTGCTCAGTACTGTATCGCTTAGGACGCCTCTTATCATCTAGGGTAAAACCATCATGAATGGCAACACGAATTTCATGGGCGTCAAAGTCTTCTGGTGAAAGAAACATCACTTCATTGGTAGCAACCACGGGCAAATCTTGCTGTTCTGCAAGGGCTACGGCAAGGTGAATATAGTTTTCTTCATCCTCGCGACCCGTTCTCACTAACTCAATAAAAAAACAACGATCAAAATGTTGCTGGTAAAAACTAACCATCTCATTAACAAGATCAGCATTACCTTTTAGCAAGGCTTTTCCTATATCACCCTCACGACCACCAGAAAGTAAGAGTAAACCTTCTTTGTATTCTATCAGCCATGATTTATCAATAACGGCTTTATTTTGTATATGTCCACGTAAATAGGCTTTAGAGATAAGTTCAGTGATATTTTTATAACCAACATTGTTGGTGGTAAGCACCACTATTCGTGAAAGCTCGTCCGCCAACTCATCACTTTTCACCCAAAGGTCACAGCCTATAATAGGCTTGAGACCGGCATTGTGAGCTGCATGGTAATATTTTACCAAACCACATAAGTTAGTTTGGTCAGTCAGCGCTATCGCTGGCATATTGAGCTCCGCAGCTCGAGCAATTATCGGTTTGACCTTTTTTAAGCCATCACACATAGAAAAATCACTGTGCACACGTAAGTGGATAAATTTAGGCGGCTGATAGACGCTTGACTCTTCCGTTACTATTTCTTCGGTATGCATCTCAGTCATAATTTTGTCATGCCTTTACTCATGATTTTACTCATGATTTTACTCATGGATAGTACCTAAAACCCTAGCGACAGGTTTAAAGCTTTGTCGATAACAATCAAGTACACCATGCTCAATAATTTTCTCTAAATGCAACTTGGTTGGATAGCCTTTGTGTTTAGCAAAACCATACTCAGGGTGGAGTTTATCTAAGGCGATCATCTCATCATCGCGAGCTACTTTAGCAATAATGGAAGCAGCACTTATTTCGGCAACTCGGGCATCACCTTTTACCACCGCTTGGCTGGCGATCTTGATGTTTTTATTCTGTTCATCATTAACTGTACTTAAAAATGTTGGGCAGCGATTGCCATCAACAAGAACAAAGTCAGGCGCTACAGTAAGGGCAGATACCGCACGTTGCATGGCGAGCATGGTGGCGTGTAAAATATTCAAGGTGTCTATTTCTTGTGGGCTTGCTCGTCCTATTGACCAAGCAACTGCCTTGGCTTTTATTTCAATAGAAAGTTGAGCTCTTTTCTTTTCTGACAGCTTTTTAGAATCCTTTAGCCCTTCTATGGGGTTATCAGGATCTAGGATGACGGCGGCAGTAACGACATCGCCGACCAAAGGACCACGGCCAACTTCGTCTACACCGGCAATACAATAGGCGACGGGATACTCAAATTTAGGGAATATTTGTTTGCTCGGCATAAATTTAGTCTTATATTATTGATTAATTACTATGGCTTGAAATTATACATTATCTAGGGTTTTGTCGATAAAACATCAAGTACTGCCTTGGCAGCTTGCTCACTTGCATCACACTTTAATTGCAGATGAATGGCCTGATAACTGTCATTAAGTTGACTTTGGTCTTGATATAAACGCTCTTTAATTAACGGCACAATATTGTCTGGGCACACTTGTTTTTGCAATAATTCAGGTACTAAAGACTTATTTGCTAATAGATTAGGTAAAGAAAACCATTTCAACTTAACCAACCAGCGTGCTAAATAAAAAGTTACTGGGCTAAACTTATAACAAATCACCATGGGCCTTTTAATTAAAGCAGCTTCTAAGGTAACTGTTCCTGAAGCGGTTAATAAGCAATCACTGGCTGCCATCACGGCTTGAGTTTCATTGAGGATGACTTTAACCGGTAAATCAGGGGCAAGCTCAGCTTTAAGGGCATTAAATTGTTCAACACGTTGTGCACTAATCATAGGAGCAACAAAAAGCAAGTCACTATCTTGAGCCTGTAATTGCTTGGCACTGGCAAAGAAGTCGCTAAGTAAGCGGGATAATTCGCCACTACGACTGCCGGGCATAAGCGCGAGAATCTTTTTGTCTTGCGCTAAACCTAGCTTAGTTCTGGCAAGCGCTTTATCGCTTTGCATGGGGATATCATCGGCAAGAGGATGTCCGACAAAAGTACAAGGCACATTATGTTTATCGTAAAAGGCTTTTTCAAAGGGCAATAAAGCCAACACCATGTCGGTTGCTTTGGCTATTTTAAAAATACGTTTTTCACGCCAAGCCCAAACGGATGGGCTAACATAATGTACTGTTTTAATGCCCTCGGCCTTAAGCTTTAACTCAAGAGTAATGTTAAAATCAGGCGCATCAATACCAATAAAAACATCGGGTTTATTACTAGTAAAATAATTTTTTAAGGTTTTACGGACATGTAATAAACGTCGGATACGGCCAAGAACTTCTACCAAACCCATCACAGACAATTCATCCATGGCAAATAGGCTTTCAAAACCCAGTACTTGCATCTTGGGGCCACCAATACCAATAAATTTAGCATTAGGGTGTGTTATACGTAATGAAGTTATCAGGCCTGCGCCTAGGGTATCACCTGAATGTTCACCAACAACAATAGCAAAGACAACTTGTTGGAGAGAGGTTTTCTTCTGAGCAGTCATAGGCGTTAAAAGTACTTAAAGTTAACGGTACCTGCATTAGGTAGCTCCTAAGGCAGGTATTAACGGCAGTTCTTTAACGAATGATGCCGCGATTAGAGGTTTTGATTGAGTCACAAAACAGTTGTAATTCTGAAGATTGTGCTGGCATTTCACTGATTTTGTTTAATGCTTCGGCAACGGATAAACCTTGGCGGTACATTATTTTATAAGCACGTTTAATGGTTAATATGGTGTCATTAGAAAAACCACGACGTCTTAGCCCTTCACTATTTAAGCCAAAAGGTTTTGCTGGTTGCCCTGACGCCATAACATAGGCAGGCACATCTTTAAGTATTAAGGCATTACCGGCAATAAAACTATGTGCGCCTATATGGCAGAACTGATGTACACCTACCATGCCACCAATAATAGCATGATCACCAACGTGCACATGACCGGCAATAGAAGCATTATTAGCAAAAATACAATGACTGCCAACCACACAATCGTGAGCAACATGGGTATAGGCCATAAATAAATTATTACTGCCTATTTGGGTAATACTATTATCTTGAATCGTGCCACGGTGAATAGTACATGACTCTCGAAAGGTATTATTGTCACCAATAACCAACTCTGTTGGTTCACCTGCGTATTTAAGGTCTTGACAATCTTCACCAATACTGGCGAATTGAAAAATTCGGTTACCTTTACCTAACCGAGTTGGGCCATTAATAACCACATGTGAGCTAATCTCACAGTTATCACCAATAACTACATTACCGGCAATATAAGTCCAGGGACCGATGGCAACATTTTCGCCAATAACAGCGCCTGGCTCAATAATAGCTTGAGGATGAATCATGAGTTTACTCTTCTACTGGATAGGTGTGCATTTATTATTAAATAAACGTTATAAAGTGCGACGTGCACACATAAGATTGGCACTACAAACCACCTCGCCATCAACCCGTGCTTCACCATAAAATTTCCACATTCCTTGACGCTCTTTTAGAAGTTCAACATGCAAGTGCAGGGTATCGCCTGGGAATACTGGCTTTTTAAACCTAGCCTTATCGATAGAGGCAAATAAGTACATTTCATTTTTACCACGGCCTTTGCTACTTTTAAAGCCAAGAATACCCGTTGCCTGTGCTAAGGCTTCTAAAATTAAAACACCCGGAAATATTGCTAACTCTGGAAAATGGCCATTAAAAACAGGTTCGTTAATCGTGACATTTTTTATGGCGTGTAACGATTTCCCTGGTTCATGATCAACGACTTTATCCACTAATAGCATCGGGTACCTGTGAGGTATTAGTGTTTTAATTTCGTTAAGATCGATTGGTTTTTTTACAGTGTCCAAATGAATATTCCTTGTTGGCTAACACGATTAGTTAATAGTGAACTAATCGTGTACTATCTTTGCGTCAGCGTTATCTTGTATGATGGCAGTAACTTTCCCGTATTTTACGCATTGACTGGGCTAATAGCTAGTTATTCGCGAGTAATTTTTCTAACTCTTTTACTCGTTTAGTTAAGCGTTCAAGTCGTTTCACCCGAGCATTGGTTTTATTCCATTCTTTATTTGGTACGGCTGGCATACCAGAAGAATAAACACCGGCTTGGCTGATATCTTTAGTGACCATAGCCATGCCGGTAAAAACACAGTTATCGGCAATATTTATATGACCATTTACGCCAACCAAGCCTGCTATGGTACAGTTTTTACCCATAACAGTACTACCCGCAATAACACTACAAGCGGCCATAGCGGTGTTTTCACCAACAATAACATTATGAGCAATTTGTATCTGGTTATCTAAAATTACACCGTCTCGTATTTCGGTGTTATCCAGTGCACCTCGGTCAATGGTGGTACTCGCACCAATTTCAACGTGGTTACCAATAATAACACTACCCAGTTGTGGGATTTTATGCCATTTATAGGGTCCCTTAACTGGCGCATAGCCAAAGCCATCAGAGCCAATAACGGTATTAGCTTGAATTAAACAGTGATGACCAATTTGTACTTGATGGTAAATAGTAATATTTGCCCAAAGCGTGCTCGCCTCACCAATATTGACTCCTTCACCGATAAAACAGCCAGCACCAATACTGACGTTATCCGCTAATTTCACCCCAGATTCAATGACGGTATTAGCGCCAACACTGACATTATTACCAATAGCAACATTGTCAGCAATAACCGCACTGGCATGGATACCCAGAGCAACTTTTGGCGTGTTATCAAGCAAATTAGCGAGTATAGCATAGCCCATATAGGGGTTATCCATTACTAGAACACTGACTGGGCAGGATTCTACCGCATCAGGTGCTAGAATAACTGCACTCGCCTTAGTTGAGTTCAGTTGTGGTTGGTATTTATTATTGGCTAAAAAAGCCACTTGCCCGGTTGCCGCATTAGTTAACGTTGCTAAGCTACTTATTTGAGTTAGGGCTACCTTTGACTCATCCAGCTGTGCTGGTATTATCAATTTGGCCTCAAGCTTGATAGCTATTTCAGCTAACGTATAAGTCATATCAGTGCCTCTTACCTCGATGATTAAAACAATCACCAATATTAATGATAATGATATTTATGCGGTTATTTAAGCTTACTAACATGCTCTACTACAAGGTCAGTAATACTTGCATTGGGTTTAGAATAAACAACGGCTTGTTGAGAAAGCACTAAATCATAATCTTGTTTAGCGGCAATACTATCGACCGCTTTACGTACTAAGGCGATAATTTTATTGGTTTCTTGGTTTTGACGTTGAGTCGCTTTTTGTTGTAGTGCTTTACCTTTAACTTGGTATTCTTGAAATAATGACTTAATTTTAACTTCTAACTCTTCTTTTTCTTTAACACTCATTAATGAGCCATCACGCTTAAGTTTTTCTCGATAATATTTAATGTCTTTTTCAAGCTGAGTGATAATAGCTTTATCATCTTTAAATTCAGCTTCTAAGCTTTGCATTAAAGCAGCTGTTTGCGGAATTTTCCCCATTATTTCTTGAAAATTTACTACCGCAATTTTTTGCTCAGCAGCCATGATTGTATTTGCTAATAATATACCTGACGCAGCTACGCCCATAACCATAGTTTTGATAACTTTATTCAACGTTGTTCCCCTTTATTTATTATTTTTTTCTTACTATTTACACGGAAAATTATTTATGTCGGCTAATATAGCAAGATTTATTGATATTACGCAGCTAAAAGCTACTTTAAAAAGTACTTTAAAATGTTTTACCAATATTAAAGCCAAAGTATTCTGTATCGTCGCCTTCTTCTTCCCTAATTGATTTAGCAAAACTAAATATCATTGGCCCCATTGGCGAAAGCCATTGAATAGAAATACCTGCTGAACTACGAAAACGTGTTGGATCAGAAAAATCAGCAATTTTCTCATATTCAGCCGGGTCTAAGTTAGCATAGTTATCTATATTAAATTCAGTATCCCAAACATTACCCACATCCCAGAATATACTGGTACGAACACTGTTAGCATAACTTTCATCTAAAAATGGTGTCGGTACTATCAGCTCTATGCCGGCAATTGCCATGGCATTACCACCAACCGAACGTTCATTGACATAAATAGAGTCATTATCTGGCCCTAAGCAACAGCCGCCAGGTATTGATTGCGGGGTACGATATATTGCCCGCGGACCAATAGTATTATTCTCAAAACCACGTAAGGTGTCACCACCGGCACTAAAATTCTCCCAGAAAGGTAACAGTTGATCATTGCCATCTACTTGCCCATAACCATTGGCATAACCAAGCTGTATACGGGTTAACACCGACCATTTTTGACTACGTGTTAAAGGAAAATAAAATTTGGCATCATAGTTTATTTTAAAATACTGTAAATCGGATTTTGGCGAAGTCATTTTAACATTAAATCGCTGCGTTGAACCTGCTGTAGGAAAGGTACCTCGGTTTAAAGTACTACGAGATAAACCCGCATTTAAATCCAATGTTTTAAAGGCTAATTGACCATCGGGGTCATTTGGATCGGCATAAATATCATAAAAATCTTGAATTTGATCATAGGCTTGTAATTGTGATATTTGGTTGTACTTCCAACCGACACCAAAATTCAACCTTAGATATTCATTGACCGGAAAGCCCCAGTTAAGGCCCAGACCAAAGGTTTTATTATTATACTCAACCATATTGGCATTACCGGCATCGTATTCGCTATAGTAAACTTGTCCACCAAGGGAAATAGCATCGACGGTAAAGTAAGGGTCGGTAAAAGAAATGGTGGCACTTTTTTGATAATAATTCTTCGCTATATTAAAACCAAGTTGATTACCCGTCCCTAAGAAGTTATTTTGTTGAACACCCGCATTAATACTTAACTTTGTTTGTGAGCCGTAACCTATACCCGCATTGAATGAACCTGAGGGTTGCTCTTTAACGGTAAAATCGATATCAACTAAATCGTCTTCGCCCTCAATTTGTTTGGTTTCAAACTCCACGGTTTCCATATAAGGCAAACGCATCAACCAAGACTTCGACGATTCTACCACGCCATTAGATAACCAAGCGCCTTCCATTTGACGCATTTCACGGCGTAATACATGATCGGCAGTCACATGGTTACCGGTAAAATTAATGCGATTAACATAAATACGTTTACCGGGGTCAATCGATATAGACAATTTAACCGTATGGTTTTCATCATCTATTTCTGGAATGATAGTCACTTTAGGATAAGCATAACCATAGCGTCCTAGAAACTTACTAATAACGTCTTCGGTATAGGTGACTTCTGCGCCGTTATACAATTCACCCGACTGCAGAGGATTAATAGCACGTATGGTATTTTCAAAACCAGCCATATCACCAACAAAATCAACTTCACTGATGCTATAGGTCTCTCCTTCACTGACATTAAGAGCGATATACACTGCCTTTTTATCCGGAGTCATTGAGACTTGGGTTGAGTCTACTTTGAAACGCAAATAGCCCCGGTTAAGATAATAGCTATTAATAGTTTCCATATCCCCTTGTAAGGCTTGTTTCTGGTACCTATCTTGTGCCATAAAATTCCACCAAGGAGAATCAAAGGTGAGCTCTATTTTATCTAATATTTCCGCATCAGAAAAAACTTCATTACCGATAATATTTATTTGCTTAATAGACGCAGAATCACCTTCGACAAAAGTAAACTCTAAATTAACTCTATTTCTCGGTAAGTGGGTAATTTTAGCGGTAACTTTAGCATTGTACTTACCGACACTATGGTAAAAATTTTCTAAACCCATTTCGATGCCAGCAATGACGGTACGATCAAGGGTTTCACCAACACGAATATTACTACCATCAAGACTTTCAGTTAACTGCTCATCTTTAAGGTCATTATTGCCATCAAAAATAATTTCACTGATAGTCTCTCGCTCTTTTACCCGATAGACCAGGCGGTTACCGTCACGATAAACACGGATATCATTAAAGTGACCTGATTGATAAAGGGCCTTTATTGATTGTGATATCCGAAAGTCATTAAGGTTATCACCAACATTGAAGGGAATGTGGGTTAGCGCTGCACCTAAAGCAACACGCTGTAGGCCTTTAACTTCAATATCTTCGACTTGAAAGCTTGAAGAAGCTTGAGTGTTTTTAGCTGATGTTCCTAGGGCATCACGCTGCAGACCTTTAACGTCAATATCTTTAACTTGAAAGCCTTTTCCAGCTTGAGCATTTTGTGTTGTTCCTAGCGCACCTAATAGGAGGGCAAAGGCAATTTTTTTCATGATCATATATTATAAACTTCGTTACTTCTTTTTATAAAAACTATTAGCTACACACTCAAGACGTTACTATTGCGCTAATTCTCAACTAAAATCGTAAATAACAAGCGGTATTACCTAGTAAACTAAGACACACTACTTGCCATCGGCCTTTTCTGGCACTTCTTTCCCAGTATTAATCTTTGATTCGTATCCCAACAGCAGAGTAAGTGCAGTTCTTAGCTTCGTTAGCCTAGAACCCGACTAAAATCGTTGAATAATCTCGTTGCCGTGTTAACAGCAAGTAATTATCAATAATGCTAAGGCCAAAATTTAAAACCAGCTTCGTTAGCCTAGAACCCGACTAAAATCGTTAAATAATCTCGTTGCCGTGTTAACAGCAAGTAATTATCAATAATGCTAAGGCCAAAATTTAAAACCAGCTTCGTTAGCCTAGAACCCGACTAAAATCGTTGAATAAACCAATGGCCATTAACATCAATAAGGCTAAGGCGCCAAATTTAAAGCCAGCCTCTTGAACCTTCTCGGGCACTTCTTTCCCCGTTAAAAGCTCTATAACATAATAGAGTAAGTGTCCGCCATCAAGTACTGGTAGCGGTAAAAGGTTAATTATTCCTAAATTAATACTAATTAGCGCTAAAAAGCCTAAAAAATAAACAAAACCATGGCTTGCGCTGTTACCAGCTCCTTGAGCAATACCTATGGGACCACTCAAATTTTTAACCGATATGTCACCCGTGAGCAACTTACCTATCATACCCAAGGTTAAGGTGGTTAAATTCCACGTTCGTTGAGCACTTTCTTTTATCGCCTCAATAGGGCCATATTTCAATTCAATTAATAGTGTCTCTGGCCACGCATCTACTTTAGGGGCTACGCCGATAAAACCAACATTTTTTCCCGCTTGCTCAATACTATTAGGTGTCACCGGTAATGTCAGTATGTCTCCATTTCGATTGATGGTGATTAATACCTCTTTGGATGGATACTGTTTTATTTCCTTAGCAAAGCTTAACCAGTTATGTGTTTCAACATCAGCCACTGAAATTAGTTTATCACCCACTAATAGACCAGCTAAGGCGGCAGGACTTTCTTTTGCCACCGCTGATAATTCATTATGTACATTCGGCCTAAAAGGGATAATGCCTAAGCTTGTTAATGCTGAGGTTTTATCCGGTGAAAACTGCCAATTACGGGTATCTAAAATAAAACTTGCCACATATTGACTATCGATTTGCTTGGTTTTGATACTAATGTTCTCATTACCAATTTGAGCAATAAATGCCAGATTAACCTCTTGCCAATCACGAGTCACATTACCGGCAATACTGACAATTACACTATTCTTGGTTAGCTCAGCCTTAGCCGCAATGGAGCTTGGCGCTATACCACCAATCACAGGTTTTACACCGGGTACGCCTATTAAGAACATCAGATAAAAAGCAAAAAAAGCAAAGATAAAATTGGCTAAGGGTCCAGCCGCAACTATGGCTATACGTTGATAAACCGTTTTGCCATTAAAGGTTTTATCTTTATCTTCAGGCGGAACATCATCGACACGTTCATCCAGCATTTTGACATAACCACCGAGTGGTATCATGGCCAAAACATATTCAGTACCGTCTTTAGCTGTTTTTCGCCAGATTGCCCGACCAAAGCCGACAGAAAAACGCTCAACTTTGACGCCGTTTTTTCTCGCGACCCAAAAGTGACCATATTCATGTACTGTGACGAGTATGCCCAAGGCGACAACAAACGATGCTAGGTTCCAGAAAAAATCAAACATATTACATATTATCCGTTAACATTACTGACCTTAAGGCCAGCTAATAATGTTTGTGCAAAAATGCGCACTTGCTTATCAAGGGCAATCACATCATTTATATTTTCTACCTGTTCTGAGACAAATTTTTTCACAGAAGTTTCATTTATTTTAAATATATCGGTAAATTTTATTGCTTCGGCTAAAAAAGCTGCCACGGCAATTTCATTCGCAGCATTAAGCGCGGTACAAGCAGCTTGACCTTGTTTACAAGCATCAATAGCTAACTTCAAATTAGGGTACCTAGCAAAATCAACGGCTTGAAATTCAAAAGAGGCAATTTTAAAGAAGTCCAGCGGTGCAACGCCCGACTCTATTCGCTCAGGGAAATTCAGAGCATGGGCAATTGGCGTGCGCATATCTGGATTACCCATTTGGGCAATCACTGAACCATCTTTATATTGCACCATGGAATGTATGGTACTTTGTGGGTGTAATACCACTTGAATATCTTCAGGTTCAACATTAAACAGCCACTTAGCTTCAATAAACTCGAGGCCTTTATTCATCATAGTGGCTGAGTCGACTGATATTTTACGGCCCATATCCCAGTTAGGGTGTGCACAAGCTTGTGCAGGCGTTACCGATTCTAGTTGTTCAATGGCCATTGTTCTAAAAGGACCACCCGAGCCGGTTAATAGTATTTTACTGATGCCGCTAGCACGCAATTGGCATTCACCAAGATTACCTTGCTGGTGAGAGGGCAGACATTGAAAAATGGCATTATGTTCACTATCAATGGGCAGTAGTTCTGCTCCTGAAGCTTTTACCGCCGCCATAAAAATAGCGCCTGAGGTCACTAAAGCTTCCTTATTTGCTAACAATACTCGCTTGCCCGCATTCACTGCCGCAAGCGTGGGCAATAGACCCGCAGCGCCGACAATGGCAGCCATTACCGTATCAGTAGATTGACATTGAGCAAGTTCAATTAAGGCTTGCTCCCCTGATAATACCGTAATGTCATTAACATTAACGTGCTCAAGCTTTTGCAACAATAACTCGGCATGTTCACTTGAAACCAGTACGACTTGCTGAGGTTTGAATTCAAGGCATTGCTTAAATATTATGTCAACGCTCGCATGCGCTGCTAAACTGATCACTTGAAACTTATCGGGATGAAGACGCACCACATCTAAAGTACTACTACCAATAGAGCCTGTGGAACCTAAAATACAAAGTTGACGTTTTAACACGTTTTTACCTCAATGAATCAAAATGCTAGTACTGTGAAAATTATCAAGCAAGTAATAGGTAACAAAGCGCAAAAACTGGTGCCGTTGCCGTTAAACTATCTATTCTATCTAAAATACCACCATGGCCAGGTAAGATTGCGCCACTATCTTTAACACCTGCTTGGCGTTTAAACATACTTTCAGTTAAGTCACCTATAACAGAAATAGAGCTGATCAATACGGTAACCAGTAAGGCAGAAATAAACTGCTCGCTAGACCAGTGTAATGACATACCGACAACAAGGGTTAATATTGCCGCACAAAACACCCCTCCAATGAAGCCTTCTATCGTTTTCCCTGGACTAACATTGGGCATAAGCTGATGTTTACCCATTGATTTACCGACAAAGTAAGCACCAATATCTGCACTCCACACCAGCATAAATAAGTACATCAATAACTGCGCGCCTTGGTACTCATCAAGCGTGTAGTTGTGAGTCCGTAAAATCATAAAGGCAAGCCAAGTTGGCACTAAGGTTAACCAACCAAATAAGCCAATAACAAGTTTATTCTTCGCCCACAACGTGCTGGACTTGGGGTATGAAAACATTAATAAAGCAGCAAAAAACCACCAAATAACACTTAACCACAATAATAAGGTCAATTCATAGGGTAAACCCGTGATAGTGAACCAAGCGATATCTACTGGTAAATACCGCCATAAAAGCCCAATTAATGCTGTGGTAACCAATACATAGGCTAAACGCTGTATGGTCTTAGTTAGTCCGATAAAACGAGCCCACTCCCAGGCTCCTATAGCGATAATGGCCATTAAAAGCCCAGCAAAGTAGCTTATAGGTAAATAGAAAATAGCTGTTATTGCGGCTGGTGCTAATATTAAAGCCGTTATAATTCTTTGTTTTAACAAGGGCTACCCTTTTATTTTTATAGACTGTTGTTATAGACTTTGATAGTCATGCAAGCTGTGAGTATCATTATTCTGGCGTGCTGTTATTATTTATCTTTGCTCGTTTATTGCTTGTTCACCGGTTTTGCCAAAACGGCGCTCTCGCCGGTCAAAGCAGTTTATTGCCTGATCAAATTGTGCTTCATTAAAATCGGGCCATAATATATCGGTAAAATATAGTTCAGCATAAGCGGCTTGCCATAAAAGAAAATTACTTATGCGAAAGTCACCACCGGTGCGGATCAATAAGTCAAGTACAGGCAGATCGGCTAGGCAGGTTTGTGCATTAAGTGTCTGCTCATTAATATCATCAAGTAACATTGTGCCTTGTTGAACATCACTAGCAAGTTTCCTAGCTGCTTGGGCGATGTCCCATCGACCACCATAATTTGCTGCCACCGATAATACCAAGCCAGTATTTCCGGCAGTAAGTTGCTCTGATTTAGCAATATTCTGCTGTAATTTATCAGAAAATCGACTCAAATCACCTATCACTTGAAAGCGAATATTATGTTTATGCAAACGTTTAACTTCTTTAGTTAAAACATACATAAACAAGTCCATCAGTACACTAACTTCTTTTGCGGGGCGTTGCCAATTTTCACTACTGAAGGCAAAAAGCGTCAGGGCTTTAACCTTAGCTTTTCGAGCACTAGCAACCACAGCTCGTACTGATTTAACACCGGCCTTATGTCCTGCCACTCGTCCTTTGCCTTGTAGCTGTGCCCAACGGCCATTACCATCCATGATGATAGCTACATGTTGAGGAATGTTTTTATTTTCAGCTTGCTCAGCTAAGACGTTGCTATTACTCACTTAACAATTACCACGTAACAATTTTCCATTAATTATTTAAGTCATCACTTATTTAAATCATGCACATTAAAGTCACGATTAATGTATTAAATCGCACTTAAGCAAAACGCCAGTTGGCTTTTTAACAGCAAGCTGGCGTTTTAAAGGGACTAACTTATATTTCCATCAGTTCTGTTTCTTTTTTCATAAGGACTTCATCAATTTGCTTAACAAAAGTATCGGTAATTTTCTGAATTGAGTCTTCAGCTTGATGATGTTCATCTTCACTGATTTCTTTTTCTTTTAGCAAACTTTTAAAATCCGAGTTAGCATCGCGGCGGATATTACGAATCGCCACTTTACCACCCTCTGCTTCGCCACGGACAACTTTCACTAAGTCTTTACGACGCTCTTCGGTCAGAGGTGGTAAGGGAATACGTATCAAAGTGCCATTTGATTGCGGATTTAAACCTAAGTCAGATTTTAATATCGCTTTTTCAACCGCACCAATCATGCCTTTATCAAAAACAGTAATCGATAGGCTGCGTGCATCAGGAACCGAAATATTACCCACTTGATTTAACGGCGTGTCCATACCGTAATATTGCACCACAATATTATCTAATAAGGAGGCATGTGCACGTCCTGTTCTTATTTTATTCAAGCTACTTTTTAAAGCATCAATAGTCTTACCCATACGTTCTTGAGCATCTTCAATTATTTCATCTATCACGTTTATATTCCCTAAATATTATCAAGTTAACTGTAGCCAGCAAGCTACTTACCTTGGCTTGGCTTATTCGCACTTAATTTTAAGCTAAGTATCGAAAAGTTATGACTTGTGTCTAATTATTGTACCTTCGCTACCACCCATGATGACAGATTTCAACGCACCCGGTTTATTCATATTAAAGACGCGAATCGGCATATTGTGATCGCGTGCTAAAGTAAAGGCCGCTAGGTCCATTACTTTTAATTCTTTATCAAGGACTTCATCATAACTTAGCTCTGTATAAAGCTCAGCATCTGGATTTTTAACTGGATCTTCTGAATAGACGCCATCCACTTTA
This sequence comes from Colwellia sp. TT2012, assembly GCF_001440345.1. GTDB lineage: Bacteria > Pseudomonadota > Gammaproteobacteria > Enterobacterales > Alteromonadaceae > Colwellia. The sequence goes on along the minus strand of NZ_LJYX01000006.1, from coordinate 980,098 downwards.
GTCGCTTTTAATACTACGTCGGCTTCAATTTCAATACCACGCAAACAAGCAGCTGAATCTGTTGTAAAAAATGGATTACCGGTACCGGCAGAAAAAATAACCACTCGGCCAGATTTCAACAAGCTAATAGCATTTGCCCAGTTATAACGTTCACATACACCCGCTAAATCTATCGCTGACATTAAACGGGTATTAACAAAAGCACGATGTAAGGCATCACGCATGGCTAAACCATTCATTACGGTGGCGAGCATACCCATTTGATCACCAACAACACGATTCATGCCGGCTTCAGCTAAACCTGCACCACGGAACAAATTGCCACCACCAATAACGAGACCCACTTGGATGCCCATTTCCACCAGCTCTTTTATCTCTTGAGCCATACGGTCAAGTACTTTAGGATCAATACCAAAACCCTCTTCTCCCATCAGTGCTTCACCACTGAGTTTTAATAAAATTCTTCGATAAACAGGTTTCGGATTGGTTGTCATAGGGAAAATTTCCTGTAGCAGTTAGGTAATTAAGCAAAATAGAGCCAAGGTCAAAAGACCGCGGCTATTTTAATACGTTTAGCCTAGACACGAAAGGCTAAACTGAAAAAACTCTTTTTTTTTCGGTAAATAAGCCAACTTCACGCTAAACATTAAAAATCAGCCATAAAAAAACGTCTACCAAGGTAGACGTTTTTAGTAATTCATCTTATCAGACGGTCATAGCAATAAAGCTAAGACATCAAAAAAAATAGAATTATGCTTTAGCAGCAGCAATTTGTGCTTCTACTTCAGCAGCAAAATCTTCATCTTTCTTCTCAATACCTTCGCCGACTTCTAGACGAACGAAAGCAGAAATGGTAAGACCTTTTTCTTTCAATATTTCACCAACAGTTTTCTTTGGCTCCATAATGAAAGCTTGACCACTTAAAGAAACTTCACCGGTAAACTTGCGCATACGGCCTGTTACCATTTTCTCAGCAATCTCTTGAGGTTTACCTTCGTTCATTGCGATTTCAATTTGAATTGCTTTCTCTTTTTCAACGATATCACTAGGAACAGAATCTGGAGTAAGGTATTCAGGTTTGCTTGCCGCAACGTGCATAGCGATGTGTTTCAACGCTTCCGCATCACCTTCACCCGCAACAACCACACCAATTTTAGCACCGTGAGAATAAGAAGCTAAGTTAGTACCTTCTACATATTCAACACGACGAACATTGATGTTTTCACCAATTTTAGTCACTAAAGCAACACGCTTTTCTTCGAATTGTGCTTGTAACTCAGTAATTGAAACTTTTGACTCCAGTGCAGCATCAGCAACGGCATTGGCAAAACCTAAAAAGTTTTCATCCATAGCGACGAAATCAGTTTGACAGTTAACTTCAACTAATGCCGCTGTGTTTGCTGATATTTTAATGATAATTGCGCCTTCAGCAGCAATATTACCTGCTTTTTTAGCCGCTTTAGCTTGACCGTTCTTACGCATATTTTCAATCGCAAGTTCCATATCACCGTCAGCTTCTGTTAACGCATTTTTACAATCCATCATGCCCGCAGCTGTGCGTTGACGTAATTCTTTAACCATTGCAGCAGTAATTGCCATGAGTAAATTCCTCGGTTTTCAGTTATCCCCGTCGCGGTGCTAATACTAACTTAGGCGTTGGGAATAAATATTAAATAAGTTGCCACAAAAGCACGCTTTTGTGGCAATAGCAAAATAAAACGTGTTAATAACTGAGATTATTCAGCTTCAACAAAACCGTCTTTTTCAGCTTGTACAACGATGTTTTGCTCACGACCACTTATTACAGCGTCAGCAACAGCGTTACAGTATAAACTTACTGCACGAATAGCATCATCATTACCCGGTACGATGTAATCAATACCATCTGGGTTAGAGTTAGTATCAACAACAGAAATTATTTTGATACCAAGATTGTTTGCTTCTTTAACAGCAATATGTTCGTGATCAGCATCAATGATAAATAAAACATCAGGTAAACCACCCATATTTTTAATACCACCTAAACTTTTATCAAGTTTTTCCATTTCACGAGTACGCATTAACGCTTCTTTTTTAGTTAAGGCTTCAAAAGTACCGTCTGTGCTTTGCGCTTCTAAATCTTTTAAACGTTTGATTGATTGACGAACTGTTTTCCAGTTAGTCAACATTCCACCTAACCAGCGATGGTTAACGAAGAATTGGTCAGATTTAATTGCCGCGTCTTTGATTGCTTCACTTGCAGCACGTTTAGTACCGACAAATAACACTTTACCTTTTTTCGATGAAACGTTACTTACAAAAGCAAGTGCTTCATTGAACATAGGCACAGTTTTTTCAAGGTTGATGATATGTACTTTATCGCGAGAACCGAAAATGAACGGCTTCATTTTTGGATTCCAGTAACGTGTTTTGTGACCGAAGTGAACACCAGCTTTAAGCATATCGCGCATTGAAACGTTTGACATTGTCTTTTCCTTTATGGGGTTAAGCGTTCATACACCCAATATACACGACTCTTATTTGCCTAAGACTAAAACCTTAAAGCTGAGCACCCCGGTATACCTTTAGTGGATGTATGTGAGTTTATAATAATGACTGATAAACCAAAAAGTTTTCAAAACCCCTCGATTAATTCGTCGATTTAAATTGTCACCAAACCAAGCTAAATGCTCTGATCTAAGGTACAAAATATAGACCGAACACCCTAACTAATAATTTAGCGCCGCACTTTATACCACAAAACACCCTCTTTAGCGAGATATAAATGATTTATCACTAAAGGGTGATTTATAGTGGGATATTAACTCAAGGCGAGTTAAAATCATCTAACAGCTAAATATTTCAACCAAACCATCCCTTTTTTGTAGAGTAACTATGTCAGCAGAATTATTTTTTATTTATGACAGTCACTGTCCGTGGAGTTATGCCGCAACCCCTTTAGTTAATGCGGTAAAGCAATCGTTACCCCAAGTATCACTGAATTTATGGCATAGCGCCTACTTTTCTGATGCTGACGGTGAGAATGTAATTACTAAACAACAGATAGTGCAAGTCAAAGAGCTTTCATCGGTCAGTTTTTCCCCTGACTATATGAAAACATTAACACAAGGGCGAGACTCTACCTTGTGTGCAAATTTAATGACTTGGGCGACAAATAAAACCTCAAATCAAGCATTGTCTTTATTAAATGCGCTACAAGCAGCACATTTTGGTGAAGGCAAGCAACTGAGTGAGCAAGCTGATTTTACTCATATTGTTAATGAATTTAAGTTATCGGTACCCGCAAAAGTTTTTAATAAAAGCAAATTGACTAATGATGCCGTAGCGCAAGTGCATGAGATCTACGCGCTACAAGAAATCATAGCAACTCAAGCTATACCGGCCTTGCTACTGGCTATCAACGATGAGTTGATTTTACTTAATCATAATTTATATTTACAAAACCCAGACGATTTTATTGACGCGATAAAATTAGAGTTAAATAAACACAGTTAACTTGCTATCTTATCGGCAAGTAATTCATCTTTTATGATGAAAAAACAACAATTAAAAGCATAGCGGAAAAAACAATGCCGCTAACGCAAACTTAAAGAGATAGAACAACATGGCCATCACCATAAAAAGCCAAGAAGAAATCGCTAAAATGCGTATTGCTGGGCAATTAGCCGCTGACGTGTTAGAAATGATTACGCCGCACGTAAAAGCTGGTATTAGTACTAATGAGTTAAATACCCTCTGTGCAGAATATACTGACAAAGTACAACATGCCATCTCTGCGCCGCTCAATTATCATGATTTTCCAAAATCGATTTGTACGTCAATAAATCATGTCGTTTGTCACGGCATTCCTGATGATAGCGTGTTAATCGATGGTGACATTATCAACATCGATATTACCGTGATAAAAGACGGTTATCATGGTGATACCAGTAAGATGTTTATCCTAGGTGAAGCATCTCTTGAAGATAGCCGCCTATGTCGCATTACCCAAGAGTCTTTATACCTAGCACTTAAAAAAGTAAAGCCTGGTACTACCTTTGGTGAAATTGGCACAACAATCCAAAAATTCATCAAAAAATCTGGCCGCTATGCTATCGTCAAAGATTATTGTGGTCACGGTATAGGTAAAGAATTTCATGAAGAGCCACAAATAGTCCACTATAAAAACAATGACAAAACCAAGATGGAAGTTGGCATGTGTTTTACTATCGAGCCTATGGTTAACCTAGGTCGCGCTAATACAATTTTAGATAAAACAGATAACTGGACTGTTTTCACTGCTGATGGTAAAAAATCTGCACAATGGGAGCACACCATAGTGGTGACCAAAACAGGTTGTGAAATATTAACCTTGCGCAAAGAAGAAACCATTGCTCGTCTATTACACAACTAATATTTAAACAATTAGCTGCAAAAAGATAAGGCCTAACAGATTAACCGAATAGATAAAGGGTAAGCTCTTGACCAGTAAGCCAGTATCAGCACCTATAGTGCCCGCACATTTTATTGAAAACTTAGCCCTTAGTGCTGACTTTTTATCTACCCGCGATATCTGTTTATTAAGCCAAGCATTTAAAGAATGGTTAAAAGACGTTTTTATCGATAATGATATAAGTGACCTCTTATCAGCACGCGCTGCTTTTGTTGATGCCATTTTAACAAAGCTCTGGTGTCAGCACCACCTTGATGAGTTTCAAATTAGCTTAGTTGCAGTTGGTGGCTATGGTCGTGGTGAGTTACACCCACAATCAGACATTGATATATTATTATTAACACAAGAACAAATTAACGTAGAATTAGAAGAAAAAATATCAAGTTTCATTACCCAACTCTGGGATATCAAACTTGATATTGGCCATAGTGTTCGTTCCATTAAAGAGTGCTTAAAACAAGCAGTAAAAGAAGTCACTATTGCGACAAACTTAATGGAAATGCGACAAATTACGGGGAATGAGGCACTTACTCAGCAGTTAATGCCATTACTGAATGAAGATGTTTTTTGGACATCAGAAAAATTTTTTCTCGCTAAGTGCAAAGAGCAGGAAAAAAGACACCAACAATATCGCGGTGCTGCCTATACACTCGAGCCCAATTTAAAAGCAAATCCTGGGGGGTTACGTGATATCCAAACTATTGCTTGGGTGGCCAAACGACATTTTTCCGCCGACTCCTTGGAAGAGTTAGTTGAACATAATTATCTCTATCCCAATGAATTTTTCGAATTGTTAGAATCTCAAGATTACCTTTGGCGCATGCGTTTTGCCCTACACTTTGTGGCTGGGCGTAATGAAAACCGGCTTTTATTTGATTACCAAGCGGATGTAGCCAAAATGATGGGCTTTGGTGATGAAGGTAAAGCCCCCATTGAGCGTATGATGAAGCGCTTCTTTCGGATTATTTCCCGAGTGACTGAATTAAATACCATGCTATTACAGCATTTTGAACAAGCTATCATCAAAAAGCCTGAGCAGAGCAGCGTTAGTATTATCAATCAAGATTTTGAATTAGTGGATACCTTAATCAATACTCGCAATGATCGTATTTTTATGCGGCCAGTAAAAATGATTGAAATGTTTTTAATTATCGCGCAAGAGCCAGCAATTAAAGGTATACATTCACACACCATCAGATTAATGCGTAATGCTCGACGACGTTTAATTTCAGGGTTAATTGATTATGCTGAATGTCGTCGCATGTTTATGGCAATTATTCGTCATCCCCGAGGTTTAGGTTTAGCATTAACCTTAATGCACAAACACAGTATTATCGGTGCCTATTTACCCTTATGGCGCAATATTGTTGGTCAAATGCAATTCGACCTTTTCCATGCCTATTCAGTCGATGAACACAGCTACCGAGTGGTTAAGAATTTATATCAGTTCAGCCAAAAAGAGCACAACCATAAATTTCCTCTGTGCAGTAAAATAGCCCAAAAAATTCGCAAACCGGAAGTGCTATATCTGGCCGGATTTTTTCACGATATAGGTAAAGGCCGTGGTGGCAATCATGCTCAATTAGGTGCGGTAGATGCGTTAAATTTCTGTTTGTCGCATCAAATGAGTAAACATGATAGTAATATGGTGGCCTGGTTAGTTGAATATCATTTATTAATGTCTGTTACCGCTCAGCGCCGCGATATTACTGATGAAAATGTCATTCGCACTTTCGGGGAAATTGTCCGTGATGAAGCGCATCTAAATTACCTCTATTGTTTAACCGTTGCCGACATGCGTGGCACCAATGAAAGCCTGTGGAATAACTGGAAAGCCAATCTACTGGAAGAACTGTACTTTAATACCTTAAGCGCTTTTCGTCATGGCTTAGAAAAACCCGTAGAAATACGCTCTAAAATTCGAGAAAACCAACAACAAGCATTAGCTATATTAAGTAAAAACAATATCGATGAACATGCGATTAAAGCGTTATGGCATGAATTTAAAATAGATTATTTTTTACGTTATTCACCTGAACAAATAGCCAGGCAATGTCAAAATATACTTAAACACGATAGAGAAAAGCCATTGGTGCTAATTAGCCCTGAGCCCTATCGAGGTGGCACAGAAGTATTTATTTTCACTAAAGAAAAAAGCAATACTTTCGCCAATACCGTGTCCTTTTTGGACACTAAAAAACTTTCTATTCATGATGCCAAAATCATTACCACTAAAACAGGCTATACCGTAAATACCTTTGTCGTGCTTGATAGCCGGAATAAGCCGCTACGAGAGCGTTTCTACACTAAAGAAATTAGCCAAGCCTTAGTTGATAAGCTAGGTCAAGAAGGTGTCTGTTACCTGCCTGAGCCTAAATTACCCAGACAGATCAAACAATTTAAAGTACCGCTACGCGTTAATTTTATCAAGATACATGCGAAGAATCGTACCATGATTGAAATAATCGCTTTAGATAGACCCGGCTTGTTATCAAATATTGGCCAAGTCTTTCAACAAGAGCAGATTAATATCCATTCAGCTAAAATAACAACTTTTGGTGAAAAAGCTGATGATGTATTTACTATCTCTACCCTAGAAAATAATGCGCTAACCAGTCAAGAGCAAGAAGATTTAGCCATACGGTTAACACAGGAGATTGATTGAGTTACCGCCTTTATAACACCTATAACACCTTTGAAATTTCAAATAGGAAAGCCTAATGACAGAGTTAAAGCACTTAGCTAGCGTGATTGAACAAGCTTTTGAAGAAAGAGCCAGTATTACCCCAGCAACCGTTTCAAGTGAGATTAAAAATGCCGTAATTGAAGCTATAGCAGCATTGAATAATGGTAGTGCCCGTGTTGCCGAAAAAGTAGCAGGGGAATGGCAGGTTAACCAGTGGCTTAAAAAAGCGGTACTACTTTCTTTTCGTATCTGGGATAACCAAGTCATTGATGGTGCAGAAAGTACTTTTTTTGACAAGGTACCGATGAAATATGATGGTTACACTAAGGCTATGTTTGCCGCCGATGGTGTCCGTATTGTACCGGGTGCAAGTGTGCGCACCGGTAGTTTTATTGGTAAGAATGTGGTGGTAATGCCAAGCTTTGTTAATATCGGCGCTTTTATCGATGAAGGTTGTATGATTGATGCTTGGGCTACCGTTGGCTCATGTGCACAAATAGGTAAAAACGTGCATTTATCTGGTGGTGTCGGCATTGGTGGGGTCTTAGAGCCGTTACAAGCGGGTCCAACCATCATTGAAGATAACTGTTTTATTGGCGCACGTTCAGAAATTGTTGAAGGTGTGATAGTTGAAGAAGGTGCGGTAATTTCTATGGGCGTTTATATCGGCCAAAGTACCCGTATTTTCGATAGAGAAACCGGTGAAGTTCATTATGGCCGCGTACCTGCAGGCTCAGTTGTAGTACCGGGTAACTTACCTTCAGCTTGTGGTACATACAGTTTATATGCGGCTATTATCGTCAAAAAAGTGGATGCTAAAACGCTCGCCAAAGTAGGTATAAATGAGCTACTACGCTCAGTTGCTGAAGAGTCGTAACTTTAGTATGCGCTAAAGCGCTAAAAAATTGACACTAGTCTGGCTAATCAAGCTTGCTCAGGAGTTATTGCTAATAATAACACCCTAGCAAGCTTTTTTATTAGCCAATTAAAGGAAACGCATACTCAGCTGATCATAACCAGCTATTCAGCTGTTATTATTAATCATTTTCATATGATGTCCGCTCAATAAAAAAAGCAGCGTCTTCAGATCATCAATTAATGTTTGCTTTACTCAACAAACCTATACCTGAAGATCAACGTATGATGTTAGCCTTTGCCAAGCGGCAGGCGAGTTATCTGCCGGATAGGACTTTCGTCGGTATCCAGATTAAAGGTGAAAAACATGCCCGCGATAACAACCCCTCGAGTCATTTCTCATTATGCTCAGCTTATCGAGCTAGATATCAATGCCATAGTCATTAGTGCCATGCCTCAATAGGCAGCGCCAAGAAGTAAGATTAAATATTAACGACCAGAAATAGCTAAATAACCGGAACTCTGGATAAGCGGCACTTGCTCAACAACCCCTGTATTTACCAAAACAACAACCGAACAGGCGTAAAAATAATAGCCAAAGTTCAAGTCCCTAACTAAAGTTACCTTTAACTAACCGTACTAATGCCATAAGCATTATGGCTAAATCTCTTAGCACAAAAAGACTCTAGCTTGCTATAACTATCAGATTATTTAGTGTTATAATTGCCTTTTTTAAGGCCCTTAAAAGGCCATTTAGGCTCACTTTAACAGCAAGAGTTTGCTAATAAGGCATATAACATGACTCAAGATGAAATGAAAAAAGCAGCCGCTATCAAGGCATTAGAATTCATTGAAAACGATACTATCGTCGGCGTTGGTACGGGCTCAACCGTTAATTTTTTCATTGATGGCCTGGCGACAATGAAAGACAAAATCGCCGGTGCTGTTTCAAGCTCGCAAGAGTCAACTAAACGCTTAGAAGCGCACGGTATTGAAGTATTTGATTTAAACAGTGTTGGTGTCTTAGATGTCTATGTGGATGGCGCCGATGAAATCACTAACCATATGGCAATGATTAAGGGTGGCGGCGCCGCATTAACCCGTGAAAAAATCGTTGCTGCGGTCGCCAAAAAATTTATTTGTATTGCCGATGAGTCAAAACTAGTAAAGGTTTTGGGTAACTTCCCTTTACCGGTTGAAGTTATCCCTATGGCACGCAGCTATGTTGCCCGCGAATTGGTTAAGTTAGGAGGTGACCCGGCTTATCGTCAAGGAGTAGTCACGGACAATGGCAACGTTATTATTGATGTTCACAATCTGACAATTCTTGACCCAAAAGCACTAGAAACTCAGATTAATGCAATTGTCGGTGTGGTAACTAATGGCTTGTTTGCCCTTCGTGGCGCTGACATACTCGTGCTAGGCAGCAGTGATGGTATTAAAGTAATCCAATAATTCCCCCCGCCCCTTTTAAGCAGAATATTCACTATTCAGCATATTTATGCCTAAATATGCTTAATAAGTTCTTTAGAGTCTATACACTATATGATATGTTAAACTTCTATTTTAGATATCTAGCCATCTAAACAAATATGTATTGACCTTTTAACTCAGGATAAGCGAAACCAGTTTATGACCATTGCCAACAAAAATTCATTAGCAAAAGACAAAATTAAGATTTTATTACTTGAGGGCTTGCACCCAAGCTCTATTGAAGAATTAAAGTTAAAAGGCTATTCAAATATTGAATCGTTAAAAACCTCGCTTTCAGAAAGTGAGTTAATTGAAAAAATTGCTGATGTTCACTTTATTGGCATCCGCTCACGCACTCAATTAACGGATAAAGTACTTAGCCACGCCAATAAGTTAGTTGCCATTGGTTGTTTTTGTATTGGCACCAACCAAGTTGACTTAAAAGCAGCACAAAATCTCGGCATACCTGTTTTTAATGCCCCTTTTTCTAATACTCGTTCTGTGGCTGAGTTAGTGCTGGGTGAAGCACTATTATTGCTTCGTGGTATTCCTGAAAAAAGTGCCAAAGCACATCGCGGTGAATGGTTTAAATCGGCGGAAGGCTCGGTAGAAGCGCGTGGCAAAGTACTCGGTATTATTGGTTACGGTCATATTGGCATGCAATTAGGCATATTGGCCGAGACGTTAGGCATGAGAGTACGCTTTTATGATGTCGAAACTAAATTACCGCTCGGTAATGCCAGCCAATCGCCAACATTAGAGTTATTACTTGCTGAAGCAGATGTAGTGAGTTTACATGTACCAGAGACAGCACAAACTCACAATATGATTGCTCAAGCACAGTTTTCAGCAATGAAAGATGGCGCAATTTTTATCAACGCTTCTCGTGGTACTGTGGTTGATATTAACGCCTTAGCACAAGCGTTAGAGTGTAAAAAAATAGCTGGGGCTGCTATAGATGTATTCCCTGTTGAGCCTAAAAGTAATGATGATGAGTTTATCTCACCTTTACGCGGTTTTGATAATGTAATTTTGACACCACATATTGGTGGTAGCACAAAAGAAGCGCAAGCAAACATTGGCTTAGAAGTGGCAACTAAGCTTGCTAAGTACTCAGATAATGGCTCAAGCTTATCTGCGGTTAACTTCCCGGAAGTATCCTTACCTGATCACACTATCCCAGGTCTAACAAGCACTAGTCGCTTATTACATATTCACCATAACCAACCCGGTGTATTAACTAAAATCAATAAGGCTTTTGCTGAGCACAATATTAATATTGCCGCGCAATACTTACAAACCGATGACAAAATTGGTTATGTTGTTATCGATATTGACTCTCAAGACAGTGAGCAGGCATTAAAAGAATTGAAACAAATTGAAGGCACTATTCGCGCCAGAATCCTGCATTAAAACGACTTTATGCACAGTAGTGCTTTAATTTAGCTCAGTAAATAAAGCGCTTAACGAATAAAAAAGGGTCACTATACTGTAGTGACCCTTTTAATTTTTACTGAGATAACTTAAATGGTCCGCTTTTACTTCATACTAATGGTGGTATGAATGGTTGAGCCGTCTTGATGATCAGGTTCAAACCAGCGAGCCGTTACGGATTTAGTGTAGGTCCAAAAACTTACCACTTGCTTACCATTAGGTCCTAAATCCCCTAGTTTTGAGCCACGGGAGCCGGTAAAGCTAAAGAAAGCCACCGGTACAGGAATAGGAACATTTATACCCACTTGACCAACATCAACTTCATTTTCAAATTTTCGAGCGGCCCAACCTGAAGACGTAAATAATGAGGTGCCATTACCATTAGGGTTCGCATTAATAATGTCTATCGCTTCATCTAAAGTATCTGCTTCTAATACACATAAAGCCGGACCAAAAATTTCTTGGGTATAAATATCCATATCTGTGGTGACTTTACTAAATAACGTTGGCCCAACAAAGTTACCATTAGGGTAGCCATCAACTTGACAGTTCCGGCCATCAACAAGTAATTCCGCGCCTTGAGCAACACCAGAATCAAGCAGGCTAAGTATACGAGCTTTAGCTTGTGGCGAAACCACTGGACCTAAATCAGCATCACGTTGTGTACCTGGGCCAACTTTCATCAACTTGGCACGTGCAACAATTTCAGGTAACCACTCACGTGCTTCACCCACTAAAATAGTGACTGGATTTGCCATACAACGTTGACCAGCGGCCCCAAAAGCTGAGCCTAATAAATCATTAATTGCTCTGTCCTTATTAGCATCAGGCATGATCACCATGTGATTTTTAGCGCCCATCATAGCTTGTGCACGTTTGCCATGTTTACAGGCAAGATTATAAACGTGGGTACCTACCGCAGTAGAGCCAATAAACGATACCGCTTTAACCGCATCACTTTCAATAAGTTGGTTTACCACGTCAGGGCCACCATGGATGACATTAAGAACACCTGGTGGGATACCCGCTTCTAACGCAAGTTCAACAAAGCGTATGGTTGATGAGGGGGCTTGCTCGGATGGTTTTAATACAAAAGTGTTACCACAAGCAATGGCCGGCGGAAACATAAAAGCGGGCAACATTAATGGGAAGTTAAAGGCCGTAATGCCAACACCAACACCAAGGGGTTTATTCAGGGTATAAGTATCAATACCTGTGGCCGAATTGTTGGCAATTTCCCCTAATTGTAGACGGGTAATTGAACAAGCATTTTCAATAGCTTCAAGTGAGCGCCCTACTTCACCTTCCGCATCGGGTAAAGTTTTACCATGCTCTAAGGTAATTAACTCAGCCAGCTCTTGGCTATGTTCACGTACCAAGTGCTGGAAATTAAGCATAATACGCATTCGATTTGTTAAAGAAACCTTTGACCAGCTTTTAAAGGCTTGCTCTGCACTAGCAATGGCAGCTGCAACTTCTTCACGGGTTGCTACCGGTACACGAGCAACAACTTCTTGGGTCGCGGGATTCAGTACATCCAACCAAGTATCGGTTTTAGAGCGAACTTTCTCACCATTTATAATGAGTGGGATTTCTTTGATAGTCATAATAAGCCTTTATGTAATTATTATTAGCACAATATTAGCGACTGTTGCTCTTTGCTGTATGAAAGTTCAATAGCCACCCACATTGAGTAGAATAAAGTTAACTTAAGACTTTAATTCGCTAAGTGCTAGCTTTAAAGCAATGAAAAAACGCTGAACGAGCAGGCACTTGCAAACTAATATTTACAAGGTAAAGCTAAGTACCTGTTTACCTTAACGTTAACTGCAGATTTATAATGACGATTCAATGGCTGCTGAATCCGGCATATTGCGGTGGTTTGGGTATAACTTGTTAATAAAACTTTGATAATTTTCTAAGGCATTCACATTACCTTTGTTACGCTGACAGACACTTTTTTGATATTGAAAGTTGAAAACATCAAACCATAAATCCAGTAGCTGAGCATTATTAGTTTCGCCATGCATAGCTAACACTCTAGCGCCAACCTCTGCAGTGGAAAACTGATGCTCAAGCTCAGTCTTTCTGACGGTATAGCGAGAGTCTTGACCTACCGGTGATAATTGCTTGTTACTGTCACTATGACAAGTACCAAGTACCGCGGGCATAGCCGTTCTTGCATCAAAGGACACCATGGGAAAACGGTCTAAATACGGACTTTTACGGAACATTTTTTTGGCTTCACGCCAACTACCATCAAGCATAATAAATAGTGGCCTTTTCCCTTTAGGGCAAATAACCTTGTTAGTAAAAACTTTACGGTCATCGCCAGCATATTCTTGCGGAAAAACCAGCAGAGGAAACCACTTTTCATCATTAAGCACAGCTAATAACTCTGGATTCACTTTAGTTCTAGACCATAAAAAAGCAAAACTATCCGGAATAATGTCGGCAATAAGTTTGCCGGTGTTACTCGGTTTTAAAACTTCAGTGTCATGCATAAGCAATAAGAACCCTGCCGTTGTCTGCACATGCTCTTGATTGGGTGCTAGCGCACAGATACAAAACTGCTGAGCTAGCTGGCAAAGTTGGCAGCGAATGACCCTATAGCCTCTGGCTTTATAGGTGGTAGTACTGATGCTTTTACGGTATTGATGTAATTGATGGACAGCGTGCATGTTTCACTAAATTAAAATATAAAAAAAGACTCGGCAATTATATCAGTGCAGAGCCTTAGTGTTGAGCAATATTTATATTGTCTTTTAGCGGTTAAATTACTGGCAATAATTAGACAACATAGCTAAGAGCTATATGCCTTTATACCACAACTTAGCCGCTACTTTGCACTCGCATGATGCTCATCTTTATCATGGGCAACTGTCACGGTAAAAACATTGATATGAGCAAGCAGCTTAATTTCATCTTTCAGTTGCTCTTCTAGCGCATCCACTTCAGCAATACTGAGACAAAGTGCCAGGGCCTTTTGTTCAATTTTAGCAACCCTAGCTGTCATCTCTTGCTCTATGGTATCGGAAAAATTCTCCAATCGTGTTACAAAACTTTGCTGCTCACCATCTGCTGCTACCATGCGCTGGCCCATGGCAATTAAGATGCTGCCCATAGAGTTTAACACTGCTTTTTCCACTACCGACTCAATACGTTGTTCAAAATCTTTACCCAGTAACTCTTCGCTGGCTAAACCATCAACACCGACAGAAATGCCATCTTCAATGGATAGGTTGGCGACAATTTGAGCTCGAATTTTGGTTAACTCTTGGGTCAAATCAGCGGCGACGCTGTTACCTTCACCCAATAGCGCATTAAAAGCAAGATTAACCCCTTCAACCGCCAAATCAACACCTTCAATGGCAACACTTTTAACTTGCGGGACTAGCTGGCGAATTTTTTCATCATACTTTTGCAGCAATGCTTGCTGAGTTTCGGTTAGCACAATACTTTGCTTATCAATGATAAGTTTTTCACCCTCGATAATTTTATATAAACTACGCTTTTTACCATCATTTTCGCCTTCATCATGTAAAAACTCAATGGCGTTAGGGTTGATAGTGAAGCTGGCCGATAAATCAACATCACATGATTGGTGGGCATATATCGTTGATGATGCCAGTGAGACCGTGAGTGCACTTGCTAGTAAGGTGCGATGAAAGTAAGTCATGTTTCTATCCTTATGAAATTAAAGTCAGCGGGGGTTAGTACCCGTTGAGCGAGTCTATTGATTACAATTACCTGTAGGGCTTTACAAGCATAGTGCCAAGTTTATTTTTATATAAATATCAAACGGATGAAGAAAAATCAATATAAGGAGACTAATAAAATGTAAACTAATTAGTCAAGTTGACCAGTTATTAGTTTTTTAGCTTTTAGTTTTAATAGAAAATTGTCAGCCGTTTTGCATTTCCATTAATCGAGACTGACAGCGCTGAAATTCAAAGGCAAGTTGCTGCCCCTGATAAAGGTCAAAGATATCAACTGCAGCACTAACGATTAAGTTGACATTTTGATCGTAGAACTCATCAACAAGGGCAATAAATCTTCGCGCTTCGTCATCAAGTTGCTGTAAATCGCCCATTAAAACACCACTTCGTTGATAATTATCTTCAACGCCTGAAAACACCGCGGGTACTAATTTACCTGAAAATTGTGGTACATTGGCAATAAATACCGTGGAGAAGTCTTGCGCTAGCGCCATATAGTCTCGCTGACTACGTGGACCTGAACACAGAGCAAAAAAGTCGAAAAAAATAACCTGATCACTTTGAGCTAAATAACTCAGCGGTCGGTGATTAATCTCTATTTCGCCAGCAACTAACGGCTCACCCTTTGTTACACTTTTATAGCGGGCATTTAATTTTTTATCACCTTGGTTAGCTAATAAAAAATAATTAGCATAAATGGCGTTTTTAGCAAGGTTACTTCGTCTATGATCCACTTCGCCATCAATAGAGATAACCTGACAATATTGCTTGAGCAAGGCAATAGTGGGTAAGAAGCGCTCTCTTTGTAAGCCATTACGATACAACTGCTCCGGTTGACAATTAGAGGTCGCAACAAGCGTGACACCTTGAGTAAATAGTTCGGAAAACAAACCACTAAGTAGCATAGCATCAGCAATATCGCTGACAAAAAACTCATCGAAGCATAGTAGGTCAATATTTTTTGCCCATGCTTTGGCAATATGGCTAAGAGGCTCTGACTGCCCGGTTAACTGGGCGAGTTGCTGATGGACACTTTCCATAAAGTGATGGAAATGGATGCGCTTCTTCTTTGTTATGGGTAATTGCTGATAAAATAAATCCATCAGCATGGTTTTACCGCGACCTACTCGGCCATGAAAATATAAGCCTGCAATGGGTTTTTTTAACTTTTTTGGGGATTGCTGTCGCTCAATCAGCTGCTGAGATAGTAAAACTAAAGCATCAACGGCTTGTGTTTGAGCGGCATCAAAATAAAGCTGCTTGTTGACAAGCAGCTCTTGGTAGGCTTTTTTCATTTAACTTTTTTCATCTGGCTTTTAATTTAGACGTTAGCTTATTAAAAAGTTAAGTGACGGGCATTGAAGGTACGCCCTTTCATTTTCCCTTTAGTTATCTTTCTCAACGCTAAATTTAACGCGCCTTTAGTAACAGCTACATAGGCTTTGTTATCAAGTACCGAAATTTTGCCCACTTCTGAGCCTTTAATGCCATTATCACCAGTAAGTGCACCTAAAATATCTCCAGCTCTAACTTTTTGCTTTTTACCGCCATCAATTTGAATGGTTGCCATTTTAGCTTGTGGACGTTCATAACCAAGTACAGCTGATGATGGTAATGGCTCAGGGGTGATCACGGCGTCAAGGTAGTCTTCGAGTAAACCAACTTTATAACTTTCTTTGTCACTAAAGAGTGAATAAGCTAAACCTTTACTGCCGGCACGTCCTGTTCGACCAATTCTGTGTACATGTACTTCACTATCGCGGGCAATATGATAGTTAATCACTAAATCTAAACTATCAATATCCAAGCCACGTGCAGCAACATCAGTAGCGACAAGAATTGAAGCACTTTTGTTGGCAAAGCGTAATAAGGTTTGATCCCTATCACGCTGCTCTAAATCGCCATGTAAAGCTAACACGCTAAAGCCATCAAAATGTAAGGCGTCAGCAACTTGCTTGGTTTCTTTTTTGGTATTACAAAAAATAGCAGTCGATTCAACTTGCTTGTCCAGTAACAATAAACGTAACGCATCTAGGCGACTGTCATCATCAGTTACTTTAAAGAACTTTTGACTGATAGTTGATTGGTCTTCACTAGCACCGATTTTCACCATCACAGGATCTGTCATAATACTTTCACTAATGGACATGATTTGCTCAGGAAAAGTGGCACTAAAAAGTAACGTTTGACGGTCAAGTGGTGTACGACCAATAATATTATCAAGTGCCGCTTGAAAGCCCATTTCTAACATACGGTCAGCTTCATCTAGCACTAACAAGTTTAAATGTTCTAATTGTAAGGTGCCTTTTATAACGTGTTCTTCAAGGCGACCCGGGGTACCAACAATAACATGGGCACCATGCTCTAAAGAACCAATTTGTGGACCAAAGGGTGTGCCACCACAAAGTGTCAATATTTTAATATTATGAATACCACGTGCTAGCTTTCTCAACTCTTTCGCCACTTGGTCAGCCAGTTCACGGGTTGGACAAATTACCATTGATTGAATGCGAAATTTTTTAACATCTAATTTGTTAAGTAATGCTAAACCAAAAGCTGCGGTTTTACCTGAGCCGGTTTTTGCTTCGCCAATAACATCTTTTCCCTTAAGCAATTCAGGTAATGTTTTCGCTTGAATGGGTGTCATTTTCTCATAGCCAAGGGACGATAAGTTTTTAACTAAATCCTCTTTTAAGCTTAACGAAGTAAAAGCTAACGATGAAGTAGTTGAATTAGTACTCAAAATAAACGCCTCTGAATGATAGTAATTGGCTATATGGCCTAGCTAAGCGCTAGGCTAAAAGATAAGAAAGCTTTCATTACATAAATAAGAAAACTTTCAAGAGCAAGGTAATGCGCGCATAATAACAGTAATTTTTGCTCAACCCCAGTATATTCAGCCCTATGACGACAGTTTCAAAACAGTTATTACTCCAGCAATGGCAAACCTTGCATAACAATCATGAATGTTATGAAAATTATGCCTTAATTATCAAGCTGGTTGCCACCGCGATCACCTTGTTGTCCTTCACCTTTTCATTGACCGCGCTTGTTGCCTTACTACTAATCGCTGTGCTTTGGCTACAAGAAGGTATTTGGAAAACCTTCCAGTGTCGTACTGCAAATGCGATAATGCTGATAGAAGATAAATTAGCGCTAAATGAGGCTGAACAGACTTCTGAGTCAATGCAACCTTATTTAATGTACAAACAGTGGCAAATAAATCGTCCAACTAGCAAGGCACTTATTAGCCAGTATGTTAGTAATTCATTAAAACCAACGGTGTTATACCCCTATTTTCCTTTAATGCTTGTGGTCATTATTTTTTAGTGCCCAATAATTAGTAGCAAAATACAAGATAATTTTTAGTTTTTATGTAGAGATAAGAAAATGAATAGAAAAAAGAAGATGAATAATATTTTGAAAAAGAAGGTTAAAAAAATGAATGCCAAGCTACATACCCCTAATAAACCTAAGTATGTATCAAAAGCCGATAGAGCTAAACTTGATGAAGCAGAGACTACACAAGAGTCCGAGTAGCGTCTACGGCTAAATTCATGCTGAATATATGCTAAACGGTTATCAATATTGCTAGTTAGTTGCTTTAGCATTTAGAGTGAGACTTTTAGCAATCAAATAAAAAGGGCACATACTATTAATATATAGTATGTGCCCTTTTTTGATGCTAGGCGGTGGTAAAACCTTTAGCTAACATCTGGGTTTCCTTTAATTTTTTCTCGCATACGCTGAATCACTAAATAGAAATAAGGTACCAGTAAAGTACCAAACAGTGTCGCTGCGATCATACCTGAAAGTACAGTGATACCTAAAGAAACTCGGCTACCTGCACCAGCACCTGTAGCAAATACTAGGGGTAACACACCGAGAATAAAGGAAAAAGCCGTCATCAATACCGCACGAAAACGCATTCGTGCTGCATTAAGCGCTGCATTCATGATGGTCTCTCCTGCCGCTCTTTGCTCTATGGCGAACTCAACGATCAAAATGGCGGTTTTAGTCGACATGCCTATCAATAATACCAAGCCAACTTGCGCGTAGATATTATTTGCCATACCAACCGTATAAAGTGCCAACATTGAGCCAAATAGCGCTAAAGGTACGGCCGCTAAGACCGAAAAGGGAATAGTCCAACTTTCATACTGAGCCACTAAGAATAGGTAAACAAATAGAATAGCTAAACCAAATAAGATAGGCGCTAAGTTACCTGCTTCTAACTCTTGTTTAGACTGTCCCGACCATTCGTAAATATATCCTTGCGGTAATTTACTCGCTAGTTCTTCCATGACATCAATAGCCTGTCCTGACGAATAACCCGGAGTAGCATTACCTGTAATACTAGCACTACGATACAAGTTAAAGTGATTGATGGTTGTCGGCCCTAAAATGGGCTTAATGGTGGCCAAGGTGGTTAATGGCACCATCTCATTATCTTTATTACGGACAAAGTAATAACGCAAATCGGTAGGGTCTTTTCGATACTTACTTTCCGCTTGTATAATGACCCGATAGGTTCGGCCAAATTGACTAAAGTCATTAATATATAGAGAACCTAATTGCGCTTGTAAAGTAGCGAAAATATCAGATAAGGCGACACCTTGTGCTTTGGCTTTATTACGGTCTACTTCTAAAAAATACTGCGGTACATTGGCTCTAAAGGTACTAAATACCCGTGTTAATTCAGGCCTTTGATTAGCCTCATAGATGAGACCGTTCATCACTTGCGCTAACTCGGCTGGATCTCGACCTTCGCTGTCTTGTAATTTAAAATCGAAGCCTGAACTATTACCAAGGCCTGGAATAGGCGGCGGATTAAACACCATGATTTGCGCATCAGGCATAGTCCATAGTTGCCCCATTAAGCGTGGAATTAGCTGCTTTAGTCCTAATTCAGGCGCGGTACGCTCGTCCCAGTCTTTCAGGAGGATAATCGCTAGACCATTATTTGAACCAGCACCGCCAATTAGTGAGAATCCTGACACGGTAATAATATCTTCAACGGCTGCGTCGTTTAAAATGATGGGGGTGATCTTATCTAATACCGCCTGAGTACGATTACTTGACGCGGCATCTGGTAGCTGTACATCAACAAAAAGGTAGCCTTGGTCTTCCGCAGGTAAAAATGCTGTTGGTACTGCTGTTGTTAACCAACCTGCACCAATAAATAATAAGCCGACAAAAAGACCTACTCGGGTAAGACGTTTAAGCATAAAAGCAACGGTTTTGGTATAGCCGCCCGTTACCTTAGTAATAAGACGTTCGAAGGGTATTAACCAGCGAATAGGTTTCATTTTTTCAGCGCTTAATAATACGACACAAAGTGCTGGGCTTAAGGTTAAGGCATTAATTGAAGAAATGATTACCGCAAATGAAATAGTCACTGAGAATTGTTTATATAATTCCCCGGTAATACCTGGCATAAAAGCCACGGGCACAAAAACAGCAAGCAGTACTAAGGTTGTGGCAATAATAGGTCCTGAGACTTGCTCCATCGCTTTGCTTACCGCTTCTTTAATCGGCAACTGCTCTTCTTTTAAAATACGTTCAACATTTTCGATAACGATAATAGCATCATCTACCACAATACCGATAGCAAGTACTAAACCAAATAAGGTAATGGTGTTAATTGAATAACCCATCAGCAGCATAAAAGCAAAAGTACCTATTAGTGAAACAGGGATTGCTAAGGTTGGAATGATGGTGGCACGCCAATTTTGCAAGAACAAAAACACCACTAATATCACTAAGGCTATCGCTTGAAATAGCGTAATCATCACTTCTTCAATGGAGCGGTCGATAAACTTAGTGGTATCGTATGGGATAACATACTTTAGGCCATCAGGAAAACGCTGCGCAAGATCTTTCATTTTAGCTTTTACTAACGAAGCGACTTTGGTGGCATTAGCATCAGGTAATTGGTAGATAACAAGAAATGCAGTTTCTTTACCATTTAATCTTGCTTGTGTTGAGTAGTCTTGTGCACCTAATTCCAAACGAGCTATATCACTTAAACGAATAAAGTTACCGTTGAGTTGGGCTCGAATGATTGTTTGGCCAAATTCCTCTGGTGTTTGTAAACGACCCTTGGCTTGAATAGAGTACTCAAATTGTTGGTTAGGTAACGATGGGCTAGCCCCGAATTTACCTGCAGCAACTATCATATTCTGCTCTTGTAATGCTTGCTGCACTTCAGTGACAGTAATACTTAAAGATGCCATGCGTTCTGGGTTTAACCAGACGCGCATACTATAGGTCATTTCACCCATAATTTCTGCTGAGGCAACACCTGGAATACGCCCTAAAGACTCAATTAAATAGTTAGAGGCATAATTACTTAAAAAGAGTTGGTCAATACCTTCTTGTTCAGAAAATAAGTTGATGCCTAACAACATTGAACTAGACTTTTTCTTAACAGAAACCCCTTGACGAGTGACCTCTGCAGGTAAAGAGCTGGTCGCTAAGGCGACTCTATTTTGCACGTTAACTTGCGCAATATCACCATCGGTTCCGACTTTGAAAAATACCGTAATAACCGCTCTACCATTATTTGAAGCGGAAGATTCGATATACATCATATCTTCTACACCATTAATTTGTTCTTCAATCGGCCTAATAACTGATTCTTCCACCACTTGCGCACTGGCTCCGGGATAGACAGCAGAAATTTGAACTTGAGGCGGTGTTATTTCTGGATACATATTTACCGGCAACACACTCATGGCAATTAAGCCAGCAAGCGTGATAACAATAGCGATAACAAACGCAAATTTAGGGCGATTGATAAAAGTTTTACTGATCATAAAATCGTCCTTATTTACTTATCGACTGCAGCGTTTGGGCTAATATTTACATCATTAGCTTTGGCAGAATTTGTTGCTTTATCATTAAAATCTGTGATTGTGCCTGTTAGTGGATTAACCTGTTTTTTAACGCCATTCACTTCAACACCAGGGCGAACTTTTTGTAAACCTGCAACTATCACTTGCTCACCAATAGCAACACCTTTTTCAACAACCCACATGGCATTAATTCGACGCCCTAAGACTACGTGACGTAGTTTGACCCTATTATCTTTACCAACAATTAAGACAAATTTACCTTGTTGATTTTGTTGTACTGCCGCTTGTGGAATTAGTGCCATTTCCTCTTTATCTCGTGTTTCAACAATCAAGGTAACAAATAGTCCTGGTAAGATGATATCTCTAGGATTAGGAAAAACAGTTCTCAGTTCAACGGTACCCATACCTTGGGAAATTTTAGTATCGGCAAAGTCGAACTTACCTTTTTCTTGATAGGTAGAATTATTTGGCAGACGTAGCGATAGCTCAAATTCACCTTCGTTGCCAGTTCTTGCGCCCTGATTTTTTTGCAAGTAAGAAATGTAAAAGCTTTCTTCAACTTGGAAGCTGACATAAATAGGATCACTTATAATTAAGGTTGCCAAGGGGTTGCTTGTTGGGCCAACGATATTGCCGATATTGTAATTTACTTTACCTATGCGACCGGAGAAAGGTGCTTTGATTGTGGTATAGCTCAAATCAAGTTCAGCTTTTTCAAGTGACGCTGCTGCAGCTTTAACCGCTGATCTAGCTTGTGACTCTTCTGTGGTTAACCTGTCATAGTCAGATTGAGAAATATAACCATCACTAATAAGTTCATTGGCTCGCTTTAAGTTACGCTTGGCATTTTCTTCTCCTGATATTCTAGAACTTAAATCTGCCTTTGCTGCTGATAATGCTGCCTTGTATGCGGCAGGGTCGATTTGTAATAATATTTGACCCTGTTCGACATTACTGCCTTCTCTAAAATGACGGGCAATTAACTCCCCTTCAACACGGGCACGTAAGGCAGCCTCTTTGAAAGGTTCTGTTCGTGCGACAAACTCACGATATCCACCAATGGCTTGTGCTTTAACTGAGTAGACAGAAACCGCTGGCGCTGGTGGTTTCACCTTAACTTCTGGTTTACCACAAGCACTTAATGTCAGGGAGAAAAACACCATCAATGCAAGTTTACTCGTGGTAAATAAAGAGCTATTGGGTTGTCTTAAAAAGGGTTTTAGCATCAAAAAATTCCTTGTGGGTTAATGCTTTTAATATTAATGGCTTTGATTATTACACAGCGGGTATTCATAACAGTAATTATTTGTACTACTTATGAATATGTTATAAATTTTTCAAAAAAAAAGCTGTGAACAAAGTTCAACAGCTATTCTGGTTTTGAAAGGGTCTGAACCTTAAGATAAGTTCATTTCTTGAACCTTCTCATGGGCAATTTCAGGTGTAGTAGCATCAGGTTTTGCGTGTAAATTGGCTTTAAGCTGGCCTTTTCTATGTTTAAGCGCAGCATCTAACTTTTTGGCTGCATTTGCGATAGCAGGATACATTACTTCATTTGTACCCGCGGTAGAAATACGGCCACCTTCATAATTTGTCGTTAATTCCACTTGATATTTATGATGTTCTTTAGAAATAATTACATCTAAGGCTATTAGTGTTGGAAAGTGGCTCGCTATTTTAGAGAATTTTTCTTCGATATGTTCTTTGATTGAATCATTAACTTCTACGTGATGACCAGAAAGATTTATTTTCATAGGTATTCCTTTTTTACTGTTACTTAATGACTATTTTACCTAAATGGCACTTTACTTAAATAATAATGTGCAACCTAATAATAGACCTGAGGGCAAGTGCTGAAAAAAACAAGTAATAGGGCTAAATATTTTGCGGTAATACCACGTTTATTTAATTATTGCCTGCTCAAATAGGATTTAAAGCCTTACCGGTAAATTACTGTTTACTAGTAATACAGCGGTTATCAATCAGTAAGCCGCCCCTAGGTCTTTAAAAACCCGCTCTTTTTCAAGTTGTCCGAGCACTACTAACAGCGTTAAATTCATTATAGATGACTAGTTCTAAACAATTTCAGCACTATTGTGAAGCTCTGACATAGCTCATATCTGGCAATAGATATAATAGAATTACTACAAAAGCCATTATTTATCATCAACTGCACTTATTACCTGCTTTAAACTTAGCGTAAAAGTGGTGAAAATACTATTGTTCTGAAGTAATGATAGGTCAAATAAGCAATTGCTTGCTAACTAAAGCCTTAGCCGTTAGCCTGTGATAAAGCTTGGTAATTAAAAGTGTCTTAAACGATTAGAAAATAAGGTGCATGATTACTAGGGCAAATACACCTGCCAGTACATCATCAAACATGATACCAAAGCCACCCGTTAGCTTTTTATCCGCTATGGATATTGGCCAAGGTTTAGCAATATCAAATATTCTAAATAAAACAAAACCGACCAAGACACTCTGCCAACTCACTGGTACCATGAACATAGTTATAAAAAACCCAGCGAACTCATCCCAAACAATAGCGCCATGATCATGTACACCAACATCACTCGCCGCTTTGCCACAGATATAAATACCCGAGATGCAAACAACTAAGACGAGTAAGGCATATATTAATGGCGTCAAGCCACTCATAAGTAGGAATATAGGCACCGCGGCCAGCGTACCAAAAGTTCCAGGTGCTTTAGGCGCTAAACCGCTGCCAAAACCTAACGCTAAAAACTGAATTGGATTGGCAAGATTAAACTTAACCTGTTTATTTTTAGCCGACATAGAATTAACTGCTTAATTTATTAGTGATTGATTCGTAAATTGCTAAAATAAGCTATTCGGTAAAATGCTCAAAACCAGCAGTATTGATAGGTATAGCTTTATTATTTAATGTGGTTGAAATAGTTTGGGAGGCATTCATTTGTCCTATACAAGTAATCGGTGTCCCTGCATGAGACATTGCAGTTTCCATACCCACCTTGTTATCTTCAGATACGGTAAATAAGAGTTCATAATCATCGCCTCCCGATAATGCCAAGGTGATGGCATCATCACTGAGAAGACTATCTCGCATGATAGTCGAAAGAGGTAAGGCATCGAGCACGACATTAGCGCCGACATTGGATGCTTGACATATATGTCCCAAATCAGCCATTAATCCGTCGGAAAGATCTATCGCTGCCGAAGCATATTCACGCAGCGTTTGTCCGGCCAAAATTCTTGGCTTTGGATAATCAAGCTTTTTTCTTAAAATGCTAGTAAACTGTGGCTCAATTTCGACTTTACCGGTAATTTGCTGTAAAGCTAATGCTGCATCACCGAGTTCACCGGTAACATAAAGCCAGTCCCCCGCTTTAGCACCAGAACGTGTCAAATAACTGCCTTGAGGCGTCAACCCCTGCGCGGTAATAGTAATACTTAATGGCCCTTGAGTAGTATCTCCGCCTATGAGCTCTACATTGTAAAACTCACATAATTCAAAGACACCTTCACAAAACTCTTTTAGCCAAGTTTCATCCACCTCCGGTAGCGTTAACGCTAAAGACAACCAACTTGGCTTAGCCCCCATTGCGGCAATATCAGATAAATTTACCGCTACCGCCTTATGGCCAATGGCTCTGGGGCTTGTATCAAAAGGAAAATGTACGCCAGCTACTAATGTATCTGTCGTTACCACTATATTTTGATGCTCAATAGGTGCTAAAACAGCGCAATCATCTCCTATACCAAGCTCAACGTCTTTACGCTTAACTTTTTGTTTGGTGAAGAAATGTTTAATTAACTCGAACTCTTTCATGCTAAGCCTTTAGTTACTAATAGATTGATACTAATAAGTTGCTACGAATAGATTAATCTTGAGGACGAATTAACTTTACGGTTTTATCTAAAACACCGTTAACAAATTTATGGCTATCATCAGCAGCAAATGACTTAGCTAACTCTATAGCTTCATTTATCACCACACGATAAGGTACATCCGTACAATCTTTCAGCTCAAACACGGCCACACGTAGTATCGCCTTTTCCACTTGATCAATATCCTTAAGTGGACGATCAACATGAGGCGAAATAGCCGCATCTATATCACTAATATTGGCGGTTACACCGCGTAATAACAATTGAAAGTATTCAATATCAAAACGGCGTTTGCTGTTATCGACAATAAAGTTAACTTCAATATCATTTACTGGGTTTTTACTCACTTGCCATGAATAGATAGCTTGTACGGCTAACTCACGGGCTTTTCTTCTAGGAGACGGTTTCACAATAGGTGCCACTTTTCTTAAGTTTAGGAATAATGTTAGGAATAATGTAGAAAATAGAAAATTAAATTTTAGCTAAAACATTTACCATTTCTAATGCGCTAAGAGCTGCCTCAGCGCCTTTATTACCGGCCTTAGTACCAGCTCGTTCAATTGCTTGTTCGATTGAGTCTGTGGTAATCACACCAAAGGCAACGGGAATTTCAGCGTCTAAACAAACTTGTGCTAAACCTTTATTACACTCACCAGCAACAAATTCAAAGTGAGGTGTACCACCACGGATAACTGCGCCAATAGCAATAATGGCATCAAAGGTATCTTTTGCTGCCAATTTTTTAGCCGCTAGCGGTAACTCATATGCCCCAGGTACACGAACTACTGTGATATCGTTATCATTAACATTACCATGGCGTTTTAGCGCGTCAATTGCGCCGTCTAACAAACTATCAACAATAAAGTGATTAAAACGTGATACTACAATAGCAAATTTTTTACCTTTTGCTTCAAACGAACCTTCAATGATATTCATTTAATTATTCCAATATAGTGTATCTAAAAAAATTGCCGCAATTCTAACAAATTGTTATCAGCATAGGTACTCGTTTATTCTATTTATTAATAAAAGAGTTTGAGCTAGTAGCTCTCATCAAAATCATCAAGTAAGGCATCTATTTCGTCCTCTTCAGCTTCATTAATGATGATAGGAGGATCACCGTCGTAAAGTTTATAATTCATATTTTGAAAATATGCATTTTTAATAAATTCATAGGGATCTTCGGACTCGATAACTAACTGCTCTTGATCTCGAACGGCCGCTCTCTTTTCTAAAGCTAATATGCCTAAGCGAGCCATATTAGGCCAAAAATCAATAACAACCATGGGCCAATAAAGACCATCGATGTAATCCCCCACTTCTTCACGAACAGAGCTTGGTCCCAAACCCGGGATAACAATATAGGGTCCATCACCAATTCCGTAAGTACCTAATACTTCACCAAACTCTTCTTGCTCTCCTGACCAGTCAAAATCACTGGCGGGATCATAAAATCCAAATAAACCAATCGTTGAATTAAGAACAAATCTACCGGTATTTTTGGCCGCAGCAGTAAACTTTAACTGCAAGGCATTATTAATAATACTTGCAGGCTCGTTTAAATTTAACGCCATATTGTATAAGCCAGTCCGTAAAAATGGCGGTGTGTACGTTGTGTAAACTTCTGATGAGGGTTTTGCAATATACTTATCGACATAATCCCAAGTAAAAGTCCAAAAAGGTCTGTTAATCGCTTCAAAGGGATCTCTAGAATCCCTTAAGCTAGCGTCATCAGAAAAATCGTCTTGCTCTTGCTGTTTTTGTGTTGACGTACAACCAGCAAGAGTAATAATAATAACAAGTATAAAGAGTCGAAAATATGGGGTTATGGCTGAGCTCACAGGGCGAAGGTCCTTGCCGTTACATGATATGCATGAGAAAACGACGGCAGTTTAACATGAAATCAATTGATGGGTGAATAACGTTTCAACGCAGTTTTACTATATTTAGTTTCATTAAGTAAAAGTTGGTAACAATTATTTATTGAGAGCGAGCACGTTGATGGTAGACGGAAAGCAACATTTCAACTTCTGCTCGAGGTAATTCACATTCACTGATAATTTCCTCTATATTGGCACCCTTGGCTGCTAATATAAAAGCACGATTATAAAACTTATTCTGCCCTTGGCTCTCTTGCCATTGGCTTAATAGCTGCTGTTGATCGATAGCTTGCTGCTGTAATTTTTTAATACTATGCTCTAATTGTATCGAAACTTGACTATTTTCGATAGCAAACTGCTCACTATTGCTCGCCATGAGCTCAAACTCTTGCTGTAACTTGTTATTTAAGCTTTGTAATTCGTTAACAAATAAAACAGAACTTTGCATTTTTATATCTAGCATAGATAATTTACGTTTAAGCTTAGTTAAATAGATAAAAAATACTGTACTAGAAAGCACTACAAGGAATAGCGCTAACACAGAAATTATCGGGACGGCTAACAATGACATTGGAATTTGGCCTTAAATAAATTTAAACGTATATACCCGTCACCATTTAAAGTGCTCGATTTCAGTGGGTATTAAAATGGCTTTAGGCAAGGGAAATAATGGAAGCATAGTCATTCTATGGTTTAATTATTTAACGCGGTATAAAGTCATTTTAAACCCATCGAAGAAGCGTTTGAACAACATCACTTCATCGTTGCTGTAACTCATAATGGAACAACCATTATTTCATCACAGCGCCTTGAATTGAAATTGTTCAAGCACTCTGAAACATGCATCTTGAAGGTAACAGGTATAAGTGAATACTTTGTATATACAGGCTTAAACTTAGGTCAACAATATCTAGCGCTGAAAATAATAGTATTAAAACTGCTTGAGTTCATCCCACTCATCGTCTGAAAGTAGTTTATCTAAATCTACTAAAATAAGTAATTCACCATCACGGTTTGATACCCCTTGGATGAACTGAGCACTTTCTTCATTACCAACGTTGGGTGCATCATCTATTTCTGAAGACTTTAAATAGACAACTTCAGCAACACTATCAACTAAGATCCCTATAACTTGTTTTTCCGATTCGATAACCACCACACGGGTATTATCGGTAATATCACAAGGCTCTAAACCAAATCGACAGCGGGTATCAATAACGGTGACAACATTACCGCGCAAATTTATGATACCAAGTACATAAAGAGGGGCACCAGGTACCGGAGCAATTTCACTATAACGTAAAACCTCCTGCACCTGCATAACATTAATACCGTAAGTTTCATTTTGTAACTTAAAGGTTACCCATTGCAGCACTTCATCACTAGCGTCAACTTTATCACTTTTACTTCTTCTCTCATCTGACATATTACTTGCCCCTCAAATTACTACTTTTAAACTGTCTGAAATATAGACAACTATAATTTACTATTTTTGATAGATATCAATACCTTTATCAAGCAATTGAATCAAAGCACTTACATCGAGTAAGGCACACATTTTTTCTTTTACTAAGCCCGCCAACCACGGCCTTTTATTATTAGAGTCTACCCATTTTACTTCATCTTGACGTAACACAACTGTATCGATTAGGTTTTCCGCCATCAAGGCCCAAGGGCTATCATTTAACATGATAATATATTGATAATTCAGCGAATTCATTAGTTTTTCGTCACATTTTTCCGGCATAACCCATAAAGCAGTATCGACAACATTAATTTTTTCATCCCGATAAAGCATAACGCCTTTAAACCAACTGGGTTTACCCATTAAACTACTGGTTTTATCAACTTTATGAATGCCACCTAACTCAATCAGAGGAACAGCAAGGATTAACCCCGCGACATCAAAAAACATGACTTGAAAATCCCCTTGACGGTAGCTTTCCTGTTTATTGACCATAGCTTGAGCACGGCTTTTATCGGTAGAAATGGGGACTAAATCAACCTTTGCCACCTCAACCGTTTCTTCTTTAGGCTCACTGACTGTTTTAAGCAATTTTTCTAATGATTGATTGTCAGCATCCACTTTATGCGCCAAAGGTTTTCTAGCTGGCGGTTTAATGCGCTGGTGTGATAACTCTTCAGCAATGTCAGGCTCTGTAAGTAGTTCTGACAGGTAGGTTTTCATTACATTATGACTCGCGGGTAACGATTTACTCATTTAGCATTCAACCTCATTATTCTTCAGGCCTTGCTTGACTAAATAATTCAGAAGGCTTTTATAGGCTAATGTTCCTCGAGAGTTTGCGGCAAAATCTGAAGGTACTCTTTGAGCGAAACTGGCATTTCTCAAGTTAGTATCAACGGGTACTACACCCGGCCATATTTCATTAGTATAGTCTTCTTGTAGTTTTTTAAACGCTAAAATAGAAGCTTTTGTTCGTTTGTCAAACATGGTTGGCACTATGGTGTATTTAAAAGGACTTTCTTGTTCGCCTTGCATAATCTCCATCGTTTTGACCATACGGTCTAAGCCTTTTAATGCCAGAAATTCTGTTTGCACAGGAATTATAATACGATCTGCCGCTGCCAGGGCATTTACCATAAGGACACCAAGTACGGGCGGACAATCAATTAATACATAGTCATAACTGTCAGCTACTTTTTGCACCGCTTTTTTTAAAACTAAGCCCATGCCACCTTTTGTGCCTAAAGAGCGATCCAGCGTCGCTAGCCCCATAGTTGCGGGTAAAATATCTATATTAGGATACCTACTAGGACATAAGGTTTGTAAAATTTGTTCTCTGGTTGAAACCTGAGTAAATAAGTTATAAACACTCAAATCTAAATCTTCTGATTCAATACCAAAATAGTAACTTAATGACGCATGAGGGTCGGTATCAACTAATAATACTCGATGACCTTGCTCAGCTAATACCCCGGCAAGAGCTATAGTTGTAGTGGTTTTACCAACACCACCTTTTTGATTTGCAATGGTCCAAACTATCAAGAGCAATACTCACTTACATTTATTTAATTTTATTAATCATATTGATAGCTAATTTACTCTATAGCATTATTAGCTTTTTTTTCTTTTAAGGGGCGACTCTCTGGTAATTGTTCAACGTCATCATCACCACGAGTAGTTATACGAATACCACCGTTATCCAGACGAATCACCTTGATATTATTCGATTGCTCAATACTTAGCTCATTTGAACCGTTAATTGGTGTTATTGCTTCAATGCTTTGTAAATCAATGGTTGGAGTAATGAGTAAATTCGCTTTCTCTAAACCATATTTAGAAATAGCAATAACCACTTTTCTATTTTTAGCTCTACCTTGTACGGTTAAATTATCTGCACTGGGGTAATATTGACCATAACCCTCAATAGCCATGCGAGCAGGATTTAGACCTAGTTTTTCTAATACCCTCAAAATTGCTGTCGCTCTAAAAACAGATAGCTCCCAATTTGAAGAGAATATTTCATTATTTATTACTTGGTTATCGGTATAACCTCGTACTCTAATAAAGTTACTGGCTTGACCAATGACGTCATAAATTGCCGATAAAATCGCCTCAGCAGAAAGTGTGGCTGATGTGGAACCACTGGGAAATAATAAAGCACTATTTAACTCTATCTCTAACCAATCACCATCTATTTGTAATTGGGCAAAACCAGACTCAACCAGTTCATATAAAGCGGTATGTAACTCCTCTTCTAAGGAACTTAAGTTATTTCCTACTTGCGCATCAGAGATGTTAGATAAGCTTCTTTCGTTATTAAGTACTTCCGGTCCGGCAACCTCTAAAATACCATTGCCAAATAACTTTTTATTCGTTTTACTGGTATTAACCATCAAGACACCATCACCATGCCCTCGGTTTTTACTCTTATCTTCATAAGTTTGAAAGACACGACCAAGTGATTCTGTAAGACTCTCAAAAGGCTTTTCTTTCACCATTGCCATTGCGTATAACACCACAAACAAGGCAAACATTAATGTCATATAATCTGCATAAGAGACTAACCAACGATGTACATTATCATGCTCTATCGTGTGTCTTCGATTACGCAGCCGATTCATCGATCTAACCTAAATGCTGATAGTTTATTTTCAATCGCATGAGGATTCTCTCCATTAGCAATGGATACCAACCCCTCACAAATCATTTCACGATACATGGTTTGTTGATGAATAATAGCTCGTATTTTATTTGCTATCGGTAAATAGAGCAGGTTCGCAAAACCTACCCCATAAATCGTTGCAATAAAAGCGGTTGCAATACCCTGCCCTAATAATTCCGGCTCAGCTAGATTACTCATAGCGTGAATTAAGCCAAGTACTGCACCTAATATACCAATGGTAGGACTGTAGCCACCCATAGCTTCAAATACATTGGCAGAACGCAGGTTATGTTCTCGATAAATATCTAAGTCTAACTCTAGCGCAACTCTAAAATTTTCAAGATCAACACCATCAACCAACAAATTAAGTCCCTTTTGGGTATAGCTATCTTCAATTTCCAAGGCGGTATCTTCTAAAGCAAGGTATCCTGATTCTCTCGCCTTAGTTGCCCAATCTACAATTTCATTTATACCACGATCCATATCGTATTTAGGCGGAGAAAAAACCCATTTGAGTAATGATATTGCATGAGTAAACTGCATCATTGACGATTGCAGCATAACTGCACCTAATGTACCGCCAAAAACAATAATAAAAGCGGGTAGCTCAAATAAAGCGGACAGGTGACCACCATCAAGAGTGAAGCCAAAATAAACAGCAAAAATTGCAATAAATAGACCTGCTACACTCAATTTATCCATGGCCAATTTCCTTAACCATTGAGGCCGCTATTGAATCTAGTGGCAAGGACAACTGAGACAAGCCAGCTTTATCTACCGCTTGAGGCATACCATAAACAACACAGGATTGTTCATCTTGCGACCAAATGGTCGAGCCTTTAGCTTTTAACATCCTCGACCCTTCTTTACCATCAGAGCCCATGCCTGTAAGAATCACCCCAAGCACTTTACCGGCAAAGGTTTTAGCTGCTGAGCCAAAACTGATATCAACACTCGGCTTAAAAGTAATTTTTGGGGAGTCATCATCGAGAATTTTGATTTTTGCTGAATTTTCACTGCCAATAATAATCATTTGCCGACCACCTGGAGCTAAATAAGCACAACCAGGTTTTAGTACATCGCCATCCGCTGCTTCTTTAATTGATATTTTACACAAGGTATTTAAACGACTGGCAAAAGCTGCAGTGAATGCCGCAGGCATATGCTGAACAATAATAATAGGTAATGGAAAATCTTGATCCAATTGCACCAATATTTTTTGCAGTGCTACTGGACCACCGGTTGAAGTACCAATAGCTAAGAGTTTGTATTCCTTACCAGAGCTACGCTTAAGTGTTTTTTTATCTTTAAGTGCCGAGGAAAATTCCGGAGTATAGGAGTTTGACGTTTTTGTAACGTTTGCTGTCAACCTTACTTTTGCTATGGGCGGACGGGTAACCCCAGTCTGATTCGCGGCTTTCGGTTTTTCAAAGCTAGATTTTCGTGCTATTTCAACAACCCGTTGCCGTAATAAACTACCCGCTTCATCGGTGTTTTTTGCAATTTCACTAAATTTTTTCGGTAAGAAATCTAAAGCTCCGGCATCAAGTGCATCAAGGGTTGCTTTAGCCCCTTGATGTGTTAGCGATGAAAACATCAATATTGCTGTTGGCGATTTCGCCATAATTTGCTTTACAGCGTCGATACCATTAAGCACTGGCATTTCTATATCCATAGTGATGACATCAGGCTTTAGCAATATAGCTTTCTCAACTGCTTCTTTGCCATTAACTGCAACATCAATAACGTTCAATTTTGGATCTTTATTAAGAATATCAGTAACTCTACGTCTAAAAAAGCTAGAGTCATCAACAACTAGTACCTTGTAGGCCATTTAACCTCTCTGATAACGCTACTTAATTCACGCTGTATAGTCATACTTGGTAATACAAAAAACATATTATTTTTGGGAATCATTAATGCGTAATTTTTTATTAACAGGTGATTTTTTTGCATAATATTTTAGTAGATTTCCTATATCTAAAATGAGTGCAATACCGCCATCACTGGTAATCGTTGCACCAGCCATTCCTGGCGTTCCATGGAGTAACCTATCAAGTGGCTTAATCACAACTTCTTCTTGACCTATTAGGCTATCAACGACAAATCCAACTTGTTGATTTCCAAGTTGAACGATAACAACATGACCTTTATCACGGGTTTTCTCCACAAAATTACGCACTAGCCACTGATCGAGATAAAATAAGGGTATAGCTTTATCTCGAACTATAATGGTCAGTTGCCCATCAACATTGTTAGTCTTAGATAAGTCTAAGTGAAAAATTTCATTAACAGCGGAAAGTGGTAAAGCAAAGGTTTGTTTACCGACCACGACCATTAATGTCGGTAGTATCGCTAAGGTTAATGGCACTTTAATTTCAAGTACTGTTCCTACACCTAGCTCAGAATCAATATTTACCGTACCGTTAAGTTGAGTGATTTTGGTTTTCACCACATCCATGCCGACGCCACGGCCCGAAACCTCAGAAATTTCAGTTTTAGTAGAGAACCCTGGAGCAAAAATAAGACTAAAGGCTTCTTTATCTGACATTCTAGCAGCCGACTCGGTATCAAGTACACCACGGTCAATAGCGATACTTTTTAATTTTTCAGGATCCATGCCCGCACCATCATCTTTAATGGTGAGTAATATATGATCGCCCTCTTGTGAAGCCGATAGGACAACGGTACCTTCTCTAGGTTTGCCCATAGCTTCACGAACATCTGGATCTTCGATGCCATGATCTACGGAGTTTCTAACTAAATGCACTAAAGGATCAGCAAGAGCTTCCACTAAATTTTTATCTAAGTCAGTCTCTTCACCTTCTAAAATTAGTGATATTTCTTTTTTCATACTACGAGCTAAATCGCGAACGACACGAGGAAAACGACCAAAAACCTTTTTAATTGGCTGCATACGTGTTTTCATGACAGCGCCCTGAAGGTCGGTGGTTACCGCATCTAAATTAGTAACCGCTTTATTCAACTCTTCATCATCTGAAACTAAGCCTAGGCTCATTAAGCGATTCCTGACTAAGACTAATTCCCCCACCATATTCATTATTTGGTCAAGTCGTTTGGTGTCCACTCGCACGGTTGTTTCGCTTGCTGGTGCAGGTGTCGCAGCCTTTTTAGTAGCTTTCGCGGGAGATTTTTTGGCGACAGTTTTAGCCTGAGGCGATGCAGGTTCTTCTTTTTTAGTAATGTTAGGCGCTGTACTTACATTAGCATGAGTTATCGAAGTAGCTGTAGCTTTGGGGGCATTACCTTTACCATGAAGTTCATCCAATAATTTTTCAAACTCCAGATCGTCAATATCACCATTTGAACTACTAATGCTACTGTTTGTTGTCTCCCCTGCATCAGCAGAAAAGGCACCTTGGCCATGTAATTCATCTAATAATGATTCAAATTCATCATCGCTGATCTCATCACTTGAACCAATGGCGCTAGTAGTAGAGGGTGTAGGGGAGGTAGGAACACTACCTGAACCATGTAATTCATCTAAGAGTCGCTCAAACTCATCTTCACTCATTTCATCATTTGAGCTTGATTCAGACACCGAGCTAATAACATTTGGGCTAGCTGATGGAGTGTTTACGCCTTCGGGGTGACTCAACGTCTCGAGTTCAGCTATTAATGTCGCATCTGCTGGAGCAAGAGGTTCTCGACTTTGTACCTGAACAAACATGTCATTAATCGAGTCTAATGCGGATAATATAGTATCCATTAGTTCAGGATTAACCGAGCGTTTCCCAGTACGTAAAAGGTCGAATATATTTTCTGCACCGTGACAGACATCAACAAGTGCTCCAAGATTTAAAAAACCGGCACCCCCTTTAATAGTATGAAAACCACGGAATATCGAATTCAATAACTCAGCATTATCTACGTCATTTTCGAGCTCAACCAGCTCTTCTGAAAGTGACTCTAAGATTTCACCCGCTTCTACTAAAAAGTCCTGTAAAATTTCTTCATCTGCTTCAAAAGACATGCAGTAACTCCCATTAAAATCCTAAACTTGACAAAAGATCGTCGACATCATCTTGATCTGCTACTACATCATCTCTATTTTCTTTATTTATAATCGGTCCTTCAACAAGATTTTTACCTACTTTAGGCAGTGCTTTCTCCTGCGCTGGTTCAGCAGAGATTCCAAAAGCCGTTAACATGTTTATTAAACTTTCTTCCACTTCTCGTACTAGGTCAATAACTTTACGAATGACTTGGCCCGTTAAATCTTGAAAATCTTGTGCCATTAACACGTCAGTCATTAAACTATGTATATGTTGGGTTTCTTTACCGGTATTTTTTAATAAGGTATCGATATCAAGGCACAATGATTTAAACTCGCTTAAGTCTAACTCATTATTCATCAACTTAGTCCATGAGGGATTTACGGCGGCTACTTGTTCGGCCATAGTATTTACCACCGGAAAAATAGCCTCAACTGCATCCATCGTTTTATTAGCGGCTTCTTCTGTTCTGGTAATAACAAAATTCAACCGTTCTTTGGCATCGGGGATATCTGAGGTAGCGAGATCAGACAACCTAGAGTCTAACTGAAAATTTGTTAACGAATCATGAAGCTGCCGTGTTAATTTACCAATTTCAGCAAAAAGTTCCGAATTGATTGGGTTTTGAATCTCAGCAATAATAGCATTTGCTTCATCTTGCTGACCTAATTCTAAAAACTCAACCACAGATTTCGCTTGCTCTAATGAGATCCGCCCCGTCATAGCTATAGTCATGCAAAGTCCTTAATACAATATTTATCAAAACCTTACTTTAGCTAAGCACTAATGTGCTAACTAAAGTTCGCACATTAAGCTAAGCGCTCAAAAATTTTCTCTATCTTAGTTTTTAATGTTGCGGCGGTAAAAGGTTTAACAATATAGCCATTAACACCTGCTTGAGCTGCCATCACGATTTGTTCTTTTTTAGCTTCTGCGGTAATAAGTAATACTGGGATATGTGATAGGCTCGCATCTGCACGGATTGCTTTTAGCAAATCGATACCTTGCATGCCGGGCATGTTCCAGTCTGTTACCACAAAGTCAAAATTACCACCTTGAAGCATAGGTAAAGCTGTATTGCCATCATCCGCCTCTTGAATGTTGGTAAACCCTAAATCTCGTAACAAATTTTTCACTATACGTCTCATGGTTGAAAAGTCATCAACAACAAGCACTTTCATATTTTTATCCAAGGCACCCTCCGGCAAAACATTCAAATTAATTAGTTTTTCTATGTATACTTTTTTTACCTAACAAGGTAGTTATTTTTATAGTAAGCGCTCAGCTGACAATTTTAGCTAACTTTGCCAAGAATGCATGCGTGCTTTTAGACGATGCATCGCTTGACTATGTATTTGGCTTACCCTTGATTCACTTACATCAAGAACTTGACCTATTTCTCGTAAGTTCAATTCTTCATCGTAATATAGAGACAGTACTAAAGCTTCTCTCTCGGGTAAAGAGCTAATGCATTGAGCTAGGCCTTTTTTAAAAGCACTGTGTTCAATACTATGATATGGATCATCACCACGGCAACTATCAGCTGATTTTATCGCATCTTCATTAACGCCTAAATCGTCAATACCGAGTATTTTTCCTGTACTAACTTCACTTAATATATGATGGTAGTCATTTAGTGAAATATCAAGTTTTTCAGCCACTTCAATATCAGAAACATCTCGACCACGTTGCGCTTCGAGTTGTTTAATTGCTTCACTTATCATTCTGCTATTTTTGTGAACAGAACGTGGCGTCCAATCGCCTCGACGTATTTCATCAAGCATAGCACCACGAATTCTAATACCAGCAAACGTTTCAAAGCTAGCGCCTTTACTGTTATCAAAATTGTTGGCTGCTTCAAATAAACCAATCATACCCGATTGAATTAAGTCATCGACTATCACACTTGCTGGCAACCTTGCCAGTAAATGGTAGGCAATGCGCTTGACCAAAACAGCATGTTGTTCAAGCAAAGCTGTTTTATCAATTAGACTATTGTAGCTATTTGCTTTTACCACGTATTATTGCTCTCATTGAAGACATGCTTAATTACTCAGTTATTTAGTTCCCTAGTAACTGCTCAATAAAGAATTCTAGGTGTCCTGAAGCTTGTTTAGGAACTGGCCATTGGCTAACTTTGGTGGCTAAATCAATATAAGCTAACGCTGCTGGAGATTGAGGATAAGCTTCCACAATCAGTTGTTGCTTACGTACTGATTTGCGAACATTTTCATCGAAGGGTATTACCGCGACTAGCTCTATAGCCACATCGAGAAACCTATCAGTTACTTTTGTTAATTTGGCAAAAAGTTGTTGTCCTTCTCTAGGACTACGAACCATATTAGCAACAACTTTAAATTTAAAGACACCGTGATCACGGCTGAGTAATTTCATTAAGGCATAACAATCAGTAATAGAGGTGGGTTCATCACAAACGACTAACATGACATCCTGTGCAGCCCTGGTAAAGCTTAACACCATATCGGAAATGCCAGCCGCGGTATCAATTATCAATACATCGAACTGCGTTTTCATTTCACTAAAGGCTCGAATGAGACCGGCATGCTCTGATGGCGTTAAATCCACCATAGACTGTGAACCGGATGTTGCGGGGATAATCTTAATCCCTGCGGGTCCCTCAATAATAATATCATCAAGCTCACATTCACCTGATAATACATGAGATAAGTTACGCTTTACTCTTAACCCTAACATCACATCGACATTTGCCAGGCCTAAATCGGCATCAAGCACTAAAACTCGTTTACCCTGTTGCCCTAAAGCAACGGCTGTATTAAGGGCAGTGTTGGTTTTACCAACGCCACCTTTTCCGCCTGAAACTGCCACGACTTTAACTTGCTGTAGGTCTTGCATCTTTCTTAAGCCGCTCGCTTGATCTATCATTTAATTATTACTTCTAATCATATCTATTTAGCTACTAGCTAGAACCTTATACTATTGCGGCATGAGCAACTGGCATTGGCCGCATTACACTTACATTGTTATTTACTGACTTAGTTGCCATCTTATCTGCCAGAGTAACTAGTTTCTCAGCATTTGCAACTTTAATATCTTCTGGAACTCTTTGCCCATCAGTAAGATACCCTATTGGTAAGCCATTTTGAATCGAAGTTGTAATTATTTCACCAATACTGATACTTTCATCGAGTTTAGTATAAATACAACCCGATAATGGTATTTTTTTAAAGCGATCTACGTTTTCTTGCATTACACCCTGTTGTGTATTAGCCGCTAAAACTAAATAATTTCGAATTCTAACCCTAGCGTTCGCCACTAAGGCGGTTAATTGTTCGGCTAAACGAATGTCACGTTGTCCCATGCCAGCAGTATCAATTAAAATTAATTTCTTCTTAGAGTATTGCTGTAACAGAGTATCTAATGCTTGGCTATCTTTAGCAAGGCTCACCTGACAGCCAATAATCTTGCCATACGTGGCTAATTGCTCAAAGCCAGCAATACGGAAAGTATCGGTAGAAATAAGAGCCACTTGATCGCTGCCATGTACTTGCGAGAAACCTGCAGCAAGTTTTGCTATGGTGGTAGTTTTACCTACCCCTGTTGGGCCAACTAGCGCAACAACGCCGCCACGAGTGATAATATCATTTTGTGTGGTATTAATTTGCTTAGCAATAAGTTGAGTTGCTTGCGCCCAGGCTTCCTTTGCAGTCGACTGTTCAGGTACATAGCCGGCAATTTGATCGGCAATTTGTTCATTCAGCCCTAAAGCCAGTAAACGATTGACCAGTACTGCGCGTTGTGGATTTTTTTGCGCCATATCTTGCCACATTAAACCTGAAACTTGATGCTCTAGTAATGAACGAATTGAGGCCATCTCTTGCTGCATCTTGACAAAATCTTGTGAAGACACCTGGACATCATTATTGACATCAACGGCTAAGGGACTTGGGCTTGATATATTATTCGATACGATAGCCGTTATCTGGTCATCATCTTGAACATCTTCCGCGTTAGCGCCTTGCTCTGCTATCGTTGGCGGCAATCTATCAGTATCGGGTTGATTAAGACGGTCAGTAAAACTCTTGAGTTGCTGTTTTATAGTCGTTTTATCAAGGCCGCTGTCTTGCTGCTGAGCTGTTTGATGGCTTGACGGGTACTGAGGCGGATGTTGCACTTGACGATTAAGTAATGCTGATAAGCTATCAGCGGGTACATCTTCCGCGTTATTATCACTTACCACTGAGGATAAAGACGAAGATGACGTATTATTGTGCCGCTGTGTTTGTTGACCCAGGCTAACGACATCATTACTGACTTCTCTTGGGCTCAATGAATTCAGTTGTACTTCAGCTTCTGCTGCCCTCTTCTCAGGGGATTTTGCCGGAGGCACGGCTTGGTTATAATCAACAGCAGCCATTAATTCCACACCTTCTGGAATTTTTTTATTAGACATAATTACCGCATCAACGCCAAGTTCTTCCTTAATCTGTGTTAATGCAGTACGCATATCTTTGGCAACAAAACGTCTAATCTTCATAGCTAACCTCTACCTTTGCTCTTAGTTAAAACGTTGCACAGGCATACGTTTAACTTATTGTTATTGCCCAATAGCACTAACGATTTTAATTTGTTTGTCATCAGGGATTTCTTGATAAGAAATCACGCGTAAACTTGGTATGGTGTATTTAACAAACTTAGCCAAAACCTGACGCAGAATTCCCGACGTTAATAAAATTGGCGTATCTCCAGCCATTTCTTGCTGGTTTGCTCCTTCAGTTAATGATTTTTGTAAGCGCTCCGCTAAACCAGGTTCAATTCCGGCACCATCATCTCCTGCCATTTGCATAGACTGATGCAACATCTGTTCCAATTCTGGAGCCAAAGTTATGACGGGCACTTCTTTTGCGCCACCGACAAGATCTTGGATAATAAATTTTCTTAAACTTATTCGTACCGCTGCAGTGAGAACTTCGGCATCTTGGCTCTTCGGTCCATATTCAACCAGAGTTTGCACTATAGAACGCATATCTCGTACCGCAACACCTTCGTTCATAAGGCTTTGTAGTACTTTAACAACCGTGCCTAAAGTCAGGGTATCAGGAATAAAGCCTTCCACTAACTTAGGGTAGCTTTTAGCAAGTAAGTCCAATAAGTTTTGTACTTCTTCATGTCCTAGCAACTGAGCAGCATTATTGGTTAATATCTGACTTAAATGCGTTGCTAATACGGTGGCCGAATCAACGACGGTGTAACCTAACGTTTGTGCTTGTTCACGTTGATTTTGATTAATCCAAGTGGCCTCAAGACCAAAAGCGGGGTCCTTTGTCGCTACGCCTTCAAGCTTACCAAAAACTTGTCCAGGATTAATGGCGAGCTCCTGATCATGACGAATTTCGGCCGTGCCAACAACAACACCCATAAGTGATATTTGATAACTGTTTGGGTCTAAATCTAAATTATCTCGGATATGTACTGCGGGCACTAAAAAGCCAAATTCTTGCGATAACTTTTTTCGTACCCCTTTAATACGGCTCAGTAGTTCACCACCTTGCGCTTTATCCACTAGGGGGATCAAACGATAAC
Organism: Colwellia sp. TT2012; assembly: GCF_001440345.1. Taxonomy (GTDB): domain Bacteria; phylum Pseudomonadota; class Gammaproteobacteria; order Enterobacterales; family Alteromonadaceae; genus Colwellia. Next base: position 939,184 of record NZ_LJYX01000006.1, on the reverse strand, counting down.
CAATCTCTAGACCAATAATATCAACCTGATTGACATCATCCCAATCCAATTCTTTCACGTCCTCTTCTTTTTGTTGGTGCTGCACCTGTGCTTCTTCGGCTATTTTTTCTTGTGCAATTTTTTTGTTTTCTTTTTTTCTCGCACCAAAAAAAGCAGTGGCCGCAATCATGGCCGAAAATAATAAAAAGACAAAGTGTGGCATACCGGGGATAACCCCCATAACAAACATCACCCCTGCGGTAATATAAAGCGACTTTTCTTGGCCTAATTGGCTGCTAACTTGTTCACCCATGTCTTGGGCCGTGTTTTGACGGGTAACAACAATAGCGGTACCAACCGATAATAATAAACCTGGTATTTGCGCAGCAAGGCCATCACCAATAGTCAGAACAGTATAAATTTCAACTGCCTCGCCAAAGGCTAGGTCATGTTGCACCATACCAATGATTAAGCCACCAATGATATTAATGAACAAAATAAGAATTCCGGCAATGGCATCACCTTTGACGAATTTACTGGCACCATCCATTGAGCCATAAAAATCGGCTTCATTGGTCACTTCTATACGGCGATCTTTTGCTTCTTCTTGGGTAATAAACCCCGCATTTAAATCGGCATCAATGGCCATTTGTTTACCCGGCATAGCATCTAAGGTAAAACGCGCTGTTACTTCGGCAATGCGGCCCGCACCTTTAGTGATCACCACAAAGTTGATAATAATTAAGATTAAAAATACCACTAAGCCGACCGCATAATTGCCACCAATAACGACAGAACCAAAGGCTTCGATAACTTTACCCGCGGCATCTGGGCCTTCATGACCTTCTAATAGCACTATCCGGGTACTGGCGACATTCAGTGCTAAACGTAAAATAGTTGCCACGAGCAAAACGGCCGGGAAAGAGCCAAAATCAAGGGGTCTTAAGGTGTAAACAGTAATGAGTAAAACAACAAGAGATAGTGCTATATTAAAAGAAAACAGGATATCTAATAACCAAGCGGGCATAGGTAACATAACCATGCCTAGGGCGGCCATGACCAAAATAGGTGTACCCAGCCCAGTCAGATGACGTAACTTCGATTTATCAAATTGATTAAAATAAGCGACTAATTGCATTACTACTTCATGATGTTTTTTTGACAGTTATCATGAGGTAGCAATTCTTATACCAAAAGAGCTTACCGCGTCTATTTACTTGCTCTGTTCACGCTAATATCTAAAGTCATCGGGGATAGGCAGATCTTTAGTAACTGGAATTGGTTTTTTAGCCTTACCTTTTTTATGTTCATTGAGCTGGAAGATAAAGGCCAACACTTGTGCAACAGCGGCAAACAGCTCTTCAGGAATATCTTCACCAACTTCGGCAGTATAATAAATTGAGCGTGCTAAGGCCGCTGATTGAATAATCTCAACTTGATGCTCTTTAGCAATGGTGCGGATATGTATGGCCATTTCATCAACACCTTTAGCGACCAACACTGGGGCTCCACCTACCGCGGCATCATATTTAAGCGCAATAGAAAAATGGGTAGGATTAGTGATGACTACATCCGAGTCGGGCACATCAGCCATCATACGTCGTTGCGACATTTCATATTGCGTCCGACGAATACGGCCTTTCATTTCAGGACTACCTTCTGAACTTTTATGTTCATCTTTAATTTCTTGCTTAGTCATTTTTAGTTGGCGGTTATGATTCCAAACTTGATACGGCGCATCAATAGCCACAATAATGCCTATCGATAAGGCCAACACTAAGAACATCCACAGCAGCATAGTCGTTGCATGTTCAAAGTTAGCGGGAATAGTTTCTCGACTTAACCCTAAAATTTGTTCAAACAAACCATTAAGTAATAAATAAGCGACAATAAAAACCACAAAGAACTTTAAGATTGATTTAAACAACTCGACCGCTGCTTGTACCCCGAACATTCTTTTAAAGCCAGCCATAGGGGAGAGCCGACTTGCTTTAGGCATCATCGCCTCCCACGAAAAACTCATACCACCAAGTAAAGTATTACCCACAAAGGCCGCGAGCATAATGATAACGAATATCCACATTAAGGGGGGGACAACTTGAAAGATACCATCATTTATCACTTTAAAAAGCGCATTGACATCCATGGCCTCTTCTCTCGTTAAGCTAAACATATGAGTCATCATATTAGCCATTGAGGTGGCTAAAGATTTCCCCATAAGTAACATGGCGCAAGCACTGCCAACCAAAACAAAAAAAGTGCCTAAATCTTTAGAGCGGGCAATTTGACCCTTTTTACGGGCATCGGTTAGTTTTTTTGCCGTGGGTTCTTCGCTTTTTTCACCACTATCAGAGTCAGCCATCTATGTGGCCTGACAATCAATAAGGTAGCAGCTAAAATCTAGTGCCCGTTGCCACTGCAGTTCAAAGTGAGTGAGAAAATTACCAAAGGTTAGCCACATAATAAGTAAACCTGCCAGCATGGTGATGGGAAAGCCAATAGCAAAAATATTCAATTGCGGCGCGGCTCTGGTCATAATACCAAAGGAAAAATTTATCAATAACATCGCCGTTACTGGTGCTAAAGCAAGAGATAGCGCGGTAGCAAACATCCAACTGCCCCATTCAACGATTTCTCTATATTTGATGCTGGATAAATGCTCGGTTGGAATAGGTAAGGTCTCAAAGCTGGCGACAATAAAATGTAAATAAGCCAGATGTCCATCCATCACCCAAAATAGCAGTGAAGATAAAATTAAAAAGAATTGCCCAACAGCTGGGACATTCATACCGCTTGCGGGATCAATTAATGAAGCAAAACCAAGACCTGATTGCATGGCAATAATTTGCCCTGCCAAGGTAAAAGTGTTAACTACCATGATAGTGACAAAGCCAAGCATAATCCCGATAATCATCTGTTGTCCCAGTAAGATAGCCGTATTGATAGACATTAAATCAATATCTTTAACGGGTGGGATGGCCGGCATGATAGCAACGGTTATGGCTAAGGATAAAAAAAGTTTTACCCGCATTGGAATGGTTTGAGCACTAAAGCCTATCATGGTCATAACCAAGGCAGAGATACGACTAAAGGGCAAAATAAGATCTGCCATAAATTGGTTAATAACGGACTCGGTAAATTCCATTACCAGCTACCAATATCGAGTATATTACCAGTAACACTTAGAGCTAACACCACGTTAACCATTAGATAATGACACTGGGTATGCTAGCAATGAGTCGAATGGTATAGTCCATAATTTTTTGTAATAGCCAATGTCCGCCAAATATCAGAGAAAGTAAAGTGACAATTAATCTTGGTAAAAAGCTTAAGGTTTGCTCATTAATTGAAGTAGCTGCTTGAAAAACAGCCACAATTAATCCCACCGCAAGACTGGGTAAGATGATAGCACTTACTAGTACGATAACGAGTAATAAAGCATCACCTAGTATATCCACATAGATTTCAGGTCCCATAAGCTACTCCCTTGTATACCCCATTTTTCTTAAATGCTAGTGAAGCAGTCTCGCTAACTACCCATACCATAGCTGGTTGCTATGGTGCCAATAACAAGGTTCCAACCATCAACCAAAACAAATAACATCAGCTTAAAAGGTAAAGATACAATCATGGGCGAAAGCATCATCATGCCCATGGCCATCAATATACTGGCGACAACCAAATCGATGATCAAAAAAGGTATAAATAATATAAAACCAATTTGAAAAGCGGTTTTTAATTCACTGATAATAAAAGCAGGGATAATGACGGTCATAGGTAAATCGGTTGGTTTATCTACCGCTTCAATACCAGCCATCCCGGCTAAGGTATCAAGATCTTTAATACGGGTTTGCTCCAACATAAAAGCACGCAGCGGTATCTTGCCCAGATTGATGGCTTCACTGGACGTTAACTGGTCTGCTATATAGGGCTGAATGGCCGTTCTATCTATTTCATTATATACTGGCGTCATTATGAACAGTGTCATAAAGAGCGTCAGTCCAATAATCACTTGATTCGACGGTGTTTGCTGAAGACCAAAAGCTTGTCGTAAAATGGACATAATCACCACAATTCGAGTAAATGAGGTCATCATTATGATAGCAGCAGGGATAAAACTTAGCGCAGTCATAAAAATCAATATTTGTAGATTTACTGAATACTCTTGCGAGCCATCAGGGTTTGTAGTGAGCGTTAAGGCCGACAACGATAGATCACCGGCAAGAGCGTCAAAACTCATACTGAGTAAGGATAAAGCTATGATGATGAATAACGAAATTCTTTTCATGGTTCCCTGAACGTCCTAAATTTATAAGCCTAAGTTAGCGGCAAACTTTAAAATAATATGATGTTGATTTTATCTAATAACAAGTGGTCAATTAAGGCACTTGTTATAACTTTTAAAACAATAGCCACTACGACTTTTTAGCTAACAAAAAAGATAATATATTTTTAGGTAAATCTGCCGTATTAATACTTTGCTGAGCTAATGGCTCTGATAACTTTTCCAACAAGCTGATTTTTTGACCGGTAACACCTAGCAGTAATTGTTGCTCACCCACTTGCACTACCATCAACCGCTCTTTATTCCCTAACGACAGGCTGGTGATAACTTTAAGTTGACTCATGCCTTGTTGGGAAACGTTAAAGCGCTTAAGTACAAATGCACAACTAATAATTAACGCTAAAACCATCAACAAAGATAAGATCATACTGCCTGGATCCATATTAGCCCCAACATGCTTACCTACCTCAGGGCTGTTTTTTACCGTTTTTCCATCTAAAAAAACGGGTCGAGTTACCCCTTCAGGGCCAGTGTCATTATCCACTAAAAACTTTTGACCAATAGCCTGCGCTACCGCGAATTTTTCATTGGGAATATTTTCAGTGGCATTACTTTCGGCTAAAGCCAGCAAAGAAAGGAAATAACAACTAATAGCTAAGAATATACGTATTTTTTTTATTATCATAGAGCAGATATCTTTATTCATACCAAGGGAAACGCTCATCATACGAGCTACTTTAATTTTTTGATACGTTCAACTTGGCTAATCACGTCGGTTAAGCGAATACCAAACTTATCATTCACCACAACAACTTCACCGTGGGCTATTAAGGTGCCATTCACCAAAACATCAAGTGACTCACCCGCTACCCGGTCTAATTCAACCACTGAGCCTTGGTTCAATTGCAATAAATTACGAATGCTAATATGACTTCGGCCTACTTCCATAGAAATTGTCACCGGTATATCTAAAATAGTATCAAGCTTCCGCTTTTCTTCACCAGTAATAGGCGATTCTTCCTCGGTTAGCTCTTCAAGCTCTACCGTTTTTGCACCGGCGGTTTTGGCTTCAGCTTGTTCATCTAGCGCCTCATCCCACATACTTAGGTCTTCATCTTTGTCGTTACTCATACCACTGGCCTCAATTTATAAATTTTGTTCATACTAGGTGGACTTATTCGTTTATAAGTCTTCGTCAAGCAGGTGCAGTTCAGCATCGCTATCAAGGCGTTTACCACCTTTGGTTAAAATGGTTAATTCAGATTTAACTGACTCAGGTCGTTTAATTTTCGATACAATTTTCAAGGCGACATTATCTCGACTTTTACCTAACTTAGCCCTAAAAGTCGGTAGGTCTTCAATGAGTACGATAACGTGCTCAGGCATTTCAATGGGTATAATATCCCCTGCTCGTAATTCCATAATTTGTCGTAAAGGTATATCAACCTCAATAAACTTCGTATTAATAGCGACTGGCACATCCATAATTTCATCACGCAATGCCTTTGACCAACGCATATCGGTGTCTTCTTTATCACTTTGCACACCCGCATCAAGCAACTCACGTATAGGCTCGAGCATTGAGTAAGGCAAAGCGATGTGGAAATCTCCGCCACCGCCATCTAACTCAATATGGAAGGAGCTGATAACCACCACCTCTGTAGGGCTAACAATATTTGCCATAGACGGGTTCACTTCAGAGTCTAAATACTCAAACGAAACATCCATTACCGGTGACCAAGCTTCTTTATAATCTTCAAAAATAAGCTTTAACAGCATTTGAATAATACGGCGCTCTGTCGGAGTGAATTCACGACCTTCTATTTTTGCATGATAGCGGCCATCGCCACCAAAAAAGTTATCGACTAGTATAAAAACCAAGCGAGCTTCCATGGTAATTAATGCCGTACCTTTTAATGGACGAAAACGCACCATGTTCAGACTTGTCGGTACAAACAAGGTATGTATGTACTCACCAAACTTAATCATCTGAATGCCATTAATAGAAACCTCAGCCGTACGGCGCATCATATTAAATAAGCTGATACGCATATGGCGAGCAAAACGTTCGTTGACCATTTCCAATGTTGGCATTCGGCCACGAACAATACGATCCTGTGAAGAGAAGTCATAATCAGAGGGTCCGTCATGGTCTTTAACGACATCCTCAACTATTTCCTCATCTTCAACATCATCAACACCATGTAGTAAGGCATCAATCTCGTCTTGGGATAATAAATCACTCACTCGATAGTCTCTTTCATTGTTATCAATATAAGTATCAAAATATGTAGCAATTTAACTCGCTACTTAATGATTACTTTAACGCTATTAATCTGTACTGTTGACTTGTGCTGCTATGCTCAGCTAGCTATTGCATGACAAAACCAGTAAACAGTACTTTTTCTACAGTTTTGTCACCTTCGACATCTGTCATGATTTTTTGAACAGCCACTAATGACAGCTGCTTTAAAGTGATTTTTCCGGCACTGGTTGCCAAATCATCGGCGTTGGCTTGAGAGAAAACACTCAGTAAAGTACTTTCAATTAACGGAATATGCATTTTGGCATTCTCTTCATTATCGCCACCGCGAACAAGTAATTGTACACGTATTTCGACAAAACGGTCGCGCGCTGCGCCAGGAACATTAAAACGAAAGGCTCTAGGCATTGGTACATATAAAGCGGTACCCAAATGAGCGCCTGAACTAGCTTTAGCTACTTTAACTTCACTGCCCTCACTATCTAATGCTGCAGTAATTTCTGCTTGACTTGCATCACTACCACTCATAAAAAAGTAACCCGCTGCTGCACCCGCAAGTAAAACCACGACAGCAATGATGATGATGATCATTTTTTTCTTTTTACCTGAGTTATCTAGCTCTAACTCACCTTCTTTACCCTTTTCTTTTTCGTCTGCCATGAGAATCCTTTAAATTTACCGCCATTAATAGTCAAAATAATAGTGACTAATGAATGACATAGTATTAATTGATAGACTATATCCTTGAATAGTCTTTGAGCCAATGTGTTTTCACCAACTTAACTTCATTTTAGTCAATTAAGCGTAGTAATCTACGCCCGTTGTCGAAGAATCGAACAACTTAGCGGATAAGGCGTGTTCTACCCTATGCTCGTCTTCATCTAAATTGGTTAACAATGCTGCCCGGTCATTACTTTGATTTAAATTATTTTTATCATTATTTTTCCGCTGACTTTGTTGCTCAACAGTAGCGTCGCCGACATCGACACCCTGCTCCGCCAACATATCCCTTAATTTCTGCATATTCTGCTCTAATGCTTCTTTTGCTTGCTGGTTTTGCACGATAAAATTAACCGTAGCTTGCTCACCTTGTAAATTAACGCGCACCTGCATATTACCAAACTCAGGTGGGTCCAAGGTGATATCAAATTGTTGTAACTTCTGGCTGATCATAATCATGACTTTATCTTTTACCGCATCGGCAAAATCTTTTCTATAAATAGCAAGGCTTTCTTGGTGAAGTTGCACCTTGTTTGTCTGGATTTGTGCGATATCACTGGCAACATTATGACTTAGTACTTCAACTGCTTGATGCTCAATATAGGCATCAGTGCTTTGTTTAGCTTGGGTTGCTTGTATGGCTAATGCTTGTGACTCAGAGAAAGAACGTGTGGCCATATTGTCACTAACCTTGCTGGTTGTTTTCATGCCTTGCTCGACCGGTTGCTCTTGTGACAACAGCAGAGTTTCAGCATACTCAGCATCATCAATAGCTTGTTGCTCACTACTGACTAGTGGTATTGCTGGTTGCTGCTGAGCCTGTTGCAGCCCTTGAACTTGAGCATTGCTCAAGTTGACTTGTTTTGCTTGAACCGCAACGGGCTGTTCTTTAGCGGTAAATTCATGCGGTATTATCGAGGGTGTAGTTCGTTCTGCTATGGGTTTATCTGCGCTAACATTGCTTAATATTGAATTAACCGAGTTAGTTTCGAACTCGGCTTTGGCAACGAATTGTTGTTCATTATTGCTGGCTTTATTTTGCATGGCCTCGAGTGTATGGTTCGCTACTTTAGTGACAGAAGGTAGCTGTTTTTCAGTTGCATCCGATGCGGAAACTGGTAATTCAGCACTATTTGTACCTGGGGGTTTAGCTGATAAAGTGACATTTTTTTCACTTAGGGGCGCTTTAGTTTTAGCTAATGACTCTTTAGCTATTAGTTCTTTAGCAAGAAGCTGTACCTCTGCGGCGGTTAGCTTATCATTACCAACGGGCAATGGGTATAAACCCGACTCTACTTGCTCGGTAAGTTGGCTTTTATTGGTTGCTGAAACACTGTTCGCTAAATCGGTAGCTTTATTATTCAGTTGAGCTGCAGTTAACTGGGCATTCGTTAACTGCTCGCCAGTTATACTTTGATTGTTGCTGATGCTTTGCAGTGATTGTTGGTAATTTTTTAGTAGTTGCTCGCTAGGTTGCTGTGCAAAACCAACATTTTTCAGCTGGCTTTGAGCGAGTAACTCCTCTTTTGAAAACGCCTTGAGCTTATGTTCAACGTTAAGTTCAACTGTATTTCGCTCATTTAATTTACCCGTTTCATTAGCTTCTGTTGCGCTTTTATCCTGTTTAGCCTCCGCAATGTCGACTTTACTATTAACGGGCTCACTCTTTGTTGATTTTTCGGTCATGCTAGTTAACGTTTGATCGCTATTATAAAGCAGAGCAATAAACTGCTCAGACTCAGCTAAGGCGTTATTGTTAGGTGATTTTGCTGTGGTTTTATCATCCGCTGTCGCCAAAACATTATTTGCGGGCGAGTGTTCGCTATTGTCTTGATTGGCATTATCAACACCAGCTTGCCCTGAAGAGTCACTTTCTTGGCCATTTTTGACTTCATCTGTGTCATTTTTGCCGTTGGCGGCAATAACATTACCATGCGTTGCCGAAGCTGATACAATTTTTTGTTGCGACTCTTTATCACTGGTCACGTTACTGTCATCGCTGACATGTTGGGCAACTAAACGAGAAAAGTCGGCCTCACCATCTTGTTCACCAGAAGACACAGAATTACTTTTATTCTTTAAATCAGTATCTTGTGATACAAAAACAGGTAAAACACTTGCTGATTGCATAGTCATTCCAATCGTTGATATTAGCTAAAATAATAAAAATCGCACTGTGTATTACTGACTATTGTCACCGGTCACTTTCATCTGTGCGCGATATAAACCCTGTACTAGCGCTTTACTAGCTGGTCTCTAGATAAGTAAGCAATAATCATTCCAGTTATTAAATTTATAACGGATGTTATAGCCAAAATAACTAACGTAAAGCGCGTCGAACAAATTGTTGAGTGGCTATTTCATCAAACATTTTTTGTTCAGCTCTTTGTTCTGCTATCGCCATTTTTTGCAAACGTTTATCACGTAATAGCTCAACTGCTTTCACCTTTTGCCGTTGTTTAAGCCAAATACTTTTACTTTGCTCAACCAAGGATTTTGCTTGTCGCATAGCAATTTCTACCTGCTTGGCAGCGGTATCAAGTTTGGCAATAAAAGCATGATAATGTCTATAAGTGGCACTGTCTAAGCCCTGCTCTGCTCGTTGACTTAATCGTTTCATGTATTCTAAGCGGTAGTCTGCCACGCCTTGTAAACGGGTAATATTTTGTTGATACTCATTTTCAGCTAATTTCAATTGATCGGCGCAACGTTGTTCGTTGTCTTTTTCAAACTTTAATATGGTATCAAGTTGCTTCATTGCCATTTGCTGTACCCTTTAAGTCAATACTTTTGCATCAATATGCTTATATCAACAACTAGCTCTGTGCTTGCTGTTTATTTTGCGCATGTGCCGCAGCAATAATTTCTTTCAACTGGGCAATACTTTGATCATAAGGAATAATCTCATTAATTTTTTGCTGTAAAAAAAAGTTGATCACTGGTAGCACGTTTATCGCCTGATCAATGCGTGGATCATTGCCTTTGGTGTAAGCACCTATGGCAATGAGGTCTTTATTTTGCTGATAAAGGGAATACATTTGCTTTAACTGCTTGGCCAAATCTTGATGTTCATCATCAGTGACCATAGGCATAACCCGTGATATAGAGCCTTCAATATTGACCGCGGGGTAATGTCCTGCATCGGCTAACTCTCGGGACAAGACCACATGACCATCTAAAATAGCGCGCGCAGCATCAGCAATAGGGTCTAGTAAGTCATCACCTTCGGTTAATACCGTATAAAATGCCGTTATAGAGCCCTGCCCTTCGCCGCCATTACCGGCACGTTCAACTAATTGCGGTAATTTAGAAAAAACTGACGGCGGATAGCCTTTTGTTGCGGGAGGTTCACCTACCGCTAAGGCAATTTCACGTTGTGCCTGTGCGTAACGTGTTAATGAATCAAGCAGTAACAAGACATCTAAACCTTGATCGCGAAAATACTCGCTTATTTGTACGGCCGTTTCACAACCTTTAAGGCGCATTAAAGGGGAATTATCTGCCGGAGCGGCAACAACAACCGCGCGCTTAAGCCCTTCTTCACCTAAAATTTCTTCAATAAATTCTTTTACTTCTCGGCCACGCTCACCCACTAAGCCAACGACAACAACATCGGCCGAGGTTCCCCGTGTCATCATCCCCATAAGCACACTTTTACCAACACCTGAGCCAGCAAACAACCCCATGCGCTGGCCTTTACCAATGGTGATAAAGCTATTGATAGAACGTACACCTACATCAAGTACTTCGGTGATTGCTCGTCGAGATAGTGGGTTCATGGGTTTACTATCATGATGATAATCATCATCTGATTTTATCGGCCCTTTACCATCAATGGGTTTGCCGACACCGTTGATTACCCGGCCGAGTAGGTCCATGGATAAAGGTACTTTAAATTTACTGGAAATAGGTAACACTCGTGCGCCAGGCATAACACCACGAAGGCTTTCTTCTGGCATTAAGTAGGTAATGTCTTGAGCAAAACCAACAACCTCAGCAAGTAAATCACCGTGTGCTGTTTCAACAAGACATTGACTACCAACATGTGCTTTCACGCCTACGGCTTCTAGGGTTAAACCGACAACACGCACTAACCTACCAGCAACGGGCGCTTTAAAGTCATGAATAAATTGTTGACTGTTTTTAAGTCGCTCGGTTAGACGTAAGCTATCAACCATAGTGTTTATTTACCTTAAGATAAAAAATTAAAACGAAAAAGAATCAAGCGCGACAAAAAATCAAGAGCTTTGATGTAAAGCATCTTGAAAGAAAGGTTCCAGCACTTGCTTTAGCCTTGCTTTCATTTGCAAGTCGATATTTGAGGTACTGTTTTCTATTTGACAGCTACCTTGAGGCAGTTGGGGTGCTGGCAGTAAACGCCAACCTTGCTCGGCAATGTGCTCAGCGCCAAATTGAGCTTCGACTAGGCTAATATCGTTTGGGTTTAAACATATTTGTGTTTGAGCATCACTACTAGGTAAACTTTTGATGCCAGTAGTTATGGCCGTCATTAAAATGTCAGGGTTAGTTTTAGCTTCATGTAAAACCACCGCTTCTGTTAGCTGTAAAACCAAATTAAGAAGCTGTTCTTCGACATTTTTTTCCACATTCGCTAATGGTAGGTGTAATTGTTCAATTAATTTTTGCCAACGATCACTTTGTTGTTCAATTTGCTCCTTGCCTTGGGCTAAACCTTGCTCAGTACCTTCTACAATACCTTGTTTTGTTCCCTCTGCTAACCCTTTAGCTTTACCCTCTTCAAAACCTTTAGTAAAGCCCTCTTCCTTACCTTGATTAAAGCCTTCTTCACTGGCAGCTATGCGAATATCGTCAATTTCTTGCGCTGTCAGTGGTTGTGGCTCAGCTTCTTCAGACTCTGGTGATTCATAAACCCAGTGACTTTTTTTACCAAAAGCATTGGTTTTATTTTTATCTGCTGAGCTAACTTGTCCTTGGATATTTGGCAAAGGCCAAACGTCCATGGCAGTCTCTTGTGATGCTTTTATAATACGAACTGGTGATTTTGACATTAGTGTACCCTTATACTCCACTGAGCTAAGCTAGTTTTATCTTATAAAAACTCATCGCCGCCGCCACCGCCGCCCAGCATAATCTCGCCTGCGTCGGATAATCGTCGTGCAACCGCCAGAATTTCTTTTTGCGCTGCTTCCACTTCGCTTATACGTACAGGGCCCATAGCTTCTAAATCATCGATCATCATTTCCGCGGCACGTTTAGACATATTACTCATTATCTTATCTTTTAACGCTTCATCAGTGCCTTTAATCGCTTTCATTAAGGCCTCTTGCTGTACTTCACGTAAGATAGCTTGCATGCCACGATCATCAACATCGGCAAGGTTTTCAAAGACAAACATTAAGTCTTGAATTTGCTGACTCATTTCTTCATCATTTTCACGGATTGAGTCCATTAACATACCTTCAACGTTCGTCTCTAGGTAGTTCATGATATCTGCGGCGGCTTTTAATCCGCCCATTTTCGCTGCTTGTGCGCCGGCTTGACCCGCGAATTGTTTCTCCATAATCTCATTTAATTCTTGCAAGGCTGCTGGTTGCACTTCTTCTAAATTGGCAATACGCATCATTAAGTCTAAACGGACTTTATCGGTGAATTGACTCATGATCTCAGCAGATTGCTCTGGCTCAAGGTATGATAAAACAATGGTTTGAATTTGAGGATGTTCATTACGAATGATGTTGGCTACTTGTTTAGAATCCATCCATTTCAATGAATCAAGGCCTTTAGCAGCACCACCCATGACAATTTGATCAATTAAATTACCGGCTTTGTCTTCACCAAGTGCCGCGGTTAACGCTTTTCGAACAAACTCTTCACTTTTAAAACCAATGGTAGAGAAATTTTGTATTTCATGAATAAAGAGTTTATGTACCGCGGTGATTTTTTCTTGGGTAAAATCTTGCATTGCCGCCATAACAGTACCCACTTGCTGTACTTGTTTTGGCTCAAGATGCTTTAATATTTGTGCAGCATCTTCTTCAGATAAGCTAAGCAATAGTATGGCCGCTTTTTCTGCGCCTTCTAATTTTTCTACATCAAAGCCTGCCGGGGCTGCGGCTAATTCACCGACTTCTTGTTCATCACTCATCTTCGTTCAACCAACTTTTCACTACTTGCGATGATAATTCTGGCTCATTTGCTACTAGCGCACGAACCGCTTTAAGTACATCTTCGTCTCGGTGAAGATCAGGTAACTGTAGACTGCCATCTGGCGCAAAACCTACCGCACCCGCATCAAAATCTGAGGTCAGCATATCCATAGTTTCATCACCTAAATCAATATGGCTATCCAGTGATTTATCACCATAATCTTCTGGTGCTCGTTCTGGGTAGATTAAACGTTTCAGCATAGGACGAACAACCGCCAATATTAAAACGATTATAACCAAGGCGCCTAATACTAATTTTAGCACTTTAACAAACCAAGGTTGTTGCCAGATAGGAACCTCGGCGACAACGCCAAAATCGGGACGATTAAAAGGAATGGTTAGCACTTCTAAAACATCGCCACGTTGCAAATCAAAACCAATACTACCCTGTAATAATCGTCGAATACTAGCGACTTCAGCAGTGGAACGAGGTACTAAGCTAGTGACTGGAGCATCGACACCAGATTCAGTGGCTGCTGTGGCAGTGCTGGCAACATAATCAAGTGCTACAGAAACACTGACACGCCTAATAATACCGGTTTGTGACTTAGTATAACTAATCGATTCATCAAGCTCATAATTTTTAGTCAACTCTGAATGTCTTCTACTCGGCATACTTTTCTTTTGTCCACCAATGGCATTTTCAGGTATAGCAGATTCAAGAGGAGGTTGGTTGGTTAACGCGCCTGGGATGCCACCTAAAAAGCCACCTATATTAGTGCTTTCAATACTCATCTCACTACGCAATGCGGGTAAGTCAGCGTTATAACGGCGCGATGTTTCTTCAACATTGGTAAAATCCATGGAGACATCAACTTGTGCGGTATAATTTCCTAAACCAACAATGGGGATAAGAATGCTATCAATCTTGTTTAGGTACTCATGCTCACGCTTTTGTTCAATCTCAAACTCTTTACGAGAGCGTGATGAAATCGAATTTTGTGAGCCTGAATTAAGTAAACGACCGTTTTGATCGGTAACCGTGACCCGGTTTGGCCTTAAACCTTGCACGGCCGAAGCAATAATATCAACCACAGCATCAACTTCTTCATCGGATAAAATCTTGCCGCGTCGCATAGTTAACACCACAGTAGCAGATGGGGTTTTTTCGCGCCGAGCAAAGACATTCTCACGTGGGATAGCTAATAAAACTCTAGCACGGCTAATACTATTTAGTTGTTCTACCGTGTTAGCCAATTGTTGCTCTCTGCCATATTTTAAGCGTTCTCGCTCAAGGCGTTGACTAACGCCAAAGCCCATATCTTGCATTAAAATATTCACACCTTGTGAAGCCTCATCGGTTAAACCTTCACGAGCAAGTAATAACTTAACATGTTGATATTCATCGGTAGGTACTGAAATAGTGTTATTTTCTTGACGGTATTCCACTTGATTGGCATCAAGGTAGTCCATGGTTTTAATAAGCTGCTGCGTGGGTAATTTCGTCAAAAATCGGTATTCAGGCTCATTAGCCAGCATAATAACAAATACCGCAATAGCTAAACAAATAGCCAAGGCAACCACAATGGTAATTTGTCTTAAAATATCGACATTACCTAATAAAGCAGCAAAGCCTGATTTTTGCTCTTCCATTCCCGCACTATCAGCTTCACTGACGAGCATATCACCACTGCTATCAGCTGCTACCATTGCGTTTGTATCTGCCACGTCACTTCTCCGCTGTACTGTTTTTTACGACAAAATTTATTTAATAACTTAGGGTAACTTAATTCAGATACTCAGATTTAACTAATTTAAGCCAGTTAAATTATACTGGCATACTCATAATTTCTTTATAAGCTTCAACAAATTTATTGCGTATTTGCACCGTGGCATCTAAAGCGATACCTGATTTAGAGGAAGCAATCATCACCTCTGCCAGCGTGACATTAGAGTCGCCCATTTCAAAAGATCTTTTCAGTTGTCCTGATTCTTGTTGTAATTCATTAACGCTTTTTAAGGCATCTGTTAGCATGTTACCAAAATTACTACTTGAATCGTTGATTTTCCCCACGCTGCTATCAGTAAGACCATTAACACCCATGGCATCAACCGAGGGTAATTTGTTACCCATAGCTTGTAGCGACATACTTTGCATTTGGCTATAGAGAGAGTTACTTTTGATATCCATAGTGCGCTCACTTTTGTCAATTTTTTTACGTTAAACTTAGGTATGACAATGAGACTGCAAGCATAGTGCCAAAAGCATTATTTAGTTTTGTAAAGGGGGGGGATTAGCAGGTAATAATCAAAAGCTACTTTACTAAGGGATACAATAATAGCTTTTGATTTTGTCAGAGCGGGGGGAGAACAGTAATTTGGCTATAACTAGCAGTTAGTGATAATAGCTAGTTTTACTGAATAATTTATGCGGGAATTTCAATACCTGAGTCACGCATTTTTGCAATTTTATAGCGCAAGGTACGTGGGCTAATGCCTAAGCGATCGGCCACCGCTTTGCGACTACCATGGCAGGCTTGTAAGGTATCAAGAATAATTTGATGCTCTTGCAATTTCAATTCACTACCAAGCTTATCGTCAGTATTCGTCACTCGCTCTGGCTCTATCACTAATGCGGTATCAAAGTTTTCAATCATCAAATCGTCCGCATCAATAAGCTTGTCGGTATGTAAAATAAGTGCCCGTTGGATAACATTATCCAACTCTCTGACATTACCTGGCCAATGATAAGCATTAAGTTTACTACGCGCAGCCCTCGAAAACTCAGGTATGGGGTCGCCATTTTTTTGACAATGACGGGAGATTAAGTGTTGCGCCAACACAAAGATATCATCAACTCGCTCAGCTAAGGGTAGCCAAGTGAGTGGGAAAACGTTAAGACGATAATAAAGGTCTTCTCGAAAGAGACCATCCTTTACTGCGGCTTGTAAGTCTCTATTAGTGGTAGCAATAACACGTACATCTAGACTTATGATTTTTCTGCCACCTAAGCGTTCTACTTCGCGTTCTTGCAATACCCGTAAAATTTTAGCTTGTAGCCCTGTATCCATTTCGGTTATTTCATCAAGTAAAATAGTGCCGCCCTGCGCTTGTTCGAACTTTCCTGGACAGGCTTGGATGGCGCCGGTAAAAGCACCTTTCTCATAACCAAACAAGGTGGCTTCAAGCATATTTTCAGGAATGGCCGCGCAGTTAATGGCGATAAAAGGTTGAGCACTGCGTTTAGAATGATGATGCACATACTGGGCTAACACTTCTTTACCTGAGCCACTGGGACCAAGGATCATTACAGACGCATCGGTACTGGCAACTTTTTTAGCCAAAACCAGTAATTCTAATGAGCGTTTATCGGCCACGATGGGCTCATTTTTATTCACCTTTTTGGGCGGAATATATTGACTGACCATATTGAGTAACACTTGCGGCGCAAAGGGCTTGGCAATATAGTTACAAGCGCCATCTTTCATCGCTTGTACCGCATCATCAATGGTGCCATAGGCCGTCATCAGTAACACCGGTAAATTCACCTGTTTACTTTTAATACTTTTAAGTAAAGATAAACCAGACATGCCTCCCATTTGTACATCACTGACAACAATATCAACCTGCTGTTTTTTCAACAGCAATAAAGCAGCTTCACCAGAATCGGCCTCTACACAGCGATAACCTGCTAATGATAAGGTATCAACCAAGGCTTCACGCAAACCGGCATCATCTTCCACCACAAGAACTTTATGTTCAGCCATTAGCACTCTCCCTCTGGATTGTTTTTCATCACACTACCCTGCTCTAGCAGCGGTAATTTAATCACAAAATGTGCACCTGCATTAGCTTCGTTAAGTAAAGTTACCTCACCTTGATGAGCGTTAACCACAGATTTAACCACCGCTAAACCAAGCCCTGTGCCTTTACTGCTTGAGGTATAAAAAGGCTGAAAAATTTTATCACGAATTTCAGCATCTATACCTGGGCCATTGTCCTTAACACTTAAATATAAATGATTGTCTTGGCTATACACTTGAATATTTATCAAGGGGGCAACTATTTTAGCGGCACTACTTGCCGGTAAGACGGTCATGGCATTTAAGGCGTTATGCAATAAGTTTTGCATCGCGCCTGTTAAGGCACTTTTATTGCCTAGGATATAAAGCTCATGTTCACAGTACTGTACTTTGACTTGTGCACCCGCTTTACTTATTAAAGCATCCATAGAATGCACCGCATCATCAATCAAGGCGTTAACGGCTAGAGGAGCAACAACCTGTTCTTTACCACTTTTAGAAAACAGCAGCATATCATTCACTTGCTGCTCTAAATCATGTAAGCGGGCGTTTAATTTCTTTTGAAAATCAACACGTGCCGATTCTGCTAATTTATTACTGATTAAGTTTTCACCATATAAAATTGCCGCAGATAATGGCGTGCGAATTTGATGAGCTAGGGTTGAAACCATTTTACCTAATGAAGAAAGACGCTGCATCTGCGCTATTTTATCTTGTAAAAGGCGGGTCTCGGTAAGGTCGGTAATCAGAATTAACTGCCCCGGCTGAGCGCCTAAACTGGTGATTTCTAATTTAACACGGCGACCATCTTTAAGTGATATTTCATGCCAATCACCTTCACGTGGATTGAATGAACGGGCTATAACATTAAACCAAGGCTGACCAAGGATGGGCTCATCGAGTAAGTCTATCGCCACTTGGTTTATCTTGATCACAATGCCATTACCGTCAAGCATAACTAAGCCGGTTGGCATAAGCTCTATTAGCTGATCTGCTAATAAGCTATCACTAGGGTGCTGCTTTTCTGGGCTTGAACTATGAGCATGGTTAGTGCTAGCAATGGTATTGACAGAAAAACCAGACTCTTTAGGTTGAGTGACTTGTGCTCTCAAAGCCGCTAATTCACCAGGGAACGCTTCTTGCTCGAGTAAAACAGCTTTACTCGTCTCAACGACCTTAATAGCATTAAACGCGGTAATGGCGCCTGACTCTATCATAGGAGTGGTTGCTGAAGGGATTGCTTGTGCCATAACTTGTGCCATAACTAGGTACTCTAGTAAAACTATCTAATACCTACCAAGCATTTACTATGCCATAATTTTCATTATAAATTTCAAACAGATAAACAAACAACAAACAAAGACAAGCTAAAAACAGCCGTCAATCTATTGACCTTAGGTACGCGCTAAGACCAATTAGTCACTGGCTTTTTGCAAGTCATATTTACGCATTTTTTCAACTAAGGTGGTTCTCCGCATACCGAGAGTTTCCGCCGCTCGGGCAACGACATAGTCATGTTTAATTAACGATTGTTTAATTAAAGAAACTTCTAAATCAGCAAGATGCTCTTTTAAATTTAAACCGTCTGAGGGTAACATGGCCGTATCAGCAGCATTTTGCTGTGCATTTATCGCTGGCGCCGCTAGTTGAGTTTCATCACTAATTTCATCATCTTCGTCATCATCACAACCAGAGAAAAGCGCATTGATAACATCTTGCTCTTGTAACTCTTCAGGGTATTCAGGGTTATAAGCTTGGACATCAATATGCTGATATTTAAAGGGCAGCTCAGCAACATCGACGATTTGCTCACCATACATGATCAACATACGTTCAATTAAATTTGATAATTCACGGACGTTACCTGCCCACGGGTGCTCCATTAGCGACTCGATGGCTTTTTCAGTAAAACGCACCGTTCGCCCTTGTTCATGTTCAAAGCGTGTCAGAAGTTCTTTTAATAACAGCGGAATATCTTCTTTTCGCTCACGCAATGCCGGTGTCTCTATAGGAAAGACATTCAAGCGATAAAATAAATCTTCTCTAAAAGTGCCCGCTTTAATCATTGCTTCTAAATTTTGATGAGTAGCCGCAATAATACGGACATTGGCTTTGATACTTTTACTACCACCGACACGCTCAAAAGTGCGCTCTTGTAATACTCTGAGCAGTTTTACTTGCATAGGTTGAGGCATATCACCAATTTCATCTAAAAATAGTGTGCCGCCTTCCGCTAATTCAAAACGACCTTTACGGGTAGAAATCGCGCCGGTAAAAGCACCCTTTTCATGACCAAATAACTCACTTTCTAATAGCTCCGCAGGAATGGCACCACAGTTTAGTGGTACAAAAGGCCCTTTTGCGCGTTCCGATAAGTTATGGATATTACGCGCGATCACCTCTTTACCCGTGCCTGATTCACCGAGTACTAAAACGCTGGCCGGTGTTTTTGCGACTTGTTCAATTAAAAAACGTACCTGAGCCATAAGCTCACTGCTGCCAATAAGTGAGCGAAACAAAGCGCTATTACCTAATTTCATCGCCTTGCGCGGTAATTTATTATGGTATTGATGACAGTGATGAATAAGCTCGGTCAGCTGAGCGTAGTTAAGGGGAGCAAACAGCGTACCGATAACATTAACATTACTCGCTAGTTCATTAGCATCCAATACATCATGAAGAATAAAGGGCACACTGGGCTTAGCTTTAATTAAGTTAGCGCAATCACTACTGACATTTCCGGTTAATATTACCGTAAGAATATGGCTAGTATCTGCCAGTTTTTCAACCGCTTGCTCTTGTGAGCAATGGCTAAAGTGCTCACCGACAAAGGCCAGCACAGTACTAAGCTGCTCACTTCTGCCTGCGTCATTATCTACCACTAAAATTTGTTTGTGGCCTACTAATGTTGCCGTTTCATTCATAACTGATTCTTTATTATTAATGCTAAGGTATTATTTTTAATGTCGTTTTATAGCGACAGTGGCAATTTTAGCCGTTAATTAAATATAAGCAACAAAAAATTGACGCCTAATCGTCATTTATTTGTCATATACCATAATTTACCCCGACCCTACCTATTGGTTTAATAAAAATAAAGTAAAGATATTTAGTCTTTTGCCGATAAAGTGATATTAAAATACAGAACATATTTTCTGTGAATATTCTAGACATCAAGCAACATTGATATTAAGTAAGATAAGGTAAAGTGCCTTAGATGGTGTGCATAAAATCAGGTTCTCCATAACTAAAACCGTTACACAGATATATATGTCAAAAATTTGATATATATAGTTAAGGTAATTTAAATAACTAATTGATTAACGCCTACTCAATAAAAAAATGCTAACAAAATAAAATTTAAAACACGTAAAATCAAAAAGATAAAGTATACTTAATATTAAAAAAAACAATTGGCATAAAAAAAGCATAACAGGTAAGAGTAAGCTTATAACCATATTTTAGTGAAAGTAGGATAATGAAATGTTGATCATAAATGGCACTGCTGAATTAATGCATGATAATCAAGAGTTCACCAAAGGTACTCGACATGAGTTTACTATGTTCTCAAGGGAGATGCCTTTTGAGCAGCAACTCACACAAATAGAAGAATATCTAGTCACTTGCGGTTGGGATAATATTGAAGTACTAAACAATGGCGTAGTGAATAGTGCTGAAGAGATCACACATAATGTACTACAACAAGCTTTTGAGAAAGCTAAAAAAGAAGGCTTTGCGGTAACCGTTAATAATCAACCCTTAACTTAGTCATAATTTTATCCGTTAAGTTATAACTAAATCTATGGTTTCAATTTTATTAGTTTTCTATACTTAAAGTTATATAGCTATTGGAGGTGTCTATGACACATGCATCACTTAAAAAGTACCAACAAACAAACAAGAGCACTGCTCAACAAGCTTCACCTTATCAATTAGTAGCTATGTTATTTCAACAATTATTAGGTAATATAGCTACTGCCAAAGGCGCTATCTCACAAAATGATTTTGATAAAAAAGGTACTGAGCTATCGAATGCTATTGCTATTATTGGCGTTTTAGAAGGGTCGTTAGATTTTGAAAAAGGTGGAGAAATATCGAATAATTTAGCATCACTTTACACCTTTTGTTCAGAACAATTACTTGTCGCGAGTGCTGATAATAATATTGAAAAGCTCGAAGAGATCATTCAAATACTTCTGCCGATTAAAGCCGGTTGGGACTCTATCCCACTAGAAAACCAAAATCAGGTGAGCTTTTAGTGGTAAATAACACTAAAAAAGCCCTTAAGCAAATAAATGAAGTGTCGCGACAACTGTTGTCGCGAATACTCATTGTGCAAAAAAAAACCCAAGAAAACACAACCATTACCAATGAATCTAAGACAGGTAGATCAATAACAGATAATGAGCTAACAGAGTTAATGTCTAAAAGAGACAGTTTAATCCATTGTTTATTCGATCAAAAAACAACTAGCGATGTAGCACAAGAGCTTACCTTATTAAATGAAATGGTTTCACTTGATAATGAAATATCAAGTATATCTCAAGCTTGCAAGAAAATATTAGCTGAACAAATCATTAGAATTAAAAAAAGCAAAAAAGTATCTAAATCTTATCAAAAATATTAATCATCTGGCTCAAATCCAACAGCATATATAAAAATATACCGTCAATTTTTTCACTTTGTTCTATTTTTAACTCACTATTTCTAGAAATAAACTCAGAACTAAGACTAGAACCCAAATCGTTTAATTTTCATACAATACAAACTATACTTAGCTAATTAACAGAAGAAAGTTTCCAATGACTGACTTTCTTAAGAAATGCTGGAGTAACTTATGTCAATTGCAAATCCATTGACGGCAAGTAGTGTGATACAGCGAGCTTTCATGCCAAAATCGGAAGAAGTCAGCAAAGAAAAACCATTGAAACCTGATTTAGGTATTTATGCAAAAGACATTGTAGAAATATCAAAGCTCGGACTTGAAAAACAACAAAAAGAAGCACAAGTGAAAGCAGTAAGCGAAATCAAAGATATTGCCAATGAAGTGATAAGCGTCAACTCAACCATAGGTAGAGCTCGCTCTGTTGGTAATTTAACCAAGGATCAAGCAACAGAACTTTATAATAAAATATCTTCTCTGCTATAGCATTACAAAAATGCCCCACGGTTTAATATTTATAAAACACCTTATTCTTCAAGTCTTTTGGCAACAAAACTCATATTTATCAACTTCCCTAAACTTTTTTACAATGTTTTGTTGTTTATCAATAGTATTAGGCACATAACTTGCT
The DNA here is from genome assembly GCF_001440345.1 of Colwellia sp. TT2012. Lineage (GTDB taxonomy): Bacteria > Pseudomonadota > Gammaproteobacteria > Enterobacterales > Alteromonadaceae > Colwellia. The sequence continues at coordinate 916,712 of NZ_LJYX01000006.1, read as the reverse complement.
TTATTCTTGTGTAATATAATAGAATTGTTTTTAATCATAGGTATATATGCTTATACAACGATTCAAGTTAAGTATAAAAAAAAAAGTTGCTAAGAATAAACGTGAGAGTTAAATAAGCAAAGCGTATCAAGCAATAAATACATATATGCAGTGACCAGCCTCAAGCTATGGTTTTGTTAAAAAATAGAATATTCAACACAATAGTATAACGTCAAAGGTGAATTCCATGTTGCCACTTATAGGCCGTACAGAAAAATTATTTATCAACGACATGATTTTATATGAAAAAAAACTTAATGACGTTATTGCCAACTCATCCTTTTTAGTTCTTGGCGCTGCCGGCTCTATTGGTCAAGCGGTAACTAAAGAAATATTCAAACGAAAACCAAAAAAACTTCACGTTGTCGATATTAGCGAAAACAACATGGTAGAAATGGTTCGCGATATCCGCAGTTCATTTGGTTATATTGACGGTGATTTTCAAACATATGCTTTAGATATAGGATCTATTGAGTATGATGCTTTCATCAAGGCTGATGGTAAATATGACTACGTATTAAATCTGTCGGCATTAAAACACGTGCGCAGTGAAAAAGACCCCTTCACCTTAATGCGCATGATCGATGTAAATATATTTAATACCGACAAAACAATAAGACAATCCATTAAAAATGGCACTAAAAAATATTTTTGCGTTTCTACTGATAAGGCCGCTAACCCTGTAAATATGATGGGGGCGTCAAAACGTATTATGGAAATGTTCCTAATGAAGCATAGTGAAAATATCTCTATTTCCACCGCTCGATTTGCAAATGTTGCTTTTTCAGATGGCTCTTTGTTACACGGTTTTAACCAGCGCATTCAAAAACATCAACCAATTGCCGCCCCTAACGATATAAAACGTTATTTTGTTACTCCTCAGGAGTCGGGGGAACTATGCCTGATGTCGTGTATTTTCGGTGATAACAGAGATATTTTCTTCCCTAAATTAAGCAAGGCATTACATCTAGTTTCCTTTGCTGATATTGCCGTAAAGTATTTGAAACAACTAGGTTATCAACCCCATTTGTGTGAAAGTGAAGATGAAGCCAGAAAATTAGTAAAAACGTTACCAGAGCAAGGTAAGTGGCCTTGTCTATTTAGCGCTAGCGATACCACAGGTGAAAAAGATTTTGAAGAATTTTTTACCCATAATGAAACTCTAGATATGACTCGTTTTGAAAGTTTAGGCATCATTAAAAATGACCTTATCTATGATGCCGATAAAATCACGATGTTTAAACGTGAAATTAAGGAGATGCGTAAAACGATGTGCTGGGATAAAGAACAAATAGTCAGTCTTTTTCACCAAATGATCCCTAATTTTAGGCACCTGGAAACAAAAAAATACTTAGACGGTAAGATGTAAAATTCCTATGACTAATTCACTGATCCAATTTATTAGGGACACCTATCAAAGCAATGAGTTTATTCCGCTCCATGCTCCAACTTTTAATGGCAATGAAAAACAATATGTAGTTGATACTATTGAGTCGACATTTGTATCCAGCGTAGGTCAATATGTCGATAAATTTGAGCAACAAATAGAACAGTTTACTGGTGCAAAAAAAGCAGTTGCTGTCGTAAATGGTACTTCAGCCTTACATACTGCCTTATATATGGCAGGAATAAAAAATGGTGATCTGGTCATTACACAAGCATTAACCTTTGTAGCAACCTGCAACGCGCTCTACCATATGGGAGCGGCGCCAATATTTGTCGATGTATCGCTAAACACCCTAGGCCTATGCCCTCAGGCAACTGAAACCTATTTGGAAGAAAATTCTTCGCTAAATGCCGATGGCGAATGTATTCATCGTCACAGCCAACAACGAATTAAAGCGATTATGCCGATGCATACTTTTGGTCACCCGGTTGAATTAGACGGACTTTTGAAAATATGTAAAAAATTCAACTTGGTTTTAATCGAAGATGCAGCTGAGAGCTTAGGCTCGTTTTATAAAGGTAAACATACGGGCACTTTCAGTGATTATTCGGCCATCAGCTTTAATGGCAATAAAATAATTACCACAGGGGGCGGCGGTATGGTTCTCTGCCATAGTAAAAATGCAGGGGCGCATACCAAACATATAACCACAATGGCCAAACAGCCTCATGCCTTTGAATTTTTCCACGACGAACCTGGCTTTAATTACCGCTTACCTAATATCAATGCTGCACTAGGGTGTGCACAAATGGAAACGTTACCGGATTTCCTTAAGCGAAAGCGATTACTGGCACATCATTATCAGGCATTTTTCAAAAATTCTGACTTTAGCTTTGTAAAAGAACCCAAGCATTGCCAATCAAATTATTGGTTAAATGCCATTATTTGCCCTGACGTGGCTAGCCGTGACACCTTAATTAAAGAAACGAATGCCAGTGGTGTGATGACAAGGCCTATTTGGCAATTGATGCACAGGTTGCCGATGTTTAAAAGTGCCTTTAGAGGTCCGCTTATAAATTCAGAATTCATTGAAACAAGACTAGTTAACCTCCCTAGTTCACCAACAGATATTAAAGAGCCCCTGCATGTCTAAAAAAATTGGAATAGTTACTGGTACAAGGGCAGAGTATGGGCTGCTATCAAGAACAATAGAGTTATTACAAAACGATGATCGCTTTGAAACATGTATTTTTGCATGTGGTACACACCTTTCACCAGAATACGGATATACCATATCAGAACTAAGAGATAACAACGTTAAGAATATCGTGTCCATTGAAATGCTCCTATCTTCATCTTCAAAAGTTGGTATCGCTAAATCAGTAGGCATTGCAACCATGAGTTTTGCTGACGCCTTTACTTGGAGTAATTTAGACGCAATTCTGGTGCTAGGAGATCGTTATGAAATGTTCGCAGCAGCTCAAGCTGCTATGTTCTTAGATATATCATTGATTCACATCCATGGAGGAGAGGTTACGGAGGGTGCATTTGACGATTCAATCAGACACTCCATTACAAAAATGGCAAATATCCACTTTCCTGTTGCTGAGCAGTTTGCCAAACGAATACAACAATTAGGAGAACGAAAAAGCAGCATATTCGTCGTAGGTTCTCCTGGCGTTGATAATATTATCAACGCACCCAGAATGACAAAGCATGAATTAGAAAGCAGTCTTGATTTCGTATTGAGTGGACCAATAGCATTAGTAACCTATCACCCTGTAACAAAAACAGCGAACTCATCTGAAAATGATATATCGTCACTAATCAGTGCCATTATTGAAAACCCCCAGCTAACATATATTATTACCTATCCAAATGCTGATAACGGCGGGAATAATATTATCGAACAATGGCAGTCGATCGTAAACCTGAGCAATATAAAGATAATTCCTTCGTTGGGCTTTAAGCGTTATATTTCCATCATGGAATTTGTTGATTGTGTAATCGGTAACTCTTCTAGCGGTATCATTGAGGCGCCTAGTTTTAATGTTCCTACCATTAATATCGGTACGCGACAAAAAGGTCGACCAAGAGCATCGTCCGTACTTGACGTTGAAATGAATAAAGACAGTATCTCAAATGCAATCAATAAAAGCTGTGAAGTGAGCTTTAAAGAGTCCTTACAAAACACTATCAATCCATACGGGAAAGGGGGTGCAGCTCAAACGATAGTAGATATATTAGCGCACCTTGAACTACCAGCTTTCAATATCAAAACATTCACGGATCATAAAATTGATGAATAATACTCGAACGTTAATAATTGCAGAAGCTGGTGTTAACCATAACGGCGATATCGAATTAGCTAAGAAATTAATTGATGTTGCTGCTACTGCTGGTGCTGACATCGTAAAATTCCAAACATTTAAGGCAAAGAATTTAGTTACGGCAACTGCTGAACAATGTGAATACCAGATCAATAATACAGGTAAAAAAGAAAGCCAATTAACGATGCTTTCTCGTTTAGAGTTGAGTTATGAGGCACATCATAAACTGTTAGCTCAATGCGATGCACTTAATATTGAATTCTTATCTACCGCTTTTGACTCAGAAAGCCTTGCGTTTTTGGTAAATGAACTTGGCCTGAAAAGGTTGAAAATCCCTTCTGGAGAGCTCACCAACGCACCTTTGGTGTTAGAGCACGCCCAAACAGGCTGTGACTTAATAGTGTCCACCGGCATGGCTTCTTTGGCTGAAGTTGAGGCAACGTTAGGTGTGATAGCTTTTGGTTATACTGCATCTAATGAAGCGGCGCCCAGTATTGAGGCTTTTCAAAAAGCCTATTTTTCAGAGTCAGGCCAAAAAGCATTACAAGAAAAAGTGACCTTATTGCATTGTACTTCCGAATATCCTGCGCCCATGGTAGATATTAACCTAAAGGCAATGGACACCATGACTTTGGCATTTAATTTACCTGTGGGTTATTCCGATCATAGCGCAGGAATAACCGTGCCGGTTGCCGCCGTAGCGCGCGGTGCGGTAATAATTGAAAAGCATTTTACGTTGGACAACACTATGGAAGGTCCAGACCATAAGGCATCGTTGGAACCCAAGGAATTGACCGATATGGTTAATGCGATTCGTAATGTGGAGCAAGCATTAGGCGATGGTGTAAAAGCCCCTCGACCTTCCGAGGTGAAAAATAAGGCGTTATCTCGGAAAAGTTTAGTCGCTGCTCGGCCAATACGCGCAGGAGAAAAACTAACAAAAGATAACATTGAGATAAAACGTCCCGGTATTGGGCTAAGTCCGTATCTTTTTTGGACATTATTAGAGCAGGTTGCTCGTAAAGATTATCAAACTGGGGATGTGTTAATTGACTAAACCGCTAGTTATGATCGGCAGTGGCGGCCATGCAGCAGTATTGTTTGATATATTACGCCAAAACAAACGGGAAGTGATTGCCGTTATAAGCCCCAAGGAGTTACCTATCAATGACGTATTCAATGGTATTGCTCATTTGTGCCGTGATGATGACGTTTTAAATTTCGATAAAAAGGCAATAAGCTTGATTAATGGTGTAGGTTCATTACCCGGCAGTCGATTACGAGCCAACTTATATCAATATTTTGTTGAATTAGGTTATGAATTTGAAACAGTCATTTCAAAAAATGCCATCGTTTCAGACTATGCAACATTAGGAAAAGGTGTACAGGTGATGGCCGGTGCTATTATTCAGACAGGGGTTAACATCGGTGCCAATAGTATTATCAATACGGGTGCTATTGTTGATCATGATTGTCGCTTGGGGCAGAATAATCATATTGCTCCTGGAGCAGTTCTAAGTGGTCAAGTAACATCGAAAAGCAATGTGCACTTTGGCACAGGGGCATCTATTATTCAATCGATAAACATTGGTGCTAATGTTGTTGTTGGCGCTGGCGCTACGATCACTAAAGATGTAGAAGAAAATACAGTGTGTTTCCCTGCTTGTATTACAAAAAAGGTTGTTAAGTGATATGAATAATAAATGGAAAGATATATTAGTTGCACCTTCTTCAAGTATTAGAGAAGTTTTAAAGGTAATTGACAAAGCAAGCTTGAAGCTTGCTTTAGTGGTAGGTGATAAAAATAAATTACTTGGCACGGTAACTGATGGCGATATCCGCAGAGCACTCATCAACGGTAAACCATTAGTCACCCCAATCGTTGAGATCATGTTTAGCACACCAACAACCGCTCTGATTAATACACCCAGAACTGAATTATTAGCCCTGATGAATAAAATGGGATTACTCTCTATTCCTATAGTAAAAGATGGTCAAGTGGTCGGCTTAGAAACTCTGCATCAACTTATACAAAAAACACAATACGATAACCCTGTGTTTTTTATGGCTGGCGGCCTTGGCACACGTTTAAGACCCTTAACGTTAAACTGCCCCAAACCACTTTTAAAAGTAGGCTCTAAACCAATCTTAGAAACGGTTTTGATTAATTGTATTTCAGCAGGCTTCCATAACTTTTATATTTCCACTCACTACCTTGCTGAAATGATCCAGGACTATTTTGGTAATGGTGATAAGTGGGGAGTTTCGATTAAGTATATCCATGAGACAACCCCCTTAGGTACAGGCGGTGCATTAGGGCTTCTACCTAAAGATTTACCTGACTTACCCATTATAGTGATGAATGGCGATGTATTAACCACAGTTAACCTTGTACAATTACTGAATTTTCACGATGAAACTAAAGCCAATGCGACAATGTGCGTACGCGAATATGAATACCAAGTGCCTTACGGCGTTATTGAAAGTAAAGGACAGCAAATAATAAGCATGGAAGAAAAACCGATACATAAGTTTCATGTAAATGCAGGTATCTATGTGATCAGCAGAAAAATCGTCAACAGTGTCAAAAAAAATGAAAAAATAGATATGCCAACATTACTTGAAAAGTACCTTGACGATAAAGTTATGATGTTTCATTTTCAAGATTACTGGCTAGATATCGGCCGTATAGATGACTTTAATAAAGCACAAACTGACATTAGCTCACTGGATTTAAGTTAATGACTTTAAGCATTGGGGTAATAGGTCTAGGAAATATATCTCAGCGGCATCGAAAAAACTTAAAAATGTCCTACCCAAATGCCACAATACTAGCAATGTCGGCAAGTGGACGACAACCAAATAGCAAAGTGGAAAATGCCGATAAAATCGTCTATAGCCTTGAAGCGTTAATTGATGAGAAACCATACTTTTCAATCATTGCATCGCCGGCCACCCTACATTCAAGTCATGCAATCCCTTTAATAAAAGCCGGTATCCCGGTTTTAATAGAAAAACCTGTGACGGTAAAGTCAGCCGATGCGATAGCCCTTTTAGATATTGCTAAATTACACAACACACCTGTAGCTGTTGGCTATTGTCTACGCTACTTATCGTCAGCACCTATTATTAAACAGCTTATAGAAAACAAAACTATAGGGTATATTTATAACGCATCAATAAACATAGGGCAGTTCCTTCCCCATTGGCGCCCAACGAAAGATTACCGAGAATCAGTATCGGCTAATGCTCATTTAGGGGGCGGCGCTTTACTTGAGTTAAGCCATGAGCTTGATTATTTACAATGGATTTTAGGCGATATGGATTTTCACTATGCTCACCTACGTAATTCAACTGAGTTACAACTTGACGTTGAAGAGCTTGCCGATATAGTACTTGTTTCAAAAACTGGCTGTGTTTGTAATATTCATTTGGATTTCATTCAAAAACAGCCTCAACGTAAATGTAGTTTTATCGGTAGCAAAGGACGATTAGATTGGGATTTACTTAATAACACCATAACACTGCATACCCTAGAAGGTGATAAAACACTATACAGTCAACCTGAGTGGGACAAAAACAAGATGTACCTAGACATGCTAGCGGATTTTGACTCATTAATTAATCATAAAGAAAATCAATGCCCCACATTATTTCAAGCATGCAAAACAATAACATTAATAGAAAAAATTAAAGAAAAGGCAGTTTTTGGAGGCACTTTATGATCGCTCATGGATTTATTTTTGCCCGAGGAGGCTCAAAAGGGCTACCTCGAAAAAACATTATGCCTCTTAGTGGTAAACCCTTAATATGTTACTCAATTGAAACTGCAAAAAAAGTCGAGATTTTAGATAAAGTATTTGTTTCTACCGATGATGCTGAAATTGCAGATATTGCTCTAGCGGCAGGTGCTATAGTCATTCAACGCCCACAAGAGCTAGCTGGCGATCAAAGTCCTGAATGGTTGGCTTGGCGCCATGCTATTGAATGGGTAACCGCAAAATATGGTAACTTTGATGAATTTGTCAGCCTTCCTGCAACAAGTCCTCTTCGAAGTGTCAAAGATGTCAAAGATGCTATAACTAAACGGTCAACTACCCAAGCCGATATATGTATATCGGTTACTCCTGCTAGCCGAAGTCCATTTTTTAATATGGTAAAGATTGATTGTAAAGGTCGGGTGGCGTTAGTTAATAAACCTGATTGCACCATATCACGTCGACAAGATGCGCCGACAGTATTTGATATGACAACAGTAGTATATTCAGCTTCACCAAACTTTATAATGAATTATTCAAATATTTTTGACGGCGAGATCACGAGTATAGAAGTACCTAAAGAACGCGCTATTGATATTGATGATATTTACGACTTTAAACTTGCAGAAGTTATTTTAAATTTAACAAAAGGTAATTAGCTTTGCGCTTAGAAAATAAAAACATAGTAATCATTGGTGCTGGAGGCCTTCTGGGGTCTAAAGTTGTAGAATCACTGTTAAAATCTGGAGCAAAAATCATTGCTACAGATATTGATACCGATAACTTAGTATCAAGGTTAGAAAAAATGGATGTTGGCCTAAATGACAGTAATTTATCTATTCAACACCTTGATATTAATAACGAAAAAAACGTAAAAGAATTTTTTTATTTACTTGACGATATAGATGGTGTGGTTAGTTGCGCCTACCCAAAAAATAAAACATACGGTGCTCATTTTTATGATGTTACCTTAGCTAGTTTTAATGAAAACGTCGCTTTAAATTTAGGCTCGACTTTTCTTGTTAGTCAACAATGTGCCGCATACTTTTCAAAATACAATACACCTTTTTCACTGGTTAATATTTCTTCAATCTATGGCGTAGTTGCGCCTAAATTTGATATTTATGATAATACCACCTTGACTATGCCAGTGGAATACGCAGCAATAAAGTCGGCTTTACAGCACCTAAATAAGTATGTAGTCGCCTATGTGAAAAACTCTAATTTCAGGATAAATAGTATTAGCCCTGGTGGATTGTTAGACTCTCAGCCAGATAATTTTCAACAGGCATACAAAGCGCAAACGTTAGGACAAGGTATGCTAGAGGCAAAGGATATGATGGGCGCCATTACATTTTTACTGTCTGACAGTTCACAATACATAAACTGTCAGAATATTATTATTGACGATGGCTTCACAATTTAGCTTTACTCTGTAATATAGAACTATTTAAACTAATAACCACTCTAGGCTAACTTGACAATTCATGTTGATCAATTAATTTTTTATATAATAAATCAACATGTTCTCTAAATAACAAAAGACTGTGATTCATAAATTCATTCCGTTTTACCAAATCATCATACATTAAAGTATTACTCATTATATACGTTTGTAAGTACTGAAAAGTACCTTGTATCATCCAGTAATTAAACTGATATTCCTTACGGAACAACAGCTGCCTAAGTAATTTATGTTGAGCTACAAATAAATCAGCTAACTCTTCTCTTGAGTTAACCTTTTGCTTAATAATTAGCATTAATTGATCCAAAGTGACCTTTAATACATAAAATGTTTTTTTTATGCTTTTATCCAATGTTTTTTTAGTAAAAGCGTTGTTATCAAAAGCATCAGACAACAGTTTGTTTAGAAGTAGTTCTTTGGATTGATTATTACTAATTAAATTAATATTTTCTATTTTCATCGGCTTTGCATGCTTGATTAAAGCACCATCAGCACAATTATAAACCTGGACGTCTGTATTACTAGAAATTAAATATTCGATTTGCTTTCTAGAAGCATCAAAAATTTGATTACTAAAGACCAAATCACGAAAGTTTCCTTTACATTGAAAATCCTGATTCATCAAACCATCTATTCGATTCATCAGATCATCTATTACATCTTTTCCATCTTTTTCTTTCGCTTTTGATCTATAGGCTTTCTCATAATAAATGCTATCTTTTGAATGATGATATTCATTACTGACATAACCAAAATCTGTACCAATAAAGTATATTTCTTTAAAACCTAAAGATACGATAAGTGTTGCTGCGGTATTAGGGCATGTTGGATTAGAGTGGGGTGGTCTAGCGTATACATTCGAAACATCTAAGGCATCAATAAACTCACCACCGGCATCATTAAGTTTATTAAGCAACAAGGGCGTTTTAAATTTCTTTAATAGCTCAGGATAAACGGTATTAAGCGCTACTATTTGAATATCTTTTAATTTAATAGTTGAGTTTTTTTGCTGCTGTTCAATTTCCTCTATAAAAGGTAACATCTCAACAGGACGCTCCATTTCAACATGAATATCCGGTTTTATATTATGCTTTAGCAATACACGTAATGTCGTACCACAACTGACAATGATAATGTCATCTTGATTTTCTTTTAAAAATTTTAAAGAAAAGTCTAATGATGGGCCATTAGCAACGATAAATACAGCACGGTTAGGGTCCTTGTTAGTGAACTCTGACGGTTTTTTACAAACCTTGTAGCCTAGCTTTAAATTCGCTAAGGTATGACGAAAACCAATAATCTCATCTTCCATAAAGCCCCAACCGAAAGCGAACCTATAGCCAATCTTTTTGAGTTTGCTAATAAAACTTTCAGTGGTAGCACTGTCATAGTGTTTGTAAACATAAAAACGGGGTAAATAAAATCTGCCTATCCGTTTTAAAACATCATCAATTCCGTTTAACATATTGTCATAGTCATTGCCGGTATTAATGGTAACTCCACCACCATTGGCAATACAATGTTCAAAAATCGGCCGGAATTCGATGCAATGAAGCATTGCATAAAAGATATCTTTAGATGGTTCACACAAATACAAATGCTGAACTTGTTTTTGAATTAGTAGTTCTTCTATTTGGTAACCAAGCCCAACACCTACCATACACACGAAATCAAGCCTTTTTTCATTAAAAGTTGCAGGAGTTGTAACTTCTTCTTTTCTTTTTATTTCAATAGCTTCTAATACTCGTTGGTGATCATAAAGTATTTTACTCCCACTAATCTCGTCCATTTTCAAATCGAAAAAAAGTGGTGTTTTTATAAACGACGCTACTTGTTCTTTTGCAAATTGTTCTGGCCTCCCACTATAAACAAATGCCTGTTGGTTAAAGAGATCGATATTACCTTCATCATTAATTACCACACCAGCATCTACCGGAGTATAATTTTTGAACATTTCATATATTGCTGGGAGAAAAACCTTTAACGCATCTAAATTAGCTTTTAAGGTCGCGTTTAATAACATTTTTTTTATGGTTATTGTTGTGGTATCCAAAGTATTGCTCCAAGACTATGTTTTATATAAAATAACAAATAACATACTGAAATTAAAGTAAAAAAGAAGAGAAAAAGAAGTTATGACCAAGTGGAAGTATGAGAACGGTAATTCAACTTTTCAAATAAAGAATAAGTATAATAAAAGTTTGTGACTGAGAGAATAATAATTTAAACCATTAATTATTATTACGAACAACTCCAGGCATATTATCTAATTGCGCCATTAAGTAAGTACTGGTGGCGTTTAAACCGGCAACCAACAAATCCATAGCATTATATTGAGTGTATAAGCGTGCTTCAAGTGAGTCCATTTTTCGGGTAAAGGCTTCTCGGTCATCATCTATTTGGTCAAGTTTAAGCTCTTTACTATCAATTCGTCCCTGAAGTAAACCATCTGACTTGGTATAAAAGTCGAGCAGCGTTGTCAATGTTCCGGCAAAGCCGGGTTTACTTTCTGTACCCACTAAAAGTTGCTGAACATTATCGACATTATTATGAATAAATTCATTTAGAACGTCACTATCGATACTCATTTTTCCATACTGGTCAGATCTAATACCGAGTTCGGAAAGTGTCAACGTTCCATCACTGCCAAAGTCAAAGCTTGCGGTAAATTCATTTCTAATTTTTGACATTACTCCGCGCAATAATGAGTCTCCAATCATGACCCCGCTTTTCCCTTTACCAACTTGGCCAAAGTTACTATTTAAGTCAACAAGTTTATTGTATGCAGAAACAAATGCCTCCAGACCTTCTTCAATATTACTATTATCTTCGGTAATACTTACTTGACTGTCGCCATCATCAACGCTTTGTACTTTTTTTGCGGTAATATCAATACCATCAATGACGTTGATAAATTCATTAGTGGAGCTACTAATGGTAACAGTGTTATCAATCGTTATTTGGGCATCAATAGCTTGAGTTGCTTCGATCAAATTGGCTGAGGCTAAACGAGACAAACCGAGCGTATCAGTATTATTATTATCACCAACATCATCTACGGTAACGGTAATAGCATTAGCAACACCGGTTTCTTTACTACTAAAGACTAGCCGTTGACCATTATCATCGGTAATAATGGTGGCATTAACCGTTTCGTTGTCTGTACTGTCGTTTATTTTATCACGAATTTCTGCAAGCGTTTCTGTAGCAGAAACATTAATCGTAAAGGTGTTTTCGCCAGAAGTGAATGATAAACTTCCCTCGCCTACCGCTTCATCACTGTCAATTTCCTCGGAGACGAGTTTGTGGGCAGAAGCAAGGACATCTACTCTAATATCATAGGTTCCGATACCGGCTTTACTGCTAGAAGTTATTGAAATAAAGTCGTCAGCACCTTTTACTGTACGTAGCTGATACTTGTCAGCATCCGCTATACCTGCAATCGCGTTTTGTACATCTTCTAACGCAGACTTAAGGGATCCGGCTGCAGAAATATCAGCTCTGGTGGTAGCTTCTTGAAAGTTAAGACGGGATTCATAGGGTACTTTTTCAGCACCAACAATAGCTTCAACTATTTCACCAATTTGTAGACCTGAACCTAATCCTTGAAATGTAATCGACATAACAATACCCCCTAAAACCCTTCAATAAATAACGCCATGTACCATTTTAATTAATGGCTAAACTTTAGAGTCGACAAAATTACCTATTGCTTCAGAAAGCTTAGCAACCAGTGACAAAACTTCTTCAGACGGATACTGTTTAATTATATCACCTGACTCTTTATCTATCACTTTAATCACATCTCGCCCAGAGTCTTCATCAACAGAAAATTCTAGACCTCGGTTCATCGTCCCAATAAACTCTTGCAATTGTTTAGCCACATTTTCAAGTTGATGGACAGTCATTACCTTTTCTTGTTGTGCTGTTTCTTCACTAACATTATGAATACGTTGAGTCTCTTCGGCTTCATTAGCTCGAATTAATTTATTTTCGACACTCAATGTTGAATCAGTAAATTCTTTTATAGCTTGATGTTCGTTGTTTTGAACCTGTGGAGGTTTAACTGGCAAAATATCAATAGCCGTTCCTGTTAATTCTACACTCATTATAACCCCCTTAATGACTTATTTTACTCAAAAGTAACCAGTGAATTTAGTACTAAATTAAACGCGAAAAGGAAGATGTGTCATCACTCCTCCTTCTCGATATAAATCAATACGATGTAATTACCTAATTATTCCCCCATCATTAGAGTAAGCTTAATGCAGCCTGTGGTAATTGATTCGCTTGCGCTAAAATTGAGGTACCTGCTTGTTGTAGTATCTGGTTTTTCGTCAATATGGCCGTTTCAACTGCAAAATCAGTATCTTGTATGCGACTACGCGATGCTGATACATTCTCCTGAATGTTAGCCAAGTTACCAAGAGTATGACTAAAGCGATTTTGTACCGCACCTAAGTTGGCACGACTATCACTAATTTCAAGTAATGCTTGGTCAATTATTTTTAACGCATCCGCAGTTCCTGCCACAGTAGAGATATCAACGGTATCGGTATGAACATCAGTAGTGACTGCAATGGCACTTGCTATACCCGTAAGCGCTCCCCCCGCGTCATCTGTCCCAGCAATAACCATTGTATCTGCAACTGCAGAGCCTGCCACTTGACCTGTAAAACTTATAGTACTAGCTGTTGCATCCAAGGTTGCTGTGATACCTAAGCCATTACCTGCCGCATTGATTGCGCTAGTTAAGCTTGCGTTATCTGTAACACTGGTCATATCAACACTAATGGTTTGACCAGATACGGCAACCGTTAGTGCACCGTCTCCACCTTGAAGATCCGCAACATCACCTTGGGCCAAAACAACAGCACCGGCGGCGGTGACTTCACGCATACCAACAGCACCAAGGGTATCCGCGCTGATATCTTTTAAGCCAATAGTGATTGTTTCTGCTGAGTTAGAGCCTACTTGGAACGCCTTAGTACCAAAGCTACCGTCCAGTAAATTGGTACCACCAAATTGGGTTGTTTCCGCAATACGGGTTAATTCGGTTTGCAGGGCGGTCACTTCTTTTTGTAGTGCGTCTCTGTCACTCGTAGAGTTTGAACCGTTAGCCGATTGCAATGCTAGTTCGCGCATACGTTGTAAAATATCGGTTGAAGTTTGCATCGCCCCTTCAGCAGTTTGTGCCATTGAAATACCGTCATTGGCATTTCGTTGAGCTACCGCTAAACCATTTATTTGTGAAGTCATGCGGTTAGCAATTTGCATACCTGCCGCATCATCTTTCGCGCTATTAATTCGCATACCTGATGATAAGCGTTGCATTGATTCGGCCAGTGCTCCACCTGATTTAGATAAATTACGTTGCGCATTTAATGATGATATATTGGTAATTACTGATAAAGCCATGATGAAACTCCTAAGTATAAAAATAATGTGTTTAAATTTTCACTTCAGAGCTGTATTTTTTACTAATTAAGCCCCTTGCTAATTAAGTTAACGGCAGGGTTTAAAATAACTTTAATGTTTTTATGTAAAAGGATAAATAGTTGGAATATAGACTTTATAGATAGTAGCTATGGTGTATTAAAAATACTCTGTAATAAATAATCCTTTAACAACCCTTGCCAGTTATGAAGTGTTAAGCAATATAGCTAGGTGAAACATTACAAATTTCTGGCTTAAATGATAATCGAAATAACCAAAGAGTGACAAACTGAATGGTGGGAGTTTGATGATAATCCAAAAACATAAAATAAAAAAACCATCACTAAAAAGTGATGGTTTAAATAACGATATGACTACTATGTTATTAACCACCAAGTAAACTAAGGGCTGCCTGTGGTATTTGATTCGCTTGCGCTAAAATTGAGGTACCTGCTTGTTGTAATATCTGGTTTTTCGTCAATATGGCCGTTTCAACTGCAAAATCAGTATCTTGAATTCGACTACGCGATGCTGATACATTCTCCTGAATGTTAGCCAGGTTACCAATAGTGTGACTAAAGCGATTTTGCACCGCACCTAAGTTGGCTCGACTATCGCTAATATCAAGTAATGCTTGGTCAATTATTTTTAACGCATCCGCAGTTCCTGCCACAGTAGAGATATCAATGGTATCGGTATGAACATCAGTAGTGACTGCAATGGCACTGGTTACACCCGTAAGCGCTCCCCCCGTGTCATCTGTCCCAGCAATAACCATTGTATCTGTAGTTGCAGAGCCTGCCACTTGACCTGAAAAAGTTATAACACTGGTTGCTGTATTTAAGGTAGCCGTGATACCTAAGCCATTACCTGCCGCATTGATTGCGCTAGTTAAGCTTACGTTATCTGTAACACTAGTCATATCAACACTAATGGACTGACCAGATACGGCCACAGTTAGTGTACCATCACCATCTTGAAGACCCGCAACATCACCTTGGGCCAGAGTAACAGCACCACCGGCGGTAACTTCACGAACACCAACAGCACCAAGGCTATCCGCACTGATATCTCTTAAGCCAATGGTAATCATTTCACCTGAATTTGTACCTACTTGGAATGCTTTAGTACCAAAACTACCATCAAGTAAATTAGTGCCACCAAATTGTGTTGTTTCCGCAATTCGGGTTAGCTCATTTTTTAAAGCCGTCACTTCTTTTTGTAGAGCCTCTCTATCGCCAGCAGAGTTTGAACCGTTAGCCGATTGCAATGCTAGTTCGCGCATACGTTGTAAAATATCGGTTGAAGTTTGCATCGCCCCTTCAGCAGTTTGTGCCATTGAAATACCATCATTAGCATTTCGTTGAGCTACCGCCAAACCATTGATTTGCGAAGTCATGCGGTTAGCAATTTGCATACCAGCGGCATCATCTTTCGCGCTATTAATACGCATACCCGATGATAATCGTTGCATTGATGTGGCAAGCCCTTGACCTGACTTGGTTAAGTTACGTTGCGCATTCAATGATGCGACGTTAGTAACGACTGATAAAGCCATAATGAACTCCTAATGTGTACGTTTACTTTGTGTTATTAGAAGCTTGTTAAGGCAAGCCTCTGCTCTTTTCTTTCTTTATTAATAAAAACCGCTGGGTGTTATTATATTTACCGTCAGCTATTTGTTATTTTTGTTACTACCTTGCAATAGCTTTGCTATTGCTTATTAAGCAAGCATAAACAATGCCACTTTCATTAACTATTCTAAAAAATTAAATATAATTAAATATAATTAAATAATGTTAAACCTTGTACCTTGCTAAACGTTTGCTGTGATACCTGCAAAGCGATTTTTGCTTGCTCAAACTCCGAAATAGCTTTGGCAAAATCTAAATCTTCAATGTTAGCTTGCCCAGTCGCTAGACTTAGCTCTGAATCAAGGTGCCTATCCTTTTGACTATCAAGGACTTGCAGCCGTATACCGGAATCCACTCGCCTTGAAGTGATATGAATCATGGACGAGTTCAGTTGCTCTAAAATGGTGTTGTAATCTACTTGATGTTGTTCTTGATTGGTGGCAACAGAGCCTTGTTCCATCCAAGCTATGGCATTATTGATGGTGGAAAAAACACTAATATCTTCTTCTTCACTGAGAGTAAAGCTGTCACCCGGCAAAGGATTGCCGATTAAAGTAACCTCAATGCCGTCAAAGGAAATTTTTTGCCCAACAACATAAGCACCTGTGGTAAAAACATTCGCGCCACCGCTGTCTAGTACATTCAAATCTGCCGCACCGGGGCCAAAAGTAAAGGTATAATCATGTGGTATGGCGCTGGTGTTATATGTACCGCGGTTTGTTACGTTGGCACTTTCAACGGCAATACCTGAGCTATTAGAGGGTGTTGTGGGATAATTGGCACTGAAATCACCAATGGCATTGGCAACCCTCATAAAAGCAGCATCGCCGGTTTGGTTGGTGGGTATTTTTATGTTTCTGGCTATTTGCAACTCTCTGACACCGCTATCTCCGCCATAAAAAACACTACCGTCAACTTGTTGACTAAAGGGTTGTTGTTCAGTTTGAAAGCCAGAAAAAACATAATCGCCATTTTCATTTTGACTATTGGCAACATCAAACAACTGGTTAAAACTATGACGAACTTGCTTAGCTAGCGTTTGTAAGTCTTCATTAGACATAGCACCGTTATTAGCCTGTAGCAGACGTTGCTGAATATCATTTAGGATATCTTCAGCGCCAGCAAAAGCAACTTCTTGAAAGCTGTTGTGACTTTCGGCCTGGTTGATATTGCGTTTATATTTTTCAATATTTGCCAAGTCATTTTTATAGCCAGCCAAAGTGCCATAAGCCACGGCATCATCTTTAGCCGTTAACACCCGTTTACCACTGGACAAATGGGCCATCTGCTCATTAATTTCGGAGCTCTTTTGATTCATCAGTTGAACACTTTGTAAGTAAAACTGCGCTGTAGATACTCGCATAGAAATTCCTTACCTTACCGCGGCTAGAATAGTGTCAAAAAGGGTATTAGCGGTAGAAATAATTTGTGATGCTGCTTGATAGGCTTGCTGATACTTCATCAGGTTGGCGGCTTCCTCATCAAGGTTAACCCCTGAGGACGCTTGATTACGATTATAAGCTTGGGTATAAAGGGCTTGAGCGGTATCGGCAGATAAATTAGCATTACTGGCTTTAGCACCCACCACTGAGGTTGATACGGATAAACTTTTACTAAAAGTTTCTCTACCGCCATTAGTTACCCCTAGTTCTTGGGTTTTTGCCATAGAAACGGCATTATTACCATTACCGACACCAAAGGCGTCACCTAAGGTAAAGGTTTCACGGGCATTAGTCCCTGAGCCCACAAGGTCACCACTAATTTCAATTTGAAAATCAGGCGTACCTGCGGGGATATCAATTAAAACACTAGCACCGGCAGCATAAGTACCCGCGGCAATGGTTGGTGCTGGTGGCGGTGTTGCCGTATCATAAACACGGTAACTAAAGGTACCTGGTGCACTTTCATAAACATCAACCGTAACATCATAGCTTCTCGCAGCCACGGGGTTAGTCACATTGGTGATTTCCACCTTACCATCACTGACATTGTTACTTGATGGCGTTACCGCAATAGCGGCACTGGCAGCGATGGCATTGCCATTGGTTAACGTGGTTTGCATTAACGCGGCGCTATTTTTTGTTGGTATAATGACAAAAATATCACCGGCAACAGGTACACCAGTTTCAACAAATGAAAAACCATAATCAGGTGATGTAGGTGTATGTGTACCTGCTGGCACACCCGCGCCTGGAGCTCCTAAGTTCTCACTACCACCCGAGGTTAAGTTATATAAGGTAAAATTGGCGCCATCAAAACGAATTTCAAATTCATCGGTAGGCAATAGCGAGACATCGTTGATAGTCACTTGTGCTTGCGTTGTGCCCGTATTTCTTGAGGGGACTAATACTCGACCTTGCTGTAATTGAGTGGTGTTTATATCGGTAAAAATATTAGCACCTTGTACGCCATTTAAATCTAAACCACTGGCCTGGCTATCATTTAAGGTTGCCGATATTGCCATCGCTAAACGGTCTATTTCAGTGCGAATTTGACTGAGATTTTCATCTCTAAATTCAAAATTAGCGGCCAATGAGCCACCTAATATTGTACCGTTTATAGCGACACTACTATTATTACTGACTAGACTTAGCTGTATTTTTTGTGTATCAGGGTCGCCAGCCTTTACTCGCAAGGTCATCGGCGTAATACCCGCAACTAAAGTAGTTCCCTGCCCTATCATTACGGTCAGCACCCCATTGCCATCTTCGACCGTGGTAACTCGGGTAAACTCACTTAATTGACCAATCAGTTGATCACGTTTATCAAGTAAGTCATTAGGTTGGCCACCTTGGCTTAAATTTTGCGAAGATAAAATGGTTTCATTTATCTTCGCTATCTCTAGTGATATTTCGGAAATTCTATTGGCAATTTGTTCTATTTCACCATTAACTGCCTTGCTCATTCTATCGAAATTATTGGTTAGCTCATTGAGATTATTACTTAAAATACCAGCTTGATTGAGCACTATGCTGCGTAAACCTGAATCGTTAGGATTATCGGCAACACCATTTAGTGCTTGGTAGAAGTTATCTAAGGAGCCAACAATCGCATTACCTGAAGCCGCCATAACTTGATCAAGCTGTGTCAACCGAGCATGGAGTAAATCGGCATTACTTAGGTTACTTTGCGTTAATAGTTGCTCTTTATGAGAGAATTGATCATAAAGACGGGTTATATCTTGAATATAGGTGCCTGAGCCAATGTAGTTACTGCCATTATTAATACCCAAGGCAGAATTTTGCTCGGCTCGTTGGCGGGTATAACCCTCAGTATTTACGTTGGCAATGTTATGACCTGTTGTTGCCAGCTGCTGTTGAGCGGCCATTAAGCCACTGACACCGGTTTGGTATAAATTCACTGTCATAATGTCGTCTCCTATAACAATACATACTGTGATAAACGCTCTGGTGAATCAGTTATATGTCTTACTATAAATAAATTTGTTGAAGGTTGCCGCAATAGAAATTGGCTACTTGCCTTGGCGTACTCTTCGCTTATTTACGGCGATAATTTACTTCGCTAAAAGGTTAGTAACTGTTTTCAGGGTACCGAGTATTTTATCGGCATATTGAGGATCAGTTGCATAACCTGCTTTTTGTAAACCTTGCAGGAAGTGTTCCACATTGCCAGGTTTTTGTAATGCCTCTTGGTAGCGTTCGCTGGTTGAAAGGAAGTTTATGTAGTCATTAACACTGTCAGTGAGTGATTGATACATTCTAAATGGCGCTGATTTTTTAACCATAGTGCCTTGCTCAAACTCCAAGGTTTCTTTGGTTGTTTTATCGCCAGACCAACGAGAATCAGCTTTTATATTAAAGAGATTATTTGAACTAGCTCCATCTTGACCTTTAATTATCTTTTTCCCCCAACCTGTTTCAAGTGCCGCTTGGGCAATAATAACTTCAAAAGGCACACCGAGCTTCTGTTGAACTTTTTTTGCTGGTGCAATTAAAGCGCTGACAAAGTCTTTTGGCTCATTAAAGTTGTGTACTGCTATAGGCGCTGAAATATTGACGCTTTGAGCTTGGCTAGCCGCATTGATAGGAAGTTGGCTAACGGCACTGATAACTTGGCGACTGACACTATGAATAGCTTGATAGCTACCGGCAAATGGAATATCGATATCTGGCTTAATTTGGCTTTTATCCATCAACATTTTTTCTACTAAGGAGTTATGTTGCTTGTCTTTATCGCCTTTACTGCTATTAGCAACTTTATCATCGGCCGAGTTAACCTGGTGAAAGGAGGGTAAATTACCATCATTACGTAACACAGAGCTAGGCGTGAAACCGCCACTATCACCACCAAGTTGCCGAATAATTAAGTCCGTTAACCCTAAAGACCCCGTGGAAGATAATTCAATCGCCATTTGTTGATCATGCATGTCGCGATAGAATTTACTTGATTCAGAATTAAAGGGGCTGTCTGATTCCAGTACGTCTTGCGCCTTACGCATACTTGACAGTAGCATTCTCATAAAGATAGCTTCAAACTGTTGCGCCGCTTCTTTTAACGCCGCTTGTTTTGATTCATCATCGGTTGCGCGCGATTGTTGACGGATAGCATTTAAGCCATTTAGATCTAGGGCATTACGCGCTTGAGCAAAGTTGTGGTTTTGGCTTAAATTGATATCCATAATTTTAGTACCCTGTAAGTAACATTTTTAAAGACGCTTAAGTTGAGCGATACAGCAACAAGGAGAATAATTAATTAAATGATGATGAGTTCGCCTTGTATTGCACCCGCTTGATCTAACGCTTCTAAAATAGCCATAACATCGCCAGGGCCAGCGCCAACTTCATTGATAGCACGTACCAAGGTTTCTAAGGTAACCCCAGGTTTAAAGACAAACATACGGGCGTCGGTGTTGCTTACATTGATTGATGATTGATTAGTAACCACGGTTTCGCCTTCGGCAAAGGCATTAGGCTGAGAAACATCTAACACTTCATTAATGGTGACAGTAATACCGCCATGGGTAATCGCTGCCGCCAGTAGTTTCACTTCAGAGCCAATCACTATGGTACCAGTACGTGAATTAACAATAATTCTTGCCGCTGGTGTAGCCGGCTCAAATTCAAGATTTTCCAGTACCGATAAAAAACTCACTCGGTCACTAACATCTCGAGGAGCCCTAACCCGCACTGAGGTGGCGTCAAGGGCTTTGGCTGAGCCAGCAATAAGATCATTGATAGTATCAGACAATAATTTAGCGGTAGTAAAATCAGAATGACGTAAATTAAAGGTTATATAATCACCGGATGAAAAAGGGGATTTCACTTCTCGCTCAACAATCGCGCCATTGGCGATACGCCCAACCGTAGGAATATTGACTAATACCTGTGAGCCATCTAGGCCTTGCGCACCTAAACCACTAACGATTAAAGAGCCTTGCGCGACTGCATAAGCATTACCATCGAGGCCCATTAAAATTGTTTGCAATAGGGTGCCGCCACGTAAACTGCTGGCACTGCCCATACTAGAGACAGTAATATCTATCGTTTGGCCTAATTTGGTAAAAGCTCTTAATTCGGCATGTACCGCAACTGCAGCAACGTTTTTTATTTTTGGTTTTAGGTTTGCCGGCATAGTAATACCAAAGTTACTTAACATGGTTTTAAAACTTTGCTCGGTAAACGGACTTTGCTCACCTGTACCCGGTAAACCTACCACTAGACCATAGCCAATTAACTGGTTTGATCGCACCCCAGCAACATCGGCTAAATCTTTAATACGCTGGGCACTTACTGACAAGGATGCCAATAATGCCAGAAGGATAAATGTGTTTATTACTACTTTCATTAGATTTCCACCTTAAATTAACACCTGAACTAATATTTTAAGCTAACACCTTGAACTAGATTTCAGGACTCAGGCTATGCGTTAGCAGCAAAGCCTACTTTGTCCCTTTGCAGAAAACTAAAAGGGCCACCAAGAACTGTTGAAAAACTTAACTAACCAACCTTGCTCATTAGTATCCGCAAAACTACCGGTACCCGCATATTGAATACGCGCATTGGCGACTTTAGTTGATAAAATGGTATTGTTGGAACTGATATCTTTAGAGCGAATAACACCCGTTAAACGAATATACTCGTCGCCATTATTCAAGGTTAACCACTTTTCACCGCGAATCATTAAGTTACCATTGGGTAGCACCCTGAGCACATGTACTGATATATGGCCCGTTAAGCTGTTACCTTGGTCGGTTTTTGAGTCACCTTTAAATTGAGAACTCTGACTGACACCAAACTGTAATGACTCGCCATTAATGGTAACGGGGAACCCCCCGAAGCCAGTAACGGCATCTAACGAACTTTTATTTTCTTTTTTTAACTCAGTTTTAGCATTTTTCTTGGCTTGAGTTTTCTCACTTAAAATCACTGAAATAATATCGCCAACACGGTGAGCTTTAGAGTCTGAATAAATATTATTAACGTAATGGGGCTTAAATAAAGAACCCGTTGGCACAATGTGCTCTTCTTCTTCTTCTGGCATTATTGGCGCAAAGTCAGGATCATTGGGTAGAACTCTATTTAATTCGACGGTATTACTACAAGCGGTAGTAACCGCAATTAAGAAGCAAGCTGAAAGTAACTTCACTTGGGGTAAATACCCTTTGCGTAAAGTAACTTGTCTTAATATTTTGGTGTTTTTCATCACTGCCTCCTGTGCAATCACTCAATTAAAAACTTGTACTAAAGTTGCTGATTGATATAACTCAGCATCTGATCTACCGCAGAAATCACTTTTGAATTCATTTCATAGATGCGCTGACTCTGAATTAAGTTAACCAACTCTTCAGTGGTGTTTACATTGGATGTTTCTAACGCGCCTTGTACCAACATGCCGTAACCTTCAAGACCAGGAACGCCTTCTTGGGGCGCGCCACTTACTGCAGTTTCGGTATACAAGTTTTGCCCCACTGGCTGAAGACCCGTTGGGTTAACAAAGTTAATTAAGTTAATTTGACCCACCACGGCAGGATCAGCCTGCCCTTGCAGTGTTACTGACACTTCACCATCTTGAGAAATAATAATACTTAACGCATCCTCGGGAATGGTCACTTGTGGTTGCAGAAGGTAACCCGCACCTGGGGTAACCAGATTACCTTCATCATCCATGGTAAATTGGCCATTGCGACTATAAGCTGAACTACCATCTGGCATAAGAATTTCAAAAAAACCTTCGCCTTGAATCATCAAATCAAGGGCGTTATCTGTGGTAATCATGTCACCTTGAGTATGAATTTTTTGAGTGGCGACCACTTTGGTACCCGCACCTATCATTAAACCTGACGGTGCTTCCGTATCTTGTGCCGTGCGACCACCTGGCTGGTTAAGATTTTGGTAAAGTAAGTCTTCAAAAACCGCTCGACTCTTTTTAAAGCCTACGGTACTCGCGTTCGCTAGGTTATTAGAGATTACCGCAATGTTTTTATTTTGCGCATCTAAGCCGGTTTTACTGATCCATAATGCTGGGTTCATACATCACCTCTGATTGACTGGTAACTGTTTTTGAAAACAGCTAAATATTAACTGAAAGATACTAATAATTAAAAAGCACGTAATAACGAAGCTGCACTTGCGTCAATTTCCTCTGCGGTTTTCATCATTTTTAATTGCATTTCAAACTGTCGCTGCAAAGAAATCATGGCGGTCATTTCATGAATGGGGTTAACATTACTCGACTCTAATGATCCGCCAAGGACGTTAACATTAATATCGGCAATTAATTGCCTACCATCTTTGGCGCGAAAAAGACCATCATTGCCTTTTTCGATTAAACGTACGTCCGGGTTAACTAGTTTGATACGAGCCACTTCTACTTGCACACTACTTGGCGCGCCTTCAGGCTGAACCATGATGGTGCCATCACGAGAAATTTGAATATTATTTACTGGTAGCGGTAAGATAATAGGGCCATTTTCACCAATGACTAATTCACCATCGTTAGTTTCTAAGGCGCCTGTTTCCGTTAAACGAAAATGACCACCGCGAGTATAGGCCTCTTGACCATCCTCGGCTTGTACCGCAAAAAAACCGTCTCCCGCAATGGCAACATCTAGTGAACGCCCCGTATGAAGGATTGAGCCCGAGTCAAAATTTTGGCTAGCACGCTCTGTCATTGAAAAAACACGCGAAGGCATCCCTTCGCCATAGACCTGCATACTACGCGCTTGTGCTAAATCTGCCTTAAAGCCAGTAGTTGTAGCATTCGCTAAGTTATGGGCATTTATTGATAAGGCTTGCATGTTTTGTTTAGCGCCACTCATGGCGATATAAAGCAACTTATCCATAATGTTTTTCCAAAATATAAAAGGTTATACTGAACAAATGCAAGGAGAGTGCCAGCTATTTAAAAGACGTTTACTAAGCAACTAACTGACATGGTCTAATTGATTAAATAGCATAAAAAAACTGCTAGGGAGTTTAGACAAACTCATCACTAACAGTTTTATGATTAACTTATTGGCGTATGCTCTGTGCCAAAAAGTTTAAAGGTTTTGAAAACTATCTAATTTGTAAGATAGTTTGGTTTAGTTGGTTACTAACTTCCAGTGCTCGCGAGTTGGCTTGAAAGTTTCGCTGTGCAGAAATCAAATCAATAAGTTCGGTAGTTAAATTAACATTAGCCTGCTCTAATGCTGAGGAGTTAATGGTACCAAAAGTACCTGAGCCCGCTTCACCGGCTAACGCTTCACCGGAAACAATACTCTCTTTCCATGAACTATTGCCAACTTGAGTGAGCCCTTGATTATTGGCAAAGCTAACTAAAGCAATACGTGCTAAAGGCTCTGAGGTACCATTACTATAAGTGGCACGCACAAGGCCATCGCTATCAATGTCGATACCGGTTAATCGACCTACCGCTAAACCATCTTGCTCTAATGAGGTTACTTCAAAACTAGAAGCATATTGTGTTGGCTCATTAACATTTGGCCCCGTGCCATCTAAATTAAAATCAACAATAATCTGCTGACTAGGATCAGCGCCATTACTTAATATCGTCGTACCTAATGGTGCTGTTTGGATAAGAGCGGGAACTTGAGTATTGAAATCACCATTAGGAAGAAAGGTTAATTGTGCGCCGTTAATACCAGCACCATTATTAACAGGCCCTCCTGTAATATCGACCAATTGGTTATCAACGGCCGCGTACATATCCCAAGTATTCGGCGCTGATTTCACAAAATAATAAGTCATCACATGACTGTCGCCTAACGAATCAAAAATGGTTACCGAGGTCGAGTTGTTATACGTTAGTGGGTCAGTATGATCAAAGCCAAAAGCGGGTATAGAGTCACCCGCAGGTAAATTCATCTTAACATCGACCTCATTTGTTTTTGATGGTGCGCCAGAAGCTGTCGGTATTTGTAAAGGCGATGCGGTACTTAGCGCTACCGATGAAGAAGAGCCATCAGCATTAACTGGAAAACCTAATAAATAACCACCAGATGAATTAACGACAAAGTTACTGTCGTTTAATTTAAATTGACCAGCACGGGTGTAAGAGGTATCTAAACTGTCAATTTCAGGTACGGTGACAAAAAAACCATTACCGGCAATGGCTAAATCAAGGGAGTTATTGGTAAATTGAATACTACCTTGGGAAAACTGCTGAGCAACATCCGCCGTTAAAACACCATCGCCTACTTTAGTTTTACCTCCAGCCAGTAAAGATGCAGCATAAACATCAACAAACTCAGTTCGGGACTCTTTAAAGCCAACCGTGTTGACATTGGCAATGTTATTTGATGTAACATCTAAGTCTTTTTGTGCGGCGTTTAACCCGCTTAATGCAATATTAAATGACATAATTTAATCCTCTTAAAAAATCGTTCGGCGACAACAAACTAAACTAATTATGATGTTGTAAACCCGCTTAAATACTTCACGGTTACAAACCGCTTAATGCACCAATAAAGTTAAATGACATAATCTAACTCTCTTAAAAAATCGTTCGGCGACAACAAACTAAACTAATTATGATGTTGTAAACCCGCTTAAATACTTCACGGTTACAAACCGCTTAATGCATCAATAAAGTTAAATGACATAATCTAACTCTCTTAAAAAGTCGTTCGGCGACAACAAACTAAACTAATTATGATGTTGTAAACCCGCTTAAATACTTCACGGTTACAAACCGCTTAATGCACCAATAAAGTTAAATGACATAATCTAACTCTCTTAAAAAATCGTTATTTTGCTAAATACCTGGGCAGTTAAATGCTTGTTATTACTCTGTCAGGTGAAATTTATACTTTCTATTTAATTATTTTACTCAAAACTTAACTATCACCACCCGATATTTCAACTACATCGGCTAATACCATGGAGCTACCGCCGTTAAGATTCAGTATAATATTACCGCCAGCACCTGCTAACGTTACGCTATCTACTTTACGGTATGTCATCGCCTCTAATTCAGAGGCTTGACCGTCAACCAAACCAACAATACGGAAACGGTAAGCACCTTCGGGAGCAGGTTCACCTTCTGCGGTTTGACCATCCCAAGTAAAGTTCATTCCGCCGGCATCGACCTTACCTACTTGCACAGTTTGAATGATTTCACCGGCAATATTTTCAACATAAATTTTTACGTTACTGGCTGGTTTGTCTGAAACCAGTTTACCTTTTATCGATTGCCCCTCTTCCATGCCAAAGACATTATCTTCAACTAAAACACTTCGACCAACCAGCGAGGAAGCTTGCAGTGCTTGGCTAGACGTCATAGAACTGGCAAAGATATCAAACGAATCATTCAACCTTTGTACACCATCAGTAGTTGAAAAGGCGGTCATTTGAGAAATAATTTCGTTATTATCAACTGGTTTGGTTGGATCTTGATTCGCTAGTTCTTGAGTTAACAGCGCAAAGAAATCAGCTTGCGTCAGCATGCCGTTATCTTTTTCAACCTCTTTATATTCTTCTTTTTTCCAACGAAGTCCCTCTAACGGGTTAGTGCCTTTAACTGTTTCCATTACCCACTCCTACGTTATGCAGTAAACTCAGTGACCTATCAATATTTTTCATTATCTTTGCCTAACATTAAGGTTTTATTTAGCATGTTTTTCGCCGACTCAGCTAACTGCACGTTAGTTTGATAGGAACGCGATGCTGATAGTACGGTATTAGTGACATCATTCATTTCCTCATCAACAAAATTAATCACTGCCTTATAAGTCATTATTATCTTTGCCCTAACATTAAGGTTTTATTGAGCATGTTTTTCGCCGACTCAGCTAACTGCACGTTAGTTTGATAGGAACGCGATGCTGATAGTACGGTATTAGTGACATCATTCATTTCCTCATCAACAAAATTAATCACTGCCTTATAAGTCATTATTATCTTTGCCCTAACATTAAGGTTTTATTGAGCATGTTTTTCGCCGACTCAGCTAACTGCACGTTAGTTTGATAGGAACGCGATGCTGATAGTACGGTATTAGTGACATCATTCATTTCCTCATCAACAAAATTAATCACTGCCTTATAAGTCATTATTATCTTTGCCCTAACATTAAGGTTTTATTGAGCATGTTTTTCGCCGACTCAGCTAACTGCACGTTAGTTTGATAGGAACGCGATGCTGATAGTACGGTATTAGTGACATCATTCATTTCCTCATCAACAAAATTAATCACTGCCTTATAAGTCATTATTATCTTTGCCCTAACATTAAGGTTTTATTGAGCATGTTTTTCGCCGACTCAGCTAACTGCACGTTCGTTTGATAGGAACGCGATGCTGATATCATATTAGTCATTTCCTCAATAACATTAACGTTGGGCTTATAGATATAACCGTCTTTATCGGCCATGGGATGATTAGGTGCATATTCAACATTTAGCGGTTTATCACTTTCAACAATCCCTAAAACAGTAACCCCTACGCTACTACCGTCACTTGCTCTTTGTCCTGCGGCAGCTTCTAGCATGGCAGCGGCAAAAACAGGATGTCTAGCGCGGTAAGTTTTATCGGCACTACTACTAACGCTTTCTGCATTGGCAATATTACTCGCCGTAGTATTTAAGCGGATTGATTGTGCGCTCATACCACTACCCGTGATATCAAATACGTTGAAAAGACTCATAATTATTGACCTCCGCTAATCACTTTTTTCATAGCTTTTATTTTGCCATTAAGAAATTGCACACTTGCTTGATACTCTAATGAGTTTTTTAGATACAAGTTTCGTTCCACTTGTACATCTACCGTATTACCATCCCCAGTATCAGGCTGATTTGGTACACGAAAACTTACTGAATTATTGAGTTCTGTGCGTACATCAAAGTGTTTTTCATTGGTACGAGACATGCCCATTTGCTGCTTATTTGCGGCTTGTGTAAGTGCTTGTTTGAAATCAAGCCCTTTTGCTTTGTAACCTGGGGTATCCGCATTGGCAATATTGCTGGCAATAACTTCTGCACGTTGGGCACGGATAAGCATGCCTTGGGAGTGTAATTGAAAGCCTTGATCAAATCCTATAGCCATAATAGCCTCACGATGATTCACGTTATAGCTAAATAACATTCAATATTTATGCCAAAGGTTTTAACAAAGCTGTTTTAAAGGAATATAAATGAAGGTGTTTACTGTTTGCTAGCAGCTATTGTCACTAGCGATGAGTGATATTTGACAGGGTTATTTTTTCTGATAAACAATACCAGGATTACAACGTAACATAGTGAAATCTTGATTTATTCCTGATAGAGATTCCGAGGCACCTAAAAACAAATAGCCTTGAGGATTTAATACGCCATGAATTTGACTAATGATTTTTGCTTTAATTTCTGGTGAGAAATAAATAAGTACATTACGACAAAAAACAATATCGAAACGACCCATCAAGCTATAGCTATTCAGCAAATTAAGCGGCCTAAAATTGACCATATTCTTGACTTGATCCTTAATCTTCAACATACCGTTATCACCGTTTTCAAAAAAGCGTTTTTTACGCTCCTCTGATAGACCACGAGCAAGTGCTAAACTATCATAATGACCGTATTTACAGTGCTCTAGCATAGTAGTTGAAATATCGGTACCTATGACCTGCACACCACGAGGGAATGCTCCGGGATTTTTTTGTTGAAACTCCAGTACTGACATCGCAATAGAATAGGGCTCTTGCCCAGAAGAACTTGCTGCGGACCAAATTTTAACGGGGGTTTTTCTATTGACAAAATCAGGTAATAATTTACTTTGCAATAACTTATAAGGGTAATCATCTCGAAACCATAAGGTTTCATTTGTGGTCATAGCATCAATGACTGCGGCACGTAATTGCCGCTCTACCGGGGAAAGTGTCCGAGTGACTAATTCACCCAATGAATTCACTTC
The DNA here is from genome assembly GCF_001440345.1 of Colwellia sp. TT2012. Classification (GTDB taxonomy): domain Bacteria; phylum Pseudomonadota; class Gammaproteobacteria; order Enterobacterales; family Alteromonadaceae; genus Colwellia. The sequence goes on along the minus strand of NZ_LJYX01000006.1, from coordinate 887,312 downwards.
AAATTTAGCCATTAATGGCGCTAGGCGGCTTTTAACTAAATATTGCTTATTTTCACCGAGCACAATGCCACATTGCTGCTCTAAAAACGTTCTAAATTGGTTGTAACTTTTTTCATCAAGTTGTCTTGCTGACACAATAGCTTCCTGTTTATTTCGAAGTACTCATTTAAATTTACTAAAATGGGAATATATAAATTCACGTCAAATGCTTTTGAAATTTTATTTTAATTTTTATAAAGAGTTAATCTTCTAATTTTAGCCATTTTTTTACAGCGGTAGCTAATTCATCGGGGTGAAACTTGGCAATAAAATCATCTGCCCCCACTTTTTTAACCATGGCATTATTAAATACCCCACTTAGCGAGGTATGTAATATAATAGGCATTTTAGCCATGCGGTCATTACCTTTGACTTCTGCCGTTAAGGTATAGCCATCCATTACGGGCATTTCAATATCAGAAATCATTAGCGCAACTTTTTCAGTAATACTATGTTCACACGTTGCCTCAATCGCCAATAACTGATCTAGAGCATCACGACCATTTTTAGCTAAAATCATATTGATACCTAATGGCTCTAATGCCCTTTTAACTTGGTTTCGTGCCACCATTGAATCATCAGCAATCAAAACCAGCTTATCACCTAGACTTTCACCAACACTGGCATCAATGACATCTTCACTTAACTCCGTTGAAACAGGATTAATCTCATTTAAAATTTTCTCAACATCTAAAATTGATACCATTTGACCATCTATTTCAGTGACTGCCGTTAGATAACTGGATTTACCTGCCCCTTCGGGTGGTGGCATAACATCAGTCCAACTTAAGGTTACTATTCGCTCAACGCCAGCAACGAGAAAGCCCTGCACGCTTCGGTTATATTCAGCAATAATAATAAAGCTATCCGCCGTTTGTTCGATTGCCAAGCCGCCCGTTGATTTACTTAAATCAATAACAGAAATAGTTTGCCCACGAATATGAGCTACGCCTTTAATATTAGGGTCTTGTTTCGGTAATACCGTTAACCTCGGGCATGGCATCACTTCACGCACTTTAAAAACATTAATGCCAAAAATTTGCCTACCGACAAGTTTGAAGAGTAGTAATTCTAATCTATTTTCGCCGACAAGTTGCGTGCGCTGATTTACTGAATCGAGTATGCCTGCCATATAAACCTCATGTAACACCGTACCCTTTATTGTCTTTAAAAAAATAAACATTTAAGGCACAATTCTTGAATTGTATTTAAAATATAGAGTTGATATTCACACTAAGCGCCTGATAATTGACGCACGATTTAACCTCATTTTATAGCACTAACCTAGGTTAAGCATAGACGAATATCTGCATTTACTTAACGATAGATAACAAAATATATGCGACATACCAAACATTTTTTATTTTCTTTATGTTTACTGCTTATTAAGCCAGCAACTAGTGCGGCAAGCGAACTAGACAGTGCGTTTATCGAACGCTTCGCGACCACCTATTTAATCGAAATATTTCCTTCAACTAACGAAGAAAAAGTGCGTATTTCGGTTGCTCACTTAGACCCTAGGATTATCATTAAACCGTGTAATATACCCTTAACAGCAAATATACATGATAAAAACAGTACACGAAATGTAAATATAAAAATTAGTTGTGATGAACCAACACCATGGAAAATATATTTATCGGCAAAAATAGAAATAACTAAAGCGGTTTTAATTGCAAAAAGTACAATTAACCAAGGAGACAAGCTTGACGAAAGTAATGTCGAGTTAGCTTACATCGCTATTAACAAAATACGTGGTGATAAATTAACCGATACCGCCATTGTTTTTGGCGCTAAGGCTAAAAGACGTATAGCTAAAGGTAAAGCCATTAGTAAAAAAAGTATCTGCTTAATTTGTAAGGGTGATGTGGTAACGATTATTGTCTCCTCAGAGGTCTTCACTATCAAAAGCCAAGGTGTGGCATTAAGCTCTGGTAATATTAATGAGCAGATCAAAGTAAGAAATACCCGTTCAAAAAAAATCATTACCCCACGGGTCAAAGCTATTAACCAAGTAATAATTCATCTATAATCTAGGTACAAAAACTCTAGGTAACAAATAATTTTGCAGCTAAGTTCACTGTGAGGTTATTTATGTTTTAATGTACTTTTAGCTAAAGTTATTCCGCTGATGGCCGATAACAAGATAACAGACTCATTTAAAATATCATTTCATTGTTATAGGATGAAATTATGGTTATAAATATCAATAGCTTGAATGCAAACAATCAAGTTAAACAGACTCAGCAGCAGGTAAAGCAGCAATCGGTTCAAACGGCCTCGAATAGTGCACAAGTAAAAAGTGCCGGACAAGATTCAGTGTCAATTACTCCGCAAGCAAAACAGCTTAATGAATTACAAAAACAAGCAGCGGATGCACCGGTAATAAATCAAAAGAAAATTGATGAATTAAAAAAAGCTATCAGTGCTGGTGATTATAAAATCAATCCAGAAAAATTAGCAGCCAATATTGCTAACTTTGAATTTAATCTTATTTAACGATAGACTGTAAGGTATATCGTTTAGTAAAAAATCAAAGGCAAGCTTATGTTATCAGGGTCAAATCCCAAAGAATTAACGTCAAATGAATTGTTAATACAACAACATCAACAGTTAACCGCTCTGGGTCAGATAATTGCGAATGAAAAACAAATATTACAGCAACACGATCCACAAGCGCTGCTTGCTATCAGCCAAGAAAAAAATACCCAGTTAATAGCCATTCAGCAACTAGACCAAAAAATATCTCAACATCAAGGCTTCGCTCAAGATAAAGCCGCAGGGAAATTAACGCAACAACTCGCAGAAATCACCGAATTATTAAAGAGTTGCCAACAGAAAAATCTGGTCAATGGCCAAATCATCCAACAGTCACAACTTGCTGTCGAGCGCATGAAAACAAGCCTATTAGAAAGCCATAATAAAAACGCCATTACTTATAACAGTAAGGGTAAAAAAAGTGCTGGACTGTCAAGTATCGGGCTAAAAGCCTAAGCTTATTCCAGCAACAAAAAGGCGTTAATCATTATGATTAACGCCTTTTAAAATGGTCTGCCAATATATGATATTAAGTACTTGTCCTTAATAGACCACAGGAATTAAAAGTGAGTTACCGCTTTAATTTCTTTTCTATTTTGATTTACTTGATAAATATTATATACATCTTCAAAATCTAGCAGTAACTCCGTGGTATAAACGTCACCAACAGGATAACTTTTCACTACTTTAGCACCGCGTATAATACCTTGTACCGAAGCCATTAACTGCTGATCTTCAATTAATAAGTCAGCCATGGTTACCTTACCGGTAACTTGCTGACCATAAACTTGCTCCGCTAACTCTGCATAAGCGGCAATTTTTGACGCCTTAATGGCCATTAACATCCGCTGAGTTTTATGTGTTGATTTTTGCAGGCTTATCGGTGCAAAACCTGTCGCATAAAGCACAGGAAAGTTATCTGGTTTTACGGTTTGCCACTGTACATGTTTGTCGTAAACAAGGGAGCAAGCACTAGTAAAGCAAAGTACACTGGTCATAAAAATGACACGAATTAATGATTTACTCATATATACTCCTTTAGCGTTAGTCGCTGATAAAATTGCATTATTCATTATCCTACTCAATTAAGACATTAAATTCAGATAGCGAATTAAGCTACTGAAATAGTTGTTAATTTTGTATAATTACCGTAAGTTCATCGTTAGACAACATAGCATGACCTCAAATAGTCATGCCATCTCTCATTTTCACATTCTCACTATGACTCATATCATCACCTAACACCCAAACAGAAATAAAGAATTGCGCCGTAGCAACCACCACTTTAGATTGAATGCCAATCATACGAGCACGAACTAAAAGACCATTTGCTTGCTCAATCATGGTGCCATAAACCCCATAGTCAATTATCTGACGTTCAGGTAATTCTTACCCGCCTCGACTAAAGACATAATCACCTTTTATTGTCACACGAATATGGCCAGTAGAGTTAAAGTCGATCACCACGATACCGTGGCGTTTCAGTTCGTGAATAAAGCTTTGCGCTAGCTAATTGCCAAGCCAATATCTCATGGTGTACCTCTCAAGCCTAAGCCCAACAATTATCACACTTAGCCCAATTGTATTCATTTTCATACTTATAAATAATGCACATTCTAAGCCAATAATTAAGTGCCAGATAAATTAACGAATATATGAAAGGCATGAAATATGCATAATCGATATTAGTCGATAAAAAAACGCTTGCCCGAAAGTATAAGTCAATAAGGTTAAAGCTAAATAGGAAGATGAAAAAAACTATGCACAAACTCATCAAACAATTAACATTCCTCAGCTTGTTGTACAGTTTTTCTGTTAGCAGTCAGTGGTATGAGACACAGGGACATGCTCGCACCAATGATATAAGTATCGAGTTTGCTCGCACTAAAGCGATGGAAAATGCACTTAAGAAAGCGCTGCTTGTCTCTGGGGCCAGTGTGTCGAGTGTGCAACAAGTGGTCAATGGCTTACTGACACAAGATAAAATCAGCATCAGGGCAAGTGGTAGTGTCAACTCCATTGAACTAATTGATGAAATACACAGCGACAACCTTATCACTGTCACAATTCGCGTAGATATATTTCCTCAAGATAAAAAATGCTTTGCGGTAAACTTTAAAAAATCTTTGCTCATTACCCGCAGCCATTTATTACATAGAGAGCAAGCTAATATTGGTAAGATTTACCTCATTGATAAAGCGGTTATGCGTAAATTGGCTGAACAACTAAATCAACAAAGTGCTTATACTAAAACCAGTAGCATACTAAATAATAAAACGGAATTTTCTCGCCTTAATAACAGCTTAGCCAGTGATAAAATAGCGCAATTAACGCAATCGTTAAGTGAAAGTACCGATAGCCAATATATTATGTTTAGTGAAATCACCAATACTTCTTTTGATCAACAAGCCACTAATAGCTGGTTATTTTGGCAACAAGGTATTTACCCTAGAAATTTTGCCATTAGCTTCTATTTATATAACGGCCTAAATGGTGAATTAGTTTGGCAAGATTCTTATCAAAATTCTGCGCCATGGACATTTAGTAAGCGCATGAAAGTGGATGTCAATGGTCAGGCATTTTGGCACAGTGAATATGGCCTAATGGTTAATAATATTATCGACAGCGTTATTCAAGATATTGATGAAAATATTATGTGTGAGCCTAGCCGAGGCAAAATCATTCAAGTGAACGGTAACCAAGTCACCATTAACTTAGGCAGGGATCATGGGTTAAAAATAGGTGATGAATTTAGCTTATTACACCTGACTCATTTTACCAACAACTCTGGCAAGTCCTATGCTGGATTTAACTTAAGCCCCTATAAAGTAAAGGTAACCAAACTAACCAGGCAAACGGCTACGGCAGCGACACCTGATGGCCGGTTATTTGGTAATATTCAAGTCGATGATTTAGCGGTACGTTATGAGAATTAATAACGTATAAAGCCTAACCGCGAGGCCTACTTATGAAGTAAAACGCCTACTAAGAATCAATTTAGTAGGCGTTTTTATATTCGTTAAGTCTGAAGTAAATATTAGATAACTATTGGATAAAGGTTATTGCTGCCGATATCGCTGCAACTTGTGCTTGAATACAATTTTCATCATCAACCCGAGCGCTATCAGGGTAAACCTCTGTGGTAGTGACATAGGGCGCGTTTGTTAAGCCCATACATAAGCCTAACGCTCTTGCAGCATAATTTATAACACCAACTTGCTCAAGTTCAACACCTATCAATTTACCCTTGCTATCAGCGGGGGCAATGTGAGTAACCTTTGCTACAGCTTGGTTAATCGCCCGTTGGAAATCAGCGGCAGGCTTGGTTGCATCCCCGACTAAATAGAAACCATCGGGAATATTCCAGTTATCATGCTGTTTAGCATCTCGGGCGGCCAGTGCCGGTCTAAACTCGCTATTGTCGCTATCAGTGGTTTCATGTAAATCAATATGCATAGCAATATCAATATCCAGTTCCACAATAAAAGCCATCAGTGCCGCCGATTCTTGCGCCGGACTATTAGCATAAAATGAACGGTTTGGGTCTATCGCTTTATTATTCCAACGATTAATGGTTTCATAACCCCACGGGCTAACACAAGGCGCGACAATAATATTAAACTGTTCGCTAAAGCCCTTAGCACAAGTTTCAAGAAAACGAATTGCCCCTTGCACGCCACTGGTCTCATAACCGTGTACACCGCCCGTCACTAGCACGGTTTTATTATGCGTTTGCCAATGTTGACTTTGCATGACATATAAAGGATAACGGCTTTCATCAATAGACAAGCTGCCATATTGGATCATATCAAATGAAGAACTTAATAATTCAAGCTTTGCTAGCACTTCATCTTGGTAAGAGCGTTTAATATTTTGCTTAGCAAGCCATAACGCCTTGTCTTTATCCACCCATGGCTCGCCTTGCGTACCAATAGAATAAACTGAATCACTCATAATTTAACCTTATTGTTCAAACAGCAATGTTAATAACTGTTGACCTGATATTTAGTAACGCCGGCCAGCCGCATAAAAAAATGCCCAAAGATTTGGACATTTTTTATTGGCTACTAAGCACTAAGTTACCGCAACAAGACTTTATTTCGAGTCAGCACGTCCCATAAACTTGCGGTCTTCGGTATTAACTTTAATTTTATCACCGGTAGAGATATGTTCAGGCACTTGCACCGTTAATCCGGTAGAGAGAATAGCTGGCTTAGTACGAGCACTCGCTGAAGCGCCTTTTATCGAAGGGTCTGTTTCTGTAATGACTAACTCGACACTGCTAGGAAGATCAATAGCCACTGGCGAATCGTCAACTATGATGACAGAGATCCCTTGCGTTTCTTCATTAATAAAAAGAACCTCATCGGCGATAGACTCTTTATTTAAGTTATATGGCGTGTAGTCTTCATTATCCATAAAGACATATTCATCACCATCAATATATGAAAACATTGCTGGGCGGCGACTTAAATCGGCAAAACTTAACATATCGTCAGCTTTAAAGGTTTCGTCTACCTTAGCACCCGTAACTACGTCGTATAAACGCATTCTATATAAACTGCCGCCTGCTCGACCTTGCGGTACAGAACGAGTAATACCCCTAACAATTAACACTTTACCGTTATGCTCTATCGCAGCATTTTTCTTTATATCACTTGCCTTTGGCATAAGATGACTTCCTCTAATTTATTATAAATAATCTTGCTTTAAACACAATGCAGGGAAAATAGCATGAACACATAGATATGCAAATAACTTATCGATAGAATAATGATATTTTTAGGTGAAATACGATAAAGTGAAAACCAACAGGGTGATTTTCATAGTTAAACACAGACAGACAACAAAAAAGGCAAATATATACCCTATATTTGCCTTTTCAATCTATTGAGTTTTTGTGATTATTCTCATTCACTTAATTATTATTTAACAGCAATAAAAAAACGAATAAATGCTAGAAAAATCTACTCGTAAGAACGCTCAAGCCAAGCGATTTGTAACTTTAAGTCTTCAATTTCATGGTTTGCATCGGCTAATTGTTCTAGCGTTGATTTTTGTTCATTATTCCCATTATCTATACTAGCATCAGTATTTTTTGACATATTACGTCTTTCCTCATGGGCCATAATAGCCTCCAAAAAATTGTTACCACTCCTGTATTATTACACAAGACCTTTCATTAATAAGTTTTATCCATTATTTAATAAAGTAGAACGATTATATTTAGTACATTTTTTTGTACATCTCAGTGCCTACTGGTAATAAAAACATGCAAATATAGCCTGATAATAATGAGCCATTGGAGGTAAATGTCGGCTCTGTTTGCTTAGCTGTCGTTACTTTTATTAAGAAAGCCCCGCTTTAGTTGCCGGAAAACACTCACCTCAATTGAGTTATTTTCAGCAAATTGATTTTATCGCACTATACTCAGTAGTGTTGAAAGAATAGGAGTTTGCTATGATTAAAGCGCTCACAAGCAGCAAAAAAAATTATTGCCCAGTCTATTTTTTATTAACGATTTTATCAGTAGTTCTCATTACCGCACAAGCTGGCCAATTAAGTGTTCAGTTCGAAAACGATGGTCTATTTGCCAGTGATGGTAATTATACCAATGGCTTTTCTTTAGCTTGGGAAAGTAAAGCACTGCGACAATATCACCAACACCTCAGCTCAAGCATGCCAATATGGCTTCAATGGCAACATGGTATGCGTTTACCGGTAAATAAAAATCAAACGGCCTGGGGAGTAAAAGTATCCCAGCGCATGTGGACACCAAATGATATTGGCATAATGAACTCTCAAAGCAATGATAGACCTTATGTTGGTTTAGTCGAGTTAGAAAGTCACACCGCAAATTACAGCCCGAGTTTTGCACAAAAAAACTGGTTAGCTGTGGGCGTTATTGGCCCTAAAGCAAGGGCTGAAAAAATACAAAAAAAAGTACATCAGATAACCGGCTCAACCATACCTCAAGGTTGGCAGTATCAGGTAGAAGAACAAGTCACAGCTCAGTTTGCTTATGAAGTAGACTCACTCTGGTATAGAAAGCAAAAATATCAAGGCACTTATTTTACCGACTGGCAATGGGAAGTCAGTGGTTTTAGTCATATCTCGTTAGGGAATCTAAATACCCAAGCGTCTCTCGGTTTTTTATTTCGCTGGGGAACAATGCTAGCAAACACTTTCGGTCGTCTCAGTAACCACTTCGGCCATATAGGCAATATAACGCAAGCCCTTGATGGCAGTAATTTGACCACCTTTGCGCGACTTGGCCTTGGCTACCGGTTTAATGACTTGTCTATTGAAGGTAGCTTACCCTATGAGTCATCGGTTGAACTTAAAAATCCCCAAGCAAAGGCGAGTTTAGGCTTCACTTGGACACAAGAAAATTTTGCCCTCACTTGGAGCCTGAATGGCTATACCCGCGCTTATCACAGTGATATTAAACCTTGGCATACTTACGGCTCACTCACGCTAAGTGCTAGCCTGTAATTTATTCTACTAACAGAGCTGACTTTTTCACTATATCCTTGGCAAAACCATCAATGCTGTGCTGATTTTTCTTTTGCCAGTACTGCTCAATACCGGCTTTACCTTGCTTATCTGACCACAAGGCAAGAGCGTTACGATCGGCTTCATAGGAAAAATAAGGAACTGACATACCGCAAGATGACTGAACTTTGTCAATAGCCAATAAGAATATTTGTCTGGAGGCCACGCTTTGTGGAAATAGCGCTATATATTCCGCCCACTGCCTATCACCTTGATGTAATACAGTGGCCTTGCCATAAGCTCGCAGTATAAGAGGCGCACCTTCAAACGCACAAAACATTATCGTCATTCGTGGGTTTATTAATACATGCGCCGCTGATTCATTGCCACTACCGGTATGATTTAACCAGGCAATAGTCGAGGCATTTATCACGCGCAAACTATCCCCGCCTTTAGGGGACACGTTTACTGTGCCCGTATCTGCGGCTGTACTGACAAAATAAAGCTTTTGTTTGGCAATAAACTCAATATGCTTGGCATTTAATTCTGAAAATTGTTGTCCCATGGTATGACTTTCACTCCTTTGTATTAAAATTAGTGTTGAATGTTAGCTCACTATATTCACAAAACACTGGCGACAATTACAGTAAAATCACGGTAAAAGAATAAACTTTAACAACTTTATACTGATTTTAGCGAATGAGTTGTTTAAAATCCTCTCGCTTAAAAGTCTACTTAGGATAAAACATGTACGATCCTCTTCTTGATGAATCCATTGGTGCTAATGCGCCCTACCCTAATAGTTATTGGGCTGACGTCACAGCGGCTAATACCTTAGGAAATGCGCCAGCCGATGATGGTCAGTTAAATAAAGATATCAATGTAGATGTTGCCATTATCGGTGCCGGTTATACCGGCTTATCAACGGCGCTGCACTTAGCACGTGAGCACGGTATCAAAGCCACGGTATTAGAAGCAAACCGAACAGCTTGGGGGGCCAGTGGCCGTAATGCTGGCTTTATTTTAAAGTCCTCTGGCCGAAAATCCTACGCCCGCATGCAATCGCAATGGGGGGAAGAGGTTATGCGTGGCATTTATCAAGAAATGTGTGCGGGTGTTGATACCGTCAAAAGTTTAATTAGCGAGGGCATTGATTGTGATCCACAAGACAGTGGCTATATTCGCGTAGCCCACAAGCCAAGTATGCTAAAAGGTTTAATCGAGACGGCAGCTTTGCAAAAAAAGATGTTTGGCTATGATATCCAAGTATTAACACGTGAGCAGTTACACCAGGATTATATGGCAGATCATAATGCTTATGGTGCAATACGTTATCAAGATGGTTTTGGGCTTAATCCACTAAAACTTGCTTGGGGTTATCAAAAGCTTGCCAGAGAGGCTGGTGTCAGCATTTATTGTGACAGTCCAGTGGAAAATTGGCAGCAGCAAACGTCGCATAAAGCGGGTCAACAAAGCCAAACCCTGCAAATATTGCACACGCCAAACGGCATTGTCAAAGCTAAAAAAGTGGTTATTGCCACGAATGGTTATTCAGCCAAGAATTTTCACCCCTTGATCAAGAGCAAAACATTACCCGTTTTATCACAAATAATTGTTACTCAGCCCTTAACAACAGCACAATTAGCCGCCTGTAATTTTTTAACCAGCAATGTCATCATGGATACACGCGCATTGAAATATTACTATCGCAAGTTACCTGATAACCGTATTTTATTTGGCGGTCGTGGGGCAATAACCGGTAAAAATGCTACCGACCCCTACTACGCCAAACGCTTACTTGCGGTATTGAAAACAAGTTTTCCCGCTCTCGACTCCTTGCGTTACGATTATGCCTGGTCAGGATGGTTGTGTATGTCGTTAGATGACATGCCGCATGTTTATCAAAATGAACAGCGTAATGTTTTTTATGCCATGGGGTATTGTGGCAGTGGCGTATCTTTCTCTGTACAAGCAGGTAAACGTTTGGCGCAAAAAGTTGCGGGGGTGACAGTACCCAATTTACCCATTTACCAAACCCCGTTAACAACATTTCCCTTCGCGCCATTCAGACGTGTTGGTCAATGGGGTTACTTTCAGTACGGTAAAGTCAAAGATCGCTGGTTTTAAACGATTATCTACTTTAAAAACGAGGTTAATCGTTATCGCAGCCTGCCGGTAAGTCTGTTGATTTTCGCTAAATGAGCAAGTAATTAATCCGTTTGCTCTAAATGAAATATTAACATGCGGTGTCAGCACGACCGAGAAATAGCCTAGATTAACACTTGTCTCAGTGAAAATATTGTATACAATATACCTATGAATTTATTACTGTGCCGCTCAGCTAAGTGCTGAGTAAACACACCTCACATAAAGTTAATTATTTTTGAAGGAAATATAATATGTCCATTGGTATTGGTGGCTCTACAGCTGAAATAGAATTAAATAAATTAACCGATATGACCACTGATATCACGCCTATCTCATTAGGTGAATATCAACAGCGTATTGCTAAAGCGCAACAGCTAATGCGTGCACAAAACATTAGCGCCTTATATATTAATGCTGGCACTAATTTAAGCTATTTCACTGGCACTGCTTGGTACTCATCTGAGCGCTTAGTCGGCGCAATATTACCTGCAGAAGGTAATTTAGTTTATATCGCCCCTTGGTTCGAAGTAAGCACACTATCTGGCTTTATGCAGATTGAGGCACAAGTCGCTAGCTGGCATGAACATGAGTCACCGTATCAACTTGTTATGGAGGTACTGAAGAAAAACAACTGTGCCCAAGGAACCCTTGCCATTGATGAATCTACAGCATTTTTCGCGGTTGATGGCATGATGAATGCCGCAAAAGATCAAAACATCACGTTAACGTTCACCAGCAGTAAAAGTATTACCGCCGGTTGTAGAATGATCAAGTCTGCCAGCGAAATTGCCTTATTGCAACGTGCTAAAGACATGACTATGGTAGTACATCGCGCCGTAGCCAAAATTTTAACCCTTGGCATCACTACCGCACAAGTCACTGACTTTATCAACAAAGCGCATATAAAATTAGGCGCCCCTAAAGGTTCCTCTTTTTGTATTGTTTTATTTGGCCAAGATACCGCCTACCCACATGGGGTAAAAGAGCCTAAAACCCTCGATGCTAATGATATGGTGTTAATCGATACTGGCTGCTTAGTTCAGGGCTATAATTCGGATATAACCCGCAGTTATGTTTTTGGTGAAGCCAGTGAAAAACAACGTGCGGTTTGGTTACATGAAAAAACAGCGCAAGCGCAGGGCTTTGCTGCGGCCAAAATAGCGTCCCCTTGTGAAACGGTCGATATTGCTGCTCGCAACTACCTTGAAACGCAAGGTTATGGCCCAGATTATCAAGTACCAGGACTGCCACATCGTACTGGCCATGGCGTTGGTTTAGACATTCATGAATGGCCATATTTAGTCAGAGGTGATAAAACCCCCTTAGCTGCTGGCATGTGTTTTTCTAATGAGCCTATGCTGTGTCTTTATGGCGAGTTTGGTGTGCGTTTAGAAGATCACTTCTACATGACTGAATCTGGACCAAAATGGTTTAGTGAGCCGGCTCACTCTATTGATGACCCTTTTGGCTATGAAGCTAACTAACCTTAACGGCAACTATTCTCTGTTTGGCGTCGCGGTGACGACGCCGCGACAAACCATTTAAATTAACTCTGAGTACCTTTTACCGGCAGGGTACTCAGTCATTAATTTGATAGTTTAATTAATAACTAATGAGAATGGCTACAACTAATGAGATTTAAGCTTCCTACGCACTATTGACGAATACCACAAAGCGGTCATTAAGTGGATGGCACTTAATGCAAATTTAGATTAAATTTTTTATTGATAATGCCACAGCTCAGCGGCAAAAAAATTTAGCAGCCATTTTTTCCTGGACGTTTTTAGTATAAGATTGCAGCGCCTTGCTCTACGCTTAATTACTTAAGTCATGACACCTGGGCGATAGGGTTTATTATCTCGAATCCCTTGTTGCGACCGCTTCAGATTCGAAAGTTTAACCTTTTTGGCTATTAATCCTCGCTTTTCTGAGTAGCATTCAAACTCAACAGTGGCACCAACTTTTAAAAAAGCACAATTAACAAGATCGGCTTTACGTACTATTATATCTGGGCCGTTGCCGTTATCCAGAAATCCAGATTCTTTATCTCGGAACCATTTTTTGACTACAGTTTGCAATACAATACTCCTAATTTAACTGACTTACTAAATTTATTCATGGGTAGTATCCCCCCTGAAAAATGAGTTGATACACGATTCCAGTAACTTACGCGCTCTATTGTTTTGGTTAAAAACATAACCCTCTCAACATCCGATCACCACTTAGATGTCGGCATAGTTGCATCTTTATACGAGCACAGTAGACGACATAATTATATGGATGTATTTTCATCATCCGCTAATAGTGGCTCATCGGATGAGGGGTCTTCACTAACCTTTTCTAATTTTTTCAGGCGTTTTTCCTCTTTCTTTTTCTTCTTCGCAAGTTCCCTCTGCCGCTTCTCATAATTGTAATTGCTTTTCGCCATTTGAATACTCTTGAATTAATTTAGGGGGTGTATCTAATTGCTAACATCTAGCTTTGCTAAGGGGTATTTTTAGGGCTAGGCCCCGCTTAAAATCGTCGCCCTTGAGCAAGGTGTTAACTTTTCTATAAATCTAGGTTTCGTGTCAAAACTTCCGCTGATTTAATAATAAGCTTTGTACGATGAAGGTCCGGATGTTTTTCTTCGTCAGTGTACCCAACTGGATTGCCAGTTCCCGTATTAACAAACCAAGAGTTTTCCGGCCTGCGCTTACCTAACAGTTTCTTTAGCTCCTTCGGTGTAACACCCAACGCTTTCGCAGCAGCATTGTATGTGCAGCGAGTCTTAACTGTCTGCAGGTAATCAACTACCAAGGTGATTTTTTCTTCCATTACGATATGATCCTTAGAAAGTTAAGAGGCAACAATACCTTTTTACTAACGCATCATCAATAGGTTTGATAAATTTGTATTTTTTAATTATCCATTGAAAGACGAGATTTTTCCTTATTTTTTAAGGAAATACTGTTATTTCATGCCAAGCACATTTTTCTAATTAAACATTATAAACAGTACTCAATTGTTGTCCACTTAGCGTGGTGAATTCAATGGAACGTTGAGCACGGCTAGGTGCCGTTCCCCATACGCTTACGTTTAAAGTGTCTAATTAATAGTGCGAACCTATTTATACTTATCAAAGATGGCTTGTAAACTTCCATCTTCTTTCATAGCTAAAATCGTGCGATCAAATTCAGGGAGTAGATGTAAATAACTTGATTTTTTACCAATCAATAACTGATAGCGAGACGCTTTAATATCGATTAACTGATTGGGTAACATCACTACATTGGTAATATTAAGTTGTTTTAACTTATACCGAGTAGCCACCGAGTTGCCAATAAAAATATTAAAACGAGATTTCTCCAGCATTTTTAAGGCTCTACTAACACTCGAAGCCCACGCTATTTTATAACCTTTAAATACTCTTGCCGCCCAAGGGTTGCCGATATTATTACCAATAGTAAACATTTTAAGATCTTTTAATGATTGAGCTTTAGCAATGTCATTTATCAGAGGGTCATTTTTATTAACAAATATCATGCGTTTTATATTGGTAATATAGTGTTCACCGGCATTGGAATAAATTTTTCTTTCTTCAGTGAAGTTAGTAATTAACGCGTCAGCCTTATTATACTTCACCATTTGTTGGGCTCGTTTCCAAGGGTAAAAAAGTAGTTCAACCTTAATCTTCATTCGGCTGACCAGTGCTTCATTGATAATGTCGATTAAAATGCCTTTGTGTTGATTGTGTTCTTGCCAATTCCAAGGCACGCTATTGTTACCAAGGGCTATTTTAAATGCTTTTGGGCTAGCACTCTCCTGAGCTGCCAGACTAGCAGTAAATAAAAAGATAAAAAGTATATATAAAGAGGTTTTTAGCATCATATTATATTTAAAAAACTGCAGAGTAATCATAATGTATAGGTCTTAATATCATTTTGTAAAACTAAAATAATTTACTTCAAGGTTTAGCTATTAATTATCCATCTACAGTTATTTAAGGTTAATGACTGGCTTAAATCTATAAAAACTTTCCACTAATATAGAGATATTTAGTGATAATTATAGTTTAAAACAAAACAGATATGCCCGAATAAAACGCTCTCCCCCGAAAATCATAAACCCCTGCCAACGTATTTTGTCTTCCTCCTAAGACAACCAAAGGGAGTTTTTGATCAAAGAGGTTGGTAATGCCAAAACTAAATTCAACAAAGGGATTATGCATATATTTAAACGCCACATCGCTATAAGTTTTACCTGATATTTTATAACCTTCTATTTCTTCTATGCCACGCCCGGGAATAACTTCTCCATTGTCAGCATCGGTGCGGTTTGGGTCTACTTGTACTTCACCAATGTATTTAATTTTCCAGTTAAAAAAGTAATCATTGAATGTGTAATTAAAGTTTAATACGAATTGATGTTTAGCTAAGCCTAACGTGCCTGCTTTATGAATCACATCACTGCCAAGAAACGACTCTTCATCGTACTCATTAAGAAAAGAATAGTTTAAGCGGGTGTATATCGTGCCATATCCGCCAATACCGATATCTGGTAAATCAAATTGATAATTGGCTTCAATATCAAGCCCGTTGGTCGTTATAAAACCGGTATTTAAAGCGCCTCTTAATACTTCGGTTATTTCGCCATCGTCTGCTCGAGTAATAAGATCACAAGCAGGATCTGATAAATTAAGCGACATATAACATAAATCCATAATGGTTTGTAACCCAGGGGTGGTAATGGCGTTTTCAATCTCAATGTTAAACCAGTCAATACTAAGAGAAAGACCCTGCAATAAATTATCTTGTGGGGTATAAATAATACCCAGTGTGGTGGTATCAGACTGCTCTTCACTTAAATCGGTATTTCCTGCTATTACATTTCTAATTCGATTTTCAGGTTGTACAAAGTCATTGCCTATGCCTAACGCTGCACAGTTATCGGCGACAACGCCTGGTGACCCGCCATTATTACAGGGGTCGCTAGCGGAATTAAAACTTTCATTCCTGCCTCTAAATAATTCGTCAATATTAGGGGACCTATGCGCTTGAGCTTGCATAATACGAATGCGTAACTCATGGCTAGGTTGCCAAAACATACCGATATTCCAACTGGTTAAACTCCCTACCGTCGAAAAGTCGGAAAGTCGGACTGATGTGGTCAGCTCTAGTTTTTTCATCAAGGTTATATCGCTATCAACAAGGGGAATAATGGCTTCAGCATAAAACTCATTCACATCAAACTTACCTTGGGTTTGTGGGGCTAAATTACTGGTAGATTGTCCCGCCTGAATGATGGAGGAAGGGATATCGTTGTTATTTTCTTGACGGTTTTCTATGCCAAGGGCTAGCTTTATATAGCCAGCAGGCAATTCGAAAATATCGCCATTAACATTGGCTGCCCAAACTTGTTGTTGAGAGTAACCTGTACGTATATCTTGATAAGCGATAAAGTCAATATATTCTTGTGTGATGCTATTTTCGCTAAATAAATCGATAGAGCCCGGGCACATTGCGGCTTGGGATTGAATTTGTACCGCATTAAAATTATCACAGTTTTCTGGCCCTAAAGTTGCGGCTAAATGATCTAAGCGCATACGACCAAAATTTTCATTACTTGCGGTATAACGTCCGTAGAGATAATAAGTCTCGTACTGCCAATTTTCGGAAATGTCCCCTTTTACGCCTAATAATACCCTTATTGCATTACGTTCAAAATTACTGCTACGGGGGCCAAACTCGGTAAATCTACGTCTTACACTGAGTTCTGTTGCATCGGGCTCGCTGCCTTCTGTAATAGCATCCAAGACAACTTGAGGAATATTTGCATTAGTGAGCGGAATGTTCGATACCGTTTCACCCGCCGCCTCAATAATTCTAAAAGACTGAGTATTGGAAAAAGACATCTCAGAAAAAATTTGGGCATAATCAACAACCTCATAATGTGCGATTGCGTAAGCATTAAACGTTTGTAAAGGCACAGCTAGGTGCCCTTCATTAAAACGATATCTGTCTGCTGGCGTTGAAAAGTTTCTTAATTGTCCGGTAATTGGGTCAATGACTCGGGTTCCCACCCCCGGAATACTGTATCTGCCAGAGGGAATGGTGGTACTTCGGCCATAATCGCTTTGCCAGATACTTGCAGGCAGTCTGTCATTAGGGCCAGTATCGTTGGGATTACTGACTAAAGCGCCTGTTGTTTTACTGATTTCTCTGTCTTTATTGATGATGCCTTTGGTATCTGAGTAATCTAAATGCACCATGGCATAACCTTGGTCGTTAGCAAAGTCACTGCCCGTGGTTAGGTTAAGGCGAAATTGTTCGCCATCCCCTTCTTGGGTAATACCGTAATAGGCATTAAATTCGATGCCGTCAAAATTATCTTTTAAGATAATATTAACTACCCCAGCAATGGCTTCTGAGCCATAAACAGCAGAGGCACCGCCGGTAATTATTTCAACCCTATCTATCAAAGCCACAGGGATAGCACTGGTATCTACTATGCCATCAACCCCCGCGGGAGCCAACCGTTTGCCGTTAACTAATACTAAGGTACGTTGTGGGCCTAAATCGCGTAAATCCATTTGTTGGCTACCCATATTACGTGAACTGCGGGCCGTATTAGAATTGTCTCGTGCGGCACCAAATACTGGCAGATCATAAATAGACTCTAATAAGGATAAGCTCCCGCTCATTTTGATTTCTTCATTGCTCAGGCTAATAATGGGGGAGGAGGAAATTGCATTGACCCGAGGGATCCTTGAACCCGTTATGGTGATTACTTCAATATCGGTTTCATCTTCATTACTAGCATCTTGAGCTTCAACAGCAAATAAAGAGCTGAATAAAAATAGACTTACTGTGGCGGTAAAACTAACCAACATTGTATAAGCGGGTATAAAGGTTAAGCGTGGCATACGAGTTCTATTTACTATACTAAAACATGACATAACTTGTTTCACCCTCATTGTTTTTCGCAGGCTTCGCTTATTATTGGTGTTTTTAGAGTTATTAAAAAATTATAGACTAGTTAAAGGCTTTTAGATTTACAGCCGAAATAATTGTCTATTAGTCACAGTGGCGTCAGGCTTACTTTTGATGATCATCAAACAGACATTGATTAGAATCCTAGGCTACTGTTTTGATTTTATATAAGTACATTGCATGACCATCGATGAAAATAGACTTTCACAGCCAAAATAAAAACACTGAGCAAAAGTGCGACCTAATTTATGCCGATTGCAGTTATCGGCTTTTACGCCTTCTCGAAGTAAATGATCAAGCGGTAGATTGGCAAAAAAATGCGGACTGAGGCACAAAGGGCTGTTGGCAAAACCAAGTCCATTCATTATCATGCGCTTAACTGTCTCACCGGGCATAATTTCTTGTTTGTCTTCTTGCGGTATGTACTGGTCTAATAAGGGAACTACTTTTAAATATTTAAGGACAACACCAGACACCCACTCAAAATAATTAATACATAATATCAGTAAATCATCGTTACTGATTTACATTGGGCAGAGTTTAACTTTGAGTATTATAGTGACGAAGAGGGTATTCAAATTAATTTAGTAAAACAGAGGTTTCACCCAATTTAAGGCACAACTAGCCTTAAATAAGTAATTTATTTAGAAGGGGCATGTTGATTAAGCCAGCAACTTTTGGCAAATTGACACCGTTGCTCGTTTTTTTAAGTGCTGATGTTCACAAAAATCCGTGAGAGCTTGCGCTCTACCCACAGCGCCATGAAAACATTGTCTAAATTGTGTAGTTAACACCAACCAGTTTTCGTGACTTATACCTAAACGGGTTAATATTTCAGGTTGGGCTTTGTCTATATAACCGTGTTTATCGGCTCTAATACAACGGCCGGTTAAATCAAGCAATTGGATATAGTCACTTAATTCAAACGGTAAACCTGTAGGCATGTTCTTTCTTGGGTTACCGATAAAGGGCAGTAGTTGTTGGGCTTGTTGCCCTTTAACTGCGGCTTTTATCCGTCGTTGAATACTGGTGTACTTGGATGTTTCTGGGGTTTTAGCTATTTTAGCTCTAATGGGATTTAAATCGACATAAGCCATACAGGCTATTAACGCGGCTTCATCAAGCAAGGCTTGAGATTTAAAACGTCCTTCCCAAAACCTGCCGGTACACTTATCTTCTCGATTGGCTTGTTTAGCGATAGTTTCATTTAAAATACGCATAAACCAACTGATATCCATCAATCTCTGACGATAAACCCTGGCTGTTTCGTCTACAACTTGTTGAAGCGTGTCAATGAGTGGCTCACCCCGTAAATATTGTTGCGTTAGCAAGGTTCCTTTAAATAGCTGATGCCAACGGCTAATCACTTCATGCATTGACCATGACTTAGCTTGCTGCTCATCAATAAACAACACCAAATGGGTGTGATTACTCATGATCGCATACGCACAAACATCAATCGCAAAAACATCACTTAATGCTTGTAATTTATCAGCGACCCAAGCACGTCTATGCTCATAACTTTGTCCGGTAAATTTATCTTCTCCACATAGATATGCTCGGCGAACACAACGAGAAACACAATGATAATAAGGTGTATCAACTAAGCTTATTTGCTGTTTTCTTGCCGTCGCCATAATAACTCTCAATATAAATTTAATTGATGGTTATTTGAGCATAGTTGATGCCACTCATTATTTCCATTTGAGTGGGTGTCTGCTATATTATTTCTTTATTTCCATTTGAGTGGGTGTCTGCTATATTATTTGAGTGGGTGTCTGCTATATTATTTCTATATTAGTTAAGTGTTATTGTGATTATTATAGCTGGATTGATACCAGTGCTCGAAATCACTAATTTTCATTGGTCTTGCAAATAAATAGCCTTGGACGAAATCGCATTTTAATTCTTTGAGTTGGTTTAACGTTTGTTGATCTTCCACACCTTCGGCTACAACTTTCATGCCTAACATATGAGCCATATACACAGTTGCATTTACTATGGCGGCGTCGTTGGCATCAGTAGACATATTAAAAACAAAACTGCGGTCAATTTTAAGAATTGAAATAGGCAAATTTCTTAATTGTACTAATGAAGAATAGCCAGTACCAAAATCATCGATAGCTATTTTTATGCCGACAGCGTGTAAATCTTCTAGAATTTTTTTTGCGGTTAATGGATCGGCAAACATACTACTTTCGGTGATTTCCAGCTCTAATAAATTAGCGGGTAACTGGTACTCTTCAAGTAAAGATAAAATGCCTTGATATAAACCTTCTTCCACAAGATTTTTTGGTGATAAATTAATGGCAACTGGAATTTTTCTGCCATTTTTATACCAATCTGCCGCTTGTTTTATTCCTGCGCGTAATACCCATTGAGTAAGTTGTGATATTAAGCCGCCACGTTCTGCTGAAGCAATAAAATCGTTGGGAGGAATTACCCCTCTTTCTGGGTGTAGCCATCGTACTAATAGCTCAACACCAATTAATTCATTAGTTTGTAGATCGATTTTTGGCTGAAAAGTAGCGAAGAGTTGCTCTTTTTCAATGGCAAATTTAAGTTCAGATATTAAGGTTAGTCGAAGCAGTGCATCTTGAGAAAAATGAGTTTGATATATTTGGCTGCTGATACCCGCGCGCTTGGCGACATACATCGCGATATCGGCTTTTTGCAGTAATTCTTCGTAACTTGAACCATGCTCAGGAAAAGAGGCTAAACCTATACTGGCACCTAAGATAACTGAATGACCCTCACATTCAAAAGGGCGACTAAGTTCTGCCGCCATCTTTTCTATTACGATCATGGCGGTAGCTATATTAGTCTCAGGAAGAAAAATGGCAAATTCATCTCCGCCTAACCGCGCAACGGTATCGGTTGATCTTAACGAATTGACTAAGCCAATAGCGGTTTTCTTTAATACACTATCGCCAATTAAGTGGCCAAAAGAGTCATTGATTTCTTTAAATCGGTTGAGATCTATTATAACTAAGACACAGGGATGCTCTGTTTGAATGTCACTATTCACCGTTTGGGTAACTCGGTCTTGTAGTAACACCCGATTTGGTAAACCTGTTAAACTATCATGTAAGGCTAAATGCTCCATTGAGTCTGATTGCGCCACTAATTCCTCACGCATAAATTCGATAGTATTCGCTAATGACTCTATTTCAATCACATTAGTTTTTACCTCAACCTTAGTATGGTAATGACCGTGGGCGATGGTTCGTGTCAGTTTTTGTAACGTTTGGATCGGCCTAGTCATTCGCTGACCAAAATAGCTGGTAAATATAAAGGCGATTAAGGCATAAATGACAGAAAACAGAAAACATCTTTGATAGGCTAAATCAATTTGTTCTTGGGTATCGGTTTCATCATAGCCGATTTGAATTTTACCTAGATATTGATGATCAAAGTCCTGTAGTTCAGCTTCAATATGATAGATATTATCGGCGCTGCCACCAAAGATAAAGTCTTCAATAAATTTACCACCTTTGCCAAATGCCCCAATTTCTTCAACAACCTTATTGTTTTTATCTATTACTCTTAAAAATACCGTACGACCTGTTAATACCGCTTCTTCAAGTGCTTGGGTATTAATGTTATAGATGAGTGGGGAACTACCACTCATATTAGCGGCAAAATTAAAAGCATCCGCCCGAACATAATCAACGAATTGTGATTTATAGCCTTTTTCAACAACTGCACCTAAGCCAAAATACAGAATATTTAAAAAAAACAAATGCATAATAATCACAATCATGATCATTCTTGCGGTTAAGTTAGAAAAAACATTGGATTTTGTCATTTAATTATCTTCTTTCCAAAGTCTTTGAATCACTTTTAACTTGCTATCGAGCACAACATCATCAAGCCACATAACAGATACGTTAAATTTATTGTTAATTAATTTTTTTCTCAGTGCGGATAATGACTCTACGGCTAATACTGTGTGGGTGCCGGTGCGAAAGGTTTTAGACATCAAGCGTCGCTCATAGTTTCTAGCAGATAAATGGATAACTTTTTGCAGAAATATTTGATAACTCTCTTTATCACTTTTATTTCTAATGGCAATCAGTGGGGTATTTGCTCTTTGTACTGGATAGCCTAGGAATATTTTTCGTACTTCAAATGATGACAAGGGTTTATAGTTAGCGGTATGAGCGCTCACTAAAACCAGCTCTTTACTAAATACGGGCATAGACGGTAATACACCCAATAATAGCGTAGTTATTAGTGTGGTTGATAATCGTTGTGACAATATCATCACCAAACTGCACTCCAGTTCATTAACCATAACTCAGTATTGTTATCAGTAAAATCACGTTTCGAGTACTCTAATTTAAGGGCATTATTACCAGAGAGATCTAATCGAATGCCCAAGGTATTTGCCTTAACAGGATAACCATCTAATAAAGCTAAATAAGGGTCATTAGTCTCAGAAAAAGTTCTATCTAATCTGATATAAGGCGTCCATTTTTCATCCAAGGCATATTCTATTTGAAGATAAGCGGCAGAAAAATTATTTGTTTGCACTGTCGTTGCCGTTGGCACTTTTGACGAAAAATAATAGGCTTCAGTTATTAGGTGCAATGCGTCTTGTTGATAATTAATAAATACACCGAAAATATCCAAAGTGATTGTTTCATTGCCATGGCTGGTCGCTTTATCGTGCATTGTTTCGGACATTTGCTCTGAACTAGGTTTGAGAACAATTTTTTCATGATTGATAAAACTGCCTATTTGAGTTTCAGCTAAAGCGTCTGGTAGGTAAGCAAGTCTAAATGCATAGCCTAAGTCATGTTCATCGGGATCTGGATTAAAAATATCAAAATCATGTAAAGATGATACAGAATTACCCCCATGATGCCCCCCGCCAGCAGGGTCAAGTAGCGAAGTAAAACCAATCGATACCGTATAATGCCAAGCAGAAGTATATTGCTCTAGTTCACCTTCAAATAAAATACCAGTGGAATGGCTAGCTACAATACCTCCAGCGGCACCTAACTCAACAATTGACGGTCGACTTATTGAGGTTTGTAAAAATGTGCCGTGATGATATTGAGTATGCCAATAGCCATAGGGATTATGATGACGACCAAACCATATCCGAGCGCTTTCAGTAATATTAAAGCCTATTTGTAATCGTTCAATATGTTGTAAATCTTCTGATAGATAACCCTCGGTGAGAATATTAATAAAGCCAATATTACCCGCAGCAAAGAGGTCAAAAGAAGGTGTGATGTTGTCTCTTGAAAAAGAGTTGTCATTAGTATAGTCGAGCCTAATCTCAGGAAAGATTAGAAAATCAACTTCAGCGTTAGCCTTTACAGGAATCACTAAAATTGAAAGGACAAATAATGCTTTTACTAAAAAATTGGTGGGGAATGACAGCAATATAAAACATCCTATTTGAACTAATTTGTTGATGTATAAAAATGATGCTAAGTGGTAAAAAATATTTTAGCAAATATTGTAACTTTTAATATAACAGTATTGTAATAGTATTGTTGAGAGCATGAGTTTATCTTAGCTAAATACTATTAATCAAACTCGGTACTCACTCCTACTACGGAGCGAGCAGTTAACTGAATTAAGCTTTCACATCCATTCTTCCTGAAAATGTGCTACCCCATAAAAGTGATAGGCTGAAATCGCCAATGTTTCTTTTATTTGCCGCTTAACGCGGCGTTGAGGCTGTAGAGTTTCTCCATAAAGGAACATTTCCATGTTCTTTTTATTATTTTTAATTGTTTGTTATTTAACCTTGTTTCGTGATCTTGCCTGTGATCTAATAGATATTATTCATCCACCGTAAAACCTTATGGTGAACTACAAACCCGATTTATCTTGTCAAAGTAAGTTCATTCCCATTGATTTATCCGCTCAAATTATTCTACAGGCTCGTTATATTTTAAGTCACTTACGGAGTTTAAGAATGGCCATTGTACGAAAAACGGATAAACTAGCCATGGTAAATTGTGTTTTAAAATAAGTTAACCTATTGAAATTTTTATAAAAATATTGATTATTATCTCAACTCTTTAATTCGTTGCTTACGGGGGAGGTACATCAGGCTCAGGTTATAACTATCAAGTTGATTCCCGCGGTTTTCACATTGTGAGCCTTTTAGACATCAATCCTCAGATGTTGAGCTGTTGATAGGTTTTGTGCTCTGGCTGATATCTAAAAACCTTAACATGGCAGACATTAGTTTTTACAGCTATTGGATAGGTTGGATTATATTTTGTATCGATAACAACGGAGCTATCTGTGTAAATACTATTGAACTTGTGATTTTACGAACTCTTGTAGAGACTTTTTTCCGTGGTCTGGCAAATAGAAATTGACATATCCCCATATTCTTAGCCAATCTTTATCACTATATAAGGTATCCGCATGCTTATTGGCTTCTCTCATAAATTCTTCGTGTTTTTGGCTCCGCCCACAGATCAAACGCATTTCAGTAAAAACCTTCTGTTCTTTTTTAAGGGGGATAAAAGCAATTTCTTTTCGTTTTTTCAAAGGAATAAATATTGCGGTATCGGGACTTATAATCAGATAGTCAACCCTTTTTTTTCCCAACATATGAAAGAGTTGTTCAATAGAATAATCAGAGATCAATACATGTTCCTGCTCTGAAGACAGTAACTGAATAAGCCAATTATATAGTGGAAGGTCAAATCTATTACTTTTTATCATAGCTCCAAAAATATCCTTATCCTTCAATATTTTCTCTGCATTGTAGGGATACTTGTAACCATTTTTGATTAATGATTGTTTGTATATCAAAATATGAGGTGTTCTCATTCTCAGAGTGAGATGTTTAGAATATAAAATATTTTTATCTGTAGGCCAAAGTACTGCAAAAAAATGACACAAGTCCTCTCCATCCTTGATTAGTTTCCAGCCATCGCTATAACTAAGATATTGAAATTTCACTCTATAGTCACTCATCCCACCAAAAAAATTGGAAATAGTCTTATACGTGACTCCGTCTTCCTTATAAGAATTGACTAGTTGTGGTGCAAGTATATTTATTTCCACCTCTTTCGACGTTTGGGCGAAAGCGAGCGAACATAAATTAATTAAGAAGATAATTGATACTAGTGCTTTTACGAATGCATTGTACATATACAAAGTCAGTAATTTTGCTCTATAACTTATATTAGTACAGAAATGTATATGGTGAATTATGAGATCTCTACTTTGCATGCTTATTTTTTGTTTAACTGAATTATACGCACAAGAATTATCTATAGAAGCTATAGAAGTTATAGAAGTGAAAGCTCATCGAAAATTAATTTCTACACAAAAAATGGCAACATCAATTGATGTTATTACTTATGATGATATTGCTCGATCACTGCTATCACAAACCAGCGATTTGCAGTTTCTATCACCAGGATTATCTAACGGTGATTTTAACTTAGGACAGCCTCAATATTACATTCGAGGCATAGGTTCAAATGCCGACAACGCGTCAGCCGACTCTTCGATCAGCTATTACTATAATGGGTTATATATTGGTAGGCCCGCAGGTCAGAACGTGCCATTGTTTGATTTACAACACGTTGAAATATTAAAAGGTCCACAAGGTACCTATTTGGGGAAAAGTGCTTTAGCTGGCTCCATCTTATTATATTCCTCTCCAGCTGAATTCGAAGATACAGGGTATTTATCTCTAGGGTTGTTATCGAGAAACGGTTTTGATCTAAAAGGAATGATTAATATCGAATCCGGTGACTTTGCCAATAGAGTCGCTCTTTATCACATACAACAAGATGGTTATGTGACTAATTACCTTAACAATGATACTTTTTCTAGTAAGAAATCCTTAGCTATTCGCTGGAGTACGGTGTATTCGACAATCAATAACAATGAACATCGCATCATTGCAACATATAACCATGACTCTCCAACAAATAACGGTGTTAGGACAATAGGGGGAATAATTGGAAATTCGAACAATACACTTTATCCCAAATTAAATAATAACCCTTGGCATAGCTTCGAAATAGATCGTGAACCCATTCAGAGAACCATTAAAAACATCACTTATCAATATTCGGGTGATATCGCGAATTATGGGGGGGATTTAGTCATTGGTGGTAATTGTTTTGACTTTAGCCATCTAGATAATCCTTTACCTGGCGTAGTGTCGGACAATTATATTAATGTACTCAATGATGTTATGGAAAGCTCTTGCCAAATTGGTACGAACTTATCTCTTTATTCAAAGGAAACAGATTGGGTTCTAGGTGTTTATATAGATTCAGAAAACACTGAGCGGCAAGAAACAGGAATATTTGAATTTAGTGGGTTTATTATTGATGGTGGTACATTTCAAAAGAACAACAGCTTTCACTATTCTTTTTTTGCAGCAAATGAATACAAATTACACCTTATAAATATAAATTATGGTGCAAGGATTGGTAAAGATAAGAAGTCTGTAATGATAAGAACAACATCTATTGACGGTCAGTTTATCAAGAAAGCATACAAAATGAAGGAAGAATATAGGAAATATTTCTTCACACCGCATATACACCTTAGTTATTTTACTGAAAATAAAAACTTAGTATATCTCAGTCTTAGTACTGGTTACAAAGCAGGAGGGTTCTCACCAGGAAGTACGCTACAAGAGACTCAAAAACCATTTGATAATGAAAAAGGTACAAGTGCTGAATTGGGATACAAATGGAAAAATCATACTCAAAACATCCAATTTAATTCAGCTGTTTTTTATTCAAAGTTTGACGATTTACAAATATTAGTGCAAAAGGTTTCACCGGGACAACAATTATCAATAACTCGAGTAGAAAATGCAGCAAAATCCCATTCATATGGCATCGAATCAACACTTAAAATGTATTACCAAAACTTTAGTATAACAGCCAGCTTTGCATACTTGAGAGCGGTATACGATGAATATGCTAACCGAACCGACATAATAAACAATACATTAAGAAATGCTCCTAAATACTCTATGAGCTTTCAACTAAATTACTTTCCTCCCAGTTATGCTGGGTGGGAATGGCTAGCTTCATTTGCATCGACTTATCAGTCTAAAAGGTATCAGGACGCTGAAAATTATGAACCTGCATCTATTCCAAGTTATGGTTTAGCAAATACTACGTTAGTTGGGAGTAAAACTAATTATCAAATAAAGGTAGGTATAAAGAACTTGTTTAATAAGAAATATTTGGCTCATTCATTTGCCTCTCCTACTGGAGTAGGAACTTTAGGAGTCTTTCCAAGTATTGCAGAACCTAGATCATTTTTTGTTGAATACCAATACAGTTGGTAATCTACAACGTGTGTGTACTTTCGGATAGCGGTGTTTTTCAAGGTAGTTGTCGCCTAAATTGTTAAGCAGCTTCTTTGTATTGATCTGGATTTAACTCCACAGCGCCTATTGGCTGCCAGTTTTTTTCACTTTTTGACCATCGTTCAGGATGCTCATTTCTTTTTGTCTGATATAACTCTTTCCGCTTCACCAGTATCCCAACATCAAGACCATCGTGTCTCTGGCATGGCGTCACAAACTTGATCCTGCTATGGCGATGCTCATTGTTATACCAAGACACAAATTCTTTTACGCGTTTCATCTAAGGATTTAAAACCCTCCGAAGGCCAACGTGGATGGTACTTCACCGTTCTGAATAGTGACTCTGAGTACGGGTTATCATTACTCACCCTGGGGCGACTGCGTGAGGTAACAACACCTAAATCAACCATTTTAGCTCGCATGGTTAAGCTTTTCATCGGCGCTCCATTATCAGAGTGCAATACTAAGTCTTTCTTCAAGCATTTCTCTGTCCATACACTACGCTCTAATAGCGCTGCCGCTTGCTCACCTGTTTCGTTATAGTGAACTTCCCAGCCCACTATTTTACGGCTATAAATATCTTCAATCATATACAGGTAATAGTGTTTTCCTATCACTGTTGTAGGCATGTAGCTGATATCCCAACGCCACACCTCATTCGCTTTTTAGCCGTGTAGCTCGTCGGTTTTTTATGGGGATTTCTTGGCTTAGCTTTCACTCTATGATGCAGGCACATGATCTGAACACGTTAATTATGGTGGTATTAAGACTGAAAGGACTATAAAGCGCACAAAGTGATCGTTAATATTGGTAAAATCTAATAGAAATAATGTCACTTAATTCCCCTAGTCTGGACAACTTCTAACTAAATCTCCACTTCATCTCTTAAAAGTCGATTAATATAAAGCAGTACATTGACCAAAATCGTTGACTGCCCTCCCCCCTATTATTGAGATAATTTCACGACTTATGTCTAGCCACAGAAGTTAAAAGAGAAAATCCTAAATATCTGCTAACAAAAAGGCGCGACCTCTAATCAAGGTAGCGCCTTTTTACATTACATAGTACGGCTAACATTGAAAAATACTAGCTAAATATATACATGGTTAAATAAACTAGTCAGCTAACTTTTCTACCACGCGATGTGCGGCAACTAAATCACTTATCGCTGTGCCCACCGACTTAAACAGCGTGATTTCATCTTCTGACTGTCGTAATATTTTCGGATCTTTACACATATCAGCCAACTCGCCAACAATGTCTTCTTTATTAAAAGCACCTTCCGCTATAGGCATCAGTAATTCACCGGCTTCATTTAAGGTATTGGTTAAGCTATCAACAAAGACTCTCGCGCGCGTTACTGTTGCTGTATCGCACTCACGAGCATCTTTCATGTGATTACCCAAACAATCGATATGTGTGCCTGCACTAACTAGCTTGCCATCAAATAGTGGTTTTTTAGCACCTGTGGCGCAGCAAATGATATCAGCACTCGCTACTTCCATATCAACATCAACACTGGCGGTAAAAGTAACGCCAGGATAAAGCGCGCTAAATTCGCCAATCAAGTCAGCTACTTTCGTGCTATTACGTCCCCAAAGAGTTACTTGCTTAATATCTCGCACAGTCAAATGCGCTTTTACTAAGTAAGTCGCTAAGTTTCCGGTACCAAATAACATCAGATGTTGACTATTTTCTCGAGAAAGTAACTGGCTGGCTAAGGCAGAAATTGCCGCGGTTCGCCAATAAGTAACACTGGTGCCATCGACTAACGCCAGCGGCTCACCGGTTTGGCGTTTAAACAACATAATTTTAGAAAATAAACCGGGTAAGTCATGCTTGACGGCATTGTCAGGAAAATAGGTAAAGGTCTTATTACCTATCACTTTTTCATTCCATGAAGGCAATAAGGCAAAAGCATCATGGTTATCACTTTGCTCTGGTGCAAGTGCATGAACCTGACGTTGTGGCATGCTAAATGGACGACTAAAACTATGTTTTAGTAAGGGAATTAACTCGTTAAAGTTTAGATTTTGGTGAACTTGTTCGGCGCTAATAATTTTCATGGTGATCTCGTTTTCGGATTAATGCTTTAAATACTGTATTGGCTTGTGTTTAGCGGCAGTCATTGAACTACCGTTAAGGTAAATATTTAGGAGTAGCTTAAAACTACCCTCTTAGCCTACAAATTGGCTATAGCTCAATCAGGCCTCTAGGTGACTTGGTGAGGATTTTTAAACCATCGTCAGTTAATACCACATCATCTTCAATACGCACACCACCCCAACCAGGAATATAAATACCTGGCTCTATGGTAATAACACAACCCTTTTCAATGGCAATATGACAATCAGGGCCGATAAAAGGTTGCTCATGTAAAACTAAACCTACGCCATGGCCTAATCCCTCACCGACGTATTCTTTATATTCACTGTTAAGTAATATATTGGCCGATTGCTGATAGAGATGACTGCCTAAGACACCTTCAACTACTTCATCAATTGCCGCTTGTTGTGCTGACTGTACTAGTTGATAGACATGTTTTTGTTCTGCGCTCGCCTGACCAAAAATAAAAGTACGCGTCATATCAGAGCGATAGCCGTTCACCACAGCACCAAAATCAATTAATATAATATCACCAAGTTTTAATTGTCTATCTCCTGGTACACCATGGGGCAAAGCACTGCGCTCACCAAATAATAAAATGGTGGCAAAAGACACTTGCTCTGAGCCAAGTAACGCCATTTGATGATCAAGTTCAATGGCCAATTCACGCTCGGTAACGCCAACTTTAACCGAGTTAAGCATGGTTGCTAGTGCCGTATCGGCTATTTTAGCCGCTTGCTGCATTAACGCTATTTCACTGTTCGATTTGATAAATCGTAGTTCTTCAACCGCGCCACTTACGGGCGATATTTGGCCTAGTTGAGTTAATTGATTGACCTGCTGATGAATTTGTTGCCATTGCATCACACTAATATGGTCACTTTCAAATGAGAGGCTCTGACAATCATCTTGGAAGAGCAGATCTTCAATTAATGACGCTAAGCTTTGATTGGCTCTATCGCGGCAAATGACCTTAAAGTCGCTTGCTTCTACTTTAGCTTGCTCAAAATAACGGTAGTCAGTCAGTAAATAGTTACCTTTACTGGTTAATAAAATGGTTGCCGCATGGCCGGTAAAGGTAGAAAGGTAGCTGATATTAATATCACTAAAGATCAGCATGGCACTGTAAGGTTTGTTCAGTACTTTATCTCGTAATTTACCTAGTGATGTAGTTAAGTTCATAATAATCCTCAAAATTTAGACTGTACTTTTTATTTACTCTATTTTTAAACTATCGCTTATCTTAATAAAAAACCATATTTCAATGGATCTTGTGCATTAATAAGCCACTGCGCTTTACCACAAATATAGGCGTCACCGGTTACCTCAGGAATCACCGCAGTAAAACCAGCAAAGGTGAGCGTCTCAATAACACGGACACTAAATGAGCTGGCTAAAATACTTTCAATGGTTATGGCTTCATTTACCGCGACTTGCTGATTAGCATGATGTAAGGCGATGCGACCACTAACACCGCTACCTGTAGGGCTTCGGTCTAATTCACCATCAGCAAAGATACAAACATTGCGTGAATGCACCCCAGCATTCGGTGAGTCATCAATAAAAATAACGCCATATAAAAAGCTCAGCTCAGCGGTTGTTGGATGATTAATGGCTAACTCTGGCGCTGACGATTCAATAATGGCTTGTTTAATTCTCTGGCCATAATCAATGAGCTTTTCTTGCTGCTCAGGGACAAGCGATAAACCTAGGGGGGATGCCTGTACATAAGCATAAAAAGCGCCACCGTAGGCAATATCAAACTGAACATTGCCTATGCCTTCAACTTGAATTTGTTGATCTTTGGCATAAACAAATGAAGGTACACATTGAAAACTTACTTTTGTCACTACGTCATTTTCACTGTAGGCTAACGCATGGATTTGACCACAAGGTACATCGATAACTACCTTAGTAACATCACCTGTTCTGGCAACCACTCCTGACTCTACCGCGGTTTTTGCTAAGGCTATAACCGCATGGCCACACATGGTGCTATAACCTTCGTTATGAATGAAAATCGCACCAAAATGGCTATCTTCTCGCTCGGCATCCGTGATAATGGCGCCATACATATCAGCATGACCACGAGGTTCAAACATTAAAGCTCGGCGCAATTCATCATAGTTTTTTTTGCAATAGTCTCTTTTTGCCAAGATAGTATCACCCTTAAGCGCAGGAAAGCCGCTAGTGATAATACGTAATGGCTCTCCGCCAGTATGACACTCAAGGGTATTAATGGTTAAAAAACTTTCTTGCTCGCTTTTAGGTTGCCACTGCTCAAATTTTTCAGCTGCTTGCGCGATGTTCTTTGTCATCGTAATTCTCTTTCATTCACTAATTGCCTACCCTACTTTTATTAGGCAATGATGATTTTTAGCAATCAACATCGCCTTATAGCAAATTCCTTAAGCTACTGTTGCTGATGGCTCTGCTGACGGCTCTTTTTGTGCTAACTGTTGCTGCTTGATATCGCTAACAAAGTGCTTATTAAAGAGATAAAAAGCCAAGCAGGTAACAAAACCTAAGCAGGCAATTATGGCCCACATCAGTTCCGGTTTATTTAATTCTACGGCGAAGTAGCTATATAACCAACCAGAGAGCAAACCAGCAAATAAGCTACCTAAAGCCATAGAAACAAAGTAATAGCCCATAAACATGGCCGCTTTGTCTTTAGGGGCAAAAGAGGCAACATACTCTTGGCTCTTAGGTGTCGCTGTCATTTCGCCAACGGCAAAAACAATAACAGAACAGCTTACCAACAAACCACCAAAGATAATGCCATGGGCAAAACCTTGCATTAACATAGACAAGGATAAAATAGCAGTACCAACAATAAGGGCTGGTAGCGGGCTAAATTTATCAATAAAACGACTGATTAAAATTTGAAAAATAATAATCATCAGAAAATCTAAACTTAAGATAGTCGCAGGATTAACTTGACGATATTTGTCTGACCATTGCTCAGCAACTGTTTGACTCAACCCCTGAGCACTTGTGATGTCGTTGGCATTGATTGACAACGCAATTTGTCCAAAGCTATTAAGAATTTCTTGCTCAGGAATACGAACATCTAGCGCAGCCATTGTGCTAGTGATCTCTTTTAGCGCAGCTTGAGCTTGCAAGGCATCAATATCATTAAACTTGCCAGCCAAACGCATAATTTCACTACTTAAGGTATCAATATTCACTGAAGTTAAAACATCATGTACCCAAGGGCTAACGGTATGCAGTAATGAAACCAAATCTGAAGTATCAACAAAGTCACGAATATAAACAGGTAAGGTTATAAAGATTTGAAAATATACTGTCCAAAATCCCGACAGTATTAATAAGTACGCCATAAACGGTTTATTGCCTATACTCATTTTTTGTAAATACCATGCGAGTGCACCTTGCTGGCTTGGTTTAGTGACCAACTTAGCCACCGCAACATCCCAAATAATGGCACCAACAATTAATAATACCGTGGCAATTAAGGTAAATACGGCGTCTATATAACCTGCATAGAAGGCCACGAGTATGATCAATAAGGGCACTACTAATAAGGCGAGACGCATATTGCCAAGTACCAGCTGCATTTCATGAAAAACTTGCTTTAAGGGTTTATTTTTACCATGACGCTCAGGCTCTTTATAGAAAAATAATGCCGGGATAAAGTTCACTGATATCCAAATACAGGCAAAAACAAACACCGCTTGCCAACCATAATTCTTTTGAATAATGGGCGCCAATAGCGGACCTAAAAAGCCACCAACATTGACCATCATATAGAAAATACCAAAACCCAAACCTCGGTTAGTATCATCGGTGGTGCGGCTAATAGTTGCAGTTACTACAGGTTTGAAAATACCTGCACCTAGTGCTATCAGCATAAATATGCTCATAAAACTGGCCAAATCTTTGGCGTAACCTAAAAAGTAATAACCCGGTGCCATCAGGGTGAATGACAGTAAAAACATTTTCCGATAACCAAATCGGTCGGCTAATGCACCAGAAACCACAGGAAAAAGGTAAAGAAAGAAAGGCACCACACCCATAATCAAGCCACGCTCAGTATTACCTAAACCTAAGCCACCTTGAGTGGTGGGGGTCATGATATAACTGGCGAGCAAAGTATACATACCATACCAAGCAAGTCGCTCGAATATTTCCATGGTATTGGCAACGTAAAAAGCTTGCTGAAAAGGACTTCGTTGGGTCTGGCTCACTATCTTATCCACCATTTTGATTATTGAAGATTTTTATTATTAATTATTGCTCGTTAATAACATTAATTCTGGTGATTTTCGTAACGCTGCACATTGCATAAATCAACAGAATTAATGTTGAAAGTAATATTGAAAGAATAAAGTTAAAGCTAAAAAAAAGACCAAGCACACTAAGTGTACTTGGTCTTAAAACTAATCTTTCAACAAGGTCGGTAACAACTCTGCTGGCATATTTTGATAACAGATAGGACGTCTAAAGCGGCTAATGGCTTCACTGCCCACTGATGTTGTTCTGATATTGGTTGATGCTGGGAATGGTCCACCGTGGTTCATTGAGGCACATACTTCAACACCAGTAGGCATTTGATTGTAAATCAAGCGGCCCACTTTATGGGCAAGGCTAAGACTTAGCTCTTTCGAGGTAGCTAAATCACTGTCTAAGCCATGAATACTTGCGGTTAAGTTACCTTTAAGAAGGCTAACCAACTGCATCATTTCAGCCATGTCTGCACAACGGACAACTAAGGCGCTAAAACCAAATACTTCTTCTTGTAGTAATGGTGTTTTAGCAAAGGTAGCTAGGTCTGTAGCAAATAAAGACGCTGAACATTCTTGCTCATTGCCAGCTTGACCTGTTGATAATAAGCTAACACCGCTAAGTATTTTGCGTTCTGCTACAGCAGAATTGTAGCTAGCACACATTGCTGGCGTTAACATAACACCCGCTGCTTGCTGCGCTAACGCTTCGCTAGCTGAAGTGATAAAGGTTTGGTAACTTTTACTGTCTTCACTGCCCACTACAACCCAAACGCCAGGGCTGGTACAAAACTGGCCTTGGCCCATCATTAATGAAGCAACTAAGCCTTGTGCTATTTCAGCGCCGTCTTGGGCAACTTTATTCGGCATAATAAATTGTGGATTAATGCTACCTAGCTCACCATAAAAAGGAATAGGCTCAGGGCGTTGATGAATTTGCGCTTGTAAAATCATACCAACACGTTCAGAGCCAGTAAAACCAACGGCTTTAACTAATGGATGAGTAACAATTTGCGTACTGATGGCATAGTTTTTACCTTGGATAAGGGAAAAAACACCGCGATCTAAGTCACAGCTTTCAATCGCTTTGAGTATTGCTCTGGCAACTAATTCAGCAGTGGCAGGATGTGCCGCGTGTGCTTTCATTACCACAGGACAACCTGCAGCTAACGCAGAGGCGGTATCACCACCGGCTGTAGAAAAGGCAAGCGGGAAATTACTTGCCGCAAAAACACCAACAACACCTAAAGGTAAATAACC
Organism: Colwellia sp. TT2012; assembly: GCF_001440345.1. Lineage (GTDB taxonomy): Bacteria > Pseudomonadota > Gammaproteobacteria > Enterobacterales > Alteromonadaceae > Colwellia. The sequence goes on along the minus strand of NZ_LJYX01000006.1, from coordinate 852,177 downwards.
TAAACGAGTATCAGGTTTTGGTAACGGCTGACGATCGTTGTTAGCCTGTTCAATAACGCCTTGATACTCTCCGGCTTCCAATAGATCAGCAAAAAGTCCAAGTTGACCAATAGTTCTGCCGCGTTCGCCTTGAATGCGCATTGCCGGAAGACCTGTTTCAGCACAAGCGGTTTCAACTAGCTCGTCACCTAAGGCAAGAATCTCCGCACCAATAGCACGTAAGAAAGTAGCGCGTTTTGTTGCACTTAACTGGCTATAAGAAGTGAAAGCTTCATTTGCACGGTTGATGGCAGTATTTACTTCAAGCTCAGTCGCATCAGCAAATTCAATATCAATTGCCTTATGTGTTTGGGCATTAAAAGCTTTAAAGCCACCTTCAGTCTTACCTGACCATTCGCCAGCAATTAAATTTTGTCCTGTTATTGTCATCTTCTTACTCACTTATGTTGCTTGGTGCCCTTATCAAATAAGCACACTGGGTATAATTTGGGTTTAACGAAAGGACTCGTTATCCCTTCATCTGAAATTTTTACTACTCGTTATGAATGAGTTATTCATTTTACTTACGCTACTTAACACTAAAACCAAAAGCATAAGGGTCATCGTCATCGATGGTAATGCAGTTTTTACCAAACACTTTTGCCCAACCTTCGATGCTCGGCATAATGGCAGTGATTGTCTTACCTGAGGCATTAAGCTCAACTACGCTTTCAATCTTGCCGGTAAATTGACTACCAATATAACTCTCATGTACAAAGGTATCGCCAACAGCTAATTCACCTTTGGCAAATAACTGCGCCATTCTAGCACTCGTGCCAGTGCCACATGGTGAGCGATCAATAGCTTTATCACCATAAAACACCGCATTGGCGGCATCTGAGCCTTGGGTTTGTGGGATTCCTGTCCACAAAACGTGACTGATGCCATTAACACTGGCATCTTCTGGGTGAACGCAGTCAAGCGACTTGCTGGCAACTTCACGCACTATCGGGCTCCACTTCAATATATCTGCAGCGCTCCATTGGTCAATACCGGGGAAATTTTCTTGTGGTTCGACAATGACATAAAAATTTCCGCCGTAAGATACATCAACAATTAACTGGCCTAGGCCGGGAATATCAAGAGTGATGTCACGATGTGCTAAATAAGCGGCGACATTAAATATTTTAACGCTAGAGACTTTGCCATTATTTTCTTGATACTCAATAGCAATCTGACCGGCGGGAACATCAATAATGAGTTTTCCTGGGATTTTCGGGGTAATAAGACCATTTTCTAAGCCCGCGGTAATAGTACCGATAGTACCATGACCACACATAGGAAGGCAGCCAGAGGTTTCAATAAATAGAATGGCCGCATCAGCATTAGCACTACAGGGTGGATACAAAAACGCGCCTGACATCATGTCGTGGCCGCGCGGTTCAAACATCAATCCTTGACGGATCCAATCAAAGCGTTCAATAAAATCTAGACGCTTTTCACTCATGGTCTCACCGACTAAATGAGGGTGACCACTGGTTACTAAACGAACCGGATTACCGCACGTGTGTGCGTCGATACAAAAAAATGTGCCCTTAACCATAATGTCCCCAATAATAATTCCTTTTTAACTGACTAAAGGAAAGCACGGAAATTAAATTCCTGTTCTTCCCCGTCAATTGCTAATAAAGCAATTAATCTAAGTTAAATTTGCTCAAATCGATGCGGTCAGCAACCGCTTCATTATAGATGCGTTCAACGTTAGCACGTTCTTCACCAATGAACGGCATACGTGGCGCACGTGTTAACTCGCTAAATTCTTTGTGATAATATACCAATCGTTTTTGTACCTTTTCACAACTATTAGTAATGTCGATTTTTCTGTCGATGTTAAATCCGACGTCTACTTCGACAATAATTCCGTTTAGTAACACAATTGATTTTGATAAACTATTGCTAGTCAAATTTAAGTATATTGTATACAATCCGTTTAAGATGGCAAGTATAATTTTCCTTACTTAATAGCCAGTAGCAATACCTAGTAATAATAGCGACTTAGACCTCTAGCCACCACAAGGTGTAAATTAATGTATACAGATATAAACCAAAAAAAAGATAAAAAACAACAAACGGTTGCGGTAATTGGTGCCGGAATTATTGGTATAAATTGTGCCTTAGAATTACAAAGTCTAGGTTATCAAGTCACCTTACTTGATAAAGAAGGTATAGGTTTGGGCTGTTCAAAAGGCAATGCTGGTCATTTTGCTACTGAACAAGTATTTCCATTGGCCGAGTCCTCACTATTATGGCAAATGCCGAAGTTACTGCTTGACCCGCTTGGTCCTGTGTCTTTATCTGCTAAGCACTTTGTTAAAGCAATTCCTTGGTTTATGCAGTTTTTTAATAATATGCGTCCAAGTTTACGTGCTAAAAACACCCTTGCTATACAAGCACTCAATAAAAATGCCATCAGCCATTATCAAATATTATTGAAAAAGGCTAATGCAGAGCATTTAATTAGCATGCAGGGGTCTTTATTAGTATTTGAAACCAATGAAATTAGTAAAGTGGAGGCTATGCATCAACACTATCAAGGCGCAGGTATTAGCGTAACGTTATTAGACAGAACAGAAACACTTAAGCTTGAGCCAAACTTACATGACAATATTAATTATTCTTTATTTTTTACTGATGTTGCTCATACCATTGACCCCTTAGCATTGAGCAGAACACTGGCCGACTTTGCTAAAAGTAAAGGTATGACTTTTCAACAAGCAGCCGTAACAAACATAACTCAGAGCGCTAGTAATAACGGTAATGGTGTCACGGTAAAAACAGAGCAAGATAGCTTGTCTTTTGATTACTGTGTTGTTGCTTGTGGGGCTTGGTCAAAAGAGTTGTTAAAGGGTTTAAACTATCATCTGCCTATTGAGGCTGAACGTGGTTATAGCTTGAGTTTAGCCGTTAACGAACAGGCTGTGCCCCTCTTATCTCGCCCCGTAGCTTCTGCGGAACGTCGCTTTATCATTACCCCGATGGATAAAATATTGCGCCTAGCTGGCACAGTTGAATATGCAGGGCTGAACGCACCAGCAAATTATCGGCGAGCGGAGATGTTAAAAGAAAATGCCAGGTTTATTTTAAAAACCTTACCTGAACAACAGTCTGAACATGCAACTAAAGAAGAAAGCTGGATGGGTTGTCGCCCATCATTACCTGACTCTTTACCTGTTATTTGCCAAGCGCCAAATCACGATAAAATATTTTTTGCTCTTGGCCATCAGCACTTAGGTCTAACCCAAGGAGCTATTACCGGCAAACTAATTGGTCAATTAGTCACGAAGAAAAAGACAGAAATTGACGTTAGTCCTTTTTGTATTAGTCGCTTTAACTAGCATTAACTCAGGCAACTGCGACAGTAAAAATTGAACAGTTCATTTTTGAAAAAAAATGACCAAACTAAATCACTTGTAGAAAATCTCACAGAACGCTTAATGAATAGGATAAATTCAACAGCCAAAATTGAAGCTTGCTTGCATAGTTTTATTGACATAATTTAATTAAACATTGATAACCCCCCCAGCTATGCTGGGGTGACTCGCATAGGTTTATACCCGTGACCAATCAAAGTGCAGGATTGAGGTGGCTTGGGTATATATCCGAAATCAAGAGAAAAATGATGAGTTCGGGGACCAACTGAAGTTTGGCATGTAATACGCTTTGGGCGTAACCCAATAAGCCTCCGGCTTTGCCTGAGGTAATTTAAATGGTATAATGTATTCAATATTCAATATTATTTTTAAACAAGAGAAAATATGATGGAAACAAATAGTACAGATTGGCGATATACGGTGATGCCGGCCGTGTTTACCTGGCTAAAAGAGTCAGAATCCGGTGCCCTTGAAATTGACTTTGATGCAACACAAAAACAGGCCGCAGGTGTTTTAAAAGCTCAGGGAAAGGGCGGAAGCAGAATGGGCGGACTTGTCGCTTCAGGTACTCTGGGTGAGAATAGCTACCTGAGCACCGAACAGCGTCTTGCTTTACTTAAATGCCTTTCTGAGGTTGCTAAAGAATACAATGTCCCGTTGATCAGTGGAGCTGCGGCAGAAACTAAGGAAGAGCTTGCCAAAATCATTGAAGGACTCGCAACGGTTGGAGTGGATACAGTCATGGTCATGCCGCCAAAAACTAAGGCGGTTCCTTCTGATGAAGAAATGTATGCGTACTATGCGCTTGCTGAAGCAACTGCAAAAGAGGCAGGCGTAACAATTATGCCTTATAACAACCCTGATGCAGCCGGCTATCATGCACTCTCAACTGATGTTCTTAGAAGACTTTCTGTTCTACCTGCAGTAACTGCTCTTAAAATATCGACTACAGATGTTTCAACTATTGAGACGCTGATGTTAGAGAACAAAGATTTAAAAATTTTGGCCGGTGTTGACACTGTCACTGTACATGCAGGACTTGCTGGAGCATGCGGTGGGATTACAGGTGTAGGTACTATCTTCCCAAAAGCTAGTGTTACTATGCAGGAATATGTTTTAAAAGGAGAATGGGATGAGGCAAACAAAATTTCTCAGGCTATGAATTCCCTATCGTATCTTGATGCTCAGCCGCTGCTTATGGAATATCTTAAGTTTGCTATGGGAATTCATCATAATGATGCTGCTGGAGGGCTTCGTACCTTTGGTAAGAAATTAACTCAACAGCAAATTGATGATGTCCGCGCAAGATATAGTCTAGCAAAAGAAAGACTTGAACTTCTGGATTTAATAGACTGATCCTTGCAAATATTCAAAAAAAGAAAGCTCCGTTTTTACGGGGCTTTTTTTGTGTCCGTCTCCGGATTGGCACCGAGTTTTTAGATCCCAAGGTAGCAATGATTCTATGTCAGGCTCGGGTTGACTGAGTTCTTCTAAACATTTGACCAGGTAGCGTTAAGTGTTGCTCTTAGCGAATTTGCCAAAAGCAAAGGCATGACTTTCCAGCAAAGCGCAGTCACACAAGTAGCTCAGAGTGATTTCGGTGTTACTATTAAATCGGATCAAGAAAACTTAACTTTTGATCATTGTGTTGTTGCTTGTGGGGCTTGGTCAAAAGAGTTATTAAAGGGCCTTAACTATCATTTACCTATTAACGAACAAGATACCACCCTATTATCCCGCCCCGTAGCTTCCGCTGAACGCCGCTTTATCATTACTCCGATGGAGAAAACCTTAAGGTTAGCAGGTAAGGTTGAATATTCCGGCCTGAACGCACCGGCAAATTATAAACGCGCTGAGATGTTAAAAGATAATGCCCCTTTATTTTAAAGACGCGTCCTAAACAGGAAAGCGAACAAAAACCTGAGCAAGAAGCTTGGATGGGCTGTCGTCCATCATTGCCTGATTCTCTACCGGTTATTTGCCAAGCACCAAACCATGACAAAGTATTATTTGCCCTTGGTCATCAACATTTAGGCTTAACGCAAGGTGCTATTTCTGGCAAACTTATTGGCCAGCTAGTGACTAAGCCAGCAAGCGAAATCTACGTAAGCGCTTTTTGCATAAGTCGCTTTAACTAGCATAAAGATAACTACCGTTTCAAGGGAAAATAAAGGCACCATGGTGCCTAGCCGCGCTGAAGTGTATTAGCTAAGCAGTAAGTAGCTAATAAAACCCAGCCAACTTAAGCCTAATAAGAGCCACGGTAGCTTATTCGTTGTACTGTTAACGTCACTTAGTTTATCCACACCTGCTAGCTCTTCATCGGCGCGTTGCTTTTGTTTCACTTGCTGCTTGCGGTCTTTGTCTCGCTCACGAGACTTTTTACTTTGCTGCTTTTTATATTCACTAATACCCTTTTCAATTCCTTGGGCAATAAGTTTGGTTTGCTCTTTGCTTTGGCCTTTTTTTTGTCTGCCTTTCGCCACTTTCAGGGCTTGCTCTTGGGTTTCTTTTGATACTTTATTAGTCATTGTTTGCTGCTACTCTTATCTGTTTTTTTTGATGTTTTCATATTCACCATGAAAATCGCTTACTTAGCCAAGGCCCCATTAAAAAGTGCCACTAAAGTTTAAGCCATAATGACCACGGCTAGCGTTAGGTGAAATAGTAATACCTGAATAGGGTTCGGTAAAATATAACCCTGAAAGAATACCAATAGCAGCCCCAGCTAATACATCTATCGCATAGTGTTTATCACTTTGTACGCGACTATAGCCAACAAAAGTGGCACCGATATAAGCGGGAATGGCCCATTGCCAGCCATAACGCTGTTGAATAAAGGTTGCCGCGGCAAAACTATCGGCGGTATGACCTGAAGGAAATGAGTCATCACCAGAGCCGTCTGGTCTGTCTTTATCTACGGCGAACTTTAGCCCTTCCACTGCAACACGAGACACTAGCCCTGACTTAATAAGCTGCCAACTACCTTGATAGTTATCCTCTATCACTAAGCTTGCACCTAAAGCCACAGCGGGTAAAAGTAAGTGCATAATATCACCTGATTTTCCCAGGTTAGACTTTGCCAGTACCGGAGCTGTTACCAGTAATAAAAATATAAATAAAAACGTCTTCACTAAACTAACTCATAAAATAATAAATCGAGGTCGCCTTTATACCTAGCCAAAGCAATAATTGCAAAGTTCATTTAGCAGGATCTAACTTTATTAACAACAAACTTGCATGACAATGTTTGTTTTAATTGCCTGACGATACCCGTGTGTAAAGTTGCTGTGACAATAATCTCATCGAATAAACACGACCGTTAAACGCATCCTAGTTGACATTTTTTTAACATACGAGAAAATGGTAGAGTTAAGAATGCTAGGGTAAGCCGATAAATATTGGCTGCTCATGAAAAGCAATAATATTATAAAGCAGCCAATACAAGCATAACGTATCAAAACAAAAGTTAAGCGGCTTGTTTTAATGTCGCTGTTTACTTGGCTTACTAATTAACGACAGCCAGTTAGTAGATAACTACAAAAATCAATTTAAAAAGAGAACAATTTCATGAAAAAATCTTTGATAGCCCTTGCCTTGGCAGCTACCTTTCTTGGTGGTTGTGGCATGTTTGAAGCGAGTAATGACAGCAATAAAAGTGTTACCGCCAGCAAAGCAGAGCTTGGTAGCTTTGGTGTTGATTTAAGCGCCCGCAATGAAGCAATAAAGCCCGGTGATGACTTCTTTATGTATGCCAGCGGCACTTGGTATGACAATTTTGTTATGCCTGCCGATAAAACGCGCTTTGGTGCCTTTACTGCTTTAGCTGAGCGCAGTGAAACACAAGTGAAAGAAATTATTGATGATATTACCAGCCGTAGCAGTCTCAACGCCGATGAACAACTAATTGCTGATTTTTATCAGGCATATATGGACACTGATGCGGTCAATAAATTAGGCATCAGCCCTATTCAGGCGACTTTAACTCAAATTAGCGCAGTAAAAAGTACCCGTGATTTAACCAAGATTTTTGGTGAGGCATGGTTAACGGGGACCGAGTCTCCGATTGGTGGCTATATGTGGTTTAACCGTTTAGATCCAAACCAATATGAAATGTCGATTGGTGCTGGTGGTTTAGGTCTGCCAGACCGTTCTTACTACTTAGAAGACAATGAACGTTTTGAAGATATTCGTAATGCCTATACAGCACATATTGCGACTATGCTAGCTTTTGCCGGTATTGAAAATGGCCAAGCACGGGCCGAGCATGTTTTGGCACTGGAAACGAAAATAGCCCAAGGACACTGGCCACGTGAGAAACGTCGTAATCGTGATTTAAGCTTAAATCAAGTAAAACGTGCTGATTTAGCTAAGCAATACCCTGACTTTGACTGGGATACTTACTTTGCTCAATCAGGTTATAAAGTGCCGCAACTTAATATTTCTCAGCCTGAGCCGGTAAAAGCCATGATTGCTTTAATCAACTCAGAGACGTTAGCAGTTTGGCAAGATTATTTAACTTATCATACCATTAGTGGCAATGCAGCTTTATTGTCTGATGACATTTATGCCGCTAATTTTGCTTTTTATGGTACAGAATTAAATGGTCAACAAGAGCCCCGTCCACGTTGGAAACGTGCTATTGGTGAAATGTCAAACACAGAATCATTAGGTTTTGCTATTGGTAAAGTCTATGTTGCTCGCTACTTCCCTGAAAGCTCAAAGGTACAAATGGCGCAGCTAGTTGAAAATTTACGTACGGCTCTGGGCCAACGTATCGACGGACTTGACTGGATGAGCGATGAAACGAAAGTTAACGCGCATGCTAAGCTTGCCGCATTTACCCCTAAAATTGGTTACCCTGATGTATGGCAGGAGTTTGACGGGGTAACAATATCTAAAACTGATTTAGTAGGTAACATTAAAAACCTACGTCAATTTTTTAATGCCGATAGCGTCGCCAAAGAGTTAAAGAAAACCGACCGTGATCGTTGGGGTATGACGCCACAACGTGTTAACGCCTACTACAACAGTTCATTTAATGAAATTGTCTTTCCTGCAGCAATATTACAACCGCCATTTTTCGATCCAAATGCCGATGCTGCGGTTAACTACGGCGCCATTGGTGCGGTAATTGGTCATGAAATGGGCCATGGCTTTGATGATCAAGGTTCAAAGTCTGATGAAAATGGTATACAACGCAATTGGTGGACTGATGAAGACAGGGACGCTTTTGATGCAAAAACCGATCAATTAGTGGCGCAATACAATAAGTATGAAGCCATCCCAGATAACTTTGTAAACGGCCGTAACAGCTTGGGCGAAAATATTGGTGATGTTGGTGGCTTAGCCATGGCTTACCATGCTTATAAATTGAGTTTAAATGGTAAAACAGCGCCTATTATTGACGGTGTTACCGGTGACCAACGTTTCTTCTTAGCATGGGCACAAGTATGGAAAGAAAAACGTACTGAAAAGAGTATGTTAAACCAATTACGTGGTGGTACACATGCACCAGGACGTTTCCGTGCACAAGCGCCACGTAACCACGATGCTTGGTATAAAGCCTTTGACGTACAACCAGGTGATGCGCTTTATTTACCAGAAGATGAGCGTGTGCGCATTTGGTAATTATGTTAATACAGTAATAGTCGTTTAACGGAAAAACTCCGATTAAAAATGCCAGTCATAATGTGACTGGCATTTTAATTTCGTAGGATGATATTTTAAATTTTATTATCAGAGAAAGCTGTAATAAATGAATTTTATGTTAAAGCAATTAAATTCAATGAGAATAAATGTTCAAAAACAAGACGCTTGATTGAGCAATAGCTAGCTATTGTGATTGAAAGCAACGACGTTATTGGATATTTAGGCCATTAATATTAATTAAACTTAAAACGTGATACTAGCTCATTTAAATGCATGGCTTTCTCTCTAAGCTCACTACAAGCAATAGAGGTTTGCTGCACTATCTGGCTATTGGCGCGTGAAATATCAGCAACGGCACTAACATGAGGATTAATTTCACCGACCACATTCGATTGCTCTCCTGTCGCCGTAGCAATTTGCAAATTCATCTCATTCATAATAGCGATACTTGCCGAAATACTTTTTAAGTGTTTACCTGAGTTACTCGCCTCGGTTTGACTGTTAGTACTGAGCTCTGTGCTTTGAGCAATCGCGGCAACTACCTCTTCTGTTTTAGCTTGAAGTTTTTCAATAATATTTCTGATCTCTTCGGTCGAATCATGACTGCGTGATGCCAAGGTCCTGACTTCATCTGCAACCACGGCAAAACCTCGTCCTTGTTCGCCAGCACGGGCAGCTTCAATAGCGGCATTAAGGGCCAATAAGTTAGTTTGCTCAGAAACACTACGTATTACTTCAACAACCGTATCAATAGAGCGGGCATCTTCGGCCAATTGTGTGATCATAGCACTGGTAGAGATGAGCTGCGCACTCATCGCTGAAACGCTAGAGATGGTTTGTACTACCGAGTCGTTACCTTGCTGCACCGTTGCATCAGCAGATTGTGCACTTTGTGCGGCATTATTTGCACTGCCGGCAATTTCTTCTGCGGTCATGCCCATTTCATGCATCGCCGTGGCAATTTGCTCAACGCGACTCACTTGCTCATTAATTTCAGCTTCCATTGATTTAGCTTGTGAGTCTATTTCTTCAATGGCAACCGCAAGTTCATTAGCGGTATTGGAAACCTGTTGCATTATTTCGCTTAAATGGCTAACAAATTGATTATACCCCCTTGCCATAATACCTACTTCGTCTTGACGTGAATCATCTAAACGACGGGTTAAGTCGCCACCACCTTCACCAATTTCGGCCAACATATCAGCCAACTGACCAAAGGGCGAAATTAACCGAGAGATTAGCCAAGTGCTAACCAAGGCAGAAATTACCGCAATAATTAGCCCCATCATAACGAGTTTCCAAGTCGCTTGAGTTAACGCGCCAAGTACCTCTTCTTTGGGAACCTCTGCCACGACATACCAGCCTATATTGTCAATATAGCGACTTGCCATAAGGGTTGTTACCCCGTTGCGGGTAAACTCAGTTGAGGTAAATTGTGCTTTCGATAACAAACTCTGGCTATTTTTAACGCCGAGATCAGCCAAAGACTTGCCAATTAGTTGGGTATTCGGATGAAGTTTTATTTTGCCCTGCTCATCAACTAAAAAGACCTTACCCGTTTTTGCAAGACGGTATTGGCTAATAGTTTGCGCCATATTCTCTAATGATAAACCCACCCCCACTATAGCGCTAGGCTCACCTGAGACTCTCATTAAGTAATTAATAAATAAGGTGGGGATATTTGTTTGTTCATCAATATCAAGAACAAGTTCATATTGCTTGCCACTATTGATAAAATTATAAAACCATTGATCATTATTACCTTGTGGCGATAAAGTTTTAAAAAGTCCACCTGGGGTGAAGTAGTGACCGGTATTGACTGAGACGATAAAAGCGCTAATGGTATCAAATTCACGCTGAATATTGTTTAAATAAGAGATAACTTGTTGCTGCTCACCTCGTTGCTCTCCATTAGCAATAAACTGCTGAACATAAAGGTTAGTCGACATGGTTTGCGATACCGTAATGGGTAACAGCAAATGTGCCTTTAAATCATTGGCAACCTCACCCAGTGCTGCCGGTAGTTCTCTTTCAATGGCGGCTTCCAAAATTATGGCTCGACTTGAGCTAAGAGCAAAAGCACTAACGATGACAATAGATAGCACCACGGCAGTCAAGGTAGTAAGTACAACTTTACGGCGAATAGTTAAATTCAACATAGATAAATCTCTTCCTTTGCAAGTAAAAGCGAATTGATACTGGGACTAAAATAAGAACTAAAAATTTACAATAACTTAAAATATCCGACTATATATCCCCCAAGCTACTTGTAGCTGCGTGCTTGAGGATGCTTGAGCGGTTCATGATCAAGGTGCCTTCTTTTATTAAGGATGATTCCCTTAACAAAGGAGGCAACTAAAAGCATGATTTGCTCAGACGACCCCGCAGGGCTGGTTTAAAATACTCTCCATAAGCAGACTGTTAATTTCAAATGATGAAAAACTAACAGTTATATAGAGTTATCGGCCGTTAGTCATTTTTCTAAAATAAAAAACAGATAAAAAACAAGCCGTAAGGCTTAGTTTTTAAGTAGTTATCCTATTGTCTTCATGATAACTACTTATGGCAACATGACTAAAGCTAGATTATTTTTCTGGCACGCTAGTGTACTTCTCAAACCAAGCAAGACTATGCTCTATTTTTGTAATCATTCTTGATGGTTTACCGGCAATACCGTGTGGTGAACCCGGCACTTTAATTAACACAGTATCGATTTTTCTTAATTTAAGTGCTTGATAAAATTGTTCTGTTTGCGCCATTGGTGTACGTAAATCTTCTTCTCCGGTTATCAACATAGTGGGTGTAGTGACATTACCCACCAGTGACATAGGTGAGCGCTTCCAGTAATGCTCAACATGTTCCCATGGCATGCCAGGAAATTGCGTCGGGATTTGCCCTAAACCACTATCCGCGGTAAGTACTTTACTTAACCAGTTAATAACCGGTTTGACCACAACTGCAGCGGAAAAGCGATCGGTTAAGCCAATGGCATAGGCTGTGGCTATACCACCGGCAGATCCGCCGGCAATAAACAAGTTATTTTCATCGATAAAACCTAAGTCCACCATGGCATCGACACCTGAGTCATGATCGGCAAAGTCTTCGATAGAGCTATATTTGTATTTTAATAACATGGCAAAACGCTCACCATAAGAGCTACTTCCGCGGTGGTTATCATAGAAAACCACATAGCCTTGTGCGGCGAATCGTTGTAATTCAGCGGAAAAGTGCGGGCCATAAGCCAAATGTGGACCACCATGAATTTCTAGAATCAAGGGGTACTTTTTCTTAGGATCAAAGTTTGGCGGGGTAATGTACCACCCTTGCATAGGCTCACCATCAAATGACGAGTTATAACGAATTTCATGTACTTGACCTAAGGTTTTATGACCAAATAAATCTTCATTTAATTGCGTTAACTTTGATAGTTTTTTTCGGGTATTAATGACAGCAACATCCGCTGGACGAGAAGAACTACCTTGAGTAAATGCCATATAGCCTTCGTTTGAAGCGGTAAAGCTACCACTGATATAAGGTCTACCAATACTGGTACCGGCAAGCGTATCGGTTAGATCCTTTATTTTGCCTTTAGTACTAATGGTAGCAAGCTTTCGTTTACCAAAATCATCATAGCTTATGGCTAATAGTGAGCTAGATAACCATTGTGGCTCTCTTATTGATCGGTCAAAGTCACTAGCAATCTTAGTCACTTTTTTAGTTTTCCAATCCATAATGTTCAATTTGGCATTACGATATGGGTTTAAAGCATTGGAAGTAGATAAAAAGGCGAGTTTTTTACCATTCGCTGAAAAGACAGGATTAAACTCTTTACCTGGCTGTGAGGTTAATTGCTTAAGTTCACCATCGGCTAAAGCCACTTGATACAAGTTGCCTTCAAGTGACTTATATTCCCAATCTTTTATACGATTTGCTGAAAAAACAATGGCATCACTGCTATGACTCCAAGTAAGTTTTCCTCTGTGATGAAAGTCACCTTGAGTAAGCTGACGTGGCGTTCCACCGTCACTCGGTAACACAAAAATATGCTTATAACCCGGTTTAACTAACCCTCGTCCATCGGCTTGATAATAAGCTTTATCAATAACAATCACAGGTTTAGACCACTTAGCGCCTTTGGGTTTTTTCGGCATTTTTGCAAGCACGGTTGCCTGACCAGCAACAAGTTGGCTAAACGCTAGCCATTTACCATCAGGTGACCAAGTCAAACTAGCAATGCCGCTTTGTAGCTGACTAACAAGTGCCGTGCGATTTTGCTGCAGATAATGCACATGTATTTGGTAACTGCCGGTTAGGTTACTGATAAAAGCAATTTTTTCACCATCTGCTGACCAGCGCGGCTGAGAATACTGCTTCTCATCCGAAAAAATCGGCAACTGCTGCTTAGTTTTAACATCAATCAACCACAAGTTTTTATTCTTATTATCGGTCATGATGTCATTGGAATTTCTGATATAAACAATCTTACTGCCATCCGGAGATATTTGCGGATCACTGGCATATTCTAACGAGAAAATATCTTTAGCTTCGAAAAGGTTTTTATCTACAGGACTATTAGCTACCGTGATAAATGGTGTGCTTAAGACACTAACAGCTAAAACTAATCGATAAGAAAAGCGAGAAAAAAAGCGCATTGGTTTACTCCAAGACTAAAGGTGGGCCAAACATGTACTCACCATTATTTGATTAAAGGTTTTTATTAAGACTAATAGTGTATACAAAATAACGAGCTTTCACAGGGGGCTCACTGGGTTCTACCTTATATCTTGGTTCATTAGTCGCAAGCGTTAACCAAAGCCCGTTCAACCGTTTAGGTAAGTAACTATCGGATGGTGCTAGAAGCTAGAAGCTTGAAGCCTTGGCCATGATAACTTTTTTATTTTAAATAAGAGCAATGTCCGTTAATATCTAGCCGGTCTTGGCGGATCAAGAAATAATTTACTCACTTCATTGGCATTTAAAGCATCAGTGACGTTAATAAAATAACCATTTAAATGGAAATAAACATGTTAAAAAAGATAAAAATTTACGGTGCAATCCTCATCTTATTAGTGATCACTTTCTTCATCATTAATCGCTTATCAAATGATGATGTTGGTAATATTTCATTAGGCATGTTCACACTCAAAGATATAAAACTCAATACCATGATTGATCCAGTTGTAACCGGTGTTACCTGCCACGTAGCCAGTATAGAAGCGAGTTTCAGTTTATCAGACCCTAGCGACAGCTCAATTTCCTGTCGACAAACAGGTAATATTACCGCTGAAATGATTGCTCAAATAGATAAAAGTAAATCTGGCGAGGTGATTTTTAAAAAATCAAAAAGTATCTTTTTTAAAACCATGAAAATAAGACGTATTTTTGACGCTAAAAACCAAACTCTTATGTACTTATCGTATGCGACAAAAGAAACCTCAGGTAGCTTTAAGCACAGTCTTTCAACCGTGCCATTGTGGGGAACTAAAGCTTATATAGAGCCCGTCGTTAATATCAAACATTAATATTTTACCTTAAAATGGCTATCACAAATCTAGCCATGCGTGATAGCTTAGCCCTGCCAGACCACATCATCAAGAACGACTCCTATTGTAATTTAATAATCACAAGTGAATTTAAAACAAACAAAATACACGTGTATAGCTCAACAAACAAACCAAAAACAGATTAAACCCTATAAAAACAAAACAAAAGAACACTATATGTAATTAAATTACAAATAAACTTTACAATCGAAAAATAATTAGTATAATTACTCTACATCCTTGGTAGAGAGAGAAATTGCTGCTTTACTAAGTGATAACCAAGTTCCTAATCATTTGTATTCCCTTACACTGATTATTTTAGCCACGTTTATAACGTGGTTTTTTTTTGCCTGTTGTTTGTTGATATAACTTTGGCTCTACTCGCTTTTCTTATACTTTAAAGCTTTAGGCAGCGTTATGCTAAATTGTGCTCCGTTTAAACTTGCTGAGTTATCAATACTGATATTACCGTGATGCCACTCGACAATTCGCTTAACGATGGCAAGTCCCATACCGTAACCCTTTACTTTTTTATCGCTACCTTGACCGCGAATAAAAGGTTTCATGATTTGTTCTCTTTGTCCGATAGCAATACCTTGGCCATCATCACTAACCGTGACAATAATATGACTGCCCTGCTCTACCACGGTTACCTGAATTTGACTATGGCAGTACTGATAGGCATTTTGTAATAAATTACTCATCATAATCATCAAATAGGATAAATCGCCATCAACGAATACTGGATTTTTCGGTGCATTGAATGTTAGTTGAATTTCATCCTGGCTTTTATTGTTAATGCTGGTGTTAATCAAGGATATAAAATCTACCGGGGCTTTATTTAGGGTGATTAAGGTTTGATCTAAACGCGCGTAACTGAGCAAGCTTTCTACTAAATCAACCATTTCATCAACATTATCACTGATCCTTTGCTCAAAACGTTTGCGTAAAACAGGATCATCTTCTTCTTGAATGGTATCAATACCAAAGCGAATACGTGCCAAGGGAGTGCGTAAATCGTGAGAAACAGCGCTACTGAGTAACTTTATATCGGTAACTAAATCATCAATACGCTGCGCCATACGGTTAAACTCTAATTCTAAATCACGAATATAAGAGATAGAGCCAACATTTATACGCTGATTTAAATTACCTTCGCCAAATGATTTTGCCGCTTGTCGTAAGGTCATTAATCTTTTTACTAACGGATAAATCCACAATAGCATTAAGACTAATACCGCCAAATAAAACAAGCTGGTTAGAAAGATAGGCAATAAGGCGTTACCTTGATTAGCGGTTTGTGGCAGCGTGGTTAAAACCAAAAGTTCATCCGTACGAGCAAGATAAAAATGCAAGGCAATACTATCATCGGTTTCAAGAAGTAACGGCTGGCCGGCCGTTAAATCGTCAAGTAATGCTTGTGGTAAAGGAAAGTTTGTTAAAGGCTGTAAACGTAGTGACAATATACCTTTGCTTGGCCATTTATCAATAAATTCTTGACGGTTATCGAGCGCCGACAGCGTTACCGCCAAGTGAGTACCTACTTGCTCTAAAACACTGATGGTATCTTGCTGTGTTGTTGATTGTTGTTGCTCTTGGTCATTATATTGCGTTAAGTATTGCTCATAAATGCCATCAAACATCCAACCTAAACCAATCGTCGCGATAAGCACTACCGCCAGTAAAGAAAGCGTTAAATTACGCATAAAGAGTTACCCTGAAAATTGTCTAAAATAAGGCATAAAACGCTAATTACCAAACATCCTTGGCAAATAAGTAGCCTTTACCCCAAATGGTTTTAATGCGAAAAGGCTCGGAAGAGTCATCTTTTAGTTTTTTTCGTAACCTTGATATGCGTAAGTCAATGGAGCGATCAAAACCGTCATAATCAAAGCCACGAAAGTGGCTCACTAGCTCTTTACGAGACACCACTTGCCCCGCTTTGCTGGCAAGAAACCATAAAACATCAAACTCATTAGAGGATATTTTTATCGACTCGCCATCAAGGATGACACTGCGGGCCTGTGCACTAATCACCAAACCGCTGAATTTGAGTACACCATTAGACGCCAACTCATCAACACGGCTAGACGCTGTACGAGACTTTTCCTTACGACGCAATAAAGCGCGAATCCGAGCCAGCAATACCCTGGCTCGAACGGGCTTAGTGATATAGTCATCTGCGCCCATCTCTAGCCCCAGCACCTCATCGATTTCTTCATCACGTGCGGTGATCATAATGATAGGATTAGTAAAGCTTGCTCTGACTGTCTTGCAGACATCAAGTCCATCCATACCGGGCAACATGCCATCAAGTAAAACAATATCAGGATTAAGTGAGCCAATAAGAACCACCGCTTCATCCCCTCGGTGGCAGATGGTGACTTTAAAGTCACGCGCGGTTAAATAGTCGGCTATCCATTGTGCGAGATCGATATCGTCTTCCACTAATAAAATATGCGAGCCCGTTTGCGCTACCATGTCTTAACTCTCCTATGTTTGTCTTAGTGGTCCTTTCAACTGAAAGAGCCGCGGTTATCCCAGGAAATATATCTATAATGTATTTTTCTGTTAAAAGATGCGCCATGATTTTCTGGGCTGACCTTTTTTCTTATGTACCCAAGCCATTTTAACTACCGCGGTTGCTACCGATAAACTGTCATTTTGTCGCCTTAATGAAAACTCTAAATTGACCTTACTATCAAATGATTTTTTAAATTCACCCTCAGTGGTGTTTTCCCAGCAATTAAGTGCTTTAGCCGCTGCCGAGCTATATAAGCAATAATTGCCTGGGGTAGTAACTTGCCAGCTTAACTGCACCGAAACATAACAAACCTGCCCCTGACGCATAGCAACACATTGCTCTGGACTTACCTGCATACTCGCTTGTATCTCGGTCGCATTAGCTACCGAGTTGATGGCTAACAACAATAGCAGCAAACAAGAGGTTTTAAGTTGTAATAGCAGTCGTTGCAGCTGCTTGTTCATTTTTGTAGAGAGCATAGTCATGGGCCCTTAAAAAATAAAGGTTAGTAAAAGGCCAGCACGGTAACCGTCTTCAACGGTGTCTTGGCGTGCGGCAATACTGCGTTCAGACAGCGCGTTATAACCAACATAACTGCCGATTACCCAATCGGTAGTTAAGGGGTATTCGACGCCTAACTCGGCCGAGTAGCTGAGACCATCTTTGGTTGATAAATTATCGTCAGCCCACGTTTGTACGCCATAAGGTGTTACTTCTTTTGAACGATATTGCAGTCCAAGATTAGTATAGAAATTAGTATTTCTATACTGCCAGTTATAACTGTATGAAATAGAAGCTTCAATTCCATCACTGCCTTGACCATTACGACTAACAGGTGAGTAAATCATCTGTAGCTGACTGTTGTCATAAAACCCGGTCATTCTAAGACCCGCACGTTCATCTTCATTACGGCTTTGAATACCCGCTAAGCCCTCAATGCCTCGAGTACTGTATTGGTAAAACAAATCAAAAGAGTAATCTTCACTATTATAGAAATTAACACCCCAGGCAGGCATTGAATACATACCTTGAATTCGACGAGTACTAATACCTGGCGACTCTATAAACAAGCCTAGTAACTGCACTCGGTAACTAATGGTGACATCAAATTCTGACTCAGTATCGGCATTGACGGCATTGGCATAATCATCACCAACACTACTTATTGCACTGACATCAACATAAAATCCGTCTCTTCGATTTTGAAAAAATCGATGAATGGTTTCACAGTCATCATCGTCATCTTCACAACTGTGCGCCTGATGTTTTTCATCATCACAGTCACCAATGCAAAAAGATAATTTCGCCTGATGTTTTTCATCGTCACAGTCACCAATGCAAAAAGATAATTCATCAGGGTCATGATTTTTTTTATCTGCTACAGTATCTTTTTCGAGCTCTTTTGCCGATGCTTTAGTCTCTGTTTGCTTATCAGCTTTTGCCACTGTTTTTACTTGCTCTATTGGTGCTACATTTTTCTTTTCACTCTCTTTTGCTGCGGTCGCGGCAAATGAAGTTAAAATGACACTGGTGGCAACTAAGCTGACTACGGTGCTTTTAATTAAGTTTTTCATAAATTCCCTGTGAATGTCTCTGTTTGATAACCGTAATATTAACTAAGCACTGAAGAAATAGACGTAACACAAATTAAGCTGATGTATCAATTTGTATCATATTTTAACGCGATAGTAACATTGCTTTACACTGGAAGGAATGGGGGAAAAGCTAATTAAGCTTGTTGGCTCGCTTTGAGCGTATGCCGATTAATTCTCATCACTAATAGTATTTTTAGCTATCACAGCAGCCAACAACTGCTCATGACTGGCTCATGGGCTAGCCATACTTTGAGGTACAAGCAATGCTGGAAACAGTTCATTTTGAAAGGAAATACGCTAAGACGGGAAAAACAGGCTAGTTACTAACAGGCGACATTAGGCTATCTAAAGCCAGACAATAATAGCGTTGGCGGAACAGACAGCCAACTTTATCACTTCAACTGGTGAATTTCCTTTCATCCACATAATATGAGTCATCAAGGGGATCTTGCTTTTAATGAGTTAGAGATTGGATTTTTTTAGGTGTATTCATCTCTGGATTTTTTAGACATTTTCATTCGTTCCCATAATAAAGATTATCTTAAAGATAGGTCTTTATAACGAAAATTTAATACTGGTCAGTATCAGTATTAGTATTAGTATTAGCAATAATGGCGGCTAGCTTTATCTTACTTCGGGGCACTTAGCGTCATAGGTTTTATGGCAACTTGGTGCGCAAAGGGGACGTTAGCTATCTGCTGTTCTTTAGGTCAACTGACCGCTAAAAGAAGACCTTGATGTGTAATTTTAATTGCTAAATTTTTGGGGCAAAAGCTATGCCACTCTAATGTCCACTATCTTCAAGGATAGCTGACATTAGAATATATACTATAAGGCGCTAACGTCCGAGATAAAAACTATCAACGAGTAGACAGTATTACCTAGCTTTTACACCGACATCCCATCTTTAATTTGATTTTTGTGTCCATTTAAGAGGTGGGAGATCAGTTACAAGCCGTATCGAAATACGTTTTTCCTTGAAAGAATAAGTACCGCTGGATCTTTACCCCTTGTTAACAATACCTGATTACCAAATCCTCTCGTTTTAGTTCTATCTTTAGCTACCAGCTTTGATGTAAGTCTCCAAAGAGAATTGTTTTTGGTATAAATAAACACCAAACCACTTTGCCATATTGGTGTTTTATAGTCGCCATTAGTTGACTCACCTACAACTAAGGTATTTTCATTTACTGCAACTGAGCTACCAAAATTAGAATTACTGGTATTTGGAGCTAATATTTCTGTTTGTTGCCATTCATTATTTTTTACTGAAAAAATATAAACTTCACCTATGCGTTTATCTCCTCCATAACGGTTACCGATAACCAAGGTGTCATTCCATATAGCTAAAGCATTGCCGAAGTACTCAAAGTTGTGTTTTTGGTCTTTTCTTTCTAGATATTTATCGGGTATTAAGGTCTGTGTTTTATGCCAAAATCCCTCTGTATTTTTGTAGATTGATACTTTCTCCCGTGAGCTAACCGCAGCCCAATCATTGGTCATGACAACTTGATTACATCTGGCGTTTATTCTCTTTTGTTGAATCCACTCAATACCTACCTTTTTAAAGCTATATAAGCCATCCTGAAAACTACAGATTAAGGCTTGTTTATCGGTTATGGCGACCGAGATACCAAACTTTCGGTTAGGAATAGCATCTTCGGGGTTCAGTGTTAATGCTAGACTCCAGGAATTTCCATTACGATGGTAAATTTCAGCATACCCAGCGTTATTTACCTTTTTTGCATTATCCAGAGCTTTTAATATATTGCTGCGTTCAGAATAGTTATATTCTGAAAAATCAGTTTTTAATTGTATTCGCAACTCCCGACGGTTATTGAATAATGGTATTCCTTTAACCGATAAGTAACCTCTATCGAATAATTGCTCCATTACGGTATTGATGTTTCTTTTCTTGGCAAACCAAGCACTAAAGTAAGATTCTCGCAGTGGCCCAATAGCAGATTTTTGAGAAAAATCCTTGATTGCGAATTGTTGACTGGCATCAAATCGGTATTCTTGTCTTCTATTTTCAAATCTGAGACCATCAGCAAACATGCGTTCTATATTATTTTCTGATTGCTTTAATCGACTGGGCTGAAAAGGCTCAATTCCGATAGGAATGACGTTATCTGGGGAAGCATTTTCTACCGTCTTATTTTTTATGGCTAGTTTACTTTCAAGGTTTATTGAAATCTCTGGCGTCCACTGCATATCACCTGATAACCTTCCGCGATTACCGAAGGAAAACTTTTCTGGTCGTTTAGGGTTCTGGTTTCCAGAATATGGATATTTTTCTCTGGTGTGTAGTCTCCATTTGCTGGTATTTTCACCAAGGCTATAATTTGTTTTAGTGGCGTTATATACGTCATAAGGAATGATTGAATAATCCTTGTCGTAAACTTGTCTGGTATTATAAGTGATAAATATGTCTGAATTTTCCGTATTGGAAAAAACCAATTGACCTTGTTTATCAAATCCTTTGTGTTCGTAGTCACCATTAACTTGAGGTAAATCGAAATTATCGATGCGGAAAGCATTTTTACCAAAAGAGGCTAAAATTTTAGCAGACAGGACTGAGTCACCTATATTGTGATATAAGTAAGCAAAATCAATTGCTGTTTCTCCTGACAGTCCATAAAAGTCTTTAAAGTAGGGGATGTAGCTTTCTGCCACTTTAATCTTGTTAAATTTGATTCGTTTGTCAAAAATACCTAATGCTAGCCTCATAAATTTTGATTTTTTAATGGGCTCTATTTTCCCTGAACCCACACTAGCGATCATTTCATTCTGCTCTTGTATTATAAAAGGAGCAATTGGATAAGTATTGATAATTAAGTAGGGGTATACTTTAGGGTATTGTCTGGCTATATCGGCGAGTAAAGATTTTCGTAACAAGGCTAACTCTTCACTTTTGGACGCCAATTTTGCAAATGACTCCATCGAGGGTACATAGTTTTGAGGTTTTGATAAACCTCGAGGATCTTCCATAAGCTGAATACAGTGAGCTCGAATGAGATCACGATAAGCATAGACAGTCCGTTTGGCATGCTCTTTTGATTTATCTGAACGACCTTTATCAATAAGTACCTGCAACTTGATTTTATACTTTTTAACAAAGTACGCATCAGAAACTAAGGAATCTTTAAACATCTCCGAAAAATTGGCCTCATGTACGCGATCGAGTACATCGGCGGCGAGGAATATCAGATGATCTCTTTTTTCAATATCGGGTGTAACGTTAACGTACCAACCACCGCGCCCTTCGATATTTTTCGGTTTGGTATTATCTACAACCCAAGAATTAATCATTTGTCCTGCACTACAACGATCTATTCCTGTTTGACATAAGCTGTGACCAAGAAATATTAAAGAGCGTAAATAAGAACTGTCTAAAAATGCGCTTGAGGAAAAGCCATCTACTGCGATTTCAAGGTTGGAGCGCCTTCTTATTTGAGACTCTAATCGTACATCGTCATAGATGTCAATTGATGGCAATCTTGCTTTGGTTGTAATATAAACCCGGCTTGCCATGCGAGCAATGTCGGAGTGAATAACGGCTTCAATATTGTGTTTGTCTTTTTGAATATAATTTCCCTGCCACCCAGGGGAATAATAAAAATATCTAAGCTTCTCAAATATTTGAATAGAAATGTCTGGGGATAAACTTTCAAGACTTAAAGTTTCAGGACGGAAAAACACTTGTTTTGCGTACCTCGATTCATTGAATCTAGGATAGTTTTCACCCAATAAATATTTTTTTTTATGAAGCAGCAGGTTTATCTGTTCTGCTTGATCGGGGTCTACAAGTGAGTAGAATTCCGACGCACTAATATTTTCACGTAATTTAAAGCGTTGATTGCTTAGCCATTTAAAAGCTATAGCTGAGGCAATTTCGGTTTGACTATTTAATACTTCTCTAATCATTTTATCTACTGAGTCAGTCTCACCTTCAGCACTCATAATTTTGGCAAGGGCTAGTTTAGCGAATTGATTGTCTGGGTTGACTGTGTAAGATTGTTGTATTAATAATTTTGCCGGCGCAATTATTTTAGGATCTGTAGTCGTGCTGAAGCTATGAATATCAAACTCAGAAAAACCTCTTTTTCCCGAAAGAAGTTTTTTTATTGAGCTTTGTCCGCGTACAGCTATCGCTTCAATAAGTAACCTTTCAGACTCTGCAATATTTTCTGCGGTAATATCACTATTAACGTTAGGTAAAAAATCGACAATGGCACTTTTAATTAATAGGAATGCTTGCTCCCAATTCTCTGCATTTAACACTACAAGCTCGCGACCCTGCTCTAATAGGTCAAAATACAAGTATATTGAAAGTACGTGATCCGCATTTGAATCATTTACTCTGTATTTACCATGAATTAAATAATTAGTATTTGCTCGTTTGGATTCATTGGACTTATCAGGGAATTGAAACATTCGAAGGTATTCTTCGAAAAACAGAGGAAACATTTGTGTTCTAGATAATACCGAATAGTTATCCTCAGTTACAAATTCTTCAATGAGTCGATCAGTGATATATCTCCCTTGGTTTAATTGGGTATCATTGTCGCTAATATCAATAAAATGCCCAAATGCTATCTTTTTTTGCGCCAAAGTAACTTTGTGCTTCTCGATAGATTTTGTGCTTGCTAACCATTGATGGACAAGGAGGCTCGATTTTTCGATAGTGTGTTGTATAGAGCTCATCGAGAAGTTGAACCTAGAGGCTCCGATCACTTTTCCTGTACTATTATTAACTAACTTTAAGCTATAAGAGTCTCCTGCTGCTACTGAAAACAAGGAGCCAATCAGAGTGTACTCTGAAAGAGGTAGCTTTTTTAGTTCAGCTTGCTCCGTACCTTGTAACTGATTTGCTAAGATAAGAGATTTTTCGGAAAAAAGCGCAGAGACAAGAGAACGATCGAGCAGTTCTAATTTATCGCTTTGAGCTAACTCAATCATCAATAAAGAGCTAAGCAACTCTGCTTTTTCATCGCCATCAGTGTGTATTTGACTATATTGAGAATAGTCAAATGTATGCAAAGCGATGCTTGGGATTACGCTAGCTTCTTGTTTATTAATTAATTTCTGGTCAACATCCTCCTTTTCGGGAGTTATTGTCGCCTCCAATTTAGGGAATGAATACGCGTCATTAATTATATCGTCAACCTTTGCAGGTTTTTCGACCTGATGCGGTGAGTTAACAAAATAATATGAATAGGCATTTATTAGCCTTTGGTAAACATCAACGCCACGGTCCTGAAGAATAATCACCAAAATGAACGCAATGATTACAAAAAAGGATAACGACCTAGCAAGAGGAGACTTTCCAATATGGCGCTCTTTGTTGAGCTTATCTATAAGTGATCCCAACTTCTCCATTTTATAAACCCGATAGTTTAGGTAACATACGCGCTGCAATCATAGCTGATGCCTTTGCAAGCGCTTTTTTAGCGGCAATCATTTCACTTAAATCAACTTCAAGTACCGTTTGTCTGTCAACAGCGAGTATTTTTTTTGTTTTTTGATCAATAGCTTTGACTTCAAGTCGTGCTTTTACGCCAACAATATTCCCTTTACGTGTAGCAAACTCGGTAAAGCCTTCCCCAATGATCAAAATATCGGCTTTTTTAGCTTCAGGTAAATTTTTCTCAAATACTTCAAAGCCAACTTCTGAAGAATAAAAAATCATTTCGGTTTCTGCCGCAGGATCTATTGAAGCCCTATTAATATGATGCTCCTTGATATTAATTGTCAGACTTGGAAGGTTAGTAGAGTTAACTTGTTTTTTTAATGCGGCTAAATCGTCACTTCTACTCGTTGGCTTTGCTACCAATGTCCCAGCGTTTGACTTTATTATGTTAGCAATTTTAACTGATAGACTTTCTGCCAATGCAACAATACTGTCGTCAACCTTGCCCTTAACGGACGCCCCTAAAACTCGACTCGTTTCAGTACCTATGATCTTAGTGACTATCATTAGGTTGTCTTCTATTTCAAATATCGTGCCTGTAACAATTATTTTGGCGCCAGTTAACTGACCAATCTGATTAGCTTGTTGACTATTTACCATGCCAGATAAATTAAGGGTGGCTTCATCTATAAGTTTATCCAGCTCTTCTCGATCAACTAAAGTAATATTAGGGTCAACAACCAAGGAAGCAAAAATAACGTTACTAATTTTTTCTCCCATATCATTTAGGTTTCGCCCCTTTTCAACAAAGTTAAAAATGGCAGTAGGATAAACTGCGTAATCTCCAGTGGCGGAGTTTGCAGGGGCTAAGAACGTTAAGATAATCGATGTAAATAGTAGGGTTATTTTTTTCATTTTTTATTCCTTTAATAATATATTTTTTAATTTTCTGGCTGACTACCGGCGTAATTGAGTAGTTGACCAAAAATAATTTGTTTGATGGGATCTCTGTCTAGTTGATCAATAAAGGGCAACATACAAATAATAAGTTTCCCTTGTGATTGATTATAATTCAAATGAAACCAATCCCAGCCACCATGTTTGGACTCGATAACTTGGGCAGACACTTCTTGACGGTTACTATTTAATATAATGCGATTAATTCTTATCTCATTATCCCATTGATAGTCTTGGATATAGTTAGAAATTACAGATTCATTCGAGAAAGATATATTTGGGGGGCTAGCGCCTAAACCAGATGCGAGTTCAGACAATGGCAATGTTACAGAAGCAGGTTGTAAAATAAGTAGTTGATGCCCTTTATGGGCTAGTTCGATTAATATTGTCGGCAGACCTCTGTGTTGATTAATATCTACACCATCACCTATCACAATGAGGCCTTTATCGGAGAAATTTATCAGTTTCGATCTAGACAATGTACTGTAAGGAATTTTTAACTTATTAAATATGTTACTTGTTTGACCTACGGGATCAAATAACTGAATATTGAGCTGTTGATACATTTTTTGTTTAGGTACAAATATACTTGCTCCGTATATATCCAGATCAAACTCATAATGCTTGTTGATAGTCGAGTCGGAACTGTAAACAGCGTCAATGATTAACTGAGCATTTACCTTTACCCCTGATTTAACGGGCGGCGTTCTCAAAGGTAAATAGGCTTTCACGTTGGTGCCTGTATTGAGTCTAATAGACTGTACTCCGCTAGATAAAGTCCGCCCCAGTGAAGTTAGCTTCCAAGATATATCAATAACTGAGTGTGGTTTAGCGGTCAACGTAATCGAGTAAGGGCTATTCTCGCTAGCAAATATGGCTCTCCCGTTATTTACAATATCCACTGTTAATGCTTGCACTAGTGTGGGTATGAGAAAGAAGAGTAGCGGGGCTACTATCGTTAATATGGAGCCTTGTCTGTACATCCGTTTTCCCTAACTCGTTTTTATTTTTATTAGCTTCGATTAATTATATCAATAAAAACTTTATATTCTAAGACAGTTTCATGAATCTGTTTAAAGCGTCCCAATACATCTTCGTGTCCTGATTCCATATCAGTTTTCAATAACAATACGTTATCCCCTGTTTTATAGTCGTGTAACTTAGCACCTCACTTTATGTGGTTCAAAATATTGTACTTTGACTTGGTCATAAGGCGAATTACCATCTGATTTTTTAAAGGTTAATACCTTATTTATAGGGATTAGTTGAGCTAAAGAGCAACTAATCGCGAATGTCAGATTTATGATCATAAAGCTGACATTCGTTGCATCTAATTCCTTATGCCAACAGTACACATTAAGTATTAAAATAGGGTTTTTATCAAGGTCTGCTTTCGTATCTAAACTGCCCCTTAGTTGAGGTGACTTGGGTACATAAAAAGCGTCCGCAATGTGGTAGCTAGTGACCTTAGAACAATGAACACTGGTAGTTTTTCCCTCACAAAAAGCTAACGTCAAAAAAGTACGCTTAGTTGACTAAAACAGAAATCTAGGTAACGACAAGTTTATGATCATAAAGCGGACGCCCGGTGGTTACAGGTTTGCACTTTTTCCGCTAGACGTTAATGAATGCGCCCATTGCAAACGCTGTCAGGCCGTTGAGTGCCATGAACGGACATTCGCTATTTACAATATTTAGTGCATGGTAACACAAGCATAAACTGCTTCTTTATCTGATATCGATTCTTTAGCAACTACCATACAGTTAATAAACACCAGAACAATAACT
Source organism: Colwellia sp. TT2012 (assembly GCF_001440345.1). GTDB lineage: Bacteria > Pseudomonadota > Gammaproteobacteria > Enterobacterales > Alteromonadaceae > Colwellia. Next base: position 825,295 of record NZ_LJYX01000006.1, on the reverse strand, counting down.
AACAGAGCACTATTAAGTTTCATTTGTTATCCTTTATTATATTTTTAATGGATATATATTGTGTCAAAAGAGCATTTCCCCTCAGACGCTATTGTGATTCCAACTTACGTAAAGCTTGTAGTTTCTCAAACGCATCTTTGACATCCTCAATCCAAATTTCCAGTAGTGGTTTAACATGGTCGAGTGTCACTATTTCATTGGATCCAGATATTTCAGCTCCTTTGCCCTGTTTGACAGTGCCACCAATAAACTCTCCATCAATGCTATCAGTGGCTTTAAATTCCATATAAATTTCAATATTCTGATGTCTATAGCCTGCTGCCGCCTTACCCAGCGCAATGACCGAGCCAATAGGAATCATCTCCTTAAACTCGACATCTCCAGTACTGGTTTTGATGGCGGATATTCTAGGGGTCACTCTCATAGTTCCTGCCTGGGGCTTTTCCACGACTTCAAAAGATAGAGCTATGGCATCAACAAGCTTTTTATCAATGTAGGCTTTTACCTCTCTTAATAGTTTTGAAGTAACCTGTGCTGAAGTAACTTCACTAGGATAAAAATCAACAGGTTCGATGATTACTTTGTCGTAAATGCCAGACTTAAGTCTATCACTCACGTAACGAAAAGATTTCAGACCATCATTAGTTTCTACTTTTTTAAATTTTGAATAGTCTCCAATAAATCCAATATTTTAATGATTGAGTTTCTCAAAATCAGTGGATGAGCAAGCACTCATCAAAATACACAGTGTGCTTAATAATACTTTTTTCATAACGTCTCTTATTTCCTCAGATGTTTACTTAATAATCTATTAGGTAGGTGTATCGGTAATTCCTATCCAATTGATTACCCAAGAAACTATACCAATTCACTTATATTTCAAACTTGACATTAAATTCAGTAACCGTCAACTTAATCAGCTACACTAAATGCTATCAACGTTCCTTAATTTAGTATAAGGATAGCGTTGCATTCACCGATTGAATTCACAGCTCATTGCCGACCGACGGTAAAGTTTAGGTTTGTTAGTCACCAGCCGCTAATCTCAAGCCAAAGAATCACCCTCCATCCTAGTCAGGCTGGTGTCGAACAAAGCTCCATTTTTGTAAAGCTGTTCGAGTTTTTTTTGTTATTTAAAATTGAACAGGAGTTCCTGTTTTTTGTTGAATTAACATTGCTCGTGATTGGATGTTTTTGCCATGAGTAATATCCATCACTTTAAGCTTGATAAAATCACATGCTCTTAATTTACAGTCTAGAGCCAAATTAAACATCGTTAATTCACGTAGATTATTTGCTAAATCAAGCCTTGTTCTAATAGATCAAACTTCCTCAAGTTTTAGGGGTAGTTTTTGACCAACCAGTTTTCCTTTATTCCAGCTAGATTTTTTTTGGTATGGAATCAGGTCATACATATTAGTGCTCCTATGGTTAAAGGGACTATAAGTATGGCTGTGAGCTAATGTTCAGAGTTGCTGTAGCTAAGGTCTGCTTCAATCTCACTGAGGATATTAGCTTTTCCATAAAGTTCTTGGTGCACTTTTACGAGAGTTAAACGCATAAGTCTGTCAATATTTAGGAAACTTGTTACAATGCTATTTTTGATTTTAGGTTGACTATGAATAAAAGTAATGACCCGTTACACGGCGTGAAACTTGAACAGATTCTAACCGAACTGGAGAAGAAAATTGGTTGGGTTAAGATGGGTGAGTTACTTAATATTCGTTGTTTCACCAATAAACCGCGTCTTAAATCAAGTTTGAAATTTCTGCGTACAACCCCTTGGGCACGCAGTAGAGTTGAAATTTTATACCTAAAAACATTTTGTAGTAAGCATAAAGAAACTGGGAAATTAATCAGGGGGATACTCGCCCAGAATACAGCAGTAGCAGAAACGACTTCCACCAAGCCCGCTCCCTTTGTTTGGCCAACATCGAAAAACAAATAGACTTATGCCACACTGAAGACTTTAGTATTTGAAAATTTTAGTATGTTTTGATCTACAGCGGACATGGCTTAACAATCTCATTCCTCTAGCAGTTTCCCGATAGCTGACGTTCCCCATAGATAAAAACTTTAAGCTTTTGATGATGACTTTTTGCCAATAAGTCGTTCAGCCTCTATGTGAACTAAACCACGATTGCCGTCAGTCGCGAAGTTGCATTGGGATGACTTCAAAGTGCGCATTCGAGACATTAGTTTTAAATAATTTGCCATATATTTTCTAATGAATTTTTCGTGTCATATTAGTGAAAAGTCTCAGTAATAAAAGGTTATGAGTACGGTAGCTTAAATGTACAGCTACCGCATCGCTTATTCGTTAATACTGTCCAATCTGATAAGTTCCGGCTTCAAAACCAAAAGATTTAGCTAGACGAATCCAAGAGTTAATCTGCATAATCGCTAATGTTAAATTAGCAATTTCATCTTGGCTAAAATGTTGACTGAGGTTCTCAAATGCTTGTTGTCTATATTTATTTGATTCATCATTGAGTATCGTGACAGATTCTGTCCATGCAAGTAGTGCTTTCTCCGTTTCACTATAAAAAGCAACATCTCGCCATGTAATTGAAGAATAAATACGAAGCTCTGTTTCACCAGCACCGAGTGCTTCTTTAAAGTGCATATCAATACAATAAGCGCATTTATTTAACATCGAGGCATGATATCTGAGTATTTCCATGAATGATTCATCAATTATATTTAAGCTTTTTAGGTAGTGTTCTGTTTTTATCATGCAATTCATTAATGGCTTTGGTATGTTTTCAAAAGGTATTCTTGGCATGTGGTTCTCTCTATTATGTTTGAAAAAACACATTCTACTTATTGCGTAAAGATATAGAACCCGTAATATATACCAAATAGTTTTGCATAAAACGCAAAGGTTAAAATGTTGAAGTTAACACGTATTTTTATAAAAGTAGTGGAGTTCGGTAGTTTCTCTAAGGCCGCTAAAGTATTAAATATGGCTCCGTCATCAGTAACTCGATGTATTGATAAACTTGAGTCTGAGTTGGGTATTACACTACTAAAGCGAAGTACACGGCAGCTTTTGTTAACTGATAAAGGCACAATATTTTTAAACGGTTCTAATAAATTGGTGGCTGACAGTGATTATTTACTCATGTCTCTGTCTAATCAAAATATGGAGCCTGAAGGTAGCTTAAGAATATCTACATTTGAAAGTTTTGGTCGATTAAATATCTGTCCTTTGATTCCTGAGTTTTTAGCTAGATACCCTAAGATCAATATTGAAATAGAATTAGATAATAAGATGGTTGATCTTGGAGGAGAAAATATAGATTTAGCTATTCGTATAGGTATTCCAGAAGACTCAAGTTTAAAATCTCGAAAGCTACTTTCTAACCATACGTGTATTTGTGCATCACCCGGTTACTTATCAAAACACGATAATATAGAACAACCTCAAGATCTATCATCACATAATTGTTTACTGTTAAATCAACAACGACAAAGAACTTATTGGTATTTAAATAACTCTCAGCGAAATGCAAAAGTACACGTTAGTGGAAATTTAAAGTCAAAGGGAGGAACTCCATTGTTGGAGGCTGCTTTGCAAGGGCTTGGTGTTGTTCAACTTGCTAACTGGATGGTAACTGATTTTGTAAAGCGTGGGGATCTTGTTGTCTGCCTTAAAGATTGGGATTCATTTCTTAATGAAAGCTCTAGTGGCAATGTATATGTAATATATAAACACAGTCCCTATCCAAACCCAAATATTAGGCTGTTTATTGATTATTTAATTGATAAAACACATAACCAGAAAATAAAATAGGACTAAAACAGTGGGCTGTTCACTTTATCCTATTTTAGTCCACAATTTTAGCCTGTTATTGATACAAAATCTAATCCAAATCACCGCTATTGATTAAATGCTAATGTCAGCAATGTGGTAAAATTGACGGTTAGCTCTAATTCGTTGTGGGGCTCAGAGCTCAATGTTAGCAACATTAAACCAAGCTGATTTTTATGTAGCAATAAATGGAAATCGATACAGAAGTCAAACTGTAGATGTCTAGTATATTATGGGAAGTTCACTAATCAGCTAAATTAATTTCAGTGGTTTTGCTTAGATTCTATTACTAATTTTGCTAGATGTCTGTTGCAGGTACTACTTTCACATATTCATAACTAAAAGCTCTGATTTTTTTACCCGAATTTGCAACAAACTCTACAGTTGTTGATCGAGGTAATATCAAGACTGCCTCGTACTCTTCACCAGTTAAAAAAGTGTCATGGCCACATATTAGGTCTTGGGTTAATTTGATCCGCATTACTACTTATCTCTATCTCTGTTGAATAATTGCAGGGATTATAGCATTTTTTCTACGTACAATTTAGTGCAAACAATGTTCTGACTGATTTCAATAAAATTTCTGAAAAATAACATCCTATCTGAATATTAAATTTCACTTTCGCCGACAAGTACAAAAGACTGTTCGATAGGAAAGCTGATGCTACAGGTGGGTCTGTGGTATTAGTGATCGTATAGTGGTATCTCGCTTAGTGGTAGAAGTGATCATAAACCGACTACCCCCAAGCTGTTTAATTTTTGGCACTAATCCTAACCTAGTGCCAATGTTCCTTAGTGGTAAAAGTTGACTCCCAGATACCATTAGATAATCTGTAGTTCAGAAAGTTTTTTTCAAAAATCACTCGTGCCACATATTGTGGCGATGAAAGAAAATTCACAAACCGGTGGCGTTAAACGCTCAATATCTGCGTTTTTTAACTCAGTTGGGAATGTTTAGCTAAAGAAAAAGCGGCTAAATGTCAGTGAAAATCAGTGCTAATATTCATTATTCAAATGACTCTTCTATCACTAACGGTAAGTGTCAATTTAAGGGAGTTATATAAAAGTAAGATGAAAAAAATATGACGCTTTAGTGACGCCGCCCGCTAATTCCTGCTAGGTTAGCGGAGCAACTGAGTTCAGACTAGGATAAGTTAGCGTTAGCTAACCATTTTATTGAAATTTAATTTTCAAGCCCTTTAAAAAAGTCGATAATACATCATCCGAGCAATCTCTATAATGTTTATTGTTAACACTCCTAAAGAAGGCACTTAACTCATATTTACCTAAACGCAACTCAGCTAATTCTAGGATGCTGATCACCTCTTCGGCTTTTAAAGACAAAGCAATTTTAATTTTATTAAAAATCATGTTGTTGGTTAATTGCTCTTCTGTTTGACGTACCGGACCATCACTTGGTCCTCTTTTATCAATAATCAGACCATTTAAAAAACTAGCAAGCTCGACATCGAGTATTTCTTGATAGGCGGCATCATCTTTTTCTTTAAAATAATTGGCTAACTGCTCTTCACTAATTTCACATTCACTTAAGGCAAAAATAGTACGTACTTTTTCATCTGTCAGCTCAAAAATAGTACTGAGGCGGCGAAGGATATCATTATTAATCATTAAAAAACCTAAGGGTTGTCGTGTCTTGAGTTGCTTGAATAGTTATGTATATACCCGTTTTACTTCCAAACGCATGTGCAGGAGCACTTTGAAGTTGAACGGGTATAGCTGTTTGAAATAACTTTCAATGGATATAGACATTATAACTGACTATGAACGGATAAGCGTGCTTTGATTGCAAAAATGAATTTTGCTAACGTTAACGTAATATTAGCTGCATTATGATAAAAAATACTATTTTTCAGAAGCATACATTGTTTTTTTTGCTAGTAAGTATAAAATATCAGCGACTTTAATCATTGTTAATAAAGGAAAATCAATGAGCACAATAGACACATCTACCACCCAACTTGAAACCCTTACCATGAAAGCCTATGAACTTGGCCTAGCTTATGCGCCAAAATTAGCCTTATCGATGCTGACTTTACTGATTGGTTTATGGATTATAAGCGGCATTAGTAAGCTCGTTAAAGTTTCTATGGAACGTTCAAAGGTTGATGCCACCTTGATCCCTTTTATGGGCAGCTTGGTTTCTTGGTTACTTAAACTACTACTGTTTATCTCTGTTGCCTCTATGGTTGGTATAGCAACCACATCATTTATCGCGGTTCTCGGTGCGGCTGGTTTAGCTGTAGGTTTGGCATTACAAGGCAGTTTAGCCAATTTTGCCGGTGGTGTGTTAATCATGATATTCAAGCCTTACAAAGTAGGTGACTTAATTGAGTCTCAAGGCCACTTAGGTGTTGTCAAAGAAGTACAAATTTTTAATACTATTTTACTTTCACCCCAGTCAAAACGTATTATTATCCCAAATGGATCGACTGCTAACGGCCCAGTGGTTAACTACACGGCTGAAGGTAAGATTCGTGTTGACTTAAGCATTGGCGTTTCATATAACGCGGATATTGATCAAACTAAAGCAGTATTAATGGCCGTTTTAGTTAGCAATGACAAAGTCATGCAAGAGCCAGCACCTTTTATTGGTGTCTCTGAAATGGCTGACAGCTCAGTGAATTTTGTTGTTAGACCACATTGTTTACCTGAGCATTATTGGGATGTTTACTTTGAGGTTAATGAAGCGATGAAGAAAGCGCTTGATAAAAATTCTATTACTATTCCTTTCCCGCAACGCGATGTACATTTGATTCAATCGTAACGAGTCCTTGTCGTGATAACGGCTGCTCATGAGTAGCTTAATAGTAAAATAAGATAGTGAAAAACAACTAGTAAAAAACAAAAAACCGTCTAAATATTTACATTAAGACGGTTTTTATTTAACGGATAAGACACTGTCGATTTAAAGACTTATTTAGCTGGCCACGGACTCCTAGTGTGCGCCTTTTTGACCTGGTTTGCTTTCGGCTGGTTACTTCCTGGTTTAAAGCTTCGAGGTTTAGGACTTCGAGCTTGATTACTTGCCGATTGACGACCTTTCGCTTTATCATTTTTAGGTTCAAAGTTTAAAATAGACACTGGCACGGTCTTTTTCACCGGAAATTCGCTAAATTCCTTGCGCTCAATAATATGACCTAACCGACTTTCAATGGCGCAAAGCTCTCTGAAATTATCTTTAGAAACCAAAGAAACTGCTTCACCTGTCGCGCCTGCCCGGCCAGTACGGCCGATACGGTGAATATAATCATCCACTTGCCCAGGCAAATCATAATTTACCACTAGGCTAAGCTCGCCAATATCAAGCCCTCGAGCAGCAATACCTGTTGCCACTAAAAACTTAATCTTTCCTGATTTAAAATCGCTAAGTATCTGTTCACGAATATCTTGAGTTCTGCCGCTATGAATACACTCAGCGGTAATGCCGCGCTTTTCTAACTGGCTTACTAATTTGGCCGCGCCATGTTTAGTTTCAATAAAGATAAGTGCTTGTTGCCAGTTTTGCGTGCTGATTAAATGACTCAATAAGGCTGACTTATTGCTTTTATCTACGGTAACTAACCACTGCTGAATTTTTGGCTTAGAAGCGCTATCCCTACCAATGGAAATTTCCACCGGCTTATGGATAGTCCTTTTTGCTAAGCCACGCACATCATCAGAAATAGTGGCAGAAAATAATAAATTTTGACGCTGCTCAGGTAAACGCTCAATAATTTTATTAATGTCATCAATAAAACCCATATCAAGCATTCTATCGGCTTCATCAAGCACTAACATATCAAGCTCATCAAAATACAGCGCTCGTTGATGAGCCATGTCGAGTAAACGTCCTGGCGTAGCAACAAGAATATCTATCCCCCATATCAAACGTTGCTTTTGCGCTTGTGCATCAACACCGCCGTACATTGCCATAGAGCTAATATCTAAATGCTTAGCATACTGACTGATACTTACTTCTACCTGCACCGCCAACTCTCGAGTGGGTACCAAGATAAGCGCACGAATACGTTTACCACGCAGTTTATGGTCGGTTTTTTTATAACGACTGTGGAGTTGCTCAAGTAAAGGTAAAACAAAACTGGCGGTTTTTCCCGTGCCTGTTTGTGCGGCGGCAATAATATCTCTACCCGCTAAAACGTGAGGGATGGCTTTATTTTGAATAGCGGTAGGTTTTTCATAACCTAAATCTGCTAGAGCGGTTAAAATTGGCGCGGATAATTTAAGGGTAGCGAAGGACATAAGGTGTCTCAAGAGCAAAAGAAGATGACTGGCTCAGCATACTTTATAGAACTTACGAATAGATAAAGGCTGGCAGCATAAGAATTGCTGCAGTATAGCAGCAATCGACAAAGCCTAGAAGTTAACGTATGGCTATAACAAGTATATTACTTTTAGCCGGTGACTTTTACCTTCCTCTCAGGGAAAGTTCCCCTTGAGCAGTATCCACAGGAGCAAGAACGCCGGAAAAATCCACCCCGCTAAGTAACGCCATGTCACGGTGCCAAGTCGACAAGTCATTTAAGTTAAATTGCTTTAAATCATGATGACCACAGGCACGTGCCATCACCTGCATCAACTGTGTAGAGGCATCAAAGAAATTACTCAATTGTTGCGATGCTTTTTCAATATTGAGTCGTTGACGTAAATCGGCATTTTGCGTGGCAATACCCGCTGGACAATTATTGGTATGACAAATCCGCGCGGCAACACAGCCAATAGATTGCATAGCACTGTTGGCTATTGCGATACCATCGGCCCCCAGAGCGAGTGCTTTAACAAAATCCATAGGCACCCGTAGTCCTCCGGTTATAATAAGTGTTACTCGACCACTAGCGCCAACTTTGTCAAGATAACGTCTCGCTCGAGCAAGCGCTGGAATAGTTGGCACACTGATATGGTCTCTAAACATCTCGGGGGCAGAGCCAGTACCACCACCGCGACCATCTAAAATAAGGTAATCTGCGCTGGCATCCAAGGCGAATTGTATATCTTGCTCAATATGATTAGCACTAAGTTTAAAGCCAATAGGAATACCGCCAGTAATCTCTCTAACATGATCGGCAAAGCCTTTAAAATCGTTGACACTAACCAAGTCTTTAAATGTGGGTGGCGATATAACCGCTTGCCCCGGTGTTATGCCTCTTACTTGTGAAATTTTACCCACATTTTTACTGGCCGGTAAATGCCCGCCGGTACCTGTTTTTGCTGCTTGACCACCCTTAAAATGAAAAGCTTGCACATTTTTTAATAGCTTTTCATCGTAACCAAATTTGGCACTGGCCAGCTCATAAAAATAACGAGCATTAGCGGCCTGCTCTTCCGGCAACATGCCACCTTCTCCCGAGCAGATACCAGTCCCCGAAAGCTGTGCGCCCTTTGCTAAAGAAATTTTAGCTTCTTCGGATAAGGCGCCAAAACTCATATCTGAAACAAACAAGGGGATCTTTAACTGCAAGGGTTTTTTAGCCTGTGGACCAATAATAAGTTCAGTGGCAACGGTGGCATCTTCCATGAGTGGTTTACGCGCCATTTGCGCCACCATTATTTGTAAATCATCCCAATGTGGTAATTGATGTCTGGGTACACCCATGGAGGTCATCGGGCCATGCTGGCCAACGCCTGCTAGCCCCTCTTTAGCGAGTTGATGGATAAACTCAACGGTTGGCTCTTCTTTGGTTGGACTGGCAACTGGCATTTGACTAGCGGGATTATGACTTAAAGGTGTAGTGCTTGAAGGTGTTGTACTTAAAGGTGTAGTAGTTGAAGGTAAAATATCTATCGGCTGTGCGACTACAGCTGTTTTGCCAGCGGCGCCTTCTTTACCAATGTGCTCTTTACCTAATTTATTATGACTGCCATCACAATAAGGTGCATTGCCGGTTTGCTTACAGCGACATAAATAAGCATCGCCACTTTCCTCGGCAACAAAACGCTGTGATTTAAGCCCACTACCTTTATGTGAGCCATCACAAAAAGGCTGGCTTTGTGAACGACCACAAGTACAAAAGTAGTATTCTTGCTCTTTATGCAAATTGACTTTAATGGGTTTAATATCAGCAATTATTGCTTTAGCCATCTGATAGCCCTCACTTATTAGCGTTTAAAGTGTTAACTTAGATCAATAAACTAGGCAAACATCAACATGACTTAGTTTATATAATAAGATAAATATCTAGGTATATAGCTAAATATAGACACAAATAGCTTTAAACACAGTCATTACAGTAAAGTGCTCAAATCCATCAATGTCATCACTGACAAACTAGTTAACAATACCAGCCCGAAATGCTAAGCGGTAACGACGGTTAGCCCTGTATTTTTTTCAGGAAAAATAGCTTTATCCATTGGCCAATTAGCTAGCAATGGCTTACTACCTAAATATATACCCGTCACCATTCAAAGTGCTCGATTTCAGTGGGAATTAAAAGGGCTTTAGGCAAGGAAAAAAATGTAAGCATAGTCACTCTATGGTTTAATTATTTAACGCGGTATAAAGTCATTTTAAACCCATCGAAGAAGCGTTTGAGCAACATCACTTCATCGTTGCTGTAACTCATAAGACGCTGCATGGATGCTAGCTTATTAGAGAATGCAGGACGCATATTCTCCTGAACAACCATTATTTCATCACAGCGCCTTGAATTGAAATTACTCAAGCACTCTGAAACATGCATATTGAATGGTAACGGGTATAAAGGGACTTTAATGTGGTTTAGTGACAATTAACTTAATGTTGCTCTGACTATACTGACTTTACCGGTACCAGGGTAATAACGCATTTGCCAATTTTCTTGGCCTTTTGCGGGATTATCGGAGATATAATTGAAATAACAATGGGTATCAGGGTCTGATATTGCGCCACCAAAATACCAATAAACTATATCGTTTTCGCCGCCAAAAGCACTATCGGCATGCATAGCAATGTTAAAGTCTTGCTCGAGTAATCCCTGCCAAAGCTCAGCACAAAAACCTCCCGTTAACTGTTGACCGTTATCACCATAAAGTTCGGTATCTTGTCCTAAAGGAAAGCCCGTAACAGTGGAGTCTATATCGCCAGCGCCAAAGCACTTTAGATCTTTAACATGACCTGCTGCTGATTTGACTAACCAGCAACTGTGGTATAAATCCACCGCACTTTCAAAAGAAGCAAAGGTAGCATGAGCAACGCTATCGTGAGCATCTTGAGTTAGATTGATAAAACGGGGTAAAGCAGTAACAGACAAAATGCCAAGAATGACAATGACAGTGACTAACTCAATTAAAGTGAATCCTTTTGCTCTCATGTTTGCATACCTAAAAATTACAACCTAGGTATTGTATACTGCATGCAATATAATTAATAGTTGAAGAATGTAACACTTAAAAGTTAAATAAGTGTTACCCCCTTAAACTATAATGGATAAATGATTTTCCCAAATAGATTGCGGTATACTAGTGAAAGCAAACAACGACCTATGCTCAAGATAAGTGGACTATCTAACCGATGAATAACACTGAAAAGACGATATTTTCAACAAATACTGACCCTGTTTTCTTATGTCATGTCTATGTGATGAGACGTGGTTTTTTCATTATAATGTAGTAATACGGGTAAAATGACTAAACAAATAAAATCCTATTTGAACGCACAAGAATATACCAAAGAGTTTTACCAAGCACCAGTAGCTGTGGTGGTAAAACTATTGAGTAGATAAAGTTTAAAAACAGCCAGTTTACTCACTTTACTTGCATGGGCTATTTATTTTAACGACTCTATTTCAGCCAGCGCTTGAGTAAAATCGCTTAATTCCATTTCCAAATATTCCTCATCACCTTGCCAGTTAATACCAACAATAACACCATCTTCATTTAAGTCTTCTAGCCAAAATTCAAACCAATCTGCTAGGGAAATTTCACAAGGAACATAGTTACTCCACTCATCAATACAGTGCTGCTGAGCTAAATTGGCACTTGACCAAAGTGGCATCACCTCGGTGTTTTCAAAGCTAGGCGAATCAAGGACTACCCAATCTTCACTGGCTTTATCTTGTAGTGCCCAAAGCACTTGTGTCGGTTTTGTTTCAGCCAAAAAGGTGGTCAGTATATTATTGCTCATAGGTCATTGCTTCTCATTAATTGAATGCGCTGATTATAGCGAAGTTGCTAGCATTGATCATGCTTTTGTCGTAACGCTCAAGTGGCAGTAAAATTAAAGCCTTTTTATTTGGCGGCTAAATGGCTAGAATTGGCGCCATTTTAACATTGAGAGCCATCTATGTTTTTTCGAATGAGCTGCGCTTTACTAGTAATATTTTTTTCTTTATCCTCATCAGCTATTAATATTAGTCAGTTCAATAATGAGTTTTCACTGCAAGTAAGTAAGCAACTAAAGCAATATAGTATTCCTGGTGGCGCTTATGCCATAGTACAAAACAATAACATTGTTGCCCTAGAAAACTTTGGTTATACCGATAAAACCAAGTCCCATCAAATTGATAATAATACTGTTTTTCGTTTAGCGTCGGTATCTAAAACCTTTGCCGCCACACTAACTACCATGCTGGCGCAAGAGCATAAATTAAGCCTGTCAGATCCTATTACCAAATATGTACCAAACTTTGTTTTAGCCACTGATGGCGCAGCACAAAAAATACAACTCAAACATCTGTTAAGTCATTCAACGGGTTTGATGCCAAATTCCTTTGATAATCTCCTCCATGAAAACTGGGACATGGAAAAAATTATCGGTCGATTTGAACGTATTACGCCGATTTGTCCGCCAGAAAAATGTTATGGCTACCAAAATATAGCCTACAGTATGTTGCAAGGGGCGATTGAAGCTAGCCAAGATAAAGACTATGCCAGCTTATTACAAGAACGCGTATTTTCCCCGCTCAATATGACGCACGCCTCAGTGGGTATCGATGTTTATAAAAAGCAGATAAATACGGCCAAGCCCCATATCCTTCGAAAACGGGTCAAAACAGGTAAAAAAGACCAACAAGGTCGCGAGATTAAAGAATATATCTGGCGTACGGTAAAAGTTACCCCTGATTATTATAAAGTTGCGCCTGCCGCCGGTATTAATGCCAGTATTACTGACTTAGCTAAATGGTTAATCGCCAATTTAGGCCATAAGCCTGAGGTATTATCACCCGCGCTGTTAACAGAAATAACCACACCGAGGATCAGAACGAAAAAAGATTTACGTCGGCGCTATTGGCGTGAGTATTTAACCGATGCACATTACGGTTATGGCTGGCGAATTTACCAATTTAAAGGCCGAAAAATCATTTATCATTCCGGTTGGGTGGCAGGTTTTCGTGCTGAAATAGGCTACTCACCTGATTTAGACCTAGGTTTTGCCATACTCATTAACGCGGAATCAAACGCCATCAGTAAAATATCAAGCCAGTTTTGGTCCCAAGTAGCAAGCTTGTCTAGCCGACCGTTAACAAAGCGCACTAAGAGTACACTTTAAATAACCTGAGAGCGGTAAAGATTAAACTAAATGGCCCAAAACTCTGGATAAACAGCCTTTGCTCAATAACGCCCGTTAGGCAAAGTTCAGCTTAAAGAGTTAAAACAGTTACTGTTTTGTTAATATTTACCGCAAAAATGAGTAAAAATCGTCAATATTTATGACATTTTGTTAGTGCTAAGAAATAAAATAAAGTGATGAGACTACGAGACAAGTCGTAGCCTTGTTGTATATACAGCAACACTACCCCTAAAACAAACCAGTCAGTTACTTTTTGTTACATCTAGTAACAAACCATTTCCAACTTTCAAGCGACAATACCCCTAATAAAAACAACTTATAAATATTTAATATTTCTCTATGTCCTTGATAAAAAACAGCCAAAAATTGACTATCACGCTATTACTTCTTGTTATTGCCACTCTGCCCTTAAATCTTGCTGCCAAGCAAGGAGAGAGAATACGTTATCAATTAACCCACAATAAAGCGGTTATCAAGGTTGATGGCCGTATGGACGAAGCCGTGTGGCAGACGGCGACAAAAATGGAATTGAAATATGAAAAGAGTCCTGGTGATGGTACGCCCTCGCCAGTAAAAACTGAGGTGTTCTTCTATGAAAACGGCAGCTCTTTTAACGTTGCCTTTATCGCCTATGATCCCAATCCTGAAAATATTAGAGCATCCTTGCGAGACCGGGATAGTTTATGGGCTGATGACAGCGTCGCCATCATTATCGATACCTTTAACGATGAACGCAGCGGTTATGAGTTTTTTGTCAACCCCTTAGGGGCACAAGCCGATGTTCGTATGGACGATACTGATGGTTGGCACGAGGATAGTTCGTGGGATGCTATATGGGAAAGTGCCGGACAAATTACTGACTTTGGTTATGTGGTTGAAATGAGTATTCCTTTTAGTGCGCTACGTTTCCCTGATTCGGATGAAAAACTGGTATGGAATATTACCGGTTTGCGAAATTACCCCCGTGATGTCAAAATTAAAATGGCCACCAATATGTTTGATCGCGATATAGAGTGTAACCTCTGCCAGTTTCACCAACTAATTGGTTTTGAGCACATTAAACCAGGCAAGAACTTTCAATTAACACCAACGCTTACCTTATCACGAAAAGATGAAAAACCCGACTTGCCCGGCGAGTGGCAAAACGGTGATATTGAAGTAGAGCCTGGTTTAGATGTTCGTTGGGGTTTAACGCAAGATATCGTACTAAATGCGACGCTAAACCCTGATTTTTCCCAAGTGGAAGCCGATGCCGGTCAACTGGATGTTAACAATACTTATTCATTATTTTACCCAGAAAAAAGGCCTTTTTTCTTAGATGGCGCCTCATACTTTGATACCACTAATTTTAATTTTGTCCATACCCGTAATATCGCCGATCCTGATGTAGGGCTAAAGTTAACTGGTAAAACTGGTGAGCACAGTTATGGCTTAATGTTAGCCGATGACAATAACACCTCCTTTTTAATGCCTGGTAATCAAGGCTCGGATATTGCCACTTTAGATGAAAAATCTAATATCGCTATAGCACGTTATAAAATGGATGTTGGTGAGCGTAACAATGTCGGTGTCTTGATGACTCACAGGCAATCTGACAATTATCACAACACATTGGCGTCATTTGATGGCACCTACTGGCTCAGTCAAAATGATAACATTCAGTACCAAGTGGCCCAATCAGATACTAAAAATACCGCGGCAGTGATGCAAGACTTTGATGTCAGTGAAAAGCAAACAGGCACAGCTTTTAGGGTGAATTATTCTCGTGGTACCCGAGATTATAATTTAAAAGCCGGCTACACCAATATTAGCGAAGATTTTCGGGCCGATTTAGGTTTTCAATCACGCAGTAATATCGAGCGAGTAGTCTTAGGTGGTCGCCGTACCTATTACGGTGAAAGTAATGATGCCCTAACGAAATGGGGCTATTTTGGCGATTGGGATAAAACCTACGACCAAGACGGTCAGGTACTCGAAGAAGAGTACGAGATACATGGCACCATGCAAGGGACAAAACAGTTTTTTACTAACTTTGGCCTAGTGCACAGAGAAAGATTGTATGAAGAGCAATACTTTAAAGAAACACAATTTAAAACCTTTGTTGAAATGAGGCCAGTGGCCAATATCAATATTGGCACCTTTTTCAAATTTGGTACACAAATTGATTTTGCCAATGCACAATTAGGCGATGTGGTTTACATAGAAGCGTTTACCCAATGGGATGTTAATCGACATATTAATGCCAGTATTAACTACAACTACTCTCACCTAGATGTTGATGATGGCCGATTATTTACCGCCCATCAAGCTGATATTAGGCTCAGTTATCAATTTAGTATGCGCAGTAAACTCAAACTTGTAGTGCAATATACCGATATAAGCAGAGATGTAGCTTTATATACCGAGGCAGACCCTGATGACCTGCCAGATGCACAAGACAGGTTTTTCTCCAGCCAGCTGATTTATTCCTATAAAATCAACCCGCAAACATTATTCTTTCTTGGTTATTCCGATGGCGGCTATCAAGATGATAGCTTAACTCAACTGACCCGAGATGAGCGTTCTGTCTTTACTAAGTTTAGTTATGCTTGGCAAATGTAGTTTTTTGCCCTAGTAAAATATTGAGCGTCATACTCAATAAAAAAGCGATGTTCTACATCGGGCTATTTACTGAACTGGGAGCTAAAAAGCTAACATTTTTGGTTACAAGTTTATTTTATGATTATTTATCATGCACTTAAAAATGCGACAATATGACACTGCTTACGATTAGTTTATTTAATACAATGACTTAGCAGTAATCCTTTTACAATAGGACTGTTAAATGAATAGCCAATATTTGCAAGCGTGGAATAGATATTCTGAAGAAAAAGAAAGGTTTATTTCTACTTCTCAAAATGGAAAAAATAGATTCTGGAATGCCACAGAGCGTGACGGGTTTTTGCTTTTGCTTTTTGTTCGCATAAACTCACTATGTGATGAATTAATGTTTTTAGTTGAGAATAGGCGTTTTGTTAGTGCTCCTATAGTCTTAAGAAGCATAATTGAAACATGGTTGGATTTTCATTGCTTACTGGATGATGAATCATACCTAGATGATATAATTGGGTCTGAAGCTAACGAACTAAAGAAACGCTATCAGTCATACAGTCGTAATAAGAATAGTCCTTACTTTAATCATTTGAATGAAGAGTTCTGTGAAAAAATGCTAAGTAAAATTAGTGAGCATTCACAGGCCAATACATTAAGTATCTATGATAAATTTAAAAAATATGACTTGATTGATGGCAAAGAAAGTGAGGGGGCTTACCGTGCTGTATATGGCAGGTTGTGTATGGATACTCATGGGAATATAAGTGCCTTGAAACAAAACCACCTTACAGATAATGGACAAGCCTCATCTATTAAAGACCACAATGAATCCTATATAAAATTCTTAGTAACGACAGCGGCTAGAGCGAGTATTCAAAGCTTCATATCTCTACTTGAAGAAAAAAACTTTGACACTGAGAGTTATGTTTCTCTACGAGATTCTTTTAAATAGTAAGGTAGTTCTTGTATTTACGGCACTAACTGTACGATTAGTTGCTATTGCACTTGTTTTTAGGGCTATGAATTCAATAGGTTATAAATATAAAAGCTGATTCATGAAGGAATCAGCTCCAAGTTCAGTAAATAGCCCGGTTCACCATCGCTTTTTTATTGCTGAAATTAATCTTTGCTCTAGCAACTATGGTAACTATTATCTCGCTAATCCACCTTGCCCATAATATCTGCCAACGTTGACCGATAATCACGGTAATCAACAGAGATTTGTTGGCGTATGCCCTTGCTTTCAAGCACTAAGGCAGGAAAACCCTGCTGGCTTAACTGTCTAGCTAAATTTACTTGCCTAGCTAATTCTTTATCGGTTTCCGCAGAGCTAATATCATGGGTAAATTGCGCAATATCTAGGTTGACAGATTGTTGCTGGCTTAACACTTTTGCCAAAGCAATTAGTACCTCAAGATCAGCAGGGTTTAAAGCCCGTAAATAATAGCCTTGCTGAATGGCATCTATCATAGGCTTTTGGCAAGCTTGCTTATGGGCAGAAATTGCCGCGCGACAAGCGTTATAGGTTGAGCGCCTGGGCATATTATCGCGCCAAAAATCATGATTAAAGCTGGTGCCTAGTTTCTTGGTAATAGTGCGCCAATGGTTTTGGATCATGTCTTGCTGCGCTATTGGCATCGGTTCATTTGAATCTGCAGCTAGGCCACCGGCAACATATTCCACCGAAATGGAAGCAGGTAAGTTTTTCTGTAACTCATCCCAAACTGGACGGTAGCCCCAACACCAGCTACACATTGGGTCATGGAGATAATATAACTTGGTACTCATGTAGAGCCTTAATGATAAAATATTAATTAGGTACTGCTTAAATGCGATAAAACAAGGACAAAAAACTCATTATAAACAGCGAGAGTTTGACTTAGTGGAAAAACTGGACACTTTAGCCATATGTTGCCAGCTCTTGCAGCTCTATACTAACGGCAACTTAACGCTATTTACATGATTTTCAATGTTAAAAACTCTTAGTAAAACTATTTACTCTATTTCTCTGCTGCTTGCTAGCTCAATTGCGAGTGCATCCTTGATCACTAATGGCAGTTTTGAAAAGTTACTATTTGCCGATAATTCAACGGCTAAAGGCCTAGTTCATCAAACAGATTTACAAGACTTTGCCGATAAAAATAGTGGCTGGGATGTTTTTTACACCCTACCAGGTTGGGTCACCACGGCAGGTCATGGCATAGAATTACAAAAAAATATTGTTGCTAAATCAATTGATGGTAGCAACCATGTTGAACTTGATGCTCACCGTCGAGGCGCCTCAAATTCAGTAATGACACAAACACTTGCTTCACTCACCATAGGCGCAGACTATTTATTAACGTTTTATTATCAGGCGCGCACCAATAAGAAAAACGACAACGGTATTAATGTCTTTTGGTATGACGCTGCAATAGCTTTTGATTTAGACATGGATGCTGATTTTTCCATCAACGATAGACGTAACAAACAGTCAAATTGGACAGTACAATCGATTTTATTAACCGCACAATCAGAAACAATGGCTTTAAGCTTTGGCGCCTTTGGTAAGCAAAATGGTCTTGGTGGTTTACTTGATAATGTTTCTTTAGTACAAGTCAATAACGGCCCAACAACCGATATCCCTGAGCCTTCAGTGTTCGCGTTATCAATGTTTGCTTTTGCATTATTAGTACGCCGTCAGCATAGAAAAAGTCAATAGCTCCAGCTAATATTTACTATAAAACTAATATGTTAGCCCTAGGTAAAAATCAAAACCCGCTCATTATAACTTTCTCGGTCAGCCCCCCTCTGGTATAAGAGTGGCTGAGGAAGTTTCCCTTTTGCTAATTAATAGCTGCTTTACAAATAAGACAAAAAATTCCGTCACTGCCGGTAAGCTATTTACCTAGAAATAATAACGCCTTAACCTCAGTAAAACCGTCTAAGTTTAACAATTCAGCTTTTTGTTCCAGTTCACTATAGTCCTTACGCCCCGTTGCTAACGCGTATAAACAAGATAACATAAACAACAATAATTCATCATGTCTACTGGCTTTAGTTGCTTGCTTAGTCACTTTATCTAAATGATTCAGTTGCTTAATCACCCTAGCATCGATATGCCATAAAGAGAGCATTAAGCTTGATGCGCCATAAATGCTAATATCCATTACCTGATAAAGGTGATGATTTAATGAATGTAAATCATCAATTCCTTGCAGTGAATGCAACATAAGTTGGTGTTTTACTGCCTCTTTATGGCACAGTAATAACATGCCTAATAACGCAAATACCAGCACTTGTTCAATAAGAGCTATATCAAATTTAACCCCAATACCGGCTGACTTACGCAGCAATTGAAACAATTTAGGCGCGGTCAAAAAAGCATGAGTACATTGATTAATAACCCTTTGCTCTACATGTACTGCTAAGGAATCTTTCACTGCATAGATAACGGCTAAATTAACCACGGTATTTATGCCTAAATTTCGGCTAATCGCTTCTTCAATATTGTTAGGAGTTTTTCCGTATATAGCTTTACTGGCCAGCCCCATTATACGTCCGGTGAAAATAGCATCGTTAGCTATGATTGCTATCACGCGGTGCAAATCAAAACTGTCTTTATCTTTTTCACTTAGTAATAGCTGGCAGCTATCGGGTAAGGGCGGCATGTTTTGTGCGATAGTACTTAAGTTCTGCTGATTATTTTTGTTGTTACCAACAAGGGATAACTCACGAAACTGCGATGGGCTTATGGCAAATTTATTACGAAAAGCGCGCTCAAATGTGGCTCGCTCAGAATAGCCCAGCTTCAACACTAACGCGCTAATACTAACATTTTCAGTTAATAAGGCATGTACACACAACTCATTCAAAAACTTATGTTGAATAAGTTTAAAGGTAGCTTCTTCTTGGCTGAGTTTACGCCGAAAAGAAGTCATACTCATCGCCAATGCTGTTGCACACTGCTCTATGGTGAGTGTTGCCGGGACATCACTTTCTCTTAATAATCGATTAACCGCGGTGGTGAGAATTAATGGCTTTGTATTTTGGGTCATGGGGTTTTTTATGGTAAATAAGCCAGTGTGCATAACTGGCTTTGTGCCCCATATAATGCTTACTTTACCGTTGATTTACTAGATAAAATACGATTATACTGCTATTAACTTCATTTGTGCCTTATTAGCCACTTTACTCTGCACTTCTCTTAGTTGATGAAAAGAACCGATAAATAGAAACACATAGCCAAATAGCTCTAGGCCTTCTTGAATAATGGTTTTATAAATATGATGATAATCATCATTCATCACTTCTTTCCACAAGGTGCCTGAGCCAAATAAGCGACTAAAGATCATGATAATAACCAACCGCTTGGTATGTTGTAAGAGTTGCTTAAGCGCCCTAGCCTTTAGTTGTGATCATACCAAACTTGAGCTAAAGCAATGCTAATGACCGTCCTCGAGTTAAATCTGTGCTTACACGCCAATAACTGCAGCAAGGATAGTATGCTAAAGGTTCAACCATCAAGGCGCTAACTGGATTTTACAAGTTATAACGTTTATATTACTGTCAACCTACTGGTACAATGAGTTGAGAGTAATATAAACGTTATTATTCAATTCGATGTAATTAAATTTTATTTCACTTAAGTGACTATCAATGAATTTATTGTTTAAAAAAGCGTGGCTATTCCGCCTTATTATGAATGCCTGGCCACCGTTGTTTTTTGCTGGTATTCGCATTAAACATATCTCAACGGATTTTAAAACGGCCCGTGTAGAATTAACACTACGTCCGTGGAATAAAAATGCAGTTGGTAGCCATTTTGGTGGCTCTTTATTCGCTATGACCGACCCTTTTTGTATGTTGATGATCCTGGCACAGTTAGGCGATCAATACGTGGTCTGGGATAAATCAGCTGACATTGATTTTATCAAGCCGGGTAAAGGTAAGGTCATTGCAGATTTTTCCATTAATCAACAACTCATTGACAATATTATTGCTAATACCGCCAATGGTGAAAAATACTTGCCTCAAATTACCGTCTATGTAAAAGACGAACAAGGCGATATAGTGGCTAAGTTGAATCGTACACTTTATATTCGTCGGAAAAAAGCAAAGGGCATGGGCAAGTGATCGAACTTGCATGATAAGATCGGTTGTCATATATAGCTGACCTGCCAATTCATCTTGATTACTGACAAAAAAATCCTGCCTAAAATGCAGGATTTAAAATAAAAAATAACTTATAGCAAATAGTATTATTAATACTTAACCTGAACTCTGGATAATGAGTGCTTGATGGTTAAGTAAAAACAACAACTTACGATTATTAAGAATAAAATTTACAAAATCAGTCGCGATATATGTTATCGACGCTTTAACGCTGATAATCAGATAAAGTGGAATGTTGAGCAAGTGCTGCTTATCCAGAGTTCAGGTTACTTACACATTCAACATAATATGTTGGTGTACACGGACAATAATATCATCACTTTCTTTTTTCCAATCCACTTCTTCAGAAAATGCTCTCACCGCCGCAATGGCTTGATTAACAAACTTGCCATAGTTGTGGTGTGTTTCATCACTCTTATCAGCAAAAAATACCAAGCGGATCGTATCAACTAACGTATCTGCTTCCCAATGTACGCAAAAACGTGTCTCAGCGTTATTTGGATTGACACCGATATAAATTAACTCACCAGAAATATTTGCTACTTCATTTTCATCATAACGAACAAATGGCGATACACCATTGGCAAGCAATGCAGCTTGGTTAATTTTATTGGCCTGGCACGACTTATTAAAAGCACTTTCTATTTTTTGATAAAGCTTGGTAAATGGCTCATCAGACAAATAATCAATTTCCGCACCTTTTAATAAGCGACGTGCCATTGGGATACTAGCAACTACGTAAGTAACCGAGGTATGCTCATTGCTAAGACTCTGGCCCTGACTTTCATAACGATCGGCAATTTCTCTAAAGGTATGGCTAAGGGTATTCGCTCCGCCTTTATCTTTGGCAAAGATATCAAAGGTTAAATGTTGATGATCACGCAATTTAATCTCATTTTCAGCCAAACCAATGGATGTTGAAATATCTTTAATCGCTTGGTAAACCTTATTATGGAACTTACCTGAATTAACTCTAAGCTCTTGGCCAGTCGCTAAAAACAATATTTTAATTTTTCTGGCACGAATTGAGCCATCAAAATAGCCTTTAAAGGTACTATTGTGTTCGGGGCAGTAGAAGAAAAAAGATTGCTGCTCTGTATGTAATACTTGCTGTTCACCACCATAACGTACTCTAACAAGACGATTGTTGGCAACAAAGTTCACATGGGGTAGACCATGCTCTTCAACTATTTCAAATATTTTGTGTGATAAAGTTTGATAGAACTTTTGATAGGGCTTAGCTGACGTTTCATCAATACCACCACACACTAAATTAATGAGCTTATCGGTTAATGGTATTTCAGCTAAAATATACTGATTATCACGGGCATCACTAGGTAAATATACACGTTCCCCGTATCTATGTTTCTTTAAAATTGATGATGTTCGTCTCATATATCCTTTACAGCCTTTTGTTAATTTTGCGTCAGGTAAATTGAATTATCATTTATAACATAGGCAAAATAGATAATTCATACTATATGTTCTTGTTATTAGACAAATTTGAAATGGCATATAGCCACTTGTATTTAATATAAAACACCACAGGGGCTACATACCATTGCGGTGCCCATGTTCATGGCAATAAAGACTGATGCTGACACTAGCGCAGCACACTAATAAACGGTTATTACCTGCCTAAGCAAGTAGAAAACAGGCCAAGCTAATGCTATAAGTAATGGACGACAATAATTACCTTAGTTTTTTAGTCCATTACTTTGCTCTGTCATTAATGCAGATAAGGATTAATGACACGACTTAAATACAGGTTAAATTACCGGCTGAAATACTGGTTTAAACACTGCTTTAAACACTGCTTTAAAAGAATTGCTTTGCACAATATTACTAAGCCTTGTAGCTAAGTCATCTTGCAAAGCATCAAAGAGGAAGTTGCCCATACTGATGCGCTTAACACCCAGTGATTTTAAGCTAGCAAAATCAGCTAGATCACGCATACACATAACATTAACCGGCAAGGTGGTGCTGTTGACTACGGCTGCAGTCGCCTCTGCCTGCACCAGACATGGCACAAATAACCCATCCGCGCCGGCAACTTGATATAACTTGGCGCGCTTTTGTGTTGCTTTAACCGCATCCGCTATACCAAGTAAAAAAGTATCAGTTCTGACATTAATAAAAATGCTAATACTATCTTCTAGCAACTGGCTAGTTATCGCAGCAAGATAAGTGGCAAAGGTATTTTCATTGATTAATAGTCGCTCTTCGTTAGTTTTACTTACTTTGCTATCTTCGATATTAATGCCAACCACACCTACTTTTGCCAGCGCTTTAATATAACCAGCAGTTATTTGCGCATTGTCACTAAAACCAGCTTCAATATCGACACTTAACGGCAATTCACAACAGGCAGTAATACGCTTAACAATAAATAGTAATTCATCAAATGCCATATGCTCACCATCGGCATAACCAAGCATACTGGCAATAGCAGCGCTTGAGGTGCCAATAGCACTAAACCCTAGTTTCTCGGCAGTTTTTGCACTGGCGACATCCCAAACATTACAAAGTAGTAGTGGGCTGGCTTGTTGATGTAGTGAAGTAAATGGTGTGGTATTCATTATTTTTATCTCTGTGGTTAGTGGCCTATAAGTAAGACCCTATAAGTAGGCCGTTGCTCTTTGTTAAAGCCATTGTGCGGCTTGCTTCCTTTAACAACCAACGATAAAAATCGACTTGTATTATAAGTTATACTTATAATACAAGCTCAACTAAAAAATAACCTTGCCTGCAATAATCTTAAATCATGATTAAAAAAATATTAAAAAACATTAATTTACTGCATAGCTTTGAGTGTGCTGCTCGACATCAAAGCTATAGTAGGGCGGCGGCCGAACTGTGTATTTCACAGGCGGCAGTAAGTCAACAAATGCGGCAGTTAGAAGATAACCTAGGCAAACAGTTATTTTTAAGAAAAGGTAAAAGCATGCTCTTAACCCAACAAGGAAAAACCTTACTAGGTGCTAGCCAACAAGCTTTTAAAATAATAGAAAAAAGTATCAATGAGATAACTACTGAAGAAATAGCCGGCAGCTTGACCATTAGCTCCACCCAAGCTTTTACCGCTTTATGGCTGATGCCAAAGCTTAATAAATTTTTAGCACAATATCCCGATATACAAATCAGGGTAATGTCGTCCCCTCACTTTGAAGATCTTAAAGAACGGCATATTGATCTTGCCATTCGCTTTGGCAACAATGTACAGAAAAAAACCGACCCGGCGCTTAGCTGTGAATATTTTGGTGAAGACCCCGTCTATCCGGTGTGCTCGGCAGAACTTGCTAAAACAATGAGTTTTAAAACCCCAGCGGATTTACTGAAAACATGGCTGGTTAGTTTAGATAATCCTGGTTGCTACGATTGGCCATCTTGGTTTGAGCACAGTAATACTCAATGCTATCAAAACCATCAACAATGGACTGAGGTGCACAGCACTGATATGGCACTGAATGCGGTACTCAACGGCCATGGTTTTACTCTGGCAGCCAGGTATTTATGTATTGAACAATTAAAGTCGGGGCAACTTGTTATGCCAGTAAACATCCCTCACCCAAAGGTGGTAAAACGCTATTTTGTTTATGATGCTAACTCCGCAAAAATAGCGCGCTTAAAAATTTTCACCCACTGGATAACAGCTGAAATGAACTTTGCCCATTAGATCTTAGCTCCCCATATTAACGCTATTAATGAGCACTAAGTAACGACTATTTCCTGCTAATTTACTCCATAAATACTTGCCTTAGTTATGCTTGCTTTTATGGTGATTATTCCCCCTTACTAGGTGTTTGGGTGCTTGTCTGCTCGACTGCCTTATTGCTTGCTTTGACGGTTGCTTCGGTGAGGGTTTTGACACTGGATGCTGATAAACCGACTGTCTTTGCACCTGCTTATGCTGCTTTGATTGCGTAAAGTGCTTTTGCTTGGTTTGGTTATTCGCTGCATGGTTAAGATGTGGCTGTTTATCTGCCCGGTAATGCTTATGACTGGCCTGATGCACAGTTTTGTTAACCACTTTTGTCTGCGTCACTCTCGACTTACTGTGGACTTTATTACGGTGAACATTGCTACTGTGAACCACTTTATTACGGTGAACCTTGTTACTGTGAACTCTAGTGCTACGCACAACTTTATTGTGATGGACGCTAGGACGTACGCCATAATACTTTTGTGTTACTCGGCCACTGCTGTAGGCAACACCACGTCTATGTTTAGGTTGATGACTCCAACGCTTGGCATGATGACTAGTCACTATTTTTTTTCTTGGGTGATAACCATGGCGGTTATAGTGATTCACTACTACATGGTGGTTTTGCCAATGAAAGGCGCTAAAGAAAAAATGACTACTAATATGGATGCCAGTGCCCCAATAAAAATGACCACGATGAGCCGAATAATAATGAGGGTTATGCCAATAGACCGGCGGGTAATGGGACCAGTGCCAACGGCCATAAACCACGCGAGTATCATAATAAGGCACATAAATAATTTCTGGCTGTGCAGGCTCTATGATAATGACTTGCTGTTCTTTTATTACCTTAACATTATCCATATTAGCCAAGCTGCCTGCTTGCTCAGCCTGTTGTCGTAACGTTTGAATACTGGCTAGCACTCTGGCTTCATCTTGTAAAAAGGCATCACCGAGCTTTTGCATCCAGCTAAGATCTTCACTCAATTTAGCCATCACTCGAGGAAAAACCAAAAGCGCTTTAATACTGGCATCCCAATCTTTTTGTTGTGCTTTTTTTTCTATTTGAGCCGCGGTTAAAGCCGAATATTTGTTGAGCCAACGTTCAGCGGCAATCACTTCAATAGGATAAGTCGAGGCAATAAGAATATGCGTCAGTAAGGTATCTGGGTATAAGGCAATAGGTGCTAAAATTTGTGCAAGTTCAGCGGCAGATATCAAGGTTTCTTGTTGTTCCTGTGCCAACGACTTAGTTGAATAAACGGTGGTTGATAATACCAAGGCCGACAACAAAAATAGCCATGTTATCATTGGGTGTTTTAACTCCTTATGCCATGGGGATTGATAAAAATACATAAGCTCACCTTTGTTCATTACTAATTATATAAACTAGAGTACTCTGATGAAGCTGAACAAAGGCTGAACAAATACTATTAGGGGGAAGCTGATAATACTCTGCCCATCTTTAAGATGAAGAATTGGCAGTTAATATTTACCGCAAAGAACCTGCCTCAAAGTATCTAGCTATCCACCATAGAGTCAGTCGCTAGATACCCTAAAACTAGAAATTCGCCCTAAGTTCAATTAGGGTAATGGACAAACATCCTCTTCCTTTTTTTGATAATAATCGGCGGTAAGTCCTAATAATTGAGGCACAGTCGCCGAAATAGCAATTGAGGAAAAAGTACCCACTAAGACGCCTAAAAATAGCGCAATAGCAAAGCCAGATAACGATTCACCAGCAAAAATCCATATTGATAATATCGTAGTCAGCGTAGTTCCAGACGTTATCAAGGTGCGAGCTACGGTTGCTTTTATCGCCTGATTAATAATGCTATCTATATCTTTATCCTTCGTTCTTTTCATTATTTCTCGAACCTTGTCGCCGATAATAATCGAATCATTTAGTGAATAACCTATAATTGCCAGTAAACTTGCTAAAATGGTTAAATCAAATGAAATATCAAACCAGGCAAAGAATCCAAGTACAATAATCACGTCATGGAAAAGTGCAATGACAGAGCCTGCAGCCAAGCGCCATTCAAACCGTAAAGATAAGTAGAGCAGTATCGCCATCACGGCAGTTAATAACGCCAGTCCGCCTTGGTTAATTAACTCCTCACCTACTTGGCTACCGATATAAATGGAGTCTTGTGGGGTGATCGTTAAGCCGCTTTGTTGCGAAAATTCACTTAACCATGTTTTTCCTTTTAAGCTAATATCATTATCCGCTTGCTGTACGCTCCAATGGGTACCATTATCAGCAGAAGATAACTGAAATGAATCGGGTAAATATGACGTTAATAACCCTGACATTTTATGCTGAGTTATCGATTGTTGAGTAGAGAACTCGGTTAAATATCCGCCAGTGAAATCTAAACCAAGGTTAAGTCCGTGGCTAAATAAACCCAATAAAGAAATTAGCACCATTACTGCAGCAAAATAGGCACTTATAATTCGAAGCTTACTCAAGTTTTTTGTTAGCTTTAAAGTGAGGTTATTCATAATTTAACTCCAAGTAATTGCGCCTTGTTATCACGAATCAATAAGTTGGTTAACGCCTTTGAGACGAATACCCCAGTGAACATACTGGTTAAGATTCCTAAACATAAAATGATGGCAAAACCTTTGACCGGACCATAACCGATGGAATATAAAATTATCCCGGTGATCAAGGTCGTAATATTGGCATCGAGAATGGTTGAGAATGCACTTTTATAACCGCTTTCAATTGCAGATAGTACTTGGCGCCCCCGCTTTAACTCTTCTTTTATCCTTTCAAAAATAAGTACATTGGTATCAACTGCCATGCCTACTGTTAACACTAAACCGGCTATGCCAGGAAGTGTCAGTACAGCACCTGGAAGCAGTGACATTAAGCCAAGTAAACTGACTAAATTTAATGCCAATGCTACATTGGCGATAACGCCTAAGGTGCGATACCAAAAGGTCATAAACAATAAAGTACAAGCAATGCCTATGGTTAACGCTTTAATTCCATGCGCTATATTATCCTCGCCGAGAGTCGCTTCTATGCTACGCTGCTTTACTATGGTTACTGGTGCAGTCAAAGAGCCCGCTCGTAATAATAAAGCAAGTTCTTGTGCCGCTTGTGGGCTAGACATGTTGGTAATACTAAATTGTGAGCCTAAATGCTGTTGGATAGTGGCTACATTAATGACCTTACTTTTCTTAACCATTTCATCTTTCGCATCCCGATAAAACTCAGAAAATACCGTTACCATTGGTTTGCCAATATTCTTTTTAGAGAACATAGACATTTTCTTACCGCCAACACTATCCAACGTCAGGTTGACTAATGGCATGCCCATTTCATCTTTACCTGATTTAGCATTTTTAATATGGCTCCCCGAAAATACCACCTGAGCATTCAATCTTAGCTTTTGGCCATTGTCATCAAGCATTTGAATAATACCGACAGCATTTGAATTGGCAGCCATTTGATAAAAGTCTAGTGAAGCCGTGGCGCCAATAATCCTTTTGGCGGCTTCGGGATCATGGACACCAGGTAACTCAATGCGAATTCTATTTTTTCCTTGTTTTTGGGTAACCGCTTCGGTGATGCCTAACTCCTCTATTCGCCCTCTCATGGTTTTAAGCGTTTGCTGCATCGTATCTTGACGAAACTTGACTTGCTCTGGTAAGGAGTAAGTCAAAAAAACTTGATTATCATCCCGTTTATTTTGAGTTAATTCTGGATGGTTTTTCTTAATTTCACTTAACAGCTTATCTATATTTTTTTGCTTAGTGCTTTGCTTAGTTAGGGCAAAATCAATAATAATAGAATGGTTATTCGGTTGTGATATTTTGTCGATACGGATGCGGCTCTCTACCGCTAATGACCTAATTTCTAGAGCAATACCTTTTAGCCGATCCGCTAATGCTCGTTCAGTATCGACATCAAGTACAAATAAAACACCACCACTTAGGTCCAAACCTAATTTTATTGGTTGTCCGCCCAATAATTTAAGCCATGCTGGAGCTGTGTTTTCTATTGAACTTGTAATGGCATAATTTTCACCTAGCTCTTGTGTTAACAGTTTTTCAATAGCCTGCTGATCAGCTTTATTAGCTAAAGTAATCGAGGTACTTGCTGTAGATATTCGAATTTCATCAACAGAAAATTTATGCTCACTAAGTAAAGTAACAATACCTTGAGATGACATTTGTTGGGAATGAGTGTTATGTGTAAGGTGGATAGTCACCTTATCAGAATACAAGTTGGGTAATGCGCTAATAAGCATAAATAGTAATATCAAAAGAATGACAATATTTTGCCATTTAGCAGGTTTTTCCTGCTTAGTTGTCCGTGAATTCATCATAAAATCTCTAAATGTAGACTTACCGGAGTTGCTATAACTCAATTTTCTCATTGAAATTTTTCAATAAAATAAAAAGTTTAAATAATAAAAAACAAATACGGCAAGTCACTGATGGTTTACCATTAGTATTGGAAAAAGGGGGAATAGTTGATTTTTACAGTTCAAAAAATACCAATGTAGAATTTAATTAAACTGTGTATACCCAAGCAACCTCAAGATGCAGGATTCAGCTGGAATTAGAAGCGTCTTTAAACAAGGCATTGATTGAAGAAAATGGTTATTCCCTTATCGAAATCAATAACGATGGATAAAGCGCTTCTAAACCAGCCCTTCTGGGACGTCTGATCAAATCACGTTCATCGTTGCGTAGTTCATTAAGGACGCTGCATGGATGCAGCTTAATAGATAATGCAGGAGCATATTATCCTGAACAACCATTAATAAAATACACGTCTTGATCATGAATCGCTCAGGCGTCCTGAACGAGCATCTTGAAGTAGCTTGGGTATAGTAATGAATTAGCTGTGGTAAGTAGTGCGCGATGCATACAAGAAGTTACCGTCTTTCCAGCCGGAAAGTCGAGATGAGTTAGTTTTGTGACTTAATTGTTCAAACCAAGGCGTTATCAGCGGTGGATTCGCCAGGTTTTTAAACAAACCTGCCGTTAGCTTTATTTTGAAAAACTCGACCACTAATACATAGTTTGGTGATGTTTGTACTTCAGCAGTAAATAGTGAGGGAGTAAGCCTATTTAATCTTGGTAAATTAAAGACATCTTCAGGTTCATCACTATCGAAAAATGGAGCTGTTTGCTGGTCAATTTGAGCAATGGAGACATTATTAGCTGAGTCATCAGCAATGTTTTCTGAGATCGGCAAAGCACTAGCGGTTTGAGCTAATACTAATAAAAATAACATTACTGCTAATTTACGCCACATGAAAACAATCACTCTACTAAGATATTCAATGATATAGGGTTCTTTATTACTTTTTCAATAGTAAGACAAGTAATAACATCAATCAATCAGCTAACAATATCAAACACAGGAAAAATTTCAGCTGAAGATATACTGCTGGGTATTGAATAATATTTTGGCTAGTTATTCATTAGCCCATACTTGTAAAAGTAAGGGTAAACTTTGCCCCGCCTAATGCTGCAGAGTTGCCAATGTGCAGCTTGCCTTGATAACTGGCCACTAGATCGCGCACTATTGCTAAGCCAACACCATGTCCTTCTTGATAAGTATCCGCACGAACGCCGCGCTCTAGTATTTGGCTGATTTGCTGTTTTTTAATACCAATACCATCATCTTCAATGCAAATAACTAACACATCACCTTGCTGGCTGACCGTTAGCATAATAACGCTTTTTGCTGCTTTATAAGCGTTATCCAATAAATTACCTAACAGCTCAAGCAGATCCGCTTCATCACATTTAAAGGTCAGTTTATCTGTTAACTTGCTGATTATTTTTTTATCTTCATCATGATAAATTTTAGCTAGGGTCTTAAGTAACTTATCTACCACGGGTTTTACGGCAATGCCCAACAGCCAAGAAGAATGTCCAGCACTTTGTGCGCGCTTTAATTGATGGTCAATGGTTGAATTAATGCGATTAATTTGCTCTTGGTTAACCACAGAAATATCGCTTTGTGCTTGTAAAACTGCCAAGGGTGTTTTTAAACTATGGGCAAGATCAGATAAAGCATTACGATAACGTTGCCTTTGCTTTTCTTCAGTCGCTAATAACTGATTTAACTGCGTGGTTAGTGGCGATAACTCTTTGGGATAAACACTCGTTAACCTTTGTGCTTTACCTTGTTCAATCGCCTTAACTTCTTGCTCTAAAGTCGATAATGGTTTTAGTGTCCACATTAACCAGACCAGTTGCAGCAAAAATATAATGGCCATTAAGAATGCTAAACCAAGCCAAAGTTGCTGTTTAAAATCGCTAATGAGTTGTAAGTAGCTTTGCTTATCTTTGATGATATGAACCGTCATGGGAAAGCTATGCTCATCATCAGTAAAACTTACTGCATAGCTATAAATAAAATGCGGTAAGCTATTAATTTCAATGCGAGTAAAAGCTGTTTCGCCCGTTATCAGGGTTACTAATTGTTTAGGTAGTTTATTGGGTAAGTTAAGGGTAAGCAAAGATTGCGAGCGCCATAAAGTGGTACTTTTGTTATGTAGACTTTTCTTATTTAGCGTATTATTTGTATCCGCTTGCTTGCTCTCTTGCTGCGAGATAAAAGCATATAAGCCTGAATCACTAACATTAAACTGATTTTCAATTAATGCTTCCGGCATGATGAGCCTAGCTTGTTCGACTTCTGCCACCGCCAAAATGGTATAGCTGTAGGCAGTTAATTCATTTTTTATGCTGCCCACCATGTGTTTCTCAAATGAGTTCATGATGATAAACGCAACGGTGGGCAATATAATAAGCACCATAGCCAGTAGACTCACCATCAAACGTACTTTAAGGGAATTGAAGAAAGAGTTTAAATAAATTTTAATTCGAGGCTTTAAAAATGGCAGCAAGAAAATACCTAAGCAGTAAAGTCAATTAAACGATAGCCTTGACCACGCTTAGTTTCAATAAAATTATGTTTACTGTCAGGGTCAAGTTTTTTCCGTAAACGTCTAATAAAGACCTCGATAACATTAGAGTCTAAATCAAAGTCCTGATCGTATATGTGCTCCGTTAAGGTGGTTTTCGAAACCACTTCCCCTATGTGCAACATGAGATATTTAAACACTTTAAATTCCTGAGCACTTAAATTAACGCTTATTTGCTCTACTGATACTTGCGAGGTAGCCGTGTCTAAAGTAAAGGGACCATTATTAATGGTCGAACTCGCCTTACCCGCGCAGCGCCTGATCAACGCATTTAAGCGAGAGCTGAGTTCTTCGATATGAAAAGGTTTAGTGAGGTAATCATCAGCGCCAGCATCTAAACCGGCTACTTTATCTTGCCAACGATCCCGGGCGGTAAGAATTAAAATGGGGAAGTTTCGGCCTTTTTCTCTTAATTTTTTAACCACAGTAGTACCGTCCATTTTAGGTAAACCTAAATCGATCACAGCAATATCATAGTCATATTCAAGGCCTTGAAATAAAGCGATTTCACCATCAGCAGCGACATCGACCGAGTAATTTTGCCGTACTAATTGTTGTTGCAGTTCATGCTGCAAGGCTGGATCATCTTCAACTAAAAGCAAACGCATGGTAATTATCCCTGGAGCTAGTTCTTTTCTATTTTACCGGTTTTAGCATTGACCTTTTTAGAGATCACCTGCCCATTAGGTTTAACAATTTTGACTCGATAACCGGCATTGTTTTTTTGTTTATTAACTTTTAACACCCTACCGCCATATTGTTTTTGTACTATTTTTGCCGCTTGTTTTGAGCTAATAACCTTTTTATTGCCTTGTTTATTAACCTGCTTCTCTGCCGACCAAGCATCGCTGGCGCTTAAGGTCAGCACACTCATAAACAGTGTTAATAAAAAAACGCGTAATTTCATCTCAAACCCTAATGCAGATAATACTATATAACACTCAGTGTAAAAGAATGCTGCTCGCAAATAAACCAAGTTTCCCTTAATGATACGAAATACTAGCTGAACAAGGGCTGAACATTTTCTTAGTCGCTGTGCTAGGAGTTATCAAGATGTTCAGCTTGAGTTCATCTAACTTGCGCTTTAATGGTATCAAGCAACGTAACAAGGATTTAATGATGAACAATTTACCCAGACATTTATCTGCCAGAGAGTCATTAAATAAGGCCGGAAATGTTATTTCACAACTGACATTAAAACTAGCATCACCCATAAGTTCAAGGTTATCCCCCATACTAGTCTCCAGCTTGCAGTTAAGCTTAATGTTAACCTTGCTGTTAATGACATTGCCAAGTTTTGCTGAGCAAAGTTATTCTATCGGCCAATCAGCAAGCGCCTCTAACAAGCTATCAGCAGAGCAACTGATGCAAGCCATCAAGCATAGAGTCATACTTGGCGATAGCGACCAAACACAAAATAAAGCCTTAGCCCGCACACGCGATGAAGTTATCAAGCAAAAAAAACAACAAGCTCACAAACATATATCAGCCAGATTATTTAAGAAAATAGCTGATAACCCAAAAGTAGACAATACCAGTAGAAGCTTCAGTGACGGTAATTTTGTCATTTATGAAGGCTATGCACAGTTAATAGCAGACCATGATTTAGATGGTTACTATCAAACTTTTAGTGTCACCTTTGATGCCGATTTAATTACCTATAACCCTTATGATGTGGCTGTTGTCTATGCCGAGTTATACTTAAGCGAAAACGGCGGCCCTTGGCAGCATTACTACACTACCGACAGTTTTGTTATTCAGGGTGAAAGCTCAGAGGATGCTTTTGAAGTCTATAGCACCTTAAGCCAAGGCTTTAATCCTAATCATTACGATGTACTCATCGATTTATATGAAGTTGGTTACACAAATATTATTGCTTCTTATAGCAGTGATGACAGTAATAGTTTATATGCTTTACCCTTGGAGAGTAGTGATTATGATATTGAGTATGTTGAATATTACCAAGAAACTCATATTCATGGTGGTAGCGCTTCACTCTCCGGCTTGATGATTCTCATGATGATATTAGCTATGCGTCAGTTGTATCCGCA
This sequence comes from Colwellia sp. TT2012, assembly GCF_001440345.1. Classification (GTDB taxonomy): domain Bacteria; phylum Pseudomonadota; class Gammaproteobacteria; order Enterobacterales; family Alteromonadaceae; genus Colwellia. The sequence goes on along the minus strand of NZ_LJYX01000006.1, from coordinate 791,514 downwards.
ACGCAAGTGCTGCCGCTACGGGCTAATACGGCGATTAATGAATTAGGGGGCAAGCCTGCACTGTTCGCAAGGTACCTTAGAGCGCAGCTTTTTAAAAGTAACCGGATTAGCCCTTAAACAATGTCAATCGATTAACAAGCTGGAGGATATATTAGCGTTTTTATATCAACGCCAGCACAGTGACCTTAACTGGGTAGATATTGCTTTCCCGTTTGGTTTTATTGATCAAGCTCATTTCATTCGCTATCTAAATAAATACCTGAATAGTACCTGAATTTAACCCAAAAAGATTATGCCCAGCAACCTGGCTTCACCATTGACCTTTATGGTGGCATTGACTCTAAATAACCTGAGCAGATAATTAATTACTGCTAGTGCTCTGTTATTAGGGGGTTGGCATTTATTTAAGCAAACAAATGCGCTATGTTACTCCGTTAGATACGCTTAATAGCGCTTGGCTGTTTGCCTCTTTTCTTCTCAGTTTTTCAGTCACCAATGGATTTCATCGACCATGAAAGATCTTACTCAAGGCTCAATCCCTAAACATCTAATTAACATGGCATTACCCATGATGATAGGCATGTTTATCCAAACGTTATATTTTATCGTCGACTTATATTTTATTGGTAAATTAGGCGCTGCTGCCCTAGCAGGATTGAGTTTAGCGGGTAATGCTATGTTTTTAATCTTTGCACTCACCCAAATACTCAATGTTAGTACTGCAGCACTTATCTCTCATGCAGTTGGCGCAAAAGACAGAGAAGATGCTAACCTGACGTTCAACCAGTCGATGATGTTATCTACCGTCACGGGCCTAGTAGTTTGTATTATTGGCTACTTAGGCGCCGAAGCTTACCTCAATTTAATCTCACAAGACCTAGCAACGGTACAGATGGGCTTAACCTACCTGCATTGGTTTATTCCCTGTATGGCATTGCAGTTTGTTATGGTTTCGATTAGCTCAGCATTGCGTGGCACTGGTATTGTTAAGCCAACTATGATCATTCAAACACTTTCTATTTTAGTTAATATACTCCTGTCTCCGATATTGATTGCCGGCTGGGGCTCTGGCTATGCCATGGGGATTGCCGGTGCAGGATTAGCGAGTTCAATATCCGTTGTTTTTGCCGTCATTCTTTTATGTTATTACTTTAAAACAGCAGAGAAATACGTCAGCGTCGACTTTTCTCTTTGGCGAGTTGATACAGCGCGCATAAAAAAACTACTCGCTATTGGCTTACCTGCCGGTGGCGAGTTCTTTTTAATGTTTGTTTATATGGGCACTATTTATTGGTTAATTCAACCCTTTGGCGCGGATGCACAAGCTGGATTTGGCTTGGGATCGCGTATAATGCAATCGTTATTTTTACCGGCCATGGCTATTGCCTTTGCCGCGCCGGCAATTGCGGGGCAAAATTTTGGCGCAAAAAAATACCAAAGAGTGAGAGAAACCTTTACTTGGTCTGCCATTATGACCTGCTCATTGATGGCAATACTCACCCTAGCCTGTTTAAGCCAAGCTGAATGGATGGTGCAAGCCTTTTCTAATGACCAAGAAGTGTTATTAATTAGTGTCGTTTTTTTACAGCTTATCTGTTGGAACTTTGTGCCATCAGGGTTAGTTTTTACCTGCTCTGGCATGTTTCAAGCCCTAGGTAATACCATGCCGGCTTTATTTAGCACAGCCACACGTTTAATCACCTTTATCCTCCCTGCCCTGTGGCTATCACAGCAAGAGGACTTTCAAATTGAACAGCTTTGGTATGTCTCGGTAACCACAGTATGTATTCAAGCATCGGTCAGCTTTTATTTTCTAAGACGGGAATTTAACAAGCGCTTGCCACAGGATGATTCATTAAGTGAAAATTTAGCAAAAGAAAATCTATAATGTACTCACTCGTCTAAAAATAGTTACCATGACCTGAAGAAATGTAAAGCTAGCAGCTAGCAAAGTCTGCTAATATGCTATATTAATAATTAAAGTAAGCATAATTTATACAGTCTGCTTACTAATAAAACTGAAGTCTGGGAGTATTTATCCCGGTATTCCCCGCTATAAGCAAGAGCTATACTCAAGTTATATACATTTGACAACAGTTCGAAACAAAACACGACACCACAGCAGTTAACTTTTGGTTGTCTACACTATAACATCCGTTGCCAATGAACCGAGGTTCCGGTAAATACACATAACTTCATGACAAGCAATAAGGAATAAGGAATAAGCAATGTTAGTACTAACCAGAAAAATCAGTGAATCACTCATCATTAGTGATAATATCACCCTAACAATATTAGCCATACAAGGTAACCAAGTACGCATTGGCATTGATGCACCTAAAGACATATCTGTACACCGTGAAGAGATATACAACAAGATTCAAGATGAAAAACTTGTTGCCCCTGCGGTTAAATGGGTAAAACCAGAGCCATCCAACACTAAGCCGGCAACAGTTATAGTTAAGAAGTCTAGAAAGATAACTTAATCAATCAAGGTGAGTCCTTTAGTAATATGGCAATAAGTTGACCAATGCACAGTATCTTAGACCCGAAAATATATCAGTAGAGTGGTCGCCATGAACAAGAAAGCCATTGAGCTCTTTCTAGCAGAAGATAAGAACACGAGAACAGTTAAAGCCATTAAATCATTACTTAGCGGTGATGGCGGTGTCACCATAGCCAAAGCACTTGGTATCAGTAAACAAGCAGTTTATAAAATTAGAGATAAGTACATTAAGAAATAGTTATGATGTGCTTATACCAATTTCACTAAGTTGTTGCCCACTTATGCTGGTTAAAAGATCCCAAGACTAGGTTGCTCTCAATCCACATAAGCCAGCTATTGGTCTATCGAACGCCTTGTCCTGAAATATTTTTCCTGAGCACAACAAGAACACAAATTTAATGAAAATGATATTATCAACTAGCAAGGACGCTAAGCTGCCACATTAATACTCAAAATAAACATAATTTATACAGTCTGCTTACTAATAAAACTGAAGCCCGGGAACCTTTATCCCGGTCCCCCTTAATAAGCTCATCCTGCTAACCTTCTCTTACTAGCCAACTCCTGCTCAGGATCATTTACAGAAAAACAGAGCTTTCATAACCGATAATTCATTAACCATTCGTCAATTGGTGACACAGTCAATAATAATATTGCCCTTTACAAAATAGTACAGTCGAACTATTACAAAACACAGTTGTACTATTTTATTTTACGGATAATAAAAATGAAGTTTAGTTACTTTAATAATACCGGTTCAAAATTTGCTTTATCTTCTATTGGACGAGCGCTCACCGCAATATTGAGCACACTAGCGCCTAGATTTAGCTCCTTCTTGGGCGAAAATATATTGATGAAACCTTATAGTCGACGTAAATATGACTTTGAACAAATCAAACCAGATAAAGAGCTAAACTTACAAACATCAATGGGTATTGTTCACATAAACCTGTTTGGCTCAGGTAACCAGGTAATTATTATCAGCCACGGCTGGGGAGATACTAGTAACAGCTTTCAAAAAATGATCCTCTCCTTAACTGAGCAAGGTTATATTGTTGCCGCCATTGATCATATTGGTCATGGCAGATCATCTGGTAACAAATCACATCTACTTAGTTTTATTGAAACTCTTGAATTACTCATCGAACAGTTTAATGAAGAGCGTATCACGGTTGACGCCATTATTGCTCATTCTATGGGCGCTATTGCGACCTTAAACCTGCCGAGTTATTTACTGGCCAACAAAAAAATAATCCTAATTTCATCCCCCATCAATTTTTTTTAATTAATGTTTGAAAAAGTAGAACAAGCGGGGATTTCAAGAAAGCTACTGACCCGAGTATTAGAAAGTATTAGCCATAAACATGGCAAAACATGGCAGCAATTATCCACAGAAAACAACCGAGATAAGTTAGCATTAAACATCACCTTCATTCACGACCGTCAAGATAGATATGCGCCCTTCACCGACGTTACCCGTTTCTTGCAACAAGAAAAAAACACCTTGATTGCAACATAAGGACTTGGTCATAGCAAAATTCTAAGCGATACTAACGTTATTAATAACATCACTCAGGTCTTAGCTAATACCAAGTCCAATAACTTTCTTGCCACTCAGCGAGAATTAAAAGGCTTTTAGGCAAGGCATTGATTACCGAGAATGGCAGCATTTATCCAAAATAAATACCGATGCATACAAGCCTTTTACACTCGCCCTTGGTGGCTTCTTGGTAAAAGAATAACCGCACAAATTTATTTTATTTAGAATGACTAGACCATCATAAATTTTATTTGTTATTATCCTACAAAGACAGCTCTGAGCTGGTAACAAAATTAATGGAATTGGTATTCAGGAATAAAGGCGAACGTACCCGTTTAGAAATACTTAAGCAAAGCATAATATATAGCAGCCAGTATGGCCTTGCCGACATCACCATAGGCAGGGTTTCTAAATTATGTAATTTATCAAGGACGGATGTTATTTCGCACTTTGAAAATAAAGAAGATATGCAAATAGCTATCTTGCAATATGGTGAAGACTTATTTAGAGAGCGAGTGATCAAAACAGCGTGGCGAGAAGATCCATTAGATCATTTAATTAGGCTAATAGAAAACTGGGCCGACTGGACCAGTGAGATGTTTAAAGAGCACCAAGTAAGTTGCCCTTTTATCAAGGCTGTGGTTGAATTTCAAAACAGGCCCGCATCGAAAGTACGAACCTTTACCATTGAGCAACAAAATAGATTGCTCAACTACCTCACCCATAGAGTTGTGCGTTGTGTTGAACAAAAAAAGTTAACCGCCGAAATTACAAGCGATGCTATAGCCTATGAACTTTATAGCTTATATTTAGGTCATGCTATTACTCAACACACAGCGCCAATTAAGACCTCAGACACCTTATTTAAAAATAGTGTCGCCCGGTTATTAAAGCAATATCAAGTAAACAACAATTAATTCACGGATAAAGTAATAAATATATTTTTGAGCGTTAGTTATTCAATAAAATTAAGGCTATATTCAAGTATACAAGTATCATTGAAGTCAAAACTGACACTCGCTAATAAAATAGCGTGTGTCAGTTGTTTTCTTAACAATTAACCGTTAACCATTAACTATTATGCTACTTTTTTGGCTTCTATCTGACTAGCAAGGTATTCATCTAATGAACCTTGGAAGTTAACTAATTTTTTATCTTTAATATCAATAATACGTGTCGCCAAGCTTGAGACAAACTCACGGTCATGGCTAACAAAGATTAGTGTACCTTCAAACGCTTTAAGGGCGTTATTTAAAGCATCAATCGCTTCTATATCCATGTGGTTAGTTGGTTCATCCATGATCAAGACATTAATATCTGCCATCATCAACATACCAAATAACAAGCGGTTCTTCTCACCACCTGAACAGTTACGTGCTTTTTTGTTGGCATCATCATCGGTAAACAATAAACGCCCTAACATACCACGAACACTTAAATCGTTGTGACAAGGTCTACGCCATTGTGACATCCAATCCATTAGCGTTAAGTCGTTATCAAAAAAAGAACCGCTATCTTGCGGGCAATAACCCACTGAAGCATTTTCAGACCACTTAACCACACCTTCATTGTGTTCTAATTCACTCATTAAACAGCGTAACAAGGTGGTTTTACCGACACCGTTTTCGCCGATAATGGCTAACTTGGCACCTGCTTCTAGCAATAAGTCACCCTTTTCAAATAACACTTTGCCATCAAAACCATGACCTAGGTTTTCCAGCTCTAAGGCTTGGCGATGCATTTTTTTACCTGGGGCAAAGGCCAGTTTAGGGCTAATCCGACTTGATGCTTTCACATCATCCAATTTAATTTTGTCCATTTTTTTAGCGCGTGAACTGGCTTGTTTCGCTTTTGAAGCATTGGCACCAAAGCGGTTAACAAAGTCTTGTAACTCGGCAATTTCTTCCACTTTTTTAGCATTACCTGATAATAACTGTTCACGTAATAAACTAGACTGCTCTAGGTAAAACTCATAATTACCTGGGTAAATACGTAATTCACCGTAATCAATATCGGCCATATGTGTACAAACAGCATTAAGGAAATGTCTATCATGAGAAATGATGATCATGGTGCATTTACGTTTGTTCAACTCACCTTCTAACCAAGTAATGGTATGAATATCCAAGTTGTTAGTCGGCTCATCGAGTAATAAAATATCAGGGTTGGCAAACAATGCTTGAGCAAGCAAAACACGTAACTTCCAACCTGGGGCAACTTGTTGCATGGAACCGTAATGAAAAGACTCATCAATGCCGGCTTCTAATAAGATTTCACCGGCGCGACTTTCAGCGGTGTAACCGTCCATTTCAGCAAATTCACTTTCTAATTCACCCGCGCGCATGCCATCGGCTTCACTCATTTCTTCTTGGGCATAAATAGCGTCACGTTCTTGCTTTACTTTCCATAAAGGCATATCACCCATGATCACAGTATCAATAACATTGAATTCTTCAAATGCGAACTGATCTTGGCCCAAAGTACTTACTTTGTTACCGGTACTGACCGAGATATTGCCTGAGCTTGGCGTTAACTCACCACTGAGTATTTTCATAAAGGTAGACTTGCCACAGCCATTTGCGCCAATCAAACCGTAACGGTGACCGTTGCCAAATTTAGCCGAGATATTTTCAAACAAAGGCTCTGCGCCAAATTGCATGGTGATATTACTTGTTGTGATGATAAGCCTATACTCCGAACGAAAAAGTGATCATGGATTTTTCAAGTCGCGCATTATAGCTGAGTTGGCGGTCTAATGATAATGATAATTAGATTAATTGTACAAATAACGAACTCATTTATGATGGCGGGATTGGGGGATTGTCCCGTAATCTTATTATGGGGTTATCATATACAGGTAGAGTTTAGGATTAAATTAGTCAATGAAATAGGCTATATCTGATAAACTACTTTTAACAAAGTAAGCTAAGTACAAGACCCAGTAGAGTCATTAATTACGCATTTAGCTTGCGCCTAACTAAGCAGAAATTATTATGTATCCTTTGAATTATATTGAACCGGTATTTCGCCCACCAAGTGAATGGAAAAGCCTAATATTACAAATCACTAATGGCTGCTCTTGGAATAAATGTACCTTCTGCGATATGTATACCAGCGAAAATAAAAAATTCAAACCAAAGAAAATTGACTTAATAGAGCAAGAAATTATCAAAGTTGCTGACTCAGGTATTACCACCAGACGGGTATTCCTAGCTGACGGTGACGCCATGATGTTGCCGTTCAAGCGTTTAAAAGAAATTCTCGAGTTAATCAAACGGCATTTACCACAAGTAGGTCGGGTCTCTAGTTATTGCTTACCGCGAAACCTAGGTAATAAAACAGTAGAACAATTAGCTGAGTTGCAAGCCTTAGGGTTAAAGTTAATGTATATCGGCTGTGAAAGTGGTGACGATGAAGTACTGGCGTTAATTAACAAAGGTGAGACTTACCAGAGTTCCTTAATTGCCTTAAAGAAAATCAAACAAGCGGGTATGAAAAGCTCAGTAATGATTTTAAATGGTCTAGGCGGCCCTGAGCTATCACGTCAGCACGCCATCAATTCAGCTAAATTGATGAATGAAGCGCAACCTAATTACTTATCAACACTGGTGGTGTCTTTCCCTTTGGGTGAACAACGCTTTGCACAAAAGTTCAGCCAAGCTTCATTGCAGCCCTTTCGTCAATTAACGCAGCAAGAGTTATTTAGCGAAATGGAAGTACTGTTATCAGAGCTTGAGTTAGAGAAAACCATTTTCCGCTCTGATCATGCCTCCAACTACTTAATACTTAAAGGGGTCTTAGGCCATGATAAGGAAGCGCTTTTGGGGCAAGTAAGGCAGGCTTTACAGCAGCCAAGTACGGCAAACTTAAGACAAGAATGGCAGCGAGGCTTATAAGTGGTTATGCGTTAGTAATAAAAACAAGTGGCACTGGTATATTATGAAAGCCCAATCTTAGAAAATAGGGCGTTGCCTCGCTATTTTTAGCTAAAATACTAATCTAATGTCAATTTATGACCCGCATCAGATATTTTTGCTTTGAGATAATCTACATTATCTTCCTTAATAAAGGTTGATGTACTGATAACTTCGGCAACCCTTAAGCCATAATCAGTTAACGCTTTAACTTTTAAATCGTTATTTGTCAGTAATTTCAAATGATGAATATTGAGTGCTTCTAGCATTTGTCCAGCTTCGGTAAAATCTCTCAGATCATCACCAAAACCTAAATGGTTATTCGCTTGGTAAGTATTCATTCCTTCGGATTGCAACTTGTAAGCATCAATCTTATTATATAAGCCAATACCACGGCCTTCCTGGCGTAGATAAATAATTACCCCCCCTTCAGCTGCCATAAGAGCAATCGCTTCATCAAGTTGCTCACCACAATCACAGCGAGATGAATGAAAAACATCGCCAGTTAAACATTCAGAGTGAATTCTAACAAGAGGGACTTTTTGCAAGGTATCTGCCTGACCCAAAACCAAGGCAACATGCTCTTTATCAGAAACTAGATCCTTAAATGACACCATTTCAGCGGGAATGTCACTATTTGGACCTATCTTTAATGAAATTCTTGTTCGTATCTCAGCCATAGCTACTACTTATCTATTAAACTATTAACCCAAAATGAGTTATCTCAGCATGAAACCAGCAATTAACTTAGCTGATTTAAAGTATAAATATTATACCTTAAACCTCTATACTGGTATGAATTTTATTCTCGACAATTTCATTATTAGTTATGCGTACCACCAACTGGATCATTAGTTTCTTGTGGTGAACCTGGCTCTGAAACATATATACCCGTGCCGACTTAATAGTCAGCCGTTTTATTTACTCTTTTGCTGGCAATACTGATCACCATAATAATTATTGGAGTAGTTGCAATTAAGGACAGATTTTTTAACGCCCGTGACAGTGAAAATTAATTTTATATTGCTTGTTACCGTACTAACCACCTGATTAATTACACGATTAATTATACTTTTCATAAATGTTCACCTTGTTTATTTAAGATGAACCTAGTGTGCACCACTCTCATCATTCAGTAAATTTAACAATATCGAATATATACTTCGATTAAACTAAAGTACCTTATCGAACTAAGGCAAACTACATTTATCGGTTAATTGCTCAGTAAAAATATCTTTTAGCATGGTCAACTCTTTGGTCCTGACATAGTTGGGTCTAATCACTAAGGCTATGGTTCTATGTGGGCCGGGTTCATTTAAATGAATAGCCCTCAGCTCTGATTCATTATAGGTTAATTGATCTAATGCCATTTGTGGTACTAGCGTGGTACCTAGCTTACCGGCGACCATTTGAATTAAGGTATGTAAACTGGCGGAATCAAAATCTGTGTATTGATTTTTGTTTTGTAATCGACAAGCCGCTAAGGCATGCTCTTTTAAACAATGACCGTCTTTTAACAACATCAACTTATCAAGCTCTAACTCTTCACTGGTAATTTCCTTAACGTCTTCCGGACATTCATCTTTATGACAAACCCAATAAAAGTCCTCTTGCCAAAAATCAAAACTTATTAACCCCTCTATTGGATAGGGTAATGCCAGTATAGCGGCATCAATTTCCCCGGTGCGCACCTTATCAACTAATATATGTGATTGTTCTTCAATGATTTTTAATTTAAAGCTCGGATACTGTTTTCTGACTTCGGGTAAGACTTTCGGTAACAGATAAGGGCCAATGGTCGGGATCACCCCTATGGCCATTGGGCTCGAAAAGTATTGTTGATCGCTTTGCGCTATTTGTAACAGTTCGTCTAACTCCAACTTCACTTTTTTGGCTTTATCCAGTATTAATTGCCCCTTATTGGTGACTAATACCTGTTTATTATTGCGTTCAAATACCATAACCCCTAACTGTTTCTCAAGTTCAGTTATTGCGGTACTTAATGCTGATTGAGAGACATTGCACGCCTCTGCCGCCTTTTTAAAGTGTAAAGTTTTTTCAATGGCTAAGGCATAGTGCAGTTGTTTTAATGTGATCATATTTTAATGATTACCTAATGAAAATTTAATGTTAGCTTTTATTGAACATAAATATGATTTTAATCATAAAAGTAAAATTAGTCACTTCTTTGAGCATTGAAAAAATAGAAGCTTATCTTCAAGTTAATCAATTTGAAAAAAAACCTGCTCACTTCTACACTTTATATCAATAAATTTAGCCTTATTAATACCGTCAGAGGAATATCCATATGTTAAAAAAAACACTACCTATTGCCGCGGCAATTTCACTTGCGCTGTCATCACTGCTACTACCTACAACGGCGTTGGCTGCAAATGACATAAAAACCAATCAATTTTGGTGGCCTGAACAACTAGACCTGAGCTCACTGCGCCAACATGGCGCAGAATCAAATCCTTACGGCGAACAATTTAATTATGCCAAAGAGTTTGCCAGCCTTGATTTAACACAGCTTAAAGAAGATATTCAAAGCACGCTCACCGATTCAAAAGTTTGGTGGCCTGCCGATTGGGGCCATTATGGTCCATTGATGATACGCATGGCGTGGCACAGTGCGGGTGTTTATCGCGTGCACGATGGTCGTGGTGGTGCATCCGGTGGACAACAAAGATTCAACCCGCTAAATAGTTGGCCAGATAATGCCAATTTAGATAAAGCGCGGCGATTATTATGGCCCGTTAAACAAAAGTACGGCCGTAAAATTTCTTGGGCTGATTTAATGGTGCTATCCGGTAATGTTGCCCTTGAGTCCATGGGCTTTAAAACCTTTGGTTTTGCTGGTGGCAGAACAGATGACTGGGAACCCGATTTAGTTTACTGGGGACCAGAAACAGTCATGCTTACTGATAAGCGCCGAGATAAAAAGGGTAACTTAACCGGCCCACTGGCCGCGGTAGAAATGGGCTTGATTTATGTTAATCCGGAAGGGCCACATGGCAATCCTGATCCACTGTTAGCCGCTCAAGATATCAGAATGTCATTTGGCCGAATGGCGATGAATGATGAAGAAATAGTGGCATTACTTGCCGGTGGCCATACCTTAGGTAAGGCTCATGGCGCGAAAAAATCGAGTGAATGTATTGGCGCAGAGCCAGCAGCAGCGGAGATTGAAAGCCAAGGCCTAGGCTGGAAAAACAACTGTGGCACAGGCGTTGGCGCAGATACCATCACCAGTGGCTTAGAAGGCGCTTGGACGGTTACCCCAACGCAGTGGTCCTCTAACTACTTAGACAACCTAATGAAATTTAATTGGGTTCTGACTACAAGCCCTGCCGGTGCCAAGCAGTGGATTCCTGACAATAAAGCAGCCGCTAATTTAGTGCCGGATGCCCATATCGCCAATAAACGTCATGCACCCATCATGTTCACTACCGATATTGCCTTAAAGGAAGACCCGAGTTTTCGTAAAATTGTTGAGCGTTTTAGAAATGACCCAACTGAGTTTGATAAGGCCTTTGCTAAAGCTTGGTTTAAGTTAACCCACAGAGATATGGGCCCTAGAGCAAGATATCTTGGCGCAGACGTGCCAAGTGAAGTGTTAACCTGGCAAGACCCTATACCGGCGGTAACACAGCCGCTGATTAGCAGCCAGGATATCAGTAAGCTTAAAAAGCAAATTATTAACTCGGATTTAACCACAGCTGAGTTAGTAAGAACGGCTTGGGCGTCAGCGTCAAGTCATAGAGTCACTGATATGCGCGGTGGTGCCAATGGTGCTCGTATCAATCTTGCGCCACAAAATAGCTGGCCGGTAAATAACCCGAAAGAGTTAAACAAGGTATTAGATAAACTTGCAGAGATTCAGGCTAAGTACAATAAGCAATCGTCTTCGAGCCAAGTATCACTCGCTGACTTAATCGTCTTAGCTGGTGCAGCCGCCATCGAAAATGCAGCCAAACAAGGCGGAACTGACGTTACCGTGCCCTTTGTTCCTGGTCGTGCTGATGCGTTCCAAGCACAAACGAGTATTAAATCCTTTAATTACTTAAAACCGCAAGCCGATGGTTTCCGTAATTTTTACACGGATGAGAGCTATATGTCACCCGCTGAAATGCTAGTGGACAAAGCCAACTTGCTTGGTTTAAATGTCCCTGAAATGACGGTCCTTATTGGAGGTATGCGTTCACTTGATGCCAACTATGACGGCTCATCTTACGGGGTATTCACCAATAGACCAGGTGTATTAAGCAATGACTTCTTTGTCAACTTACTGGATATGTCGACCGTCTGGAGTAAAGATGAAGCTAACGTTGGCATTTATCTAGGTCATGACCGCGCGTCAGGCAAGCTAAAGTGGCAAGCAACCCCGGTGGATTTGATTTTTGGCTCTAGCTCAGAATTGAGAGCCATTGCCGAAGTTTACGCCTCAGACGATGCCGATAAAAAGTTCATTAATGACTTTATTGCCGCCTGGGTTAAGGTGATGCAATTAGATCGCTTTGACTTAAAATAACGTTAAAATAAGCTTAAAATAAAAAGCGAGTACTCGCTTTTTTCATTTCATCAATCTTTTTTAATACGGGCTTATAAATTTAATGCCCCTTTGATCCCTGCGCCATGCAGCATCCGCCGCAGTACAATGTTTAATATGGCGCTGCTTTATTTCATCAGGTACGCCACTCACCAGCCACTGTAGTAAAACGGGTGAATAACTCAGTTTCTTTGCCTATTTCCGAAAATATTTTTGTCCGAGTATTTCCTAGTAGCTTTACTAAAAAACACTTGAAAATATCACTCATTCGCTTTGTTAAGTGTATAGTTAACTAAAGCAGTTCAACCACTAATATTCCATGAAAAAAACCTATATTGCTCGCCAAGCCATATTAAACCATAAGTTAGAAACCATTGGCTATGAGCTATTCTTTAGAGATAGTCCTGACAATAAATTCCCAGAAATAGATCCCAACGTAGCCAGCGCTAAATTAATTATCCAAAACCATATTTATAGTGATATACAAACATTAAGCATGGGCAAGGTCGCCTTTATCAATTTCACAGAGTACTCTTTAATTCATAAATACCCGTTAATGTTTGATAAAAGTAGCATAGTGATTGAATTGGTTGGTCATAAAAAACCGACAAAAAACTTATTGAAAATTATTGCCTATTACCATGGCAAGGGTTACCAAATAGCTTTAACTGAGTATGACTTAGCGATTCACTGGGACGTGTTATTTCCCTATATAAGCATAATAAAAGTAAACTTAGAAAAAATTAATCCCAAACGGATAATTGCTGCCTTGCCTAGAATGAAGCCTTATAATATAAAGCTGGCCGCGGAAAGAGTTGAAACAAAATACCAAAGACAAGCTCTAGTCGAAATCGGTTTTACCTATTTCCAAGGCTATTTTTATCATCAACCGGAAATAGTCGCGGGGCAAAAACTAACCAGCCAAAAAACCAAAATGCTACAGTTATTAAGTGAAACCTTTAATAGACCTATAAATTATGACGAAGTGACTAAAATTATCAGTCACGATGTCAACCTCAGTATAGGTTTACTGAAAATGGTCAATAATGTTTCAACTGGCTCTAGGGTTGAAATCACTTCGCTAAAACAAGCAGCGGTCTACTTAGGTGATGATCAGTTATGCCAATTTGTCGCTATTTTAGCGCTATCAAATTTAACATCAGATACTGCAGATGAAGTGTGCCGACAGGCACTCATAACCGGAAAAATGATGGCAGAGCTAAGTCATAGTAATAGCTTTCAATCGGTGAGTGAATTTGCTTTTATCACCGGTTTACTCAGTGCCATTGAAGTGATGTTGGCCATACCCATGGCCCAAATAATCAAAACCATGCCTTTGGCTCCCCCCATTGAACAAGCGTTACTAAAACAAGCAGGCCCCTTAGGCGAGTTATTGAAGTTAACAACTGCGTTCATCTCAGGAAAAAATGGTGATATTAACCAATTAATTACCAGTAATGCCTTAAACAAACAAGTCATTCAGCAAGAGTTTCTCAACGCTAGCCAATGGTGTCATGATTTAGGTATCTAAGCCACACACCTTAACTCATTATTATTAAACTAAGCTGACTTTACCTTCAGGGGTAAAGTGATACAAAACATGATGCCCTTCTCTTGTTTGGGTATACATTGAATATTACCCAGCATAAGTTGCACCACTAGGTTGTATACTATGCTTAGTCCAATACCCAAATTTTTATTGCCCATAGTCGTGGTATAAAAGGGTTCAAAAACATCGTTCACCATCGCTGAATCAATGCCTTTACCGTTGTCTTGATAAGTAATTTCAAGCTGATCCTTTACTTTAGCAATCTCAATATTTATTTCTGGGCTTAGGGTATCCGCAAAAGCATGATCGATAGAATTAGCAATTAATTGGCTAAAAACCTTATTCAATGCTTCTGGATAGCCTAATATCCGCACCTTGCTGCCTGAGATATTAATGATGGGCTTATCTTGTTTAAGCAAGATTAAAATTAAATCAGTATGCTTAGATACATGTTCAAAAATTTCAAACTCTTGTTGCGTTTCCGCCTCCAAATTTTCAGAAATCATTTTAAATTGACTAATTAAGCCAGCGACTTTATTTATAGAATTTGAAGACAATTCACAACCTTTGTTCAAGTCAGCCATTAACGAATTAATCTCTGACTTCTTCACCCCTCCCCCCGCAATTAGTTTCCTAAAACATTCAACTTTTTCATGGATATGAGATACCCCGGTAACGGCTATGCCTAAAGGAGTATTTACTTGATGCGCCATTCTAGAAACTAAGGTCGTTAGCGCCGACATTTTCCCCGATTTAACGAGCTTCTCTTGAGTTTGTTGCAATTGAGTTAAGGTTAAAGATAGGTTAGCGTTTGTTTTTGCGATGACTTTTTTACTCTTTTGCACTGTCCATAAAAAAACAGCCAGAAGAATTACCATACAAAAACCAGAAATAAGCATGATTTTTGTTTTTTGTCGCTCACTATTAACTTGCAGCGCTTTAATTTCAGCATTCTTTTTTAGTTTTAATATATTGAGATCTTTATAAATTGACTCCGATGTATTGAGGTAACTAGCCAGTTTATCGCTGGTTTTACGTGTGATCACCTGCTCTAAGGTTTGCTGATAAAGTAAAGAGGCTTGATAAGCGCTTTGGTAATCTTGGCTATCAGCATATATCTGTCGTTGTAGGTCATAAGCCTTTGATAAACTGGTATTGTTTTTTTGTGTTTTCGCTGTCACTATCACTACTGTAATCACTTGTTGTGCTAATACATATTTATTACTGGCAATATAGACCTTAACTAAGGCTAACTTGCTAACCAATAAACCTTTGACAAAACCCGCTTGCTCTCTTATTTCAATGGCCTTATTAAAAGCCGTTTCTGCTTGCTGATAATTTTTTTTCTGGTAATAAAGCAGGCCAATATTTTGATAAGAAAATGAGGAATGAAATGTCAACTTATGCTCAAGTCGTATCGCCAGTGATTTTTCAAGCATCTCAAAAGATTTTATATAATTGCCCCCCTTTAAGTAGGCTTCACCTAGATTGTTATAGGCTGACGCCAAAACAGCAACATTATCATTCATTAACACTATTACTAACGCGGACTCTAAATAAGTAACCGCTTGTTTATAAAAACCTAATTTGATAAAAGCATACCCAATATTTCCTTCACTAATAGCTTGATAAGTACTGAACTCGGTAATGCTTTTTACTACACCATAGGCCTCTAAGTGGGTGCTCAATGACTTTTCAATACTATCCATATGCCAATAAACAATGGCTTTTGTGTTGTAGTAATGCCACAGAAAAATTTTATCACTTGCTAAATTGGCGATTTCCTTTACTTCTTCAATGGTTTTAAGTGCTACTTGATGATGATTTAAGTAAGTATTAGCTACCGCTTTATGCCTAATTATCTCAACTCTTTGTGTTGTCGTTAACTTTACTTTGCTCTTTGTTAACTGCTCTATTGCGGTAAGTGCCTGTTCAGGCTCAGAGACAACTAACGACTCTATCGTGGTTAATTTTTCGATAAGGCTTTTCTCATAATTAGCCCAAGCAAAGGAAAAAAACAAGAAAAGAAAGAGAGTTAACAGTGTCTGCTTCATTAGCATCATTAGACAATTAACCACTGGCTACAAGTATTAGAATTTAATTATAGTAATTAATTGGCCTATAGCTGGGACTTTAGTGAACTTTAGAAAAGAGTGATCATTACGGCCTGAGGGATGACTGCATGAAAAGGGGGATGGCTGACTTGGCTTGCCCATAGAAAAACACCAAGTCGGCTTTAACAAACACATAATTGAATAAACATGCATTTACTGGTACTTACTTACCTAAAACTATAATAATGCTATGGGCTTTCTTCTACATCTGGCCTTAAATAAGCGATATCATCTTCATCGTCACTATGAAAATCATAGCCACCCTCAAAGTCATCATTCAATTCGGCCGCTAGTGTTATAGGAAGTTCTAATATTTCTTGAATAAAAATAGAGATATCAGTTTGTTGATTAATAATGCTCTTAAATTCAGTAAAGTCTAATAACTCAATTTCTTGCAAATAACTTCTAGTGGGTATCGACAGTTGCTCGGTCAGTTTTACTATACAAGTCGCCAACTTTTCCAGCAGTAAGTCTTTCTCTGTACTGAGCAGATAAGTGTTAAACTTTTGATATAAAGAACTGGTAAATACTTTTTTATCAGAATCGATCAGTAATAAGGCAATCGCGGAATTAAGAAAACGTTGTAACTCAAATATCAGTATATTTTCATCATTTTCAATCAGCAGGGCATTAGCGCTATAGCGCGCGGCAATGCTTTTATAAACATCTAATAGCTTGGCACTTTTATAGCTTTCTTTCATAAAATTGTTATGCATAAGCCTAATGTCAGCGGTATCGTTAATTGCTAAGGCATAACTGCTGATCGAAATACCTTCAAAAAATGCTGGTGATACTTTCTTTAATTGGGCATATTTAGCCCAACCTGCTCTAAAACAATAAACAATGCCTTGAGTCTTGATGATCTCTTTTGCTTTATCGGCATCGTTATCACACAAATCTAACAAACCTAAATTGGTAATACCGAGAACAATTTCACAGCCTTTTTTAATTTGATCCGCATAAATTATCGATAAATTATCCGAGGCGATACGCAAAGACATATCAACTAATTGTTGTTTGCTCTTATGGATAAACTCCGAAGAAAAATAGCCGTCATTTTCTCCGTCTTTTAACACTAAAAGTAGAAAAGGATGGTTTCTTAACTCTGCAATTCTCATTAATGAATCCTAGTTATAGTAAGCTGTTGATTAAGGCTATGGTAATAGTTTTTTGCCCATCAAAGTGGTGCAAACATGTCATCGGTATCTATTGCTACTGATGTCACTCTTTGTTTATTAGCATTATCTTTCAACGCTTTTTCAACATTGTCTAACGTACCATTGCTACTAACCACCATAACTTCACGGTAGGATTCTTCATCGAGGGATTTGATTTTCATTAACAGCTCTTCAATACTGCCTGATACTTGCTCTTCGTCTTCTTCGAGTTCTGAAAAATCATGGCCAACAAATGGCAGAGACAAATATAATAGGCCAAAGTCATCTTCAACAATGGCTTTTAATACTTCTAGCTGTTTTTCTTCATCGTCTGAAGAAAGAAAAATTTGTGATAATAAACTCTGTGCTTCTGTTTGCGCACAAAACACATGGTCTTCATCCATATTTTGCCAATAAGAGGGCTCAACATTTAATAACTGCTTAATAGACTCGGCATCCATTAACCAAGTAGCGATAGAAGGAATGGTGGCATCGTGTTCTCTGACAATTTTAGCGACGGTTAAAATATCCATTTCGCTTAACACTGCCATCATTTTTTCATCACCTTCTTCAGAAGCAATTGCCTCTAATGAAGTACCTGCGCGTCTACCGCTTTGTTGTGCTATTTCGATAATATCGGTAGCCAGAGTTAATGCATTTTTTGTCACGGTTATTCCTTAGAAGGTAAATCTACTAGTAGTTCTCATCAAAATCATCCGATGCATAATCATCGACTTGTTCATAATTGTCTGGGGCAGCTTTTAAAGGCGTGGCATCGTAGCACTTATAAAAATGAATAAGTAAAACAGCAATTTTCAACTCCTGTTCGGCATGAGCCATCAGTTCAGTAATACAGGCTCTGGCATCAGTATGTACACCAACGAATGGCTTTACCTCCGCCCAAGAAGGTTCATCCATTAAGCCAAGTAACGCTAAGTTTTTATTATCAATTTTAATTTTTGTGGTGATAGCCATGGCTAATTGATCAACCATGCCACTAAATAATAAAGGCGTAGTATTTAACGGTGTAAATAAATTAGCTAAATATGTTGATAATAATTCAGGGTTTTCCGGATCAGTTAACGAGGTCATATTTTCTAAATACATAGAAAAATAATCAGTTAAATAATCAGGTATGTATTTTTCAATGTGCAAGGTTATTTCCTAATTACATGTTTTATACGTGAGAGTATTGTCTGCTTTATAAGTGATAAGTTCGCTTGGCGTTTAACTTAACGCTTAACTCAAGGCATTATGCCAAAAAGAATCTGCTACCACTCGGGGATCTGCTATAACGGTATAGTTACTTTTCAGGTACAAAGTACGCTTTTTAGGATCCGAAATAGCCTCATAGGCCTTTTGAATTAATTGGAATTTCTCGCCATCCTCAGTGCTAGTATTTTTATCTGGGTGATATTGATTAGCGAGTTTTCGATAGGCTTTTTTGATCTCGACCGTCGTTGCATTTCTAGCTACAGCTAACTGTTCAAAATAATCCATAGATTTACCACGACCTCTTATTGACGTTTTATCTTAACAACATCATTGTATTTATTTGCCTGTTAAGCATTGCCTGGGCTTCATCAATAACGCCCACCTAAGACCCTGAGAATAGTTTATTAACATCTATCCTGGGCCAAACATAAAAGCTAACATAGGGGTTAACCATTATAGCTATTTTAATCTAATCAAAACATTCTTGCTAACGTTATTTAATATAGTGACTTATATTGGCACATATAGCCTAAATCATTACCAATAACTGCCGATATCGTCAATAAACTTGGTAGAGTTGCTGCTGGCTAAATGATTTGCTTAGACTATTGCTTTATTGGATGTCGCGATGATGGCAGCAGGAAAAGTGAATAACGCCAGCTTTGCTCAGTAAAACACAGCCATTAAAAAATAATGGGGAATACTGTTATCTGCAACTTGATAGCTGATAACATCTGACAACACCCGATAAGTTAAAATACTTTCAACCCTTAAAATAACACCATAAGACCTTTTATATGAAGAATAACAATAAAATAATTGCTAGCCTTTTTTTAATAATCACCCTCTCGGCTTGTAGTGACGGCGATACGGCCATAAAACAAGCCGAGAGTTTTATTACTCACCAAGCTATAGATAAAACAGATCCAAGTTGGAAAACCCAATTAACTAAACCGCCATTACTTACCTTTACCCAAGGCAAAGATTATTTTTGGGAGCTGCAAACAAACCAGGGTAACCTCACCATCAAACTATTAACAGATTCAGCACCCATGCATGTTTCTAGTACCATTTACTTAACTAAGCTTGGTTTCTATGATGAGTTAATTTTTCATCGGGTAATTCCAGGATTTATGGCGCAAGGCGGTGATCCTTTAGGCAGTGGCTCAGGTAACCCAGGTTATAAATATGATGGCGAATTTGAAGGTACGGCAGATCATAGCGAAGCTGGCATGTTAAGCATGGCGAATTCAGGCCCAGGTACTGATGGCAGTCAATTTTTTATTACCTTTAAAGCAACACCTTTTTTAGATGGCAAACATACTGTTTTTGGTAAAGTTGTTAACGATGAAGAAGGTAGTTTAGCTAAAATTGAAGCCTTAGGCAGTAGACGTGGTAAAACCACAACCGAAGTTAAAATAATTAAAGCCTCAATTCGTATAGCCGACAGTGAATAAAGGAATTTAACCTTATCGTTATAGCAGATACATTAGCCGCCTCAGTAGTAGATACGCAACTTAAAATTGCCACCTTCAATTTGTTTAATTACCTTGAGCCACCCAATGCTTATTATGAGTTTGAGCGTATTTATAGTGCCGAGCAATGGCATAAAAAACAAAAATGGATAGCGGATTATTTACGTGAATATCAGCCTGACATTATTGGTTTTCAAGAAGTGTTTAGTACCGAGTCATTAAAAGAATTGGTTACCGCGCAAGGCTATAATTATTTTGCCGTGGTTGATCAACCCGAGGTTATTGATGATTTTATTTATCGACGTCCTGTGGTCGCCATTGCCTCTCGCTATCCTATTGTTGAGGTTGATGCGGTACGTCCTAATGCTGACCTTGCCCAAACATTAGGTTTGAGCAGTGACTTTTCTTTTAGCCGAAAAATAATCAGAGCGACGGTTGCAGTACCTCATCTAGGTAATTGTGATTGTTATGTGGTGCATTTTAAATCTAAGCGTTCAATGATTGATCTCGATGAGCAAGATAAAAGTAGAACACCAGAACAAGCTATTATTGACAGTCTAAAAGCACAAGTGGCTGGTAGTTGGGGCTCAACCATACAACGTGGCAGTGAAGCGACGTTATTAATGATTGAGATGATAGAGCGGCGAGAGACTACTGGTCAGCCCATGGTCTTAATGGGCGATTTCAATAATAGCTTAACGGATGGTGTGTTAAGTCATTTACTGACCAATACCTTACGTTTTGTCTCCCACATTGATCGCGATGCCTATCTGGCTAAATATTGTTTAAATGATGCTTGGGATTTATTGCAACTGGCGCTGGCTAAGGAAGTGAACGAAGCTGATGAACCTAATGCAGCTAATACTAAGCTAGCAGTAGGTCGAGCAGAAAAAGTACCGCGGACACCAACACATTATTTTGCTAATACTAGCTCGGTACTCGATTACATCTTATTGTCATGTGAATTTGATGCCAGCTATCACGACAGTCTTTATCAAGTCAGTAACTATGATACTTACGACCGACATTTAATTAATCCTATCTTCGCGCGTGATGGCGAAAGTACCGATCATGGCATAGTATTAGTGACCTTAACCTTAAGATCATAATGGTTAATATCATTAATTAGGGTGTGGCCTAAACGACAGTTCATGTATTGTCTGCAGTTTTCTTATCGACTGCCTTCCACCAAAATATAGGGGGGGAATTTTCACAACTGCAGCAGGCCTGTCTTGCAGGAGAACCAAATGGATGTGGTGAATAATTCCCAGAGCGCCCAACTCAGCAGAACATTCAATCACCAACTCACCTAAACCTCTATATATGCCAATTTTACTTAAAACGAAATATATGCCAATTTCACTTAAAACGAAATATAAATTATATCTATATTTATCAATCAAGTAGTATCAGTAACCCTTTAAATTAAAGTATAACGTATACAATATATTGTGCTTATAGTATGTTAATTACGTGTAAATTTTGATCGATAACTATACTATCCGTATAACCACTCGATGTTGCTTCAGTTACGCTGATATCTAGAAAAATTTGCACTTATATAACAATAAACTAACCAAGTGAATCGCTAATGACTTTTATTTTTTTCCAAGTTTTGGTTAAAAAAAGCAGGCAATTAGCGATTCAATGTTTTGATAATTATAACAATATAAACAGGATACATTTCATGTCATGTCTAAATAAAATCCCATCTTTGATGGCACTATTGCTGGCGGTTTCAACTACCACCACATTAGCGGGCCAAAAAGAAACTACATTTAACAGTATTCAACTTGCTAACGCTGCTAGTCAGGTTTGTGGTACCGATGAAAACAAGCAAAACTGGGGCGATTTGCAACAAGAAAACGAGCTGCAATTACAGCAAAAGCAAGCTAAAAATATGTTTAAAATGTCATCCCTGTCTAATACTTCAGCTACTTCTGCTGCCGCAGTTAATGGTGCGGGTGTTGATGGTCGTTATTATATCCCTGTGGTCGTACATGTTTACGGTAATGAATTTAATTGTAGCGATAGCAGTGCCTATTGTTTAACCGAAAGTAAAATCATTGATGCGTTAAATAAAACCAATGAAGATTTTCTTGGTACCAATACCCTTGATGGACCTATTTCTGCCGAGTTTGCCGCCATTCGCAGCAACCTAAATATTGAATTTGTCTTAGCAAAAAGAGATCCCAGCGGTAATGTAACTAACGGTATTGTGCGTTATGGTGCACAAGCAGGTTATGGTGACGGCGAAAAACTTGACGTTGCCATTGCTGCCGATGCTTGGGATAACTTCAAATATATGAACATTTATATAATGTCTGATCTATATAATGATGGTGCCACCAATAATTCAGGCGTTGCTTGGTATCCGCAATTAAGTATGTCTCAAGCCGGTTTGTCTCGTGTAGTTTATAACGGTGCTTTTATGGGCAGTAACATCAACGAAAACTCCCGTTCGATATTTACTCACGAATTTGGTCACTGGCTAAATTTACCCCATACTTTTGCTGGTGATGTTTGTTCAGTTCATCAAGCTGGTTTCTGTTCAATTACCGGTGATAACAACTGTGATACTCCACAAATGAGTAGCAGTATTTTACAAGATAATGCACTGAATTGCTTGGGTAAACCTACCAATACTGAAAACTTTATGCATTATTCTAACAACTACGCCATGTATACCCAAGGGCAAGTAAGTCGAATGACTGCGGCTCTGCATGGTCCAACCCGTTCGCCTTTATGGAGCAATAATAACCTTATTGCTGTTGGGTTGTCCGCATATACCAGTAATGCCACACATTCATGGGATGGTTCAGGTTTAGATACTGCGCCATCTGGGCAATTGATTGTTGACTTTACTAACTTGTCGGCATTAAAAGGCGAAACTAATACTTTCATCATAGATATGCCTGTAGGCACTGAAGCGGCGGCAATATATTTAAAAGGTTTTGATCAAGATCCTGATTTATATGTTAGTAAGGGCGTTGCGCCAAGTAAAAATGGTACTGATTGGGTTGCTAATTTTATCTCATTTAAATCACCAGGTACTCCTGAGTTAGTGACCATCTCTTCACCGTCAACAACACAAAGCTATTACGCGACCATCGATGCCTTTACCGATTATTCAAATGCCACGTTAGAAGTATTATCGGTTGACGATCCAAGCTTGTGTAATGGCTGTGAACGCATTTTCTTAGCTGAAGAAACGAATTTAGGTGCACTTGCAGGCAGTACAAAAAAATTATTTCAATTTCAAGTTCCTAGTGATGCAACCCGAGTTGTAGCGGTAATAGCTGGTGGCTATCAAGGCGACCCAGACATGTATGTGAGTATTAATTCAGTACCAACCACTACGGTTTCAGATTGTGGTCCTTGGAGCGCACCACGTTTGAGTGAATTCTGTGAGTTTGGCGCTGGCGGTGGTACCGTTAATGTCATGATTGACCCTTTCTTAGATTACAGTGAGGCTACTTTTAGACTTTATTATGAACGTATGGCTACTGTTGATCTTGGTTTACCTATCGCTGAAGCAAACGGTGCTTATAACGCAGTAATTGACGAAGTGATTAACTTTAGCAGCGCGGGCTCTGCAGATTCTAATGGCCATATTGTTAGCTTTTACTGGAACTTTGGTGACGGCAACAGCAGTACCTTAGAAAACCCAAGCCATGTTTACACTAACTCAGGTACTTTTACCGCCACTTTAACCATTATCGATAACGATGGTTATGAAGCAATAGATTCCAGTTTAGTGAACATTACATCAGGAAATACGGCACCGACAGCACAAACAGATGGCCCTTATGCCGCAGATGCTGGTCAGGTTATTAACTTTAGTAGTGCCGGTTCTTTTGACCAAGATGGCAGTATTACCAGTTATTTATGGAATTTTGGTGACAGTATTACCAGTACACTAGAAAATCCAAGCCATAGTTATCAATCTGCAGGTGAATATCAAGTTAGCTTAACCGTTACCGATAATAACCAAGCAGCAACGACGGTAATGACGAGTGCAACCATAACACCAGTAGTAGTGAGTAATTATTGTTCAGTAACCGGCAATACGGGTTACGAATGGATTGCAAATGTTACTGCCGGTGGTATTTCTCATGATAGTGGTAAAGAGGGTTATGCGAATAACACCGCGATCAACATGCCATTGGTAGCGGGTAATAATACTTTCAGCTTAACCGCTGGTGGTAGTTACTCTGAACATTGGGCTGCTTGGGTTGATTTAAACCAAGATGGTATTTTTGATGCCTCTGAAAAACTACTGAGTGGTGTTTCTGGTCAAGGTACAGTGTCAGCTAACCTTGTTATTCCTAACGGTATGGCAGGTGTGCAAACTCGAATGAGAGTAGTAATGACCTATGGTAATGCCCCTTCAAATGCTTGTGGTAATTTAGGTGATGGTGAAGCAGAAGATTACACGGTAACTATAACGGCTAGCGAAAACATTGCTCCTATAGCTGTAGCTAATGGTGATTATAGTGCCTTCGTTGGCGACGCAATCAATTTTATTAGCATGGGCTCTAAAGATACCGATGGTAACATCGTGAGTTATCTTTGGACTTTTGGTGATAATAGCGAAAGCGCAGATGCTAACCCGATATACAGCTACGCGACTGTAGGTAATTATTCTGTGTCTTTAACCGTTACGGATAACGACGGAGCAAGTCATACAGATACGGCGATGGTTGTTGTTAGTGCACAGCGTTCAAATCTGGTTGATGCTTGTGCATCACAAGCAGCAATTACGGGTGGTTCATTGACCGCTGGTGTCGCAGCTTGTTTAGGTAGTAACAGCACCATATGGTTATCTATCGGTGATGTTTCTGCACATCAATCAGTAGCCATTACTACTGGCCATGGACAGGGTAATTTAGACGTATTATACAGTAACAACTCTTGGCCAAGTAACAGTAATTATGATGGGAAATCATTAGGTAATGGTAGTACTACTAACTGTATTACCTTGCCTGCTGGCACTAATTACTGGTCTTATCTTAAGTTAACAGGAGGCGGCAGTAACGCAACTATCCTAGTTGAGTTTGATTCAGCCCAGTGTAAATAAAAATAAAGATAAATAAAGATAAAATCGATTTTTAATAAATCCATTCAATGGGGGGCTAGCGTGAGTTAGTTCCCTTTTTTCCATTCATAGTTCGGATAAAAAAAGAGCGTTAAGCACCTTTTGTTATAAATGGTTCTTTATACTTAGGCTATTGCTAAGTCTTTCCTCGCTATTGCGGTTATCAAATTGCTAACCCTAAGCAGTAAACCTCTAATTGATTTGTTATGAGCGTGTTGATCCTCAACTAACTTAATGCAGCTATCAACTAAGGCATCACTATAAGCAAATCCTATCAGGGCAACTAACTTAACCATCTCCAGCTCATCAAGCATCTTGCTACTTTCGTCTTGCTGTTCATAGACGATATTAACCAACTCTATGATGCTAACTAGTTTTTCCATTCTAGGGTTAAGTCTGGCTAACGATGCAGCCCGTTTACTCGCAGTACTATCAACAAGATCCTTGTTAGCAACTAACGTAGGCCGAGGCTTGTTACGATTAACCGCGGGCTTTCTTTTGACAAGTTTACGCTCTATTGATTCATCGTAGCTGAACTCGCCATCAACAAACTGAGCGATATTAGTCACACTCAATCGCTCAGACATGATAGCGGCCGACTTAGCCGTTTTACGGGTAAAGTCTCTATAGTCTTCGGCAAAACCATGAGTCGAGATACATTGAGCTAAATCCAGAATTAACGCATTAGCCTTGCCCTTTGAGGCACGTAAACACCTACCGATAATCTGCAAATACAATCTTAATATCTTGGTAGGTCGCGCTAACACCACGCAATCGGTAGTAGGGTCATCAAAGCCAATAGTCAGCATAGACATATTGATGATTAGCCTAACCTCATTTGCCTTGTATCTACGTATGCTTTCATCATTATCACTACCCGAGCGCTGAGAGTGAACCAGCTCATGTTGAACACCGAGCAAATTAAAAGCCTCAGATAACGCCTCGACATGTTTTATCGAGTTAGCAAACAGCATCACCTTGCGACCATGAGATAGTGCATCATCAACGGTCTGCTGGGCAACTAAGGAGCAATGCTCCAGTAATATACAGTCTAATCCAGAGGCACTAAAGTCACCTCGGTACATTTTGACGGCACTATAATCTATCTCTTGAGATAGGCTAGGAACTTTGTAAACAGGCTTGGCTAATTCACCTAAGTCAATCAGTTCCTTAGTGGTAGTCTCTTCAATCAATATCATCGACTTATCAATATAAACGCCTAATCTATCAATGGGTGTGGCAGTAAGGCCTATGATCAAGTCAGGAGCTAGCTCTTCACGCATCGCGATATAAACACCACCCATACAACCGACATGATATTCATCACGTAGCAGTACATCACATTCTATATTGAGGTACTTTCTTCGAGCAAATGACTGCTCCATCACTAAAGTCACATCACCACCCGCTATATACTCGTAGCCAGATTTGACCACGCTAACAGACAGACCATTAGAGGTAAGCGTATTTAATAATTGTGGGATCAAGGCGGCATTACGTAAACTTATTACAACTTTTTTGTCGGACAATGCTTGGCACAATTTAAGTATGCAGATACTCTTACCGCCCCCCGTAGGTAGCGCAATAATGGAATTTCCCCCTGCGCTAATAGCTTTATTGACGCTGTTAATCTGGTAATCTTTTTCTAATATCTGCATGCCATACTACTCGGGTTTCTTGCTAATCGGGGGTTTGTTAAACCAATGTGTTCTACGTCTAAGTTTCCTCACAACGCAAGCCCTCGACATTAAGATTTATGTGCACTGCATCACAAGTCTTTTCGAAAGCGGGCACTATTATATACTGAAACGACTGCAATATGCAGAATTCAGATTTTCCTTGGCTTTTATTGTTGTATTGAAGGGTTAACGCTATGACTTGGAAACTGTTTTGAAATGTGCTTTGGCTTGGCAGTAGATCGGCTGACATTGGCAACAACGCAGGCTGCTAGCAGCCCAAGAAATTCAAAAAATATGTTAGCAAATTTTTCACCACCAAGGTAGACATTGCTTCGTCTCATTATGCTCGTTAATCTATTAGCTTATCTAAAATATAAGGACATAAATATGATGCCTTTATTTTTCCAGAAAAGCATAGTCCTTAGCTGTTTGTTAGCTTTTATTGCGCCTAATGCATTATTCACTCAGGAGCACAAATTAGGCACTTTACCACCACCAAGAAAACTCACCATAATTCAAACAAAAATTGCCTCAGCCAACTACCAAAAATATTGTTCATTATGCCATGGCGCAGACCGACAAGGCCATGTTAATGATCACGCGCCATCGCTACGCAGCAAAAGCTTATTTGAATCCGGTGTTCCACACGCTATTTTAAGACCCATGTCTTATGGGAGAACAGGCACAGCAATGGGTGATTGGCAAATGCGGAATCGGCTCGTTTTACCAATTAACTTGTTAATTTATCTACCGCTTTTACTGCAAAACTATTTTTATCTTTTTGTAAATCTGCCGCATTGGTAACAATAAATAGCGCCATGTTCTTTGTCGGATTTATGTCTATTGATGCTAACCACATTGTATTACTACCGTTGTGCCCTAAACTACCATCCGTAACTACCCAGCCTAAGGCATAACCTGGATTTTTAGCAGCCGTATGTAATTTAATAAACTCTGCACCTGTTATTAAACCGACAACATCTTGCAAAGTACCATCTCCAGCCTGACCCATCGCAGGCTTATCAGGTTACAGCTCGGATATTTTTACCCCCTCTGACTCACCACATCCCGATAATACCAAGAGATTAAGAGAAACGAGCACAAGCATTAGGATGTCGACGCGTTAAAGCTAATGCATTCATTTTATTCTCAACTTATTGTTAAAGTAGCTAAGGTCCCAGGGTAAGTTATTCCACTGTAAGTATCTTTTGCAAAAACATACTGAAAATGTAACTTATTTTGCTTATTGAGCTAGAGAGTCAATTACCAGCCTTTTTTGACGAGGCACATTATCGACAATTATCATTGTTCGTTTACCATATATTTACTCATGTTTGCTTTTATCGCTAGGAGTTTACGATCCAGAGGCGTTTTGACCTGTCACATGGCTATATATTTGAATGACATGACTTATTGTGTTAATTCTTAATTTTCTTTTACTTGTAGTTATTAGTTTGTTAACGTCAATTTAATAATAAATTGTCACTATTAAGCTTATGATTGGCATAATTTAATAAGCGTCATCTTAAGAAGGTATTATGATTAAAAAAATTTTTAAATGGCTTGGAGTTATGCTGCTTACCGTAATAGTGGTTGCTAGCAGTTTCGCCGCTTATGAATGGAATGCCGATAAACCGTTGCGGTTTCGATCTTTTGTCGATCGAGAAGTATTAAAAATGGCATTTGAAAGCCCTGAAACATTAACCTCTTTAGGCTTTTTGGAGTCAGTGGGCATCACTGGACATAATGGTGAACTTGATGACGCAAGCCTGGCTAAAGCCGATGAGTTATATGTTAAGTTAAAACAAATACATAAAACACTCAATTCATACGAAAATGACAGTTTAACTGAGGCTGACCTTCTCTCTAAAGAGATTGCGCTATATTTACTGGATTTTGCCAAGGACTCTGAACAATTCCGCTATCATAGTTACCCAGTAAACCAGCTGTTTGGCATACAAAATGGTTACCCAAGCTTTATGGAAGCTCAACACCAAATTCATAACACCGATGATGTTGAAAACTATTTATCGCGTTTAGTGTTAGTGAAAGCTAAGTTCACTCAAGAACTCGAAGGAATAAGATTAAGAGAAGAAAAAGGAATTATTCCACCCTTGTTTGTTATTGAACGTGTACTTGAAGAAATGAACAATTTTGTCGGTAAACCAATAGAGGAAAATATTCTCTATACCTCGTTGGCGAAAAAAATGACTGAAAGCGGTAATATTAGTGATGATGAACAAGCTGAACTGCTCGCTACAGCCAAGGATCATATTAATAATTATGTGCATCCGGCCTACACGTTATTGATTGATTATTTTACTAACCTGAAGCCAAAAGCAACCAGTGACGATGGATTCTGGCGCTTACCTAACGGTGAGGAAGCTTATGCGAGTTCGTTAAAGTTCTTCACTACCACTGATTACACGCCTCAATATATTCATGATCTTGGTTTAAAAGAAGTAAATCGTATTCAGTCAGACATTATGACTATTCTTAAAGAGCAAAACTATGACGTTGCTCAAGGCTTTAGTGCCGCTATAGAAGATTTAGCTGCGCAAGAAAACTTTTATTACGAGGACAGTGATGCAGGCCGGGCACAAATTCTGGTTGATTATCAAAAAATTCTTGATGAAATAGATGCAGGCTTGAACTCGGCATTTAGAATTCGACCTAAAGCGGGCATGGAAGTTGTTAGAATTCCTGAATTTAAAGAAAAAACCGCACCAGGGGCTTATTATCAGCAGCCAGCCATCGATGGCAGCCGCCCTGGCCGTTTCTTTGCGAACTTATATGATATTAAAGCGACACCTAAATACGCAATGCGAACATTGGCTTATCATGAAGGTATTCCTGGTCACCATTTTCAAATAGCTATTGCAATGGAATTAGAAGGCTTACCACTATTTAGAATGTTTTCACCCTTTACTGCTTATGTAGAAGGTTGGGCGCTTTATAGTGAATACCTTGCATGGGAAATGGGTTTTCAAGACGACCCTTTCGATAATATTGGCCGTTTTCAAGCTGAACTATTTAGAGCAGTACGCTTAGTGGTTGATACGGGAATTCATTATAAAAAATGGACCCGAGAGCAAGCTATTGATTACATGAAAGTGAATACCGGTATGGCACAATCAGATGTTGTTTCTGAGATTGAGCGTTACATTGTAATGCCCGGCCAAGCCACCTCATATAAAGTAGGAATGATGAAAATTTTATCATTACGAGAGAAAGCAAAACTCGCGTTGGGAGATAAGTTTGATCTACGGGATTTTCATGATGTAGTGTTAAAAAATGGTGCAGTTCCGCTTAATATTTTGGAACGTTTCATTGATGATTATATAGCAGAGACGTTGACGCAGTAGTTTTCCAGCAATTACTTCTTATTGCACAAATAGTTTAGGAGCAGAGTAAGATTATTTTTAATTTACTCTGCTCCTATTATTTAAGCAATAACCTAAGTTACTCTTCCTCTTTCTTACTAAAAGAATCGACAAAATACTTTAATCCTTGTTGAACTAACTCGTAGGTTTTATCAATATTATGGGCAATATCTCCCGCTAATACTTTTAAACCACCGAGTATATCTTTGGCTTCAGCAAAACCTTGTTCGATGCCAGCACGAATAATATCAACAAAGGCAGTTAATGACTCCTCTTCATTCATTTGAGGATGCTGCTTTCGATAAGAAGCCAAGAACTGCGTGCTAAAGGCAACAATACGTTCTGCTGTTGCTTCTGGACTAAAATCAATGCCCGACTTATAAGCATCTTCAACACTAGTCTCAACCCCTCTCTCTTTAAGGGCTTCGTTTATTCCCTGCAAGGCGGTTTTTAACAGCAGTGACAATGGCCGGTCACCGACTGTTTTGCTGAATTTCAGCGATGATTCTATAATCGCCGCATTAAGTTTTTTTTTCTGGCTGAGATAAATAGACTCTGGTACTTCGGCCATATTTTTCTTATTGGCAAGCTCCGATACCTGCTGTCCCATAGCACCATGCTCTTTTTTATCCTGCGCTTTTGCTAAGGAACGCACATCTTGGTTAAATGTCGCATTTGGGTTAATTGGTGAACTCATAATATCTACCTTAATTTTTCAACGCCTATATAAAAAGTATCGGCCTGATGAAGTATAACTTAAGTATTAATCTGACTATATTTCGGACAGTAAAAGTTTCTATTCTTCATCAGGGTACTCATTGATATTTCGGTGTTAACGTTAAGGGTTGGTATTTTCCTTCCAGTTTAAAAATAAATAATACGGGTCAAACAGCTAAAAGCTGTAAAACAACGGTTATTCGCCTCAAGAACTCATAGCCATAGTCATAGCCATAGCCAAGATAATTAAAGATAAATACATCTGGACATGGGCAAGTCCAGACACATATAATCGCCGTTTTATTACCTACTGTTATCTTCATACCGTTAGCTTTGCCCATAATTTAAAGTCTTTTTACTATTTATCCTCTACTCTGTTACCGAAAAGTATGAGCGATGAATCTGAAAAAGCTAGCGTTAAAAATATGATGGCAGTTATGCTAAAGCACCATATTCAAACCCCAAACCCATAAAACACTTTTTAAGGAAAAAAAATGAAATTATTTACTATCCCGCTAATGACGTGTCTTGCCCTAACAGGCTGTTCGACTTTTGACCCATATACTGGTGAGGAAAAAGTCAGTAATACCGCCAAAGGCGCTGGTATTGGTGCTAGTGTGGCCGCAGTAGCTGCCTATTTAGCCAACAAAAATGAAGACGATATTAGTAAAAGAAATCGTAGAATTTTACAAGCGGCAGCCGGTGGCGCTGCGATTGGTGGTGGCATTGGTTTCTACATGGATAGCCAAGAAGCTAAATTAAGAAAACAATTACGTGGTTCAGGCGTTAGCGTTGAGCGTGACGGAGATAACATCAACCTTATTATGCCGAGCAATATTACCTTTTCTTCCGGTAATACTAATATTGAACAAAGCTTTTTATCGGTATTAGATTCAGTTGTTTTAGTGTTACAAGAATTCGACAAAACCTTGATAGTGGTAGCTGGCCATACAGATAGCTCGGGCTCGAATGCACTTAATCAACGTTTGTCTGAACGTCGTGCGCAGTCAGTTTCTACCTACCTAATTGGTGCTGGTGTTATCACTGATAGAATAGAGAGAGTTGGCTTTGGTGAAACTCAGCCAGTAGCCAGTAATGCGACTAAAGCGGGTAAAGAGCTTAATAGAAGAGTAGAAATCACTCTGTTACCAATTACAGAGTAATTAACTATGAAATATTTACTTTCAGTTTTAATGATCATCGTATTATCAGCATGCCAAAGCGCAACAGAGTTGCAAAGCGCTTATTCAAAAGGCTTGGCTAATAGTTATTCTTGTGGACAAATAACCAGCGCATTGGCTGCTTATGAGGCAGACAAAACTTCTTTTGCTACGCTTAAGCAAATCGCGGTGATGTCAGGATTAGTGATTGCGCCAAGCGCTGAAACGGATGCTAGCTCATATTACGAAAATATAAAATCTGCAGCCACTGTTGCTATGCTTGTTCAAGGTTGTCCGCCAATAACTTAACTGTTTACGGTTAAAAACACTCCTTATAAAAAGCTCCTCATCTATATATGTAGGAGCTTTTTAAATGGGTAAAACACCCCTGTTTGCTAACCGATGAGCAATGCCAGTACTCGAAGTAAGGTAAATATGTTGCTCATGAACGTTCCGCATGTAGTTCAAGAGAACTCACTGTTTCCCTACAATCTAATAAAACAATAAGGTGATTTATTTTTGAGTTAACATGGGTAGATAAGTGACTTATGCAACGATTTATATTTATATGTTTGCAGCGATGAAAGCTATTTTATTAAATAAAATACAGTTAGAATTAGCTTGTTTTTTTACTCAAAAGAGATTTTTCCTTGAAGCTATTTCCCTCACCACCAATGCTAGCCTCATTCATTAGCTTTACTGTTTTTATTGGCGTTCTTTACAGCGTTACTTATAGTGCCACGGCGCAAAGTGAGCCAATAAATGATCAGGTGAGCAAGAAAGAAATCCTTTGGTTAGTAGAAGACAAGATTGAAAATATAGATCTATTAGCTAAAAATTCTGCTGAAACGTCAACCGCTTCTTATATTGAAAATTTAATCATTCAACAATTAAAAAAATCACCACAATATGATGTTCGAATAGTACGAGTAACAGCACCCCGAATAATTAAAACACTAAGCAGCAAAGATAATGTCTGTGTCGCCAATAGAGCGAATACACAAGAGCGTAGAGAATATTCACTCTTTTCAGATCCACAAAGCTTTTACCTGACCCATAAACTTTACCGCTTTAATCAAAAGTCTGCTTTACCTAGTCAATTATTTAATACCAAGGGTGAAATCAAAGATCTTGCCAGTGTCTTTAAAACATTACCAGCACAGACTATGGGTGTTGCGCAGGATGTCTCTTTTGGTAATTTTCTTGACCAGCAAATAAAACAAATAAATCCAGCAAATATCTATTACCGTGGCGGCAATCAGCGAGTAGTGGCACTAGCGTCGATGTTATATAAATCGCGCGTTGATTTTGTCCTCGCCTTACCTGTAAATATAACTCCAAATGAAACACAAAAACCCTTACTAGAGCAATACACCATTGCTGATGCACCCCCTTACCTTATTGCACATTTCAACTGTTCAAAAAGTGAATTGGGCCAAGAGCTAATTAACGATATTAATAAAATATTAGCCAAAATCCATCAAACTAAAGACTATTACCAAGCACACAAAAAATGGTTCTCCGATAAACAATTAGCTGGCTTACAATTTTTTTTAGCTGAGAATTTTTCTGAAAAAAAATACCTAGACCCAGCTCAATAATACGACGATTTATATTGTGAATAATGGCAGCAAAGTAAAACCACCTTTGAGGCCATTTATTAGCTTTATTACTTTTAGTACCTTAAATGACTAGTACAACAGCCTATTCTGGCTTTTTGAATAATAGCGTGAAACGATCGGAGTTACCTCGGACGGTTTTTCGTCCAACTTCATAACGTAATTCGTCATCTGATTTGTAATGTAAGCTAGAGTAATCCACTAAAACAAAACCCGCTTGTTGAATTTCTTTAATGGCAAGCACAGGGTCAAAGCGACGACCATTTTCATCATTCTTCTTTTGCATATGTCTGCGCGTATGATCCACTACACCATAAATTCCGCCAGGTTTTAATGCATTATAAGCCGCTTTATTTACGCTGACACGTTCATTTTCATCAAAATTATGGTAGTTCCGAAATGTTAATACCGCATCGAGGTCATTTAAATTAAAGTTAAGATTCTCAAAGTCATAACCTTCACTACCAACTAACTTAACTTTATCAAAAGGATTATTTTTCAACAGTGACTCTTTAAGCCTTTTAGTACCAAGGCTTAAATAAAATTGTCCGTTATCGCGCAGTGCTGGTGCCAGTAACTTTGTGTACCACCCGCCGCCAGGAACCAATTCTAAGACCCTCATATCATCTTTTATGCCGAAAAACTGCAACGTTTCTACCGGTTTTCGGTTGCTATCTCGAGCTTTTTCTTTGTCGGTACGAATATATGACGACATTGCTTGTTTGATACTTTGTAAAAACTCTGCAGCAATAAGTGCCGGAGAACATAATGTAGTCGCCATTAATAAGGGTGAAAATAATTTTCGCATGAATACTTCCTTCAATTGTTGTTTTAAATGTAATCGCTACGCTTACTGCGATTTATTTAACTCGATTGAAGCAAGGTTAGTAAAAATAGTCTTATAATAAATCTATAATTTGCCATTATAGAAATTTAATAGAAGCTTTTTTGATTATTAACAAGGTATATCCCATTGAATCGTACTCGTCATAAAAGAGACCGAAGTTAAGGGCAGAAATTAAGCGGGAAGTAATGGGCAAGTATGCCAATCAAGGCCATTGTTAGGTAGGTTTTATTTGAGCTTGATGTCTTCGATGAGTTTACTTTTAGACGTCAGTAAACTCATCGAAAATGAAAGGTTATTTTTGTTTAGCTGCTTTTTTAGCCAAACGATAAATCAAAATTGCCGTTTTTTCAATATTTTTATTTAACGTGGTGAGATCAGCAACTTCGTTTTTAGTATGTGCTCCTGAGCCCATTAACCCTAAACCATCAAGTGACATATCAACATGTTCCGCTGCAAATGAAATATCGGCTGCGCCTGCTTTTCGTGGGTTTGCCGGTTTTACCACGTTATAGCCTAAGTCTTGACTGACTTGGCTATATTGCGCCAATAAGTCTAAGTTACCTTGGGTGAGAGCCATAGGTGGATAACCCACGGAAAAAATCAGCTCAGCTTGAGTGTGGTTTAAGTTATTTTTAACAATGTTTTGCATGGTTTGTTTAGCACTTTTTAGCTGCTTGTTTGAAAGGGCTCTTAAATCCCCTTTCACTTTGGCTTTTTGGGCAATAACATTACTTTTACCAAAGGCCGAGCCTGATGATTTAGCGACATCAAAATCTATACTAGTACCACCTATGATCATGCCTGGATTAAAAGTCAGGTTTTCTTCTTGTTCCAGCTGGGCTCTAAAAGCTTCTAAAATACGCGCGGTTTCATAAATTGCACCATAACCAACTTCATCATTAAATATTTGCGACGAGTGTGCTGGTTTGCCCTCAACGTTTAAAGTCCATCCGGTATAACCTCTACGTGCTGCCATGCCGGTATTAATATTGTTATCACCATTTTCAAAACCCAAGGCAATGTCAGCCCAAATAGCACCATCGACTATGGCTTGTTTTGATAAAGATAAAGGCCGACCACTGCTTTCTTCATCGCCGGTTAATAGCACTTTTATACTGACATTATCAAGTAAATTAAGTTTTTTTAATGCCCGCATCGCAGAGATGATAATGGTATTACCGCCTTTCATATCTGCAACACCTGGACCGGCAGCTTGTGTTTTACTGAGCATTTTAAACTTTTGAAAATCATCATTTTTGGCAAACACAGTATCTAAATGACCGATCATTAAAATTTTAATGGCGTTTTCATTGTGACTTTGGTGAGTCGCTAAAATATGACCCGCACGATTAAAGGCACTGCCATCGAGCCATTGTACGTCAAAGCCTATGGCTGAAAGTTGTTGCTTAGCCAATAAACCGACCTGTTTTACCCCTTTAAAGTTCATCGAACCACTATTTATATTTACCGCTTGCTCAATGTCTGTAAGTGCTTGCCCCAAGCCTAATGCAACTTGTTTAACTATGTTCTGTTCGTTGATATCTAATGCTGTTTTGGTATCGGCACTCATAGCTGATGGAGACACTAATAAATAGCCGAATGAAACGGCTAAAAAAAGTAGTACTGTTGATTTTATTATTTTAAACATCGTTATCTGGCATAAATTTAAATTACAGTTAATATCTATTAAAAGTGATTTGACTTCAAATTATTTTAATTTACTCTGACCACCGTTATTCTACTAACGTTTCTACTTATATCACTGTAAAATACCCCCAAATTCTTGTCCCGACTTAATTGGCCTCGGATAAACTTACTTTTATTTTACTCTGACCCCATATATTTTATTATTCCAACTTTTAAACAAGTGAACAACCTATGATTATTGATGGTAAACAAGCTGCAGCCGATTTACGAAAAACATTGGCGATTGAAGTAGCACAACTTAAAAAAGACAAAAATATTACCCCGAGTTTAACGGTTGTTTTGGTGGGGGAAGATCCTGCCAGTCAAATTTATGTTCGTAATAAGGTTAAGCAAACTCGTGAAGTTGGCATGATTTCAAGTGAAATTAAATTAGCAGTTGATACCACTCAAGAACAATTGCTTGAACAGCTTGAGCAATTAAATAATGATAACAGCGTACATGGTATTTTAGTGCAGTTACCCTTACCTAAACATATTGATGAAAGTGTCATCATTGCTGCCATTGCTCCTCATAAAGATGTCGATGGCTTTCATGCCCTGAACTCTGGCCGTTTACTCAATGGAGAAAAAGGCGCATTAGTTCCTTGTACACCACAAGGTTGTCTTATTTTGGCGAAAAAGCATTTAGGTGAAGATTTATCAGGCCTGCATGCCGTCGTTATTGGCCGTTCAAATATTGTCGGTAAGCCGGTAGCTTTATTACTTTTACAAGAGCACTGTACGGTAACTATTACCCACTCACGCACTAAGAACTTAGCTGAAATTTGTCGACAAGCGGATATTTTAATAGCCGCGGTTGGGCGTCCGAATTTTGTTCAAGCAAGTTGGGTTAAAAAAGGAGCAACCGTTATTGATGTTGGAATTAACCGTATTGAAGATGAGAATGGCAAGGGTAAACTTGTTGGTGATGTTGACTTTGCTGCCGTTGAAAAGGTTTGTGGTGCAATAACACCCGTGCCCGGCGGCGTAGGGCCAATGACGATTGCTTGCCTATTAAAAAATACTGTTGAAGCGGCAAGAGCTAACGCTTAACTAAACCTCAGCGAAAGCTGAGTTATATTGTCTATTACGACTAAAAACCAATAAGCTGTTATTGGTTTTTTTATAGTGTAAAAATAGACAAATATAACCGCAGCCACTTATTTGCTCGAAACATTAAACATAGCATTAGTAACATTACATGAACTTTTTACATCGCGTTATTATCGCAACATTAAAGTCCGAAACACCAAGATAAATAGGCGTTGCTTTCAAATGAATAACCTATGATTATTAGCAATAAATTCAACTAAAGTATTAGAAAAGACAAGATCTCAGTCAAGCTTGATTTCAGGGCGTGCCAGCCTTTTATATTTATCTTTTTATTGATAATTGCACCGCTTCGGTGGCGACTACATCAAAGCGGCGAATGACCACGCCTACTCTGGTTTAGTCGCTTCATATTTAGCGTGAAGTTTGCATTCTGTCACCACAGCGAGCAATCAATTAAATTTACTCTGCCGCCATTTTTCCCGTCTATTAAAAACAAAAACACCACGGCAAGCGTGGTGTTTTATTAACGTCTGGGTAGTCCAGTCAGTTGAATACTGAGTTATGGTTAGGACTTATTTAAAAGCTTAGTTTAAAACCTTAACTAAAGGCTTATTTAAACACCTTGTCTACCGCAATAACTTCAACATTTTTCGCCGGTAGCGTTAACGGGTAACTTTCGATAATTTTATCGGTAGCTAAAAGCTCGGCCGGTTTTTCACTGTTATATGTTAACGGTGATACTTGTTCAGACAACAAACGTTTCTTCATATCTTTAGCATCACTTGAAATGAAAACATAATGAATATCATCAGTTTGTAAGTTCTCTTTAATAACACGATTGACATCAGCTAATGATAGTTTGGCAAACTCACCACGTACGTACTTAACAAACTCTTCTGTTTGATAAAACTCACTGTCAAGTGCATAACCTAACTGCTGGTCTTGGCTAGCCACTAATTGCGGAGCATAGTT
Organism: Colwellia sp. TT2012; assembly: GCF_001440345.1. GTDB lineage: Bacteria > Pseudomonadota > Gammaproteobacteria > Enterobacterales > Alteromonadaceae > Colwellia. The sequence continues at coordinate 753,281 of NZ_LJYX01000006.1, read as the reverse complement.
AGTTAAATAATTACGTGTTGCCTGAAAGTCTTTTTCGCTCATGCCATTTTTAATCAGTTTATCCAACTCATATATAGCGGCACGTGTGGCGAAATGCGCATCATTATTTGAACGTAAAGGACGTAACCAAATTTGAAAAATTTGGCTTGAACGGCCTAGGTTTGCATCAGGCTTAGTTTGATACATACCACGTGGGAAATATTCAATATAAGAATAATCACCATAGTTCATACCACGTGCTTGACGTATTTGTTGATACAAGTAGCTGTTAGAGCTACGGTGTTCACCAAAATATGAACGCACTAACCAAAGCGCGGCCCAATCTTTGTCACTGCGGATTGTATCGATGGGGAAACCAAAAGATACTGCGGTTGATTGCGCATTCTTTTCTACAATTGTCGCATGATGACCTTTTAAAATCGGTGCTTTGGCAATAATTAAGCGTTTTTCATCACCAACAGGTAAAGCGGTTAAGTCGGAGATTAACTGGGCTTTTAAAGCACTCGGCATAGCGCCAGTAATACCCAAATGTAATTTAGCTTGGGTAAGTTGTGTGCTGTAGAAGGTTTTAACATCTTCAATGGTGAGTGCTGCTAAGTCAGACAAATCACCATTATTATAGTTTTCATAAACATGGCCCTGATACAACTTGCTATAAAGCACCTCTTTGCCTAACTCTTCATCATTAGAAGATTTAAGCCCTGATTTAATGCCCTCAATTAACTCTTTTTTCAGACGTTTAAAATCTTCTTCACGCCAACCCGGATTCAATAATTGATCACTGATCAATTGATACCACTGGCTGGCATTGTCTTTGTGAACACGACCGGTAAACGACATCATTTCTTTATCAAGCTGAGACGAAAACTGTCCGGCTAAAGGGTATAGACCTTGCTGAATGTCTTTATAGCTACGCGTTTGTGAACCTCCTTGGGTTAACATGCGCGCGGTCAATGCCGCCACACCTTTCTTACCGACTGGATCTGCTGCCGCACCAGTATAAAACAGGAAGTTAATATCAATCAACGGCGAGTCATTCGTTTTATCTAAGACCGAAAACAGCGGCGCACTAGGGTGAGCCTTGTTCATCTCGATTTTTGCCACCGCGCCGTTTAAGTCAACTTCTTCTGCAAAGCCAGCAATTTTATCTAATGCTGATAACGTCACTGTAGTGCGGTTTTCATCGACAAAATATTGATTGGCGATGTCTTTGATATCTTCAGCCGATATCTTATCAAAGCTATTATATAGGTGGTTAATCGTTTCTGGATCACGATCAAAGTGCATATAACTGGCAAGTGTAGAAGCGATAGACTCGGAAGAATCTAACTTATTGACAAAGCTATATTTTAAATTGGATTTTAAGTTATCAAGCTTTTCGGCTGAAACCAGCTCAGTACGAGCTTGCGCATAAGTACGATTCACGGCATCACGGACAATCGCTAAATCTTTTTCTTCATTCACTTTGATGAATACATGACGTAAGCCAGCATCTTTTGTTTCAGGATTGTAGTTAAACATTTTGCTCGCCAATTGCTTATCTACCACTAGCTCTTGATACAATACTGAGTTTTTTGAAAAATACAATTCAGCAATTAAATCTAAAGCGGCGCGATCTTTTTCCTTCGGTTGCCAATCAGAGCCTTTATAAGAAACTAATAACCAATGACCAGGTAAACCATCAAACTGTTCATGAACATACTTTGCTGCTGTTTGCTTTGGCTCTGGCGCGATTTCATTAACAAAATCACCTTTTTGCCAACTGCCCCAATGTTTCTCTACCATAGCCATTGTGGCTTGTGGCTCAACATCACCAACAATCACTATAGAAACATATTCAGGCTTATAAAACTGATTAAAGAACTTTTCACCATAAGCCATTTGCTCAGGCATTGCTTCTACATCTTCAAAGAAGCCCATGGTCGTATGTTTATAGGTATGACTTTCAAATGCTTCTTTTCGCACAGCCACTAGTAGCTTTCGAATGGGGCTAGCATTGTTTTTTAAGTATTCACCTTTTACCGTTAACGCTTCAGTTTTGAATTGTGCCGCTGTGTAGCTAAGGTTTTTAAAGTGATCCGCTTGAATTTCTAATACTTTATCTAAATGTGCTTTAGAAAAATCTAAATGATAATTGGTGTAATCGTTGGTTGTGTAAGCACCATTATCAACACCGGCATTTTTAAATAAATCAGAATAAACATCTTGTGGAAATTTTTCTGAGCCTTTAAACATCATATGCTCAAAGAAATGTGCAAAGCCGGTTTTACCCACTTCATCTTCATCGCGAGAGCCAACTGACACCGGGATTTGTACGGAAACAAGATCTGGATAGTCAGTTCTCACCACTAATACACTTAAACCATTCGCTAATTTTTTGAATAAGTATTTTTGGCTAAAGACTTTATTGGCTTCATTTGCAGATGATTGTATTGACGCGCTAGTGCTAGAGTCAGCGTCAGTGGTTGCCATGCAGGCGGATAACGTTAAACTTGCGGCTATTACGGCCGCCAAATATTTCTTTTTCATCTTATTTTTCATCTTAACTTTCATCATAGTTCCCTATATTATTATCACGGTATCTTATGTAACTTTGTGCAGTTTTTCATTAGTTCTTCGAGTTAAAGCTGCGACCTCATGTAACAAATTAGTTACACGCCATAAAGACAGAAAATGAAGCGGGTCTATTGGCTGCTTAGCGTGGCAGTAGTGACAACCGTAAAAGGGGGGTCCCCTAGCTCTACTCGGAAAAAACTGAAGGTTAACTTTGTGCCGTTATCGATTAACAGCGGATAACGATTGAACTAATAAGCCGTTAGTCATAACATTGATTGATCGGTTCACTGTCTATTTACAAAACCCCTTGAACCTTATTTAAGTAATCGCCACTTAAGCGATTTCCATTTAAACGGTAGCCAGTTAAACTATTTCACCTAAACATTTACTACTAAAAAAATAAGGGCGTCTTTAGTGTCATCTTCTTTTACCAGTAAACTACCTCATGTAGAGACCAGTATTTTCACTGAAATGTCGGTAATGGCTAATCAGTATCAAGCCATTAATTTATCGCAAGGCTTTCCTGAATTTGAACCGCCTGCTTTTTTGAAAGATAAAATTAATCAAGCCATCTCTGAAGGCAAGAATCAATACTCACCATCAAACGGTTTGCCTGAGCTGTTAACTGAAATTGCCAACATGGTGCATAGGCAGTATCAAGTGCATTTAGCCGATGAACAAAAGATCGATGGGCTAAACAACGTTACTATTACCTCGGGCGCTACCGAAGCATTATGGGTCGCGATACAAACCCTAGTTAGCCCAGGTGATGAAGTAATAATTTTTGACCCCGCCTACGACTCTTATGAGCCTGCCGTTGAACTAGCGGGAGGCATTTGTCGTCATATCACCCTGGATGCGCCAAGTTATGCCATAAACTGGGCCGTAGTAGAACAAAACATTAATGCCAAAACACGCGCGATTATTATCAACAGCCCACACAATCCAACCGGCTCAATATTGAGTCAAGCCGATCTTAGTGCCTTACAATGCTTGGTTGAGCAATATAATTTGTATGTCATCAGCGACGAAGTATATGAGCATATGACCTTTGACGGTTTACGCCATGAGAGTGTTTTACGTTACCCTGAGTTGTTTAAACGCGCCTTTGTCGTCTCTAGTTTTGGTAAAACCTTTCATTGTACTGGCTGGAAAATGGGTTATTGCATCGCACCCGATGAGCTTACCGCTGAATTTAGAAAAATTCATCAATTCGTGACCTTTTGCTCTTTTACCCCGGCACAAATTGCCATTGCACAAATGTTAAAAGCGCAACCAGCGCATATCACCGAGCTAGCAAGTTTCTATCAACAAAAAAGAGATGTGCTCATTAATGCACTGCAAGACTCTCGGTTTACCCTACTGCCCTCGAAAGGTACTTATTTCTTATTATTGGATTATTCGGCAATATCACCACTCAATGACCGTGAATTTTGTCAGTGGTTAACCAAGGAAATAGGTGTTGCCGCCATTCCACTCAGCCCATTTTATCCAGCAGAGCAAAGGCCAGCCTATCAGCAGAACAATAAAGTGATCCGACTCTGTTTTGCTAAAAATGACGACACTTTACTTAAAGCCGCGGAAATATTATGTCAACTTTAACCATAGCCGCAGTACAATACGATATTCAGTGGTTAGATCAACCAGCCAATTTTAATGACTTAGCACAGCTTATTGAAAATCACTTTACTGACCATGCTGCTGCCGACTTATTATTGCTACCAGAAACCTTTTCGACCGGTTTTTGTATTAATAAAAGCGAGGTACAAGAGCCCGAAGATGGCGGCCTTGCGTTAGCCTGGCTAAAGAAAATAGCACGACAATATAACTGCGTAGTAGCTGGCAGTGTTTTAGTGAGCCACAACGATAAAAAAGTGAACCGTTTTTATTGGGTGTTTGCTGATGGCACGGTTGAACATTACGACAAACGTCATTTATTTCGTTTAGGTAAAGAGCAAGACCATGTTGAACCAGGCAACAATAGAAAAGTAATCACCATTAACGGCATCAAAATACTGCCCTTGGTTTGTTATGATTTACGCTTTCCCGTTTGGTGTAGAAATCGCCAAGATTACGACCTTATGATCAATGTCGCTAATTGGCCTGCTGCGCGACAACATGTCTGGGATACCTTATTAAAAGCACGAGCAATGGAGAATCAATGCTTTGTTGTTGGCGTGAATCGTATAGGTGCAGACGGTAGCAATACCCCTCACTCTGGTGGCACCACTATCATTGATTTTACCGGTGAAACCATTGTTTGTGCGGCGGATAATCTACAACAAATCATTACCACACAACTGGATTTCAGCACACTTGAGCAATTTAAAGATGACTTCCCCGCCTTTTTAGATGCAGATGAATTTGAATTGTTATAATGAGTGAACAAGATAATCATTTAGAACCTAACCATATGTTTTTCTTGCTTACATTCAGTTTAGCTGGATACGTAGTTCAGAGGAATTCCAGAAGGAGAAACAAGAGCGGCGGCTTTATCCGATGCAACGTATTGTAGAAATCGACGGAAAAAAAATAAATACCACCGATAATTTTGTTAAAGCGGTAAAAGGCAAAGAGCAGCAGTCGTCCATATTAATTAAAACCTTAGATTTTAATTAATATGCGGGGGTCATTACTTTGAGTAATCGATAATAACTACTGACCATTTTATCAAAGAAAATACACCAATGGCAAAGGGGAAAATACAGAACATCTAGTACGCTAAGAGTCTTGCACATAGATACACCTAGGCTTTTTCGTCGTTAATTGATGCTGAATTGTTATGCCGCCGTTGGGTATGTGTTGAGTAAACAAGTGAGACACGTGCATCCATCCATCCCTGAGGCTCTACACAAGCATCCATGCTTGAGAAACTCACTTTTATTTCATCAGCAATACTCCCCCTTAAATCAAAGTATTGCACATTGAGCCACACTTAATTACGACAGAGCCTTACACATTGGTAACTCTCTACCTTGGATTCAAGTAAAAAGAGTAATACAAGCGATCAATCAGCATGGTTTAAAGGCGTGTTTGGTGAGTTGCAGGTTAACTTACTGAGCAAATTCTTATTGAATAACAATAACTCGATGCAACAGTCTATCGAGTTATTGTTCAAACTGCGCTACATCATCTAACCACTGTTGTTCAAAATGCGCCATTTTCTGATGTTTTTTACTGGCTAGATGATGCTGTTTATCTTGTTCGGTATAAAAGGGACCCACTCGACAATAAGGGCAATAACCCTCACCTAGATAATTGGCTTTACTGATTTTGTCCTCAAGTTCGCTACTGATACGACGGCTAAATACATAAGTGATGCCTTGAGTATCTTTAACATATTTATCTCGATCAACATTTCTTATTTTGTAGCCAGGAAATTTCTCTATGTCAAAGGGCATACTTCCCAGGTAATGAATATCACTATGTAATGTTAACGATTGTTCAATATGCCATTGCCGGTAGGGTTTAACATCTTTTGAGGTAATAAAGGCCAGTTGTGCGCCATGACTATCTAAAAAGTAATCAAAACAATTTAAAAGATAAGTCCGTAATAACCGGCGGTGCAAGGTATTTACACTGACATTTAGGCACTGCTGCTTAAAATCTTCAGCCGAGTTAAACGCAGATAACAAAGGAAATTGAAAAAAAACGGCATCATATTGATGTTTGCCCAGCTCACCCCATGTTTGATTGTTTGTTACATCAAAACCGGTGAGCACCTTGCACCCTTGCGCTGCTAATTGCTGCAAATGTGTCGCCCCATATTTAGCACTTAATGAGGAGTATTCATCAAAAATTGTCGCCGTTAAAACGTGTGGACGATAATTTTTCAATAATGAATGCGAAAAGGATAAATCGCCATCACCAATGGTTAATATGCGCCAAGCCGGATTGATATACATAGATAACTAACGCTTATTGAGTTTAAGTCAAGAGTGGTGAATGAAGTGTTATTGTAAGCGATTTTTACGTTACATTCGATTTTATTGCTCCAACAGAACACTATTTTAGAGACTAAAAAGCAGTCCTTAAAGGGCTGCTCTGTATCAGGATCTGGAAGTTAGTTCATGAAAGCGATATAGCAGACACCCACCTAAAAATTATCAATAAATAATATCAATTATTTTTTATTTGACTGGCTGGCGGTGCTAGTAATTTTTACTAACAGGTAAAACCAAGTTAGCAAATTATTTTTTCCAACTGAATTATTGGAATGGTTTATCAAGTGGCGTACTAGCAACATGGTTGGTGTAGTTGCTCATCACTTTTTGTGATAAGCCTAAGATGATTTCAAGTAATTGACGTTGACCGTAACCAACAGCAAAAAACTCGGCCACTTCTTGCGCTGAAATAATGCCACGATTACGCACCAAAATATAACAGACACCCACTCAAAATCTTAAAAAACAGGCTTACCGATAAGTAGCACGTATAATTACACTTTAATTGTGGTGACGAAACGGAAATTAACATCAACGGACAAAATAGGGGTTTTCCTGAAATTAAGGCCCACTAAGGAAAAACGCCACTTAATGTATGTAATTTATCGGCGACCCACCCTCGCCTATGTCCATGACTTTGTCCTGTTAGCTTATCTTCACCACAAATAAACTCCCGCCGAACACACTGATAATAAGGGGTATCAACTAAGCTTATGTGCTGTTTTCTTGCGGTAGCCACAATAACGCTAAAAAAGCATTACCTGGTCATTATTCAAGCAGTCCCGCACCACTCAATTATTTCTGTTTGAGTGGGTGTCTGTTATATTTTGTTATATTTTATAATTAACCTTGCCCATTTGTTTTTGCTGGCCTGGCAACGAGATGTAAAAATTTCTTTACAATTTACCTTTTCATTACCATGATATTTGGTTTATTTAGATGAACCTTTTTGATATAACTTTATTGTTATAGTTTTCCTTAAATAACAAAAAGTTAGTTTTAAAGTCCTAGCGAGAGCTTTGACAATTAATAATAAAAACATGGAATGGGAATATTAAGATGAAAGTTAAAAACACTATTACGATGAAAAAAAAGACGCTAGCCTTGTGTATCACCACGGCGCTGTTAGCTTCACAAAGCTTAAGTGCTTTTGCCGCAGATGAAGAAGACATAGAACGAATTGAAGTGACCGGCTCGCACATAAAACGCCATAATATGGACGGACCCTCACCGGTAACCAGTATTTCCGCCTCGGATATTGCTAAAACCGGGGTTACCGATTTAATCGGTTTATTTGCTAAATTACCCATAGCGGGTCAAGGAACTTTTTCTACCCAAGCAAACAGCAGTGATGATACCGCTAACGGTGGTTCTAGTGTTTCTTTACGCGGTTTAGGCGCTGATTCTACCCTAATTTTAGTCAATGGCCGCCGTGTATCGGTTAGCCCATTTGCTAAGGGAATAGACACTGCTTTTGTCGATATCAATAATATTCCTTTATCGGCCATAAAGCGTGTTGATATATTAAAAGATGGTGCCTCGGCAACCTACGGCTCCGATGCCATCGCCGGTGTTATCAATATTATCCTGCGTGATGACATTGATGGCATGGAAATATCCGCTAAAATTGGCGATACCGCCGATGGTGGTGGTAAAGAACAAAGTATCAGCCTGGTATTTGGTAATCATACTGACCAGACCAGCAATACCTTTATTTTAGATTATTTTAATCGTGAAGAAGTCCTTTATGCCGATCGCAGCTACTCAAGTACCGCTAACCAAGCAGCGCGGCGACCTAACGACCCTTATGCCACCGACTTTAGAAGTTCATCGGGTATTCCTGGTACCATAGCCCTGAAATCGGATCCAACCAATCGTATGGCCGACACCTTTGGCAATGATGTTTGTGCGCCAGAAGATATTGTTGACACCTTATGTCGCTACGATTATGCACCACACATGACCATGATTCCGGCATCAGAACGTTTCAGCTTCACTTACATGGGCAAGTATGAAATTAACGATAATATGCGCGCTTTTGTTGAATTAAACGGGCAAAATGCCAAGACCACGGTAAAAGGTGCTGGCAGTCCAAGCTTTAATGAACTCTTTATGGCGGGTGATAACCCGAATCATCCCATGGCCGACTTGCCTGACCATGAATTTTATCAGCAAGACTTAACCATGCGTCGTCGTATGGTAGATATTGGTAATCGCATGAAACAAGTGGACAGCAATTACTATCGTACGGTTCTAGGTTTAAAAGGTGAACTGGGTGAGTGGGACTGGGAAATGGCCTATAGTTACATCAAGAGCACCTCGGTTGAACGTGGTGTTGATGGTTTCCCTAACTCACGTCGTGTACAAGAATCCATTGATAATGGCTCATGGAACCCGTTTGAACCCTCACAAAATAGCCAAGCTGCCTTAGATTATATTGAAACCACCACCACACGTGTGGGTAAATCGACCAACCGCACCTATGATGCAAAAATTTCAGGACCGGTTATGGAATTGCCAGCGGGTGAATTATTCATCGCGGTAGGCGCCGAATATCGCGAAGAAACCATCAACGATAATCCGGATGATCAATTCTTGCGTGGTGAAATATTTGGTACAGAATCCACTGCTGCCCGTGGTGCTCGCGATAATACCGCTATGTTTTTAGAATTAGCGATTCCTGTTATAGATAGCCTTGAAGTACAACTAGCGGCACGTTATGAAGATTACAGCGACTTTGGCACCACCACCAATCCTAAAGTTTCATTTATATGGAGCGCAACGGATGACATCGCCATTCGTGGTTCATGGGGCACTGCATTTAGAGCGCCATCACTTTCACAACTTGGTTTAGGCCGCACCGATGAGTCACCTAACTTAGTGGATACTATTCGTTGTGATGCGGTGGGTAATGTTAACAAAGCCTGTGAACCTCAAGAATACACCGCGATATTTGAAGGTAACCCAGACTTAGGGCCGGAAGAGTCTACCAGTTATAATTTTGGTCTAATGTATAACATTACTGAATCGTTAGAGCTTTCTCTTGATTATTATAGCTATGATATTGAGAACATCATTGACTCTGATACTCAATTTGTTTTCAGTAATTTTGGTGATGATCCTAATGTAGTTACTCGTCTGCCAACCAATATTGCCAATGATCCTGGTGAGGTAGTCACCATTTTCGACTCCTTCCAAAATATCGGTGACTTAACCACTACGGGCATTGATTTAGATATAAGATATGCCTTAGAAACCGGTATGGGTGAGTTTAGATTTTCATATATTCTTAACTACGTATTAAAATATGAAGATAAACGCCCTGATGCCGATGGCGGTCAACGTATTAATGTTAAAGAAGGTGATTTTGAACAACCACAATTTCGCTGGACAACGGCTGTTGACTGGTCACTTGACGATATAACCGCCAATGTCGCGATTAACTATATTGCTGAGTTTCAGCAAGATCAATCTGTGAGAGTGCAAACCGATGGCACCATATTAGCCCCCTTGGATGCTATGGTGACTGTGGATGCCTCTGTTAATTATTACGGCATTGAAAATACAACCATCACCCTAGGTGCAACCAACTTGTTCAATGAAAAGCCCCCCTTTGCCTATCATGATTTTATGGGCTTTGCGGTAAATGCTCATAGTGGCCAAGGTCGTTTTGCCTACTTTAAGGCTAGCTACAAGTTCTAGACTGGACCAATACTAATAAAAGTTAATACTGTATTTATTAGTTAATGGGTAACACATAAAGCCGCATCATATTTTATGATGCGGCTTTTTATGGTCGTTATTTTTATCAAATTCGGGTTAATTCCCCTTGAGTGGGTGTCTGTTATATTTCGTCTGTTATATTTCGGTTATATTTCATATTTTTCCGCGACAAATCATATAATTTCCTCTGACCCCGTTTATTAATATCTTCTATGATTTAGTGACTAGTCCTGACAATGTGCATCAACAAGCGTGATTTGCGAGATAAGCACGCTATTGGGCGCAACTGATCCTGGTGAACCTCTGCTGCCATACGCTAAATGGGGCGGTATATAAAGCTCCCAGGTTTCACCAACCTTCATCATAGGTACGCCTTCACGCCATCCTTTAATCATTTTAGATAGCTGAAACTTATCGGGGTTACCGCGTTGATAACTACTGTCGATGATTCGTTTCGATTTAGCTAACAACATTTTATAGTGCACAGTAACTTTAAAATCAGGATCAGGTTTACAACCAGCACTTTGCTCTAAAACTTTGTACTGCAACCCCGAGTCAGTGGCTACCACCCCCTCTCGTTTAAGGTTCATGGTTAACCAGTGTGCATTAATTTCTTCGGGACTATACACGCTAGCAGAGTTGTTTGAATTGGTGCAAGCAAACATCAAGGTACAAGCAAAACTGACGAACAAATTGCGTATTAACATCTTTTTACTCTCGACTAATAAGTAGGATATTTTATGATTTATTAAATTAAGCATGGCTTTTTGAAAAGTTATTTTTCACTTTGTTATTACTAATTGGAAAGCTGATTTTATAGCTAAGTTACTTTAAAGTCATGACTTTAAAGTAAGCAATTCATCTTCTCTAGCGCGCTATTGTTTTAATTGGATAACCATGTCCCCATTTATTAAGATTGCTTGCAATAAACTCAATAGCTTGGCGTCGCGGTGGCGACCACACCCAAAGGGGCGTTACACGCCAAAAGCCCCTTTGGAATCCCCTTGCCGCCCACTCAGCAGAACATTCAATTACTAACTAGCGTAAACCACGATTCCTGCCAATTTATCGTCCATGAACAACGGCAGCCCTCGATAAATATAACAAATATAACCAAATATAAAAATATAAAAAAATATAACAGACACCCACTCCAAATAATCAAAAGCAGGCTTACAAAAATATAACAGACACCCACTCCAAATAATCAAAAGCAGGCTTACCGATAAGTTTCGCGTAGAATTACACTTTGATTGTGGTGACAAAATGAGAATTAACATCAACGCACAAAAAAGGTTTTGCCTAAAATAAAGGTACTACTAAGCAAAACGCCACTTAATGTATGTAATTTTTCGGCGACCCCCCCTTGCCTATGCTGATAATTTTTTCCTGTTAGCTTATCTTCACCACAAAGAAACTCCTGCCGAACACAACAATAAATACAGTGATAATAAGGCGTATCAACTAAGCTTATTTGTTGTTTTCTTGCCGTGGCCATAACAATTTTCAATGGAAATTTATTGATGATTATTCAGGCATAGTAGATACCACTTATTATTCCATTTGAGTGGGTGTCTGCTATGTTTTGCTATGTTTTTTTACTTTGATTTTTATGGTGTCGAAGAGGGTATTATTAGACGAAAATTAGTTTGACCAGTCGTATTTTTAAGTGCTCCCGGTCAAGCTAATTGTCGCCTAATACCCAATCACACCGATGCTCATAAGTTTGGCCCAGTGTGCCTACCTTTACCACAAAGAAAGGCACCTCTAACGCATCGTGAGATGAGGTGATATTTGTAGTCTAGACGAAAACCTTTAGTTGGCTAATTTATGCCTGTCCTTATTTTCTCTTTGTTCTTGTTCTATTTGTTTTTTTAACCTGTTTCTTTTTCTTGTCTGGTATAGGCGCTTTAGAAAACTCTTTATGGAAAGGCTGTTCTGTAACAACAGCAATGACTTGCCCTATGCTATTTTCAATAGTAGTTAATTGCCTTATATCATTTTCTACAACAAATGAAATGGCCATGCCACTTTTTCCGGCACGAGCAGTTCGTCCTATACGGTGTATGTAGTTTCTTGGATCTTCAGGAAGGTTATAGTTAATGACTAAAGTAATATTATCAACATCAATGCCACGAGCAGCAACATCAGTTGCAACTAATACTCTTAAATGAGAATCTTTAAAGTTTTGTAACGCTTCTTCCCTAACAGCTTGTGTTTTACCACTGTGCAGGCTAGCGGCAGTTATTGATGCTTTTTCTAGTGCTTTAACAATGATGTCAGCGCCATACTTTGTTTTACAAAAGATGAGCACTTTTTCATAGTCAGGGTTTTTCAGGATATTAAAGAGCAAAGGTACTTTATTCGATTTTTCAAGATGGTATACACTTTGATTAACCAAGTCGATAGTAACCGTTTCAGCCGTAATTTGAACTTTTGTTGGATCCGTTAATATTGCTTCTGCAAGTATCTCTATTTCAGCAGGCATAGTAGCTGAAAACAATAGTGTTTGTCGGTTCTTTGGCAGTTTAGATATGATGTTTTGCACATCATTAAAGAACCCCATATCAAGCATTGTATCGGCTTCATCTAACACAAATACTTCTAATGACTTAAAATTTATATCGCCCGTTTCAATTAAATCCAATAACCTTCCAGGGGTGGCCACTAAAACATCAAGCCCAAGTGCGATAGAGTCAACTTGAGTTTGTCTTCCTACACCACCATAAACAACCTTAGTTTTAAGCCCTAAACCATCAGCGTAGTCATCAATGTTTTGCATTATTTGCGAGGCAAGCTCTCTCGTGGGCGTTAGTATGAGCGAACGTGTGCTCTTCGCTTTGATATCTATTTTATTTCGTGCAAAATTATTGATAATAGGCAATGAAAATGCCGCCGTTTTTCCTGTTCCCGTTTGCGCTATACCAAGAAGATCATTGCCATTAATAAGCGCTGGGATACATTCTTTTTGGATCGGTGTGGGTTGTTTATAGCCTTTAAGACTAATGCGGTCAATAATTGACTCTAAAAGTGAAAATGCTTGAAATTCTGACATGCTGCCTCGGTATTCTTTAATCAATAGCCTCTTATTCTAACAGAATGCTTTAATATATTTAAGACGTATTCAAGATGGCTGTTTCTGACGAAGAGGGTATTCAAATTAATTTATAAAACAGAGGTTTCACCCAATTTAAGGCACAATTAGCCTTAAGTGAGTAATTTATTTAGAGGGCGTATTAATTATTAAGCAAGTAACTTTTGGTAAATTGACACCGTTGCTCGTTTTTTAAGTGTTGATGTTCGCAAAAATCCGTAAGTGCTTGCGCTCTACCTACCGCACCATGGAAACATTGTCTAAACTGAGTGGTTAATACTAGCCAGTTTTGGGTGCTAATGCCTAAGAGGGTTAATATTTCAGGTTGGGATTTTTCAATATAACCGCGTTTATCGGCTCGAATACAACGGCCGGTTAAATCAACCAATTGTATATAGTCGCTTAATTCAAACGGTAAACCTGTGGGTGTGTTCTTACTTGGATTGCCGATAAAGGGCAGTAATTGTTGGGCTTGTTTCCCTTTAACCGCTGCATTTATTCGTCGTTGAATGCTGGTGTAGTTCGATGTTTATGGGGTTTTAGCTATTTTAGCTCTAATTGGGTTCAAATCGACATAAGCCATACAGGCTATTAACGCAGCGTCATCAAGCAAGGCTTGAGATTTAAAACGTCCCTCCCAAAATCGTCCAGTACATTTATCTTCAAAATTGGCTTGTTTAGCGATAGTTTCATTTAAAATACGCATAAACCAACTGATATCCATCAATCGCTGACGATAAACCCTGGCAGTTTCTTCGACGACCTGTTGTAAGGTGTCAATAAGTGGCTCACCCCTTAATATTGTTGTGTTAGCAGGTTCCTTTAAATAACTGATGCCAACGGCTAATCACTTCATGCATTGTCCATGACTTAGCTTGCTGCTCATCTATGCTCATAATTTTGCCCGGTGAGTTTATCTTCACCACAAAGATATGCCCGGCGAACACAACGAGAAACACAACGAGAAACACAATGATAATAAGGTGTATCAACTAAGCTTATTTGTTGTTTTCTTGCTGTAACCATAATAACTATCAATAAGTATTATTCGATGATTATTAAAGCATAGTCGAGTCACTCATTATTTCCATTTGAGTGGGTGTCTGTTATATTTGTAATAACACCTCTAAAGTAGGTGGCCAAATTAACTATGCCACTTCACTCTATGATTATCTGCAACGCTTCACCATAGGTGGTCACTACTAAAGGCCTACGACTAACCACCATAAACGTTGAGTTCATATTTTATCCCCTCAGACCAACTAGCATTAGATACCCAACTACCAAGATAAAACCCAGTATCAGAAACATAATCAATCCCCCTGACACTGAAATATTACCGCTACTTTGTTCTAAGTATCTCCATAAGTCATTATTAGTAACACCAACATTGTCTGTTAATCCATTCTTTGCATGGGTAGAATAAAAAAACAGTAAAATTAAAGCTACGATTACCGTTGCATGTATTTTGTCATTTTAGTTGTTTATTATCACTTTAATAATAAACAACTAAAACTAAGCCACTGTAAATTGTTGTGTTAGCTGATTTAATTTAGATGCTATTACACTAATATCTTGCCCTGCCGTTGACACCTGTGTAGCCGCTGCAGAGTTTTCATAGGCAACATCATTGATTGCAGTAATGTTTTGAGATATCTCATTAGATACACAAGACTGCTCTTCAACTGCAGTTGCAATTAACTCAGTCATTTGACTAATATTGTCTATGTCTCCATTCATTGTCTGTATCATTTTCGCGGTAACATGAGCATTTTCTAAGGTGCTCTCACACATACTTCGACTAGAAGTCATTGCTTTTACAGCATCGTTTGATGCTCTTTGCAGCTTTCCAATCATTTCTTCTATATTTTTAGTCGACTCTTGTGTTTTTGATGCCAATGATCTTACTTCATCAGCAACAACAGCAAAACCTCGTCCTTGCTCACCTGCCCTTGCAGCTTCAATTGCGGCATTAAGTGCAAGTAAATTCGTTTGGTCTGCAATACCACGTATCACCTCTAAAACAGAGCCAATTTCATTTGAATCAGTTTCTAAGGTTTGAATCACTTCGCTAGCACCACTAATTTCATTATCTAATTGACCTAAGTCATTAATGGTTTGTGTTAGCCTATTGTTTGCTTCATTGGATGAATGCTGTATTGACTGCGCTGAAGTTGCCGCATTAACTGCATTGCTTGCAACCTCCTGAATACTCGTTGACATTTCTTCCACCGCTGTAGAAACTTGTTCAATACTTGATTGTTGCTTATCTAAACTCACTGAACATTGTAAACTTAATGCACTAGTCTCCTCAGCTGATCTTGCTAAATTATTGCTGTTATCAATGATTTCACTTACCACCCTATGAAGCTGAGCTACCATGTCTTTCATAGCACCGTAAACACCTTGAACTTCTCGCTCAGTGTCAAATATCACGGTTAAATCACCTTTAGCAATGGTCTCAGAAATACTTTTCATTTCATCTGGCTCACCACCTAATGGGGTTATAATCGACTTGGTTATGGAAAGTGCTACCGTAACTATCACTACAACAAAAATTAATAGGATTATAAATATATTCCTGTGAAGTGTCTCTATTGGCTCAAAAGCTTCTGCAACATCGATTTCTGATAACAATCCCCAGCGTATACCATTAATATCAATGGCCGTGAATGCAGATAATACGGGATTACCATTATAATCAATAATTATTTTTTGCCCTGTTTTACCTTGAATTGCTAATTTAGCGCCTTCAGTATTTACGCCATTTTGTTCCACAGTACCTGCAAAAGAGGCTGTTACTGAATGCCATTTAGGATCAAGAAAAGAGTCTGAACGCATCAATAAATCACTACCAATAAGGTAACTTTCGCCGGTGTCGCCCATTCCTGCCCGTTGTTGCATTACCTCATTTATTTTTTCAATAGATAATTGTAATGCAATCACAACAGATGCACCTGTGTCGGTTATAAAAGGTAATGCTATAAACCCTGCAGGGTCATCGTTGCTAGGGGCGTAACGACTAAAGTCAGACATACCAAAAGCATGATTGCCTTGCACTTGTCTAAATAATTTTCCTAAACCAGAATTCTGATATTGACCAGAAATTAAATTAGTTTGGTAATCAGCTTCTTTCGTTACCGTATAAAAAATGTCACCTGCGTCATCAATTATGAAAAAATCATAATACCCATAGGTATTAATAAATGTTTCAAAATATTGATGGTTATCATGTGCGGAGATATTCATTGCCTCTGCAGAGCTAAAGTTTAATACCTTTTGAATAGTTTCACTGAGTACTTCAATATCACCTTTTCGTTCATCGAAGTAAGCTTCAATTTGTGATTTTTTTATTTCTCTAACGGCAACTAATTGTGAAAAAACTTGATTTTCAATAGCACTACTTGCGATATAACTTGATATAAAACCCACCAGAAGCATAGGCGTTAGTGCAATAGCAAAAAAAGTGGTTAATAGTTTAGTTTTTAATTTCATAATTTTATTTTTTAGTTCCGGTATTTTCAAAGCTGTGCGCGTAAATTGTTAAGCAGCGTCCTTCCATTGAACGATAAGTCCTGCTGAAATTTTTTTTATTTAATATAGTTTTAATTGTGGAAAAAGCAAAAAAACAACAGCAACATCTGCATTAACCTAATATGGATTGGCTATTGTATATCTTCTACCTTCAATTGTTACAGTTTTATGACACAAGATATACTATTTGAATTATAGTTATTTTTTTTGAGTGTAAATGAATGTAAATAACGGGTAGAATTACGCGTTTTATTATGGTTGTGAGCAATTTACCAACATGAAATACTCATCAAAAAATAACGTAACACATTGTATTTATTAATTATAAATACAAAAAACACAAGTCGCACCTCAGGACTTATGTTTTATAGCCATATTTAATATTTGAAATATACATAAAATAATAAATAACTCTGCCAGCCATAATAAATAACTCTAAATACAGATAAAAAAAACAGACTAGGTTGAAATCTGTCACAGCTAAAAGCGGATAATTATTAAGGAATAGTTATCAACCGTAGGCTTAACACACTAAAACAGTCAAAATATAAAATTTAGGCGAGTTAAAGCAGCCATTTAAAGAGAAAAAAAAAGGTAGGTTTATTCGTGATTGTGTTGGTGGTTACGCGCTATTCAAACAGGCTTGAGCATTAACGATACCATGGGTTCTCTGCAAGCCAACATGTTCGGTAAATTCACTCAAGTGCTCGGCTGTACCTACCGCGCCAGTGAACATACATTCAAATTCTGTGGTCAGCTTTAACCAGCTTTCTTCATTAATGTGTAACCTTGCTAAAATACGCTCAGATTTCTGGCTAATCGCGCCGCTTTTATCAGCACGAATAATACGTCCAGTCTCGTCCACTAGGGTTAAGTAGTCTTGTAGGCTAAATCGAATACCTTTATTTTTTTGTTGGTGTTCATTACCTGTGAATGGTAGTAACGCTTTGGGTTGCTCACCTTTTATCGCTGATTTTATACGTAGTTGAATACTAGTAAAATCAGACTTCTCGGGCGTTGCAGCAATACCTGCACGCACGGGGTTTAAATCAACATAAGCCATACACGACAATATTGCGCCCTCATCAAGCAATGCTTGGGATTTAAAGCGCCCTTCCCAAAAGTGGCCGGTGCATTTATCTTCTCGATTAGCTTGTCGGGCGATAGGCTCATTTAACGAGCGCATAAACCAACTGATATCCATCAAACGTTGTTGGTAAACATTCGCAGTAGTCTCAACCATGGCAAGTTGAAATTTATCAAGCGACTGTTTATTTTGATATTTTTGGGTGAGTAATGTGCCTTTAAATAATTGATGCCAACGTTCAAGTACTTCAGCCGTTGACCATAATTTCGCGCGTTCACTATCCACATGTAAAACTATATGTAAGTGGTTATGCATCACGGCATGCGCACAAATATCAATAGCAAAGACTTGAGCTAATTGAAAAATCCGTTTTTCAATCCAGATACGTCTGTGCTCATAACTAATGCCTGACTCTTTATCAACACCGCACAAAAACGCTTTTCTCACCGTGCGACTGCAAATATGATAATACGGGGTATCTAACAAACTGATCTGTTGCGAGCGAGGCTTAGGCATAATAATCACCAGACTTAATGAAGGTAAATTAAGCCTAGTTTATTGATGGAAATATGTACAAGTTATTATGGGTGGCAGATTAAGTTCCGCAGATTAAGTTCCAAGTTCAAAGTTCCGCAGATTAAGTTCACTCAAGATAACCAGACCAGCAACTGGCACTAAGCCGTGACAAGCCGGGTTCTAAGAACCACAACATCAATCTTGTCTGAGTGGCAACGGATCAGATAAGTGGCCTTCAGCATAGGTATAATAGCTGCGCACACCAGGAACATCTTATCGGCGAACATAGCGATGCTCTTAAGTAAAGGAGTCTGCTCCCACCAAATGCTATTGCCAAGCCCGTTAAGCTCTTGCGGACTCATAAACGCGAGCACCATCGCATTTGTTGCCACAGGAATTTTAAACGCTACCACCATAGCGAAAATGATGCAATATACGATCGCGCCCTTAGTAAACCATGACGGCAGCCCAAGCCGTTGCCAGTAGCCAGATCGAATGCCGTGCAGGGTGTTCGACATAGCAAGTGATACCATGCCCAACTGCAACAGGAAGAACGGCATAGTATGGATCACTAGGGTATAAGTGCCATCATTAGGATCACCGGGGTTGACCGCAAAGATAGTCGTGAAGCTGATAAAGGTTAAGGCCTCGAACACCTTCAGGCTGGTCAATGTTTTATACAGCGCCGGAGTGAGTGTCCCTTCCTGCATTTCCTCTCGCATGCGCATCCAATGCACCACGATATATAAGAGCAGTAACACCAGGGTAACGGCCCAGACAAGCGGCAATACATAGGTAGAAGGAGCGAAGTCAAAGTATACGCAGATATTGTTATAGCCAAAAACCTGGGTGAGCAGTGAATCATCCAGATTTATGCCAGAGAAGAGCCTGGTGAGTATAATTCCTGTGATGACCACAAGCCAAAAACCGGCGTAGCCCATAAGTCGGAGTTTCTCGACCACCAGCCTGAGATCTGATTCATGATTTTCTTGAGTATTACTCATATCTTAATTTCCTTGTTGTTAATAACACTATATTTTCGAATGAGGCGCAGTGCTGCACCTCAATTATTATCCTTAGATGATCCGCCAGCAGTTGCCATCAATGGATCAGCCAGTTGATCTTAATCAAGCTTTTTAACCCGACCTTGATATACAAAAAACTTGTTAGCTGTTGCCAGGTAGACAAGTATCGGCAGTGAAATGAGAATAGGTACTATTAAGTATCGGATGATCCCCAGGGGGATACGTGTCAGAAACTTCACCAGTCTGAGGGTTTTTGCTGACCCTTTAATCATTTTTTCGGCCAGCAACTCTACGGCCTTAAACCCAAGTAGGGCCAGGGTAAGATAAATCAAAGATCTGTTATCTAAAAATTCATCTATATCTATCTCTAAATAGACCTTAACATAGGTATATAACAAGGTGATCAGTCCTAAAAACACAGCCAGCGTTGGCAAATGCACGATAAATGCCTGAACACTCTTTAAAAAACCAAAATTAAAGAGTTTCCACATCTTGTGCTGGCCGACACTGACATGGGTCAGTAAGTCCTGGTAATCGTCACTCGTTTTTGAAAGGGATACAGATTGAAAAGCCCAGTCATGGTTCAGACCAGAGGCCGTACTGCCTAAATCTACTCCTAAAGCGGTCAACTCCTTATTACTCATCAAATACCCGTCCAGCTCCAGCGCATATATCTCTTTATCGCTAAATGAATCTAAATCAGTACGAATTTTAGAAAGCGCGTGTTGCATTTCTGGTTCGACATCAAACTCATGTGTTGTATCTGGATCCTTCACAGGCTCGGGCGCCCCTATCGGAGCATGTGCCTGACTGCCCATGCCCCTGTTAAGGTGGAAATAGGCAACCCGGCCTTCATGCTGCTGCTTTAAGCCATAGATCATTTTTTCTCTGACCCGGGCCATCAGTAAATTAGTTGTGCCGAGTACCACGCTAAAAGTGCCGTTTGCGGGATTGTCGCTGGACTCCCCCTGACCTGAGGCATCACTGACAATAAAATGCGTGATTTTAATCTCAGGATCGTTTTGTAAACCTGCGATACCCATGTTATCAAATACACCGCCATCAATTAACTGAATGGTGCGACCCTCCGGATACAAGTTGGATATAGATAAAGGAGGAAATGCACCGGGGACACCCGCCGACGAGGCAACGGCTTTACCCAGAGGAAAGCCTTTTTCTCTGGGTTTTTGTATATCTGTGTATTTTACTTTCAGGTATCGATCAGTCTTATTGACATCAGGGTCTAGTGGTGGAATCTCACCCATATTACTGGCCGTAAATGCCCAGTTATGCCCGCTATTTAAGCATGTCGCATTGAGAACTAAAATAGGTACTTTGGCATTTCGACTGCTGTTATCTTTGTGAGGATGGAAATCAGGACTATTTTTCGGATAAATTTTTAACTGGGTAATATTCGTTATAGGATTAACTAACCAGAATGAAAAAAAGTTTTTGATGCTGGAAAATAGCCCGCCGTCATGCTGGTTTTTATCCCTATTGATTAACCTGTTATAAATGAATTTGTCATACAAAATCCCGATTTGATCTGAGCGGGAAAACTTGTCGCTACCCATTTTGATATTAGCCCATGGGTTCGCGAATGTTCTCCACCGTATGTTTTTCTGTACAGATAAACGAAAAGCATGTTCGAGATCGGCAACCAGATCAATATAATGTTGATCTGTGAGATCTTTATCGTCATGGGTTTCCAGCATCGTTTTTAGCAATATGTAATAAGCAGCCCCGACAACGCTGCCACCGGAAACGGTAGAAATGACTTCAACCTTTTTTAACTGACCGAGTTCGGCCATACGCGCTAATACACCAATATGGTAAAATGAGGCTCTGAAGCCTCCACCGGATAAACTCAAACCCAATTTTTTTTGCTCCTGCATCAGTCTTGCTCCTTTTAATAATTGACGCTATTAAATGACTATATAGATATGTACTTGTCTACTCTTTTAACGTATCAGGCTTGGAAGTCCGGTACAGTTTCACTGGAATAATAATCCAAATAATCAGGATCCACAGGACAAATACAGCTAAACCGACAATTTCAGGGATAGTATCAAACCAGGTATGTCCATAGAGTTTATCAGGCAAGTCGCCATATTCCGGCCATACATTTGTTTTCACATAGTTAACGATATTTTTACCGATCTGGAAAAATTCGGCAAATCCAGCGCCATAAGCGCCAAGAGTGATCAGTGAATAAGCGATTAGCAGATACTTTTCAGAAGAGGGTTGATAACGTTCATAGTTCCTCAAGACAAATAAACCAAAAATGGCTGCACCTATGACTGTGATACAGGTACCCGAAAACAGGTAACGCTTGAAAGTACTATCCATTAAAAGTGCAGCGGGGAGCGTATGCAGACCCAGAAGGATCGCAAAGAGAAAAAACGTCAGACCGTATTTTCTGCGTAATTCAGTTTTGACCAGTGACATTGCCATCATAATTAATACTGTAATGCCTATAACAGCATGCACCGCCAGGAAATTAATTGACGGGCTTTTTAACTTACCGCCATGATAGCCGTCAATCCAGTGGCCCAGGTTGATACTGCCTTCTAATCCATGCCTGGCGTATGCGTCGGTCATATCGTTAATATCAAACAGAATAATATAAGGTAGTTTCGTTAAATTCCAAAGACACAGGCCTACCAGGAAAATAATGACTATCTTCTTAAGCATACCCCCTCCTGTAGCGAGCAGGCATATCGTACATTAAGTGATTTATATTTCCTTTCATAATTTTTATCCTTTAGTTTAAAATTTAACAACTTACAACGAAATATCTTTTATAGTTGACGTTAATCACCTTACAATAACTTACATTTACTTACAATTACTTATACAGATTTACAGTTCATTGTAATAATGCAACTAAGGTTTACCGCGTCATTTTCTTGCTGCCCGCAATCGTTGTGCCATTCAATGCCAGCTCAGAATGATTATTGGCATTTAAAGTGACTCTAAAGGTATGGGAACCCGGAGAAAGGTAAGCAACGTGAAACCAGGCACCATAAAGACGAGATATTTTTTGTCCGTCTATATATAAATGCGCATGACCCTCACCTTCAACCGGTTCTTTATTAATATTTTCAGGTGTAAAGCGGAAATTTTCGGTCGCTACATGAAGATTCCAACCAGACATCGCGTCCGGTAATACCTGTATAGATAATCCAGGTATTTTTGCATAGGATGAGACATCAATTTGACCATGTTTCATATGATGGGATTGCCCTGAGTCTCCGGTCTTGCCGCCGATGGCAAGAATAGCAACGAATATCAACGTCGAAGTCAGCAGCACAGGTAAGATAAGTCTTTTCATTGTTTATCCTTAATTCAAAAGTATTTTCAGCGCTGCAAGGTTACCGATTTACATTTTATAAATCAAAATAAGTTTTTTGATTTTTCTTTTGTGTTTGCTGATAAAACTGCTCCATAGTCTCTAAAAACGAATGATCGCCAGACCAGAATTGGGGATGATCGCCTTGTTTTTTTAATTAACGCAGCTGAAATATGATTGACTTGTTCTGTCTCATTATCTTGCGCGGGATCAGGCCAGTTTTCTGCGGCATTATGTGGCATAGACCAAAATGGCACTGAGCTGGTTTCTTTTACTGCTGCCGTTTGTTTCGCTGCTTTCTTTTTTTTCTGCAGGTAGCACAGCTGAAAACTTATGTTGCTGGAATGATTTCACTCTGCCAGCCATAATAAATAACGAGAAACACAGATAAAAAAAACAGACTAGCTATGAAATTTGTCACAGCTAAAAGCGGATAATTATTAAGGAATAGTTATCAACCGTAGGCTTAACACACTAAAACAGTCAAAATATAAAATTTAGGCGAGTTAAAGCAGCCATTTAAAGAGAAAAAAAAAGGTAGGTTTATTCGTGATTGTGTTGGTGGTTACGCGCTATTCAAACAGGCTTGAGCATTAACGATACCATGGGTTCTCTGCAAGCCAACATGTTCGGTAAATTCACTCAAGTGCTCGGCTGTACCTACCGCGCCAGTGAACATACATTCAAATTCTGTGGTCAGCTTTAACCAGCTTTCTTCATTAATGTGTAACCTTGCTAAAATACGCTCAGATTTCTGGCTAATCGCGCCGCTTTTATCAGCACGAATAATACGTCCAGTCTCGTCCACTAGGGTTAAGTAGTCTTGTAGGCTAAATCGAATACCTTTATTTTTTTGTTGGTGTTCATTACCTGTGAATGGTAGTAACGCTTTGGGTTGCTCACCTTTTATCGCTGATTTTATACGTAGTTGAATACTAGTAAAATCAGACTTCTCGGGCGTGGCAGCAATACCTGCACGCACGGGGTTTAAATCAACATACGCCATACACGACAATATAGCACCCTCATCAAGCAAGGCTTGGGATTTAAAACGCCCTTCCCAAAAGTGGCCGGTGCATTTATCTTCTCGATTGGCTTGTCGGGCGATAGGCTCATTTAACGAGCGCATAAACCAACTGATATCCATCAAACGTTGTTGGTAAACATTCGCAGTAGTCTCAACCATGGCAAGTTGGAATTTATCAAGGGACTGTTTATTTTGATATTTTGGGTGAGTAATGTGCCTTTAAATAATTGATGCCAACGTTCAAGTACTTCAGCCGTTGACCAGATTTTCGCGCGTTCACTATCAACATGCAACACTATATGTAAGTGGTTATGCATCACGGCATGTGCACAAATATCAATAGCAAAGACTTGAGCTAATTGAAAAATACGTTTTTCAATCCAGATACGTCTGTGCTCATAACTAATGCCTGACTCTTTATCAACACCGCACAAAAACGCTTTTCTCACCGTACGACTGCAAATATGATAATACGGGGTATCTAACAAACTGATCTGTTGCGAGCGAGGCTTAGGCATAATAATCACCAGACTTAATGAAGGTAAATTAAGCCTAGTTTATTGATGTAAATATGTACAAGTTATTATGGGTGGCAGATTAAGTTTTTTCTCGCATTTCAATTTACTCTGGTACCTATATTTTTCCAATAATATAAATGACTAGTTGATTAATAGGGTAATAGTTAGTTACAATCCTCAACTATTTCAATGGACAAGTATCTGAAATTTATATAGATTTGATACTAGCACAACAACAACAACAACAACAACAACAACAACACTTCACCTAAATAGGCCATTAACGGCCATTCGAACACAAACAGACACAGGAGGTGTCTTAAATATGAAAACCTCAACCAAACCTTTACTTAATAAATTATCTCTTATTGGGGTAATTATGGCTTGTACTAGCAGCTTTATTACTCAAGCTACCACTTTGTATGCTGATAACTTTGAATCTAGCCTTGGTAATTGGACTAATGTCAGTAGCGGAGATAACAAAGACTGGACAAGAGACTCTGGTGGCACTCCATCGCAAGGTACCGGTCCAAGTACAGGCGCAAATGCTAGCACCTACTATGTATACTTAGAGACTTCCAATGGCAGTGCTTATACCGCTGGTGATACCGCGATATTAGAAGGGCCCGTTGTAACAGGTACTGCTATAAATTTAAAGTTTGATTATCATATGTATGGAAATAATATTGGTACGCTCGCAATTGATGTACAGTCATCAGGTATTTGGCTGAATAATGTTTGGATGAAAGTAGGAGCGACGCAAAACAGTAATACCGCGACTTATACTTCAGTAGATGTGGATTTAAGCAGTTATAATGTAGCTAAAATACGATTCCGTGCCACCGCCAAGGGCAATTACCTTGGTGATATAGCTATTGATAATATACTAATTGAGAGTAAACCAATAGGGCCAGTCGCACCAGTGTTTACAAGTAACCCTATTCACAAGCTAGGTGCCCGCCAAGATCAAGCCTATAGTGATTCTATTGCGTCTTACGCCATTGATGGAAATGGTGATACTTTAACTTTTAATAAAGTCTCTGGAGCTGCATGGTTAAATATATCAGCTAACGGCAACCTAAGCGGAACGCCTGTCGACTTTGGGTTACAAACTTTTATTGTTCGTGTTTCCGATGGGGAATTATCAAACAATACAACTCTCACCTTAGATGTCGCAGACAATATGGCGCCTATTACTATCAGTGAGAATGACTTTGAACTGGGTATAGGTGATTGGACTAATGTAACTGTTGCAGATAATAATGATTGGACCAGGCGTTCAGGCTCTACCCCTTCAAGTAACACCGGCCCGTCAAGTGGCTCAAATAGTGCTAATTATATCTATCTGGAAACTTCAACTGGTCGAGCATATACATCAGGTGATAGTGCAATATTTCAAAGCCCTACTTTTATCGGCGGCAATATTCATTTGGATTTTGACTATCATATGTACGGTGAAAATATAGGCACGCTTGCGGTTGATGTTTATTCAAATGGAGACTGGATCGATCTTTGGTCCGTATCTGGTCAGCAGCAAGTCAATTTAAGCGAATATTATCAACATCAGCAAATTAATTTCAGTGGTTATGATATAACTCAAATACGCTTCCGTGCGACGGCTGTTGGTGGTTATTTAGGTGACATAGCATTAGATAACCTGAAAATACAAAGTATCCCAACAGGCCCTATGGCGCCAGAGTTTCTGACTGACCCTATCTATAAGTCTGATGCAAACCAAGATCAATTATATAATGAAAGTCTGGCTTCAGATGCCTTTGATGGTAACGGTGATCCCTTAACATTTAGTAAGGGTTCTGGCCCAAGCTGGTTAAATATTGCTACCAATGGTGATCTTAGTGGAACACCAAGTGCCAGTGACATAGGTATTAATATTTTTGAGGTTAAAGTTCATGATGGTGATTTAGCAGATATCGCTATACTTGAAATTTATGTAAGCAATAATATTGCATTACCTGTAATAAGTAAGGACAGTTTTGAAGCTAATTTAGGCCATTGGAGTAATACTTCGAGTGGTGATACAAGCTCATGGCTTAGAAATACCGGTAATACCCCATCCACTGCTACGGGACCAAACAGTGGTGCAGAAAATAGTAATTTCTATCTGTATGTAGAAACATCAGCCGGCCATGCTAATACAGCTGGTGATAGCGCAATTCTAAATGGCCCTGTTATTACTAACGGCTCGAATATTCATTTAACTTTTAAATATCATATGTATGGTATTGATATAAATAAACTTGCTGTAGATGTATTTGATGGTCTGTCATGGATTAATGATGTTTGGTACCTTAAAGGCCAACAACATTCAACAGTAGCCGAAGCATATACAGTTGCTGATATTGACTTAAGCTCTTATTTGGTAACACAAGTCAGATTCCGTACAACGGCTATTGGAGGCTATAATGGTGATATAGCCATTGATGATATTGAACTCACAGGAAATGGAACTTTATCTGATGATTCTGGTGGAGGTTCAGCATCCAAAGTTATTTTTACTACTAACCAAGGTCATACAGGCAAGATGGGAGGTCTTTCAGGTGCAGACGCGATCTGTCAATCAGACGCTAACGTTGCAGGTCTGTCCGGCACGTTTAAAGCATTTTTATCGGATAACACTACCTCAGCAGTATCACGATTGGCCCATTCAACTGATCCCTATAAATTAGTTGATGGCACAATTGTCGCCAATAATTGGAACGATCTTGTCGATGGCTCTATAGCAAATATTATCAATCTTACCGCATCTGGAATTATTACTTCAGGTTATGCGTGGACCGGGTCAGATGATGATGGTTCTTTGGCAACTTACTATATAAGTGACTACCCAAGTGGCTATCAACTTGATCTAACATGTAATAACTGGACATTAGAGACTCCAAGTACTCACTACTTAGGGGCTAGGGGTAAAATTAACGATACTGGTGCATGGAACGATTGGTGGCAAAATGATGGCAGCAGTTGTACATCTCAGTTAGCACTGTATTGTCTTCAACAATAACAGGATGAGATAAACTTAATGGAAAGGTTACTCCCTTTCCTCCTTTTGTAAGATCATAAAGCGAACTTAATTTGAGCTTCGCTTTAATTAACGGCACTTTGTAATTCAAATAAACTACATTTAATAGCGCTATTAAAACAGCCCATTATGATACGTCTCAGTAACACACCTCGAAAAATTATACAGACTTCCATGCAAAAGGACATGACACGGTTTATGCTAATAGCAAATTCATTAGAAAATATATGGGAAATGTTTTTTATCTAATGTCTATAATGCGCACAAAGTGATCATTAAAAATAAATAAAAAAGGCGAACCATTTCTGATTCACCTTTTTATTTTATCAGTCAAATACTGGATCCCCGATAAAAACCTCGGGCATGACTAATCAGATGGTTACTGTTAATAAAGATTGTGACTAGAGAGCCTCAATTATAAAGTTAATTTCTAAGCTTCTTTGTAATACAGTCTGTGACTAACCTTTTCTACTTAAAGTAGATTTGATCTTTATTTTAATAAAGTTTGTGACCAACAACTCTAGATTCAACTTATGCTATTTTCTGTTGGGAAGCTAAGTACCTTAATACCTTGTTTGATTGATGAGCAAAAGCAATATACCTACAATCTAATGGTCTCCCTGTTTCAGGATGTTCAGAAGTTAATTTGGGGTCTCCATCATGCTGAATCATGGCTTCAAATAGTTCAACTTCATCAAGTTCTGCTGCTAGCATTAACGGGGTAAACCCATTAATTCTTGTTTTATGACGAGCATTAGCGTCAGCACCAGCATGAATAAGTAGCTTTGAGATTTCTCTCATGTTACCTAATGTCATAAACTCTTTTACCCTGTCTACTATCAAGTTATGCCCAGAGTCTGTAAGTTTTTTAAATAGAGGATCTTGTAATTGCTTCTCATAATTTCTTTTGACTTCATCCAATGTAGCCCCCATAAGGCCGTTGGAGTGCCTCCTTATAGTATCTAATAATTCATCATTCAAAGGATGGTTTTTTATCAGTTCCTTACTAACATCTGGCCTTTTTATCATTCCAATCCTAGATAGTGTTGCGAAGAGTGCAGATTGTTTATCAGTATTCCCTCTAAAGTTAACGTTTGCTCCCATCTCTATAACCTTTGCTACTACTTCTGGCCTACCAGTATCAACAGCGCATACCAGAGGTAATAGTTCTTTTTTCGATGTTTTGGTATTAACAACATCTTCGCGATGTCTAATAGTGGTTATAAGTTTAAATAAACTATCATCCATGCTTGAACCCTGATCCAACACATCCATTTGCAAGATAGAAAAAAGTAATGCAGATTCATTGGAATCAGAAAGTGCATTTACATTTACATCTTTATTAATCAATTGAGAAACAGTTTCTAGCTGATTCATCCATGAAAAGTAGACTATTTGAGGCATCTGCTTACCCCAAGTATCTCCAACAACTATTTTTTTATTTGGGCTTCGGAAATTAGGCTTAATGCTTTGCTCAAAAGCACCTAATAATGGTCCTATCCGTTGTGATGCAGTTGAGGAACTGATATTAAACTGTAAAGTCGATGGAAAGTGCTTCTGAAATGTTGCTTCATATAATTTTATTTCCCAATCCTCAACGACACTATCAAAACGATTAGCTTCTAATTGGCTTTTATCTTCCTTATGCAAAGGTATATCAATACCAAATAGGATTGCAGAGTTTTTTAACCTCTTAATAAAAGCTTTATCTGGTGTAGGTTTAAGGCTAGAAGCAATACTAAGGGCT
Organism: Colwellia sp. TT2012; assembly: GCF_001440345.1. Lineage (GTDB taxonomy): Bacteria > Pseudomonadota > Gammaproteobacteria > Enterobacterales > Alteromonadaceae > Colwellia. The sequence goes on along the minus strand of NZ_LJYX01000006.1, from coordinate 724,121 downwards.
TCTTTTATAATTTCAGGCATCGATGGCCCAGCAAAAAATAAAGCTTGCTCAAACGTTAATTTAAAGTGGGTATTTGCTTCTTTAAGCTCCCCATTCAAAGCATGCCATCGAGCTCTATACCAGCTCAGCCAATATTCCATGTTAAATTTAGAGCACTTAAATGTTGAGACTTCAAGCTCGTCAATCAACGTTTTAGAGCGTTGTTTTCGTTCTGCATCAGAGATTTCTCTATAGTCATGTTTCTTATAAAAAATGTAATCTATCTCTAATCCCTGCTCCCCAATCGGCTTGAGCCAATCTTGATTTTTCTTCTTTAAATGCCAAATATATTGTTCAACTTGCTTTAAGCTCAATACAGCAACATTAACTAACTTTTCTGGGTAAATATCAGCATAATTATGCTGTAAGTTATCAATAAAACGTGCAGCTAAAATAACAACTTTAATCTTTTCCCATTCATGCCCTTCAACTTCAGAGTTAGGAAGGTAATCTGGAATATTTGTTATGTTAGATAGCTTTGGCAGTTCATCATTACTTTTCCAAAGCTTAAAACGATGACGTTTTTCTTTTGGAATAAATTTAAGAAAGCTATCCCACCACTCAACATTTGACGATAACCAATCAAACGCCTGAGTTATTCCGTTAGGATGAAGGTTATTTCTCGTTAAATAATTTGGCCCTTCAATTACTTTTCCCATAAAAAGGTTGAATTCAACAGCAACAGTATCGAGGATCCATCTGGTAAGAATTACTTCAGTATCCGCTCTAGTTACACCATCCATAGGGGTTGAGTTAACCAATTCAATATATTCCCGCATCATTGATTCAAATTTAGTTTCTAACTTTTTAGAAAAGTCTTTATTGATGAATTTAGAAAGAGGAGCTATAACAGACTCTTTGAACAAACTTGAAGCTAGGGTATAAGGCTGGTCGTATTTGAAAGCAAATGTATCTAGCTGTTTATTTGATGCTTTAATTCCTATTACACTCGCAATAATACGTACGATTTCAACAGGTGTCATAAATGGGTGGCGCTTTTCTTTAGGCATAATCAACTTCCATTGTCATAATTCTTTTAAGGTTTCGTTTGAAGTTAAGGTGTGAGCGTCTATCGCTCGGTGTACAAGGAACAGTAATGCGACCTCCTTTGGGGGCATATATTAAACCGTGCTTTTTCCCTTGCTTGAACACCCAACCAGTCTTAATTAATTGTTTTACCAACTTACTAATTTCTTTATCTTTACTGTATGCGTACATAATCAAAATAATGGACTAGGAAGTCAACAACTTCCCAGTCCAGACTCCTTAACCGTTTTTATTATTAGCGGCAGCACGAGCAGCTCTTGCAGCAAAGCCTTTAGTTGACACTTGACCGCCACCGGCTTTTGCCTCACTACTTTGAATGCGAGCAACTGCTTTTGTGGTCATAGGTGTTTGATTTGATTTTGGCTTAGACATGATTTTCTCCGAGATTTAATTAACCCGACATTGGGTGATATGTAATCTATAAAGAAAATTGATAGCCGTCAGTTACGTAACTGGCTGAGAAATTTTTATTTTTGTATTTTTAAAACTTTCTGAAAATTATTTGTTCAGATACATAGTAATAAATATAAATAAAGTTTATATTTATTACTCAAAAGCTTTAAGTAAAAGCGGCTTTATTCGGCTTCATAAAACTTTATACCTTCTACCCCATTTTGAATATCACCTAACCAAGCATGATAAATATCGGGACTTAAGTGAGGCTTTTTGACATTCGAATTTTGAAGTGATTCTTTAAGAGAACTAGCACTTGCATATTCTCATGCATCGCGATCACCTAATACCCTCTAAGCCGATCACCTAATACTATCCATCGCGATCACTCAATACCATCGATGCCGATCACTTTTCGGTCAAAAGGGTATTAAGTGATCGGCTTGAATAGTATCGTTCTATTTTTGTACTTTTTTGTCTAGCCAGTAGGTGTTTTTAACCGTTATTCTTTTCATTTTTGATGATGAGAATGACCATGCCAACGGCACCTATTTCAATGCGTAAACTTAAAGAGATTTTAAGACTAAAATACGGCTGTAAACTCAGTCATCGTCAGATAGCAAAAAGCTTATCTGTTTCACCTTCAATCGTGTCTAAATATGCCTGTAAATCAGCAGAGCTAGGCATCGCTTACTGGCCGCTTGATGAGAAGTGGGATGATCACTCTCTGCAACGAGCTTTCTTCAAAACAAAGCCTCGATTAAAGGGCTTTACCATTCCTGACTGGTCGTTAGTTCAGCAAGAGCTTCGACCCAAAACCATGACGTTATTGCTGCTTTGGCAAGAATACAAAGAACGGCACGCAGAAGGGTTTTACAGTTACACCCACTTCTGTCGCCAGTACAAGGTATGGCTTAAAGGCCAAAAACCATCGATGCGCCAAAATCATAAAGCAGGTGAAAAACTGTTTGTAGATTACTGTGGGCCAACCATGAATATTGTCGATGGCAGTACCGGGGAATGCCGCACGGCACAGGTGTTTGTCGCCGTTATGGGCGCATCTAATTACACCTATGCTGAAGCGACCTACAGCCAAAAACTCGAAGATTGGGTGATGAGTCATGCCCGTTGTTTTGAGTTTCTTGGTGGTGTGCCAGAGCTGGTGATCCCTGATAATTTAAAAAGTGCTGTAACCAAACCCTGCCGATATGAGCCTGATTTAAACCCAACCTATCAACAACTGGCGACACATTACGATACCGTCATTGTTCCTGCTAGACCTTATAAACCAAAGGATAAAGCCAAAGCTGAAGTGGGCGTGCAAATTGTTGAACGTTGGATCATGGCGCGGCTTCGCAATGAAACCTTCTTTAGCTTGCGCCAACTCAACTTAAAAATACAAGAACTACTTATCGATTTAAACCAGCGGCAAATGAAAAAGCACCCTGGTTCAAGGCTCAGTCAGTTTGAAGCCATTGATAAGCCTGCGTTAAAAACGCTACCTACGCAGGCTTACAGTTACACCTTGGTCAAACAAGTTAGCGTGCATATTGATTACCATGTTGAAGTTGAAAAACACTATTACTCAGTGCCGTATACCTTGATAAAAAAAAAGCTTGAAGCCCATGCGACAGGGCAATTGGTGACACTTTACCATCAAGGTGTTCAAGTCGCTGTTCACCCAAGATCCCACCGACAAGGTGCTCACACCACGCTTGATCTGCATATGCCAATCGCTCATCAAAAACAGCAGCAATGGACGCCACAACGCTTTGAACGTTGGGCAAGTAAATTCGGCGGTTCAACTGAGCAGTTTGTTATGCAACTGATGCAAGCTAAGAAGCATCCAGAGCAAAGCTACCGCGCTTGTATGGGCTTATTAAGTTTAGGTAAGAAGTTTACCGACCAACGACTAGAAGCCGCCTGTCATCGCGCCCTAGCCACAGGTGTTACTCGCGTTAAACAAGTGAAAACTATCTTAGAAAAAGGCTTAGATAAGCAACCCTTGCCACAAGCTCAAGGTGATTTATTGAGAGATATTGACCATCAAAATATCCGTGGAAACCACTATTACCATTAAACCCAATACCCATAAAACCAAGGAAACCCTATGCAAAATATAACTCAACAAGTGAATAGTCAATTAAGTAACTTAAAGCTAAGCGGCATACGTGATGCGCTACAGCAACAGTATGAACAGCCCAATCTATACGTAGAGCAGAGCTTTGAGGAGCGATTAAGCTTACTGCTTGATGTTGAGATAACACAACGCGATCAACGAAAAATTGAGCGCTTAACTCGACAAGCTAAATTCAGAGTTGGCGGCACGCTTAGCCAACTCAATTATGGTGCAGAGCGACAACTAGATAAAACCCAGATCCGCTCATTGGCACAAGGGGAATGGCTTCGCCTTCATCAAAATATCTTGATTACGGGAGCAACGGGTTGTGGCAAAACTTACCTTGCTTGCGCGCTTGGTCAAAACCACTGCCAACAAGGGAATAGCGTTTACTATTTTAGGCTCAAAGAGCTATTAGAAAAAATGTTTCTGGCACAGGCAGATGGCAGTTATCGCAAGCTAATTAACAAGCTTAGCTCGGCCAGTTTACTGATCTTAGATGATTGGGGATTAGAGCCATTAACGGCTCAACAACGCAGTGATTTATTGGAGTTAATTGATGCGAGATATGATACGAAATCGACCTTGATTGCCAGCCAATTACCGATAGAAAATTGGTATGAAATGATCGGAGAATCTACCCATGCAGATGCCATTCTAGATCGGCTTGTTCACGGGGCAATAAAGTTGGAATTAAAAGGTGAATCAATGCGAAAAAAACTAAATTCCTTGACTGATGGCGATCACTCAAGTTAGATTTTACTGAGGTCTACTGGCAGACAAAAAAGTGATCGGCTTGAATGGTATTGAGCGATCGGCATCATGGTATTACGCACTCTATATCCCAAAGAGGAAATTGCTCAAAATAGTCGATAACATTAGGTAGTGATTCATTATATATGCCTGACCGATATTCACCATCCGATAAAAAATGATGATTTCGCTTTGCTTTAATACCTTTTAAAAAATGCCTACGTGTTCCTTTGGGACCTGACCAAACTTTAATCAAAGGATCATACGTGCCATTGGAAAGTAACTTTAACCAAGCAGTAATAATTTTAGTGGCGTTATTAATTTTAACCTTCATGAAAAATTTCCAAAAAACGAAATAAAACAAAAAAACAAAGCTTCAAATCAAGACAAGAAAAAACCTCCTGCTTTTCAATGTTACAAACCAACTTATAGACATATTTAATTAACATAACTTAGATTCAACCATTAATTTCTTATCTATAGTTTAGCTCCTAAAATTTTCTCGTCAACCACAAAAATCATCGCAACCATTTGTTTAATAAGAATATATATTTTTGCTAATATTATGTACCTCGAAGATTTTTGACACTTTTATATATTTATTTGTATATTAATAATGGTTAAAGCAATGAATTAGAACGTAAAGCTTAAAACCGTCAATCGTAATGATGAAATTAGTTATATTTTCATTGATATAATTGCTAGCAATTTCTGACATAAAAGGCAGTTAAAATCATTTAAAAATATTTTTAGCCAATTCAGAAGCAATTCTTGTTTATTCCTCAATTTTCTCATATTATCGTATTAATCATTTTAAACATTTTGATGGTAGCAATAGATATGACAGACGAAATATTAACCATTAAAGAAATCGCTGAGTATTTAAAGCTCAATGAAAAAACTGCTTATCGACTTGCAAGTGAAGGTAAATTACCTGGATTTAAGGTTGGTGGTAGTTGGCGCTTTAAGCGTATAGATTTGGAAAAGTGGATAGAAGAGCAGAAAGATAAATAAGGATGTAAAATGAAAGTAAGGATGAATAAAGCTGCTAATGGTGATTGCTTTTTAGTGCAAACAAGACTTTCAAATCTGCTTATTGATGGAGGTACAGCCTCGTCATACAAAGGTTGGTCTGAATCCCTAGTTGATATAAGTGTAATAGACGCGCTATTTATTACTCATATTGACAGTGATCATACAAATGGAATTATCAAATTACTTGATGATAAAGCTTATAAAGATATCAACATTTCAAATGTATTTTTTAATGGTGTTAAACAAATAACACAAATGGACACTGAACTGGATTGTGATTACGGTGCTGATTACGATGCTATTACGAGTAACTTCTCTCAAGTGAAGAATACAGAAGTTAATATTGGCTTTTCAGAAGGGACATCATTATCTTACCTTATTGAAAAAAAAGGTTTTTCAATAAACAATATCAACAACTTAAAAGCAATTCATCAAGAGTCTTTTAACACGCCTATAAAAATAAAAGATATTTCAATTCAAATTTTAGGGCCATCATTAAAGTCGTTAAATAAATTAAAATTGCTTTGGCTAGACATTTTAGAAGAAAGAGGGATTCGCAAAAAAATAATTACCCGTAAACATGCAAAAGCATTTGAATCCTTCGTAAACTCTCTTTCTCAAACTCAAGATGAAGACACCAACATTTCAAGTAATAATACCTTTTGTATAGATGAGCTATGTGCCAAGGAATATGAACGAGATACTTCAATATCAAACGAAACAAGTTTTTCTTTTATTTTACGAAATAATGATAAATCAATACTTATGTTGGGTGACTCCCATATAGAAACGATCATTGAATGGATGGATTCCAATAAAATAGATATGTTACATGTTGATGCGATTAAAGTATCTCACCATGGCAGTAAACATAATATTAATTCAGAGTTTATAAAAAGAGTTGTATGTAATAAATATTTGATTAGTACAAATGGAAAGAAAAATCACCCTGATTTAGAAACGTTAGCAATTATTTCCAAGTATTCATCTAAACCTAATACTAATATATATATCAATTATGAAATCGAAAATATCCCAAATTCATTTATTAAAAGTTTAAGTGATTTACCTAACCCTGCATTTGTTCACTTCGATAAAGAAGAGGTCACAATATGAGTTGTGAAGAAATAAGTACTGAATTTCAAGTTGACTCTATTTTTATTTTAGAAGCGGCAGATGCAAATAATGAAAACATCAATAGAGGCACTTGTTTCGCTATATCAGAAAATTTAGTTTTAACGGCTAAGCACTTAATATCTAACCGTAATATTTTTCGTTGTTATTTAACAAGCGACGACTTTAAAAATAAACAATTTTCATATCTTGAAATAATAAAGCATGATTCAAGCTGGGATTTTGCAATATTGAGGTTATCAAACAAAAATTTATCTACGTTTATTCCTTTAGGTGATGTCAACATTCCACGATTAACTGCGGTTAAGAGTTGCGGTTATCCTATAGAAGCTGGTTATATCCACTCTCCAATAGATGTTTTCGTAACTAATGATTATTCAAATATTCAGACTCATGACTATAGCTTTGAGTTATCACAAGCCTTAAATGTTAATGATTACCAAGGAATGTCTGGCTCACCAGTTTTATATAAAGACCACTCAATAGGGGTATTAGTGGTGCAAAGGTCCTCAACTATTCTTAAAGTTATTTCAATTAAAGATATTGCACGAGAAATACCAGTTCTATTTGAAGAGCTAAATTTTCAAGCCATATCTAAAGATGAAATAGAATATTCACCTCCCTACCAGCCACCATCTCCTTTTTATACAAGAATTGACTGTAAAAATGATACCCCTAACATGATGGGCTTAGATATAGGCTTCGATCGCTCAATTTGGAGAGTTAATAATTTAATTGATCTATCAAAAGAGTGGATTGTCGATTACGCCCTCTCGGCTTCTGTAAAGAAAAGTTTAGAAAATAGAGTACATTCTCAAATGAAAGCCGCTTTAGAACTATTTAAGGAAGCCGACATCGATGTAATGAGTGATTTATTTCTTCACATAGCCATAAGAGAAAATCACAAAACCATTCCAATTGTAAATAAAGTTTTTAATACTCAAATAGGTTCTACTTTTTCATGTTCACATATAGTGTTAGAAAAAGGAAAAATTGAAATATGGTTGGGTGTATCCTCAATAAAAGACAATTTGAAAGATGCTACTAACAAAGCTATTGATAATATTAGTGCTCTTTTATCACATAAAGATATTGAAAAAAGGTTAATTCTAATAACAGAAGAAATGGATGACTCTTGGCCTTTTAAAGATAAGCTAAAAAAAATATCTGACAGTTCAACTCCAATATTTCAACGTTTTGATAAAATCGTTATTCCAATATTTATTACTCATGATAGTCAGTCAATACAGAACTATGATGAAAATAAATTTGAAAAAGATCTTAAAAAGGAAATGGATGAATGCAGGCTTATACTTCAACAAAAATTTTCCAATGAAATAATACAGCTACTTGATTTAAAAGTTTTTATTTTCCCAGTAAACAACACATTGGATCTATTTAGTCAGTTTAAGGAGGGGATATCTTTATGCTAGAAATGACTTTATCGAACTTTAAAGAAAACATTACAGACCCACAATTTGAAAGTTGGGAAAGTTTACTTATTAATCTAATAGACATTTATAACACCCATACCGTCAATAATGATATCCGTGATATTGTTTTAAGGTTATTAGAACGAAGAAAAGACTTAGGTAATACAACTAAACTATTAGACCTCCTAATTGGAGAGCTTGGCCTTTATCCATATCTACAAGAAAACATGTTGGATTTTAAGGATAAAATTAGACATACATTGTTTTCGGCACCAGAATCAGTTGATAAAACATTTCATATAAAACAAGCCGAAGTTTTTCATAAGTTAATGTCCGGTAAAAGTGTAGCACTTAGCGCTCCTACTAGTTTTGGAAAAAGCTTAATTATAGAGGCTATAATTGCCGATAATAAATTTGATAATATTGTAATAGTGGTTCCTACCATCGCCTTAATCGATGAACTAAAGAAAAAGCTCCATAAGTATAATGATAAGTACAAAATAGTAACTCAATCTAATCAAAAGGTAGCAGATCGTAATCTGTTTATTTATACACAAGAGAGAGTTATTGATTCAAAGAACCTTGAAAAAGTAGATTTTTTTGTCATAGACGAGTTTTATAAACTTTCTCCTACAAGTACAGATGATTACAGATGCGATCGTCTAAATTTAGCATTCCATAAATTACATAAACAGTGCCAGCACTTTTATATGCTAGGGCCGAATATAGCAGGTATATCAGAAGGTATTGAAAAAAGTTTAAACTGCAATCTAGTAAAGTATGACCACTTCAAAACAGTCTCAACCAATGAGTTTTATTACGAGATAAAAAGTACAGGCACAGATAAGATAAAAGATGAAGAAAGAGATATACATTTAGCCTCAATTCTAAACACTGTTGGGGCCGAGCAACAAACAGTCATATTTTGTAAATCACCAAAACGAGCAAACAATCTGATAAACAAAATTATTAACTTAGGAATTATTCAAAAATCGAAAAAGAATAGTGATTTATCTAATTGGTTAAAAGAAGTTTATCATCAAGACTGGAACCTTGCATCTGGCATTGAACATGGTGTAGCGTGCCACCATGCAAAATTGCCTCGCTCTCTAGGTTCATTAATTGTTGAAATGTTCAATAGCTCTAAGATTAACATTTTAGTATGCACTTCAACCCTGATTGAAGGAGTGAATACAAATGCCAGAAACATTATAATTTATGATGATTGTTTAACTGGTAATCAGAAGTTAGATACTTTCACTTTTAATAATATCTCTGGTAGAAGTGGGAGAATGTTTAAACATTATGTGGGGAATGTCTATATTCTAGGAGATAAGCCTCAAGAAGCACTTCCTTTCGTAGATATTCCAATTGTATCACAAAGTGATAACGCGTCAGACTCAATGTTATTGCAAATAAGTGAGGAGCTAGATGATGCAGGAAAACGTAAAATTGCTCGTTATACAAATCAAACTATTCTCCCTATTGCCCTATTGAATAAACACCAAGGGATCCCCCCAGAAAGACTTCTAGAATTTGCTGAAGTTTTTCTGGATAAATGCGGAAAATGGCACCGATTAATGAAGTGGACAGAAGCTTACCCTACAAAAAATCAACTAAACCATTTATGTGTACTTATGAAAGACTACTTTAAGGTAACAACAATGGGGTCAGGTTGTATCCGTTCAACTAAGCAATTGAATAGTCGAATTCGAGATATTATGAGGAACGTATCAGATAAAGATATGATTCTTGAAGAATATAACTATAGAAAGTCTAAAGATAGCAAATATACTGTAGACGATGCAGTACAAGTAATATTCGAATTTAAGCGTAATTTAGTAGGCTATAATCTCCCCAAAATAATATTTGCAATCAATGATATACAAAAATTAATTTTCGAACGGTTTTCTTATACACCTGGTGACTATAGTTCCTTTGCAGTTCACCTAGAATCTTTTTTTGAGTTACCTGCACTTAGTTATTTAGAGGAATACGGAATCCCTTTTTATATTTCCAAAAAAATAATCAATGATATCAAATTGAATGAGCAAGATGATCTTGACGATGTTATCCGCAAAATAAAAGAAAATATCGGTACAATTAGTAGAAATCAATCAATATCCAGTTTTGAGCATGAAATTTTAAACAATGCAATAAAGTACATGTAAAGCTTTATAAAGGAGTATATAAAAATGTCACAATGGCTTTTAGATAGATTACAAGAACAATCTAAGGAACTTTTACAACCACAATTTGCGTTTCAAGGGGCTATGAATTGGTTAAGATCATTATCTTTAATTATTGATAAACATCCGACTATTCAAGATGAAGCCAATAGTTTATATGGTGATATCACTACACGAGCACAGAACCGAGAACTTGATACAAAAGTATTCGATAATATTCACTTCGCTTTTCAGAATATAGCATCATTAAACGCATTAAATAACGATGTGGAATTTAAAAATGATATTTGTAATTCAGCTATAGTATGTTGGCATGATGCTATTGTTTTTTCAGCTAAAGCTATGCTATTTGCCTATTATGATGATGATCATAATATGGATGAGTTAAGTATGGTTAATAAGTTGTGGCAAGAATCAATTGTTACTAATGAACTTATCCCCTCTCCGTTTAATTTATCCATACCTACACTGGTAAAAAAAGAATCTGAAGCAATTATTAAAAGTTACAGAGGTTTAAATTCATATACTCTCGATAATACTATTCGTAATGAAACTATGGCCTATGGGGGCTTATGTTCATCCTTGAAAGGAACACATGGGTATGAATTATGGAAAGCCGAAGCACAAATTAAAGAAACAGACCACTTTAAATCACTGAAAGTCGATAACTTTAAAACAAAAATTGCACGAGAATATAGGGATACAATTCTATCAGAAGGTTGCGTTAATTTTCTTGTTCAAGCTAATCGTTTTAGAGGAAAATCAAACTATCGAGACTCAATATTTCTCACCTATGGTGAAAATAATTCAGAATCGCTCGACACTTTTATAAGTGACCTTTTAAAAGTATCAAAAGCATTTTTAAAGTGTGCATCTATCTACTGCTCAAAAAGAGTAGAGCCAGGGACATGGGATACTTTTGTGGATGACATAGAAGAAAATACTTGTTTGACCGTTGAGGTAGACATTATTAAACCAAATTAATGTTAAGAAATAGAAATACAGAGCATTTCAGCTAGCACTCAAGACCAATAAACAATTAAAAAAAAGACAAACATAAGTTTGTCTTTTTTTATCAGATTAATGTAGGTTAACCAACATCATTAAGATAACCATCTTCATTAAATCGTTAACCAACTTCATTAACGATCCTCACATCAGAAAAATGACTATTTATAACTCTCAACCGGAGGACATGAACATATTAAGTTTCTGTCACCATAAACATCATCAATACGGTTAACCGTTGGCCAGAATTTATCTTTCGCTACTGCTGGTACTGGGAATACTGCTTCTTGAATCGAATAAGCACGATCCCATGTATCAGTAATATCAGCTAAGGTATGTGGTGCATTATGTAGAGGATTATCTTCTAAGGTCCACTCACCTGACTCAACTTTACGCACTTCATCACGAATACAAGCCATCGCTTCGATGAAACGGTCGAGCTCAACTTTAGACTCTGATTCCGTCGGTTCAATCATGAACGTACCCGCTACTGGGAATGACATAGTAGGTGCGTGGAAACCGTAATCCATTAAGCGCTTGGCGATATCTACTTCAGTAATACCTGATTCTGCTTTTATTGGGCGTAAATCGATAATACATTCGTGCGCTACACGGCCATTAGGTCCAGTGTATAAAATTGGGTAATGTTGGCTAAGTTTAGTCGCTAAGTAGTTAGCGTTAGTGATAGCGTACTTAGTGGCGTCAGTAACGCCTTTTTTACCTAACATGGCAATGTATAGATAGGTGATACATAAGATACCGGCACTACCAAAGGGTGCTGCTGATACCGCGCCATTGCCTTTATTAGCTTCAGTGATATTCACTAAGGCATGATCAGGCAGGAAAGGTGCTAGGTGTGACTTAACACCGATAGGACCCATACCTGGACCACCGCCGCCGTGTGGAATAGCGAAAGTTTTGTGTAAGTTAAGATGCGAAACATCAGCGCCGATTGAACCAGGAGACGTTAAGCCTACTTGGGCGTTCATGTTCGCGCCATCAAGGTAAACTTGACCGCCATTGTCATGAATGATGTTACAAATTTCAGCAATGGTCGTTTCGTAAATACCATGAGTCGACGGGTACGTGATCATGATACAAGCAAGGTTATCGCGTAATTCTTCAGCTTTTGCGGTTAGGTCGGCCATATCAACATTGCCTTCTTTATCACAAGCTACCACCACAACTTTCATACCAACCATTTGAGCTGACGCTGGGTTAGTACCGTGTGCTGATGAAGGAATTAAACAGATGTTACGATGTGCATCACCACGGCTTTCGTGGTATTTAACAATAGCGATTAAACCAGCGTACTCACCTTGAGCGCCTGAGTTTGGTTGCATTGAGATGTTATCGTAACCGGTTAACTCAATTAACCAGTCGCCTAGTTGGTCAATCATTTTTTTGTAACCAACAACTTGGTCAGCTGGAGCAAACGGATGCATATTAGCAAATTCAGGCCATGTTACTGGGATCATCTGCGCGGTGGCATTTAACTTCATGGTACAAGAGCCCAATGAAATCATGGAATGGTTTAATGCTAAATCTTTATTCTCTAATCTTTTAATATAACGAAGCATTTCTGTTTCGCTATGGTATGAGTTAAATACTGGATGCGTTAAGATTTTAGACTCACGTACTAGTGATGCAGGAATAGAAGAATGACCACAGCTGACGATTTGCTCATCAAGGGCAGCAACCTCTAAACCATGACCTGCGCCTAATAAGACATCAAATAATGTCGCTACCTTGTCACGGGTAGTGGTTTCATCTAGAGAAACAGCAAGTTGACCATCAACATCAGTACGTAAGTTTAAGTCAGCAGCTAAAGCACGCGCAATGATTTCTGCTTTGTTAGCCGCTTCAACGTTAAAAGTTAAGGTATCGAAGTAGTTCGCGTGAACGGCTGTTAGCCCTTTAGTCGCTAACCCTAAAGATAAAATGTCAGTTAAACGGTGAATACGGTTAGCAATGGTTTTTAAACCTTGTGGACCGTGATAAACCGCGTAGAACGCTGCCATGTTGGCTAGTAATACTTGTGCGGTACAAATGTTTGAGTTGGCTTTTTCACGGCGAATATGTTGCTCGCGCGTTTGCATTGCCATACGTAAAGCAGGCTTATCACGAGTATCTTTAGATACACCAATAATACGGCCTGGTAGCGAACGTTTGTACTTGTCAGACGTAGTGAAGAATGCCGCGTGTGGACCACCGTAACCCATTGGTACACCAAAACGTTGGCTTGAACCAATAACAGCATCAGCGCCTAACTCACCTGGAGACTTCAACATGACTAAGCTCATCAGGTCGGCAGCAACAGCAACAATGGCTTTTTTCTGATGAATTTTAGCAATTAACTCGCTAATATCAGTTACTTCACCTGAAGCGCCTGGGTATTGAATTAGGGCACCAAAAATATCATGATCCGCAGCTTCATTAGCTGGTGCAATGATAATGTCAAAACCAAACATTTCAGCACGTTGTTTAACAACGTCGATGGTTTGTGGGAAAACATCTTCTGAGATAAAGAACAGGTTTGATTTTTTATTTTTAGAAACACGTTTGGCCAATGCCATGGCCTCAGCAGCTGCTGTGCCTTCATCTAACAATGAAGCAGAAGCGAGGTCTAAACCGGTAAGGTCGATACACATTTGTTGGTAGTTTAATAATGACTCTAAACGACCTTGAGCAATTTCTGGTTGATACGGCGTATACGCGGTATACCAACCTGGATTTTCCAATACGTTACGTAAAATAACGTTTGGCGTTAAGGTACCGTAGTAACCTAAACCAATATAAGTGTCGTTAACCTTGTTTAAGCTAGCAACCGCTTTTAAATCAGCGAGTGCTTGTACTTCGGTTTTGCTTTCTTCAATGTTTGGCAAATCAGCAAGGCGAATATCACTCGGCACGATTTCATCAATTAAGGCATCAACAGATTCTGCGCCAATGTCATTTAACATGGCTTGGGTTTGTGCTTCATCTGGACCAATGTGGCGACGGATAAAATCTTGAGTTTGCTCTAACTCAGATAATGAGTTAACAATTACTTTTGAAGTCATAACAGTTTCACTTAAATGTAGGTAAATTACGTAAGTTTAAAAAATATCAGCAAGCTTTAGCTTGGTGTAACAATACGATTTTCTTTTATGCTTTTTAGCATAAAAGAAAGCCTCATGTTCTTAAAAAAAGAAAGAGGCTTAAGAGTGCGATTATCGTAAGTAGTCTGATTTTAGACAAAGCAGTCAAGTGATGAGTTTTCTGAGCTTAGTGTACTAAGTGATGAAAACTCATTACGCTGACAATGCAGTATAAAATTTAGAATACGACCGATAAAAATTAGTCTGCGTCGATAGAGTTCTTATAACCTTCAGCATCAAGTAAGTTTTCTAACTCACTTGCATCGTCAAGTTTAACTTTAAATAGCCAACCGCCACCAAAAGCGTCAGAGTTAAGTAACTCTGGAGCATCTTCTAGTTCTTCGTTGATTGCAATAACGGTACCTGAAACAGGTGAGTAGATATCTGAAGCAGCTTTTACTGATTCTGCTACGGCAACATCATCGCCAACACTGATTGAATCATCAACATCGGGTAATTCAACAAATACCATGTCACCTAAAAGGTCTTGTGCGTGTTCAGTAATACCGATAGTAGCAGTACCGTCACTTTCAAGACGAACCCACTCGTGAGATGTTGCATATTTTAATTCTGAAGGAATGTTGCTCATTTTTATTTTTCCTATTTCACTTTATTAGTAAATTGATTCACTACTTAATTAGAAAGTAGATTAAATTTCTGTAATTTATATAGCACAAAAACCGCTAGATAATAATATTTATGTACTAGTTAACGCATCCTAAATAATAGTAATCACAGTGAAGCTGTCAAATTGCGAAGCGCTGAGCTTAGTTTACTAAGTGATTGCGCTGAGCTTAGTTTACTAAGTGGTTGCGCTGAGTCAATGCCGACAATAAAACTGCGGTTACTAGTATGACGGACGAATTAGAATACTTTTTTACCGTTACGAACAAAGCTTGGCTTAGTAACAGTAACTTTAACTAATTTCTTACGCATTTCAACTTCAACCACATCACCTATTTTTACGCTACGTGGCACACGCGCTAAAGCAACACTGTGACCTAGTGTCGGCGAGAAAGTACCTGAAGTGATGATGCCTTCGCCAGCTTCAGTAATAACTTTTTGCGCGGTACGCAAAACACCCTTCTCTTCCAGTACTAAACCAACCAACTTAGGTTGATCGCCAGCCGCTTTTTGTGCGGTTAATACCTCACGACCGATAAAGTCACGGTCTGTTGGTTCCCAGCTAATGGTCCAGGCCATGTTAGCTGCGATTGGCGAAACGCTTTCGTCCATATCTAAACCGTAAAGGTTCATGCCGGCTTCTAAACGTAAAGTATCACGGGCACCTAAACCACATGGCGCTACGCCTGCGTCTAATAATTTTTGCCAGAAATCTTCTGCAGCACTTTCAGGAAGGATAATTTCGTAACCAAGTTCACCGGTGTAACCGGTAGTGGCGATAAATAAATCACCTACTTGTACACCAAAAAATGGCTTCATGCCTTCAACAGCAGCACTTTCTTCAGCAGAAAGTAAAGTACCGACTTTAGCGATAGCTTCTGGGCCCTGTACGGCAATCATGCCAAACTCAGGACGTTCCGTAATAGTAATATCGAAACCTGTAGCTTGCTTAGTCATCCAAGCAAGATCTTTTTCACGGGTTGCAGAGTTAACCACTAATCGGTAGTTAGTGTCTGAGAAGAAGTAGATGATCAAATCATCAATCACGCCGCCTGCTTCATTTAACATGCCGGTGTATAGCGCTTTACCTGGGGTTGTTAACTTAGCAACATCATTAATCACTAAACGACGTAAAAAGGCTTTTGCATCTGTGCCTTGCACGTCAACAATGGTCATGTGTGAAACATCAAACATACCGGCATTTTTTCTTACCGCATGATGCTCTTCAATTTGAGAGCCATAGTTAATTGGCATTTCCCAGCCATAAAAATCAACCATTTTTGCGCCTGAAGCTAAATGCTTTGCATGTAATACTGTTTTATTAGTCATGTGTTCCACTCTAAGAATTGACAAAGTTGGCTAATTATAACTGTCACTTACCGTTGATTCAACAGTAAAAGTTACAATTTAAAAATATAAACCCGTGTTCTATGTAATATCGGAATTATATTTCAAAATCAAGCGTATTATGGAATATATCGCACTATTATCTTGATGTTCTAGCCACAGAACAAATAAAAGCCAATAATTATATATAGCCGATCTTCTTAAAAATGCCTGTTTCAGCATGGCTGAGCGACTCATATTCAAGTTGCCCCTTTTTTAATGTTTATGTCCTTGAAAAAGGGGCAACGCATAACATGACTTGCTTAACTAGGTAGTTTCATTACTTGTTAAAGCAGCGTTAAAGTGTGTCTTTATGATAGGCAAGATCGGGCAGATCTGCCTTGAGACCTAACGCTTGGGTAATCAGCAGGTGTTTAGCTGGCGAAAAGTTGTTGATAAGGTTCATACCAATACCTCTGAGTAATTTAAACGCGGATTGCTGCGGGGCAAAGGCTTGTTTAATGCCGGCCATGGCCGCAATCATTTCACTTGCTTCACTTTTACGCCAGCGAGAAAACGCTTTAAGGTCGGCGACATTAACCCATTGCGCATGGCTTTCATCATACTCACTAAGCTTGGCCGTTAAGGTTTGTGCTAAAGCGGCAGCATCAAGTAAACCTAAATTAACGCCCTGGCCAGCAAGTGGATGTATGGTATGAGCCGCATCACCAATAAGCACTACGCGGCCTTTAACAAAATCTTGTGCTAAACGCATGGTTAAGGGGTAAGTGAAGCGCTCGCTGACTAATTTAATATCACCTAATTTACCATCACTGGCTGCCGTTAATTCTTTAGCAAAATCACTGGCATCAAGCGCGGTTAAACGTTTAGCTTCATCCGGTGAGGTTGAATAAACAATAGAGCATAAAGTCCCGGCTAATGGTGCTGAAGGTTGCCCTGACTTTAGCGGTAAAAAGGCTAATGGCCCAGTCGGTAGAAATACTTGCCAAGCGGTGTTTTGATGACCTTGAGGACATTCAACTGTGGCAACAATGGCGTGGTGGTCGTAATCTTTAAAGATCATCGCCATAGCCATTTGTCGACGCACCCAGGAATTAGCGCCATCCGCACCAACAACCAATTTAGCAATAATAGGCGGCGTTGGCTTAGTAGCACTTTCATCAGCACTGTCATCAGCACTGTCATGAGCAAAAGTAGCAAATACTTCACTATCGCCATGACTAATGCTAGCTAATTTATTATCGGTAAAAAAGTGAATGCCTTCATCAAGCTCGGCTTGTTGCCATAACGCATGGCGAATAACTTTATTTTCAATGATCCAACCTAAGCTTTCTTCAGGTGGCCAGCGGGTACTGTCTTTTGCGGAAAAATCTAACTTACCTAGGCCGGCTTTATCCCAAATATGCATATGTTGATAATCTTGCACGCGGCTATGTTCAATGGCAGACCATACGCCTAGGTTAGTAAAGATATTTTTGCTGGCAACATTAATGGCGCTGACTCTAACATCGATGCTTTCATCAAGCTCAGTTACGGCTGAGCTATCTACCAAGGCAATTTTTAATTGGCTTGCTTGGCGCAGCGCTAATGCCAGGGTTAAACCCACCATGCCGGCACCGACAATTAACACATCAAATTTTTGCATGTATTTCTCTGGTTAAATTCAAGTAATGCCCATGGACTAATAATCCCTGTACCTAATAACCCATAGTTTTCTTAACTAAGGCATTTTTAAGCGGTGCAATAAAATTAAGCGCCTGTAAGCCGATATTGCGGCCAAGCACCAGTGGTGGTAGATCATTAGCAAATAAGGTCACCAGTGAATCCGTTAATTGAATCACTTCGCGTTGATCTTTCGCCCTATTTAGTTGATAACTATATAACAAGGAAAAACGTCCAATATCTTGCCCTGCTGCCACGGCCTTAGTCACTAATTCAGCCATAACCTCAACATCACGCAAGCCTAAATTAAAGCCTTGGCCGGCAATAGGATGGATAGTATGGGCCGAATTACCCACCAATGCCATACGATGATAGCTTTGCTGCTGTGCTTGCAATAATACCAAGGGGTAAGTATCACGTTTTCCGACATGCGTGATCGCGCCAAGATAACTACCAAAAGCGCGCTCTAGTGCAACTTTAAAAGCATCATCGTTTAAGCTATTAATTTCATCTGCTTGCGCGGGTGTCATGGTCCAAACCAGCGAACAACGTGACTCGCCATCCGTTGATGAGCTCGAGTTTACTGACTTGAGCGGCAACATGGCTATTGGGCCAAATTCAGTAAAACGTTCAAAGGCTTTTTGCTGATGGGCTTTGCTGGTTGAGACATTGGCAATTAAAGCAACTTGCTGATAATCAGCACAAGTAACGTCGATATTGGCAAGTTTTCTAACCGGTGAATGTACGCCGTCACAGCCCAGTAATAGCTGTGCGGATAAGACTTTACCTGAGTTGAGGGTAACCTTAATTTTCGTCTTATCAGTGTCGCTATCGTTTTGCTGTTGTGATTGGTCTTTGTCTAGACCTTGGCCTTGCCAGTCGATATCCGCTATTGAGTCTGGATTAAACCAGTGGATATTATTATTTATGTTAGTGTTTTGACTTAAGGCTTTTAATTGTGCTTTACCAATAAGCGCCATATCGATGACATAACCTAAGGCATTAACACCATGGTCCTTGGCGGTTAACCTTGCTTTAGCAAAGTGCCCTCGGTCAGAAATATCAATATCGGTAATCGCACAGGCATCATCTTTCAGGTATTGCCAGACGCCTAACTTAGCGAGATAGTTAGCGCTACCGTGAGATAGCGCTAATACACGCGCATCAAATAAAGCATGGTCATCTGCTGAGCTAGTTTGTTTAAACGTCTGAGTTTCAACGATGGCAATGGTTAAAAAACTGCCATCAGTTTTGCATAATTGACTTAAACTTAACGCCATTAAACTACCCGATAAGCCACCGCCTGAGATAATGACATCAAAATGTTGGTTACTGTGTTCCATCGCGTTAATCTTAGTTTTATCAGAATGAGTATTAATGTTTTTTTGCCCGCATCATTATTTAAGTTAGATGACCAGTTTTAGTACCTGCCTGTTTAAGCTTACTTAACTTCTGCTAGCATTGTCTTGCTATAGGCAGGCTAACTAAAGGCAAATACGCGTTAATTCAACAATCAAGCCATTACTTTAGCGTTTTTATCATCAAGTCTTCAATATCTGCAACGGTTTGTGGTGAGTTAGCCGTTAAATTCTCAAAGCCCTGTGCTGTCACGGCAATATTATCTTCAATACGCACACCGATGCCACGCCACTTTTCTGCCACAGCTAAATCACTAAGGGGGATATAAATGCCCGGTTCAATGGTCATCACCATACCTGGTTCAAATAAACGCAGCTGCTCTCTATCACTATTGATATGATAGTCACCAACATCATGAACATCTAAGCCTAACCAATGACCTAGACCATGAATGAAGTATTCCTTTATTTTCTTGTCATTAATAAGCTCGGTTAAATCACCGTTCAGTATGCCTAAATCAAGTAAACCTTGCGTTAAAAAGGCATTGGTTAGTACGTTTAACTTGGCAAAAGACATACCGGGTTTAATGGCGTTAATCGCAAGATTTTTTGCATCAAGTACCAGTTGATAGATGGATTTTTGCTCCGTGGTAAACTTACCATTAACCGGGAAAGTTCGGGTAATATCGGCAGCATAACCGGCTAATTCGGCGCCAGCATCAATCAGTAATAACTCATTATTTTTTAATACCGCGTTGTTATCGGTGTAATGAAGAATATTAGCGTTATCACCGCCCGCGACAATACTAGCATAGGCTGGATGCCTAGCACCATGGCGGGCAAATTCATGGAGGATTTCCGCTTCAAGTTGATATTCAAATTTACCCACTTGGCATTTTTGCATGGCGCGTTGATGTGCTAACCCTGAGATATGATTGGCTTGGCGCATTAAGGCCAATTCATTATCGCTTTTAATTAAACGTAGCTCAGCAATAATAGGGTCAGTATCGGTTAGATGCTGTGGCGTTTTGGCCCCTTGACGAATACTGCTCTTTACTTGCTTTAACCAAGTAAACACTTGCGCAGCAAAGTTATGGTCACTAAAACCAAAAAGCACTTGGCTTTTGCCATCAAGATAATCAGGTAATAGGTTATCAATTTCAGCGACGACAAAACTTTCATCAACACCATAGTCTTGCACCGCTTTGACTTGGCCAATGCGTCGCCCTTGCCAAATTTCATGTAAAGGCTCTTTCGCTAATGAAAATAAAATAGACTCGGCTTTACCCAGTTCATCTTTAAGCAATACTAATAAACCATCGGGTTCATTAAAACCGGTTAGGTATAAAAAGTTTTTATTTTGGCAAAAAGCATATTCGGTATCGTTACTGCGCGTAAGTTCACTGGCCGCAGGAAATAAAGCGATTGAATTATTTGGTATTTGCGCCATCAATGCGGCACGATGCTGAGCAAAGTCAGTCAAAGGTAACTGGCTAATGGCTGATTTACTTAACGGTGAAGTGCTCATGTAATTACTCGCGCCTATTTATTGCTGTGCTAAGGGTCATAAAAAATTAGTGAATTATTTTTTTCTTAGTTCCGTTACTTTCTTGGTTTGGTGGTGTCGCTAACTCGCTGAAACACAATATAGCTGAAATTCGGACATACTCACTGATTTCAAAATACGC
Source organism: Colwellia sp. TT2012 (assembly GCF_001440345.1). Classification (GTDB taxonomy): domain Bacteria; phylum Pseudomonadota; class Gammaproteobacteria; order Enterobacterales; family Alteromonadaceae; genus Colwellia. The sequence continues at coordinate 703,152 of NZ_LJYX01000006.1, read as the reverse complement.
TTGTTCAGTATCTTCATCTTCGTCCATTTCATCAGATAAGTTAGCAATTTCACTAAAATCTGTCAGTACTTCTTTAACTTCAGCAGAAACAACCGGACTATCTTTTTGCTCTAAACCAAAACCTAAATTAAAGCCTTGTACCCACATACTCAAAGCATGACCACGTTCGGCCATAGTATCATCGTCATCAGGTAATAATAAATTAAAGCTATAGGTGTCATCTAATATGCTAGTCCACAATTCATTATACATTTGCTTAAGGGCTATTTTAACGGCTGTTGGAAAGCCATCACCGTCATTAAATAAATCATTAAGCATAACCATATAGCCTTGATTTTCAAATTCAAAACCTGCACAAACTAAGCCGGTTAATACACCATGAATTTCACTGGCATGTGATCTTACATCTTCGCTAGTTAAAATGGCTTGTATACTGGGAAAATCCATTAAGTTATTGTTGTCATCGTTATTTGAGTTTGCTTGGGTCATGATTTACTTTCTATAATTACGGGGAGTTATGGTCAGTAATGGTATCACTGGGGAAAATGACAGAAAAGGAAAATAACAGAAAAATCCGATAATAGACGCTAAATACTTGCATAGCAGGCTTAGCATCGTTATTATAAAAATAATAGCTTAAAAACACTCCACTTATGGCTATTATTATTAATAACTCTTGGAATTTCTTGTCAATGGCGCAACGAACAGTAGAAATCAACATTGTTGAGCGCAAGCTGAAAGTAGCTTGTCCAATAGGGCAAGAAAGCGCCTTATTATCTGCGGCTCAAGAATTAACTAACCGTTTAAGCAAAGCGGGTGCGAGCAAAACGATCTGCACACCCGAGCAGAAGTTATTAATGACTGCGTTAAATTTAGCCAATGATTTATTGAAAGCTCAACAGCAATTAAAGGTAGAGCAACAAGAAAACCAAAATAAAATAGCTTTATTGCAAACAACCATAGAACAAGCCATTGCTCCAAAGAATATAAAAATAGCCTAAGTATTAATCGCTTACTCTTTTTACCCTTTCTTAATTTATGATTTACACCGACAACTCCTTTTGCCACAGTTAAAGCCTAAAAATAAAGCAAAACGAATACTTACTCAACATTCAGTTAAAAATTACAAAAAAAGCTTATTGGATGATATTTTTTTCGCTATACTGGTTTTGTCTTCTGGGGTGTTTGTGTGCGAACTATGTCCCTGAGCCGATAAGTTTTACCTTAGGAAATTGACTATTAGCTATTGTGCAAGCCCGGCTCGTATCGGGAAGCCTACGGTTAGCATGATACTTCCGCCCTGAACACACGGTGTTCAGGACTAAAGTTAGCTGCGGCACCTTGGAAGCAACCTATCCTCTATTTTTAAAGAAAATATCAATCATATTTCCGCACGACTCTAGGAAAGCACACGGTAGTCAGGACTAAATTCCCTGCGGCACCTTGGAAGCAACCTATCCTCTATTTTTAAAGAAAATATCAATCATATTTCCGCACGACTCTAGGAAAGCACACGGTGTTCAGGACTAAATTCCCTGCGGCACCTTGGAAGCAACCTATCCTCTATTGTTAAAGAAAATATCAATCATATTTCCGCACGACTCTAGCAAAGCACACGGTGTTCAGGACTAAATTCCCTGCGGCGCTAATGTTACTGATGGAAGCAATCTATCCTCTATTGTTAAAGAAAATATCAATCATATTTCCGCACGACTCTAGCAAAGCACACGGTGTTCAGGACTAAATTCCCTGCGCGCTAATGTAACTAATGGAAGCAACCTCCTCTCTTTTCAGAACAATCACATATCAACAATATTTCCGCACTCCTCGCTACAACGCAAAGCAAAGCAAAGCAAACAATAATGCTACAATAAAAGTATCTTAACAGCAAAAACAGTTGAGCTTGTTATGACTAATAAGCAAAAGTGTATTACCGTATTTTTCGATGGTGCTTGCCCGCAATGCATTAAGGATAGGCGTTTCTATGAGCGCTTTGCGGGTCAAGGTGGTAAGCAGGTAAAGTGGCTAGATATCACGGGCCAAGATGAATATTTAAAAACCTTAGGTATAAATCCCTTTAAAGCGCTGACAGAGCTGCATATCCAACTTGCGGACATGACCATTTTATCGGAATTAGACGCTTATATTGTTTTAATGATGCGAATATGGCTGCTCAAGCCACTGGCCTATTTTATATCCCTGCCATTAATTAGACCGTTAATAGCCCATATTTATCACCAAAGAGTCGCCAAGCGATTGAAGTTACAAGGTAGAATGTAAACGATTTTACTGACTAACTACCACGGGTGATAGATAAATGAAGAATGTAATCATTTCTACATTAATTTGTATTGATTTTTTGCTGATAAAAGCAATACAATTTGCCCAGAACAAGCTAATTTATGTAATTGAGCAAAGACCATCACTAGGCAAAAAACATAATCAAGCCACTAATTAAAAAAGCCAAGCATAAGAGCAAGCAATAAATGAAGCAAAAAACAACTGACAACTCAGCCGCGATTGGTGTATTTGATTCGGGTGTCGGTGGACTTTCCATTGCCAAGTGTATAGCTCAGCAACTTCCCCATGAAAATATTATTTATCTTGCCGATAGCCGCCATGCCCCTTATGGCGAAAAGTCGGTCGATTTTATTATCCAGCGCGTTAATAGCATGGCAAAATTACTCCTTGCTAAGGGTGTTAAAGCCCTAGTCATTGCCTGTAATACCGCCACAGTTAATGCTATAGAGCAACTAAGAGCACAAGTAAATATTCCAATCATTGGTGTTGAGCCAGCAATTAAACCCGCAGCAAAGCAAAGTATCAGTAAAAAAATTGCCATATTAGCAACACAAGCAACCAGTGAAAATCAACGTTTTAAAGACTTGATTGACCTACACCATAATGGTGCTCAAGTTTTCATTCAGCCCTGCCCTGGACTGGTCGAGTTTATTGAGCAAGGGAAACAACGCAGCCCCGCCTGTAATGCCTTATTAAGACAATATATCGAGCCCTTAGTTAAGCAAGGTATTGATACCCTAGTATTGGGCTGTACCCACTACCCTTTTGTACAACAACAAATAAGCGTTATTGCCGGTCAGCAAGTTAGCATTATTGAAACTGCCGCTCCTGTTACCCAGCAGTTAATGAAAAAATTGGCTGAAAATAATTTAACTGCTAGTAAAAAACAACAAGGGCAGACTCAATTTTTTAGCTCGCTGGCGACTAAACAGCAAGAACAAATATTCAGCCAACTATGGCAAGCACCATTGACTTTACAGCCATTGAATGAATAAAAATCACCCGAACAAGGCTTTACCTAGAGGCAAATAACCCAGAATAATTAACAGCGGGTAATAATTTTTTAAATGATTTTAGCCGTTTAGCCGTCTAGGCGTAAAAAAAGCTAGATAGTTGTTTTCAACAGGTGTAGAATCGCCGCATTATTTTGTATAACTCAAATTTTTCTGAGGACTTATGTCTAGATACCTTTTTACTTCCGAGTCTGTTTCTGAAGGCCATCCTGATAAAATTGCCGATCAAATCTCTGATGCGGTTTTAGATGCCATTATTGCCAAAGATAAATATGCCCGTGTGGCGTGTGAGACTATGGTAAAAACCGGTGTTGCTATTATATCGGGTGAAGTATCGACTAATGCTTGGGTTGATTTAGAAAAAATAACCCGAAATGTCATTAGTGCAATAGGCTATACCTCGTCAGATGTTGGTTTTGATGGCGCAACCTGTGGCATCATGAATTTGATTGGTCAGCAATCACCTGAAATAGCTCAAGGTGTTGATCGCAGTAAGCCAGAAGATCAAGGTGCTGGTGACCAAGGTTTAATGTTTGGTTATGCAACCAATGAAACACCCACGTTAATGCCTGCCCCCATATACTATGCACATCGTTTAGTTGAACGCCAAGCTGAAGCGCGTAAATCAGGTATTTTACCTTGGTTACGTCCAGACGCTAAATCACAAGTGACTTTTATCTACGAAGATAATAAACCAATCGCTATTGATACCGTGGTACTTTCTACCCAGCATAACCCTGACATTAAACAAGAAGATTTAGTCAGTGCGGTTATGGAAAATATCATCAAGCACGTATTACCTGCTGAGTTACTTACACCTGAAACCAAATATCATATCAATCCAACAGGTCGTTTTGTTATTGGCGGCCCAGTAGGTGATTGTGGTTTAACCGGTCGTAAGATTATTGTTGATACTTATGGCGGCATGGCACGTCACGGTGGTGGGGCTTTCTCGGGTAAAGATCCTTCAAAAGTTGATCGTAGTGCTGCTTATGCGGGTCGTTATGTCGCTAAAAACATTGTTGCCGCTGGCCTAGCCGATCGCTGTGAGATTCAAATTTCTTATGCTATTGGTGTTGCCGAGCCGACATCTATTTCAATCGATACTTTTGGTACCGGTAAAATATCTGAAGAAAAATTGGTCGAGATAGTCCGTGAACACTTTGACTTACGTCCATACGGCATTACTAAAATGTTAGATTTATTACACCCTATGTATCAGCAAACGGCGGCATACGGTCATTTTGGTCGTGAGCCCTATGAAATGACTGTCGGTAATGATACTTTCACCGCTTTTAGCTGGGAAAAAACCGATAAAGCAGACGATTTACGCAAAGCTGCGGGTTTATAACGTCAGTTAGCTCCAAGATACTATTTTCTGCGAGTGAGCAAATAGAAATTATGTATTGTGCTAACTCCTAGACATCCGGTCTCCGTTAGCTACCGTACATCCTGTACATAAAAAAGCCGGTATACCTTTAGGTGTACCGGATTTTTTGTTTATGCTGTAGTCATTTATGTTTTAGTCATAAAGACTAGCTAGCGGCATCTAATTTTCACCTAAACCTTTGCCCTAAGCTTTAAATAACACCTTGGCATTTTTAGCCCATGCTATTTCAGTATTTGCTTGGTAGTCATTGCCTATCGCGTGTGGGCCAGAAAAAATATGAATTAAACTGAGGAACTACCGTCACGAAAATGAACTAACCAGTGAAATTTACTGGCACCTTTTGTGCTGACTTCAGTATCGTCTTATCAGGCGTCAGAATTCAAGTTAGGCACAAGTTATCGGCTAACGAGTCAATTGAAACCGATAAAATAAAAAGTTTTATTCAATCTCACATTGCTTTTTAACCTAAGCGCCCATATTTTATATTGCATCAACACGACTAAAATAGCGAAAAAAAGACAGTACTCCTTATGCGAAACCCTAGAATTTATCAAGCAAGCCAATTTACTCTAAACGAAACTGTAACTTTATCGGATGACGCGTTTACTCATGTAGTGCGAGTTTTACGCCTAAAAGATGGTGATACCATCACACTATTTAATGGCGAAGAGCCGTTTCAATACACGGCAACATTGTGTAATGTCAGCAAAAAATCAGCTCAAGTGAAAGTAATCGCCCAGCAAGAAAATAACAGTGAGTCGCCACTAAACATTCATTTAGGCCAGGGTATTTCGCGTGGCGATAGAATGGACTTTACCTTACAAAAATCCGTTGAACTGGGTGTGAATACCATTACGCCCTTATTTACCAATCGTTGTGGGGTAAAGTTAAACGCTGAACGTCTGGAGAAAAAGCGTCAACAATGGCAAAAGATTGTCATTAGTGCCTGTGAACAAAGCGGTCGAACCCATGTGCCCATTGTTGCTGAGCCAATATTTTTAGCGGATTGGTTAACACAGCAAACCAGTGCTTTGAAAATTAATTTACAGCCAAAAGCGCAACACTCCATCATGAGTTTACCCATGAAAAACACTCGCGTTCGCTTGTTAATAGGTCCAGAAGGTGGTTTAAGTGATGAAGAGATAAGGCAAGCCAATGACAGTGGTTTTATTGATGTTTTGCTGGGACCAAGAGTATTACGCACTGAAACCGCTGCCTTAACAGCAATTACCGCCTTACAATGTAAGTTTGGCGATCTTAAATAAATACACGAATTATGACTATAACCAAGCCACTTAACAAGGCAGATTCAGAAGAATGATAAGCGCCATGAAAGCAAACATTGATGGCGTATAGGGTTGTTCCCTTATCGAAATCAATAACGTAGGATAAAGGCAAGGTTAACCTTAACACTGAACAGGAAAGATAATGACAACAACACAAAAAAAATCTCAAGCAATTAAACTTGGCGTGGTTATGGACCCTATATCACAAGTGAATGTGGCCAAAGATTCAACCATGGCGATGATGTTTGAAGCCCAAAAACGTGGTTATGAACTGTACTACATGGAAATGAAGGATTTATACCTTGAACAAGGTCAATGTCGAGCGACGACACACAGAATAAAAGTCTTTGATGATAGTGAACATTGGTATGAATTGTCTGACCCTCAAGATATCGCGGTAAGTGAATTAGATGTAGTATTAATGCGTAAGGATCCACCGTTTGATACTGAATTTATTTATGCAACCTACATGCTAGAACGAGCTGAAGTTGAAGGCACACTTATTGTCAATAAACCACAAAGTTTACGTGACTGTAATGAAAAACTATTTACCGCGTGGTTTAGTGATTATACCCCTAAAACGTTAGTCACGCGTAGCAGTAAAAAAATTCGCGAATTTCACCAAACACAAAAAGACATCATTATTAAACCCCTTGATGGCATGGGTGGTGCGTCAATATTCCGCATAAAAGCTGATGACGTGAATATTGGCGTCATTATCGAAACCTTAACCAACCATGGCGAGCAATATGCCATGGTCCAAGAGTTTTTGCCAGCCATTGCCGACGGTGATAAACGTATTCTTATTGTTAATGGCGAGCCTATGCCTTATTGTTTAGCGCGTATACCGGCTAAAGGTGAAACTCGTGGTAATTTGGCTGTAGGCGGACGTGGCGTTGCTCAACCATTAAGTGTTAGCGACAAGGCTATTGCTGATGCCATTGCCCCTGAACTGAAAAGGCGTGGTTTATTATTTGTTGGCCTTGATGTTATTGGTGATAAAATCACGGAAATTAATGTGACTAGCCCAACGTGTATTCGTGAAATTGAAGCGGCTTATCCAATAAATATTAGCGGCAAGTTAATGGATGCCATTGAAGATAACATCAATAAATAAGAGCTAAACTGTATGGACAAACCACAAAAAACAGCATTTAAAACAAAGTTAACCCGTTCGCAGCAGCAAGGTGAGTCGCCATCAATGATGAGTTTAGAAAATCAATTGTTGATTGCCATGCCCACCCTTGCTGATCCCTATTTTCAGAAGACTGTAACTTACATTTGTGAACACAATAAAGGTGGTGCTATGGGCTTGATCATCAACTTGCCGGTAAATATCACCTTATCGGATTTACTTAAGCAAATAGAGCCAGTAGAAGCGGCCAAAAACGACAGTTGTGACTTGCCTGATAACAGTGATAGTACTCAGACCACGGCGGTAACTGATAGCAAGAATAGCTTAAAGCAATTAGTACTATCAGGTGGCCCCCTTGCCCAACACCGTGGTTTTGTTTTACATAGCTCACAAACGGGTTGGAGTAGTTCATTGACCTTGAGTAAAGAGTTAATGATCACCACCTCAAAAGATATCCTTATGGCTTTGGGCACTGAAAAAGAACCAGAGCAATTTATGGTAACACTTGGTTATGCTAGTTGGGGACCCGGTCAACTTGAACAAGAGCTGCAAGCCAACTCGTGGTTAACCGCGCCCGCAGATAGTGAAATTCTTTTTAATACGCCGATAGAGCAACGTTGGAAAAAAGCCACTGAAATACTGGGAATCGATCTCGCTCACTTATCCTCAGATATTGGCCACGCTTAAATCAACGCTATTGCTTAAAATATTCTTAGCAAAAATACTGTGACCTGAACTATGGCTCCCTTAATTACTGATTGCACCCAAGGAAAAAAATGTCGACTAAAACTAAAGCGCCTATTGGCCAACGTACCGTTATAGGCTTTGATTTTGGTAAAAAGTATATTGGCGTTGCCGTCGGCCAAGAAATGACCGGTAGTGCCACGCCTCTTGGCTCTATAAAAGCGACCGACGGTATGCCACATTGGCACAATTTAGCTAAATACCTGACCGAGTGGCAGCCTGACGTTATTGTCGTTGGTTTACCCCTTAATATGGATGGTAGTGAGCAGCAATTGACTCTCGATGCTAAGAAGTTTGGCAAGCGAATCCAGGGCCGTTTTGGTATAAATGTGGAATTTCAAGATGAGCGCTTAACCACCGCCGATGCTAAAGAGCAGCTATTTGCTCGTGGTGGCTTTAAGAACCTTAAAAAGGATAATATTGATGCTGAGTCGGCCCGACTTATTATTGAAAGTTATTTTGCACAGCAATATGGCGAGTAATGGCAAAGAGCACATTAGGGTTTACTGGCTCCGAGCATAATCATTGCTCTTTTGGGGGTAAATGCTCTGCCCTTTTTATCAATAAACTTAAAGGGTATGGCAATATTTTTTAACCCAGCATTTTTAATAATAGAAAAATGTAGATGTGGGCCGGTAGAAAACCCTGATGACCCTGAACGTGCCAGCCTATCGCCAACGGCCACTTTATCTCCCTCCTTAACCAAAGCAGTAGCCATCAAGATATGTGCATACGATGAAAAAGTACCATCATCATGCAATACTTTAATGACATTAGCTTTATCGCGGAAGTAGCGAGTAGTGCCACTCATATGATAATCATCTTTCACCCAAACGACTGTACCTGCTCGCACAGCAGTTAAGTAAGTACCCACATCCATAGCGATATCTACTGCATATTTATTATAATCATCGGTATGAGAAAAGCTGCCATTAAAGGCTTGGCTGATCCTATGCCCCTTAGGTGAAAAAAAAGGCGCATGGTATGGATAATTATCAGCCACACTGCGGGGGTCACCCAGTGCCCAACGATACTGTACCTTGCTAGTATTTTTATCACTGTGAAATAAAGCAATACTATCGCGTGCGGGGATCACTTTTCGAATCTCTTTTTGGGTCACGGGTGAGGTAAAGCCGATTTCAATTGCTGTATAAAAATTATTTTTGCCATGGAGGGTAAAACCTTCACTATTTTTAACATAATAGAGCTCAATTTTACTGCTTGGTTTTTTGGCTTGAGTATAGCTTAGCGTTTCAAAGCTTTGTTCTTTTTCTGGCGGCTTATCACTGAAAACCCAATTGCCTTTAGCATCTTGGTATTTATACATTTGCCCTGCTTGGCCCATATTAAGACCAGCAACAAGTAACATTAATGCCAATAACATTTTCATTGTTAACCGTCCTTGTTTTCCTTAAGTGATAAAACTATTCACTGCAAACTGCCATATACTGATCAAGCTATGTTATGGTTTATATTGAATGAGAACTCATGCTTTTGCATAACGATTTAAAGAGCATTAAAAAGGATTTTATCAATATGTTAAGACTATTAGGCACGATTTTACTACTAGCAGCCAGCACTTTATCATTTAATTTAACCGCTGAAATTTATACCTGGACCGATAAATACGGCAAAGTTCACTTCAGTGATAAGCCCATAGATGGTGAAAAAATCACCACCATAACGCTCAAAGAAAATCATAATATTGCTGATGTAGTCAGCAAAGACAGTCAGTGGCAACAAGACTATAATGAGACTAAGCAAGCGAAAGCTGAACGAGCACAAAAAGAGGCCACGTTAGCTAAAAAAAATAAAGGCTATTGCAAGCAACTAAAAAGCCAGCTAGCAATCATTAGTCAAGGCGGTCGAATTTATATGATGTCACCTGATGGTCAGCGTAGCTTTAAAAGTGAAGCGCAACTAACGGCTCAAAAGAAAAAACTCAATAAGACAATTAAGAAAACCTGTCGGTAACTTAAAAATAATTTTGCTCAGGTAAGCTCCTAGGTGTGAGAGGTGTGGCTAATGACAAGTAAATTACCTGTTATAAAGATTAAAGCGCAAAGTAATCACCATGCCATGTTTTTAATGTTAACAGCGCTGATGCTATTTATTATCACCTTAGTCTTTAGCCAAGGCTATTGGCGACAATATCAGCTGGTATTGATTTTTATCTACCTTACCTCATTGGTCATTTTTATCACGGGATTAGCTAAGTACCTGCAACCAAAATATAGTTTATGCCTTAATCCTCAAGGCATCAGATATCAGCATAGCTATGGCCACTGGCAAGTTAACTGGCAACAGATACAGCGCATTGCTTTAATGAATGAAAGCTTAGGCTTTATACAAGTACAGTTACCCTATATTGGTATTCGTCTAAAACATTTATCGACTCTGGCCAAGCAAATTTCGCCGCGCTTAGCCAATCGCCTGATTCATGAACAAAGGCCATTATTAGCCTTTGCTATTCAACAACAGTGTATTAGCCTGGAGCAAGGCCAGCTTAATTTCGAGCCTTTTCAATTATCTTCAGGAGAGTCAATCGTCGGCCCCTTAGCCGCATTTCTTCACCACAGTACCGTGTTACATAAAGCCTTTGGTTACCATTTGTTTCTGCCTGAAACCGCCCTTGACCGTGAGCTTAATGAGTTTTGTACTTTACTAAAACAGTGCATGCAATCATCTGTTGAATATAGCTGAGCACTCTTTAAAAATATCATGCAAAGGTTGTGCTATAAAATTTTTTAAAATATCGTTAAAGCGCAACCTTAGGCATTTTTTCAACCAGTAAATCAATAAAACAACGTACTTTAGGTGATAAGTGTTTTCTACTGGGATAAATTGCATAAACATCAATAGTGGGAGGAATATAATCATTAAGTAAGATAACTAATTGTTGCTGTTGCAGGGCTTCTTCCATAACAAATTCAGGTAAGCGGCAAATACCATGACCTGCAAGAACCATAGCCAACTCCATACTAGCGCTGTTGCATAATAACTTAGCTTTCACTGCAACTTGGCTATGTGTGCCATTGTTATGGTTATAGCTCCATTTATTAGCTTGCTTTAAATTACTATAACAAATGCACTGGTGTTCACTGAGTTGCGCTACCGTTGTAGGCACACCAAAGCGTTTAAGGTAAACCGGCGATGCCACGGTATAGCCTTTACAGCTATATATTTTACGGCAAACCAAACTTGATTCAGCCAACTGCTCTGTTGCTCTAATGACTAAGTCAAAGCCATCTTGAACTAGATCAACATGTCGATCATTTAAGTCTAATTCCAGATTTACTTGCGGGTATTGGTGCATAAACGCTGACACCACCTCTTGTAAATGGCTTTGCGCAAAGGAAGTTGGACAACTCACTTTAAGTACACATTTAGGTTCAATATGACTTTGCTTTAATAAAGACACCGCATCATGAGCATCAAAGACCAACTGCTGACATTGCTCATAGTAAACTTGTCCTTCTGGGGTCAAACTGATAGAGCGAGTAGTGCGATTTAATAACCGTACACCCACACGTGTTTCAAGTTTATTGAGTGTTTTACTAATGTAGGAGTTTGAGTGCCCGGTCGCTATCGCTGCGCCAGAAAAACTGCCACAGTCAACGACTTGGGTAAAGATAACCATGCCATCGAATAGCTTGGAATCGTGATTATGAGTCATATGGAAATAGTTTTTATCATTTAAGGGTATTAATTACGTTCGGTTATAGCTGTATACTACTCACATCTTGAGTTTAAGCCAAAGGGTTAGTCACTTATTTACCAGTGAACTAAGGCTTAAAATTAAACATTATAAATCGTTAAAAGGACACCTCATTATGAAATTATTAGCCTTCGCAGCCAGCAGCAGCTCAAAGTCAATCAACAAACAATTAGCAACGTATGCCGCTTCTCTGGTACCTAATGCCACGGTAGAAATATTAGATATTAACGATTATGAAATGCCTTTATTCAGTCAAGATAGAGAAGATGAATTAGGTCAACCCGAGGCCGCCAAAGCTTTTTACGCTAAATTAGGCCAAGCCGATGCTATTATCATTTCTTTTGCTGAGCACAATGGCTCTTATACCGCAGCTTATAAAAACTTATTTGACTGGACCTCTCGCATCGACATGAAGTTATTTCAAAATAAACCTATGGTTTTATTGGCAACCTCTCCTGGCCCAGGAGGCGCTAAAACGGTATTAGCAGCAGCGACAGCCTCAGCACCTTATTTTGCCGCGGATGTAAAAGCGAGTTTATCCATTCCAAGTTTCTTTGATAATTTTGATAGTGACAAACAAGAAATTACTAATTTGGACCTACTTGATGAATTACAGTCGGCTCTGGCACAGCTAAGCTAAAAATGCCGATCTAGCCACTGTTTTAACAAGTAAAACAGTGGCTAGAGCCATAACATTTACCACCACGTTCCCCCTCTAAGTCCCTGCTGAATCGCTCAAAAGAAGTTAAGTTACCTGAACTATGGATAAGCAGCACTTGCTCAATATTCCCCTTTATCTGATTATCAGCGTTAAAACGTCGATAAATAACCCGTTATTCATAAACGTTTTGCCTTGATAATCGAATAAATTGAAACATTGATAACATATATCGCGACTGATTTTGTAAATTTTATTCTTAATAATCGTAAGTTGTTGTTTTTACTTAACCATCAAGCACACATTATCCAGAGTTCAGGTTAAGTAAACACCTAGCCCATTCGATACCAGTTATGAGCTATAACTTTTTACCCAGACCTTATTACACTTAGCCCTTGAATAGTGCCACCAGTTAGCATAAATTGAGCTACATTATCTTTGCTCAAGACCCATGATTACCCTATGACACCAGTTAGCTACTTCCCACACAAAAATGATGAAATGTATGTTGAAAATATTGCTATTAGTGATATTGCCAAGCAGGTTCAAACACCTTTTTATTGCTATTCAAGCGCGGCCATTGAAGCAAGTTTTCAAGATTATCAACAGGCATTTAGCGACCAAGACGCTTTGATTTGTTATGCGGTAAAAGCGAATAGCAACCAAGCGGTACTTGCCACTTTAGCAAAATTGGGCTCAGGCGCCGATGTAGTCTCAATGGGAGAAATTCGTCGCGCCATTGCTGCTGGCATCCCCCCAAATAAAATTGTTTATTCGGGGGTGGCTAAAACCCAAGATGAAATCCACTACGCGTTATCCTTAGGTATTTTACAATTTAATGTTGAGTCTGAGCCTGAGCTAGCGTTGATATCGAAAGTTGCCAGCTCACTTAATACCACAGCAGCGATTGCTTTTCGTATTAACCCTGATGTTTGTGCGCAAACGCATGAAAAAATTTCCACCGGAAAGGCTGAGAATAAGTTTGGTATTCCCATTTCCAAGGCACGATTGGCCTATAAAAAAGCGGCAGCGTTACCCGGCATAAAAGTTCAAGGTGTGGATGTACACATTGGCTCGCAATTAACCAGCTTGGCTCCTTTTGCCGAAGCTTACCAACGTATTGCCGAACTGGTTAGTGCACTTCGATCCGATGGTCATGACATTAGCGTGATTGATGTTGGTGGTGGCTTAGGCATTACCTACCGTGATGAAGTCATTCCCAGCAAGCAAGCCTATGCCGATATAGTCAACGCCCAACTTGGCCAACTTAATTGCAAAATAATTATCGAGCCGGGTCGCTCGCTATTGGGCAATGCGGGGATTCTGGTAGCCAGTGTCGTTTTTGTAAAAGATGGTGAAGAACGACAATTTTTACTACTCGATGCGGGTATGAACGACTTGATAAGACCCAGTATGTATGATGCCTATCATCAAATTTTTGCCGTCAATAAGGGTAAAAAATCACTAAAAACCTATGATGTCGTTGGTCCTGTTTGTGAAACGGGCGATACCTTTGCCAAAGCGAGGCAAGTGCATGAGTCTAATGCCGGCGATTTAATTGCTATTATGAGCTGTGGGGCCTATGGCGCAGTTATGTCATCAAATTATAATACCCGTATGCTAGCGCCAGAAGTGATGGTTAAGGGTAATGAATTTGCCATAGTCAGAAAGCGCCCGAGTTATGAAGAAATCATCCAACAAGATATTATACCAAGCTGGCTTTAGCAAAGCTGTCTAGGCCAGCGAATGTTCATCTTTTTATCAAGCGTTGCACCTTAACACCGCGGCCCGAGCAACCTTACCTAGCGCAGGCCGAAAAATTGAATAGCACCTTGCTGCTGGCCATTGGCCGGCTTTAAATGCTGGACAATATTTACCAACAGCCGGCGATAATCAACATGGCCATAGAACACTGCAGAGTCGATAACATGTTTTTCGAACCCGCATAGCCGACGCGCTCAGCCCATGGTTACCACTGTGAGTTTAAAACACCTACTACTGATCCTAATAATCACGGAATCCTGATGAACACTAAGCAAGAAAAGCTATTAAAAAACGCCCAAAAATTGTAGCTTTGTTAGCTGTATTACATGAAAAATTTTGTCGTGATTAGTGTCGGTCTTGAGCCTAGTTAGGCGGTACAATATTTATCAGTGATATACGGTTAATAAATTAACATGATGATATATATTATTTAATTAACTGAGTTATGGCAATTAAGGTGAAATTTATTAAAATTTTTCATTTACATAAGTTTACACGTTGGCTGCCCTCTAAAAATTTGATAGGATCGCGGAAAAATTAATCCCTCCAACATTTTAACTGATCAATTATCATTTTTTAAGGATGAACATGAAATCTAAAATAGCTGCTGCAGCTCTGCTGTTATTACCTTTTACTGGCCAATATGCCCTGGCTGAAGAAGTTGCTGAAGAAAAATCTTCTTTTACTATCTCAGCCGAATTAGGCATGTTGTTTAAAACGGGCAACACTAAAAGTGGTGATATCAAAGCCGGCCTAAACATTAAACATGAAGCAGGACGTTGGTTAAATTCACTAGCTTTTAATGCCCTTGCTAAGAAACTTGAAACAGAAGATGAATTTCAAAGCACTGACAACAAGTGGGATATTCTTGGTCAGTCTAATTATTCGCTAGAAGAAGGCGGTAAAAACTACCTTTACGGCAGCGCTTATTATGAACAAGATAAGTTCAGTAGTTTTCAATACCAAACTTCAGCTTCTTTTGGTTGGGGTCGTCACTGGTGGGAAACTGAAACTAGTTCATTTTTCGCTGATATTGGCCCAGGTGTAAAATACGACGTTATTCGCGCTTCTGATGCGACTGATACTAAGCTGGCGATGGAAGAATACAGCGAAACTGCTGCAATTGTGCAAGCCCAAGCTTTATACACTAAACAAATTAATGATTTTGTTGAATTCAAACAATACTTTGTTGCCAAACAAGCATTGGAGTCTGGTAAAAATAGTATTTATAAATCAGAGACTTCATTGACTACCAAGCTAATGGAATCTTTACAATTCAAGTTTTCTTTTCGTGTTGATTACGATACTGAAGTAGAACAAGGTTTTGAAAATACTAACACTGAAACCTCGGTAACCTTAGTTTATAACTTCTAATTTATTAACTATAAGTAGCAATGCCACAATGCTAGCTGCTTTTGTATTATTAAAAATAATAAGTAAAAAATAAAAAACCAGCCTTCAAGGCTGGTTTTTTTATTCAATAATTAATTCGCTAATTAATATTAAAACTGATTAGACGTGTTTTTTGCGCCGCCAGCTTTAAGGGCATTCTCACCAGCAAAGTATTCTTTGTGGTCATCACCCATATCAGAGCCTGACATGTTTTGGTGTTTAACACAGGCGATACCTTGACGAATTTCTTTACGTTGTACACCTTTAACATAACCCAGCATACCCGCTTCACCAAAATACTCCTTCGCTAAGTTATCAACAGACAATGCCGTGGTGTGATAAGTAGGAAGAGTTATTAGGTGATGGAAGATACCCGCTTCACGTGAAGTATCCGCTTGGAAAGTACGGATTTTATCATCAGCTGTTGCCGACAATTCAGTCTGATCATATTCAACATTCATTAAATCAGCACGAACGTATGCTGAGACATCTTCACCCGCAGCAACCATGGCGTCAAAGGCTTGCTGACGGAAGTTTAGTGTCCAGTTGAATGATGGGCTGTTATTGTAAACCAGTTTAGCATTCGGAATTTCTTTACGAACTTCGTTCATCATTGCCGTAATATCAGCGACATTTGGTGTGGCCGTTTCAATCCAAAGCAAGTCAGCACCCGCTTTAATTGCTTCGATGCTGTCAAATACGCAACGCTCTTCACCGGTTCCTTGACGAAATTGGTATAAACCAGAAGGTAAACGCTTAGGGCGCACAAGCTTGCCGTTACGGTTAAAGCAGACATCACCTTCTGCCATGTCAGCTACGTCAATTTCTTCAACGTCTAGGAATGAGTTATATATATCACCTTGATCGCCCGGTTCTTTAACCACCGCAATTTCTTTAGTCAGACCCGCACCTTCAGAATCAGTACGAGCAACGATGATACCATTGTCGATACCAAGCTCTAGGAAAGCATAACGTAATGCACGGATCTTAGAGTGAAAATCTGCGTGGGGAACCGTTACTTTACCGTCTTGGTGACCACATTGTTTTTCATCAGCAACTTGATTTTCGATTTGCAAAGCACAAGCACCAGCCTCAATCATTTGTTTAGCCATTAGATAAGTCGCTTCCGCGTTACCAAAACCCGCATCGATATCGGCAATAATGGGCACAACGTGAGTAACGTGATTATCAATTTTATCTTGGATGGCAGCTTTTTCGCCTTCACTTGCCGCGTCTAGATCGCGGAAAAGACCACCTAACTCACGGGCATCGGCTTGACGTAAGAAGGTGTAAAGCTCGGCAACCAATGATGCTACAGACGTTTTTTCGTGCATAGATTGATCTGGAAGAGGACCAAATTCGCTACGCAGTGCCGCGACCATCCAACCAGAAAGGTATAAATAACGACGGTCTGTTTTACCATCAAAATGCTTCTTAATAGCAATCATTTTTTGTTGACCAACAAAACCGTGCCAACAACCTAAAGACTGAGTGTACTTAGAACTATCAGCATCATAAGCGTCCATATCACTGCGCATAATGTCTGCCGTATATTTAGCGATGTCTAGACCCGTTTTGAATCTGTTCTGGGTACGCATGCGAGCAGCAGACTCAGGGTTAATGGCGGCCCAAGAGCTACCTGCTTGCTCTTTAATGGCTTTAACTGCTTCTATTGCACTTTGATAGTTAGACATATCATTCTCCAAAAGTCTTGTTGTAGATTAAATAGGTGTTATTAGTATTGGCTGATTAACTGGCAAATTGAGACCTTAAATCAAAGGGTCAAACGTTAAGCTGAATTTAAAATAATAAGCTTTCATACCGGACTACAAAAACAATAACCCATGCTTAGGGTATTTTTAAAATATATATTTATGATTACCATCATTCACAAAATGAATAAGTCTTGGTCTTTATGCCACTTATCAACCACTTTTTATCACTTTATTGGTAAAAACACATTGAATTAGCTCAGAATTTAGCTTATATCTACCTGACTTATATTAATCGAGAGAGCCATTAACGACATGAATATTTCTAAAATCGATTTAAACCTACTTATTTATTTAGACGTATTATTGCGTGAAAAAAATGTTACTCGGGCAGCAAGCCAGCTTAATATTACCCAACCGGCGATGAGTAATGGCTTAAAACGGCTCAGAACTTTATTTAACGATCCCATTTTAGTACGTACTTCTAATGGCATGGTCCCGACAGAACGGGCTCGCGTTTTAGGCCCAAGTATTCGTAAGATATTGCTTGATTTAGAAGAAGCTTTGCAAGGCGAGGAAGAATTTAACGAATTTAACAGTCAACGTGTTTTTAGGATCATGGCCAGTGATTATGCGGCTTCAACATTGCTCTCTACGCTACTAAGATCTTTAAATGAAGTAGCCCCTAATGTCACCTTAGATATTATGACGCCAAGTGATGTTACCTTTCATGATGTAGAGGCAGGTAAAATTGATATGGCGATTAACCGTTTTGATGAATTGCCACAATCTTTCCATCAAAAAACAATTTGGCGTGACTCTTTTTCCTGTTTATTAAGCGCTGACAACCCATTAGTCAATAAATTTAATTTAAACGCTTACCTTAGCGCAAAACACGTCTGGGTTTCAAAAACTGGCTTTGGTGTTGGCGTGGGTATGGATCCTAAAGATGTGCAAAAGCTTGGTTGGGTTGATGAAGCGCTAGCCCGCTTAGGTAAGAAGCGTGACATTAAAGTTTTTACCCGTAATTACCATGTTGCTATGCAATTTGCTTATGAAGATAATTTAATTGCTACTTTACCGACCAAAGCGGCGATGTTACACAAGAATGACAGTAACTATACTATTCTAAAACCGCCCTTTGATATCCCAGAGATAGAATTAAAAATGATCTGGAGTCCCTTATTACATCACGATGCCAGCCATATTTGGTTTAGAAAATTAGTCATTGCTGCAGCACAAACTTGTGAGAATAATAAATAATTGACGATGAAAAATGCGCTTTATACCCTTTTTGCCATCAGTATTAGTTTACTGCTAGGAAAGCTTGTTAACTATTTATTGTCTGGCCTACCAGCAAGCTTATACGGTATGGTTATTTATGCCTTTTTTTTACAGCTAAACTGGTTTAGTGCGAAAAAGGTTAGCGTTACTAATCAGTGGCTTATTAGAAATATGGGGGTTTGTTTTGTTCCTGCCGGCGTTGGTGTTATTAATCATTTTCAATTAATACAACAACACGGCATCGCCTTGATTACCATTATATTTAGCTCGACTTTTCTCTTACTGACGGTCATAGGCTGTCTAAGTGAACGCTTTCTTATTATGCCTGAACCTGATGATGACAGCAGATCCGCAGGTAAAAATAATGCTTGATAGTGCGCTAATTAACACGTCTATTTTGGCAAGTATCGCCATCACCTTAATTACGGTTACCACCTATCAATTGGCCGTCAAACTTCAACAAAAATGGCAATCAATTTGGTTAAACCCTATGTTGTTTACCATCATTTTATTAGTACCACTACTGCTTTTAGTTGATATAAATTATCAGCAATATAGCCAAGCGACTTATTTTCTTAATCTTCTATTAGAACCAGCGATTGTTGCCCTAGGTTTTCCACTTTATCAACAGCTCAGACAGATAAAATTTCATTGGCGGGAGATTATGTCTATCTTAAGCTTAGGTATTATAGTGGTGATATCAGTCAGCTTTATTCTGGCGATGATCTTTATTAAAGCGCCTGAAATAGCCATAGCATTATCACTTAAATCAGTAACCACACCTATTGGTATTACGTTAACCGAGCAATTATCCGGTGATAGCTCCATTACCACTTTTGCTATTTTGCTTGCCGGGCTATTTGGCGGTTTACTTGGGCCTGCTTGGCTTAGCTTTATTGGCGTAAATTCCGCAAAAGCTCAGGGTTTGGCCATAGGTAGTGCCAGTCATGCTATTGGTACCGCGGTGTTAGTTAGGGTGAGTGCTGAACATGGCGCATACAGCTCAGTTGCTTTGATTTTATCCGCCTTACTTACCGCACTGATCAGCCCTTGGTTAGTGCCTTTACTGCAGCAACTATTTAACTAAAAAGGTTTACCAGCACTCAGCAGCAAGAATCATTCACCATATGAATGGTCTTTATCATAAAGTACAATAATATCATGCTACCGACCTAACCTATAATAAAAACAACAAAATAACATTAACTAACAATTACTTAGATGGAGTCGTAGTCATAATAGTCTTACCTAGTATAAATTTATAAGCTTAAAGCACTATTGCCAGCAGTGATAATAAGCCATAGGATTATCATTAATATTTATTTACAACGCTATTTCAGTGTAATTGCGCTAGCAGTGACGTTAATAATAGAAACTTTCACACCAACATTCTTAACACTTTTAATATATTTTTTTTGAAGAAAAGGTCAAGTTATAATGCCAGCAACAGTAACCATAGAAAACTTAACAGTAAGCCAATGTCTTTTTGACTTTATTGAATATGAAGCATTACCTGGCACGGCCATTAGTTCAAAGCACTTTTGGCAGCAATTTTCCAAACTAATTAATGAACTTAGCCCCAAAAACCAACAACTGTTATTAAAACGTGAAGCCTTACAAGCAAGCATAGATAAATACCATCAAGACAATAAGCCCTTTGATTTTGCTCACTACAAGCAGTTTTTAATGACAATTAATTACCTTGTCCCGCAAGTAGCAGACTTTAGTATTAACACCTGTAATGTTGATAGTGAATTAGCGCTTATGGCAGGACCGCAACTTGTGGTACCAATAATGAATGCTCGCTTTGCCTTAAACGCGGTAAATGCACGCTGGGGAAGTCTATATGATGCGCTTTATGGTAGCGATGTCATCAGTGATGAAAATGGTGCCAAACCAAGTAAAGCCTATAACCCAGTACGGGGTAAAAAGGTTATCGCCTTTGCCAAGGATAGTTTAGATCAAGCCCTGCCACTTGTTTCTGGCAGCCATAAGCAAGCGATTAGTTACCACTTAACTGAGCAGCAATTGATGGTAACTTTGACTAATGGTCAACAAACCGCCTTAAAGGTACCCTCAGCTTTTATTGGTTTTACTGGCAGTATCAATAAACCACAATCGTTAATGTTTTCTCACCATGGCTTACATTTAAATTTATTATTTAATGATGAAAGTAATAGTGGTCAGCAAGATG
Source organism: Colwellia sp. TT2012 (assembly GCF_001440345.1). Classification (GTDB taxonomy): domain Bacteria; phylum Pseudomonadota; class Gammaproteobacteria; order Enterobacterales; family Alteromonadaceae; genus Colwellia. The sequence goes on along the minus strand of NZ_LJYX01000006.1, from coordinate 682,561 downwards.
TTACTGGGTTAAGTGACATCATGCTTGAATCTGCTTTAACCACTATTATGGATTTTGAAGATTCAGTCGCAGCGGTAGATGCCGAGGATAAGGTATTAGCTTATCGAAATTGGTTGGGATTAATGACAGGTAAGTTATCTGCCACGGTAAATAAAAATGGTCAAACCATCACTCGTACCATGAACCCTGATTTTAGCGTACAGACACTCAATGGCGACACCGTTACCCTGAAGGGGCGAAGTTTAATGTTCGTCCGTAATGTCGGTCACTTGATGACAAATAATGCCATTATCGATAGCGAAGGTAACGAAGTACCTGAAGGCATACTCGATGCAATGATCACCTCTTTAGTTGCCTTGCATGACTTAAAAGGTAATGGTGAACACCGTAACAGTAGTGAAGGTTCAATTTACATTGTTAAGCCAAAAATGCACGGCCCTGAAGAAGTAGCTTTTGCCGATACCTTATTCTCTCGGGTAGAAAAGGCATTGTCATTACCAAGCAACACCATAAAAATGGGTATTATGGATGAAGAAAGACGTACCAGTGTCAATTTGAAGAACTGTATTTTTGCTGCCAAAGATCGTGTGGTATTTATCAACACCGGCTTTTTAGACAGAACAGGCGATGAAATTCATACCTCTATGATGGCTGGTGCTATGGCAAGAAAAGCCGATATCAAGTTAACGACTTGGATTAGCGCCTATGAAGATAACAATGTTGATGTCGGGCTGGCTTGCGGTTTCAGCCAAAAGGCGCAAATTGGTAAAGGTATGTGGCCAATTCCAGATCAAATGTCAAACATGTTAGCAACCAAGATAAATCATGTGGAAGCTGGGGCAAATACGGCTTGGGTACCTTCACCTACGGCAGCGACATTGCACGCCCTGCATTACCATAAAGTGAACGTATTTGCTGTACAAACACAGCTTAGTCAACGTAAAGCCGCAGATGTTGATGATATATTAACCATTCCACTGGCAAAAAATACCAATTGGAGTGCAACGGAAATAAGCCAAGAGCTAGACAATAATTGCCAAGGAATTCTAGGCTATGTAGTACGCTGGATAGATCAAGGTGTCGGCTGTTCTAAGGTACCGGATATCAATGATGTCGGCTTAATGGAAGATAGAGCGACCTTAAGAATTTCCAGTCAACACATTGCCAACTGGCTAACACATAACATTTGTACAACCGCGCAAGTACAGACAAGTTTAGAGAAAATGGCCCGTATTGTTGATCAACAAAACGCGACTGATGTTAACTATCAAGCAATGAGTGATGACTTTAGCAATAACATTGCCTTTAAAGCCGCTTGCGCATTAATATTTTCCGGTGCTAAACAGCCTAATGGTTATACCGAGCCATTACTGCATCAATATCGCTTAGCAAAGAAGCGTCAACAGCGCTAACTAATAGTTAAAGTTAAACTTAGTCGCTCAAGCGCTAAACGGAAAAAGTAACCAACACAGGCGCTATTGCATAATAGCGCCTGTGTTGGTTGTCATGCTCACCTAAGCGAAGTCAAAACGTTAGGCTAGGTTCAACAACCGCTTCGATTTTTTGTGACTAATGTGATTTTTTTGAAATACTTGGTAATATTTATCCCTTCAAACTGTGCTAATAAATAGACAGCTTATAGGTAATTATTAGCCATTTTACTTTAACAATGTTCTTTAACCGACCTTTACCATCTACCGTGTGAAAGAAGCAACTTATCTCAACTCGCTAGCATAATGAGTAAACAACCAGTAAAGTAACAACTGTTACAATCGTTACAACTAAGTAATCTTAAATAATAGCTGCAGCTCAAGCAATGAAAGACATAGTGGTAGCGAACAACACCACACTTAACCAGTATATGGGTAAAGCTAAAGGATATAGGCAATGAAATCAGTTAAATTACTATTAGTTAGTTTTACTATCACCTTCGTAATATTGAGCAATATATCCCCGGCACTTGCCAAGTCTGCTATTAAAATACAGTATTTAAATGTGAGCAATGCCTATAGCTCGAGCTATAATAACTACAATTTTATCAAGGTCGCGGCAAAAACACCTAGCACACTAGCCACTCAATACCGTAATAATTTTTCTACGGGCTTAATTTTGTCAAACCCGACTATGTTAACGCTAGAAAATTCACCTTTAACAATGAATGTTGTCAATAATTCCAATGAGTTTTTTAACAGCGCCATGGCTTTTAGCGACAAGCTAAACCAATTTATTTCATACTTTACCAGCCCGGTTAAAGGAAATATTACTGAGCAGCTAGAGCCAACACCTAAGAGTAAAGTGATAAAGACGAAGTGTAACAGCAAAGTATAGTTAATGACCCGCTATTGATAAACGTTTTGCCTTAATAATTGAATAAATTGTGCCCTTAATTTAACTTAGATATTACCCCCCCATAATCCAGGGTTCAGCTTAGTTAACTAAATATGGGCAAATCACCAATCTCTCTCGTCCAACAACTCAGTATTTACAAGGCCAAGAATAAACAGTAATACTCTTGAGGTCTATTGAGTTAATAGCCATAAGTATGCTCATACCATTGTTTAAATAAAAGTAACTAAAAATATTCACTCAGGGCATTTTGCGTTACTCTGCTATATCAATTTATCTAGCTTGCCTTATCCATGAACAAAATAAAAAAAATACTCACTGGCTTCTTACTTATCAGTTTATTAGTGTTAGCAACGGCATTAACTTGGCTTTACAGTAAAGTTGATAGCGCCCTACCACTACTAGACGGGAAAAAAACCGTCTTTGGCTTAAAAAATACTGCCATAATTGAGCGAGACCAGCAGGGTATTGCCACGATAAAGGCCGAAAGTAGAGCCGATATTGCTGTGGCTTTAGGGTTTGTCCATGCACAAGAGCGATTTTTTCAGATGGACTTATTAAGACGAAACTCCGCAGGAGAGTTGGCCAGCCTTTTTGGTGTTATCGCTCTTGATTATGATAAATCGATCCGTAAACATCGCTTTCGCGATCGGGCCAGAGCAATAGTCGCTCAGTTGCCCCAAGAGCAACTGGATTTAGTGAAAGCCTATACTAGAGGTGTCAACCAAGGGTTAAAATATTTATCCTCTTCGCCTTTTGAATACCTTCTGCTGCAACAAGAGCCGGTGCAATGGAGTGAAGAAGACTCCATCCTCACTATTTTTAGTATGTATATAGATCTTCAATACCACGATGGTAAACGTGAGCGTACCCTAGGCTTAATGAAAGCAGTGTTATCTGGTGATGTGTATGCATTTTTAGATCCTAAAGGCAGTATCTGGGATGCGCCAATTGATGGTAGTCAATTATCTCCAGCGCCTATGCCTAAAGAAGCTTGGCCTTCTGCTACAAGTGTTAACCTTGATGGTAAAAATGACATTGCATTGGCTAATAACACACAACTAGCTAATAAGATTGCCAATAGATATCAAGGTGAACATTTCCCTGGCTCTAACAGTTGGGCAATTTCAGGCGCGTTAACCTCGACCGGAAGCGCCATTTTAGCCAATGATATGCACCTTGGCATTCGTGTACCAAATACGTGGTTTCGCGCTTCTTTTGAATACCCACATATAACAATTGCTGGCTTAAAGTCCGTTACTGAACAAATTAAAGTCACTGGCGCCACCTTGCCAGGTACTCCAAATATGGTTATTGGTAGTAATGGTCATATTGCCTGGGGCTTTACCAATAGCTACGGCGACTATAGTGATGTGATTGTGCTAACCACTAATGCTGATGACAGCCAATATTTAACGCCAACTGGCTATCAAGACTTTACCTTTCATAAACAGGTAATCGCCATTAAAGGACAAAAAGCCCAAGCGATCACGGTAAAGGAAACAATTTGGGGGCCTGTAATTGGGAAAAACCATCAAGGAAAATCTCTGGCCTATCGCTGGGTTGCCCACGATAAAGAAGCAGTCAACTTAACGGCTACTCAATTAGAGCAAGCAAAAACTGTTGAGCAGGCGTTAGATATTGCGGCTCGCTCGGGTATCCCTGCGCAAAACATATTGGTCGCGGATAAAGACGGCGCTATTGGCTGGACCATTATGGGAGCAATCCCTATCAAAAAAGGCGCCGTTGGTGAAACACCGCAATCATGGAGCTCAGGGGATAATCGCTGGCAAGGCTATTTAATTCCTTCAGACTATCCTCGCATTGAAAATCCAGAAAACAACAGACTATGGACGGCGAACTCCCGTGTCGTTGGTGGTGAAATGTATGAAAAACTTGGTAATGGTGGCTATGCACTCGGTGCTCGTGCAAAGCAAATTAAAGATAATTTACTCGCCCAAGAACAATTTGACGAACAAGCGCTACTTAAAATAGGCCTAGATGATGAAGCCGTTTTTTTACAACGCTGGCAGCAGTTTATTCTTGAGACCGTGTTAACCGAACAAGTACTTACCCAACATAATAACTTTGCGCAAGTAAAAACATTGTTAACAAACCCCAAAGTATTAAGAGCTAGCATTGACTCTGTTAGTTATCGCTTAGTGCGTAACTTTAGAATTAATCTTAGAGATAGTGTTTTTTTCGAATTGAATGCAAGTTTAAAAAATATTGATGACGCTTTTAATTTTAACAGTATTCGCCACCAAATTGAAGTGCCCTTATGGCAGCTTATTAATGAACAACCCAAGAATTTCATGATGCTAGGAGAAAATAGCTGGCAAGAGCTGTTTACTAAGGCGCTAACCTTAACCCTTAAGGATATGTCGACTAACCAGCCACTAGATGCTGCGACCTGGGGGCAACAAAATAGTTCGGCAATAAAACACCCCTTGAGTAGTGCCCTGCCGCTATTACATTATTGGCTTGATATGCCAAGTGAAGCATTAGCCGGTGATAGCTATATGCCAAGAGTACAAGGAAAAGCCTTTGGCGCCTCTGAACGTATGGTGGTCTCACCAGGTCACGAAATTGATGGTATATTTCATATGCCAACTAGCCAATCAGGTCACCCTTGGAGTCCGTATTATGGCATGGGACATAGTGACTGGGAACAAGGTATAGCTTCGCCATTTTTACCGGGAAAAACGCAGTATACGTTGACTTTGCTTAGCTATTAAGTTGTGTTTAATGGTGAAGACAATATTGGCACTATGATCACAATTTAATAAAGAGATAAACTATGACTATATTAATTATTTGCTTGTTTTTAGCACTGTTTTTACCACTACTGGCAAAAATACCCGTAGCTTTTGCCATGGCTAAACTTGGCGGATACAACAATAACCACCCAAGAGAGCAGCAAAGCAAACTGACCGGATTTGGTGCTCGTGCCCTCGCTGCCCATCAAAATGCTTTTGAGTCAGTTATTCTTTTTGCCCCCGCACTTCTTTTAGCCTTGGCAACAAACAATAGCCAACCAACAATACTGGTGTTGGCCGTTGTTCATATCATTGCACGAGTGCTCTATAACCTTTTCTATTTGTTAAATATTGGCCTATTAAGATCAATAGTATGGGCTATTGCTACTTTATGCAGCTTTGCCATAATATTTCAATGTATACCTTAACCACTACTGACAAACAAAAACGTCTAAAGAAACAGTTGACACTATTTAGCTAAGCTAGCTAGAGTAACTACTCAAGATAAACAGTCAATCAACAATAAAAAGGTAAACTAGTGAGCGAAAAGTTAGATTTAAATGAAATACGACAAGAAATAACGCTTTTAGATCAAGATTTATTAGCTTTGTTGGCTAAACGTCGGGCGTTAACACTTAATGTCGCTAAGAGTAAAGTGCAACAAATCCGCCCTATTAGAGATCAACAACGCGAACAAGCGCTTTTAATACGCTTAATTAAGCATGGTAAAATCTTAGGTTTAGATGCTCACTATGTTACCAGTGTATTTCAAACTATTATTGAAGACTCGGTTTTAAATCAACAAGCTTACTTACAAACACTGGCTAATCCTGATATTCAAGTGCCAACCGTTAGCGTAGCCTTCCTAGGTGATAAAGGCTCATATAGCTATCTTGCCAGCCATCGCTATTTTTCTCGTAGAGCAGAGAAAATCATAGAATCAGGTTGCCAACGTTTTTCTGACATATTACATCAAGTTGAATCAGGGCAAGTTGATTACGGCATGTTGCCTATAGAGAATACTAGCTCAGGTAGTATTAACGAAGTTTATGATTTACTGCAACACACTAACCTCTTCATTGTGGGTGAAATAACTCAACCGATAGAGCATTGTCTGTTAACGTCGGTAAACACTAGCTTAGATAAAATAAAAACCATATACGCACATGGGCAACCCTTTGCCCAATGCAGTAATTTCTTAGATAAGCAAACGGGTATTCGTATTGAATATTGTGATAGTACTGCCGATGCCATGGCACAGGTTGCTGAGTTGCAAGATGAAACCATTGCGGTAATTGGCAGCGAAGAAGGTGGCCACCTTTATCAGTTGCACGCTTTAGAGTACTCTATTGCCAACCAAGTAGAAAATCACTCTCGCTTTATTTTAGTTGCTCGAAAAGCAATTGACGTGGCAGAACAAATTCCAGCAAAAACTGCGATTATTTTGTCTACTGGTCAAAAATCAGGTGCTTTAGTCGAATGCTTATTAGTCCTTAAGCAAAAAGGCATTAACATGTGCAAACTTGAATCTCGCCCTATTCAAGGACGCCCATGGGAAGAAATGTTTTATATTGATGTCGAAGCTAATTTAAAGAGTTTTGCCTTACAAGAAGCAATTAACGAAATGACCCCACATACCAACTTCATTAAGGTTTTAGGCTGCTACCCGATAGAACATATTAGTCCAACGAGTATTCCTAGTAGTGCGCTATAACGGTAATAACACCATGCAAAGGAAGTGTTATAAATAGGCTCTGTTGTAGTTTAGTGTTGCTGAGTAAACAAACAAGACACATAAACTTCTGACGTGCATGGATGCACTAATGTCGTGGAGACAGGCGTCTAGGAACGACCATAAGACTCTACACAAGTATCCATGCATGTGTAGATCGCCTTATCACTTCATTAACACTGAACATAAAACCATGTGCTTATAATGTAAACAACCGTGTTATGGAATAGAGCCTATAAATATTAAATACCTTGTATGATTTGCTTGATAATCATACAGAACACTACTTTCATACACCCTTCAAAAACGTAGACTCACTTTTTCAATGTTCGAAAGTCAGCCTTCACCAGCCGATTTTCAACTCTCATGATAAATCTACCGGGCTTTCGTAAATAGAGTTATTAACATTCATAAAAAATAGACATAAAGACAAGCAATACCACTTACTTATGATAAATAGCTAGTCAGAAAAGTTTATTTTATCGCATTATCAATTTTTATTAACTATAACTGTTAATCAGGACAATAAATAAAAATGGACTTTTTATGTTTTATGTCACTTTAATAAAATTCAATAATCAAAAACTGCCTCCATCTATTCTTTCCCTTAAATTACAAAAAGGTATTACACTAGTTGAATTGATGATGAGCTTAGCAATCACCTCAATATTAGCCGTAATTTCCTTACCTAACTTCAATGAATTTACCGTACAGATGCGTGTCGATAATGAAATATCTATGTTACAGCGTTTACTGCTCACGGCTCGAAACTCAGCAATCAACAGTGGCGAAAAGGTAATAATGTGCCCATTAACCGAAGGTGGTCAATGCACCACTAACTGGCATGAAGTTCTGAGTGTTTTTATTGATAAAAATAATAACAAAACTTATGATGCGGCAAATAATGAAAGAATAGTAGTGACAAAAGCAGCCATTAAATTAGGTGATCAGCTAATTTATGGCAAAGGGCGGACCATGGTTACCTACCGGCCCTCAGGACACTTAACGGGCCTAAGTAATGGTACCTTTCGCTACTGTCCACTTGGTCATGAGGTTAAGTCGCGAGGCATTGTCATTGCTCGCTCTGGACGATTTTACGTAACTAGTGATATTGACAACGACTCAAAAGATGAAACTCGTATGAATAAAGAAATAACATGTAATTGATAAATTCTATCAAGGCCATAGCAAGCTATATTGTTTTCACAACTAACGTAACTAGCCTGATACCGTAGAAAATGTTATAACAGGTACTATCGCAGTATCTGTTAGGTCATTAATCATGGAACAATTTAATCCTCAATCAGCTAAAATAAAGCACATTACTAAACTGACTAAAGGTTTTAATTTAGTTGAGCTGATGATCACTATTGCGATCGCTGGTATCCTAAGCATGATTGCTCTACCCAGTTTCAATGAACTTTTAACAAGAATGCGTGTTGATAATGAGATAAGCGAAATACAAAGGCTATTATTAACCGCTAGAAACATGGCGATAAATACCGGAAAAAACACCACGGTTTGCCCTATTAACGCTGTAGGGGCTTGCACAACGAATTGGCAAGATGAAATCAGTGTATTTACCAACAACGTTAATACATTAGCTAATAGTAATGTCTTTGCCGCAAATGATGAATTAGTTAAAATAAAAGCAGCGGTAAAATCAGGCGATACACTGCAATATGCGCAAACAAGTGTTATTTACACACCAGCAGGACGCTTATTAACCATTGCTGCTAGTTTTATTTATTGCCCTCAAAGCGGAGCTGGTCGAGGTATTACTGTTTCCCTTTCAGGTCGAAGCTATACTAGTTCAGATACTGATAACGACGGTATAGAAGAAGATAGAACAGGTGCTGATGTAATTTGTCCATAAGTTAATATGTTATAATTACGGGGCGATATTATTGAGGTAGGGATTTATAATTTGAATAAAAAGCACCTTGTTAAACTTAATATATAAGTTCAACAAGGTGCTTTTTCCATTTAAAACAAATATAAGTAGACTACCTTGCCACTGACTTATCTAATTGTTTTGCGCGGCTAGTACTAAACTTCTCTGTGGATTTAATACACTCTTTTACTTTCATTATGATTTTTTTGATGGTGCCATTACTTTTAATAACTTTACGACCATGCAATATTCCTTTAGCTTGATTGGGCGTTTTAAAATCTCCTATAACAAAGCGTATATCCTCACCACCACCACGGTATTCAACATAACACTTTACTGTCATTTTAGTATTTTTGGCTCCAACATGTTTTTGGTTGCTCTCTTCAGCATTAGTAGCAAACGAACTGCTAAAGACCAATATAGCTAAAGTGGCTGAAAGTATTGATTTAAATCCTGTCATATTATTGCTCCCAACAATTGCTTGAAGTTCCGCCTTTCTGCCCAACTTCATTTAGAGTTAATGTTAAGCACTGGGTATCTTTTACTTGAGCCTTTTTCGCAGTAGCCGTTAAAGTAAATAAGGTTTTATTGGTACTTGTAGCCTCAATGCTGTAATTTCCTGATAGTGTTAGACTATGGATCAGCCACACCTAAGGCCGTCAGATCTGCTGTGTAAGCTCGCCAATCAACAAATCGCTGCTCCTGCAAGTTAGGCTAAGCGCATCAGTTCCCCCTGAGATTCAGCGCGGTTTGAGTGCAGCACAAAGTCATTGTCCGAAGGGTAAGCAATTGCAGCTAAAATACCAATAATCGCCACAACAATCATTAATTCAATTAAGGTAAAACCACGAATTTGTTGTACTTTAATCATTATTATTGTTCCGTGCGGTAAAGGTAAGTACGTGAAGTCGTTAAATTAAAACCAACAGTGATAATAACATCTCCAACAATGATATCTCCAGAATTAACTTGAGTAGAGTTTGGATCCGTACTCGGTAACACAATTAAGGTAGGAGAACCCAACCAGTCATCATTGATCTTAATGACTCGGTCATCGTTATCACGCGTAGCTGTTTTGACTACCTGTTTACTGACCCCTAGGGCAAGATCGACCGCATAAAGATTGCCGCTGCCTTCAGGAGGTTTGCAGCCAACTAAGTTATCAAGTACTGCCGGCGTATAAGTGGTGAAGTAAACGATGCCTTTAATAACCAGTCCCGCTGAAGTATTTTTCTCACCATCTTCTAATAAGTCCATATACCAGCCTGATTTTTTACTAACCGCAAGTTGTAACGCTTCTTCTTCTTGTGTGGTCGTGGTTTTACTAAAAGGATTATCGGTATAATCATAAAAACTAGCTTTGGTAAATGCTGTCGGTGTTGCCGGTACTGAACTGCCAGAGAAAGTTTGACTAACAATATAACTATCCTTAATCATATAAAGTGTATCGCTGGTATCTTTACCAAGCGGATTTACTCTATCTCCTGATCCTATGATCACAGCATCGTAAGGGATTTCCTGATGAACCGTCATAGTTGTAGTACCACCACTGCCATCACTTACTGTGGTTTCAACCGTTTCAGAAATAAAAGTACGTACTATCGTGGGCTCATAGAAAAAGCGTTGATCAATTAAATTATCAGTTTCACTGCCAAAACTGGCTAACTTGAACACTGAAAACTTAGTTTTATCAGCGCCTGGCATATCTACACGCCAAACATTACCACCAGTATCGCCAACATATAAGCGGTCAACTAAACCATCCCCTGTACTATCTAACAACCCAATTGTCGATGGAATGCTATCTGTACCTGAAAATGTTGTTGTTCCTCCTGTTGGCGCTAAGCTCCATAAAAGAGCGCCGGTTTTAGCATCTAGCATATAAATAGCTCGCCCTTTGCTATCCTCTGTTCCCACACCTAAATAGTCTTTGTTAGTATCGTAGCCACCACCAATAAATAACACCGGACTCGCAGTAGTATCTGAAGCATTCAATCTGGAATAACCCACTTTAGGTTGTGACCAAGATTGTCCTAACTCTGAAAATCCAGGACTGGTACTATCAATATGCCACATTAACTCAGGAGCTGAGGGGTTGGTAATATCTATCGCATAATACGAATCGCCACCGCGTCTTAAGCCAAAGAATAGCCATACAGTATCTTTATCATCAATTTTACCGTCGCCCTTTATATCATTGAGGTGAACAGTTATTTCGCCATCAATACCATAAACTTTTTTGGCTGTGGAATAGTTATCACGCAGAGTTTTAATGTTATGAACCAATTCTTTTGGCATAAAAGCCCAATTTTCTTTTACCGTATTGCCCTCATCCTTAAACATATGTAAAACACCGGCATTTGTACCAACAATAATTCGTATATCATCCTCACCCGTATAAGTACCGGTGTCTTCGTCATATACTCTACCGCCATAATTGACAACTACTGGCTTTGAGTGCAATGGATCGGCAAAGGCATCTTTGCGCATGTCTACATAACTTCCATCCTTATCTTCATCATCCACATCAATACCCTTTGCCCAACTAATCTGCTGGTCGATAGATATACTTTCAATGGAGTCTCCTTTATCATCATTGAGCCCTAGTACACCTAGCTCTTCCGCCAAACCTGTAGCATCAGTGAAAGCGGATTCAAGATTGCTTCGGTTAAAACTAACTAAGGGCCCGACACCTGCATCCATAAAAAATGTTCGTGTTGTAATTTTATCATCGGTAAACCAAGAGGCAACATCCCACACAGGTGCATCGGTATTATTAGCATTGCAGACATTACTATCACTTCCTAGCCCTACTATTTCACCATCTTTAGCTTTATATTTTTTTAAGTTACCTTGCCATCTTGCACCTATTTGAGGTTCAAACAAGGAAAAATAAATAGAGTCTGAAGTTTTAACTCCATCTAAGGGCGCTACTGAGGCGGATGTTAAGCTACTTATTGACGGTGGTAACTGATTTAAAATTCCTGTTATAGCATGTGTTAATTGCGAACCATTTTTTGCTATATAAAACTTACCTTGCCCTTGCCTTGCTGTTTCTGTTAATAATGCAGTCGCTTGAACAGCTCCCTCACTAAAACCGATAGTATGAGTAATAACTCTTTGGATACCATCTTGGTTAAGGTTTATATCATAAGTGCTCATCCAACCGGCTAAAGCTGGCAAGTAACTATTACTACCATCAAGGGTATAACGCTCTCCACTAAAGCTAACAGGTCCCATATTACATACATCACCCTCGACAGGTGCTTCAGAAGTCAACGCTTCTATTTTTGCATCAGCACCAAAATCGTGGGTTGGTACGCCATCTGTGATTAAAATAATGTGTGAGACACTCGATGAACACTCAGTAAAAGGAGAGTCATAGCTGCCATCAGTGACAATATTAGTATCCATTGGTGGTTTATTCTTTTGATAGCTATCCCAACTAACATTTATATCATCGTCACCGAATTCAACTGGTTTACCAGCAAAATATTGTGAAGCCTCATAAACTGACTCGCAAAGTGGTGTCCAAGTATCGGCACTGATTTTATTATTAATAATATCAAGCAATTTAGCCTTATTACCTGCTGTCATTTCTGTTATGCCTAAAGCAATACGACCACCATTACCATCGCTATCACCATCACCTTTGTTATAGTTAAAGATCTCTATACCAAACTCGATTGACGGAGTACTATTAATAACAGCAGTGATGCTATTTTGGGCTGACTCCAAACGAGAGGTCGGCACTTCAGAAACACTTTGGCCATAGTAGTAGCGTAAATATTTAGCGCTATAAAGGGTGACATAACCACCTGACGACCAATTTACATTAGAAGGTCCTTCATCTAGGGTGTGATATTCAGGTGAGTTTTTACTGCCTTTAAAATTGATCGGATATCCCTTTGGAAGCCCCGCAGCATTTTCTTTAGAGCCAACATTTACGTTATTAACAAGCTGGTAAATATCATCTTCACAGTCTAGTACTTCAATATTTAAACCATTGTTTTCAGGAATTTCATTCCAAGTACCTTTATTGCCTTTAAATGAATACTCACGAATGCGACCATTATAAAATCCCTGTGTAGCTAAAATTTGTTTTGAAGTTTCACAACTGTTAATTTCTGCTAAGAATCGACGGGCATCACTTGGACTAGTGGGAATAGAAGTACTATCATCGGCACCACCTTTATTGAAATAAGTGGCTTCATCATTATAGGCATGTGCGGGCCCCTCAGCAAGGTAGTCTTCCTCGGGGTCAAATTTTGGCAACTCATCAGACACAGTCCCCATACTGCCAGAATTATCAAATATAATCAGTACCTTAGTAGTCTTACCGGCCTGCCTAACCTTATCACTTACATAAAGTTCAATGTCTTCACTTAAGGTTATATTTGATACACCAGAAAGTGATATTGCCAGTAGACTTATTAAAAGAAACTTGTTCATTGTTAGATCCCCATACAATTGTTAAGCAATTGCAATATCATCGTAATAGTTGTTGAGCGATACCCGCATTAACTTGCACTGTACTGGTCTGATTTCGACCATAGACTTTTGTTACTTGCACCCTAAGGACATTACAAGTAAACACTTGTGTCGAAGAAGCTGACCTGGAGTGGGGGCAGTCAGACACTAACACAAATTGATTATTGGCTAAGCCGATAGTTGCGGTTATAACATCATTATTAGTATTACTCTGCACTAAATCAGCCAAGACGTCACTGTCACCATTTGCATAATTAACAATAGGTAAAGCGAAGTCATTTCTTTCTCCGGGTCCAATCTGGCGAAATATAAGCTCATCTGTGGCACCAAAAGCCTCTTCATTGGCGACAACTTTGGCCTCACTCGCCCCTGACATTTTCATATCGGTAGTGGTATTTAACATCAATGCAGAAGCTACTGCCGTTAATGCAACCAGAAACACCAATGAAACTACTAGCACAACACCACGTTGTTTATTTCTACTTTTATTTAAACTCTGACTATAGTGATTTAGCTGCTTTTTAACTTTGCTAATTTTTACCATGAGTCCACACTCGCATTATATAAGGTTACTGTTGAGCTAAAGAGTAAACGTCGAAAATTATCATTTACAGTAAACGCCAAACCACCAAGTTGATAGGTATTGGTATTTTGATATTTGTTATCCGGTAATATACTTCGCGCTAAAACATAAATTTTAACGGCTAAAATTCGAGTGCCTGCGGCATTATCCCATAAACCTGCATTCATAGTATTTGCAGAGATATACCTATCAACAACACCGGTAGCTTCAGGACCTATTCCATACATAAAACGAATCATTTCAATACCGTCAATTATAGGAGCAAAACCCATTCTTAAATTGGCAATTCGTCCTTGCATTAAAACTGGTACGACATTATTACCAACTGTTTCATTTCTGACATAATAAACATGGTGCTGATATTGCCAGGTCCGGGCATTATTAAGCACAGGAGCTGCGCCACCAAAAGGGAATATTCCCCCTGTAACCGTATTCGTTGTTAAAAAATAATTACCCGCAGTTGCTATAAGTAAAGGGGCGGCACCTACAGGGTTAGCAATAACTCGTTTTATTTGGATAACATCAGAGCCTACACTGGTTTGACTTCCTGCAGGAAAGCAGCCAAGTGGGTTAGGCTGAGCAGCAGTAAGTGTTTGCCCCCAAAGCGTACGAAAATGTCCGACACCTAAAGGGAATGTTGCATTATTAACACCTCCCCCGACACAATCATTGCCTGGCGCTGCAGGAACAAGAGTTAAATTAGCGGTGCTAAAGGTCCCTGAATAATCCCCCCAAAAATTTTGATTCAATAGGTCATCAGTAAGCACACTAATAGCAAAACGGCCATTTTCTTGTAATTCACCGTAGCTTGAAGTCTCAGCTGTTGTTGTTCTCATACCGACAAAGATACTCATCACACCAGCAAATAATATTAGGCCGATAGCCATTGAAATTATTAGCTCGATCATAGTAAAGCCCTTTGAAGACTTACTTATTCTTCTATGCTTAGTGACTGATCGTTTTATTGGCTTATTTATGTGACTATAATTATTCATGAATACGCTCATCTAAAAAATAAAGGCTTGGACAACAACTTGGCGTCGCTTGCTTCCGCTTACCCCACAAGCATTAACACCAGTTCCAGCATCAACTGTATTAGTTCTACCTTGCCAGCTAACAACAACAGTATATGCATTACCGTTTTGTGCAATACAACCTCTACCACCAACTAAACCACCTACACTTACAGTTCCATTATCTGTAGTAACATCTCCTCCCATGAGTGCTAATTCCCATTCATACCGGTCATTATCAATCATATCTACATCGCTAGCATCATCTTTATAGACTCCGTCCTCCTTACCATAATCGTTTTTCACATATTCAATTAGTGTTAAATTTGGGTCTGTCGATGGTTTTTGCGCACGCATTCTGGCAATAATATCTTGCGCTAAACTTGAAGCTAGTGAGCGTTGCATAGCATCAAAGCTGCCCTGTTTGGCTATTACTTGCATCGCAACTGAACCTAAGATACCCGTAACCATAATAACCAAGGCAATTAGCACTTCGATAAAAGTCATGCCACGTTGAAGATGGGTATGTTTAACAAATGAAATACGACTGCCAATTTTTAACATTCGATAAGTTCCCCAAAAGTAATAAAATTATTTTTGTAGATATTCCGCACACAGATAATACGATTTAAGCGTTGAAAGTTTTTATTAAAACACCTGAGAAAAATATTGCTAGAGTGAGCGTGTGTTGGAACAGTACCAAGTATAAATCTACTAGGGTGGGTGAAATATATTGCGTTATATAGAGAAAACAACCCGATTAACTGTAATAAAGACTTCATCATCCCTCCTTCTATTATCAGCTAGAGCAATAAGATTTACGGTGGTCAATCATTGGTGATTAATACAAAAATCAATTATTATTAAATTTTATTTTTTCAATAAATTATATTTATAGTAAATATACAAATCAAAAAAGTGTAAATAAGTTGACTCAGATACAATAGAGTATGGGTAACTTTATCTGTTTAAGCAAAGCTGAAAAATGAAAAGGGGAGTAATTAAACCTATTAAAATGCATTAGATTTAACTAATATGAGCAGTAACAATTACTTAGGTATTGTTCATTGTCGAAAATAATACTGACAAAGAGGGCTAGCAACACAACCACGAAAATCATTAACTAAGGTGGCCGTATTGAGTAGAATTGTGTGAATTACGTTGAAGTAAGCTGGTCAACTGAACGCTATGTGACAAGATATAAAATACGATCCAGTTAGAGAAATATTTGTAAGAATAACCTTGTCCTACCTCCCATGGCTTATCGTCGAAACTCTGATTGTTAATATCTTGACCTACATGAGCCGACTCTTTACTAACGGCTCTGCGTAGGCTGAAGTAATATCTACCTACAATATACTGTCAGAGTAAATTCCTTTATAATTTTTTTCATATTATTGTTCCCAACAATCGGAGGGGGTTTTCTTACCGGTATCAGTAATGAAAATGTTCTTGCAGTCCGGATCATTGGTAGCCTGAATCCCTAGTGCTTTCGCTTTTAGATTAAATGTCCTAGTGTTAACATTAAAATTCCTTAGCATAAGCTTGTATTTACCTGATTCAGTGGTGAATTTAATACCACTTCCTACGCCTAACTTACTTATATCATTAGTATAGACTCGATAATCAATAAAATACTGCTCCTCTAAATTAGCAATACGTAATAGTTCTCGTAAGGCTTCAGTACGATTTGCCCGGGTAACGTATTCAGTATAAGAGGGGTACGCTATTGCGGCCAATATGCCGATAATTGCAACTGTTATCATCAATTCTATTAAAGTAAAACCTTTTACATTAACTTTTCTCATTAGTTATCCTCTGCAACATATAAATAATTTTTTGACGTTTATAATGACAAACTTTAATCGTTCACTTTACCTCAGGTTAACAACTTATGAGTATAAATCCATTTAGCTTTTACGTTTATAATATTTGTAATATGAAGTTACCTTAGATTTAGTGTCAACAACCATCTGGGCATTTATCAACCAGCTGATTAATTGCCAATTACGGCTAAATCAGCAACAATTGCAACTGTTATCATGAGTAATATCGAGGTAAAGTCAAACTGCTTTTTTGTACTGATACAAGCAGTTTGATTTAATCTTTGTCACTATTACGTCTGTTAATTTTCAGGAATCGTTAAAGAGGTTCTCATGGTCTGTAAAGTAAAACCAACTTCCAGCACTTCTTTCCCAATAATAAGGTTGCCTTGTGTGTGCTTGTCACCTGTAACAAGGTCTTCGACTTCGGTAGATATTAATGTTGCCGCCCCCAAAAACTGGTTACCTATGTGTTTAATTCTGTCATCCCCTGCCCTGTTATCGGTGTGTGTTCCCCAATCATATTTTTTAAATCCTAGCGCTAAATTAACAGCATACAACCAGCCGTTACCTGGCTCGACCGAGCAAGAAACGGCTGCGGAAGGGGTGTAACTGGTAAAATAGACCACATTATTAATGACAATAGATTTAGCAGAGTTTTTTTCACCTGGTTGTGTTAACTTAAAAAACCAACCAGATTTTTTACTAGCTTCTATTAGTTCATCTTCTTGATCCGAAGTTAAGGTTGGGTAACCCTTAAAAGGATCAGTGGTATAATCATAAAGTGCACTTAGGGTAATAATCGTAGGTAGCGGTGTAGCGGGTGAATCACCAAATTGTTGAGTTTTTATGTACTTGTCTTTAATCATAAAAAACACATCGTTCGTATCAAGCTCAGTCGGTGTTGCTTTATCACCGCTGCCTAATAATATGGCATCGTAAGGGACTTGTTGTTTAACAATTGTAGCATGCCGCCCTGTTCCTACCTTATAGGTTTCAAGAATATACGTTCTAACAATATCGGGTTGATTAAAAAAACGTAGGTCGTTAGCATCTGTTGTTCCTGCTAAACTAGCCAGTTGTATGATTGAGCTATGAAGCAAAACTTCATCAGGCATATCAACTCGCCAGACATTACCGCCAGTATCCCCAACATATAATCGGTCAACAAAACCATCGTTGTCGCTATCTAAACTAGCAATACTTGAGGCAATACCATTTTTGGCACCCGTTGGCATTTTAAATATGTACGAGCCTGTTGCGGCATTAACCATATATATAGCCGCCCCGAACTCATCCTCGTCTAGGTTTGCCCCGGGTCCATCTTTTTTGATGTCATAACCACCACCAAAAATAACCACTAGTTTATCTGTCTCTGCATTTAACGCTGATTTAACAACTTTAGGTTGCGAAAAGGTTAACCCTAATTCGGCAAAGGGATCGGTCTTTTTTATATGCCACATTAACTTAGGCGTATCAGCAAGACTAATATCAAGGGCATAATAACTAGAACCACCACGTCGAAGGCCAAAAAATAGCCATGCAGTATCGCCAGGGTCCACTTTGCCATTACTATTTAAGTCCTTTATATGAAGTGTGATCTCACCATCAAGCCCATAAATTTTATTATCTATTGCAATTGTATTTTGACGTAAAGGTTTAATATTTTTAAATAATTCTTTTGGCAGGTAAGCCCATTTTTCTATTACTTCAGTATCACTTACATCTTTAAACATATGTAAGACCCCGGCGTTAGTACCTACCACAATACGAGTACCACCGACAGCGTAATTAATGACTATGGGTTTAGAATGTAAAGGGTCGCCGAAGACGTCAAACCTAACAATCGTAGCTACATCGTTGTCATCATCATCGACATCTACACCCATTGCCCACTTTATATGGTTAGGGATATCAGCGACTTCACTAGGAGGAATATCAAATAGCGTTAAGGTATCATTAGTCCAGGTATTATTAGTCCCGGGAATATTAGTCTTGTACTTTGTCTCCATATCGCCCACGGAAAAAACAGTTAACGTGCCTTTGCCGTTTATATCCGTCAATAGTTTTCTATCAACAGTCGCCGTTGTTCTTAACATTTCAGCGACCCCTCCTTTGTTTACATCATTACCATCAACCTCTGCTGACCAAAAACTTTTTGCATTTTTATCAAACTCTCCCGTTGCATCAATTGCGAGATTGTTGTTTGCGTCTTTTTGCTCGCCATTGACAATTTTATATTTTTTTATATTTCCTTGCCATCTTGCGGTATTGCTTGGCTCAAACATACCGTAATACACAGCATCTGATGTTATGATGCGATCAAAACTCGATACAGACGCAGAGGTTAAAGTGCTAGTGGCCATGATTTGCTCTAATATTGCCCCTAACGAGCCCTTTAACGCTTCGGCAGTGCTGGCTGCATGATACTTGCCACCAGCGGGAGAAGCATGTTTACCTGAGGTAGCTGGTAGTGCTGCAATGCCATCACGCGCCGCAAGTTCTAGTAAGTTAGTCGCACTTGTAACTCCAGAACCAAAACCAACAGTATATATTTTTACTGAAGCTACAATAGCACTTTCATCAGTGTCCACAATTGCAGTATTTAATTTCAGATGGTCATCATCACCTGTAAGTCCAACCCAGTTTCTGGTAGCCATCCAACTACCCAAAACACCTAAATAGTTTCCTGCTGTACTAGTTCCCGTTAACGTTGCAACCTTAACGTTTGCATCAGTATCTATAGTTGGTTCCCCATCAGTAATATAAATAATGGTAATTTCTTTGTTACAAGTAATATCGGCAAATGGGCTGGTATAACTTCCAGTGGCAATGATACTGAGTGGTGTATTCGTATCGTGATTTCCATAATAAAGGTTACCACCAGAAAGATAACGATATGTTTCATAGAGCGTTTCACACAAGGGGGTGCCGTTCCCTTCAAAAGTTGTATAAGTAGCACTTGTAGGATCACCTGGCTCGCTATCAAGAATACTTATTAGGTCAGCTCTATGAGTACTCTCACTTAAATTTTTCAGGCCAAAAACAATGCGACCACCATTAACAGTCTCGGCTGTATTATTTACATTAAATAGTTGTAAAGCAAAATCTATGTCTGGATTATCATTAATTAAATCAATAATAATTTCCCTTGCTAAGTGGGCTCTTGACAGAGGATTATTGACACTCTGATCAGTTAAAGTATTACCATTAATATCAAACATGACCATTGAAGGTGAATTATCTAAAATAATCAGCACACTAGGACGTTGAACAGTGACGGAGTTATTATCGACATACAAGTCTATATCGTCACTAAAAGCTTGATTTGACCATACCAAAAACAATATAACTAATACATATTTTATCATCTTTTACCCTTAACATTAATACCGTTCGCCATGAGGTTTTTTATACATTCAACCATAATAATTCAACCCTAATAATTCAACTCAGTACTAGCGTACTTCTAAAGCTTGGTAAACTGCTGGTATTATTTAAACCGTCAGTTTACACAGAGAGCCAAGCAGTGACTTAATTATTTGATAATAATTGCTGTACTATATTCGCATTCACCACGATAATACTGGTGTTATTTCTACCGTATGGGCGCTGTATTTGCAGTTGTAAATAGTTGCATTCTATTATGCCAACAGAAGAAGCGACGCTGGATCGTGGGCAACTGTACTCATCAAAGGTAAGGTTATTGATAAGAACAGTATTGGCCGTGGCCCCAGTTGCTGTTGCTGCGGGTAACAGTTGGCCATTATTATAACCGGCAAAAGCGTCTAAACCCCGAGCAAACAAATTGACTGCTTGTTGATTCAATTGATTATCAATAACCTCATCAACCGCGCTTATTGCTGCTTGCATAGCAACGACTTTTTCATTACTCGCACCCGCCATTTTCATATCGCTGGTAGTATTTTGCATTAATGCCGCTGCAACACCAGTTAATGCCACGAGAAAGACTAGTGCGACAATAAGCACTACCCCCTGTTGTTTTACTGGTAGTGGCGACAAAATCACTTTACTTAAGCCTCTTATTGGTAAAGTATTATGTCTTAAAAAACCTTTATTTTTTATAACCATGTGTCCCCCGAATTAAATAGCGTGACTGTTGAACTCAATAATAACCGACGAAAATTATCTGCTGGTATATAAGGTGTTTGATCACCCAAGATATAGGTATTTTCATTCTCATAGTTATTATCAGGTAAAATACTTCGCGCCAGTACGTATATTTTCACCGCCAGTATTCTACTGTTAGTATTATTCCATAACGCTGCTGTCATATTCGCTGCTGAAACATAAGCATTAATAACACCATAACCTGCCACGGTGGGATCTATAACGTTACTAACTCCGTACATAAAATATATTCTTTCAATGCCATCCACCATGGGTTCATTGACCATTTGAGTAGTTAAACGCCATTTCATCAGCACAGGGATACCTGCTCTTACATAATAAATATGATGTTGATATTGCCATACTTGACTATTATTAATAATGGGAACAACGGCAGCTGGCACCAGTGGTAGTTTATACAAAGCGCCATGATCAGAATTAGCAACAAAATAAGAAAAATTATTAGCCAGTGGGACTGCTAAGGGATCTGCGGGATCTGAGGGGAATGCGATGACACGTTTAAGCTGTATCACATCAGAATCAGGTGCTGCATCAGTTATGCAAGTCATGTTGGTTGCACCAACGGCGGTAGAGGTTTCGCCCCATAAGGTTCTAAAAGTGCCAACCGCTAGGGGATAAGTACCATTATTTACGCCCCCGCCTACACAATTATCCAATGCAGCTATTACGGGCACTGCGTCAAGGCTGCTAAAATTTAACGAACCGGTATAATCACCCCAAAAATTTTGTCTAAGCAAATCGTCAGTCAAAAGGCTAATAGCAAAACGGCCATTTTCTTGTAATTCTCCATAGCTTGATGTTTCTTTGACTGTACGCTGCATACCAACAAAGACACTTAATACACCAGCAATAACCACTAAACCTATCGATAATGAAATCATCAGTTCAACTAAAGTAAAACCTTGTTGGCGGGTTTTAACTTTAAGAAGTACTAGATTAGCTCGGTTACTGTTTTTAAGATTTTTTTTCATATAATGATTCACACAAGGTAGATGTTTTAATTAACTGTACTATCGACTATATAATAAAGGCATTTACCACCACGTGACGACGTTTATTTTTTATTGTTTTACAGGCCTTACCTATCTTAGAACTAACACGTTCAGCAAGCTTTATTCTGCCTTGCCAAGAAATAGTCACGGTTACTCTATTATCGTCAACTACGCGAATACAACCAACACCATTAACTAGACCGCCAACCAGTGACGTGCCATATTTAGTACCAGCCCCCATCAAGGCTTGTTCCCATTCAAATAAGTCATTTGCTGTAAGTTGGGCTGCTGTACAGCCAACAGGTAATGCTGCAGCACAATCAGTTTTCTTACCCGCGCCGCCACCACCAAAAGGGCTACCTAGTTGATAATTAGCAATTGCATTGGGGTTATTACCCCGCATTCGTTCAACAATATCTTGTGCTAAACTGGACGCGAGTGAGCGCTGCATAGAATCAAAACTACTTTTCATTGCCACCGCTTGTAGTGCAACAGCCCCTAAAATACCGATAACCAATATAACGACCGCTATTAGTACTTCAATGAATGTCATACCATTTTGATTCTTTCTGAAACTAGATAATATTGAAAGTTTTTTCATATTCATTCCATAGTGAGCACAAATCAATTTATTCTAAAAATAAAAAGGGCACTTTACCTTTAGATTGGTGTAAGAAAAAACAAATAGGCAGACAAGATAACATAACTGTCCGTTTTTATTAAATATTACGGTAATAAAATAGAATGGTTTTATTTAAAGGTTCATGATGAAAATTCACTATCCTTGCAAATTTATGGCTTAGCACTGGCAATATTGAATACATAAAACAGCACAGCTCATTAGAGTAGTGAAACACGTCATAAATACGTTTAATATCTACTGCTGCCACTCACCGCCTTAACCTACCACAATTCATTTATTAAACACTAAACATATTCTAATAAAGTAGATAAGTCTGGCCTATTTTCACTGCTACCGACGGCTATCTATTAACACCTCATAGCATACCAATTCTAATAAGTAGGACATTCGGAAATGACCACTTATTAAACGTTAACAGGTAAAATTAGACTAACGCAATTCTATCGGGACTGCAAATACGATGTTTTCTTCTTTGCCTGGATGTTCGGTAACTTGATGACCGCCATAGTTTTTTAGCGCTTCAACAACTTGTGTAATTAACACTGCTGGCGCTGAAGCTCCCGCGGTTACTCCCACTTTGTTAACCCCAGTTAACCAATCAGCTTCAATATTTTCTGCAGTATCAATTAAATACGAGGTGACACCCATTTTACTTGCTAACTCTTTAAGTCGATTGGAGTTAGAGCTATTTTTTGAACCAACGACCAACATAAGATCAACTTTATCCGCTATTTCACGAACGGCATCTTGACGGTTCTGAGTGGCATAACAAATATCATCTTTACGTGGCCCTTCAATCAATGGAAATTTAGCTTTGAGGGCAGTAATAACATCCACAGTATCATCTACGGATAAGGTGGTTTGGCTACAAAAATAGAGTTTCTCTGGATTTTTCACTACTAAAGTTGCGACATCCTCTGGAGACTCAACTAAGTAAATACCGGCAGAATCATTACTATATTGCCCCATAGTACCTTCTACTTCTGGATGACCGGCATGACCGATGAGAATACACTCAATGTTTTTACGACTAACACGAGACACTTCCATATGAACTTTAGTTACTAAAGGGCATGTGGCATCAAATACTTTCAAATCTCTATTTTTAGCTTCGTCTTTAACTGCTTTAGATACGCCGTGAGCACTGAAAATAATAGTATTATCATCAGGAACTTCATCGAGTTCCTCAACAAATATAGCACCACGTTTTTTTAGCCCATCGACAACAAATTTATTGTGGACAACTTCATGACGGACATAGATAGGCGCACCAAATAAATCTAATGCGCGTTCAACAATACTAATGGCTCTATCAACACCCGCACAAAAACCACGAGGGTTGGCTAAAATAATTTCCATACCTTTCCTTCAAAATAAGCAATAACAAAAGCTGGTTGGCATTATATCAACGAAACAGTACAATTATCTATATTTTAACAGCGGCTAAAGTAGCTAACCATAAAGAGTACATATTGCAGGGGTTATAGCAGAGAGAGAGAGAGAGAGAGAGAGAGAGAGAGAGAGAATAAAAAAAGCGAGCTTAGTTAAAAGTTCGCTTTATCAAAAAAGTACCCGTGGTAAATATTATAACAAGCCTAGTTTTTGGTACTCTTTTGCCGCAACGGCACTTGGCAAGGGTATATAGCCATCTTTTTCAACAATGGCTTGACCTGATTTAGACAGTATCATTTTCAAAAATTCAGCTTCCATAGGTGGCAGCGACTTATTAGGATGTTTATTTACATAGACATACAAATAGCGCGATAACGGATATTTTCCTGAAATGGCATTTTCCACATTAGCTTCAATATAGTTTTTGCCTTTTTTAGCTAAAGGTAAAGCTCGGACTCCAGAAGTACGATAACCTATACCTGAGTAACCAATACCGTTCAGTGAGGCTGATACAGATTGAACGACCGATGCTGAACCCGGTTGCTCATTGACACTATTTTTAAAGTCCCCTTTACATAACGCTTTCTTTTTAAAGTAGCCATAGGTACCCGAAACAGAATTTCGACCATATAATTGTACATCTTTGCCTGTCCAAGCTCCTGATAAACCAAGGTCTCCCCAACGGTCAATATTTTTATTAGCTCCGCATTTACGATTGTTGGAGAATATAGCGTCGACTTGAGCGATTGTTAGCCCTTCTAACGGATTATCTTTATGAACAAAAACAGCTAAAGCATCAATAGCAACTCTAACTCTAGTCGGTTTATAACCATAGCGTTTTTGAAAAGATTCAATTTCTCGCATTTTCATTTTACGGCTCATCGGTCCTAAATTTGCGGTGGCTTCAGTCAATGCCGGTGGCGCAGTTGAGGAACCGGCGGCTTGAATTTGTATATTAACGTTTGGATAAGTACGCTTAAACTCTTCGGCCCAAAAAGTCATCATATTAGCTAATGTATCAGAGCCAACTGAAGATACATTGCCCGATATACCGCTAACTTTTTTATATTCTGGTAATTGGTCATCGAGTGCGAGAGCAGAAAAACTAACTAGACTTGATAAACTAATAATACTTAACATTTTTTTAAAACTCATGGTGTCTCCAATAAGAGTTTGAACTGATTAATTATTCATACTATACGAAGTTAATATGACAGTTATGCCGATGTTTTATGACAAAAATATGACGAGTAACTATAAAGTAATATTCACCTTTACTATGAGCTAGCGCGCAGTATCCGACAAAGCACTTTGATCAAAATAGATTGAGAATTCACTGCCTTTACCCCAGTGACTATTAATAACCAATTCTGCTTGATGGTGGTGTAAGACGTGCTTAACTATTGCTAAGCCTAAACCAGAGCCACCCGTATCTCTAGATCTGGACTTATCAATACGATAAAAGCGTTCAGTTAATCGATTGACATGTTCAGGTTTAATACCATCACCGTTATCTTTGACGGAAAAAATAGCTTTATCGTCTTGTAACTGCCATCTAACATCGATACAGCCATTGGGCTGAGTATAGGCAATAGCATTAGATAAAAGGTTAGCACAAGCACTCTTAAGCTCAGTTTCAGCACCCCAAATTTTAACATTGCTGCTAATATTTAGCGTGATTTTATGCTGTTTATTCTGATTAAGCCAAGTAACCTCATCAACCAAGGTAGTAATTAATTGCGCCATATCTACCCATTGTTTGTCATCATTACTATTATTTTCTATTTTCGCTAGATTGAGTAATTGTTCAACGAGACGATCCATACGAGATACTTGCTCTTCAATAGTCTGAAATGCTTTTTGCCAATGTGGCTCAAATGAATCCTTTGAAGCTTGGATCATTTCAACATAACCGCGAACAACGGTTAAAGGTGTTTTTAGTTCATGGGAGACGTTGGCAACAAAATCACGACGCATATCTTCTAAACGCTGAATATTAGAAATATCCCTTGCCAAGAGGAGCACATGCTCGCTGCCATACGCCATAATACGTATCTCTAATTGTACTGCTGGATTTACTGGAGAAATTAACAGGCAAGGAGACTCAAAGTTTTCTAAGGCTAAGTAAGCAGCGAATTCTGGCGCACGTAACAAGTTATCTATGCGCAGACCAAAGTCATCCGGCCATCTAACCCCCAAAAGCCGCTGTGCTTTTTTGTTACCCCACTCGATGGTTAATTCTTCTGATAACATTAATGCCGCATCGGGAAGTGCTTCAGCACCATCACGAAAACGGCGGATTTTTTCATTGAGCTGCTTTTGTTTATTACGTTGCTGTTTCACTTGGCGATATAGACCATCATATAAATAGCCCCAAACACCACTTGCTTGTGGCGGAGACAATGCCTTAGATTGCCATAACCACTTAATTAATTTAAACAGATGATGGTAATGCCATATTAATAAAAATATGCTGCTGGCTAGCATAACTAACAGCACACGGTCAAATAACCAGCCGACAAAAGCACTGGCAATCAGTATGGCGAAGAAACGAGAAACTATATTTTTAAAAGATAAACGAAAATACATGCTTACCTAATTACTTTGCAATATTAAAAAAACCATAGAATATTTACTTCTTTAATTTACTAGAAAATCGGTAGCCTGCACCACGTACAGTTTGAACAAAATCATCATGACCTTCACCTGAAATAGCTTTACGCAAACGCCTTATGTGCACATCCACCGTTCTATCTTCTACATAAACATTGGTGCCCCAGACATTATCAAGTAACTGTTCTCGCGAATAGACTCTTTCAGTATGGGTCATAAAAAAGTGTAATAATCGAAACTCGGTCGGCCCTAGATCCAAACTCCTTCCATTGATGGCAACACGATGAGAAACGGGATCGAGCTTTAGACCATGAAAGTCAACTTCCTCTTCAAGAGACGTTGGTGAAACACGACGAATAACCGCTTTAATGCGGGCAATAAGCTCTTTAGGGGAAAATGGTTTAGTCACATAGTCATCAACTCCTGCCTCAAAACCTTTTACTTTATCATCTTCATCACTTCGGGCTGTTAGCATAATGACAGGGATGTTACGGGTGTATTCATTTTGCTTTAATTTTTTTGCCAAGGATACACCGGTGCCACCAGGCAACATCCAGTCAAGTAATATTAAATCAGGGTAAGGTTCTTGAATTTTAGCTAGGGCTTGCTCGATATCACAGGCCTCTATAGCATTAAAACCATTTTGATCTAATACAAAGCAAATCATTTCCCTGATAGGGGTTTCATCCTCAACGACTAATATATTCCGACTCATGTATACATCCTAATAATATGACTAACTGATGGCACCTTCTGCTAATAAACTAATATTAACAAACGGTCACACTCGATAGCTTATTGTGCCGAAGTTAAGTGACAGTTTTATGACAAAAAGAAAATTATCAAGCAGGCTTAATGCTTTAGCAAGCCTATACACACAAAAAAGCCGCTGACGCGACTTTTAACTGATAATTATTAACTAAGCATTAACAACTGCTATTAAAATTTAGAACTTGTACTGAATGCCCACAGCTAAATAATCTTCATCATTGGCTGTGTCTAAATCAAAGCTAGTATAAAAGGCATAAAGTTTAGTGCTTTTAGCAAGCTTATAATCGATACCTGCTGTTATGCCATTACGACTATCACCATCTTTATGATCTGCTGCTTGAAACTGTCCTTTTAGGGTGATGTTATCAAAAGAATATTTTGCTGAAAACATGACACCGTCCATTTCAGCACCCGTTTCAATTTCTTCTTGGTTTTGTAACATTAAACCTAATGTGATACCGGCAATTTTTCCCGACACGGTCGCGCGCATTGTGTCAAAGTGCCCGGACACTGCGCCATCTTTTGACTTTCCTTTGACATCAGAATCAAAGGCAACTGCAGCATAAACCTTTGATTTTTTCAAATTTTTATCACCGTAGAAAATCGCCATAGAATAAGCATCATCAGAATCTACATCGTCTTCAGCCATATAAGTTAGACCTAACTGTAAGCCCTTAAATTTAGGAGACTTATAACTAAGTGTATCACTTAAACGGTTTTCACCAACCCAGAGGTGTTTGATATCACCATTATGATCGCTAAAAATGTCCACTTTACCTTGGGACTGTTTTAACATGGTGTCATTTTTACCGAGTAAAAATTCACCAAAAACGCCCTTCAAACCAATATATTGATTACGTGTCTTAAAGGTCTCACCATCACCATCTATATCAACTTCAAATTCAGCTTTATATACGACTTCAAGGCCTTCACTTAATTCATGAGTGCCTTTAAAGCCAAGTCGTGAGGCATTACTTTTAATTTCAGTAAATTTACCGTCACCTTCATCTGATGATTGTACTGAAACATCAGCTCTACCGTAAATATCTACCGATGCAGCCATGGCAGGTACCGTAGCAGTATAAAACATTGAGACTAGTAGTGCTTTTTTAGAAAAATTCATTTTTTTAAACCTTTAGTTATTAGTTATTAATGACTGTTTGATTATTATAATATGGCGTTTTTATTCCGTTTCTTATAATAAAATATTTAACTTCCCGTAAAATAGATAACTTCTTTATTGTCTTAGGCTTTCGTTAGCGCTTTATCGGCTGCAAACATTGGCATAGTTAATAGAAAAAAGATCGTTATTGCCCTAATGCTTTAATCTGTTTTATGAGTATATCCAAATAATATATGAGAAGTCAGGTGACTGATTAATAGTGAGTAGCCTACAAGATCTTTATTGCACTTTTATTACATCCATCAGCTTACACTTCATAAAGAGTACCTCTAGCTGTCATAGTATCTATTTAGATAAAATAATGTTTCAATTGACTAATTAATATAATTTTAGACTATGAATTTTAATTTCGCGCTCTTTTAAAATTGGTTTTACTAGAATTAACGATATGTCCCTAAAAATCACCTAAAAGATAACTGATATGAAAATAACCAGTATATCTCGTAAGCTGCTATCAAAAGTACTCTCTGTTTATTTTATTTTGACCTTCAGTGTTACGGGCATTCAAATTATTGCTGAATATTTTAATACAAAAAGTCATATCAATAGTGAGTTATTGACCTTACAAAAAACCATTAGTGGCAGTTTAACTCGCGCAGTTTGGGAACTTAATACCCAACAAGCTATTGATATATCTAAAGGTTTAATCGCCATCCCTATGATTAAGGGGATCACAGTAACGGATGAAGCTAATAAAGTTATCGCTCAACTTGGCGAAGTACTTACCCTACCCTCAACCGTCCAAGAAACCTATAGCGAACATCAAAGTATAAGCTCTATTAGTGAAGGTTTATTTGGACACTCTTTCCCCTTAATATTTGAATTTTCAGGCCGAACAACTACCGTTGGTACCGTTACTTTATTATCGAGTAATGATGTTATATTTAGTCGCATAGAAGTAGGCATATACTTTCTTATCGGCAACGCTATTGTAAAAACGGCGTTTTTGATCTTTTTATTCTCATTGGCTTTTACCAAATTA
This sequence comes from Colwellia sp. TT2012, assembly GCF_001440345.1. Taxonomy (GTDB): domain Bacteria; phylum Pseudomonadota; class Gammaproteobacteria; order Enterobacterales; family Alteromonadaceae; genus Colwellia. The sequence goes on along the minus strand of NZ_LJYX01000006.1, from coordinate 653,192 downwards.
TTAACTGAGCCTTTACAAGAGCTCACCGACAAAATGAAGCAACTTGATTTACATGATCCTGAAGCGTCTAAATTTCATAGTATGAATAATGAAAGAAATGAGCTGAATGTCTTAGAAGATGCTTATAACAACCTTATCGATGAGCTGGTTGAATTTAAAGACAAGTTGGCATTATCGCAACGAGAAACAAACTTAGCCAATGATAAATTAGATGAGCAAAACTCGTTACTTGAACAAGAGGTGGCAAGAAAAACGTCTACGTTAAGCCGCACCTTATTACGAATGGAAGTACAAAAAAAGGACATGTTAGCCCAACAGCATCAGTTAGAAGCAGAAAATAACCGTCGCCGTAAAACCGAAAGCACGTTAATCACGACCAATAAAGATTTAAAAATTTCGATAATAGAATTGAGTAGAGCTCAAGATAGGCTGTTAGAAGCCGAAAAAATGGCCTCACTGGGCTTGCTTAGTGCTGAAGTTTCCCATGAAATTAATACCCCCATTGGTATTAGCATTACCTCAGCAAGTTACCTCTCAGATATAATCCATAAATTTCAACAGGACATAAATTCGCAAAAACTGTCTAAACGTACTATCGACAGCTTTATTGATAATGCCGGGCAATGTGTTGAACTACTTTCAAATAACTTACAAAGAGCCGCAGAATTGATCACCAGCTTTAAACAGGTCGCTGTTGATCAAACTAATGACAAAGTGAGGTTAATCAATATTGCTAAATACCTTGATGAAATTATTCATTCTATTCATCCTAAATTAAAGAAAACCAACCATAGTATCAAAGTTCATTGCGATCCACATATTGAAATATATACCCACCCAGGGGCTATAGCGCAAATTATTATCAATTTAATTATCAATTCTCTTTCTCATGGCTTCCCAAATATTAACCGCGGTGAAATGACTATTGATATTGCCGTAGAACAGCAAAGACTAGTGATACTTTATCGAGATAATGGTATTGGAGTTAATGAGGAGCAGCTTGAGCGGATATTTGAGCCATTTTACACCACTCAAGCAAACAACGGTGGTACTGGTTTAGGCACTCATATTATCAAGAACCTTGTCATAGACACCCTTAATGGCTCTATCGATGCATATTCTGCAGAAGGTGAAGGTTTAAGATATCGCATAACCTTCCCAGATATGAGGTATAGTTAAAAAGCTTGCTGTCTAAAGACCATAATTCAGGTATGATAATCGCCAAAATACGCCCTTATCAGCCTAGGAATTACTTATGTGGTTTAAAAACCTATACTTTTTTGCCTTTACTCGCCCATTTGAATGGTCAGAGGAAGACTTAGAAAAACACTTATCTGAACACCTATTTACTCCATTAGGCTCGACAGAACTAGCACACTTTGGTTGGATTAATGCTTTAGGCAAACATGGTGACTCGAGTGTTCATAGCGCAGACGATAATTTTTTAATCTGTGCTCGTAAAGAAGAAAAAATACTTCCTGCGCCTGTTATCAAAGATATGGTAGAACAGAAGGTTAATTTACTTGAACAAGAGCAAGGCCGCGGCGCTACAAAAAAAGAGCGGGAGCAGTTTAAAGAAGATATTATATTCGAATTACTGCCTCGTGCTTTTTCCCGTATTACCGATACACACGCTTATATCAGCCCAGTAAATAATATCATTGTCATTAATTCAAGTTCACGTGGTAAAGCAGAAGATTTATTAGCATTATTACGTAAAGTACTTGGCACCTTGCCTGTGACCAGCTTTGATCCTGATATTTGTGTCGATGAAACCATGACAACTTGGCTAAGCGAAAAAAGTTTAGGTGGCAAGTTTACTTTAGGTATGGAAGCCGAATTTAACGCTTTAGGTGATGATGGCGCGGTAGTTAGGGTAAAAAATCAAGATCTAATAGGAGATGAAATTCAAGCGCATTTAGATGCGGATAAATACGTGGTTAAAATAGCCCTAGAATGGGATGAATCTTTATCCTTTATTTTATGTGATGATTTAGCCATTAAGCGAATTAAGTTTTTTGATGTTATACAAGAACAAAATGATGATATTGATAGCGATGACGTAGTCGCTAAACTTGACGCTGATTTTGCCTTAATGGCTGGCGAGCTAAACCGTTTTATTATCGATCTTTTAGCTGAATTTTCCATGAAAACAACGGATCCTCTAGAAAAAGATTAATATTGTGCATTACAAGAGTGCCTTAAAATTTAATTGACACAATTGAGGGCGATATTATATCGCCCTCTTCTTATACTCAATGACGCCACTTTATTTTATATAAAATATTGACTAGCTAAATAAACATAGCTCTTACCGCATCACATTTCTCTTTGAATTCATCACTGTCCATATAATCCACCTCAGGTAAGATTCCTTTCTTAGTATAACTGCTTAACAGCGCCTCTTTAGTTGACTCATTTTTAAAGACATTATGATAAATAGCCCCAGCACGAATGAAATCTAAATAGTGTACCTCGGTAGGTAAAATCGTTAAGTCGCTCCAACTTTCTGCCAAGAGAGTAAACTCCTCAGAAAAGCCCCAACTGCGCGTGATAGCTCCGCCAATCCGCCCAGATAACTTAATAATGGCTTGCTTCAAAAAAGTCGGATTAGCAAAAACATCGGGATGATTTTCAGCCTCAGTTAAAATAGGCAAAACACCAATATTATGTATGAGTGCCGCTAAGGTAATAGTATCTAAAGAAAGTGAAGTATGTTTATGCTCTTTTAAATACATAGCCATCAAACTTACCGCCACCGAAGCAATATCAATGGTTTTTAACCAAGCTTTATTCATATACATGGTGACTACATCATTATGTGATACAAATACCTGCTCAATTGCCATGGCCGTGGCAATACTTTTAATTTGCCTTAAGCCTATACGAGTTACCGCTTGTGGCACCGTTTCAACTTTAATACTACGTCCCAAAATAGCATTATTAGCAACTTTAAGCATACCTAGAGATAATGCTGGATCTTGAGCAATAATATCACTCATTTGATGCAAGTTAATATTAGGATCATCGGCAGCACTTCTTACTTTTAATGCTATCTTTGGTAAGGTTGGCAGTACAAGGGTGTCTTGTTTTATCTTTTCAGTCAAAATCGTATACAGGGCATTTTCAGTTGCCATAAATCCACCTTTATTTTTATTGTGCTTAACATTAAAAGTAGCACATTTTCTAAAAATTAATGTATTTCAAGTTAATAGCTAGAATGTTTTTTATTTCCCCCTACCCATGACCCGCACTCCCCCAGTTAAAGCAGGGTTAACATTGATGAAATAGATATAGATAAAGATAAAGATACGGAATGACTAGGCCATTACAACATACCTAGCTGGGTAGGTGTTTGCGCAATTGATGGTGTAAAAATTGATAAGCTTTGCTGGTGGTTAACTGCCATGATACAAGTAACACTAGCAATAAGCGATTATTGCTAGTGTTACTTAATCCTCTTAACGTGTCGGTAGCTCAATATCAGCTAAGAATTCGTCAACCTCATGGTTATTTTTCAATAACATAGCACGAGTGACAATATCTTTAGTTAGATGTGGAGCAAATCGCTCAATAAAGTCATACATGTAACCACGTAAAAAACTGCCTCGCCTAAAACCAATTTTAGTGGTACTCGCTTTAAATAAATGACTCGCATCAATGACCACAAGATCGCTATCAATACGTTTATCAATGGCCATGGAAGCAATCACACCGACACCAACACCTAAGCGTACATAGGTTTTAATCACGTCTGCATCTGTCGCTGTGAAAGCAATTTGAGGTTTTTCTCCTGCGGCATCAAAGGCAGCATCGAGCTCAGAACGGCCGGTAAAGCCAAAAACATAAGTCACCAGTGAATATTTAGCAATATCGGCTATGGTAATATCTTTTTTGTTCGCTAAAGGATGATCAGGAAGAACAATAATACTCCGATTCCAATGATAACAAGGCAACATGACTAAATCATTGTACAAGTGTAACGACTCTGTTGCTATGGCAAAATCTGCATCGCCTTTAGCGGCCGCGTCACTTATTTGCGCGGGCGTGCCTTGAGACATTTGCAATGAAACTTTACTATATCTTTTAATAAAGCCCTGAATAACATCAGGTAAAGCATAACGAGCTTGTGTATGTGTGGTAGCAATGCGTAATTTACCTTCATCCGGCTGAGTATGCTCGCGAGCAACTGCTTTGATGGCTTCGACTTTTGACATGATTTGCGTTGCAATATCAATGACATCTTGGCCGGCTTCCGTGACATGGGTTAAATGCTTGCCACTACGACCAAATATTTGAATACCTAACTCGTCTTCAAGCATTCTTACTTGTTTAGATATACCGGGCTGAGAAGTAAACAAACTCTCTGCTGTGGCAGAAACATTTAAATTATTGTTTAATACTTCAACTATGTAGCGCAGTTGCTGTAACTTCATATAAATACTCGATAGCATTAATAAAATGCGAGGTTGCTAATGTTCTTATACCAAAACAATATACTTAATCAATCATTTATTCCATAATAATTTATTAGTTTTTGTAAATTAAAATTACCACTTAGACTAAATTCAACAAATAATATTCTCATTTAGCTAAACTGTCTTTTATAAATCCAATTTTTTCAGGCGTTTTTAAACTAAATATGCAACTAGCTCTATGCTAAACAAAACATTTTTTGTAGACTGCTAAGTAGTTTATTTATTCAAGAGAATCTTAGATGATTGCTATTATTGTTGGGTTAATTATCGCCTTAATTATTTTTGTTGTAGTGGTAACCTCAATACAACAACATAAAGAAAAAATAGAAGCTGAAAAACGCATTAAAGTCGCCAAACAAAAAGCGATTATTGATGAAAGTGAAGAGCTGATTTTCAATTTGGCAAACCTGCCAAGTAACCCTAATATCGTCAAAATATTAAACCGCCGCAGCTTAAATGCAGCTAAAACGATGCAAGAACTTATGCCGGAAGTCAAAGGCATAAAAAAAAGAGCTCAAGAATTAAAGTCCCGATTAAAAGCATCAGAAGACCTGGCTGATAATCAGACTGACATGGACGATAATTTTATCTTACCCGACAATGAGCAGCAACTCGTTGCCATTTTACAGTGTATAAAGAAATTACGCGTAGTCATTAAATCGGAGCAAAGCAAAGGTACTTTAGATGCACAGACTTTTACTGCAGAAGATCAACGATTAGCGGCCATGCAACTAAAAATTAATATTGAAAGTTTAATTAAGCGTGGTAGCCAAGCTTTTAATAAAGAGATGCTTGGCTCTGCCAGACAATATTTTGAGAAAGCCTTACAAACTTTAATCAATAGCCCAGTTAAAAATGATTATGTTACCGCAAAACATACAGAAATTTCACAAAAATTAGAAGACATTACTGATGCCTTGAAACACACCAATGCTAAAGATGCGGCGAAGAAAGCAAAAAGTGAAGAAAGCGAGTTAGATATTTTATTCCAGCCGAAGAAAAAGTGGTAAATTATTTTATAAGCCAGCATATACCCGTCACCATTCAAAGTGCTCAGCACTCTGAAACATGCATATTGAATGGTAACGGGTATATAACTGGCTTATTTCTTACTATTCAAGACATAAATCCCCGTGGTAACAATCAACAGCATTAGCTTGCCGAGCTTTCTTCGACGCACGATGAAAGCATACCTCTTAAAAGCTCATATAAGACAATTAGGCGGTGAACTAAGCCGTATTGGTCGCTCAAGGAATTGGCAACTAAAAGCCAACTTTAGCCAATTACAAGCCATTGTTGAATTTATCGAGCAAGAGCATGAAGATAGTTGGCTGTGGCTTGCCAAGCTACTTAGAAAAGAATATAAATACTTAAGCCATGAAAATCTTTTACAGCTTGCTGCTCGACTGGACCAGGTTACTATCACCGCTTTAATGGCACAAACAGACTGTACTTTGTTACAAGCAAGAAAAGTATTAGATGAATTAGAGCAACTAGATTAACGCACTGAACTGGGCTCAAAATAAAGACAAAAAAATAGATACCTCTTGGTATCTATTTTTGTCTTCAAACTAGAATAAATTCTCTAGGCTGATTTTGTATCTTCTTTCTTTGCTTTGGCTTTACTGGCTGGTTTTTTCGCCGCTTTCTTTTTCGCTACTTTCTTCTTAGGAATATCTTCTACCCATTTTCCGTTAATAAACTTTGCGGTCCAGCCTGTTGCTTTGGGCTTGCCTTCATCAGTAGCAATCTCGGTCATAACATACTGTTCTTTGGTTTTACGGCTGTAACGTACTACCGATAAATTCCCTTCATTATCTTCTGCTGGTGCATCGGCTAAATAATAGAATTTTTCTGAAATTCTATCTCTAAAGCGTTTTAGCTCAGCTACTTTCGGTGCTCTGGTTTCCCGTGAGCGAGGGAATGTATGCGCGGCTAAAAAGATGCCCGCAGCACCATCACGAAGGACAAAATGTGCATCAGACTTTTCACATTCAAGCTCAGGTAATTGTACCGGATCTTCTTTAGGTGGCGCAGCTTCACCACTGGCTAATAATTTACGGGTATTCTTACATTCGCTATTGGTACAATCAAAATACTTGCCAAAACGACCTGATTTTAACTCCATCTCTGCTTCACAACGGTCACATGCTAAAATAGGACCATCATAGCCCTTAATTTTAAATGTCCCTTGCTCAACTTCAATGCCATCACAAATAGGGTTATTGCCACATACATGTAACTTTCTGGTTTCATCGATAAGATAGCTGTCCATTGCGGTATTACACTTTGTACAACGATGCATAGCCCTTAATGCTTCAGTTTCCTGATCTTCAGCTAGCACACTCACCGCTTCTTCACCGGGTGTTAGGTTCATTGTCGTGGTGCAACGCTCCTTCGGTGGTAAGGCATAACCAGAGCAACCTAAAAACACCCCAGTAGAAGCCGTTCTAATACCCATTTTACGTTGACAGGTAGGGCAATCAATATCCGTTAATACTGGGTTATTATTTGGCATACCGCCATCAGCAGACTCTTTATTGGCAAGGGCTAGCTTTTTACTGAAGTTTTTGTAAAAATCATCAAGTACATCTTTCCAGTTGAGCTTACCTTCAGCTATACCATCGAGCTCTTGCTCCATATTGGCAGTAAAATCATAACTCATTAATTTTTCGAAACTAATTGATAAACTATCGGATACTATTTCACCCATTTTTTCAGCATAGAAACGTTTTTTATCTAAACGTACATAGCCTCTATCTTGTATGGTGGAGATAATAGACGCATACGTTGATGGCCTGCCAATTGAGCGTTTTTCTAATTCTTTAACCAGAGATGCTTCGCCAAAACGAGAAATGGGTTTAGTGAAGTGTTGGCTTGCAGCTAAGTTATCTAATGTTAGTACTTCGCCGACTTTCAAATCGGGTAAATGTTTATCATCACCTTTACTTAATTGTGGGTGAACTTTGGTCCAACCATCAAACTGCATGACCCGACCTTTAGCCTTCAAATCAAAGCTAGCGGCACTGATGGTCAGTGTACTAACAGTGTAACGCGCTGCTGTCATTTGACAGGCAACGAATTGGCGCCAGATCAGCTCATATAGCTTTTTAGCATCCGCATCAACACCTTCAATGAAAGCGCCGACTAGTTTTACATTAGAGGGACGAATAGCTTCATGCGCCTCTTGAGCGCCAGATTTTGAGCCATACACCTTAGCTTTTTCCGGTAAATAATTATCACCGAAGTTATCACTAATATAGCTACGACACATTTCTACTGCATCTTTACTTAAATTAGTTGAATCAGTACGCATATAAGTAATATGGCCCGCTTCATACAAACGCTGAGCTAAGCCCATGGTACGCTTTACGCCATAACCTAACTTAGTACTTGCGGCTTGCTGTAGCGTGGAAGTAATAAAGGGCGCCGACGGCGTACTTTTAGACGGTTTATCTTCTCGCTTACTTACCGCATAGTCGGCGCTGTTAAGTATCGCTAGCGCCTTATCAGTATCCGCTTTATTGGTTGGTTTAAACGCTTTGCCATTTTCATGAGTCACGTCTAACGCTAAAGCTTCGCCGGTGCTGGCATGAGTATCCGCAGCAAGTTCCCAAAATTCTTTGGGATCAAAAGCTTTTATTTCCCGTTCCCGCTCAACCACAAGTTTTACCGCGACCGATTGAACTCGTCCGGCTGATAAGCCACGAGCAACTTTTTTCCATAACAGTGGGCTAACCATAAAGCCAACCACACGATCTAAAAAGCGTCGAGCTTGTTGGGCATTAACACCTGGCATACTTAATTCACCGGGAGTTGAAAACGCCTGTTGAATTGAGCTTTCGGTTATTTCATTAAAAACAACGCGACGAAATTTTTTCTCATCGCCACCTATAATTTCTTTCAAATGCCAAGCAATCGCCTCTCCCTCGCGATCCAAATCGGTCGCGAGATAGATAATGTCAGCTTTTTCTGCCAGTTTTTGCAGTTCACTAACCACTTTCTCTTTTCCTGGGAGTATCTGATAATTCGCCGCCCAGTTATTCTCAGGATCAATACCCATACGATTAACCAGCGCTTGTTTATCACGCTTAGCTTTGTATTTAGCTTTTGCTTCTGGCGCCATCTTGCGCACTTCAGCCGGAGATTTAGCAGCAACTTTTTTACCCGTGCTACTGTGTGGCAGATCACGGACATGACCCACACTCGACTTTACAATAAAGTCTTTACCTAAATATTTGTTAATTGTTTTCGCTTTGGCTGGCGACTCGACAATAACCAGTGATTTTGCCATAAAAATTTATAATCCTTCGATAAAGGCAAATTATTTTTTGCCTTTTTATTCAAACGCTAATCTAGTTAACAAAGTGCGAGCGTACTTGTTATGACCTTGCTAGCGATAAAAAAACATCTTATTTAAAAATCATTCTCTGCATAACTATCTATAGGTATATCTATAAATATGCAAACTGACAAGTAATTATTTTCCTTATCAGGGAATGCTATTCACCCACATAGGGGTTTTAGCTATAATAGGCATTTATTGATAACACTGTGCGCTAAGTCACACCTTGCCTATTTTTAGCGGCAATCATAATAGACTTTACAATAAAACATAAGAGCATATTGTTAAAAAATTTAATTTATGAACGTATTAAGGGTCACCTGCATCAACTGATGATCCGAGTAAACAATCAAACAGAGACTTAAAATGACAACTATTACATCGGAATTTTATAATAAACTTAGCAATTGCTTGTGTCCTCCGGGCAACGGCGTATTTACCGTAAATACCGCTAAAGAGCGTAAAGAGCAATTACATCAAACTATTTACGGCCAAGCGGTCGGGGTTGATGATTTATGGAAAGCATCGTTAAATAAGCTGCCAGACACCTCTAAAGCGGTTATTTTAGGTATAGCGTCCGATTGTGGTGGCGGTATTTTACGTGGCGCTAATTGGGGACCGTTATTTTTACGGGCTAATTTACTAGAGAACTACCCCGAACTGACCGCTTTTGACATGGGGGATATTCGTGTTATTCCACATTTACTTGCTGACAAATATTTAAATGAAGCAACAATCGCTAATTGTCGCAAAGCGCTTTATCAAGATGAACACAGCAAATATGCCGTTAGCCCATTAACTATTACTGAAGATGTTTTACATGACTTTTATGCTGAATTCCCTGAAAAAGGTATTTTTGGTATTGGTGGTGATCACAGTGTTAGTTATCCATTAACCAAGGCTTATTTGCAAGCGAAAAAGAAAAAAGGCATTCGAGCGGCAATTATTCATTTTGACGCCCATACCGATTTATTGGTTGAGCGTTTAGGCATAGATTTATGTTTCGGCTCTTGGTGTACTCACATTTTAAATGACCTGCATGAAAAACATCACCTTATTCAAATAGGTATTCGCTCTAGTGGTAGACCACAAAGTCACTGGGAAGAGACTTTTGGCGTAAGACAGCATTGGGCAAAAGACATTAAAGCCCAAGGTATCCAGCAAACCATTGATAATATTCTTGACCAACTTAAAGATGAAAATATTGACGAGCTGTATGTAAGCTTTGATATAGATGCTATTGATGAGAGTTTTGCTAGTGCTACCGGCACGCCAGAGCCCGATGGTTTAATGCCAAGTGAAGCAATGGATATATTACGTGCATTAGCCGCTGAATACCCGATAACCGGCGCTGATATGATGGAGATAGCCCCTTTTACTGATAGCTCTGGGCAAGGGCTAGCTGGACAAGAAAAAACATTAAAAGTAGGTGCTGAGATTTCGGCATTTTTACTGGAAGAAATGGCGAAGTAGCTTAGTTATATAAATCATAGTTCGTAACGTCATTCAATTAAGAAAGGCTCCTTAGGGAGCCTTTTTATCATTTAATCTAACTTATTAATCGGGAACTGAACAACTTTGATTACCCCCAAAAGGACCTTCACTTCCTACCCCTTGTCTTGGTGGAGACAGTTCTTCTGAAGCAATATCAGATGCTAATACAGGTAATGTAAAGATCGTTTGATTTAAACTTTCACTACCTGTGACTTTTGCCGATGCAATTAGATGTATGTTAACCCAATGACCATAGCTTTGACCGTAAGTAATTTGTACAATCGCTCGACCATTTTCATCTGTAGTTACTGTTCCATCTGCTATGGCAACATTACCAGGTGTTAACACTCCATCATTATTAGTGTCTTCAAGGTCTTCTCCAAAATCTAAAATACCATTTAAATTGATATCTTCATTATCACAAGAAATAGGTGCTGTTCGAACTTGAATATCACCACTTACAGCGTTAGTAACCCACACTTTGAATTTATCTCCATCATATAATCTTGCCCAGTGGCCTTTATAATACCGATCAGGGATTAGAGAAATGGCTAAATCGACATTTGCTACAGGGTTGGAGTCGACATCAGTAACAAATACTGAGTACTCTTTAATATAATCCGTAACCCCTAGTTCTTCTAAGGTATTACCCGTACCCAAAGTAATAAATAGCTCGCGTTTAGAAACGGTTAACGTTACCGTATCGGTAATTGCAGTGTCCTCAACAATTGCCTCTATCGAAACAGCATCTTTTGCTGAAGTACTATTTGAAGTATAAATAGTTGAAGCGTTACCACTACTGTCAGTTACCGCCGTTGCCGGAAAAATAGAGCCACCACTGATATCAGTTAATATAAACTTAACACGTTTATTTTTAACTAGGTTACCATTGACATCTTTAACTACGACAGAGATGGTCGAATTTTGCTCATTTGGGCCAATAGAATTCGGTGATGCTTGCGCCTTTATTTTTGCAGCAATATCGGCAAAAAACTCAAATTCTAGCTGGTTAGTTAACTCTATAGCTTTATCATCAACAGTATCCGATCCTACAAAGGTAACCAGCGCTTTACCGGCATTATTCGATGTTAAGTTAACCGTTACTTGTCCATTATTATCAGTTATCGATTTTGTTATGATGGTTACACCGTCATTTGCTAATAAAACACCTCGTGTGGTGGTAAAGGTTACTTCCTTACCAACGACAGGAACAGCATTTCTTCGCCACGTAAGTGTTAGCGAAGCTGTTTGTATTAACGATACATCAGGAACAACAGGCGTGGTTGCAGGGTCAACACTGACAACGCCATTACTAAAGCTAGTAAATAGGAACGAATCCGCTTGTACTGATACATCTTGACTCGCTGATGCGCTAAGTGAACTAACAAGAAGAGTATTAGTACCCCCAGAAATACCAGTCACTTTTACGGTTACCTGACCTTCAGCATCTGTAGTTACCGTTGCGGGAATTGTTATATCGGCAACCTTGCCTGCAGGTGCATCGGTTGATAGCCCTAACAAAGAAACTGCCACCGTACTGTTGGCTACACCATTACCATCAGAATCTAAAACATTAACGATATAGCTCGATTCATCATTTAATGCTAAAGAACTAGTACCTGTTAACGTTATTGTTGTACCTACTACTTCTATTTCTAAACTATCAGTGACATCACCATCACTACTACTAACATTAACGGTAATCACTCTATTTTCTGGGTTAGCAGGGGTTATCAAACCTTTTTGAACTCGCCCATTAATATCAGTTACGTTTGAAATATCACCCTCTGCATTCTCAACTCCGCCTATAGTGCCACTATCAACATTAAAGTTAATAGTTACTCCTACCAATAAATGATTATTAACATCTTTAGCAATAGCGGTAAGCGTAATCATTTCTACGCCACTTGAAGGCAATTGCTGAGAGCTTGCGAATAATGTGATAGTGGCAGGCTGTGGTTCGCCAATAACAATTTTCACTCCATTTCCTGCACTCTCAAAGCTAATATTGTCAGTAGCACTTTCATAACTGGCAATAACTTTAACTGAACCTTCATAATCAGTTACGTTAATCTTGATTTCGGCGGTTCCATCTGCATCTGTTGTTGCAGTACCTGTTATAGGGTCAAATGTCGCAGAGCCTTCAACGGCAAAAGTAAAGGTAACGGTTTTATTAGCCACTGGGCTACCATTAGCCAAAACAGTAGCGGTAATGGTTATATCATTAGCCGCTGATAAATCACCATCGGATTTTGTAACTGTTAAGGTTACGGCATCATCACCATCACCCAGAAGGTTACCATCACCATCACCACAGGCAACTAAAGTCATTAACGACATCAGTAACATGGTAAAACTTAAACGTCGAAATAACTGCATAAAGCTTCCCTAAATTTATTTTTAATTTTCATACTTTAACCATATTAACTTATAAATAACAAAAAGGTACTGCTTCTTAAAAAAAAGTTACATTCCTATAATGAGTTAACCGTTGTTTAACTTTTGCAACATCGGCAATAAAGTGGTTTTTAATCTCGTCAATAATTGCTAATCTAAGCCATTAAAATTTAATCGTAATAGCTATTTAATTATTACCACTTAACTTACCACCTAGCTGAAGTAACATAGACACTATGACAATTGATCAAACAACTTCCCCTGCTCTCAAAAAAACCAATTTAACTAGCCGTATTGTTATCGGTATGGTTGCCGGTATATTATTGGGAACCTTCTTACAGTGGCTGATGCCAAATGGCTCTGACAAAATCATCAACCTTTATTTCTTTGATTTATCCCTGCAAGGTTTTCTCGTTGATGGTGTTTTAGAGGTCATAGGGCAAATATTTATGGCCAGTTTACGTATGTTAGTTGTGCCACTGGTTTTTGTCTCTCTGGTGTGCGGGGTTTGCTCATTAAAAGATATCAGTAAACTTGGCCGAATTGGTGGTAAAGCCATTGGTTTATATCTCGCTACTACCGCCATCGCCATTAGTTTTGCTATTTTTGTCGCCTTACTTATTGCTCCGGGAGAAGGAGTAAATATGGTAGCGAATAGCAGTTTTACTAGTAGAGAAGCACCTTCTTTAGCGCAAGTTATTATTCAAATGTTCCCTACCAATCCTTTTGCTTCCTTTGCCCAAGGCAATATGTTGCAGATAATTGTTTTTGCCTTACTCTTTGGTATTGCCATTGCCCTGTCAGGAAAAGCCGGTGACCGCATTGCTTCAATATTTGACGATTTAAGTGTCGTCATTATGCGCTTAGTCTCTATCTTAATGAATATCGCTCCTTATGGCGTCTTTGCACTATTAGCAACCTTATTTACTTCAGTATCACTCGATACCTTTGGTAACTTAATACAATACTTCTTTGTGGTCTTCTTTGTCTTATTGATCCATGCTTTCGTCACTTACCCTATCATTCTAAAATTATTAACCGGTTTAAACCCGTTGATATTTTTAAAGAAGATGCGTGATGCCGCTATTTTTGCTTTTTCGACTGCCAGCTCTAACGCTACCATTCCGGTTACCTTAGAAACTGCAACGAAGAAGATGGGCGTTAAAAACTCTATTGCCTCTTTTACCGTACCACTTGGTGCCACCATTAATATGGACGGCACAGCCATTATGCAAGGTGTCGCCACGGTATTTATCGCGCAAGTCTTCTCCCAGGATTTAACCTTGGCTGACTACTTAATGGTAGTTCTTACGGCGACTTTAGCCTCCATTGGCACGGCAGGTGTTCCTGGTGTTGGTTTGATTATGCTAGCCATGGTATTAGAGCAAGTAGGTTTACCTGTGGAAGGTATTGCGTTAATTATAGGTGTTGACCGTTTACTTGATATGACTCGTACTGCCGTCAATGTTACTGGCGATAGTATGGTAAGTGTGGTGATTGCTAAGAGTGAAGGTCAGTTTGACCATGAGATGTATTTAGATGCCAAAGCAGGTCTAAACATTGACGATATAAACTTTAAACACTTAAAAGATAACTAAATCAGAAGTCAAATAGAAGTCGAGAGTCATGTTATAACTGGCTACTAGTAAACAAAAAGCTTTGCTGGGTAAACTCAGCAAGGCTTTTTTTTATCTTATCAACGGTTAAACTAAACTCAGTTCAGTTCATGCTCACTTGATTTGAGCTTAGTTAATGATTTACTGACTAGCCAGGAAAAATATTATTACGCTGTAATAACTTACCGATAAAACTTTCAGCTGACAATGACGCTGCTTTAGAAAACTTTTCGGCCAAGCCTTTTTTAATTTCATACTTAATCGCGACAACTTTATGACTTTTACTTTTTCCTTGTAAGTAGTCATCACTGGTTTGAATGCTATCAACTAAGCCTAGCTCTAGCGCTGTAGTACCAAACCAGTGTTCACCGGTTGCAACTTTAGCAATGTCTAAACTAGGTCGGCGTTCACTGACAAAGTTTTTAAATAACACATGGGTTTCTTCCAGTTCTTCAATAAACTTGGCTTTGCCTTTTTCAGTATTTTCACCAAACATAGTCACTGTGCGTTTAAATTCACCGGCGGTAAATTGCTCAAATTCAATATCATGCTTTTTAAGTAATTTGTTAAAGTTAGGCACTTGGGCAATGACACCAATAGAGCCTAAAATGGCAAAGGGTGCACAAATAATATGATTAGCTACACACGCCATCATATAGCCGCCACTAGCAGCCACTTTATCAACAGAGACTGTCAGTGGAATATTATGCTGACGAATGCGGTCAAGTTGCGAGGAAGCTAGGCCATAGCCGTGTACCATACCGCCACCACTTTCTAAACGAATAAATACTTCATCTGTCGGCTTGGCCACAGAAAGTATCGCTGTTACCTCTTCACGTAACGAGCTGACTTCTTTAGCATCAATACTGCCGTTAAAATCTATAACAAATACATGGGCTTTACTTGGCTCTTCTGCTTCGCCCGCTTTAGCTAACTTAGCTTTTGCTTTATCGGCCTTTGCTTTTTCTTTTGCTAATTTTTTATCGGCTTTTTCTTTTTCTTTATATTCTTCCTTGGTTAATAAGGCATGAATAATATCTTCTTCGGTCTCGATAAATTGCTCAGACAAGTCGGTGATTTCCAATTCACCTTTTTTGTGTTGCTGTTTCATGGCTGCGCCAGCAATAGCAATGATAATGGCAATTACCGCCAAAACAAAAGTAACCGTTTTTGCTAAAAACATACCGTATTCGTATAAAAATTCCAAGAGGACTCCTGAGGATATAATGATAAACAAGGATAAAACTAGTTGCGCTAATTCTACACTATTTTATTCGCTTGCAAACAACAGTAAAAATAATGTAAACACTAGACAAAAAAAAGCCCTCAAAAGAGGGCTTTCGCAATAAATATTATGAGAGAAACTATTACTTCACAATGTCTTCATCGGTTACTGTAATAGTATGACCCATACTTAAAATAAAGGTAACGAGTTGGCTTTGCATTGCTTTTGTCGTCCTAGCTGTCATTTCAGCATCAGGAGCCACCCCAGGAATAGCCACCGGAGTTAACACCGAGCCATGATGACCAAAAGCATAACGGATAGCGCCAGAAACCGGCATTTCTGCATCTTGCAATGTAGTTGAAACACTAGGTAGTCCTAATAATGCAATAGCTGGCTCAGTGCCACCCATAGGAGTGTTAGGCGTTGTATTAATCACTACTTGGTCAGGCAGGTTATCACTACCATTACCCACAACTTCGGTTAACATTATAGGTGTATTGCTTGCAGCTAAATCAGTGATATAACTAATAGGGTCCCCAGAGTCAGTTACCGTTTGTGACACAAAAGTAAACTCAGCAAAAACGGTATTCAACTCGGCTTGCTCTTCTGGGGATAATCCACTGTAAAACGCTTCATACGTTGCTGTTAACTGATCTTGAGTGAAACCATTGGGAAATGTCATATCAACAAAGGCTTTAAATTCAGCAGAGCTTTTGTAGACAAGATTAGACTTAACCAAACCTGAAAAAGCAGGTGATTCCATACCAAAGTTTGCCAACATTAGACCTGGTACTGATAATGAAACTGTATTGAACTTGAAAAGTCCATCTACTTGCGGCTCTAAAGGAGTATTTGCCATTGCTGTAATACTTATACCCATTATCCCACCTAAAGAAATGCCAAAATAATGCACATTGCTTTTATCTATCATTAAGTCAACTGGGTCACCATTAGTATCAACTGCCCCGATAAAGTTAAGCCCTAGACGTAAACCTAAAGTATCCGCTATGGTCTGACGGAAATTATCTCTACCCGTTAATAAGCTAGCTAAGTTAATGTAATGTAATGTGGTATCGCTGCCATTTATGTCATCATTGCCATCGCCATCTAAGTCAAAACCACGGCTACCATGTAAAGGTGCATCTATTGCTATTGTGGCAATGCCATATATAGAAAGTGCCCCTGTTACGGCTAACATTTGTTCTTTATAGCCAGACAAACCATGTTGCATAATAACAATCGGCCAACCAGCCTCAGGTTTAACTAAATCATCAAGACCCAAACCAGCACGAACAGCATTTGCTACTGCTAAGTTAGGTGTAGTCATTTGAACATCTATAGGCATCATAATGCGTGCTGCCGGTACAGGATTAAATTTAGTTATATGACGTTCAACATCAATCCCTAAATCACGTAAACCTGGCGCAGGTAAATTCTTAGCAGCGGATATATCCATACAAGCTTGATCAGTTGGGCTAATAGCTTCAACAGGAATTGCACTAGGGTTCACTGCGGCTAATCCAGCCAACATTGCGCCTGAATCACATAAAGCTTTCCACCAATCATTAGTAGGTGCTAGAGGATTTTCAGCCGTTGGTATGGCAAGGTAATACGGGAGTGTTATTGAACCTTTCATATAGTTAGCAGCACTATATAAAGGTTTTAGTTCATCCGGGATGCTATCGCCTAAAACATCAGCAACAGACATGCCTTTATCTTGAAAGCCAATGGCTGGTATACCGTTCATTGCATTAGCAAGCATTGCGGGCACATTACTCGCCATTAAACCTTTAAGAGCTACTAATGAATCGGTTGTTGACTGTGTGGTCATAGCAAAAGTATAAATTAAACTGTCTTTATCAGCGCCAAAATCGACAATAGCATTTTCATAACTATTGATAACACCTTGTAAACTTTTTTGAGCATCTGTTGCTAATGGGTTCGTAGTAATATCTTGACGAACGGTTTCATACGTATTTGAGCCTGCAATTGAGGTGCCGTTACTGTCTTGGATACTACTTGTTAATGCAACGATATAACTTGTTTTACCTGCGAATGGTTTTAGGGGAGCAACGACAATATTATTGCCTTTTGCCTGTGCAACAAAATCAACACCAAAAGTTAATTCACTAACCACTTTACAAGCAGCACCACGAGGTACTGCCTCACAACCTGCATCTTGCCCCATCAATGTTTCAAAAATACGTACAGAAGCAGGATTCATTACTGAGCTTGCATCTAATGTAGTATCTAGTGGGAATTTAATTTTAAGCACAAAAGGGTTACTAACCGACCAACCATCAAGTGCCCCCATAACAACTGTTGGATCCAAATAATCAGGACGTATTTTATTACCGTCTTCATCGACCAAGTTTTCTGCTGGGAAGTTTAACGTGCCATCTTGGGATCCAGAAAACAATAAGTCATTTGGAACAGACAAGCCTGCGGCACCCGCACCGGGATCAAAAACAATACGAGCTAACGACTTAACCGCTGAGCCATTATCAGCAACTTCTTTTTGTACATCTTCGATAGTTTCGCTATCACAGGCACTTAAACCAAGTGCACTAATAATTGCAAGACTGAGAGCTAGCTTTTTCATGTTAAATTCCCCAATGCCTTAATTTTTATTATGTATAGTTGTTAAAGTTATTTTAATTTTAGCTTTCGAACTAAAGTTCAAACTAACGTTTGAATAACTAGTTAGACCAGTTCAAGTTACCCCAAGATGTCACAAGGTGCTAGTATTTTTTTACTTTTTTGTATTATTCTGTCTTACTTTGTGTTGTTTCTTCATGTTAATAAACTTTTTTCTCGTCAATGAAAATGTCAACGAGTAGAATAGACAGGTATTTTTCTCACACACAGCGAAAAGATCTAAGATGTTTAATTATTCAATAAAAGATGCTTGTTTAAACAACAAAACCATTCTAGTTACGGGGGCTGGTGCTGGTATTGGCCGCACTGCCGCATTAACTTATGCCAAACTTGGTGCCACAGTAATTCTTCTGGGTAAAACGGTTAGTAAACTTGAAGCTGTCTATGATGAAATTGTAGCCCTTGGCTTAGCTAAGCCCGCGATTATTCCTTTAGATTTAAAGGGTGCCACTAAGCAAAACTATATTGATATGTGTTCAACTATTGTAAGTCAATTTGGTCAGTTAGATGGTGCATTACTTAATGCCTCAATTTTAGGTGAACTTACGCCCTTTACTCAAATTCATGAGCAAGTGTTTAATGATGTGATGAAAGTAAATGTTACCGCGCAATATCTGCTGGCTCAAGCATTAATACCAACATTATTGTTAGCACCAAAATCCTCTTTAGTTTTCACTTCTTCAGGTGTTGGTAATCAAGGTCGCGCTTATTGGGGAGCATATAGCATGTCGAAATTTGCCACTGAAGGCATGATGCAAGTTATCGCTGATGAATACGATACCAGCAATTTGCGTACTAACGCAATAAACCCAGGCGCTACCGATACCAACATGCGCTCTTGTGCATTTCCCGCTGAAGATAAAACAGAGATTGCTAACCCAGAAGCTATTATGCCGTTATATGTTTATTTGATGTCGAACGACAGCATTGAAGTGAATGGTCAAACCTTGAAAGCTCAATAAACACACAGCGTCATGCTGAACCACAATCGTCATGCTGAAGCTCCATCGTCATGCTGAACTTGTTTCAGCATCTCAAACAGCAAGTGCCACACTCATTAGATCCTGAAATAAATTCAGGATGACGAGTTCGGAATGACGATTTTATCCCATTAAACCTTGTAGAGAAGCCTTAACTCATAGCTAAATCATCATCTGCGAGCGCATATTCAACATTGACTTTCATGTGAGCTAACTAAAAATTACAATCAATTTAAACTAGCAAGCTTATCAACTATACGTTGACAGGCTTTACCATCCCCGTAAGGGTTATGAGCAAAAGCCATTTTTTCGTAAGCTTCATTATTCGTCAATAATTCATGAACATTATTGAAAATAGCGTCTACATCTGTACCTACCAATTTAACCGTGCCAGCATCAACAGCTTCTGGTCGCTCAGTCGTATCTCGCATTACTAACACGGGCTTACCCAAAGAAGGTGCTTCTTCTTGAACACCACCAGAGTCCGTTAAAATTACCGTAGCTTTATCCATCAAATAAACAAAGGGTAAATAGTCTGCAGGCTCAATTAAATACACATTACTTTTATCCGCTAATAAGCGCTTTACTGGCTCACGTACATTGGGGTTTAAATGCATTGGGTAAACAAATTGTACCTGAGGAAACTCATTAGCTAAGTTAGCAATAGCTTGGCAAATACGCTCAAAACCACCTCCAAAACTCTCTCGGCGATGCCCAGTGATCAAGACCATTTTTTTATCTGCATCAAGAAAACTGAATTTTTTAGCCATACTTTTCTGAATGGTAACATCTTCATCAAGTTTACTTTTAACATCTAACAAAGCATCAATAACGGTATTTCCCGTAACAGTGATTTGATCAATATGAATGTTTTCTGCTAATAAGTTTTGCTCAGATGTTAATGTGGGCACAAAATGCACTTCAGCCAAAGCAGCAGTCAATTTTCGATTACCTTCTTCAGGCCAAGGTGAATATAAATTACCCGTACGTAAACCCGCTTCCACATGCCCTACTTTTATTTGCTGATAATAAGCAGCAAGTGTTGTAGAAAAAGTTGTCGCTGTATCACCATGAACCAATACATAATCAGGTTGGAATTCGGCTAAAATAGGCTTTAATCCTTGCAAAATACCGCAAGTAATGTCGTTTAAATCTTGACCTGGTTTCATTAAATTCAAATCATAATCAGGTGTAATTTTAAATAACGCTAACACTTGGTCTAACATTTCTCGGTGCTGGCCAGTAACACAAACTTTCGCTTCGAAGCGATCATCATTTGCAAGCTTGTGTACAAGAGGTGCCATTTTGATGGCTTCAGGGCGAGTACCGAATACAGTTAATATTTTCATAAATGAACCTTTATAAACTAGCTTTTAAATAGCCAAATAAAATAGCTAATAATTTTTTTATAACGAGGTAAACGTTTCAAATCACCTAACAGACGATAAAGCCACTCTAACTTAATTTTTTGAACTAAAATGGGTGCTCGTTTTAATTCACCCGATAGCACATCAAAAGCACCACCGACACCAATAAGAATCCCCTTAACACCGGATTCTTTTAATAAGCCGATAACTTCATCTTGTCTAGGTGCCCCCATTGCTATGGCAACAATCCCAGGGGTGAGTGCTTTTATTTCCAGTGATAATTGCCTTATATTTTCTTCATTAACATCAAAGAAGCCATCGCGATAGCCACAGACATTAATGCCCTGTTCAGTCAGGAGCTTTGCTGTTTTAGTGACAGTAGTCAATTTAGCCCCTACTAAATAGACACCTTTTTTTCCAAGTTCCTTATCAGCTAATATTGCTTCAAAAACATCTATCCCTGGAACTCTTTTACTGTCATAACCTCGCCAAGCCAAAGGCATTGATACACCAATACCATCAGCAATAACTAAATCAGCTTTAATAAACAACTCGGTGAAGGTCGGGTTATTGACCGCTTCAAAAATAATTTCAGGGTTAGCCGTAATAATATGGTAGGGTTCATCCACATTATAATGCTGGTGGATATGACTTAATACCGCTTCTTTAGTATTAAAAGGTGTGACATTAAAGTCTGTTAGATCTTTCACTTAAACTTATCCTAGCGAAGGTTTTAAAATATTAGAATTTTTTTTCAATGGCATCATATAAACGTTCGGCAACATGCTCTGACTTATACTGCCTTGCCGACTTCACAGCTTGTTTTCTTAATAATGAATATTTTTCTTCTGTGAGATCGAAACACTTCACGATATTTTCATACAAACTATCAGCGCAACCATCTTTAAATAAAAAACCATTATCCCCATGAAACAACATATCGGTTAACGGCTCTATAGCACTACAAATAACGGGTGTACCACAAGCAAGAGACTCTACAGCAACTAAACCAAAACTCTCTCGTCGTGTGGGGAATAAAAAGTAATCAAAGCTA
Source organism: Colwellia sp. TT2012 (assembly GCF_001440345.1). GTDB lineage: Bacteria > Pseudomonadota > Gammaproteobacteria > Enterobacterales > Alteromonadaceae > Colwellia. The sequence goes on along the minus strand of NZ_LJYX01000006.1, from coordinate 631,578 downwards.
CGGTATTTCTCCCCTAACATCTTTTGTGCTAAAGGCCCGTAATAAGTGACAATATCGCTTAAATTTAGCTGTAAAACCATAGCATTAAACGCAGGAACTTGAGCGCCAGCTCCATAAACTGATAACCTTGATTTAGCGTATTCAGTTGGATTGTTTTCTTTCAATAGCGAAAATGCTAAAAGCATTAACTCCCAACCTTTGCCTTCATCCACCCGAGAGATATAGCCAAAGTGTAAATCATCGTTATTAGTGATTAACTGATTACTCTCTACTTTTGGCGGGTAGAAAAAGTCCTCTCGAAAACCTGCCGATTCGGAAATAATAACGTTATCTTCATCGACAAAAACATGTCTAGCCAATAGCTGTCGTTTAAAATATAGCGAAGGTACCACAATAGCAGTAGCTCTTTTTAATATATAAGCGGAAGGTAAACCCATTATTTTGTGAATTAGACGCGTACCAACTAAGTCATCACCGTGTATATTGACTAAATATTTAACCTTCTTAAACGGTAAAATAGGTAATAAGCATAACGTTGAATAAGTTAAATAATGAATATAGAAAAAGTCATACTTATTACTAAGTATCGCCTTAAGGCCCATAAATAAAAATTTAATATAAGCCAATAGTTTTTTAAACTTGCCTACTCTAGCGTTAATGACGATAGGTTGACTTAAGTTATAACCCATGTTTTTTAGTTGTCGGTAACTTAAACCGACAAAACTACCAAAACTAGGATCTTTTTCCGATGGAAATAAGTTAGAAATAAAACAAATTTTTTTTATAGACATTATTTATTACGTAAGCGTGCTAAACGCCTTTCTGCTAATTGAGGGAAATGTGAAACGATAAAATACCGAATAATTTGATCTTTAATCGGCCAAGTGAATAACAAAATAAAATCAACTAAGCCTAAACATTTTTCAGCATTATAAAACCTTAAAAAGTTAAAACATTTATTATTTTGTGCTGACATTAACTTTTGATGTTTGTCATAAAATTGCTTAAGCCCTTTAAGCCTGTTATCAATATTCCCTGTAATTCTTGGCTTATCATGTGCGGTATGTACAATATAGGTAGCGCCAGCAATGCGAAGTGCCGTACCATATTTAACAATTAAGCGTGTCCACATATCCCAATCTTGGCTAGAAGTCAGTGTTTCATCAAATAAACCAGCATCAATAATTCGTTGCTTACTAACTAACACTTGATTGGAGGTTTGATTAAAGTTCAACTGATCATGCAAGCTCACTTCTAACCCATGGTTTAATCTTGCTTTACGATGAGCACCATAATCCCAATAAAAGCCAGTACAGACAAAAGCAAAACGCTCATCAAAGGCGTTAACTAGCTCGGTTATACGCTCAGGTAAAAATTCGTCATCATCATCAAGTCCTGTCACTAGGCTGCCTTTAGCGTGCATTATTGCGTAATTTCTCGCTGCACAAGCCCCTTTGTTTTCATCAAACCTGTGATAGCTAATATTTTTATGCTTAGCCATATAATCAGCGACAACAACTTGTGTATTGTCGATTGAGCCATTATCAACAATAAAAATTTCAATATTGTCATAACTTTGCGCAAGCACGGAATTCAACGCACGCTTGAGCATATCTTGTCGATTTAACGTTGGTATCCACACAGTAACCAAAGGAGACTTAGGCACTTAAACGCTCCTTGTATTCAATCGACTTGGTATTTTCAAGTAATAATAAGGCATTTAATAAACCTAAACTAATGCCTAATGTTCCTGACATCCATACATGGCCACTGAGCTGGGATAAAAACAATAATATTAAATTGACCAGTAAAACACAGGGTGCATAAAGGCTATCGGTATTTAAAAAGATTTTAGCCGCTCGTCCAATAAAATAAAATGGCATAGCTAAACAGATAAGCAAGCCCATAAAACCAAACCAGACTAAGGTATCAACAGCATCAACCTCCGCAGAATATTTTATACCAACATGCTCGGCAACGCCGCCACCACCTTGGCCAAAAACTTGTTGAAACAAGGTACTTTGATAGACATAAATATTTAATAACTCTGCAGAAAATTCATTTCTTCCCGACCAGATAACACCAATAATCCCTTTTTGCGATAATATCCACATCATCCTATCGTACAGACCTAAGCCTTTTAAAAAATCAACAATAAAAATAATTAATGTGATAACTAAAATAGTGGCAGGTACCAATAATTTTATTTTCAGCCAGGTTAATCGGAAAAACACTTGCCGCTCATTAAAAAGTGGTACAAGAAAAATCAATAAAATAGCCGCTAACATTGCTGTTTTTGTAGCCACTAAGACACCACAAAGTAAAGTCAGAACAGCCATAACAATATAATATTTTCTATAGTGGTTCCAAAACATATGTAAGACGAAACCAAATAAAACAATTAATGTCGCGCCTAATTCATTTGCTGCATAAATATAACCGTTAGAGCCAGCAGTTTCGTCATTAGCTAAAGCGTAAGAAGGCCGCCCAAATCCCAAAGCGCCGACAGCTAAATTAACAAGTAAAATAGTGAAATTTGAGAACAATGCGAATTTAAGCCATTTTTCTACAAATACTGAATTAACCTGATAAACACTGGCAAAATACATAAAAACAGTTAATGGCATTAGTATTTTAATGACTGCTGAAAAATCTGCAATAAAATACTCAGCTACAGGTAAACGAAATAACTCGGCAACTGGGCTCACTAATAACAGGGTAATAATAGAGAGTAAGACAATAAAAACATTAAATTGATAACGCGCAATCATTAACAATAGGCAAACAAAAAGTACCATTTTATAGAGCAACGATATTTTCAAATCAATACCTAATTGTAAAACAAAAAAGCCGGAAGCAATATCAGCTAAAAGGTAAAAACTTAACATCCACACTATAATATAATGACAAAACACCACACGCTGTTCATGTATGGTTTGTCGAAATAGGCTACTATTCAAAACTTGTACAGCAACCATTAAAAACGCTCGGGGAAATCATTGAAAGTTTCATAATAGGCACGTTTATAAGACTCTATATCTTTAATAACTTTTGCAGGATTGCCCACGGCAACACTATTATCAGGAATACTTTTAATCACTATACTACCGGCACCAATTACAACATTTGAGCCAATAGTAACACCAGGAAGAACAATACTACCCCAACCAATGAATACATTATCACCAATATGAATAGGATCACGATATGAACAACGGGACCCAGGTAAATAAGTAGGTTCAAAGTTGACTAATTCTGGTAAAAACAATGTAGGTGAGGCATCATGAGCCAATAAAGTAACACCAGTAAGAGTACAATTATTACCAATATAAAATTTATCACCTTTACTTGAACTTGAAAACTTACAATCAATTAAAATCGTATTTTCACCTAGTTCAACCCCTTGTTTGCTATACCGAGCCACATTAAATGCGTAATGAGCTTTCGCAACACGGTTTTTTAAATAATGATTAAAGGTGAACAATTGAATAATACGTAGGATGTAATATTGTAGTTTTAAAAATATCACTATCGGTTATCCTTCTTTTTTGAAAGAATAAACTCATCATCAAGCAATTCTTGCGCTAGAACTGACCAATTAAATTTAATTTTAGCTTGTTGACGATTAAACTCACTAATAGTTCGATAGTCGTTATCGAGTAATTCAGCAACCTGACAAAAAGCATGGCTAAAAGCTTCAATGCTATGCTCAGCCGTAAAAAAATTATGTTCTTTATCTATGATCTCATTACTTGCAGTGACAACCGTACTGGAACTTGGTGCGGTAATAATAGGAAGCCCTGTCGCTAATGCTTCTAATATAGTTTGCCCTAAAGGTTCATAAATTGAAGACATCACAAAAACATCAGCGGCTTGATAATAACGTTCAGGACATTGTTGGCGACCAAGTAACTTTACTTGGGTTTGGCATTGTAATTCAGCGGTTAATTTTTTAAAATCATCAAATAAATGGCCATCACCTAAAATCCACAATTCAAGATTGTCTTTGTGGCTTGCTACTATTGCTCTAATCGCTGTTTCAAAGCCTTTAGCTTTAACTAAGCGACCAATACATATTAAAACTATTTTATCCGTTGTTAAGCCTAACTCTTCTCTAATAAGTAATTTATCTTTTCTACACAGCGGAAAAAAACGATTAAGTGAAACACCAGGTTTAGTGATGGTAATATCTTTCCGATCGGTTATTTCACTCACTTGCGTTAGCATATTTTGGCTAAAAACAAATAATTTATTCGCGTGTTCTAGTGCTTTTTCTTGTAAGTATTGATGAAAAGCAAAAGATAATTTAGCTCTTATTTTGGCAAAACCACTTAAGGTTAAATTCATACTTATTTTCGTTTCATTTTTTACCACGCCGGGTATCAAATAAGTAATATTTTTACAACCTGCAAGTTTGAGTAACATTAAATTAAAATGGTATCGACAAATAACAGTAGAGGGTTGATATGTTTTCAACAACCTTTTGTAGAGGAAAAAAGCATTGGTTAAATGTTTGCTGAAACCGAGAACACCTTGTCCAGAAAAAGTGCGATAACGATATATTTCAATACCATCTTCCATTTCATATTCAGGTAACTCAACATTTAAATGAGTAATATCACTGGTTACTATCAAAACCTTATAACCAAGCGCCTTATACTCTTTAGCTAAATGGTAAAGCGAGTTTTCAATACCACCGACACTTGGACGATACATATTACTGGTAATTAATACGTAATTTGAATTAATCATACGGCTTTAGCTCTTTATAGATATCGATTATATTATTTGTATTACTTTCTTGGCTCAAACGTTTAACCACTGACATTCTAAAAACCTCATCACCACAAAACTTACTGGAGTACATCTTTTCAATCGCAAGAGTTAACGCATTAATGTTTTTTTGCGGATAAATATAACAAGCGTCTGACTCAGGTCCGGCAACCACTTCAGGTAAGCCACCACAATCAGAAACAATAATAGGTAAACCAATAGAAACCGCTTCTAACGCCGCAACACCAAAAGATTCGGCTTGAAAGCTTACAGGATCGGTAATCGATGGTTGAACATATAAATCATGCATGCGCATTTTATCAGCAACTTCTTGATGACTAAGTGCCGAAAATATTTTTACATTATCTTCCAGTCCTAACGAAATGATTAAGTTATCGATAACCTTTTTTAAGGGGCCATCACCTATTAACATTAACTGAGCATTTTTCTTATATTTTTTTAACCACAGTGAAAAAGCATACAGTAAATCACTATGGCCCTTACAAGCAACCATACGACCAACCATTAGTATTTTATAAGGTTGCCCTAATGATTCTTGATAAAAAATACGTTTAGGATTGGTGGAAAAGTGAGGGCTAAAACCATTAGGTAAAACCCTCAACCTATCAGCAGATATAGCTATATTTTCTATCGCTTTGGCTTTCAAAAAATGTGTTGGTACGGTACTTATAGTATTTATTTGATTAGAAAAACGAGATAAATCTCGTTGATAAAATCGGCGTTTTAATGGTTCACTGGTAACATCAGAACCATAATATGAGATCACTACCGGAATATCTAATTTTAACTTATTAAGGATATGATAAATTAATTTCGCACCATTACCCGTATGAGAATGAATAATATCAGGATTTTCACTTTTTAATAACACAGACCAAGCAGAATAATTAATGAAAAAAGCTAACTGCTGAAAGCGAAAAGCTAAAATCCCAGTAATCCTTGCTGAAATTAACTGCTGAATCGGAATGTGTTTGACTGATTTAAAAGGGCGCGACTCCAAGTTGGTCAAATAAGAAGCAACAATAACATTATCAAAACCATCTTTCGCCTCAACAGCGCAAATTTGATCATAAATAAAGGTTTCGGTTTGCATGGAAAAATTTGGTGTGTAATGTAATATTTTCATATTAATTTTTTATATTAGTTAAGTTTAAAGTTCTTTTGATCATAAATAATTTCACCGAGATTGTACCAAAATACTGCACAGCTAGCGCTAAAATAATACCAAACAATGCCCAGTATTGACTAAAATAGTAAGTACATACTATAAAAGTGACATTTAAACTAATAGTTAACCATAACTGCTGCTTAACAAAACCCAAGGCCACAAATAATGGGTGAATGCTCATAAAACTAACCGTTACCGCCTGCAAGACAAAGAAGACACCTAGCTGCCAAACATAAGCCGACATATAGTCACCAAAAACTAAAGGCAGCCAATAAGAGGACGTGAAAGCAAGTAATAAGGAAAAAGGTACACTAACGGCCATAACCACTAAGGTTACTTTACTTGATAAGGCTGTCGCTTTTCTTAGTTGATTATTTGCTAATAACATTGAAAATTCAGGAAAAAGCACTTGCCCAACTGGCCCAGTGAATTTATCAATAATAGTGCCCAATTGTCGAATTATTTTATAAACACCAGCGGATTCTACCGATAATAAAGCGCCTACTAAAATAGTATCTAATAGCCTGACAGGGATATCAGCCATATTAGTAAAGTGGGTATAACTATTAAATTTGACAACATTCCGCCAATCAAAAGTACCTTTAAATAAAGGTATGCTATCAAAAGAGATAAACTGACGCTTCAATGAAAAAAGACCTAAAGCGATTAAGCTAAGGGCGCCGATAGACATAGATAAAGTCATAAACGTTATGATTTCAGCTAACGATAAAGAAAAATAACTAGCCGCCAAAGCCACAACTAAATTTAAAGCTGCAGCAAAAACCGCATGCAAAGCCACATAAGAAAATTTACCTGCCAGTCTAAGCACACCAATACCCAAACCTATTTGACTGAAAAAAACCACTACACTAAATAATTGCAAGTAGCGAGTTAAATAGCCTGGTAATTCAAAAAAAACGACATAAAACGGTGCGAGTATAACCGCTAAAATAGCGCCTAATAACGCATAAATAAAATCTTGGATGGCACAAATGGAGACAACAGAATGAAACGAATCAAGATCACTGTCTTTATATTTGGCACCGAATTTGATCAGCCCTTGCCAAGACTGTGGGTTAGCTAAAGCTGCAAAAACAAGAATATAACTTTGCAACAACACCAACACACCAAAATCAGAACCTTCTAGATAGCGTGAATACAAAGCGGTCGAAGCAAAAGCAAATAAGGCGGCAAGTAAATTACCAGATAGAGCGTGCGATATTGCTTTAAGCAAGCCTCGCATTTTAGCTTCTAGCACCATTACTTTACTTTTTCAGGACGAATATTGACATAAACAAAGGAAAACAATAAAGACAACAAAGCACCTAAAAATGTACCCGCTGCGGCGATTAACGCACGAGAAGGACCTGATTTTTCTTCAGGAGTCACGATAGGCGCAAGTGTTTTAAATAAGTATTCTTTACGTACTTCAGCCAATACAGTTTTCTGCGTTTGCTCGGCAATAATGCTATAAAAAATAGTCAGCATTTCACTGTTATTCGTAGTAGCTACTTGCTGCTGTAAATATTCAATACTGTCATCGGCCAGTTTTTTCTCTTGTAAACGCCAGTAACTATTTAAATCTGCAACAAGCCATGTTAACCATTTAGTAGCTAATTCTGGAGAAAGGTAAGTTACAGATATATTTATGTAACCTTTTTTACTTATATACTCAATCTGAATTAAGCTCAACAATGTGTAGTAACCTTCCCAAGGCGTCGGAATGATTTTTCTCCCTGGGGGAGCACCGCGTACCCATTTTTTCTCCTGTGCGTTATATAACTCTTCATTGTAAATCAATGAATCACTGGCTTGATCCCATTTTGTTGCAGCTAATAACTGCGGGAGAAGGTTACGTTTTTCAATAAATGATTGTAAAAAGCTACGCGATTTAAGCAATTGTAACGCAATAGCATTATCATCGCCCTTACCACCACCTAAGCTAATACCGGCTATTCCAGCCAAACCGCCAAATTGCCCCGCAAGCTGAGATAAGCCTCCGCCTGAGTCACTTTGCGCGGGAACAAAAATACCTTTAGCCGTGTAAACATTGGGTTTACCCATTGCTATATAAACTGAACCGACGGCAAAAGCTAAGGTGATAAATAGGATGAACCATTTCATACGAAAAATAATGCTGAAGAGTTTTTTAAAACTCACGATATCGTTAGTCGTTTCCAAGGCTAGTAATTCATGTTTCATCTATTCTTCCGTCTAAGCATTCTAAATCTGATTAATGGCGCGCATTGTAGCATTTTAACCTGAGGATAAAACTACAAATTATTCGAATAAAAACACTAGCCAACAGGTGCCCCACTCATTAGATCTAGATCCTGAAATAAATTCAGGATGACGAATTCAGGATGACGATGGTGTCATGCTGAACTCGTTTCAGCACATCAAACAACAAGTGCCACGCTTATTAGATCCTGAAATAAATTCAGGATAACGAGAAAAACACTAAAGTAATAAGGATTTAATTGCTTTACCGAAATGTTGAAAATCAACTAGGTGGTTTTCAACAACAAATTTAACAATATCAAGATTGAGTTCTTGGTAATCATGTACTGCAATATTTCTCAAACCTACCATTTTTTTCAAATTATCACTGATCTCTAGCGATAAAAAACCGGCTCTTTGTAACAATTCAAAACTGTCTCTGCTACTTTGTGGTATACCCAATTTTTTTAATTTATTTATATAATTGGCTAAATCAATTGCCGCTTCACAGGCTCTTTGTAAATTTAATATAATCGAATCTTGGCGAGTATAGTCAGTCATAAAACCATCACCTGCTTGCTGATAAACCTCAGTGATACGAGACAAGCAACGCTCAATTTTCGCCAATTTATTGATAACAACATCATCCATAATTTACTAACCCTTTATAAATTGAGCTAAAATATCCGCTCGTTCATCATTCAAATGTTGATACATTGACATTACTTGCATTTCAAAAAGAACTGCTGAATTTTTAGTTTCATAAAGACAAAGCCCATGGTGAATTATTTGATTTTGCATGACAGTTGACGCACTAAGTAAATCAACTAAATCAACATCACAAGCAAGTGCATCGGCAAGTTCAGCTTGTAATTGCCACCTTGTTAATGAAGGGATTTTTTTATTACCAAGCACCGCGATATCAATATCGCTTGCGCTTGTCTCAGTACCAGAAGCATAAGAGCCAAATAAATAAACAATGTTAATACTAATACCAACATCAATCAGTTTAGCTGTAAGCAAACTTACAATGGTTTTTTTTAATCGACTTTTCAGTGAACTGGCCATAGTTATCAACTTACTTTAATTCATCTAAAATTAAATTCAGTTTATCATATTCGGTGATAAAGTACTGCATGCTGAACCACCGCCGTCATGCTGAACTCGTTTCAGCACCCCAAGCAACAAGTGCCTCACTAATTAGATCCTGAAAAAATTCAGGATAACAAATGCTTCATGTTATATTAACCAAACAATAAGCTCTATTTTCATAAACATAAATTAAATACTAATGTCACTTTCCATCAACGTTAAAAACAGCTTATTACTAATCAGTGAAAAAGTCATAATCCTGGGTATGTCATTTTTAACTAGCGTATTAATGGCGCGTATTGCTGGCCCTGAAGTTTTTGGGCAATATGCTTATATCACCTCGTTTACTTCACTCTTTATTCCCTTATGCGCAATGGGTCTAAATAATATATCGACCAAATATTTTGTTAAATACCCCAAGCATAGTCATTATGTTTTCCTCAGTGCCTTATTTTTAAGGAGTATCGGTGCATTAATATGCATAGTATTAGGTGGCATTAGTGCCTATTTATTAGGAATAAAAGACGAGCAACTCACCTACATATTACTTTTATTAGTACTACAAAGTTTTAGTCTTTTTTATTTGGTGGAGTTTTTCTTTTTAGCCAAAAAACAAGTCAGTTATACCCTAAAAATTAGGCTGGCAATTATTGTATGTACTAGCACAGCCAAGATATTCATCATAATGAATGGCGCTAACTTATTCAGTTTACTGTTCGTTCATGGGTTTGAGTTTGTTGCCATCGGATTGAGCTACTTAACACTTTATTATCTACAAGGTAATCAGGTAAAAGGTCAAATAAGTAAGGCACCTTCAAAACAAAGTGTTGCGAGTTTATTTCATCAAGGTAAGTGGTTATTACTCTCTGGTATTGCCGCAGTTTTATACCTTAAAATTGATCAAGTAATGTTAGCTAGCTTTCACGGCACAGAAGAGGTTGCCTATTATGCCGCTGCGGCTAAACTTTCAGAGTTTTGGTATGTTTTTCCGCTATTAATTGCCAATGCGTTTAACCCAAAATTAATACAACTTAAACAACAATCAGCAGATCTCTATCAAACTTTTTTACTGAAAATACTCAGTTTTATGGTGGCAAGCGCCATATTAATTAGTCTAATTACTTATGCTGTCGCAAGCCCACTGATCAATTTAATTTACGGCGATGAGTATCAGATTAGTGCGAACATACTGAGTATTCACATTTTTGCTACGTTATTTATTTTTCAACGAGCAATATTAAGTAAATGGCTAATTATTGAAAGTTATTATAAATTCAGCTTAATGAGCCATGGCGCAGGCGCTATTAGTAACATCCTGTTAAATTTATTACTTATTCCTACTTATGGTGGTATTGGTGCTGCATGGGCAACACTACTTTCTTACATGATTGCCAGTTTCTTAAGTTTGGCATTCACCCGTAAAACGCGTGAATTTATGCGGTTAATGATTACCGCTATGATAAAATGGCCTAAATACTTACACAGCTTCCATATAATTAATAAAGAAAGTGATAGATAAAAGCAATGAATCAAAGCATACGCTCAAACTTAATTAAACGAGTGCCTTTTCGTTTAAGAAAAACGCTTTTTAAACTAAAACTCTATATCAAAGCACCAAGGTTGTTTTTTTTATCAAAAAAAACCTTCAACACTTGCCCTCCACCAATATTATTACTTTCATTCCCGCGTAGCGGTTCAAGTTGGATTGGTTCAATTATGGGCATGGGTGAAGATGTTCGTTACCTAAGGGAGCCAGCAACAACCAACTACACCTTAACCGAAAGTAAAAAAAATAATAAAACTAAAGACAGCTTTAAGATAAAACGAATTTCAGTATTCGATCAAGAGAGTTGTGACAACTGGCCTGAATATCAGCAATATATAGATGACAGTTTATCAGCAAAACCTAATTTCACTAATGCTGTAATTGCCTACCCAAAACAGTGGCAATCGGTAAAACAAAAAAAGGCTCTATTGATTAAAGAGGTAAATCCACTTGCCATTAATTACTACCTCAGCAAAGATATAAAGCTAATATATTTAGTCAGGCACCCATTTTCAGTAGCAAAGAGCTACCAAGCATTAAATTGGCGCGCCAACGATTTATTTAGTAAAAAATTTAATCCCGAAACACTTACCGCGATAAACAATTTTTCATCCAACATACAAAACGAAAGTATTTGGCTGCAAATGGGTTATTTACAGGGTTGGGTTGAGGCTATGGTAAAAGAACAAATAACCATAACAAACAACTCCGCAACAATAATACGTTATGAAGATGTTTGCCAAAGCCCTGATGAACAATTTAAAGCGTTATTTGACTTTGCTGACCTTAACTATTCAAGCAACACAATAGCGGCAATAAGCAAGTCATTATCGAGAAATAGTCGTGTTGCTGCCGGTGATTTCACATTAACACGTAAAAGTAGTGAACTAGCACAAATAAAAGTGAAGGCAGGCGAACATGCAAATTATTTTCAGCTTATGGATGCTTACCAGCAAGCCTTTAGTAATTTTAAGCAAAACACAAAACTAGATAACCGCTCAACGAATAACATAACCACAAGTTATTGCAAAGACTCAGCCCTTGTTGAGCTTTGTTGAGTAAGTCATTCCCTTGGTGTCCTAATCGGGTTCCAGAACTAAAATCAAACTGAACCCTATGTCACTAAACATTAAAAAAACACTAAAAAAAATCATTCAAAAAACGGGCTATGATATTGCTTTGCATAGAATCGCTTCGTCTAAAAACAACAACAAATCCGTGGCTTTTATTCATATCCCCAAATGTGGTGGTGTTTCTATTGATACCGCTCTACGCGCTCAGTTAGCGCAAATTGGCGAGCGCAAGATAACGCGTAATCCTCTCATCGCCAGTAGCTTATTAAGCTATAAAAAAGAGCTTAAAAGCCTTAATGACAAATGTGATTTTAGTGAACACCATAACCAAGAATTACAACGTATATTAACTTATCATTTAAATCTAAACTGGCAATATGTCAGCGGACATTTACCCGTTAACAGTAAAATACTAAACCACTTTACACCGCAATATAACTTTATCACCGTATTAAGGAATCCCGTTGAACGGTTTATCTCTAATTATCTATTCAACAAACAAACCAATACCATGGCGATAATGCCGCCAAATAGCTTAGAAAATTTAACTAGCGATAGTTTGATAAAAGAAGCGAAAGAAATACTAAGCAGCCGACGCGGTTGGCAAATGGCCAATACCAGTACATTATTTTTAACTGGCCGTTATCCCAAAGATCAAGCCGATGCAGAAAACATGCAAGTTGAAGTTGCCGCCAATTTAGCGAAATTTAAGGTAATAGGGTTTTTAGATAATTTAGCCAAGTTTGAACAGGACTGTTTTACTTTAACAGGAAAGCAGATAAAAATTGAGCAACGAAATATTACTGAGCAACTCGCTTCATCTGAGCAGACAAAGCTGCAAGACACGTTGAAAGCGTTTTTTAATGAGCCAAATACGTTAAAAAAACTTAATGAATTGTGTCAGGTTGAAATGGATAATTATTTAACAGTTAAACAGCAGATAAAGTAATTAGCATCATGCTGCACGACCACCGTCATGCTGAACTTGTTTCAGCACCTCAGATAATAAGTGCCTAACTGATGGGATCCTGAAACGAGTTCAGGGTGACTCTTATCCTGGCATGCTGAACTCGTTTCAGCACCTCAGATAACAAGTGCCCGTCATGCTGAACTCGTTTCAGCATCTCAGTTATTTAGCTGCTTTTTTAATACTCGCAACAAGCCTACTAAACTCTTGTGAGATTTCAGCTTCCACCATATCATTACCGCTTACTGAAAAGGTATAAACCGAATTATTCGCTTTATCCAATAGCGCTAAGTTTTTAATGATTTGTTTATTGCCACCTGCATCTGCAGTAAAAATATATTCTTTAACAATAAAGTCATTGGCAATTGCTGAGTGAAAACTTTTGTCCTCTTCACCCACTAAAGTAAACTGAATATCGGTAAAGTTAGCTTTTAACATGCCCTGAAAAGCCGAATCAAAAAACTTTGCCCATTCTTCATTTGAGCCGGTATAACTTGCGCCAGTTAACTGCTGACAGGTGATATTACTGGCGATAATGGCACTTTTGTGGCTCTTAGTAGCAACAGTATTAGTCAATTGCATTTTGATATTGTCGTCAAAGTTAAGTGTTTGACTTTTATTTTTTGGCTTGGTGTCTAGCTCCATGCTTAACAGACAAACTTGCTCTGTAAATGCAGCTTGCTCAGCACTGACGATATTAGACAAGGCAAAGGTGGCGATAAAAAGAACTGACAATAAGGTAGATTTTATAACTTGGGGTAACATAACAACTCCTAACATATTCAAGATTAATAAACAAACGATTTAATACAACCTAATACAACTTAATGAAACTTAACATAACAACAAATTCAGCAGTAAAAATCACTTTCAGTATATTTAGCCAATAAGATTTAGACAATAAAATTTAGACAATAAAAAACCCGGGCTAAGCCGGGTTTTTTTTGTAATATCAATTAGCCTTAGGCTAAGTTAATAATTACTTCTGTTGGCTGTTAGAAATTTCTGAACGACCATTTTCATTTTGCGTAAATGCATAAGCAGATACGTCAGAAGCTTTACCGTCAATGTTAAACGTTACGCTTAACTTTTGAGTACCAGCAGGGATACCTAGAGCTGAAATGATAGCGCCTTGGCTAACTTTAGTTACTGAGTTAGCAGCTAAGTCAAAACCTAAGTCTACTGCTTTGTAAGTTACAGATTTGCCAGCAGCATCAACTACAGATACAGCTTCAACAATAACGTCAGCTTTAGGGCCTAAGTTAGAGAAGTGAACTGAAGATGACGTACCTTCTTTACCAACAACAAAGTAAGGAACGTTGATGATTGCAGCATCGATTTTCCATTGACCAGCGTCAGCAAGAGTTTGAGTAACTTGTGCAGTGTTCGTAGTTACAGTAGAGTCAGCATCAATTGAAACAGTTGCTTGGAAAGCTGAAGCTTTAATCGGGTTATTACCAGAAGAGTTAGTATCGAATGTTACTGTATATGTACCGCCGATACCTGCAACTGTTGCTTCATCAACAACAGTAAAATCAGCAGATTTTTTATCAGATGCTATTACAAGGTTAGTTACAGTGTTTGCAGTACCTGAATCAGTATTTACAACTACACCAGTCATAGCAGTGGCAGCAGAAAAATCACCTGTAATTGTTACAGTAGCTTTAACATTTGCGCCATTTGCTGCTGACAACAATGCTTGAGCATCAGTAATTTTAATAACTAAAATATCTACGTTAGTATCGCCAGTTGTGTTAGTAAAGATTTCTAAATCATCACGTTTAATCACAGAGTCAAGTTTAGTAGTTACACTTGAACCATATTGGTCAGCAGTAACGATAAATTTACCAGTGTTATCACCAGTAGTATCTTTAGCATCACCTGTTAAACCAGAAACAGCTGAATATGTTACTGTAGCTGCAGACGCTTTTGCAGCAGCCACATCACTACCAAAAACACCAATTTCAAAAGAAGCATCTTTAGGTACCGGGTCACCAGTTAATACTTCAAATACCATAGTAGTTACACCAAGAGTAGTTGTAATTACAGCATTGCCCATAGTAAAAGTACCAGAACCGTATGTAATACTTACTTCTGTTGTAGCAGGTACAGCAACTGAAGCGAATGTTGCAGAAGTAGGTGCAGTACTAAACATATCTTTACCGAACACTAAAGTGATTTTATCACCAGCTTCTAATTGTTGACGAACGATTGCTCGAAGAGAACCGTTTGCAACAGCATTGATCTCTAAACCTTGAGCTGATGTTTTAGTTACAGCGTCAGTTAAATCAGCAGCTTGTACAGTACCAAAAGTACCTGCGATAGCAGTAGCGATTAGTGCTTTTTTAAAAAAATTCATTATATTTTCCTTCTAGTTTCATGAAACCAGTACATAGCTAATGAAACTATATACCAATATATTTTTCTCACCTTGGCTAGGCGCCTAGCCAAAACCAGGTGCGATTTAATGACAATCCTATGAAAAAGTCAAGCAAATAGTATTATATTTACCAATACTGCCGATAAAAAACACAGCTGATTGATTTTTGTGCTATCTACTCAATTTTTATGCTTTTCATTGCTTAATTAACTAATAACTTATTTGATTATTGAGAAAAAATTAAACAGTGAAAAACCTTTCTTTTGTGTTCCGTACTTACTCTTAAGGCTTATCATAAAACAATGAACCTGGATTTTTTCTTGTTATAGATCAAGAGCATATTAAAACAAACAAATTCTAATTCAATAGGCTGAATCATACAGGCACAAGTTACCCTGTATTTATGACATTTTCAAGACGCTTGTTATAAAAAACCGGATAAAAACAAAAAAAAATTAATATTTTTCCCATACTAGTTAATATTGTACGCTAGCGACATAACGTTATATTCTTAAAACTATGTATTACATGCAAATTACATTCAAGCTAACTATATTTCATCGCTCTAGCACTCTCTAAGCAGTACTTAGCTGCCTTTATTTCAATTCTAACTGAATATTCTCTAAACCATCGATAAAGCTTTGTTGAATTCGGTTCCATTCACTTACATTATGAATAATTCTGGGCGTAACCAGTATCACTAACTCTGTTTTGTCTGAGCTATCCGCGTCACTTCTAAATAAGTGGCCGATAATAGGTAAACTGCCTAAAATTGGAATAGCATTGGCATTAGAGCTTTTATTTTCACTAATTAATCCGCCAAGTAATACCGTTTGACCATCACCAGCAACAACTTCAGTAGAGAGTTTACGCTCAAAAATTGATGGTGTTCCTGAAATGTCTACCCCATCAGGCGATACATTAGAGATATTTAGCTCTATGGTCATAATAACCGTACCTTGCGCATTAATGGTTGGTGTTACCGTTAAATCAATACCGGTTTTTCGATATTGTATGGTAGTGGTTTGTCGTTCACCATTGATAGGATCTGAAGTAGTACTGCCAACGGTAGGAATGTCATCACCAACACTAATAGATGCAGAAACACCATCACGCACTAATAACGTGGGTCTTGATAATACATTAATCAAACCATCTTTTTGATTTAAACTGATATTAAAATTACCGCTTAAACCAACAATAGAATAAGCAAAGCCGTCTTTACCATTATAACTAATACTTTTTTTATTATTTCCTGAGTCACCACTCTTAAGTGCAAACTGAACCCCCTTAGAAAAACTGCCGGTTAGCTTAACCTCGGCAATAATGACTTCTAACATCACTTGTTTGGGCATAACATCAAGTTTTTTAATAATGGGTAATAAACCTTGATAGAACTTGCCGGTAGAATAAAAAATCAAGGCATTAGAACGTTCATCTACCACCATGCGAATATTATCGCCTTCAATAGTTTGTACACTATTACCATTATTTCGCTGAGTGCTTTGCTGTCTATTTTGGTTATTGTTAGTCGCACGGCTAACATTTGAACGAGTGCTATTTTGACTGCGATTACCGTTAAAGCTATTACTACCACCAAGTAAAGGCGCTAAACTAGCCCCTAAGTCGGACGCACGGGCATAACGTGGGTGGTAGGTGTAAAAGCTTTGTTCTGAGCCTGTGGCTGGTTTATCTAATTGTTTCGCCCAGTACTCGACCCTATCGAGTATTTCATCTGCACTGGCAAATACCACTACTTTACCTAGGTGCTCAATAGGCACAAATTTAATACTCGAAGAATTTGTACGACTGCTTGATGCTACAATGCCTTCTTGTGCTAACAGCTCCGTGACTTTATCGATAAAGGTTAATGAATCAATGTAATTAAAACTTACTAAGCCAATCGCCTTGTTGTGTATGCCGGCGCTATCAAGTAAATTAACCAAAGACAAAGCCCGTAATACTTGTTCACGACGCCCTCTAATGGTTAACAGCCCTTGTGCCGGGTCTATAGCCACGCTGGCATCCACCAATGAGGCTATAGTATTCCTTAGGTGGGTAGACGTACCATACTTTAACGGCACTAATTGAATGATGTTGCTAGAGACTCTTGGTACGTCACTTTCTTTGCGGCCAAAACCAAAAGCCATATTGGTTTTGTTACCGGAAGATGCTAATGGATGTACATAAAAAACCTGTTCATTTAAGGCAATATTTACTTTGTGTTGGTTAAGTATTTGTTGTACTAATTGAAATAAACGTTGCGCAGAAACCTTCTCTTTTAACTCTAACGTTACTGGACTGACATTGGCTTTAACGCTCGGCTCAATTAAGTAAGAAACCTGCAGTAAGTCCCCCAACACGTAATGCAAAAAATCATTGAGTGGCAACTCATTGACTGATAGTTGAAATTGCTTTTGACTACCAAACTGTTTTGATAGGTCTATTTCTAACTTTAAACTTTGTTGATTATTAGCCAAACGGTTTAAACGAACAAATTCACCGCTGTTTTTTTCTTCATTAGTTTTAGCCCGTTCTTGTTTCTCGATAACAACGACTTTATCAAGGTTTAGAAAAGAGCTATTTACTTGTACCTTACTTACTTGAATCGCTTTATCAGGGTTCATCATAGTGCTACTACAACCTGAAACAAGAAAAGTTAAGGCGATAAATATCGCTAACTTACTTTTTTTGTATGACTTAGACAGATGTTGAGTACTATGACTTTGCACTGAGACTGCGGTTGATGTTATTATTTCGTTCACGCTATTAAATTCCAAAGTGTTTATTTTTAACTACTTATTTTAGGATGACACCAATTCCGTCATGCTGAACTCGTTTCAGCACCTCAAGTAACAAGTGCCACACTCATGAGATCCTGAAATAAATTCAGGATGACGAGTTCGGGATGACGAATTTTATGACTATTTCTTCGCTTCAAACAATTTAAACTCAATCAATTGATCATCTTGTTTAAAGCTTATTGAATTGGTCGTTACTGAAATAAGCGAGATACCCTCAGACAACTCATCACCTTCTAACACTTTTAGCATAGGGTTCTCTGTTGATTTATCTTTATTTCCCAAAGCCTTTATTAAAATAAAGGCTTTGTTTAACGGTTTGTTTTGTTTGTTATTAACCGTTTCATTACGACCATTGAAGATACCATACAATGCATATTTGTTTTCACCAATTGTCAGTATATCTTTCTTCGGCAATGAGTCTGGCTTAACTTTCTCAATAGGTTGTTTTGCTTTAATACGATCAGCTTTTAATTGCTGCCATACTGTCTCAACCTTTAAAGGGGTACTGCTGATATTGGCAGGAACAACCAATTTAGGTGAACCTACAAATTGCTGAGTAACCTGGCTAGCTTGCTGGTCAATAATAAAGCTATAAAGTAAATAGCTTAATGTTAGCACTGACATAAAAATTGCGATAACTCTCATGGTTAACCTTTTACGCTGTTAGTGTTGTTCACATGTGCTTTATACCAAACACTCACTTTTAATATGGCAGTAAACTCTGCTTGTGCTCTTTTATCAAAAGCATCTGCACGATAGTTGTATTCTTCAATATTAATGTAAGGTTTTGCCGTCTCTAATGCTCTGGTGGTTTTGATTAAACAATTAGCATCGCCAGTATACCTAACCTCCATGTGCCACTTTTGCACTTTTGGTAATATTTGCTGCTTTCCTTTAAAACCAATACGAGTAATTGCACAGCCCGATGTTTGTAATAACTGCTCAATTTGAGTTTGCGCAATTAATTTAAACTCAGCTTCACTCTTTTGTGTAAATAAATAATCATGTGAGTTAGCTAAATAAAGTGCTAATTCTTCATTTTTTTTCAAAAAATCATCACCATTGGTTATTAATGCATTCGTTTTGTCTTGTTTCTTTTGCAACATATTTAAAGTTTGCTGCTGCTCACTTTGTAATTCTGTTAGCGGCTCTAACAAGTAATTGGCAACCAATAAAGCTAATAACACTAACAAGTAGTGCTTGTATTTTAATAACTCTGTTTTCATGGTATTGCTGTCTCTTTCGTTTTCACTTCGGCTTGAGCTTTATCAATTTTCACTTCGCTGCTCCTTAAGTCTTGTACTTTTTTTGAAACTAATTCCAAAGTAAAAGATTCTTGCCCTCGAGATTTTAATACTGACCCTTTGAAACTTGCATCAATCACATAAGGATCTTTTGTTATTTCGGTTAACACCTTTGATGCATTAGGAGCTTGCCCTCTTATACTAATTACATTTTGAGCGAAACTTAAGCGCTCTATTACCATGCCACTTTCAACTAGTTGATAAACTATCGCCCAATGCTGATGTACAGTACTTGTTTTTGAAAATTCTGTATTCAGTAAATTCAGCAACTGACTTTGCTGGTCCTGCTGATATTTATCATTAAGTAATTGACTAACTTCACTACCCTGCTCTGCTAATTCACTTTCAATATTATAGGTTTGCAACCATAGATAACTATTGCTTAGTAAGTAAAAAGCAGTGGCGGTTAATAAAGGCAGCCAGTACAAGAAGTGCAAGTCTTTTATTTTAAACCATGACTTTGCATTAAACGCTACTTTTCGGTAGAGCTGATCAATTTTTTGCAGAGTTAGACAGCTAAAGAGAAAAGTAGCGTAACTTTGTTGGTTGATATAAGTGGCAGTTATTTCGCTAGGTAAACCAGAACTTAATTTAAACGCCTCAATATTGGCTATTAAACCTTTAGCATAAGAGCTAGTAGACTTATCAGCAAAACAACTGGCAAATAAAGTACCTACGGGTGTTTCTAAGGACGCTAGCCAAACCTGATTATTAGTAAAACTGTCTTGTTGCTCTTTTTCTAGGCTAATAAGATCAGTTTCAGGAATAAGCAACCTTTGTTCACCTAGCTCATTGAGCAATAATGCATCAAAGGTGGTTTTTTTTACTTCATAGCCATCAATAGCACCATTACTAACCACTTGAAAAATTGTTGCCGCTGAGTTCTCATTGCTTTTTTGCAATATTAAAATTTGTTGTAATTCTTTTTTACTGATAGATGTGTAGCTTTGCCATGACTGGCGGTAATGCGTTTTCGCGACAATAACGACTTTGGCTTTACTTGAATCGACTTTTTTAAAAGCGTACTGATCAGTAACATTGTTTTTGACTTTATGTGCAGTAGCCTGCTTATCTTCAAAAACATACCAACCATTGGCATAATAAGCCAATTGCTTGAGTAACGTTTTTTTCAATAGTGGTTGTTTTAATAATAACGCTAAATTCACACTTGATTCCAAGTTAACTGAGTAATGATGATAGGTCTTGATAAAGAACGAGGCCGCAATTCTACTATAAATTCTTTACTAAGTTTATTGTTTTGTCCTTTCACTAATAAAGTAATTTTCAAAAACCGTCCCGTTCCGTAGGTAACCGATTCATCTTGATCAACATAAGTGGCTAGATAAAAACTATGCCCTGTTAGTACACCCGCCTTCCTTTGCTGTAAAACCTCTTCATAAGCAGCCTCATTATTTAGGAATGCTTTTAATATTAAATTAGGTGCATTGAGCGGATTAAAACGAGAAAATATTATGTCGGTAAAATAAGTATTCCACTGCGTTGTGGTTAATAGCTGCCCTTGCTGAATGCTTTCCACCTCTGCCAACGTTTGTAAATAAGCGTTGCGTGGCCCTGGTTTTTTTATATAACGATAATAGTCACTTTCAGCGCCATTGAGCCGCTTTAAATCATCTTTATCTTTCCAGTCAGCAAGTGAATCTAGAAATGTACGTACTTTATGACCAGAGAAACCTAATTGTGAAAAAAGGCCGCGAGCTAACGTTTTATCTAAGGTATTTAGACTGAGTAAGCCTGATAAGTCTTGAAGTATCACCGTCGTATTTTCATTCAATCGAAAAGGCTTGCCATAAAAATTCCATCTTTGTACCAGCCTATTTTCATTGTCTTTTTTTTGATAACGCTTTTCGGTCAACAAAGCATGTAATAACTCTGCCTCAACATTCTCAAGTTCTAGGTTTAATTCAAAAGCGCTTTTCATTAAGCTAACTACAGCTATTTGCGAACGTACTGTCTGGTTAATATAAATCCCCAGCATAGTTAAAATGATTGAAATAATTAACACTTGAATAAGTGCAATGCCACGACTAGCACTAACGGCTTTATTTTTAAGCTTCATTATTTTTAACATTAATCATCTACTCGAATATAGCTTAATAGACGATATATACTGTGCTGCGACAATGCTATTTGAAAATTGCTAGACCCCTTTTCGCTGGTAAAACTTACTTGTACTTTTTCGGGTAATAAGCGACTAACATTAGTTTCATGATTGTGGTACCAAGTACGAACATCTTTTTTCACAAAATCATCACTATTAAGTCGTGTTACTGCCTCCCTAAAAGACTGCCAGCCAAAATAAGATAAATCAAAGTCATTAATATTGGCCAATAATATAATTTCATGCTGCCACTGAGCCTGATGATCAAGTTCTAACACTAGGTTATGTTTAATACTTTGCTCTTGGTAAATTAAATTATAATTATTACTATCTGGCATGGCTTCAATTTGCAACTGTACTAACGCAGGTTCCGCAGAAAAAATAGCTGAGTTGCTAATAAAACTAACACTAGTACTTGTCCCTTTAAAGTATATACACGCCTTATCATCTTTGCCGTTAACGATATAAGGCATGGCCGAATTAAGCACTTTATGAAGACTGTCTAAGGCAATTGCTTGCTCTGTACCTTGCCAAAAAACCTGTACCCTTTTTTGCCACTTTTGACTGTACAGACTATAAGCATAATACCCCGAAAACATTATCATCATTAAAAGTGACGTTGCTAACATTAGCTCAATGAGGGTAAAGCCTTTGTTATGTTGCACTTTTAAATGGCGATTTGAAATACGGGGATTTATACAAGAAGACTCTGGTAACATGATTTTTATTTTACTCTTTACCATGTAGCCACCCTAAACTGAAACTCATCTATTTTGTCAGTTTGTGTGTTTTGAGCAACAACATTTACTTGGAACAAGCCAAATTGTTGCCTAGGTGGTGAAGAGTCCTCGTCATCAGGCGCTCTTGGCTCAAATGCGATACGCTGAGCTTGCCATTGATAGTGAATACCAGAAATATTAAACTCACTTGCTAACTCAGTTAGTTTTCTATTTTCAGATAAGCTTCTTACTTCAGCTTTTATTGTGGTGATTGCTATAGGGTTGATTTGATAAAAGTGCGCTTTATAACTGGCTTTTTGCGACGACAAACTTGATGCTGAGTATAACTCTGCTGTAACCGCCAGTGCTGAGAACAATATAACCGCGGCAATCAGTACTTCGATTAAGGTAAAGCCTGAAGAACTTTTGCTATTAGCCATTGCATTCTGGCCTAAGTGACAACCGGAATGATGAAGGGTGTGATAGCCGGAGTGACAAAATAAAGGCATCAGAGTGTGTACTCACTAAAAAGTGATTTCAGTTGAAACGTTTTAATACCTTCTAACCAAAAAACTTGATATTGGTTAGGGGTAACAATACCTTTTGAAGAAACGTTAAAGTCTTGTGCAACAAAAGTAAGCTCTGCAAAGTTTATAAATTCCATTTCTTGATTTTCATTGCCTGGATTATCGAAACCTTGGTTATCAGAGTATTGGTTATCACCGAATTGATCAGCCTCTTCTGCAGCTAAACCCCCGTCATTACTAAAATTAATAGCATCGACCACATAGGTAATTTGCATTTGATTTTTTTCAAGGCGGACTTGCATAGCACCACCACCGTAATAAGCACGGTAACTTAAGTTTTTAAAGAGTTGCCTTACCTGTTCTAACTCAACCTGCCTAGTTTGTTGGTTAATGCTTTTTTGCATCAAACCACCACTTAAACTCATTAATACCGCCATAATAGCCATGACAACCATTAGTTCGATTAATGAAAAGCCTGTTACTTTGCTAACAACTCTGGTTTGAGTTGGTTTATAGCAAAACAAACGCTGCCCTACTTGTTTAGAAAGGCACATCGTTTATGGAGACCATACTCATTAACATAGAAATAACGATACCACCGACAAAACCGCCCATAAATACCAACATCAGCGGCTCTAAAATAGTAGTTAATTTTTTAATTACCGCATCTAGGTCTACTCGACTTCGGTTGGCAACTTCATTAAAAACTCGTGGTAAATTTCCTGTTTCTTCACCCACCTTGATAATTGCAAGAAATATCTTAGGAAATATCTGGGTTTTAGATAAGACAAAGCTTAATTGCTTGCCTGTTTTTAACTGGGCTAAAGCTTGTTTTGCATCCCGTTTAAGGTCAGGATGTTTTAAGGTTGCCGACGTCAACTCTAAGGTGGTATCAAGCGGTACGCCGGCTTCTAACATCATTGCCATTGACGATGAAAAACGAATACGCTCTGCGGTTAAAATAATTCTTCCAACTCCGGGTAGTTTAGCTGAATTAACATAACACCAGTTTCTAAACGCTATTTGTTTAAAAGCATAAACTAAAGCAAATACCCCCAGTGCCAAACCGCCCAGAATAAGTGCTTCATATTCTACAAAAAAACTGCTGACATTAATGATAACTTGGGTATACCAAGGCGCTTGTGATAAGTCAGTAAAGATACCCGACATTTTAGGCACAATAAAGGTTAATACAAAGTACACGGCAGCGAGGCAAACCATCATAATGACACCGGGGTAAGTCAGCGCTTCCGATATCTGTGCTCTAAGTTCTTTCTGAAATTTTAAATCAGCGGAGAGCCTATTTAATACTTCAGTTAAATTACCTGATGATTCACCAATTTTGAGTAGGCTAATATAGAGTGGACTAAACAAGTCAGGGTGTTCGGCAAAGGTTTCACTAAGTGAGTTACCTTTTTTTAGCATAGCTGACATTTTACTTAGCAGTTTGGTTAACGCTGGTTGGGCATTAGATTGCATTATGATATCTATGCCTTTATCTACCCTAACGCCACTTTCAAGTAACAAAGCTAATTGAGAAGTAAAAAATTCTAATTCATTCAGGCCTACTGTGCCCGAAAAAATGCTGCGCCAACCTGCATTAGCGCTTAATTCATTGAGTTCAATAGGCTGTAAGCCATCAGTTAGCAATTTTTTTTGTGCGGCTAATTTATCAACCGCCTCTATGCTGCCTATATGACGCTCGCCTTGTTGGTCAATCGCTTTATATTCAAAGTCCATTAGCCGGCAACTCGCAAGACTTCATCAATAGTGGTTACACCCAGTAATACTTTATAAAAACCATCTTGCAATAAATTTCGACGGCCTAATGAGTCATTATATTTTTGTGCCTTTGAGATAAACTGATCATCTTTTGGCATCTGCTTAATCTCATCATCACAACGTAAGTATTCATTAATGGCAATTCGCCCTTTATAGCCTGAGCCATTACATTGTTCACAGCCATTTGCTTGCAATATATTAATATTTTCAAGCTTTGCTTTGCGTTGTACTTCAGCCAATGGATATTTTATTAATAATTCATCAATATTTTCAGCAGGCACTGCGCAATGTAGGCATAATTTACGCGCCAAACGCTGGGCAACGACAGAGATTAACGCGGCATTCAGTAAAAACTCCTCTACACCTAAATCAAGTAAACGGGTATAGGCACTTGCAGCATCATTGGTATGTACCGTACTGAAAACTAAATGTCCGGTAAGCGCCGCTTGTAAAGCTATTCGAGCCGTTTCAGCATCACGAATTTCACCAACCATAATAATGTCAGGATCTTGTCGAACAATTGAGCGAATACCTGCGGCAAAATCAAAACCAATCTCCGGATTAACTTGCACTTGGTTAACACCATCGAGTTGATATTCAACAGGATCTTCTAAGGTGATTATTTTTACATCAGGCGTATTTAATTCATTTAAAAACGTATAAAGGGTTGTCGTTTTACCAGAGCCTGTTGGTCCGGTAAGTAATATAACGCCTGCGGTTTTCTTTAAATCTTGCTGGATTAGTGTTTTAGTATCTTGAGATAAGCCTAATACCGACATATCATATTTAATCGATTCTTTACGTAAAAAACGCAAGACTATACTTTCACCATCGTTTAAAGGTAGCGCTGACACACGGATATCAAGCTCTTGGTTAGCAATGCGCATCGCTATTTTACCATCTTGGGGACGCCTTTTTTCAGCGATATCCATACCTGATAGTATTTTTAAACGTGTGGTAATAGGTAATTTCATTTTAGCCGCTAGAGTATCGACTTCATGTAAAACACCATCAATTCTATAACGGACTCTAAACTTACCAAGGTGTGGTTCCAAGTGCATATCTGAAGCACCTCGAGCTAATGCTTTGGTAATCAAGCTATTTAATAAGTTTACGGTAGGCGCTTCTAGAGCTAACTCTCTAAGACGAGCTTCTTCGTCACCGCTAAGCTCTTCATTGTTAGATAATGATTCATCATTATCTTGAATAGCAAAGAAGAATGTTTGCAGGTCTGATTCTGTGGCAATAAAAACATTGGCTTCTATATCGCGCTTTTGTAAATATTGTATAACATCTAAATCAAGAGGGTCTTTACAAGCTAGTGTCCAAAAAAGACCTTGTGATGTTTCTTCTTCAGCTAGCAGTAACCAATTTTTAGATTTTAAAAACAGTAAATCTTGGTTGGAATAATCATCAGCTTGCCATGTTTGCCAATCTTCGGCCTTAAATAGTGGTTGCTCAAGTACATCACTATATAAAGGAGCAAGGTCGTCTTCGGTAAGACAACCCATATTTACTAAAATTTGCTCTAAACGACCACCATTGCGCGTTTGATAGGTTTTACCTTTATCAAGATCTGCTTGGTTTATTTTAAAACGATCGGTTAATACATCTAAAAGCGGTATCATTTATGAATAACGTCCGCACTTTCATCTTCCCCACCTTCTTTGCCATCTAGTCCATAAGACTTGATGCCATAAGGCATATTATTGATACCAGGTATGGTATAAATATAGGCTTTACCCCAAGGATCTAAAGGAATAGCTTTCGGTAAATAAGGGCCATCCCAACTTGGGTTGTTACTTGAACGTAAATCGTCCAAACTAGCAGGAACGATACCAATATCAAGACGGTAAGTATCAATAGCGGTTTCAAACATTTGCATTTGAGCAACCGCTACTTTTCTTTTTGACGAGCTTACTTTTGAGAATAATTTAGGCGCAATTAGTGAGCCTAAAAGCCCAAGAATAATAAGTACAATCATCAGTTCCATTAAGCTGAAACCTTTATTCTTTTTCATTTTAAATCCTGTTAACTGTGTTTACTTGGTCCATAACAATCACGAAGTGTTAATTGCGATGTATAAGGACATAATTTCCAGCATAAAACGTATCTGGAATAACTACTAAGACTAAGATGGCATGAGTTTATCAAGTCATGCTAACCTTGTCGATAATCTAAACCTTAAGTGTTGCAAAAACTTGTTGCCACATGTGTCGCGTTGTCTCTTTCACACAAGCCGAATGTTTAAGATACTGTTTTCTTTGTTCAGATAAACACTGGGTAAATAGCATTAAACTTTGCTCTAGTTCACTGGCTGTTACTTTAAAATCAAGTACGTTCTGCTCTACGCCATATTCTTGAAACAACATTTGGTATTTATGGCTCCAACTTGTGGCTAAACATGGAATACCTTGTGTTAACGCGCTGACGCAACCATGAAAACGACTTGAAAGCACAGCATCGACACTACCGATATAAGCTTTGATACCAACAGCAGATAAGTCGTCTTTGATAACCACTTTATTGCTATTACTTGATAACTCTTTGGCTATTTGTTGGCAAATTTTTTGATCTTCTTTGCCTTCATGATTAAGTAATACAACATTCCACCCCTCTTGTTGGTAATACTTTCCCGCTTGCACTAAAAAATCAATATAACTTTGTTCATCATCACTCGCCTTTTTATGATGAAACCTAGATACCATTTTGTTATTTGGAATGATGCAAACAGTTTGCTTATCAAGTACAGGCTCCATTTCATCTATAAAAGGCTCTGGCTCTACTAAACAAGTAAAATCAGGAGCTTGCTGAACATGTGTTGTTTTTGATTTAGAGAGTAGTTCGGTTAATGATCGGTAAGATTCATCGTCTCGAGGAAAAACCAAGTCAGCGTTAGCAAAAACTTTTATCGCAAGTTGCTGTACTTCTCTACTTTTAAAAGGACCAAGGGCTTGTGGTAGAAAAATATACTTTTTACCTTGCTGCTGAAAGCGAGTGACTTCTTTAGCTGTATGTTTAAGTGATTTAACGCCCCACTGTTCACCGTAAGCAAAACCACTGGCATCTAAGATAACGTCAACATCTTTTTCTGTAACTATGCCGTAGCGCTTTAATAAATTAAGTAATTTATTAGGCAGCTTTCCAAAAGCCCCGGTAAGGTCAATATTGCCGCGGCGAAAGCTTAATTTTTGCCAAGCACCTAAACGAGCTCTTTTTTGATAAGGTAAGTACGTGCCAGGTGAGAGTGTAATTTGATATTCGCCTAATGCTTTATCTAACTGCTCAAGAATAGCGACTAACATCAATTCAGCGCCTTTATTTGAGAACTGTACACCTTTAATTTCTATATTTAACAAATTGTTTCCTTTTTATACCGTATCAACAAAGTGTACTAACTGTTCTGCACTTTTCTTTTGAGAATAGGGAATGCCGCCATCTAGCTCTGGCTCACCAACGGCAATTAACATGATGGTTTTTTTATAGTTTGGCAGCTTTAATAAACGTGCGATTTTTGTATCAATTACATTTAATTCTGGCCAGTTCATCGGGCATGAGGCTAAGCCTAATGTTGGCAATGCTTGCATAAACTGCATAGCAGCTAGGCTGGCATCAATGTAAATAACATGTCTGTCTCTTTCATGCTCATAACAGGAGTAATCACCTATGATGGCAATCAAACAAGGTATATTACTAGCAAAACCAGCTCCACCAATAGCTAATTTACTCACTTGTGATAATAGCGGTTGCTGATCAACAACATAAAATTCGTAAGGCTGACGATTACAGGCACTAGGAGCTTGTGAAGCCAGCGTAATAGCTTGTTTAAGCTTATTTCGACAGACTGGTGTCTGCTTGAACCAACGAGTAGAACGACGCATGTCAATAAACCGAGAAAACTGTTCAAAAGTTAACGGGTTACTTGCTAATTCTTGATGTTTGTAGGGTGTTTTATTCGAATATTGCACGTTTGAAGAGTCAACTTGATTCAATTGACTAAATTCATTTGCCAACCGAGTAAGTAAGCTACTACGTTCGAGTGAAACTGTCTCATAGTACTTAGTTAATACTGATTTCGCCCAAGCAAGTTCTTCTGATTGATGGGTAGAAGATTGATAAGCTAGCTCATATGCTTTTTGCGTTTCTTCAATGTATTCTAAAGCAAATACCTCTCTTAACGGCCGCATTATTAACCCTTTTTCTATGCGATGAATATTACGTCTTAATAAAGGGTTTGATTGCTCGCGAGTAGATTTTATCCGTTTGTTATACGTTAACATACCTTGCAAGGTAGAAAATTGCTCTCTTTGATAAGCCGAGTTAAAAAAAGCAAAATACAGTCGAGTTAAAAAGGGGCTGAGTGCAAAAAAAGGTTGTGTTTTTTGATGGAAATGACTAATAAAACACTTTAATTTTACAAGCAATAAATTAGGCAATAGCTTTTTAATCAATTGGCGCATGGAGGTTCAAACTATAGCTAGTGTTATAAGCGAGTGTTGTCGCAAATTATAAACAGCTAGCTATTGATTAGCCAGAAAATTAATCCGTTTGGTATAAAATAAGATTTCTTCAATAATTAACCGAGTGAGTCCCCTCTCTCAACATTTATTTTATCTCAATTCACGCCTTAAGATTTTACCGACATTGGTTTTTGGTAGCTCTTTACGAAACTCAACCAGTTTTGGTACTTTGTAGTTGGTGAGGTTTTCACGACAATGTTTAATAAGGCTTTCTTCTGTTAAATCATCCGACTTTTTAACCACAAATATTTTAACAATTTCACCGGATACTTCATTGGGAACACCAATGGCGGCAGACTCTAGTACACCCTCATGCATGGCCAGTACTTCTTCAATTTCATTGGGATAAACATTAAAACCAGAAACGATAATCATATCTTTTTTACGATCAACAATATTGAAAAATCCACGTTCGTCCATGCAAGCAATATCGCCCGTTGCCAGCCAACCGTCTTTTAAAATTTCATCGGTGGCAGCTTGTTGCTGGTAATAACCCAACATTACCTGTGGCCCTTTCACCCACATCTCACCTGACTCGCCAATATCTGCGTCACTACCATCTTCGCGCATGATTTTAACATCCGTTGACGGTGCAGGAAGACCTATGCTGCCATCATAAGCAGGTAAATTATGAGGACTCAAGGTGACCATGGGCGCACATTCTGTTAAACCATAACCTTCTAATAATCTTGTGCCGGTAACTTCTTGCCAACGTTCTGCTACGGGACGTTGCACCGCCATGCCACCACCTAGGGTCATTTTTAACTTACTAAAATCTAAATCTTTAAAACCTGGGGTATTTAATAAACCATTAAATAAGGTATTCACGCCGGTAATCGCAGTAAAAGGGTACTTGGATAACTCTTTGATAAAATTAGGCATATCCCTAGGATTGGTGATCAATAAGTTTTGTGCCCCTAAGGTGAAAAAAGTCAGGCAATTGGCGGTTAAGGCGAAGATATGATAAAGCGGTAAGGCGGTAACAATAAATTCACTGCCTTCTTTTAATAACGGCATTATTGCCGCTTTCGCTTGCAATAAGTTAGCAACCATATTTCTATGAGTGAGCATAGCGCCTTTTGATAAACCCGTTGTGCCACCGGTATATTGCAAGAAGGCAAGATCATCTCCGCACAAATCAACAGGTGTCAATTTAAGCTTCATACCTTGTGCTAAAGCTTTATTAAAACGCACAGCATCTGGCAGGTTAAAAGCGGGTACCATTTTTTTAACGTACTTAACCACACAATTGACCATAGTGCCTTTCACTAAGCCTAAACGGTCACCAAGTGATGTCATAATGACATGTTCAACCTGGGTCTTAGCAATTACTTTTTCCAGCGTTTGCGCAAAGTTTTCTATGATCAACATAGCTTTGGTTTCTGAATCTTTTAACTGGTGTTCAAGCTCTCTGGCTGTATAGAGAGGATTGACGTTAACCACGGTAAGGCCCGCTAATAAAGCACCAAATAGAGCAATAGGATACTGCAAAGTGTTAGGCACCATGATGGCGAACTTATCACCTTTTACTAAGCCTAAGTCTTGTTGCAAATAAGCGGCAAACGCCTCTGCTTGTACTGCGAGTTCGCCATAGGTGATAGTTGCGCCCATATTAATGAATGCCGTTTTTTCACTGAATTTAGTCGAGTATTTAATGAACATGGCGGCAATTGATGGATACTTATCAGCATCTATTTCAAACGGCACATCACTAGGGTAACTTTTTTCTAACCAAATTTTTTCCACAATGGCTTTCCTCAATAGGTAATTAGGCATTAATCTTTCTAATAATTATATTTTTTACAGTAACTCTAATTTTAATACCACTGTTTTAGCAAAATTTTCATCATTGCGCCAGTAAAATTTAAACGCTTGTTTGAATTCCACTAAAAAAATTACTGAGCAAATGTGCTAATTCTTCCGTTTGTTCCATATGTACATGGTGACCACCTGACAGCTTGGTTGTTATCAGGTTATTCATCCCAGAAGAAAACCGTGCTAGCCCTATTGCCACCATGTCCATGCCTTTATCACCGTAAATTAATTGTAGTGGACATTTTATATCACTAAAAAGCTGTTGCCCTTGCGCTAGGCTTAATCGATAAGGTGAAACAGTCCGTAACCGCGGGTCAGATCGCCAACGATATAAAGCACTAGCCTCACCAACAGCACTTATGTTGCCTGACTGATCTTTAACTTCGATAAGTGATCTTTGGACAATTAACTTAGCATGAGCAACTTTTAAGTCAGATACCTGCATGCGTGCTTTAACAACGGCTGCTTCCGTAAACGTCCTGTTAGACTTAACTGACTTTACCCGACTTAATATACCTTGACGTAATTGCTTAGTGGTTTGCTCTACGGGTGCACAAATAAAACCAAACGAGTCAATTAACGTCAGTGACTTTACCTTTTCTGGAAAGGCGGCCGCAAATGCACTGGCAACCATAGCGCCCATTGAGTGAGCGACAATATCGATTGCTGGCCAGTTATTAAGGCTAAACAAAGCCACTAAATCACTAACATAATCAAAAAAATGGTAATGAGCACCAAGACTGCGATGGTCCGAATGACCATGTCCTGGCCAATCTAAAGCAATAACATACTTATCAGGCAGTAAATTACGTTCTTGCGCTATTTGCTGCATCAAGGGTAAAAAGCTGGCTGCATTATCCAAGTATCCATGTAAGCATAGCACTGGTTGCTGATTCTTATTACCACAAGCCATTGCAGTTAGCGTTAAACTGTCTAACTCAAAGCTAAGCGCATCAATGTTATTTGTATCTGCCATAAGGGTTAGGCCTTGATTTAAGCATAAGACTTTTTATTGCTTTTGATTAAGGAATACAGCGCCAAAATGGCTAACACGCACCAGATCAACACCCAAACTAGCTCAGGCACCATAGTCATTGAGGCTAAAGCAGCGCCATCACCTAAATCACGGCCATCAAATAAATACATTGGGCTAAATAAGCTGTTTAATAAAATACTCAAGCCAAAGAATTTTAACAATAACTGTAAATAGTATAAGCGACGCATTTTTATACTTAGCACAAACATAACCGCTAAGCTTGCGATAATAATCATAGTAAGCAAGTCTCTTGCCCACAAGACGATTGAAGCGAGCAGTAGAACGATCATCACGCCAGAAAAAATCTGTGCTGTACGTTGATGGCTATTCGCCAGCTTGAATAATAGCCAGCCCCAAAGCGTTGCTCCTGCATAACCACAAAAAGTAATAAAGAAGCTTAAGCCACCTTGGGTAGTACATAAACCAGCGCCTGTAGCATACAGTTGAATATTGATGATTTCGCCACCCGTAAGCAATGCAGCAATACCATGACTTATTTCATGAAAGTATGTTTCTAACCAATTCAATGGAATAGAAACGATCGGAATTTGTCTGATGACAATGGCCGCCACCAAGAGGAAATATAACTGGTATTTTTGCCAAAGACTGGCTGTGGATTTTTTTGGGGTGCTAGTCATACTTTGCTGCCATATTTACTGTCATAGTTTGCTACCGTTATTTACCCGGAAGCTTTTTCCAGGAAACTGTATCTCGAACATAGACTGGCTGAGCATCTTCTGCTGCCACGCCTAGCCCTTGTGCTAATTTTATTTTACCTATTACCAACATAGCTTCAGCACTCGGGAATAATATATCCGGGCTACCGTCATTCATTTTCAAGACGTTCAACTGCTCCCCTGACTTTTCACTTAACTTTGCACTTAACTTTTCAGAGTACGCATCCCAACCTGTACCCACTGCATAGGTAGGTGTGGTTACCACGGGAGATAAGTGTTGTGCTAATTGCTCTGGCGGAGTAACCGCTTCAGCTTGCTGCGCTTGCATAATATTATCTTCATCGAGCACATAATAACCATTGTAAACTTCAGACATACGGGCATCTATTGCCGCAATGACCTGTTTATGCCCATGTTTTATATAGGCCAGTTGCGCCATAGCTTGTAAGCTAGACACACCGACTACAGGTAAGCTGGCAGAAAATGCTAAGCCTTGAGCGACACCAACACCAATGCGAACACCAGTAAAGCTACCAGGCCCTTGACCAAATATAAGGCCATCAAGCTCTGCTAGTTTAATATTCGCCTCCTTAAGCACTGCATCTATCATGGGCAGTAAATGTAAACTATGGGACTGTGGGCACAGCTCAAA
Organism: Colwellia sp. TT2012; assembly: GCF_001440345.1. Taxonomy (GTDB): domain Bacteria; phylum Pseudomonadota; class Gammaproteobacteria; order Enterobacterales; family Alteromonadaceae; genus Colwellia. The sequence continues at coordinate 598,383 of NZ_LJYX01000006.1, read as the reverse complement.
GCGAGAAAATATTTTACCGTTTACTTGCAACGCAACTGAGCATGCTTCCGTTGAGGCATCAAGAGCCAAATAATTCACAATATATACCTATTATTTTCTAAAGAATGTCGACAAGATCGATGACAAAAGTCACTGTCTGTCCCGCAAGCGGGTGATTGAAATCAATAGTCACTGAGTTGCCATTAACGTCTTTAATCATGCCGGGTAACTCACCACCGGGTTGAGAAAAAGTAATAATATTACCTACTTTGGCGGGTGCATCAGCAGTAAATTTATCAATATCCATATAATGGATATTATCCGGATTGCTCTCACCAAAGGCGTCTTTAGCGACAAGAGTAAACTCTCTTGAATCACCTTTTGACATGCCAATAAGCTCCGCTTCAAAGGCCGGTGAAATACTGTTATCGCCCATAATAATTTTAGCGGGTTTATTATTGACTTTAGTACTGTCTGCCGCCGAGCCATCACTCAGTTTCATGGTAATATGAACAAGAATACTTGAGTCACTTTTAATTTTTAATTGCGTTGCTTCAGTCATTTTAGCTCTCTATCTTAGTTGTTTTATTCTTTTGCTCTTCTTTATTAGTAAATGACTCAAAAATCATTAATGCGGCACCAATAAAAATAACCGAGTCGGCAACATTAAAAGCGGCAAAGTGATAACCCGCCCAATGGAAGTCGAGAAAGTCGATGACATAGCCAAATAAAACTCTATCGATTAAATTACCGACTGCGCCACTTAAAATCAAAGCAAAAGAAATACTTAATAAACGTTGTTTTTTTGGTGTTTTTGCCATCCATACGAGAAAGACAAGACTGGCAATAGCCGCAATAGCGGTAAAAAACCAACGCTGCCAACCACCTTGATCTGCTAAAAAGCTAAAGGCCGCCCCGGTATTATGGACATAAGTAAGGTTAAAAAAGGGTAACACCGACAAGGTTTCACGATAGTCAAACGTACTGGCAACCCAATACTTGCTGACTTGATCCATGATTAAACAGAGTAAGGTTAGCCATAACCAACGTAATCCGGTGTCATTAAATAGTTTTTTCAATTGAGTTAATCTCATATAGCACAATGTAATAGCCTAATAAAATAGGCTATTCCCTTTCCTAATAATAGGATGAGGTAATAGCCCGTTAATTTTAGTAAGTTAAGTTTAATTCAATCGGTTGAGCCAATTAAGCAAACTGTCTGGTTTCACCAGCACCATCAATATTAGTGATACAACGGCCGCATATTGTCGGGTGTGTTTCACTTTCGCCAATATCGGTAGTGACATGCCAACAACGCTCACATTTAGTCCCATCTGCTGGAGCTACTGATAACCACAAACCTTCCATTTCAGTTTCTAGCGCATTTTCAGGTGCTTGTGTTACTGTTTCAATAGTTGCTTTTGAAGTAATTAAAACAAAACGAAGCTCATCACCCAATTTAGCTAATTTAGCAGCTAAATCGGCAGTCGCGAACAAAGTAACCTGGGCTTCTAATGTTTTACCTACTGATTTTTCTTTTCTTGCTTGCTCTAAGGCACGGTTTACTTCTGTACGTACACTAAGTAACTCTGTCCAATATTCATTGCCTAGCCCATCGACTAACTCAATACCTTTAGCTTGCTTAGTTAAGCCATCGAACCAAACACCCGTAAAGACAAACTCATCACGCTCACCGCTTGCTGGTAACGGTAACGCTTGCCAAATTTCTTGTGCGGTAAATGATAATATAGGTGCCATCCATGCGGTCATTGCTTCAGCAATTAAGTACATTGCCGTTTGACAAGAGCGACGTGCTTTACCATCACTTTTAGCGGTATATTGTCTGTCTTTGATGATATCAAGGTAGAAACCACCCAGTTCGTTAGTACAGAAATTCATTAGTTTGTGTACTACCACACTGAATTCATATTCATCATAAGCGGTAATAATTTCTTCTTGTAAGCGTGCTGCTTTATCAACTACCCAGCGATCAAGCGCCACCATATCGTCAAAGGCTACACTGTGCTGTGCCGGCTCGAAACCATTTAAGTTAGACAATAAGAAACGTGAGGTATTACGTATACGGCGATAAGCATCGGCTTGACGTTTAAATATTTCATCACCCGCAGTTATTTCTTGGGTGTAGTTAACTGATGCTGTCCATAAGCGTAAAATATCAGCACCTAAGTTATTAGTAATACTTGAGGGCGTAATAACATTACCTAACGACTTAGACATTTTGTGGCCTTTAGCGTCAACCACAAAACCGTGAGTAAGCACTTGCTTATATGGCGCTTTACCATTCATCGCTACTGATGAAATCATCGATGACATAAACCAACCACGATGTTGATCAGAGCCTTCAAGATATAAATCAGCAATGCCGTCAAATTCTTCACGCGCCTTGATAACAGATTCATGCGTAGTACCTGAATCAAACCAAACATCCAAAGTATCAGGCACTTTAATGTATTCTTTAGCGTCATCACCAATCAACTCGCTCGCCTCTAGATCGAACCATGCTTGAATACCTGATTTCTCAACGCGAAGAGCAACTTCTTCGATAAGCTCTATACTACGTGGGTGCAAAGCACCGGTATCTTGATGAATAAATAAGGCCATAGGAACGCCCCACGTACGTTGACGCGAAATACACCAATCTGGACGACCTTCAACCATTGACTCAATACGACGTTGACCCCAATCAGGGATCCACTGTGTTTTTTCGATTTGCTTTAATGAATCTTGACGTAAACCTTTTTTGTCCATGCTGATAAACCACTGCGGCGTAGCACGGAAGATTAATGGCGTTTTATGGCGCCAGCAATGTGGATAAGAATGTTCTATCGCGTGATGATGCACTAAAGCACCATTTTCTTTTAATATTTCAATCACACTAGCGTTGGCTTTAAAGACATGTTGACCGGCAAGTAATGGCGTATCTTCAAGGTATACACCGTTAGCGCCCACTGGGTTAGCAATTTCTAAGTCATATTTTTTGCCAACGACAAAATCGTCGACACCATGTCCAGGGGCTGTATGTACACAACCGGTACCTGAATCAGTAGTAACATGGTCACCTAAAACAACCGGCACAGTAAAGTCATAAAATGGATGCTGACATTGTACTAATTCTAAATCCTGACCTTTACAAAAACCTAAAGCATGATATTTAGCTAGACCAAAACGGTCCATACATGTGGTTACTAGGTCTGAAGCGATAATTAATCGTTGCTGCTGACCTTCAACATCACATTGCACTAAGGTGTATTCGACCTCAGGGTTAACAGATATCGCGCGGTTAGCGGGCAGTGTCCACGGCGTAGTAGTCCAGATAACAATACCAATTTCACCTTCGCCTTTATGACCTTCAGGATGAGAGAACTTATCGGCTACAGCTTCATCCGCAATGATAAACTTCACATCAATAGCGGGGGATTTTTTATCTTTATATTCCACTTCAGCTTCAGCTAAAGACGAACCACAATCGGTACACCAATGCACAGGTTTAAAACCTTGATGCAAGTGACCATTTGCAGCAATTTTACCCAACGAGCGGATAATATTCGCCTCAGTAGCAAAATCCATGGTTAGGTAAGGGTTATCCCAATCCGCAAAAATACCTAAACGTTTGAAATCTTCTCGTTGACCATTGACTTGTTTAGCGGCGTATTCACGACATTTTTCACGAAAAACACTCGCAGAAACTTTATGACCTGGTTTGCCTATTTTTTTCTCAACCATTAATTCAATCGGTAAACCATGGCAATCCCAGCCAGGTACAAACGGAGCGTTAAAATCGGATAAGGTTTTTGATTTAATAATAATATCTTTTAATATTTTATTAACCGCATGGCCTAAATGAATGCTCCCATTGGCATAAGGGGGGCCATCATGCAAAATAAACGATTTTTTACCCTTTTTGGCTGAACGGATCTTGCCATAAAGATCTTTAGCTGCCCACTCTTTGAGCATATTAGGTTCACGGTTAGCCATATTACCTTTCATAGCGAAGGATGTGGCTGGCAAATTCAGGGTCTGTTTGTAATCACTCATTTAAATCATTATCCGTTTATGTTGGCTGATAAATTTAACGAAACACTATAAATATCAACCAAATTTATAACTGTTTATTGAATATGTTGTTTTTAATTATCCTAGTTCAAGAGCTAGGCTAATACTTGTTTTGCTTGTTCACAATCTTGATGAATTTGCGCAGTTAGCGCGCCAAGACTGTCGAATTTTATTACTGGGCGCAGTTTTTTCTTTACTATCACTTCAATGCATTGTCCGTACAAATTTTCATCAAAGTCAAAAATATGCACTTCCAGTTGTTGCCTTACGCCATTAATGGTTGGCCGAGCACCAATATTTGCAACACCTTTAAATTGTCCGCTATTGGTATTTACCAGCACGGCAAATACACCACTGAGCGGTGAAACTCGCCTTTTAAGCAAGACATTAGCGGTTGGAAAACCTAACTGACGACCTCGTTTATCACCATGAAAAACCCGACCTATGATTGAATACTCTCTACCTAGCATCTGCTTCACCGACACTAGGTCATCTTGCTCCAAGGCTTGGCGAATAGCCGTTGAACTTATGCGGCAATCTGCCATTTTATAGCTGGTCGTATCAGACACATTAAAACCGTACTCTTTTCCCGCTTGACATAACATGGCAAAGTTACCGGTACGATTTTTACCAAAATGAAAATCATCACCGACAATAAGATGTTTTATACCTAACTTTTTAACTAATAAGTGTTCGATAAAGTGCTGGGCACTTTGATTGGCAAACTTAGTATTAAAATTTACACAAATAAGCCGCTGTACACCAAGTTTCGCTAACAAGTTATATTTATCACGTAAACGACATAATCGAGCAGGAGCAGTTTCAGGCGAGAAAAGCTCCTGCGGTTGTGGTTCAAAAACCAATACCGCTGCCACACAATTTAAGGCTTGGGCTTTACTTACCAAGGCTTTAATCACTTGTTGATGACCTAAATGCACACCATCGAAGTTACCAATAGTTAATACACAACCATGATCTTGTAATCGAATATTATGTATACCGCGAACTAACTGCATTAGCTATTATTCTGCCTGTTACTATGACGCTAAATGACTCAGATAAGCCGTCGACGAATCTCTATTGTGACATTCGCATAAAATAAATCGGAAAATTATATACCAGAGAGCGCTAATAATCAGTAGCTCAAACACTTTATTTAGCTTATTTTTCGCCTTTCATAACCTTAAAGTCGCTTAAACGTATACCTAATAAGACAATCATCAGCAGATAACTAGCAACACCTGATATAATACAAAGACTTAGCTGTTCAACCTTATCTAGGAAACTCATCAACAACCAAACATCAAAGTCACTGGATAACTGATAAACAACCAAGGCCATAACACCGGCACTCAGCACTAATTTACCAATAAACAACATAGTTTTAGCTGATAACTCATAGACACCCGCTGCTTTTAGACCGCGATATAACAGCCAAGCATTCAGTGTTGCTGAAAGTGACGTGGCTAACGCCAGGCCAACATACCCTAGAAAAGGTGCCAACATTAAGTTAAAAATCATATTAGCAACCATGGCTTTAATACCAATTTTTACCGGTGTTTTAGTATCTTGGCGTGCGTAATACCCTGGGGCGAGTATTTTGATAAACATAAAACTTAGCAAACCAGACAAATAAGCAAATAAGGCCATAGATACTTGCATAACATCATCTTGGCTAAACTCGCCGCGCATAAATAGCACCATAATAATGGGTTGTGCTAACACCATTAAACCCGCCAATGCTGGCCAACCAAAAAGACTAATAACACGTATACCCCAATCAAGAGTCGCGCTAAACTCCGCGGGGTTATTTTTACTATGCAGCTTTGCCAAGCTAGGCAATACCACAGTGGCAATGCCGATGCCAAATAAGCCAAGTGGAAATTCAAGTAATCTATCGGCGTAATAAAGCCAACTAATTGAACCTGAGATTAAAAAGCTAGCAATTAAGGTATCAAGTAATAAGTTGATTTGTGTCACTGAAACACCAAATAATGCCGGTATAATCAATTTTCTTATTTTTCTAACACCTTCACTATGCCAAGCCCACTTCGGTTTTACTAACATGCCCGCTTTGTATAAAAAAGGAATTTGAAAAAGAAATTGTATTAAACCACCTAAAAACACCCCCCAAGCTAATGCGTGGGCAGGCGTCTCGGTATAGGGTGCACCGTAAATAGCCATGCTGATGATGGCAACATTAAGCAACACAGGCGTAAAAGCGGCAACCGCAAAGCGGCCCATAGTATTTAGCACAGCACCTGAAAGCGCGGTAAAACTAATAAACCATAAGTAAGGAAAAGTAATACTCAGTAGATTACTTGCCAGAGTATACCGCTCGCCACCGGGTGCATCATTAAACCAATCGACAAACCAACCAAAGCCAAACAGCATAACAAACAAGGGGGACGCTAACATACCAAACAAGGTTACCCCAGTGATAATGACACCTAAGGTACCGGAGACCTGCGCTATTAATAAACGCGTTTGTTCATGGCTATTTTTCCCTCCATGCTGCTCAGCCTGCTGTTCATCTTTAACTCGATATTCACTTAATACCGGCACAAATGCTTGGGCAAAGGCCCCTTCAGCAAAGAGTCGTCGGAAAAAGTTAGGGATTTTATTCGCAAATATAAATACATCTGCCATCACACCTGTTCCCATCACATTGGCAATCACTACATCGCGTATTAAACCTAACACCCGAGAAATCAAGGTCATAACACTAACAATCAGCCCTGATTTAATTAACTTTTTACTCAAAAAAACATCCCCCAACCAAGGTCATTTTTGGTTGTTTAATAGCGCAACACTTAAGCGAAAATAACGTAAAAATAAAGCAAAAATAAAGCAAAAATAAATAATGTGTATTATGTGATGATTTTAGCCATTTAAACAATGTATACTTACCGCTGTTCACAACATGATTTGTTCTATCGGCGAAGATTTTTGTCGTAAACATCAACCATATTCTTTTTAATTGCTTTTTTATCGTTGAAATACATATTAAACAATTAAATCATTTGACAAGCAGCTAAAAAAAAGGCATATTTCGTCGCCTTAAATTTAAGCTTATAATCAATCTTTTAGGAGATCACCTTGGCTAACTCAAAGCAAGCTAAGAAGCGCGCAGTACAATCTGAAAAGCGCCGTCAACATAATGCAAGTCGTCGCTCAATGATGCGTACTTTAGTTAAAAAAGTATTAGCAGCAATTGCAGCTGGTGACAAAGATGTAGCAACAAAAGAATTTGCTGCTGTTACACCGATTTTAGATCGTTACGCAAGTAAAGGTCTTATTCATAAAAATAAAGCAGCTCGTAGTAAGAGCCGTTTAAATGCAAAGATCAAAGCACTTTAATTATTGCTTAAACTGTATTATTTTATGAATTATCTTCATCTAGTTAATCTTGATGAATGATTAAAAAACCGACCTAGGTCGGTTTTTTTATGCCTAAAATTGCCTTACCCTTTTTAACATTTCCTTTTTGCTCTCTTGAGCTTACGTTTACAAAAGGCCGTTAGCGTTAAGCAATTAAATTCCTCCTTTCTATTGCACTCAGCTTCATTTTTTTTTAGTCTCTAGGCAACTTATTTATAGAGACCTGCTATGAAAGCACTAAAACTAACAAAAATTGCCGCTGTAGTATTACTTGCTAGCACCACGTTAACCGCATGCAACAATACCGATGAATCGACTAGCGCTAACAAGAGTGCCATTGAACAAAAAACGCCAAGCCATAAAAAAGTACAGCTAAAGGCGGAAAACCAACCAGAACTGCTTGCTGGCTTTGAGAGCCGTTTAAACATATACAAAGAAGTCACCCTTACGGCTGATTTAAGCCATTTATCGACCAACCAGAAGCAAATGTTAGCTTTACTTATTGATGCCTCTAAAATAATGGATGACTTGTTTTGGCAGCAAGCATATTCTCAAGACAAACAAAGTTTTTTAGCTAGCATTAGTGATGAAAAAGTAAGGCGCTTTGCTGAGCAAAACTACGGCCCTTGGGATCGTCTTGATGGTGATAAGGTATTTTTAAGCCAAGCGGTTACAAAAGCGCACGGTGCTGAATTTTATCCTAGTGACATGACAAAAGTCGAATTTGAACAAAGTGACTTTAGCGATAAGAAGGGCCTTTATTCTGTTGTAAGACGTGATGAAAACGGTAAATTAATGAGTGTTGCTTATTCTGAGATTTATCATGACAAAATGAACCGTGCTGCGGCAATACTGGATGAAGCTTCAAAATTTGCCGATGATAAAGAGTTTGCTAATTATCTCACCATGCGTGCGCAAGCATTACGTACCGATGACTATCAAGCCTCAGATTACGCCTGGATGGATATGAAAAATAACCCTATTGATGTGGTGATTGGTCCCATTGAAAACTATGAAGATCAACTTTATGGTTATCGCGCCGCTTTTGAATCATACGTATTAATTAAAGATTTAGCTTGGAGTAAGAAACTGGCTAAATATGCTCAATTTTTGCCTGAGCTGCAAAAGGGTTTACCTGTACCAAAGAAGTATAAAGCTGAAGTACCAGGCTCTGATGCCGACTTAAATGCTTATGATGTTATTTATTATGCCGGACATGCTAATTCGGGTAGTAAAACCATCGCTATCAACTTACCTAATGACGAAGAAGTGCAACTGAAAAAAGGCACCAGACGTTTACAATTAAAAAATGCCATGCGAGCAAAGTTTGATGCCATCATGTTACCAATAGCTGACACCCTTATCGTGCCTGAGCAGCGTAAGAACGTTACCTTTACCGGTTTCTTTGCTAATACCATGTTTCATGAAGTTGCTCATGGTTTAGGCATTAAAAATACCCTTAACGGTCAAGGACCAGTTCGCCAAGCATTAAAAGAACATGCTTCTGCACTAGAGGAAGGTAAAGCCGATATTCTTGGTTTATACATGATTCGTCAGTTACTTATTAAAGGCGCAATCACAGACGGCACCTTAGAAGATTATTACACTACCTTTATGGCCGGAATTTTCCGTTCAATTCGCTTTGGCGCAAGTTCAGCTCACGGGAAGGCCAACATGGTACGTTTTAATTATTTCCAAGAACATGGTGCCTTCAGCCGTAATGAGCAGGGTTTATATAGCATTAATATTGAAAAGATGACCGCAGCAATTGACTCGTTGTCTGAACTGATATTAACGCTGCAAGGTAATGGCGATTATCAAGGTGTTGATAAATTACTGAAAGAGAGTGGTGTTATTGGTGAAACCCTGGCCGCAGATTTAGCCCGTTTAGAAGCGGCGAACATTCCGGTAGATATTTTCTTCAAGCAAGGCAAACAAGTATTAGGACTTTAGTACTATAAATATAACAAATAACAAGCTACAAAAAAGCGCTTGTCGAGTTTAATCGATAGGCGCTTTTTTATTAGTTTTAATACAAGATTTTAACGGTTATAAAAACATTTCCCTTAAAAAAATTTAAAAAGAAAAATCATCTGCATCTAGTGCCATCATCGATTGACCACCATTTTCAACACAAGCGGCATGACCTTTAGCGCGTGGTAATATACGTTGAAAGTAAAAACGGGCAGTTTTAATTTTTGCTTGATAAAATGCCTCATCATCACTACCCTCTTCGAGTTTATCTTGCGCCACTTTTGCCATTTTCGCCCAAAAATAAGCCAGGGTTAAATAGCCTGAATACATCAAGTAATCAACAGAAGCAGCGCCGATCTCGTCTGGGTTTTTCATGGCTCTTGCACCGACTTTCTCGGTCATTTTCTGCCAATCGCCACCAAAGCTCCTAATGGGTTGAATAAACTCTTGCATGGCATCATCATCAGCATTATCTAAACAGAATGTGGTTACTTCACTGGCAAAAGCTTTGAGAATTTTTCCCTTAGAGCCTAATATTTTTCTAGCCAATAAATCTAATGCTTGAATACCAGTCGTGCCTTCATATAAACAACTAATTTTAGTATCACGCATTAGTTGCTCCATGCCCCACTCTTTAATAAAGCCGTGGCCGCCAAAAACCTGTACTCCATGACCGGTACACTCTAAACCTAGTTCCGTAAGGAAAGCTTTAGCAATCGGTGTTAATAAAGCGAGTTTAGTTTCTGCTGCTGCTTTTTCCTCTTCACATGTACTTACATGGCCGATATCTACTAATTGCGCTAAATAGGCAATCAGTGCTCGACCACCTTCTGCAATAGACTTCTGTGTTAATAACATACGACGAACATCGGGATGAACTATGATGGCATCTGCTGGACCATTAGGATTCTTCACGCCTGATAAAGAGCGCATCTGCAATCGATCTTTGGCATAAGCTAATGCGCCTTGAAATGATGCCTCTGCAGCAGCAACACCTTCAGTAGCCACACCTAAACGGGCAACATTCATAAAGGTAAACATGCAATTTAAGCCACGATTGATTTCGCCAATTAAATAGCCTTTAGCGCCATCAAAGTTAATCACACAAGTTGCATTAGCGTTAATACCCATCTTGTGTTCAATAGAGCCACAAGAAACGGCATTACGCTCGCTAATGTCACCATCATCGGTAACATTAAACTTCGGCACAATAAATAACGAAATACCTTTACTACCTGCTGGCGAGCCAGGGATCCTGGCAATAACAATATGAACAATATTGTCGGATAGGTCGTGTTCACCGGCAGAAATAAATATTTTCGAACCGGTTAAGCTGTAACTACCATCGTCATTTAACTCGGCTTTGGTGCGTAACATGCCCAAATCGGTACCACAATGTGATTCAGTTAAGCACATTGTCCCAGTCCAAGACCCTGCAACTAATTTAGGGATGAATTTATTTTTTAGCTGTTCACTACCATGGGCTTCAATGGTCGCTAATGCGCCATGACTTAAACCTGGGTACATGGCAAAACTATGATTCGCGCTAGAGAAAATCTCAGTGATGGCGGTGTTTAATGAATGGGGTAAACCTTGTCCACCAAATTCAACACTTTGTGCTAATGTTGGCCAACCGCCGGCAACATATTGTTGATAAGCGTCTTTAAAGCCATCAGGAGTTGTCACTTCACCATCTTTCCAAGTACAGCCTTGTTCATCACCTATTTGATTTATAGGCGCGACGACTTGCTCAGCAAATTTTGCTGCTTCGCTAATAATGGCATCAACCATATCTAAACTAGCATCTTCATAACCTAATTTTTGATAATGATTATCGCAATTAAGCAACTCTTGCATAACAAATTTAATGTCTCTGATCGGTGCTTTATACTCTGGCATGACTTTCTCCAATGGCTACTTTTGGGTTTGATAAAAACAAACCACTCTGAACTTACAGTTTCAAACATGCGTTTGATTAAATCATGTTATTAACACTTTTTAAATAGTCTAGATAAAAAAAGGAACATATTTCGTTACTTTTGTATAAATAAAAATGCCTAGGATTGAGAGCCATAGGCCTTCAGTACTATCTCAAGCTATATAATTTATATTTATACAACTTCCTTTCTTCGGCTTCATAAGTCCACTCGAGTGCTTTGCTTAACATTAGTTTTGCCTGCAGCTTTTGACCTTCAGCTAAATGAATTTGATAAAGTCCCATATATGCTTGATGTAAGTAAGGCGCTTTTTTTAATGCTTTTTTAAAATACAAAGCCGCTTTCCGGTTGTTTTTAGCAGCATAAGCTTGCTCTAACCACTGATATGGATTGGGATCATCAAGTAAATCAAGTTTTTGTTCTATTCGATTAGCCTCAACAAAACGCTGCTCACTTTTTAATAACACCATATAATTACTTAATAATGCTAAATGTGATGAATCTACTTTCATTCCTGTCTTATAGATATTTTCAGCCGATATATTATCCCCTGCCCGACGATGAATAACGCCCAGTAAATTAATTACAGCAATATTTGAGCTATCATATTGGTATGATTTTTCAGCCAAGTTGAACGCTTCAGAAAGCTGATTATTAATAAGAGCATCTGCAGCAAGATTCTTATAATACAGAGAAATGAAGGCGGATTTAGAGACTTTACGCCCAACTCTGTTGCCACTACTAGGAAAATAGTCGATGACAATACTTGGCTTAGATATATAGAAAAAACCATCTTCCGGTAAAAATCTATCGTCATATATAATAGTTTGTACATGAGATGATGACAAAATCAAGTTATTCTGTTTATCAAAGATAGGCAGTGTAGTGATTTCTCTAAAGCTATATTCAAGGCCTATCACCTCAGCAAAAGCTCCCGTGATAACTGCTAGGCTCATGCAATTGCCTTTGTTTAACCTCGCCCCTTCCTCTGCGTTATATGTCTTACCATAATAAGTAAAATCACTTAAGCGTGACTGCAATACTTCAGACAACGCAGTATGCCTAGGTTTCCCTAACGCAATCCTTTTATTGACTTGAGTCAAAATTTTGTCTTTCTGCTCTTTTGTCAAATAAAAGATATCATCTGTAATCTTTGCTTGCTCGGCTTTAGCGCCGAATAAAGCATAGTTAAGCACTATTTGTTCAAACGCTTGTGTAGGAGCAGGACTTTTTGAATAGCTAGAGCAAGAGGTAATAAAAACAACTAAAAACGTAGTAAGACAACTTCTAAAAATCACACTAACTATCCTTAAACAAAACAAGATTCCCTATTAACTATAGATATCCTATATGAAGTAAAAGTCCTTTTAAAGAAATAAATATAACTACAAAATCGGTAAGTTGCACAGCTATTTAGCTTAATATTAGAATGCAACAATGCCTACCTCATATAATTTATGATTGTTTCATAGCTGAAAAATAAAAAAAGCTTAGTGATTTATTATCACTAAGCTTTTTTATGTCAAACTTTCATCTCAACAAAAATTTATAAATACGTACTTAATCATCCGTATTAGAAAACTTTAATCTGCTTGGTTATTATTTTCAGGTTGTACGTTATAGGCATTATTTTGAGCTTCAAAATAAGCAAAAACAGTGGTAAAGGCTTGTTCTTGATATTGCTTTAAGCCAGTATCACGAAAATCGATATTCACTTGGCTTTTCGACAATTCTTTTTTAATGAAGCTACCCGCTAAAATTTCCACGTTTAATTCACTAATTAATTGAATAGCCGCTTCAATCTTAAAGCCAATAGGCCCGCCAGAAAATTTACCTTTTAAAGCGCGACCTTTAATTTGTACATGAGTAACTTGGTAATCTTCCATCAACTTGGCGAAAGCAAATTGAAATTTTTTCACTTGCTCGGCATCACCCGCGTTATCAAGGCTAATTTTTTGTACCCGCGTATGAGGAATATCATACAAGTTATTTTCTTTTGACATGATACAAATAATTGCATCATTACTTTTAATTTCTACACCACAAGCTCTCATGGAAAAACCTCATTAAACGAATTGCCAATATTATACACGCAAAGTAAATGGAACTGAACATAATGACACTGAACTTAATGGAAGTTAACTAAGCTTACAGGTATCATTTATCATAATTGAATTAATTGAGTAAATTTAATGAAAAAAGTGTGTGTGATCACCGGTGGCAGCTCTGGTATTGGCTTAAGTATGGTAAAACTCTTTGTCGATAATGATTATCGAGTTTTTAATTTAGACTTATCCCCTTCTGCCCATGGTGATTTTCGTCAATGTGATGTCAGCAACTTAGCCCAAGTAACCGCAATAATTAATGATATTGCCGAGCAAAACACGATAAATGTTTTGATATCTAACGCGGGCATTCATTTTTCTGCCAATATAGAAAACACCAGTGAAGCTGATTTAGATAAAGTCTTTAGCATTAATGTCAAGGGTGCCTATGCGGCAATAAAAGCCGTTTTACCGAGTATGAAAGCCAATAAAAATGGCGCCATCATCTTGATGGCTTCAGATCAGGCGCTAATTGCCAAGCATAACTCGTTTGCTTACAACTTAACTAAAAGTGCCCTAGCCTCTATCGCTAAAACCACTGCCCTTGATTATGCGGCCTTCAACATTCGTGCTAATGCCGTTTGCCCTGGCACTATTGAAACACCACTTTATCACCAAGCAATTGATAACTATTGTCAAAAATCAGGTGCCGATAAAGCTGCTGTGCATAGAGCAGAAGAACAGTTACAACCACTACAGCGCTTAGGGCAGCCAGAAGAAGTTGCTGAATTGGTACTATTTTTGGCGTCAGATAAGGCCAAATTTATCACCGGCAGTTTACAAGTGATTGATGGCGGCTATACCGCACAATAGCATTTATTAGCATATAAAAAGTTAAAACCCTGCAAAGCTAAACACTATGACTATTAATATCATTGACCCACACCTACATTTATTTAATCGTTCACTCGGTGACTATCACTGGCTTAACAGTGAAAACCCACCCTTTTGGCCAGATAAGTCTCTGCTGCAGCGCGATTTTACTATTAAAGACTTGGCTATTGATAATTTAACCAGTTCATTAACCCAGGATAAAATAAAGTTAGCGGGATTTGTTCATATTGAAGCGGGCTTTGACAATACTAAACCTTGGCGTGAACTTGAATACCTTGATAACTTAGCCATGGAAAGCGGCTCATGTCAAAAGAGTCGAACAGTTGCCAGCATCAACCTATTAACAACACCATTAGACTTTAACCAGACGCTAGACAAATTACAGCAACACGCAAGTATGATTGGTGTTCGCCATATTCTTGATGAGCAAGCTTATAGTACCTTAGCGAATCACAACACTCTGCGTAATTTCGCCCGCCTTAATGAAGTAAGCAACTTAGTCTTTGAGCTGCAATTATCATTGGCGGATGAAAGTGCCAAAGAAGTCATGCCACTATTAAGGCAAACTATCGCCAATAATAGCCAGCTTAGCTTTATTATCAATCATGCCGGCTTCCCGCCAACAGATATTAATAGTGATGCATGGCGCTTATGGCAAAAACATATAACTACACTAGCCAAATACTCTAATGTATTTATTAAGTGCTCAGGCTGGGAGATGACCGACCGACAATATAAAATGTCTTGGTTTTCAGCGGTTAGCAACTTTTGTATTGGTGCGTTTTCAATTGAACGGGTGATGTTAGCCAGTAATTTTCCGCTGTGTTTACTCGCTAATAAGGTAGGTAAGAAGCTCGGTAATGGCGTAGGAAGTGAGGTAGGTAATAAGCTAAGTAACAAGAGCTATCAAGACTATTGGCGAGATATTCTCGAGTCCACCTTGATTAAACAGTGTAGTAAAAAAGAAAAAAACGCATTGCTGTATGACAATGCGCTTAAGATTTACCAATTGTAAGTAACGCTTAAATAAGCTGACAAAACAGTTAAAAATGCTATTTAGCTAACGATTGAATGGCCTATTTAACTACCTACTTAACTACCTACTTAACTACCTACTTAATAGTAACGTTTGGCGATTTTTTCACAATAGCATCATTGAGTTCAATACCAATACCCGGTACTTCCGTTACTTGGAAAAAACCATCAACGGGTTGCGGGTCTTGTAGACATAACTCTCTATTCCAGTCTTTAGTCGCATAGGTATGATGCTCATGAATCAAGAAGTTTGGAATAGCGGTTTCTAAATGCAATGAGGCTGCTGTTGCAACAGGACCGCCACATACATGTGCCTGAATGCGAATATCGTAAACCTCGGCATAGTCACAGACTTTTTTCGTTTCGGTAAAACCACCACACAAACCAATATCTGGCTGTAAAACATCAATGCTTTGATCTTCAAAATAAGGTCTTACATCCCATCTATGATACAAGCGTTCTCCACCAGCCATGGGGACATTAACGTTATCGGCTACTTTTTTATGCACTGCCGGGTTTAAAAAATTAACGGGCTCTTCGTACATCATACAGCCGACTTCTTCGACAATTCTACCCATTTGAATCGCTGATGCCGCGCCCATCAGAGAGTGAGCTTCAAAAATAATATCAACATCTTCACCAACCGCAGCACGAATAGCACGCAACCTATCACCAAATAGACGCATTTGCGGCTTAGTAAATAGTTTAGTGCGGTCAAAGGAAGAACTACCATCAGCGTTATATACTATTGGGTCAACTTTAACCGCGTCATAACCTTGTGCCACGGCTTTTAACGCCGCCTCAGCATATTCCTCAGGCTCAATTAATTTTTTAATTTCAGTGTCCCAATCAAACTGGAGTTGGCTGGCATAAGTTCGTAATTTATCATTGACCTTACCACCCAGTAATTGGTACACCGGCACACCTAAAGCCTTGCCTTTAATATCCCATAGTGCGGTATCAATAGCACTCATCGCTGAATATAAAACGGGTCCGCCGCCTAAGCCCCAAAAACTTTCGCGTAACATGCGTGACCATAAAAGCTCAGTATTAAAAGGATTAAAGCCTATAAGTATCGCTTCACTGATTTCCTTAATCATGGCAGCAGCAGCACTATGACCCCAGTCATAAGCTAAACCCGCCTCACCAACACCGCTAATACCTTCATCGGTGTGAATACGGATAAAAACAGGATTCCAGCCAATGCGCTTAGGGCAATGGATATCAAAAACTTCAACGTGGGTAATTTTCATGTATCTCTCAATTATTATTGGTAAGTTGGCTAGAAAATCAAAGCTTAGCCCTAATTAATTTGTCTGTAATTAGTTAAAAATGATGAGCCATAGTTATTACAATTTAGCTTAAATGCTTTAGTAGTAAAACAAAAATACTAAAATGAGCTAATTAATAACATCGGTTAATATTGTGATTAAGAATAGCGCAACAGCAACTCGCTAAAGGGCAAAACTTGGGTCATTTCGATATACTCGGCGTAGCATGGCTGGCCACGCTTTTTGACCGCCGGTTTCGCCATGATGAACAATATTGGCTTGGGCTTTAATGCCATCAATAATACTTTGTGGGGCATAAATAGGTGGCATACCTGTTGCCATCACTTGTAACTGTATCTGACAGGCACGGGTTAAATCATACATATGCATAAAAGCATCGCCTATGGTCTTACCCATAGTTAAGGCGCCATGGTTACGCAATAACATAAAGTTTTTATCCCCTAAGTCATTTTGCAATCTAAGCTTTTCTTCATCGTTAACCGCTAACCCTTCATAATCGTGGTAACTCATCGAGGCTAAAGCAAACATGGAATACTGGCTTATTGGTAATAAACCTTTTTCGACACTGGCTACGGCAATAGTCTCATTGGTGTGTATATGCAAGACGCAGATATCGTCATGACGTACTTGATGTACGGCACTATGAATAGTAAAGCCTGCCGGGTTGATCTCAAACGGACAATCTTTATCCATAAGATTGCCATCAATATCAATTTTCACCAAATTTGAGGCGGTTATTTCTTCAAAGGCCAAACCAAAGGCATTGATCAAAATATGCTCGGAACCGGGAATACGCGCCGAAATATGAGTATGAATAAGATCATCCCAGCCATGCATTTGTACTAATCGATAACAAGCCGCTAAATCGACACGTAATTGCCACTCTGGTGCTGATACTTTGTTTTTTAAATCTAGTTTAGGCAGTTGCTGCATTTCAAAAGCTCTCTATGTATAGGTAATAACCATTATGATTAGATTTTACCTGATGATGATTCGGCAATAAAGTCGTTTAAGGCGGTTTAAAGCATTGCCCTGATAATAGCCGCGATTATTAATACAAATACCAATATAGGTATAATTTTACTGTACTTAGCTTGCTGTTCATCGGTCATGGGTTTACCAAATTTTTCACCCAAAGTAACCATCAAGAACATAGCTAAAAAGACACAAGCCAAAATAATTATTAATGTCATTTTTCTCTCTTTTTGTTAATTTTTTATACCCTGTTTTAGCAAAATCGATTACCATAGTACTTAGTGCCACTTACCATTAAATATCGCAATGCAGCAAACCGATAATTTTTACCAAAAACGTCGTTTTATCATAAAATTAGGCAAAGCCTTACATAAATTAGGCTCGACCGCTTATCGCCTAGAAGACAACCTTTTATCTATTGCTAAATTTCTCGATATTCGCGCATCATTTATTATTACGCCTACGTCGCTGACCTTTATCTTATCCGATGATGAAGATGATCAGCAATATAATCATTTAGTACGTGTTAGCCCAGGAGATATAGATCTTGGCTCATTAGCGCGAATTGATGAGCTAGTTGATGAATTAATCAATGGTGAGCGCACCTTAGCTGAAGCGATTGACCGTTTAGCCGAAGTTAAAAATAAACCCGCACCTTACGGCACCTTTTTATCCTTTTTAGCTTTTGGCGCTTCAAGCGGCGCCTTTGCCATGTTAATGCATACCAGTTGGCACGATGTATTCTGGTCGGCTATCTTAGGCTGGGTTATTTTTGTTTTTGTGCTGTGGGCAGAAAGATCACGCCGTATGGCAGAATTACTTGAGCCTATTGCGGCGCTAACAGCATCGCTATTAGCCTCAGCCATCTCGATATTTGACCCGAGTATCAATATACCCATGGTCATTCTATCAAGCATTATAGTTTTTATACCCGGATTATCGTTAACGGTTGGTTTATCTGAACTTGCCGCTCGACATTTAATGTCAGGTACGGCGCGTATCATGGACAGTATCATGATGTTATTTAAGCTTTATTTTGGTGCCGTCTTGGGTATGGCCTTTGGTAACTTGATGTGGGGTACCGCTGAGTTTGTTGCTCCCGAATCAATGCCAGTGTGGACCTCATGGGTAGCGGTAACAACGTTATCAGCAAGTTTAGTGGTGTTATTTAAAGTCAGATTAAAGGATGCCCCTTGGGGGATGATTGCTGGCTATATTGCCTTTGGTGTTAGCATCTGGGCAAGTACTTATTTAGGCGTGGCCTTAGGGGCATTTGTTGGCGCTTTCGCCCTTGGCTTATATAGCAACTTATTTTCACGAGTGATGAACCTGCCCTCTAGCATTGTCAGGTTGCTCGGTTTAGTGGTACTAGTCCCTGGTTCTAAAGTATATATAGGCCTCAATAGTGCGGTTTCAGGGCAGAATATGCTCAATGTACCCGATTTAGGCTCACAAACATTTTTAATATTTATGTCACTGGTGGCGGGGATTATTTTCTCCAATGCGGTTTTGCCACATGGTAAAACTTTATAATCAATAAAATTAATACTCGCTTTGTTAAATCAAATAAAGTGGACGATAATAAATCGCCTTCTGGCTAAAAAAGCACCCATGACTTGCAATATTTTTGTACAAATAGACTAACGTATTAATTTACCTACAAAACAACCTTATTGATAATTATTATCATTAAGGTTATTATATGCAACATAAATTACGAGTTATTTTTCAAGTAGAGAGTTGTATGTACGTTTGTATTTGCCATGGGGTCACTGACAGACAAATAGAGTCCGCAATAGATAATGGCGCAGAAACGATGAAGCAGCTAACTAATGAACTCAATGTCGGCTCGCAATGCGGGAAATGCTGTCAATGTACTAAACAGGTATTGAACAAAAGACTATTACACATTGCTGAAGCACAACCCAAAGTAGCTTAAAATAGCTGCTTTAGTTTCATCACTAGATGAAACTCATAACAAAGACTAAGCCATCATAGACTGTAAGTAATTTTCGAGACCGGCATGGTCAATAATATATTGTTGCGATTCAATCCAGTCTATTTGCTCTTCTACGTTTTCCAGTAAATCTTCCGCTAAATCTCTACTGATATAATCTTGCAGCTTTTCACTCTCTTCGATTAAGCTTTGTAAAGCCTTACGAGAGACATATTCTAACTCCATATTTGCTTGTAACATTTCTGTCGCGTGCTCACCTATCTGTATACGTCCCAAGTCTTGTAAATTGGGTAAACCTTCTAAAAATAATATCCGTTCAATCAAGCCATCTGCTTGCTTCATTTTCTCAATAGAAAGCTTGTAGTCGGCTTTATTAAGTTTGTCCAAGCCCCAATTTTTATACATACGGGCATGTAAAAAATATTGATTAATTGCCACTAACTCAATACCTAAAACACTATTTAATAGCGCAATAATTTGTTTGTTACCTTTCATTATGACTCCCCTTACCCTGGTAGATGTTGACCCATATGAGATTGAATATAATTTTGCAAGCCGATTTTGTCGATAAGGCCAAGCTGTTTCTCAAGCCAGTAAACATGATCTTCCTCGGTATCTTCTAGCAGTTTCTGTAAAATTTCTCGACTTTGAAAATCCCCCTCACTTTCACATAAGCTAATAGTCGTTTTTAATGCCGCTACCACTTCCATCTCCAGAATTAAGTCATTTTTAAGCATGCTAGGAACATCATTACCAATAAGTAAATCTCGACGGTCTTTTAAATTAGGCGTGCCTTCAAGAAATAAAATACGCTTTATTAACGCATCGGCATGAGTGATCTCTTCTTGCATTTCATGATCTAATTGTTCATAGAGTTTATCTAAACCCCAATCTTGATACATACGTGAATGAGTAAAATACTGATCAATTGCTGCTAATTCATTGTGTAACAAGCCATTTAGACTCGCTATAACTTTTGCATTACCTTTCATCTGACACCTCGACATAATAAGTTAAAAAACACTTTGCTTCAGTTGCCTTAAATCCTAGTAGAAAGTAGCAGAATTATCGAATTAATCCGCTAAACATCGGTTACTAAGTATTTATTTTTTAAGTGAAAATTATTATCATTTGCATTATTGCTCTTAGTTAAATTATCAGACTTACAATGTGCTAAACATTTCCTAAAAATCACCCAGGGACTCAAGTAGGAGGCTCCATCAGCACAACAAATAGCCGTCTAAACATCTAAAGTTTGCTAATAAGATAAAATAAAGCTAGAATCCACGTCCTAAATAATTTTTGTGTTATGAAGATGGTGAAAATCCATCGCTGTGCCCGCAACTGTAAATGAAGTGATATTCAGTTTTCCGATAAATATCGCCTCAAAGTCAGATAGCTAACCAAAAAAACTATGCTCACTTATCACCGTGCGGGAAAACACGAATTTTACTATGTCGACACTCCTTAATATCTCTCAGCTAAGTTGGCAGGTGCCAAATAAAGCCATCTTGCACAACATTAACTTCAATGTCCGCAAAGGTGAAGTGATAGGTATTATTGGTCCCAATGGTGCGGGTAAAACTAGCCTACTACGCTGTATAACAAATCAAAATAATATTCTCGCCAGCGCTAATGTTACCGGTAGCGTTAAACTAAAAAATCGTGCCATAACTCGATATAGTACGAAAGAGATTGCCCAACACTTCGCCCTAGTGATGCAAAAGAATGACAGTATTTTTGCGCTTTCTGTGCAAGATGTGATGAAAATGGGCTTATTACCGCACAAAACGCTTTTTTCCTTAGACAGCGATCACGACAAAGCACAAATAAATTTAGCGCTTAAAAAAGTGGGTTTAGAGCAAGCGCTACATACTAACTTTAATCAACTATCCGGTGGCGAACAACAAAGAGTATTAATTGCTCGGGCACTAGTGCAAGCCAGTCAAATCTTGATCCTTGATGAGCCGACCACTCATTTAGATGTGTATTACCAACATCAGGTATTGCAACTAGTCAACAAACTTAATATCACCGTTATCATGACAGTCCATGATCTTAATTTGGCCAGTTTATATTGCCAACGATTAATATTATTAAATCAAGGTCAATTAATTTGTGATGGCAGCCCCGAAGAAGTATTGGCACCTAAGCAATTAAGCCAAGTATTTGGTTTACCATGTCAGCAAAGTATCGATGGAATGACAGGTGCTACCCAAGTATCTTTCTACTTACCAGAGTCTCATGGACAAAATAGTCAATTTTCGGAGTCACTTGATGAATAAAGTTACGACTACCTTATGGGGATTGTTAGTCTTAGTTATTTTATCGGCAATGGCGGCAATAACCTTTGGCCCTGCTGATATTGACTCTGCTGAGTTAATTACCTGCTTAGTCAGTAACTGCCAAAATCCCATCGCTAATGTCATTATCTGGCAAATACGTATTCCAAGAGTATTAGTCGCCTTGGTGGCAGGAATGGGCTTAGCCATTGCCGGTGCGATTTTACAAAACACCACTCGTAATCCGCTTGCTGACCCCTATCTCTTTGGTATTGTTTCTGGCGCAGGCTTAGGCGCTACCATCGCCAATATTACCTTGGCCGATAACCTCACCATAGCCTTACCTTTGGCGGCATTTCTAGGAGCACTGTTTGCCGTCATTATTGTAGTCTTTATCGCTAAAGTACTGCAGCGCATGGAGCAATTATTGCTCGCTGGCGTTGCGGTTTCATTTATGCTGGCATCGATTACTCAATTTATTTTATATTTTGGCGAACCTTTTGCCACCAACCGCGTTATTTTCTGGCTTATGGGTAGCTTAGCGCGGGTTGAAATGAGTAATTTTTATGTCATTGCTAGTGTTCTTATTGTGGCAATAGTTACCGTCTTTGCACTACACAGACAAATAGATGCGCTGTTATTAGGTGATGAAAGTGCTGCCAGCTTAGGTGTTGATGTCGATAAGTTACGTTTACTTATGTTAGGCATTTGTGCGGCCCTGACCGCAACTATAGTGGCCTATTGTGGCGGTATTGGTTTTGTTGGCTTGATGATACCTCATATTGTTAGACAGCTAGTCGGAGTGACAACACTAAAACTAATTATTGGCAGTGCGTTAATTGGCGCTATATTTCTTATATGGGTAGATGTTATTGCTCGCTCATCACTGCCTCATGCGGAGATCCCAATTGGCATTATCACTTCGGCACTAGGTAGTATATTTTTCTTATTTATCATGTATCGCTCTCGGGCGATAAATTAATAAATCAACGTTTAATAAACTAATATTTAATAAAGACGAACAGCAGAGGTAACCCTATGACTGATGAAAAAACCACTGACCACAACATAACTGATAAACACCAGCAAAGAATGCAAAAAATGAAAGAGAAAGTTGATGCTCGCATTGATAGTGCCACCGAGGAGCGCGGCATACTTATTGTTATCACAGGTAATGGTAAAGGCAAAAGTACCTCGGGGTTTGGCACTGTCGCTCGTGCCGTCGGTCATGGACTTAATGCTGCAGTTGCACAATTTATTAAGGGTACCTGGGCTTGTGGTGAACGACAACTGCTGGAAAATGCGGGGGTAAAATTTAGTGTTATGGGTACAGGCTTTACCTGGAATACGCAAGACAAAGAAAAAGACATCGCTGCAGCCAAGCAGGTTTGGCTTAAGTGTAAAGAGTTACTCAGCGATACCAATATTGATTTGGTCTTACTTGATGAGATGACATACATGTTGTCGTATAAATATATTGATTTAGATGAAGTTATTACCGCATTAAACAATCGCCCTAAACATCAGCACGTTATCATCACTGGTCGTGCCTGTCATCGTGCCATCATAGAGCTGGCAGATACAGTTAGCGAAATAAAATCTATCAAACATGCCTTTGACAGTGGTATTAAAGCGCAAAAAGGTATTGATTGGTAAAATACGACTCCAGCCATTAAAAATAACGTGCAGCTAGCACTTGCTGAGCTAGCTGCACAACTTATCACCAAACAGAAACAATACGATGAAATTAACCTCTTTGCTGTTAACTTTACTGTTAATTTCAAGCTCAGCTTATGCCGAACTGAGTATAGAAACTAATAAAGAACTGGATAAAGAACTATCTAAAGAAGAAAACAAACCAAGCATTATAGCCCTTGCCCCACATATTGTTGAGATGCTTTATGATGTCGGTGCCGGTGAGCAAATTATTGGTACCACAGCCTTTGCTGACTACCCAGAGCAGGCGAAAAAAATACCGCGTATAGGTAATTATATCCGTTTACAACTAGAACGAGTAATTGAGTTGCAACCTGACTTAATTATCGCCTGGAAAAATGGCAATCCGAGTGATGACTTAGCACGATTAGAGCAACTGGGGTTTAACGTTATTTACTCCCACCCCCTGATTTTTTCAGATATAGCGAAAGAAGTTCGCCACTTTGCTAAGCTGACCGGCCATAGCGAACAAGGTGAAAGAGTAGCGAAAAAGTTCGAACTTGAATTAGCAAAGATAATAATGACTTACCAAGATAAAACAGTAATAACGGGCTTTTACGAGCTGTGGTCAAGACCCTTAACAACGGTTGCCAAGGGCAGTTGGCCACAACAATTTTTTAATATTTGTAAAGTCAAAAATCCCTTTGCCAAGGTGATCACACCATATCCACAAATTAGCATAGAGCAAGTACTACCAGCGGCAGTGCAAGTCATTATTCAGCCACTATCCGTTAATCAAAAAGAGCGCGAGGGCTTTAATTGGCAAGATTGGCCAATGATACCGGCAGTAGCCAATAAGCAAATAATTCAACCTGACGCCGATGCTATGCATCGGATGACGGTACGCAGCTTAACGGCATTAAAAGATTTGTGTGCAGCAATCGATAAAACAAGAACGATTTTACAACAAAAACATAACTAGCCTATTCGCTAGTCAATAATACCTATTTTAGGTGCCCGATAGTTTTAATGATAATTGGTAAATAACCATGACTAAAACTGAAGGTAAAACGGGAAACTTGTTAACCCAATACTGCCCCCGCAACGGTGTAAGTTACAGTTTTTTGTAACTCAAGTCCGGAGACCGGCCTAAAATTAAATTAATCATTATAAGCACGGTGGGTGCTTATAACTGAGGACAACATGAAAAAAAAATTAATAGCACTAAGTATTAGCAGCCTACTTTACTCATCACTTTCTTTTGCTGAGCAAACTAACACTGCCCTGATTAATAAAACACTTAAAGCGGATGAAACTATCGTCGTTACCGCAAACCGCAGTATTCAAGATAAATTTGATACCCTAGCTGCTGTCGACATTTTTACCCGAGCAAATATTGAACAAATTCAACCGCTATCTGTCAGTGACTTACTAAGGCGTGTTGCTGGTATTACTATAACCACACAAGGTACTTCTGCACATAAATCTTCAGCCTTTATTCGCGGTACCAATTCAGATCACGTGTTAGTGCTAGTGAACGGTGTTCGTGTTGGCTCGGCTACTCTTGGCGTAAAAAGCATTGCTGATATTCCTGTGCAATTAATTGAGCGTATAGAAATAATCAGAGGGCCTAGAGCAGCATTATGGGGCTCAGATGCGGTTGGTGGTGTAATCCAAATTTTCACTAGAGATTTAAGCCCTGGTGAAGGTCAAGTAGGGGTGAAAATTGGTAGTAATAGCTTATACCAAGGTTATGGAGCGCTAGGTTTTGGTAATGAAGACCATAGCTACACATTTACCGCAACTGCTGAAAAATCAGATGGCTTTGATGTTATTGTGCCTAATGGCGCTAACATGTTTACCGTGGACCAAAATGATGATGATGGTTATGATCGTCAATCTGTAGGTCTTGCTGGTACCAGTCAATTTACCAAGCAATATACCCTTGAATTAAACACACAATATGACCAAGGCACCACAGAAATTGATACTAATACCCTTTATAGCGGTGACGAAAGCAGTTACGAAAATTATCATTTTTTGCTAAGAAATCACCTGCAACTTGAACAAGTGTACTTACAATTGGGTTTAAGTACCTCTCAAGACAGCAATGAAGATAACTACAGTGATTACAATGATGACAATGGCTTTAATAATCCAAACAGTTTATTCACCACAACGCGAAACCAAGTAACCGCTTTAGCACAACGTCCCTTTGCTGACTCATCAGAAGTGACCGCAGGCGTTGAGTGGTATAGTGAAAGTATTGATAGCAACAATGAATATGACAAAACCAAACGCGATGCTAGTGCGTTTTTTGTCACCGGTCGTCATAACATTGAGCAGATTAAACTTGAAGCCTCAGTGCGTTACGATAAAGTAGGTGACATTAATGGTGAAACCACCTATCAATTAGCTGCAGGTTACCAAGTTAGCGACCAGTTACTTTTCTCTTTAAGTCACGGTACTGCTTTTAAAGCGCCGAGCTTCAATGACTTGTACTATCCTTTCTCAGGCAACCCTGACTTAGTTTCAGAAACAGCTGATAGCACAGAGTTTTTAACCCGTTATCAAAATGATTTTTTTTCGGCTGAAGTGTCTATTTATCAAACCAATATTGATAACTTAATCGAGTGGGCACCTGTAGATAGCTCAGACCCTTTTAGTCCTTGGCAGCCAAAGAATATTGCCCAAGCTGAAATACTAGGTGCTGAAGCGACTATTTCTGCAGATATAGCTGATACGAGTAACAGACTAACCTTAAGCCATGTTGACGCTGAGGATAAAACCACAGGCAAGCAACTAGCTAGACGCCCACACTTTTCGGCTAACTATAACTTCTTCTATTCACTTGGACAGTTAGAGTTTACTTTTGATGTAAGATATCAAGGTAGTAGCTATGATAACGCTAACGCTGAAGACAAGACGCTTAAAGCTTATACTTTACTTGATGTTGGGGTAAACTACCGCCTAAATGATCAATTGAGTTTATTCGCTAAAGTAACTAACCTCACCGATAAAGATTATCAAACAGCCAGTGAATATCCTGGAGCGGAACGTGGTTACAGCCTAACGCTAGATTATAAATTTTAATCTTATGTTATATTTATAAAACCGATAAAAACTAAAAATCAGATTGATAATCACAAAAAAGCCTGCAATTGCAGGCTTTTTTATAACGAAAACAATCTGGCTAAAATGCGCTAATTAAATTTAAGCCTAAGCTCTGCTGCTGTCATATCTTTAACAAAATCATTAGTCCGATCCAATGCACTGTTAGCTTGGTAATATTTAATATAATCCGAGTAATTATTGGCCATCTTACTTTTAATTAACTGCACATCCTGGGATTTTTTGCTGGTTTTAATATCAATAATATCGTCATAACCCGTTAATGGTGCACTAATGGCTAATAGACCTTTTTCAGGGCCATAAAAGGTCCACTTTGCCGGCATGGGTAAACCAGTTTTAGGGTCAGTGGCCCTAAAAGTGAAGTTTATGATTGCCATAGGGTAACCAGAAATAGCACTATAATCGTAGCTACCATCTTCTTTGATTTCATCAAAGTAGGGTTCGTTGAAAGCCGGTTTATACTGACCAGCCATCACGTCCAAAGACACCTCAGCAATGGTTGAAATCACTTGATGCTTAGTCTTAGAAACAGCAGTACCAAAAATAGAGCCACTTAGCTCAAAGGTTACACTGGCTTGTGATTGATAATAATTTTCACTGGTATGTATGTGATTATCAAAAACTAGTAAGCTTTGCTCACCTTCAGCTACTTGTGTTGAAAAATGCTTAGCACCTTTTATTAGCTGCTCACTGCTGACCTCTTGATATGGTGGAGTTAACCCGTAAGGAGTTGCATGAAGCTTTGCAAATAATGACCAAACACCTTCGATATTAGCCTCAACATTAAGGTCAAGAAAGTTACCAGCAGCAATCAGCTTTTGATTAAAAGCTAGACCTTCTACCGAAAATGAATGTAATGGCCAATCACCATCTATGGTACGGCAAACTTGCACGCCTTCAAATAAAGTATTCTCGCTATTAATCACCCGCCAACTATCAAAGTGAGAAGAACTAGTCACCGATGCTAGCGTTTCCAATGGAGCGTGATCTAAATTTAGATCCTGCGTGACGCACTCACAGCTTGTATCATTATCAATTAAGTCATCGAACTGAGCCTGATAATGCGCTGGTGTGTCACTACTGGCTTGATAAAAACTGACCACATTCAAACCTTGTGCTTCATTGCCCTGCTGATTTTCAGCCACTAAGGTATAGTTAATAAACTCATTTGTCGTCACAAAACTAATAACACCATTTTCATCGGGTTTATAGCTAGCAATGGTTTGCCACGTATCATCTTGAAGTAACAATTCAACCTTAGTAAAAGCGCTACTGATGCCACAATCGTTGATTAATTGTGACGTTAAAGAAAAGCTGTATTCAACTGGCTCTACTGGTTTTTCTGGAATACTAGATGAACTACCACCACAACCTTGAATAAAAATGGTTAACAATAGAGGGGATATTAAGTATTTATTCAAGAAGAATTCCTCAGAATATATTTAAAAGTGAAGGATAAAAAATCTAACGATAAAGCTGTCATTGCGCAAGCAGCCTAACCTTGCTGCTATTAAGAGGTCATCAAAACAACTTTGACCGAATTATACTCAGTTTTAACGGTAATAAGCTAACTTTTGTTATGACTATTTCCTCGGAGAAAGCACCTAAACGAATGAAATATATACAATAGTTAGATTATAAAATAACTTAGCATATAACTAGCAAGCCTTGTTTTATTGAGTTTCATTGTCTACGCTAATTTATAGCGTAACTTTTTAGTTTTATGTTTAAGGTCAATTTTTTATGAATATATGATAAATCACACGCTATCATCTATAGGAACAGTAATGCTTATTAATATGCAAAAAAAAATAAATATTAGCTTTTTCATTCTCTCTATATGCGTATTACTCGCCTTACTCGATAGTGGTCAAAGCATAACATTAGCAATTATCCTTGCTGTGGTTGTTATTTCTGCCGGTTATGCTTGTTTTTTTTTCCAAAAAAAAATCTCGATGGCATACCAACAAAAGCTATTACAGGCGGAACAAGCATCGTCAACAAACAAGCAAGACAAGATTCATATAGAACAATATTTAGATTTAGCACATCAAATCATTGCAGTCTGGGCTGGACAAACATCATTGGCCAGGGACCAAGGCGATGAAAACATAAATAAACTAGCAACAAATTTTTCCTGTATTAAGGACCAATTAGCCGAAGCCATTAAAACATCACAAGATAGTTCTGGCGAGATGAGTGGCGAAGGTGGTCTAACCCATATTATTAGTCAATCGGAACAGTCATTAAATACCATCATTCAATCTTTACACGACGCCATGGTAGGTCGTGATCAAATTTTAAGTGAAATAAATAATTTATCCACCATTGCTGAAGAGCTTTCCCGAATGGGTGATGAAGTTGCGGGGATAGCTTCACAGACTAACTTACTCGCTCTTAATGCCGCCATTGAAGCAGCGCGTGCAGGTGAAGCTGGCCGAGGATTTGCCGTTGTTGCCGATGAGGTTAGAACCTTATCAACTCGCTCTGGTGAAACGGGTGCCCGAATCACCAAAACCATTGAGCAAGTTAATGCCACCTTACAAAACACCTTAACTAAAACCCAAGAATTTACCGAACAAGATACCCTTATCATTAACTCAGCTGAAGAAACAATAAAAAAAGTCATCGAAAATTACAGTGTCGCTGGAGAGAAAATCATGCTCAATGCGAGCCAACTAATACAAGAAAACACCACGGTGCAATTGGCGATAGATGATGTACTGGTATCGCTGCAATTCCAAGATAGAGTTAGCCAAATACTTGGCCATGTATTTGATGATATGAACAAACTTGCCCCTAACTTCCAACAATGCCAATACAAT
The DNA here is from genome assembly GCF_001440345.1 of Colwellia sp. TT2012. Classification (GTDB taxonomy): domain Bacteria; phylum Pseudomonadota; class Gammaproteobacteria; order Enterobacterales; family Alteromonadaceae; genus Colwellia. The sequence goes on along the minus strand of NZ_LJYX01000006.1, from coordinate 568,945 downwards.
TTCAGCCAAGGGCTTCCTATAGAGCCGGTAGATATACATCAGTGGCTTAATAATATTAAACAGACATATTCCACCTTAGAGCAAGTTGCCATGCATGATGGCAGTGAAAAATCACCCGATAATAAAAATGATGAAATTACCTTTTTTTAAAGGGAAATTCTGTCGTGCTTAATTAAATAATGGTAACAGAGTAATGAGTAAAACAATTTTAATAGTTGATGATTCAGCAAGTATCAGACAAGTAGTCGCTATGACGCTAAAAAGCGCGGGCTATGAAGTTTTAGAAGCAGTTGATGGTAAAGACGGCCTAAGTAAACTTGATGGTAAAAAAATTCACTTAATCATCTCCGATGTCAACATGCCAAATATGGGCGGCATTGATATGGTTAAAGCGATTAAGCAAATGCCCGCTTATAAGTTTACTCCCATCATTATGCTTACCACTGAAGCATCTGATGATATGAAAAAGCAAGGTAAGGCTATAGGTGCTAAAGCTTGGATGGTAAAACCCTTCAAACCAGAACAAATGTTGCAAGCAGTGACTATGCTTACTTAAGAGTTTAGCTAAAGTGTACGGCTGCTGAACCGAAAAAAAATGGCGCAAGAAGCAAAGGATAATGGTTGAGAGAATATGGCTGAAATAACAATAACTCAAGCAAACAACGACAGTACTGAAATTGTCATTAGCGGTGAGCTGACAATTTATTGTGCTATGGACGTATTTCAGCAGCACTTTAAACAAATAAAATTAAAAAGTCTCACCCGACTCAAACTCGATAATATTACCGAGATTGATACCGCTGGTGTGCAATTACTCATTATGCTGATGAAAATAATCAATGAACAAAATAGTCATTATCAAATAACTAGCTTAGGTGAAGCGCTCACTGATTATAGTAATTTATTCCAGCTTAACCGCTACTTTATTGACTTTGAAGACATTAAAGTAATGACTGCCAGTAAAGCAGAGGTGGAGTAATGAGCCTAGATGACGTATTACAAACTTTCTATGTAGAGGCTCAAGAACATTTAGAGTCAATGGAAAATGTGCTGCTAAAAATGGATGAGGGTGAGTGCGATAACGAAATGCTTAATGATATTTTTCGTTCTGCACACACGATCAAAGGCTCGGCTGGTATTTTTGGCCTAGATCATATTGTTAGCTTTACCCATATAGTCGAAAATGTACTCGATCGTGCTAGAGACAATAAAATTAAGATAGACAAAGATTTAATCGACGTTATGTTCAAATGTCGCGATCACATGCAAAGTTTAGTTGCTGTCACACTAGATGAATTTAATGGACAAACGGACCTACAAAAAATTGACGGTGATTTACTTGCCGCATTAGCGCCTTGGGCGAGTGAAGAAAGTAACCAAACCCTAGCAAAAACAAGTACCGTAACGGCAAGCAAAAATGATAATAAACCAACTGATGAGGGAGATAATAATAAGCTGTGGCATATTTCTCTACGTCTATCAACTGATTGCCTTAGAAATGGCATGGACCCATTGTCCTTTATCAAGTTCCTCTCTAGCCTAGGTGAAATTAAACATATAGAAACAATTATCGATGCCTTCCCTGATTCAGCCCACTTTGATGCTGAGACTCTCTATTTAGCCTATGAAATAGCGCTACAGTCTGACGCTAGCTTAGAGGAAATAGAAAACACCTTTATGTTTGTCCAAGATGACTCAAATATCACCATTTTACCTCCCAGCGCTAAGATTGAAGACTACCTTGCCTTGATTGATAAACTGCCAGAAGAAAATCAAAGGTTAGGGGATATTTTGGTGAACTGCGGCTCACTAACTAAGCACTCCCTTGAACAAGCCCTAATATCTCAAAGTAAAGAAAGTACAGCCAGTGGTGAACAAACTGAAACCCACAAACTAGGTGAGCTATTAACGGAACAGCATAAAGTGCCAGAAGAAGTAGTCAGTGCTGCACTAACAAAGCAAACACAAAATAAAAGTAAAAAATCTGAAGGTAAGCAAATTCGCATTGACTCAAATCGTTTAGACCACCTAATTAACCTTATTGGCGAATTAGTCATCAATCAACAACGTATTGACTTACTCTCTAAATACACTAAGAACACCGCATTAATTGAAGCGGTCGATGATTTTGATAATTTCACTAATCAAATACGAGATGCTGCCTTAAGTTTAAGAATGATACCTATTGGTGCTACCTTTCAGCGCTTTAAACGTCTTGTCAGAGATACAGCCCAAGCACTAGGTAAGGACGTTGAACTAATTATTGATGGCGCAGATACTGAGCTAGATCGCTTAATGGTGGAAAAATTGGGCGACCCACTCACTCATATTGTTCGAAATGCCATGGACCATGGTTTAGAATCAATAGAAGCGCGAAAAGCTGCGGGAAAAAACATTAAAGGACAGCTAAAACTAGCGGCCTACCATGAAGGTGGACACATTATTATTGCTATAAGTGATGATGGCAATGGCATTGATAAAGTACGTGTACGAGAAAAAGCCATCGAAAAAGGTATTATACACCCCGACGCGGAATTGAGTGATAACGAACTATTTCAACTTATATTCCATCCTGGATTCTCAACTGCAACCGAAGTGACAAACTTATCAGGCAGGGGGGTTGGTATGGATGTAGTAAAACGTAATGTAGAAGCATTACAAGGCAGCATTGATATCAGATCACAAACAGGTGTTGGCTCCGAGTTTAAGATTCGACTGCCCCTAACTCTCGCTATTATTGATGGTTTTCACGTGGAAGCTAGCGGTACACATTTTATTATTCCGCAGGCGACCATCATTGAATGTATTAATCTGGCTAATCACCAAGACATCAAAGGCAGACATTGCATAAATTTACGTGGTGAAATGATCCCTTATCTAAAAATGTCCGAAATATTCAAGCTAACACCAAGCCATGAACAGACACTAGCCAATAATAAAATGCCGCACTCAATTAAAAGAGAGTTGGTTATAGTTCAATTTGGCAATGATGTTGCCGGTATTGCTGTTGATCGACTTAATGGCGAAATTCAAACCGTAGTCAAACCATTAGGTCCACTTTTTAAAGCACTTAAAGGTATAGGGGGCTCTAGCTTACTCGGTAATGGTGAAATAGCTTTTATTTTAGATGTACCACAATTAATTGAATTAGCTATCGCCAATGAAATAGCCAACAAGGCCTCTTATCTTGAGAGTATACATAGCCAAGAGAAATGATATTCAGTAAAAGCATTGTTACCAACAAGACAGGTAAAAGTATAAATATAAATATCGAGTAATAAGCTTATGAAAATTATACCAATTAACAGGAACGAACATGATAACTCGGAGGATACAGTGGTGGATAAATCTAGCCAGTTCTTAACCTTTACCATTGCAGATGAGCATTTCGGTATGGACTTGCATCAAACGAGAGAAATTATTGAATACGCCGGTATAACGCAAGTGCCCTTAATGCCGAAATTTATATCTGGGGTGATAAACCTACGTGGCGAGGTTGTGCCGGTAATCGACTTAAGCATTCGCTTAGGTCGCCAACCTATTACCATACATAAAAGAACGTGTGTCATCGTCATTGAATTACACACTAACGAACAACCTTGCGTACTCGGTTTATTGGCAGATGCTGTCAATGAAGTTATCGACATATCCGCTAGTGATATTGAAGATGCTCCCGCTTTTGGTGCAAAAATCAGAGCTGAATTTATTCAAGGTATAGCAAAAAAAGATGACGAGTTTATTGTACTTTTAGATGCAGAAAAAACCTTATCACCTAGGGAATTAGCACATTTAGTTGAAGCTGAGCTGCAATAATCTCATTCACTAAATATAATTTTGAGAGCAGAGGAACACAACATGTTAGAAAAAATAAGCTTAAAAGCCAAAGTTCTATTTTTGGGCCTTCTGGTAGTATTATCACTAGTATTGTTAAGCTGGGAGGCTGTCAATGAACTGTCAAAATTTCGTGATTCAACCGAAAAAAGATTTGTTTTTGTTGAACAAAATGTCGAAATATTAACAGATTTAACCAATGCGCATGTAATTTTTAAAACTCAAGTTCAAGAATGGAAAAACATCCTACTTCGAGGCAATGATAAAAATCAGTTTGAAAAATATTCCAGTCGATTTAAAAAAAGCTCTGGAAAAGTACAACAATTATTAGCTCATGCGATTAAAAATTCCAAAGAGTTATCCCTTGACTATCGTGCCATAAAGGAAGTTAAATTGGCACATGGGCAGCTTGAAATTTCCTACTTAAAAGCCTTGAATAATTTTGATAGGAGAGATCCCTTAACAGGAAAAAAAGTAGACAAAAGTGTCAGTGGTGTTGATAGACCGGCTAGTAAAGGCATGACTGAATTAGCTGCAAATACAGAAAGAGACTTCAAAGAGATAATTGCTAATAATCTTACGGCCATGGAGGAAGAATTTGTTAAAAACAAATCGGCTTTAATTACTTTCTCTTTTATTGAAGGCTTTATTATTTTAGGTTTAATGGTATTCATCTTTAACGATTTGTTTAAAACGTTAGGTGGTGACCCTCGCTACGCGGCACATGTTTGTAATCAAGTTGCCAATGGTGACTTAAGTATCGAAATAGAATTAAAGCACAACGACAAAACCTCCCTACTTTATAGCATCACTAACATGAAAAACCAATTAGCCACCATTATCCACGATGTAAGATCCTCTTCTGAGGCTTTGTCTTCCGCTTCAACAGAAGTCAATTCCACCGCACAAACTATTGCTAAAGGTGCTTCAGTACAAGCGGCCAGTGTTGAAGAAACGTCGGCCTCAATGGAAGAAATGTCAGCATCTATCTCACAAAATAATGAGAATGCTGGCATAACCAATGGAATGGCGCAACAGGCGGCAAAAGAGGCAATGATTGGTGGAGAAGCCGTATCAGAAACCGTTGCTGCCATGCAAAAAATTGCCGAAAAAATAAGTGTCATTGATGATATTGCTTACCAGACCAATATGTTGGCACTTAACGCCGCCATTGAAGCAGGTCGTGCGGGAGATCACGGTAAAGGTTTCGCGGTAGTTGCCTCAGAAGTAAGAAAACTTGCTGAGCGCAGCCAAATCGCCGCTCAAGAAATTGGCGAGTTAGCCAAAGATAGCGTAATACGCGCCGACCTAGCCGGTAAGTCGATAAAAGATATGGTACCTTCAATTAATAAAACAGCAGAATTGGTACAAGAAATTGCTGCCGCTTCTTCAGAACAAGCCTCTGGGGTTCATCAAATAAATGAAGCCATTGCTCAAGTAAATCAAACTATGCAGCATAATGCCGCGGCCTCAGAAGAACTTAGTGCTACCTCTGAAGAAATGAATGTACAAGCATTACAATTACAAGACTCGGTAAATTTTTTCACCTTAGAGGCCTCTCCACTAGAAAAACCTTTATCATCAAACAGTAGATCAACCATTAATAAGGATTCAAATTCAAAGGCTAAAAGATCTGCGAGTACGTTAATCAAAAAAGGCAGTAATAGAGATGATGACGATGATAAGTTTGTCAGCTATTAAGTTATATTATTTTTAATCCGTCATATTAATCCACCTTTACCGAGAACTTAATATGGCCTCAAAGGAATAAGGTTAGATAATGCAAGGGTTAGCCGTAATGAGTACATTGGAAACACTACCTTCAGAGGAGGTTTATACCCTTTTTCAAAAACTAGTTTATGACAAGCTTGGTATTCATTTAGCCAAGCGAAAGCGCATGATGCTAGGTCACCGCTTGTTAAAACGTGTTAAACATATTCAAGTTGATAACTTCTCTGCTTACTTTAGATTTATCACTAACCCTGATAATAGTCATGAATTAGAAGTTGCTTTAGAATTGATGACGACAAATGAAACTTTTTTCTTTCGCGAGGAAAAACATTTTGATTACATGGCCAATATTATTCTGCCAAGGATAAACGCTAACCGAGAGTATAAAGTATGGAGCGCTGCTAGCTCCACCGGTGAAGAACCCTACAGTATAGCAATGCTGCTTAATGAACATTGCCCTACACTTTGGTCTGTGGTCGCTTCTGATGTCAACAAGTCTGTCTTAGCCCATGCCAGAAAAGGCATATATATTAATGATAGAACTAAATCACTGCCTAAAAAATATCGGCAAATTTATTGTGCTAAAGGCACTGACGAATTTGAAGGTTACATAAGAATAAAACCAGAATTAAGAAAACGACTACACTTTTTTACTTTTAACTTACTTGACAACATGTCAGGTTTAGGAAAATTTGATCTTATCTTTATTCGCAATGTGATGATTTATTTTGATGATAAAACGCGGCAAAAAATAATTAATGGTCTCCAACAGTGTCTAAATAAAGGTGGCTACTTATTTATTAGCCACTCAGAGACATTACATGGTTTAGAGCATTCATTTGAATTAATAAAACCGGCAATTTATCAAAAGTTAACGTAAATGAAAATTAATAAATTATAGGTGATTTATGGAGATAAAGTCGATGAGACAAGATAATCGCTGCACTAATTTACCGCCAGGCGAGCTGTACTTTTCTCAACCACTCATTTGAATGAATAAAACCACAAATTTATCAAAAATTAACGTAAATGAAAATTAATAAATTATAGGTGATTTATGGAGATAAAGTCGATGAGACAAGATAATCGCTGCACTAATTTACCGCCAGGCGAGCTGTACTTTTCTCAACCATTAGAAAATAATGCCCCAAAAGAATTAAAAACAATATTAGGCTCTTGTGTTGCGGTTATAGTTTGGCATGCAAAGAGTAAAACTGCTGGCATGTGTCACTACTTATTAGTTCAGGAAGCAGAAAAGTCCAAATCATCACAAGTAATGAAAAAATATCGTTATGGCGAAGAAGCGCTAGATTATTTATTAAAAAGAATGTCATCACTTTATCCCTTAGATGAATATGAATTGGCGCTTTATGGCGGCAGTAATATGTACCCTAGTATAACCTACCCTTCTATTGGTGAAGTTAATGTCATGTTTGCTAAAAACTGGGCAAAGAAAAACAAACTAACATTTTGCCAGCAAGATACTTTAGGTCATCATGGACGTAGTATAACTTTTGAGTTAACCACAGGTGGCATCACAGTTATCAAGTATAAAGACGAAAAAGGAGGCTTTAGTGAGCATTCAAGTAATGATAGTTGATGACTCGGCAGTGGTCCGGCAAATTATCTCACAGATACTCAATAATTCAACTGATATTGAGGTCTATGCTGTGGCTAATGACCCTATATTTGCTTACAAAAAAATGCAAAAAAAATGGCCTGATGTCATAGTGCTCGATATTGAAATGCCGCGTATGGATGGTATATCTTTTTTAAAAAAAATTATGGCTGAGCGGCCAACGCCGGTAGTTATTTGCTCATCACTCGCGGAAAAAGGAGCTGAGATATCTTTAAATGCATTAGCGGCAGGAGCTTTTGATATTATTACCAAACCACAAATGGGTTTAAAGAACTTTTTAGAAGAAGCCGCTGGTCAAATAACAGCGGTTGTCCGCGCTGCGGCAAAGGCAAGGTTACAAAAACCACTGGTTAGTAAGGTGACTACTAAAACTCAATGCTCTTCAATGGCACAAAAAAATGAGGCCACTAAGTCCCTTATTGAAGCTGTGCTAAACAACTCAACTTCAGCTACAGAAAATGACTTAGTATCCATGAGCCTTACCACAGATAAAGTTATCGCTATTGGCTCATCTACCGGCGGAACTATAGCACTTGAAAAAGTACTAACCGCTCTGCCAGCAACATGCCCCGGCATAGTAATAGTTCAGCATATGCCTGAAAAATTTACCAAAGCATTTGCTGATAGACTAAACTCTTTATGTGAGTTAGAGGTTTTAGAAGCAAGCTCTGGCGATAGAATTATCCCTGGTAGAGCACTGATTGCTCCTGGAGGCAAACACTTACAAGTCAAGCGATCCGGTGCACAATATATTGCTATTGTCTCTGATGGGCCAGCCGTAAATAGGCACTGCCCATCTGTTGATGTATTGTTTAAGTCACTAGCAATCAGTGCTAAGCAAAATGCTACCGGCATTATTCTGACTGGGATGGGTAAGGATGGTGCTCAAGGCTTACTAAAAATGAAAAATGTTGGTTGTAAGACCATGGCTCAAAATGAGAGTTCTAGTGTAGTATTTGGTATGCCAAAAGAAGCGATAAAGTTAGGTGCTGCGCAAAGGATTGTTGATTTAAGTGAAATAGCGGAGCTAATTAAGCATTAAAAATAAAAATGAGCTTGATAGTGAAATTAACCTTATGAGTGACTCTATGAATAAATTAAATGTATTAGTTGTTGATGACAGTAATGTGCAACGAAACCATGTCATTAATATGTGTTTAGAGCAAGGTGTTACTAATATCGTCGGTGCCATCAATGGTGTGGACGCCATTGAAAAATTATCAGAGGATAAATTTGATCTTGTTTTCATAGACCTAGAAATGCCGGTCATGGATGGTGTGGAATTATCACGTAAAATTGCTAAAGATAAATTGGCAAAGTCGGTAATCATTTTAAGCTCAAAAGACCCTTCTCTAATTTCCAGTATTGGCACCATGGCTGAATCTGATGGCTTAATTGTCCTAGGTACATTTAAAAAGCCTATGAAAATTAATGACCTAGTAAATAGCTTAAATAGACTAACAACCCATACTAATAGCAATGAAACTCACAAGATATACCACCGACTGGTAATTGATGACATAATTAACGGCATAAAAGAGCAACAAATTATTTTATTTTATCAACCAAAATTGACTTGCCAAGGCTTATTACTCAAAGGAGTAGAAGCCTTGGCTCGTTGGAATCATCCTAAACTAGGTTGTGTCTCTCCGGTGGAGTTTATTACTGCCGCAGAGGAATTTGATATTATTTCTGAATTAACTCATTATTTATTTGATATCGCGCTCAAGCAAAAAGTACAGTGGCGAGATCATGGCATAAATTTCCATCTTGCTTTCAATCTATCGCCACTATCTCTTGCCGACAATGACCTTGCTGAAAAAATATACAGTCAAGTTATACGCCACCAAATAGAACCTAAAGATATTGTCTTAGAGGTAACGGAAAATGCGATTTGTGGCGAAATATCAACTGCGATAGAAACGCTAGCGAAATTAAGATTAAAAGGTTTTAAACTGGCAATTGATGACTACGGTACTGGCTTTGCCAATGCTCAGCAGTTATCGCGAGTACCCGCCACCGAGTTAAAACTAGATCGTATTTTAGTCGATAATGTTGCCACTAGACCCCAGCAATTGGCAATATTAAAAAGCACAGTCAATCTTGCTAAAGATTTAGGTTTAACAACGGTAGCTGAAGGAGTAGAAAACTTTGATGACTTTCAACTGCTATACCAATTGAAAGTCGACTTAATACAAGGGTATTACTTTGCTAAACCTATGCCCCCTGAAAAATTAATCCATTGGCTACAAGTTGACTTAGCTAGAATAAGGCAAGACTTACACGAAAAACAAGCTCAGGTGAGTGATAGTTAGCTATTATCACCTTGAGACGATAGCTAACTATCTAATTGAATAAATCAGCTATTATGCAACTTGTTTATTGGATTCTATCCAATGTAATTGTTTTTTCAAGGTGTTGCAATTAAAAGGTTTGACCATAAAGCCAGTGACTTCCTCAGCAATAATCGCCATTATTTTTGCCTTATCATCTTCGCTAGAGACCATCAGCACAGGCAAGTTAGAGAGCTTTTTATCCTGCCTTATTTTACTTAGCAATTGCGCACCATCTAAATTAGGCATATGTAAGTCGGTAATTAATAAATCATAGTCATTTAATCGCAACATTTTCAGCGCATGCAGGCCGCAGCTTGCTTCATCAGGGTCGTTATGACCTAAACTAATTAGCATATGCAGCATAACTTGGCGCATTGATGGCATGTCATCTACCACTAATATTTTCATCTTATTAAATCCCTTTGGTTAAAGACGTGGATGTTGAATTAAGGCCCGATTAAGAATTATAGCGCCACATTGCAATTTTTCCACCTCATCAGTAATAATACTAAATTCACTAAATTATTGCCCACTTGTGCCAGTTAAAATACCCAAGACTAGCTTGCTCTCAATCCCAAGAGCCAGCTATTATTTAATCAAGCGCCTGGTCCTGAATTTTTTTCCCCTAAGTACAACGAGCTCACACACTTAATGAAAATAGCATAAGTTCTTATATCCCCTAATAGCGACCAAATAAAAAATAATGTCAATAACCTAACATTAAGAAATTGGACGGGCTGCTGGGTTATTACCATGGCTATAGCCTCTTTCGCTCCGAAATTTATTTGGGAATTCAACACAGTGTTAACCATTATCGCCGTGCTAATTAACCTAGGGGTTGGTTTGCATATGTTAATAGCTAATAGAGCTTATTTTCGTGGCCTAGATGAAATGCAACAAAAAATACTGTTTGAAGCCATGGCCTTAGCTTTAGGGGTTGGCTTAGTCGTCGGCCTAAGCTATGAATCATTAGAAGATATAAAGTTAATCACTTATCAAGCGGAAATATCTCATGTGATTATATTGATGGGCATAACTTACCTAATAGCCGTTGTCTCCGGCCATAGGAAATACCAATGAAAAACCGCTTAAAGGTATTACGCGCAGAGCGAACTGGACACAAGCTCAACTTGCTAGCGCGTTAGGAGTATCGAGACAAACGATTAATGCCATTGAAAAGGGCAAGTTTGATCCTAGTTTACCCTTGGCATTTAGAGCGGCTAGGTTGTTTAACTTAGCCATTGAAGATGTTTTTCAGGACGAAAATGCAATGGTGTAAAGCTAAGTACTATTAAAAGTCAGTCCCGTTAATATAACCTGTAGACATATTATTTAACGCGACTCTTTGCTAACTATTTCATTGCTGACTGTTTAAAAATTGGCAGCGACAGTGAATTCCATTAATTCATTTGTTGTTGGATGTTTTAGTTTTAACACTTCTGCATGTAAATGTAAGCGGTTAGCTGTAGAGCCATATAAATCATCACCAACAATGGGCGTATTAAAGCCTAAGTGATGAGCACAGTGCACTCTTAGTTGATGAGTTCGACCCGTTTTAGGATATAGATGTACTCTAACTAGGGTTTGATTACCTTGCTGTTCAAAAGCAACCCTCTGCCATTTTGTTTCCGCGTCTTTGCCGGTTTCAAAACAAACCATTTGTCTCGGTCTATCATCAAAGTCACCGGCTAAGGGTAGACGAATAATGCCCTCTTCATTGTCTAATATCTGTTTAGGGCAACCAGACAACAGAGCAACATACCTTTTTTCCACTGTTCGCTTGATAAACTGCTGCTGCAAGCTTTTATGTGCTGATTTAGTCAGTGCTATAACCATTAAGCCTGAGGTCGACATATCCAGGCGATGGACAATAAGTGGTCCGGTTGCTTTAGGAAAAAACAGCTTCATTCGGCTATAAACACAATCAGTTATACTCTTACCTGGTACAGATAAAAGTTCACTGGGTTTATTGATCACCGCCATCTCATTATCTTGATAGAGTATATCGATGCTTTTTTCTTTTGCTAGGTCTTTCAGCATAGGATTATCATCCATGGGCATACCACTGAGCATGTGAGCCAGAATAGGTTGGCATTTACCCATACAGGCGGTATAGAAATTTTTATGTTGTCTGACTGCTGATTTAGGTGATTTACCCCACCAAAACTCTGCCATAGCAAGCGGTTTCAGCCCTACTTTAAAGGCGTATTGCAACAGTTTAGGGGCTGCACAATCCCCGGCACCGGCTGGCGGAACACCATATCTATGGTGAAAAGCCGTATCAATAAATAAATCAGTTAAGTTTTTCTTTTCTTGCTTAATATTTAAAAAGCGGTATTGCTCAAATAATTTCTGTTGTAACGCCTTTGATAATAATGATCTTCTCTCTTTAATCGCCCAAATCACCTTAAGTAAGGTATCTAGAGCATATTGGGCTGTTGTTAGCTTTTCTTGCCAAGAGTATTTCAAATACTTTAATGCATTTTTATCAGCAACACTTTCTTTTGCTAGTTGCTCTTTTAACCGGGTAAATTCATCATCTGAGAGCGAGGTCATAGCTAGGGTACGTTGTGCTTTTCTTGCTTGTCTTTGAGTCGAATGTTCACTTTGTAATTGGCTAATATCATTATTAGCTAAAGAGGATAATTTGGTTAGAGCTTGCTGCTTTACCGCAATTTCAGGATTGTCTTCTAACAAGCTAAGCTGCGCGTTAAGATCATTAATCAACTTTTGCTCTTTTTTAAAGAACTCAGCTTTGGTTGAATCATCGACCGGCGGCACAAAATGACTAAGATCATTATTATCGGCCAATTGTCCTGAAAATCCGGACAGATAGCCTAGCTCCCCTTGAGCATTTACCACTAAAAGAACGCCAAACATTTTGCCACTTTGGCTAAAATCATGCTGTAATGACTGTTTCTGCTCTAGGCTAACTTGCAGTTCTTGTGCCGCTAATAAACACAAAGGGTGTGGTTGATAATAAAAGGGGAAAGTAAAACGTTCAGGTAAACTATAACAATCAATAGAGGACTTAAAACGAGTAAAACAAGGATCATTCATTTGCATAGACAACGCTCAAAACCATAAAAATAAAGCTATAACACCAAAAACAAAAGTAGGCTTATTAGCCAGTCGGGTTGCAATTAAAGATTAGTACAACTAGTTAAAACCTCTAATGGTTATTTTAATCGTTTGTCACATTGAGAACAATAGAAAATATCATTGCCATTAATTCTTGTCATTGATTAAGTTCAAATGAGCCCCATCTAATACCAGTTTCATTAAGTGAGTGATCTTGTTGTGCATAGGAAAAACACTTCAGGGCAAGGCGCTCGATTGAGCAATAGCTGGCTATTGGGATTGAGAGCAACGCTGACATGAGGTATTTTAACCAGCACAAGTGAGCAATAATTTAATGAAATTGGTATAATACACAATAATTTTATAATATCACTTACTATGCGCTTACTTAAATCAACAATTCACCCGAATATTAATCCGCTTACGGTTAATTCCTCTGATAAGAAGCATTTTATTCGTAAAGCGACCAGAGCCATAGTGCTTAATGGTGAGAGTATATTGCTACTTTATACCAAGCGTTATCACGACTATAGCCTACCCGGTGGTGGCATAGATACGGGAGAAAGTCATATTGACGGACTAGTGCGCGAGCTTAAAGAAGAAACTGGCGCGCATAATGTCAGAAACATTGTAGAATTTGGCCTCTACGAAGAATTCAGGCCATGGCATAAAGCAGGCTTTGATTTTGTTCATATGCAATCTTACTGCTATACCTGCACAATTGATGAGGAACTACTTGAGCCAAAATTTGAAACCCATGAGCTAAATAATGGCATGCAGCCAGTATGGATGAACATTCATCAAGCCATTGCTCACAACGAAGCAACCATGGCAACAAGTAAGAAAAAAGGTCTTTCGATAGAACGTGAGACCTTTTTACTAAAGCTCATTGTTAGTGAATTATTAAACGAATCAGTACCGGCTTAAGTACCGGATTAGTTACCGCCAAATAAAACATCTTGCTGGTTCTCTAGCCACAGTGGATACTTTGCCATAACCTTGGTAAAAACAGGGCTCTGCAAATAACTGTTTAGCCATTGCCTTACCCTTGGGTAGGGTGATTGCAAATACCACTGACGCTCTATGCGGGCAAATTGTCGAATAAATGGAATTAAAGCAATATCAGCGAGACTTTCTTTATCAGCTATTAAATAACAGTGCTTAGATAAGCGTAGCTCTAATTTTTCTAGGTATAACTGGCAAGCTTCGCGGCACTGGCCAATATTATCTTCTTTATAGCGTTTAGCGCATTTATAGGCTTCTAAACAAGTTTTAAAGCCAGTATCAAATTCATTAATGAGTAAGAGTATTTCAGCTAAGGCGCTATCTTGCCTACTCTGTGGCTGACTGCCTTGCTGCCTTTGTAATAGATCAGCCGGATCCGTTGCACGTAAAGCCCATAACATGATAGCTAAACTTTCTTCGATTACCGTACCATTTGTTAAGACTAATACCGGTACTGTCCCTTTAGGCGATACCGCTATCATTTCAGCGGGTTTATTACTTAATACCAAGTCTCTTAACAAAACTGTCTGTTTAGCTTTAAAAATTGCCAGTCTCGCGCGCATGGCATAAGGGCAGTTTCTTAAAGAATATAATATGGGTAGCCCTATTATATTACTGTTTTTATTAACAATTACATTGGTACTTTTATTCATTACTGTAAATATTCCAGCGCTGCAATAAACAATTACTTTAAAGAGCTATTTTAACGGTATTCATCGGCTCATTATACGAGTAAAATCCCCCCTTTGAAATTTAACCGCCGTTTAATTGGCTAAAGTTGTATAAATGAGTCCTAAAATTGAATTGTTAGCCCCCGGTGGTGATGTAGATGCGATAAAAGCGGCAATTATTGCTGGCGCAGATGCGGTGTACTGTGGTTTAGATACTTTTAATGCCAGAAACCGTGCTACTAATATTTCTTTTGATGAACTCGTCCGTATTATTCGACTCGCACACCAGTATGAATGCCAAATATTCTTAACGCTTAATATCATTATTCTAGAGCGCGAATTTAAAACCCTGGCTAAGTTATTAAGTAAACTGGCTAACACCACGCTCGATGGCGTTATTGTCCAAGACTTAGGCATGCTGTATATTCTTAAAAAGCACTTCCCGACCTTAGACATCCATGCTTCGACCCAATTAACAACCCATAACATTGGTCAAATTCCATTTTTAAAAAAATTGGGTGCCTCACGGGTTAATTTATCTCGTGAATTAAACTTAAAAGAAATCACCGAAATTACTGCCGTATCAACGGAGTTAGATTTGCTTACCGAGGTATTTGTTCACGGCTCATTATGTATCGCCTTTTCAGGTTTATGTTATTCCACTTCAGCCAGTGTCGGTAATTCTGGTAATAGAGGGCGTTGTAGCCAAGCTTGTCGTGAAGAATATAAACCCACCGAAACAGGTAATAAATTCCCACTAAACATTAAAGATAATTCTGCATTTTTCGATTTACCGGCACTAATCGATGCTGGCGTGCACTCCTTTAAAGTTGAAGGTCGTATTAAAGGCGCTAGCTATGTACATACCGTTATCGATAGTTTCCGTAAGCAAATAGATGGCTTTGTTGCCACCGGTGAACTACTTGAAGACGGCGAACGACTTTATAAGGTGTTTAATCGCGATTTCTCTAATGCTTTTTTACGCGGCGATTTAAACCAATCGATGTTTATTGAAAACCCGCGTGATAATTCAAAATATTACGCTATAGATAAAAGTAACGCTATCTCTGTAGTAGAAATACAAGATGTTGAACAAAAACTAAGTGATCAAAAAGAACAAATTCACGCCAGTGTCTTTGACAAAATAAAACACCTAAGTATTGAAAAACGTGTCTTATCTTTAGTATTCTCTGGTCAAGTTGGTAAACCTTTAACCGTTACCATCAAAATAAAAGAAGCGGCAAGTACAGGAGTTTCCGAGCACGCTATAGCAGAGCAAACCCATGTTATGCACTCTGAACGCCTACTTATAGCCAGTGAAAAAAACTGCATTGATCATAGTGCCATTGAAAAGCGCTTTAAAAGCTTCAATAACGCTGAGTTTAACTTAACTCAGTTAAGTACTGACGCTGTACCTCAAGGTGTCACTATTCCTTTTAGAGAGCTTACCGCACTTAAAAATAACATAGCGGCCTTACTCAATAACGATATCCCGTTATTAGCAGAAGTAGAGCTACCAAAACTAGTACGTCATGCAAAACAAGACCAGGCGGTCAAATTATCACTATTAATATCTGATGAGAGCGACATCAAGCTTGGCGACATAACTGATGCCGATATTTATTTTAAACTGCCCGATGCTTATAAGCGGGGCTGTACTAAATATGTCAGTTTTTTCCAAGAGAACCCACGTCTTATTCCTTGGTTTCCCTCGGTATTAATTGGTAAAGATTATGATGTCGCGGTAAATATTTTACAGCAAGTTAAACCTAAATTGATTGTCACCAATAACACTGGTATTGCCAATAGAGCCTTTGAATTAGGCATTGACTGGATTGCTGGACCGTTTTTAAATACCACCAATTCTTATGCGTTATTGGCGATGAAAGAAAACTTTAACTGTAGTGGCGCTTTTATTTCCAACGAAATTAACCGCCAACAGATGAAGACTATCGCCCGTCCGGAAAACTTTAAAATGTTGTACAGCGTTTACCACCCCATTTTATTAATGGTCAGTAGGCAGTGTTTCTTCCAGCAAAGTGTTGGTTGCGAGAAGCCTAGGATTGATAATGGCTGTATGCTTTCATGCGATAAATCGACTAGTATCACCAACCTCAAAGGCGTTTCCTTTGCTATTGATAAGCAAAAAGCTGGCTACCCAAGTATTTATAATAACGATCAATTCTTAAACACAGAAATAATCCAAGACTTAGCGCAGTTATTTGATGGTTTTATGATTGATTTAACCAATATTGGCGCTGGTGATAAAGAGTCACCTAATAAAGCGGTACTCATTGCACAATTTGAACTGTTACTTAATAATAGTAATATCGAGCAGGCTGGACAACTTGACAGACAAGCAAACTCGTTATCAAATTCGTCGTTAAACGCCCAAAACAAGCTTAATAGCTTAGTACCTGAGTCGACCAACGTGCAATATCATAATGGCTTATAAGCCATGATAAAACCTTGGTTGAGCTAACGATACAATCAGCCAAAAAATAACAAAAAGGCCATTGACATATTCATGTCAATGGCCTTTTCAATTTACATAACCTGAACTCTGGATAATGAGTGCTTGATGGTTAAGTAAAAACAACAACTTGCCATTATTAAGAATAAAATTTACAAAACCAGTCGCGATATATACCCGTTACCATTCAAAGTGCTCGATTTCAGTGGGAATTAAAATGACTTTAGGCAAGGGAAATAATGGAAGCATAGTCATTCTATGGTTTAATTATTTAACGCGGTATAAAGTCATTTTAAACCCATCGAAGAAGCGTTTGAGCAACATCACTTCATCGTTACTGTAACTCATAATGACGCGACATGGATGAAGCTTATTAGAGAATGCAGGAGCATATTCTCCTGAACAACCATTATTTCATCACAGCGCCTTGAATTGAAATTGCTCAAGCACTCTGAAACATGCACCTTGAATGGTCACGGGTATATGTTATCAATGTTTCAATTTATTCGATTATCAAGGCAAAACGTTTATGAATAACGTGTTATTTATCGACGTTTTAACGCTGATAATCAGATAAAGGGGAATATTGAGCAAGTGCTGCTTATCCAGAGTTCAGGTTACCTAGGTAAAAATAAATTAGTGAGCTTCAGAAACCATATTGATTGTGTATTTAGGGATATCAACCACTAAATCTTCATCACCAACAATTGATTGGCAACTAAGACGAGATTCAGGCTCTAAACCCCAGGCTTTATCAAGCAAATCTTCTTCAAGTTCATCACCTTCTTCGATAGAGTCAAAACCTTCTCGAATAATAACGTGACAAGTAGTACAGGCACATACTTTTTCACACGCATGCTCTATTCCAATATTATTTCTTAACGCAACGTTAAGTACGCTTTCGCCTTTTTCGGCTTCAACAACTGCGCCATCTGGACATAGTTCTTCATGAGGTAAAAATATAATTTTTGGCATTTTATCTATTCTCTTTGTCGGCGTGAACTTGTTCGCGCTATTATCTTATTCAATTTAAAGCGAGAATAAATTCTCGCCTACAGTTTATCTACAGTTTATCGACAGATTGACCAGATAATGCTTGGCTAATTGAACTATCCATACGTCGTTCAGCAAATAATACGGTACTATCGTTCAACTTATTAAGGGCTGTTTCTATCGCTTTATTATCACTACCTTGACTTACTTGAACTAGGGACTTAATGGCACTTTCAATAACAGCAACTTCATCACTATTGAGCAATTTACTATCGGCAAGTAAAGCTGCTTGCACTGACTCAATAACACGTGCAGCATCAACTTGTTGCTCTTTAAGCATACGCGCTTGCATATCTTCGGCAGCATTATTCATTGAATCTTTAATCATCTGACTAATTTGATTGTCATCTAGACCAAATGAAGGTTTAACTTCAATACTTGCTTCTACCCCGGTGGACTTTTCCATCGCAGTTACCGAAAGTAAACCATCCGCATCAACATTAAATGTCACTCTTATATGGGCTGCTCCAGCAGTCATAGGAGGAATGCCACGTAACTCAAAACGGGCTAGTGAACGACAATCATCAACTAACTCACGCTCGCCTTGTAATACATGGACAGCCATTGCTGTTTGACCATCTTTAAAAGTGGTAAATTCTTGCGCCTTTGCCACCGGTATTGTGGTATTACGTGGGATCACCTTTTCTACTAAGCCGCCCATGGTTTCAAGCCCAAGGGATAAGGGTATAACATCAAGCAATAACATATCACTATCAGGCTTATTTCCCGCTAAAATATCTGCTTGAATAGCCGCTCCAATAGCAACCACCTTATCGGGGTCAATAGTAGTTAATGGCGTTTTATTAAAGTACGTTTCAACTTCACTGCGCACCAAGGGTACACGTGTTGAACCACCTACCATAATAATTTCAACGATTTCATCAACCGCTATACCAGCGTCTTTAAGGGTACGACGACAAGCACGTAATGTTTTCTTCACTAATGTGCCAATAAGTTCATTCAATTGTGCTTTTGTGAAACTTACCGTCCAATCACTACCGCTATCAAGAGAAAGACTGATCTCAACTTGTTCATTATCAGTTAACTGCTCTTTGGCAAAACAAGCTTGCTGCATCAATTGACGCTCTAATGATGGCGATAAAGGTCTGGTTAAATCCGCTTGTTTAACAAGGTAGTCAACAACAGCTACATCAAAGTCATCACCACCAAGTGCGGAATCACCACCCGTAGCTAATACTTCAAAGACACCTTTATTTAAGCGCAAAACAGAAATATCAAAAGTTCCACCACCTAGGTCATAGACAGCAATAATGCCTTCTTGTCCTGAATCTAACCCATAAGCTACCGCAGCGGCAGTGGGTTCATTTAATAACCGTAAGACGCTAAGACCGGCTAATTTTGCCGCATCTTTAGTACTTTGCCTTTGAGCATCATCAAAGTGAGCTGGCACTGTGATAACAACGCCGGTTAACTCGCCGCCTAAAGCCGCTTGTGCGCGTAGCTTTAGGGTTTTTAATATTTCTGCTGATACTTGTACTGGGTTAATAGCACCTTGCCTGGTCATAATTTCAGGATGATTTTCATCACCACAAAACTCATAGGGTAAAGATGGATATTTACTTTTAATATCAGGCAGTGAGCGCCCAATTAAACGCTTAGCAGAAGTAATAGTATTCTCTGCATCCTCAATGCTAAGTGCTTGTGCTGCCTGACCTACTAAAATATTGTCTGCTTGATAGCTGACTATTGACGGCAATAAATCACGGCCTTGCTCATCACTTAAAATACCAGCGTTTCCGCTTTGTACACTTGCTATCAAGGAGTTTGTGGTACCAAGATCGATGCCTGCAGCTAATCTGTGTTCATGAGGAACGGTACTTTGACCGGGTTCTGCAATTTGTAATAAAGCCATGATGTTAATTCAATGATCTGAGTTTAGGTTAATGGTAAATGGTAAATACTAAGGTGCTTGGATTTTCAATTATTGCTGCCGGCTTGCTCTGCTAGTCATCAAACAAGGCATCTTCAAGGCGGTCCACTTCAATATTTAGCTTTTGATAAAACTTTAATTTGCGTAAATTATCGCATGCTGCATTATTAGATGCTGAGTTATTTTCACTTATCTGTGCTCTCATCAGTTGAGTAAGCTGTAAGTATTCACTCGATAAGACTTGTTGAACTTCAAGTAAGGCGGCATCCGCATCACTTGCCAGCTTAACGTCTTCAAGCATTTCTCGCAATTCCATTTGATGCAATAAAAAACCTGTATCGCTAAAAGAGTGTTGCTCGTTTGGCATATCAACACCGCGTTGCACTAATATATATTCAGCACGTGGTAATGGTTGTTTTAGGGTTTGATATGCGTCATTAATTTGCGCAGACTTTTGTACGGCAATGCGTTGATCTTGCTCTGATGCGTGGGCAAACTTGTCAGGGTGTGCAGCCTTTTGTAAGGCTTGATAATTTGATGATAGATTTTGTAAATCGACATCGAAAGAGGCTTCAATGCCGAATAATTGAAAGTAATTCACTGCTTATACCTAGAGAGATTTATCTTATAAAAACTTCACATGACAATGCTTTAATTCGCAGCTACTTGATTCAAATACAAGGCGAAAGCACGGAGTTGACGCTAGTCAATGAGTACTTTCAACACCGTAGTTGAATCAAGTGACAAAAGAATTAAGCAATTATACGTTAAAGCTTTCACCACAACCACACTCACCTTTGGCGTTGGGGTTAGTGAATTTAAAGCCTTCGTTTAAGCCTTCTTTAACAAAGTCGAGTTCAATGCCATCAAGATAAACCAAGCTTTTCGCATCTATAATAATGTTGACATCATCAATAGAGAACAGCTGATCATCTTCATTTAAATCATCGACAAACTCAAGTACATAAGCTAGACCTGAACAGCCGGTAGTTTTAATACCTAAGCGAAGCCCAAGCCCTTTGCCACGATTTTGTATAAACGATTGAATACGTTCAGCTGCTGCAGGTGTCATGGTAACAGACATTGTTTTCTCCGTTATTTACCTTGTTTACTTTTATAATCTTCAATCGCTGCTTTAATGGCATCTTCAGCCAAAATAGAGCAATGAATTTTTACCGGTGGTAAAGCTAACTCTTCAGCAATATCGGTATTTTTAATTTTACCCGCTTCTTCAATTGACTTGCCCTTTACCCATTCAGTAACCAATGAGCTTGAGGCAATCGCTGAACCACAACCGTAGGTTTTGAATTTAGCATCTTCAATGATACCATCAGCAGAAATCTTAAGTTGTAACCTCATAACGTCACCACACGCAGGTGCGCCAACCATACCCGTAGCTACTGTTGGATCGTTTTTGTCCATTGAACCAACATTACGTGGGTTCTCATAGTGATCAATTACTTTTTCGCTGTAAGCCATGTTACTCTCCTAACTTGTGCCAAATTGTCATTAGATAATTTCGAGATAATTACTTAATACACCTTATTTGACACTAAATGTTATCTAAAGTGCTGAACTATTTTACTAAACGTTATTTTATTTAACTCAGTTTAGCTTAGTGAGCAGCCCATTCAATTGAATCTAAATCGATACCGTCTTTGAACATTTCCCAAAGCGGTGACATATCACGTAAATGACCAATAGCGCCTTTAATTAATTTAATAGCGTAGTCAATTTCTTCTGCTGTAGTAAAACGACCAAAGCTAAAACGAATTGAGCTATGCGCCATTTCATCATTCAGCCCTAATGCGCGTAGTACATAAGACGGTTCTAAGCTCGCTGATGTACAAGCACTACCTGACGAAACCGCAAGGTCTTTCAGTGCCATAATTAACGACTCACCTTCAACATAGTTAAAACTGACGTTTAAATTACCAGGATAACGTTTGTCAAAATCACCGTTAACAAAAACTTGTTCCATTGAGTTGACACCAGCCCAAAGACGGTCGCGCATTGCCGTTACATGGATAAGATCTTGTGCCATTTCTGCTTTAGCCAAACGACAGGCTTCACCCAGACCAACGATTTGATGCGTTGCTAAGGTACCAGAGCGCATGCCACGTTCATGACCACCACCGTGAGTTTGTGCTTCAAGACGAACACGCGGTTTACGTGACACATATAAAGCGCCAATGCCTTTAGGTCCGTACATTTTATGTGCTGAAATAGACAACAAGTCAACTTTCAACGCTTGCATATCAATGTTAATTTTACCGACACTTTGTGCGGCATCAACATGGAAAATAATTTTGCGAGCACGACACATTTCACCAATTTCATTGATGTCTTGAATAACACCAATTTCATTATTTACATGCATTATGCTCACTAAAACAGTGTCATCACGCATGGCATCATTTAATTTTTTTAAATCAATTAAACCATTTTCTTCCGGGTCAAGGTACGTTACTTCAAACCCTTGACGCTCTAATTCGCGACAAGTATCTAATACCGCTTTATGTTCGGTTTTACTGGTAATAATGTGTTTACCACGTTTGTGATAAAAATTAGCAGCGCCTTTAATGGCTAGGTTATTTGATTCTGTGGCGCCCGAGGTGAATACAATTTCACGTGGGTCGGCATTAATTAATTCAGCAACTTGATTACGAGCGATATCAACCGCCTCTTCGGCTAGCCAGCCAAATTTATGAGAACGGGACGCGGGGTTACCAAAATGACCGTCTGTGGTCATGTATTGCATCATTTTTTCTGCTACACGCTTATCTACAGGTGTAGTAGCTGAGTAATCAAAATATATAGGAAGCTTCATGCGCTAACTCTCTCCGATGGTAAATCTTTAATACGACGCGACTGGTTATTACCAGTCGTTCATTACATTTTTAGTGGTTATCAATGTCTCTAACGCTATGCTTTTATTAGCATTTATATATAGTTTATCTTGTCGTTTAGAAACGGCTATCACATCAGGCTTTGCCACTAATTCTGATAAGCTGATGTTTTGCAAAAATTCTTCAATTCGTTGGCTTAACCCTTCCCAAAGAGAATGAGTTAAACATTGTTGACCATCCTGGCAATTGCCTTTTCCTGAACATTTAGTGGCATCAACACTTTCATTTACCGCACAAATAACATCAGCAACCGCTATTTCAGCTGAGTTCCTGCTCAAGCGATAACCGCCTCCAGGACCACGAACACTGGTCACTAGCCCTTGCTTGCGTAAACGAGAAAACAGTTGCTCTAAATAAGACAAAGATATACCTTGGCGCTCAGAAATATCCGCCAAAGATACAGGTCCAGATACGGCATGAATAGTAACGTCTAACATGGCAGTAACTGCGTAACGACCTTTAGAAGTAAGTTTCATAATCTGCTCTCAAACACTATGTTAGTGTACTCAATATATCAATTTAGTAGGACGATTAAGTCAAAGCTATTTGACCACCAAAGTATAAAAAAAATGCTTTGTTTAGTAAATGCTGCGCAATTCTACTTAACCCTACATATTAGTCAAATGAATACCCTAGTAATTTACTCAAGTATTGTACACCAAGAAATGATAGGCGAGAAGTAATAGTTGACTAAATTAGTCAACTATTATTTTTTAATGAAATTAAATTTCAGGATCAAAGCTGCTCACCTTGCTTTCACGACGCTGTGCCGCTGCTTTTTCATCTTCAATAAACTCGCCCACTCTTAATTCAGGCAAGTTTTGATCACAAATATTACCACCTAGGCTATTAACTTCTTTGCAAAGAGCACTCACACGATCATCCATTAAATGCACATGGTCAAGTAAGCGACCAATAGCTTTAGCCACAGGATCAGGGTTATCGTGGGAAACAGCATAGGCATCAAAGCCATATTTTTTAGCGGCGGCTTCTCGCTGTTGGCCTTCACCTTTACTCGGTTTATCCGGAACGATTCTTCCAGGGATACCTACCGCAGTAGCGTTAGCGGGTAAGTCTTTAACAACCACTGAATTAGAGCCAACTTTACCGCCCTTGCCGATAGTGATAGGGCCTAGTACTTGGGCGCCTGCACCAATAACAACATTGTCTTCTAAGGTGGGATGGCGTTTACCCGGTTTCCAACTAGTACCACCGAGAGTAACACCTTGATAAAGGGTAACATCATCACCTATTTCGGCGGTTCCGCCAATAACAACGCCCATGCCGTGGTCAATAAAAAATCGTCGACCAATAGTGGCGCCGGGATGTATTTCAATGCCCGTTAACCAACGTGAAAACGTAGAAAAAACGCGCGCTAATAACTTCCAATTAGCACACCATAATTTATGACTCACTCGATGAAACCATATAGCATGTAAGCCTGGGTAATTAAGTAACACCTCGAAACTAGTACGAGCGGCGGGATCTCTATCAAAGACACTATTGATATCTTCTTTGATACGGCTAAACATAAAGTATTCCTTCTATTTACTCTTAAGTGACTAACTATTATGACTGCTCTTTACTAGACCTTTCCATTGAGGCAAAAATCCCACGCATCATCTTAACTTCTTTTACATCTGGCCTAGCGCGATTAAATAAACGCCTTAGCTTAGTCATCACTAAACCAGGATGGTTTTCTACTATAAAGCCGGTGGCTTTCAGTGCTTTTTCAAAGTGTTGATAAAACCGCTCAATTTCTTCACTTACCGGATAAAGTTCTTCGCCTTCATTTTTGCTTTTAGCAACAGATTTACCATTACCAGTACTGCGTTCTTGATAATTTTTATCATGAGCCAGTAAATAACTGGTACGCACTTCATAACTTAACGTTTGTACCGCCATGGCTAAATTCAACGAGCTATAATCTGGATTAGCGGGTATCTGTACATGAAAATGACAAAGTTGTAATTCTTCATTGGTTAAACCACTACTTTCTCGACCAAAAACTAACGCTACTGGATATTCACCGGCTTCGGCAATCATCTTCTCACCACAGCCTCTGGGCTCTAGCATAGGCCAAGGTAGTGTCCGAGAACGAGCACTGGTACCCACCACTAAACCACAATCTTCAATGGCTTCTTGCAACGTACTAACTACTTTAGCATTGGCTAACACATCCGTTGCACCCGCTGCCATGGCTTGCGCTTGACCATTAGGCATTTCAATAGGATCAACTAAAATAAGCTGGCTTAAACCCATGGTTTTCATAGCGCGTGCTGCACTACCTATGTTTCGACAATCAGAAGTATTTACTAAAATAATTTTAACGCGATCTAATAGTGAACCTGGGGTGTTACTTTGCTGAGAATCTTGTTGGGGATCTGACATCTTATACTCTACTGTTTATTTTACTGGGTTTGTTAGCCCATCTAGATGGCCAGTATTCTAACATAGAAGATTACTGCTGTAGCGAACAAAAAGCACGCTTATTAAGCCTCTTTATCTAGGGCAATTTGATATTTAATAGTCTTTTTTTCTCTATTAAAAAATAAAGCCAATGAGTCGCTCATTTATCAAACGATTTATTTTATAAGATTATCGCTTAATGGCTTTTTATTTGCTATAATTTGCGCGCTCAATTTTCAAGACAATGTTTGCTTGGAAATAAATTGTTCTTTAAAAATTATTTACAAATAGGTACTCTATAATGCATCCCATGCTAAATATTGCCGTGCGCGCAGCGCGTACAGCAGGTAAAGTTATCGTTCGCTCTATGGAGCAACTTGATAAAGTTGAAATTGAATCAAAAGGAACTAACGATTTTGTCACCAGTGTTGATATTAGCGCTGAAGAGGCAATTATTGAGACTATTCGTAAATCATATCCAGATCACACCATTATCGGTGAAGAGTCTGGCGTGTTAAAAGGTAGTGATGACGATTACCAGTGGATTGTTGATCCACTGGACGGCACCACCAACTTCATAAAAGGTATTCCGCATTTTTCCGTTTCAATTGCCTTAAAAGTAAAAGGTAAACTAGACCAAGCGGTAGTATTTGATCCTATTCGTGGCGAGTTATTCACCGCCAGTCGTGGTAAAGGTGCACAATTAAACGGTTTCCGTATTCGAGTTAATAAAAATAAAGAGCTTTCAGGAACTGTCTTAGCCACGGGTTTCCCGTTCAAACACAAACAACACACTGCTGCTTACATGGCAATGTTCTCGGGCTTATTCCAAAAAAGCGCAGATATGCGCCGCACAGGCTCTCCTGCTCTTGACCTTGCTTATGTCGCAGCTGGCCGTTTTGATGGTTTCTTCGAGATAGGCTTAAAACCTTGGAATACTGCTGCTGGCGAACTATTAATAATTGAAGCTGGTGGTCTAGTAACTGACTTTACTGGCGGTCATAATCATGCACAATCAGGTAATATTGTTGCAGCAAATACCCGCATATTAAAAGATTTGTTGAAAGAAATTCGTCCTCACCTAGGTGATGCACTTAGCAAATAATTTTTGTCTGAGTTTACTTACATTATTATAGCTAAGTAATAACACAATAATATTAAGCGCCACAGTAACCTTACTAAATAAGGTCACTGTGGCGCTTTTTTTGCTTTAGACTAGCTATATAGTTTTTAGTACCTTTGTTAAGAGGACTCATGCATAACATTAATACCACGAAACAAGCTTTTATCGGTGGAGAAGTCGCCTTAGTTGGCGCGGGTCCTGGCGACCCAGATTTACTGACCATTCAAGCCTATCGTTTTATCAAACAAGCAGAAGTGGTTATCTATGATCGGCTAGTCAGTGAAGCTGTAATGGCACTATTACCTAGCGATTGTCAGCAAATATATGTTGGTAAAAAGCAAGCAGATCATAGGGTTCCGCAAGAAGGCATTAATCAACTTTTGGTTGATAATGCCCTATTAGGTAAAAGAGTGGTCCGCTTAAAAGGTGGCGATCCCTTTGTCTTTGGTCGTGGCTCTGAAGAAGCCCAGTTTTTATTAAGCCATGGTATCGCGTGTCATATTGTCCCTGGCATGACCGCAGCATCGGCTTGTACTAGTTATGCTGGTATCCCGTTAACTCATAGAAACATAGCTCGAAGTTGCACCTTTATCACAGGGCATGTGCAAGATAATGGTGCACTAGACTTACCTTGGCAGGCATTGAATGATAAACAGCAAACGATTGTCTTTTATATGGGTATAAAAAGTTTACCGATAATTACCGCTCAACTGATAGCTGCGGGTCGTGATATAAATACCCCAGCAGCGTTAATTCGTAAAGGCACTCACCAAGATCAGCAGGTGATAAAGGGGACATTAGCTAATTTAAGCAAACTGGTAACCTTACATAAAATAACACCACCAAGCTTAATTGTGATTGGTGATGTTGTTGGACTATTTCCCAGTGAGCAGCTCACTAACTTAGGTTACTTAACACCTTAACTGCACTAACAATTCCGAGCAGCAAATAAAAAAGGCTTATGATGAATAGAATTACTATTCGTCATAAGCCTTTTTCTTGCTATTACGATGTGCTAATTAGAACTAGCTATTATTTGCTGCACGTCTTGGGGTACGTGGCTTAGGCCCAGTACCGTCGTATTCCGGCTTTTTACGTCTAGAGGAGTTGTTAGCTGGTTTTGCTTTATTGCCACCAGTATTGTGACCATTAGCATTACCACCTGAGCGTTGACCATCTTTATGTTCAACTCGACCTCTACCACGTGCTGAATGTTGACTTGGTTTAGACTTTGGCGGCCTACCTGTTCTTAAAGGTTTTATCGCACGTGATTCGCCCAGCTCATTGGCAGGTATAAACTTCTCAATAACTTTACGCTCAATATGCTGCTGAATAACATGTTCAATGCCCCACAACAAGTCTAACTCATCGGCACAAACTAATGACAATGCTTGGCCAGTATTACCGGCACGGGCTGTACGGCCAATACGATGCACATAATCCTCTGGCACATTCGGTAAATCAAAGTTAACCACTTGGGGTAATAAATCAATATCAATACCACGAGCAGCAATATCGGTTGCCACTAGTACCTTGACTGAGCCATCTTTAAAGGCAGCAAGTGCTTTAGTACGTGCTCCTTGGCTTTTATTACCATGGATAGCCGCTGCAGTTATACCTTCTGCTTCGAGGTGCTTGGTTAGCTTATTAGCGCCATGTTTGGTTTTAGTGAAAACCAACACTTGTTGCCAGTTATTTTCTTGTATTAAATATGTAAGTACTGCTGGCTTACGTTTTTTATCAACGGCCATTAACCATTGGGTAACTTTGTCTGCGGTGCTATTTTCAGCATCTACCGAAATCTCTAATGGGTTATTAACCAGACCTTTAGCAAGCGCACGGATCTCAGGAGAGAAGGTTGCTGAAAAAAGTAAGTTTTGACGGTCCTTTGGTAGCACTGCGATAAGCTTTTTAATATCGCGAATAAAGCCCATATCTAACATGCGATCGGCTTCATCAAGAATAAACACTTCAAGTTGACTAAATTTTACCGCTCTTTGATTGTATAAATCGAGTAAACGTCCTGGCGTTGCCACCAGTACATCAACACCTTGGCGAAGGCGCATCATTTGCGGATTAATTTTCACGCCACCAAAAACTACCATTGAGTGTAAATGTAAATACTTACCATAGGTCTCTATACTTTCGTGGATTTGCGCCGCTAGTTCACGTGTTGGGGTAAGTATTAATGCTCTTACGTTGTTTGACGCAACCTTATTGCCTTTGTTACTAGAAAGGCGCTGTAATAACGGTAAAGTAAAACCTGCCGTTTTACCGGTGCCCGTTTGCGCTACTGCCATAATATCTCGTCCAGAAAGAACCGCTGGAATAGCTTGCGCTTGAATAGGAGATGGTGTTTCATAACCCTTATCACGTACTGCTTTTAGTAATGGCTCAGATAAACCTAAATCAGTAAATTTAGTTGTCGGGGTATCGCTCATAAGTAATCTCTTTAAAATATATTAGGGTCTATTGACCTTTTATGTTCAAATTTCGTTGGTATTAATTGCCTGTTGCTCAAGGCGCTATGAATGAAACATAGTTGTTCTATGTAAATTCGTCGCAAACACAGAGCAATAGGCATTTAAACTAAGCCAAAGGACAGCGTGTAGTAGCCATATCATGCGTTATCACCTATTAGTGTAACAGGCTTACATGGAGCTAGCTTATTAGACAACGTAGGAGCATATGGTCCTAAATAATGAGGATACATCTGCTCTGCCCGCTATAAAAAGCGAATAAGCGGCTGTAAAAACAATCAATAAAGTTCAACAGCCCTAAACAAATACTGACAGCGCTAATGAAAATGTTGGCAGCATGAAAGGGCGGCAGCATACAGTAAGGTTAATACCAAGTCTATTAAGTTATCTACCGACTCGGCTCGATTTACCAGAATCATTGCTAGGGCCTGTTGAACTTTCAGGGTTAAATTAAAGTAATCTAAAGCGATGAACCGCGGCGCGAGTTTTGTAACATTGTCGTTTTATAGAAAAATAAAGCATGTAAAACAAAAAAGCCGAGTAACTTTCGTTACTCGGCTTTTTTTATGGCTCAATAACAATAATTGTTAAGGCATCATAGCGTCTTGATCTGCACCTTCTTTTTCAATCACTTCTTGAATTAAATCTTCTCGTGAGACCCCTAAAGCTAAGGCGACTAAACTAGCAACATAAATTGAAGAGTAAGTACCAACAAAAACACCAAACAATAATGCTGTGGCAAAACCGTGAATTAGCTCTCCACCTCTAAAGAATAAAGCTGCCAATACTATTAACGTGGTAAACGAAGTAATAATGGTACGACTCAAGGTTTGTGTTAAAGAGATATTAATCACGTCTTCCGGATCACTATTGCGTATTTTCCTAAAGTTTTCACGAATACGATCCGAAACCACAATAGTATCGTTCAGTGAATAACCAATAACCGCTAATATCGCCGCCAATACCGTAAGGTCAAACTCTAGTTGGAAAATAGAAAACAAACCCAGTGTTAATAATACATCGTGGAATAACGCCACCACTGAGCCAACAGCAAAGCGCCATTCAAAACGGAAGGCTACATACATGAGTATACAGATAAGCGCCGTTAACATGGCTAAACCGCCCTGCTCCGCTAACTCATCACCAACACTAGCACCAACAAATTCAATACGGCGCATATCGACAGTTTGCCCAGTAGCCTTTTGTAAAACGCTAAGTATTTCATTACCTAACATCTCAGCTTTAACATCACCGCGTAAACCTAAGCGAATAACTACGTCACGACTGCTGCCGTAAAATTGTACTTTGGCATCAGAAAAACCATTATCATTCATTACTTGGCGTATTATCTTTAAATCAGCTGGTTGTTCAAAACCGACTTCAATAAGGGTGCCGCCAGTAAAGTCTAAACCAAAATTTAACTTGTTTGTTGCTAACGAGATCACGGAAGCGATCATCATTAAGGCGCTAAATACTAGGGCTATCTTGCGATAGCTCATAAATTTGACAGTTTCTTTTAAGTGTAAAATTTGCATAATTTATCGTTCCTGTCTCTATATAGGTAATTTATCAAGGCGTTTACCGCCCCAAATAGCATTAACGACTGCGCGAGTACCAATAACAGAAGTAAACATTGAAGTGATAATACCGATAGACAAGGTGATGGCGAAACCTTTAACAGGTCCAGTGCCAATCGCATATAAAATTACGGCTGCGATTAAAGTAGTGACATTGGCATCGATAATAGTAGAAAATGCGGCATCATAACCTTGATGAATTGCTTGCTGAATGGTCTTACCTTCACGTATTTCTTCTCGAATCCGCTCAAAAATAAGTACATTAGCATCCACCGCCATACCAACGGTTAAGACAATACCTGCCATACCGGGTAATGTTAATGTTGCACCTGGCATCAATGACATAATACCCACTATCAGGATTAAGTTTGCCCCTAAAGCAAGGTTAGCAACCACACCAAAGGCGCGATAGTAAACCATCATAAAGATAAAGACTAAGCCAAAACCCAGCATAATAGCTTCAAAGCCAAGTCGCACGTTTTCAGCACCTAATGTCGGGCCAACAGTACGCTCTTCAACAATGGTAATGGGCGCAATTAGCGCACCAGCACGTAATAATAACGCTAGGTTATGCGCTTCAGCAGGACTGCCTGCGCCAGTAATACGGAAGGATTTACCTAATCGAGATTGGATTGTAGCAATAGAGATTATTTCTTGTACTTTTTCAAAAATAAGATTGCCTTCGGCGTCACGTTTACCAGTAGGTTTATACTCAATAAATACCGTCGCCATTGGTTTACCAATATTACTTTTAGTGCCATTGGACATTTTTGCACCACCAGCACTATCGAGTGAAATATTAACTTGTGGACGTGAGTACTCGTCAAAACCTGATTTAGCATCGGTAATATGATCACCCGTTAACATGACACGTTTTTTCAATAAGCTCGGTCGACCGTCTTTATCCCTTAATAAAATAGAGTTTGCCGGTATACGACCTTTTAAGGCATTCGCTAAATCACCTTCGGTATCGACTAAGCGAAACTCGATAGTTGCTGTCGCATTAAGTATTTCTTTTGCTTTAGCGGTATCTTGTACACCCGGTAATTCAATAACAATATGCTTTTTACCTTGTCGCTGGACAAGCGGCTCGGCAACACCGAGTTCGTTAACACGGTTACGAATAATAGTAATGTTTTGTTGAATAGCGTATTCACGAATTTCTTTCAGCTTTTGCTCGGTCATTTTCGCGCTAAGCGTTAACTTATCATCATTCGTTTTTAGCAGTAAATCACGATAACGTTTTTTCAGTAGTGTCTCTGCGGCTTCTAGATCGGCAACTTTACGAAAGATAACAACGACGCCATTATTGGCTTCTTTTACGCTGCGATAGCGAATTTTTTCACTGCGTAAATCATCACGAAAATCACTCACCATAGCGGTTTTAGCTTTATTAATGGCTTCTTGCATGTTTACTTCCATCAAGAAGCTAACACCACCACTTAAATCTAAACCTAATTTCATTGGCGTACCGCCAATAGCTGCTAGCCAGTCTGGTGTATTAGGCGTTAAATTTAAGGCAACTGAAAACTTATTACCTAATTTATCATCCAATATATCACGGGCTTTCAACTGATCTTCAGTATTTTTAAAACGCGCTAATATTTGACCATTTTCTAAAACGACACTGTCAAAACCTAGGTTATTTTCGTCTAAATATGCCTTGATATTATCAAGTGTGCTGGCATCAGCTTCGATACCACGTAAACCTGACACTTGCACCGCAGGTGATTCACCATATAAGTTTGGTGTGGCATAGAGCGCACCTAAAGCGACAATAATTACCACCATCAGTGTTTTCCATAAAGGGTATTTATTTAACACAATGAGTCCTTTTTATTCGTTTATTTCTTTCACTATTTTTATCAAAAAATAATTATTGGGATATATTCATCATTACTTTCAACTAAGTTAATTGGCTTTAATTCAAAGAAAATGCACGGAATTTACGCACGTTAATGAGTACTTTTGATGCCGAACTAATGCCAATTAACAAGGGTAAAATGATTATAAATTTTTCATTGTGCCTTTTGGAAGTACTGTGTTGATAGCACTTTTTTGTACTGTTACTTCAGTACCTTCGCTAATGCTAACAACGACAAAATCTTTTTCATCGGATACTTTAACGAT
This sequence comes from Colwellia sp. TT2012, assembly GCF_001440345.1. GTDB lineage: Bacteria > Pseudomonadota > Gammaproteobacteria > Enterobacterales > Alteromonadaceae > Colwellia. Next base: position 536,606 of record NZ_LJYX01000006.1, on the reverse strand, counting down.
TTTGCCAACAATACCACCTTGTGTTAACACTTCATCGCCTTTCGCTAATGAAGACATCAAACCTTTATGCTCTTTTACCCGTTTAGCTTGTGGACGGTAGATCATGAAAAAGAATACCAAACCAAAAACGGCTAGCATAATGATCATTTCCATACCACCGCCACCGGTTAATGCGGATGCGTCTGCGGCGTGTGCTGTGCTGATAAATAAACTCATAAATTCCTCTACTTCTTATTTTTAATTCTTAATTGGTTAGTGACTTTATATTTTTTTGCTCTTTCGCTCAATTGAGGCGTCAAAGGTACTCACTGACTAACGTCAGCTCCGTGCATTTTCCTTTCAATTGAACCCAATAGCTGCAAAATACTAAGCCACTAGATTTATTAAACGTTGATAATTATTTACTACTTAAACTTGTTTTTTAGTTAAGGCTTAAAGCTAAACTTGCTTACTACCTGTCGCTAATGGTGGTACAGGTAAACCACGTAAAGCATAAAACTCTTCTACAAAGGCGTCTAATCTACCTTGCTCGATGGCATCACGCAAACCTTGCATTACTTTTTGATAAAAATGTAGGTTATGCAGGGTATTTAACTGCGAGCCTAAAATTTCTTTACACTTATCTAAGTGATGCAAGTAGGCACGTGAGTAGTTTTTACAGGTATAACAATCACAGGTATCATCAAGGGGGCCAGTATCTGTTTTATGAGCGGCGTTGCGAATCTTAATAACGCCCGTATTGACAAATAAATGACCATTGCGGGCATTACGTGTTGGCATAACACAATCAAACATGTCAATACCACGACGAACACCTTCAACTAAGTCTTCTGGCTTGCCTACTCCCATCAGATATCGGGGCTTATTTTTAGGTATCAAGGGCGCAGTATGATCTAATATACGGATCATATCTTCTTTAGGCTCACCTACCGATAAACCACCAATAGCATAACCATCAAAGTCTATGGCTTGTAAACCAGCAACAGAGACTTCACGTAAGTCTTCAAACATACCACCTTGCACTATACCAAACAGCGCATTAGGACTATCGCCATGCGCATCTTTTGAACGTTGCGCCCAACGAAGTGATAACTCCATAGAGTCTTTTGACTCTTTGTGGCTTGCTGGATATGGCGTGCACTCATCAAAGATCATGACAATATCAGAGTTTAAGCTACGCTGCACTTCCATTGAACGCTCAGGAGTCAGCATAATTTTTTCACCATTAACCGGCGAGCTAAAACGAACACCTTCTTCAGTTATTTTGCTCGTTTTTCCTAAACTAAAAACTTGGAAACCACCTGAATCCGTTAAGATTGGCTTATCCCAATTCATAAAACCATGTAAGCCACCATGTTGTTCAATAATGTCAGTACCAGGGCGCAGCATCAAATGAAAGGTATTACCTAAAATTATATCTGCGCCAGTCGCGGCAACGTCCTCTGGCTTCATACCTTTAACCGTACCATAAGTACCGACGGGCATAAATGCGGGCGTTTCCACGACCCCACGATCAAAGGTTAATCGACCACGACGTGCTTTACCATCGGTGGTAATTAACTCATAGGTCATTTTATTTTTTACAGTTTTAGTCATAAAGTTTTCTCTCTCACCTACTAGCTAAACAGGCTGGCGGTGCTTGCTTTTAAAATAATATTTTTGCTTAACTAACGATTACTTAGCTCTTGCTTTGCTCTTTTTTCGTTAACGCTTGTTTGGTCAAGAACATAGCATCGCCATAACTAAAAAAACGGTATTCTTTATCTATAGCATGTTGATAAGCTGGCATTATATGCTCATAGCCGGCAAAGGCACTGACTAACATAAGTAAGGTTGACTCTGACAAATGAAAGTTGGTCACTAAAGCATCTATAAGTTGAAATTGATAGCCTGGAGTTATAAAAATATCCGTGTCACCATAAAAAGCGCTTAAGGCTTCACCTTTATCTTGCGCAGCTTTAGCCGCACTTTCGAGGGAGCGTACCGAGGTGGTACCAACAGCGACAACTCGGCCACCAGCCGCTTTAGTTTTTGTTATTTGCGCAACTACTTTATCTGACACTTCCACATATTCAGCGTGCATAACATGATCGGCAATCTCGGCCACTTTAACCGGTTGAAAAGTACCTGCACCGACATGCAAGGTAATAAATGCCAGCTCAACACCCTTGGCTTTAATTTTCTCTAATAAGGCATTATCGAAATGTAAACCAGCCGTTGGTGCTGCCACCGCACCTGGCTTTTCATTATATACCGTTTGATAACGTTCTTTATCACTGTCTTCATCGGGGCGGTCAATATAGGGCGGCAGTGGCATATGACCTATGTCATCTAAAATAGCTAACACAGATTGCTCACCGGTAAATTTCAGCTCGAAAAGAGCACCATGACGGGCCACCATGGTTGCTTTCACTTTACCTTGCCCCTCGCCATTACCTAAGTAAATTTCACTGCCGACTTTAGGTGATTTACTGGCGCGAATGTGAGCAAGCGCGGTGTTGTCATCGATAATACGTTCAACCAAGACCTCAATTTTACCACCACTGGCTTTTTGACCGAACATTCGAGCAGGGATCACTCGAGTGTTATTAAAAACCAGCAAATCACCTGGATTTAATTGCGCAACAATATCGGTAAAAACGCCATCAGTTATCACACCAGTATTACCATTTAAGGACATTAAACGGCTAGCACTACGCTCGGCTTTTGGATAACGAGCAATAAGGGCTTCGGGTAATTTGAAGGAAAAGTCTGAAACACGCATGATATTGGCTATTTTTTGGCTTAAAAAAGGTGTGATTTTAGAGCTGCGAGCCCTTGATAGCAAGTTAATTCGTACTTTTAGCTCTTTAGCGTAAACCTTAACAGTAAAGCACAGTGAGCAAAGTTATCTTTAATGACATTATTGCCCGTGATATCCACTATTTATGAAAATAATCTCAACACTAAGGGTTTTAGTGTATGTTGGTAAATCAGCCAATATTGACTTAACACCTACTTAAAACTGACTAAAGAGCTAATTGCCCTATGAGAGATGAACTTGCTTTTACTATAGCCAACACCATCATTAACGGCTTTGAACGCCATATTTCTCTTTTCATTGAAATTACTCAATCAGCCCGAGAGCGGTTTCAACAATGCCAATGGCATGATGTACATCGTTCGGCCAGAGCGAGGACCAACTTTTATGATGAACGGGTAAAGGAAACCTTCAATTGTATTAAGGCCGATTTAAAAATTAGCTCACTTGATAACACTTTATGGCAACAGGTTAAAGTCGTCTACTCTGATTTATTAACTGAACATAACCAGCCAGAGTTAGCGGAAACCTTCTATAACTCAGTGTTTTGTCACTTATTTGAGCGTAAGTATTATCACAATAATTATATTTTTGTCGAAAGTACTGCGCACCGCCTTGATGATAAAGCGGTTCCTGACATTTACACCTCTTATCAACCACAAACCCTTGGCTTAAAACAAACGATTTGTGACATTATGAATAGTCACCGAACGGTGATTCCCTTTGATAACCTCGGCCGTGATGTCGACGCACTTATTAAAGCCTTTCGTCGTGATGCCCATAAAACTCGCGTTAAATTAGCAGATTTACAGTTTGATATACTTAACTTTACTTTTTACCGTAATAAAGGCGCTTACTTAATTGGTCGAGTATTATCCCCCGCAGGAGAAACACCTTTTATTGTAGCGGTACTTAACAACGAGAAAGGCGGCTTATATTTAGATGCTTTACTGACCACCAGCGAAAGTATGGCGGTAGTTTTTGGTTTTGCCCGTGCTTACTTTTTTGTCGATTGCCTACACCCCTATGCTCTGGTTAATTTCTTACAAGGGCTTATGCCCCATAAAACCAAAGCAGATTTATATTCCGCTATCGGTTTTCATAAGCATGGCAAGACCCAGTTTTATCGAGATTTCCTCAATCACCTCGATAGCAGTGACGATCAATTTGAATTAGCCGCCGGCATTAAGGGCATGGTGATGTCGGTATTTACCCTGCCCTCTTATCCTTACGTCTTTAAAATTATCAAAGATAAATTTTCTCCCAGTAAAAACATAACTAAAAATGATGTAAAGGGCAAATATCGCTTAGTTAAACTGCACGATAGAGTGGGTCGCATGGCTGATACCATGGAATATTCAGAAGTCGCCTTTCCCAAAGCACGTTTTAACGATGAACTGTTAGCTGAATTACAAAAAGTGGCAGCGTCCATTATTCGTTATGAAGGCGAAGGAAAAGACGAACTGATTATTATTGAACATCTCTATATAGAGCGCCGCATGGTGCCACTTAATCTATACCTAATGGATGCGTTAAAAAATAAAGCCCAGGAAAAAATAAATCAAGCCATGTTTGGTTATGGCGAGGCCATTAAGCAGCTGATCTCGGCTGATATATTTCCAGGAGACATGTTACTGAAAAACTTTGGCGTAACTCGCCATGGCAGGGTGATCTTTTATGATTATGATGAAATAACGTATATGAATGAAGTCAACTTCCGGGTAAAACCTAAAGCCATTACCGAAGAACAACTCTATGCAGCCGAGCCATGGTACAGTGTTCTACCTGGGGACATGTTCCCAGAAGAGCTTGCCACTTTTGCACTGGCTAACCCGAGTTATTTAACAGCCTTTAAGATATATCATCAAGATTTATTAACGCCGGCTTATTGGCAGCAGTGTCAGCAAGATGTTGCCAATGGTATTTATAAAGATGTATTCCCTTATCCCGATAAATACCGATTTTGTCACCAAAAATTTATCACTTAATGAATAAGCGTTAACTTAGCACAAAGTAAAAAGGTAGATGGACTGGCTACTTTACTGCCAGTTTGTTGATAAATCAGGCAAACAACCGCTATTTAATAAAAAATCAGCATTTGTGCTTTACCTTTTAGCGCGCATCAGTATAATTCGAATCCGTTGCAGGGGTGTAGTTCCAATTGGTAGAACAGCGGTCTCCAAAACCGATGGTTGGGAGTTCGAGTCTCTCCACCCCTGCCATTTCATCTTCTGCTTAATCTTAATAGTTTTTGTCTAATCCCCGAATAAAATAGCTAATAATTTATCAAGTTATTAGCAGTAAAACATCTGATAAACAGCAAAGAAATGACGACTAAAGACATTCGATCAAGCATAAATATATCTGCTTTTCGTTAGCGATAAATTCTGTCATTATATCCAACCTTAAATCTAACCGCTAATGAGCCATCACAGATGAGCATTAATCAAAATCAATTTGAGCAACTAACTGAAATGGGTATTAGCCTATGGCAGAGCCGCTCGCGTGATAACAAGAATGATACCGCTCAGGATCATGTACAAAGTTATCTTGATATTGATTTAAAAGATTTAGCTAAACAGCAATTATTTAATGATATTTTGCTAGCTGCAGGACTGAGTATCGGTGAAATCAAACATCAAGGTGACCACTTAGATTTAGGACTCTTTAACTGGTATTTCACCTCGAAATCATTACCCGGTGAAATGCACTGGCTTGAGCAGCAGTTAATCACCCCTGCTATCGCTGAAATTTCAAAGTCGCCTACGCTTAAAAAGCAACTGTGGCAAATACTAGGTAAACAAACACAATGAGTCATTCCTCAAAGCTAAACAGCCATAATTTTACTGAAATAAAACCCGCCGATGTCGATAAGTTAATGTTAATAGAGCTTGCTTGCCACTCACATCCGTGGAGCGAAAAAACCTTTTTAAGCTGTATCGGTGGCCGTTACTTTGGTGAAAAACTTAGCCCGGTAATACCGGGAGAAGTAAAATCGCCACAAGTTGCAACGGCCATTGGTTTTTATATTGGTGAATACGTTGTCGGTGAAGCCACGCTTATGGATATTTGTATACTGCCAAGTGAGCAAGGTAAAGGCTATGGTAAAGTCTTACTTAAGCAATTTTTAGCGCAAGCGAAAAAACTCGGCGCAACGAAAATATTCTTAGAAGTACGTGCAAAAAACATCGCGGCACACATGCTCTATATGAATGCCGGTTTTATCGAAATTAACCGCCGCACAGGGTACTACCCTAGCAGTTCAGGCTTTGGTTATGAAGATGCTATCGTGATGTCACTCACTTGCTAATATATATACCCGTCACCATTCAAAGTGCTCGATTTCAGTGGGAATTAACATGGCTTTAGGCAAGTGAAATAATTGCAGCATAGTCATTCTATGGTTTAATTATTTAACGCGGTATAAAGTCATGTTAAACCCATCGAAGAAGCGTTTGAGCAACATCACTTCATCGTTGCTATGATTTATAAGGGAATAACCATTATTTCATCACAGCGCCTTGAATTGAAATTGCTCAAGCACTCTGAAACATGCATCTTGAATGGTAACGGGTATAGTTCTTGATCGAACAAGTAACCGCTCTAGCTTTAAATAACAATTTAGCCACAACATTAACAAAATACCACATTTCGATACGTAAACTAGCTAGTTAATCCCGCTCTTTTAGCTAAGATAGTTAACAACTTTCTTAGCTACATTGCTAACAAGATTCCTAACCATTAATAGGGAGAGCAACATGTTTACTAAAATCAATCCTACCACAGATAGCCAGTTATCAAATGAAGGTGTTGCCAACCTTATGGTAAATGATGCATTAAAGAACATTAGCAAATTAACCGGACTGAACCAACAGCAGGCTTTTGCATTATTCCTGAGTCAGGTGAGCCGACAGAGCAATCAAGTTAGCCTTGAAAGCACCTCAAAAGTACACTCTCCATTATTAGAAGGAGATGAATCTCAATTCATTGCAAGTCTATTTAATTAATGCTGGGTAAGTAAATCAAGTACAAATACGGTTAAATTTTAAAATCCTTTTTTTTGTCGACTATTATTGTCTGTAATATTCATGATGTTAATCCCTATGGGGTGATATAGCTGCTCTGACTTTAGCCATATCACCCAGAAACCCCCCGTATACCTTTAAGCCCTAAAAGCCGCTAAATCAAAGCTAAAAACTAAGCTTGAACCAGCTAATAGCTCAACCCATGCTGAGCTATTAGCTATCTTCTGCCCCACCGCGCTACCACTACGACAATCAATATAAAAAGTTAGTGCTAATAACTATGCTTTTTTCAGATCAGCTCTATTTTAATGATACAATATATGCAATTTTCTCATCATTATGAAAAGCCCTGTACTAAACCAAGTGCTAAAGGTGCTTCTCTACTATTTACTTAACAGGTAATTTGCATGTCTGTACAGCAACAGCAAGTCGACTTACGTCGCACCTTTGCTATCATCTCTCACCCCGATGCGGGTAAAACCACCATCACCGAAAAGGTACTTTTGTTTGGTCAAGCCATACAAAGAGCCGGCACGGTAAAAGGTAAAAAATCAGGTCAACACGCAAAATCTGACTGGATGGAAATAGAAAAAGAGCGTGGTATCTCAATTACTACCTCGGTAATGCAATTTCCTTACAAAGACTGTTTAGTAAACTTACTTGATACCCCAGGTCATGAAGATTTCTCGGAAGATACCTACCGGACATTAACCGCCGTTGATTCTTGTTTAATGGTCATTGACGTGGCCAAAGGTGTTGAAGCACGTACCGTTAAATTAATGGAAGTTACTCGTCTACGCGATACTCCTATCATTACTTTTATGAACAAAATGGATCGTGATGTCCGCGACCCTATTGAAGTCATGGATGAAGTTGAAGACGTTTTAAAGATAAAATGTGCCCCGATAACTTGGCCAATAGGTATGGGTAAAGAATTCAAAGGTGTTTATAACTTATTGACCGATGAAATATTTTTATATCAATCAGGCCTAGGCCACATGATCCAAGAAAAGCGCGTCATTAAAGGCCTTGATAATCCGGCGCTTGATAAAGCCATTGGTCCGTTTGCTGAAGATTTCCGTGAAGAAATGGAGTTAGTACTTGGCGCCTCCCATGAATTTGATTTAGATGCTTTTCTAAAAGGTGAGTTAACACCGGTATTTTTTGGCACCGCACTCGGTAACTTTGGTGTTGATCACATGCTTGATGGTCTGATCAAATGGGCACCTAAGCCCTTACCTCGCAAAACAGATTTACGTACGGTAAACCCGGAAGAAGAAAAATTTACGGGTTTCATTTTCAAAATACAAGCCAATATGGATCCGAAACATAGAGACCGTATTGCTTTCATGCGTATTTGCTCAGGTAAGTATGAAAAAGGCATGAAAATGAAACAAGTGCGTATTAATAAAGAGGTCAGAATTGCCGATGCGGTAACCTTTATGGCTGGTGATCGCTCAAACGTTGATGAAGCTTATGCCGGCGATATTATCGGTTTACACAACCATGGCAGTATCCAAATTGGTGATACCTTTACCACAGGTGAAATGATGAAGTTTGGCGGTATCCCTAACTTTGCCCCGGAAATGTTCCGCCGTATTCGTCTGCGCGACCCACTAAAAGCTAAGCAACTGCAAAAAGGCTTAATACAGTTATCTGAAGAAGGTGCGGTGCAAGTATTTAGACCTTTTATTAACAATGACATGATTGTTGGCGCGGTTGGTGTATTACAGTTTGAAGTGGTTGTGCACCGATTGAAGAGCGAATACAAGGTTGATGCTATTTACGAACCGATTAATGTTGCTACCGCACGCTGGTGTACTTGTGATGATGAACGCACTTTAGAGCAATTTAAAAAGAAAGCCGGTGATAACCTAGCCTATGACGGTGGTAATAACTTAACGTATATCGCACCAACTATGGTTAATTTATCACTCGCGCAAGAGCGTCATCCTGATATTCAATTCCACTCGACCCGTGAACACTAGTTTGGCTTCCTAGTTTGTCATTTTACGGCGTTGCTTAATCATTTTTATGCAGTCACTTAGTGTACTAAGCTCCTTTATAAAAATGACCAAGCGCCTGGTAAAATAAGCAAACTACTTTGCCAAACATGAGAAGTATAATATTATTTTTGATGCTTGCTAAAGTCCAATTTAGTTTGCAAACCTGAGCGAATTAAAAAAGTTTTGATGCTCTATTAAGTAAAAAATCAAAAATAATAAAAAATAAATTTCACTAACTGCGTAATAGCTTCTTTATCGCAGTTAGTTGGTTCAAGACAGAAGAAAATGCGCGGAATTGACGCATGTCAATGAGCACGATTGATGAATGTATTGAGCCAAATAACAATGATAAAGAGTCTATTAAATGAATATTAAAGAAATATTGAGTGAAAAAATCAGTGCTGCTATGGTTGCTGCGGGATTGCCTGAAGGCACGAACCCGGCAGTTAGCTTATCTAACCGTCCAAATTTTGGTGATTATCAAGCTAATGGTGTGATGGGCGCAGCAAAAAAATTAAAAACTAATCCGCGCGAGTTAGCTACTAAGGTTGTTGCGCACCTTACCTCAAGTAAAAACCTAGACGGTATCGCTAGCAAAATCGAATTAGCCGGCCCTGGCTTTATCAATATTCACTTATGTGAAAATTGGTTAGCGACACAACTAAATACGGTTGCTCAAGATGTTCACCTCGGCGTAAGACAACGTGGTGTTAACATCGATGATCAACAGCAAACTGTCGTGGTTGATTACAGTGCACCAAACCTTGCCAAAGAAATGCACGTTGGTCACTTGCGCTCAACCATTATTGGTGATGCGGTAGTACGCGCGCTAGAATTTCGTGGTGACAAAGTTATTCGTCAAAATCACATGGGTGATTGGGGTACACAATTTGGTATGTTAATCGCGCACTTAAGCGATAAATTGGCCAGCGAGCAAGTGGCTGAAACGGCCCTTAGCGATTTAGAAAACTTTTACCGTGAAGCAAAAGTTCGCTTTGACAACGAAGAAGGTTTTGCCGATAGAGCGCGTGCTGATGTCGTTAAATTGCAAAGTGGTGATGCGGATTGCGCCAAATTATGGCAACAATTTATTGATATCTCCATTGCCCACAGTGAAGAAATCTACGCTAAGTTAAATGTTTCATTACAGCGTACCGACATTATGGGCGAAAGTGCTTATAACGACGATTTATCAAGGGTAGTTGATGAACTCATGGCGAAAGAGATTGCCGAGGAGAGTCAAGGCGCTAAAGTTGTTTTTATTAATGAAATGGCCAACAAAGATGGTGATGCACCTGTGTTCATCGTACAAAAATCGGGGGGCGGTTTTTTATATGCCACGACTGATTTATCTGCGTGTCGCTACCGTAGTGGCAAGCTAGCGGCTGATCGCATCCTTATATTTACTGATGCTCGCCAAGCATTACACTTTAAACAAGTGGAGATCGTTGCCCGTAAAGCTGGCTTCTTACCTGACAATGTAAGTTACCAACATTGTCCCTTTGGTATGATGATGGGCGATGATGGCAAGCCCTTTAAAACGCGTACTGGCGGTACTATCAAGTTAGCAGAATTACTTGATGAAGCTATCGTTCGTGCAGCGGCATTAATCAAGGAAAAAAACCCAGAAATCACTGATGATGATTTAGCCGTAATTTCAAAGAAAGTCGGTATTGGCGCCGTTAAGTTTGCCGATTTATCGAAAAACCGTACCAGTGATTATATTTTCAACTGGAAAAGCATGTTGAGCTTTGAAGGCGCTACCGCGCCTTACTTGCAGTACGCTTATTCACGTATTCAAAGTATATTCTCTAAGGCCGATAGCCTTGATAACACTGCCACTATTAACATCATTGAACCACAAGAAAAAGCCTTAGCATTAAAGTTATTACAACTTGAAGATGTCATTGATGTGGTCATTAGTGAATGTACACCTAACTTGTTATGTAATTACCTTTACGAATTAGCCAGTCTTTACATGAGTTTTTATGAAGCCTGCCCTATTCTTAAAGAAGGAATTAGTGAGGAAGTTAAAGCGTCACGTTTGGCATTATGCCAAGTGATTGCCAACACTTTAAAACAAGGGTTAGATATATTAGGCATTGAAGTGATGGATCGCATGTAATTTATATAAATTTAGTTCTATTTAGCACAATTGATACGTCAAAAGTACTTACTGACTAACGTAGAACACTGTTGTCTATAATGTAACATACTGATTTAAAGGAAGGTGTTGCTGATGTGATAAGAGCGAGCTTCACAAGCATGACGGTATATGGATATACCCTTATTAGACAGTGCAGGAGCACACTGTCCTGATGTTTGTGTAGAGCCCCATGGACGGGATTATGTTCAGGAGGGACGGTATATCGCGGTGACAGGATGTCAAAGAGCGTGTACGCGTCTCGCTCGTTTACTCAACAACACCAAGCTACAACAGAGCCGAATTACTTGAGATTAAAAACCCATCTTGTCGGAAATACAGTTTATGTATTGTGGATTCAGAACAAACAAGCTTCATAATCACGACGGTGTATGGATACATCTTATTAGACAATGCATGGAGCATATTGTCCTGACGATTACGTAGAGCGTTCACGGATGGATTTACCGCGCTTTGCTTGTTTGAGCCGCAGTTCATAAACCACTACATGTGATAGCAAATAATTACGAGAGGAGGCAATGATGCAGTTTACCGATAGTCATTGTCACCTTGACGACTCTGTTTTTAGTGAGCAACTGCCCGCTTTATTAGCGCAATGCGCCAAATTGGCTATTAAGCGAATTATCGTGCCCGCCATTGCCCCCGATAACTTTGATAAAGTACTAAATCTAGCTCAATACCACCATAATAAGCCCATTAAAATTTACCCGTGTTTAGGTATTCATCCGTGGTTTTTACACGAATTAAACGATACTCATCTTGAACTGTTAAGTGAAAAAGTAACCCAGGCTAAAAATAACATTATTGCCATTGGTGAGATTGGTTTAGATGGTGCCATTATCAAACGCAGTGATGATCCCGCAGCAGAATTAGCAAAACAGCAACATTTTTTTGACTTTCAACTTAATCTCGCTAAACAGCAAAACTTACCGGTAATAGTTCATCATCGACAATCGCACGATAAAATCATGCCTTTTTTAAAACGCTACCAGCTAAACCGGGCCGGTATCATTCATGGCTTTACTGGCAGTTACCAACAAGCTAAGGGCTACCTAGATTTGGGTTTTAAACTCGGTGTTGGTAGTACCATCACCTATTCTCGGGCGAAGAAAACCATCAATACCCTCAAACGCCTGCCCTTAGACTGTTTAGTCTTAGAAACCGATTCGCCATCTATGCCCTTAAGCTCTGAGGTAATGGCTGCTGATGAGACGGGTAAAGACGTACTGACTAATAGCGAACTAACTGAACAAGAAAAACATAGGGTTTCTGCACATGCAGAAGCTAACGCCCCGGCAAACTCCCCAGTAAATTTAAGCAAGATTTTTGCCGTGTTAAGCACAATACGTGTAGAGAGTGCTGAAGAAATTGCCCGTCAACTGGAAGTTAATATTGAACGGATATTCTTTGACTAGCATCCTTAGTTGAGGTCTTTATTACAGATTTTTTTAAGGTATGAGCTTAAGCAAGTAATTATTAACGCTTAGCCGATCATTCTTTTGATAACGCGCTTTTAGACTTTGATCTGCTAGCAGACAAACGATAACCGCGTCTGCTAAAGCGGTTTAAGCCGCGAGTCAGCAGAAAACCGACTACACCTGCCACTAGCAGCATTAATCGCTGTAATGACTGCTGCTCTTTATCCGCTTTTGCTAATATCGCAATTAAATAAGTTGGCTCGATAGTAAAACGTAGGTAGCCATGAAGCTTCTCACTGGCTAAATCGCTATGGCGAATTTCTGCAATAAGAGGCGTTAACTTAGCACTTAGGTTACGTTGTTGGGGTGAAATGCCATATAGATCGTTAATACTTTTCGCTTTAGGACGAGCAATGCCACTAGCTTGCTTACCGTTTTTCAACGATGTGCTAGAGACGAACAGCCGGCCGGTGGCATCATATAAGTGTATTTGATTAACAAAATCAACCTGTACCAAGCCATCAAGGTAGCGTTGTAATATGGCTTTTTGTTGGTGTTTTTTTTTATACTCCTGCTCAAGTATCACAGTGACACCAACAATGGCTTGTTGTAATTGCAGCTTAGCAATAAAGTTAAAATGCTTAGTTAAATTATTACTATTTTTGATCCCGCTCGCTTGTAAGATACTGATCAGCACTATGATAAGCAAAATAGCACTAGCTAATTGCAGAATTTTATTATAAATCGACGATAATTTAGGGTATAAAGGCTGTTCGGCTTGCTTCATAAAAACACAGGTGACTATTTTAGCGCATTAATAGTCTCACTATAGTTAGATTATTAACTGATGTGAAGTTTAATATTTATAACATTCCCAAGCCACTTGAAGGTCCGTGTTTCATGTGGCTTGGGTATATACCAATACCCTAGAGAGTTAACGTGTCTTTTATCGCCAATGTATTACCCCTGTCCCTTGCACAGTATTTAGCCCAAAACCTACAAGATAAGCGATTACCCATTGCCTTTGACTTATCCGAGCAAGCACTTAACCTTGATAAACACCCGCTGGGCACAAGCTCGGCGCAAGATAAGATCGAATTGGTGGTATTTCAACAACTGACCCTGGCGCAACTGTTAGCAATACAAAGCAAAGTGAAGCTTGAAATCATCTCATTAACCACAATCAATCACCGTAATAATCAAACCAGCTGTCGTTTTCAAGTAAATTGCGCCGACTTTATACAAGCACGTAAAGCGCTGGCTGACTTTACCTTAGCCAATAAAGTTGAGGCGGCCTTATTAAGCCAAGTACCTCGCTTAAGTGAACCGGGTTTACTCGTCATGGATATGGACTCAACCACCATAGCAATAGAATGCATTGATGAAATAGCTAAACTAGCCGGTGTCGGTGAAGAAGTGGCAGCAGTCACTGAGCGCGCTATGTTAGGTGAGTTGGACTTTGCGCAAAGTTTACATCAACGTGTAGCGACATTAGCTGGCGCTCCGATAAGCATATTAAGTGATGTCGCCAAAGACCTGCCATTAATGGCAGGATTAAAGCCTTTGATTACCGAGCTTAAAAAGCACAACTGGCGTATAGCAATTGCTTCTGGTGGCTTTACTTATTTTGCTGACCACCTAAAAGAAACCTTGAATTTAGATGCAGCGTTTGCCAATACGTTAGAAATTATAGATGGCAAACTCACCGGTAAGGTATTAGGTGATGTGGTGGATGCACAAGTTAAAGCCGACTCTCTGGCTATATTGAGTAAAAAATATAACATTCCAAAAAGCCAAACAGTTGCCATGGGCGACGGCGCTAATGACTTAGTGATGATGGCAGCAGCAAGTTTTGGTGTTGCCTTTCATGCCAAAACGATTGTCTTAGCACAAGCTGACAGTAGCATTAACGTACAAGGTTTAGACTGCTTATTACATTGGTTAGCCTAACGAGTTAAGCTGATAAACAAAAAGCCCCAGCACTGATTGCTATCAATGCTGGGGCTTTTTTATATGGTAAATATAAGCGCGTTAGTACGACTTAGTGAATGAATACCTTAACAGTGTTTCTTGGGTGACATCAATCAATTGAACTAGCCCGGCGACACTATATATCTCTTGCTCAAGTTGTTTACCGCGATGTATGGCATAAGCGCTAATATAAGCTAACTCTGGGTTTAAATATTCCATATGGGCTTCATCACTACGCGACAGATTTAATTGCAAGGCAAAAAAATCCCCTTTTTTTAACGATTGCTTAATAAAGAAGTTTCGTAGTTGCGGGGTATTTAAGTCACTGTCCTGTTTTATAATTACCGATTTTTCAATATCGCTAACCGTGGTATTGATGGCGACATAGATAAGTTCACAAACAGCAACATCGCTTGCCAATAACTTTTTCATATGTTGATCAAGTAAACTACTGAGCTGAATATTGCCCAGTAATGGATATAAATTATAATAGCCATGACGATCGCTTAATCGTAACATCGCTGATAATAAGTTTTTATGATTTTGATAGGCATATTCCCCTGCCACTAGGGTTTCCATCTTATAACGACTACCACTTGATTGCACTATAGCGGTCGGTATTGCCATATTCACCGCATATAGGGTTCTTAATGCGCTGGATAAACCTGGGGTTAACATGGCATATTCATCAGGCGTTAACTTACTCTTATTTTTATCAATTAATAATTTAAAAAACGAACGACCAATATGTTGATGTTCTTTAATCGATACCCGTAAATTTACCACGGATTTATCTTTGCTGATCCTCATGACCTTATAGGGTAATTTTTTAAGGTCAAATGCTGAGGTGATTTTTTGCAATTTAGGAAAAGTTAAATAAACGATATCACCTTTAGTCAGTCGCGCAGGGTTTTGTATGTCAACTTTCAGTCCAGAAACCGAAAAATCTGCCGATTGTCCCGACCACTTTGACCCTTCACATTCAATGATAACTGGGGTCTTATATTTAAAACGCACTTCTTGACGTTGATGACCATAAGCTAGCGCTATTTCATCAATTCTGCAGCTTTGTTTATTACCCTGTGTATGACCAAAACTTTTCAGACGTCCAAGATCAACACCTTCATAACCCAAGGCTTGATAATCATTGAGAGCATTTACGTTAGTGACATCGGTTACCGTTACCAGATAAGGTAATTTGGCCAGAATAGCATTGACTTCATTGGTTAGCGGCGGGTTTAAATAACTCTGCTGCTTGGTCATCGCGGTAGACAAGGTAAACGGTGAATAAGCCTGTGCTGGGTTCACCGCGTGGGACCTTAACGCTGTGATGACAAAAGTACTTTTACTGGCCGCAAAAGCTAAAAATTGTTGAAAAAATGTATCATCGTCCTTAAGCTGCTCTTCATCGACAGTGTAGAAATACTTACGCCCCTTATGTTGATGAGTAAAGCTAAAAACTAACAAGCTTTTACCGGGTGGCAAGGTAACTAAACGCTGTAGTCGTTCCGCATTAATAAGGTAGTGCAAGGTAGAGTGTTTTTTATCGTCTAGCCAATATTGATATAATTTCTGATTATTTCTAGTCGTTAGCGCATAGCGAGGGATAGTATTGGCCACTGAGTCTGTACCCGTGCCATGCATAAAAACAACTAACTCATTCAATTTAACTAAAGCGTACTGCTCTAGGCTTCTCGCTTGTAATGCCACCAAGCTATTATCTAAATTTATTTTATAACGGCGTTTATTGCCTTGGATATAACCGGCTAAAAAACGTTCAAAACTATCATTATCAGGGATAGCTATGCGCTGGCAGCCAATAAGCTGAGTGCCAGAATCACGTAAGACATTTTTAACGTCAAAAGAAAACAAGCTTTCTTTATTAAATTGAAACTCTTGCTCTAAGCCAGTAAAGGCTATGGTTAACTGATCACCTTTAAAGACCGTCACTTCATTAATAAGTTTAAATTTGATACCGGTTACACTGAGATCAATACTGGTCGTTATCAGCTGCTGCTTATTCGACAAAGTTAAGGTGATCGATATAGCAAAGTTCATCCGCTCTTCCACGCGATCAGGGTAGTTTGCCAAAAGCTGTAATTTGGCGGGATATTGCAGTTTATCTATGGAAGATTTTTTATTATTCTCAATACTACTCGCGGTAACTTGTTCATTTTGATAAAGGTTACGAAAACTATTTTTGGCATCTTTTACCACCTCATAGACACCAAAAGTATAACCGCCATAAATCGCAACATTGTCATTGAACGTAGCAATAGCAACATTATCCAAAAAGTGACTTTGTCCTTGAAAGTCAAATAACTGGCACTCGCCATCAACCAAACCTCGTAAATCGATGGCTCGAGTACAAAGACCAGCTAAGCGTTTTAATTCCATTTTTAACAAAAATCTTTCTGTTTTTTTTAGGTGCTTGGTCACAGCACTAAAATTAGTTTCAAAATTATTACTGCTCACTTCACCACGAAAATTATTAATGATTTTATGGTGTTTGCTGAAATCTTTATTCATAATTTTATTATTAACTTCTCTTTACTCGCTGTTTTAATCGCAATCTATGACTTACATTGCAGGTTAACATTTTTTAGCTTAGACAAAAAAATCAAAATCATTATAATCTAACCGACTTTATCAAAATAAACCAAGCAATTTCTGTGCCTATCAACAAGGCAAGTTGAGCAAGGTACTTTTTCATCCTATGGTGTTTTCCTTGATAACGCTATAGTTAGTCCAATTAACATAATACATCTGCGATGACAGATCCTTATTACAATCACTTTATCATTTAAAGGTAGGAATAATCTCAATGGCAAAAGCAGCAAAAATCGAATTTGTATGCACAGATTGCGGCATGAATTTCACGCGCTGGCAAGGTCAATGCCGTTGCGGTGCTTGGAATACCGTGGTAGAAATGAGAATTCCTAAATCGACCAGTACAACTGCGGTCACCCGCACCGCAAAAACGGCAGGTTATGCGGGTTTAATTGGTGGTGGCTCTAAGAAAATTAACGAGATAGCCGCCTCCGATGCAGAAAAGATACCAACGGGCATAGGAGAGCTTGATCGTGTTTTATGCGGTGGTGTCACTCGCGGTTCGGTAAATCTTATTTCTGGTGATCCTGGTGCTGGTAAAACCACTTTGCTCTCAGAGCTGGTCGCTAACATGTCAAAAACGTCCGCCTCGCTCTATTGTACGGCGGAAGAGTCGCTCTCTCAGTTTAAGAACCGTGTCGACAGATTAAAACTAGATTACAACGAAGATAACTTGTATCTATTGGCTGAAACCAGTGTTGAGTCAATCATTGAAGAGTTAGATAACCACAACATTAAGTTTGCCGTTATTGACTCTATTCAAGCCGTTGTGACTGAAAATGCTAATGGCAGCCCTGGCTCACCCTCACAAGTAAAAAGCAGCGCGCAAGCACTAACCCAGTACTGTAAGCAAAATAACGTCACCATGTTTATTATCGCCCATGTTAATAAAAACAATGAGATTGCTGGTCCACAAACCTTAGTACATATAGTTGATGCACTGTTGCATATCGACACCAATGACGGACAAATACGTACCCTAAGAGCGAATAAAAACCGCTTTGGCGATATCGACACAGTCGGGATTTTCAGAATGTGTGAGCGCGGTATGCTCAGTGTGGATAATCCCAGTGAAATATTTTTATCCGGTTCGAGTACTGAATCGCCTGGTTCGACCATTACTTGTATTCGCAAAGGTAACCGAAACCTGCTGTTAGAAATTCAATGTTTAACCACTGAAACCGAGGCAGAGTTTCCGCAACGGGTTTGTGTAGGCTTGAACATGAATCGAATCAAAATGTTAACGGGTATTTTACGTAAACATACCAAGACGAAAATTTTTCACGATACCTTTTTCAATATTGTTGGCGGCTTAAGAATAGACGAGTCTGAAACCTGTATTGATCTCGCCTTGGTCAGTGCGCTATTAAGTAGCCTTAACGATTTTATTATCCCTAGAAATACCTGCATTATGGGCGAATTAAGTTTAAACGGTGATGTTAGGCCGATAGACAGTGGTGTTCCTCGCGTTAAAGAAGCTGCGCAGCATGGTTTCACCGAAATAGTCATTCCTTTTCGCAATTATCATAAGTCGATGGAAGGCTTAGGTGCCAATATCCGCCCGGTAAAAACCATTCATGAGCTCATTAAATTAATAACATAACCGCTAACAAAGCTAGTCTTAATATTGGTCTTTTTTATCGCTGCGCTAGTTTAACAAAGCCACGTTTGTTAAAGTGCGAGCAAACATGTACTGAAAGAAGTGTTGGCAAGGAAGTCTTACAGCAATCGGACTAATGAATCCGTTTACTATTAAACACAAAGCTCACAATTACCCTTTAGCTGACTAAATTAGATAGCCTAATTTAGTCAGCTAATAAGATAACTTAATAAGATAACTTTGCTATGAAATTTACCCTTAAAAAGGCACTTGTTGCCCTTGCTTGCTCATTAGCCTTACCGCTAAGTGCCCATGCAAATGATGACAACGCAAGTGACGAGACCACCAAAGCACCGAGTGCTCAGCAGTTAACCATTGAGCGCATTTATAGTTCGCCGTCCCTCAATGGTCAAACACCCAAGTCATTAAAGTTCTCCCCCGATGGTACCCGTGTTACCTATTTGCAAGGTAAAACTGAAGACTTGCACAGATACGACTTATGGGAATACAACCTAGCCAGTAAAGAAAACAAATTGCTGGTTGATTCTCAATCACTTTTTAGTGGCCCTGAGAATTTATCTGATGAAGAAAAAGCTCGCCGTGAACGCCAACGAATTTATGGTGTTGGCATTATGGAATATCACTTTTCTCAAGACGGCAGTGCGTTATTATTTCCTCTTAATGGTGATGTTTATTACTACCATTTAGCCAGTAAAACCGCTAAACGTTTAACCGAAACTGCCACTTTTGAAACCGATATAAAATTTTCACCTAAAGGCAACTTTGTTTCTTATATTCGAGAGCAAAATATCTATGTATTAAATATTGCCTCAGGTGAAGAACGTCAATTAACCCTAGATGGTGGCGGCACCATTAAAAATGGTATGAGCGAGTTTGTGGCTCAAGAAGAAATGTCACGAATGACTGGCTATTGGTGGTCACCCGATGAAAAGTACATCGCTTTTTTGCGTGTTGATGAAACGCCAGTACAAACGGTTATTCGCAATGAAATATACGCGGAGAAAATTGAATTAATTGAACAACGTTACCCGGCAACAGGTACCAATAATGTCCATATTCAATTAGCGGTTACCGATATCAAAGGTAAAAAAATTCGTTTTATTGCTCTTGGTGACAACCAAGACATTTATCTCCCACGAGTAAAGTGGCTTAACGACAGTAAAAAATTATCTTACCAGTTACAAAGCCGAGACCAAAAAACCTTAATATTAAAAACCTACGACTTAAAAAAACGCCGCCAAAAAACCTTGTTAACGGAAACATCGACTCACTGGCTTAACTTACATAAAGATTTGACCTTCTTAAAAGATAATAAAACCTTTATTTGGGCATCAGAGCGTGATGGTTACAAACACCTATACCATTATAAACTTAACGGTGAACTTATCTCACAGTTGACTAAAGGCGAGTGGGTAGTTGATTCACTGATCCGTGTTGATGAAAAAAAGGGTTGGCTGTACTTTACCGGCCGTGCCGATACACCACTTGAACGCCATTTATACAAGGTGCCAATGACAGGTAAGTCGCCTGAACATGTACAGCGTATTACCAAGCGTAATGGCTTTCATAACATTAACTTTAGCGCTACCGGTGAAAGTTATATTGATAGTTTCTCTAACACTAAAACCCCTAAGCAAGTAAGTTTACATTCAGCCACGGGTGAACACCTTACCTGGTTAGCCCAAAACGAAGTAACAGCTGAACACCCGGTTGCTCCTTATTATGATGACTTAGTTATGCCTGAGTTTGGCTCGCTAAAATCGGATGACGGCCAAGCGGACTTGTTTTACAAAATTTATAAACCAAAAAATATGCAACCGGGCAAAAAATATCCTGTTATTGTTAGAGTTTATGGTGGTCCCATAGCCCAACGTGTGACTAACTCATGGCAAGGCGCGGATATGACTCAGTTTATGCTGCAACAAGGTTATATTGTTTATCAGCTAGATAATCGTGGTTCTAACTACCGAGGTACTGCTTTTGAATTTCCAATCTATGAGACCCTTGGCCAAGTTGAAGTAACAGATCAAATAACGGGCGTTAAATATCTACATACCCTACCTTATGTCGATAAAGCACGTATTGGCGTGTTCGGTCACTCATACGGTGGTTATATGGCCTTGATGACTATGTTCAAAGCGGGGGACTATTTCAAAGCAGGTGTTAGTGGCGCGCCAGTTACCGACTGGATGCTTTATGATACTCATTATACTGAGCGTTATTTAAATCACCCGAAAGTGAATGCGGCAGGTTATCGACAAAGTAGTGTCTTCCCCTACGTATCTGGTTTAAGTGGGCCCCTGATGATTTATCATGGTATGGCTGATGATAATGTCTTGTTTACCAATACCACTAAGTTAATTAAAGCCTTGCAAGATGAAGGTAAGTTATTTGAATTAATGACCTACCCAGGCAGCAAACATAGTATGCGTGGTAAAAAAGTGAAAGTGCATTTAAATAAAACCATTATGGACTTCTTCAATAGACACTTTAAATAATCAAAAAATAAAATTTAGCAGCTATCATTTTATCGGTAGCTGCCTTTCTCCCCCCCCCCCCTTTCTAAGCAATTAATTAACTCTAATTAATTGTTATTTACTGACTATACTTATCAAATATTTAATAAATTTAGTCCAGCAAGGCAACTATGGGTATGGTATATAGGTTTTCTCTTATGCTATTACTTGCTTGCAGCTGGCAAACAAATGCCAGTATCAGATTTACCGGATATGATATTGAAGATGGTTTATCACAAAACACGGTAAATGCCATCATTCAAGATAAATATGGCTTCATGTGGTTTGGTACCCAAGATGGATTAAACCGATTTGATGGCTTTGAATTTGAAACTTTTTATGCCGATACTGAAGACCCTAGCTCACTAAGTAACGACTATATTTACCACCTATTTATTGACCAACAAGGTAGTTTATGGATTGCAACCCGGGGTGGTGGTTTAAATCGTTTTAATTATGACACTGAAACATTTGACCACTTTCAATATTTAAAGCGTGGAGAAAATAGTAGCTACCATAGCATTCAACAAATAATTCAACCTAACCAAAATGAATTATGGTTAGCAACTCATGATGCTGGCATACAAATATTCAACTTACATAGCCAAGATTTCTCAGACTTTATTTTTAAGAAAGAGCATCAAGAGCTACTATCAAAAAACATTATTTCTAGTCTATTACTAGACAAAAAAAATAACCTTTGGCTTGGCACTGAAACGAATGGTTTAATCAAATACGCCATCAATACTCAGTCCATAGAATACTTCAAACATAATAATCAACAAACCTATAGCCTGTCAGATAACCAAGTTACCTCAATATATCAAGATCAAAGTCAAACAATATGGGTAGCAACATTAAATGGTCTGAATAAGTACCAACCAACACACAATAATTTTCAGCGCGTAATACTTAAAAGTGCTAATCAAGACACCTCAAGCCATATTGCTATTAATGACATTAAAGAAGATACACAACAACGCTTATGGCTAGCTACCTCTTCAGGGCTGCACATATTGGCTAAGGATAGAGATAAACAATCTCATCATCAACATAACCCCATGCTCAATGAATCGATTTCTGGCAATATTGTCTATGAGTTATATATTGCCAAAAATAATATTTTATGGTTGGGGTTATTTGCTCATGGCATAAATAAATTCAACCTGTCTAGGCCTATTTTCACTCATATATATAAAGATAATACTAATCCGACATTATTACAACACGATGAAATTTGGTCAATATTCGAAGATAGTCAAGGTGAAATTTGGCTTGGTGTTGATGGTGGAGGACTAAATCACTTCAATAAGAAAACTCAAAGGGTTAAGCGATTTATTCATAATAAAAACAAGAACTCACTTTCTAGTAACCGTGTTTGGGCCATAGCAGAGAGTAACCCTGGAGTTTTGTGGGTAGGTACTTATGATGCAGGGTTAAACCTAATAGATACCAACACAAACCAGGTCGAGCACTTTGTTAACCAGCCTGACAATGACAATAGTTTAATTGATAATAAAATACTCGCACTTTATAAAGATAAAGAGCAAAACTTATGGATTGGCACCAAGAGCGGCTTAGATAAACTAGATACAAACACAAGAAAGTTTAGCCACTTTACTTATGACCCCAACGATAAATACAGCTTAAGTTTTAATTATGTATTGTCCATATTTGAAGATTCGAGAGATCTTTTATGGATTAGTACCTATGGTGGAGGACTAAATTCTTATAATAAAAAAACACAGCAATTCACTCGCTACCAACACGATAGTAATAATGCTAATAGCATTAGCAGCAACTATGTAATGTCAGTATCTGAAGATAGTGATAACAATATCTGGATAGCTACCTTTGGTGGTATCAATAAACTTGATTTTTACCATCAAGAAATAACTCGTTATGGCAAAAAACAGGGTTTAGCAAATGAAGCGACTTATGCTGTCCTAGAAGGCAATGATGGCGCTATATGGCTAAGTTCAAATAGAGGTATTTCTAGATTAGATACAAAAACCAACACTTTTACCAACTTTACTTTAGGGGATGGTTTACAAAGTTATGAGTTTAATGCCGGAGCTTTTTTAAAAGCATCAACAGGAGAATTATACTTTGGCGGTATCAACGGTTTCAATATTTTTAACCCACAAAAGGTCATCAAACAAAAAAACAACCTGTCGGTAACATTAACAAAAATGCGAGTGTTCAATCATATCGTTAGCATAAGTACCGCTGATAAAAACATTCAAAGCAAAACAGAAACTTTCCATTTAGAGAAGGCGATCTATCTCTTGGAAAAATTAACCTTAACCCATAAAGAAAGCCTAGTCTCCTTTGAGTTCTCAACACTAGATTTTTATCAAGATAGTGATACCCACTATGAATATATGCTAGAAAACTTGGATGAAAAATGGATTAAAGTTAGAGATAAATCACGCTCAATCACCTATACAAATATCCCAGCGGGAGATTACACCCTATTATTACGAGCCAGAAATACAAACACCTCATGGAGCAAAAATATTACTAGATTGGCAATAAATGTAAAACCGCCACCCTGGCTTTCTTGGTGGGCTTATAGTGGGTATATATTTATTATCATGACGTTAATCAGTCTATTCTTTTATCAACGCTATCAACGCTATTTATATATCAAAGACAATGAAGAAAGACTAACGTTGTCACTGTGGGGTAGTAATAGAGAGCTATGGGATTGGCACATTGCTGAAAACTATATTTTTAGAATAAACAGTATTACTGACAATATAAACGGTAAAGATAAATTCACGCTTGAGCACTTAAAAAAAACCACTCATCCTGATGATATAAACAAGGTACTTGCCGCCTTTAACTTTCATATAAATAACGAGTCTGCTCATCTAGATATAACTTATAGACGACATGATCCAGAGAGAAACTGGCGTTGGTACCGTAGCCGAGCAAAAGCAGTATCAAGAACTACTCAAGGTACAGCTAAGAGAATGGTTGGCACCATTGAAGATGTAAATGAATTAATAGAAGCTCAAAATCAACTAAATAGCTTAAATGAAGATTTAGAATTGCGGGTAAAAAATCGTACTATTGAATTGAGTGATGCCTTAGAAGAGTTAACCACCACTCAACAGCAATTACTTGAATCTGAAAAAATGGCTTCCTTAGTTGGTTTAGTTACAGGTGTTGCTCATGAGTTGAACACCCCCTTAGGTGTCATGTTAACGGCAGTATCCCTATTGGAGCATAATCAAATAACATTAACAGATAATATGAGGAAAAACACACTTACATCAAATAAACTAAATGTATATATAGAACATATAGATAGCTGCATAAAATTAATCAATAACAATATCAACAAATCAATACGTTTAGTGAAAAATTTTAAAGCTTTATCCTACTCTTCACAAAATGAAGTGAGTAAATCAATTAATCTACAGCAACTATTTAAATTTATAATTAAAGCTAACTCAATAAAGTTAGCGGCTAAATCAGCTAAGGTAACAGTCCATTGCCTAGAACACATAAAGATAATGAGCTATCCACATATTATTGATGAAGTGTTTAGTCAACTTATCGAAAATTCTTGCTTACATGCCTTTGATAACTCAATGGATAAGAAAATAAAAATCAAAATAACTATTACTGATAATTCTGATGAGGTGCAATTTATCTATCAGGATAATGGCGAAGGATTATCTGATAAGTTAGTTGGCAATATATTTGATCCCTTCTCGACCACTAAACGTGGTTCAGACTGCATTGGTTTAGGTATGCCCATAGTTTACAACCAAGTCACACATAATTTATTAGGCACAATAAAGCTATCTAGTTCTATTCTGGGGGGGCTAAAAATTATTATAGTGCTACCTAAAAAATAACTATTCTTTATTGGCTACTAAAAATACTAGCAGTTATGAGTAGCGGTATTTTTCAAGATGGTTGCCACTGTTTACCCTCTTTTTGTTAATCTATTTCTTTGTGTTCGTTAGCAAAGGTACTGGCTCAGCTACAAATCCGTGGCCAATTTTACTTGACCACTTCACATCCTGAAACTCGCATCTTGAAGTGGCTTGGCTATATACGTTTACGTGCGATCCATTGTCCATAGACGGCAAGTAGCTTGTCGATTAACTATGTTTATCCCAACCTGAAGTTGATTACACTTTGTTTCTAATTACCACAAAAAACTACTTGATTATATTTATCAACAGGAGGATTATGAAATTGAAGACAATGATTACGATAACAAAAGAGGTAATATTATGAAGATTAAAATTTCTGGACACCATGTCGAAATTACTGAAGGTATCAAACAATCAATCGAAAATAAATTTTCGAAAATCTCTAAGCATTATCCGTCAATTATGACACTCAACTCGACCATTACCGTAGAGCCACATATACAAAAACTTGAAGTCACCACCTTGTATGAAGGTGAAAAAGTAACAGTAAATGCTTCTGACAAGCAATTATATGTCGCCATTGCCAAAGTTGCTAAGAAACTACAAGTTGCCCTTGCTCGTCGCAAAGGTGTGTTATCAGCCAAATTTAACAATAAGTTTGTTGTTCAACAAACAGACTTATCACAGCTTAGCTAAGCCGGGGCTAACCATAGCAAAAGCAAGTTAAGGTAATGAAAATAAATTACTTGTTATGACTTATACCATTTTCATTAAGTTTGTGATCTTGTTGTGTGTAGGGAAAATAAATCAGGGCAAGGCGCTCGATTGACCAATAGCGGGCTATTGGGATTGAGAGCAACGCCGCCTTGGAGTATTTTAACCAGCACAAGTGGGCAATAATTTAATGAAATTGGTATTAACTGATAACGAGCAAAACTTATCAAAAAAGGCTGTATCCTTGTTTATAAATATAAACCTGGTGCAGCCTTTTTCTTTACGATAACTTAATCCGACGTCACCTTAGTGAACAATTTAATTATTCTGGCTCGTAGTCTAAATTAGCCGACAACCAACGTTCCGCTTGCTCTATGGTCATGCCTTTACGGATTGCGTAATCTAGTACCTGATCTTTAGCCAGTTTTGCCACAGCAAAGTACTTAGACTCAGGATGAGAGAAATACCAACCACTGACCGCGGCACCTGGCCACATGGCGTAACTAGAGGTCAGATCCATACCAATATTTTCGTCGACATTCAGCAGCAGCCACAATAAACCTTTTTCAGTATGCTCTGGACAAGCAGGGTAACCTGGCGCAGGGCGAATACCTTGATAACGTTCGCGAATTAAGCAGTCATTATCGAGCGCTTCATCTGGCGCATAACCCCAATATTCTTTACGTACTTTTTCATGTAAATATTCAGCCGTGGCTTCGGCTAATCTATCAGCCACCGCTTTGATAAGTATTGAATTATAAGCATCGTGATCGGCATCAAAAATTTTAACTAGCTCATCAACGCCAAAACCTGATGACACGGCAAAGGCGCCAATATAATCATCAATACCCGAATCTTTCGGGGCTAGGTAGTCAGATAAACAACGGTTAAACTGCCCAGCAGGTTTTTTACTTTGCTGACGCAACTGGTGTAAGTTCATGCGCAGCTCTTTACGTGATTCATCGGTATAAACGCTAATATCGTCGCCATCACGGTTGGCCGGGAATAAACCAAATACCGCTTTCGCTTTGATTTTTTTGTTATTAATAACATCATCTAACATATCATTAGCATCTTTAAAGAGGTTGGTTGCTTCCACGCCAACAACTTCATGCTTTAAGATCAATGGGTATTTCCCTGATAATTGCCAGGTCAGGAAAAATGGTGTCCAATCAATGTATTTTCTCACTTCATTTAAATCAATATCGTCCAGTACGGTAACACCAAGCTTGTTAGGTTTTTTCGGGGTGTAATCATCAAAGCTGATCGGTGTGGCATTAGCACGAGCCGCTTCAAGGCTAATTAAACTTGAACGTGGGCCTTTTTTGTAATGACGAATACGGACCCGTTCATACTCTGCTCTAGTGTCAGCAAAAAACTTGGCTTTGTGTTCCTTGGATAATAATTTACTGACCACAGAAACCGCGCGCGAGGCATTGGAGACATAAACCACGGCTTCATCATACTGGGGCTCAATTTTTACCGCAGTATGGGCTTTCGACGTTGTGGCACCACCAATCAATAATGGCAAGTCAAAGCCCTGGCGTTTCATTTCTTTGGCCACATGGACCATTTCATCAAGGGACGGGGTGATCAAGCCGGAAAGACCGATAATATCTACCTTTTTTTCTTTCGCTACCCGTAAAATATCTTCACAGGAAACCATCACGCCAAGGTCAATAATTTCATAGTTATTACACTGCAACACCACACCAACAATGTTTTTACCAATATCATGAACATCGCCTTTCACCGTTGCTAATAAGATTTTTCCGTTGGTACTAATTTCAGTTTTTGCCGCTTCAATAAACGGATTTAAATGAGCAACCGCTTGTTTCATCACTCGCGCTGATTTCACCACTTGCGGTAAAAACATTTCCCCCGCGCTAAATAAGTCGCCAACGGTATTCATGCCATCCATTAATGGCCCTTCGATTACGTCTAAGGGACGAACAGCAACAAGGCGCGCTTCTTCGGTATCGGCAACAATAAACTCATTAATACCTTTCACTAATGAATAAGACAAACGCTCATTAATCGGTAGCTCTCGCCAGGTTAAATCCGCTTTGGAGGCCTTACCACCTGCTTGACCATGGTATTCTTGGGCAATATCAAGTAAACGTTCGGTCGCGTCATCATCACTATTTTTAATAACGTCTTCTACGGCTATTTTTAATTTTTTCGGCAACGCTGAATAAATGGCCAACTGACCAGCATTAACAATTCCCATGTCCATGCCATTTTTAATAGCATAATATAAAAATACCGCGTGAATAGCTTCACGTACTGGGTTATTGCCTCGAAACGAAAATGATACGTTAGAAACACCACCTGATATCAACGCATAAGGTAGGTTTTTCTTAATATCAGCAACCGCCTCAATAAAATCTACCGCGTAGTTATTGTGCTCTTCAATACCGGTAGCCACAGCAAAAATATTGGGGTCGAAGATAATATCTTCTGGCGGAAAGCCAATTTCATCCACCAATATATGATAAGCACGATGACAAATTTCATATTTACGTTGTCGGGTATCCGCTTGGCCATCTTCATCAAACGCCATTACTATCATAGCCGCGCCATAACGGCGTACTAATTCAGCTTGTTTGCGAAAGTTGTCTTCGCCTTCTTTCAAGCTAATCGAGTTAACTATACCTTTACCTTGAATACACTTTAAGCCTGCTTCAATAATATCCCATTTAGAGGAGTCGATCATAATGGGCACTTTGGCAATATCTGGCTCGCCAGCAATCAAGTTTAAAAAGCGTACCATGGCCTCTTTTGATTCCAACATGCCTTCATCCATGTTGATATCAATAATTTGTGCGCCGTTTTCAACCTGCTGTAAGGCGACAGCAATAGCTTGTTCGTACTTGTCTTCTTTAATTAAGCGTTTAAACATAGCCGAACCCGTTACGTTGGTACGCTCACCAACGTTAACAAATAAGCTATCACCTTTAATGGTTAATACTTCTAAACCAGACAAACGACAAGCGATTTCACGGGGTGCTACTTTACGTGGGCTAATGTTAGCAACGGTGTCAGCCATGCCTTTAATGTGCTCAGGCGTAGTACCACAACAACCACCGATGATATTTAAAAACCCTGAACTGGCCCATTCTTCAACGTGAGTATTCATATCCTTAACGGTAAAGTCATATTCACCAAAGGCATTAGGTAAACCGGCATTGGGATGAGCAGAAACAGCAACATCACAAATTCGGCTCAACTCTTCAACATATTGGCGCAGTTCAACCGGGCCTAACGCACAGTTAAGACCAAATGAAACCGGCTTGGCATGACGCAGTGAATTGTAGAAGGCTTCGGTTGTTTGCCCTGATAAGGTCCGTCCTGAGGCATCAGTAATGGTACCTGAGATCATCACGGGTAAACGCAGTTCAAGTCGTTCAAAAGTTTCTTCGACGGCAAAAATGGCCGCTTTAGCATTTAAGGTATCGAAAATAGTTTCGATTAAAATGAGGTCACAACCACCGTCAATTAACGCTAAGGTTGACTCAATATAAGCCTCTTTTAATTCATCAAAAGTAACATTACGAAAGGCAGGGTCATTGACATCAGGAGAAATAGAACAAGTACGATTGGTTGGCCCTAAAACACCGGCAACAAAACGCGGGCGATCAGGTGTTTTTTTAGTGTATTCATCGGCAGCGGCACGGGCAAGTTGCGCAGCAACACGGTTGATTTCGCTGCTATACTCTTCCATGTCGTAATCAGCCATGGCAATCGTGGTAGCATTAAAGGTATTGGTTTCTAGAATATCGGCGCCCGCTTCAAGGTAGTCACGATGAATCGCTGTAATGACTTCAGGCTGAGTAAGCACTAACATATCGTTATTGCCTTTAACGTCAGTATGCCAATCAGCAAAACGTTCGCCACGAAAATCCTGCTCTTCAAACTTGTACGCTTGGATCATGGTACCCATAGCACCATCGAGAATAAGAATATTTTTAGCCAGTTGCTGTTCAAATAAAGCAAAAGATGGGTGTTTTTTCATTGTTAAATCCGGGAATAACTATTTAAAGAATGAGGGTATTATCAGTGCTGAACCTACTATTTATTTAGCACTGAATTGATATTATTGGCATCTAATTGGTATGGCGTTATTTGATAAACATAATAATTCAACCAGTTAGTAAAGAGTAAACTGCCATGACTACGCCATGAGCCAGTCGGTTTATTATTAACATTATCATCTTGATAATAATTAATCGGCAATGGCGTGCTCGCCTCTTTTTTGCAGTCTCTCAGATACTCTTCATGCAAGGTAGCCGTATCATATTCAGGGTGACCGGTGAGGTACACTTGTCGCTTATTTTTACTGGCGACTAAATAAACCCCAGCATCAGCTGATTGCGCCAAAATATTGAGCTCATCAATACCTTGATAATCGGCTTGATTAATATAGCCATAGCGTGAATGTGGCACATTAAAACTCTCATCAAAACCTCGAGTCAGCTCTTCTTTACTATCAAGAGGATAATGTTGATAAACCCCAGATAGTTTTTGCTGACGTAAATGACGGTTTAAACCATAATGGTGATACAAGGCCGCATGTGCAGCCCAGCAAGAAAACATGGTGGAAGTGACATTTTTCTCGGCCCAGTCAAACACCTCACAAATTTTATCCCAAAAGCTAACATCAGCATAATCAAGTAAAGCTAACGGCGCCCCGGTGATAATAAGGCCATCGTATTGTTTGTGCTTGATATCATCAAATAAACAATAGAAATTTTCTAAATGCTCTTTCGGAGTGTTTTTGGAGACATTTTTATGAATACGAACAAATTCGATATTAATTTGCAGTGGCGTATTGGATAACATCCGCAAAATTTGTACTTCAGTTTCAATTTTATTAGGCATTAAATTCAAGATAGCCACTTGCATCGGGCGAATTTCTTGATTGGCCGCACGGTGCTCTGACATCACAAAGATGTTTTCCTTATCTAACACAGATAAAGCGGGTAATTGACCAGGGATTTTAATGGGCATGACACTACCTAACAAAAAAAAGAACATAATAAATCGATGATTATCATATTACTTAGATTGCTAGATATGTCAACATCTAAACGTATAGACGTCTAGATGTTTTTATTGGTTGGCTTTTATTGCGCTAATTCATAATAAATACCAGTAAACGATTATTCGCTGGCATAGGGTTATCGGATAATAAAAAAAGGCCGGCCTCATGAGCCAAATTTTCAATCCATTCAATATCACGTATGCCACTCTCTTCATCTCTACCCTTTAGCCATAGGTCAAAATTGGCATTACTTTGACTGGTAAATTTCCTTTGGTAATTAAAGGGACCATATATGCATAAAACGCCACCTTTAACTAAATTCTGTTTTACCCCAGTGAAAAACTTACTCACCAATGAGCAGCTAACAATATGTAAGGTATTAGCAGTAAACACACCATCAATGATCCCTTGCAGTGATGACTTGGTCAAGACCGCTTGCCACGGTTGCTCTAAGTCTAAAACAATTGGCGCTAATAGATTAGTTAAACCACTGCTCTGTCTGCGGTAGTTTATCGAAGCATGATTCACCAGCAAATCACTTGGCTGCCAACAAAGCTGCGGTAAATGTTCCGCAAAGAATACACCATGTTGCCCGGTACCTGAGCCTATTTCTAGTACTCGTTTAGTCTTGGCAAAGGCACCTTGTAATACCGTAAAGATAGGCTGTTTGTTATTTTCACAAGCTTGAGAAAATGCGATGTCCATTATAATTTCCTAGGTGACGTATTTATTTGAAAGCAAAGATTATTAGCTATTTATACCACTACTTTAAATGGTAGAGCTTGCTGACATTGCTGGTGATAACGTTGCATATGTGCGCGTTCATGTTGGCAAAAATCTTTAATTGCCTCTTTAAAAGCGCCATGTTTAACCCAGTGATATGAATGGGTTAATACCGGTTCAAAACCTCGTTGGATTTTATGTTCACCTTGGGTGCCAGGGTTAAAACATTGTAAATTATGTTCGATGCAAAAGGCTATACCCTGGTAATAACACAGCTCAAAATGTAAGTTGTTAAAGGCTGTTTTACAGCCCCAATATCGACCATAAAGATGGCTGTCATCATAAAAAAACAAAGCACAAGCCACATCTTCATCATTATGCCTGGCAATAATAAGCAAAACATTAGCCGCTAAGTGAGTGAATATTTGCTTAAAAAAATCAAAGTTAAGGTGAGGCTGATGGCCTTGTTTCAAATAAGTAAGTTGATAGGTTAAATAGAAAAAATCGATATCGCTCGCCGTAATATCTGGCCCTCGAACTTGCCTAATGTTAATGCCCTGCTGCTTTATCGATGCTCTTTCTTTACGGGTATTTTTGCGTTTACGTGAAGTGAATGTGGCAAGAAAGTCATCAAAACTTGCATAACCTCGGTTAAACCAGTGAAACTGTACCGTATGACGCAGATAAACATCTTCAGGTAACTTATCAGTTGTGCCACTTTTACCTTTTGCTGTTGGCCTTGACGTACTGTCTATTTCAGGGCAATACAATATGTGCCAACTGTTTATTTCGTGCTGTTGACAATGGCTAATTAATGATGAAAAAAGCTCAGCTAAATTTAGCTTATTTGACCAGAGTTTGTTGCTAGTAACTGGAGTAAAAGGAATAGTGCCGACGAGTTTAGGATAATAAGCAAGATTGTTATCCTCATATGCTTTGGCCCAATCCCAGTCAAAAACATATTCGCCCCAAGAGTGCTGCTTAAGGTACAAAGGCATAATGCCGTCAATGGTACCATCATTTTCAATAACCATATGATGTGGTTGCCAACCGCGCGCACCAGATACCGACTGACTAGCTTCTAACGCCTTAAAAAACTCATAACTGACCAACGGGCACGAGGAAGTATTTAGCCGGCGCCAATCACTTACTGGTATTTGCTCAAAACGTTCAAAAAAAGTTATCTGCACAGGAAAAGGTCATTTTTAGGGGCTATTTCCGTGTGAAGATAACAGTTTTAACGAGAAGTTCCTATACTGAGAAACTATAATCTTACAGAAAAATCACCCGCTAAATGTATTAACTAGACTAAAATAGCAATAGCATTTTTCTTAATTTCATCTGCAATTTGCGAATCACAATTACAATATCGATTAAAAAGTGTCGTAATTTTTAACACTTTTGCTTAGAGAATTTCTTATTGAAATTATAACTAATTGTATTGGTTCATATATTACAAAAAGGTGTGATAAATGCATATTTTTAAACTATTGTTCAACTAGTTATTTGTCTGTATTAGGTTATCAATCACTCGGATATTTAAGGATGAGTATGGCTATTCTCAAAGCGAAAGAATACTTTGGTGTTATCGGGCATAACAAAAACAGCCTCAACCAGGTTTGTCATAGACTAGATGATAAACTTGCCTTCAAAATAATACCTTCTATTGAGCATATAAAAAAGCTCAATGGATCTTTAGGTGCCCTTGCTTATGTAATGGACTGCCATTCTGAACTTCACTGTTATAATTTAGAAGCTATCAGTCGTGACTTTTCAAAAAAATCACTTTATATTTTGTCCGCTTGCATCTCAATACCTATGCTGCATCATGCGCTTAAACTCGGTGTTAAAGATGTGTTCCATCTGCCGATGAATAACAATGCTTTGACTAACCTGTTAGTTGAACTTAACGAAACCACTGATATTGATTGTTTTGAACAAGAGTCAATAACAAGTGATTTTATGCCCGCCATAGAAGAGCTAATAAGTCATCCTTTAGAGGGACTGTTTGAATTAATCGAACAACATTTTTTCGATGCCCCGTCACTAAAACAAGCATCGAATAGTTTATATTTAAGCCCTAGTCGTATTAGTCATATGTTTAAAGATTTATGTGGTGTTGGTTATTGCCAATATATTTTATGTCGACGCTTGGAAGAGAGTGAATACCTCTTACGTCAAGAAAATGCTTCTGTCACCAATGTTTCTTTTGCTGTTGGTTTCTCAAATCCATCACACTTTTGCCGAAACTTTAAAGAGCATCTTGGTCTAACACCAACCGCATATATCAAAAAGGAACTAGGCATGGAGCTAAGCTGCTTATATCAGCGATATCAAAAATTAAGAATGGAATTATTACCAATAGCAAAAATACAACAAGCAAAAAATCGCCGCCTTATGGGTCTTAATGGATAGCGAGCAACTTAAGTAAAGACCAGTATTTAACGAAAAAACCAAGGGAATAACATGAATTTAACAAGGTTTTTTTTATATTTTTTAATGTTAAATACTACCATAGTAAACACAGTACCAGCTTTTACTTTTACTGCCCCCCCCCCCGCTAACACCTCTGGATTTTTTTTACCAATAGGGCTATTGACTCAAGATAAGCAGATCAACTATCAGCAGCTGATATCTCATCATAGTAAAAATTATTTATGGATTGAAAATGATAAACTCAACTTATCCGGGATTTCATTACTCAGCTTACTGAATGACTTGGGCATTAACCTTGTTACGTTTAATGATCTTAACAACTTAACGAGTGAGCAGAAAAACAAAATTGACCTACAGCTCACTCAGCAATTATTTTCTATTGCCACTTTATTTAATGGTTATCAGTTTAAGCCGCAAGAGAAACCCAGTGAAGACATCCTTAAAGCAGTAAAAAATCATCAGCTTGCCCGTTATGTTGAGCAGTTATTACCACAATTTGATCAAGTGCTACGTCTACGCTCGGCAATTGTTCATTACCGTAAATTAACAGAAACGCCTTGGCCAGTAATTGATGAAAAATTATCCTTAAGGTTAGGTCAAGGACATAAAGAGGTTATTAAGCTGCGCAGTATTTTAGTTGCTTTAGCCGATCTTAGCAAAGCACAGTACTCCCACTATCGGCGGCATATTTTTGATCCGGAAGTCATTAGCGCCCTTAAAAAATTTCAAGCGCGACATGGTTTAACCGCCAATGGCAAGTTAACGGCGAAAACCATTAAAGCACTTAATACCAAGCCAGAGAAACGCCTCGAAATCATGCAAATCAATTTATGGCGTTGGTTATCATTACCCAGTAAACCACCAAAACGTTATATACTGGTTAATATTCCCGCCTATCGTTTATACTTTATTGAAAACCAGCAAGAAACATTATCGATGAAAGTGATTGTTGGTGATAATCAGCACCCTACCCCGATAATGGTCACTAAAGTGAGCAGTGTTACCATCAATCCACAATGGACACCAACCTATAATATTGTTCATAAAGAGTTATTAGTCGAGAACTCCCGCAACCCAGGTTCACTAAGACGGCAAAACTTTAAATTGGCAAAAGGCTATGGTGCTAAGCAAGTGCTTCGACCTATTTTTAATGATTCCCGCTCAATAAAGGCAGCTTTGGGTGAATACAAATTAATACAGGCCGCTGGCAAGAATAATGCTTTGGGAAAATACCGTTTTAATATAAAAAACTTTCATTCTGTATATTTACATGATACGCCAGCAAAACATCTTTTTTCGAAAAAATATCGGGCATTAAGTCATGGTTGTGTACGTTTACAATACGCCAATTTACTTGCTGAAAAATTCATGAAAAACGAGCCTAGAAGTAAACAACGACAAGTAAGAAAGGCTCTTACTACGAATAAAAGCCAACACATTAAACTGGCAAATAGCATTGCGGTTTATCTCACCTATCAAACGGTTTGGTTAAGTCCGTCTGGCCAAATACAGTGGCTGGAAGATATTTACCAACAAGATACACCTGTTAACGTCACTATCACCGCCAGCATATTATAATTTACCCGTAGGCGGGAACTTGTTCGCGCTTCCTTACCCATGCGCGATTAAAATCCCGCCTACGCATTATCCATGCGCTTCCTTATCTGCAACGCAGAAGCAGCAGGAGAAGCTGCGCTGCCACCGCCAGCATTTTATAATTCCCCGTAGGCGGGAACTTGTTCGCGCTTCCTTACCAACTCGCAACTGGGTGCAATAGATAGCAATCTGATGTTAGCGACATCAAATAAAACCGACTAACTTTATTAATACGCTCATTGGTTAATTGAAAAAAACGGTGAGTCATCAGCAAAGGACTGCTTACAATTGCCTTTGTGGTTAACTAGTCGGTACTTACCTTCTTTAAGTACCTTATAAGTACCTTAGTCCTAGCAGCAGTTAGGATAGACCAAGTGCATTTGTTAGCTCTTGCTTTGCAATCAAGCATAAACATTAATGGTTTTGGAGCATCTAATGAATAAATCAACTCAATCTATGCAAAGTTTTCTGAAAGATTTTATTGAAGATGAAAGTGGTCTCACCGCGGTGGAATATGCCATTGCCGGTGGTTTAGTGGTTGGCGGTATGGTTGCCGCATTCCTTACTTTAGGCGAGAATGCTACAGGGCAAATTACCAAGCTAAGCTGTGCAGCCTCAGGGGGGACATATACTGAGACCAATGGAGTTGGCTCCTGTGTATGATTATGCTTGCTATCACCTTGTTATTATTGCTTAGCGCTTTGTATTTCGATCTGCGCTATCAACGTATACCCAATAAGCTTTGTTTGGCTGGGCTACTAGCTGCCCTTGCCTTGCAAGCTTATATCAGCCAGTGGTATGGCCTAGGACAAGCATTATTGGGGGCAGGTTTAGCATTAGCTTTGTTATTACCAGCATTTTATTTTCGCTTTTTAGGTGCGGGTGATGTCAAGTTAATGATAGCCGTAGGCGCCTTGTCTGGGCCGACCTTATTATTTTGGTCGCTAGTCTACGGCATTATTTTTGGCACCTTTACTAGCTTAGTTCTCGCACTGCATAAGCTTGGCTGGTCAGGTCTGCTTAAGATGGCAAGCCAAGCTTTTATCAAGCAGAGCGAAAACCAGACATCGGTATTCGTCCCTTATGCACCAGCATTAGCATTAGGTTGGTTGTTAGCGTGTTACCTGAGTCCTGAGATAGGCGCTGAAATAGCACCGAAAATAGCGACTCTACTGAGTAGCATTAACATTTAATAGTACTAACACTTAGCAGTACAAATACTTAATAGGCACAGACAAGTAATAACTAAACAACGTTATAGGAATTACCATGGACTCATCACCTTTTGATCGGACTAATCAAGCGGGCAACTTAGCTAATAGTGCCGCTGATAGTGTCTCTGACAGTTTAGCTAGCTCAGATAGTGACTCTATGGCGCAGGAAAAATACGCAATTCCTCCTAAACATGGTCTTTCCTTATTACTTAAAAGTAGTCGGAAAAACAGCAAAAAAAACAACCCAGAAAAGAATAAGGAAAGTAGCCAAGAACAGAGTCAACAAAGCAGTTCACCGACACTTAGTGACAATTCGCCATCACTAACTATTGCTCAAGATGAACAGGCCTTAGCGCCAATGCTTGCGATAGCGGCTATGGCAAAACGACCTAAAACCATTGCAGAAACTGGCCTTTCCGAGCAGTTATTATTACAACTGTTAATCAAACATATGTTAGTTGATCATGTGGTCAGTGTGCGTCAGTTAGCAGACAAAATGGCTTTAAGTGGCGGCATTATTCAAAATTTGTTAGATCATGCAAAAACACTGAACTGGTTAGAAAACCGTCAATCGAGCAAAAGTGGTCAAATGCGTTATGCCCTGAGCGGCTTAGGTAATACCGAGGCCGAAAAGGCTTTTAAGCAAGCGGGTTACTTAGGTATTACGCCAGTGCCACTATCGCAATACTGTGATATTTGCCTGCAACAAACCAGCCGTAATACGGTTGTGGTTAAAGAATTACTGCAGCAGCGTTTTAGTAAGCTGATGTTTTCTGAAGAACTTATTAACACCATAGGGCCAGCGCTTAATTCCAGTAAACCTATATTAATTTATGGTGCCCCTGGGGTTGGCAAAAGTTACCTTTGTCGACATTTAAATTTACTGTTTGGCGATGAGATATTAATACCAGCCGCCATAGAAATTAATAACATTATTATTCAGGTTTATGATCCCCAGTTGCATAGTTTGAGCAGCAATGAGCAACTGCATAATAATAATGATGCCAAATTAGTCGCCTTAGCCCATGGTTATGATCCCCGCTGGCATTTATGCCAACGACCATTATTAGTCACTGGCGGAGAATTGACTGCTGAGATGTTGGAAGTTAATTTTGACGCTACTAATCGAACTTATAAAGCGCCACTGCAATTAAAAGCCAATAACGGTATTTTATTATTAGATGATTTAGGACGGCAAAAAATTAGCCCGGTAGAACTATTTAACCGCTGGATAATCCCTTTAGAAGAACGCCGCGACTTTTTGTCTTTACCCAACGGTTTACATTTTGAAATACCTTTCGAGCTTATTTTACTTTTTTCCACCAATTTAGCGCCGCAAGACTTGGTTGATGACGCTTTTTTACGTCGTTTAGGTTACAAAATTAAATTCGAAGCCTTATCCATTGAGTTATACCAACAACTTTGGTTTAAAACCTGTGCTGACTATCAGCTTGATTGTCACCATGACATTTTCACTTATTTAGTTGAACAACGTCACTATGTCGATCAAAAAGATTTTTTACCCTGCTTGCCACGAGACTTATTGAGCATAGTCTGCGACCAAATAAAATTTAATCAATTAGCGCCAGTGGTTACGCAAGCGCTACTCTGTTTTGCCTGGCAACATTATTTTGTCCACAGCTATGATAATTCTAGTTCAGATAACGCTAGCCCAAATAATGCCAAAAATCCTAATAAGTCAAATGAGTTAAGGAGTGAATAATGAATAAAAATACTATGCTTTTTATCACCATGTCCATCGTTTTTGGTGTTGGCGCGGTATTTATTGCCAAAAATTGGCTAAATGAAAACCAGCAAGAATTAACCGAAGCACAAGTCAATGTGGTTATCGCGACAATAAACATTGCCACAGGCACTATTTTAAAGGCTAACCATGTCAATTTAGTGGTTTTTCCCAAGTCAATGGCGCCAGATAAAGCGGCAAATAACTTAGAGGACGTTATCGGTAAGGTCGCTAAAAACCAATTTTACATTGGCGATATTGTTAGAGCAGAACGTTTGGCTAAGCAAGGTGATGGCAGTTATTTAGCCAGCTTGATTAGTGAAAATATGCGCGCAATTACTATTCGCGTTAATGATGTTGTGGGTGTCGCCGGCTTTTTATTACCGGGCAACCGAGTAGATATTCTTAATACCTACCAACAAGACGGTCAGCCCACTACCGAGGTGATTCTTTCCAATATCAATATTTTGGCGGTTGATCAAAGAGCCGCCAGTGATGAAAACAAACCACAACTCGTTCGTTCAATCACCGTTGAAGTTGATTTAACACAAGCAGAAATACTAATGAGCGCGCGCAGAAATGGCTACTTGCAGCTTGCCTTGCGTAATCCAATAGATGATAACGCGGTACTCATTGCCAGTGAACAAGCAGCAATACCTGAGGCTATAGAGCCAAAAGTTGATGTGCTTGCTGATCCGGCCCCTAAGACAGCGGCTAAGATTCGCCAACGGCAGAGAGTTGAGTTAATCAGAGGGGTTAGACTGCAAACCGTGCAGGTAGATATTTAATCGTTATTGCAAGGTGTAGTCGTTTAGGTATTAAATCGAATAGATATTGAGGCTCTAGGGCTAATAAGGAAACAGTCATGAAAGGTGTAACCGTTAAAATAGTCACCATAATCAACTGCTTTATTTTATTGATAATAGTGCAATTGTTCATTAGTTCTGCGGTATTAGCGGGTGGACCCACTAAACTAATAAACGATGAATTCAAGGTACCCATCTTCAAGTCTAGAAACTTAACCATGAATCAAGCAGTCAGCCGAGTTTCAATAGGTAATGACAAAATTGCTGATATTTTAATATTACGTGCTAAAGAGCTTTACATTGTTGGTAAAACACTAGGTACCACTAATATCATGGTCTGGGATGAAGAAGATAACTTGGTTGATATTATTAACCTTGAAGTTACTCATGATTTAAATAGTTTACGTCAACGCTTATATCGTTATCTGCCTGGTGAAAATATTGGTGTGGAAACATCGCAAGGACAATTAGTCCTTAGTGGTCAATCTTCCTCATTGGCAAAAATGAATACCGCAGTTGAGCTTGCTAGTGGTTATGCCGAAGCAGCATCGGTAGGTAAAGTTAGCAGTAAAGTGCTCAATATGATTTCTATTGGTGGCGGCCATCAGGTAATGCTTGAAGTAACTGTCGCAGAAGTAAGTATTGAAATTGCTCGTAAGTTTAGTGCAAACATGTCATTAACCTTTAATGGCTCAGATGGCACAGCGGGTATTGTTAGTGGTATTGGTGCCGGAGTGGCAAGTAACATTAGCAGTGGTTTTTTTGGCTCTTTAATTAATGGCGATATGCAGTTTAGCTTTGCCCTAGATGTTGCCAAACAAAATGGTTTAGCCAAAATACTGGCCGAGCCAAACATTACCGCCTTAAGTGGCCAGAAAGCTGAGTTTTTAGCTGGCGGGGAATTTCCAGTACCGGTACCCAGTGAGGAAGGCACCACGGTGCAATTTAAAGACTTCGGTGTCGGCGTAAGCTTTGTACCGACGATATTAGACTCAGGAAAAATCAATTTAAACCTCAAAATATTAGTCAGTGAATTAAGTACTTCTCATGGCGTTGGTGTCACCCCTACAGGTTCATCATCATCCTTAGTGGTACCCTCTATTATCAAAAGAACGGTGGAAACTACAGTAGAGCTCGCTGATGGCCAAACCATAGCTATCGGTGGTTTGTTAAGTGATACCTTACGTGACAGCGTTACTAAATTTCCTGGTTTGGGTGATTTACCCATCTTAGGACAATTGTTTCGTAGCCATGAATATATTAGTGGTCAAACTGAATTAGTGATTATGGTAACCCCACGATTAGTCAGACCCTTTAATAAGAAAGACATTTCCTTACCTACCGATGGTTTTGTGCCAGTCTCCGATATGGAGTTTTATCTATTAGGCAAGATGACCCGGCAAAACACTTCCGAAGCAACGACATCACCGAATCAAAGAGCAAAACTTAACAATATTATTTTAACCAATGATGGCGGTACTAATCAGCGTTATGGCCATCAACTTAAAGCAACTAAAACCGATTAATAACCATTAAAATTAGTTAAGGAGTTAGTAATGAAAAAAAGTAACTTACTCAAAAGTGTATTGTTAGCCTTATCAAGCCTACTGATATTGGGCTGCGCAGATCAACCTAGTTATCAACTAGCAATGTCGAGCAAACAAATCAAACAAGTGCAAATACTCAACCCCAACGCAGCAGAGCTAAATGATGGCATTATTGTCACCTTAAATGGTAACTACGGCACGAATGTCATTAAAAAATATCAACGCAGTGTTTACAGCATGAAAGAATCTCGTCAAATGACGCAGAACAGTAAGTAGGTTAAATACTTATGTTATATCAAAAAAACAGACCAACAATATACCAAGATTATCAAAAGGGTAATGTGCTGGTACTTTTTGTTATCAGCTTATTAGCACTGATAACACTGGCATCCTTGGCATTAGATGGCGGTCATCTATTATTGAATAAAGGCCGATTACAAAATCTAGTTGATGCCGCCGCACTGCATGCAGCTAAAGAACTCGATAACGGCGCAACTAGGCTACAAGCTTCGGTTGCCGCAATTAATTTATTACAAATAAATCTTGCCCATACGGATCAACAAGAGTTATCCCGTGCTATCGATTTTGATGGCGACACTAGCGCCTTGTTGACCATAGAGTATTCTGTAACACCTGACCCATTTATCGTTGTCACGAATACCAGTATCGAAGCTCAATTTGTCAAGGTATCACTAAAGCAAATACCCTTAGATAACTTTCTCGCCAATGTTTTTAGCTTTAACAAACGAGTTTCGGCTACTGCTTTGGCTGGCCCTAGCACCGCAGTAGAAAATTGCTTTACTAATTTAGTGCCAATGTCAGTTTGTGGTATAGAGGGTGAAGAAAATTTTGGCTTGGAAAAAAACACCTTGTATGTGATGAAAATTGGTTCAAATACGGACTCAACCATTGGTACCGGAAATTTTCAATTAATTCGTTTGGCAAGTAATTCTGGTGCCGCCGATATTCGAACAGCCATGGCTGGCGAGGATAATATAACCAAAACATGCTTTGCAACAGGTACCGATAATGCGTCAGTGCCAACAGAACCCGGTAATAATGTTGGTCCAGTGGCACAAGGACTGAATACACGCATGGGAAAGTGGAACGGACCAGTAAACGCTACCGATCACCCCAGGGATGAAAATATATGTCAGGGTTTAAAAATTGAAATTGAAGACGATGGTTCACTCGAAGCAAGCGCATTAACAAAAGCATACCGAGCAACTTGGTACATCAATGATAATAAAAATATTGCCTTAAGTTGCCAAGCCCCACCAGCAGGTTTAACGATTAATCCGCAAGAGCCTGATTTTAGTCGACAGTCACTAGCTTCTGCTGAGCGAAGAATTATGAATGTCGTTATTAGTAAATGTGACGGTAAAATA
Organism: Colwellia sp. TT2012; assembly: GCF_001440345.1. Classification (GTDB taxonomy): domain Bacteria; phylum Pseudomonadota; class Gammaproteobacteria; order Enterobacterales; family Alteromonadaceae; genus Colwellia. The sequence continues at coordinate 494,367 of NZ_LJYX01000006.1, read as the reverse complement.
AATGGGGCTAATAATCTAGACTTTTTAGGGGTTGCTTGCTTTTTTCTCACCCAAGAAGTTGAGCACAAAGGACAGGAGTCTTATGTCATCGGAGAGTTTCTCTATGATTGCTCTGGCGGTGGTGATGCCACCTTAGAGCCAGTAGATACCCCTGGGCCATATAAGATGGTGTTATACCATGTACCAGGCAGCACTGATTCTTAGGAGGAATAATATGACTATTATCAGTACTAACATAACGAGTATCAGTAAACAAAAAGGCTTAGCCGCGATTGAATTTACGCTGGTGCTGCCATTTTTATTACTGTTAATCTGTGCTAGTGCTGAGTTTGGCCGTTTGATGTTTCAATATAATGCACTTAATAACACGGTAAGAGATGCCAGTCGTTATTTAGCTGCCAATGCTAAGCCAGGCAGTATCGATGTAATAAACATTACCGATTCTGTTGCCACTGAGGTTAAGAGTTTAATTCGATATGGCCAAAGTGTTAGTGCTACTAGCTTACTGCCTAACCTTAATGAAGATGACATCAGCTTCAGTATTAGCGGCGATTTTATCACTATAACCGTAACGTATGATTGGCAACCACTGTTTTCTGACACTTTCACCACCTTTGGTTTAGGTAATGATATTGATTTAAGTTTTCCACTGATATCGACCTATACCATGAGGGCGTTATAACTATGTTTAGAGGCGGTAGAGAACTTAAAAAAAACCGACAAAAAGGTATATATACCATAGAATTTTCCATTGTCGGTGCGGTGTTTTTTCTCCTGTTATTTGCGGTATTTGAAGTTGGCCGGTTATTTTTTGTCTGGAATATACTCACCGAAGCCTCAAGGCGCGGCGCCAGATTAGCAACGGTTTGTCATTTCGACCATAGTTCAATATCGGCTTTTGACCCTATGCTCGAAGCTGCGCTGTTTGACAAAATACCGATGGCGCCAAACCTAGGTATAACAAATTTACAAATAAGTTATTTACAAATTGATGGCGCCCCTGTGGCCGATATTAATGACATCGCTTTAGTGCGAGCCGAAATAACTAATTATCAGCATCAGTTAATTATTCCGGGGCTATTTTTAACGCTTAACTCACCTAGTTTTGCCACCACATTACCAAGAGAAAGCTTAGGTGCAACACGAACAAAGTATACCTATTGCTTGCCAAGTACCGCTACATCACCATAGTTTGTTTAAGGCATTGTTATTTAAGGACGTATTATGAATAGTAAAAATATCAATAATGTTGTTGATTTACCTGATGGAAGGTTAACTGTGACTGATAACTTTTTCAAAAAGAAGCAAAGCCTACCCGTTCACTTAAGTGTGCTCGTTATTTGTAGCGAAGTTAATATGCAACTTACCCTTTCGAAGCAATTTAATTTAATAAGTAATTTAAATTTTGAGTTTAATGACAAAGTACCGGAACACTTTAGTCAGTTTGAATTGGTAATTTTAGCGGTCAGCAGTGGTAAAGAACCTTGCAAACTGTCTATTGAAAAATTGGCAAAAAAGCATATGCCGACCTTACTTTTAGGTGATGGCATTGACGCTGACATTGTTCGCACGGCGATGCATCATCATGTACAAGATATTATTCCATTTAAAGATATTGAACAGGAGTTATTTAATACCTTAACGGTATGCGCCAATGAAATATTAAAAGAAAAAAAAGTTGCCCCTATTATTAGTATAATTAACGGTAAATCAGGCTCTGGCGCCAGTTTTATTACTAGCTGCTTAGGTGAAATAAGCGCTGATCTTTGCCAAGATGAAATAGTACTCATTGATGCTGACATGCACTACGGCTCTCTCGCCGATGCCCTAAAACTCGAAACAAATTACTTTTTAACCGATGCGCTAAATGAAATTAATAAACTGGATAACATGGCGATAAAGTCCATGATGGCCAAACGAAAAAATTTAAGCTTGTTAGCCAGTAAAGCCTATGCTCAGCTTGATAATGAGCAAAATAAAAACTTTGAGCACCTAGAGCAGCTCATATGGAAAATAAAACTTAATCATGATTTGGTGTTAGTTGATTTATCTCGTGGTTTAGATACGCTCACTTTACCGTTAGTATTACTCTCCAGCCAATTTTTCATCGTTGTCCAACAAAATATTGTCAGCCTGAGGGAAGCCAAGGCTCTTATTCAACAACTGACTAATAATATGGGCATCAGCAAGAGTACTATCAAGATTATTGTTAACCGCTATTCAAAAAAAATCACCAATATTACCCTTAATGATATTAAAAAAGCTTTGGCTATCGAGTGTGTTTTTTATGTCAGTAATAATTATAAATTGGCCAGTTCTTGTACTGATTTAGGTTTGCCCTTAGCAAAATTGACCGAAGACAAAATCATTCATAAAGAAATTTGTACCATTATAAAACAAGCTTTCCCTATTGAAATTCCAACAGAAGAACCTAGTTTCTTCAGTAAAATATTCGGAGGTCATGATGCCATATGATAACAAAACAGACGATCCTTTTAGCATTTTAACGCCTGAGGATATGCAGACCAAACAGGAAATATTTGGCAAGATATTAACCTTGTTGGATTTATCCGTATTGGAAACCATGGAGAACGAACTAGCCAAAGCACAGATCACCGATTTATGTTGTAGTTTGTTAAATGAAGTCACCCGACCATTAAGCTTAAACATTCGTCAAATATTGATAAAGCTGATTATTGATGAAATTTTAGGACTCGGTCCCCTAGAAACCCTGTTGGAAGATCCCAGCATTGCCGATATTTTAGTGAATCGCTATGACAGTATTTATGTAGAGCGTAAGGGGAAATTAGAAAAAGTTGCGGTGCAGTTTTATGATGATAAACATCTTTTGAGTATTATTGATCGTATTGTTTCGAGTGTTGGTCGCCGAGTTGATGAATCATCTCCTATGGTAGATGCCCGCCTTAAAGATGGTAGTAGAGTTAACGCCATTATTCCCCCCTTAGCCCTTGATGGTCCGGTTTTATCTATTCGCCGCTTTACCGTCGATAAACTCTCCGCAGAACAACTCATTGACTATGGCACTATGAACTACGAAATGGGGCAGTTAATCAAAGCGGTAGTTAAGGGTAAGCTTAATATATTGATTTCAGGCGGTACTGGTAGTGGTAAAACCACACTACTTAATATTTTATCAGGCTATATTCCTGAAGATGAACGCATTATCACCATAGAAGATTCAGCCGAATTGCAGTTACAACAGCCTCATACCGTACGTTTAGAAACTCGTCCCGCCAATATTGAAGGTAAAGGCGAAATATCACAACGTGATCTAGTTAAAAACTGTTTAAGGATGCGTCCTGATCGTATTATTATTGGTGAAGTGAGGGGTGCTGAGGCGATAGATATGCTTGCGGCGATGAATACTGGCCATGAAGGCTCAATGACTACCTTACATGCTAACACGCCTCGGGATGCCTTAGGTCGCTTAGAGAATATGATTTGTATGGGCGGTTTTGACATGCCTATCCACAATATTAGAGCGCAAATTTCTTCTGCTATTGATGTGGTGGTGCAATTGCAACGTCAAGAAGATGGTTGTCGGCGCATTACCAGTATTCAAGAAGTTACCGGCATGGAAGGCGATGTGATTACCATGTCGGAAATTTTCACTTTTAAACGCGAAGATAAAGATGAGCAAGGAAATATAATAGGCAGTTATCAAGCCACAGGAGTGATACCCGTATTTCATAACCAGTTAACACTTAAGGGCATCGACATACCTTATAGTATTTACGGTATTGATAAATCAGCTATGGAATTCTAATAGGAGGCAGCATGAGTCCGCAACTTATATTTTTACTTTTAGTTTTTGCCGCCGTGGTTTTATTGGCGCAAAGTTTATTTGTTTCGGTATACAGCCCACAAAGGGCTGATACAAAAAAGTTAAGAAAACATTTACTTTCGCTGGCATTAACAGACAAAAGCATTGAAAAAAATCTATTGCTCAATAGCCGCGTGGCACAATTACAGCCCTTTACTCGCGGGCTAGAATCTATACCTTGGATTGCAGATTTAACCTATAAACTGGAAATATCCGGGTCAAAATTGTTAGGCCATCAATATTTAGCACTTGCCTTAGCTAGCAGTATTTCTGTCTTTTTTTTACTTGGCTTTTTCAGTAAGGATTGGTTATTTAGCTCCTTATGTTCACTGCTGATTTTGTTAGCTTTTCACCTAAAACTAAATCGCGACATGACACTTCGTATGGAGAAAATTGAAGAGCAATTCCCTGAAGCTATGGATGTGCTTAAAAGAGGTTTGCAAGCTGGTTATGCTTTTAGTGATGCCATTAAGCTTGTTTTTGAGGAAATGGAAGGTCCTTTAGCCGATGAATTTAAGATAATGTTTAATCGTATTAATTTTGGTAATGATACCAAAACAGCATTACTCAATTTTGTTAAACGAGTACCAAGCACTTCAGCAATGGCTTTTTCTAGCGCTGTTGCTATTCAAAAATCTACCGGTGGTAATCTTGCTGAAAATATTGATAAATTATCGAAAGTGATCAGACAACGATTCACCTTCAAAAGGAAGATTAGAACCTTATCTGCCGAAGGGCGACTTTCGGGTTGGGTGTTGGTATTAATGCCTTTTGTACTGTTTGCTGTTTTATATTTATCGTCCCCTAGTTATGTTGCTATATTGATTTCAACTCCAGAAGGGTTAAACCTACTTAAATGGGGCGGTGCCGGTATGTTACTAGGCATTTTCTGGATTAAAAAACTGATTCAAATAGAGGTATAGGCTATGGAATATTTACAAGGTTTATTACTGAGTTTTACCGATAATAAAGTGATAGTTGAATGGGTTATTTATGCTGTTGCCGCCTCCGCCGGTGTCACTTTATTCATAGCATGTTACTATTTTTTTTCAGGTATCTATTCACCCGTTAAGGCGCAAATAGATAAACTAAAAAACCAACCTTTATCAGCAACTCATACTCAAGAGGATTATTCATTAACCCTTGAACATAACCTAGATAAACTTAAACATCTGCCATTAATCAATACTAGCTTTTCTGGCGATAAAGCCACCCGAAAATTGCTTATTCATGCCGGTTATCATTCAACCAATGCGTTAAAACTTTTTAATGCCCTTAAATTGATGTCATTGCTGTCTGGCGTACTAATTACAATTGTTGTGGTTAAGTTCTCCGGCAGTTTCTCCCCTCTAATGACCCTCTATATTTTTGCTGCTATTATCGGCTTTACCTATATATTACCTTCGTTGATACTTCATAAATTAGCTGATCGCCGTATGAAAGAGTTGCGTAAATTTTTTCCCGATGCACTGGATTTATTAATAGTCTGTTGTGAGGCAGGTTTAGGTTTGTTAGAAGCATTTCAACGCGTTAAAAATGAACTGGACTTTGTTCACCCTGAATTAGCCCATGAACTTGGCTTGGTTTGCAGTAAAGTTCGTGTCGGTTTATCAATGCAGCAAGCATTACAGGAATTTAGTGACCGAACTGGCTTAGAAGATATAAGAGGATTAAATTCAGTTATTGTACAAAGCCTGAGGCTTGGTACTGGTGTCGCTGAAACTATTCGGGTTTATGCCGATGAGTATCGGGATAAACGCTTACAGGCAGCAGAAGAAAATGCGGCTAAACTTGGCGTAAAAATGATTTTTCCGATGATGTTTTGTATTTGGCCCTCTTTCTTTATTGTTGCCATTGGCCCCGCAGTATTGAAAGTAATGAATGTTTGGGATAAGGCGTTTTAGTGATGAAATATTTAAGTGATAAATACCTAATTATAATTTTTTTGCTGTTAAGCTTTTCTTTCGCTAGTGTCGGTTGTACTAGCACTAATAGTCTTGAACAGACAAATGCAAAAAAAGACTCTGCCAATGTTGTGCTATCTAAACAACAAAATATAGCACAGGCAAAACGTGAAGAGCTGAATAACAATCCAGAAAAAGCTATTTTTTATTATATTCAAGCGCTTGAATTGGATAAAAACGATGTTGATGTGTTTTGCCAAATTGGCAAAATTCAAAATAGCTTGAATAGTCCAGAATTAGCCATCAGGGCTTTTAAGCAAGCATTAACCCTCAATCCTGACCATATCCCAGCCTTGGCTGCAGTAGGTATTTATTATCTAGAACAAAGAAATATTAATAAAGCCAGAACACTGCTCGAGCGCACTGTTAATTTAGATCAAAATCGATTACAAAAAGGCAATATTGAAAAGGGTTTGCTCGAACTCGATCAAGACTCACCATTATCAGCTTACAATGTTTATGCGGTGTTAAATGATCTTGATAGCCAGCATGAATATGCTAGGGAAATATTTAAGCTACTATTAACCATCAGCGATGATTTATCCCTTATTCACACTAACTTAGGCTATTCATATTACCTAACTCATCATTATGTTTTGGCCGAAAAACACTATAAAGAAGCCCTTAATGCCAATCCTGCTTTTGAACGGGCGAAGCTTAATTTAGGGTTGATTTATGTACGAACGGGTCAATACAACAAATCAATACAACTTTTTAAACAAGTGATGACTACCGCTGAGGCGTATAATGATATCGGCTATTTTTTATTATTAGATGGTCGTTATCAAGAGGCAAAATATTTTTTACAACACGCCATTGATCTTTCTCTTACCTATTACAAAAAAAGTCATATTAACTTAGAAAATGTGCAGCTTTATTTACATGAAATAAAAATATAGCCTAATACTTGGGCTTAATTGATTTAAATAAATAATGAAAATAGTTCACTAGTAGCATTAAGTATTGCCGAGGCAAGCGCTGAAATAATGCTAGGCTTAAGGCAGTGAATAAATATTATGTGGGTAAGCCCTTAGAACGAGGGTATAAACAATAATAGTAAACATCAATATTACTGTTTTTTTGCCTTTAATATCTTTATTGCCCAACAACTTTCTCAGTGTAGAGTGCATCAATAATAGGACAGTCATCAACCTGTTTATTCCCAGAGGAACATTGAATAATCATTTCATTTAATGCTGATTGTAGACGCTGTAAATCATCTATTTTCTCTTGTACAACGCTAGCTTGTTGCATTGCCATTGCTTTAACTTCGCCACAATAGTGGTTTGGCTCATCTATAAATTTAAGTAGCTCTTTAATTTGCTCAATTCTAAAGCCTAGAGCACGACTACGCCTGATAAAATTCAAGCGTTTAACATGAGGTAAGGCATAGACCCTGTGCCCTCCATCGGTTCTCGGTGGCTCTGGCATTAAACCTATTTTTTCATAGTAATGCACCGTTTCCACCTTACACGCGGTTTTTTTTGCCAGCTGGCCAATAGAATATTTTTCATAATTCATGTCAAAAGCCCTTGAACCTATAGTAACTATAGGTTCTATACTAACATAAACAAACTAGGAAGCGTTTATGACTAAAATTACCACCGACTCAGAACTAATCTGCCCTGAATGTGGCCATAAAAAATTACTGGAAATGCCGATAAATGCTTGCCAATGGTTCTATGAATGTACTGCTTGTCAGGTATTATTGAAACCTCTTCAAGGCGATTGTTGTGTCTTTTGTTCTTATGGTTCAGTGCCATGCCCACCGATCCAAGCCTCAGGTACCTGTTCAAGTGGCGAGAGTTAACATGGCAAACCTTAATATTTTAGAAAAACCTTATTTAAAGTGGCTGACACTTTTTATTGCCAGTGGCACATTGCTTTGTTGTGCCTTACCTATATTGCTCGTCACCTTAGGTTTTGGTGCGTTAGTGGCGAGTTTAAACTACAACCTTCCTGGGCTAGTTTTTTTAGCTGAACATAAGATCTGGACCCTAACCCTAGCGGCATTTATTTTGCTGATTTTAGCTGGCGTTATTTGGCGGCCTAATCAACATTGTCCTGCTGAGGCTGACTTAGCCGCCCTTTGTAAAAAATCAAAACAATTTAATAAAAAAATATTTTGGCTAAGTGCAATGATCTGGTTTATTGGCTTTTTCACCAGTTACCTGTTACTACCCATGCGAAACTTGCTCGACCTATAAGGAGAACTAACCAATGAAAATATTATTATTACTAACCGCTTTAGCACTGACATTATCTTTTACCTTTGCAGTCAAGGCTAAAACAATAGAAGTAGAAATTCACGGCATGACCTGCGCGTTATGTGTTGATAGTTTAAATCGCACCTTCAATAAAATGGCAGGGGTATCAAAAGTACAGGTCAGTATGAAAATGAAGAAAATTCGCTTAGAAACTGAGGCAAAATCTCCCTCAATAGCAATGATTAAGCAAGCTATACTCGATGCTGGATTTACACCAATAAAAGTCACGGTGATATCACATGAAGAAGCTAACAACTAGCCTTTCTGCCATAGCGAGTATTACCCTACTTTCGTTACTTAATGTGCCCAATGCCTATAGTATGGGCTTAAGATCATTTGTTGCTTTGCCCCTTGATAAACATGGCTATGTGGTAAGGTTTTTATATGAGCATATTACCGGTAGCACCAGCGGTAACTTTCATACTAGTACGGCCTACGGCTTAAGTAATGATCAAGCTTTGCTATTTACCATCCCTTACAAAATAACAGCTAACGATGAAAATCATTTTGGCGAGTTATCTGCATTATATCGTCACACGGTAATGCAAGATGACTTTTTCTCTGGCACAGCAAGATTAGCCTTGTTAGCAGGTGCTATTGTTCCTATGAGTAATGTTCCTAGTGCTAATGATGCTAGTGACAATGTTCGCGAATTTGCAGTACAAGCTGGCTTTGTTTATACATTTTTTCAAGGCAGACATGAATTCGATATTGATGCACTTTATCAAACGGGTATTAATAGCCGTGCAGATAGTGGTCGATATGATATTTCTTGGCAATATCGTTTATTACCGTCAATTTACCCTGATTGGGGTATATACCCATTACCATTCAAAGTGCAGGATCTCAGTGGGAATTAAAATGGCTTTAGGCAAGAAGAATAATTTAAGCATAGTCATTCTATGGTTTGATTATTTAACGCAGTATAAAGACATTTTAAACCCATCGAAGAAGCGTTTGAGCAACATCACTTCATCGTTGCTGTAACTTATAATGGAACAACCATTATTTCATCACAGCGCCTTGAATTAAAATTTCTCAAGCACTCTGGAACATGCATCTTGAATGGTAACGGGTATAGGGTCAGAATTATATGTCGTGTCTGAGCTCAATGGTCGATGGCAAGAAGCAGATGAAATAACGCACCAAGTTACCCTTGGCCTGCAATGGCTGCAGCCAACATGGGTTATTGAAGGCGGCATTGTTAAAAATTTAACTAACAATAATGACTTAACTGTCCTATTTAGTAGCAGATTTCATTTTTGAATAGGCTAAGGTTTATTACCCATGTCATTATAAGTCGACTTATACCATTAGTTGCAATTAATTTAACACGGTTAAACAAACATAAAAAACCATAACAATAGTTATGGTTTTTTGGCAAAAACACTAATTTACTCGCTGTTTACCTTTCTAACATGAAAGCAAAACTAGTCTTTAAAGTTAGTATACTGAAAAGATTGCTCTAACTCAGCGGCTTTTAGTAAACGCATTACCGCTTGTAAATCATCACGTTTTTTACCGGTTACCCGCACTTGTTCACCTTGGATAGCCGCTTGAACTTTTAGCTTTTCACCTTTAATAAGTTTGACTACTTTTTTAGCCATATCTTGTTCAATACCTTCTTTAAAGGTGACTTGCAGACTCCAGTTTTTACCTGTGGCACTGGCATCACCAATGCTCATGGCTTTAGCATCAACATTGCGTTTAGTTAATTGGCTGCGCAACATGTCGCACATTTGCTTTAATTGAAAATCACCTTCGGCCTTCAAGGTTACATTGGGTTTTTTCCACTCAAAACTTGCCTCAACACCACGAAAGTCAAAACGTGTACTAATTTCACGATTAGCATTGTCGACAGCATTACGAACTTCTTCTAAATCAGTTTCTGATACAATATCCATTGAAGGCATAATATATTCTCTATATGGGGTAAGTTTGCACAATGTCACCATTATACCTTTGCTGCCAAAGCACGCAACTAAAGCGCTAAACTAAAGCACTTAACAAATATGTATACGATAACGGGCAGGCAAAGCCAATAAGAAATACTAGCCAAACCATGCTAGTATCGAGACACTTCCTTAATTATTAACAGGCTCGTTGTGAAAGCTCGCCAACATACTTATTTTTTTGTCTCTGTGATTATCGTCACAATATTACTGCTTTTCGCTCATGAATATTTACCTGACACCTTAAGAATGCGCATATTCCAGTTTCCCGCAATTGATACCATGGGCCACCTGATCAGTTTTTTTATTTTAACTTGGGTTAGCCACTCGGTTATAAAATTGTCTCTGCGCCTTTGTGTGCCTTTACTTATGTTTTATGGTGCGTTAACTGAAATTGGTCAATCTTTTCTCGGTTATAGAAGTGGTGAGTTTGGCGACTTTATTGCTGACGTTATTGGCATTAGTTTGTTCGTTTTAGCCAAATGGCTTTACCTGATTTTTTTTCGAAAAACGGTAACTAACAAACGCTAACTAGCCACGACTAATAAAAGAAAAAGGTAAATAATTAACTTATGACAAATAAGCTAGCAAATATTGTTGTCGTAGGACAAGGAGCCATGGGTTTACTTTGGTATCATCATTTAGCTCATACCAATACCAATACCAATACCAATGTTAGCCTACTGGCTTCTAACCAAGAGCAACTTAGTGCCAGTGAACTTAAGTCAGCGAAATATCAATTTACCCCCTATCAGCAACTGCACGCTGAAATTTACCCACTCACTTATAGTCAAAGTGCTGATATAAATTCCGCCGATATTATCATCCTATGCCTAAAGTCATTTCATATTGCCGATGCGATACAGAAAATGGCACAAGACATTAATCCTCATTGCTTAGTAATTCTTGCTCATAATGGCATGGGACCCTTTGACGAGGTGGTTAACTTGCTACCAAGTCAGCAAGTTATACTAACCATGTTAACCACCCATGGCTGCTTACGAAGTATGCCCTTAGCCATAATCCATACAGGACTTGGCCAAAGTGATATTGGGCTACTTGCAGGTGAGTTAAGCTCAAACCAACAAACGCAATTGACCAACCGGCTAAACAACGCCTTAGCCCAGGTAAATTTCCATCAAGATATAGTGAAAAAACAATGGTTAAAATTGGCAATAAATTGTGTCATTAACCCAATCACGGCCATTAACAATATTGATAATGGCGAGATAAATAACCAGAAGTTTACTAGACAAATAAATTTATTATTAACTGAAATTACCGCAGTCAGCCAAACAGAAGGTATAGAGTTAGCCTTTAGCGACTTACAAAAAATGATTGCTAAAGTAGCGCAAGCAACGGCGAGAAACTGCTCGTCAATGCGTAGTGATGTTTTGGGCGGCAGAGCAACAGAGATTAATTTTATTAACGGTTATATTCATCGTATAGGTAAGAAGAATAATGTTGCCACTCCGGAAAATACTCGACTGTGGCAACAGGTGCTAGACCTTAAACATGTCCATTATGACCGTAAGGAGTGAATCATTAAGGGCGATACACTTTTACGTTTTTAAAACCATTATCAAGTAAATACAACGCTTGTAGTTTGCTCATCACCCCGTGATCACAATAAAGTAGGTAATCTTTCGACATATCTAAGTCGCCAAACTGCGTAGAAAGCTTATAGAAAGGGATATGCTTAACTTCGATATCACCTAGTACCAATGGTTTATCTTCTTCTTCTGCTGGGCTACGGATATCAACAACGATGGCATTATCAGGGATGTCATCAACAAGATCTACCGCATGAATTTCTTCTTCGGTTTCTTTACCAATATCACGAATATCAAAAACACGTGTCTCGCTAACGACCTTGTCTAAAATATCGAAATCAAAGTGACCCTCTTCTTCTATAACTTTAGCTAGTACCGCTTTTACCGTCGGTTTTTTAGAGATAACACCACAGTATTCAGGAATAGTCTTAGCAAAATCTTCTGTGCCTATTTTACGGGCAATATCAATAATATCTTGCTTATCGTAAGCCCCTAGCGGACGTAAAATTAACGTATCTGTTACTCGGTTGATTACGTTTAAGTTGGTTAAGGTTTGGCTGGAAACCTGACCTAAACTTTCCCCAGTAACTAGCGCTTGAATTTTACCTCGTTCGGCAATTTTAGTAGCCGCACGCATCATCATACGTTTTAACACCACACCCATGTGGCTATTGTCAACCTTCTCTAATATTTCAGCAATAACTGGCTCAAAATCTACCGCAAAGAATTTAACTTTATGCGAGGAGCCAAATTTATTCCATAAATAATAACTTACTTGCTTAACTCCCACTTCGTGCGCTGAGCCACCAAGGTTAAAGAAACAATAGTGAGTACGTGCACCCTTTTTAATCATTTGATAACTGGCAACACCTGAATCAAAACCACCAGACATGAGTGACAACACATCTTCTTGGGTAGCAATCGGAAAACCGCCTAAACCTTTATGACGTTCAGTAACAATAAATAAGTCTTTATTTTTAATTTCAAGACGTACGGTTACATCAGGGTTTTTTAATTTAACCTTAGCGCTGGCAACGTGTTGGTTTAAACCACCACCAACATATTGCTCTACTTTTAAGGAGTTAAAGTCGTGATTACCGGTCCGTTTAACACGTACACAAAAGGTTTTGTTTTCAATGGTTTTGGCATGAACCGCCAACGTTTTCTCATAAATGTCATGAACATCAACAAACTCAGTTTGTTGAACTTCTAGAAAAATAGGTATGCCAGGAATGCACTTAAGGGCTTCAACTAAACGTTCACGGTTTTCAGGTGAATTGTCTTTGGTATTAACTTCAATATTATCCCAGTTCATACGTGTAGTGACTTGCTCGTCAATACGACGTAAAACATTCTTAACGTTCGATTCTAATATTTTAGTAAAACGTTTACGGACGGGGCGAGATTTAATGGTGATCTCAGCTTGAAGCTTTACGATAAATTTCATCGGTTATAACCTAAAAAAGACAAAAAAATAATGGCGCGGATTGTACACTATTTATTAGTCTTTTTTAAGGTTTTAACACTAAAAGTCTGTTTGCTATTCTTTTATGATACTAATTCGCTCAGTTTCTTTGGCTTTACCTTGATTGATCGAAATTTCAACCCGACGGTTACGTCGACGATTAAGGGCATTGGTATTGGGTACTAGAGGTCGAGTATCGGCATGGCCAGCAACCACAAGCCGAGTAGGATCAAAGCCTGGCACTTTAATCAATACATGTGCTATGGCTACCGCACGTTGACTCGACAGATCCCAGTTTGAGCTAAATAACTCAGAATCGACGCCACGATCATCGGTATTACCCGAGATCATGATTTCTCCTGGTATAGTATTAAGTAACGCACCTATTTCTTCAATAATGGGTCTAAATTTAGGTTGTAAAAAAGCAGATCCAGAAGGAAAAGAGCCATTTTCACGAATACGAATAATCACTTGCTGACCTAGTGACTCTAATTCGATGGCACCATCTTGAATTTGCTGCTCAAGCTGCTCAGCTATCTTCTTCACTAAGTCATTCACTTGCTCTTGTGCCGCACGCGCTAGTTCTTCTTGTGCTTGTAGCATGGCTTGCGCAGAAAGAGCATCTTCGGTATTTTGTGCTTGACCACCACGTTCAGTGCCTCGTTGCTCTTGTCGCCCGCCAGCCGAGGTTTCATCTCCGGCTTGAAACTCAAGCATTTGCTGGGTCATTTCCATGGTTTGTTGCTGAATAACTTCAATAGGTGTTGGCTCAGGTTTTCCTGGACGAAACTCTTGCGCAATAATACTGGTACCTTTAGGAATGTCTTTTACTTCAATTTTATTTTGCACACCAAAGGCAAATTTCATCGAGCCAGCAATTTGCTTAAATTTCAGCACATCCATCTCAGAGAAAGATAATAACAAAATAAAAAAACACATTAACAGTGACATAAGGTCGGCAAAGGTGCCCATCCATGCGGGTAATCCAGGAGGTGGGCACTTACATTTTTGCTTAGCCATAAGTCCCTCCTAACATAAACCCTCTTAACATAAACCCTCTTAACATAAACCCTCTTAACATAAGCAACCCAAGCATGACCATACCTAACATTGATATTGTTAACATAAGAATTTCTAACATAAATGTTCCTGCTATTCTTCAGTGGTATCGACTTTTCGTTTACCTTCAGCTAAATAGTTTTTTAATAAACCTTCGATAACACGGGGATTTTGGCCATCTTGAATACCTAAAACAGCATCAAGTACTAGCTCTTGATTCATTTTTTCTTCTGCCATACGCAGTTTTAATTTAGAAGCTATAGGAATGGCAATAACATTGGCGAGAAAGGCACCATAAAGTGTGGTCAATAAAGCCACCGCCATCGCTGGGCCGATAGATTTAGGGTCATCCATATTTGATAACATAGCGACCAAACCAATTAAGGTGCCTATCATGCCCATCGCAGGAGCAACATCGGCGAGCGCCATCATCATATTGCCGCCAGTTTCATGACGCTCTGTAGTTAAATCAATATCTTTTTGTAAAGTAGCTCGTACTACATCGGCATCATGACCATCGACCAACATATCGACACCTTTTTGCATAAAAGCATTGGTAATTTCCGCTTCTTCTAACGCTAAAAACCCGCCTTTACGTGCAGCATCGGCCATATCAACCGCTTTTTCAATTAACTCTTCTGGTTTCTCTAGTTTAAAAATAAAAGCTTTGAGAATGATTTTTCCGATACCGAAAAACTGTCCCATATTATAATTAGACATCACCACAAAAAGAGAACCACCAAAAACAATAATGCACGACTGAGTATCAATAAACATCATGATGTCACCCGCTAATACCATAGCCATGACCAATAAACCAACAGCACCTAAAATACCAATTAACGTAGCTAAATCCACAGAGTTCCCCTAAACAACCAACACTTTATTCAAAAACAAAACTTCAATAAAAGAATAGTACATGATGTAAAAACTATTCGCTAATGTCTTACCGAATAAATCACGAATAATAAAAAACACATAGTAAGGTTATTATCGCCCTTAGTGTCAATAACTTAACACTAATGATAAATGTTTTATCAACAATAATTGCAGTTGTTCAATTGACCCGAGTAGCAAGCTAAGGTAAGTTTGCCGCAATTAATTAACCGCTAGCAGCTTAGAGCAATAATCATGGCTAAAAAGAAACTAGAAAATCTCTCTTTTGAAGAATCCTTAAATGAACTTGACACCATAGTACAGAATTTAGAGCAAGGTGACTTGGGCTTAGAAGAATCAATGGCACTTTTTGAGCGTGGCTTAAATCTTAGCCAATTAAGTCAGGTAAAATTACAAGCTGCCGAGCAAAAAGTACAAATTTTACTCGAAAAAAACGGCACCGCCCAATTAACGGATTTTGATAGCAGTGTGAGCGAAAGTTAATGACCACACTGACTTCATATGAGCATTTCCAACAACGTATCAATGATTATCTAGCCGCCAAGCTTGATAGCCTAACAATCAATGATCCAAAGTTACTTGCAGCCATGCGTTATGGATTGCTCAGTGGCGGGAAACGTATGCGGCCCTACTTAGCTTATATCACCGGCGAAGCGTTACATGCCAACCTGCATGACATTGATGCTATATCGGGTGCATTAGAGTGTATTCATGCTTATTCACTTTTGCATGATGACTTACCTGCGATGGACAATGATGATTTAAGGCGCGGCAAACCAACCTGTCATAAAGCCTTTGATGAGGCCAGCGCAATTTTAGCAGGTGACGCCTTACAAACCTTAGCTTTTGATATATTGGCCAATCACAGTTTTTCAATAAATAAAAGTACATCAAAATTTCCGCTGCAAGTAAAACTTATACAGCAATTAGTTCGCGCTTCAGGTTACCAAGGCATGTGTGGCGGACAAGCGCTTGATCTAGCCGCAACAGATAAAGCTATTCCACTAAGTGAATTAGAAACCTTGCATTCCTTAAAAACGGGGGCATTATTGCAAGCTGCCGTATTGATGCCAGCCGAGTGTAGTGAGCAAGTGACCAGTGAACACAAAAAAATATTAAGTGAATACGCCCAGCTTATTGGCTTGGCTTACCAAGTCCAAGACGATATTATCGACTTAACCTCGACTGAAGAGCAGCTTGGCAAACCAGTAGGCTCGGATCTTGCTGCCAACAAAAGTACCTACCCAGCACTGCTTGGTTTACAAGGTGCACAAGACAAAGCTGAAAACTTATTACAACAAGCGCTTCAAGCTTTGGCTAGATTACCTTACAATACCCAATCTTTAGCAGATTTTGCTACCTTTATTGTGCAGCGCAGCCATTAAGTATCTAAGCCGCGCAACCCTTTAAAATAAAATTATGATTACCAATAGACAAACTATGACTACAAACCTTGCTGACTACCCACTACTTGCACAAATTAACACACCAAAAGAGCTGCGCAATTTACCGCAACAGCAATTAAAAAGTGTCAGTAATGAATTGCGTAGTTTCTTACTAAATTCAGTGAGTAAAAGTAGTGGCCACTTTGCATCGGGCCTTGGCACCATTGAGCTCACTGTTGCCTTACATTATGTTTATAACACGCCATTCGATCATTTAATTTGGGATGTAGGCCACCAGGCTTATCCTCATAAAATTCTAACGGGGCGACGTGATCAATTACATACCATCAGACAAAAAGATGGCTTACACCCTTTTCCATGGCGTGAAGAAAGTGAGTATGACGTTTTAAGTGTCGGCCATTCTAGTACTTCAATTTCGGCAGCCTTAGGCTTAGCGGTTGCAGCAGAGAAAGAAGGGTTAAACCGGAAAACTGTAGCCGTTATCGGTGATGGCGCTATGACGGCGGGCATGGCTTTTGAAGCGTTAAATCATGCTGGCGACATTAACAAAGATATGTTGGTTATCTTAAATGATAATGAAATGTCTATTTCGCAAAATGTTGGTGCACTAAATAATCACTTGGCAAAAATGCTCTCTGGCAGTTTTTATGCTGGTTTACGAGAGGGTGGCAAAAAAATTCTCGGTAATATTCCCCCCATTAAAGAATTAGCTAGTCGTGCTGAAGAGCACTTAAAAGGCATGATTGTGCCAAGTACCTTCTTCGAAGAACTCGGTTTTAATTATATTGGTCCCATTGATGGCCATGATGTTAATGGCTTGGTGGCTACCATTAGAAATATGCGTAACCTTAAAGGTCCGCAAATACTACATATTGCCACTAAAAAAGGTAAAGGTTATCAAGCCGCTGAACAGGATCCAATCAAGTATCATGCGGTACCTAAATTTAACCCTAAGGATACCCATTTACCTAAAGCAAAACCTAGCTTACCGACTTATTCACAAATTTTTGGCGACTGGTTATGTAAAACGGCTGAGGTTGATGAAAAACTCGTTGCTGTTACCCCAGCTATGGGTGAAGGCTCTGGCATGGTTGAGTTTAGCAAACGTTTTCCTGAGCAATATTTTGATGTTGCTATCGCCGAACAACATGCAATAACCTATGCTGCAGGCCTTGCTATCGGTGGACAAAAGCCAGTAGTTGCCATTTACTCAACTTTTTTACAACGTGGTTATGATCAATTAATTCATGATATTGCCATTCAAAATCTACCTGTGATGTTTGCAGTTGACAGAGCTGGCATTGTCGGCGCTGATGGAGCTACTCATCAAGGCTCTTTTGACTTAAGCTTTTTGCGTTGCATTCCTAACATGGTCATTATGGCACCCGCTAATGAACGTGAATGCCAATTAATGTTAAATACTGGCTACCGATTAGGCTCGCCAAGCGTGGTACGTTACCCGCGCGGCTGTGGCACAGGTGAAACCTTGCCAAATATTGATGAAACCATAGAAATAGGCAAAGGTAGAATCATCATTGATGATCAAGAGCAGCAAGGTGAGAAAATTGCCTTATTAAGCTTTGGCTCGATGTTAGCAGAGGCTAAAATCGCTGCCGAAGCGCTAGGAGCAAACTTAGTTGATATGCGTTTTGTTAAACCGCTTGATATTGCACTCATTGAGCAATTAGCACAATCACATGACGTACTAGTGACAGTTGAAGATAATGCTATTGCTGGTGGCGCTGGCTCAGCGGTAAATGAATACGTACTTGCTAAACGAGTTCTGTCTCAAAACGTAAGCCTACTGAATATAGGCTTGCCTGATCATTTCATCAAACACGGTACTCAACAAGAAGTACATCAAGAACTGGGTTTAGATAGCCAAGGTATTATTGACAAAATACTTAAGTTTATTGGCTAGTTGCAACATATTACTAACCTGAGCAGGGTTAGCGAGCATTAAAAAAGGATAATGAACCATTCATTATCCTTTTTTGTTAACCAAAATATATAAAGTCAGCTTAGCAATCGTATACCGTGCTAACAATTATAAGTTTGTTACGTCAATTCTGTTTTGCAAGTTTAGTTCAAGAGCGGCTTTTTTCTCACGCGCTTGACGTTTTTCACACGGATTATCACAATTACACTCTTTGCCAATACCAACGCTGGCTAAACCACCACAACTACCGGCCAAGGTTTTATTCTGAAAAATATAACCCACTGCCATCGCAGTACCTATCACAAGAAAAAAACCAAAGGTAATAAAGAAAATCATCATAATGCTATGCTCTCAACTTAATTCAACAAATTTAACTAAAGACTGCCAATGCTCTGGACAAGAGTCATTGCTTTAAATAATATCAGTGCGCGCTATTCCTAAAAAGAAAGTGTCACTAGTATTATACTCACCGCCATAACAAAGTCCGCTGATTGCAGACCTCTTTATGAAGAATGGTATTATTATTTCAAATATTGATGGAATTTTACCGTAAATCGCTCATCAAAGCCATTTTCAGTCTTAGCAATAAATAGTGCCGCCAGATCGTTTGCAACGGCAAAATCCATGCCCTTTTCCATACCCATCACCATCAAGGTGGTTGATAAACCATCAGCTGTCATCGAGGAAGGATGAATTACCGTGACCGAGACTAAATTATGATTGATGGGTTTACCGGTATCTGGGTCAATAATATGTGAATAACGTCGACCATCGACTTCAAAGTAGTTACGGTAATCACCAGACGTTGCTACGGCATTATCTTTAGGAATAATGACTTGCTGAACGGCACGCTCTTTGCCACTTGGATCGAGAATTGGTTTTTCTATGGCAATAGCCCACAACTCACCTGTATGTTTAAAGCCTCTTAGACGCATTTCTCCACCTATTTCCACTAGGTAGTTGGTAAAGCCATGACTTTCAATTAACTCAGCCACAACATCGACGCCATAGCCTTTCGCTATGGTAGATAAATCTATATATAAATCCGGTATTTTCTTAGCAAGTTGATTGCCCACTAACGTTAAATACTGTAAACCAACCCGTTTTTTGGTCGCGGCTAATAGCTCATCACTGGGTATTTTGTCAGGACGCTGCTCTGGACCAAAGCCCCACAAATTGACTAAGGGGCCAACGGTAACATCTAGCTTACCGCCACTTAACTTACCGAGGCGAATTGACTCTTTTAGTACCCGAGCAAAACCTGCCGACACTTCGACAGCGTCAGTTGATTTCGATTGGTTAAAGAGAGATATTTCCGAGTTCTTTAGATAAGTCGACATTTCTTGGTTAACTTGTTGCAGTGCAGCATCAATTTTTTGCTGTAATTTCAGCGCTAGTAACTGTTCTTCTGTCGCCACTACTTTAATATTATAAGTAGTGCCCATAGTACGACCTTGCAGTAACACTTCTATTTTATTTGAAGGATTACTCGGGAAGCAAGCTGATAAGGTTATCGCTAAAACCGTTAACAACACTAGTTTGAGTTTATTCATAAAGATTCCAAATTATTATTTATATCGCTATATTTTTAGCTGAAAAATATAGTGATATAAATAATAAAGACGACCGAAGTCGTCTTTATTCATAGTAACTAAGGGAGTATATTCTTTATTTAAGCGAGAGTTTTGATTTGTTAGCAAGAAGGAAGCGCGGAGTTGACGTTAGTCAATGAGCACTTCCGACGAAGCTAACGGAGCAAAAAACCGCCTAAATATGAATATTAGCCACCGAAGTCATCTAGCATTATATTCTCGTCTTCTACACCAAGATCTTTAAGCATACCGATAACGGCAGCATTCATCATTGGAGGACCACACATGTAGTATTCACAATCTTCTGGCGCTTCGTGATCTTTCAAGTATTCTTCGAAAAGAACGTTATGAATAAAACCAGTCATGCCATCCCAGTTATCACCGGGTTGTGGATCAGACAAGGCAACATGCCAAACAAAGTTATCATTTTCAGCCGCTAGGCCGTTATAATCATCTTCATAGAACATCTCACGTTTAGAACGAGCACCATACCAGAAACTAATCTTACGCTTAGTCTTAAGGCGCTTAAGTTGGTCAAAGATATGAGAACGCATCGGCGCCATACCAGCACCACCGCCAATAAAGACCATTTCATTATCAGTTTCTTTAGCGAAGAACTCACCAAATGGACCTGAAATAGTGACTTTATCACCTGGCTTAAGGCTGAAGATGTATGAAGACATTTTACCCGCTGGTAAATGTAACTTACCCGGAGGCGGCGTAGCAATACGCACGTTCAGCATAATAATGCCTTCCTCTTCTGGGTAACTTGCCATTGAGTAAGCACGTAAGGTTTCTTCATCAACTTTTGATTCAACATCGAAGAAGCCAAAGTGTTGCCAATCGCCACGGTACTGTTCAGCAATGTCAAAATCACTGTATTTGACATGATGGGCTGGGGCTTCAATTTGAATGTAACCACCGGCTTTAAACGGTACAGATTCGCCATCAGGAATTTTTAATATTAATTCTTTGATGAAGGTTGCTTGGTTATCATTAGAGATAACTTCACATTCCCACTTTTGCACACCGAATATTTCATCTTCAACTTCAATAACCATGTCTTGCTTAACCGCAACTTGACAGGCTAAACGACAACCAGTTTTGGCTTGACGTTTAGTAATATGCCCCTCTTCGGTTGGTAAAATATCACCACCACCTGAATGCACGTCAACACGACACTGACCACAAGTGCCACCGCCGCCACATGCTGAAGGAATAAAAATACCTTGGTCTGCTAATACGCCTAACAATTTGCCACCTGCAGCCGCAGTCACTGACTTGCTTGGATCGCCATTAATACTAATTGTAATGTCACCTGTAGCTACTAACTTTGATTTAGCGAATAAAATCACTAACACCAAAGCTAAAACTATCGCGGTAAACATTGATATGCCGAGAATAATTTCCATCGACTTTTCCTTTAATTTTATTAAGGGTTTAACAGCAATTTTCACTGTTAAACCAACATTAACCTTGAGTTACAGGGAAATACCACCGAAAGAAAGAAAGCCAAAAGCCATCAATCCAGCAGTGATAAACGTAATACCTAAACCTTTTAAACCGTCTGGTACGTCAGAGTATTTCATCTTTTCGCGTAAACCAGCCATCAATACGATTGCTAACATCCAACCGACACCAGAGCCAACACCATAAACAACACTTTCGCCCAAGGTAAGGTTTTTCGCCACCATAAAGGATACCGCACCAAAAATGGCACAGTTAACGGTAATTAAAGGTAGGAATATGCCAAGTGCTTGATACAAAGCTGGGAAATATTTATCTAAAATCATTTCCAATATTTGTACTAAGGCAGCAATTACCCCGATAAAAGTAATAAAAGACAAGAAGCTAAGATCAATTGATTCTTTCGGATCAGTAATACCCATAATGCTATCAAGTGCGCCAGGTGCTAAAATGGCTTGGTAAATAATTTGGTTAGCAGGAACTGCTAAACCTAATACCACCACAACCGCAACACCTAAGCCAATAGCTGTACTTACTTTCTTAGACACAGCTAAGAAGGTACACATACCTAAGAAGAAACTTAGCGCCATATTCTCAATGAAGATGGTTTTAATAAAAATACTTAAATAATGTTCCATAGATTTAATCCTTCTCTACTTGTTCAGGTTTCCACTGGCGAATTGCCCAGATGATTAAACCAATAATGAAGAATGAACTAAATGGTAATACCAATAAGCCGTTACCTTGATACCAGCCACCGTTTTGTGTTAACTGAAATATCTCAACACCGAACAGAGTACCAAAACCGAATAATTCACGGAAAAAAGCAACAACCATTAATACCGCGCCGTAACCTAAACCATTACCTATACCGTCTAAGAAACTCACACCTGGTTTTTCTTTCATTGCAAAAGCTTCGGCACGACCCATAACAATACAGTTAGTGATGATCAGACCAATAAATACCGATAACTCTTTCGATAATTGATACGAGAAAGCTTTAAGTACTTGGTCAACCACAATGACTAGTGAGGCAATAATGGCCATTTGCACAATAATACGCACACTTGAGGGTATTTGATTACGAATAATCGAAATAAACAAGTTAGAGAAAGCCGTCACTAACATTACCGCCAATGACATTACTAGCGCATTTTCCATAGAACTGGTAACAGCAAGCGCAGAACAAACCCCTAATACTTGTAAAGCAATAGGGTTGTTATCAACAACAGGTCCAAAGAGGACTTTTTTAGTATCTGAAGACATTAATCAAGCCCTCCGTCTTTAAATTTGCTGATGAAAGGACCATAGCCTTCATCACCTAACCAAAAATGTAAAGTATGCTCAACGCCATTACTGGTTAATGTCGCACCAGATAAAGCATCAACACCGTGAATGTCACCTTTTTTAGCGCCACCTTTAACGATTTTAATGGCAATATCACCTTGCTCGTTAAACATTTTTTTACCTGGCCATAAGGCTTTCCACTTAGGGTTCAGCACTTCAGCGCCTAATCCAGGAGTTTCCTTAAGATCAGAGTAAATTACACTGCTAACGGTATTTAAATCAGCTTCTAAGCCAACAAAGCCATACATTAAATCCCATAAGCCCATACCTAAGATAGGTAAGACAATAGTGGTTAATTGGCCTTGTTCGTTGTTAACTAAATAAACAACCGCACTATTAGCACGACGGTTAATACCAGCGATATCATTTTTAGGTTTGATACTTTGAGTCACATCACGCGCAGCGCTACGTTCATCAAAAGCATTAACATCACCGTCAATAAATGCGCCTGAATCAAGGTCAATCATTTTAGCAACAACATATTTTTCGTAAGTACTTACGATACTTTTATCTTCGCTACCAGCAACTTTTATGTTTTCTGGTTTTAAAGCAATAGCTAATATATTGGATGCTTCAAGAATTTTAGTTTGCTTATCAAGTAATTTGTTAGCCGTTTGTAATGGTTTCAAGCCCACTGCTGCCACTGATACCAGAGCAGCACACACTAAACAAATAATTAAAACAAAGGTCAGCGTACCAGCAACCGTTTCAGTTTTTTTAGTTTTAGACATTGCGAGCAAGCCTCCGTTTGATGTTGCCTTGTACGACAAAGTAGTCAAACAATGGTGCGAACAAGTTTGCAAATAATATCGCTAACATCATGCCCTCAGGGAAAGCTGGGTTAACAACACGAACCAATACCACCATCACACCAACAAGTGCGCCAAACCAATACTTACCGGTATTGGTAAATGAAGCAGACACTGGGTCTGTTGCCATAAACATCATACCAAAGGCAAAACCACCAATAACGAAGTGCCAATGCCAAGGCATAGCAAACATTGCATTAGTTTCACTACCAATCATATTGAATAATAGCGAGGTAAGCACCATGCCGCCAAAGACACCTAAGACGATGCGCCATGAGGCAATGCCTTTATAAAGGATGTAAGCACCACCCAATAAAATAGCAAAAGTAGAGACTTCACCAACAGAGCCTGGAATAAAGCCCCAAAATGCATTCCACCAATCTGCGTTCATGGTGTAATCAACCATGCCCGCCGTACCAGCATTAAATGCACTTAACATAGTAGCGCCTGAGAAGCCGTCAACAGCAACCCAAACTGCATCACCGGATATTTGAGCAGGATAAGCAAAGAATAAAAACGCACGACCCGCTAATGCAGGGTTTAAGAAGTTTTTACCTGTACCACCAAAGATTTCTTTAGCGATAACTATACCAAAAGTAATACCAATGGCGACTTGCCATAATGGAATACTTGCAGGCAAGATAAGGGCGAATAAAATAGAAGAAACGAAGAAACCTTCATTGACTTCATGTTTACGCACGGCGGCAAATAATAACTCCCAAAAACCACCTACAGCAAAAGTTACTGCGTAAATGGGTAGGAAGAAACAAGCGCCGTAGAGCATCATGCTACACCAGTCAGAGGTTGCCGTTAGCGTACCACCAAGCAAGGTAAATAAATCAACTTGCCAAGATTGTGGTAAAGCATAACCGGCCGCTAATGCGTCAACAGCTTGATAACCAATGTTATACATACCAAAGAACATGGCAGGGAAAACCGCAAGCCATACTGTGATCATGATACGTTTTAAATCGATGCTATCACGAACATGGGTTTTACCTTTGTTCACATAACCAGGAGTAAATAAACCAGTAGCAACGGCTTCGTAAAGTGCAAACCATTTCTCATGTTTGCCGCCTTTTTCAAAATGCGGTTCAATATCTTCAATAAACTTTTTCAAGCCCATGACTAACCTTCCTTTTCGATTGTGGTTAGGCAATCACGAAGAATAACACCGTAATCTGTTTTGCCAGGGCAAACAAATGTACACAGTGCTAAATCTTCTTCGTCTAGCTCTAAGGCACCTAGTTGTTGCGCGCCGTCGGTATCACCAGAGCAAATATCGCGTAAAAACAAGGTAGTTAAAATATCTAATGGCATAACACGCTCAAAGTTACCAATTGGCACCATAGCGCGTGGGCTACCGTTAGTCGTAGTGGTCATGTTAAATAATTTACTTGGGAACAAGTGCGACAAATATGCGCGGGTTACCGAGAATTTATTTGCACCTGGGTACATGTAACCGATAAAGTCTTTTTCACGACCTTCAAGAATTAATGATACTTGTACGTTATAACGACCTAAGTAACCGTGAACAGCTGTCGCGGTAGAGCCCATTAGCAATGAACCTGAAACAACACGTAGTTCACCGTCAATGACTTCACCCGCTGATAATTCAGCAGTACTTGCACCTAACACCGTACGTACTAGACGTGGGTTAGTGGCGGCTGGGCCAGCAAGTGAAATAACACGATTATTGTCAAGTTCACCGGTAGTGAATAATTTGGCAAAGGCGATAACATCTTGATAACCAAGATGCCAAACAAATCTGTCGGCACTCGCTGATTTTAAGAAGTGAATATGTGTACCGACAAGACCTGCAGGGTGCTTGCCAGCAAATTCAGTCACTGTGGCATTGTCATCTACTGGGATATTTGCCCCAGGCGCTTTGCTAACAAATACTTTACCTGTCGTTAAACGAGATAAAATGGTTAAACCATTTTTAAACGCCTCACTTTGTTCATTAATGATGACTTCAGGATTTGCCGCTAATGGATTAGTATCCATGGCGCTAACAAAAATCGCAGCTGGCTCACTATCAATGGCAGGAATTTTGCTGAATGGGCGAGTTCGTAACGCAGTCCACAAACCTGAATCGACTAGGTTTTTCACTACGTCTGCACGAGCGATAGTACCTAATTTATTGGCTGAGTAACTGGTAAACGTTTCTTGATTGTCGCCATCAACATCGATAACAACTGATTGTAAAACACGTTTTTCACCACGGTTAATTTCTTTAACAACACCGGCAGCTTGAGCTGTGAATTTAACGCCAGGATTTTTTTTATCTTCAAAAATCACTTGACCTTTTTTAACACGATCACCCACTTTAACAAACATGGTTGGACGCATACCCACAAACTCTTCACCGAGTGTTGCAACGGTTTTGATGGACGGACCATCATGGATTACCTGCTGGGGAGCGCCTTTTACCGGAACATCCAAGCCTTTTTTTATTGTAATCATAAACACTTGCACTACTTTTGATGGGAGTATAAAAATCAGTTGGTTAGTTTATCTAATGAATATCGGCGCGCTTAAACCATATAAATGGAGTAAATGCATAAATATCAATTAGATAAATTTAATTCACCAATTTCAGTGTATTTCAGTGAAGAATTAATTTTTAGCGTTACCACCAAAGAAAAAAACCCACTGGCTCTAAGTTAAAATTTTCTGGCGCGATATTAGCACAAAATGACCTTTTTATTCTATGGAGATTCGAAATTTTTCATTACAATTTAGCCTATTAATATACTTTTTGCCTGGTTTTGGCCGATAACTATACCTAGATAGCAAAATATTCGCGTTATTGGGGAGGTATTACTCGGAATTTAACCTATTATGCTTACGTTTACTGATGGAATTAAGGTTTGATAATCAAGTGATATTTTTATATATCAGCTAATAATCCGTTGATATGAGCCTCGTAGATTAACCACTAATTTTATTTTAATTCGCGGTAAAGTAATTTACTCACTAAGATAATCTCGCCACTATCCACTTTATCAATTAGATTAAATAAAAAAGCAGCAATGATTATTGCTGCCTTAAACGTCTTGGTGCTATTGCCAGCCTTATCGTTATGTTAGCGACTTAACTACCACTATGATTTCACTTAGGCTTGAAAAATAGCTTCTATTGATAAATTTTGCTGCGATAAAATATCACGTAATCGTTTTAATGCTTCTACTTGAATTTGGCGAACACGTTCACGAGTTAAGCCTATTTCACAGCCTACATCTTCTAAGGTTGCCGCTTCATAGCCAAGTAAACCAAAACGCCTTGCTAACACTTCTCTTTGCTTAGTATTAAGCTCATTTAGCCAATGAATAATGTTATTACTCATATCTTCAGACTGCAGGTCACCTTCTGGACCGGCGCTTTTTTCATCCGCAATCACATCAAGTAGTGCTTTATCAGAGTCCCCCGCAAAAGGTGTATCGACAGAGGCAATACGCTCATTTAACCGCAACATTTTGTTGACATCAGCAACTGGTTTATCAAGGTGAATGGCTATGTCTTCGGCGGTAGGTTCATGATCTAGTTTTTGAATTAATTCACGTGAGGCACGTAAATAAATATTAAGTTCTTTAACAACATGTATGGGTAATCGAATGGTCCGGGTTTGATTCATTATTGCCCGTTCAATGGTTTGGCGTATCCACCATGTGGCATAGGTTGAGAAGCGAAAGCCTCGTTCTGGGTCAAACTTTTCCACCGCTCTAATTAAACCCAAATTACCTTCTTCAATTAAGTCTAATAAGGGCAGTCCCCGATTATTATAACGTCTGGCAATTTTAACCACTAAACGTAAGTTACTTTCTATCATACGTTTTCGTGATGGCTCATCCCCTTTAAGGGCTAAACGTGAGAAATATACTTCTTCTTCAGCGGTTAATAATGGTGAAAAACCAATTTCGCTTAAATAAATCTGCGTCGCATCTAAATTAGATGATACGTCTTCCTTTGATTCTACAGTACTTTGTTCTTCTTGTAATTTGACCATGTTATTCTCCCAAATTGGCAAAGCTTGTTTTAATATTTAAATATTCACGATAA
The DNA here is from genome assembly GCF_001440345.1 of Colwellia sp. TT2012. Lineage (GTDB taxonomy): Bacteria > Pseudomonadota > Gammaproteobacteria > Enterobacterales > Alteromonadaceae > Colwellia. The sequence continues at coordinate 466,744 of NZ_LJYX01000006.1, read as the reverse complement.
CTCCGATTTTTTGTTGTATTTATCTTAAAGGTTTATTATTTATTGCTATTATTTTTTTGGTAAATATTTTAAAGGATTGACTGATTTTCCTCGAAAGCGTATTTCAAAATGAAGCATGACTTTGTTGGCATCCGTATCTCCCATGGTGGCAATAACATCCCCTATATCAATGCGTTGTTGCTCTTTAACGAGAATACGGTCGTTGTGGGCATAAGCACTCAGGTAGTCATCGTTATGTTTTATAATAATGAGTTTACCGTAGCCCCGAAGAGCGTTACCTGCATATACCACTTTACCTTGCGCCGAAGATTTAATTTTAGTGCCACGGCGGCCAGTAATATCAATCCCTTTATTACCTTGAGCACTATTAGAAAACAACTTAACAACTTTGCCTTTAACGGGCCATTGCCAGCGACTGATTTTTTGTGAAAAATCAACCGTTGGTAAAGTGCTGTTTTGGTATGATTTTCGAGTGTTTACATTTTCACCATACGCCTGCTTTTTGGTAGATGCAAGCGTATTTTTTTGACTCTGTTTTTGTTTAGGGGTAGAGCTTTTATTCCATTTTTTATTCGACACCTTACCCTTACTTACTTTCGTTGTTTTTTTAAACGTTTGTGCCACTAAAAATAATTTTTGTCCTGGGTAGATTCGATAGGGTGAAGAGATCTTATTTAGCTGCGCTATTCTTCTAACATCAGAGCCTGCTCGCCAAGCGATGGAGTATAGCGTTTCACCTTTCTTTACAGTGTATTGCGTAGATTTTATCGTATCTCTGTTACGCTCACCTAAGGTACTAGTACTGTGAATACTTGATACTGGCGCAGGTGTATTCCGGCTACTACAAGAAAAAAGTGTTATAGCAAATATAAAGTAAGCAAATGTGTATTTTACTGTACGCAAAACACTCACAAAGACTCCCTTTGCTTTATCACCCACACCACCTGACTATTTATGTACATATTTTGGCATAAAAACCCACGTTAGCGTAAAGCAAAATAGCCAATAACTATCGCACCGACAAAGCCCCAACCTAGGACATCAACCCATTGACGTATTTTCTGCTCCATGGCACTGCCGCCCCATTTAATCAGGCCGGCAACCATGAAAAAACGTAAGCCTCTTCCTATTGCTGAAGCGATAAAAAAAGGTAAAAAAGCCATATGTAAAAAGCCAGCACTGACGGTAAATAGCTTATAAGGTATAGGCGAGAAACCGGCAATAAATACCACCCAAACACCCCATTCACTAAACCAATGAATTGCCGTATTAAACCTGTCTTGGTAACCAAACTCTGTTACTAGTGGTTGGATCCAAGGTTCAAACATTAAATAGCCAAGCCAATAGCCAACAGCGCCGCCAAAAATAGACGCGATTGTCGTTAAACCAGCATAATACCAGGCCTTGTGCGGCTTTGCTAAAACCATAGGCGCAAGTAACACATCCGGTGGGATAGGGAAAAAAATGGACTCTGCAAAGGTAAGTGCAGCTAGGACTCGTGGTGCAAACTTGTGTTCGGCCCAACGTAATGTCCACTGATAAAGACTAGAAAATATTTTCACTACAATAAATCTCCGGGTACTAAAGGTACGAAGCGCACGGCTTCTACTTGCTGTTCGTTGAAAGTATCACCATCTCGGGTGATTATTTTTAAAATTTGATTTTGTTCACCTACAGGGATTATTAAGCGTCCACCATCAGCAAGTTGACTGAGTAATGCTGGTGGTACACTCGCAGGAGCGGCCGTCACTATAATCGCCTCAAATGGCCCCTTACTCTGCCACCCTTGCCAGCCATCACCATGCTTCATCGCGACATTATGTAAATCCATCGCCCGCAAACACCGCTTAGCTTGCCACTGTAAGGCTTTAATTCGCTCAACTGAAAAAACATTATCCGTTAGCTGAGCTAAAATAGAGGTTTGATAACCCGAACCAGTACCTATTTCTAATATAGATTTCGGTCGTCCTGCTGCCAGTAATAACTCAGACATTTTAGCAACGATATAAGGTTGCGAAATAGTTTGCCCTTGACCAATAGGCAGGGCGGTATTGTCATAGGCTTTATGTGCCAATATCTCAGGCACAAAAATATGCCGCGGTGATTGAGCAATAGCCTGTAAAACGGCAGTGTTACTGATGCCTTCATTTTGTAATTTTTGCGCCAGTAATTCACCACTGCGTCTTGATTTTCCGCCTATACGACTAGATATCATAAAAATACATCTCGATTTAAGCTGATAAGTTAAGCTCTGTGAGCCAACTTTTAATATTTTCAATACTTGCATAAGCAGTCATATCTACGGTTAGTGGTGTAACGGAAGCATAACCCTTCGCTATCGCATGAAAATCTGTTCCCTCGCCACCGTCTAATTCCTCGCCTAACAAGCCATACCAATAAATATCTCGCTGCCATGGGTCTTGCATTTTTTGCATACTTTCAGCTTTGTGTCGGTGCCCCAAACGAGTTACCTGGATACCTTTAAGCTCAGCTAAAGGTATATCTGGCACATTGATATTTAAAATTTGGTCTGCAGGTAATGGATGGGTACGCAGACGTTGGATTATTTTCGCGGTAACAATCGCTGCCGTTTGGTAATACTGCTCGTTTTTACCGGCTAAGGAGACTGCAATAGCCGGCATGCCCATATGACGCCCTTCAGTAGCGGCCGCCACAGTGCCGGAATACAGAGTATCATCTCCTAAGTTGGCGCCTTTATTGATGCCAGCAACCACCAAGTCACAATCAGTATAAAGCTGACTAAGACCTAGGTGCACTGAATCTGTTGGTGTGCCATTGACCGAGGTAAAACCATTGTCTAACTGCTGGATTCGTAAAGGGTTCAGTAATGTTAAAGAATTACTGGCACCGCTACAGTTTCTATCCGGGGCAACCACGTTGACGATAAAGTGCTTAGCCAGCTCGTCATAAAGCACTTTGATGCCTAAGGCATGCACACCATCATCATTACTCAGTAATATTTTCATTTTACTCGTCAAGGGTTTGTTATCCATTACTTATTATCTGACGTTGCAGCTATTGGCTTAGCACTATTTTCTCTTTTATCAATGCGCGCGGTCATATCTTGGTAGTTCAATAACTCACGTAAAATGGTGGTAGCATAACAACCAGCAGGTAAAAAGAAACTAATTTTCACTGCGTTTTCCCCTTTTTCTGCTGACAACAATTCAATAGCGGTTTCACTGACAGTTAAGCGAATACGTCGACGTTCTTGTTTTAAACCAAAACGTGGTAGTCCTTGACAAAACGCATCATGTTCTTGGGCTATTTTTTGTTCAAGAACCAGTGGTTCATTGCTAGTCATGAGATCACCTGCTCCCCACATAGGTGCGGTTATATCTATATCTTTATCAACAAAGCGCTGCTTTATCGTGTTATCCAGCTCATCAAGATGAAAAACGGATTGAGTACCGGCTAACATTAATACGTCACCAACCGCCACTTTATCAAAACATTGTTGCTCTATACGCTCATTCAGCACAGCATTAAATATATGAGAGCGGGCTGCTGACAAATACATACCACGCTTTTTTTTATCTTTTACTTTTTGACCTGAAAACAAAGCTAAAGCACGTTCTATATTGCCGCCACCAATACCAAAACGTTGTTCGCCAAAATAGTTTGGCACACCCTGTTCTACAATTTTTTGCCATCGCGTTGTCAAGGCTTTGATAGCACTCACCTCACGTAAAATCAGTTCAAAGCGGTTGCCCGTTAATGCACCTGTGCGTAATTTCTTATTGTGTCGCTGGTAGGACAGGATCTCAACGCCTTCAATACGTAAATCGTCTAAATCATAGGCTTTTTTACCCGGAACATGCACACCAAACCACTGCTCGGTAACCGCAAAACGATCTTTTAAGCCCGCATAGGAAACTAGTTGCTCTTTCACTTGAAAATATTTAGCGAGTTCTCGAGCGACGAATAAGGTATTAGCCCCTGTTTTTCGAATATGAACAAATAAATGTTCCCCTTCACCACAGGGTAAAAAAGGTAATTGTTCAAAAACTTTAAAATCTGTTATTTGGCTACGCAATAAACCACTCGATTCTGGTTTACCGTACAAGTAGGCGTGTTCTGTCAACATGTTATCAATCTTCTTTTAATGTGGTAATGAGTTCGCTGAAAAGGCATAAAGCCAACTAAATATATTGTTCGTCCTCAACAGGAGGCTATGCTTGCTCTATTGGCATCAATAAAACCACAGCATGTACTGAAATACCTTCTTTTCGTCCGGTATAGCCCAATTTTTCTGTCGTGGTCGCTTTAACATTCACTTGTCCAATGCTTGTTTGTAGGTCTTCACTTAAACAGGTACGCATAGCGAATAAATGAGGAGCCATTTTGGGTGCTTGAGCAACAATGGTAATATCGGCATTACCTAGTTGAAAGCCCTTATCTGTCATTAACGCCACCACATGACGTAAGAGAATTCTGCTGGAAATATTTTTATACTGGCCATCAGTGTCAGGAAAGTGATTGCCAATATCAGCCAAGCATAATGCCCCTAAGATGGCATCACACAGTGCATGAATAGCGACATCGCCATCTGAGTGAGCAATAAAGCCCTGTTCAAAGGGAATTTTCACCCCACCGAGCACTAGAGGCCCTTGACCGCCAAATTTATGTACATCGAAACCATGACCTATTCGCATTGTGTCTTCCTTTATCTAGCGCTTTGCTTATTTAAATAAAATTCAGCTAGTGCTAAATCATTAGGGTGAGTTATTTTTATATTTTCACTACTGCCAGCAACGATTAGGCTATTATGATGTGCATGTTCCATTGCTGAAGCTTCATCGGTAATAGACAGACCTGATGCCATTGCTTGCTCTATGGCATCCGTTAACTCTACTGTTTTATAAAGTTGTGGCGTTAAAGCATGCCATAATTGCTCTCTGTCGACGGTGTTTTCAATCGTGTTCATGCCACCTGCTGTGGCAATAGCTCGTTTCATGGTATCTCGAACCAGTGTCGCCAAAATCCCACCACAATCATTTTTTTGACATTCACTGATGAGCTTATCAATATCCTGATGACTAACACAGGGACGCGCAGCATCATGGACCAACACCCAAGGATATTTTTGGGTATCAACCGCTTGTAAACCACTGAGCACTGAATCTACCCGCTCAGTGCCACCTTTGACCCGAATAATATCTGTATGCTGAGCTAAATCGGATTCACTAAAATATTCATCGTTTTCACTTAAAGCAATAATAACCTGGGTGATCAACGGATGGCTTAACAGCCGCATCACAGTATGGCTAAGAATTGTTTTATTATTTATACGTAGATATTGTTTGGGGCAATTGGCTTGCATTCGTTTACCTACACCAGCTGCAGGAACAATGACAACAAACTGTTGTATTTTTACCATTAAGGAATTACCTTACCATTGATATAATTACTTGCATGACGACTGCCACTTTCTTTCGGTATTAGCCGGAAAAAAGTTTCATTATCTTTGATCATACCCAACTCGTTTCGAGCTCGCTCTTCTATGGCCTCAAGCCCTAACTTCAAATCATCAGTATCGGCATAAAGTAATTTATTACGTTGCTGTAGCTTTTCATTAGCACTTTGCTGGCGGACTAGGTTTTCTTTCAAGACCAGATAATCAGGCACACTATTTTTACCGAACCAAAGTCGATATTGCAGTAAAACCAACATTATCAGTAAAATAGCGGTAAATACGCGCATAATAACCTAACAAAACAATATAAAAAACAGAGGATTTTAACGTTATTATACCTAACTAAGGGCAGAGTTAAATAGCCAAGGGGTTTTTGAAGTTTTTCCAGTTAATAGAGCAAGATAATAGTAATTCTCGCAGGCTAGGAATAATAGGAACTTGTCTGCTATTTCTTTGCCAACAATGACCTGCGCAAGCTGAGATCATGATTTTTTTATTCGGCTTAAGTAGTTGTTTACCGACGTCCGTGCCTTCATTCACTCTATTGATTGCGGTTAACGAAAACCAGCCAGCAACATTGGTACGTAATCTATGCTTATCGACATCAATACGATCAATGCAATCAATAATAATATGATCAACCAACAACACCGGCACAGCTAAGCCAACACAAATATCTTCTTGTAAGTACCAGGAAAAAACCTTAGCACGCTCTTGCGGCGTTTCTTGTCCAGCTAAAGGTATTTTTGTATTTTGTTTTGCCGACCAACTAGCATTTTGACTATCCAGTTGCAATGGCGAAAGCCCTTGACAGATAACTTGTGTCATGGCATGAGCGGTTCTATTGATATAATAGGGTAAACTTTGTAAACGCGCCTGCACAGTCTGAGCACTGGCATAATCACCCTTAGCAATAAGGCCAATTTCTCGCTGATAGAGACCATTGCACAATTCAGCAAAGTCTCCGGTCTCAGTGTGTGTTTGCCAAAAGCTAGACTGTGTCATAAGGCGCAGATACTAATTATTTATAGATATTCCAGTATTAAGCAACAGGCAGAATAACCCGCGCCAAAGGAACATAAGACACTCTTATCTCCAGCGACCAAGCCTTGCTTATTTTTGTGCAAAGCTATAATACAGCCAGCAGAGCTAGTATTGGCGTATTCATCCAAAATAATAGGCGCTTCACTACTAAGGGCCTCTCTACCTAGGACTTTTTTAACAATAAAATTATTCATATTAATATTCGCTTGGTGCAAATAAAGCCGCTTAATATCATCCGAGCCCAGGTTAAGCTTGTCCATTTCGCTAATGATTAAGTTAGATACCATAGGTAAAACTTCTTTAAAAACCTTACGCCCTTGTTGGATAAAATACTTATCAACATCATCAACCTTATCAGGACTGCAGTGATTCATATAACCAATATTACTGCGGATATTATTGGAAAAATTGGTGATGGGTTTTTCACTCAATATTTTAAAAACGTGCTCACCATTGGCGGTACTTTCGTCTTCAATAATAGAGGCAGTAGCAACATCACCAAAGATAAAATGACTATCACGATCACGATAATTAATTTGTGGTGATAAGATCTCAGGGTTGATCACCAAGACTGTTTTTGCTGTGCCGCTACGGATGGCATTGGCCGCATTAATAATGCCAAACGTTGCCGCAGAACATGCCACTAACATATCAAAACCCCAACCACCACAGCCAAGAGCTTTTTGTATTTCAATGGCCATCGCCGGATATGAGCGTTGGGTATATGCACAAGCAACGATTATCAGGTCAATATCTGCCGGTGTTTTATTGGCTGCCTGCATAGCATCTTTAGCTGCGGCAACCCCTATTTCAGCCTGCATGGAAAGCTGGTCATTACTGCGTTCAGTAAAGCGCGGCGCCATAACATCAACATTCAAAATATCTTCTTTCGCCATAACATAGCGACTTTTAATACCCGAGGCTTTTTCAATAAAGCTACTGTCTGAAGGAGATAACGCGGTTACCTTGCCATCTTCGATATCTTGCCTATGGCTAAGGTTAAATTTCTCTACATATTGGTTAAAACAGTGTACTAACTCATCATTTGAGATACTCTGTGTTGGAGTGAACAAACCAGTTCCACTAATCACTACGGCCATAATAGGTCTCTTAAAATAAGGGGGTAAATGCCATTGTAGTTACTATTACAACGATATAATTCAATACAAGTATACTGGTTTGATAAGTACTCATTCAAGGGCTCTCTTTGGGTTAAGCTACCAAACGGATTTACGCTACTTGCTTATTTATTCAATAATACTACACAACAACAGCATCAGTTCAAATTTTTATTTAAAAATGAATTAGCCGGCTCAAGCACTATTCTTAAGGTTCACAAAAGTTAACGTTCGGTATTCCAACTAAACAGATATGCCCCGAGCAGTAAAAACACACTACTCATCACAAGTAAGGCATTAACATGAAAACTAATATCACTGAGCGATGCTCCTTCGGTAATTATCGCTCTGGCGCCCGCAACTAAATGGGTCAGTGGCAGAAAGTCAGCTAAGGTTTTCAGCGCATCAGGTGCCCCTTCTAAGCTGAACCAAACGCCAGAAAGCATCATCATAGGCCAAGACGTTAAATTCAATAAGCCACCAATAAGCTCTTCACTTTTACTACGACTTGCCACAAGTAGCCCGAGACTAATTAAGCACAAAGCGCCTAATACACCAATAATAAATAAATCGATATAACTGCCCAGCATATAAAAATCAAAAAAGACATTACAGCCACTATAGACGACCGTTGACATAAACATCACAATAAACAAACGTGACAACAATTGTGCGGCTACAAATTCAAAAGCCGATAGCGGCGTTGCTTTCAACCGTTTTAATACTGAGTTTTTCCGATAGCGCACAATGACAAAACCAACACCAAATAGGCAGCTAAACATCATATTCATCGCTAAAATACCCGGTAATACCCAATCAATATAACGAATACTTTTACCGCTACTTGCTAAGCGAGTAAAACCTGATTGCTGGCCAAGGAATATTTTTTCAACTAAATAGCTTTTTGATGACTCTTCATTCACCCAATAACGCTGAGTGTTATAATCTATTAACAAATCGAGACTGTGGCGGCTAAGTTTTTCTTTCGCTAAAACCACATCGCTATAGTCAATAAAAGCAATAAAACGTAATTGAGTCAGTGCTGATTGAGCCGAGTTTTGTCTTTGCTCTGGTTGAATAAGTAAACCCACTTTATAGGCTGGTCGACCGTCACCCGAAAAAACAAATGAAAACCCTACTAATAATAAAACCGGGAACAACAAATTCCAGCCAAGCGATGACTTATCACGAAAAAACTCAATATTCCGTGCTTTAAAAACAGCAAAAAAACGATTAAAATTCATAAGCTTTCCTAACGTGTAATAGTGCTCTATCGGCTACGCTTGTAGTGAGTGACCGGTAAGTTTCAAAAACAAATCATCTAGGTTAGCTGACTTAACATGCAAGCCATCAAGAGAAACCCCCTGTGCCATCAACAGCCTTAGCGTTTGTTCAACGTTTTTACTGGTAATTTCAATGCGATCAGCTAATTTAGTCCAGCCATACTCGCTTACCAGTTCATGAGGAACCTGGGCTTGGGGTAGGTAGATAAAAATATCGTCGAAGTGTTTGGCAAGTAATTGATGTGGAGTACCTGCGGCAATTATCTTGCCTTGATCCATGATAACGATATCGTCACAAAGCTGTTCAGCTTCGTCCATATAATGGGTTGTCAAAATAATGGTTTTATTTTGCGCTTTAATATTTTTAATCAATTGCCAGAAGTTACGTCTGGCATGAGGATCTAAACCGGTCGTTGGTTCATCAAGAAAGATAATTTTAGGATCGTTGATCAAGGCTAACGCCAGTAGTAATCGTTGCCTCTGCCCCCCCGACAACAAGCGATTATCGCGATCGATAAAATCTTTTAAATCACACAATTCGATTAATTGCTCTTGCGCGACAGTCTTTTGATAAAAAGCAGAAAATAAATTAAGGGTTTCTTTAACGGTTAAAAAGTCTTGTAAGGCGGTATTTTGAAATTGAATACCTATTTGTTGAGATATTTGGCTATCAACCAGCTGACCTTGATAAAGCACTTGCCCTGAAGAGGCACTAATAATGCCTTCCATAATTTCAATAGTCGTGGTTTTACCCGCACCATTGGGCCCTAAAAGACCAAAACAATGTCCCTGTAGCACGTCAAAACTCACCTTATCAACGGCGCAAACATCCTTATAATGTTTACTAAGTGACTGTACGCTTACCGCGGCGATCATAACTGCTCCCTATTGCTCAATATCTATCCATATTGTACTGACTAAGGGGCGTTAGTAAAACTAAATAACATTTACTTTCAATCAGTTTAAGTAAAACCAATAAATGATAATGATTATCATTTGCATTGGTTGGTTTCTTTGTTTATGCTTAATATAAACATGGGGGATAGATATGAACACTATAGCTGTTAATAATGCCGATAAAGTACAAGTAGAGATATCAACTAATCTACTTACTCATTTACTCGATTCAGGTTTACTACACTGCGGTGACTGCAAATGTTTAAATGCTAATGCCAAGGCTGTTATCTGGCATACCTTACTAGCAAGTAGTACCAATAGTGATGTGCTCTAGGGAGAACATAATTATGTGCCTAGCCACATCAAAAGAGTTTACTTATATGGAAAATTGGTTAGTTATGCTACTGACCGTTTATCAAAGTAATGCCAGTAACGGTTTAGCTCAAACGATTAGCTTTTATTTGGACAAGTTACTGCAGCACGAGGATATCCACTTTTGTGGTGACAAACGCTGTGACTATATAAAAATGCAACGTTATTGGCACTGGCAGGCAGTAAAAGAAAAAGCACATTAATTAGCTAGCTTTTGTACCACCATTAACAGCATCTAGTCGCAAAGAGATATAATTTTTAAGGTGTTGGTTTAGAGATTTTTTTCCTGTTAAGCCATAAAAATGACATACAGTATCAATATCATGTTTTTGTATTAACCTAGCAATAAGCACTAAGGAATGCTGAATAACGTCAGTAGAGTTATGTTTATCATGCGTTAGCAGATCATGTTTGCACCATAGATACAAACTATAGGCGCAACTACTATATAAACGCTGCCCTTGAGCATAGGCATGCACACTTTCGATATCTGCTATGGTCAACTCAGTGAGGAATTCCTTAGCATTTTTTGTCAACAGTAAATACACCAGTGTACTGGTCAGCGTTTTATATTCGTCTAAAAGTAAATAATCAAAGCTACGGTAAAAATCCTGCTTTAATTGCTGCTGTTTTTGTCTAGCTCTAAAATTTTTGCCATTAATCACTAAAGCAGAATGCTCACCACTGGCTTTATCTTTAGTAAAGCCAATACGCACCATAGTAAAACCGGCTTTAAACCAAAACGATAACAGCTGTTCATTAACACCAAAACTGGAGCCAACAAAATCAGCGCCTTGATGTGTCGCTAGCTGCTGTACTTTTTCTAGAAAATAAGAGCCAATACCTCGCTGTTGTATTTGTGGGTGCACAGCGATGCGCATAATGCGTAAATAACGATAATCAAAGGCTTGTTCAAAGCCACAATGGCTGAATAGTGACTGTGGCAAGAAGTGATTACGTAAACGACGTTGTGAATTTTTGATTGCCTTAACATCCGTGTCATCAACACCATAACCTGTGCCTTCATTCATTAATAAAGCAACAGCGAGCACATCGACTTGCTTATTGTTTTTTGAAAAAAGACAGGCCAGTTGTACCTGCGGGTTGTCTAACAGTAATTTTAAGTCGCTCGGCTTCGTTTGATAATGTGCCGTAACCAAGACAGCAAAAACTTGCTGTAACAAAGCCTCATCGGTAATCAGCTGCTCAGCGCTGATAACTTTAAACACGGTGGCGGCAAGAAAATCCGTATTTTCAGTGGCGTTATCATCACTATTTATTGGCACCTGTGCAGCTAATCTGGGTAACTCGGCATTTAATAAACAGCTATCAAAGACCAACTGCTCCAGTGGATCATTTTCCCGCCAACGAATCGGCTGATTGATATGTAAACTCAACCATTGCGGGCATAATCTAGTAAGGCTCTGCTGAAACTTTAAGGTAAAACCGCGCCCTGCGCCTTCATAACCATGGACAGTGCTAGAGAAAACCATTCGGTGATAACTGTTAAGTAATTGTTCAAGTAAATACACCGGAATAGCGGCCGCTTCATCAACCAAGAGTAGGTTAACCTTTACCGGCTGCTTTAACAGTTGCTCAACGGCGATAAAGTCAAGGCGGGCTTTACCCAAGGTAAAAGTATTGCCGCGCTGCTCAGCATTGGGCAAGCTATCACTTAACTGCCGAAAGAAAACCGCTAAAGCTTGAATATCCGGAGCAGTAATAATAATACTAAAGACATGGTGTTCATGCATTTGCAACAGTTGTACACACGCAAGAGCTAAGGCAGATGATTTCCCTCTACCGCGATCAGCGGTTAACACCAGCGGTCTTTTCCTATGACCGGTAACTACCTTAACAATGGCTTGCACCGCATGGTACTGCTCACTAGTAATACAGCCTAAATGATATTTCCCCTGCATAGGCTCATATTCTGGCTTATGCTGATGAATAGTCATGCTTGGTGGTGGCAACTTAGCTGACGCTTCGGTAATTATGGTATGACTAGGCATGGCTTCAATTAATGAATGAAAACGTTTAAAAAACAAACTTTGCTGACATTTTTCCGCTAATGTTGACAAAACAAGAAAAAATATCCCGCCAGCTCTTAGGGTGCCTGATAATGCCGCAAAGGCATCAATAGTGAATTGGCTGTCGATAAAAACAATGACATCACTTTCACTGCCAAGCTTATCCCGGTAGCGCTTTTGCTTAACATTAGCAGTAAGTACCCTGCTGTCACCATATATTAGACAGGTTGAATGAGGCGCAGATGATGGCGATTCACGCTTAGCATTGCCAGACACAACCGCTGATATCGTATCCAAAGATAACAATAATGACAGTGCCCAAGACTCACTTCCCGATAAAACGACTAAGCGGCGTTCATTATTTAACGCGGCTTGCTTAGCATAATCTTTAATCCAAGGGCTGAAATGTTGGGCTTGCATTATGTCGTAACGTCCTAAAAGTTAGCATCTGAGTGAAGAACACTAAGTTTATCAAGTATGTTAAAGCAAAAGAATAAAAATCAATCTAACATTTTAAAATAAACAACGCCTTTACTGAATAACCCCCTAAATGAACCATGATTATTTTGTAAAGTTTGATCTAGGTCAATATGCATGACGTAGCAAGGGATTAAAATCAACCCTAAATATAGCTTACCTTAATCATAAACTTTCGAGAGCATTATGAAGCAAGCAACGTCTGCTGAACAACAAAAAAAGCATGAGCGAAATACCTTTATCTTTTTAGCGGTATTTTTAGCACCCCTTTTATCGATAATTATCGTTGCTGGCTTTGGTTTTGCCGTATGGTTCAGCCAACTAGCCTTCTTAGGCCCACCAGGCTCTTAAGTGCTTGCTTACTAAGAAGACCAATACTATGGAAAAGTTGGCCGACCCATCAAGAAGACGTTTTTTTCGCGGCCGCGTTAAAAGCAAACAAGAAATACGCTTACCTTGGGTAATTAATGAGGCGGTGTTTACCTCTGGCTGCACACAATGCCAAAAGTGCATTACTCGTTGTGAAACTAATATCATTATTAAAGATGAAGATGGTTATCCAAAAATCGATTTCAACTTAGGTGAATGCAGCTTTTGCAATAAATGTATTGAGGCCTGCGAACAACCACTTTTCTCTGGCGCTTTCACAGAAGAGAACAGGATAAACAAGAGTGAAAAAGCTTGGCCGGTAACCTTGGAAATTAGTGACCAATGTTTAGCCAAGAATAACATCTACTGCCAAAGTTGCCGTGATGAATGTGAAACCAGCGTAATTAAATTTAACTACCTTAATTCAAGCATTCCACAGCCCAGCTTAGATAATATTGATTGTAATCAATGTGGTGCCTGCATCAAAAGTTGCCCACAAGATGCAATCGCTTTTACCTTCAATTCAACAGAAAATTAACTTAACCTCATTTAAATGAAAGAATAAATATGACACAAAGTTCAAACAGTCAAACATCAGAATATCACGTAGCTAGCTTAATCGCTTCTTGCATACTGGCCCAAGTTGACGAGGTTAAAGCCGCTATTTTAGCCGTTGATGACACTGAAATTCATGTAACCAGTGCCGAAGGAAAAATAGTTTTCACCATAGAAGGCACTAGCCATAAAGATATTGGCAAAAAAATGGACATCTTAAGAGTTCATACCGGCATCCTAAATTTATCACCAGTTTATCATCAGGTCCTAGATGAAAGTGTTGATGACGATGCCACTAAGCAATAGCGATAAAAGTAATAATAACTAAAACACTTATTAAAAAACTCAGTAAAAGAAAATGTGTAAATTTAACCCTATTTTAACATCGAATCACAAAAACAAAGGAAGGTGAACCAATGAGCATTAATCGCCGAGAATTTATAAAAGCAAATGCGGTAGCCGCAGCAGCAGCTGTTGCTGGCGTATCTGTTCCCGCCATAGCCTCTAATTTAATCACCAGCTCTGACATTACCAAACTCAAGTGGGACAAAGCCCCTTGTCGTTTTTGTGGTACCGGCTGTAGCGTAAATGTTGGTGTAATGGATGGTAAAGTTGTTGCTACCCATGGTGATATTAAATCCCCGGTAAACAAGGGTCTTAACTGTGTTAAAGGTTACTTCCTCTCTAAAATCATGTATGGCAAAGATAGATTAACTACACCGTTACTACGCATGACCAATGGTAAATACGATAAAGAAGGTGAATTTACCCCTATCTCTTGGGATCAAGCGTTCGATATTATGGCAGAAAAAGCCAAAGAGACCTTAAAAAAATCTGGTCCAACCGCGGTTGGCATGTTCGGCTCAGGTCAATGGACAGTACAAGAAGGTTATGCGGCGGTTAAATTATATAAAGCAGGTTTCCGCTCTAACAACATAGATCCTAATGCCCGTCACTGTATGGCATCAGCGGTTGGTGGTTTTATGCGTACTTTTGGTATCGATGAGCCTATGGGCTGTTACGATGATTTAGAAGCTGCTGATGCCTTTGTCTTATGGGGCTCTAACATGGCCGAAATGCACCCTATTTTATGGACACGTTTAACCGATCGTCGTTTAAGTGCCCCCCATGTAAAAGTCGCGGTATTATCCACTTTCGAGCATAGAAGCTTTGATTTAGCCGATAATGGCATGATTTTCACGCCGCAAACCGATTTAGCCATCTTAAACTATATTGCCCATTACATTATTAGTACCGGCCGGGTAAACAAAGATTTTGTTAACAAACATACTAATTTCAGATTAGGTGAAACCGACATTGGTTATGGTTTACGCCCTGAACATCCGCTAGAGCAAAAAGCGAAGAATAATGGTAAGAGCAAAGGTAGCTCTACGCCAATAGATTTTGACGAATATGCTAAATTTGTTAGCACTTACACGGTTGAATACACCTCAAAACTCTCTGGTGTGCCTGAGCATAAATTAGAGGCACTTGCTGAGCTATATGCCGATCCAAAAATCAAAGTAACTTCTTTCTGGACCATGGGTTTTAACCAACATACTCGTGGTGTGTGGGCCAATAACCTGGTTTATAATATCCATTTATTAACCGGTAAAATTTCAACACCAGGTAACAGCCCGTTTTCACTAACCGGCCAACCATCCGCTTGTGGTACCGCCCGTGAAGTAGGTACTTTTTCGCATCGTTTACCCGCTGACATGGTTGTTACCAACCCTAAACATAGAGCCATTGCTGAGAAAATTTGGGATTTACCAGAAGGCACTATTCCGGCAAAACCAGGTTATCACGCAGTTTTACAAAACCGTATGCTTAAGGATGGCAAGTTAAACTTCTACTGGGTGCAATGCAATAACAACATGCAAGCTGCCGCCAATATTAACGAAGAGGCATACCCAGGTTACCGTAACCCAAAAAACTTTATTGTGGTATCAGACCCCTACCCTACCGTCACAGCACAAGCTGCTGACTTAATATTACCTACTGCCATGTGGGTAGAAAAAGAAGGCGTTTATGGTAATGCAGAGCGTCGCACCCAGTCTTGGTATCAAATGGTTGAAGCGCCAACAGGGGCAAAATCAGATTTATGGCAACTGGTAGAATTTTCTAAACGCTTTGCCATTGAAGATGTTTGGCCAGAAGAACTTATTGCTAAAAAACCCGAGGTGCGTGGGAAAACTTTATATGATGTGCTTTTCCAGAACCCCTCTGTGGCTAAGTTCTCCCTTGATGAAATCCCCGATGAACGCTTAAATGATGAATCACGTGATTTTGGTTTCTACATCCAAAAGGGTTTATTTGAAGAATATGCCAGCTTTGGTCGTGGTCATGCTCATGATTTAGCCCCGTATGATAGATACCATAAAGAGCGTGGTTTACGCTGGCCGGTAGTTAACGGTAAAGAAACTAAATGGCGTTTTAAAGAAGGCTCAGACCCTTATGTTAAGCCCGGTAGTGGTTGGGACTTTTACGGTCACAAAGATGGTCGTGCCATTATTTTTGCCTTACCTTACGAACCACCGGCAGAGTCACCCGATGAAGAATACGACCTATGGTTATCAACAGGTAGAGTGTTAGAGCACTGGCATTCAGGTTCAATGACCCAACGGGTGCCCGAGTTATATAAAGCCATGCCTGATGCTCTGGTTTATATGCATCCTGATGATGCCAAATCTCGTGGTATGCGCCGTGGAGATTTAGTTAAGCTTATTTCTCGTCGTGGTGAAGTACAAACACGCGTTGAAACGAGAGGCCGAAACAAACCGCCGGTAGGCTTAGTTTATATGCCTTGGTTTGATGCCAGTCGCTTAGTAAACAAAGTGACTTTAGATGCCACCGATCCATTATCGAAACAAACAGATTATAAAAAATGTGCTATCAAAATTGTTAAAGTTTAGGAGAGTGATATGAAAGATTTAAAACTAGTATCAATTGCCGGCTTAATCGCCTTGCTGTCAACATTATTTTTAGCGCCGATATTAACGTCGTTTACCGTACATGCTGCCGATAAAGCAGAAAGAAATACGGTGGCAACATTACGCGATCACACAGAAATTGATAGTCAAAAAGAACCTAACCCTATCCCTAAAGTGATTAACAATGATATTAAAAAAGCACGTAATTATCCGATGCAACCACCCGTGATCCCACATACTATCCGTAGTTATGAAGTAAACAAATATAACAACAAGTGTATGTCATGTCACTCTCGTCACCGTACAGAGAAGTCACAAGCACCTATGGTGAGTGTGACTCACTTTATGAATCGTGATGGTAACTTCTTAGCAGAAATATCGCCACGCCGTTATTTCTGTAACCAGTGCCATGTTACGCAACTTGATGCAGAGCCTTTAGTCGAGAATACGTTCATTGATATGCACAGCTTAATGAAACAAAAAACAGCTAACACTACAGAGCACTAGGAGTAGCCATGAAAAATTTATTAAAAAATATGAGCTTGGTAGAACTAAAAACATCATCTACTAAGACTAAAGAGCGCTGGGAGTAGCCATGAAAAATTTATTAATACATATGAGCCTGGCAGAACGACAAACGCCATCGACTAAGACTAAAGAACACTAAGGGGTAGCCATGAAAAGTTTATTATTAATTGGCTGGCGCACACTCACTAAACCCAGTGGTTATTACAGCTTAGGTGCTTTGGTTATTGGTGGTTTCATTGCCGGTATTATTTTCTGGGGTGGTTTTAACACGGCTTTAGAAGTGACCAATACTGAGGCGTTTTGTATTTCCTGTCATGAAATGGAAAACAATGTTTATGAGGAACTAAAAACGACCATTCACTTTACTAACCGTTCAGGTGTTAGAGCTACCTGTCCTGATTGTCATGTGCCACATAACTGGACCAGTAAAATAGCCCGAAAAATGCAAGCCTCAAAAGAAGTCTGGGGCACTATTTTTGGCACCATTAATACACGTGAAAAGTTTTTAGTACATCGTCGACGTTTAGCCGAAAATGAATGGCGAAGACTTAAAGCTAACGACTCATTAGAATGTCGTAACTGTCATAACTTCGACTATATGGACTTTACTGCACAAAGTGAACGTGCAGCTTATCAACACTCTACCGCGTTAGCTAGCGGCGAGAAAACCTGTATCGATTGTCATAAAGGTATAGCTCATAAATTACCTGACATGAAAGGCGTTGAAGGCTGGTAAGAAGAATATAGCTTAATAACGATAATTAAAACCAGTGCCTGTCACTGGTTTTTTATTACCTGCGATTAAATACCTCGGCCTGGATAAACGCTAATGAGTCGTGGTATTTTTATACTATTTGTAAGCTGATATTGAAAATAACAATTATCTTACCTATGTTAAGCAAGGTGCTTTGAAAAAATCATTCCATTAGCCATAAAGGTAGAGCCGATGATAAGCGAACTTGACCATAACTTTCCCGATGAAATAAGTGAAAGCAGTTTAAATGAAAGTGACTTAAATTATAGCTCACAGGGTATTTCTTTGGCTGAAAAACAGACCCAAGAACAGGCGCAAAAAAACCTCTTTGCACGCAAGCGTATTGATGAATTAAAAGAAAAAAAACACCTTAAATATTTACTTGATGATAGCAATGATTGGTAAGCGCTAACTAATTATTATTCATCCTTATATATACCCAAGCGACTTCAATATGCTCGTTTCAGGACACCTGAGCGACTCATGATCAAGGCGCGTATTTTATTCATGGTTGTTCAGGAGAATATGCTCCTGCATTCTCTATTAAGCTGCATCCATGCAGCGTCCTTAATTACATACGAAACGATGAACATGATTTGTTCAGATGTCCCCGTAGGGCGGGTTTAGAAACGCTTTATCCATCGTTATTGATTTCGATAATAGAATAACTATTCTCTTCAATCAATGCCTTGCCTAAAGGCGTTTCTCATTCCAGCTCAATCCTGCATTTTGAGGTGGCTTGGGTATAAGCTAGGATAACCTTGCAATAACATCATTTAAGCATAAAATAACCGCACACCTTCATACTCTACTCACTTTTAAATATTATGACGTTATTTGAAAAACTGCGCTGTCTATTGACCTTTGGTCAAGGCGTTGCTTTACCCCTTCCTGAGCTGTCTGCGCACACAACACCAATGCAATTATTTGAACAATGGTTTGCTGATGCCAATAAATCAGGCATATTGCTGCCTGAAGCTATGTCTGTTAGCAGCTGTGATGCTAGTGGCCAGCCTAGCTCCCGCATGGTGCTACTCAAAGATTATGATGAACAAGGTTTTGTTTTTTATACCAATTACGCCAGTCGAAAAAGCCACGATCTTGCTGAAAATAACAAAGTGGCTTTATTGTTCCACTGGAATGTTTTGCAACGGCAAATTCGTATTGAAGGGACAGTAGAGAAAGTATCGGAGCAAGAATCTGCCGATTACTTTCATAGTCGAGACCGAGGTAGTCAAGTAGGTGCTTGGGCGTCAAAACAAAGTCAAAAGCTCAACTATGATGATGAACTTAAAGATAAGATGAAATACTATCAAGAAAAGTTTGGCCAAGGTGAAGTACCTCACCCCAATTTTTGGGGCGGTTGGCGCGTTAAACCCCATGCTATTGAATTTTGGCAAGGGCGAGCTAATCGTTTACATGACCGTCTTTGCTTCGAAAAACAAGATGAGCAATGGCATAGCCACAGGTTAAACCCTTAATAAATAACCTTGCCCTAGCTAGACAATCAATAAGTAAAATTAGCATTTGCCAATGAGAGCTGCCTTACTAGCGAATGCTGAAATTGCTGGCTTATGACTTGGCTAGCGGAATGACCTTAGGTTTTTGGCAATTTGGCCTATTGCTTGCCTGATAAAGCTTCATCGAACTCGATAAATGCTGGCTTAGTTGCTTAATGCGTGTTTGATTGGATGGATGAGTCGACATAAATTCTGCGGGCGATCCTTGGCTAGAGCCTGCACTTAGTTTAGCCATATTTTGCCAGAGCTTAATACTCGCACTGGGTTCAAAGCCCGAACGAGCCATAAGATCTTGACCAACAATATCGGCTTCACTTTCATGAGCACGACTATATGGCATAATAATACCGTACTGTAGGCCAAGTCCTAACCCTGCCATCCATAGGCCTTTATTCTCCACATCAGACATCCCTACCGCGGCAGTTGCCGCAGCCATACCCATATTTTTTAGCTTATTGGCTGATAAACGCTCATTAGAATGATGTTCAATAACATGGCCAACCTCATGACCGATAATTGCCCCTAACTGATCTTGGTTTTCAGTAACAGTTAAAATACCGGTATAAATACCTATTTTACCACCGGGTAAAGCAAAGGCATTGACTTGTGCAGAGTCAAAAACAACCACTTCCCAATCACCTTTATGCACGGATTGCGGCACATTTTTAGTGATCGCTTTAGCAACACATTGCACAAAATCATTGGTAGCTTTATCCGTACTAATCGGCGTTTTATTTTTCAACTCTTCGAAGGAAGCGGCGCCCATTTTATCGAGTTCGCTATCTGAAAATAACATCACTTGGGTGCGACCTGTGCTTGAACTAGAACAAGCGGTAAGCGCAATTAATACGCTAAGCATAATGAGAGGAAGTTTCATGACTAACTTATATAATCCTTAAATGGTAAGTAATGCCTATTTTATTACTATACCCGTTACCATTCAAGAGGCATGTTTCAGAGTGCTTGATCCATTTCAATTCAAGGCGCTGTGATGAAATAATGGTTGTTCCATTATGAGTTACAGCAACGATAAAGTGATGTTGCTCAAACGCTTCTTCGATGGGTTTAAAATGACTTTATACCGCGTTAAATAATTAAACCATAGAATGACTATGCTTCAATTATTTCCCTTGCCTAATTTCCCTTGCCTAAAGCCCTTTTAATTCCCACTGAAATCGAGCACTTTGAATGATAATGGGTATATGACCAACAATATACTAGTCAGTAGCACCATAAAAAAAACCGAGCAAGGCTCGGTTTTCAATTAATGTCACCGGTTATTTTTCGGCTAGCCAACTAGAGCCAACAACACCCCAGCAGCAACAGCAGAGCCAAGTACACCGGCCACATTTGGCCCCATGGCATGCATCAGCAAGAAGTTATGTGGGTTAGCCTCTAAGCCAAGTTTATTAGCAACACGTGCCGCCATAGGGACAGCGGAAACACCTGCCGCGCCAATAAGAGGATTAATAGGGTCTTTAGAGAACTTATTCATAATCTTAGCCATTATGACACCAGAAGCGGTTCCAATTGAAAAAGCCACCGCGCCTAAAAGTAGAATACCTATGGTTTCAACATTTAAGAAATCTTCAGCACTGAGTTTTGAACCAACACCTAAACCGAGAAAGATAGTAGTAATATTAATAAGTTCATTTTGCGCAGTACTACTCAACCTATCAACAACCCCTACTTCACGCATTAAGTTACCTAAACAAAACATACCCACTAATGGTGTTGCCGCAGGCAAGAAGAAAATTGTCATCATTAAAACACCCAGAGGAAAAATAATTTTCTCTATTTTAGTTACGTGTCGTAGCTGTGCCATTTCTATTTTACGTTCGGCTTCTGTGGTTAGTGCGCGCATGATTGGCGGCTGAATAATAGGAACTAAGGCCATATACGAATAGGCAGCCACAGCAATGGCACCAAGTAAATCAGGTGCTAGTTTTGAAGCAAGAAAGATAGCAGTTGGACCATCAGCACCACCAATAATAGCAATAGCAGAAGCATCTTTTAAGGTAAATTCAATACCGGGAACGTAATTCAAGGCAATGGCGCCAAACAAGGTAGCAAAAATACCAAACTGGGCGGCAGCTCCAAGTAATAAAGTTTTAGGGTTAGCGATTAAGGCGCCAAAGTCGGTCATAGCACCAACACCCATAAAGATAATTAAAGGAAATATCCCCGTATCAATACCAGCGTAATATATATAGTGTAATAAACCACCGACCTCTGAAAAGCCGGCAACAGGGATATTGGTTAAGATAGCACCAAAACCCATAGGCAATAATAATAACGGCTCAAAGTTTCTAGCGATCGCTAAATAAAGCAGGCCGCAGCCCACTAACATCATCACCACCTGACCTAACTCAAAGTTAGCTAAGCCAGTTGATAGCCATAATTTAGTTAATGAATCCATGATAATTCCTAAGAAAAGCTAAGTAAGGCATCACCAACAGCAACTGAGTCACCTTCTTTGGTAAATACCGATACAATTTCACCGGCACTTACCGCGCGAATTTCAGTTTCCATTTTCATGGCTTCCATAATGATAACCACTTCATCCGCTTCTACATGGTCGCCTTCATTGACTAAGACCTTAAAGATGTTACCTGCTAAGGGAGCATTGAGCGTTTCTTCCGCTGAAATAGACGTAAATTGCTTCATAGCATCATCACCCGCTGGATGAGTTATGGCTTCAATAGAGCCACCAGGCGCAACTACTACATCATAAACCTTGCCATCAACGCTCACAGCATAGCTTTCAGTTGCCGTGGCAGAGTTTGTGTCACTAACCACTTTGCTCGCTGCATTGGCTTTAGTAGGAATAGGTTCAAATGCCGCTGGATTGTTGCGATTTTCTAAGAATTTCAAGCCGATTTGTGGAAATAATGCATAGGTTAAGACATCATCAATAATTTCATCCGCTAAGCTTATGCCTTTTTCTTTGGCGATAATTTGTAGCTCTTCTGATAATTTGTCAACCTCAGGATCAAGTAAATCAGCCGGACGACAAGTGATCACAGCTTTACCATCCAAAACTCGTGTTTGTAGCTCTAAGTTAACGGGTGCGGCTGTTGCACCATATTCACCTTTTAACACCCCAGCAGTTTCTTTGGTTATCGATTTGTAACGTTCACCCGTTAAAATATTAAGTACCGCTTGAGTACCAACAATTTGTGAGGTCGGGGTAACTAAAGGAATATAACCTAAGTCTTTACGTACTTTCGGTATTTCAATTAATACTTCATCAAATTTATCAGCCGCGCCCTGTTCTTTTAACTGGCTTTCCATGTTGGTTAACATGCCACCAGGCACTTGCGCCGTTAAAATACGAGCATCTACACCTTTTAAGCTGCCTTCAAATTCAGCATATTTTTCTCTTACATCACGAAAGTATGCGGCAACTTCCGCCATTTTCTCAATATTAAGTCCGGTAGCTCTAGGACCACCTTCAACAATAGCAGCAATAGTTTCCGTTGCAGAATGGCCGTAAGTCATACTCATTGAAGAAATTGAAGTGTCTATAACATCAATATCACAATCAATCGCTTTCATTTGCGTGGCAACACTTAAGCCCGTTGTCGCATGACAGTGTAGGGCAATAGGTAATGAAACAGTTTCTTTCAAGCGACTAATCAGTTCTTCGGCATCGTATGGTTTTAATAAGCCAGACATGTCTTTAATACACAAAGAGTGTGCACCCATATCTTCGATTTGTTTGGCCATTGTTAGCCAACCGTCAAGCGTATGCACTGGGCTTTCGGTATAACAGAGTGTACCTTGAGCATGTGCACCTACTTTAACCGCGGCTTTGATTGAGGTTTGTAGGTTACGCACATCATTCATGGCGTCGAAGATACGAAAGACATCAATACCATTGATGTGAGCACGTTCAACAAATTTTTCCACAACATCATCAGCATAATGACGATAACCTAAAATATTTTGACCGCGAAATAACATTTGCTGCTTGGTTTTAGGCATCGCTTTTTTAAGGGCACGAAGACGATGCCAAGGATCTTCACCTAAATATCTAATACACGAATCAAATGTTGCTCCGCCCCATGACTCTATTGACCAATAGCCAACGTCATCAAGTGTCGAAGCTATAGGTAGCATGTCCGCCAAACGTAGTCTAGTTGCTAAAATTGACTGGTGTCCATCTCTTAAGACAACTTCAGTTATACCTAGTGGCTTGCTCATGTTTATGCCCTTATATATTTTTAAAAAATGTTTTTGAGGAAGAGTATTATCTAAGATTAAAATTACTTATCTTGACCATGCTGTGCGCGATAGCGTTTAACCGCCCCGCTTATTGCCGCAACAACACCAGGTGAAATATCACCATGATTTTTGCTGTTACTCTTGCTCTTTTTATTAGCCCGAGAAGACGGTTTTACGATAGGATCTGGAAATCTTATTGCCAATTTTGCCAGCACTGTATTAATAAAAATAATTAACATACTTAAAAATACAAATACAAAGACCATTCCGGCTAACATTAGTGTGCCAGCTTCTAAAAACTGCTGCTGCATATTGTCCATCTTTATTCTCGCTTGAACTGACTGTAATTTCTTGTAATTAGAATAATCACTCCAATAGCTAAAAAGCAAATAATTTTATTATGTTTCATAAAAATAATTTAAGATCAACCCCCAAAACAACGAATATTCATCGTAACAGCAGCGAAACAGTAGAAAAACAGCCGGAATTTTGCATACTTTATATATTGTATACAGTATTAAAACCATGAATATAGGCATTCATCAAAAGATAACCACATATGGTATACGATATACAAAATGGATTTCGTCATTCATATTATGGAATATATATACGAAATAATGGGTAGGTAACACAAAAACAACCGTTCTACGTAGTATAAAACAGACATGATTTGCTCGTTTTATATACTAACATACCTTTATTTTAATGAGAACACAGTGGCAAGTTTAGCCACCTGATGAAGCGATAATTTAACAGCGCTCAGATTTAATAGAGTAAAATCTAAATCCTGCCTAAGCCGCACTTACTCCAAACCCTCTTTATCCGATTCTCTGCGTTATAACACCGATAACTAACCCGCGATTGATAAATATTTGGCCTTGATAATCGAATAAATTCCACCATGAATTGACTATATAATGACTTTAGTTTGTTGCTAAGTTGTTATTATTATGAAATATATTTTTTATTTTACTTAAATATCAACCAAGCATTAACAATGATTTCAGCTTGGTTAATAAAAAGCTTAAGTAGGTATATTGCTAAAGATTACGGACTATGAAGGGTGGATGTGGCAGCAGTCGAACCTGAAGCACTTTATCCAAGAGATATATACCCATTACCATTCAAGATGCATGTTTCAGAGCACTTTGAATGGTAACGGGTATAGTGCGTGATTCAGTTTTGTAGCCATCGTTCTATTTTACATAATGCTAATCAGCTAAGTTCAACAGCATTTTGCTAGCTAGCCCCCGCTTTGATACTAAAAGGAAAAAAGCACCATACATATAAGGTCAGACTTTCGGTGTGGTGAGCCTGGCAGTAGTCGAACCTGGAGCACTTTACCAAGAGAGATAGAGATATGGTCCAAGTTAATTGATGCCAACAAGCCAAGGTAGTTGAGCTCTGATAGGAGTCGAACCTGCGACCACTTGATGCATAAAGGGTGGGATTTGTCGTAGCCGGTTTTCTATTCGACATAAGTCTAACCAGCCGAGCTAGGTATCAATAGTATCAACCCTTTTTTAATAAACTTGAGTGTATTAAAAGGATATCAGTCTATTTCAGACATAAAAAAACCTAGCAAAACTCGGTTGTTTTATATCTACTTAAGTAGAAAAGTGGTGGGCGCGGCAGGAGTCGAACCTGCGACCGAAAGGGATT
The DNA here is from genome assembly GCF_001440345.1 of Colwellia sp. TT2012. Lineage (GTDB taxonomy): Bacteria > Pseudomonadota > Gammaproteobacteria > Enterobacterales > Alteromonadaceae > Colwellia. The sequence continues at coordinate 441,535 of NZ_LJYX01000006.1, read as the reverse complement.
CAGTTTCGTAGCCAACTTTCTAGATAGGTAAGTCTATCCAGCTGAGCTACGCGCCTACTGTATAAAAAGGATGTTCAGATTATTTCAGGCATAAAAAAACCTAGCAAAACTCGGTTGTTTTATATCTACTTAAGTAGAAAAGTGGTGGGCGCGGCAGGAGTCGAACCTGTGACCGAAAGGGATTTAGTTTCGTAGCCAACTTTCTATATAGGTAAGTCTATCCAGCTGAGCTACGCGCCTACTGTATAAAAAAGGATGTTTAGATTATTTCAGGCATAAAAAAACCTAGCAAAAGCTAGGTTTTTTATGTCTACATAGTGTAGAAATGTGGTGGGCGCGGCAGGAGTCGAACCTGCGACCGCCTGGTTCGTAGCCAGGTACTCTATCCAGCTGAGCTACGCGCCCAAAGTATAAATTTTATCCAGCTTTAACAATAGCTGCTCTTCTTTATTTTACCACATGAAGAAAGTGGTGGGCGCGGCAGGAGTCGAACCTGCGACCGCCTGGTTCGTAGCCAGGTACTCTATCCAGCTGAGCTACGCGCCCAAAGTATAAATTTTATCCAGCTTTAACAATAGCTGCTCTTCATTATTTAACCACATAAAGAAAGTGGTGGGCGCGGCAGGAGTCGAACCTGCGACCGCCTGGTTCGTAGCCAGGTACTCTATCCAGCTGAGCTACGCGCCCTCAATTAAGTTATGTTTTATATCGTTACTTATCGATATTCGAACCTGTTCTTTGCCATCAGATATAATCTATACCGCTAGAAAAAGTCCTCATAAACTATGTTTTATATCTTAGTCTAAAGATAGTGAACTTTCGTTCTTCACAACCATTGTTTATCCTAAGATAAAATGGCGGTGAGGGAGAGATTCGAACTCTCGAACGGATTTAAAGCCGTTACTCCCTTAGCAGGGGAGCGCCTTCGGCCACTCGGCCACCTCACCAATATTTTACCTTTCATCTTCAAGTTCTAATGTTCATTAAAATCAACTTTAGAAAAACAACTCAATCTGGGGTTAAGCAGATACTCCCTTAGCAGGTAAGCGTCTTTGGCAACTAGGCCACCTCTCCAATGGGTGCGAATAATAATGGATCCTAAAAATAAGTCAAACAATTTCTAGCATTTATTTAGGATAAATCACTGTTTGCTGACAATTTATGCAATTGCACTATTTTTTAATCATTTACCAAGCGTAGAGATAAAAAAACACCGCTTAAGCGGTGTTTTTTTAACAGTTATATATAACTTTATACATAACGATTTTCTGTCAATACTCTAATAATCCACTTAATAACAAGTGAACGGTTAAACTTTATTGCCTGAAACTTCAGCATCACCTTTTTCGGCTTGGATACGAATGTAAATTTCTTCACGATGCACTGAGATTTCTTTTGGCGCATTAACACCTATTCTTACCTGATTTCCTTTAACGCCTAAAACAGTAACGGTGACTTCATCACCAATCATTAATGTTTCGCCTACGCGTCGTGTTAATATAAGCATATTTTCTTCCTTATCATTTAAAGTGAGATCACTAAATAAATATATATAAGCTAGTAATATATTAAATTAGTTACTTTTTAATCCATCCACTATAACTAATAGTCAATTTTCTTTAAAAAGTCATTATTCACTAAAAACACCATATCCGATGATAGTTTTCAATGAACCGTCGATAATAAGCAACAAACGACTTTATTACTACATCTATCGTTCATATTTTAACAAGTTTTCCATATCCTTGAATACCTTTAAAATCTAATTTAACTGCCAACGCTGTGATTATCTGTAATTTTATGGTTTCTTTTTGTCAGCAACAACAAATGAATGGTTCTGTTGTAGCTTAGTGTGGGTGAGTAAACAAGCGAGACGCATACACGCTCATTGACATCAGGACAATATGCTCCTGCATTGTCTAATAAGTTACATCCTTGTAACGTCTGTCACCGCGATTACCGTTCGTCCTGAACATAATCCCTCCATGGGGCTCTGCACAAGCATCAGGACAGTGTGCTCCTGCACTGTCTAATAAGGTATATCCATATACCGTCATGCTTGTGAAGGGTGTTTTATCACATCAACAACACTCTTTATAAAATCAATAGGTTATGATAATGACCACTTCATTCAAACCGCTAACTACAACACAGCCAAATGAATTGTATTTGAGGTGATAAATAACATTTTTATAACACTTTTATAAGATAGAATGAAAACAAAAAAGGAAGCAAATGCTTCCTTTTTAACGTCCTTAAGCTAGTAATTAATTACTACTAGCTATTTTAGCTAACATTTAAGCTAATTTTTCTGTCAACCATACAGACACACTTGCCAGGGCCGAGGTAATATTCTCCGGCTGACTGCCACCCGCTTGCGCCATATCGGGACGACCGCCACCTTTACCACCGACCTGCTGCGCCACCATATTAACCAGTTCACCCGCTTTAACTCGGCCAACTAAATCTTTTGTTACGCCGGCAATTAAGCCCACTTTAGCGCCATTAGCGGTGGCAAGCAGAATAACACCTGATTGCATTTTGTTTTTAAGTTCATCGACCATGCCACGAAGTGCTTTACTCTCTACTCCACCTAAATCAGCAATGAGCACTTTAACGCCATTAATTTCAATCACGTTATTAACTAAATCAGAGCCTGCTTGTGCAGCAAGCTCCTGTTTTAATTGCCCGATTTCCTTTTCAAGCTGCTTAGAGCGACCAACAAGTAGCTCTACTTTGCTGGTAACATTAGCCACATCACTTTTAACCAGCGCGGCAATATTTGTTAAAGAGGCGGTTTGTTGATTAATAAAAGCAAGTGCACCAGTAGCAGTAACCGCTTCGATACGACGAACACCTGCAGCGATACCCGATTCAGAAACAATTTTCAATAAACCAATATCACCCGTTCTATTAACATGGACACCGCCACATAACTCTATTGAAAAATCGCCCAGAGTTACCACACGTACTTCATCATCATATTTTTCACCAAAGAGTGCCATGGCACCTTTTTCTTTAGCTGCTTCGATGTACATTGACTCAGTTTTCCTAGAGTGGTTACGACGAATTTCATCATTAACCATTTGCTCAACCGCATGTAATTCTTCTGCGGTAACACCTTCAAAATGAGAAAAATCAAACCGTAATTTATCGGTGTCACATAAGGACCCTTTTTGCGTGACATGTTCACCGAGAACTTTTCGTAATGCGGCATGTAATAAATGGGTCGCGGTATGGTTTTTAATAATAGCGGCTCGGCGTTCAACATTAATCTCCGCTTTTACCCGTCGATTTAATCCAATATCTGTCCGCGCTGTGCCTCTATGAGCAAAGGCATTACCTAACTTAACCGTATCCGTTACTTCAAAGACACCGCCATCTAGGTGTAATAAACCACTATCACCTACCTGGCCACCTGATTCTGCATAAAAGGGCGTGTGATCTAGAATGACAATACCCTGCTCACCTGAATTTAATTGCTGTACTGGCTCTTGGTCTTGGTTATTGAATAATTCCACCACGGTCGCAGAATATGAATCATTGTCATAACCTTTAAAAGCAGTTTTGTGATCAGATTTAAGCTGCTGATTATAATCAGTACCAAATTGACTCGCTTTTTGGGCCCGTTTGCGCTGTTGCGCCATGGCTTTATCAAAGCCATCATGATCAACCTTTAACTGTCGTTCGCGGGCAATATCTGCGGTTAAATCGATAGGAAAACCATAAGTATCATATAATTTAAAGACATCATCACCCTTGATGGTATCACCCGATAAATTGCTAAGAATATCTTCTAGTAAAATCATGCCTCGATCGAGTGTACGACCAAATTGCTCTTCTTCTATGCGTAATAATTTTTCTATAATCGCTTGTTGCTGCACTAATTCTGGGTAAGCTTCACCCATTTGGCTAACTAAAGAGGCAACAATTTTATGGAAGAAATGCCCTTTCGCTGCCAATTTATGGCCATGACGAATAGCACGGCGAATGATACGGCGTAGCACATAACCACGGCCTTCATTTGATGGCACCACACCATCAACAATTAAAAAGCTACATGCACGTATATGATCACTAATAACACGTAGCGATTTATGTTCAAGATCGCTACAGTTAAGTAAGGCCGCGGTATCTTTAATAAGCGCTTGGAAAATATCTATTTCGTAGTTGCTATGCACATTTTGCATGATGGCAGCAATACGCTCTAAGCCCATACCAGTATCTATTGATGGGTTAGGTAATGGTTGCATAGTACCGTCACTTTGACGATTATATTGCATGAATACTATGTTCCAAATTTCGATAAAACGATCGCCTTCTTCATCGGGAGAGCCTGGAGGTCCACCAAAAATATTTGCGCCGTGATCATAAAATATTTCAGAGCAAGGACCACAAGGTCCTGTATCGCCCATAGACCAAAAATTATCAGACTCAAACTTTTTATCTGCAGACTTATCACCTATACGAATTATTTTTTCTACTGGAATACCTATTTCATCTTTCCAATAAGCAAAAGCCTCGGCATCACTTTCATAAACAGTGACCAGTAGTTTTTCCTTTGGTATGCCCAACGTAACGGTTAAAAACTCCCAAGCATAGCTAATCGCTTCTTCTTTAAAATAATCACCAAAACTAAAGTTACCCATCATTTCAAAAAAGGTATGATGACGGGCGGTATAGCCGACATTTTCTAAATCATTATGTTTACCACCCGCACGTACACAACGTTGTGCTGACGTTGCTCGGGTATAACTACGTTTTTCTGCGCCTATAAAGACATCTTTAAAAGGCACCATTCCCGCATTGGTAAACAATAACGTGGCATCATTCCCTGGTACTAATGAGCTACTTTTAACTATTTGATGTTGTTTGGTGGCAAAGAAATCTAAAAATGCCTGACGGACTTCGGCGGTGCTTTTAATCATGGGATACTCAACAAATCGATTTAGGTCTATTAAAATTCTGGGTTTATTCTAATTATGGTTCTACATACTGAATTCAGTCTATACCGCTATAAGTTCATCACTGACATAAGCGCGGTATTGTAGAAATCGAACATTCTTGGCTTGTTCTTTTTGTGCTGTATTTGATCAAGCTTGCTATCAATGTTTTCATCAACAGCACACTTGGCGCCAAAACGCATATTATACGCAAGCAAGGCTTGAAGATACCAATCAATTTCACAACTTTTACGCACTTTTTGGGTAATTGTTGTGCAGACAGTCTTTTGTTGAAGTTGATTGACGAGGTAAAAACAGCCATAACCACGTTTAGTCTGATACCGACAACGGTTGACAGCAAAAACACTCTTCACTTAATTAGCTTTTTTCTAATAAGGTTTTAAAGGCCCTATCAATATCTATCGACAAAAAGTATCGTTGCTTAAGGTTTTGTTATATTTCAAGTAACGAGTGATCTCACCTTGCTAATTAAACCGACTGCGCAAGGGAATGCCGTTTTTTCAACGTTATATCTTCAACACAAAAAACACTATAGCGAAAGCAACAACTGCTGACTTTCACTTGGATTATCAGCAAAACCTAAGGTTAAACCAACAAGGCGGATACCGCGTTTATTTGCTCTACCATAGGCCTTTGACAGTAAGCTAAAGAAAAGGGCTTGCTGACATTCATTGCTCTGTGTCTCAACTGTAGTTTGATTAAAATCAGCAAACTTAAGCTTTACTCCCTGCCTAATAATTTCCCTATTACTGTGTGGTGCCAATCGAGTTAGTAGTTTTTGATATAACGACTCAATAACGAGCTGGCACTCATCTTGGCTATTAATATCTTGCGCTAGTGTTGTTTCAATGGCGAGTGACTTTCGCTGTCGGCTGACCTCTAAAGCTCTATTATCGACCCCATGAGCTTTTAAATACAAACTATTAGCAAATTTACCAACGATATTTTGTAATGCTCTTATATTGCTTTGCCGTACGTCCGCGCAGGTTACATAACCATGGCGATTGAGCTTGGCAAAGGTTTTAGGTCCAATACCGGGTATTTTCTTTAGCGATAATTGTTCGACAAAATTAGCAACTTTATCTGGGGTGATGACACATTGGCCATTGGGCTTATTTTCATCACTGGCAATTTTAGCCAAAAATTTATTTGGCGCAATGCCTGCCGATGCGGTCAAATTTAACTCATTAAAAATATCAGCTCTAATTTTTTCAGCAATTAGGGTCGCACTGCCCTGGCACATAGTTGCATCTGTGACATCAAGATAAGCCTCATCAAGGGATAAAGGCTCGATAAGGTCGGTATAGCGAGAGAATATTTCTCTTATATGTTTAGACGCTTCTTTGTATACGTCCATGCGGCCATGGACTATTTTCAGATCGGGGCAAAGTTGTTTTGCTTTGATAGCGGGCATGGCAGCACGAACGCCAAATTGACGTGCTTGATAGTTACTGGTACACAAGACGCTACGAGGACCATCACCTCCTACTGCCAGTGGGATATTCCGGTACTCAGGAAAATCTCGCATTTCAACGGCGGCATAAAAACAGTCCATATCAATGTGAATTATTTTTCGCTGATTACTCATTTAATACCCACCACCAAATAACTGTATATAAAAACAGTATACTATTTTAATCTAGCTTAGCAAGGGCATTGTCTTATGGCTAACTTGTTACTGACCCCACAGCTAAACTGAATTAATTAAGCTCAGGCGGACCTAGTGCTGGTACTAAGACATCAAACAAGGCATCAATATGATCATCACGATCGTTTAGTGCAGCAATATAATGGTAGTGTTCGCCACCTGCCGCCATAAATATTTCCCGGTTTTCATGTTCTAATTCTTCCAACGTTTCTAGGCAATCACTACTAAAGGCCGGACTTATAATGGCAATATGTTTATTACCTTGTTTGGGTAAGCTAGCTAATATTTCATCGGTATAAGGTTGTAGCCATTGCGCTTTACCAAAGCGAGATTGAAAGGTAGAGATTATTTCATCTTCTTTAAAGTGACACTGTGCGGCTATATCACCGGTTAATAATTGCTGTTTTAACAACTGGCTCGTTTGCAAACAAAAATCATAATAGGGATCACCCCACTGGCGAAACAACTCTGGCATACCGTGATAAGACAAAACCAGTGTATCCGGCTTACCATGCGTTTTTACATGTTCAACAATGGTATTGGTCAACGCCTTAATATAAAGCGGGTTTTGATGGTAAGTATTTAAAAAATAGATTGATGGCACATAGCGCCATTGGTTAAGTTCTTTACTTAAAGCATCAAAGGTAGAGCCCGTTGTTGGCCCTGCATATTGTGGATACAAAGGTAAGACAACTATTTTATCTACACCTTGTTGCTGAAATTTCTGCATAACACTGGCAATTGAAGGTTTGCCATAACGCATGGCGTAATCAACAATGACATTATCACCGTATTGCACTTTGATTTTAATTGCTAATTTTTCTTTTTGTGCGGCGGTGATGGTTAACAAAGGTGCGCCGTCATCTCGCCAAATGCTTTGGTATAACTTAGCTGACTTGGCCGGTCTTATACGTAAAATAATACCGTGTAAAATCAAAAGCCAGAGCAAGCGTGGAATTTCAACCACCCTTCTATCTGATAAGAATTCTCGCAAATAACGGCGTAAGGCACTAGTGTTGGGTTCATCTGGTGAACCTAAGTTAGTTAATAACACCGCGGTTAGTGAACTGTTGTTATCTAAATCAGTGTTATCGTTATTTCTTTTACCGGCACTAAAGCGAGATTTCATTGGGCTTTTCTTCTTATTTTAAGTTATTGAATTACCCTGGGCAATTACTCAACCAGACTACTCAACTAGTTCATTCACTATAAGTTCAAGGGTTTCACTGCGGTTAACATCGACACCAAGCGCTTCCGCTTTATAGTCCCCTGATTTAATGCCAACACCACCTTGCATTGAAACAATGGCATAGACATGTACTTTTTCAACACTGCCGATAGTATGCTCACTGCTCATCGCTTGGCTGTTGTTTAAAACAATGACGGTTGGTAAATCACTGGCTTTCATTTTAACCGCAGCAAGTGGCATACGTTGACCATTTGTCGGTATTGCATAAATAAAGACTACCCGGTCTTCTCCTTGCGCTAACAGTTCGGCAATATCATCCGATAAGCTAACACTGACTTTTAATTGTGGTCCCGTCATGGGCTTATCTTGTGCTTTATTTACCGGGGTTCCTAAAATACCGAGTCTACTTTTAGCCTCAGCTACAGCCTCTTGCAGGGCGGTAATATTGACCCCTTGATTATTAGCATCAATGACCCGCTGCCAATAAGTAATGGCTTGTTGATAATTTTCACCAATAAAATTATGCATACCGAGTAAAATATTAGTTGAGGGATCGTTAACATCAAGGGCTAAGGCTTTATCAATATATTCTTGTACTTGGCCATTAATTTTTTGCTCATTTTTATAATAAAGCGCTTGGGCAATAGCACCCAATAAATCAGCGTGTTCCCCTTCAATGTTGATCACCTGGGTAAACGCCGCAATCGCTTCGTCAAAGTTGCCAACAGCAACATAAGTTTGCCCTAAGTTATACCAAGTTTCACTATCTTGTGGTTTATCTTTAATATGCTGTAGCAACTTTTCAATATGTGCCATGGCTTGATTTTCACGTTGCTGTTGCATTTTCTCTTGTGACGGCGCTTCTTGCTGACCATGGCCAGCAGGTAATTCGGTGATAAGTTTGTAGCTGCCTTGCTTGTTATATAGCGCCACAGAAAAAATAAGAATAAATACACTTAATCCTAACGGCCATAAAGGTGAATATGGCTTATTTACCTGGGCAGTAGTATTTACTTCTTTGCTACTATGCTCAATATCGTATAGTAAAGTACGATTGAGTTCAGCCAGTAGGTATTGATAATTTTCTTCATCAATACCACCTTCGCTATAGTCCTTTTCTATCTCTTTTTTGTGCTCCTGATATAAACGCACATTGGTTTCATCACGCACGTTACTTTCTAGACAAACGTCTTGGCTCTTCTGTTTAAAGAAAGGTCGCCATACCATCAATAATAATAAAATTAAAAATATAAGGCTTATTACTAAAAATTCCATAATGCTATCTACTACTTCTGTTAATGGTTCGAGTGGTAAGAGTTATTTGTTATTTATTATTTAATAAGTTTTTCAACTTATCTTCTTGCTCGGCTGTTAACACCAAGACTTCTTTGGCCACTGGTTTTCTCCGCACAACGACAATAACGACAATAATACCTAACAAAATAAGGAGTACTGGACCAAACCATAATACGTAGGTCAGAGCCGAGACTCTTGGACGATATAAAACAAACTCACCATAGCGCTCTACCATAAAGTGGACAATTTCACTGTCTGCTTTACCTTGCTGCAATAACTCATAAAGCTCTTTGCGCAAATCAGCCGCGATGGGTGAATTGGAACCGGCTAAATTTTGATTTTGACACTTAGGACAGCGTAACTCTTTAGTTAACGCTTGAAAGCGAATTTTAGTGACTTCATCACGAAACTCATAAGTATCTACTGGGCTAGCTTCAACCTGATTAACGCTTAGGACTAAGGTCAAAAAAAGTACAACTAGTTTGATCAAATACATGTTATTTCCCCTGCTTTTTTTCTTCAATGAGCTGAGCAATTAATGGCGCAAATTCGCGTCGCCATACTTGTGTATCAATGGCACCGGCAAAACGCTTACGAATAATACCGTGATGATCAATAACAAACGTTTCCGGCGCACCATAAACACCGAGATCAAGCCCTAAAGACCCTTCTTCATCAAAAATAGAAAATACATAGGGGTCTTCATAATGCTGCAACCACTGCTGTGCGGCAACACGTTCATCTTTATAGTTCAAGCCATACAGTTTAACCTGAGGGTCTTTTGCCACATCAACCAAATAGGGGTGTTCATACTTACAGGTAGGACACCAAGTCGCCCAAACATTAACTAAGACAATATCACCGAGCAGATCTGCTTGCGTGACCACTTTGTCACTATTAATGAGTGTTTGCAGTGCAAAATCTGGCATAGTTTTGCCCACTAATGCCGATGGCATAGCTTGGGGATTAAGTGATAAGCCACGATATAACACCACACCTAAAGCGATGACTAACATCAGCGGCAAAAAACGTATTAACTGGCCCATCATTATGCCTCCGACACTTTTGCCGTACTGGTAGGTGAAATGGCTACTGGATTAATAAGTGCATCGGCCACTACCGCTGATTTAGCCACTACAGGATTTTTACGGCGATAGCGTTTATCAAGTATTGAAAGAATACCACCAAGCCCCATGAAAAGAGCACCTAACCAAATCCAACGAACAAATGGCTTATAGTGCACACGTATTGCCCAAGCGCCACCGGGTAATGGATCACCTAAGGCGACATAGACATCACGAAATAAACCGGCATCAATACCTGCTTCAGTCATGCCCATGGTTTGCACACGGTATTGTCGACGCTCAGGTTGGAGTAAAGTAACAAAGTCACTTTCGCCCGAACCATTAATTTTATAGATATTGATTTGTCCCTGCTCAGCACTATAGTTTGGCCCCTCGACATGTTTAATGCCTTTGAACTCAATCTCATAACCTGAAACAGTGACTCTATCATTGAGGAACATTTTTACATTGGTTTCACTTTCATACATGGAAACGATGGTGACGCCAACAATAGTGATAGCAATACCCGCGTGCGCAGTTGCCATACCTAAATGACTGGTGGTTATTTTACCGGCTAATTGATACTGATTTTTAACTTCTTTAACCACGATTAAGAAAACCCAAGTTGCTAAGGTAATCCCCATGGCCACCAAGGCATTGAATTCGCCACCATAAACCACTGGAAACATTAAACCAAAGGCAATACTAAATACCGAGGGTTTAAATAATTGCTTACGTAACTCGCCTTTTTTAGCTTTTTTCCAACGAATTAAAGGACCAACCCCCATAAAGATGAAAAGAATACTCATTATCGGGATAAAAACGGCATTAAAATAAGGAGGACCCACTGAGATTTTTCCGTAACCTAAGGCATCAACCAATAATGGATACAAGGTGCCAAGCAGTACGGTTACCGTAGCAATAACCAAAATGACGTTACACAATAATAATGCTGTTTCTCGGGAGTAAAAAGCAAAGCGTGAAAAACTCGCCACTTTATTCGCTCTAAAGGCATACAGGGTTAACGATCCGCCCATAGCTATCGCCAACAGCACTAAAATAAAGATACCTCTACCAGGATCGGCCGCAAAGGAGTGTACCGAGGTAATCACCCCTGAGCGTACTAAAAAGGTGCCTAATAAACTTAAGCCAAAAGCAAATATTGCCAGTAAAATAGTCCAGTTTTTAAAGATGCCACGCTTTTCTGTTACCGCTAAAGAGTGGATCAGTGCCGTACCAACAAGCCAAGGCATAAATGATGCATTTTCAACGGGATCCCAGAACCACCAACCACCCCAGCCAAGTTCATAGTATGCCCACCAACTACCTAGCGCGATACCTATGGTTAAGAACGTCCAAGCACCAACTGTCCAAGGACGAGACCAACGAGCCCAAGCGGCATCCATCTTGCCAGCCATTAAAGCGGCAACGGCAAAAGCAAAAGCGACAGCAAAACCAACATAGCCAAAATAGAGTAATGGCGGGTGGATAATTAAACCAACATCTTGTAATAATGGGTTTAAATCCCGACCTTCCATGGGTACATTCGGCCATAAACGTTCAAATGGGTTCGATGTTAATAAGGTAAAAGCGATAAAACCTATGGCTATCATACCCATTACCGCTAAAACACGGGAGATAAACTCTTCTTCAATACCGTTTGAGAAACGTGCAACTGCAGCAGTCCATGCGGTTAAAGAGAAGACCCACAATAATAATGAGCCTTCATGACCGCCCCAAACGGCGCTTATTTTAAAATAATAGGGTAAATGGGTATTGGAATGACTAGCAATATATTTAACGGAGAAATCATCAATGACAAAACTGTAGCCGAGAATAACAAGACTGATACCGGTAAAGAAAAACATACCGTAGGCCAGTGGTCTAGCATAGGTCATGAGCTTCTTTAAAGAACTCTGCTCCTGGCTATGAACACCTATTAACGGAATCAAGCTTAAGCAAATAGAAAATGCCAAAGCAATAATAAGGGCTATGTGACCAAGCTCAGGTATAAGCTCAGGCATCTGGGTTGCTACCAGGTCAGGTATCATTGGGTTCTCCGCTCTACTTCAAAAAAAACAATTAACCTTGAATAATTAGTTATCGATACTAATAAGGCTAAAAATTACCGCGTCATACTAACATTTTATTGATGCAAATATTAATGTAAATTAACCGCCCAAGTTGTTTCATAATGTTACAACTTTATTGGGCTATGTTAATCTTGGCTATGTTAGTATATTGATCAAAGTGATTATACGATCCATAGCAAAAGTGATTCGACCAACAACGCTAGCATTCACCCGGCAAACTAAAGCGTAGATTTTAACAAACATAGATAAAGAAAAAGTGAAGACATTGCCTAAACAAACCTCAACGCCCCTGCTCAGTGCGGTAAAGCTTACCTGTATTCGAGAAGAACGCTTATTATTTGATGAATTGTCAATGGATATTCATGCGGGCGATATCGTGCAAGTTGAAGGCCCTAATGGCTCAGGTAAAACCAGTTTATTGCGTATTTTATCAGGTTTGTCTCAGCCTTATGATGGTCAAGTTCACTATAAAAACCAAGCGATCAATCGCTGTCGAGAAGAATATCAACAAAATCTGCTCTATTTCGGCCACTTAGCCGGGGTAAAAGGTGAGATGACCGCAGAAGAAAATCTTGATTTTAATTTGGCCTTACATGGAAACAAAAACGCAGATACTTTAGCGTATTTAGCCAAGGTAAACTTGTCTGGCTTTGAAGACAGCTTAGCCTCACACTTAAGTGCTGGTCAGCATAGACGTATTGCTTTAGCGCGTTTATATCAAAGTCATGCGCCTATTTGGATTTTAGATGAGCCTTTTACTGCCATCGATAAACAAGGCGTTGCCAGCTTAGAACAGCTGTTTGCTCAACAGGCAGAGCGCGGTGGCTGTGTTATCTTAACCACACATCAAGATTTAATTAGCATTAAGCCAGAGCAAATCAAAAAAATCACCTTAGATTACAGCTATTGATGGTGCTTCGATTAATATGTATTTCGTTTAGAGCGTTTAGAGAAGTAACCTAATGACATTAAAAACCCAGTCGGCGCAAGAGATTGAAACCGTAACCGCTAATATCGACAATACCGTGATAAATAATACCGAATTGGACAATATCTCGCGCGACAATAAAACGCAGACATCACAGCAACTTTCTTATCGCCATGCCTTTATGTTGGTATTAAAGCGCGATCTTACCATTGCCATGCGGCATAAAGATGACATCATTAATCCATTATTATTTTTTGTTATTGTCATTACGCTCTTCCCTTTAGGCATAGGTCCTGAAACGCAAACTTTAAGCCGTATCGCCCCCGGCATTATTTGGGTAGCAGCCCTTTTAGCAACGCTATTATCGTTAGACCGCTTATTTAAATCAGATCACCTCGATGGCTCGCTTGAGCAAATGCTGCTAAGCCCGCATCCTATTTTTTTATTAGTATTAGCTAAAATATTTGCCCATTGGTTAATAACCGGTTTGCCACTTATCTTAATAGCTCCACTGTTAGCGGTATTACTGCATCTAGATGAAAACAGTTACACCGCCTTAGTGCTGACCCTATTACTCGGCACACCGGTACTTAGCTTATTAGGCGCGGTGGGGGTCGCACTTACCGTGGGTATTAAAAAAGGCGGTGTGTTACTCAGCTTACTGGTGTTACCGCTATACATCCCCGTATTAATTTTTGCTACCAGCGCGATAGACACTGCCGCGCTTGGTTTACCTTACAGCGGCCAACTTGCTATAATCGCCGCATTATTCTTTGGATCTTTAACGCTCGCCCCCTTTGCTGTTGGCGCCGCCCTAAAAGTGAGTACCAATTAACATGATAGGCGGTACGTGGAAATGATAACGCTCAATATAGACACGATAAACACTAAATAGCACTGTTACTTTGCCATGAGAAATAACACGGTAACCCTACCTTATAATCGACAAAAAATAGTGAGTACCAATTAACATGATAGGCGGTACATGGAAATGGTAACGCTCAATATATACACGATAAACACGAAAGAGCACTGTTACTTTGCCATGAAAAACAACACGGTAATCCTGCCTTATAACCGACAAAAAATAGTGAGTACCTATTAACATGATAGGCGGTACGTGGAAATGGTAATGCTCAATATAGACACGATAAACACGAAAGAGCACTGTTACTTTGCCATGAAAAACAACACGGTAATCCTGCCTTATAACCGACAAAAAATAGTGAGAATAAATTAATGTGGAAATGGTTACACCCTTACGCAAACCCGGAAGTATCTTATCACCTCACCAATAAGTTATTACCTTGGCTAAGTGCCCTTGCGGCAATATTCCTGAGTATTGGCTTAGTATGGGCACTACTATTTGCCCCTGCTGATTATCAGCAAGGTGACAGCTTTCGTATTTTCTATGTTCATGTACCGGCAGCCTCTTTGTCTATGGGCATTTATTTTGCCATGGCCATCGCAGCATTTAGCAGTTTAGTCTGGCAATTAAAACTTGCTGATGCCTCTGCTGCTGCCATGGCGCCGGTCGGTGCTGCATTTACGGCTATAGCGTTAATTACCGGTGCTGCTTGGGGTAAACCTATGTGGGGCACATGGTGGATTTGGGACGCACGTTTAACGTCGGAACTCATATTGTTATTTTTATATTTAGGGGTCATTGCTTTACACAATGCCTTTGAAGATAAAAACTTAGCCGGTAAAGCGGCGGGAATATTAACCCTTGTTGGTGTCGTCAATATTCCAATTATTAAATACTCTGTTGACTGGTGGAATACTCTTCATCAAGGCTCAACAGTCAGTAAGCTTGGTAGGCCATCTATGTCGCTAGATATGTTATGGCCATTTATCGTTTGTTTCATCGGATTTTCTTTATTAGTTGCTGTAATCATCAGTCTGCGTTTTCGTAATGAAATTTTAGCGCGCAATAGCATTCGTCCTTGGGTGCGCGAGCTAGTAAAAAATCATACCCGTTAATAATTAGCATCTAGTTGGAGAGCACTCAATGCAATTTAATAGTTTTAGCGATTTCATCAATATGGGCGGATATGGTTTCTATGTCTGGCTTTCTTTTGGTGCAACCGCTTTAATACTTACCCTTTTATTGATCAGCTCTAAAGCAGGTCATCAGCAAATCATCCACCAAATAGCTAAGCGCAAGCAGCGAGAAGATAAACTCCGCCAAGCCAGAGAGCTGCGCAAGCAACAACATGAACACCGAAATAAAGAATTAAATAATTAAATAAGGTACCTGAATAATGAATCCACGCCGTAAAAAACGTCTAGCTATGGTCGCCTCTATCCTGATTGGCATCAGCGCTGTCTTTGGGCTTGTTTTATATGCATTAAGTCAAAATATTGATTTATTTTTTACCCCTTCTGAGATCAGCCAAGGTAAAAAAGAGACCGGTTTAAAGGCAAGTCTCGGCCAACGTATTCGCATCGGTGGTTTAGTGGTCCCTGGGTCGGTAAAACGCGACCCTGAGAGCTTAAAAGTATCATTTAAGCTTAGCGATATGACCATGCCTATTGTCTTCAAAGATAGCGACATTACGGTTACTGTCTATTTTGAAGGAATGTTGCCTGATCTATTTCGTGAAGGCCAAGGCATAGTAGCCAATGGTACGCTAGCCGAACACCCGCTTACTGGCCTTAGTATTGAAGCCAGTGAAGTACTTGCTAAACATGATGAAAACTATATGCCGGCAGAGTTAGCTGAAGCTGCTGGTCAAAAACATGAAAAATCCACTTACACTGATAAACAATTACAAAGTAAAAACACTAGCGGCTATTAATGAGATAGACACAAAAAAGGTGACATTTACTGTCACCTTTGTTTTTTTTACTTAACCACATTATCAATAGTAGTGTTTATTGCTGCCATTGTTATAAATGCTAGTACTCATCAACAAGTTTATCACCGACACTATTAATCACATTAACGTCACCGTCACAAAATGCCACTATAGTTTTACCCCGTTTAAATTTTTGTGGAATAATCATATCACCATAGGCGTTTAGGTTAAAAGTCTGTGTTTTCCTGTACATAGCTAAGTCATCATCACAGCAATAGATAACGGTTACTTTCCTTTTAGCTGCAGACATAATTAAATCCTTTTAAGTCATTTAAAGTTTAGTTACTTTTTATTTACTTCCCGCTAAAGTTGATAGCCACTTTCATTTGCCAATGCCATAAAAGTGCTCAGACCTTAACCAGTGAGCTAATACTATAATGGTTCGACCAGTACGTCAACATCTGGACCAACCAGTAAGTCATGTTTTAAACAATAAAACTTCATATGCTCTAACATTATTCACTATAAGTTAAACTATTGAATTTTTAACATAAAAACACCTCAAGCTTACCTAGTTGAAACAAGGCAGCATTGAGGTTGTTGTTACTCGTGTTTTAAATGCCCGCCTAAAGAAGATCAGCAAGCACTACTTTAGGCAATTATTTCCAAGATTTCATGTTGCAGCCTTTAACAGCGTAGAATAAAATAAACAAATAACAAGGTAACATAACAATATAGCCGCCTTGAAGATCTACCGCTTGGCCGCTACTACCACTTGCTAGACTCCAGAATAATGGACCAAATGCGCCACCTGAAATACCCATAACTAAAAGCGCAGAGCCAACACTGGTTAACTTACCCATACCTGAAAGTGCTAATGGGAAAATAGCAGGCCAGACAATGGCATTAGCAAGCCCTAAAAAAGCAATTAAAATCAAGGGATCGGGTAATTGCGCACCACCAAGAATAAACGACAGTGAGTTAGCAATAGCAAACGAGTTGTTATCACCCAAAATAACACCAAAACTTAACACTAAACCGAAAACGGCAGAAACCATCAAGGCTTTTTGTTGCGAGATAAACCTAGGGATAAGGGTAATACCTAAAATATAACCAAATACCATACAAGCCATGGTATATGAAGTCATCACACTATAGCTTTCAACCCCTAAAGCCAGTGCGAAAGCACCAATAGTATCGCCGGCGATAACTTCTACTGCCACATATAAAAATAGTGCAACAACACCAAGTGCCAAGTTAGGGTGAGCAAGCGCCTCTTTTAGTTGACCTTTATGTTCACCCTCTTCTTCTTCACTCGGTAATTCAGGTAAAGGAGCTTTTTTGATAGCAAAAGCTAATACACCAATAAAAATAGCAAGTCCTAAATACGGGGTAATTAAGCTATTTGCCATGTCGTCCATTTGACCTTGTGTTAATTCAACACCAACGGTATCAGTAAAACCACTTAAGATTAAGGCAGTAAATACGATAGGCGCTACCACACCAGCACCTTTATTTAAGATGCCCATAATTGAAATACGTGCTGCTGCTGACTCTTCAGGGCCAATACGGACAACGTAAGGATTAACGGCTGTTTGCAGTAATGTTTGTCCTGCGCCCATGATTAATTGAGCTAACAAAAATAAAGGAAACATTTGTGTTTTAGCGGCAGGAATAAACAATAAAGCGGCCAAGGTCATTGTTGCTAGACCTAGCGCCATGCCATTTTTATAGCCCACTTTACGGATAACCAAGGCAGAAGGTAGCGCGGTAAAGGTCACCGCGATATAAAATGAAAATAATATAAGTGATGCTTGAAAGGGGCTTAGTTGCAAAACCTGTTGCAAGTAAGGCATCAAGGAGCCATTTAACCAGGTGACGAAACCTAATATGAAGAATAGCCCAGCGACGATTATCATCGGCACGACATTACTCTGTTTTTTCTCTTGTTTTTCTTGCGTGAGTGACATTTCCATAACTTCCTCGTTATCTTGCGTTATTGTTATAATTATTACTTAAATTGAATGACTAAATTATATCTTTATACCTGAAATCCAAGTCTCTTTTACCGATAAGTCGTCATTTAATACCACCATATCAGCTTGTTTTCCCAGCATAAGTTCACCACGAATAACAGCTTGGTTTTGATATAAATATTGTGCTGGGTATAAACTGCCCATACGAAGTGCTTCATCTAAAGGAATACCCAAGCCTTGGTGGGTATTTTTAACGGCACTCGCCATATCTAACGAAGAGCCCGCCAGCTCCCCCGTGGTTGAGGTAAGTTTGCCATTATCAACATAAACAGTGCGGTCATATAAAGCGAATTGAGTTAGTGTGGTACCCACTGGCGGCATAGCGTCAGTGACTAAGAATATTTTACCTCGGGGTTTAGCTTGAATCGCTAATTTACAACTGGCGTAATCGACATGAAAACCATCAACAATTAAGCCACAGCTAGTGTTGTTGTTTAATAGCGCCGCGCCAACAACGCCAGGCTCACGCCCCTGTAATGGCGACATAGCATTAAATAGATGAGTAAAGCCACTAGCGCCGGCATCGATTGCTTGTTGAGTTGTTTGATAATCGGCATTGCTATGACCTAAGCAAACTTTAATACCTAACTTAACCATACGCTTAATATCATCAGTACTGACTGTTTCGGGTGCTAGGGTGACAATAACCTCGCCAATATCTTTACGGGAAAGAACCTGCCACTCCGCAGAGGAAAGACCGCGGATATAATCAGCACAATGAGTGCCTTTTTTCTCGATTGATAAATGAGGCCCTTCGAAATGAATACCAAGAATACCAGCGACACCAGTTGATATTGCTTGGGCTATAGCATCGGCGGCTTGCTGCATTACTTCAATTTTATCGCTAATCAAAGTGGGCATCATAGCTGTAGTACCAAACCGAGCATGAGCAGCCATGATTATTTTTAGCTTATCAACCGAGGGTGAGTCGTTAAATAATGCCCCGCCACCACCGTTAACTTGTAAGTCGATATAACCAGGAACCACAAGTCCTTTAGCGGTAACATCGACCTTACTGGTGTTTTGGTCAATATCGGTAATTTTACCGGCCACTATAGTCAACACTCGATCATCAAGAAAAGCATGTCCGTCAAATAGTCGTTGAGCATGAAAGCGCATTGGTGTCATTAGCTGTCCTAATTTATCAAGTTCAAGTGAATATATTTAATTATACTGGCATTACGCCGATTGCTGTGTTGACTGTTTAGCTTGTTGCTGTCGAGCAAAAAGTATTGAACCAACTTCCGGTGGGTTTAATGGCTCAGCAAGATTCGCCTTTATGTCGTCTGCTAACCAAGATTTTAATCTCGGTGTTAGCCCGCCAAGCATAGACATACGTGGTGGTTTTTTTTCCGCTAAAGTCCGAGCAATGGCGTTAATGTATTCAGCACCCTCATAGACAATGGCCAAGGCAACTTTATCGCCTAACTCTGCGGCATCAAAAACTAAGTTTGCTTGCTGCGCATAGTAAGTCGCTTTTTGACTGGCAACGGCTTCAACTAAATCAGTATCGTCTTTGCAGTTAAGTTTTTTCAACAACACAGCTGACATCAAGGTTGGTGCGACCAAGCCATCAAGAGACAATAAAACCTGTTTAACCCCTTGTAAGCCAAACCAAGCACCACTGCCTTTGTCGCCATGGGGAAATCCATGAGCACCAACGATAGTGTGTTGTTCATCGACACAAACAAAGCCACAAGAACCAGTACCGGCGATAATCACCGCACCATCACTACCGTTATGGGCACCTAAACACGCAATTAATAAATCGGTCGCTAAATGCATCGCTTTAAAAGGATGCTGCCAAGCAGCCATTTGCTCATAGAGCCCAGGTAAATTAACACCCGCTAAACCAACACCGGCAACTAGCTCATCCAGTTTTATATGAGCTAAAGCTGCATCAACTAACGCTAATTTAGCCGACTCGGTAATAGAATGTGTTGCTTGCTCAAAACCATGCAATGGATTACCGGGACCTGACATGCCTGTACCAAGTATTTCATTATCTTTATTCATAATAATGGTTTTACATTTACTGCCACCACCATCAATACCTAAAAATAACTCATTGTTTTTATCACTACTTGTCAGCATACCGATCCCATGTTAACTGTTCGTATTTTCATTTTTTTGATTTTTCATCTTAGCTACAAATGACAGCGTTGTCATTTATTTTTTTTGATATAAATTAAGCTTTCATTACAAGTGTTACTGAATGTAAATTAACTAACTGATAATAATAGATAAATACCAGTGAGATCCTTTTAGCGTTATTATCTTACTTGCGTGATACGGCTGGTTCTCAAACCATTGGTACTACGACTGCGAATACTTACCTGACCAGAAACCGCAATAGGCTCTTGATAAATAAACCAGTTTTCGCCGTTTACTTGATACTCTATGGTTAAGCCTGGGAAGGCAATATTGGCATGTAACTTCCCCCCTTGGACAATAGCGCCTACGGTAGGTAACCGGTAATCAATTTGTGCTAGCTCAAGCTTGGCAAACTCTTTTTTTCCTAAGGTATTAGCAAATAAAGACCATTGTTTATCACGCATGGCTTGCATTTTTGTGGTGAAGGTATTGCTCTGCGATGAATATTTAGCGCCTTGATAGTTATAAGGCACCGCCCAGTCAGCTAGATGCCAAGCACGCTCAGCTAAAGCTAATAAACGTGGGAAAATTTTATGCTCAACCATATCATCAGTGCGAACATTTTCACTCCACAATTGCCCCTGAATACCTAAGAACTTTTGCCCAGCGGCCAATGGCGTTTTAGTGTCATCAGCAACATAAGTATTATCTTCTCTATCGAGCCAAAATTCAGCATGAACAGGTAAGTTATCCGGCATAAATTGGAAGACTTTTTCAGTATTGGTATGACGTGATGCCCAATAGTAGCCATGCTCTTTAGGATCGGCTTCATGGGGGAAATCAAAATATAAAACATCCGGACTAGAAATAACCACTTGCCAATCTCTGTTTGCTAGCTGATGAACCTTATCGTGACCGCCCCAAAATAGCGTGTCCCAAGCATTCGCTTGCACAATAGCCGGCATATTATCGACGTTAGTATGCTCCAAGCCATCACTCCAACCTGCCGTTTCAATATCAAGCTCTGATAATATACTGGCAACACGTTCAATGAAGTAAGCCCCTAACTCACTCATTTGAGTGACACCTTTATCATTATTAGCGACAAAAGCTATACAGGCAGGAGAGTTCAACCATGCCCCTGCAGTTTCATCGGCGCCAATATGATAACGGGTCAGCGGTTGACCGGCATCGGCATGAATTTTCTTTACCTGAGTCATCACTTCAATGACAAAATCATAAGAAGACTCTAAACAAGCATTGATGGTATTATCCGCATAAAATTGTACCGATGAATATTTGGTTTTATCTTCAAAATCGTCTAATAAGAACTGTGTCGCTTTTGCTTCATTTTCTAAGGCTTGATATTTTTTATAACGTGCAGTCATCGCCTTAATTGCAGCACGAGAATGACCCGGCATATCAAGTGATGGGATCACTTGAATATGACGCGCGCTTGCTGCTTGTAAAATTTCTTGATAATCACTGACACTGTAATAACCATTTACCGATGAGCTTGCATCAACGCCGGCACCTAGTTGCGGCATTAAGCAATGTTCTTCACTCACATCAAAACAGCGCTTAGCGCCAATATCCGTTAATTCCGGTAAACTTGGAATTTCTAGACGCCAGCCTTCATCATCACCTAGATGTAAGTGTAATTTATTTAATTTGTAAGCCGCCATTTGCTCAAGCAAGGTTAAAATAAATTCTTTTGAGTGAAAATTACGCGCTACATCAACTAACATGCCACGAAAAACATAATGAGGTTCATCATCAATTACTAGCATGGGTATACGCGACTCGCCCACGGTCACAAGACTGGCTAATGATTGCAAGCCATTGAAAACACCATTACCGTCAACACCAACTATACTAATGGCTTTTTCTGTAATCGTTAAACGATAACTGCCAATAATTTTGTCGCTATCACGGATAATACTTAAATGTAGTGGTAAGCCAGCCGCGTTTTGCTTGACACCTAAAGTACGTAAACGCGATAACGCCGCATCGACATCACCATGTTTAACATTACCTAACGATACTGCAACACCTTGGCCAATATTGGCATAGCCCCTATTGGCATCAATACTTACCGATTTAGGGGTTGGAATGATTGCTTGGACAACGCCGAGCTTCTCTTCAGTGAGCACAGTGTTACGTTGATAGAGTTTTTCTGGGGTTAACCATTGAGTTTTATCGGCGGCGCTGCGCTTAAGCTGGCTATTAATATCGGTAAAGGTTGCAACATGTGGCAGTATTTCTAAACCTGAGTCTTGATCGATATATGGCTTAGTGCTGGCAATTACCCTAGCCTCTAAACCAGGTGCACTGACAATGTAATTTGGCATCACATCGGATTCGGCTAATGACCAGAATTGTGCGCGAAAGAGTAAGCTTTTACTTTCACCTGGAGCAAAGCCGGAAAAATTATCTTTTAAGCTGATCTGGTGTAAATCACCGTTTAAGTGTTTTACGCTGAAATCATCACTTTCAAAAGATTGAATAGGGGCAATTTGACTAAAATGAATGGTCCAGTCTTTAGCCGCTATGGCTTGTTTCGCGGTAAACGTTAACTCCACTTCAAAACAAGCGCCATCAGCTATTTTACTATCACATTTATCGCTGGGAATATTAGTAACCACACGATAGTTAACCTCTAAATGCTGAGCAATATTATCAATATCACTTTGAGCGACAGAGTAAATAGCTTGTAAGTTAATTCTTTCCCCGTTATCAACGGCTGACTTAGGAGATTGTTCACAACCGAGTAAAGATAAGCTAGCGGCAATAGTAAGCGCTAAGACTTTTTTATTCATCTTGCTAATGTGCATGTTAAAGGACCTTTTACAGCGTTATTTGATAAAGCGGCTCTGCTTTAAATGTTATTATTATCCTAACTATCCATAATTTTGACAGCGCTGTCAAAATTAAATACACAAAACACTATCTTGGTTACAATAATGCACGCAATTCAAGTTTACTGCTTTTATTTTACGTTAATACCCTCGCTTATTTTTAATAAACTGCTGGTATCAATCAATAGGATTAACTAAACATTCATTAACGAAATATTTTATATTTTGATAAATATGAAACATTGCTTACTATTTCTAGGTCATACCGCCGGTAATTATTACTGCGCCACGCACTTTGACAGCGCTGTCAAAAGTAAGTATATTGATTTAAAAGGTGCTGTTATCGCATGTAACAAACATTTTGAATTGAAATAAATAATATAAGAACAAGCCTAACAATGAAAGACTTAACATTAAACCCTGATTTAACAATACAAAAAATTCCTATTCCTAATACGAATTTACATGCTTATATCATTGATGATTTCCTGTTAAGTGCTGATAGTGTGATGCACTTTGCCAAAAACATTGCCTATTTCAATCCAATGCATGCCGATAATTCATATTACCCTGGTGTTCGTGACAATATGCCCGAGCCCTATATACGCTTGCTGCAAGCATTTTTCCAACAAAGTATCATGCCAAAATTAGCCGGTCGTAAGCAATGCTCCGTTATTGTTCACAAAAGCCTAATTTCATTAGTTACTTGCCCTCCTTCTCAATTACTGACAGAACAAAAGATGCCTCATGTAGATAGTTGTAAAAGCTCCGAGTATGCTTTCGTTCATTATCTTTCAGGGCCAGAGCTTGGTGGTACTAGCATCTATCGTTATATTCCAAAGAATATAGTTGAACTAAATCAGCAAGATGAAATCATCTTGGATGATATGCTCAAGGAAGTTAGCGCAAACTTGCCAGAACATAATGGCTACATCACCAATTCAACCAGTTTATTTGAACAAGTATTAAAGGTAGAGGCAAAATTCAATCGCCTTGTTATCTATCAAGGCAACCTGTTGCACGGCGCTAACTTAACATCGAAAGAAAGCTATAGTGGCGATACTACTAATGGCCGTTTTTCCATCACCTCATTTGCCAGTATATTCGACAAGTAGTAACGAATAAAGTCTGTACTTGGCATGTAACAATACCTAATAATTAAAACAATAACCGCGGAGCCTTTATTTAATGACAAATATTATCCCCTTAAACCACCAGCAACATGCGAAACTGAAAGTTCAAGATAATAAAGATTTCACTCGCTTTAAAGAGCAGCACTTGATCCCTGTTGTTGTGCAAGATTTTATACCTTTAGCAGCAGAGTTTCCTATTGTCTTTGTAAAAAACACTGAAACGGGGCAATTTACGGCAGTGGCGATGATGGGGGTAAAGCCTGGCATTAACCTGTATTGCCAAACAGCAAACTGGCCAGCCGAAGTAATCCCCAGTAGCTTCTTTAATTACCCGTTTTCACTGGTCAAACAAAGTGAAAAAGATGATAACTGTTTTGTTTGTATTGATACTGACAGCTCTATGATAAATGAGGAGTCAGGACAAACGTTATTCGATGATAAAGGTGAACAAACCGCTTATCTCAAAGCAAGAACTGAACATTTACTTGATATTGCACAAAAATATGAGCAAACCAATGAGATCATGCAATATTTTGCTAATAAGAAATTATTAACGTTAAAGTCACTTAATATTAATTTGGCTGGCGAGGAAAAGTTAGCCCTTACTGGACTTTATGTAATTGATGAGACGAAGCTAGAAGCATTACCAGATGATGAGTTTAATGAATTGCGTAACAAAGGTTTATTACCAATCATCTATGCTCACTTGTCATCCATGCACCAAATAGCAAGACTCGCTAAAAAACAGATAAACTTCAGTAAAAGCTCAGCAGAAGCTTAAACTGATAAATGGCTGTATAGCATACTCATAACTATACAGCCTCATGCTATAATTCCTGCAAGCCAAATCTGTTAATTTTATCTAATAATGCCCTGTGCTCAGGTAAGCTATTGACTAAGCTATCGGTGATATCTTGCAGCGCGGCAATACGTTCTTTTGAGTCGGTTACATCACCACTAGTCAATTTCGTTTTATATTTCATACCATATAAGACAAATAGAAAGTTCTCCAAATAAAACACTTCAAATTGACTAAAAAAATCATCACTGATCGGCGTGAAGTTCTCCCACAAAGCTAATTTCTCCTTTAGCTCTGTAGACATGGTGCTAGGATCTCTATTCTCACGCCAAAAAGATGAGTCATCTCGGTCTGATAAACAGTAATGCAACTTGATAAAATCAACAACTCTTGCCCAAGCATGTCCCATGGCATGATTAAATCGCTTTTCGAGTACTAATAATTCGTCTTTTTTATTCGGAAACCGTTGGGCAAGAAAGTTGGCGGCAAAGTCAGTTAATAAGATAGAGGTCGCTTCTAAAGGCTCTAAAAACCCTTGAGCTAACCCCAAGGCGACACAATTTTTGTGCCAAAATTTTTCCCGATAACCTATTTTCATCGGTAGCTTTTTGTAAATCAGCTCAGGGTTACTTCCCCCTAAATACTCATCTAATTGAATGTGGGCTTCTTCATCACTCATATGGTTATTAGAGTAAACAAAGCCAACCCCACGCCTATTAGGCAAGGCAATATCCCAAATCCAGCCGGCTTGATGTGCCGTTGCGATAGTATAGGGCGGTATCACGGAGTCTTTGTCGGTTGGAACTTGCACCACCAAGGCTGTATTAACTAATAACTGATCTGAAACATCAACAAATGGCACCTTCATCGCCTTAGCAATAAGTAGCGATTCAAAGCCTGAGCAGTCAATATAGAAGTCAAAAGCTAACTCACCATCATTCTTAGTGACTAAAGAATCTATAGAACCGTCATCGCTAAGAGTAACATCGCTAACATGCGTTAGCAGATGCTTCACTCGGTATTTAGTACGCGCATTATCGGCCAGTAGCTTGGCAAACTTAGCAGCATTTAGGTGATATGCATAAGCAAGATCCCCTTGATATTCAGGGCTGGTTATTTGCTTTGGCGCTCTACCCTGTTCGCACACTTTAAATTGCGCTGATATATGCTCAGCAAAAGGGTTGTCATTATTTTCAGTTAACCAATGTGCGGTTAATTTTTCACTATCTTCACGGTTTGGTACATCAAACAAATGATGAAAAAAATTGTCTTTACCATGTTTATCTTGATCCAACCAATTAACAAATTTAATCGACTGTTTAAAAGTGACGTCACACTGGCGGATAAAGTCTGTTTCACTAATACCAAAACTTGCTAAGGTTTTTTTTATATCGGGAACTGTACCTTCGCCAACACCTATAGGGGCAATGTCGGGTGACTCAATTAAGGTAATAGCTATATCAGATCTTTTATAAAGCGCTTTACCAAGGTGATTGGCGGCTAACCAGCCAGCGGTACCACCACCTACAATTGCAATTTTTTTAATAGTCATACAAAACCCCAAAACATTATCATCTAAATCACGCCCAATATATGAACGAACATAATACGTAAAAAGCCCAGCATTAGCTGGGCTTTATTCATAAAACTATGTTTTATTATTTGAATCTAAGTGTTTAGAAACGAACAGCAAAACCAACTTTATACGTTGCTTCACCTTCGAAAGTCCATGATGGGAAACCAAGCTCTAAATCCGCAGAAGGAGCAGAACCAGAAACATAAGCACCTGTTTGTAAGCTATCTTCTTCTAAGATATTTGATGCTTCAAAAGTAATATTTAAATAGTCAGTTGCTGCCCAAGATCCACTGAAGTCTAATGTACCGAATGCTTCGTGAGTACGGTTTAAGTACCAGTTTGGAGCTTCACGCATAATGTACTCTGAACGCCAGTTATAAGCTAAACGCACTGAGAAGTCATCATTCTCGTAGAAACCAACGGTATTAACAGTATGCTCTGATGAATCAGAAAAAACATTCTGAAGGTCAGGGTAGTTTTCAGCCGGAGATTCAGCATCAGCATAGGTGTAGTTTACGCTGTAACCAAAACCATTATCAAATGCATCTTGAACTTGGAATTCGATACCTTGGATAGAACCACCACCTACGTTAGTAGATTGGCCTACATCCCAACAATCCGGTTGTGTAGGTCCACATGGGCTCAAGGTAGAATCAGTTACGTAAAGAGGAATATCAATGCCAATTTGTTGTTGAGTTTCTGAACGTGAAGATATAAATGAACTTACATCTTTCATAAAGTAAGCAACACTCATCATACCATCATCACTGAAATACCATTCAACACCAATATCAGCTTGGAAAGCTTTAAATGGTTCAAGTGCTACATTACCAGTAGTTGCTACCTGTACTCCAGGTACATTCGAGTTAAGGTTAGCTAAAGAAGTCGCAGAAAACATATCAGCGTAGTTAGGACGAGAGATAACTTGTGCTGCTGAGGTACGTAAAATAACATCATCAGCTAAATCCATTACTACGTTTAAGCTAGGTAAAAGTTCATTGTAACTTGCTGTATCAGTAGAAAGTGTATCGCCGTAATTTCCTTCAGCATCTAATGCATAGTAATCAGATGATGCATCAGTAGATACATAACGTAGACCTAAGTTACCACGAATACCATCAGTGCTAAAATCAGCCATTACATATAATGCAATGTTTTTTTCTTCTACTGTACCATAACCTGATGCATTAGAAACATAATGGTCAGTTGCCGCTTTAGAATCAGCAAGAATTAACGCACGATTTGCTTCTGGAAGAGTAAATCCAGCACCTGAAGTTACTCTACCTGGGTAGTATTCACTTGCAGGTCTAAAGGTACTTGCATGATCATAATCATCAGCTAGTACACCGCTAAGGTCTTCCCTTTTAACTGAGTGATCAGCGTAACGGAAACCGGTTCTAATCTTATCAACAACACCAAATTCAACAGGAATTGAAAAATCTAAGTTTAGGTAAGTTTCTTCATCTGAGTTAGGACCATCTCCCATTGCCCAAGTTTGAATACCGATATTGTCAGGTAAAACTGATAAGGGGATATTTTTATTTTCAACATTAAATGTTGCTTGTTTTCCTGTCATATCCCATGTACCAAAAGTATCACTAGAGTCACGAGCATATTCACCAACAAGAGCAGTTCTTGAACCACCGTCTGACTTAGTATTACCTATACGGCCAGAAAAAGTGAATGCATCGGCCTCATAAGTCCAATCGAAATCAACCGTGTTAGAATCCATTGAAGATTCACGAGCCCAAGTTTGGAAGTAACCAGAACGAAATCCTTCAGGGCCGTAACCCAAATTATTGTCAGTTTTAGTTCTTTTTACACAGTTACCATTGTCTGGGTTTGTTTGTGTACATGAACCTTCACCCGGGAACATAATAAGTTGAGTATTAGCGTTGTTTGCGCCTAAGTCTAGCGACATTAAGCTTAAACCAAACTCTAATGAATCCGTTGGACGGTATTGCATATCAACGTTTAAAGCTGTACGTTCACGTTCCTGTTGAAAAGTCGTTGGCGCCATACCGCCACTCCAGTTTCTTGAAGTTTCAACACCATTACGTTGGTAATCAGTTTCAGAGTAAGCACCCGCAACTAAGATACCAAAAGTTTCATCATCATTTTTCCAGCTGTATAAACCTGAAAGTTCTGGGCTTAATTCTTCATTAACTGAACCATACTGACCTTTTACACTAGCAAAAACAGTGTTTGCTTCAAGATCAAATGGTCTGCGAGTTTTAACTATTACCGTACCACCGATACCACCTTCAACTAAGTTAGCTTGTGAAGATTTATAAACTTCTAAACCACCAACCATTTCAGAAGGCAACATTGCGTAGTTAAAACTACGGTCTACAGGTTGTTGGTCAAACCAACCAGTAGAAGCTACTGAATGACCATTTAATAAAGTACGTGTTAATTGTGCAGATGCACCACGAATAGAAACTTGCTGGCCTTGGCCGAATTGACGAGAAACAGTTACACCTGGAATACGTGCTAATGATTCACCAACATCGCCATCTGGAAATTTACCGATATCTTCCGATGTAACTACATCAACAACAGCGTTAGAAAAACGCTTGCCGTTGAGAGATGCTTTTAATGAACCACGAATACCCGTAACTTGAATGACTTCTACTTCATCTTTATTTATTTTTGAAGTTGTTTCTTCGGCTGATATAGCTTGTGATGATACACCCGCTAGGATCATAGCAATTGAACTTGCTAACACGCCTTTTTTAAATGTTTTAGTTGACATCGACTTTCCCTTACACACGTTTTGTTTTTAAAATGTTTTTATTTTATTTTATTTTATTTTATTTAGAATAGTTTTTTTACGACAGCGCTGTCAATATTTAATGACAACGCTGTCATAAGACGTAAGAAACCATACCGTTTATTTTTACGTTTGACCAGAGTAATTTAACTAATAGTTACATTGTGACTACATAAACTCACAAAGAGCATGAATTTATAGGGGTTTTTTTTTATATTATTTTGTTATTAATGAGCTAACTATCGAAAACCATCACTTTCTGTATAAAAAAAATACGTGAAATGGTACAAGATGTACTTTTCATTCTACTTTGTAGAATAAAAAGTCAGCTGGTTCTAGAGGATAAGGCAAACAGATATTTTACTGACTTAATTGATTTTTGGATAAAAAAAAGCTAATGCCACCTTAGGTAGACATTAGCTTTTAATCGTTTTCTTTGCTTTTTTTTAGTAACGCTTTAAAAATTTATTTTTACTTGCGGGTGCTACTTTGCTGACTGATAAAACTTCAGTAAGCTTGCCGTTGAACAATCATGTTGCTCAGAGATATTATTAGTTTCTAATTCGTCATGAATTTCTGCCGCTAGCCCCTTACCAAGCTCGACCCCCCATTGATCAAATGAACATATTTGCAAGATGATACCTTGTACAAAAATCTTGTGCTCATAAGCGGCAATTAAGCTACCAAGGTTTCTAGGGTTGATACATTTTAATAAAATGGTGTTGGTCGGTCTATTACCCTTATGGACTTTATGTGGTGCTACTTTATCGATATAATCTTGAGTACGACCTTTAGCTTTAAGATCAGCACGGACTTGCTCTTCATTAACACCCGTCATTAACGCTTGGGTTTGGGCAAAGAAGTTTGACATCAGGGTTTCATGATGTCCTTTTACCGGCGTTACACTTTTTACCGAGCCAATAAAATCAGCTGGCACGACATTATTACTTTGATGCAGATACTGATAAAAAGCATGCTGGCCATTAATGCCAAGCTCTCCCCAAATAGAAGGCACAGTGGCATAATCGACTTCATCACCATCCCAAGTCACCGACTTACCATTACTTTCCATTTCTGCTTGTTGTAAATAAGCGGTCAGCATATGCAATGTTTGATCGTAGGGTAAAATAGCTTGTGACTGCGAACCAAGGAAAGTGGTATTCCAAACGCTGATCAAGGCTAAAATAGCCGGAAAATTATCTTTTAATGGCGCGTTGATAAAATGCTGATCCATATCATAAGCACCGCTAAGTAACTCTTTAAATTTATCAAAGCCTAAATCAAGGGCGATGGCAAGACCAATAGCCGACCATAATGAGAAGCGACCACCAACCCAGTCCCACATATCAAAGATATTTTTCTCTTCGATACCAAAACTCATGGCATTTTCTTTATTAGCGGTTACGGCGACAAAATGTTTAGCAACCGAGTTTTCGTCAAAAGAAGCGCTGGTTAACCAATTAATAGCAGTACGAGCATTGGTCATAGTTTCTGTGGTGGTAAAGGTTTTACTTGAAACAATAAAAAGTACTTTTTCAGGCTCTAAGGGCCGTAGTACTTCAACAATTTGCGCACCATCGACATTAGAAACATAGTGAACATTAACACTGCCATCACTATAGTGTTTTAATGCTTCGGTAACCATTTGAGGGCCAAGATTGGAACCACCAACACCTATATTTACAATATCGGTAATACGCTTACCAGAGTAACCTAACCATCGACCTTGACGGACCTTATTAACAAAAACCTCCATCTCGCCGAGCTGTTTTTGCACCTGTTCGGTGACATTTTCACCTTCAACAATAAGAGGTTTATCATGTGGACGGCGTAACGCGGTATGAAGTACCGCGCGATCTTCCGTTTGATTGATTTTCTCACCAGCAAACATCTTAGCGCGCCAATCACAAACTTGTGTCTCTTCGGCTAAAGCAAGTAATGCAGTAATGGTTTCACTATCAATAAGGTTTTTAGAGTAGTCGAGCAGCATGTTGGGTAATTCAATAGAGAACTTATTAAAACGTTCACTGTCTTGTGCAAACAAGGTATTCATGTGCTGAGATTTTTTATCTTTGGCAAGTTGCTGAAGCTTTTTCCAGCTAGCTAATGCTTGACGAGATGACATACAAGTTCCTATAAGATGATTGAGACACGATTATCGACTTTGCCACAAGTATCAACTGAGTGTTTACTCGATTTAATCATTATGACTTGCAAAAATTTCATGATACCCTATAAAAAAATGACAGCGCTGTCAATTATTAATACTCTACAGAATACTGTAAAAGCAGGTAGATTACCACCGAACAGCCATGTAATAATAACAAATCCTCTGGTAGAACCAGTCAATTTATCATAATAAGAGCAAGGTTACCTGCAAATGAAAGCGACAATAAATGACGTAGCAAAACGTGCCGGCGTATCAATAAAAACGGTTTCTCGTGTTATTAATAATGAAACTTCTGTACGTCAATTAACGCGAGATAAAGTACAGTTGGCTGTTGATGAACTTAGCTACCAACCAAATTTATCTGCTCGTAATTTAGCGGGAGCAAAATCCTACTCAATTGCCTATATATATGATAATCCCAATGCCTATTACATTATTGATATGCAGAAGGGCATCTTATCGGCCTGTAAACAACATGGTTTTGAGTTATTAATTCACCCTTGTGATGCCAAAGATAAAGATGTTAGCAAAGAGGTGGTGAACATGGTTAAGCAAGCACGTATTGCTGGCTTAATTTTAACACCACCGTTATCTGAAATGCCTGACTTTGTAAAATCGCTAGTAGAGCTTGATGTTAAAGTTGTGCGCATCCTCTCTGGTAATGTTGCCCCTGATGAGCTTAGCCCTTGTGTTATGGTCAATGATAGAGATGCTGCACAAACGATGACCCAACACCTTATTGATTTAGGCCACAAAGATATTGCCTTTCTAGCCGGTGACGCGGAACATATGTCGACCATAGAACGCTATAAAGGTTATCGACGAGCACTAAAAGCCAGTAATATTGAATTTAACAAGTCCCTTGTTATTGAAGGGGATTACTCGTTTGATTCCGGTGTAAATGGTGCAAAAAATTTAATGTCTGAGCAAACGACTAATACCCGCCCTACTGCCATATTTTCGTGTAACGATGAAATCGCCGCAGGGGCATTATTTGCCGCAAGATTAATGAATATCTCTATTCCAGAACAATTATCTATTGTGGGTTTTGAAAACAGTCCCTTTTCACGCCAAACTTGGCCTAAATTGACTACCGCAGATCAGCCAAATAATCAAATTGCCGAAGATGCGGCAAAGTTACTTATTAGTCAAATTCGTAAGCAAAAAAACCCGATCACTATAAGTCAATATGTACCAAAAATTATCGTCAGAGATTCTACCGCTCGCTGTTTCTAGTTTAACGCAGGAAAATACACCAAATAAAAAACACAGTTTTGACTGGTTTTAATCGATGGAAGTGATCACATAGTTAGTGACATCGATTTTACGCTTTTGAAAAGTGTTAGCAGAGGGTGCTTTATTTGATGTTAAATGAATCATCTATCTTTTTCATTTTAGCTAAATGATTTAAGTGTGCTTTTCTTGCGGAAAAAATAAAGATACCGACAACAACAGTGATTGAGAGAACTAATACCAGAGGTTCTTGTGACAGAGATTTACTAAGCCATTCCATGGTTTACTTTCCTTAGTGTCTTTATGTACTGATAAGTTAGCGAGCAACTGGCTCTATATTAGCGCCAGTGATATTACTGAGAAATTATTATACTAGCGAGTAATCTATCCACCCTATGATATTTAGCATATATGTTCAAGTTAATGAGTACATTAAAAAGATAAAAGTTATTCTTCAAAATATGTGCCCCAACCATCGTAGTCTACTTTACATTTTTTTGCCAACTCAAACATAACTTTAGTTTCTGTTTTAATTAAATCAACATCCAGCATCTGCTCAGTAACTATATCAAAAGCAAAGACCTTATCACCATTTTCTAATTCGGCTTCTTCCGGGTCTTCAATTTCCAAGCCGAGCTTAAATGCCGCAATGGCTGCCTTTTCTAGCAAATCAAAATCGCTACTGGCAAAATGGTGCTCGATGGTGTGGTAAACCTCGTCGTTAGTACCATCTGTAAGTAGTTCACCAACAAGTACTTCGGTATGCTTAAGCCAGTGCTGTAATTCTTCATCTATCATTTTAATACCTATTTTATATTAACTCGTTAAACTACCGGTAAATACCCGCGTTATTTATTATGATAAGCCGCGGCTTCAACAGATAATTGTTCTATTTTATTTTTCATTAATTCATGGACCTGATGCACCGTTTTTCGTAAATTTTCACGACCAGTATTTTCAATATACAGCGGTTCAAGGAATTCAATAATAATTTTACCATTATCCCAACGGTTTAACTGAATAGTGCCATGTTGGTTACTGGCACAAACAGGTACAATAGGTACACCAGCCCGCATGGCCGTACGAAAAGCGCCCGTTTTAAGCGGTAATAAGCCTCGACCACGACTACGGGTTCCCTCAGGAAACATCCATATCGAAAGTTTATCATTTTTTATTTTATCTGCTGTTAACTCTATGGTATTCATAGCTTTATTTGTATTATTACGGTCAATTAAAATATTACCGGTTAACCAATACATTTGTCCGAAAAAAGGAATCCACTTGAGACTTTTTTTACCAACACTGACGGTACCAGGTAACACCGCATTGGCATGAGTAAAAAGATCATAACTATTTTGATGGTTTGCTAGCCAAACCACAGGGCCAATATTTTTAACTGATTCAGGGATTCTAACTTCCACTTCAACACCCATTAGTTTAGGGATTTTCCCTAAAAAACGTGCCGTATGATAGACATTATCACGATGAAATGGGCGAATTAAACAGTAAAAAATAGAGATGATGCAAATAAACATCAAGGCTAAAATTATTAAAATAAAACGGATTACAGCTAGCAAAGAAAGCTCCCATATTGGTAGCTAGGAAAAGACTATGGGCGAGTATACAGAAAAATCAAAAAATAGGGTAAAGCTATTAGCTATTTAAGCTAAAAATGGTTCTTGAGCTAATAAAAGTCTAATAATAAGGGCGGTAACACCTCTACTATTGAACGCCATTTAGCCGCTAAAAAAATACAACTAAGAGGATATATTATTAAACATATAGCCTTGCCCCCAAACCGTTTCGATTTGATTCTTCTTCATACCAGCCAAAGTCAATTTTTCACGCAATTGCGACATCCTAACATCAAGCGTACGCTCAACCCCGTTGTATACCCGCCTAAGCAAGGTGTTATAGAGCTGATCTCGCGATAAAATTTTACCTTGATGTTCAAGTAGGACTTTCAATAAATTGAATTCAAAGGTAGTTAATTTAACTACGGCACCCTTGATAAAGCATTTTTGAGATTTGGGCTGTAAACAAACATCCCCCAAAGTTAAACTCGCTAAGGCAACCTGGTTTGTTTTAGTATTTTTCCGACGAAATAAAGCCGCTATACGCACCATCAAAACACGACTATTCATCGGTTTAATTAAGTAGTCATCTGCCCCTAGCGTAAAAGCATCAATTTGTTCTTGTTCACTATTTTTGTTTGAAACCACCACTAACAAACCGTCAAATAGCACACGAATATCACCAATTACCAGCAGTTGTATACTATCGGAAAAACCTATATCTAAGACAATCATATTGGGTCGACTATCAACTAAGTGGCTTTTCAACTCTTTGCTAAGCACCTCACCAGTACTAACATTTATCGTTTGATAGCCAAGGTTAGTACCCTGAATTGCGAAAGCTTTGCTTAGGTAGTGCTCATTTTCAATCAACAATAATTGTTGTGAACTTTGCTTATTCTGGTTAGTTTCAAGTGGTTTTGTATTTTCAACAAGCTCTATACTTGATGGCATGACAGACTCCTTAAAATTAAACGACTTTGATTTGATAGCTAAAGTATAAAATCAAAGTTAATAAGAGACTGTAATAGCTTGTAAAGGAACTGTAACAACTTGCAGGACTTGTAAGTTACTAAGATATTGAAGATTAATTACTTTTGTTAAAAAATAAAAATTTATGAGGTTTAACACTTACCGATACTTGTTGCTTTAATGACAGCACGCTATCACTGTATAAACTTAATTTGCTAAAAGACAAGGCCTTGTCAGTCACTGCACTTTCAAGGCTACTTAGGTAATAATGGTAACCTTGTTCGGTAACACTGATGTAGTCAACTTGTGCATTGGCAATATGATCCTCTGCGACTACCGTATTGAGTAATAGCTGAGCTGGTTTTACCAGTAAATAAGCCAGTTTATGCGGCTCAAGGCTATTATTATCGAGAGCAAGTCGCCCCAGTAAACTCTGTGCTCCCTTAGCATCAAGGTGACACGGTAACCAACTGCCAAGCTGAAGAAAATCAGCCACTTGATAGCTGTTAGGATACTGGCAAATGACGCTTGGTGTATCAAATTGTAGTAGTTTACCTTGCGCCATTACCGCCATTTTATCGGCAAAAGTAAAAACTTCATCTTTATTATGGGTAACAAAGATGGCAGTCATGTCAAATTGCTTTAATAGCTGTCTGATTTCCACCATCAATTCATTTCTAAGGCGCGCATCAATATTTGAAAAAGGCTCATCAAGCAAGAGTAATTTAGGTTTTGGCGCTAACGCACGGGCAATGGCGACACGTTGTTGTTGACCACCAGAAAGTTGATGAATATAACTGTCACTATATTCTTTTAGCTTTAAAATAGTGAGTAACTGATCAATTTGTTGTTTTTGCTCTGCTTTGCTCAGTTTACTAATGCCAAAGGCGATATTCTCGTATACCGTTAAGTGTGGGAAAAGGGCATAATCTTGGAAAATCATGCCTACTTGACGATCTTCCGCTGGTACGCAACAGCTATCATCACTGAGTAAAAGTTCATCAATAACTATTTTGCCATGACTTGGCTTACTAAAACCAGCGATGGCATTGAGCAAGGTAGTTTTTCCGCAACCACTTGCGCCAACAAGTCCTAAAATATCCCCTTTATTTAAGCTAAGATCTAGCTCAGATAAAACAACATTGTCTTGTAATGTTATCGAAAGTTGTTGGATAGTTAACAACGCAGTCATACTTTTTCCTTGCTCTTATTTAATAGCACTATCGGTAATAAACCAAACAACACGATCATGATTGCCCCTAAGGCACCTTGCTCTAGCATTTCATCCGAAATAAGCTGATAAATTTGACTACTTAAGGTTTCAAAATTAAAAGGCCGCAATAATAATACCGCGGGTAGTTCTTTCATCGCCTCAACAAAAACTAATAACCATGCCACCAGTATGGCGGGAGTTAAAATAGGTAAGTGTACCCTAGTTAAGCTACCCGTTAAATTAACCCCTAATGATGCTGGAGCATAATCGAGTGATTGTGGAATTTGTTTAATAGCACTGACAATAGTGCCATTGGCTATGGCAGAAAAACGTACTACCAGCGCAAATATAATGGCAAATATTGAACCGGATAAAATTAAGCCTGGCGGGGAAAAACCCAAGAGCACTGCTAGATCATTTAGCCAATGATCTAATGGCCCTAGGGTCGACAACATCGCCATGGCAAGTACGGTACCCGGTACGGCATAGCCAAACCCCGATATATGCTGAGGTATATGACGAAACTTGTCACTATGTAAACGCTGATATAAACCTAATGATAAAGCAATAAGTACCGCAACTGTCGCGGCAATGACTGATATTTTCAATGAATTAATACCGGTAGATATTAACACCGATAATTGCGCAACATCACTGTATTGCACCGCCATAACGATCAATAAACTAATAGGTAGTAAAAAGCCAAAAATAACCAGTGCCCAGCAAAAAATACTGCCGATAACTTGCTGGCTAAAAGATAATTGTATTAACTCTCTGCTTAAATTAGGTCGAGCGCTTTGATGGCGTAACCCTGCTCTACTGCGTTGTTCGGCTAATACCACAAACAGCACTAATAGCATCAAGACACTTGCTAGAGCATTGGCCGCACCAAGATCGCCATAACCAAGCCAAGTATCGTATATCGCTGTCGTTAAGGTATTAACGGCAAAGTATTGCACCGTAGCAAAATCAGCTAAGGTTTCCATCAACACTAGGCTAGCGGCAACCGCAATAGCAGGTCTAGCTAAGGGTAAAGCAACTTTAAAGAAACTCTGCTTTGCCGTTAAGCCCAATAATCGACTGGCGCGAATTAAGTTTTGATCTTGCTGCTCAAAAGCGCCTCGAGTCAGCATATAAATATAAGGGAATAGTACCAAGGCTAGCATTAACGCAGCGCCAGGTAAGGTACGTATATCAAAAAACCAATAGTCATTGGGCGATTGCCAACCAAACCAAGAGCGCAGGCTACGCTGTACCGGACCAGCGTAATCGAATAAATCGGTATAAAGATAAGCAACTAAATAGGCTGGCATAGCTAAAGGTAGCAGTAATAACCAGCGTAACTGCTTTTTAAAAACTATATTGGTTTGGGTAATGAGTGCGGCACTGAATACACCAAAGATTAACGCCAACATCACCACCCCAAAGGCGAGTAATAAAGTATTTTCAAGATACGTTGGCAGTACCGTTTGCCATAAATGGGCAAATAATTGCGTTGATGCA
This sequence comes from Colwellia sp. TT2012, assembly GCF_001440345.1. Taxonomy (GTDB): domain Bacteria; phylum Pseudomonadota; class Gammaproteobacteria; order Enterobacterales; family Alteromonadaceae; genus Colwellia. The sequence goes on along the minus strand of NZ_LJYX01000006.1, from coordinate 403,618 downwards.
CTAATACCGCCGACTAGCATAACCAGCACTGGTACCATAAGTACCAGGGCAATTACATAGCTAGAAAACTTCCATGTTTTACTATTATTCAGTGCTATCACAAATCAAACTGTGCTTGATCTAATAACTTTAATGCCACTTTACGATTTTTTGCTATCTCTTCTAGCGGTAAGCTATCAGCTTTATAGCTGCCCCATGAGGCAACAAGTTCAGAAACAGCCACATCTGCTCGAACTGGGTATTCCATATTCGTTTCTGCATATAGCTGTTGCGCAGGTTTAGACACTAAAAACTCCATTAAGGCTTGGGCATTTTTTGCATTCGGTGCATATTTAGCCATAGCAATGCCGGAAATATTTATATGAGCACCACGATTTTTTTGATTAGGGAAGTTAATATAGACCCCTTCAGCCCATGCTTTTTGTTTGTCATCTTTTAGCATTTTGCCAAAGTAGTAACTATTACCTAAGGATATATCACAAAGGTTTTGATGAATAGCTTGCACTTGACCACGGTCACTGCCCTGTGGTTTACGCGCTAAGTTATTTTTAAACTTTTTTAACCAATCTAAAGTATAAGCTTCGCCATGTTCACTGATCATCGAAGCAACTAAAGCGACAGTGTAAGGGTGTTTACCACTACGAGTACAAATACGACCTTTATATTTTTCGTCCGCTAAGTCTTCATAATTTATGTCAATTTTACCTAAACGTTTCGATGAATATATATTACGAACACGAATAGTTAAGGCAAACCACGTATTATCTTCTGCTTGATATTGCTTGGGGATAGCACTAGTTAATATCGAAGAATTAACCGCTTGCACTAAGCCTTTATCACGTAATTCAATCAAACGACTAATATCTGTGGTAAGTAAGATATCTGCTGGACTATATTTACCTTCACGCGCTAAACGTTCAGCCATGCCTTTTTTGGCAAAGACCACATTAACTTTGATACCGGTTTTTTCAGTAAACTTATCGAACAAAGGTTCAACAAGAAAAGGCTGGCGGTATGAATAAACATTAACTTCTTCGCTAGCATTAGCGATAAAACCTGTCATAGAAAACAGTACAAAAAATAAGGTTATCAACATCTTTTTAAACATATAAATAGTCTCGGTAAAATAGTATCCGCGAATTGTACAAGGACAGCAAAGGCTGTCAAGGCATTTGAGAATTATTCTCATTAAGATTTATAACAGATCATTATTTCTTTACTTACTTAACTTAACCCCACGGCAGCACTTATCAATAACCAAGTAGCAAAAAACAATTTCAACTTAATTGCCGATAAATGTGTCACTAACGTTTTAGCAAAAATACCACCTAATACGGCACCAGGGCCAGCAAATAAAACTACTTGCCAATAAACATCGTTATGAACTTGGGCAATTGCCGTCCAAACACTAATGGCGGAAACGATAACCGCTGCGGCTACCGCCATACTGATATCAAAGTGGCGTAATAGCAGATAAATAACTAATAACTCACCCACACCAACACTTAACCAGGCCGTTACGGCGCCGCCAAATAAACCAATGAGCACAAGAGCAATATAATCTAGATAATATAACTGACTACGCTCACGGTGCGGTTGCAGTAAATAGATAGTTAAGATAATGAAAAAGCCGAGTACTAATGAAAACCAACTAAAGCTGGTATGCAAAGATGCTGGAGAGCTTACTTGCCAATAAAACACCACATTTAAGCCAATAATTGCGGCAATGGTGGTGACAAAAATGATACGTTTAAAGCCCTGCCATAAACGTAAGTCAGTTTTTTCTGTTTTATAATGATGCCACCAAGTGACAGCACCTGCGGTCATGCCAAAACATTGAATGGCAAAGCTGGTCGCTATTGCTTGCTGTTCAGAAAAGTTAAGTTTAGCAAACATGGGAATAAAAACCACACCACCGCCAGCTCCGGTTGAGTTAGCAAAAATAGCCCCTAAGGTACCTAAAAAGGTAAATAAGACATAGTCCAGCAGCTCGTTCATGGCATGGCTAGAGCTTAACAGTAAGCTGGCCCATAAGACGATAAAGAGGCCAATAAACTTGGGGTTTGATAAGCGCATAAATGCTGGTTTGGCCATAACTACCCCGAGTTAACTTAACTTAGCTGACTTAACTTAAGCAACAACTGGGTTTTTCTGGCTGATAAAGGTAATAGCCTCATCGGATAAGCAACTTTTAGAAATATAACTCTTACTGGCAATATTTTTGCCCATTGCCGTTTTACCCAAACTAAAAAAAACAACAAAACCTAGCTCAGTTTCAGTGACGATAGTAACATCGGTCCATAAAATGCGATTATTTATATGAAATGACTCGGTCAGTATGCCTTGCTCATCAATAGTAAGCTTCACTTCACTGCCCGAGGCCTTACTAAACATCTGCCTCATCACCCACCAAGGTTTATGATAATAAACACCCAAGGTTTCTATAATACCTAAGACAATGACAAACCAAGCAGCATAAGGGTTAACCGGGGTAAATAACAAAATAATCAAACCAAAAACAGTTAGAATATTCGCTTTAAAATAGGTTTTTTTATTATGTGTCAAAGTACTAGATTGGCTATAACATTCAGTATAGTGCGCTTTATCTAGGGTAAAGCTGGTAGAAAAGGAGCTTGGTTGAATCGTTGCAGGTTGAGTCATTAAATTTACAGACATTAAAGTCGGTTCACAAAGAAAGTTAGCGCTAGTTTATCAGAAGACCTGCTAAAACGAGTAACTAATTGTCTCTATATTTACAAAGAAATAGCGGGCAGTGTCTATGGCATAAAAATACTATTTTATGCTAGTTTAACGGTACTTGATCATGGTTAAACACATATTAAGATGATCAATAAAGCTACATACTTGTTGAAAGTCTTGCGTGGCTATCTTTTGCTTTGGCGTGAGTAATTGCAAACAGATGACCCCTATAGCCTTGCCGCCTATTTTTACGGGTACAAAAGCGATGGCACCATGAGCAATCATGGCACTAATCTGTTGAGTAATTAAATCACGCCAGCGAACTTCTTGATGATCATTAATCAGCGCAGCGGTATCCGTACTGATCACCCTAGCAATAACATTATCACTGTTTTTTAGATCAATATTGATTTTACCGGCTTCACTTTGGCCATTGTTGTTAACCACCAAGCGAGACTTAACACTAGCTCTATCATCAACCAGCAATAAGAAAGAGCTACGATCAAAAGCAAAGGTAAAAGCAATATTCTCTAGCGCTAACTGTAGGTATTCATTAAGATCTTTACTTGTCTTCATCAAGTTAGTTAGCTTGATAAAGCCTGCTAATAAGGCTTTATCTTTACTAGCAGGCTCCGCAGTACTAGCAATATAGCTCTGGGCTTCGAAATCTTTACTAGAAGGTAAGCTTTTAATTAACGGAATTAAAATTTCTGCACCATAAGATGACAGTAACTTATCGGCTTGCTCACGGGTATGATCAACTCTCACCGTTAACTGCCTTACCGAAATATTCATAATATCAGCTATATCGGCCAGTAAGCTTTGATAGTCTGCGCCACTCCCTTCTGGCTTGGCAATAATAGCGCTCAATTTATCGGCAAAATAAATAATTTTCACCTCATCGGTACGATTGGTGGGCTGATCCAAGGCCTTGATTAATAAATCACTCAAGTTCCACGTACTGGCAAGGCCTTTACTTAATTCAGTAAAGCTGGTGCCCATTTCTTGTTGACAATATTGCTTAAAATCTTGGCTTGATTTTGCCTGATAATTGGCTAGTTTTTTGGCAACGTCACCGCCAGCACTCCAAAAAGCGCTTTCGCCAATACGATATAACATCGCAGCTAGGTATACTTCTTCTTGCACTTCATCACTGTAAGTAGGCACCATCATTTTAGCTAACATACCCGCGTAAAATGAATTAGCCATCAGCTGAGTTAATTTTTCATAGACATTAATATCAAGGGTCTTGGTGGCCAGTAAACTAGAAACTAATTTTACCGTTAAACAGATATTTTTAACGGTTTGAATACCTAATACCACAGTAGCCCGAGATACTGTGGTGACTTTATTAATACTGATGTGCTGAATATTATTGGCAACTTTAAGCAAGCATGAAGATAATCCTTGATCATGCAAGATAGCTTCACTTAATTTAGGCAATGACGATTTATCATCGTTGGCAAATTTATCCAGCATCTTCGCGGTAGAAGTAATAGCCGGTAGTTCACTATTAGCGATAAGTTCAATCCATTGTTCTGTTGTTTGTAAACCTCTATAGTTCATAACATTTTCTCAACGATTATCTTTACTATGCATAAACTAACTATGCGATCAATAAGCGGCTATGTCTAAATTTTTAACACAATAAAACAATTATTTATGTTTAGAAAAACACTGATAGCTAGATATATATATATATCTATCAACAGACCCTATTAGTAATTGACAGCGCTGTCATTTTTCAATAGGGTGATAGTCTATTTATCATATTATAAATTTTATCGCTTACACTATAAGCGTACAGTGCACTTTTATTTAATTTCATTTTTCTAAGGAAAAAATATGCAAGTTATTATTTTTGATAATGCACAACAAGTTGCCATAAGTGCAGCAGAATGGGTTGCAGAGCTAATCAATAAAAAATCAAACCCTGTTATAGGTTTGGCAACAGGCAGCACACCTATTAGCCTTTATCAAGAATTGGTTAATAAATATAAAGCGGGTGAGCTAAGTTTTAGCAATACCACCAGTTTCAATTTGGATGAATACTTAGGTATTGATGAAAAAAATGCACAAAGTTACCGTCATTTTATGAATGAGCACTTGTTTAACCATGTTGATATCGATAAAACTAAGACCTTTTTACCTATTTGTAACCAAGGTGAAAACCCAAGAGTACAAGGCTTAGCATACGAAGAGAAAATTGCCCAAGCAGGCGGTATCGATCTACAAATATTAGGCATAGGTGCAAATGGCCATATTGGTTTTAATGAACCAACATCAAGTTTAGCCTCTCGGACACGCATTAAAACACTTACTCAACAAACCCTTGATGATAACAGTCGTTTATTTTCTGCTAATGAATTTCAACCTACGTTAGCCATGACCATGGGTATTGCCACTATTCTCGATGCTAGGTATGTACTTCTTATGGCAATAGGTAAAAACAAAGCCAAGGCAGTAAACGATATGGTAACCGGTGCCTTATCGGCAGTTTGTCCGGCATCGTCTTTACAGCTACATGAAAATGCCATTGTCTTACTTGATAAAGCAGCGGCTAGTGAATTGGCAGATCAAGAGTATTATCTGTGGGCCGATAAACAAAACGGTAAGATAAACCAAGAGTTTGGCCTTTACCATAACTACTAAAGCATAATTTAGTTGCATTTAAGCAAGCATTCCTTGTTAAAACCAAGCTAAATATTAGCTAATATCGGTAAAGAAAAACAAAAAAGGCGCAGGTTAATCGATTGATTAACCTGCGCCTTTTTTAAGGTATTCATTGGCTAAGTAGGTACTAAAGAATGCGAAGATTATTTTGCTATTTGCAGTAGCTCAGGTAAAAAGTTCTCACTTTCCAGCGCTAACTGACATTGCTGCTCTAATATATCTTGTAAAATTTCTTTCGTGGTTAATGGGTTGGCCAAGACGACTCTAAAAACTATTACTTTTTCACCGCCATATTTACCCACTTCAATACGAGTACGAGAAACAAAAGAGCGACCGTCTTCGCGTTGGCGTTTTTGAATAAACTTGGTTAACTGACCAAGTAGCAAATTCACCGATTTATTGGCGTCATTATCATTACGAGCCAACAGTGCTTGTACTGACTTAGGTGCATAACGGTAGGTTAACAGACACAATTCAGGGCGGGTAATTAACTCAAAACTATCATGCTGATTAATGATCTCAGCAAAATACTCTGCTTTTTCAATAGCCTGATTAATCAGCATTTCATAACCTGGTCGGCTAATAATATGCAAACTGGCATACACTAACATCGCCATGCCCGGGCGAGAGCCTTCAAGGGTATGACTACCTAAATCTTTTGAGCCTTTACGTAATATATATTCGGCGTGATGCTCAATGGCACTCACCGAGCCAGGGTCTTTAAATATAACGATACCAGCGCCCATAGGCACATACATCTGTTTATGCGCGTCAATGGTTACTGAGTCGGCTTGTTCGATGCCTTTAAGCAAAGGACGGTACTTATTCGATAACAATGTAGCTCCCCCCCAAGCGGCATCAACATGAAAATGACATTGGATTTTCTGAGCAATGACAGCCATTTTATCAAGAGGGTCAACATTACCGGTTTCTGTGGTACCGGCAACACCAACAATAGCGAGTACTTTGATATTTTTCGCGCTAAGTTGCTGGCATTTTTCTGCCAGCTTTTGACAATCTATTTTATTATTTTCATCGGTGGCAATGGCAATAACATTCTCTTGGCCTATACCAAGAATATCAGCGGATTTTTTCAGTGAGTAATGACCACGTTCCGAGACTAAAATAGCTAAGTCTTGATAGCCATAATGTCTCATAGCACGGTGTAAGCCTTCTCGAGCTACGCCTCTAAAGTCACCGTCGGCTTGCAGCAGCTTATTTCGTGCGACCCATAAAGCGGTAATATTAGCGACAGTGCCACCGGAGCAAAAAGTGCCCAGTGAATGCTGTGCGCTATGCATCCAACTTTTATAAAAATCATCATCCTGTTGATAGACCAAGTTATGCATCATACCGATAACTTGACGTTCTAGCGGGGTAAAAGCCTTAGAGGTTTCAACTTTAACTAGGTTCTGATTTAAACCCACCATCAGCTTAGATAAGGGTAAAATAAATGCTGGTAGCGCTGAGGTCATATGACCAATAAAACTAGGACTAGAGGTATGTACTGATTGCGCGACTAATTTATCGAGCAAATGATGCATATGATCTGAGACAAATTCTGGCTGCTCAGGAATATGAGGATTAACAAAATCTTTCTCAATGTCCGATAACGCATTTTTACTGGCAACAATATGGTTGTTTAAAAAACCAACCAAATTTTGTGACATTTCTTGCTCAAGGCGCCCCAAAGTAGAATCAGGCGCTTCGGCAATAGTAAAAATTCGATGTAATGACTCTTGCGTTGCCTCGGCAATGCGCTTAGTTGCTATCATACTGTTCACTTAACTGTTCACTATATTGACTTGCTTGGCCAATTCCTGTTATGCCCATACGCAAGTTTAATACTTATTGGCTATTTGTAGCTAACACGAAAAACGCACTTTAATAAAAAACAGCGCAAAAGTCTTGTGATTTCGTCAACATTACTAACTATATTCATTATCTATGTAGGATTAATTGCCAACAAACTTGTCCACTAGCTTGGTATTTTGCTTCAAACGGCGTCAGTGCAGACGAGGCTTCGACTACCGTTAATGACGAAATTTCACCTTGTAAATTAACGTGCTTAGCCGCTTGTTGAAACTCGGCTAAGTAGATCCGCCAATTACTGCGTAAAATAAGCTGCTGACCAATACTGGCCATTTGTGGAAATACGGCACTACCATGCCAACGACGCTGTAAATGCTTAGACTTAGGCCAAGGGTTAGGATATAAAATGTAGTGCTTTGATACCGGCCAATTGGCGGTTTTCACCAAACGATAGAAATCATTAAGATCGGCGCGCACTAAATGATAGTTTTGTGCACTAAAGCCATCATCGGTAGAAAAACCTTCAATATTACGATTAATTCTATGAGCTGACTTATCCACGCCAATCACTAATGCTTGTGGGTTCTGTTGGGCTAAGATGCGGGTACTTTGTCCGACACCACAACAAGCATCTAAGATGATTTCACCCTCAGGGTTAGCCACTAAAAAGGCTTGTACCAAAACATCCATTTCTGCGAATGCTTGTTCTGTGTGTTTTTGATAAGGTTTTTGAAAAGCATGAGTCAGGTGCTTTTTCACCACTTCATCTAGCTTCTCATGAATACCCTCTTGATTACTAATAATTGCTTTAGAGTCACCAAGTAGTTCCGAGTTCAATGTGATTATTTTTCCGGTAACATTAGCTGTCATTTTATCGGTCATGTTAAGTTCTAAGTCCTATACCTTTAGAGATAAGTACCATGGCAATGATAAATAAAGTGATAATAAAGAAAATAATCACGGCAAAAGCAGTCACAAGACTAACATCTGATATCCCTAAAAATCCATACCTAAAAGCATTAACCATATAAACAATAGGGTTTGCTTGCGAAACGCCCTGCCAAAATTCAGGCAATAGACTTATCGAATAAAACACACCACCAAGGTAGGTTAACGGCGTTAAAATAAAGGTCGGAATAATTGAAATATCATCAAAACTACCGGCAAAAATAGCGTTAATTAAGCCTCCTAAAGCAAAGGTGGCCGACGTAAGTACCACAGTAGCGATAATCACCCAAATATTGTGCAGTTGAATATCAACAAACAACAAGGAAACCAGGGTAACAATCAAGCCAACTAAAATACCACGACACATACCGCCGCCAACATAGCCCGCCACAATCACCCAGTTAGGTACCGGCGCGACTAACATTTCTTCAACATTTCGTTGCCACTTAGCGCTAAAAAATGACGATGCCACGTTAGAGTATGAGTTAGTGATAACACTCATCATAATAAGACCAGGTACAATAAACGACATATAATCAAAGCCGCCCATTTCGCCTATACGCGATCCAATTAATGAGCCAAAAATAACAAAATATAAGCTAATAGTAATGGCTGGTGGTACTAAGGTTTGCACCCAAATACGCATAAAACGTTGGATTTCTTTGGTTAATATACTTTTTAAGGCTATAGAGTTATTCATTTAGTTTACTCCGACAACAGCACTTTGCGGCTCAGTTTGCCTAGCGCGAGACTTTTTATTGATCAAACTCACAAACAAGGCTTCTAAGCGGTTACTTTTATTGCGCATACTCTGTACTTCAATATTAGCCGCGCTCAATTGTTCAAAAACCTGATTAAGGTTTTGCGCCTTATTTAAATCCATTTCCAAGGTATGATCATCAATAAGTCGATAAGTAATGACGGGTGATTGCTTAACAAATTGCTCAAGTTTACTTACCGCGGTCCCTTCTTTGATATCAAAAACAAAAGTTTCAACATCTAATTGTGCCAGTAATTTTTTCATACTGGTATTTTCAACAATTTCACCACCATCAATAATGGCAATATTGCGACATAGCATTTCAGCTTCTTCTAAATAGTGAGTGGTGAGGATAATAGTAATGCCTTGCTGATTTAACTCACGTAAAAAATTCCACATCGAGCGACGTAATTCAATATCAACGCCAGCCGTTGGCTCATCTAATATCAACATTTTCGGTTCATGCATTAAAGCACGGGCAATCATTAAACGACGTTTCATACCACCTGAGAGTGTCCGAGCCGGTGCATCACGTTTATCCCATAGCTCAAGTTGCTTTAGGTACTTTTCTGCCCGCTCTATAGCCACAGACTTGGTTACACCATAATAACCAGCTTGATTCACTAAAATATTCATCAAAGGCTCAAACTGACTAAAATTAAATTCTTGCGGCACTAAACCGATAAAGCTTTTCGCTTTTTCCAAATCAGTATCGATGTCATAACCAAATACTTTTACTTGACCAGCCGTTTTATTCACTAGTGACGTTATCACCCCAATAGCTGTAGATTTACCGGCACCATTAGGGCCAAGCAAGGCAAAAAAATCGCCCTGTGATACGGTTAAATCAATACCTTTTAAAGCTTGAAAACCGCCTTTATAGGTTTTTTTTAATGCGCTAATTTCTAGTGCGTAGGTCATGTTAGCTGCCAGTGAAATATGGATGGATATAAATATGGAGCCTAACTATTCATTTTCAATAGCGCAAATATTATATTTAGCCGCTAAAGCTAGTTTATCGTCCCCTTTATCACTAAGCCTCTGCTGTCTTTCGGCTAGAGACTAGTCATATTGATACGACTCCTGTTGCCGAGTCAATGACTTTACCATCTACCAAGAGCATTATTCTGCTCTATTAGCAGATCATGCTGGGGCTATAAACAAGGTTCGCCTATTACCAAGGCAGTGAATGCCTTATCAATAAATTCATTGAGCACAACAAGTCATTTGAATTTATGTCTTACCCTCATCGTAGCCACAGCTTAAAATAAGGGGCCGGTACTCGCTTGCCTTATAAAAACGAACCATAGCAACAGTACCTCACTAGATGCTCTCAACTATTAGAGCCAACAAAAGTGGGGCACTAAAAACTGGACATCAAAAAGGGCAAGGAGCTTTAACTCCTTGCCCTTTTTGATTGGGAAATTAACGATTAGCTTAGCTTTACTCGGGTACTTTTACTTATATTCTTTCTTATATTAATAAAGACGATTAGAGCTGTCATTACTATGCCCGTCTATTATGAGGCGACTACTTATGGTGACACTAGGCTTTGCTGGTTCAAATTGCTTAACAGTGTAATAAAGTTCTCCGCCTCTGTTAAACTGCCAAAACGACCGACAACATCTTCATTAGGCTCTGCCACCTCATAAGACGTTCTGATAACATTGCCGCCGTTAGCTAAGATATCTATTTGCACTAAAGTAAAAACAGATCTACTTGTTAGTGTTTTTCTATTTTGCATAAACTACTCCGGTTGCAAATATTGGCCCCATACAACATTGAGCCCTTTTACTTCCTTATAACTTATGCACACCTTGAAAAAATACCGTTAACTTCTAATAAATGAATTAACACCATCGCTATACCCTAAAGCAAAAGCTTGGTGAACACTTTTATAGCCACCATCAGCACTGACCTGTGCGTCTCCTAAACTGTCAATATCTAAGCTAATGAAATTTTGTAACAGCGATCCTTGCTTGAAGCCAGAGTTATAAGCGCATTGGCAACACTTATGCTTACCTTTACCATGCATTTGATACTCAGCTAAGGTTGTCAATGCACTTTCGTCAAACTGCCTCAGGTGATCTTGCTTGCATGACATTTTATCCTGCCTACTTACTTTGGTTAAGCTTTGTGATCCAGTAATAAGGCTTGGTGCTGCAACTGCAACCTCATTGCCTAGGTTAAAATCAACAGTTGAGGCTAAGCCCGGTGATAACATTGCACACATTTTTATTGCCTTCCTTACCTGCGAATATATATAAATACTCTTAGGGAAGTTAATAATTTCTTTCCTTAATGCACTATTTCATAGTTACAAGTAAAAGCACATTACACGCCATTACAACAACAATGACATTGCCCTGACATTTGAATAACCAATGCTTTTTACCGTTAAAATCGTACAAAAAATGACAAGCTATTACAAAGATAAAAGTTCATTGATAACTAAAAAAAACAGCCTACCAAATAAATAATAATAATAAGCAATGATTTAACAACACGTTATTGTGCAGAAACACATTGAAAAACAAGAGAAATAGCAGTATTAAGTAAGCTGTAATTGGCTGTCATGGTTTGCGAGGCAGTAAGTCTGTAAATTTATGTTCAGCTTTTAGGCGAACTCATCCCTAGTACAGAGGTTGAGCCACAACAATTGAATCACAAAAAATAGTAGGATATGTTATGAATAAATATATTAAAGTTTTATCGGTAATGTTGGTGTTAACGAGCAGTGTTTTCTTAGCTAGCGCCAATGCAGCTAGCACCGCCAACACTACCGAGATGTTAATCACCCTGGCAGAAACTGATCCCGTTCTCGTTGACCGATTAAATGACATTGCCTTAACGGATAAAAAACTACTAAAGCAATTATTGAATATGGCTGAGTCAGAGCCATTAAAACTAGCAAGATTATTAAACTTAGCAGAAAGAAATGCGCATATGTTTTGGATGATAGCGAATATTTATAACGCACAATCGGTACAATTACTTGAACCAGTGCAAGAACAGCAGTTTTCAACGTTTGGGGCTATTAATGATGGCGGTGGCATTATCCAAAATTAATTTTATTTACTCATTGCGGTAATCAAATTTTCAAATAAACTCAAACGAGCACCCGTTTAAATTAAACAACGCTCAGCATTATCATATTTTGTCATCAGTTGTTGAAAATCATGCTCTGTACATAATTTATCAAACCAAGGAAGGTTAAACCAAACAACACCTATATTATCCTTTAACGCCTTTTTCACATGATGAAGCGCCGAAGCATTTTCTTTTAACAAACTATAAACTATGGCTGATGTATAAGAGACTTCACCACTTTCCGGAGCTAAATTTTGCGCTTTACTTAACGCTTCTAAAGCCAAATCAGCTTGCTTTAACTGACCATAAGCTTGCGCTAAATATGTTAAAGACTTAACTTCATCTTTCCCTGCTAAAATGATAACTACTTGTTGATAAAGTGAAATAGCTTCCTGTTCATTACCTAGGATCATTTCAATATCGGCTAAATTTAATAAATTAACAGGGTGTTTTGGGCTTAGCTTTAACGCTTTCTGGGCAAATTTAAGCGACTTATCGTATTGCTGGTTTAAGCCATAAGCCATACTTAAATTGGTTAAATCAGTACCATTATTTAAGCTAATTACTATTTTTTCAAACGCACTAATCGCTAATTTAAGCTTGCCTTGCAGTAACCAAATATTTGCTTGTAAGCGCTTTGCTCTATAATTATGTGGCACAATTGCTAACATTCTATTTAATGAATACTCTGCTTTAATTAAATCCCCTAAGCGCCAATAACTAAAAGCTATATTGTTTAATAGTGCGGTGCTCGGTCTGAGTTTAAAAGCATTGGCATAGGAGTCAGCCGCTGCTTTATATTGTCCGCTATTAAAAAACATAAAGGCTTCAAAACCTAAAATGGTTAAATCATCAGCGCCTTTTTGTTGCGCTTCCGCAATTTGCAGTCTCGCAGTGCTCATATCGCCCCTATTTGAGGCCAACCAAAAACTATCTATGGCATGGTAAACACTGTATCTATATTCGGGCGGGGATTTTTGTAATACTAGTTCAAGTCGTTTCAGGTAACTTTTATCTCGGGTATCGATATATAAATTTGAAGCTGTCTCGCGGAATAAACCATAAGCCGCATATAAATAAGGTGACCTTGTTAACAAGGCTTCTAACTGTTCCAAACTGTCGGCACTATATTTGCCATGACCTTTAATTTGACTATACAAGCCAATGTAATCTCGGTAATCATCTTCATTAATGGGTCTTTGTACTAAAGCTGATTGATTGACCTCTGCGTGCTGAGGAAAAAGTGCAGCAAATTGCATTTGGCTGGTACTAAAAATGGCATTAAATTTATCTATCGGTGCTAACCAATTTTTCTCATATTTTACCGCTAACCTGTCATTGTTATTAGCGTTAGCAACCAATCGAGAAAAGCTCACTTTGCAGCGGCTATTATCACACTCTAGCTCGGTTGAAATAATGTCTGAAGCACCCGTTGCTTGCCTTAGTTTATTTAAATCATCCGGATATGCTTTAGTGATGGCATTCACTTCTCGTTGCGAGATTAAATACATATTTTTGCTATTTATTACCGCTTGTCGTAAAGCATCTTCCACCGCTGAAGTCACTAAGCTTTGTTGCATAGGCGCCATTAGCGAGCTGGCTGACAACGTTGGTTTTAATATAACAACTTGCTTGCTTTCCACTTCATTAGTCTTATCAAACCAATAAAGTAAAATCAGCATAATACAAAATATAGTCATGCTAGTAATGACTATATTGTTCTGTCTAAACCAGGGGGTTGGTAAGTTTTCAGTTGGCTGTTGTGTATCTTGAGAAGCAAAGGCTTGCTGAATAGGCTGGGTAGCGTATTGATTAGCGGTTAGTTGAGCAGATAACGGCAACTCACCCAAAGGTACTTCACTTAAAGGTATAGTTGCTTGCTCACTTATCTCTGCTTGTATTAACGCAGTTCTAATATGTTTTAAACGATTTTCTATCGCACTAGCCGTTAAAGTTCTTTGCTCAAGAGGTTGCACTAACATTTCCATTAACAAATCGGTTAAGGCGCTGGGTGCATTAAGCATTAAGTTTTTAGCATGTTCCGGCGTTTGCTGACATATCCTTTGAGCAATATCAGTGGCTGAGCCGCCGTTAATACCAAGAGCAAAGGGATGACTGCCCACCATTAATTGATAAGCAACAATACCGAATGAAAAAATATCACTACGATAATCTAAAGATTTTTTTTGTATTTGCTCTGGCGACATATAAAGCAAACTGCCATATTGCATGCCTTCAGCACTGTCAGCCTGCTCATTATTAATTTCGTTACTTGCTATCAAGGCAATGCCAAAATCAGTAATTTTAAGCAGCCCTTGCTCATTCACTAAGATATTGTTCGGCTTTAGGTCACAATGAATAACATCACTTTTATGCGCCGCGGCTAAGCCGGCAGAGAGTTGCTGCAACAAATCTAACTTTTGTACTAGGGTGCAGTAGGACTCAAGTAGAAATTGCGTCAAGGTTTTACTATGGAAATACTCCATGACTAAGGAGATATGATCTCCTTCATCATGGACATTATAAATTTGAATAATATTAGTGTGGTTCACCCGTGCTAATAAGCGTGCTTCTTGTAGGGCGTGATTAACCTCTCCATCTTTCGGCTGATAGGTTAATTCTTTAATGGCTACTTGTCGTTGTAATTGGTTATCTTGGGCTAGGTAAACTTTACCCATGCCCCCTTCACCTAATAATCGTTCACGGCTGTAATGTAGTAACTTATTATCCATGTAATACCGTAAGAGAAATCTTATCTTGTCCGCGATTCACAATCAGCTCATTGCCTTTGTAAATACGGTAGAAAACACCAGCGAAACGTATTTTTTTCCCTTTACGTTCAATTAATTCATCACCGTCACAAGCACCCTCAAGCATGTCTCTAAATTGTTGTTTCGCGCGACAAACATGGGTATTAAAAAGGGTAATATCACAGCCTAGCTCTTTGGTCAAGATTTCTGGCAAGCGCCAACCTTGATTATCTTCATCAATACCATTTTTAGCGTCTTCATCACGATGTCTAGCCAAACTCAAAGTTAAATAATGATGTGCTTTAATAGCTAAAGAGAATTTTTCATCATCAGTCGTTACCGTCAATTCGGTATTTTCTTCATCTTGACTTAAATTAAAACGATATTTTATCTGATGAGCTAATAATTTAGGTTTAGCCATTAACACGGTATTTTCAGTTAAGGGAATTAATTTTAACTGCCACTTTTGATTAGCAAAAAAGAGTAAATCAGAATTCACCACAGGATAGGCACTGCCGTCGGTATCAACCAAGAATTCTTTATACCACTGGTCTTTACTCGGCACATAAAACAAAGCAATCTCAGGGTTTTCGTCTGAGGGCAGTAAATTGCCATCGGATAAAATAATGGGTGATTCAGTGGCGTGCTCACCATGTTGTTCAATAGGCAGTAACATGTTTTGCGGAGGACTCAAGTCTTGTATGGCAAAGCCGTGGCTATCACTTGCAGCAAAAAAGATCTTGTCACCAACCTTAAGTTTATGCGGGCTATCTTTGACTAATTTTTGGTTATTTACCCAGGTCCCATTATTACTGATATCACGAATAAGCCATTGACCATGGGTCCAATCAACTACCGCATGTATGCGAGATACTTCCTGAGCATTGATAACAGTATCAACATTAGTCGGCGAACGGCCAAAACAATGACAGGCATTTAAGTAACTTAACGCTTTGTTTTTACTACTAAGATTTAAAATTGCAGCCATAATGTTATCATTGATACGTTTAGTAGATACTGGGATGCGAAATGCATGGAAAGGTTGATTGTATATAAATACAAGTGACTCTTCTAGTGAATATACTAACTTCTCGTATTACGCGCTAGTAACCACCTAAAGAACAGCCTAAAAAATAATCGGAAACACAATGTGTTAGTCCTTATTGACTATTGCTCAGCTAACTTTTAAGTAGTAATTTATAAAGAAATATCTATTTAAATCAATCTGTTTTGTAGTTCAGTGTGGGCAAGAAAAAGACAACAGAATTTTTAATATATACCAAAACCCCTTCAAAATTCAGGATTGAACTGAAATTAAAAACGTTTTTAGGCAAGGCATGATTGAAGATAATGGTTGTATATACCCGTTACAATTCAAGATGCATGTTTCAGAGGCACTTTGAATGGTAACGGGTATATAAATAGCCTCCACTCTACTAGGTAAGATAACAAGATATCGTCGAGTTCAAATAACTCATGGTAGCAAGCTACCCCTCGTTCAGTTTATTAAGACGAAAACAGTGCATTATCCTAGGATAATGCCGATACAGGGAATCCTTAAGTCAATCCTTTTAAATAAAGCAGCTTATCTATGAGCCCAGTTTATTTATTTCAAACACCTTGCTAGCCCTCTATAAGTTTTTTCTATGCAAAAAAACAAACTAACAACCCGTTTTTATTGATAAAAATATACTAGCTAGCTCAAGAAGCAAGCCCTATTTCAAACAAACGTTCACTTTGAGTGTTTACCACCAAGACTAAGCTGATTAAATAGCTAGCTACATCAATATTTTTTGCAACTTACCTGCTACAATAGCAGCTATCTTAGTTGTAACTTTGAATTGACTTTACCATGGCTAAAAAAGCACTCACCATTCGAGAAAAAACCATCTTCGACGGTATTTTCATTAAATACTTCTTAAAATTTATGTTTACTCTTTGGTTTAAACTCGCTGGTTGGAAACTTTGTAAAACAGCGCCTGAAGGTGCTGGTGTAGCCATTGCGGCTCCTCATACTTCAAACTGGGATTTCTTTTACGCCTTAGGTGCCGCTATTTTACAAGATGTGAAAATTTACTTTTCGGTAAAAGATACCTTATGTCGAATACCCGTATTGGGCACTTGGATGATGTACCTTGGTGCCATCCCTATTGATCGTTCCGCAAAAGGCGTTGGCCAAGTTGAACAAATAAAAAGCTTTATCAATAGCCAAAAATTAAATCGAGTGTTTTTCTTATTCACTCCAGAAGGAACACGCGGCCTAGTACCTAAATGGAGAAGTGGCTTTTATCATGTTGCCCAAGGTTGTGATTTACCGATATTTTTAGCGAAAGTAGATTACTTAAGTAAAGAGACTGGCGTTTTTCATACATTTAAATTAACAGATAATAAAGACAATGATATTAAAGCCATACAAGCGTCTTACGAAAGTGTTCAAGGTAAGTTCCCTATAAATCAATACCCTCCATACACAGGTAGCATGCCAAAAATTTCTGAAGTTGAAGCCAAAATAATAAAAGCGCTGTACTCATTTAAAGGTGTCGCCACTAAAGTTGAGATTACCGCAAAAGCAAAATTGGGTGAGCTATCAACTAACATGTTAGATTTTTTAGTTGAAAAAGGCTTGTTAGAAAAAACCCTGCGCACAGATAAAAATATTGAGCCTCACTATCAACTGACCTTCGCCGGTCGTGGCTGTTTTCTACATTTATCACCGAGTGTATAAATACCATTTACGCGAGTAAACGCTAATGGTTTAAAAAGATTAAAGGTCCTGTTGAGCCAATTATTAATAATTGCTCAACAGGACCTTTTTTTGCCTAAAGCGTTATGAAACTCGATTAATTAATAAAGCTTAACTAACCTCTCAGTTTGACAAATACCACACTGCTCAGTGCTGGCACAGTAAAGCCTGTTGCCGTTACTTTACTTTGCTTAACCACTTCATCAACACCATTTTTTTGTATTGGGTGTAATTGATACCCCTGAGTGCTGCCATAGGCGAAAGTTTGTCTTTTATCACTGGTATTAAAAATAACCATCATGCTAGATACCTTGTCATCAACAGATTCGCCCTGACTATCATCAATTTTCATCACCAATAAACCTAGCTGCTCGTTATCCGTATTGAGAAAAGTCACTTTATCAATAATCGCGGCACTGCTTGTTAGTCTAAATAAGGGCGAACTCATCCGCAGTGTTAGCATTTCGATAAATATATCACTGCTAAACTCAATATGCTTAGCATTAACCTGATCTCGCCCCTGATGACCGGCAAGAACTTGCTTTATTAACGGCCAGTTAGCTTTATCTTTCTCTGCTGGTGGTAAACCGATATTATAAAAGTTATCTTGCTTAGAAAAGTCGACACGATTGAACCAGTCACCATAGTCATAACTGTCTCGAAGGAAAGACTTAGAGCGCATAAACTCTGAGCCCATGTGAATGAAAGGAATACCTTGGGCGAATAAGGTGAACGCTAAACTTTGCAAGTGCATTCTAACCCTGTCATCAGTAGAAACTTCAAAAGCTAGACGATATTGACTGTTATCCCATAAGGTTTGGTTGTCATGCTTAGAAACATAGTTAATGGTATCAGCGGGGTCTAGCGCATAACCCGTGGGCTGATCACCATAAGGAATATCTTTGCCTAATACTTTTTTACCATTAATAACTTTTAAAGGGAAATTCACTAAATTACCGGCTAAACCGATGCGTAGTTGGTCCATTCTTAACACATAAGCGCGACGATTTTTTTCTTTATGTTGTTTTTCATTGGGAAAAGTTAATAAGCCATTGCCAATGCCTTGAGAATCGCGAGTATTGTTACCGCCGCCACGCACGGCATCACGTAATCGGTCAGAAAAAGTCCCTATTTCGCTGCCACCTAGCTCTAACTGGCTGGCTTGAATAAACTGTTTATTATTAGCCACTTCACCAAAATTCCAACCTTCACCGTAAAAGTAAGTATCACTGTCGACTTGGCGCACAGCGGCTCTTGCTGCCAACATAACATTCTTGGGTTGATGGCCCATTAAATCAAAACGAAAACCATCAATTTTATAATCACGTGCCCAAACCACTAATGAGTCGGTCATTAGTTTTGCCATCATCACCCGCTCTGTCGCGGTATTATCACAACATGTCGATTGCTCGATGGCGCCTGTTATCGGGTCTAATCTGTGGTAATAATGAGGTACTATTTTATCTAATACAGCATTGGTTGCTAAGCCAGCTTGATGGGTGTGGTTATACACTACATCCATAATCACCCGAAATCCCAAACCATGCAGGCTTTGAATCATCTCTCTAAATTCGACTAAGCGTGCAACACCTTGGGCATTAACGGCATAACTGCCCTCTGGCACAGTGTAATGAAAAGGATCATAACCCCAGTTGTAGTTATCAACTTGGCGTAACTCGCTAACTAACTGCTGCGCTTGCTCGCCTGCGACGGCATAACTCTGTAATAGTGATTTAATACTTTGCTCAGCATTGTAAGCTTGCTGACAGATACTGATATTGACTGTAATAGCGCAAACTTTGCCCAGGTTATCATCTATATCAAGATGTTTACTGGCATCTTCATTAACGGTAGCCATATCAAAGGTAGGTAATAAATGAATGTTATTTAAGCCTGCCGCTTGCAGTGTTTTTAAATGTTGCACGCCATTAGAGTTAGTCTCACTAAAGGCTTTATATTTACCCTTAAACTTAGGGTTGCTTAGCCGTTGTTCATTGGCACTAAAATCTCGAATATGTGTTTCATAAAAGACATTATCTTCGACATTTTTCACCGTCGGTATTGACTGATTCAGCCAGTTTTCTGGTTGAGTGATTGCATCATTCAAATCTACGACCTGTGAGTACTCACTATTAACAGATAAACTTAAAGAATAAGGGTCGGTAACCGATAAGGATTCTACTTTTTTTGATACTGGGTGATAAACGCTGAGCTGATATTTATAATAAGCATAACTCGCTTGGTTATCGGATATTACCTGCCAAACACCGGTATTGCTATCTTCTAGCATTGCAAGTTTGCCGCCTGAAAGCGCTTGTAAGTTGTCATCAAAAAGCTGCACCGAAACCGATTGTGCTGTTGGTGCCCATAACTTAAAGCTAACAGCTCTACGAACAACAGTGCTAACGCCCTCACCTTGTCGATTATTAATAATGGTTGCGCCTAAATCAGTCACTTCATCGGCATCATTCTCGCCCTGAGTATAGAGTGCATCAATTACGCCCCCGGTTTGCACGTAAGCAATTTTTTTTGCTTGTTTACTTAGACCAAGACCGGCTTCAATCGTCACCACCATGAGTTGTTGTTTTAACCAGCGCTTACTTTGCTCTGGCGTTAATTGCACTTTATACGCTTGAAAATCAGCTAAATGTGGAAACTTTTTTGCTAATTTATCTGGGAAACTAACCGCTAATAAATCAATGGCATTAAAACCAGCTGATTTTTTACTCAGTAACTGGTATTGATAGTTGTTCCGTGATTTTGGCAGTACCAATAATTGGCTGGTTAACCAATGAGCAGAGCTATCACTCGGTAAATTAGCCAAGTCACTTGCTTTAAACAAGCTTGCTGCAACAGCAGTGACCTTATTGACAGTATTAATTATTGGTTGGCTTAGTTGGCTAGGTTTACCTGTTTCACCACATGCACTAACCAACATAGTTGTTGAGAGTACAGCATAAATTGCCCGGCTAAGGCTTGAGTGAGAGCGAGAAAAAAAAGACATTTTCATAATAAACGAGTCGGTAATATTG
Organism: Colwellia sp. TT2012; assembly: GCF_001440345.1. GTDB lineage: Bacteria > Pseudomonadota > Gammaproteobacteria > Enterobacterales > Alteromonadaceae > Colwellia. Next base: position 383,110 of record NZ_LJYX01000006.1, on the reverse strand, counting down.
TTATGGATATTAACTTACTCGTTCAGCCATTATATAAATACTGATTTTGCTTAATTGCATACGTATTCAATATTTACTCCATGATACTCTACACTGTTAACTCGGTTTTAGTGGGCTATCAAGCCAAGTTTTGGATGGCAACTCGCCTATTTCTTTAAGGTAAGCTTTAACAAATTCGATAAATAGTTGCGTGCGCTTGGGCAGATATTTTCTTTTTGGATATACAATAAATACCCCTGAATTGGCAAATTCATCAAGTTCTGCCACCACCCTCATCTTGCCAGCAACGACTAAGGCCTTAGCGGTAAAATGAGGCATAAGACTAAGGCCCAAACCTTCAGCGCACATTTGGGCCATTGCTTCACCATCATCAACAATGGTGACGTTTTTCGGTTCAACATTAATATGGCAACCTTGATAGCAGAAATTTATCGGCATTGTCCTACCTGTTTGTTGGAAGCGAAATAACACCCAAGGTAAAGCAGAGAGTCCTTTATTCGAAATATCAATCTCGCTGCTGGTTACTAACTTATTACCTACGCCCTTACTACTGACCCCCTCATTACTGATACACAGGACAAAAGGCATGGGTGAAAGTTTTTGAGCTACCAAACGGCTATCGTTTAAGGTACCACTGCGGATAGAAACATCGACCGCATCACTAATCATATCAACATATTCATCATTGAAACTTACATCTAACTGGATTTTAGGATAGGATTTTTTGAATTGGATCAACATTGGCAGCATATACATACGTCCATACGATACCGGTAAATTAATTTTCAACGCGCCACTGTAACTATTATTGTCTGATTTTAATTCTTGCTCACACAACTCTAATTGTTGATAGAGAGAGCCAACAGTATCTGCATACTTCTGCCCTGCTGAGGTCAAACTTAATTGCCGAGTAGAGCGATAGAGCAATTGCAAGCCGAGCTGATCTTCTAACCTTTTAATAGCCTTACTTACCGTGGATGGATCTGTCGAGTGTTTTTTGGCTGTTGCAGCAAAGCTGCCAGTCTCGATAGTCGACATAAACAAGGCAATGGCTTTAAATTTATCCATAATGCTCTTCCTCAATGAATGAAATGAGTGAATGAAATCAACGAATGGTATTGATGAATTATATTCACTAATATAATTCATTATCGGCACTTCTGATAATAATAATTTGACGTAAACTAGCTTTAATTGAAAACACGAGCCAGCAAAGTTTATAAAATTTCAACTAATTACCTTTAAGTTAATTACCTTCACCTAATAACTAACGGAATCCCTATGTTCATGTTAAAACGATTGTTATTATCCATCACTCTGACATTATTTATCAGTCCAGTTTTCTGGGTGCAAGCTAGCAACTTATCAAAGCAGTTGTTAACCATGCCAATGACCCTAACCACGGGAAAAGTGGTTACCTTAGAGCAATATCAAGGTAAAAAACCGGTCTATTTAAAATTTTGGGCAACATGGTGCAAACCCTGTATTGAGCAAATGCCCCACTTTGAACAAATTAGCCAACAACATAGTGACAAATTAGCGGTCATCGCCATTAATCTAGGTATCAATGATAATTTAGCTGCAGTGCTGAAAGTGCAGCAAGAGTTTAACTTATCAATGCCTATGGCTATCGATAGTAGTGGCGACTTAGCGCAAGCATTTAGGTTACTAGGGACTCCGTATCACTTATTGTTCGATAAACAAATGAACTTAGTTCACCTTGGCCACAAAGCCGATTCAGTGCTTGATAACAAAATCGCCCTGCTCAGTAGTGAGCAACAACTTGATTTACTCGCCGACAATGCCATTACAGAAACCGCAAAACCTATGAGGCTAGCACTTGATAATAATAAAACACAGGCGTTTTTATTTACTGCCACTTGGTGTGATTGGTATTTTAAAGACTCTCGCCCAACCGCATCACAACAATGCATAGCGGCACAAAACTCAGTCAATAATTTGACCCAGAAATTCGATAATATCGCATGGCAAGGCATCATCTCAAGACTTTGGACAGGTCCTGCTGAACTCGCGAATTACACTAAGAAGTATCAGGTAAAACATGCCATTGCGATTGATGTTAGCAATAGCATGTTTCATCAATATGCCGTGAAAGAATTACCGAGCTTAGTCATTGTAAAAGATGGTGAAGTCATATTAAGAACTTCTGACTTTTCCGAGCCTGAAGCTTTAGCTGAACAAATATCCAATCTATAAGAAGAGTAATAATTTACCTGCTGATTTCCGGTCCAAAGCTAAAATAAAAAAAGGCTTGCTGATCTACTCAGCAAGCCTTTCTCATAAACCTTCAAAACAAGCTCAAGGTCTATTTTACCAGCATGATAAGCTGATTTGACTGCTATGGCTGACACATATTACTGACACTGCTGAATAATCAGGCTGCCTACATTAGCGCCTTGGCTTGGTGTTGAATGGCATTGTCTATCGGTAATAAAACGGTCGATGCAGTTAGCCAATGTGCACTAGCACCTTCAATAAAAATATTACCTGAAGGTAATATAGCGGCGGTAAATAAATCACTAATGCCTGATAATGTCCAAATAGTGTATTCACCGGTTAGATCTACTACGTTATTAGTATCGCCACCAATGTCTTTCTCACCACCTTTATGGACGATGAAATTAGCGCAACCGTTATGATCCGTTTTTAGTGGCAGTATCCAATAAGCACCATAGTTTGGATCTTCACCATTTGCTGCCTGGCCTAGATCCCAAACAGTACCTTCATCATCAGCAAAATCGGCATAAGCAATACAGCCATCGCCATTCCATAAATGTAATACCCAGTGTTCATAATTATCATCAGAACGGTTATAGAAAATAACTAACTCGTTTTCGCCTGCGCTAACCACAGGCGCAGGTAAAGTATCAACCACAGGGATTGATGTGACTGCGTCAGTTATTTCATCACTACCTTCACAGGCAAGTAAACTAACTGAAGTAAGCGTAACAATTAACATATGCCTTAAGCTTTTTATTAAAATCACAACTATTTCCTTTTTTTGTTTTTTAGTTTCTCTTTTAAGCTAATGACTTGGGTGTTTTTAAAACAGTCATTGCATACGTATTCAATGTACATGAAGGACCAAGCTACGCTTTGAATACGTATGCAACGGCTATCCATCTGTAATTAGCCGCTTTATATTAAAGTTGTTCACAAATAATAACGAATTAATACATGTGACAGCATAACGACAACATAAAACATCAATATATAATTATTTGGCTAAATGGAAATTAGCTAATAAAATTAATCACGGATGGCTAGGGGAGAATATTCAATGCTACATTTTAAACCAAGCAAAATGACATTAGCGCTACTTTCAAGTGGCTTGATGGCATTAAGCACTGCAAGTTTTGCTGCAGAAGAGACTAAAGCCGCAGAAAAAACCGCGGAAGAAGAAGTAGAAGTAATTCAAGTGACTGGCTTTCGTAAAAGCCTAGTTAAATCAATCAACTTAAAACGTTATTCATCAAACGTTGTTGAAGTAATTTCTGCTGAAGATATTGGTAAGTTACCTGACTCTTCTATTGCTGAGTCTATTGCACGTTTACCTGGTCTTGCAGCACAACGTATTGATGGTCGTGCCAGTAAAGTCAGTATTCGCGGCTTCGGTGAAAATGAAAGTGGCACTACCTTAAATGGTCGTGAACAAGTGTCTATCGGTGATAACCGTGGCGTTGAATTTGACTTATACCCTTCTGAAATTATGAGCGGCGTTACCGTTTATAAAACACCTAATGCCAGCCTAGAAGGTGAAGGTATTGCTGGTGTTATTGATTTACAAACCATTAAACCACTTAACCAAGATGGTCGCGTTATTCAATTTAACGGTACCTATGAAAAAACCAGCTTTGATAAATTAAACCCTGATGGTGATGACTCAGGTTTAAAAGGCACCTTCTTCTATATGGATCAGTTTAACGACGATACTTTAGGTGTTGCTTTTGCTTATACCACCATGACATCACCAAACCAAGAGAAGCGTTGGAATGCTTGGGGCTACCCAACCTTCACTTATGACGATGGCACTGAAGGCTCTATTTTAGGTGGCGCTAAGCCATATGTTCGCTCCTCAACGTTAGAGCGTGATTCAGTGATGTTAGTGATTGAAGCTGCGCCAACTAATGACTTAAAAATGACCTTTGATGCGCTTTATGTAGACTTTTTAGATACTAAAATTTTACGCGGTATTGAAGTACCTTTCGCTTGGGGACAAGGCTCTATCTCTGGCGATACTGCGGTAATTGATCCGGCAACAGGTTTTGTCACCAGTGCCATCACTCAAGGCCAACGTGTCGTAGTACGTAATGACTACGAAGAACGTGATGCTCAGTTATTGTCATTGGGTTTTAATACCTCATGGGTTGCCAGTGATAACTGGACCTTAGACTTTGATGTTGCTTATTCAAAAGTAGAGCGTGATGTATACAGTGTGGAAAGTTACTCAGGTACTGGCCGTGGTGATAGCCGAGGCGCAGCAGATGATTTAGGTTACACCTTTGACTCGGGTAATACTGGCGCGACCTTTAGCCATGGTCTTGATTACAGTGATTACAACCTAATTCAATTAGGCGGTCCGTTAAGTTGGGGCTGGAGTGGCGCACTTAATGATAAATACGGTGTTACGGGTACTGACTATGAAAACCAATTACAAGATGGTTTTATTAATACCCCGAGCATTGATGATGAGTTAATGTCGTTAAAATTTGCGGCTAGTCAGGAAGTTGATTTGAATTTCATCTCTGATATTACTTACGGTATCGGTTATCGTGAACGTGAAAAAACTAAAAAGTCTGAAGGTTACTTTATGACTTTAAGCAGCTTTAGCTACCCTGATAATCCAGGCATGCAATCGGTCCCTGAAGAGTATCGTTTAGGCTCAGCTAACTTAGACTTTATAGGTATGGGCGACATGATAGCTTACGATACCATGGGTTTGATCAACGATGGCTACTATGACCTACTGCAAGAAAGCTTAACGAACCCAACTCATGCCACTAAATCTTGGATGGTTAATGAAAAAATCATCTCGGCGTTTGTCCAAGCTGAGCTTATTACGGATATTGCTGGTTTACCTCTGACCGGTAACTTTGGTGTTCGTTATGTTTATACCGATCAGTCTTCACAAGGTAATGCCTTTAACACCGTTGATGGTTTAGTGGTTACTGAACCAACCGATGTTAGCCATGACTATAGTAATTTCTTGCCTAGCATTAACTTATCATTGCAACTTGATGATAGTCAGACTTTACGTTTTGGCGCAGCTAAAACGATTTCCCGTGCTCGTTTAGATGAAATGAATGCTTCATATAACGCCACATACAACCAAACACCAGATGAAAATGGCAACTACTGGAGCGTGAATGGTGGTAATCCGTCACTTGAACCAAAAGAAGCCATTGGCATTGATATATCTTATGAAAACTACTTCAGTGATGAAGGTTATTTCGCGGTAGCATTTTTCCATAAAGATTTGAAAAACTGGATTTTTGATGGTACTTATGAAGTGGATATGACCGGTGTCGCCGACCCATCAACCGGTGAATTACCAGCAACGAGCACAGGTACAGGTAGTGGTAAAGTAAACGGTGGTGGTGGCACACTTTGGGGTTATGAAATTTCCGCAACCATACCCTTTAATGTTATCTCAGAGCACCTTGACGGTTTTGGTATGATCGCTAGTTATACCGGTATTGAGTCTGATATGAAAGACCAAAACGATAATGACTATCAATTACCTGGCTTATCAGACAGCATAACCAGCGCAACTTTCTATTATGAAAAAAATGGTTTTTCAGCCCGCGCTAGTATGCGTAAACGTGGTGCCTTTAAAGGTGATGTTTACGGCTTAGGTTTTAATACTGTGCAAGTAGATATTGTTGGTGAAACCATTTGGGATGCACAAATTGGCTACGATTTTGGCGAAGGCGGCTTTGAAAGTTTAGAAGGTCTATCTATCTTCTTACAAGGTTATAACTTAACTGAAGAGCCGTTCACTTCTTTACAAGGTGATAATGCGCTACAAGTACGTGATTACCAAGATTACGGTAGCACCTACTTATTAGGCTTTAGCTATAAGATGTAAGGTTTTTAGTTAACTGCTAAGCATAAAGCCCTTGTGATAGTATGTTACAGGGGCTTTTTTATTTTATTAATACCACTTTATGGCAAACGTAATGGAGAGCCTAATGCAGCACAGCAACAAGCAAAACAACATGCAAAATATCGTTATTGTCGGTGGTGGCACTGCCGGTTGGATGACAGCCTCATTACTGGCAAAAACCTTAGGAAAAACCCTCAACATCACCCTAATTGAATCGGACAAAATTGGCATTGTCGGTGTTGGCGAGGCTACTATCCCCCCAATCGTTAATTTTAACAGTGCCATTGGCATTGATGAAAAAGCTTTTGTTAAAGCAACCCAAGGCACTATTAAACTGGGCATAGAATTTAATAACTGGCATCAAGAGGGTGATAGTTATATGCATGCCTTTGGCAGCATAGGCAAAAAATTTCCTTTCTGTGATTTTCATCATTTTTGGCTAAGAGCTCAGCAAAATAAAAATACTGATAGCACCATCAATGTTAGTAGCTTTTGGGATTTCTCACTCAATTACCAAGCGGCAAAACAGCATAAATTTGCCCCGCTGAATCACATTCCCAATACTAATTTACCTGGCATTGCTCACGCCTATCATTTTGATGCCGGTTTATATGCTAAGTTTTTAGCTAAACACGCACAGAGTATGGGTGTTAAACGTATTGAAGGCACCATCACCCAAGTTACTCAAAATCATCAATCTGGCTTTATCGAAAGCGTTTGTCTGGAAAATGAAACTTGTATTAGCGGTGATTTATTTATCGATTGCAGTGGACTTGCTGCCTTATTAATCGAAAAAACCCTTAGTACCGGTTATGAAGATTACTCACACTGGCTACCCTGTGATCGTGCCATTGCAGTGCCTTGTGAAAAAGTTACCCCTATTGAGCCTTATACTCGCTCAACTGCCCATAAAGTTGGCTGGCAATGGCGCATTCCTCTGCAACACAGAACCGGCAATGGCCTAGTCTATGCTAGTAAACATATGAGTGACGATGAAGCCAAAGAGCTATTACTGAAAAACCTCGATGGCAAACCGCTAGCAGAGCCAAGAGTTATTCCTTTTAAAACCGGTCGCCGCCGTAAACAATGGCATAAAAATGTTGTTGCCATTGGTTTATCGAGTGGCTTCTTTGAACCGCTGGAATCAACCAATATTCATCTCATTCAAACCGCGGCCATACGATTAATGAAGTTCTTTCCCCATAATGGCATCAAGCAAGCAGAAGTTGATGAATTCAATGCTCAGTCTAAAGCTGAATTGGAAGGTATTCGTGATTTTATTATCTTGCATTACAAACTTAACAACCGCGATGATAGTGAGTTTTGGCGTGCTTGTCAGCGCATGGATATACCTGAATCATTGTTTAATAAAATAGAGTTATTTAAAAAAACCGGCAAAGTCTTTTGTAAACCCGATGATTTATTCACTGAAATTGCTTGGCAGCAAGTGATGATAGGTCAAGGTAATATACCTGAGGATCACCATCCCCTAGTAGACACCTTATCTGACGAACAACTAAGCGATTTAATGGCAAACTTAAAAACATTGATCAATCGTACGGTGGAGAAACTACCCAGTCATGATGAGTTTTTACAGTCGTTACGATAGCTTACTTAAACAAGTAAACAGCAAAAATCAAACACCTACACTAACGCAAGAAAACACGGTTAAGACTAGATAAAAACCAAGGATGCACATGCAACAAATAACGTTAAATTCATCAAACATCACCAGTTCACGTCTTATTTATGGCTGCATGCGCATTGCTGGTGATAATACCTCTACAGATAGAGCTAAAGGTAAGTTAGCGCTTAGGGCCGCCCTTGAAGCGGGTTATAACCATTTTGATCATGCCGATATTTATGGCGGTGGTAACTGTGAAATTTTATTTGGCGAATTGCTTAATGAGCTTAAACAAGAAACACCGGCAATACGTGAACAGCTTATTATCACCTCCAAAGCCGGTATTCGCTTTGAGCCGCAGCGTTATGATTTTTCAACAGACTATTTAACTACCAGTGTCGAAAACTCATTAAAGCGGTTAAATGTTGATTACCTCGATATGTTTTTGCTGCATCGCCCTGATTATTTATTTAATGCCGAGCAAGTTGCGCAAACGTTCCAACAACTAAAAGCCAGCGGTAAAGTGAAACACTTTGGTGTCAGTAACTTTAGCCCATCGCAAATTAACTTATTGCAATCAGCCTTAGATGAGCCATTACTGGTTAATCAAATAGAAATTAATATACACAATATCAGTAGCTTGACCGATGGCAGTTTAGATCAATGTCAGCAGTTAAGTATAACGCCTATTGCTTGGTGTCCATTAGGCGGAGTGGCTTATCCTGCTTGGGGAAATACTTTCTCTACTGCTGATGAACAGCGTATTGCAGCCGAATTAGCAAAACAAGCTGAGCAATATAACTGCTCACCTTGGCAACTTATTTTAGCGTGGTTACTTAAACACCCTGCCAATATCTGCCCTATCATTGGTTCAACTACCCCAACACGTATTGTCGCTGCTAAACAGGCTTTAGCGATTGAATATAAGCATGCAGATTGGTATCGTTTACTTGAAGCACGAAACGGTTATGCACAGCCTTAACAGGTAATTACCTGATCGTGATAACGGCCTTTGGGTAAGGCTTTAGCAACGTTATCTTTGCTGAAGTGACTGTTTCTGCTGAAACAGTCACTTACACGGCTAGATACTGTAAAACTCATTTTACCTGCAACAATGGTGACTACCCACCACGTTGTTTATCTCGCCAGATATGCTGATAAATAGTTGCATCGCTAACATTGAGTTGTATTGCTATTCTTTTTTGACTCATATCACTTTTATTTAGGGCATAAATCTGGCATCGTTCTTCATAGGTTATTTATATATTTTCATTGTTGCATCTCTTGCCGGAGAAAAAGCGATTAGCATATATTCAGCTGACCACTTTTTCTACCTATTCAAGTTATGCACTCAATATTTGAATCTAAAGGCAATTAAAATGATAATTAAAGTGATAATTAAATAATGAAATTTCGCATCACAAATACTTTGGCTATTATTTTTTTCACATTATTTCCTTTTAACAGCTTTGCGCAAATAGAATATATCAGTTTGCATGACGTTGAGTCAGCTAACAGCCAGGCACTTTCAGTGAAACTCAATATTGTCGAAAACGGGCAACAATTGCCATTGAAGTTCATTTTAACTAATCAGCAAACGAGAACAACTTTATCTTCTCAGCGCATTAATAACTACATGCTTAGGCTAAAGGGTCCAAGTAAAGTTTCAGGTCGTGCGGTTATCCATGTTTATCAATTAGAAATGGGGGCTTGGCGACGAGTTAAAGGTATTAATATTTCCAGTAGCTTAACGCCATTCACTGCAACAAAGCTAAAAGCTCCAGTAAGCGCTAAAATCAACAAAACTGCCGTACCTACAGGGACTACAGTTAAAGTAACACCTACGATTAGGCAAGAAAAAAGCAAAGCTGATTGCATCCTAACTCGCCAACGAAAGGAAACACTTTGGAATATAGCCAATAGATACAAAGAGCAATGGAAAATAGATGTATTTAGCGCCATGATTGCTATTTATAAAAGCAATATGACTACGTTTTCCAAACAACATATTGGTCAATTAATGGCACATTATCCTCTTAACTGTCCAAGTAAAAGAATGCTCAATGCTATGGGCACAAAAGCACAAATGAAAACTGAATTTCATCGTTTGAATGCACTGCCATTAAATTAATATTCAAAGAAGATATACTGTAATCAAAGCTAACCATTTGTTATCCCTGTGAATTAATACCACTCTCTCTGCTAAGCAAACGTCAGCGTATTAACTTAATTAATACGCTGACGCCATTACATCCTTAGCCCATAAACAAAACTGCATTTCGGCCAGGTATAATGTTCATCTACCGGTTTTAATTCAATAAGTTCTATTTTACCTACCACATCGGTAATGGTACTTTTTTGTATTTCATAATAGAAACGCCACATTTTATTTGACGAAGTCAGCTCAATATAAGGGTAACTGGTGATCTGCCAACGTCCTGTTAACTGCTCACTTTGATGGTCAGTTTTATTTAAATATAAAAATTGATAACTAGCATCACTATTTAGGCTAAGTTTTATCCATGTATCACACCCTTTGCTTTCATATTCATTGACCAGATCTTGCTGGGTCACTTTATCACTTTGTCTCACGCCATCAGGCAGCAAAAGCAGACCAACACTATTTTTGGTGTAATAGTGATTGCCAGCAAAAAGAAGCTGTACATTAGCGATAGTCCAGCCCATTTTATCGAGTGTCGCTATTAAAACATTTACCCTGTTTTCCCCTTCAACAAATGGAGAATAAAGTAAGGTGGATTGCTGAACATCATCAGGAAAAACAAGAGTATTAGCTATGACATCAAAACCATGTGCCTCGAGGTTTTTAGTGATTCCCTCTGTTTCCTGTGCAGATAAATAACGCGTATACAGGTGTACTTTGCTTGCAGAACACGCCAAAATAAAAAAACACATCAACACCATACTTATCATCTTCATTTTATTAACCGCCTAGTATGAAATAAGAAACCCGCAGATAAAAATAACAATTGACAGTTAAGATTACAAGTGTAATCTTAACTCATAAATTACATTTGTAATAGTTAACGATACCTAGAATTATACCTAGAAAAAAACTGGAAGTGATATGACTGAAATCAGTAATGCCGAATTTGAAGTATTAGCAGCACTGTGGCAAAACCACCCTGCTAGCGCTAACGATATAATTGCCAAACTTAATGACAGTGCCAATGACAATGGTACCGTTGATAAAAATCAAGATAAGCAATGGCATGAAAAAACGGTAAAAACCTTATTAAACCGTTTAGTGAAAAAGCAGGCTATTAGCTTTAAAAAACAGCAACGTCATTATTTATATTCGCCTTTATTAGAGCGTGAAGCCTATACCTTAAAAGAAAGTACCAGTTTAATTGAGCGTATGTTCAGCGGTAAATTAGCGCCCTTGGTCGCTGGCTTTGCTAAGCAAAACGAGCTTAATAAAGACGATATTAGCGCACTAAAATCATTGATATCTGACTGGGAGAAAAATAATGATTAGCGCGTTAGTTAATTCATTACTACCACTGACAGTTTTATTATCACTAATGCTGCTTATCCGCCAGCCGTTAAGAAAAAGTATCGATGCCAATACTGTTTATAACTTATGGCTGGTTATTCCACTAAGTTTAGTGCTTTATTTCATACCCTTACCTTGGCAGCATTTAACTGGTCTAAGTATCAATGAGCTAACAGCTCTTGAATCACAAAATAGCTTAATACAACGTTACTTAGTTTCGCCAAGCCAGAGCATTAGCCAGCAATTATCGTTGGATAACCTACTCGGTTTATGGCTCACTAGCACTTGGCTGTTAGGTTTTTCCCTACTTATTAGTTACTGGGGCTTAACGCAATATAACTATCGAAAAGCGTTAAAATTAGATTTTTTAACAGATAGTAAACATCAACAACAAATAAATGAAAGTGGCGAAAATAAGTTAATGCTTGCGCAAAGCAGCCATATTCATAGCCCAATACTTATCGGTTTATTCAAACAAATCTTAGTTATTCCTGAAGACTTTGCCGCACTTTACACCACTGAGCAGCAACAACTGATCATCAGTCATGAAGTGTGTCATTTTTCTCAGCACCATATGTGGACGAATCAGCTAGCGCTTATGCTCTTAGCGCTATTCTGGTTCAATCCGCTAGCTTGGCGTGCTTATGCGGCATTTCGCCAAGATCAAGAGCATTCCTGTGACCAAGTTGTTTTGGCGAAAAAACATACCCAATCCAGGATCCAATACTGTAAAGCACTGGTATTAGCGGCGGAAACGTCACCGCCTAACGCTTTTACCTTACTCAGTTTCAAGCAAAACGGAGAACAACATTTTATGTTTAATCGAATAGCACAAATAAGGCAGATGTCAAAAGGCTTCTCAACAAAGAGCACCATCACTAAGGTAGTTAAATTAAGCTTGCTTACTCTAGTATCAAGTTCATTACTGGCAGGCGTTAGTTATGCGGGTCATCAATTGCACCAAGATGAAAGTAATAAGGTTAGCTCAAATAAAGTTGTCATTGGCCTATCCCCTACCCACAGAATAGAGCCTAAGTATCCAGTTTCAGCAGCTAGAGCGGGCACCGAAGGCTCTGTGGTCTTAAAGTTTGATGTCGAGGCTGACGGCTCAGTAAGTCATGTCGAAGTGATTAATGGCAAGCCCGCTTACACCTTTGATAAATCGGCAGTTACTGCGTTAAAACAGTGGCGCTATAAAGCAACCGATAAGGTGCATAAAAACTTATTGGTGCAATTAGACTTTGTTATGAGTGAGTCCTCTGAGCAGCCAGAGTCATTAATAGAGCGTATCAAGGTAAGCCGTTAGTTTTAGCGTACTTATATCGTTCCACCTGTAAGGCATCCCCTGTTTTGCAGGTATTTTCTTTTTATAGCCCTTTAATTTTTAACGTTGCATTTTCATTTTAAAAAGTGCTCCCGTGACTAAAAACAAAAGGATATACAATATACCAAGCTTACTTCATAGTACGCTTATCTAATTCCACTTGTCCGTGACTAATTCCAATCGAAATAGTTTATTGCTCCATTTGCCATAGTAACAAGTTCAAATAAGAAGAAGTACCATGCCGTTATTTAGAAAACCATCATTAGCATTAATATTTACCACACTAATACTATTACCATTCATGGCCTTGGCAGCGTCGAGTAATACTAGTAATGTCATTGATAGATCCGGTACGCCCAAACAGCATAAAGAATACGATAAATACCAAAACCAACGATTTAACCCACTGTTTGATTTAGGTGCTTGGCATGGTTTTTTATTGCCCGAGCAAGAAAACAATTACGCCGCTTTTACTGGCCCTATGGTCATTGCCGAAGAATACAGCTTATTTATTGCTGAAAAATTAGAAGAATTAACCCTAACTGATTTAACCAACAATAAAAATTTAGACTTTTCTCGGGCAAAAATCAGCCGTACGGCTAAACCGGGGCAATTACAGCAAAGTTTTGTTTTTAAACAATTGACACTTGAACTGAGTTTGCACTTTATCAGTAGCAGAACAGCTATTATTACCACAAAAATCACCAACCACAGTAATGACAAGCTTGCTTTGACACTGACTTGGCAAGGTCAGTTATTGTCACAATGGGATGATAAAAACACCGTTAAACAAGCCCTGCCCCAATGGCAGAGAAGTTTAACAGCAAATGCGAATGGCTTAACGTTTCACTTTAGTGAAGTGCGCAATACCTGGAATATTATGACCAGTAAGAGTGCGCAATATCAAATTAGCCGCTCACTACCAACTAAAACGACGATAAAACAAAAACAGCATAGCTACCAAAGTACAGCCACAATCAGCATTGCTAAAAATAGCAGTACCAGCATCTTTAGTACACAAAGTTACTTTCATAACCAAACTGAAGCAGATGCTGAGCAAGCTTTTATCAAAGCCGCTTTAGAGAAACCGCAAAGCAAAATCTTAGCAACAAAACAACGCTGGCAGCAGTATTTAGACAAAGCCATGGCTGTTGGTAAAAACAGTAAACGCAGCCCAGCACAAAATAAAGTTGCCATCAAAGCTATTGAAACCCTTAATGGTAATTGGCGTAGCCCTGCAGGTAAATTAACCCATGCGGGTGTTACTCCCTCAGTAACCGCGCGTTGGTTTAATGGCTTTTGGGCCTGGGATAGCTGGAAACATGCTTATGCCATGGCGCACTTTAATGCTGATGTCGCCAAAGAAAATATTCGTGCAATGTTTGCCTATCAAATTCAAGCAGATGATGCCATCAGACCACAAGATGAAGGCATGATCATTGATGCCATATTTTATAATCAGGATAAAGCCCGTGGCGGTGACGGCGGTAACTGGAACGAACGTAATACTAAACCACCTCTTGCTAGCTGGGCGGTATGGGAGATATATAAAGCCACAGAAGATGTGAGCTTTATCGCAGAAATGTTGCCTAAATTACAGCGTTATCATCAATGGTGGTATCGTAACAGAGATCATAACCAAAACGGTTTGGTTGAGTATGGCGCGACTAAACATAGATACCATAATGACAAACAAGGCAATATCACTTTTAAGGTGCGCTATATCACTAAGCCTAGCAAAGCAGGTTTTGATTTATCAGCGTGTCAAAGCGCAGATGAACATTGGTATCACTGCTCAGGTATTGCCCTTTACCAAAGCATCATAGCGAGCAGCGATTATGATGATATAGATATTGGCGCTCAACATGGCAGCGCTTGGGAGTCTGGTATGGATAATGCCGCCAGATTTGGCTTTATTAATACCGAGCAGTTAACCGCTTATGCTAAGCAATATTATCAAGGTGATGTAAAACAAGCACGTAAAGACTGGCAAGTGCTGTTCTACCCAAATACCAACGACGCTGGTGACTTACTCGGTTTCTCTATCAATCAAGAATCAGTAGAGCTTAATACCTATCTTGCTCATGAAAAAACATTATTAGCCAATATGGCAGAGCTACTGCAGCAAAATAAACTTGCCGCAAGTTATCGCCAAGCAGCTAAAACATTGGCAAAACGTATTAACCAGTGCTTTTTCGATGAAGATAGCGGCTTTTTCTATGATCGAAGTTTTACCGTCACTTATCAAAAAGGTAAGAAAAAAACTGAGCAAGCCGATAATATGGCCTGTACTGGTAAACTATTAACCGCCCGTGGCCGAGGTCCCGAGGGCTGGAGTCCATTATGGGCCAATATAGCTGACGTCGAGAAAGCCGAGCGGGTTAAAAATATCATGTTAAAAAGTAGCGAGTTTAATACCACTATCCCGCTAGGCACGGCGGCACTATCAAACCCCGCTTATGATGCGGATATATACTGGCGTGGCCGTGTTTGGTTAGATCAGCTCTATTTTGGTTTAATCGCCCTCGATAATTATGGTTATCATCAAGAAGCTAAAACTTTAGCAGAGAAATTATTTAATAATGCCGAAGGTTTAAGTGAAAATGGCGCTATTAGAGAGAACTACAACCCTGAAACGGGCGCGGTACAAGGCGCAACAAACTTTAGCTGGAGTGCCGCACACCTTTTGATGCTTTACCGAGAATTTTTAGCTGAGTAAAATTATTTAAATGGCCTAAATAGCCAATAACATCGTGCTTCAATCCCAATAGCCAGCTATTGCTCAATCAAGCGTCTTGTTCTTGAAAATTTATTCTTATTACAGTTAAGCATTAGTTAATTAAATTGATATAAATAAAAAGGGTGCTAATGAATCATTAGCACCCTTTTGTTCAGTTAAGATCAGTAGAAACTTATACTGTAAGAGTGATTTTTCCTACCGCGTTACCTGATGCTAGGTGGTCGTGTGCTTTAGCTACCTGCCAAATTGAGAAGTTACTTTCATCGATAATAGGGGTGATTTTACCGGCATCAACAAGTTCAGCAATTTCTGTAAGGATGCGACCATGTGATGCCTGGTTAATGCCGTGATATAGTGGAATAAGCGTCAGCACACTATGGAATGACAAACTTTTAAGGGCGATTGGTAATGGATCGACAATGGGTAAAATTGTTGCCACATGACCATTGAACTTAGCTGCGGCAAATGATTTTTCAATATTATCACCGGCAACGGTATCGAATATTTTGTCAAAACCTGCACCATCAGTATATGCTTGCACATAGTCTGCAACTGACTCAGTGGCATAATCAACTAAGTTATCGGCCCCCAGTGTTTTTGCTAGCGCTTCATTAGCAGGAGCATAAGTAGCAGTTACAGTGGCACCCAGCACTTTCGCCAATTGAATGGCAATATGACCAACGCCACCGGTAGCGCCATGAATAAGTACCTTGTCACCCTCTTGCACATTCATTTTTTGTACCAGTGCTTCATAAGCAGTGATTGCTACCAATGGCAGGGCCGCCGCTTGTTTCATCGTTAGTGTTTTAGGCTTCATCGCCATTAAACGGGTATCAACCAACATAAATTCAGCTAAGGCTCCATCAACACCATTAATACCGCCAGCCATGCCGTAAACTTCGTCGCCAACTTTAAAGTTGCTTACGTCTGCAGCCACTTCAATAACAATACCGGCAACATCACCGTGTAATACTTCAGGTAAGTTTGTTGACCAAGGTAGTTCTATTGAACGCAACATAGTATCAATGGGATTGACACTTGTTGCTTTCACTGCAACTACCATATGACCTGGCTTAACTACTGGTTTTGCTTTTTCGACAAGTTGGAAAACGTCAGTGCTACCGATTTCTTTAATGATCATTGCTTTCATATTTTGACTCTCTTTATTTGTTTATGTACGGGTCTTGCTTATTCGTGTAAGTGTGGCCATTTTATGTGTTGCCAACAAAGCAAACCATTACCCAACTGACAAATCACTTTTGCTTTTTTAGCAAAGCAAAGTTAAAGTGGTAGCAATAAGTGTTAGCATCTAAAAATTAGCGCCTAGCGGAGTAGTCATGAGTTCATTAAATAGATTACTGTATTTTAACTCTGTGGTTGAAACCGGCAGTATCTCAGCAGCGAGTCGAATATTTGATGTACAGCCCTCCTCTATTTCAAGACAATTAGCCGCGCTTGAACAAGAGCTAGGTGTGCGTTTATTAAATAAAACTACCCGAAATACCGGTTTAACCGAAGCAGGGAAAAAGTATTATGAGTATTCTCAGCGTATTGTTGCTGAGTTTGATGAAGCTAAAAAAGCAGTCAATAACTTGCAAGAAAAACCAAAGGGCAAACTAAAAATAACTATGACGGTAGGTTTTGGCGAAAGTATTGTGCTGCCACTCATGCCGAAGTTTATCGCACTGTATCCTGATATTGATATCAAACTTGAGTTAACTGAGCGCGTTGTTGATTTAGTTGAAGAGAATATCGATGTTGCTATTCGCAGCGGGCGCTTAGCTGATTCGACCTTGATTGCCAAACATCTGGCCTATAATAATTTTTTACTCTGTGGCAGTCCGCAATATTTGGCGAGCAAGGGCACACCGCAAAGCCCTGAAGAGCTAATAGATCATCAATGTATCCGTTATAGCTATTCTCGCTGGCAAAATTGGTATTTAATGGCTGATAAAAGAACAAAATTAACCATTAGTGATACTATTTCTGTTAACTCAGTAAACGGCCAAAAACAGCTAGTGTTAAATGATGCTGGGCTTAGCTTAATGCCATTATGGGCAGTTAAAAAAGAGTTAAACGATGGCTCTTTGATTAATGTAATGCCGGAATATACCTTCAGTCCTTATGAAGAACTAAGCTCTACTTACGCTATTTATTTACAGCGCGAAATGGTGTCAGTAAAAACACGAGTATTTTTGGACTTTTTAGTAGACAACATTGTAGAAATTTAATAGCTAGCACTCCCCCATTAGAGAATTTCCCTTGCCTATATTTGAACTTTTTTTGCTATTGTTTTTTGCCGTTATTGCGCTGCCTATGACCGTATCGATCATTTTTAGCACGGTAAAATTAGGCATCTCCCCTATGCCTAGCTCTAATAAAGCCAATCTCGCTATGATGCAGTTAATTGATGAAACTGAAATAGAAACAAAAGCAGGGCCAATCATTGATTTAGGTAGTGGTTGGGGCAACTTTGTTATCGCTATTGCCAAGCGATATCCGCACCGGAAAATAGTGGGTTATGAATTATCATATCTGCCCTGGCTAACATCGAGCTTACTTAAGAAACTGTTAGGATTAAAGAACTTAACTTTACATCGACAAGACTTTTATCAGGCAGAGCTACCTTCGTCCTCGGTATTAGTTTGCTATTTATTCCCACAAGCCATGGAAAAAATCAGTAATAGCTTACCGCTGGAGCAATCAGGCGTTAGCTTTGTCATCAGCAATAACTTTGCCCTACCGGGGTGGCAAGCCAGTAAAACTATACCCATCGATGATTTTTACAAATCCCCCGTCTACCTCTATAAAATTAGTAAGAGATAAATGCTCTTGCTGCGATAATACGGACACATCAGCACAAATGAGGTCTAGCTTTAGTTATGCTTCGCTAAAGCAATGAAACGCAGCGGCAGAAAATCCCGCTAACGGCGGGTGTCATACCCGTTAAGATGGTCTCATAGGGCGATTCAGAAAGATTCGCCAAGACGTGCTCCAATAGCTCACTGAGTCCAGGTGCAGTATGGCGATGTGATTGACACTAAAGCTCTTGAACGAGATACTTGCCTCGATGAAATTGAGCAATGACATTTTGTTTAATTTTGGTCGATGATGTTTTTGGGTTATAACTGACTTGAATGATTTTACCACCCTCAGCACGTAAATAATTTTCCACATCAAGATTATGCGGTTTATCTCCCCAATCCTCACCAATAACAAAAATATCAGGTTTCAATTCTTGACAAGCGGATACATACTCAAGTTTGTGGTAAGCCCGTACAATATCAACACACCGCAAGGCTTTCAACATTTCCATGCGCTCTTCAAGAGGAACAACAGGCACATTGGACTTATAAGAACTTACCACTTCATCCGAAGCCACGCCCACCGCGACTTCATCACCCAATGTCCGACAGTATTCTAACAAAGCAATATGGCCAACATGCAACAAATCAAACGTACCTACTGTATACACCAACATATTATTTTTAAGTCCTAGTTTAGAGTACTATCCCTGTTATTATAACAGCTCTTTTATAAGTGACTAAACTGAACGATAATTTATTGTCAGTTAAGACAATATCCCCCCTGCTGACTAAGAAGGGTCCGCAGAAGAGCCGCAGTATTAACCATAACGCAGTTACTTTTTAGAGTTGTTTTATGAATGCTTTAATTCTTCCAATAAATCATGAATCTCAGCTTTTAATTCTTTATCAACAATTTTATTACAACTAATTTTAGCTTTTTCTAAATACTCAATAGCCCCGGTTTTATCACCTAACTCGACTTTTAGCGCCGCAATTGAAAAACCAATAGAAGAACGGAAATCTTTAGAATTAATCGCTTCCGCCTTCACTAAAGCTTGTTGATATATAGTAATTGCTAACGCTATATCATCGGTGAAATCAGCAAGAGTTTCCCACTGGACCGGATGGTCTTTATCCGATTTTTCATACTCTTCACAGAGTTGCTTTAATTCAGCATAAAAACCATCGAATATCTTTTGATTTTTTTGTTGAGCCGCCGTCAATAAGCTATCAGTGAGTAAAAGTACTCGCTTGTATATTTTGGTATTCATCTTGTGGCCTTCTTATTTATAGTAGAAAGTAATTAGGGTTAGCTAAGTTTTAAGCGGTGATTATAGAGCTTTGCAGCAAATAAACAGCAACTAAACAGCATACTTGCTCATATAGGTGATGCTAATTACCCCTATTTGCTTTTTAGCTTTACTGGGCAAGCTCTTGTTACTCGCTTCAAAGGAAGATATAACGCAAAAAAATTGAAGCTAAGACCTTTCTATGATGGCTAAAAACCTTGTTTTTTTTGTCTAATAACGCCCTTAGAGCATAAAATAAACAGCTTTAAAAAAAACTAAAAAATGCCATCAACATTACGCTGTCAACAAGTACAATACCGCCATCAGATTTAAACGTATGCTGGTGCTGAGTTATGGCATTCACTCAGACACTAATTCATACACGTGCTCATACTCGTAACAGGATATATATCATGCAGTCAGCAATACAGCCATCAATACAACTAAGTAAAGATGAACTTAGAAAAAATAAGCCCGCCAGAGAGGACTACCTCAATCAGCCTAAGCTGCCTTTAGTCGTGGTATTGGATAATGTCACTAATAGCTACAATGTTGGCTCTTTTATTCGTTTAGCCGATGCTTTCGCTATTGAAAAAATCATTGTTTGTGGCCAGTTAACTATTTCAGAAAAGAAGTTGCGCAAAGCCTCGCGCAATGAAGCTAAATGGGTTTGCATTGAATATAGCGATAGCACCACGGCAAGCTTACAAACATTAAAAGAGCAAGGTTATGGGATTTTTAGTGTCGAGTTATGCCATGAGTCTGTTGATTATAAAGCAGTTACTTACCCATCGCCTTGTGTCTTAGTATTAGGCAATGAACGTAAAGGCGTTAGTGAGGCAGCATTACAATTAAGCCAGCAACAAATACACATTCCCATGTTTGGCATGGGTAATTCGTTAAATGTTTCAACCGCTGGCGCTATTGTCTTAGCTGAGTGTGCTCATCAACTTCGAAGCACAGTATAGCGATAACACCTATTTTAATGAGTTAAATTTGAAAGTGTAAAGAAAAAAGCGACCTCCAGATAAGTTGAGATCGCTTTTTTATCGCTATTCAGTCTGCTGCCATCTATTTGTGAGATCCAGTTTAAAGTGAAATTCTGCTCTTAATAGAATCAAAAACTTAGAGGTCGAAATCCAGACAGTCTTTTTTTAAAATCCAGATTAACAATAAATTGAACGCATAAAATCCACTTTAATATGAAACTGACATCTCATAAAAAGTGAACAGCTCAATTATATAGACCGCTTAAGAGCTAATTACTGAAGAATATCAGAACATGATGGATTTTCAACTGTGAGCCTTGGATAGTAATAAATGAACAGTGAAAAATAAGATACCGCTAAAGTCTTCTTGGTGCGCATCAATGTCATTAACTTAAGGATTTAACACATACGTTTATAATTCATTGGGTACTTATTTGTCTTGTTTCTGCGGTCTTGTCGAACAAACTTACGATTGGGCCGAATAACACTTAAACTCTTTGATATTTTACTTATCTGTAATTCATATAGCTCAAGATCAGCTAGCTTCATTGTGAATCTGACAATCTTATCTTTGAGCTGATTTATCGCAAAAGTGAAGTTAATCTTATAATCATAGAGCCTCTTGTTTTTAGGCTTCTTTATTTTTCGTTTTGCATCATGGATTGCAGAAGCTGCAAGGTTTTTAGTCAATAACTTAGCGTGCAAGTCTTGTAAAATACCTTCAACGGAAACACTAGAATAATTATCAATATTGAGGCGACTTTTTAATATTTTGTAGTCTTCTTCAACTCCCCAACGTTGGTGATATAAATCAGCGAAAAGAGAAGTAGGATAAGCTTTCAAGTCTGTTAATGATGAAACCAAAACCTCTGGTTCATCTGATGGCAGGTCAACTCTCACCAATCTTAAACGTAGTGATTCAGTCGATATTTTATCTTTTCTACATCGACGAAGAGACTTCTCAATACAAGGAAAATCGACGACATCACTATATTTCCCACTTGCTAAGAAGGCTTTAACAACATTAGAGCTTTTAACAATACGCATGCAGAAATCGACATTTTTTAGCCTATGGTATTTATAAAACCAAACGGCAGGATAACCTCTGTCATAAACGACTAAGTCGCCTGTTTGGGTTTTATTTAAATGCTTTAACGCCATTTCACGCTCTCCTGTTGAATGGCTTTCTACCTGTAAGTCTAGGGTAATATTATTCTTAACATCATAAAGTTGAGAAAGACGAACATGAGGCATAGCGGTATGTGGACGAGCTTTTCCAAAATGCTCAAGTAGTTCGTTAGAGAGTGGTAATTGTGTGACTGACCCATCAACAGCTAACAGTCTACGGCCTTGCCATTTATCAATGGTTGCAGTTTCATAAAATTCTTGAACTAAATCATCGTTTAACTCAATAAATGCCTGATGAGAGAGTTTCTTTCTGGCTTTACAGAATGCAGCGGTGCTAACTGACTTTGTTGACAAATAACTATCATCGATAACATTGAAAAACCGAACGAGTTCAGCCTGAATTGAACCATTGAGCGCATTCAACATAAAACTCATTAAACGAGGAAAAGTAAGCGTGCGATTTCGGGTAAAATCGGTAGGTTTTTTACGGTGATTTTCTAAAAACTCAGTTGAATGAATTTTATTGGTTAACTTTTGTACTATTTGAATTAAATACTGAACAGCTCATTAGTGATTTCTCTATGTTTTTAATTCATAGATAGGTTAGCAACTAGCTAACTTATTGTAAACGTGTAAATTAAGCTTAAGTTAATGACATTGTGGTGCGCTCAGTTGACGTTAGTTATTTGTTGCTGTTTAGGTCAGCTGATCGCTAAAAGAAGACATTAAGTTTAACGCTGACAACGGTACATTGCGGACATTAGCATTTAACCTGTAGCGTTGATTTAAATTTGGTTTTGTATCGGTAACACCGCCATAAGCGGCTAAATAATAGTAGGCTGAAATAAGTGAAGCTGTAACAAAAACCAATTGTTATTTGTTTAAACAGCTTGTTAATGGGCAGCCTGAAATTCGACAAGTTGTGGTATTTTTATGGGATTAAATTAAGGCAATGTATTGCAGATGGAGCCTCCCCAAAATGGCGGGGCACAAACAAAACCAAACCCCTTAGAGTGAGAGGTACTATTACGATATATCAATTTATAGGCTTGATTATTTTTAAAGTAAAGTTCAGTTTGTTTTTCTACATCCATCTTTGGAAGAGGAATAGGAAATAATAAAAATATATAATTATTTGAGTTTGGCTTTATTTTTCTATAGTTAAAAACATAGATTTTGTCACCATCTTTTTCATATATTTTATATGGCGTTTTTTCCATTAATTTATTTACAGATTCATCGTGTAAACCCGGATATTTTTTAAGGTTAAATTGAATATCTTCGTAAGTGTTATATTCAATCCCTATACCTACACAACCTGATAATATCAATGAGATTATTAATACGGAAATTACCTTTAAGAGATTCATATAATATCTTGATTTATTTAATGATAATAAACCTATTTTTAATGATAGAGTCTTAAAAGTCAAAAACATTCATTTAACGATTATTTATTAGATATTAATAGCTTTTTTGTTGTGAAATATGTCCAATAAAATTAATTCAGGAGAAGGAAATTAATTATATTTTAAGGTTTTGTTTGGTAAATTTTATATTCCTATCCCTATTAACTGGATGTGGAAGCCTTGCTAAATATTCAGAGAGAAAGGAAGTAGAAAGAAAAAACACTACAGGCATCTATTTTGCTACAAGGATTGATGGAAAGTATCTTGAAACATCTTTTGACAACTTCTTTCACAATTTAGGAGTCGTAATGTTGCCCTTTGTGATTGTCGATATACCAATTTCGTTGGTTTTTGATACGCTAACTGTACCCTATGATATATATATAAATGGTGGTTTAGAAAGCCTAAACAGTAAAAATGATAAGCGTTTTAATGAGGCAATTAAGAATGAAAGTACAATTTCTGACATAATAAAAAAAATACGTTCGCAAGAAAAAATTGGCAGTTGGGAAGATCGCACAGCACAACATGTTCTAAAAAGTGACAATTATAAGAGGTCTATCAAGGGCAAGGATGTAATATCACTTGTAGATTATTATGCTGATAACGCATCAGTTATTATTGGTATGATAGAGAATCATAATCTAACTGACTCTGATTTATTATATATCTTTAACAAATACCGTAATAATGGACAGAGGGTATTAGAATCTTTGTCTGAATACCCCCAAACACCTTTAGAAGTCCTACGAATAATGTCTAAATGGCAAGATAAATATACTATTTATAATCAATCTAACGAGAACTTAAGTTATAGAGATATAAATATGCATGACTTTTGGAGTGATGCTCTAATAAATCACAGTGGCCAATATACTAGTGAAGTTCTTGTCAGTAAATATTCAGCAGCCAGCAGCTATTACATAAATAGATTAACGAAGAAAAGTGCCTTAAATGAAGAAGCTTTAAAAATCACTTTTGACCTTATATCAAATAACCAGGAATACCAAGAAAGCGAAAGTTCACTTTTTAATATTTATTGGGAATCGCATAAGTACCCTAAGTTAAAAAAACATATATGCTTATCGGAAGTAAAAAAAATAAAGTCTAATAGTCATATTAGTGTTAGTAAAGTTACTAAATTAATTCTAAATGATGATGAACGTGTTGTTGAATCATGTGTTGCAGAAATGGCACAAACCGAAAAAATACCCTGTAAGTCATTATTAATTAGTGAGTTTTTACCTGAAAAATATATTAGAGGTTGCTACGATCAATATAATAGAGACTATGATACGTTAAAGTTGATTGTATCTAATAACTCGGTACCCGATGATATAGCACAAATAATGGCAGAGAGTTTTTCAGATAACTTCACATCAGATGAAGTTCCTATCTTTATAGCGTTAGTTCAGAACACAAAAAGTTTAAGCGTTATTAACTCAGCAGCGAGTATGAATAGCTACAATATAGATTTAGCCTTGGCTAGGAATAAGGCGACTCCTATATCCTTGCAAGAAAAAATTTATAAAAGGTATAAGGCGAATATCAATAACGAAATGGATAAACGTACAGCAAATATTATAAAAGCATTTTCAGAGTATGCCCAGAGCGAAAATATTTTGTCTGATATAACTAGTTATAACAATTATAGTTTTAGCGAGTTGGTTATAAGGAATCAGGCAGCTACAGATAGTATTTATGTCGCGCTATATGACTCCCGAGATGAATATACTGATGAGAAATATCTTATAATGTTGGAATTGGCAATACATTCAAAAAGTAGTTATGTTTTAGAAGGCTTGTCTCTGGATAATGCCACTATTTTTGTAAACTCCCGTCTACTTTCTAACAAGCATCTATCTAAAGAGTACAAAAAAATTGTTAAAGCTAATTTTAATGCTAGTACGAAAAATTAAAACTTTGTCATGAATCGAAATAGGGCATCGAGAAATTAGTTAATTAATTTACATACTCTATAGGTAACTTCATTTCGGGCTTTGTTTTTAACTAATTTTAAGTATTCTCAATGTAGCTGAACAAGATTTTTTATTTGTATATTACTTGATTATAGATGGTTGATCAGTATATCAAGGGGACGTTAGATGAAAATAACGAAATGTCCGCGATGTGTTAAATTAGCTTGCTACTAAAGTGGCACAATGTCCGCTTTCGTATCTAAACTGCCCTTTAGCTGAGGTGAATGGGGTTCATAAAAGAGACCGCTCTGTGGTAAAAACAGCCATAATTTGCACATCTAAGCCTATTTATAAGTGATTATCGACTCTATGTTGATACATTTTTGAATTTAACCATGCTGGACAGAATTTAGAATTAAACTGGAACCCACATATTGACTAGTGACGTCTTAAAATAACTACTTCAGCTGATAAATAACAAAACTCAATGCGGCTATTTCATCGGCTTGTTCTACTTTAGCTGAACGATAAACTAATTCACTATCCGTTTTTTTCGCTCCGCCTTGCACGGTCAGTAAATCTATATGTTGAGGCTTAACAGCAGTATTGAACACTATCAATAAATCTTGCGCCTGGTATTGACTGCTCGCTTTCAGTTGACGTGTTATCGCGAAAACACCTGGTTTGTCTTGCGCATAGACCACTGTCTGCTCACCAAAGCGTAATGCTGGATATTGCTGGTATAGTTGCGAATATTTAGCAAAAGTTTGATAGAACAGATGATTAGTATCAAAATTGTTATCCGCTGTGGTTTTATCTGTTGCCAATAAATCATCGTCATTATAACTAGCCACTAAAGAAGGCATCATATCTTGACGAGAAGCTTGATCACCACCATCACCGATAAAACCTTGCTCGTCACCATAATAAATAACCGGTACGCCGCGACTAAAGAACATCATGGCATGGGCCAGTAAATTACGTTGTATTTGCGCTTGTTCACTGTAGTTATGTGGACTTTGTTTAAGTGCATAAGCAAAGCGGCCCATATCGTGGTTACCGGTAAAATTAACTAATTGGTTAGCGTCCCTGCTGTTAGAGCTTTTATCATCACTCTGGTAAAAATGATCTTGAGCGAATAATTGTGCCAATACCTCAGTACCTTGCTGCTCAACCAGCGCTTTTGTTATAGCGCCTTGCAAGGCAAAGTCTAATACTGAGGAGATTTTTGCTTCGGTAGTAAAGCGGCTTAAAATCTCAGGCTCAAAGCTATAAACCTCACCGAACATAAAGAAGTTAGCTATACCCTGCTTTTTTGCATGCTGCATTAAGGCGGGTGAAAATTGCTGCCAAAACTCTATATTGACATGTTTTACCGTGTCAATACGAAAGCCATCGGGTTTAAATTCATCAATGATGTCTTGATAAATGGCAATCATGCCATTAACCACACTCTCTTTTTGAGTATACAAATCATCTAAGCCGGCAAAGTCACCACGAATAGCACTTTCACCTTGCCAAAATGAATCACCTTGGTTGTGATAAGCCGACATATCGTTCAACCAAGCTGGTGATTTTAATAATTCATCACCTGCTGGAATTAATGGCGTGTAATGTTTACCTTGGGCTAGCTCTGCCAAGGAAATAAACGGGCAGTCAGTACCTTTATTATCTTTACTCTCTTCAATAATCCAGCCTAAACCGTCTTCACCATGGCACTCTTTATACTTAATAACATCGGCAGTATGGTTGGTGATAATGTCAAAAAATACTTTTATATTGCGCTTATGAGCTTGGTCAATAAAATGTTTAAGCTCAGCATTACTGCCAAGGTGAGGGTCAATTTCAGTAAAGTCTAAAATCCAATAACCATGGTAACCGGATGTGCCCGCTTGCATGGCACGATTACGCAATACTGGCGTTAACCAAATAGCGCTTATGCCCATATTATCAAGATAAGGCAGTTTTTCCGTAAGACCGGCTAGATCGCCACCGTGATACATGCCTTTATGAGTTTTATCAAAACCACCGCGAGAGACAGCGCGCTTTTTATCATTAGCGCCAGCGCCTAAATCATTACTGCTATCACCATTATAAAAGCGATCGGGTAAGACAAAATAAAACACTTCATCTTGAAAGGCACGTTGCTGATAGGGTGCTAACGCTGCCGCTTTTGCTGTTAGCTTAGCTTCGTTTGCCTGACTTAACTGAGAGGTTAAACAAGCCAAGCTTATCGCTGCTAGTAGCGAACATTTACTGATAAAATTCATAGAGCTTCTCTTAATGGATTTGCTGTATTTAAGTTACAGGTTTACTCATTTAACTTAGTGACTTAGCTTGCTGCCCTAGTTTGCAGTAAAAACAGCCAAAAGGCGGTAACTGTAAGGTTCCATCAACAATAGTGCCACTGGTTAGCTTATGCTCGGTTAAAACAGTTAAGCTATCGCTTTGTTGAGTTAGAGAAGATAAAGTCACTGTTTGACTCTGTTCACTAAAGTTAAAACAAACTAATAACTGCTCACCTTGATACTGACGTACAAAAGCTAATATTGGCTCAGGGGTATCAATAAACTTGATATCACCATAACGTAACGCAGGTTGTTCTTTACGCCAGTGATTAAAATGACGGTAGCTATTTAACACGGAATCAGTCGCTTCATCTTGGACATCAACGGCTTGAGCAAAGTGGGTGTTTGCTACCGGTAACCAAGGTTTGCCGTCACTAAAGCCGGCATTGATAGCATCATGCTGCCAAGGATGCGGAGTTCGACAACCATCTCGACCTTTAAATTGTGGCCAAAAGGTAATGCCGTAAGGGTCTTGGATATCTTCAAAGGCAATATCAGCTTCGGTTAAACCTAACTCTTCACCTTGGTAGCTACAAACACTGCCGCGTAATGATGAGATCATGGCAAAAAGCATTTTAGCAAAATCTTTACTATTAAAACCACCCCATCGGGTGACCACACGTTGTACATCATGATTAGAAATAGACCAACAAGGCCATCCATCAGAGACACGAGATTCAAGACTTTCTACCACTTGTTTGATGTAACTGGCAGAAAAATTATCGGTTAATAAATCGAAGCTGTAACCCATATGTAGCCTAGTATTACCTTGAGTGTACTCAGCCATGGTTTTTAATGAATCTTCTGAGGAGATTTCACCTAAAGCCACCGAACCAGGATATTGATTCAATAAACTGCGAATATCTTCCATAAAGCCCAAGTTTTCATCTTGAGTATTATTGTAATAATGATATTGATAAGCGTAAGGGTTTTTCTCATCAAAACCTATGCTGGTACGAAGTTCTTTAGGTTTAGCTGGGTTATCGCGCAATTGCGCATCATGATAACAAAAGTTAATAGCATCAAGACGAAAGCCATCAACACCACGTTTAAGCCAAAATTCAATATTGTCTAACACCGCTTGGCGTACTTCCGGATTATGGAAGTTTAGGTCTGGCTGACTAGTGAGAAAGTTATGTAAGTAATATTGCTGACGTCGAGGATCCCAAGTCCAACCGCTGCCACCAAAAATAGATAACCAGTTATTCGGTGCGGTACCGTCTTCTTTGGCATCACTCCATACATACCAGTCAGCTTTATCGTTAGTTTTATCTTCACGTGAATCAATAAACCATTGATGTTGATCGGAAGTATGACTAAGCACCTGATCGATCATAATTTTAATGCCAAGGGCATGCGCTTTCAGTACCAGCTCATCAAAGTCAGCTAGGGTACCAAATATAGGGTCAATATCGCGATAGTCGCTAATATCATAACCAAAGTCTTTCATCGGTGATTTGAAGAAAGGTGAGATCCATATAGCATCGACTCCTAAACTAGCAATATAGTCTAACTTGCTAATAATTCCCGGCAAATCGCCAATACCATCCTGATTAGTATCATAGAAGCTGCGTGGATAAATTTGATAAATTACCGCGCCACGCCACCACATTTGTTCATTCATTTGAAAACCCCAACCCAGATACTTGCTCGTTTGGTGACAGTTACCATTAACCATCGTTGTCTAAGCACTTAATAATTCTTTCAAATAAGAATACGCAAATAAAAACTGAGCTGAAAGTCTTTGCATACGTATGTATCGCTATTATCAAAAAATACATACGTATGCAATACCAATTCCGGCTTAGTTAGCCCTGCATACGTATTCAAGATGCTGTATCCCTCAGACTAAGGTTATTATCATTAACACTCGGCTATCCATATTCAACTTTAAGGGTTTTGTTTTGCGTTTACTTACAGTGAAATACCTCACCGCTAACTTATTAACACGTTTATTAACTTGCTCACT
This sequence comes from Colwellia sp. TT2012, assembly GCF_001440345.1. GTDB lineage: Bacteria > Pseudomonadota > Gammaproteobacteria > Enterobacterales > Alteromonadaceae > Colwellia. The sequence continues at coordinate 353,923 of NZ_LJYX01000006.1, read as the reverse complement.
GATTTACTTAGTCATATCAACGCAAGCATTGGCAAGTACTAACAAATACTTAAGCCATAAATTAGCAGGCAACACGGTTGTTATCAGTACTAATTTAGCGACGGTAACCTTAAATGCTTATGGCGAAGGCGCCATAGCAATACACTATCAAAGCCATAAGGATAAGCTGCCGGCTAGCCAACTGCCCTCTTTTGCCATTAAAGAACACGCGATGACTAGTCGCTTTGTTATCAAAGAAAATAATGAACAACTGACACTTACCTTGAATAAACTGAGCGCGGTTATCAACAAGTCACCTTTTTCTATTAGTTACTACCAGAAAAGTAACGACCAAGAAAACAAGCTGCTCATTGCTGAGGAACAGGGATTTTTCAGCGGTACTGTCAATGAAGTTACAGAAATACCCGCCTTTGAAGGAAGTAACACACGAACTAAAGTAACGAATAAACGAGCGGTGCAAGGCTTTCGCTTTACTTTAAATGACAGCGAAAAGCTGCTCGGCGGTGGTGAGCGGGTTTTAGGTATGGATAGACGCGGCCATAGTTTCCCGTTATATAATCGCGCGCATTACGGCTATACCACACATTCAGAGCAAATGAACTTCTCTATACCGGCGGTAATGTCGAGTAATAAATACATAGTGCTATTTGATAACTCCGCCAAGGGTTATATGGATTTAGCTAAAAAAGAACCGAACATATTAGAGTTTTCAGCCGTTGCTGGTCGTATGGCTTATATCGTTTTTTCCGCGGATACTTACCCGAAACTACTCAATAACTATGTTGATGTTACCGGCAAACAACCCTTACCACCGCGCTGGTCTTTAGGTAATTATGCGTCTCGTTTTGGTTATCGCTCAGAGGCCGAAGTTAGAGCAACAGTCAATAAATTTATTGATTTAGACTTCCCTCTTGATGCTTTGATCTTAGATTTATATTGGTTTGGTAAAGATATTAAAGGTCATATGGGCAATTTAGCTTGGGATAAAAACGCCTTTCCTGAGCCAGAAAAAATGATTGCCGATCTAAAAGCCCAAGGCGTCAAGACCATTTTAATCACTGAACCCTTTGTATTGAGCACATCAAGTAAGTGGCAAGACGCTGTTGAGCAACAAGCCTTAGCCCAAGATGAACATGGCAATGCTAAACAATTTGATTTTTATTTTGGTAATACTGGCTTAGTGGATGTTTTTAATAAAAAAGGTCGAGACTGGTTTAACGATATTTATAAAACCCTCTATCAGCAAGGCATTACTGGCTGGTGGGGTGACTTAGGTGAGCCTGAAGTGCACCCGAGTGATACTTTACATACCCTTGATGATGGCACTGTGGTGAATGCTGACGCCATTCATAATGTTTACGGCCATCAATGGGCCAAAATGGTTTTTGAGCATCAGTTGAAGATGAACCCTGAGCAGAGACCGTTCATTTTGATGCGCTCTGGTTTTGCTGGCTCACAGCGTTACGGCATGATCCCTTGGACCGGTGATGTTAGTCGCTCTTGGGATGGCTTAAAGCCACAAGTTGAGTTGAGCTTACAAATGAGCTTATTGGGTATGGCTTATACCCACTCTGATTTAGGCGGCTTTGCCGGCGGAGAAGAATTTGATCAAGAAATGTATATTCGTTGGTTGCAGTATGGCGTTTTTCAGCCAATATACCGTCCTCATGGCCAAGATAACATTGCGCCAGAAGTTGTCTTTCACGACCAGGAAACTCAAGATATTTTACGAAAATTCATCAAGTTAAGATATAAGCTACTGCCATACAATTACACCCTAGCCTATCAAAATAGCACCACCGGCATGCCATTGATGCGCCCGCTTTTCTTTGCACAAGAGCTTGACCAAGAAGGTGAAAACTATTTAGCTTCCTTTGATAATGCCAGTAGTTACCTCTGGGGTGATGCCTTATTAGTAACTCCGGTAGTAGCAGCGAATGTCAGTTCAGTAGCAGTAAACTTGCCCGCAGGTGTTTGGTTTGATTACTTTACTCATGCCAATGAGCCAGCTAAAAAATATCAAGGCGGACAAACTATTAACTTACCGACAAGTTTAGCGACTTTGCCAGTACTGGTGCGTGCTGGTGCCTTTATTCCGATGATAGATGATATTCAATCGACGCAAGATTATGACGCCAGCCAATTAACCTTACATTATTATGCGGATAAGTCAGTCAGCAGCGCTCACTATGAAATGTATGAAGATGACGGCAAGACCTATCAAACCATTGAAAAGGGTTTATTTGAATTATTACAATTTTCAGCAAAGCAGCAGAATAATCATTTGAGCATCAAACTTAATCGTAGCGGCAATGGTTATAAGGGTATGCCAAAAGAGCGCACCATGACCTTGGTTATTCATAATATCGGCCAAGCACCCAATAAAATCACCCTAAACAATAAAGTGATAAATAATGCCGTTTGGCAAGCTAAAGACCACAGTTTAACGGTCACTTTTACTTGGCAGCATCAACCTCTAACCTTAACGATACAGTAAGTAATGAAGACAACTTTATCTAACGAACATAAAAACACCCTTAACCTGATTGCCGATATTGGCGGTACTAATATTCGCATAGCGCAAGTAACCGCAAAGGCTGAGCATGCTGATATTGATAGCATGGGCATTGACATCAGTGCCATCGAAACTTATCAATGTAAGCGGTTTACTAGCTTAGCCAAAGTGCTTGCCCATTATATTGAGGTTAAAGCGTTAGCTAGTTATAGCATTAACGCTTGTTTTGCCATTGCTTGCCCTGTTGATCAAGACTTAATTAGCATGACTAATTTACCTTGGCAGTTCTCTCAAAAGGAACTGCAACAGGCACTGAAGCTCAATTCTTTAACTTTTATTAATGACTATACCGCCATAGCCATGGCTATTCCCCTGTTATCAGATAATCAAAAAGTGAAAATTGGTGGCGGTACCAGTGTTGCTGGTAAAGCTATTTCGGTATGTGGCCCTGGAACAGGTTTAGGGGTAGCTAATTTAGTACCTGTTAGTCTGTCTGGCAAGAACCAATGGCACTGTATTAGTGGTGAAGGCGGTCATATCGATTTTGCCGCCATTAATGACACCGAGCAACAAGTGATGAACTTTATCCAAGGCTTCAAAAAGCGCGTTTCATACGAACAACTGCTTTCTGGTTATGGTTTAGAGCAAGTATATCAGGCATTATTATTTATTAATAAAGGCAAAGAAATGGCCACAGTGAACGATAAGCTTGCAGCTAAAGAAATTACCAGCAAGGCGATTAACGGCAGTTGTGAACTCTGCCAACAAACCCTGACCCTCTTTTGTAATGTCCTTGGCAGCTTTGCCGGTAATCTCGCCTTGATAATGAATAGCCAAGGTGGTGTTTATATCGCTGGTGGCATAGTGCCGCGCTTTATTGATTATCTTAAAGCCAGTGATTTTAGAGCGCGTTTTGAGGCAAAGGGGCGTCTGTCATATATTACCGAGCAAACGCCTACTTACGTGATCACGGAAGAGCAGCCAGGTTTACTGGGCGCTGCCGCTTATGTTTTACAGAAATAAGATAATAACAGTTAAACGTAATACTGAATACGTATGTAACCGCTAGTGGTTAGCCACTAAAATGCGTATATTAAAATGGTTGTTTTGGTTTTTATTGATCATTAAGACTTAAAAAATTTTCAACACACGCTTGTTTAATGCCTTATGGCTATTGCACATTATTATCGCCTTTATTTACCTTAATAATGTGCTTTTTTAAAGACAAGCGCCGCTACATATAACAATAAGAGTGCCCCAGATGAGCAATACCAGCGACATGAGTAATCAACTAAAGCAAAAGCAGCAAAAACCGCGTTTGAGCTTTTGGCAAATTTGGAATGTCAGTTTTGGCTTTCTTGGTGTGCAATTTGGTTTTGCCTTACAAAATGCTAATGCCAGTCGCATATTGTCAGACCTAGGTGCAGACTTACATTCTTTAGCCTTATTTTGGCTTGTTGCGCCTATTATGGGTTTGATTGTTCAACCCATAGTTGGCTCAGCTTCCGATAGAACCTGGAACAAATTAGGTCGTCGTAACCCTTATATTTTAGCCGGTGGTATTGCCGCCGCTATCGGCATGTTATTAATGCCAAACTCCGCGACACTCGCTAGCTTTATCACGCCATTATTTTTTGGCGCTATGATGCTTGCCTTAATGGATGCTTCCTTTAATTTAGCTTTCCAACCGTTTCGCGCTTTAGTTTCTGATATGGTGCCCGCAGAGCAGCGTAATGTTGGTTATTCGATCCAATCTTTTTTAATTAATATTGGTGGCGTTTGTGGCTCTATTTTACCTTTTGTACTAACCAATATGATTGGTTTAGAAAACACCGCAGAATCTGGTGCAGTTGCGCCCTCAGTAATTTGGGCCTTTTATATTGGCGCCTCAGTCATGTTAGGCTCGGTATTATGGACAGTGTTAAGAACCAAGGAATATGCCCCCGGTACCAATGGTTTAGCGCCATTAGAAAAAAATAATACCGAACGTTCACTTGGGGAAAAGTTATCCGCGTTTTTTGGCCTAATGAAAACCATGCCAACCACCATGAAACAACTCGCCTTAGTGCAATTTTTCTCATGGTTTGCTTTATTTATTATGTGGGTTTATACCATGCCCGCCATTGCTCAGCATATATGGGGTATCGAGGCTAAATGGTTTGATCCAACGTATTTAGACTCCATTGGTACTATTCCTGAACATATTGCGCAAGCAAAAGGTAGTGCCGGTGATTGGGTAGGTATTATTTTCGCTGCCTACATGTTCTTTGCTGCTATTTGGTCTGTCTTTATGGCCAAAGTGGCCAGTAAAATCGGCCGTAAACTAACCTACTCATTATCATTGTTAGCTGGTGGTATTGGGTATATCAGCATTATGTTTATCCAAAGTTCTGAGCCAACGCTAGTCAACCTAGTCATTACTGAAATTACCGTACCACAAGGTGCTGTCTCATTATTCTTGCCTATGATCGGCATTGGCATGGCTTGGGCAGCTATTTTAGCGATGCCTTACGCAATTTTAGCCGGCTCAATACCGGTGAAACAAACCGGTGTTTATATGGGCATATTCAACTTTACCATTGCCGCACCACAAATTGTTTCTGGCATTTTTGCCGGTTGGATTTTAACTGCAGTATTTGATAATCAAGCCATCTATATCATTATGCTTGCTGGTGGTTCGATGATTTTAGCGGCATTGTCGGTGTATTTTGTTAAAGAGGACACTGAACAAGAAGTTATTACTGGGCAAGAGAAGCTAGCTTCTTAGCCGATTAGACTTTTACTTTTTCGCATTCACCTTTAACAGTGGATAAAGGTGAATGCATTTCATTAATTGGATTAATAACTTGTCGCTAGTTAATGAGAATTAACTAGCTATAGCCCACTACCACAAGACTTACGAATAACCAATTCAGGTGGGATCAAGGTGGTTTTCGCCGCTTCACCGTGTATCATGATCAGTAAGGTATTAACTAATAACTCTCCGGCTAATTGAGTATCTTGTTTTACTGTTGTTAACGGTGGAAAGGTAAAACTGGCCACAGCGATATCATCAAAACCAACCAGTGCTACTTGCTCAGGGATACTAATACCATGCTCTTGCAATGCCCGCATGGCACCAATAGCAATAAGATCACAAGCGGCACAAATAGCATCAAAGGGCTCTCCACTGGCGATTAATTTACATGCAGCTTGATAGCCGGCCTCTTCGGTGTATAAAGCATTAAACTGCAAATGCTGGTTTACGGCGATGTTATTATCTTTTAACGACCAGCAATGACCTTTATAACGGTCAAAAAACTCAGGTGCATGGCTTGAAGCACTACCTAAGAAAGCCAGTTTAGTTCGGCCTTTTTTAATCAAATGCTCGGTCATTTCTATACCGCCTTGATGGTTATCACAACCGATCGAAATAAGCGGTAAATTTTTAACTTCGGCGCCCCAACGGACAAAATGAGTGCCTTGCTCAAGCAACTTAATTAACTTCTCTTCATAGTCAACATAGTCGCCATAGCCTAATAAAATTAGACCATCGGCTTTATTACTATCTTCAAAATCAGCATGCCAATCGTCACTTGCCTGTTGAAAAGACACTAACAAGTCATAACCTTTTTTTGCACAAGCACGGGTGATGCTGCCTAACATAGACAAGAAGAATGGGTTTATGTCTGAATCATCATTGGTGGGATCGGCAAATAATAACAAAGCAATGGTATCACTTTGCTGTGAACGTAAATTACTGGCGTTTTTATCAACCTTGTAATTTAACTCTTTGGCTATGGCTTGAATTTTCTCTCGTGTTGCCTCATTAACTAATGGGCTATTTCGCAAAGCTCTTGAGACAGTGGATTGAGAAACCCCTGCCTTATAAGCGATATCAAATGACGTTGCTTTTGCTTTCACATGACCTACTTAAAAAAGTAAAATAACAAGAATAAACGTAGTATTAAATATACCTGAGCGACTGACTTATGTATAGCAAGCAGCAAAGTAAAATGAATTAACTCACTGGCAAACTAGTTAATTATTTCACCGCTAAATTTTTACAGGCAATAAAAAACCCAGTAAACAATAATGCTGCTTGCTGGGTTGCTTTACTATTAAATAACTAACGAGTAATTATCACATAGTTAACCAATAACGATAATGTTTGTAAGACTCTCTGCGCTTATATTATTTAGAAGATTGAGCCAATTTCTAAGTGATATGAGCCGATAACGGCATCGTCTGCATGACTAAAATCAAGCCAAGCTTGTTTATAACTTGCACGAAAAAACAAACTGTTATCTAACTCGTAACGAAACCCTACGGCAACATTATAGGAAAAACGAGTATCGTTGAAAGTATTTTGATAACTATCACAAACATAACCCCACCACGGATCCCACCAACAAACTGAATTTGGTGGTCCTTTGGCAATATTACTATCAACATAAGTCCAACCGGCACCCGCTTGCACATAAGGGGTAAACTGCGAGGCAAAAACACTATAAACGACATTAAACTGACTTTCTAACAAGTCCATTTTGTGATTTATTTGATGACTACTACCATTATCAGCATCGATTAAAGTGGCCTGGTAACTTGGTGTCGATGAGGAAAAATCAAAGTTAAACAAAATATGCGGATTTAAATTATAGCCCAGAGTAAAACCCCAGCCATAATCACTGTCTAAGGCAATTTTAGAGCCTCCTTGACCATCAATATCAATAGACTGGTTATTGAGTAACTTAAAACTCGCTTCCCACTTATCACTACGCTTAGTGTACTTAGCGTTGGCATCAACACTTAACGTACTAACCAAAAGGCCAAGTAGACAACTCAATAGTATGGTCTTTGACATTAACACCTTGTTAAAAAACATCATTATTCCTTTAATTTGATTTTTTTTGATAAAATTAATCGGATAAAATTTATTGAGCTTTGCTTGCGCGGGATACATATTCGCCCGAGCGCGTATCAATGCGAACTTTTTCACCAATTTGCACAAACAAAGGCACACGCACAACCGCACCGGTTGCTAATGTTGCCGGTTTACCACCCGTACCTGCGGTATCACCTTTTAATCCGGGGTCTGTTTCGGTAATATCTATTTCAACAAAGTTTGCTGGTGTTACGGTAATAGGCGTGCCATTCCATAAAGTAATAGTACAAATATCACCTTCAACTAACCACTTAACCGTATCAGCGACTGCTTTTTCATCCGCGCCAATTTGCTCAAAAGTTTCGTTATTCATAAAGTGCCAGAATTCACCATCAGCATATAAATAGGCAAGTTCAACTTCCATTACATCGGCCGCTTCAACCGTCTCTCCTGACTTAAAGGTTTTCTCTAATACTTTACCTGAAACTAGTTTACGAACTTTAACGCGGCTAAAGGCTTGGCCTTTACCTGGCTTAACCAATTCATTTTCAAGAATGTTACAAGGTTCGCCATCAAGCATGATTTTAAGTCCAGTTTTGAACTGATTGGTACTGATATTAGCCATAGTAAGAAGTGCTCTTTTATTGATTACTTAGTTATTTATTTGATCTTCACTAGTCTATAACCGTTATAATGGCAGCAGTAGCTAGTAAGAGATGTTCAATTGAAATTAGAATTGCCGCAGATAATAACCCAAATTGATCACGATTTGCATCTTTGTGATGAAAAATCATGGCAAAAAGACTTGCGCGAGGTAGTGACCGAGCCCGAACAACTATTAGCCTTAGTTAATATTGCCCCTGATGACTATTTACAACATTTCAAAGCACGGAGTTTATTTCCTGTGCGTGTGCCGCTGTCATTTATTAAGCGCATGAAAAAAGGCGACTTTAACGATCCGCTACTCAAACAAGTCATGCCATTATCCACAGAATTTTCACTTACTGAGGGCTACTCTACTGATCCCTTATTTGAACATGATACGGTCGCCGAAGGCTTATTGCATAAATACAAAAACCGCGTATTGATGATAGTAAAATCGGCATGTGCGATTAATTGTCGCTATTGCTTTCGCCGTCATTTTCCTTATCAAGATAACAGCCCTAATAAAAAGCGTTGGCAAAGTGCCCTTGATTATATTGCTGCCCATAATGAAGTCAGCGAAGTTATTTTTAGTGGTGGCGATCCCTTGATGGCTAACGACAATCACTTGGCTTGGCTGGTTGAGCAAATAGAACACATTCCCCATGTAACACGTTTGCGTATTCATACTCGCTTACCCGTAGTAATCCCTAACCGCATCACAGCAAGCCTTGTTTCCCTGTTAAAAAATTCACGTTTAAAAGCCACCATGGTGTTGCATATCAATCACCCGAATGAAATTAATGATGAGTTAATCGCGGCACTTGAACCACTGCGGGCAGCGCGTATTCCACTCTTTAACCAAAGTGTGCTGTTGCGTGGGGTAAATGATGATGCTGAGATCTTAAGTAACTTAAGTGAGACTTTATTTGATGCCGGTATTCAGCCTTACTACTTGCACCTGTTTGATGCTGTGCAAGGCGCGGCCCATTTTGATGTAGCAGAAGCCGATGCCGTGGCAATAGTTAAAGAGATGCTGGCTCGCTTACCTGGTTTTTTAATGCCTAAGTTAGTACGAGAAATTGCTGGTCAAGCTAACAAAACGCCAATCAATCTGGCATAATTGACAAAATAAAGAACAATCCTCAAAGTAAGAAGTGTTATGACTAAAGCAATTGAACAACAACTTATTGAAAATATTTCAGTGATTTTAAAAAGATCGTTAACCGCTGATGCCACCTTAGCCGATTTACGTGAAAAGAAGAAAGCCAGCTTTAAAGCTATTTTTACCGCCGATGCTAGCTTTACCTGTTCAGCCAACACCTTCCAACCTTATGTTGAAGAAATTGCCGATGATCTTTTACAGTGGCAAGCCAATAAAGAGCAAGGGCACTTAATAGCCTTGGTTAAAAAGATAGAGCAGCTATTCACAGTACTCGCTAACTTTGAGCAAAGCTACATTCAATAACTTAAGCAGGTCAATTACTCAGCAACTCTTTCTGCCATGACTTGTACTTTACAATCATGCTCGTTCAATAAAGCGAGAATATTCAGATTGAGTTGATTGATTTCATCAAGATAAACATCGAAGTCTGTGGTTTTAATATAAGCCAAAATATCCAGCTCAAAGCCATAAATGGTATAGGCTTTAAAATGACTACGCAGCGGTGATTCAGCAACCATCTCGGTCGAACTGAGCATAGCCCTAATGGCTACCAGTAAAGCATCGATATTTTCTTTTTGCGTACTTGGTGCTAAGAATATCTTAGGTCGAAAAACTATTTTTTCTCGCTCAGCATAGTTTTCAATGTTCATGTCAATAAACTTTGCATTGGCGACATAAATAACCGTTCTTTCTAACGTTCGAATACGGGTAGAGCGTAAACCTATTTCTTCTACCACACCAAAGCTATTACCAAAGCGGCAAAAATCACCAATCTTAACCGGCGCCGAAGTGTATAAGGTAATAGCTCCGATAATATTTTCTACGGTTTTTTGCGCAGCCAGTGCAATAGCTAAGCCACCAATACCTAAACCAGCCAATAAGGTAGAAGCATTAAAACCAAGATTTTCCAGCCAGTTCAAAGCAGCAATGCTAAATATAATGAGCTTTATTACTGTGCCAGCAGGTCTTAACAAATACACCGCTAACGGTTTATCTTGAGCAATAAATTTTTCTGCCAATATTATTTTCATTAAATCAATAAAACGAAAACAGACCCAGCACCAAGCAATAATTAATAAAGTACTGCCTTCAGTCACCGCCCTAACGGCAATAGTAACATTGGCTTCATCACTAAAACTACGGGCAAAAATCACCGCGATTAATAATGCTATCGGCTCTTTAATAAACCGTAAAACATCTTCAGACACCTTATGATAAACACGTTTGATACTAAAGGCTGTCAGCCAGGTAAAGACTTTGGCAATAAGGTAATATATCAACATCATCAAGGTGAAATATAACCATTGCCAGAGCATGACGCCAAAGAGGTCTATTGCCGGTAATTTTTTGGCTAAGAACTCCCCCAGAGGAGAATAAGAATAACGCTTAAATAAGCGTGGGATTTTCTCAACCGTGGCATTTGATATTTTCCAAATGCTCACTTTATCTGTTGCTCGAGGAATACGTTGTAATAAAATATCAACCATATTACCTTGGTAATCTACTTGCCCTACCCGTTCTCTATACGAGGGTAGGTTGTCATTTTTACGCCCTTCTTTTCTGACACTAATACTATTGAGATCAACCCATAAGGTTCGGTTTAACACCACAGATAATTGTCTCGCCAACTCTTCTTTACCAACACTTAAAGTTTTTTCTGACAGGTTGCGATAATCTAAATAATGTGTCGCTAAGGCTAGATCACCCGCTCGCATAGCACGTAAATATCCGGCCATAGCACTGCGAGGTTGACCGCGTTCATATTCATCTTGCGGCACATCATATTCATCTGGCTGTAAGCTTTGTTGCGATTTTTTTTTACTATCGAGCATGTTTTTAATGGATAGTACTTCACCATTATTACTTGCTGAATGGGCGCTCAATACCTTTGGGCTGATGAGAAGTATAAATAAGAGCATGATTAGGGTAAGTGGAGAAGGGTCAAAAATAGTAGTATGTTGAGCGGGCTTCATTGCGCCTTTTCCTTGCGATAACATAAAGTAATAGGGCAAAGATAATAACTTAATTACTTAATCACTTCAGGGGGAAATACAATTTTCGGCAATATAAAAGTCACCGTAGTGACTTTTAATTTAGTAGTTTTACTCAAGTACTATTTTTTTACCCGCAAGTCTTTAAAGGCTTTATCAAACCAGTCATCGAGCATCTTCTTCTCATAACCCAAGGATTTATGGCGATATTTCAAGTTACTACCCGACATGAAGTTCATATCTTTTACCACCACTTCATCCGATTGAACTAGCTTGCCATCGGCATCAAACAGTTGATAAGAAAAATTCATTCGTGGTCTATAAATCTGCTTAACAATACGGGTTCTGTGTATGCCAGCAGCATGAGTATCGCCAGCAAGATCAACATCTGTGACATCAATTTTAAGTACTTGCCCCTCAGGCAAGGTTGCCGCTAATTTAGCAAAGTGCTTTTCAAAGTCCCGAAAGATACGCTCTCGAAATGACTTACGGTTTTCATTACCGGCATTAATATCACGATAGCTTTTATAATCAGTCCAGGTTACTTCACTACTTGCCGCAAATGCACCAGGCGCCATTAATGACGTCAAAATTAACAGTGTAACCATATAAATAAATTGTTTCATATGCCATCCTCTCATTAAATGTTCAACTGTAGTAAAACAAAAATCAGCGCTAAAAACTGTGTAAAATTGCTACCTGTAGGTGTTAATTTGTAGCGTAGAACTGTTTCATCACACGGCTAACAATCGCGGCAGTACGATATATTTTTTGTGCTTCATTACTATCTTCATGAACAAAGCCTTGTACTGCACCACGCCAAACTTTTTTTCCCGTGCGAGCATCTTCGATATAAATCAAAAAACTACCTTTTTTCAAACCATCACGGCCCGGTAAACCTGGCGTAATACCAAATTCATGATTGATGGTTTCATCTGATAAATCACTGGCTAAGGCAACACCAAAACCAACATAAAAAGTAGTGTTTTCGGCATTGCGGGTATTGTAAAAACCATGCTTCATTAAATCGCTAATAATAGCATCAGCATAAAGCTTATATACGGCTTGGGTCTGCTCAGCTTTTAATGAAGTTTCTTTGACATACTGAGGTGCCAAAGAAAACGTACTGCCTGGAGAATAAGAAATAGGTATATCTCGTACACTTGAGATGGCCAATTGATTTCTCTTCGCTTGTGGCTCTAGGGGTACAGTCACACAAGCGCTTACCAATAAGCTGCTAAAAAGGACAATGGTTAAACTAATATTTTTCTTCATTATTCAATCCTATAAATATCTATTAACGCTTCAATACTGACTTAATTCGATAATTAAGTATATAAATACATTAAATTAAATTCTGTTACCGATGGTAATTCAAATAATCTATTAAGAACCGATACAAGCCAGGCCAGCATTACCTTAGTGCAAATTTTTTATAGAATAAATATGCAAGAATTTTATGCTAAAAGAGAAATAAATATTAACAACCGTCATAAAAATTCAACGTTCAATGCTTAAACTTATTAACAATATTTTAACCTTGTAGATCGCCGCAATGGCCACCGTTTTTTCAGGGTCATGGCAGCAAAGCTGGAGCAATTAGCACTACTGGCACAAGACGAATTTGATATTGAGTTTAAAGCATTTGCAATTTTAGGGCCTGCTTCCGCACACCACATACTTAGTAAGCTCTCTGCCATGTTTCCAATATTTCTCATCTGAAAGCTTCTTATTTTTAATATTGATTTCTAAACTTTTCAGCCATCACACCAAGCTTAAACATAATATTCCTAGACTTGGCTTGTTTATGAGCGTCAGGTGATAATATTGTCATCAGTAGATAACAGTTTTCATCTAATGAGCCTTGGCAATAGACAAGATGTATATCACTGGTTTGATAGAATTGAAGCTTTCTTAGAGGCAAAGGTTTATCTTCACTGCCTAAATGAATATGCTGAATCTCTTCAGTTAACACTATTGGCAAGTTGTTAGGGTGGTCATAAGGTACATCTCGACCAAAATACTCAGGTGTATTACCTGTGAGTTTATAACTTTTGAAATAAATAACTAACGCATCTAATTAGTCATCAGTTAATATCTGACGGATAATATTACTTTTAAATACTCGTATCACTCTGAAAAATCACCCAACTCGTCCAGTGATGCTTTAAGCAAGTGTTCTGCGCCGTGTTCGGCAATTATCGCAAGCCGAGCACTGGATGGTCTAAAACGAGACGTTTTAGACTGTGACTCGATAAGTTTTACCATCTGTTCATAAAGTTCTGTACCTACCATATAACCCACAGTTTTATTATTTGATAAAACTGCAACTGGTTCGTCCATAAAATAATCACATGGTTTCTTTCTTAATTCGGTTACTGAAACCGTTTTTTCAGCCAATATAGATTGAACTGCCATAAATCACCTCACACATAAAACACAATAACGTACTTAATTAAGTGCATTATTAAGTACATTATTAATTATACTCTTCGTTATAATAAATTCAAACTATATCGATGGATGGTGATTGCTAGTATGCACGCGGTAATACAATGACCTATAGCTATTACTCAGATGGCTACACGTTACCGCAACTTAAAGAATCGAGTGTATTATCTGGCAGCCTCTTTCGATAGGATCAGCCCTATGAGAAAAACTTGCAAAAATGATAAAACCCACCCTAAAGACATGAAAGAACAAGGTCAATTTTAGCTTCAGGAGAGGCGTGTAGATTGAAATTTTGGGCTAATTCAGCTTCATGTTGTGTTATCTAACGCTTGGCGATCATTAAGCAAAGCAAGCCGCTCTTCATTTAATAATTGAAGACGAGTATCTATTTTGGCAAGTTTATTAATATGGCTTTCATGCATGATTATAATATTACCAAGATACGATTAGAAATGTTTTGAGAGATCCATGCGTTGATGAAGAATACGAGCAACATCAATACCGTTATCACTGACTTGATCTCTTTACTTAATAGAAGGCAATATGTTTTTCTACAGGAAAGCTTCTAGAAAAGTAGAAGACACCCCTCTGAAAATTATTAACACAACGTCCTGAAATACCAGCTGAATAGATCAGGTTTATGGTCACAGAGAAAATTAGCGTGGTGAATACTGAATTAATCATAACAATGACATTCGTTAATATTCAGAGGTGTATATGCTATTTTCTATTTTTATTTGTTGCTTAGTATTATGGTTAAATTGACACTTATCTTTAGATGCTGGAGATAGTACTACTTCTGCAGCAATTCTAACCTTGAGACAATTACTTTGCAGATCAATTCTGTCTTTTTGTATAACAGAAAAATCGCCCTCTTCCACCGAATGTAACGAGTATTCGAAAGCAACATTACTGCCTTCAAATATTGCGGTAAATATTGCTCCAACCAAAGCCCCCGCTAAGGCGCCAGCAATCATATCCTCGTGGTTACCATCGATGTTATCGATAATTCCAACTGCAGCTCCGCTGGCAATGCCTGTTTTAACTTCAGATGAAAGCTCGACCTGATTTATCGACTCAACCGACGCATAAAACACTTTTATTATTTTATTTTGACTTGCACGCTCCACTCCTGGAGTTGCGCAGCCCATCAAAATAAAGGCTAGAGAAATTAATAATGTTTTCATAAATATAACCTTATTGGCATAACTAAATGGATTAAACCAATCTACTGGCAAAAATACAAATTTACAAGTCGATAATTGTTAGTAAAGTGTACTGATTATGTAGCGGCTAGTGTGAGACGTCTAAGCGAGTAAAATATCTGCACTGTTATTCTATAGCAAAATATAAAAACAAAAAAACTCACCGAAGTGAGTTTTTATTATTTATAGCAAGGAAGTGCTATAAGCAGTTAATGCTTTATGCGCAGGATAAATGGTTTAATTCAAGGCGCTTTATGGTGACGTTTAGTGTTTCTTAAACGAACTATAAAGCAACGATGAAATTAACAATTTAGACCAGCATAAATTACATCATGCCGCCCATGCCGCCCATACCACCCATGCCGCCCATGTCTGGCATAGCACCGCCAGCATCTTTGGTTGGTGCATCAGTGATCATAGCTTCAGTAGTTAACATTAAGCCTGCAACCGAAGCAGCAAACTGTAAAGCACTACGTGTTACTTTAGTCGGGTCTAAAATACCCATTTCTAACATATCGCCATAAGTACTGTTACCGGCATTGTAACCAAAGTTACCTTTACCATTACGTACTTCGTTAAGTACCACTGAAGGTTCATCACCACAGTTAGCAACGATTTGACGAAGTGGAGCTTCCATCGCACGGATAACAACATTAATACCGTGTGTTTGATCTTCGTTAGCGCCTTCTAAATCTTTAATGGCTTGAGCTACACGAACAAAAGCAACACCACCACCAGCAACTACGCCTTCTTCAACGGCAGCACGGGTAGCACTCAAAGCATCTTCTACTCGAGCTTTTTTCTCTTTCATTTCGATTTCAGTCGCTGCGCCAATTTTAATAACCGCAACGCCGCCAGCTAATTTAGCTAAACGCTCTTGTAATTTTTCTTTATCATAGTCTGAAGATGACTCTTCAATTTGACCACGAATTTGCTCAACACGTGCTTTAATATCAGCTTCATCACCAATACCATCAATAATGATAGTGTTATCTTTAGTGATAACTACACGTTTAGCTTGACCTAAGTCTTCTAACGTTGCTTTTTCCAGTTCCAAACCAATTTCTTCAGAAATCACTGTACCGCCAGTTAAGGTGGCAACATCTTGTAACATCGACTTACGACGATCACCAAAACCTGGCGCTTTAACCGCGGCAACTTTAACAATACCGCGCATGTTGTTAACCACTAATGTGGCTAGGGCTTCACCTTCAACATCTTCGGCAATAATAAGT
Organism: Colwellia sp. TT2012; assembly: GCF_001440345.1. GTDB lineage: Bacteria > Pseudomonadota > Gammaproteobacteria > Enterobacterales > Alteromonadaceae > Colwellia. The sequence goes on along the minus strand of NZ_LJYX01000006.1, from coordinate 337,855 downwards.
AATGGTTTACCTGATTTAGCCACAGCTTCTAACGTGGTTAACAATTCACGGATGTTAGAGATTTTTTTATCGACTAATAAAATAAATGGGTTTTCTAATTCAACACTGCCATTTTCTTGGTTGTTGATGAAATATGGTGATAAATAACCACGGTCAAATTGCATACCTTCAACAACATCTAGCTCATCCGTTAAGGCTTGGCCTTCTTCAACAGTGATAACGCCCTCAGCACCTACTTTTTCCATCGCGGTAGCAATGATTTTACCAACAGTTTCATCAGAGTTAGCTGAAATTGTACCAACTTGCTCAATGGCTTTATTGTCAGTGCAATCTTGAGATAATTTTTTAAGCTCGGCAACTGCGGCGATAACCGCTTTGTCGATACCACGTTTAAGATCCATTGGGTTCATACCCGCAGCAATAGATTTTAAACCTTCGTTAACAATAGCTTGAGCTAAAACAGTAGCAGTAGTAGTACCGTCACCCGCTTCATCGTTAGCTTTAGACGCAACTTCTTTTAACATTTGCGCGCCCATGTTTTCAAATTTATCTTCTAATTCAATTTCTTTCGCAACAGTTACACCGTCTTTAGTGATCATTGGACCACCAAACGATTTATCTAACACAACATTACGGCCTTTAGGACCTAAAGTTACTTTTACCGCGTCAGCTAAAATATTGACACCACGTAACATTTTTGCACGTGCGTCATTACCAAATACAATTTCTTTTGCAGCCATTATCTTTTCCTATTAATTTGTTGGGATAGAGCCAAAATTATGCTCAACATCAGGTTAAAAATCAGTGAATTATTCAACAATCGCTAAAATGTCAGATTCATTTAAAATAAGAACTTCTTCACCATCAATTTTTTCAGTTTTAACGCCATAACCTTCACTGAAGATCACGTTATCGCCAACTTTAACGTCTAAGGCACGAACTTCACCGTTATCTAAAATACGGCCATTTCCTACGGCAATAACTTCACCGCGGGTAGATTTTTCTGCGGCACTACCAGTTAAAACAATACCGCCAGCTGATTTTGATTCTGCATCTTTACGTTTAATAATCACACGATCGTGTAGTGGACGAATAGCCATTTTTTTTCTCCAAAATGATTCTGTTGTATGGGGTAGTGATTAAATGAGTAATAAGCATTTAACACCAATCTTTGTTGCTAATAGTAATGGGGATAAAATAAATCTTCACAAGCCCTAAGCTAAAAAACTTTAGTCTGCTAAAACTATCAAATACCCTTTTCATTGATTAATTTTACCTAATTCACTGCGGGTCATTTATCACCACAAAGCGCTTGCTTGGGTAATCGCGAACGATTGACAGTGAAAGTACTAATATATTGGCTCTTTAGACCCGTGCAAAGTGTTTAGGTAATGGGGTTGCTCTCACTAATCTTTACGCTTGAACTCACCTTCTAAAGTCTCGCCTTGATGATGTGAAATAGGTTTATTGGCTGAAGCTCTCGACGAAGTAAATGGCTCACTGGTATTTTCATGTTGATAGACATTGCCCGATGCGCCGTGATTGAAGGCAGCGCCGGCGCCAAACTGATTAATCTTGATATGCTGTTGTACTTTATTGGCTATAGCGTTACGTACACTAGGTACCAGTAACGACAAGCCGAAAATATCGGTAACAAAGCCAGGTGTTACTAATAAAACACCGGCCACTAATAACATTAAACCGGTGACTATTTCTTCAGAAGGCATTTCACCTTGTGCCATTTTAGTTTGTACTGACTGTAAAGTTACCAAGCCTTGTTGACGGACATATTTAGCCCCAAGCCATGCACTTAAAATAACAATAGCAATGGTTGGCCAAAGACCAAGTAAGGCACCCACTTGCATAATTACCGCTATTTCGATGACAGGGATAATGATAAACAGCACAAATAATAGTTGAAACATAATAATTCCTTATTTCTATGAAACTTATATTGGGCTAAACAGGTCTTTTTCAAGACCAGTGAATGAGTATAAATATTAACCCTAAGTTTTCCTTAATACTCAGGGTATACTATCAACAAGATTGCAGGAATTAGGTAACAAAATTGTATCAATTAGTATTAACAACGTGCCCAAATGAAACCGTAGCCCAAAATATTGCTCAGCAATTAGTTACAGAAAAACTTGCTGCCTGCGTTAATATTATCCCTAACATCACCTCAGTATATTATTGGCAAGGCGAATTGCAATGTGATAATGAAGTGCAATTGCTGATAAAAACCGATGAAAACACCTTCGCCGCCTTAAACGAACGAATTAATCAATTACACCCATATGACGTGGTGGAAATTATTGCCTTGAATATCCAGCAAGGTGATAAGCATTATTTAAACTGGATCTCCAATTCTTTGAAGTAGACTGAATGAAAAATTTACTTTCCCTATGCTTAATTATATTAACAACCTTTACGATTCTTCCGGCAGTAGCGCAAGAGAAGCAATCAATTTTTGATATATCTAACACTAGCTTGTTTAGTAATGATGATGAATTCTTAAGAGTAGACCAAGCATTCACCTTCAACTTTTATCAAAAAAACAACCAATTAGAAGTTAGCTTCGATATAGCTGCTGGCTATTACCTTTACCGTCATCAATTTAAGTTTAAGGGTGAAAACATCACCTTTACTCCGGTTGAGTTACCGAAAGGTATAGACCATGAAGATGAATTTTTTGGTATTCAAAAAGTATTTACTGAACACTTAAGCTTTGTCATAAATCTTGAGCAGGTCTCAAGTAATGGCAGTATTAAAGTCACCTACCAAGGTTGTGCGGAAAAAGGCCTATGTTATCCGCCCACGAGCAAGGTAATAGAATTAAGTAAAATAAGTTCAGCTGATGATGCCTCCGTATTTTCATCCTTATTTAGCACAAGTGACAATAACGCAAGTACTCTTACGGTAAATAACCATAATAAGACTCAGCTAAAGCAAGGTGAAGTTCAACAAAGTGAGCAACATCAGCTGGTCGATATGCTCAAGCAAGAGAGTTTGCTATTAACGCTTATAGCTTTTTTTGTCGGTGGCTTATTGCTGTCCTTTACGCCTTGTGTTTTCCCTATGTACCCTATTTTAACTGGGATTATTGTTGGCCAAAGTAAAAAAGGCACCCCCTTAACCACGAAGAAAGCGTTTACCTTATCTTTTGTTTACGTACAAGGTATGGCGGTAACTTATACCTTACTGGGTATTGTCGTTGCTTTAGCAGGAGCCAAGTTTCAAGCGGTATTTCAACACCCTATCGTACTGATTAGTTTAAGTGTTTTATTTATTTTCCTAGCCCTTTCTATGTTTGGTCTGTTTAATTTAGCCTTACCTGCTAGTTGGCAAAACAAGCTTAATGCCATGAGTAACCAACAAAAAGGTGGTTCCTATACCGGTGTGTTAATGATGGGCGTGATCTCAGGACTGGTCGCCTCACCCTGCACTACCGCACCTTTAACAGGGGCATTGTTGTATATTTCACAAACAGGTGATGTAGTCCTTGGCGCCTCTGCTTTATATGCCTTAAGTTTGGGCATGGGTCTACCCTTGTTAGTACTAGGCAGCTCTGGCGGCAAGTTATTACCAAAAGCGGGAGCCTGGATGAATATCATTAAGAATATCTTCGGCTTACTATTGTTAGCCGTACCCATATTTTTACTTGAGCGATTTATTCCAGAAGTGGCTAGCCAAGCGCTCTGGGCATTATTGCTATTAGTCAGTGCTAGTTATTTCTATGTTGCCAACCAAAATCATGCGGCAACGCAAAAAAACCAGCAAGAAAAAGGTTTCTGGTACGGTTTGCGCTCTTTAGTTATATTCTTGATGCTGTTTTTTGGTGCCAATATGGCCTACCAACTAGTCTATCCAAACACGAATACGGCTAACAATAGTGCTCAACATGCCAGTTTTAAACAAGTAACGTCTTTAGCGCAACTGCAAAACGAAGTGAAAAATGCGAATCAACAAGGTAAAACTGTGATGTTAGATTTGTATGCTGATTGGTGCATTGCTTGTAAGGAATTTGAAAAGTATACCTTTACTGATAGCCAGGTTCAGCAAGCGCTGAGTAATAGTGTTTGGTTACAGATTGATATGACTGACTTTGATTCTAGCAATAATGCCGAGCTTGTGCAGCATTATACTATTTTGGGCTTACCCTCCATCTTGTTTTTTGATTTACAAGGCAATGAATTAACCAAGCAGCGCACCACCGGCTTTATAAATGCCACTGAGTTTACTGCTCACATTCAAACAATATTTAAATAGTTAAACGGTTGAATAGTCAATTTATCAGTGAAATCTGTTCAGTCCATCTTGCTTAGATTGACTGAACAGCAGCCAAACAGATTAATTGTCTTAGGCTGACTTACCTTCAGTTACTTCAATAGTAACTTCTTTAGCAACTTTCCAGTAACCTGCTGTGGTGTGTTTATCTAACACGGCGAACAATTCTGCTTCAGGTATTGGCTTAGAGAAATAGTAACCTTGAATAATATCGCAATCATTTTCAGTCAAACTACGTAATTGCGCTTTAGTTTCAACGCCTTCCGCCACCACGATTAAGCCTAGGTTTTTTACCATAGCAATAGTTGAGGTGATAATTTGAAAATCAGAATGATTTTCAAGCATGCCAAAAATAAAGCTTTTATCTATTTTTATAACATCCACCGGCATTTTCTTTAAATAGGCTAGTGATGAATAACCTGTACCAAAGTCATCAATAGCAAAACTAAAGCCAATCCTTTTTAACGACTGCATCATGGCGATGGTGTGATCCATATCTTTTACTAAGGTTTGTTCGGTTAACTCTAATTCAAAATCCTGAGCGCGAAGAGAAAATTCTAGTAATAATTCTGTTAAGAAGTGCGGTAAATTACTATCCATAAACTGGCCAGCAGATAAGTTAATGGCTATTCGTGAATTAGCTAAACCATATTTTTTAATGGCTACCGCTAACTCAAAACATCGGCGGATAATCCAATAACCGAGCTCAATCATGTGCTGTGAGTTTTCTAGAATGGGGATAAAGTCTTCCGGGGAGATCATTCCGCGTTCAGGGTGCTGCCAGCGTAACAGTGCCTCAAAACCATATAGCCTTTTCGTTTTAGCACAGATTTGTGGCTGTAAACTTAAACTAAATTGTTGCTTGGCTAGCGCTTGCCTTACTTCACCTTCGAGCATCACTCGATGGGCAACACGTTGAAACATTTCGGGGTGGTAAACATGATATTGTCCACCACCATTATCTTTTGCTTCATACATGGCAATATCAGCATGACTGATCAAGTCATCAGACTTCTCAATAGCCGATTCGGTATAAGCGATGCCGATACTGGTAGAGACATAGAATATATTTGAACCCAATTTAATCGACTCTTTAAACTGTAACAGTAGCTTTTCAGCGACTTCAATAGCCTCGCCAATATTTTTAAGATGACTGAGTACGATGACAAATTCATCGCCACCAAAGCGAGTGGCTAAATCTATATCACCAACACAAACGCGCACACGTTCTGCTGCTTGGATCAGTAGTTTATCGCCGATATTATGACCATTACTATCATTAACCTTTTTAAAGTCATCTAAATCGAGAAACAGTACCGCGACACCACTTTTATGACGAGCAATATTGGCAAGTGATTTACGTAGCTGATAGTTCAGCATATTTCTATTGGGCAAGCCAGTAAGTAGGTCATACATGGCGATATTTTCTAACTCTTTGGTCTTTTGCTCGACCACTAAGTTAAGCTGCTCTAGTTCAAAACTAAGTTCTTGTGATGCATGCGCTAACACATCCAACTCATCAGCAAAAATGCGCGGCCTTTTTAGATCAACTTGTCGAAATTCATCAAACTTTTTTTGCGCTAACAGAGGCAGTGCATTAGAGAGTAACAATAATCGTTTGGTAAACGGGCTAGAGATATAATAAACAAAGGCGGCTAACAAGATAAAAATAATACTTAAAGAGACAATAAAACGCAGTTGATAAGCATCATTCTTAGCCTTAAAGGCCGATACATCATCAATTAAGACTAAATAAAAGCCCTGTTTCCCCTGCTTGGCCAGCTCAAGTAAATTAAGTAAATAGCTATTATTGCCAATATTAAGTTGCAGGCCTTGTTCAAGGATAGTGTTTAACGTTGAGTCAGACCTATTCAATGTTAACAAGGACTCCGTTAGTCTCATATTCGACGCTGAAATAACTTTTGCACTGGCAATATTAATGACATTATTATCTTGGTTTTCGATACGAATAACCGCTACATCTCTATCTAAGGTGGTCTTTAGCGCAAATAGCATATCAACTAATGAAGTGCTCATAGTCACAACAACCATATCCCCTAACTTATTGAGCAAGGGTAAACTCAACAGTAATTGGCAGTTTTGTGGGCAATAAATCCTATGCTTGGGCTCTTGTAGCCTGAACACTTGGGCAATATTTTCCTGTACAGCTTGAGGGAAGTCGTTGGTTGAAAACAAAATATTTTGATGATCATCCACTAACCAAATATCTTCTACATTGAGGTGTAATTGCAAAGCGTCATATTGTTTTTCAAGCTGTTTGGTTAGAGAAGAGAAGTCATCTTGCTCAGATAATTCGATCAAATCAGTGAATGTTTCTAACCAGACCGTTATTTTAGTACGCAAGATATTATTGTGTAAGTTAACTTGCAGTTGACCTTGCACAGTATTATTTTGCTGAAATTCTCGATAATCTTGCTGCAAACGCCAATAGGACAGCGAGGAGAAACCCACAGCTAAAAAGAGTAAGGTTGATACAATTAGTATCAATAATTTGGTTGGTACACCAACAAATTTTTTATTCATGATAATACTACTGCTAGAACCAATACATCAATTGTACGGCCCACATTTGCCAATCTTCAGCATTATTAATGATGGTATTAGGCACGACCACAGGCGTTAGCCTGCCCGCACCTTTCACCCAATGATACTCCATGCGCATGCTAAAATTACTGGTAATGTCGTAATTAACACCTAGGGTGATATCCTTATGAAAAGCAAAATAATATGGAATAGCTCCGCCGGTGATCTGTTGTAATTCTTTACCGTCTTTATCCTCTTTATTTAGGTAGAAATCTTCATATCGAGCTAACAGCGTTAATTGTTGCGTTAACTTATAGCGTGATTGTAAATAAAAGCCTTGACCCATATTATCGAGTTGAAAAGCCGGGAAATAAAAGCCATCTATGGTAAATCGTTGCTGATATATTTCACCACTAAACTCCCATTTTTCGCCTTCATAAATGGCGTTCATGGTATAAAATTGAAAGGTAAAATCACTATCAAAGAAAACATCTCCGCTACCAACACCACCTTGGTCATAGATAAAGCCAGCCTCAAGCAATGATAGCCCAAAACGCCAAGGCGAAAATGCCGGTTGCCAATAGATACTTGCTTGCGCATCATAATCTTGCTCAGCAGTCCCTTGAGCATACTCACTCAATATATTCTTAGTTTGTTCATCTGAAATAGGTGAGGAACCATAGCTTAATTGCCAATCAAAGTTACCATATTCATCGGTACTGTGACTTAATTTCGCCGCGATACCATCGCTACCGACAGCGATATCTCTAAAACCATCAAAATAAACAGATTGTGGTAGGATAATACTGGGTCTGGCAAAGGGAATATCTCGAGAGCTTGAATAAAGCCAATGATTATTTTTAAATCGGCCAAAATATACGTTAGCCTGCCAAGACTCATTAGTAAACGCAGACCAGTCTAACAGCGCATAATCTACCCGGGCACCTTGTGAATAACGATTGCCACCATCTAAATAAACCACCTGAGCGGCCAAGCGAAACTTATTTGTTAATTGATAGGAAGCATTGAGACCAATTTCGGTTAGCTCTGCCGATAGTCCACCGTCATCATTAACAAAATCACTACCGTTTACGTCAATAAGGCCTTGTGAAATAAAACCATGTAGTTGAAAATCTTGCGAGTTAGCATAATCTGCTTGCACTGTAGTCGCACCACCAGCCACTAACAATAAAACGAACAAGTATGTTCGGGCAAGAAAAAATCGAGCACAAAACAAATTATTAACTCTGCTCGATACTTCTACAGCAACATTAATCTTTAATTTTGACAACATTTATTACTCCTTTAACGCTAACCTTTTGCCCATCATCCATATTAAGGGCGCCTTGACTAAAGTTATTATAGCTTTGACTTAGTTTTATTAACGTTGCCTCACTTATATAACCAATAGCTCCAGGAGTGTTACTGACAGCTTGAATAAGTTCTTGTTCAGACTTTACCACCGCCGGTGCTACGCCTAATCCTGAATAAGTCAATTTATGCCAGATACGATTGAGTTGATAGGGAAAAATTTGCAAACGCTCTTTAGCAAAACGTTGGTGCAGAGCATCCTGACTAGGTAAAACAAATACCGTGATAGCATGGTTATCACTCCAGCGTAACTGACGCATAGTATAAATACGCCGTAACTGGGACTTAGTTAAACTACGTTCAACAACTTGTGGATGAGTGATTACTTCAATAGCTGACACTTGTGAGCTCACAAGGCACGCTAGTATAAGTACAATAGCCAGAAAATAGTATTTAATAAGGAGGCCCTACAATAAAGCTAAAGAAATGTAAAAATACTTTTAAAAATCAATACAGTAATAACTATAACTAGGTAATGATAGCCCAAATCAGTAAAAAATCAAACACCTGCGGCTGCATAAAGAGGTTTGACCAGTACTTTGCAGCTATATTCTTCGAAAACATAGTGATTATCGCCAATAACAAAAAAACAGTTGAAAGTTAACCTTTTTAGTTCACAGCGCCGTTATTTTATGTAATTATTAGCCCTAATGATTTTTAAGGGTGTTTTAGCAGAAGATGAGCATAAAGTTTACAGTTTTAGTGTTAAATGGCCCAAACTTAAATATGCTGGGTAAACGGGAACCTAGCATCTACGGTACACAAAGCTTAGCTGACATTATTGCTGAGTTGAACCAACAAGCTACTGAAAAACATATTGAGTTAAAACATTTACAAAGCAATGCTGAGCATGAATTAATCGATGCGATTCACCAAGGGTTCCAGCAGGTAGATTTCATCATCATTAATCCGGCTGCATACACTCATACTAGTGTCGCCCTTAGAGATGCTTTACTTGCTGTGGCCATACCTTTTATAGAGGTACATTTATCAAATGTGCATGCGCGTGAAGCTTTTAGAAAACACTCATATTTATCTGATATCGCCCAAGGTGTTATTTGTGGTTTTGGTGCACAAGGTTATAGCTTCGCTCTAGAAGCGGCAAGCACCTACTTAAACAAAGCAGCAAACGACAAATAACCATCAATTACAAACGCAGCAGTTAATGAGCAAACATTAACCTACTATTAAAAAATATTAATTTTAGTAACCCAAATTAAGGTGTCCCAATGGATATTCGTAAAATAAAAAAACTTATCGAACTGGTTGAAGAGTCCGGTATCAACGAGCTAGAGATCTCTGAAGGTGAAGAATCAGTACGCATTTGTCGTGGTGCTACTATCGTTGCAGCAGCGCCTATTGCCGCCCCTATTGCGGCCCCTGTTGCGGCTCCAGTTGCGGCTCCAGTTGCTGAAGTAGCGGCTCCAGCACCTACTGGTCATATCGTTCGTTCTCCTATGGTTGGTACTTACTATGCTTCCGCTTCACCTGATGCACCCGCATTTGCTGAAGTCGGTAAACATGTAAATGCTGGCGATACTTTATGTATTGTTGAAGCAATGAAAATGATGAACCAAATTGAAGCGGACAAGTCTGGCGTTATTAAAGAAATTTTAGCGAAAAATGAAGACGCAATTGAATTTGACCAACCGCTATTCATCATTGAATAAGCCCATATATATTCAGAAATAAGGGTTATTCCATGTTAGATAAAGTTGTTATCGCCAATCGTGGCGAAATTGCCTTAAGAATATTGCGCGCTTGTAAAGAGCTTGGTATCAAAACCGTGGCTGTTCATTCAACTGCTGATAAAGACCTTAAACACGTTTTATTAGCGGATGAAACCATTTGTATTGGTAAAGCACCAGCACCTGATAGCTACCTTAATATTCCGGCAATAATTACCGCAGCAGAAGTAACCAATGCGGTTGCTATTCATCCAGGTTATGGTTTTTTAGCAGAAAATGCTGATTTTGCTGAACAAGTTGAAAACTCTGGTTTTATCTTTATCGGTCCAACGGCAGACAGCATCCGTATTATGGGTGATAAAGTTGCGGCAATAAAATCGATGAAAGGTGCGGGAGTGCCTTGTGTACCTGGCTCTGATGGCCCATTGACTGAAGATGAAGCGCAAAATAAGGCTCATGCCAAACGCATCGGTTACCCGGTAATCATTAAAGCGGCTGGCGGCGGCGGTGGCCGCGGCATGCGTGTAGTGCGTAGCGAAGAAGAATTAGTCGAGGCTATTGCCTTAACCAAAATAGAAGCGGGTACTATTTTCAAAAATGATATGGTTTACATGGAAAAATTCCTTGAAAATCCACGTCATATTGAAATTCAAATCCTTGCAGATGGTCAGGGCAGCGCAATTCACTTAGGTGAGCGTGATTGTTCAATGCAACGTCGTCATCAAAAAGTGGTTGAAGAAGCACCTGCTCCAGGTATTACCCCTGAAATGCGCGCCAAAATTGGTGAGCGTTGTTGTAATGCTTGTCTTGAAATTAACTATCGCGGTGCTGGTACGTTTGAATTCTTATATGAAAATGGTGAATTCTACTTCATTGAAATGAATACCCGTATTCAGGTTGAACATCCAGTAACGGAAATGATCACGGGTGTTGACTTGATCAAAGAGCAACTACGTATTGCCGCTGGTCAACCATTATCATATACCCAAGACGATATTAAAATTTCAGGTCACTCAATTGAATGTCGTATAAATGCGGAAGATCCTCGTACTTTTATTCCGTCTCCGGGTAAGATTACCCGTTTCCACCCACCAGGTGGTTTAGGTGTACGTTGGGATTCTCATATTTATGCTGGTTATTCTGTACCGCCACATTATGACTCTATGATTGGTAAACTAATCACTTGGGGTGATAACCGTGATGTTGCTATTGCGCGTATGCGTAATGCCTTAGCCGAATTAGTGATTGACGGTATTAAAACTAATATTACTTTGCATCAAGATATTTTAAATGATCAAGGTTTTGTTAATGGTGGTGCTAACATTCATTACTTAGAGCAGAAGTTAGCTGAACTTGACTAGTTTTTGTTAGAAAACACTATTGCTCACTCCTAGACCTGCTGTCTCCGTGAGCTAGCTTACATCTTGTACATATCGAAAATGTGCGTCCTGCATTTTCTGAATACCGTACATCCTGTACATATCGAAAATGTGCGTCCTGCATTTTCTGAATACCGTACATCCTGTACATATTAAAAGCTCTGCAAATGCAGAGCTTTTTTGTTATTCTAGCGCGGTAAATATTTCACTTATTTTGAGTTAACAACGCTTATGTCAAATCCCCATGAAAAACCCCTAGCGCCAGCCGACGATGACTGTTGTGGTGGTGGTGCCTGTAATCCTTGTGTATGGGATGGTTATTATCTTAAATTACAAACATGGCGCATTGAAGAAGCAAAACGCAGGGAACAAACCAAGGCAGAGTAAAACTCAAAATAAAGCTTTGTATCCGCACATAAAAAGCCAGTAAAGCTTAACTTTACTGGCTTTTTGCTATTCATTATTAGCATATTTTCAATGATTCATTACACCTTGGCAATACGCTTAGCAAAGGTATTTGCCTTATTAAAGCCTATGCTTGAGTTCCTCGCCAGCCTACTAAACATCAAGTAACACCAAGGAACAAGATACAAACTAGTCACTGTTGAGAATGTTAAACCACCTATAATGGCCACAGCCAACGGTGCGTAAGATGGACCATCACCGCCGAGTTGTGTTGAGCCTAGCGCAAGTGGCACCATGCCTAATACGGTTGTCGCCACAGTCATTAACACCGGGCGAAGTCGAGTAACGCATATATCGGCGATCACGGCTTCCAATTGCTCAATATTTGGTGACATCTGATTTATTTGATCAATTAAGACAATGCCATTATTGACCACTATGCCCATCAGTATCAAAATGCCAATCATGCCCATCACCGACATACTGTTACCCGTAAGCAGGAAAAACCAAAAGACACCGACAATGGAGTATAAAATCGAGCTAATAATAGCCGCGGGTAATAATAACGACTCAAATAAAGCCGCCATCACTATATAAATCATGGCTAAAGCCAACAACATATTCACCAACATAATATTTTGCTCTTGTTGCTGGCGATTAAAACCACGTCCCAATTTCCAGGTGTACCCTGCCGGTAAATCAAAACTAGCCATGGCTAGTTCAATACGTTCTTTGGCTTGCTCCATGGTTATATCATTCATGTTTGCCCCTATGGTCAAGGCGGTTTGTCTTTCTTCACGATAAATTGCTGCCAGCCTTGGCTGAACCGTAAATTGAGCAACACTTTCTAGGGTAATATTTTGGCCATCAATTTTAGTAATAGGCAATTTTTTCAATTGATTTAACGAGTACTTAAGTTTTTCATCATAAAGTAAGCGAATATTTACTTCACCATTAGGATCATGACGGAAGCTGCGTAGTTCAACTCCCCGTAACGCCGTGCCGACAATTTGTGCAACTTGTCGAGAATCAAGCCCCAATTGGTTCGCTTTAAAGCGATCTATTACCACCACCATTTCTTTTTGATGCTGAGATACATCACTTTTTACATCGGTTAAGCCGTCAACATGGGCAAGTATCGGCACGATTTGCTCAGAGAGCGTCATTAACATTTCTGTTGAGGCGCCCAACAAGGTGACACTAACACCACCACTTTTAGCACTCTGCCAACCAAAGTCGGGTTTAGCAGCATAAAATGCCGGCATATTTTTTCGAATGCGTTCTTTTAATTCATTCATGGAAATATCGCGACTTTCTTTGAGTAACAAGGTAGAAGAGGCCCGTTCACCACTGTAATAACTGTAAACAGAATCAATATAGAATTCCTCTTGATGTTCATACAAATAGGCTTCCATACGATTCACCATGGCTTCTACATGCTCAAGTGGAAATTGACCTTCAACGTGATAACGCATAAATAGGCGGGTTCCGTCTTGATTGTCATTATTATCTGAGGTGATCACTCCCATAGGAATCGCCGAACTTGCTAAAATCAACAAGGCGCAAAAGCCGGTAATTTTGGGGTGAGCTAATACCCAGGAAAGGCTTTTTTTATAGCGCATACTGCCATTATTAACCGTTGAGTTTTTCTCACTATGGTTCGATTTTTTGCTTGAGCTAGCAACAAGATTTTCCAGTGGAATTTTAGATAATAATAAGGGCAGCAAGGTTTTAGCAATCAATAACGAGGCCGCTAAGGAAATACAGATGGCAATAGCGACATGCTCTAAGAAAACGGTGATTTGTACCTTTTCGCCAATAATATTTGGCAGAAATACTATCATGGTCGTTAATGTGCCTGTCATGACGGCCAAGGAGACTTTATCAACACCGCGCAATATATTGCGAATTTTTTCTTGCTGAGTCGTTGCTGGATTATTCCTGTGTTCGGCAGCAATTGACTCCGTCACCACTACCGAGTTATCAACCAACATACCGACCGCTAATAATAGTCCCATCATTGACAGAATATTCAGTGAGTAGCCTAAAAAGTACATAACCGCTAAGGTGATACAAATAGAAAAGGGTACTGATGCCACCACCAGAATAGTTGCGGTAGTGTTGCGCAGAAAAAGAAATAACACCATAAAGGATAGTACCGCACCAATGGCGCCAGCCATTAACAAGGCCGACAATGAATCGGTCACCCCTTTTGCCTGATCCTCCATCATAAAAATATTGATACCACTAAACTGCGAACTTTGCGATATTTCATCAACCGCGCTAACAACTCGGCCCGCAACATCGACCAGGTTAGCACTGGATTCTTTAAAAATATTGACGCCAATAGCGTAACTTCTATCTAAATGTCGACCGTCGATTCTTTCTGGTTGCTCAAATAACACCTGCGCAATATCGCCAAGATAAACGTTATCTTTAACCACTAGGCCTCGTATATCATTTAGTTGAGTAAACTCACCTTTAGGACTAATGCGAATAGTATTCGTTGCTGACCTTAATGAGCCAGCATTGATGGTAAAGTTATGGGCCTGTAGCATTTTTGTTAGTTGCAAAACATCAATGTTATGACTTGCCATGCGCTCGCTCATTAAGCGGATAGATATTTGTCGCTGGTCTACGCCATAAAGCTCAACTTTTGAAACGCCAGGCAGGCGCTCCAGTGGTTTTTTCAAATAATTATTGAGCAGCTGAAAGCTGTTTTTCAGTTCACGTTCACTGGAAATACGCAGCGTTAAAATAGGCATATCCGCAGTTGAAAACTGATAGACAAAGACACGTTGTAAATCTTCCGGTAATAAATGACGAATGGCATCAATTTTCTCACGCGCTTCTATCGCTTTGCCCGTTAAACTAGTTTCCCATGCAACTTCAATACTTATTTCTGCGCCATGCTCTGTTGAGCGCGAACTAAGTCGCTTTATGCCCCCCATAGTTGCCAGTGCTTCTTCTAGGGGTTTAGTCACTAAGCGCTCGACTTCTGCAGGGCTTGATGCTTGATACGGCGCACTTATCATCATTTCAGGGATGTCGATACCCGGCCATTTTTCCAAGGGCAGTAACTGTGTTGCCGCTATACCCATCATCAACATGGTTAGACAAAGCATCAAGGTGGTTACTGGTTTTTTAAGCGCCAGCGCAGTTAAGTTAAAGCTACTATTAGACATTTTGTGGCTCCGGTAATGCGCTTATGCCAGGCTCGTTATTCTCTTCAACACATAAACCGTCAACGGTCAGCGAAGCAATTTTTTTATGATCAAACAAATGATAAAGCACAGGTAAAACGATTAAGGTTAATAGCGTTGAGCAAAGTAGACCGCTGATTACTGTTATCGCCATAGGCGTTCTGAGCTCGGCCCCTTCGCCCACCCCGAAGGCCATAGGAAGCAAGGCCAGTGCTGTGGTAAGTGTCGTCATTATAATAGGACGTAATCGAGACTGAGCAGCCTGCGTTATAGCCATAGCTTTATCTAAACCTTGGCCACGTAATTGGTTAATTCTATCAAGTAAAACAATGGCATTATTCACCACAATACCCGCCAACATAATCAAACCAATAAAGACGATGACACTGATATTACAGCCAAATAAATATAAGCCATAAATAGAGCCAACACCGGCTAGCGGTACGCTGAACAAGATTAATAAGGGTTGTAATAATGACTCAAACTTAGAAGCCATCACTAGGTAAACTAAAAATACCGCCAAGGTTAATGCCATCAGCATGGAGTTAAATGACTGTTGCATTTCTTCGCTTTGTCCGCCAAAAGTCGCTACTACGCTTAACGGCAGTTTTAATTGCTCGATTAATTCATTGGCCTTAGCTAAGGCACTATTTTGATCGCCCATCGCTATATTGGCACTAATAATCGCAACACGCTGTTGGTTAATGCGGTTAATTTGCGCTGGACCAACGGTCTCAACAATAGTACTGATACTGTCAAGTGTGATAGGAAAGTCACTATTGGGGTTAACCACAAGCTCCCTTAAATCGGCAATAGAATCACGTTGCTTGGCAGCGCTACGTACTAAAATATCTATCTTTCGATCAAGTAAGGTATATTTACTGGCAATATTCCCGCCGATGTTCACCGCAACAAGTCGTGCTATATCGGGTGCATTCAAGCCTAACTGAGCAATTTTTTGCTGATTAAAATGTATCGCTAGTTCTGGTTGCCCTTTACGTTGGCTATTGGCAACATCAACAAACTGTGCATCTTGGTGCATCAATGTTGTTAATTTATTACTGTAGCTGGTTAGCAAGTTAAGATCATAACTTGCCAATTCTATGCTGATTGGTTTACTAAAAGTAAACAATTCCGGTTGGTTTAATTGGGTAGTAGCGCCAACAATTTTTTCACTATACTGACGAATATCCGCCATCACTTGTCGTTCATCTTGACTATCATGCAGCATTATTTGCAACCTAGCCTGATGCTCACCACCTTTATCCGCATTACTGGTCATTAAACTGCCTCGACCCGTTAATGAATAGGTACTTTTAATGCGTTTATCTTGCTGTAATTGTTGAGCTATTTTATTTATGGTGTTGTCTGTTACTGCCAGCGGTGTACCCGGAGCAAGCTCAAGTTCAAGATAAAACTCTCCTTGCGCCAAAGGCGGTAATAATTCCACCCCTATTTTAGGTAAGATAAAGAAAGCTGAACCCGCAAAGACTAGGCTGATCAGTAAGGTACTAACACCATGTTTTAACGCTAGAGCTAACGATTTGTCATAAAATGCGGCTAACCGCTCAAAGACAAAATTAAATCCGGCGCTAAGTGGCTTCATGATAAAGGCAGCGACTTTATTAATCCCATGAAAAACCATAAGCACAATACGGGTAATAAGCATAGGCAACCAAATAAAAATAACTTTAACGGGTAAAGCTAAGATAAAGGTTATTTTTTTAGTCCAAACCAACGCTTTAAAACTAATTTTGTCCACATCACTATCGTCTTTTTCTTGCTCTGCTGCTGGCGACATCTGTCTTGAAGCCAGCATTGGTATCAAGGTTAGCGCCACAACTAATGAAGCAATGAGGGCAAAAGCGACTGTCATGGCTTGATCGGCAAACAGCTGTCCGGCGACACCTTCGACAAAAATTAACGGCACAAAAACAGCCAACGTAGTGAGTGTTGAGGCAATAATAGCGCCACTCACTTCTTTAGTGCCTTTTCGAGCAGCTTCAACAACATTCAAGCCCTGCTCTTTATAGCGGGCAATATTTTCCAACACCACGATGGCATTATCGACCAGTAACCCCATTGCTAAGGCAATGCCACCAAGGGACATGATATTAAGACTGATATCGTTAGCATACATCATGTTAAATGTGGCAATAACCGACACCGGTATTGATAAAGAAATAATAAGGGTTGGGATAATCGAGCGCAAGAAAAGGTATAGGATGAACATTGCCAATAAACCACCAATGATCGCCGCTGATTTCACCTCGCTAATGGCATTAGTAATAAAGGTTGATTGATCATAGACCACGGTTAATTGATAGCGATCCCCCAATAACTTATTAATGGCATCGAGCTTATTATTGATTAAGTTTGCCACTTGCACCGTATTAGCATCACCTTCTTTATAGATGGCTAATTCAACCGCCTCAACAGCGTTAATACGGGTTATATCGGTGCGTTCTTTGTAACCATCAACAATGGTAGCAATATCACTTAGGGTGATTATTTTCTCATTTTCGCGATAAACCACCAGATCGCCAATTTGACTGATATGAGTAAACTGATTCAGCGTACGCACTAGGTATTGAGTATTGCCCTCAATTAACTTACCGGCGGAAATGTTGATATTTTCGGCATGAATTCGATTAATGATATCTTGACTACTTAAATTAAGCTGCGCCAACTTGTGTTGATCAATAACAACTTGATATTCTTGTTCAAGACCACCACCTAACTTTACCGATGCCACACCGAGTAGTGATTCTAATTGGCGCTTCACCTCATATTCAGCAAACGTTCGTAGCTCAGTTAAGCCAGCCACCGAATTATCTGAAGTTTGCAAACCCAAACGGATAATGGGATCTAAAGACGGGTTAAACTTCAAAATAAGTGGCTTTTGTACATCAAGGGGTAAACGAATAAGATCGAGCTTTTCCCTCACTTCTAAGCTGGTGATATCCATAGCAACATCCCAGTCAAACTCAAGTAACACATCTGACTGCCCCGCTTTAGATACCGAGCTTATTTTCCTTAATCCCTTTACCACACCAACCGCTTCTTCAATGGGTTTAGTAATTAATTGCTCAATTTCAGCAGGGGCGGCTCCTATATAGTTAGTGCGCACAGTCAAGGTAGGATAAGACAGTTCCGGTAACAGGTTAACCGCCAGCCGAGATAAGCCCACTAAACCAAAAAGCATGACGGCAAAAGTAAACATCCATATGGTAACCGGACGTTTTATCGCCACATCAACAATACTCATGATAATGCTCCAATGGTATTTACACTACTGATTAACAAGGCAATAAAAATTATTAAAATGGTGGCTACCGGGTGTTTGGCAACCACTAAGAATAAGCTATCAATCAAAATATTCATGCTACTGACTCTCTATTTAGTCGCTATTACGATTACCGTGTCGGTCTCGATTAACTCTTCATCATTGAAACTATCTTCTGCGCTAGGTTTGGCATTTAATATTTCAACCAAGGCGTTTGCTTTGAGGTTATGTTGACCGTTAACTACGACACTATCACCTTCATGTAACTCACCACTTATCTCGGTCAGTTGCTCTTGCACAAAACCTTTGTTGATTAACACTTCTACCGCTTTATTATCCTTTACTAAGTAAATTTTACTTTGGTTATCAAGGGTAATGATGGCATCCGTTGGAATAGTTAAGGTATCTTTGTGGGTAGCAAAAGTCAGAGCGATTTGTGCAAACATACCTGGCTTTAATTGCAACTCGTCATTAGCTAAAGACAAAATCACCTTGAAAGTACCACTGCGGCTGTCGATTACCGGAGAAATTGACCGTACTTGCGCAATAAATTGTTGCCCTTGTCGAGCACTAAAGTTTAATAAGGCCTGTTGCCCTAATTTCACATAGCTCAGCTTATGTTCCGGTAAATAAACCACAGCTTGTAAACTTGATTGGTCAACAATATGGAATAATTTTTGATAGCCTTGGGTAAAGTGACCCGTTTTAATAAGGCGCTGGGAAATATAACCTGAAATGGGCGCAACAATTTGACTGTCCAGCAAATCTAGGACGGCTAAGTCTCTTGCCGCTATCGCAGCTCTATGCTGATATTTCAATTTATCTGAGGCTTGTGCACTCACTAATTGCTTTTCGACCATTAAAGACAAACGCTGCAACTCCTGCTTAATACCGGCAAGTTCAGCTTCCGCTTTATCGAGTGCTAATTGATAACGTCTAGCATCAACTTTAGCCAGCAGTTGACCTTTTTCAACAAAATCACCTTCTTCAACCGTTAGCTCTTCAATAATACCGGTCACGCGGGTGATAATGTCCGCTTCATTACGAGATTCTAATATCGCTGTGGTGTGGAAATTTGATGAAATGTCTTTACGCTCGATACTCACCACCATTACAGGTATGGCAAATTCTGCAATTTTATTATCCTCCTCCTTCGCTTCGGGCTCTGAACACGCGGTTAAAAAGGCGGTTGTCAGCAGTGCTGAAACAAGAAGTGATGTTTTAGAAAAAGTAAGCATTAGATATTTCCGTATTTTTAATAATGCATTAAAAATAGCACAAGCTATGCCAGTTACTCATTTTCTATATGTAACAGTAAGTTACATTTAAAAACACCGATTAACAATTCACTATGTGGTTAAATTGACTAATGAATTAGTGTTTTACTTATTTATTGTTGTCAAATTAACTATTTATCCTAGGTCCACGGCAAGAGGCAGGATTCCGTGAGAATTTAAAAGACTTAAGGGTATTATCATTTGTCGCGGTCAGAAACCATGCTTTGAGCCCCAGGCAACTGGACCGAGTAATGTAAATATCGGCAATGTTTTCATGGTGCTGTGGGTAGAGCGCAAGCACTAACAGAGTTTTGCGAACATCTACACTTAAAAAAACGATCAACGGTGTCAATTTGCCAAAAACTGCTTGCTTAATTATTAATAAATATATCCATTTAGGTAAATTACTCACTTAAGGCTTGAAAGACTATATTGTGGTAATAGCTGCTACTATTTTAACGGTAGCTTATACTGAGCCTGCTGACAGCGTTGTCTAAGCCGTAAATTACAAGGGAACCAAAACCAATGACCAATCCTTTTATTATTTCAATACTGGGATATTTAAGAGAACAGAACAGTTCCTGCTCGCTGGTTGATTTGGTGGCTCTTTGTCAGCAGGACTTTCTTTCACTTATTCTAAGGGATGTCGATCCTCAGATAGTGATTTTCCAAAAGAATTTTTTTGTTATGAACGCGCTTTATCAAATTCAACGTGATATTCAAACAGAGGGATTTTCACTTACAATTTTTCCACTAGAAATCTGTATGATGCCGAATCGCTCTGGGGCTAAAGACACACTGACCACGCGCGACACTGACCTGGCCCGCTACTATTTGGACTGGTCTAATTTGAATAACATCACTGTTGAAGAGGTTGAGACACTCTTTTCTAGTTTTTGGCAAAGATATAGTGCGGTAGATAAGATTGATGCTGCTCTGGCTACCCTAGGGATAGAGCAAGAGGTGGATTGGTTTGATATACGTCAGGCTTACCAAAAAAGAATTGTCATTAGTCACCCTGATAAAGGCGGCTGTGCCGATGACTTTATCGAAACCCGAGCAGCCTATGAAATTTTAAGATTCAGTTATCATCGAACTTGACGCTAATTTTGTCTTTATTTATCTCAAAGTGAGCGTTAGGTGATGCTACCTTGCCACTGTCGACCGTCTATTCTATGAGCATGACCCAGAAATTTACGCTATCGGATTCACTAATTTCGTTAGGCACTAACGGTAATCGTCCGTTGTATTGATGTTTGACTAACACTGACCTCTTTTTCAATCTCTCGTAATGTGAAGCCCTCACCATGTAACTTCATTATCCGTAAATGAATAACCTCGGTAATAACATTAGGAAGGCCAAAAGCTGCAGCATAACCATTTTTACGTTCTTTCTTTTTAGCCGTGAAAGGCCTATTTATTAGTGGTATTGGCCGTATTGATTTTCTGCTTTTATGAGCTACTGGAGCCGTTGATGTAATGGCTTCAGGTATTGGTGCTGTTTTCTTATGTTCAATCAATAGCGGTATCGCTTTACTCAGTGCTTTTTCTACCGCGCGAGTAATGATATCTTCAAGTTCATCCGTTGTTAATTTAATGGTGTTGTTTTTTTTCGATGAATTCGCCGCGACATGCTGCGACTTTTTAGCTATTTTTTTCTGCGACACCTTTGATAACGCACCGAAAACACGTATTAACTCAGTAGTATCAATTTGTGGTTTACCTAACGTGTCACGTACCATTGTTAGCTTGCCGTTAGCTATGTATCGCTGAATTGTTCTTCGTGACTTCTTTACTAGTAATGCGCTATCAGTGATATTGTTAATAGCCATACGACACCTTTTTTAATGTTATTTCACTGCGACATATTAGATGCTTTGCTGAGAGCATAGTCAATACTGGACAAAAGAAAATCAACACTCATTGTTGGCTTCGGTGCTACGAATAAATCACACTCTTCTTGCTTTAAAATACTCTTTATACCATCATTCGCGCACTTTAATAGACAAGTGCTATTATTGGACAAATAGACTAAATTACTTAACTGTAATGGAAGGTCGTTTAACGATGAAATTTTAGGACCCTTAATATGTTAAATAAACACGCGATTGCCATACTTGCCTGCTTATCTCTATTTTTAACTGCTTGTAATTCAGACAATAAAGAACAAGCAAAGTTTTCTTTAGGGCTTAGCGATGCGCCCGTAGATGACGCTGAAATAGTCATGATTAAAATAGATAGTATTAAAGTAATCAATACAGATGAAAGTAATGGTAAACAAGAAATATTGATAGAAAGATTTACCTATGAAGGTGCCTTGGTTGATAGCATTCAGGTAAATTTACGCGATTTGACTGGTACACGGCAAATTAAAATTATTGATGAGGCGCAAGGCATAAGCTTAGACGATGGTGTTTATACCATGGAATTAAACGTCGATGATGCTGGCTCTTATGTGGTATTAGCAAGCAATGGCGAAAAATATGATATTAAAATCCCTAGCTCTCGTTTAAGACTGGGTGAATTTACTGTTCATAGTGATGCCGTACAAGTTGATGATAAACCGGCTTATACCATCGAATTCGACCTCAGCCAATCTTTAGTTTTACGCGGTAATGACCCAGCGAAAAATGGCTATATCATTAAGCCCCATGGCGTACGCATCGTCAGTTTATATGGTGATATTTCAGGTACAGTTTCTGCTATTAACACTAATTTAGGTGCTTGTATGGTTTATTTGTATGATGGCACACTAACAGAGTCAGCAGACTTAGCCGATCTTTTTGATAGTAATGATGTCTCATTTGTAGGTCCAGTGCCAACGGCAATAGCGCCACTAGCAGCAACTAATGTTGATGTTAGTGGTACTGTTGATGTTAAAGGCACTTACAGCATAGGTTTTGTGCCTGAAGGTGATTATACCCTAGCATTACGATGTAATAGTGAAACTGATGATAATATTCTATATGAGCGATTAACGATTCCCTCAGTTGACATTAAATCACAACCCGTTGAAGACAACTTACAAACAGTTCATATTTCAGCTGACAGCCCCAGTATTGTTGATTTTTAACGGTAAACACTCTCAGAACTTATAAGGCCAAGCACTCGCTTGGCCTTTTTATTTATCGATTATTCACTGCTAGCTCTAGCAAACCGCCTAGGCATACATTTCCTCTACTTGCTTAACTTTGAAATGATAAACAATTGTCATAGTCTGCTAGTCAAAATATCTTAACCGAACTGTGTTCAGCTACCTTGCTAAACACAGATTAGACAGTAAACTTTAATATGTTCATAACAATTATTTGAGGCATTTTTTTACCGTGGTTTATTTAAAAATTGTATTTTTATTATTGCTCTATTTGCTAATTTGTCCTGCTATTCAGGCTGAATCATCCTATACCGTGAAGCTAGGTACCAAGGTGGCATGGCCGCCATATCACCTTGACTTAAAATCGGGGGCTGCAGGCATTGCGGTTGAAGCTTTGGACTGTGTGATGGCACGCATTAAACAGCCCTATGAAATAAACAAGCTGCCTTGGTCTCGCGCGCAAGCGTTAACTAAGTCTGGCGCCTTAGATGGTTTTTTCTCAGCCTCTCAAAGTGATAAAAGAGACCGCTATGCCGAGCTCTCATCGGTCTTTATCCCGCAAATACGTAAGTTCTATTTTTTAAAAAAATATTTCCCGGCACAATTGCAGCTATATTCCATTGACTATATAAAAGTAAATTTTACCGTTGGTGCTAGGTTTAGCTCTAATGCGATGAATTATTTAAAAATAAATAACTATAATATTGGTGCAGAGCACCTTAGTGAAACCGTATTAATGAGAATGCTCGATGCGGGTCGAATGGATGCGGTGTTAGAGAATTCGTTGGTTTTTGCACTTATGGTCAAAAACAAAAACAGATCGATGGATGAATATTTAAGTGTCGAAGTGGGTAAAAAAAACATGGGAGTATATTTTAGTAAAAAATTTTTAGACCTACACCCAAACTTTCTCACCTTATTCAATGCAAACATCCCACCTTGTAGCTTAATAAAATAAAATCTAAAGCTGCGATAAGTAACTTGCCGTTAGATTAGCAGGGCTATCACCAAAGTGTGTTAGTTGTTGATAGTTCTCTCGCGGTGGCGAGTCTTCTAGCGGCTGAACGGTGGCTAGAGCAACCGTACTAATAAAGCGCAGGGCAATCGAAGATATTTCCCTAATTAGAGGCAACATAAAAGTTAAAAGTGCTATAGGCATTTAAAATCCGCCGAGAATATTGGTCGATGATAAAAGAAATAAGCGACAAAACAGAGCTGATATAGCAAGTAAAACTCATCTATAAAAGACGGCTTCGTTTATGTTTACAATCAAAGAAAGCATTGCCGCTATTTAACCAGAAACTAGTTATTCTGCTCTAAATACCTTTGTGTCATTGTTATTAATCGCTGTTTTTCACTTTTCGAGATAAAACTCGCCGCGATGGCATTAAAGGTAAATTGAGCAATTTCAACTTTGCTCATCGGTAATGCTCGATTAACCGCTAAAAAATTATCCGTCATATAACCACCAAAATAGGCTGGATCGTCAGAGTTAATCGTTACACAAACGCCCTTGCGCAACAGAGCAACTATATTGTGTTGTTCCATACGCTCAAATACTTTTAGCTTAATATTAGAGAGCGGACAAACGGTAAGTGGAATGCGTTCACTAACCAGCTGCTTCACTAGCTCTTCATCTTCGGTGCAGCGAACACCATGATCAATGCGAGTAATATGTAGTAAGCGCAATGCCTCATGGATATTACTTGCTGGACCTTCCTCCCCCGCATGGGCGACCGTTAAAAAACCTTGCTTAATGGCTTGTTTAAATACTCGCTCAAATTTAGCTGCTGGGTGACCAACCTCAGTTGAATCCAAGCCGACAGCAATAATTTTATCTTGATGGTCTTGTGCTTGTGCTAAGGTTTTAAATGCTGACTCTTCATCCAAATGCCGTAAGAAACACATAATTAATTTGCTGCTAATACCTAGCTCAGTAGTGCCTTTTATCAGTGCTCGATGAATACCGTTAACCACAGTGTCAAAACAAATACCACGTTGCGTATGTGCTTGTGGATCAAAGAATATTTCAGTATGCACAACATTATCTACTTGGCAACGCAGTAAGTAGGCCCAGGTTAGCTCAAAAAAATCTTGCTCATTGATAAGTACATTGGCTCCTTGGAAGTAAATGTCTAAAAATGATTGTAGGTTGTGAAAATTATAGGCATCTCTCACCTCAGCAATTGAATTGAACGGGATATCAATATGATTACGCTTGGCAAGCGCAAGCATAAGTTCAGGCTCAAGGGTGCCTTCAATATGAAGATGGAGTTCAACCTTAGGTAAGGACTGGATAAATTCTTTCATGACTTAGTTCCCAATAATTTAAAAAGTTCATTCAGTACTTTTTTGAATAAAATTATTCAAACAAAGAGCAAAGCATTAAAGCACTAAACTCTTCGTAATCAGGATTTATTGGTTCCTGGTAGAGACCCCCAATCCATATCATTGGTGTTATACGAAGGGCAGTTAGTTATTACCTCGAGATAATGACTAGCTTGATATTCGATACTGCCTCATTTTTTTATACAAGTCTATAGACGGTCCGTGACTAGGTAACTTGCCGATGGTGAGTTAATCACGACGATTCCGTATTAAAACTTTATTTGTGCAACAAAAAGATGCTAGCAACAATGTTTTTATCTTCCTATACATATTATAAGCACAAAAATATAGACACAAAAAAGCCCCTATTAACTTAACATTAAATAGAGGCTTTATATTTTACTTATAGTATTAATTAATAAGGATAAATTATGATTTATTTACCATACTAATTTAACACTAATAGTTTTATATCATTTAGAACGGAATATCGTCATCAAAATCAATTGATGGTTCTTGTGGATTCACTTTCGGAGCTTGCTGCTGCTCTTTCTTAGCAAAGCCACCTTGTTGTGCTGGAGCTTGCTGCTGCTCTTGCTTAGCAAAGCCACCTTGTTGTACTGGAGCTTGTTGCTGCTGCCCTTGGTTAGAGAAGCCACCTTGTTGTGCTGGAGCTTGTTGCTGCTGCCCTTGGTTAGAGAAGCCACCTTGTTGTGCTGGAGCTTGTTGCTGCTGCCCTTGGTTAGAGAAGCCATCTTGTTGTGGTGCTTGTTGCTGCTGCCCTTGATTAGAGAAGCCACTGCTCTGCCCTTGAGACGATTTACCATCTAACATTTGCATTACCCCGTTAAAGCCTTGTAAGACGATTTCAGTGGTATATTGCTCTTGACCTTGTTGATTGGTCCATTTACGTGTTTGCAAAGAGCCTTCAAGATATACTTTTGAACCTTTTTTAAGGTACTCACCCGCAATTTCAGCTAGTTTGCCAAACATAACAACACGATGCCATTCAGTTTTTTCTTTTTGCTCACCAGTTTGTTTGTCTTTCCATGATTCTGACGTTGCAACAGTAATATTTGCTACTGCGCTGCCATTTGGCATAAAACGGACCTCAGGATCTTTACCTAAGTTACCTATAATGATTACTTTATTTACACCCGCCATGAAAATATCCTATTGATTGAGCTATTAAGACAACCGCTGTTTCTTTACCTATTTTAAGAGAAAGAAAGTTTGTCTTTGAGATTTAGTTTAAGGGGAGTAATTCTATAGTGAGCGGCGATCAAATTCGAGTGATTTTTTGTTAAAAAGCACATTTATTTAATTTAAATTCACTATAGAAATATTCAAGGCTATTGCTTAGCAGCAGTCACCTATAATAACCACGATGATTTTCAACACTAATTAATTGTTATCGCAAAGAATTAATAGCAAATCATTCAAGTTTGTCCCTAACAAGCTAACAAATTGTCGCTCAAGCTGCCTTATTTTCAATGAGGTGTTCGGCCAGTTGTGCTCGAATATCATCGGTGATTTTTTTAGAATTTTGCGCTTTATAATCATAATGTATCATAGTAGCCGTACCCGAAACGCATTTTTCACCGTGTTGCCATAGCTCTTGATAAACATCAAATGAGGCACCACCAATACGGCTAATGTAAGTTTTTATCTCAATTTCTTGACCATAAAATAACTGACCATGATAAGACACTTCAATTTTAGCGATGATCAGTTGCCATTTTTTCGGATCCAAATCAGGGGTAAAAAACTTAAAAATAGCAGCTCGTGCCCCTTCAAACCAAACGGGTGGTTTAGTATTATTTATATGACCTAAAGCATCGGTATCACTAAAGTGTGGCATCATTTTTTCACTGAACATAACTAACCTTTTTATCATTTTAAGCTTAACTGCAACTCATTTACCTACAGCTATATTACTTTATCTTATAAGATACTATATTTTATAAGATAAAGTATCTTAACTATCATTAGAAATTTCATAAATATTAGAGATAAATACATGAATAAGTCGTTAACCTTACTTAGTTATTTTTGTGCTTACCTAGTGTTCACCTTAGTAGTGAATATTAGCACTGCCACGCTGGCCTTTGCCTCTGCTGATGCCAAAGCCCCTGAAAGAGCCACAGGTCAAGGTCCTTATAAACGACTGATTCTTCGGGGCGGTATTATCATTAATGGCGAAGGTGCACCCGCGCGTGGACCCATGGATATTGTCATTGAAAATGATCGCATTGTACAAATAGTCAATGTGGGCAACCCCGGTGTGCCTATTGCGCCAACACGACGTCCCATAGCTCGCCCAGGTGATAAAGAAATTAATATTGAGGGTCAATATGTACTGCCTGGTTTTATTGATATGCATGGCCATATTGGTGGCAGTGCCGATAACATTCCGGCTGAGTATGTCTTTAAACTCTGGCTAGCTCACGGTATTACCACAGTACGAGAGCCAGGCAGTTTTAATGGTATTGAGTGGGTTATGGATCATGTCAAGCGTAGTGAAGAAAACACTATAGCTGCACCACGTATTATGCCCTACTTTAGCTTTGGTTTAGGTTTAGATGAAAGTATAACGACAGTAAAACAAGCGCAGCAATGGGTTAAGTCTATTGCTAAAAAAGGCGCTAAAGGAATTAAGTTCTTTGGCGCAACACCCGAGATAATGACAGCAGCACTTAGCGCAGCGAAAAAACAGGGTTTAGGTAGCATGATGCATCATGCGCAACTTGACGTCACCAATATGAATGTCCTTGATTCAGCCCGCTTAGGGCTGACCTCAATGGAGCATTGGTACGGTCTTCCGGAAGCATTATTTGAACATCAGCAAATTCAAAATTACTCGCCAGATTACAATTATAATAATGAACAACATAGGTTTGCTGAGGCGGGTCGGTTATGGCAACAGGCAGCAAAACAAAATAGCGAGAAATGGTTAAGCGTGCGTGATGAATTACTCAGTTTAGATTTCACCTTAAATCCAACCTTTACCATTTATGAAGCAAATCGCGATTTAATGCGTGATATGAATGCCGACTGGCATAAAGAATATACCCTGCCAACCTTATGGGACTTTTTCCAACCTAACCGTAATGCTCATGGTTCATATTGGTTTGATTGGACCACTGATGATGAAATAGCGTGGAAGAAAAACTACCAACTATGGATGAGTTTTGTTAACGATTATAAAAACCATGGTGGTCGAGTAACCGTAGGCTCAGACTCAGGCTATATCTTTAAAATTTATGGTTTCAGTTATATTCGAGAATTAGAGTTACTAAGAGAAGCCGGTTTTAATGCCTTAGAAGTTATTCAATCAGCCACCATCAATGGCGCAGAAGCACTTGGCATGAGCGACGAAATAGGCTCTATCCGTGTTGGTAAAAAAGCAGATTTGGTGATAGTGGCCGAAAATCCATTGCGTAATTTTAAAGTGCTTTATGGCACCGGACATTTTCGTTTAGATGAAAATAATAAGCCTATCCGCGCAGGTGGCATAAATTACACCATAAAAGACGGGATTGTTTATGATGCCAAGTTATTACTTGAGCAAGTAAGAACAATGGTTAACGACGCTAAAATCAAAAAAATTGATAGTATTAAACGAGCAAAACACTAAATAAAAACGGTTAATTGACTAGTTAAGGCTATAGTTAAATGAGTAATGTTTTAAATATCACACATTTAACTCTAGCCTTAACTCAGGTACGCGATGCAGTTTTTATTAGCAGCTATAACAAAAATAAAAGAATGTCATGTCCTATCGCCAACCCCTATAAAAAACATCCCACTTATTTGGCGAGATAATGCAATAACAAGCCTACCTTCATTATTCATGGCCGGTCTACTGACTGCTGCTTTGTGTGGTGCGGTCTCTGCCGCCGAGCAAGTAGCTAAACAAGCAGCTGAACCAGTAAAGAACACCTCGAGCTCAGCCACTGCCTCACACAATTATTCAGTCAGTAAACAGACCGCCGAAAAATCAGCGATAGAGGCCGTAAACGAAGCTATCCTCTGCAATAGCAATCAGCCAAAAATAAGGTTCAACCCCCAAACAATCTTTGATGAAAACGAAGAAGGCATTACTTTTTTACATCGCTGGGCCAATGCTATTCACATTGATACCAAAATTGTCACCCTAGAAAACGAAGCCAGTTTTTTTATCAATAAATGTATAAAAACCTTTGCTGATATGGCAGAGCTTGAACGCCATTTACGCAGTAGAAAATACCTCAGAGATGCCAAAGTTAGCCGTGATGATGGTAGAGAAAATATCACCATTACTACTTGGGATAACTGGTCATTGATGCCAACGGTAAGTTTTGGCCGTAAAGGTGGCATAAACACTTATAGCTTTGGCATTAAAGAAAGTAATTTGCTCGGCCTAGGCATAGATACTGAAGTTGAGGCATACCGTAACACCCAGCGTTCGGGTTATAAATTACTCGCCACCATCCCTCTTTTTCAAAAACAAAACACCGAGGTTAAGTTACGGTTTGCCGATAATGATGATGGTCAACAATATAGTTTATTTCTGCATAAAATGTTTGCCGGTTTTCATACCAAAACAGCTTATAACTTAGGTTTTAATGAAGAGTCGCGTAACGATACCCTTTTTCAAAATGGTCAAGATCAAAGTATTTATCGCCATGATATTAGTTTCAAAGCAGTTAACTATGCCTGGTTAAACTTTAATAGTGACAGTCGTTTACTACGATACCGTGTCGGCATAACACAAGATAAAAACACTTTTTCAGCGCTAACAAGTGAGCACTATAATGATTTAACCGTCCCGTCCCTCACTAATGTTCGACCTGAAGATAGAGATTTACTCTACCCATGGTTTGCTTTTGAATATATAGAAAAAGATTTTAGAAAGCTGACCAACGTCCATTTGATCACGCAAATAGAAGACTTTAACCATGGCTGGCAACTTAACTCTCGCCTAGGTATAGGTAATGGCAATAAAGAAAACGCCGCATGGACGATCTGGAACATGCGGATAAAAAAAGGCTTTAACCTACATAACAATGCTTTGCTATTACTCGACTTCGCACTAGCGAATGATATTTATCAACATAGGGATAGTCGTTTATTGGTAAAGCTAACAGCGGAGTATTTTTATCAGCTCAATCAGCGTTGGGGATTTTATTTAAGCAATACCAATGTAGCCAGTAAAAATCAATACTTAGATAAGCCAGTGACTATGGGCGGAAATACTGGTTTACGTGGTTTCCCTTTACAATATCAACATGGAAAAAGTAGCATTAAAGCCACGGCAGAAATTAGGTACTATCCACAAATCAATCTCTTTAAACTCTTTGATTTAGCCGCTGTTGCTTTTGTCGATGCCGGTCGAACGTACGGAGAGTCGACGGTTAAAAATATCGAGGAGGGTTGGCTAGGCTCCGTTGGTTTGGGTCTGCGCTTGCACTCCCCACATTCGGGCGGTAACCATCCCATTATCCATATCGACTTTGCCTTGCCACAAAGTGACAATCCCACTATTAATAGTTTTGAAATTAGGGTGCAAGCAAAAAAATCTTTCTAGGCGATTATTTAGCCATAAAAGTAACTTTCCCTGCAACCATTTTTACGGCGTTTGTTTCACAGTAACTAAGAGGTGTTCTATAAAAATCGCTTCAAAATCCTATCAATTTGGGCAATGCGTATTTTTTTCAATAATTTTTGTGGTTTTTCCGGGTAGTCATTAACTGATTCAATATCAGCATGATGCACTATTTTAGTGGTATTCACTAAAATATCGAGTAATTCATCATTAGTAGTTGCTAAAAGCTGCTGACTTGCATCATCAATAAGTAAGCCATTTTCTAAATCCAGTGCCCATGCACGCGGATTTAAATTGCTGCCGGTAATTAAATGGTAGCGATCATCCACACGTAAACCTTTAAGGTGGAAACTATTATCTTTATCTTTCCACAAATGAATATTCAATAAACCTTTATCAATAAAATTTTGGTAGCGCTTAACAAAACGTTTTAATAACATTTCATAAACATAAGGAATAATACCGATAGTACTAAAGTCGTCCGCATTACTGATAAAAAAATCATTGGCCGTTTTATCCCCAACAACCACAGTGATGTTAACACCACGTTTTAATGCTTTGATAACATCTCGGGCAAGTGCATGCGGTAAATTAAAATAAGGCGTGTAAAGTACCATGTTATCGTTAGCGTTTTGTACTAGATGCCGGGTAGCTTGGTTAAGCTGGTTTTTACGGCGACCAAAACCTACTAGCGGCGTAATAAATACTTTCTCATTGACTAGCTTTGGCTGACTAATATTTTGCTGCGAAGCTACGATGTAATGAGATTTTCTTAACTGGACCTTTAACTGTGCAAGGTTTTTCTTTTGCTCAGTGGCATCAGGCAAGTTTGCTTGATTAAGCCGTGGTGCTAGGCCTGAATCAATAAAGGTAGCGCTCAAGTAATGACAAAAACTATCGGCTAAGGCGACACTATTAATAGTACAGTAGCGGTCTAAGCGGTATCGCTCGCCCTGGTGTAAATAAATATCATTAATACTTGCGCCAGTATAAAAGAGCTTATTATCGAAGACCATGCCTTTAAGGTGCAAAACACCAAAGATTTCTTTGCGCTTTACCGCCACGCCATAGATATTAATCGTTTGTGGGTAGTCTTGCGCTAGCTGTAAATACAGGGCACGGTTACCTAAGCTCGATTTTTCACCAATTAAGCCACGTTGACCGCGGTTAAAGTCGACAAAAACATTAATCTCTAGCTCGGGAAAATTTGCTTTCGCTTGGTATAACGCATGGAGAATTTCCCGACCCGCGTCATCATCTTGTAAATACAAAGCAGTAATGAAAATACGCTGACGCGCGCCTGCAATTAATAATAACAACTGCTGCTTATATTCTTTAGGGCTGGTAAAAAACTTAATATCACCGCCATCGACAATTATTTCTTGCACTGTGCTCTATCTAAAAAAGAATTAATTCGCAACAGTATATCAATAATAAACCGAAGAAATATAGACTTTTTCTTCGGTTAACCGCTAGGACATCGGTAGATAAGTGTGGAATGCCGTTAAATTTTCACCGCTAATTCGGCCGCTTGGCGTATCGCACGTTTTGCATCAAGCTCAACAGCGACATTAGCACCGCCAATCAGGTGCACAGTTATGCCACCATCAACAAGTGCTTGTTGCAAGTCTCGATTCGACTCCTGCCCGGCACAGATAATTATATGATCAACTGCCAATAACTGTTCCTTACCATCAACTTCAATCACTAAGCCCTCATCGGTAATGGCTTTATAACTTGCGCCAGCAACCATAGTAACACCCTGTTTAACTAAATTGGCTCTATGTACCCAGCCTGAGGTTTTACCTAAGCCTTTACCCACTTTAGTCGTTTTACGCTGTAACAGGGTGATTTTCCTTTCTGGGTTATGTTTAGGTACATCCTTCTTGTCTAATAAGGCTCCGCCTTGTTGATAACTTTTATCAACCCCCCAATTTTTAAGCCAGGCATCCGGTTCATTGGTCAATGATTTTTCCGACAAGTAAGTGGCCACATCAAAGCCGATACCACCGGCGCCGATAATGGCCACATTATTACCAACGTCAATTTTATCACGTAGTACTTGTAAATAGGTAAGCACTTTCTTGCTGGCAAAACCGGCTGCTAAACCTTCTATATCGAGCTTTCGTGGTTTAATACCCGTTGCCAGTATCACTTCATCAAAACCTGCAGCGAGCAGATTTTCCGCACTTTGCTCACTATTAAGGTGTACTTTAACGCCGTGTAAACTCAGTTGTTTGTTAAAATAGCGTAGAGTCTCAAAGAACTCTTCTTTACCGGGAATTTGCTTAGCAACATTGAACTGGCCACCAATTTCACTCATTTTATCAAATAGTTCAACTTGATGACCTCGTTGAGCCGCATAAACACTAAAAGCTAAACCTGCTGGCCCGGCACCTATCACGGCTAATTTTTTTACTTGTGGTGTTTTTTCAATAACAAGCTCAGTTTCATAACACGCCATAGGATTTACCAGACAAGAAGCACGTTTTTGGGCAAAAACATGGTCTAAACACGCTTGGTTACAACCAATACAGGTATTGATTTCGTCGGCTTTATTATCCGCCGCTTTATTAACAAAGTCGGCATCAGCAAGGAATGGTCTCGCCATTGAGACCATATCTGCCTGCCCTGTCGCTAACACTCGCTCGGCAACATCAGGCGTATTAATTCGGTTAGTGGTAATAAGCGGAATAGAAACTTCCTGCTTCATTTTTTCAGTAATCCAAGTAAATGCTGCTCTAGGTACTGAGGTTACTATGGTAGGTACACGCGATTCATGCCAACCGATACCGGTATTAATCAGGGTCGCGCCAGCTTTTTCAACGGCTTTTGCCATAGTGACCACTTCTGCCCAACTATTACCGCCTTCAACTAAATCCAACATAGATAAACGAAAGATAATAATAAAGTTTTCACCCACTTTGGCGCGCACCGCTTTAATGGTTTCAATGCCTAGGCGCATTCTGTTTTCAATGCTGCCGCCCCAATCATCATCACGTTTATTGGTTCTAAGACAAGAAAACTGGTTAATTAAATAGCCTTCAGAGCCCATAATTTCAACGCCATCGTAACCTGCTTTAGCGGCTAACTTTGCGGCATAAGCAAAATCTTTAATGGTAGATTTAATTTGCCTAACCGACATCGCTTTAGGAGTAAAAGGTGAAATGGGTGATTTAATTTTGCTCGGCGCAACACCAAAAGGATGATAAGCGTATCGTCCGGTATGTAATAATTGCAAACAAATTTTAGTAGGGTATTTATGAACTGCTTCAGTAACTTGCAGGTGTTTTTTTACTTGCCAAAAGTGACATAACTCGCTACCAAAAGGCGCTATTCGGCCGCGTAAGTTAGGGCTAACGCCACCGGTAACAATCAAACCGACGCCACCCTTTGCCCTGGCTTGATAAAAGGCCGCTAATTTAGCAAAACCGCCGCGTTCTTCTTCTAGGCCGGTGTGCATGGAGCCCATCAGAACACGGTTAGCTAATTGGGTAAAGCCAAGGTCTAGTGGCGCTAATAAATGTGGGTAGGCAGTTGTTGTCATAATTATGCTCTGCTATTGGTCGTACCAGTTGATGTATATTCATTAATTTACTGACATTTAGACAAAAACACAAGTTATGATAACATCGCCGAGTTAATATTCACTTATAATAAGTAAGCTGAACTCTGGATAAGCGCACTTGCTCAACAACCGCCTTTATTCGATTCTCTGCGTTAAAACGTCGATAAATAACCCGCTATTGATAATCGTTTGGTCTTACTAATCGAATAAATTGAGCCATTGATTGGCTAGTTAATGATTTTAATTGCTTGTTAATTTTTCCATAAAATATAACCTGTTTATTTTACTTAAATATCAAACAGCCATTAGCCATAGTTCAGCTTAAGTAGTAACACAGCTACTGAGTAAAACATTTAAAATAGCGATAGAATAAAATTTTATGCCCAATAAAAAACAATTAATTGACCTAGTGCTTACTGCATTAACACAAGACCTTCAACAAGCCATTGGTGCCGCCAATGTAGCACATGCCGCTGCGGTTAATGATCAAAGTGTCGCGGAAACACAATATGATACCCTAGCGATAGAGGCTAGCTACTTAGCTGAGGGGCAATCTAAGCGAGTAATTGACTTACAACAGGATATCGATGCCTATAAAGCACTAGATACCAAGGCATTCAACAACAATAGCTATATCGCCTTAGGCGCTTTAGTACAATTATCTGCAGATACGGCAATGAACCACTGGTTCTTTATCGGTCCTGCCGCAGGTGGCTTCCGCTGTAAACTAGCTCAACAAAATATTACCGTCATAACAGCACAATCCCCTATGGGCATGGCACTACTGGGCAAGCAACAAGATGATGATATAGAAGTTACGCTCGGCGCTAATAAGAAAAAAGATTATATTGCTGCGCTCAAATAGGCTCAATAAATCCCTCCTTCAGCGGAGAAAAGCAAAGTTAAATAAAAACTGAGTTGGCTTATACCCGTAACCATTCAAGATGCATGTTTCAGAGTGCTTGAGCAATGTCAATTCAATGCGCTGTGATGAAATAATGGTTGTTCCATTATGAGTTACAGCAACGACGAAGTGATGTTGCTCAAACGCTGCTTCGATGGGTATATATTAACTAGACACTATTTTAAAACCGATTTTCAACGTCACTTGATAATGGCCGACCGAGCCATTGACAATATGACCTCGGGTTTCTGTGACCTCAAACCAATCCATATTGCTGACTGTTTTATTGCACTCAGCCAAGGCATTTTCTATAGCATCTTCGATACTGGTTGTCGATGAACCAACCATTTCAATTTTTTTGTAAGTGTGATGATTAGACATGAGTGCACTCGCTAAATTAAGGGACAAGGTAACCCTTAGTTTAGCGTGCTTTTACTCGTTTGCTCGGTGAGATTAGACTATAGCCGTTACCAATCAAAATGAAGGATATCAGTGGCAGTTAAAATGCCTTTAGGCAAGGAAAAACTCTCTCGCTGACCTAGCTTTGTAGCAAGGCTTTAATCGCGACTAAATCAACCTTTTTATCATCCACTTTTAAATAAGCAACCGATTCAGTATGAACGAGTGTTGCTTCGATAACGCCAGGCATATTAATTAATAGTTCAGCCATTTTATTGGCTTCTTCTTCACCGGTAATATTGGTGGCAAAGCTAAAACTTTTTGATTTTTTTAATGGCTGCATGCCAAAACTTAATAACAACCAAATCACAGTGACCACAGCCATCACTAAGAAAATAGTTTGCTCGCCATACTGACTGGCAATAAAACCACCGACAATACCACCGACAAACGCGCCTAAAAACTGGCTACTTGAATAAACCCCCATAACACTACCTTTAACACCGGCAGGCGCTATACGAGATAAGATTGACGGCATGGTTGCTTCTAAATAGTTAAAGGCGGTGAAAAACATCACCACTGACAGTATTAGACTCCAAAAGCCACTGGGTAATAACCAAAGTAAAAATAGCGCCAAAGCTAATAGCGCAATAGCAGCGCTAAACATAGGTTTTTCTTTTTGCTTCTTAATGGCAAAAATCATAAAAGGCACCATTAAACAGAAAGAGCCGAGTAAGGCCGGCAAGTATATTTGCCAATGGTTTTCCAGCGCCAAGCCACTGGCAACAAACTGCTTCGGCAAGGTAACAAAACAAGCTGTTAAGGCCATATGTAAAATGAACACGCCCCAATTTAATCGAGATAATTGTGGATGACGTATTAAACGGCTTATTTGTGCTGGTAAGGCGACATGATCACCACGCGGAGCTTTATTCACCGAGTTAGGCACCATAAATTGGATCATAGCCATGGCTAAAATGGTCAGAAAACCGGTAAACCAAAATAAACCACTTAACCCGACAACATCAGCTACTATTGGCCCTAAAATCATGGCAAGGGTGAAGGATAAACCGATAAACATGCCAATGGTTGCCATCACTTTGGGTCGCTGCTCTTCACGACTTAAATCGGCCGCTAAGGCGAGTACTGCACTAGCAATAGCGCCCATACCTTGAATTGCTCGCCCGAGCACGACACCATATATAGTCTCGGACATTGCCGCGACAATACTACCAATAAGAAAGACCACTAAACCGGCCAGAATGACGGGTTTCCGACCAAACTTATCTGAAAGCATACCCATAGGTATTTGCAATAAAGCTTGCGTTAAGCCATAAGCGCCAATTGCTAATCCTAACCAAATAGGGCTATATCCCGTAAGTTGCTCACCATAGATGGCAAAGATGGGTAGTATCATGAATAAGCCTAACATGCGCACACCAAAGACACTGGCTAAGGTGATGGCGGCTATTTTCTCAATACGGTTTAAACCTGAAACACTCATAACGTTGCTAAAACCTAAATAAAATGAAGAACTAGGAAAAATGGCCGCTAGTTTAACACGCAAAGTTGCACAACAAAATGCCCACGATGAAAACAAGAGCAATAGCATGAGACTAGTTTTTATAGCGTTGTTTTTATGACATAATAGTCGGTTCTATTTTATCGCTAGTTGAGTTTAAAAAACGCATGAAAAGTATTGAAGTCAGAGGGGCGCGCACACACAACCTCAAAGACATTAGTTTAACAATTCCTCGAGATAAACTCGTGGTTATTACCGGTCTTTCTGGCTCAGGAAAATCTTCTCTTGCCTTTGATACGCTTTACGCTGAAGGACAACGCCGTTATGTTGAGTCGCTTTCAGCTTATGCCCGTCAATTTTTATCGTTAATGGAAAAACCTGATGTTGATCATATTGAAGGTTTATCGCCGGCTATTTCTATTGAACAAAAATCAACCTCTCATAATCCACGTTCAACCGTAGGAACCACCACTGAGATTTACGATTACTTGCGTTTACTTTATGCCCGAGTTGGTGAGCCGCGTTGTCCCGAGCATGGTCAAGCACTCGCAGCACAAACGGTTTCACAAATGGTTGATAAGGTTTTAGCCCTTGAACAAGGCACAAAAGTGATGCTACTTGCTCCTATTATCCAAGACCGTAAAGGCGAACATGTAAAGCTGCTTGATAACTTAGCCGCGCAAGGTTTTATTCGTGCCCGCATTGATGGTGAAATTTGTGACTTATCCGATCCTCCGCCATTAGAATTACAGAAAAAACACACCATAGAAGTTGTCGTTGATCGTTTAAAAGTGCGTGATGAGATTCAGTTACGCCTTTCTGAGTCTTTTGAAACAACCTTAGGCTTAACCGGGGGGACCGCAAAAGTTGCCTTTATGGATGAGCCAGACCGAGAAGAGTTACTGTTCTCGGCTAATTTTGCCTGTTCACATTGTGGTTACAGCATGGAAGAATTAGAGCCGCGCTTATTCTCCTTTAATAATCCCGCCGGCGCTTGTCAAACCTGTGACGGTTTAGGTATTGAACAATTTTTCGATAGTAGTCGCGTTATCGCCAACGAAAAATTAAGCCTTGCTGACGGTGCGGTCCGTGGCTGGGACAAACGTAATTTTTATTACTTTCAAATGCTACAAGCGTTGGCCGAACATTATAACTTTAAAGTGGATAAACCTTTTAACAGCTTATCCGCGGAAGCGCAAAAAGTTGTACTTTATGGTAGTGGTAAACAAGAAATTGAATTTAAATATATGAACGACCGTGGTGATGTGGTGATGCGTAAACATCCCTTTGAAGGCATCATCAATAATATGCAGCGCCGCTATAAAGAAACCGAGTCCAACTCGGTGCGTGAAGAGCTAGGCAAATATCTTAATTCACATCATTGTCCTGACTGTAATGGTAGTCGCTTACGGTTAGAGGCCCGTAATGTCTTTATTGATGATACGCCGTTACCGGTTATCGCTGAATTATCCATCAGTGATGCCCTCACTTTTTTCCAAGGTTTGACCCTCACCGGTCAAAAAGGCCAAGTAGCCGAGAAGATATTAAAAGAAATAAACCAACGTTTAGGCTTTCTGGTTAATGTTGGCCTTAATTACCTAAATTTATCACGCGGTGCTAACACCCTATCGGGGGGTGAAGCACAACGCATACGCCTTGCAAGCCAAATTGGCGCAGGTTTAGTTGGCGTTATGTATGTACTAGATGAGCCCTCTATTGGCTTACATCAACGAGATAATGAACGCTTGCTTAGCACCTTAATACACCTGCGTGATTTAGGTAATACCGTTATTGTGGTTGAGCATGATGAAGAGGCCATTCGCGCGGCTGATCACATCATTGATATAGGCCCTGGAGCTGGAGTACATGGCGGTGAAATTATCGCCCAAGGCACAGTAGAGGATATTTTAGCCTGTAAAGAGTCACTCACGGGTAGATACCTTTCTGGCGTAGAAAGAATTGAAATACCAAAAAAGCGTCATACCTTTAATAAAAAAGCCGTGATAGAGCTAAAAGGTGCCAGCGGCAACAACTTAAAGAATGTTAATTTAGTGATTCCAACCGGTTTGATGACCTGTATTACCGGGGTTTCAGGCTCAGGAAAATCAACACTGATTAACGACACCTTATACAAACTTGCTCATATTGAGCTAAATGGTGCCACCATTGATGAGCCTGCCCCCTATAAAAGCATTCACGGTTTAGAGCATTTAGATAAAGTTATCGACATTGATCAAAGCCCGATTGGTAGAACGCCACGTTCAAACCCGGCCACTTATACCGGCATATTTACCGCGGTACGTGACATCTTTGCCGCCACACAAGAATCACGTTCACGGGGTTATAAGTCAGGACGTTTTAGCTTTAATGTTAAAGGCGGTCGCTGTGAAGCTTGCCAAGGTGATGGCATGATCAAGGTTGAAATGCACTTTTTACCTGATGTTTACGTGCCCTGTGATGTCTGTAAGTGTAAGCGCTATAACCGTGAGACCTTAGAAGTATTGTACAAGGGTAAAAATATCCATCAAGTATTGGATATGACCATTGAAGATGCCTTTGAATTTTACCAGGCCATCCCGTCGATAAAGCGCAAGTTGCAAACCTTAATGGATGTTGGCTTAAGTTATATAAAATTGGGCCAATCGGCAGTAACCCTCTCTGGTGGTGAAGCCCAGCGCATTAAACTATCAAAAGAGTTATCTAAACGAGATACTGGCAAAACCTTATATATTTTAGATGAGCCGACCACGGGTTTACATTTTCACGATATAAAACAATTACTGCATGTTATTCATCGATTACGTGACCATGGTAATACCGTAGTGGTGATTGAGCATAACTTAGATGTGATAAAAACTGCCGACTGGATCATTGATTTAGGTCCAGAAGGTGGTGCCGGTGGTGGTGAAATATTAGTGGCTGGCACACCCGAGCAGGTAGCTGATCATAAAACTTCACATACGGCGAGATTTTTAAAACCCTTACTGCAAAAATCCTAATACCAACCAAGCATAACGGACGTTCTCCGTTATGCTTGCTTTCTTATCCTTTCTCAACAGGTTTATTATGCATATCAACAATAGTGAACGCCTTAAATTTAGGCTAATGGACGCTCAAGATGCCCAAGCCTTGTGGCAGATAGATCAAGACCCACAAGTGATGAAATATCTGAACGGTGGTAAGCCAACTAGTATGGAGCAAGTTAATAGTGTTTTTATCCCTAGGATGGAGAAATACCGTGATAGCAAGTTAGGCTGGGGAATTTGGCAAGTATCCAACAAATTAACCGATGAGTATTTAGGCTGGGTATTAATCCGCCCTATGGCATTTTTTACTGACTCGCCCAACGTTAAAGATTTAGAATTAGGCTGGCGTTTTTTCCAAAGCACTTGGGGCAAGGGTTACGCCACAGAAGCCGTTAAAAACGCCGTGGTCGCGAATACGGATGTTAGCCATGTTTCGGCGCTAGCTGTTGCCGATAATGCCGGTTCAATCGGCGTGATGAAAAAAATGGGCATGAGCTTTGTCAGAGCTTATTTACATACTGATCCCATCGGCGATTTTGATGCGGTTCATTATCAAATGTCATTGAATAGCTAAGCTAATCCTTGCAAATAATAGCGTATGTTAAAGTACTCATACGCTAATTAAACAAAGTCTTTATACTTTGAATTCCGACACTAATAAATTCAAATTATTCGCCAGCTCAGCCAACTCTTTACTTGAGTGCTGAGTATTTTCAGCTTCAACAGAAGTACTATCTGATATAGTTGAAATGTTAGTAATATTACGATTAATCTCCTCGTTAACACTCGTTTGCTCTTCTGCAGCAGTAGCAATTTGCGCCGCCATATTATTTATGGAGGCAACAGATTCTGTAATCTTCTGCAGTGCATCACCCGCTGAGCTAGCTTGCTCAACAGACTTCTCCACTTGTTGATTACTCTTTTTCATCAGTATTACTGCATGTTCTGAGCCTTGTTGTAAGCGCTCAATCATCTGTTGAATCTCTTGCGTAGAAGTTTCTGTGCGAGATGCTAATGATCTAACTTCATCAGCAACTACAGCAAAACCACGCCCCTGTTCTCCTGCCCTTGCAGCTTCAATAGCAGCATTTAATGCGAGTAAGTTAGTTTGCTCAGCAATACCTTTAATGACATCTAAAACCCGACCTATCTCTTGGCTATCACTAGATACTTTATCAATTGATTCTGAGGCCGTTTGAATGCCTGATGCTAAATCAGAGATACCCTTAACTGTATTTGAAACTATCTCACGTCCTTGCAGCGCCTGTTGGTTAGCATCTTCTGCACCTGTAGCCGTATTAGCAGCATTTTGTGCAATTTCTTGTGCTGTCATTGCCATTTCATTCATAGCTGTAGCAACCATATCCGTTTCCAGACGTTGACTTCGTATATGTGAGCTGGTGGTTTCACTAGAGTTGGCCAATTGGTTTGAGGCATTATGTAAGCGATTAACAATACTAACCACCTCCGTTAGGGTATGATGAAATTTTTGTAATAATGAATCAAAAGCCCTACTTACTGCGCCAAGCTCATCACCAGAATCAACGTTAGTACGAATAGTTAAGTTAGAGCTAGACTCAATTTCTTCAAAGGCACGTCTAAGCTTCTCAAGTGGGGTAATGATACTTTTCATGGTAAAAAAACCAAGTAGCACTGACACTAAAACAGCGGTAATTGAAATGATTATTGTCACGGACAACGATGATTCGACTGCATCTGCTGAGGTCTGATAAATAACGACTTTATTGTTATCAACCAACGTCCTTAATGAGGCAAAGTCCGTTCTAGAACTGTTCGCTAGCGGACTGAACTCCTTTTTATACTTTTTCCACGCTGCTTGCTGTTCTGATATGCTACTTGTTTCCGACAGCGTATTCATTAAACGTAAGCTTTCGTTTAAGAATTTCATTGTCGACTGCTTCGACTTTAATGTTAAAGAAGTCAACTGAGATTTAACTTGTTCATCACTAACAATTTTTACGGTATGAGCTAATTTATCAAAGTGTCCAGAAATATCATTGATTCTCTGCTCAAGCTTATTGTGGTTTTTTTGATAATTATCTCCTAGCATAATGCTACGCGTTAAACGCGAGACATAATTCAAATCACGATTTACTTCTAGAATGGTTGTTTCTAATACAACGGCACTTTGACTGAATTGCATAAAAGCACTCTTAATTAATAAAAGTTGCATAATAGAAAAGCTAGCTACTGAAATAAGTGCTAATAGCAAAACCCCAGTTAACAAACTTATTTTCATCTTTACTGAAACATTACTTAAAAAAGCCATTAATTTCTCTCCAAACTGGTAAGGGATATTTTTCATTTAAAGCAATAAATGTCACCAAATGATTAATAAATAATTGTAGGCAACTATTAATTTTCTGTCGGTAAACATTGATTAAATTCTTATTTTCTTAGGTGAGTAACCACTACTTACGAGGTAGTAGTGGTTATTATATTTATCGGCAGACATGTACTTTTCAATAATATTTTTAAAAATTTCTTTATCAACTTATCTAAAGGCATCAATCAATTGACTAAGTATTAGGCTAAAGTCTAATACTTAAGCGTCACTATAATTACTCATTGTTATCTCATACTTATTAAGCTACCTGAACCCCGTAGGCGAGAACTTATTCGCGCTAGTTGTGCGGCAGTGAACATAGAGTATTGTTTTTAGCATCCGTTAGCCTTTTTCAATGCGTGGCGATATTTCTAAGCTGCCTGTGGTGAACCCCGTAGGCGGGAACTTGTTCGCGCTAGTTGTGCGGCAGTGAACATTTTTAGTTCATGAGATAATGCAGGAGCAATTATCCTGAGCATATTCTCCTGAACAACCATTATTTCATCACAGCGCCTTGAATTGAAATTGCTCAAGCACTCTGAAATAGGCATCTTGAATGGTTACGGGTATATATATATTGAGGTGAATTCCATGGAAAAAGCCCACTAAACCTACTTCTTAGGGTTTAGTTTAAGCGTATTTCTCTCTGCTGGTTTACTATCATGAGTAGGCCAGATATCACTAGGGCTCAATTTTTTGGCTGTATCTTGATTAGTTGCTGTGGTTTTTTTAGGCGTGTACAGATACGGAGTCGACTGACTTATATTAAGGTCTTCATCTATTTTTTTTGTCAGTTGATCCATATCTAATGGCGCTTTAGGCTGAGCGGTATCAATCGCGGTTTTACTAGAGTGCTGCACCGCAGCATTAATTTCTGCCATTTCCTCCTTCGTTAAATCTCGCCACTGCCCTGGACTTAAATTGCCCAGTTCAACGTTCATAATACGTGAACGTTTAAGTTTTAGCACTTCATAATCAAGGTATTCACACATGCGGCGAATTTGACGATTTAACCCCTGAGTTAATACAATAGTGAAAACAAAACGACTTTCCACCCGCACAATACAAGGTTTAGTAATGGTGCCTAGAATAGGTACACCACGAGACATACGCAAAATAAAGCGTTCGCTGATGGGTTTATCCACTGTCACTATATATTCTTTATCGTGGGCATTTTCTGCCCTTAATATCTTATTAACAATATCACCATCACTGGTGAGAAAGATCAAACCTTCAGAGGGTTTATCTAAACGACCAATAGGAAATATGCGTTTTTTATGACCAATAGCATCGATAATATTGCCTCTGACATGCTTCTCCGTAGTACAGGTAATACCAGTAGGCTTGTTATAAGCTATATAGATACGATCCGATTTATCATCACTAATTGGCTCGATATTATAGCCATCTACTTTAACGACATCCCCCTCTAACACCTTGGTACCTAGCTCTGGCACTTTATCATTAATGGTGACACGGTTATCTTCTATCATTTT
Organism: Colwellia sp. TT2012; assembly: GCF_001440345.1. Taxonomy (GTDB): domain Bacteria; phylum Pseudomonadota; class Gammaproteobacteria; order Enterobacterales; family Alteromonadaceae; genus Colwellia. Next base: position 294,144 of record NZ_LJYX01000006.1, on the reverse strand, counting down.
ATCGGCACTACGGCGCGAACAGAAACCAGAATCACTAATGTATTTGTTTAAACGTTTTGGGAAGATTGATGTGGTCAATGTAATCGCTACTTATGTTTTGGTGCATTTTTAATTATCACTATTATACTCAAAAGTATCACCAATGTATTAATCATCTGCAAAACACTATGCTAATTTTTGCACATCGCGGCGCCAGTGCCCTTGAACCAGAAAACACCCTACCAGCATTGAACGCCGCATGTACGGCTGATACCGTTGCAGTTGAATTTGATATCCATCAGGTAGATGGCAAGTTAATGGTTATACATGATCGCTATCTTGAGCGCACCACCTCAGGAAGTGGTTTATTAATAGCGCATAACTTTGTCCAATTACGCCAACTTGATGCGGGTAACGGAGCGGTAATTCCCACCCTAGACGAAGCTTTAGCGGTAGTTGCTCAGCAATGCATTATTAATATTGAGCTCAAAGGTATTGCAATAGAAGATCTTTCACTCTTATTCCAATACTTAGATGATGCTAAGGCTGTGCTTAAATTAGACTTTAATAAAATACTACTATCCTCATTTAACCATCACTTATTACAAGTAATCTATCGCCATAGGCCTGAGTTTAATCTTGGTGCCTTAACCGCTTGCCTGCCACTAGAACATGCTAAATTTGCGGAGCAGTTAGCCGCTTATTCCGTCCATATTGTGGTCGACTATGTTAGTGCTGAGTTTGTTAGTGATGCTCACCAACGAGGGCTAAAGGTTTATGTTTATATTGTGGATAAATTACCTGACATTAAAAAGATGAAAGCATTAGGGGTAGATGGAATTTTTGCCAACAACCCCGCTCAAGCTAGGCAATATTTACAACAAATAACGAGCCACTCAGCTTAGTACATAGTGCTTGCTACAAAGCGGTTAGTGGCTTAACGTCAAAGAAATTAGCGCAACTAAATAACTCTTTTTCCTGCTTGGTACAGAGCCGCTAGTGGGTTGACGCCAAACTGATAACACAGCTCTGCCGGTTGCTCGATATTCCATAGCGCAATATCCGCATCATAGCCAACTGCAAGCTGACCTTTAGAATCTGTCAGTCCTAATGCTTTAGCGCCATAACAAGTAATACCTGCCAATGCCTCGCTTGGTGTTAACTTAAATAAGGTACAGGCCATATTAAGCATCAAATGAATATTATGAATGGGAGAGGTGCCTGGGTTGGCATCGGTGGCCACGGCCATAGGTACTTGATGTTTACGAAGCAAGTCTATTGGTGGTAATTGTGTCTCACGCAGGAAGTAAAAAGCACCGGGTAATAATACTGCGGTCATGCCTGATTTTTTCATCGCTTTAATGCCGGCTTCATCTAAGAACTCAATATGATCAGAAGACAAGGCATCATAGTTTGCCGCAAGCTCAGAAGCACCGAGGTTAGATAATTGCTCGGCATGAACTTTAATCGGTAAGTTATGCGCTTGGGCGGCATCAAAAACACGCTTGGTTTGCTCAAGTGTAAAGCCTATACCTTCACAAAACACATCAACAGCGTCGGCTAAGTTTTCCTTAACAACTTGCGGCAACATTTCATTGCAAACAAGATCAAGGTAGCCATCGGCATTATCTTTATACTCAGTCGGCAAAGCATGGGCGCCAAGAAAAGTACGCTTGATGGTCACTGGCAGTTCAGCCGCTAACAGGCCAGCGACTTTTAACATTTTAATTTCGTTAACCGTATCTAAACCATAACCTGATTTAATTTCAACGGTAGTGACACCTTGTTGATGCAAAGCGGTTAAACGCGGCAAAGCGCTGGCGAGTAATTCTTGCTCACTAGCCTTACGCGTAGCTGCCACAGTGGAGACGATACCACCGCCAGCGTTAGCTATTTCTTCATAGCTTTTGCCTTGTAAGCGCATTTCAAATTCATTGGCACGGTTACCACCATAAACAAGGTGAGTATGACAATCGATTAAACCTGGCGTTAACCATTGCCCTTTACCATCGATAATATCAATTGCTGCCTGACTCGAGCTGTTGCTATCTTTAGCTAATAAAGCGTCCGGCAAGTCACTTTCTTTGCCTAACCAAGCAATTTTACCATCACTGATTGCTAATGCTGCTTGAGTAATTTCACCGTAGCTATTGCTGCCATCAGTCATGGTGGCTAGATTTACATTGATATAAAGAGTTTGCCATTGTTTAAAATTTATCATACCGCGACCTAATGAAAAAATGATGAAAGTGAACATGTCCACTATGATAGAAAAATTTTACCTTTTAAATAACCAATACGCAACTTGTATATACAACTCTTGCCTTTTTATTAAAGATGTGAGATGGTGTAAAGAAGTTCAACACACTCAAATATAATCATGACTGCCAATTCTACTGCCCCTTTTACTGTTCATTCTAGTAACAGCACTGACCATAACTCAAGCAAAAAAGATAAGCCTGCTAAGTATACTATTATTAAACAATATATCCGTGAAAATATTGAGTCAGGTGAATGGCCACAGCATGCCAAGGTGCCTTCTGAAAATGAATTAACTCAACAATTCAATGTTAGTCGTATGACCGCAAGACGTGCTTTACAAGATTTAACTGAGCAAGGCATCTTAGTACGATCACAAGGCGCCGGCACCTTTGTCGCAACGTTTAAGTCGCAATCATCGTTACTAGAAATTCGTAATATTAGTGATGAAATTAGTGAGCGTGGCCACCAACATAAAGCCAAACAATTATTACTCAAATCAATAGCTGTTACCGAAGAATTAGCCATTTTATTAAATTTAAAAAATAATGAACACGTCTTTTATTCGGAGATTTTACATCTTGAAAATGGTGAGGCTATTCAATTAGAGCAGCGTTATGTTAATGCCAGTTTAGTGCCTGAATATTTATTACAAAACTTCACCATGATTACCCCGCATGAGTACCTGTCATCCGTGGCGCCATTAACAGAAGCAACTCATGAAGTAGAAGCGATATTAGCAAGCACAGAAATTTGTCAGCTATTAGAGATCGCAACAAATATCCCCTGCTTACAAGTAAAACGTCGTACCTGGTCAAAACAAGGCGTAGTGAGTTTCGCTATTTTAACATCGCCAGGCGATAAGTACCGTTTAGGTAGCCATCTTAAATTTTAAAGTGCTGCCAAAAATAGACACTTTAGCCTAGATGAGTAGCTGATATTACTCGGTATAAAAAATAGTATAAGAAATGGTAAAAGAGCACTGTATATGGGGGGGAATTGTAGAGCTATTCCGATCATACGGAATAGCTCTAGGGTTTAGCCTGTTACAGTGATAAGTTATTTATAATATCGTCATCAACTCGGCTAGCTAAGGTAACTTTAAGCTTAGGCGTTCTGGCCATTTCTCGTTTTATAGCAAAATTGGCTTCTTCATTTCGTGCCCAACTACGACGGGCAATACCATTGTTAACATCAAATAACAGCATAGATTTAAGTTTGCGTTCGGCATCATCAGTTCCATCAAGTAGCATACCAAAACCACCGTTGGTTACTTCACCCCAACCTACCCCGCCACCATTATGGATAGAAACCCAAGTGGCACCACGGAAGCTGTCACCAATAACATTATGAATAGCCATGTCGGCAGTAAAGCGACTACCATCATAAATATTAGACGTTTCACGGTATGGTGAATCTGTACCACTGACATCATGGTGATCACGACCAAGTACTATAGGGCCAATTTCACCACTTTTAATGGCATCGTTAAAGGCTTTAGCAATTTCCATTCTGCCTTGGGCATCCGCATAAAGAATTCGAGCTTGTGAGCCAACCACTAAGTTGTTTTTCTTCGCGTCTTTAATCCAAGTAATGTTGTCTTGCATTTGTTGCTTAATTTCTTCTGGCGACTCTTGCATAATTTTTTCAAGCACGCTTGCGGCAATAACATCAGTTTTATCTAGATCTTCAGATTTACCCGAAGCACATACCCAACGAAATGGTCCAAAACCATAGTCAAAACACATTGGCCCTAAGATGTCTTGCACGTAGGATGGGTATTTAAAGTCAATGCCATTTTCAGCCATAACATCGCCACCGGCGCGTGAGGCTTCGAGTAAGAAAGCGTTGCCATAATCGAAGAAATAAGTACCTTTAGCGGTATGTTTATTTATTGCATCGGCATGACGCTTAAGTGTTTCTTGTACTTTAACTTTGAACACTTCCGGCTCTTCTCGAATTAATCGATTCGATTCTTCATAGCTAATATCTACTGGGTAATAACCGCCTGACCATGGGTTATGTAATGACGTTTGGTCTGAGCCTAGGTGAATGAAAACGTCTTTTTCATAGAAACTCTCCCATACATCAACGATATTACCTATGTAGGCAATCGAGACGACTTCTTCATTTGCTTGTGCTGCTTTGACGCGTGTTACCAGTTCATCCATGTTATCAATAAGCTCGTCAACCCAACCTTGCTGATGACGTTTAGTGGCTGCATTTTCATTCACTTCTGCACAGACAGTAATACAGTTAGCAATATTACCCGCTTTAGGTTGCGCACCACTCATGCCACCTAAGCCTGATGTTAGGAATACTTTACCCTTAGTCGTTTCGCCTTTGTTCTTACCATTATTAAGGACTTTACGAAAGGCATTCATCAGCGTAATTGTGGTGCCATGGACAATGCCTTGTGGGCCAATATACATGAAAGAACCGGCCGTCATTTGCCCGTATTGCGTGACACCTAAGGCATTGAACTTTTCCCAGTCATCAGGTTTTGAGTAATTAGGGATCATCATGCCATTAGTTACCACAACACGAGGCGCATCTGGCGATGACGGGAATAACCCCATTGGGTGGCCAGAATAAATATGCAAGGTTTGGTCATTTTCCATTTCACTTAAATACTTCATTACCAACAAGTATTGCGCCCAGTTTTGAAAAACTGCACCATTACCGCCATAAGTAATTAGCTCTTGTGGATGCTGAGCAACGGCAGGATCTAGGTTGTTATCAACCATTAACATGATTGCCGCGGCCTGAGTACATTGTGCAGGATAGTCGCTAAGTGGGCGTGCTTTTAAAGCATAATTTGGCTTGAATCGGTACATATAGATACGACCAAGATCTTTTAGTTCTTGAGCAAACTCACCCGCCAATTCTTGATGCCATTCTTTCGGGAAGTAACGTAAGGCGTTTCTAACGGCCAACTGTTTTTCGTCAGCTGATAGAATGTCTTTACGCTTAGGAGCACGATTGGCATCTGCTGGATAAACCCTTACTGGTGGTAATTGGCTAGGGATGCCTTGCTTAATAGTCTCTTTTAACAGCGTTAGCTCTTGAACATTCATCGTTGTTGTCATAGCAATGACCCCTTTATTAATGGTTAAAGCTTACGGTAAACGCTTGTGTCTTAACCATGGTAATCATGGCATCGATGTCAGGCTTCAATAGTCTATCTTCTTCCAGCTTAGCAACTTTTGCTCTGATCACTTTCAAGTTAAGTTCGATAATGTCTGAGCACTTATTAGGGCGTCTAAATTCGATAGCTTGTGCCGCATACATTAACTCGATAGCCAATATTTTTTCTAAATTACCTAAGATTTGATTTAATTGTCGACCCGAAATACTACCCATAGAGACATGATCCTCCTGACCCATAGAGGTAGGTACACTATCAGCAGAAGGTGGGAAACAAAGAGATTTATTTTCTGTGACCAGAGAAGCAGTGGTATATTGCGGGATCATCATGCCTGAGTTTAAGCCACCGGCAGAGGTCAATAATCTCGGTAAACCGTGTATACCTTCTAATAATAGGTAACAACGGCGATCGGAAATATTACCCAATTCTGATGCGGCAATCGAAGTATAATCAAGCACCATAGCCAGTGGTTGACCATGGAAATTACCGCCAGAAATCGCTTCTTCGCTACTGATAATAATGGGATTATCAGTGACAGAGTTCATTTCAATTTCAACTAACTCTTCTAAGTGATAATAGGCATTACGTGATGCGCCATGCACTTGTGGAATACATCGTAATGAATAAGGGTCTTGTACACGGTCACATTCTGCATGATCCGCCATGTTTTCAGAATCTTTAAAAAGTCTTCTCATGCGTGCGGCAACGACAAGGTTACCTTTAAAGGCACGTAATTGATGTAGCTCGTCTCTAAAGGGCGATTGGCTGCCTTGCATGCCTTCGATACTCATGGCACCCGTCATATCGGCTAGGTCTAATAAGTAACGCATTTTAGTTAACGCGGTGATGCCATGAGATAATATAAATTGGGTGCCGTTAATTAATGCCAAGCCTTCCTTTGCCTGCAGCTCCATAATATCTAAACCATGTTGGCGAAGTAGCGGTGCTGCCGCGACAATTTTGTCGTCTTGCCCCTCTTTACTTTGCCAAAACTCACCTTCATCAAGTAAAGGTAAAAATAAGTGAGAAAGTGGTGCTAAATCACCCGATGCACCTACCGAGCCTTGCTCTGGTACCACGGGGATCAAATCAAGTTTGATAAAGGCCAACATGCGTTCTATCACTTCCAGGCGAATACCCGAAAAACCTTGACTTAAAGCATGCACCTTAGTGATCAACATCAGCTTGGAAATAGATTTAGCGATTGGCTCGCCCACACCGACGGCATGAGTGATGAGTAGATTCTTTTGTAATAAATTAGTATCTTCAGGTGAAATTTGTGTATCGCATAACGGGCCAAAACCGGTATTGATGCCGTATACGGCTTTATCTGAAGCAGCCATTTTCTCTACTCTTTGGCGACTTATATTGATTTTATCTAAAGCTTCTTGGCAAAGCTCGGCTTTGATACTGCCATCAGCAATACCATTGACAATATCAAGATTCAGGCGGTCAACACCATATTTAAATGTCATCTTAATGCTCCTAATTATTTGGTTTTTTTGTGTAGCATAATAGCTATTTATATAGTGATTTTAACTTGCTCTTAATGTTTTATAAATACATAATAATCGTAATTCATTCCGGTTTTATCGAACTAAGGCTAAAAAATGCAAGTTCATGACGTTGATTTACGTTTACTCAGAATATTCGTCGCTATTGTTGAATGTGGCGGTTTGTCCGCGGCAGAGTCCCGTTTAAATATAGGCCGCTCTACCATTAGTTCCCATTTATCCGACTTAGAAGTTCGTTTAGGCATTAAATTATGTAAACGCGGCCGGAGTGGTTTTGAGATAACAGAGTCTGGGCGCGTGACCTATCAAGCATCACTAGAATTACTACAACAATGCGAAGCTTTTGCCAGTACTGTCGCCAGCTCTAAAAATGAACTTTCAGGCAGGGTAACGATTGCCACTATAGGTACTTTAGTGAGTGATCCTCGTTGTGGTGTCGCCCGTGTTATTTCGGCATTAAAGGCAAAAGGCGGTAATATTCAATTTGATATTAATGTCTGTGAAGCACGTGAAGTAGAAACATCCGTGGCTAATGGTCGTTCACTAGTTGGCCTAGGGGTTAGTCGTCATCATCTACGCGGCTTAGATTATTACCCCTTACACAATGAAACTAACTATTTATATTGCGGGCAAGGCCACCCGTTGTTCGACTGTAAGCCGGCAGAAGTAAATAAACGACTTGAAGTAGCTGAAGTGATCACCAGTAACTATATGCGTGATAAAGAAGTACGAAACGATGGCTTAAATTATCAAAACAGTGCAACTGCCTACCATGACGAAGGCATAGCTCATCTAATATTATCGGGTGCGTTTATCGGTTATTTACCTGAACACTATGCGAACTATTGGCTTGATAAGGGCTTATTTAAGTCGATTCTGCCTAAAAAATATTCTTATCAAATTCCAATAATGTTAATTTCTACAAAAAACAACATCCTTTCACCGCTGGCAAATGCGCTGATAGAAGAAATTAAGCGCTGTCATTCTTTTGGCTAAAACGCAGCTCTAATCTCTTCTGCCGTTTTTAACCTTCTTATTTCGACAAATAAGGCATCCGCTTCTTGATAATGATTTTTTAAATATTTCAGCCACTGCTTGATACGATTACAGTAATACTTACTTTTGTCGCCGTGAGTTTCAAATTCTGTATAGGCAGATAATATAGCCAGTACATCGGACCACGGCATAATATTGCTTTCTTGTTTAATGACCTGTCCTAAATTAGGAATAGTTAACGCACCACGGCCAACCATAATATCAGTACAGCCAGAAATTTCTCGACACTTAATGGCATCGGCTAAATTCCAAATCTCACCATTGGCGATAACGGGAATATTAATGGCATTTTTAATTTTAGCAATCCAGTGCCAATGTGCAGGGGGTTTGTAACCTTCTACTTTAGTACGGGCATGCACGGTCAGTTCATGAGCTCCAGCAGCCTCAACCGCTTGACCATTTTCTATGGCAAGGGCCTTATCTTCATAACCCAAACGAATTTTAGCACTGACAATGGTGTCACTAGGTACAGCGTCTTTAACGGCTTTTATTATTTGATAAAGATTTTCGGGATCTTTCAATAAAATAGAGCCGCCACGACTTTTATTCACCGTTTTAGAGGGGCAGCCAAAGTTTAAATCGATGCCACTGGAACCAAGCTCAATCACTTTAGCGGCATTTTCAGCCATATACTCCGGGTGTTGACCCAATAACTGCACACGAACAGGTGTGCCCGCTTTAGTGCAGCTACCGTAAACACCAGCATCAATTAACTCTGGGCAGTAACGATGAAAAACACGCTCGGGAAGTACTTGGTCAACCACACGAATAAACTCAGTGACACAAAGATCATAACTACCGACTTGGGTAAGTAAGTCACGCATTCTGTAATCCAGTACACCTTCCATAGGCGCTAGTACGACACGCATTAGTAGGGGGAGCTATTGTTAGATTGCATTTGCTTGGCGCTGTTACTTGCCCGAAAGCGAGTCATTAGTTTAATCAGCATAAAGTAAAAAACTAAGGTTAACGAGGCGACTGTTAAGTGAATAAGTATGGTGAAGGCTTGGAAATTTTCTTGCCAAAAAAATATCGGCCCCGCATAACTAACGTAAAAAAGATCCAAAATAGTGACATGACCCCAAAACACAAGAAACAGCAGTTTAGCTTGATGGCGAGTAATAAAGTTTATTGGCAGTAAATTCAAAAGTAGGCTCTTTAATAAATAACGGCGCTAGTATAACAAAAGTACCGGCTGACCGTATCATAGCAATGGGACTAATTGATTCAGTTGCGATTTAAATCACTTAAAAGGAAATATATCGCTTGGCTATAACAATCATTCCACCAAGGAAAGCTAAACTATTCACCGTCTGTAAGCCAGCTAAGTAAATCGGCATAAACAAAGCGATAGTTCAATGCTGCTTGTGTTTTTGTAGCTGAAACGATCTTGGGCTTATCCCCTGACAACATCGCTTCTTCTTCAAAAACAGGAGCTGGTAGTTTTAAGGCTGTTGCTGCGGCTTGATAATATTGCTGTTTTGTTACCTGTGTTGGACTAACACCATTAAAAATAGCGCCATCAAGCTCACTTGCGAGTAATGCTTGAATTAGACCAACGGCATCTTGTTGATGAATCAAGTTAACAATGGCTTGTGGACTTTTGAGCAGTCGACCATTGAGCAAAAACTTACCTGGGTGGCGGTTTGGCCCAACTAAGCCTGTTAAACGTAGTACATAGCCACGACTCTTACCGGCTTGCTGCTTTGAATCATTAAAGCCGTGCTCATTACTATATGCCTGATTAAAATTAAGTACGGCTTGCTCAGCTTGGTTTAATAGCGCGACTTTATCAGCGGATAAATCTAAGGTGATACTTTCATCAACTTTTCCTGATAAGCCGTTATATATGGCGCTGCTGCTCAATAAAATAATTTTTTCAACGCTACCACTCTCTTTAGCTGCGGTAACTAGCTGCTGTACTTTTTCAGCGTAATCAACACGACCTTGTCTAAATTGTGGCGTAATAGCGATGACTAAACAGCGCTGGTTAAAAATAGCATGGCTATTTAACTGCGCTTGCTCTGTCGGTAAGGATAATACTTGCGCTGCAATACCTTGGCTATTTAACTGCTCGGCATTATCCGTATTGCTACGCGTAGCAAGTACCTTTACCCCTTTTTTTATTAGTTGCTGTGCTAACGCGCTGCCCAACCATCCACAACCGACAATACCGACAGAAAGACCCACTGAAATGTCGACTGAAGAAGTTACTTTATTGCTCACTGCTTTATTCATCGTTACTATTCTCGTTACTGTGCTTAGACTCTGTTTTTGTTTAGTGTTACTGAGTAACCAAGCGACTACTTAGGCTGCTCAAAAGCTTTTATTTGTTTAACTAGCGCTTTAGCTAGACCATTAGGCATAGGGATTGATAAGTTATATTGAGAGATTTTCCAACCCTGCTCTGTCTTTATTAATACTCCTGAGCCACGACAAGTACCATAACTTTCGCTAAGCAGTAACTCATCAAAAAAGGCTACTTGCCCCGCTTGAATAACACTGATATTCCGCTCTGTCGGGGTATATAACCAGCCAGTTCCTTTTGCAAAGTAGGGTACCACAAAAGCCTTAAACTCTTCTTTGCTCCAGCGCTCGCTAGCATCAGTACCCAAAAAAATAGCATCCTTACTTAATAGATTGAAATAGACCTTGGTCTGGGCATTAGCCGCCGCATGATGAAAGTTATTTAACACCTTAGCTATGCTTTGCTCATCCGTTGTGGCAAAGGCGTTAACACTCAACAATCCACAAGTTAAGCCCCAAAATAGCGCTATAACGAGGTAATAATACTTTTTCATGATTTACTCACTTGTTAACTTTCAAAATTAGCTTTGGCTGCGGCTTTAAGTTTGGCTGCGGCTTTAAGTTTGGCTTCTGTTTTAAGCTCTGGCTTGGGTCTAGGTGCTAAAACCGCATAACTAGCGGTAAAGGTCGCGGCAACGTTCTCGCCACTATAAATATGTACCGTTAAATGAATACGAGCATTTTTCCCCTCATCTAATCGAGAGAAGTCAGCCGAGACAGACTCAGCAGAAACTTTTGCATAAGCAAGCCCGGTTATCGGGGCATGGTAGTCAATATTAGCCTTGGCTAGGACAATGTCACCTTTAAGCTCTAGTTGCTGTAACTGCAGGTACACCCAGCCCCAACCCGATAAAGTAGCCAAGGTATAAATACTGCCGGCAAACATAGTGTTATGTAAGTTTTTATTAAAGCTTTTATCACAATGAGTAATAAGTTGTTGACCATCAAAATAACTGATTTGAATGTTCATCGCTTTACTGAGCGGAATAGTATCATGCCAAACATCTTGCAGTGCCTTTGAGGATGTTAGCTGATGGTTGTGAGCAGGGGTTAACGTTTTACTCATGGCAAAGTGCTTAATTTCATCAAACAATAGATGCGAGAAACCGTGTGACTGGTAACCAAGCTTTTGATAAAAAGCCAAAGCACTTTCTCTAGCATTTAAAGTCAAGTTAGTAATACCGAGTTTTTGCGCTTGCAGCTCTAGCGCTTTGATAATTTGCCTACCTAAGCCTTGTCCTTGCGCTGCTGGGCTTACTGCCATAAAGCGAATTTGACCACTGAACTGGCTAGACTTTTCTAGCCGGCCAACGGCTAGCACCTTATTATTTTCATCGATAACCATACGATGAATACTTTCTTGCTCTAGCTTATCTCGTTCACTGCCTAAGGTTTGCCCCCAAGGTTGGCGCAGTACTTGCCAGCGCAGTTGATAATATTGCTCAAACTCTACAGAACTTTTTGGTGACCTACAGACGTTCATTGGCTATTCTTACGCTTATTGATTAAATTTAGGATGGCTTATGCAGTTAGCAAAACATTTAGCCCAAGGTCGCTTAGTGTATTTAAGCCAACAACAAGATGCAATAACGGTCAGTGAAAACGACCATTACCGTTGGATGGCATTTAGTGACGTAGTGCAAAGTGTGATGCACAAACGTAAACCTTGGCAATTAACCCTACCCCACCAAATTGCCCTGCTTTTACCGCTACTTTTTTTTCGGCCAACCCGTATCATTGAATTGGGTTTAGGTGGTGGTAACCTCACTCGGTTTTTACAGAATTTATCACCCGATATAATATTGACTACCATAGATCATAGTCAAGGTGTCATTGACAGCTTTGCGCAATATTTTAACCCTGAACATGCTGAACTAGACATAGTCTGTGCGGATGGCATGACCTGGTTAACAGAGAAAAATTCTGCTGAACTTGATTGGATTATTTGTGATGTTTACCAGTCGCAGGAATTTGGTTTTGATACTATCGTCAAGCAACTTGAAACGCTAACCAGCAAGCTAGACTTACAAGCATGTTTGTCGATTAATTTACCTGACCTTAGCGATAGCGATATTAACTTGTGCCTAACCATATTGCAGCAGTTACAACCAGACCACCATATCACTTACTTTAATATCCCAAATTATCTTAATATAGTTATTCAGTTAACGCCTAAACATTGGCAACTGCATCGGTTGATCAAGCGCAATAAACACAGTTACCTGCCTCAAGTGAAATTACAACGCTGGCGAAAATTTTGGCGCCATGGTCAACAGCTCAATTAATAACGTTCTAGTGACCGCTTTATTTCAAGCAATAAAAAAGGATGCCGAAGCATCCTTTTTTGTATTAACGCTTATCTTAATTAAAAGACGTTAACTATTTTCTACTTTCTAGCAGCGTCTTTAACCGCTTTTGCCGCTTTAACTTCAGCAATAACTTCTTCAGCTACGTTATTAGGACAAGGCAGGTAATGAGAGAATTCCATAGAGAATTGACCACGACCTGATGTCATTGTACGTAATGTTCCGATGTAACCGAACATTTCTGAAAGCGGTACGTCTGCTTTAATACGCACACCAGAAACACCTGGGACTTGATCTTTGATCATGCCACGACGACGGTTTAAATCACCAATAACATCACCAACGTGATCATCAGGCGTAAACACATCAACTTTCATGATAGGTTCGATTAACTGAGCACCCGCTTTTGGAATTGACTGACGGAAAGCACCACGAGCTGCAAGTTCAAAGGCAACAGCAGATGAATCGACCGCATGGAAGCCACCATCATATAATTCAATTTCAACGTCTAATACCGGGAAGCCAGCAAGAACACCAGTCTCCATCATGCCTTTGAAGCCTTTCTCGATTGCCGGGAAGAATTCTTTAGGTACATTACCACCAACAACTTTTGAGGTGAAAACGAAACCAGAACCAGGTTCGCCGGGCTTAATGATGTAATCAATTTTACCGAACTGACCAGAACCACCAGATTGTTTCTTATGGGTATAAGAATCATCAATTTCTTTGGTGATAGTTTCACGGTAAGCAACTTGAGGTTTGCCAACTTCTAATTCAACACCGTAGGTACGTTTTAGAATATCTACTTTGATATCTAGGTGAAGCTCACCCATACCAGATAGAATCGTTTCACCTGAATCTTGGTCAGTTTCAACTTTAAAGGTAGGATCTTCTGCAACCATTTTACCGATAGCAATACCCATTTTTTCCGTTGAACCTTTATCTTTTGGTGTTACAGAAATTGAAATTACCGGCTTAGGGAATACCATAGCTTCTAGGATAATTGGGTTCTTAGGATCACATAAGGTGTGACCTGTCTGAACATTACCTTTCATACCAACAATTGCGATGATATCACCAGCTTGTGCTGAAGTAAGTTCAGTACGATCATCAGCTTGCATTTCACACATACGACCAACACGCTCAGTTTTACCTGTGAACGAGTTAAGGATGGTATCGCCTTTCTTCAATGTACCTGAATAGATACGTACGAAAGTTAATGTACCAAAACGGTCATCCGTGATTTTGAATGCTAACGCTTTGAATGTTTCATCTGTAGAAACGATTGCGTACTCACCATTAGGCTCACCTGCTTCATCAGTAAGTGGTTGTGGATCAACATCGGTAGGTGAAGGCAAGTAATCAACAACTGCATCAAGAATTAATTGAATACCTTTGTTTTTAAATGCTGATGCGCCGTAAGTTGGGAAGAAAGTCATATCACGTGTACCAGCACGGATACATTTTTTGATTTGCTCTATAGTAGGAACCATTTCCCCTTCTAAGAACTCCATCAACATGTCTTCATCAACTTCTAAAGCTGTTTCTATTAATAGCTCACGGTATTCAGCAGTTTTTTCTACCATGTCTGCTGGAATATCCACGATTTCATAGTTTTCTGGCTCGCCAGACTCATCCCAGATGTAAGCTTTTTCAGATAATAAATCAACTAAACCAACGAAATCATCTTCTTCACCAATTGGTAAGGTCATGATTAATGGGGTAGCACCTAGTACTTCTTTAATTTGCTTACAAACACGGTAAAAATCAGCGCCTAAACGGTCTAACTTGTTTACCATGATGATACGTGCAACTTCAGAGTCGTTCGCGTAACGCCAGTTAGTTTCTGATTGTGGCTCAACACCACCGCTACCACAGAATACACCGATGCCGCCATCAAGTACTTTTAATGAACGGTAAACTTCAACAGTGAAATCAACGTGACCAGGAGTATCGATAACGTTAAAGCGGTGACCTTTCCAGAAACAAGTAACAGCAGCAGACTGGATAGTAATACCGCGCTCAGCTTCTTGTACCATGAAGTCGGTGGTTGACTCGCCATCATGTACTTCACCAGTTTTATGGATCTGACCGGTTAATTTAAGGATACGTTCAGTTGTTGTGGTTTTACCCGCATCAACGTGAGCGAAGATACCAATGTTTCTGTATTTGGATAAATCTGCCATTACTTTACTCTATTTAGTTAATGTCTATTCTGCTTTCTTATACTTATATAGTGCTATCAAAATAATAAATATAAGAAAGCAGAACTGTTGAAAATTTGCGCGCGAGTATACCATTAACAAAAGCAAACCCATAGAAGATTGATAAATAAATTATTAAAGCTGTTGAATTTATTATTATCTAATCTTAGGATACTCGACCTTGCACATTGTTTTTCAGTCTGAATATTTCCCCCTCCTAAACTTCTATTTATTATATAGAGCAAGTGGATGCTCAAACAAAAGACTTTTATAAAGATAAATTTAAATCACCGCAGTGGTAAAATCCGTCTATAGATAAATTAACTGATAACGATTGGTTAAATACCCCGTAGTTTCAACAATGACATTTGGCAGTTAGATGAAAAAAATTTCCGGTAAGCAACCCCGCCTCAAATTAGGTCATTGCGCAAATCTTCGATGCGGGAACAAAAGAAGTTACTCTTGCTATATATAGTGCACCAAATGTCCTGGCCCTTTGCTCAGCAAAAACAGCGAATAAAAGTGAGGTTATTGCTATGGCCAATGGTACTAACTATGGCCTATCCGCTTATTTATAGTCAAAATAGCAACCGTATTTGCCGTGTTTCGCAACAGTTAGCTTTTGGCATGGTCGGTATAAACGACGGCTTTATTGCTAATTCGGCTGCTCCCTTTGCTGGCATTAAACAGTCAGGTTATCGCCGAGAGGCTCATAAGTATGGTTTAGAAGATATCTATCGGTAAAGTATTTGGCCTTTGGCAATTTAACTTAGCGTTGTTTAACTTTCGCGGTTGCATTTTGTTCGAGCTAAAAACCTGTTAATCGTGGCTAATGGTGTGTAGCCTAGTCACTCTAAAAAATCATGCTTAACAAAAAGTAAAGCGTTCTTAGCCAAGCTTTTCAGGCAGTGCTTGTTAGGAATTTTTACTGCGTTCTCGCTTTTTATGTGGCAGACATTACCAAGGCTCTGCCTGATATAAATACCGAACAAGTCGCGATTAAAACAATCTCTAAAGATCGACACCCCCTAGCTTAGCTAAAGGTCTAATATCGAAACATCTTTTAGAGTTTCATAATCAGCTATAGCATTATTTAACCTTCACATTGTATTGTTTTCAGTAATCCATAATGTTTACCATACAATCGGAAAACTATGTTTCGCTACCAATAAAGTAGTAATTCAACTTAACATCAGGACAACTTGAGATGATTATTTTTTTTATATGTATAACGCTGTTAATTTTAGGGTATAAATTTTACAGTCCCTTTGTTGAAAAGCAAGCAGGTATAGATCCTGACGTAAAAACCCCGCAAGTACGCTTTGAAGAAGGCGTAGATTATGTCGCCATACACCCGGTGAAAGCCTTTCTCATCCAATTTTTAAATATTGCTGGGGTTGGGCCTATTTTTGGGCCAATTCTTGGTGCTATGTATGGCCCTATAGCCCTAGTTTGGATTGTAGTGGGTAATATTCTTGGCGGCGCCGTCCATGATTATTTCTCTGGTGTCATGAGTATCAAAGAAGATGGTAAGAGCCTGCCTGAAATAGCGGGGAAGTATTTTAATATATTCTTCAAAGGCATCATGCTAATTTTTACTGCCATGTTGCTATTTTTTGTTGGCGTTGTTTTTATTATGAGTCCTGCAGGTTTACTGAGTAGTTTAAGCTATTTTGAAGGAACTTTTCTTGCTGGCAACACTTTTTGGGTACTGGTTATATTAGGTTATTACTTCCTCGCGACACTACTGCCTATTGATAAAATAATTACTAAGCTCTATCCGTTTTTTGGCGCACTCATGATAATAATGACGACGCTAATTGCAGTGTCATTATTATTCAACGCGCCGAATTTACCTGTTATGGGTGATTTTCTCGGTTACTTTAATCATGATCACTTTAGTCATGATTTCTTAGAGCCAAATCCTGATGGTTTACCCGTGTGGCCGTTACTCTTTGTTACCATCACTTGTGGAGCTATTAGTGGCTTTCACTCGACTCAAGCCCCTATTATGGCGCGCTGTTTAACCAATGAAAAGTATGTTCGCCCTGTTTATTATGGCGCTATGATGTGTGAAGGTATAGTGGGTTGTGTTTGGGCACTTGCTGGTATTGCCGCTTTCCCTGATGGCTACACTGAACTTAAAGCCATGTTAGATCAAGGTGGACCAGGCCAAGTCGTTAATCATATTGCCACCAGTTACCTCGGTGCTTTAGGTGGTATTATGGCCATTATTGCTGTTGCGGTGTTCCCTATAACCTCAGGTGATACCGCTTTTAGAGCTTTGCGCTTAACCATTGTTGATGCTTTTGACATCCCACAAAACATGCGTAACAGACTGTTGTTAGCGGTACCCATTTTAGTGATTGCTTACTTTATGACTAAAATAGATTTCTCACTCATTTGGCGCTACTTTGCTTTTTCAAATATGTTACTTTCAACCAGCGTACTATGGCTGGCGACTAAGTACTTATTTGACCGTGGCACCTTTCATTGGATAGTCAGTATCCCGGCAGTCATTGGTACCAGTGTTACGGTATCGTATATCATGACCACTGGCATTGGTTTTAATTTGCCCGCCAACTATAGCCAATATATAGGTATTGGCGTGGCAATATTACTGTTAACAACCTTAAGCTTTTTACATATTAAACGACAGTCTAGGGTACCGGCTAGCATTTAGCTAGGATGAAGCCATCTGTTAAAATAAAATCTAAACAGATGGCTAATAGAGTAAGAACAAAAATAGCAAAACTGAAAAACCGTGATGTTTACCTAGTATTAATAATGGCGTGCCATTCACTCACCGCGAAAGTCAGACCGTGTTTATCCCCTGCCAGAAAAACCATTCAATAACAAGCGACAAATAGCTTGCACATAACCTACTTCCTTGTATAATACGCGCTCGCATTCAGCCAAATTGAGTGTGTCTTGCTAAAGACTTTACTCATAGTAATGCCTTATAGCACTAAATAGAGAAGAACTAGATTCTTGTTTGTTTCACAGCAGCTCTAATTTTGAGTTGAATGTTTTTTAGTTAATACACCCCCTTCCATCATATGAGGAAGTAGAGGGATGTATTTTTTTGTTCTTTAAAAAGGGGATTTGTCTTCATGTCAAATCAAAGAATTCGCATTCGTTTGAAAGCGTTCGATCATCGTTTGATTGATCAATCTACAGCAGAAATCGTTGATACTGCAAAGCGTACTGGCGCACAGGTTCGTGGTCCAATTCCACTTCCTACTCGCAAAGAACGTTTCACTATCTTGATTTCTCCACACGTTAACAAAGATGCTCGTGATCAATACGAAATTCGTACTCACAAGCGTTTGATTGATATCGTAGAGCCAACTGAAAAGACTGTAGACGCATTAATGCGTTTAGATCTTGCAGCTGGCGTTGATGTTCAAATCAGCTTGGGCTAAGAGGAGTTTTAACATGACTATAGGTCTAGTTGGACGTAAAGTGGGTATGACTCGCATCTTCACAGAAGATGGCGTATCAGTTCCTGTAACCGTTCTAGAAGTTGAAGCGAACCGTGTTGCTCAGGTTAAAACTGTAGCTAACGATGGTTATTCAGCGCTACAAGTTACTACTGGCAAGCGTAGAGCAAGCCGTGTAACAAAACCAGCAGCGGGACATTTCGCTAAAGCAGGTATCGAAGCAGGCCGCGGCTTGTGGGAATTCCGTTTAGACGAAAATGAAGGTAGCGACATTAAAGCCGGCAGTGAAATCACTGTTGAGATTTTCAATGACATTAAATTAGTAGACGTAACTGGTACATCGAAAGGTAAAGGTTTCCAAGGCGGTATTAAACGCTGGAACTTTACTATGCAACATGCAACGCATGGTGTTTCGTTAGCACATAGATCTAACGGTTCGTTAGGTCAATGTCAAACACCAGGTCGCGTTTTCAAAGGCAAAAAAATGTCTGGTCATATGGGTGCTGTGCGCGTGACTACACAAAACCTTGAATTGGTTCGCGTTGATACCGAACGTAACTTGCTACTTGTTAAAGGTGCAGTTCCGGGTGCTATCAATGGCAATGTAATCATCAAACCAGCTGTTAAAGCTTAGTCCAGGAGATTTTGTGATGGAATTATCATTAAAAGACGCATCAGGTACTCTTGAAGTATCCGAAGCAACTTTTGGACGTGAGTTTAATGAAGCGTTAGTACACCAAGTAGTAGTTGCTTATGCAGCTGGTGCTCGTCAAGGTACTCGTGCTCAGAAAACTCGCTCAGAAGTTAGTGGCGGTGGTGCAAAACCATGGCGTCAAAAAGGTACAGGCCGTGCACGTGCTGGTACTACTCGTGGTCCAATCTGGCGTTCTGGTGGCGTAACATTCGCTGCTAAACCTCAAGATCATAGCCAAAAAGTTAACCGTAAAATGTATCGTGGTGCAATTAGAAGCATCCTTTCTGAATTAGTTCGTCAAGATCGTTTGATCGTGGTAAATGAATTCACGGTAGAAACGCCTAAAACTAAAGAATTAGTTGCAAAGCTAAAAGGTTTAGAGCTTAAAGACGTATTGATTGTAACGAAAGAAGTTGATGAGAACTTATTCTTATCAGCACGCAACTTGTACAAAGTTGACGTTCGTGACGTTGCAGCAATCGACCCAGTAAGCTTAGTTGGCTTCGAAAAAGTTTTAATCACTGCGGATGCAGTTAAAGAAATTGAGGGGATTTTAGCATGATAAACGAAGAACGTTTGTTGAAAGTGCTTTTAGCACCAAATATTTCTGAAAAAGCAACTACCGCTGCTGAAGCAAACAACACTGTTGTTTTCAAAGTAGCTACAGATGCGACTAAAGCTGAAATCAAAGCGGCAGTAGAGAAACTTTTCGAAGTTTCTGTTGAAGGTGTTCGCACACTTAATGTTAAGGGTAAAGTAAAACGTACTGGATCTCGTTTTGGTCGTCGTAACGACTGGAAAAAAGCCTACGTTACTCTTGCAGAAGGTAGTGACATCGACTTCGTTGGCGCGGAATCATAAGGAGCAGTTAAAATGGCTATAGTAAAATGTAAACCTACTTCTCCGGGTCGTCGTCACCTAGTTAAAGTGGTAAACAAAGAGCTTCATACAGGTAAGCCTTATGCACCATTATTAGACACTAAGTCTAAGAGTGGTGGTCGTAACAATAATGGTCGCATTACGGTTCGTCACATTGGTGGTGGTCATAAGCAACATTATCGTATTATTGACTTTAAACGTAATAAAGATGGCATTCCAGCCAAAATAGAACGTTTAGAATACGATCCAAACCGAAGCGCTAACATCGCATTAGTTTTATATGCAGATGGTGAACGTCGTTACATCTTAGCCCCTAAAGGCTTAAGTGCTGGTGATACTATCCAGTCTGGTGTAGATGCTCCAATCAAAGCTGGTAACACTATGCCGTTGCGTAACCTACCTTTAGGTAGTGTTATTCATGCAATCGAACTTAAACCAGGTAAAGGTGCGCAAATCGCACGTGCTGCTGGTACTTACGCACAATTAGTTGCGAAAGAAGGTGCTTACGTTACTTTACGTCTTCGCTCTGGCGAAATGCGCAAAGTTGAAGCAGATTGTCGTGCTACTTTAGGTGAGATCGGCAACGCTGAACACATGCTTCGCCAACTTGGTAAAGCTGGTGCTGCACGCTGGCGCGGTGTTCGCCCAACTGTTCGTGGTGTTGCCATGAACCCAGTTGATCACCCACACGGTGGTGGTGAAGGTAAAACATCTGGCGGTCGTCACCCGGTATCACCTTGGGGTGTACCAACTAAGGGTTACAAAACTCGTTCGAACAAACGTACTGATAAATTTATCGTACGTCGTCGTACTAAGTAATTTAGTACATTAAATTAATATTCTGATTGCTGGACTTAGCTTGCTGAGTTCAACATGAAGAATTGAATATATAAGGATTCACCATGCCACGTTCCCTCAAGAAAGGTCCATTTATTGACCTACACTTGTTGACGAAGGTAGAGAAAGCGGTGGAAAGCGGGAATAAAAAGCCAATTAAAACTTGGTCCCGTCGTTCAATGATCATTCCTACAATGATCGGATTGACCATCGCTGTCCATAATGGCCGTCAACACGTCCCTGTATTTGTAACCGAAGAAATGATCGGTCACAAATTAGGAGAATTTGCACCAACTCGTACTTTTCGCGGTCATGTCGCTGATAAGAAAGCGAAGAAATAGGGGAAATTAAATGCAAGCAATAGCTATACATAAATTTGCCCGTGGTTCTGCTCAAAAAGCGCGTTTAGTTGCGGATCAAATCCGTGGCGTAAATGTTGAGAAAGCACTTGAAATTTTAACTTACAGCAACAAGAAAGCTGCTGAATTAGTTAAAAAAGTACTTAACTCAGCTATCGCAAATGCCGAGCATAACGAAGGTGCAGATATTGATGAATTATTCGTTAAAATCATATTGGTTGACGATGGTCCAACAATGAAGCGTATTAGACCTCGTGCGAAAGGCCGTGCCGATCGCATCATTAAGCGCACTAGTCACATTACTGTGATTGTGTCTGATTCTTAGGAGATATTAGTATGGGTCAAAAAGTACATCCTATCGGTATACGCCTAGGGATCACGAAACCTTTCGCATCTACTTGGTTTGCTACCAGCAAAGATTTTGCTAGCAACTTAGACGGCGACCACAAGGTTCGCGAATATTTAAAAGAAAAGCTTAAGCGCGCTTCACTATCGAAAGTAGTTATCGAACGTCCAGCTAAATCTATCCGCGTAACAATTCACACGGCTCGTCCAGGTGTTGTTATCGGTAAGAAAGGCGAAGATGTTGAGAAATTACGTTTAGCGATTACTAAAATTGCTGGTGTTCCTGCTCAAATCAACATTGCTGAAGTACGTAAGCCAGAAATGGATGCGCAGCTTGTTGCTGACAGTATCGCTAGTCAATTAGAGCGTCGTGTTATGTTCCGTCGCGCTATGAAGCGTGCCGTTCAAAACGCTATGCGTCTTGGCGCTAAAGGCATCAAAGTTCAAGTTAGTGGTCGTTTAGGCGGCGCTGATATTGCACGTGCAGAATGGTATCGTGAAGGTCGTGTACCTTTACATACTTTACGTGCTGATATCGACTACGCGATTGCGCGTGGCAACACGACTTATGGTGTAATTGGTGTGAAAGTTTGGATCTTTAAAGGTGAAATCATTGGCCCAATGCCATTGCAAGCAGAGCAACCAGCTGCTAAACCTAAAAGAAAAAACAACCGCAAAGCGAAGTAAGAGGAATAAGTAATGTTACAACCAAAACGTACTAAATTCCGTAAGCAATTTAAAATGCGCAACCGTGGTCTTGCACACGTCGGTAGCTCAGTTAGCTTCGGTACTTTCGGTTTAAAATCACTTGAACGTGGTCGTATGACTGCGCGCCAAATTGAAGCCGCTCGTCGTGCCATGACTCGTCATGTTAAACGTCAAGGTAAAATCTGGATACGCGTATTCCCTGATAAGCCAATTACTAAAAAACCTCTTGAGGTTCGTATGGGTAAAGGTAAGGGTTCTGTAGAATATTGGGTTTGCCAAGTTCTTCCTGGTCGTGTTCTTTATGAAATGGAAGGTGTTTCTGAAGAATTAGCACGTGAAGCATTTGCTTTAGCCGCTGCTAAACTTCCGTTCAAAACTACCTTCGTAACTAGGACGGCATTGTAATGAAAGTAAGCGAACTTAAAGCAAAAAGCATTGAAGAGCTTAATGCTGAATTACTAGAACTTCTTCGCGAGCAGTTTAACTACCGCATGCAAGCAAGCACTGGTCAATTAGCACAAACTCATTTGCTAAAAATCGTACGTCGCAATATTGCACGTGTTAAGACTATCATCACTGAAAAGGCAGGTAAGTAATGAGCGAAGTTAGAATCCGCACAGTACAAGGCGTTGTTATCAGTAACAAGATGGATAAGTCTATCGTTGTAATGATCGAACGTCGCGTTAAGCACCCTATGTACGGTAAATACATCACGCGTTCAACTAAGTTGAAAGCTCATGATGAAACTAACGTATGTAACGAAGGTGATATCGTAACGATTACTGAAGTTGCGCCAATTTCTAAGTCTAAAAACTGGAAATTAGTTGACGTAATTACTAAAGCTTAATTAGTATTTATACTTAATTAACTTTAAATAGTTACCAAAAGACCTTAACATTTATTTGTTAAGGTCTTTTTTTATGTGTGAAAGAAAGTAAAAGAAATGGCGATAGTTAGTTGAGCTAATTAGCTATGATGCAATATTCATCGAACAACTTAACAACACCAGCTTAACTGGAAAATATAGCCATTGAAGCCTTCTTTCTATTCAGCTAAGATAATTTTTTAATATCTCACTGAGTAATACCATGAAGTATATAACATTTATAACCTCTGTTTTATGCCTTGCCAGCAGCTCATTAGCTTATGCTGCCACGAATACTGCTAGTACTAATGCTAAGTTAGTGCAAGCTGTCATGCCTGAGTTGATGATGCTATATAAAGATTTACATCAAAGCCCTGAGCTGTCGAGTGTCGAATTTAACACCGCAAAAAAGCTTGCCATAAAAGCCCGTGAGTTAGGCTTTGCCGTCACGGAAAATGTCGGTGGTACCGGTGTTGTTGCCGTATTAAAAAATGGTAAAGGCCCGACGGTATTAATTCGCGCTGATATGGATGCACTGCCGGTAAAAGAGCAAACCGGTTTAGCCTTTGCTTCCCAAGTTATCACTACTACTGAGGAAGGCTTATCAGCCCATGTTATGCATGCCTGTGGCCACGATACCCATATGACTAGCTGGTTGGGTACGGCGAAATTACTCAGTGAAAACAAAGAAAAATGGTCCGGTACTTTAGTGATGATTTTACAGCCTGCTGAAGAGCGTGGCCGTGGTGCAAAGGATATGTTGGCTGACGGTTTATATAAACGTTTTCCCAAACCTGACTATGCTTTAGCCTTTCATAATTCAGCCAGCTTAAAAGCCGGTATTATTGGTTATACCCCAGGTTATACTTTTGCTAATGTCGATAGTGTCAATATCCTTGTTAAAGGCGTTGGTGGTCATGGCGCTTATCCACACACAACTAAAGATCCCATTGTTTTGGGTGCGCGCATTGTTGGCGCTTTACAAACTTTAGTTAGTCGAGAATTAAATCCGCAAGACCCTGCAGTAGTCACCGTCGGAAGTTTTCAATCAGGCACTAAGCACAATATTATTTCTGATCAGGCGTTATTGTTATTAACCGTGCGCAGCTACTCAGATGAAACACGTCAAACCTTGCTTGATGGCATAGCTAGAATAGCTAAAGGCGAAGGTATCGCCATGGGTTTACCGGAAAAATTACTGCCGGTAGTGACGGTGAAAGATGAATTCACCCCAGCGACTTATAATGCACCTGAGTTCACAAAAAAAATGGCCGCGGTATTTACTGCCGAGCTAGGTAAAAATCGCGTTATTGAAGTTCCAGCGGTAATGGCGGGTGAAGATTTTGGCCGTTATTATCGCGCTGATACCAGCATAAAAAGTATGATATTTTGGGTAGGTGGTGTACCGCACGATAAGTGGCAAGCAGCCCAAGAAACTGGCGAAGCTTTACCCTCCTTGCATAGCCCATATTGGGCGCCTGATGCTGAAAAAGTTATTAGCACGGCAACACGAGCGATGAACAGTGCCGTGTTAACTATTTTGGCTAACTAAGTCCAAAGCTAAGCCTAGACTTTCACCCAGTCATTGCCGAGGTGCCTTGTCGGCAATCCATGTTTTAACAGCTATATCCAGGAGAATAAGCTCAGGATAATTGCTCTTGCATTATCTAATAGGGACTCCTGTACCGTCTGCATTCTATTCTATGGAACTTAAACTACTGACTTCACCACCTTAATATTTAAACGTTTGGCAATACGATTTAAATTCGCCCTATCGGTTGATAATCGCCGTGCCGCTGCGGCCCAATTACCCTCTTCTTCTTTAAGCACTCGACTAATCAATTGTCGTTGAAAGTTTTCTGTTTCCACTTTTAACGGCAATTGATTAGTCTGCTTATCTACTGACAATGACAAGCCATTTTCAGCAATAAGATCTATCGGCAGAGCAACTCCACTAGCATTAAGTGCACCACAATCCTCTGGCTCGATTACGATTATTACCTTACCACGCTGACGGGCACGCGCCTTTAGCGTTGCCCGACTAACAACATGCTCTAATTCACGGACGTTACCTGGCCAGTCATATTGTGTTAAATGCGCAATCGCTGGTTCGGTAATTTTTAACTGAGTAATGCCGAGCTTGCGTCGTGTTTGTTCGATAAAATATCCTGCCAACAATTGCACATCGCCAACTCGTTCATAAAGACTTGGTACCCTAATGGGGTAGACACTTAACCTATGATACAAGTCGGCACGAAAACGCCCTTGCGCCACTTCTTCTTTTAAGTCTCTATTGGTGGCAGCAATAATACGAACATTCACTTCTTCAACATGGTCTTGGCCGACGGGCTGAATTTCATTACTTTGTATCGCTCTTAATATCTTGCTCTGAGCGGCTAGGGGCAACTCGCCAATTTCATCTAAAAATAAAGTGCCACCGTCAGCGAGTAAAAATTTACCGGCACGGTTTCTATCAGCGCCAGTAAAAGCGCCTTTTACATGACCAAATAGCTCACTTTCAATCAAGTTCTCCGGTAAGGCAGCGCAATTTACATAAACCATTGGGCCATGTCGACGGTGTGATTTTTGGTGTAAGGTGCGGGCAACTAACTCTTTACCTACGCCAGTATCGCCATAGATTAAGATATTAAAATCAGAGCTGGCGACTATGTCTACTTCCTGTTTGAGCTGAGCCATGACGGGACTATCACCAATGAGTTCCCCACCATCTCGTTTCCACGCTCCTTCGGTTAACTCTGCGACCACACGTTGTGAATGATCAGCTCTACTTTCAAGTTGCTCTAGTAGCAATGCGGTATGAAGCGTTGCTGCTGCCATGGCCGATATAACCTCAAGGGTACGCACTTCAATATCTTCAAAGTCATGTGGCGTCAAGCTATCTATGGTTAATAAACCCAACAACTTATCATCATAATACAAGGGCAAGCCCATGCATGAATGTACCGGTAAATCACCAGCACGGTCTATCAATAGGCCATCATAGGGATCGGGTAACGGTGAGTCAGCGGCAAAACGAATGGGCGATTTTGACTGACAAATAGCGAGAAATCTTGGGTGCTCAGCAATATGAAAACGTCGCCCTAAGGTGTCTCGACTTAAGCCTTGTAGCGCGATGGGTTTCAGTACATCGCCATGATAGGAGAGTAATGCCACCGCATCACAAGTAATCGTCTTTCTTACCGTATCTAATAACCGATCAAACCTATCTTTGCTATTTAAGCTAGTCGCAAGATTCAGTGCTAGCTCAATAATTGCCGTGGATGATATTTGTTTCATGGTTCGTCCTGGTAATACGCTTAACTAATATAGCCCAGCGCCAAATAGCCCTACGCATAAGATAAAATAACACGAAAGTGTCATATTGACCACAATAATACTGAGTCATTAAGACTACACTAAACATATAAAAAATATAACCATATGAATTTTAACAGTAAAAATAGTTGGCACTTGCTTTGCTATATAGAAGGTAAATAAATCAGTCAGAACAGAGACCAGCATGTATTCGCAATTTTTTATCGCTCGTCAACTACCTAACATTAGTCACGCTTTAAGCTTGCAAAAATGTTTACTTATTGGCAATTACCTAATGCTGACCTCTTTTTTAGTGGTAACTGGCTGCATATTTATCACCTTCGGCTATGACGAAAACTTTACCATGGCAACGCAAATATCGGCACATATTGCCACTATTGTTTTCGCTGCTTTACTCAAAATTGGTTATGTTTTGCGTTGTGTTGCTTTACATGGTTTTGGCCAAAGGAATTTCTAACATGCTACAGATTCAAGATCCAGAGATAGCTCAACTAACTTATGATCAACAAGGTGCTAGCCCACTCAACTATTTAAAACAACATCCGGTCTTAGACTTACCTTTTAGAAGCTTCTTTTTACTCGCGGTTGCTTGTTCGATGTTCGCGCTTGGCATATGGCTAGCCTATTTAAATGGCTATTTCACGTTTACCGGTAATGGCATTACTCCGCTGACTTGGCATATTCATGAAATGATTTTTGGTTTTGGCGCCACCGTAGCCGTTGGTTTTATTCTCACTGCCGCACAAACTTGGACCGGCCAGCCCAGCATAAAAGGTTTGCCGATATTGGCCTTTATTGCCTTATGGTTGCTGGTACGAGTAGCCTTAGTCATTAACTTACCTAGCACCATTATCATCGCCATAGTATTACAAAGCTTTTGGTGGCTGGGGGCAATATTTGTCTTTACTGGTTTAGTCGTGAAAAGTAGCAACCGCCGCAATTACCTATTTATTCCGCTGCTAGCAGTGTTAATGCTACTCAATATTGCGCTATTGCTGTTGGACTTTTACGGAGAACACCAGTTAACCCGTCATATTGCTAGCACCAGTGTTTTAATGTTTTGCTTGTTGATGGGGATTTTAGCAGGCCGAGTTATTCCCTTCTTTACTGTCTCTGGCGCTAAGCTAGAGGCTATCAAAGTACCAAGTTGGCTGACACCATTACTCACTATCACTGCAATTTTAGCTGTACTGGTATTTTTTAGTTCGGCATTTATTGATTTGCCCTTTAGTCCGGCTGGCTTAATGATAACGGCCGGACTACTGCACCTTATTAGACAATGTTACTGGCGTAGCTTTGCCACCAGAAATATCGCTTTATTGTGGTCCTTACACTTATCCTATTTTTCGCTTGGCTTAGGGCTGATATTAATGGGCATGAGCTATCTGCCTACAGGTGCTACTGGCTTTATTCAGCTGACAATACCCTTTGGCGATGCGCTACATATGATCACCATAGCGGCAATGGGCTTAATGATCTTTGCCATGATGAGCCGAGTATCTCTTGGCCACACCGGCAGAACATTAACACCGAGTAAGTTAGTCTCTTGGATATTTTTTCTTATTATGATTTCAGCACTGGCGCGAGTGATTCTGCCATCACTGTCATTTTTACCAATATTAATGAATCAAACACTAGTTGCTTGGAATATTAGTGCCTTAGCCTGGCTAATCGCCGGGGTTTTATTCTTAAAGGTTTATCTGCCTATTTTGACCACTAAAAAAATTGACAAGCACTTTAACCGCTAGAAATATCAACACAAAACATTACTAAGCAACGCCAAGAAAAACCAAAGAAAAAGCAAAAAAAAACATTAAAAACATCCTAGGTCATTTTTCCTAGGACTCATTTTTCATTTCAGTTTACCTTAGGAGTAATTATGTTAACTGATAAACATATCGACATTATAAAAAGTACCGTTCCCCTGCTAGAGAATGCTGGCCCCGCTTTAACGGAGCACTTCTATCAACGACTCTTTACCCATAACCCTGAGCTGAAAGATATCTTCAATATGGCCAATCAACGCTCAGGTAGGCAGCAAGTGGCTTTGTTTGAAGCCATAGCCGCCTATGCTAAAAACATCGACAATTTAGCGGCGTTAACCACGGCGATAGAGCGAATTGCCCAAAAGCATACCAGCTTTAATATTAAAGCACCGCACTACGCCATTGTTGGCCACCATCTGATTGAGACACTGCGTGAGTTAGCCGCCGAAGATTTTACTGCTGATGTTGAAGAAGCGTGGACAGCAGCCTATCAATTTTTAGCGCAAATTTTTATTGATAGAGAAGCGGAGTTATACCAAGCGCGCGCCGAAACATTAGGCGGTTGGCGCGACGCTAGAGCATTCACTGTCATAGAAAAGAAAGTTGAATCGGAATTAGTCACCAGCTTTATTTTTGCTCCTCTAGATAAAAAGTCAGTCATTGGCTATCAACCAGGCCAGTACTTAGGTATAGAACTGACTGATGAAAACTGGCAGTTTAAAGAAATACGTCAATATTCTTTATCTGATAAAGCTAATCATAAGACTTATCGAATTTCAGTAAAGCGAGAAACTACTGAAGTTGCCGGCACAATTGCCACTGGCATAGTCTCTAATTATTTACATGACCAAATACATATTGGTGATGAAATTAATTTGTACGCACCCGCAGGAGATTTTTTCTTTACTGACCGCCAAAAACCTGTGGTGCTACTCTCTGCGGGAGTAGGTATAACCCCCATGCAAGCCATGCTAGAGACACTAGCCCAGCAAGGTTATAACGAGTCAGTGCATTATTTACATGCCTGTGAAAATAGCGAGCAACATTCTTTCGCAGCCAGAACTACCAAGCTTATTGAAGAAAATAACTGGCAGCAAAACATTTGGTATCGTAATGAAGTGGTAGCACAAGCGCATATTCATCACGGCATGATGGATTTATCGCAGCTAGACTTACCCGTTGAACAAGGCAATTTTTACCTTTGCGGCCCGATTGCTTTTATGCAATTTGCCAAGCAACAATTACTAAATCTAGGAGTAGTGGCGACAAATATTCATTATGAAATATTTGGTCCACATGCTGACTTGTAGCAACAGTTAAACCCTCAACTTTTACCATATAAGGCACTGAAAAATTAATGCCAGTCAGTGATGAGCTGACTGGCATTATTGTTAAAGTATAGACTGATGCCATGCCTCTATAGTGGTAACAGTGAGCCTTAACTCGTAATCAAATGACCAGCTAAAAACAGGTCACTGCTAAGGACTTCTTGGTGCGCAACAATGTCATTAACTTAAGGGTTTAACACATACGTTTATAATTCATTGGATACTTATTTGTCTTGTTTCTACGGTCTTGGCGAACAAACTTACGATTGGGTCGAATAACACTTAAACTCTTTGATATTTTACTTATCAGTAATTCATATAGCTCAAGATCAGCTAGCTTCATTGTGAAGCGAACAATATTATCTTTGAGCTGATTTATCGCAAAGGTGAAGTTGATTTTATAATCATATAGCCTATTCTTTTTAGGCTGCTTTATTTTCCGTTTTGCATCATGGATTGCAGAAGCAGTAAGGTTTTTAGTCAACAGCTTAGCGTGTAAGTCTTGTAAAATACCTTCAACAGAAACACTAGAATAATTCTCAATATTGAGGCGACTTTTTAATACTTTGTAATCTTCTTCAACTCCCCAGCGTTGGTGATATAGATTAGCGAAAATAGAAGTAGGATAAGCTTTCAAGTCTGTTAATGATGAAACCAAAACCTCTGGTTCACCTAATGGCAAGTCAACTCGCACTAATCTTAACCGTAGTGATTCGGTCGATATTTTATCTTTTCTACATCATTGAAGAGACTTCTCAGTACCAGGAAAATCAACGATATCACTATATTTACCACTTTCTAAAAAGGCTTTAACAACATTAGAGCTTTTAACAATACGCATGCAAAAATCAACATTTTTTAGCAGATGGTATTTATAAAACCAAACGGCAGGGTAACCTCTGTCATAAACAACTAAGTCACCTGTTTGGGTTTTATTTAAATGCTTTAGCGCCATTTCACGCTCTCCTGTTGAATGGCTTTCACCCTGTAAATCTAGGGTAATATTATTCTTAACATCATAAAGTTGAGAAAGACGAACGGCAGGCATAGCAGCATGTGAACGAGCTTTACCAAAATGCTTAAGTAGTTCGTCCGATATAGGTAATTGTGTGACTGAGCCATCAACAGCTAACAGTCTATGGCCTTGCCATTTATCAATGGTTGCAACTTCATAGAACGCTCGAACTAAATCATCGTTTAGCTCAATAAATGCTTGATGAGAGAGTTTCATTCTGGCTTTACAAAAAGCAGCGGTGCTAACTGACTTTGTTGACAAGTAGCTATCATCAATAACATTAAAAAACCGAACGAGTTCAGCCTGAATTGAACCATTGAGCGCATTCAACATAAAACTCATTAAACGAGGGAAAGTAAGGGTGCGATTTCGGGTGAAATCGGTAGGTTTTTTACGGTGATTTTCTAAAAACTCAGTTGAATGAATTTTATTGGTTAATTTTTGTACTATTTGAATTAAATACTGAACAGCTCATTGGTTAATTCTCACTATTTTTAATTCATAGGCAGGTTAGCAACTAGCTAAACCATTGTAAATGCATAATTTACCCTTAAGTTAATGACATTGATCTGCGCATAGATGTCGGTATTAATTATGTGTGGCACTAGGCGGTAATGATTTACAACTGAGATTAAATGTTGAAAATATATTTGATGTCGATTATTTCGGTGGCGGTGAAAACGGTGAAGTGAATATTGGCAAACCCAGAACCATTAAGTTTGGTCTGAGCTATCAATTATAATCGTTATAGTTGAACCATTGATAATTCGATATTTTAGCAAATCAAAGCTTAGCTAGCTGCTCAGGGTGAAAGTAAAGAAATTCCTTTACCCTTTAAGCTTTTAGTACATAGAAGCTGCTTGTGATTTGGCTTATCTTGTGCATTTTGACGTGGAAATGCGCTTGATGTTGTCTGCATGGATGCAAATAATGGCGGTGCACAGCACACGGAATTTTTAGTAGCTTGGCGTAAACTTAAGCCATAACGAAAAGACTATGGGCGGCAAGTACTGCCCTGATCTTGAAGCCTCGCAAACTATTGAAACTCTGCAAATTTTTCAAACCCTTCAAACGATAGCAACTCGGCAAACTCGGTAACATGCATTTTTCAAGGCTAGCATTGTACAAACCAGCATGTGCGGATAACGTCTCTGCTAAGCAAAGTGCCAGCTAAGTAAATTAGCTCGGTTGTGCTTATAAAGGCATATGCCTTGCTGGGAAGATGTGTAAATACAACTGACACTATAAGCGCTTGCTCTCGGTTAAAGTGTCGGTTTTTTTTACACTTTAGTTGGCCAGTAATTACCTAGCTTATCAAGGTCACTGATTATAATCAGCTTTTAAAATTGGCGCTAAATATGCAGCTTTTTTCCTGCAGATTTTATTATCTTTAATTTATAATTGGAGAATTAAGATGGATTCAAGCAAAAATTTTTTAAAAATACTACTGGTGGGTCTAGCACTAACCATGCCTTATGCCTATGCCACCGACGACTATGCCGCTGCGATTGCCGGCTCAGCTGGCACAGTCGGTGATGTAACAAATGCACTTGGTGAGCCAGATGATACGAATGCCGGCTATGTCAATCTTCCACTGGATAGTTGGGTGACGGTAAATTTTGATCACTATTGTTTTGAAACGGGTGACGGGCCTGCCGATATAACGGTGTACGAATATTTGGGTACTGAGCCTTTTACCGTTGCAGTCGGCATGCAGGGAGGGTCTTTATCTGACCCTGTTGCTGGTTACGGTAATAATGGTGAAATGGTTGACTTAAGTGCTGTTGCGTCGGGAGCGATATTTAATCAGGCTATGATCATTAGTACCTCTAACGGTGGAGTAGTACCAGGCCTTGAACTTGATGCGGTGGAGTGCCTATCCTCTTTTGTTGCCTCAGATATCACCGGAGATATCAGCAAAATGTTTGTTTATAACCCACTGGATGGCAATGATAATACTGAGATGAAAAATATCTATATCAGAGAAAAAGATGATGACACCCTTCAACACAAAGCCTTCTCTATCACCATTGCAAATAATTCAGGTCTGGGGGATGCGTGGGCTGGTTTGATTTTTACCGATGCAGTACCGGCAGAATTTGATTTAGATGCTGCTGCGGAAGCCTTTATGGATGGTGTTACTGATAATGATAATGATGGTGATTTTGATGACGAAGAAGACTGTGATGATGGGGCAAAATGCAATGGCATTGTTATTGTTGTCACTGACGACACTGTCAGTGGCGACGTTCCCACTTGCGATGTAGAAGCAAGTCGAACTAACGGCGCGATGAAAGGTAAAAATGCTGGTAAAAAACTAGAGCCTGAATTATTGAATATCACTACTACGCTAGCTGCTGATGATTCATGTACCATAACAGTTTATGTCGTAACCGATAAGGCGGATCATAAAAAAAGTGCCACGCCGACTTCTTGCGATGTAGAGTTAAACAGTGGTGTCAAAGTATTTGATGGTTTAATGAACTTTCTATTTTTAGATGATGATCAGTTGATTTTCAGTGATGGATCAGGTGACAATGGTTGGTGTGGTGATGAGCCCGATGACGATGACGATGACGGCGGCGGTCTCGTAGTAAGGTGATGGCCGATGATAAATTGATAGCTAATCGTGCAGCAGAGGCTTATGGCCTAGCGCAGCTAAACTAAGCTTAGCATCTTTAATAAAGCCTTACTTATGTAAGGCTTTTTTGTGTAAGGATTTATTGTACAGGCAGTCATAAAGGCAAGTTACTTATAATAATTCAAACATTTCTCTACTTCATTTTTAGAGCCCATGATCACTTCGACACGCTGGTGAATGCTATCGGGTTCAATGTCCATAATACGGCCTTCACTGGTCATTGCTAAACCGCCCGCTTGTTCAATTAAGAAGGACATAGGGTTGGCTTCATACATCAAGCGTAATTTGTAAGGTTGCTCGGCTTTTCTGCTGTCGGCAGGGTAAGTGAAAATGCCACCGCGAGATAAAACACGCCCATTTATTAATTAACC
Source organism: Colwellia sp. TT2012 (assembly GCF_001440345.1). Classification (GTDB taxonomy): domain Bacteria; phylum Pseudomonadota; class Gammaproteobacteria; order Enterobacterales; family Alteromonadaceae; genus Colwellia. Next base: position 260,784 of record NZ_LJYX01000006.1, on the reverse strand, counting down.
TGAGCTGCGGATAAGCGAATTCTCTCAATAACGCTATTTAAGTGCCTATCAGTGTTGTTTTTACTTACAATAGTTAGCTATTGACTAAAAACCTTGCTGCTTCTGCAATCCATGATGCAAAACGAAAAATAAAGAAGCCTACAAAGCATAGGCTCTATGATTATAAGATCAACTTCACTTTTGCGACAAATCTGCTCAAAGATAATATTGTTCGCTTCACCATGAAACTAGCTGATCATGAGCTATATGAATTATTGATAAGTAAAATATCAAAGAGTTTAAGTGTTATTCGACCTAATCGTAAGTTTGTTCGACAAGACCGTAGAAACAAGACAAATAAGTACCCAATGAATTATAAACGTATGTATTAAATCCTTAAGTTAATGACATTGTGGTGCGCAAAGCAGAAGTAGCTCTTTGATAGTGTCAACTTTTTTTACAGTCTGCTTTAGACTAGTAAGCAGACTCATTAGTTTAGAAGCAATATTGAGATCTGTTTGGCATAAATGGTTCTCAAGAAAGTTGTACAGTTTACGTAAGCGTTTAAAAATATTAAGGCATACTTAAATTTTAGGGGTGTACATTCAACTACCAACAAATTAGCGGTATTGTTACGCAGAAAATACAATAGTTGCTTATGACTAATCCGTCAACTGGTCGTTTAAAGTAATCGTTAGCAGCGGATTTTTTTAGTTATCCACACCTGATATAAAAGAGCCGCGGCAAAGAAGTTCCCTGCGGCTCTGTTGTTAACCTGCTTTAGCCGACAGATTATCTCTGGCTATAAAAAAATACACCCAGGTATCGGATTCTCGTCGCATGGATCCTCGCTATCATTCGGATCTGTACCATTATTGACTTCTTCACCATCTGACAGGCCGTCATCATCGGTGTCAGGATTCAATGGGTCTGTCTCTAACACCCTTTCCTCAGCGTCTGTCAGGCCATCTCCATCAGTATCACATCCGATGGGTTGTAACTGCAAAGAACGGAACATAGCAAAGCCACCGGTTCCGTTTCTGTTTCCGCCAGTGAGGTGCAAGAAAGTAGTATCAGGGAAAACGCGGCTGCCAGTAGTCAGTGGGATATACTCAACAAAAGGTAAACCAGCGCCATTGGCTATAATGCCGACTAATTTGTCTAACTCATCTACGGATCCATCATTATTAGTATCTCCTGCTAATTCAGCCATACCATCGCCATCGATATCATAGCGGGTATGCATGCGTAGTGGCGTGCAGCTGGTGGGTAGGAACAAGTCATAACCAGTCTCGTCTTCATCCTCATAGAATCCCTCCTGAGCACCATCGGTAATGGCATAGATGGTTACGTCACAGCCAATTCCAGTTTCCAATACAGAGATAACGACCAGTTCATCCTGATGGGCGGGTATATTGCCACTATTACCGCTATTACCGCTAATTAGTTTAACGGCACTATCGGGACGTGAGGTATAAACTTTGCAAATCGCGCTATTAGAGCTTGTTACGGCGTCGCACACAAATCCAGCATCATCAGGACAACCTGTAATCGATGGTGTCGCAGCGTCTTCGGCGCCCGGTGAGAGATTAAAAGTAGAAGTCAGTTGCTCTAAAATTTTTGTACCCATTTTATATCCAGACGGAATCATAAGGGAGTATTTATAACACTGAGGCATAGTTGAGCCGACCATAATAGTTCCGTCTACTGTTGCGACAACAGTGCCTGTCTCGCAGGCAACTGGCGAGTCTCCAAACACGGTAATGGCCACATTTTTGTTTTTTCCTTTACCCGCAGGAGGTGCGGAAAAAAAAGAATTTGCAATCAAGCTAATGACAACTGCAAATATAGAAAACATAGTGAATTTTTTCATATTAAATCGCCAGTTTAGAGTTAAATATCATTAAACAGGCACTTACGGATTTTCAATATACTTTTTACCATTAAACATTAAGCATTAAGCATTAATGTTTAATGTTATCACCGTGCAACCTGTTATTTCATACTCGCTGCTAATGTCTTTGGTTAAATAACTTTCTATGTTAATTAAGTACAAATATGAATAGATTCACCATACCAAGCAATGTAAAGAAAAATAAAATAGCAGCTAAATTTTATTCATAATTTCAGGCATAATTTGTGCAATAATCATATTCACAAGAATTTTCATGTTGTTAACTTAGCAAGCAATAATTGACAGATGATGTAAAGTTAAAAGTGTAAAATTATTCGATAGTTTAATTTTAAGCTTAATCATATATTTCATATGACCATTATTTACGGCATGGTTACTCTTCTTTCTAGCTAGAGCGTAGCGAAGCAAGCGAAATACTGTTTTCTCCGCACTTTGCTGAGCAAAAAATTTCACCTGTGAGTTTAGAGATGGAATGTAATACAATAATCCCCTTACTTAAGCAAAATACACTGTAAAAAAAACTGACACTATCAAATAATTACTGCCGCTTAACGCCCAAGGCAAGCTTTAATATTGCTGAGTCAGCCGAAAACATGATGATTAAAAATAAAGCTAAAAGATGAAAAATCCCTAGCGACTTTCGTCGGATAGGGCTTTATAGGTTATTGCTTAGCTATTTATTCGTCGCTTTTTAAGTACCTAAAGAATGTCAGCTATGTGGTAAAAGTTGACTCTCAGATTCCACTAGACAGTTTGTAGTTCAGAAAGTGTTTTTCAAAAACCACAGGTGACTCATATTATGTGGATGAAAGAAAATTCACAAAAGTATGGCAAGTTCCATCAGACTAAACAACATAGGCTAGCATTGACTTATAGACTGTTTTCTTTCCTAAACTCGCCCAATAGATTGTATTACTCTATTGGCAACTTATGGAACAGTTAATGCCTAGTTAACAGGCAAAAACGGGCATGGCTTTAGTCGGAAATGTCCGAGTAAACCACTGAATTTGCATGGTAATTAAACAAATAACTCTAAATAAGGTAGAACAAAGTAAGTGGCAACAGAGCAAATGTTATTTATTGATATCTAGTTCGAGTTAATTTAAATTTATCAATGGGATGTCACTGTCATAAAATGAAAACAGTGGCTATCCACAATAAATTTCAACAATAACTGTTTTTTATTTGATTAGTGTCTGGCTATTTACAATGACTAGGGTGTATGCAGCGGCCAATTGTAGGCTATTATTTTACTTATTAAGTTTCTTTTTAACTGAATAATAGGTGATAAATATGAGTTTAAATACTGTGCCCGCAGGGAGGCAGTTGCCTGATGATATTAATGTCATTATTGAAATATCCGCTAATGCCTTACCAATAAAATATGAAGTAGACAAAGATACTGGCGTATTGTTTGTCGACCGGTTTATGTCGGCACCTATGTATAACCCTTGTAACTATGGTTATATAAATCATACCCTGTCACTCGATGGCGACCCTCTTGATGTTTTAGTGCCTACGCCCTTCCCTTTACAGCCAGGTTGTGTGATTCGTTGTCGCCCGGTAGCGGTATTAAAAATGACGGATGAATCGGGTGAAGATGCCAAGATAATTGCTGTGCCCCATAATACCCTTAGTAGTGAATACGAAAATATAGGCGATGTTGGCGACTTACCTAAACTATTAACGGCACAAATCACTTTGTTTTTCGAATGTTATAAAGATCTTGAAGAAAACAAATGGGTAAAAATAGAAGGCTGGCAAGGCATTGAACATGCCCGTAAAGAAATACTCACGAGTTATGACAGAGCATTAGCTAAATAAAGCGCTATAAAACCTTGGTGAAATTTAGCCATAACCATCCATGGAACTAGTCAGCCTCAGAAATGATCAACTCGCCAGTGACTTCAAGCAGCTAGTGGCTTAAAGCAGCTAGTGACTTAAGGCAATAATAGCGTTCTCTAAAATATCCTTATCAAAAGTGTAGTTTTTATGATGATATAAAATTTCAACTTGATTGTTTTTTAACACATCGGTTATATCAAATTCATCACCAAAAGCTATTTTCACATTGTCATCACGTAAATGAATATTGGTCTTAGACAAATAATGGCCAATCTCTATTTTATTTCGGTCATATTTCATAGAGCCCCCCATTTAATAATAGTCGCTTAAGTGAAAAAACAATAATAAGAGTGTATATTTTCACTAAGATCAGGGCAGGAAAAAAAGTCCATAATACACTAAGCTTGTATATGAAACACGATACATTAAGGGCACTCATAATGAAAATGAAAGACATTCACAGTGAAATTCAAACGGGTATTATCAATTACCTTTCAGCCCACCCTAATGCTTCAGCATCGGTTCAAGGGATTTGTAATCAATGGCTTAGCAATGAAAAATATCTCCACAATATTGCCCAAGTACAAACGGCTGTAGATGGCTTGCTTAATCGAGGCGAAATGCATAAACGTTCAGACTCAGAGGTTTACACCCTGTAGAGTTTATCTCTATATTGGCAAAGTGAAGAGGCTATCCTAATGGCTGACCATAACTAAACTTTACTCTATTGCCATCAGGATCTAACACACCGCAGAAATATACAGCCGAAAGGATTTAACGCTTTGCTTAACAAAATGAAGCAAGCCTATCCTAATGGCTGACCATAACTAAACTCTACTCGATTACCATCAGGATCTAACACTCCACAATAATATACTACCGAAAGGATTTAACGCTCTGCTTAACAAAATGAAGCAAGGCTATTCTAATGGCTGACCATAACTAAACTCTACTCTATTGCCATCAGGATCTAACACTCCGAAAAATATACAGCCGAAGGGATTTAACGCTTTGCTTAACAAAATGAAGCAAGGCTATCCTAATGGCTGACCATAACTAAACTCTACTCGATTACCATCAGGATCTAACACACCACAATAATAGCCAACAGGGTATGGCTCTTGCCTTACCGGCCACAATAGTCGGCCCTCTTTTTCAGCTTTATAAGCTATCGCATCTACTTGTTGCTGACTTGCCAAGGCAAAACCAAAATGAGAAAAATCCATTGAGGATTGTTGATGTCCTGGTCCATCAGGTAATATGACAAAAATAAATTGCGCGGCTTTACCTGGCTCAGCTAACCAAATAATGTGTTTACCATTAACGTGTCGATCGCGTACTAACTGCATGTCGGCATAGTCTTGGTAGAAAGTGACACAACTAGCTACATCTTTAACATGCAAAGCAATATGAGTTAAACAAGCCATAATAATTACACCATTAACCCAAAAAGAATGTCCGCAGCTCTCCTATGCTCGGCTGAGATCTAAAGATCAAGCTGCCATTAATCAGTATATTGGGTGAATGTCGTATATGGTGACTGGCAACTAATTCAGGATTATCTTCAATATATTCAACACTATAATTTATGCCGACATCTTCAAGTTCACGCATAAGGTTAGGCAAACAAAAATCAGTTTGTGTTACTAGAAGTTGTACATGCATAGTAGCATCCTATTTAGCAATTAATTAACGACTAACCTTAGTATAGCCAGATAACCTGAACTATGAATAAGTGGCACTTACTCAACACCCAATTTATTCCTCGCCTATTGCTATTGATATTACTAAGCTCGTTGGTGGCATTATTGGCGCCGCATTAGCAACGCCACTATTTTCCTTGCTAGCAATAAAACACGATATAAGTAAGGGCTTATCACTGGGTATTGCCTCACACGCTATAGGAACATCCTCTGCGGTACAAATTAGTGAGCAATGTGCCGCATTTTCAGTATTAGCTATGTGCTTAAACGGCTTATTAACAACTGTCGTTATTGTTTTATTTTCAATGCTTTAATAAGCCTATTACCATCAAAAACAACAAAACTCGACTAGCCCGTGGATAAATAGCTCAATTGGCCTAGTGCGTAGTGAATACTTTATAGCAATCAGTATAAGAAAGTGATCACTTAGCGAGAGTTCTTTATGCTGAATGGTATTAGTGGGTAATATTTGCCATAAATATTACCTTTAAGTCAAAGCAGGCTTTATCTCATGTCGCCGAATATACTAAAATATAATATAAACATTTACTTACAGAATAATTAGTAAAAAAACGAGAATGATAGCTACCTTTTTATCTTAGCTAATATAAAGATAAGTAGAAATAAACAAGATTGAGTATGAAAAATATGCTATATTCATGCCAAATTATCTATTGATGACAAATATTTTATAGACAAAGTAATTTAATGTTATAAAAACTTCCCGTAAGAAAATTAACTGCATTAAAAAACTCGTATCGATAACAATACCCACTAGTTGTTCACTCTTTAGATTAAATATCCCAAAAATATTATTAATTCACAATGAGAGTGATTCATGCCATCAGTAAAAACAGATAGTAATCCGTCGACAACACCTCCTTCGATATTATCACTTGCCTTTGACTTACCTAACATTTGTTCTTTGGTTGGTCTTTTTTCAGCATTATTAGCACTATACTTTGCCTTGATCGGCATATACCCTGCCGCGATGATAGGATTAATTTGGGCAGTATTTTTTGATTGGAATGATGGTAAAATTGCTCGAAAAATGAAGAATAGAACGGCTAAACAAGGTCAAGTGGGTGGACAAGTAGATTCACTCATCGACCTTGTCAGCTTTGGAGTTTGCCCGGCCGTTATCTTATTGAGCTATGGCAATTATGATCCTATATTTTTCCCCGGTGCTTTTATTATTGTTGCCGCTTGTGTCTTACGACTAAGTTATTTTAATGTTTATGGCTTAGATGGAAAATCGACCTATCAAGGTCTTGCCTCTGATAATAATGCTATCATTCTTGTTTTTGTTTTTCTGTTAGAGAGTTTTATCACGACTTCGGCGTTCACTATCGTCCTTTATATTACCATCCTGGTAATAGCCGCTCTCAATGTAGCCTCGATAAGAACACCAAAACTCAGTGGTAGTTGGTATTATGTTCTTGCTCTATACACTTTATTTATCACTGTGGCTTATGGCCGGTTACTAGTCTAGAATATTTGCACCTGAGTGATAATTTTTAACTATCACTCAGGTAAGGATAATGATGCGTGGTGCCTAAAGCCATAGCTATTCAATAAATAAGTACCCTTAGTTACCGTAGTTAGTAAACACGGTTTAGGTACTGAGATGGATCTTTAACAGCGAACTATTCGCTATCCCCCGACATTTTCACCACAGAGTGAGTTTGCAGCGCGGACGATTTTAATAAAACATATAGCAAAAATATCTGTTATATGTTCGATATGTATAGGAGTAATAAAGATGAAAAGAGTATATACCAGTGGCGTATTTGATTTGTTTCACGTAGGACATTTATCGGTTATACAAAAAGCAAAAGAGTTTGGCGACTACCTTATTGTTGGCGTACATTCAGACGAAGACGTTAAATCTTATAAGCGTTCACCTATTATTTCTTGTGAACAACGCTGTGAAATAATTCGGAACATTAAGGGTGTTGATGAGGTAATTGTTGCCCCACTTACCCCGGATAATGATGCAAGTTTTTACCAAAAACATAAGATTGATATTCATGTTGCCGGTGATAACATGGAACATATGTACAAGTTACCGCACAAAATGGGTATTATGCGCTATGTACCGAGAAACCCTCTAATTGATTCATCATCAATCATAAAAAAACTTAAAGATTAATCCCTTTAAAGCGGCTTATACCCGTTACCATTCAATATGCATGTTTCAGAGTGCTTGAGCACTTTGAATGGTAACGGGCTTATACGCAGTAAGCGGAGTTTTTACTCCCTTTGATGCACAGTCTGCCTAAAAACAGTCCCTTATGGACTGTTTTTTTATATCAAAAAATCAATAATGTGGTGCTTACTAAGCTAATTAATTTCTCGCTCAGGCCAACGTTATGACCTCAATGGCTCAGGGTAAAGTTGAGCCGCTGCCATTGAGTTGTTACAAGGTACTGCCGGTGGCTTCATAAATAATACCTCTTGAGCCATAAACAAAGTGCATACCTCAGCTTTTAGCCGTTGGCATGTCTATTAAAGATAAAAATTACAGCGCTATATAACTATATTTTTGCCCTGCTAATACCGCTTCATACATAAAGCCGCCTTTTGTTAAAGTCATCACCGCCATGCCTTTGTGATAGATAGCTTTGTTTTGTTTAGTCGAACTCGAATCAGCACCTTTGCTTGAGCTTATCCCTGAAGAGCCTACTTGCGCTTGAGCCGCCGCTGTTAAGGCGACCGCTGAAGCATTGGCAGAAAATTCAAAATTTCCGGAAGTAAACTCATCAAATGAACGTTTATCTTGGAAGAACACTATTTGACTATATACCTGACCACCTAATTGAAAACCAATAGATAGTTGCGTCATACTACTTTTTCCGACCTTTTTATGATGCAAATAAACTAGACCCTTACCATGAGCAGCCCCAATACCTATCCCTGCCTTAGCAATAGTGGGATAAACCGCATAGCCGTAAGCCTTGCTAAAAAAGTCTTTAGTCGCTGGTGATGATTTGAAATTATCAATAGTTTGACTGTAGTCATCTGCTTGCACAGTAAAGCCCACAACTAAAACGAGCACAGTGATTAACGATAAAAGTAATTTTTTCATATTTTCTCCATAGTATTAAAATTTTATAAAAGCCCGTTACTAGATCACTAAAAACGAACCAATGTTATAGCCATTGCATGACTGTTTTTATCATTTACCCAAGTACTAAACACGCTAAATTGTTTATAAATTTGTTACGGTTAAAGTCGCTATAACATAATTCGCTTTGGGAATTCAATTTCCTAAATAAGCATTTAGTTAGACTGACTACCCTTCACTTTAAGGTCTTTAGGAATTGTTTTCCCCTTTATTGATATAAATCAAAATAGAACACCAAATTATTACTCTATTAAGGTTAAGTAAGCAAAAATATACCAAGCAATACGTGAAATAATTTCTCTATCAACGCCACCGTTAAGTCGACTAGTAAGCAGTGAAAGCTAACTGCATAACTCCAGAGAATTTTATGACTAATTTACCTACCAATGTAAAACAACCACTGAGCTTAATTTATCTTGATGCCAATGCGACCACGCAAGTTTTACCGCAAGCAGCGGCGGCAGCTTTAGCCACCATGGAAACTTTTTTTGGCAATCCAAGCAGTAGTCATATTACCGGCCTGCAAGCGCAGCAAATAATGGTAAAAGCAAGGCAACAAGCTAAACAGATTGTTGGTGCTGGCGAGGGTGAAATTATATTTACCAGTGGCGCTACCGAAGGGATTCAAACAGCAATTCTATCCGCCTTGATTGCGGCCAAAAAGACCCTTGAGATAACCGCTAACAGAAGTAAAAAATATTGTCTTTTGTACGGTGCCACCGAGCATAAGGCGGTACCAGAGTCACTCAAGCATTGGAATGAAATTCTTGAGATTAACGCCGAAGTGACAGCAATCCCGGTAGATAAAATGGGCCGCCTTGATATGGATTTTATCGCTAAAGAAGTCCCTAACGCCCTGATGATTTGTACCATGGCCGTTAACAACGAAACGGGGGTCTATCAAGACCTTAACCTATTAGACAAAACCATACGTGCTAATAATACCAATATTGCTTGGATGGTAGATTGTGTGCAAGCTTTAGGTAAACAAGACTTGAATTTAGCGCAAACCAGTATTGATTATGCGCCCTTTAGTGGCCACAAACTTTATGCGCCTAAAGGCATAGGTTTTATCTATATTAAAGACAACGCGCCATTCACGCCCGTTATTGCTGGTGGGGGCCAAGAAGGCGGCTTACGCTCGGGCACGGAAAATTTACCTGGGTTAGCGGCCTTAAGCGTTATATTTGATATGCTCACCGGCGAAAGTGAACATAGCTTTACGCCAGTGAAATCGCTGCACTTATTCCATCAACAGATAGTGGCAACATTGATTCAAGCATTCCCTAATATCGTTTTTAATCATAGTTTTGAAAACTCAGTGCCAACCACCATTAATTTCGCTATCCCTGGCTTTAGCTCGAAAGAAATTATGGATTTATTTGATGCAGCCAATGTCCGAGTTAGTTCAGGATCAGCTTGTAGCTCTAAGGTAACGCGCAGTTTTGTCTTAGATGCAATGGGGCTGCCCTCCTGGCAAAGTGAGGCGGCAATTAGAATGTCGTTTGGACCCGCCATGACGCAAGAGCTAGTTGACCAGACCTGTAGTCGAATTGTCTCTGTGGCGCAAGCATTACGGCAAAGTTGCCTGACTATTGATACCAATAGCATTGACATAAAGACCATGGGTAGCAAGGTAATAACCGATAACAAGGCATTAGAGGGTTTAGTGCAATTCAAAGTAGCGGGCAGTTGTAGCTGGCTATATGTCGATCACAAAACCAAGTCAGCACTCGTTATCGATCCCTTACCGGAAGTAGCCGATCGCTTGCAAACCATGCTGACTTGTCAAGGCCTTACGTTAGTCGCTATTATTGATAGCCATGGCCATGCCGATCATGTCTCTTGTCGTGCCAGTATCGCCAAAGCGTGCTTAGCCGAGCAACAAGCTGACACACTAGGCTGGCCAGAAAACACGCCAACAACAAACATTAATGGTAATGAATACCAGTACCTCACGCTGGGCGATAAGTGGTTGCTTAAAGTCGCTACACCTGGGCATACCGAGGACAGCATAAGCTTATTACTATGCGAGCCAGTTACTGATTCAAGCGATAAATTAGTTGTGCTCTATGCTTTTTGCGGTGACTTAATTTTAATGAACAGCCTTGGCCGCACAAACTTCGACACCAGTAGTGCCGCCGCGATGTTTACCAGTTTACAATTGTTAAATACCCTTATCGGTACAAAGAGTCTTATTTGCCCTAGTCACGATTATAACAATGAATTTACCACCAACATGGCCGCGGAAATGTCACGTAACCCGCTACTTAGCGATGTACTTAACAATAAGATAAATTGCGAAGAATTTAGCCAGAAAAAAGTCATCCTGGATGCCCATATTACCGACCAAACTGGCAGTGAAATTATGTGTGGTGCTTTGATCTGTGCTGGAGATAAAGTTTCTGTGCGTGAATATGATAGCGCCAGCTTAACTGAGGCAATGAAACTCTCGAATACGATTAAGTTAATTGATATCCGTGAGCCTCACGAATACGCACTACAACACGATGAAAAGTTCACCTACAATGTACCTTTAACTCGACTAGTGCAGTTTGTGCAAGAGCACCAAGATGATAAACAAGTACCATTGGTACTGATTTGTCGCAGTGGTAGTCGCTCTCATTTGGCCGCGCAGGCATTAGGGCGTCTGGGCTTTGAACAAGTTGGGCATTTAACCGGTGGTTACGCTTTTCATCAATATTAGTCGCTCATGCAAAGACCATTGTTACCATGACAATCCAAGTGACTTGAGCCTTGCCGAGCAAGCTGTATTGACTAAAGCAGCAATGTTTGGCTGCCTTAGCCCCCTTTAAATATTATGGCAAACTAAGTTTGAGTAAATTGAGCAAACTTAGTTTTCATTAATATCACCAAATTTCATTTATTTACCTCCCCGCCGCCATATTCTGCAATAGCTGCAATCGTTGTTTTTCCTGAGCAGAAGGTTGATAAGGAATATCACTTAAGCTAGATATTGCAAAATCTTTAATTTCATATTTCTTAATCGCGCTGTTGCCATATTTTGTCGGTTTACCGGCTGCTGGCGACATTAACTCGATTGAGAAAGTAGCTAAATAGAATGGCGCTTGTTTGCCTTTTAATACTGATTGATGAACTTTTAGGTTTATATGACTACTGCCTTTACTAAGCTTTTCTTTAGCAACTAAGTGGGCGATAGGTTGATTGTTGGCATCAAATAAGTTTGCGCGTATTCTATAAAGACCTTGCTCTCTTGTGGTTAAGTTGGCTTGCAGCACCATATCTGCATCTTGATGAAATGGTGCATTGAACCCTTCGAGTGTGGCGATTGAATCAACATACTTGAGTGCCAGAGCAATAGTAATATACTTACCATTAATCAATGCTGTTATGGTAACTTGCAGTTGCCTTGGCAAGTTTCGCCTACCTTCAAATTGTGCATACCAGTTATCTTCATCCTGTTCAAACTTACTGGTTAACAACACCTTGCCAGTAGCTATGTCAACGAGCTGAAGCTCGGCATTATCGATATTTACGCCGGTAAGGGTCGCGAAAACAGGCTCAGGATAGGTGTAACGATATTGTGATAAGGCAGCAGTGACTTGACTGCCAGCATCATCAACAGGAATCGATTGTGGATTGAAATGGTTTGGTTGCAAACGGTCAAAATCTTTATCGGTCAGCGGTTGAGAGTATATTGGAAATTTTAATGTCGCGGCATACACTTTAGCGACTAATGTTGCCGAATCGCTTAAGGTTATTTTTTCTGGCGTTAGCGCAAGCGTAGTTTTTTTCTGAACGGCGGCTGCTGGCAGATTTATGGCTTCTATTTGCAGTCTTTTTATCAGAGCGTCATTCACCATTATTTGTTGTTGTTGTTGTGGCATTGATGGCCAAAAAAGCCAAACAGTGACAACAACAATACTCATCACCACCATTCGCTTTAAGAACTGGGTATTTTTCATAACTCATTTTTTCCTGATTTATCAGCTGTTAACCTTTGCCAATATTAGTAGCAACGATGAACAGCTATGCATATTTTTTAGTTAGGGATCGCGTCATAAATCAGCGTTGACATGCTGTCATTTTTGGAATTTTGCACATAAAGATAATTGCTTTTCCAAAGCCACCAGCCACTGGTTTGAGTGTAGGTATCAAAATGAATAGCCTCACCCGATAACATATTTTGCTGGTTACTTGCTGGTGTAACTTTACCTTGCTGCTTTGGCTCAAGTAGTGAACCATGGCTATAATCTTCTCCCATAAGCATAGGATAATGATACGGCATAAAGCCTGAAACAGCATTGCTTTGATTTGATATTTTACCGTTAAAGGCTACTTGTGTACTACAACTACCAAAATGTCCTTGGCGATTACCACCACATGAGGAATGGCTGCCAACAACACCGTCATCATGACCTTGAATGAATAGGCTAGTAACACCTAAGTATTCACTTGCATCACCAACAAAGCGCAAACGAGGTATTCTTGCATCGGGTAATGGTGACAAATGTCTAGCATTATTGACTTTTAGGTCATGGAGTACCCCCATTTCATCACTAAGTTGACCACCCAGCCAGGCTTCTAAAGCCGCCTCTATAATAAAGGTCCAGCTTTCGGTAGCTTGAGCAACACTGACCGCTAAATCGGCAAGTTCACTGCCACCGCCAGCACCGGCAATATCAAAAGTAGCAACGATATTAAGTGGTGCTAAGCCAGCATTTTCTAACCAAGTCGCTTGGTTATCAATAATATAGCGAGCCACTAAATCACCGGTAGAGTGCGTGACAAAGATACAGCCAGGTGAGCAAAAGTTACTTTCAGAAAAACTTTTTAACTTTGGCCAAAGATAATCAGTAGCGATTTTTTCTTCTATTCGCTCATATGAAGGCCAGTCAATACGGGCATCACTTAAATCGGCCCAATAACCTTGCCAATAGTTTTGGCCACTTTCACTGACATTACCGTCGGATATTAATTGTTGTGGTTGCAAGCCATGGATAAGCACTATTTTATATTCTTTGCTGTATGCGGCTGTTGAGTAGAGCGCGAAACAGAGAGCTACAAAAGCAGCTGAGATCTTGATTATATTCATATTATCCCCATATTTTTTTATAATTTTTTTATTTCGTCATGTTTTTATTATTATCATTTAAACTGATCGGACGTTGGACCAGTTGCATTGACCATAGAATATCGCTCGTTTTTTATCCAGATGCGAATTATTTATAATGGAAATAATCAGAATAAACAATAGTTATAGCCATCACTAAAAAATAGACAATAGATTACTCTGAGTGATTAATTCGAATTACTGAATATTATTGCAGTGAAGTAAATATAAGCTAGCTTCGTTATTAACTGGCATGGATAAATATCAATCGTAAAATGCAAACCATATTGAAAAACCGACAATATGCCGTGCTCATAAAATATTAATATGTTAGCCACAACAAGCTAATACTCTGTTATTAAAGTAAAAACTATTATTTTTATTTTGTGGCATGCGCTTTGCTCTGTTAGTTAAAGTTACAGTCATGCTATTAACTTAAACCTTTATCACGATAATAAACTAAGTTTTATTTAAGGAGTAAATATGACTTTATCTCAATATAAATGGGTATTTTTTCTTCTTATTTTAGTTCCGCTACTTTATGCCTGCGGTGATGAAGAAGAGAAAGAAGTTGCAAAAATCCAACCCGCTCCCCCAGAAAACACTATGACAATCAACATAGCAGAGCAAATAAAAATAGAGCAAGAAGCAGTAGAGTCCCTTAACAGCATCACCATGGAAGGCAACTTTAACTTTGCAACCCTAAGGATGGTCACTGTTGATTTACATTTTTTAACAACGCAGTTCCAAGAAAAAATTTCAATTTATTCAACTATAGATGCCAATTCAATTACCCCAGTAAATTTGCTAGAGCAAGGCACAATCTATCAATCAAATAGCTATAAAAGCATGTTGACCGTGGCCACCGCAATAAACGCTTTAATTGTGGTTAGAAATGATGACTTTTCAACCTTAGTGACGGTTAAAATCAATAACCATGACCTACTTACTCATACTTTTCAGGAGTAATTAAGATGAAAATAGTGTTGCTTAGCATACTAACTTGCTTATCCATATTTGCGGCCAATGCAGACCCAGTACTGCAGGCCATAACACTAGATTTAACCCCCGTGGAGTATAAAAAACTTGGTTCATCCGTCGCTATTTCTGGTGATATTGCCGTTATAGGAGCTCCTGGCGCAAGTGGCGATATAGGGCAAGCTTGCCTCTATCAACGTTCAGGTGAAAGCTGGAGCCTATTAAGTTGCCTTAGCCCTAATACTGACAGCTTGGTAGTGCAACAGTTTGGTAAAACTGTTGCACTCTCTGGGGAACAGCTAGTTATCGGCGCAGAAAAAAAACAAAATGGTACCAATGGTATTGCCTATATTTATCAACGCCAAGGTGACTCATGGATACTAGAAGCTGAATTAATCAGTCCAAATTCATCCGCTAATGATAAGTTCGCCAGCACGCTGAGTATCTCACAAAACTATATAGCGATTGGTTCACCCGGTGTTTCCGCGAGTCATGAGGGTACTGTTTATATTTTTAAAAGTACGGATTCCGGCTGGATTGAAGATATCGTTTTCACGCCCGCTTCATCATTTAAAAGTGCTCATTTTGGCTCAGCACTGAGGTTATCCGGTGAATACCTCATCATAGGGGATGATGATCATGGTCGTACCCATGAAGGTAGTGCCTATATTTACCGACGAGAAGACGGTATTTGGAGTCTCCAGGCTAGTTTAAAAGGTGGCGATATCACTAAAAGCGCCAGTTTTGCCACCAGCGTAGCAATTTCGAACAATCATGCAGTTTTAGGGGCAAAATTAGAAAATGACCCTTTAATTAAAAAGAATAAAAAAAGTGGCGCTGTCTATGTCTATAAAAGAACGGGTAAGTTATGGAGTAATCAAGCAAAACTAATAGCAAATGATGCTGCACAAGGAGATAACTTTGGCTCTAGTGTTGCTATCTCAGGGGATTACCTAATTATCGGCGCCGAAAATAAAAATAACGCTAGAGGCTCAACTTACCTATTTCAAAATATAAACGAAGTTTGGACTGAAGTATTTAACTTTGAGCCTGATGATGCTATGCAACAAGATAATTTTGGCCATGCTATCGCTATTGCACAGGATTATATAGTCATTGGTGCACATAACAAAACTGTCACCAGCAACACACAAGGTGTTAGTTACCTTTATTACCTGAATCGTGACACTAGCCCATCAGCAAGAGAGCAAGCACTCACCGAAGTGCAAACTCAACTAGCTTATGACTCAGAGGCAATCGATAGCGACAATGATGGCTTGAATGATTGGGATGAAATTAATATTTTAGGTACTGACCCAAACCTCAGTGATAGCGATGGTGATGGTTTGACGGATAAAGAAGAAGTGATCATTTATCAATCAAATCCACTGATGGCGGATAGTGACGAAGATGGTTTATCTGACTTCGACGAAGTAGTTATTTATAATTCAGATCCTACCATGGTGGATACCGATGGCGATGGTGCAAGTGATTATGAGGAAGTCATGGTTACTAAAACAGATCCCTCTTTAATTGACTCAGACCATGATGGCTTATCCGATCAGCAAGAGCTGCTGGAAACCAATACCGACCCAACGCTCGCGGATAGTGACGGCGACGGTTTAACCGATAATGAAGAGCTTAATTTATTTAATACCGACCCCCATAATCCTGATAGTGATAATGACGGCTTTAGTGATGGCAACGAAGTAAACTTTTATGAAACCTCGCCCTTGGATAGTAATGATACACCAACTATATCAACCACCAGCACCTCATATTCTCCGGCAAACAACCAATTTGGCACCATGGCATTTGAAGATGAGTGGCCATTAACAGGGGACTACGACTTTAATGATGCCGTGTTTGATTACAACGTTGAAGAAAATAAGGTCAATGGCCTTGTTCATCGCATTGTTCTTAAAATACTACCTGTGGCTCGCGGTGCCATTTATGAAAACTCCTTACGATTACTCATTAACACGCCCATTACTAATATTGGTCAAGTGAGCATGCAGTTAAAAGGCGTAACAACCGAGCTAAGTCCGATAGCAGACGGTAATCAATCCCTATTTATTATCATAGATAAAATAACAGATGCCTTACCACCGCCTCCAGGATATAAGATGTCGAATACCTTTTCCGGTAGCCCTAAGGTTAATGGCAATCTTTATACCTTAACCATTAACTTCAATTACCCTATATCATCTCAAACGCTAGGCACGGCACCCTATAATAGTTTCATCTCGAGAGTATTAGCTAGTGGCGAGCAGATCGAAGTACACTTTCCTGGCCATTTCCCCTCAACAAAGGCTTCTAAAAGAAAGTTTGGCCAAGGACAAGATGACTCAGATAAAAGCCAAGATAGGTATTATCAAACTGAGGGGAATTTACCTTGGGCTATGCTTATTCCAACCAAGTGGCATCACACTAAAGAGCGTGTAGATCTATCTAATGGCTACCCTGATATTTTGCAATGGGCGGCAAGTAAAGGAAAAAGTAAAAAAGGTTGGTATAAGAGTAAACGTAATTCGAAATTTGTTTTTGAAGACGTTACTGACATTTGATAGCAGAGATTACCACTAAGTCCGTAACTCACTTAAATGCCAGCCTTTATATGCAAAAGCTATTGTTATAGCAGTAATAGTCAGTAAGCAAACCGGCAATGGCTAGTGATATGTCAAAGAGTGCCCCCTAATTTAAATAAAGATACGCGATACAAATTACTTGCATCGCGTATTAAGGTTTTACTAATCTAGGCACTTTTTTACCTAGCAATCACTTTACCTAGGGGTTATACGCTACGTCTAAGCGAACACCGCTTGCAGCCGAGTAACCATACACACCTATGTGCCAAGTATCCGCGGCCGGATTGGTAAATGCACAAGCTTCATTGTTGCCACTCTTATATGGACGACAGTCATAAGTAGCAGAAGTCGGTTGAGAACCTCGTCTAATATACATATCCGCATCACCGCTGCCACCGCTCATGACAAAGTCTAAAGTAGCCATGCCTACAGGCACATCAATGGTGTAGTAGGCCCAAGCACGACGAGCAACGCTAATGTCTGTCACTGAGGCACTACCGCCAGTAGCACCACCAGTGTTAGGCTCGGTAAAGCTACCGGTTAAGCTAACACCACTAAAGGTCGAGTAAGCAACGACTTTAACAAAGTAGGTGCCCGCTTGGACACTAGCGATAGCACAACTTTCACTGTTCCCGCCTTTATATGGACGACAATCATAGTTGCTACTGGTTGGTGCTGAGCCGAATTTAACGTAAAGATCAGCATCACCCGTGCCGCCACTCATATCGAAGTTTAACTCAGTGGCACCAGCAGGAACTTCCATAGTAAAGCTCAGCTCAGTACTTGAGCCAAGATTAGCTGTAGCAACACCATTTTCAAGGACATTACCTGTGGTAGGTGGTATTGGCGGCGGTGTAGTGCCACCACCACAGCTAGCTGCCAAGGCATCTGAGGCAGCTTTTGCTTGCACTAAACCAAAACCTGTTTTGTCATCACGACCTGCTACACCTAGGTCAATCGCGGTGTTTTTCAAGGCACTGCGGACATCATCGGCACTACAATTGGGGTTATTGCTCCACACCAATGCGGCAACACCGGTAACATGTGGTGTAGCCATTGAAGTACCATTGTAATAGGCATAATCTTGTGAGCCATTGACCGTTAAGCTAGCGTTAGTGCCTAATTGAGACATGAGTTGCAGGCCTAAAACACGACTAACAGACACTGTCGGCACAGTTACGTCAGTGTTGGCATCAACAAGGAAAGGATTTTGTAACCCAGGGCGCGTACTGTCACTATAAACAATAACCGCAGAGGCACCGGCATCAGCACACGCTTTAGCTGGGTTTATTTCAGGATAGTTACTGCCCTTTTGGTTATCATTACGCTCGGCTAAACAAATGTTACCATTAACATTACTACAGCTATAACTGCTAGCAGAAATGGTACAACTGGCTAAGACACCGTTAGCACTGCCATCAACATTGCTAACCACATAGTTACCGCCACTTTGAATGTAATGTGTTTGCGGTACCACACTGTCATTACCATAAGTGGTTGAGCCAACAGTAATAAAACCTAAACGGCCATCACCAGCAACGGTTGATAATATAGCTTCGCCTGGCGCAGATATTTCAACTTGACTGGTATATTGAGAAAATTCAGCATGTTGGTTGTTATTATCTAACGCGCCGACAGCCATGACCACGTCGTAAGATGCCGGGTAAGACAAGGTTGAGTTACCATCGTTACCAGAAGCGGCAATTAACAATACCCCTGTATCAGCCGCAGCTTGTAGGGCATTTTTTTCTGCATTTGATGAGCCAGAGCCACCTAGACTCATATTGATAACTTTAGCGCCATTATTTACACAAGTATCTACTGCGTCAGATAAATCGCCAGAGTAACCCCAACCACTTTCGTTAAAGACTTTGACAATATGCAGATTCACGTTAGTGCTAGGTAAAATACCCACGACACCTTCACTGTTATTTACCCCAGCAATAGTACCTGCTACATGTGTGCCGTGCGAACCACCGTGCTGATACCAGTTACCCGTACCTGAGTTATTAGTGCCAGAAGCATTATTGGCATTCAAATCAGGGTTAGCTTGCTCATAACCTGAATCAATAATACAAACGGTCATGTTAGCTGCATCTGTGTCTGCTAATTGATCTGCTTGTGTCTTAGCTATACCCCAAGGTTGGCTTTGTGAAAATAAAAAACGTTGATAATCAGGCTCAATAGATTCAATAGCTGGATGCTTACGTAATTTTTCCATGAATTTTTCCACATCTTTCAGCGAATGCATGTCATCAAGAGCTATTACATGGCTATTATTTTTTAAGATTTTTACATGTTTTAAATTTAAGCCGATTTTTTTAGCTAGACCAGGAGGAATAACTTTACCTTGGTGCTTATCCCTAAAGGTAATAATTAAACGGTCGGTATAATCATTACGTTTATGCTTTTGCTGTGCTTGCCACTCGGCAAAACTAAGCGTTGCCGATTGAGTTACCGTGGCAACTGCTTTTACTTTATTAAGTTTAGCCTGAGGGGCTGCATTACTGGCAATACTGGTTGCGGTAAAAACCGATAAGGCGATAGCACTTAGGGCAATTTTTCTATTTTTTTTCATCTGACATTAACTCCATCATTGTTATTTTACGCTTAAGACAAAAGTCGATTTGACTAATGCCTTGCGCATTATTTTTATGGGTTGCGTTAATAGTTAACATAAAACCAACACTTATCAGATTGCGTCTTTATCCGTTTTTTAACTAGCAAATTATCGACAGATATTAATAAAAAACCGACAGTTACTTTTATTTAATTTAGATAAAGTATTGAAAATTAACAATATGTTATTGGTATGTCGTTTTTGTACGAAAAGCTGTCGTAATTTTACTAGGGGCAGTTTGACTAGCTGTTACTATCGATTGATGCAAGAGGCAGGGAGCCGAGTTAAGCAAATATATATAGCAAGAGCAACATATAAAAGCAGAACAGACAGTTCATCTAAACAGTTAAACTAAACAATAAAACTAGCGTCATTAATAATAAGAATAAGACGACTTAACATCAAAGAGAGAGTTAAATACCTATGAAAGTTTCTAAATTTACCACCTCAGTTCTAGCCTTAGCAGTAACCGCAGCATTCTCAGCCCAAGCAGCTGATGATAGATACATTATTAAAGTAGATGAAAGCAAAAAAGGCATAGTAAAAGCCTTAGCGAAAAAACTTGGTGCTGATTTAAAAGTTGATGGTAATGGTTTTTTTGCGGCATCATTTTCAGGGAAAAGCTTAAGCGAAGTAAAAGGTTTACTGAATAACCCACATATTCAAATGATTGAAGAAGATCAGCGTCGTATGCCGCTATCTATCTATAGTGATGATGTTGGTAATGCTATGACTGAACAGTTAACGCCTTATGCGGTTGTACAATCTCAAGCAGACCAAGTTAGCTTCAATGCTAATGCTGGCATGAAAGTTTGTATTATTGATTCTGGTTTAGATCGCTCTAACCAAGATTTCGTTTGGAACAATATCACTGGTGATAATGACTCTGGCACAGGTAACTGGGATGAAAATGGTGGTCCTCACGGTACCCACGTTGCCGGTACTATTGGTGCTGCAGACAATAACGTTGGTGTTGTTGGTATGGCTCCTGGTGTTGCTATGCACATTGTTAAAGTATTCAATACTGATGGTTGGGGTTACTCTTCTGATTTAGCTTATGCTGCTGAAAAATGTGCAGAAGCTGGCGCTAACATTATTAGCATGAGTCTTGGTGGTGGTGGTGCCAACAGCACTGAAGAAAATGCCTTTCAAGCCTTTACTGATAATGGTGGCTTAGTTTTAGCTGCTGCAGGTAACGATGGTAACGATGTGCGTTCATTCCCTGCTGGTTATCCATCAGTAATGATGATTGGCGCAAACGACAACAATAATAACATTGCCGACTTCTCACAATTCCCAAGCTGTGATGAAACTACAGGCCGTGGTAAGAAACGTACTACAACAACCAATGAAGCTATCTGTGTAGAAGTAACTGCTGGTGGTGTTGATACACTATCTACATATCCTGCAGGCATGGCGACTAGTGCTTCAATGACTGCTGATGGCGTAGCATTTCTTTCTTCTTCAATGGAGAATGCCGGTAATGCTGCAGGCAATACTTATTATATGGGCACAGCCGAAGCAACAGACTCTGGTGCAAACGGTAATATCTGTATGATTGACCGTGGTAATATCTCTTTCCACGATAAAGTACAAAACTGTGAACAATCTGGTGGTATCGGCGCAATTATCATTAACAATGAAGCGGGTATGTTATACGGCACACTAGGTGATAGCAACGCAACATCTATCCCTGCTGTGGGTGCAACGTTTGAAGACAGAGCGTCGCTATTAGCTGCGACTACTGCTGATGTGACCATTGGTACTAGCGATTATGGTTTCATGAGCGGTACTTCTATGGCGACACCAGCGGTATCGGGTATGGCGGCTCTAGTTTGGTCTAACCATAACGGTTGTACTGGTACAGAAATTCGTGAAGCATTAAAAGCAACGGCAGAAGATAATGGCGCGGTAGGTCACGATGACTACTTCGGTTACGGTATCGTAAAAGCAAAAGCTGCTAATGATTACTTAACAGCTAACGGTTGTGGCGGCGGTGTAACTCCTCCTCCAGTAGGTGGCGATTTCACTTTAACGGCTAACGGTTATAAGCAAAAAGGAAGTCAAAAGGTAGATTTATCTTGGGCAGGCGCTACCAGCACAACTGTTGATATTTTTAGAAACGGTAATATGGTAACTACCACAGATAATGATGGTGCTTATACTGATAACATCAACCGTAAAGGTGGTGGTTCATATACATATAAAATATGTGAAGATGGTAGCAATAATTGTTCAACTGAAGTAACGGTAAACTTCTAATTTAAACTGAGTTTAGTACTTAATATCCAGCTCATTATGTGGGCTGGATATTTTCGTTTAAGCCGCTTTAACTTTTAATTTTGATAGTTCTATAAATAAAAAATGATTGTGGTTGGGCCGTGTTTAGTCTATGTTTTGTAACAATGTGTTTTTTGTAACTTCTTTTTTATAATTGTAATTATTGTAATTTAAGTAAGAATGGACGCGACAAGATGTAAGCAAGAACACCCTAATGCTTTAAAAAATGTAGATGAATTTTTTAAAGATGTATTGGACATAGGGGAATAAAATGTTGAACAACTCAGTAAAAAAAATAATCAAACCACTATCATTGTTAGGCTTTATTAGTTTATCAGTTTGGCTTATCAGTATCTCAGTAAACAGCACAACTAATGCTCAAACTCAGTCTTACACTGAGTCTTATATTATCAGCTCAGCAAATTACCCGTTGTTAAAAGAAAAAATCAAAGCGCTGAACCTAGTGCCGTCCCATCAACTCGCTATTATTAATGCCATCGCGGTTGATTTAAATCAAGCTCAGCTAGCTCAATTACAGCAAGAGCTTAATTTTACTATTACTAAAAACCATAAAGTAACATTGTCTGGGGGTCGTGCCTGGGGAAAACGCAAATGGCAACCTAAATCCGTTGTTAATGACTTGATTGGTGCCTCCTCCGCTCATGCAGCACAAAATTTTGGCGATGGCGTAACCATTGGTTTTCTGGATACCGGCTTAGATCAGTTACAAGGCACATCTAAAGGCTTAGGTTTATCGACGGATTTGTATGGTCGAGATAAGTTCTGGGGAACTTATGACGCGATAAATAACACCCTCAGTAATTATAGCAATGATGAAAGTGGCCATGGTACTCATGTCGCCAGTATTGCCGGCAATGCCGACTATGACGTGTACGGAAAAGTTTATGGTGTTGCGCCAAATGCTGCATTGGTAGGGATTAAAGCCTTTGATGCTGAAGGTAAGGCAACTTACGCTGATGTTATCCGTGGCATTGATTGGGCGCTTAAAATTAAAGATCAGATTAATTTAAGAGTGTTAAATATGTCCTTTGGTGGTCAGCAACGTTCTTATTACTGGGAAGATCCTTTAAACCAGGCAGTCATGAAAGCGTGGCAAGCAGGTATTGTTGTCGTGGCTTCTGCTGGTAATACCGGACCTGATCCTATGACTATTGGTGTACCAGGGAATGTCCCCTATATTATTACCGTAGGTGCAATGACAGACAATTATACTGAGTCTGATGCAAGCGATGACAAATTAGCAACTTTTAGCGCGGCAGGACCTACACCTGCTGGTTTTGTCAAACCAGAAATTGTAGCTCCAGGTGGGCATTTAACGGGTTTGATGGCTTATAATACCCAAATTGTAGCCGAGCACCCCGAATACCATGATGGCGGGAAATATTTTGAAATGTCGGGCACCTCTCAAGCTGCTGCCGTTGTTTCTGGCATCGTAGCTCTGATGTTAACACAAGACCCCTCTCTTACCCCTGATGAAGTAAAATGTCGTTTAATGGATAGCGCTCATGCTGCGATGACTACTGAGGGTAAATTAGCCTATAGTGTATTCCAACAAGGTTCGGGTATGGTTAATGCGGAAGATGCATTGGCAAGTACCACGACTGGATGTGCAAATCAGGCACTGGATATAGCGCAGGATTTATCAGGTGCAAAGCATTTCTATGGACCTGCTAATATTAATGATGACGGTAACTTTTATGTTGAAGGACTGGGTGAGGAATATGTTTGGCGATTAGGTGATAATTCGCTAAATGGCAATGCCTTAATTTGGCGTTTAAATTATACTGGAAATACTCAAGGTTGGCATAATACCGCATCGACAGATGCATTAATTTGGCGCCTAGACTTTGAAACAGATGCACTTATCTGGCGATTAAACTTTGAAACTGACGCCCTTATCTGGCGGTTGAATTTTGAAAGCAATAAAGTTGCCAACATTAATGTCAATAACTGGGTAGAGCCTCAATAATTTACCCAATATGAAGCCACTGTTTTTTACAGTGGCTTTTTTATTTACTTACTTATTTCCTGTACTTAACACCTTAATAAGAACGGCTTCTGTGAAAAAAAAATTACTCTTCTTGTTATTCGTCATCTTGAACTTCAATGCCTTCGCTCAAGAGGTCAAACGCTTTAAAAATTTTGGTATTGATAATCCCATGTCGTATAACTTTGTACGAACTATTGCCCAAGACAAAGATGGCTTTATATGGTTTGGCTCATCTGAAGGATTAGATCGTTTTGATGGCCATCAGTCTTTAAGTTTTCATCATGATGCGTCTTTGCCAAATTCATTAAGTTCTAATGTGATTAGCCAAATTCTTATTGATAAAAAACAACGCTTATGGGTAGGTACATTTGGCGGTGGACTAAACCTTTTTAGAGAAAGCAGCCAAGATTTCATACACTTTACCACTAACACTAAGCAAGCTTCTCTGACCAATAATACCGTTAATGCCTTATTTGAAGATAGTGAAGGTAAAATTTGGATTGGTACAGAAAATGGTTTAAATATCATAAGTGCTAAAGAAAAACAGTGGTCAATAACACGAATAAAACAAGAATTAGGCAACCCTGAAAGTTTAAGCCACAACACCGTACAGTCGATTATTGAAACTAAAAATCAGCGTATTTGGATTGGTACTAACGGTGGTGGTATTTCTGTTTTTGATCTAGACGGAAACTTTATTAAGTTAATTAAATTTGGCGACAATAATACCTCTAACTATATTAACAAGTTTATTAACAGCTTATATATGGATGATAATGAAAATATTTGGATAGGCACAGTAGATAATGGTTTAATTAAATATAGCCCCTCTGCTGATAAATTTACTCACTATTTATTTAATGCCGACATCCCATCAACCATTAGTAGCAATTCTATTTCTCAAATTTATCAAGATTCTGACAGTCACATATGGATTGCAACGGATAATGGTTTATCAATCTATAACTATGCGACGAATAATTTTAGCCGATATAACCACTCAACGAGTAACCCTTATAGCTTAAGTAATGATTACATTTTAACGTTTTTTGAAGATACAAATAACATAATGTGGGTCGGCACATTTACCGGAGTTAATCGTTGGGATCCTAATATGGCCACATTTCGCCAGTATAGTTCTCATACCAGTCCTAAACTGAAGAATAATAATATTACCAGTTTTACTCAATTTGATGAAAACTCAGTGATTTTTAGTACCTATACTGGTGGTATTTATCAATTATCGACAATAGATAAACAAATTAGCCCAATAGAGTTCGATCACTTTTTTACTGAACTCAGGATCATGAGCTTATTAAGTGATGGCAATACCCTTTGGGTGGGTACTCGGGCATCTGGTTTGTATGCAGTAAATATGATTAGCCATGAAATCACTACCTACCAACACGACATGACTGATGAAAATTCTATTTCAGCAAATAGTGTTACCGATATAATTAAAGATCGCCACGGTAACATTTGGGTTGCTACTTTCCATCAAGGACTAAACCGCCTTAATACAGATGGCACTTTTAAACGTTTCATCAAGAATAAGTCAAACAGTGAAAAAGGGCCCAGCAGTAATAATATTTTACAGTTGCTGGAGGACGATCAAGGTTTTATTTGGTTGGCTACTTTTGGTGGTGGCCTTAGTCGTTTTGACCCTGAGCAGGAAAAATTCACTCATCTTCGTCATGAAGAAAATAACCCTAACGGTATCTCTGATGACTTTTCCTGGATCATGTTTCTAGACAATAACAAAAACCTGTGGTTTGGTACTCAAGATGCCGGATTAAGTATATTAAGCCGAGAAAATCGTCAGAGTAATAACTTTTCATTTACTCATCTTGGTGCTAAAGATGGTATGAAAAGCATGACCATATATGGTATTACTCAAGATGCTTATGGAGATATTTGGTTTAGTACTAACAAAGGAATCTCTCGTTACTCTATGAGTGAAAAAACCTTTAAGCATTTCAACCTTAGCCATGGCCTAGTAGATCTAGAATACACCCATTCTTCTGTGTTTCGCTCAATGAATAACACCCTATATTTTGGTGCAGGGAAAGGTTTTAACAGTATAGCGCCTGAAAAATCAAATAGTCACTTCAATGCACCACAGGTCCGTTTGACCAATATTTTAAAGCTTAACGAACCTATGGCTTTAGGCACAACGTTATCAGATTTAACTGAGTTGACGCTAGAATATACGGATCAAATCATTTCATTCGAATATGTCGGTTTAAACTATACAGCTCCTGAGTCAACGCGTTATAAATATCGCTTAAAAGGCTTTGAGGAAGAGTGGATTGATGCCGGTAAGTCACGACGCGCCACTTATACCAACTTACCTTCAGGTAGTTATCAGCTACAAATCATTGCGAGTAATAGCGATAATATTTGGAGTGAGCCTGGTCTGTCACTTAATATAGTAGTACAACCCGCGCCATGGAATACTTGGTGGGCGTATGTACTTTATGCGGCATTGATTGCACTGTTATTACTGGCTTATTCGCGTTTTTTAAACCGAAAACTACTAGTTGAACAGCAACAAAAAGAATATTTAGAACAACAAATCCAAGAGAAAACACAAGAGTTTCATTTGAAAAATATTGAGCTTGAGCAGGCTAATCAGCAGTTAGAAGATGCCGCTACTGTGGATAAAGTGACGGGTGTTAAAAGCCGTCGTTATTTAGATATTTATATCGAGCAAGCTAGCCGCTTAATGTCTCAAATTCATGAGAATATTCTGCCCGTGCAACGCAGCTTACTGCCACGTTTATCTCTGGTGATGATAAAACTAGAAAATAGAGCACAAGTAAGCAATAGCCAATTGGTTAATCTTACAGACATATTACTTTATAGCCGCAATAGTGATGATTTAGTTATTCGATGGGCTGATGATACCTTTGTTATTATTGGTTATGAGAAAGATAATAACACCCGTGACCTAGTAACTCGCTTAACCAGTCAATTTGAACAAGTATTAGGTAGCAACATCAAAACAGGCATGGCTTATGCCTTTTACCCTTTCAACTTTGAACAACCTATGGCACTGTCGTGGGATCAAGTGAGTGTTCTTACCGAACATGCCCTAAAAGTTGCTCACAATAACAAATTAAGCTGGTTAGGCTTTTATGCGCCTAAGGTGCAACCCTTCAACTACTTAGATGTCATTCAACAACAAGATATTGGCGAGCTAAGCAAGTTAGTTAAATTAAAGCAGGGCTAGTTGGATTAGTCTGTATTATATCTTACCCGTCAAATAATAAAGCGCAGTCCAAACTGACAACTAAGTGCGCTAAGGCGACATTAGCAATAATTTTTTCCCCCTATATTTGCTAATGAATGAATCATTCACATAATGTTACTAAGACGTATCCATAATAAGCTGTTAAGTTACTAGGGGAATATGTGCGTAATTTTATAAATTTAAGTAAAAATAAGCAAATAGAGCTAAATGCTAAATTTCCTGATCTATTCAAAATTTATTGTGTAGATGAGACTCCTCACTATAAGAAAGTGGAAATAACTGTTTTTGATCACTGGTTAACTTTTGAAGAGTTTCAAAATGATCGCCCTGATAAAAATGAGCGGTTGCGCCGAAACAAGTTATTGCATGATTTTTCAAAGATTATGTCTAAAAATACTGAAATATTGAATTTTAAGTTTAAAGGTAAATGGGATCGTTGTTGCCCGTCTTTTAGAAAGTTCAGCTCTCAAGAATCTATGGATAACTATTTACATCCTGCCGGTGATAATGGCTCCTCAGATAAATTTTGCAGGTTAGTTTTACCCGAATTTTCTGCTGTATATTTTGAAAGCTGGGATTATACGAATATATTTTACATTCAAGATGATAAAATCATACCGAAAATCAAACAATGGGCTAGTGAATCAGGTGTTTATTGTTTGGAGTATTAGTAACTTAAGCCATTAAAGCAGGACAAAAAACAGTTTGCTGTTTCGTTTCTCAACATTTTAGCAAACAATTTTAGCCTCTTAATGGGGCGTTAGTTGCACGCACTAAATCAGCTGAATTTATTTGCTAGTGAAAGCGAAAACGAAATTTTAGGTGTCTGGACATGCGATCCTTTTGACATAGGAGATACTGAGTTTGGGTTTGCTGTAACTCACAAGGTCAATTACAAATCAGATGGTACGTCCATTGATACCGAAATATGGCGGTTTACTGGTCCTCAAGATTTTTGGTTTTCTGTTGACTACTCTGGTCCTTGGAAAATCGAAAATGATATTTTAACCGAGACTCTTGTCAAAACAGAAGTAACGTATGTTTCAAACGATGATTTTCATTCTAAAGAGGCGGTTATTGTCGTATTATCTGAAATGCAGCAACCAGATGAAGTTGTAATATCAAAAATTGTTAAAATATCTAAATCAAAATTAGTAACTAAAAATACAACGTATGGTGATATAGGTACGTGTATTCGAGGTATGAATGGCTAACAAGCTGTTAAACAAGGACAAAATACAGTTGGCTTTTAACAGGGTGTTAAGTCTCAGTACCAATATGAATATTGAAATTACCGACTCACCGAAAGAAATTGATGACGAGAAAATCATTAGTGAAACTCGGAAATATAACCTTCAGTTCGCCAAGAAAGACGTAAAGCTTATGTCGCTTTATATGCGAGATTCAGGCGGAGAAATTATTGCTGGTCTTACCGGGAAAACATTCTGGAATTGGCTGCATGTTGAATATTTATGGGTTCACAAAAGTCAACGTGGGAATAAACTTGGAAGCCAACTTATAGCCGCGGCCGAAAACGAAGCTATAAATAGGGGTTGTACTGGGTCAACACTGGATACATTTAGTTTTCAGGCACCTGATTTTTATCAAAAACTAGGTTATTCTGTCGTCGGAACATTGGCCGACTATTCAGGTGAGCATCAGCGCTATTATCTAGCAAAAGACTTAACAAAGCATTCCAGTTGATGCCAAAAGCTACGCGATTTTTGCGCAACTGAATGCGGCGTTATCGATACAAAATCTAATCCATATCACCGCTACTGATTAAATGCTAATGTCCGCAATGTGGTAAAATTGACGGTTAGCTCTAATTCGTTGTGGGGCTCAGAGCTCAATGTTAGCAACATTAAACCAAGCTGATTTTTATGTAGCAATAAATGGAAATCGATACAGAAGTCAAACTGTAGATGTCTAGTATATTATGGGAAGTTCACTAATCAGCTAAATTAATTTCAGTGGTTTTGCTTAGATTCTATTACTAATTTTGCTAGATGTCTGTTGCAGGTACTACTTTCACATATTCATAACTAAAAGCTCTGATTTTTTTACCCGAATTTGCAACAAACTCTACAGTTGTTGATCGAGGTAATATCAAGACTGCCTCGTACTCTTCACCAGTTAAAAAAGTGTCATGGCCACATATTAGGTCTTGGGTTAATTTGATCCGCATTACTACTTATCTCTATCTCTGTTGAATAATTGCAGGGATTATACCATTTTTTCTACGTACAATTTAGTGCAAACAATGTTCTGACTGATTTCAATAAAATTTCTGGAAAATAACATCCTATCTGAATATTAAATTTCACTTTCGCCGACAAGTACAAAAGACAGTTCGATAGGAACGCTGATGCTACAGATGGGTCTGTGGTATTAGTGATCGTAAGTGGTATCTCGCTTTGGGGCGGAAGCGCCATAGAAAAATTCTTATAATGTCTTTTGCTCTAATAATTAGGATGGCTTTGTGGTAAAAGTGAGCCTTAGTTCGTAATCAATGAGCAATGAGAAACCGCTCAGCGCTAATGACTTCTTGGTGCGCATTGGAGACGTTAGCTCTAATTACTTTTCCATATATTTTCTAATGGATAATAATCAACCTAATCCCCCCTAGCCGTTTATTTTGCAGCCGTATTATAGTGATTTTAATGGTTCACCTCATTTGATCTATATATTTTCTCTTACAATTTAGTATATTAGCGAATGTGTGTTAATAAAAAGGACTTGAAATGATTGTTGCACAAAACATAAAAGAGTCAGTATCAGGCGAATTTCACCTAAAATTGATGGACAAAGGAAGAGATCCTTGGAACAGGTGGGCGATAACAGTTCTTGCTGATGATAAATTATCTGATATTGAGGGAATATTCAGTGAATTAAGACCTTATTCTGTTGAAGAATTAACAGAGTTATATACGAGTCTTGGGCTTAAACAGCATCAAGAGCTTGCTGTTGATGCTAGTTTTAAAGGCTTAGAAGGTTTAAACGTTAACTTCACTCATTGTCTTTTCCCTGGGGAAGTCAATTTTGAAAATGTCCAATTTAACGGGTTCATCAGTTTTGATAAGGCCCAATTTTGTAGTATAGCCAATTTCAAAGGTGCTCAATTTAGTGACGGCGCCTATTTCGGAAACGTCCAATTTTGTAGTATAGCCAATTTTGAAAAGACCCAATTTTGTAGTCTAGCCTATTTCAAAGATGCTCAATTTAGTGGCGGCGCCTATTTCAAAGATGCTGAATTTAGTCGGGTCGCCAATTTCATCAATGCTAAATTTAGTACCGGGGCTAATTTCCTCAATGCTAAATTTAGTGACAACGTCAATTTCAGCAAAGCCCAGTTTAATGAGCTAGCCTATTTCGACGATGCTCAATTTAGTAAGAACGTCGACTTCGAAAAAACCCAGTTTAGTGGGATTGCCAGTTTTGAAAAGACCCAGTTTAATGAGGGAGCCTTTTTCGTAAAGGCCAAATTTAGTAAGGACGCCTTTACCAATGACGTCAATTTCAAACATGCTCAATTTAGTGGGGACGTCGATTTCCAAAATGTAGAATTTGGCGGGAGCGCCAACTTCAAAAATGCCAAGTTTATTAAAAATGCCGATTTCAACCATGTTGATTTTACCTCTAAGACAGATTTTAGCTATGCCACTTTTAACTTTCCACCAAGGTTTCATGAAACAAACATTAATCAAGGTACTTCTTTTTATCAAGTTCAATGGCCAACTGTATCAAGTGAACCACATCTAGATAAGGACGCGTGGCGAACACTTAAACAAGCAATGAATAAAGTACAGGATCATGAACAAGAGTTAATGTTTTTTGGTTTTGAGATGGATGCAAAAATAAATACAGGTAAGCAAGAGATTAAAGAATTGAATAAAGGAAAATGGTGGGGAACTTACCGACAAAAACAAGGGATACGGGCTTATATTATTGGCTTATGGTGTTATAAATTCTTTAGTGGATATGGCACAAGTCTATGGCGACCTTTGAGCTTGTTGGTCGTAACTTGGTTTATATTTGCAGTATTGTATAGTCTACCAGGTTGGGGAATTCCAGCTACTCCTTGGCTTGAAGGCTTTCAGCTTTCTTGGGGTAATATGTTGCCTTTTGCTTCGATGACAAAAACAGCGCTTGCGACTATCGGTTTTGATAAAGATAATCCGTTAGGACTTTGTTTGCAAATAGTGACCTCCTTTCAAAATTTTGTATCAACGATTTTATTATTTTTGATTGGTTTAGCTGCTAAGCACAGATTAAGCATTAAGTAATCTGGTATAAAACAACTAGGTCACCCATTTTAATTGGGTAATCCTCAAACACTTTACTATCGTTTACTAACAGCCAAGTAGAGTGTTTTATCGATACAAAATCTAATCATCTTCTGCATTAAAGGTTAAATGCTAATGTCCGCTTTGTGGTAATAGTGAACATAAACCGACTACCCCAATCGGTTTGGTTTTTGGCATTAATATTTGCTAGTGCAAATGTCTCTTTCGTGCGCAAAGGCGACATTAGCAATAAATGTTTTTCCCTATATTTTCTAATGATTTTTTTATCAATAGGGCTTAAGATTCCGGAAAAATGTTGACCTATAACATGAGTATAAGTTTGAGTGGTTTTAACGTCATTGTGTCCCAATAGTTCTTGTACAGTTCGAATATCTGCACCATTTAATAATAACTGAGTGGCAAAACTATGCCTAAAGGTATGTGCAGTAACGTGCTTGTGAATGTTAGTTTTTTTCACTGTATTTAGCTAATGCATAAATGAGTGGGCCTTTTTTAAGTTCGCAGGCCACCGCTATTTGTTGGTTTGGGTAACGTTTTTTTAGACTCATTGCCCATTCATGCAATGCATCGGGTTTACTCTTAATAATGGAGTAATGGTATTTTTCTTTGTCGGTGGGGTGTTCACAGATGTCATGTTTTTTATCTGCCCAATCAATACCGATTAAGGCAGCGAAATTATCCACGTTATATACTTTCATTTTGCAGCTTCTCAGCGTAAAGTTAACCATGGAATGTGCTTAAATCTCGTTTCTCGCAGGTCTTATAGATAGTCGTGGTCGGCAATCCCTGAGTATGCGTTTTGAAATGAGTTGCTCTGTTGGTTCGAACGTATTGTTAGAAACATTGGATGTTTGGTTTTCAATATTCGTAACCAACAGGAGCATGTTCCACTTATATATAATAGTAAATTACTTTATTAAATAAGTGGCTTGGTCGAACTATAAGAAAATTAACAAGGACACGTAACAGTTGGCTACGTTTCGCTTCGCTACACAATTTTAGCCAACCATTACTTAGCCTGTTATTTGGGCGTTAGAGTTTTCAGAGTTCTAAATCACATTCAGTCTTTTATAAAAGCTATAAAAATCATATAGCTTTTTTTGACATTTTTATGGTAACTGTATTGGAGTGGTGAATACCCAATCATTTCCTTTTACGGGCGTGTGACATGCTATACAAGATTGATTTAAATCATTTTTATCACCATACGGTTTTTGTTCTTTTCCTAACCAACGAGCCCACCCCCAACCAGTCCCATTGGATTTGAATTTTTTAGTATCCTTATACATAAATTCAGCATGAATAAACTCATCTGGAGAAATTGCAGTAGGCCAGTTTTTTTTAGTAGTTTGTTTCCAAACTAGCTTTCCTAAAATAGTACCTTCTGGCCAAGGGTTAGTTTGATTTAAACGTGATGCTTTAATGGCAATATCATTCCCTAAAATAATTCTCATGCTTTTATTGTCTGTTCTATGAGAAGCAGAAATTACTCTCCAATCTTTGTATTTTTCTGGTAATTTCAAACCTTCTAAGTTTGGTTTTACACTGATTTTATTATCAGTAGCAAATGCTATTACAGAAAATATAGATAATAACATAATTAGTAAATTACTAGTTTTCATTTAGTTGTTCCTTGAGTTAGGTGTAGTGTTTAAATCAATATTTTTATAAGAACAAGTATAGTTAGTAAATATTTCACTTGAGAATTTATTATCTTTTGCTAGTATATTTTATTGTGTCATTATTCATTGATTTTTATAGGAAAAACTCTAACAAGTCATTTAAAAGGACGAGTAACAGTTGGTTTTTACTCCTGCGTCGCTTATTTTAACCAACTATTTTTAGCCTCTTAATGAGGCGTTATATTTTTTCTAGAGTGCGGCGTTTACATCCATACTTTTATGCAATATACGCACTATTAAAATTTGATTAACTTTATGCTCATTGTAATAAATCACATGACTGGCTTGAGGGTATTTGTTGTAGCCTTTGCTAATATAATCGCAATTAATACCTAACTCTGGTTCATCGGCTAAAAATTGAAACGTATTATCCAGTATTTTTAAATAATCATTTCTTTGTGATTGCCCCCAAGTTAATTGGCTATATTTAGCTATTTTAATTAAATCTGACTTTGCTTTCGAAGATAGTAAAAACTTCTTCATTAATGGTTATCTTTATCTAACTCGGTTAATAAGCTTTCATAACTGTAATCAGCAATGCCGCTTTGTTCACCTTGGATTAGCATATTGCGTAAATTTAATATCTTGGCTTCTTGATCTTCTAAAGCTCTTAATCCAGCTCTAACAATTTCACTTGCTGAGCCATAACGACCAGTGTTAAGTTGTTGGCTTATAAATTGATCAAAATGATCGCCCAATGTTACGCTTGTGTTTTTAGCCATAATGTAAAATCTCGAAAGTACCAATATATATTAGATTATGGTATAAAAAATATAACATGGCAATTAAACGAACAAACACAGTTGGCTTTTTGCTCGTGCCTCGCTAATTTTAGCCAACCATTACTTAGCCGATTATTGTGGCGTTAGCTGCCTAAAGGGTCACTTATTCTGCCATGTTGGGTGAATGTCGGGAGAAATTCGTAACCGACATTGACAAAATCAAGGAATACTTGTGATTCTTAAGTAC
This sequence comes from Colwellia sp. TT2012, assembly GCF_001440345.1. Taxonomy (GTDB): domain Bacteria; phylum Pseudomonadota; class Gammaproteobacteria; order Enterobacterales; family Alteromonadaceae; genus Colwellia. The sequence goes on along the minus strand of NZ_LJYX01000006.1, from coordinate 226,432 downwards.
AGAGGTAAGTTTAATGATTCTTAAAGAACTACGTATTAGCCGTCACCTTTCACAAGAGCAATTAGCTCAAATGTCTGGATTAAATGTTAGAACGATCCAACGAATTGAAAGTGGATCAAATGCTAGTTTAGAGTCCCTTAAATGTCTTGCTGCTGTACTTGAGGTTGATGTATCAACTTTGAATCAGGAGAGACTTATGATTGATAAAAAATCGGACCATTGGCAAACTTTACCTTTACTATTGAAGTGTTGGTTTGTATTTAATTTTTTACAAACTCGACCGAGCAGAAAATCAGCGTCTAGAGTTGAAACCATCGGTCATATAAGTGGTTTTATTTTTTGTTGTTTAGGGCTAATAAATGAGGCTGCACTTGTTGGTGGGTTACTCATGCTTGCTACTGCTTATTTATACCATTGGTTAAAATGGCAAGGTGATAAGTATGGTATTTGGTATGACCATGAGTCAGTCAAAGGCAGCTAAGTCACTTAAAAGGACAAATAGCCGTTGGCTTTTGCTCCTGCGTCGCCTATTTTAACCAACTATCATTTGCCCATTATTTGGGCGTTATATTTTTAAGGAAGGTTCGTGGATTCATTTGGCTGGCATTGTTTTTATTGTGATAGAACAACAACGATTACTGAGTCGAATTATCCCCGCAGTGTGGTACTTGCTGAGCTACTCAATCATTAGTTGAATCTTGTTGTGCCATTTGTTGTTGATATTGTTTTGGTGTGCAGTTAAAGCTTTCCTTAAAGCAACGGCCAAAGTAGGTTTGTGATGAAAAGCCAACATCTAAAGCAATACGCCCTATTTGTGCACCACCGATAAGTAATGTTTGTGCTTTTTTCAAACGAAAGTCTTTGATAAAGTTATTAGGCGTAGTGCCGAGTATAACTTTAATTTTTCGCTGCAATTGCCTATCACTCATGGCGAGTTCTTTTGCCAGTAATGAGATATCTAACTCAGGTTCGGTGTAATGTTTGGCGATTAACTTTTCGAGTTTATGTAAAAACTTATCCTCTAGACTGCCTTCTGTCACTATCTCTTGAGTGAGTTTTACCGCATTATTCTGGCTAATAATTTTTCTTTCCGCTCTTTGCTCAGCTTTTTGTTGGTCGTTAAATTTTTGTAAATAGCGCTGCTGTAACCGCTGTCTGTTGGCGATTAAGTTTTGAATTCGAGTTAATAGCTCATGTTGGTTGAAAGGTTTACTTAAGTATTCATCCGCATTTAACTTAAGGCCTTGTAATCTACTTTCAAGATCAGATCTTGCTGTCAGTAATATCACCGGAATATGTGCGGTCATGTCGTCTTGTTTTAACTGTGTTAAGACTTCAAAACCATCAATACCCGTTAACATGAGATCACAAACAATAAGATCAGGGAGGTATTCTTGCGCTAATTGCAGGCCAAGTTCGCCACTACCGGCAAGAATGCAATGATGTTCTTGCTCAATAACTTGCTTTATATGACTTTGCATATCAAGGTTATCTTCAATAACTAAAACCACTTGCTGTGAATGATTACTTTGATGACTTATTACGCTGCGCTGTTCTATTAGTAATGAGGCAACCTCACTTTCTGAGACACTCAGCGATATTTCAGGCTCAACATCATTGGCTGATGCTAGCGGTATTGACAGGCTAAATTTACTACCATGACCATGTTCACTCACTAAACTTATGCGCCAATCGTGTGCTTTAACCAGTTCATTGACTAATGATAAGCCAATGCCAACACCAAAGGTTGCTTGGTTTTTTACATCATCCGCTCGTTGAAAGCGTTCAAAAACTTTCTCTTGGCAGTCTTTACTGATACCTATGCCTGAATCGATAATATCTATAATAATGGTGTCTTGTTCTGCATAGGCATTCACTTGCACACTACCACCTTTTGGGGTGTATTTTATCGCGTTAGCAAGTAAATTGAAGATGATTTTTTCAAAGGCTTGGCCATCACAATCAAGCCACAAATTGTCCGGGATATTGCTAGTAAAATTCAAATGACTTTGTGATGCCAAGCGAGAAAAGGAATCAACAGGCATCCGCATAAGGGTTTTTAAGCGGTATGTACTCAGCGACAGTTGTGGGTTGTCACTTAAACGTGAAAGCTCTAACAGTTGTTCTACCATACGTACTAAGCGTAAACCATTACGCTTAGCCGTTATTAGATCTTCACTTTCTAGTTCATCTGTGGTTTTTTCTATATATCTATCTATGATGCCGTTAATTATGGTTAGTGGTGTTCTAAATTCATGAGAAATATTGGCGATGAATTTATCTTTTAATTCTAAGGCTTGTTTTTCCGCATGTTTTCTTGCTGATAAATTAATAAAAGTAATAACAATAAGAGGATGTTTAGCCCGCTCAGCCCACTGTAACTCTGCTTGTGCCGGAAATTCAGTGCCATCTGAACGCAGCGACACACACTCCACCGAAATACCCTCACCTTTACGCTGTAATGAATAGATATTACTTTGGAAGTCAAAAAAGAAGTGCATTTCGTCTTTTTCTGCAAATAAGCGACTAACTGATATGCCTTTTAATTCTTGCTCAAGACTTTGAAACATCTGCACGGCGGCGGGGTTAGCGGATAATATCTCACCGGTAGTAGAGGTAGTTAAGATGGCATTATTTGACGCGTTAACTATCGCTTTATCTTCACTATTAATCAGCGCATCGGTTAAGTCATTATTTAGGCTGGTGAGTTGTTGATGCTGAGCTTCTTGTGCCAATAGAGTTTGTTTGAGCTTTTTAGTTTGACTACGGCGGCTGTTGGCGATATTTGCTAGTAATAGCGCCGCAACAAATAACCAAAAAAGCAGGGTAATCGATTGAAGATTGGAATCGACACTATAAAATAGCTTTTGCTCATAGCCATATAAATGGATTGCTGTGGGTATGAGCATAAGCAGTAAAATGTAGAACTCTGGACTGCTTTCTTTTGCTATAGCCGCAGGTAGCTTGGTGGCTTTTAAGCTGATATTTGCCGTGAGAATGAGCAAAAAATATGGCAGTAAAGCAATAAGCTGAACAAAGTAGCTGTTGGTGCTAATTAACGGGAAACCGTGAGGAAGCAAAGCGCTGAGATTGCCTATCAATAAAAATACGGCACTGCAAGAGAGTAAGGCAAAGGTGTAACGCCAGAAGTTATCTTTAGCATTCACTAAACACTGTATTAATCTAGCAATGATCAGAATATTTATGAGCAGATGAAATAACAGTGAGGGCTTGGCTGTTTGGTATATTAGAGCTGAAAATTCAGCCGGTAAAAGAATAAAATAGCAAAAACAAATCAGGGTAAAAAATATAGCCGGCACTCGGCCACTGATATATTTATTAAGTGGAATATCACTTAAATGCGGGTTGGTCTCTATAGCCAATAAAATAAAGAAATAAATAAACAGTGAAGCAAAGTCTTGATATAACTGCTGGCTAATACTTGTTGGTGTGCCATTTAAAAATTTACTAGCGATAACCGCGAGTATCGCTAGCAGTAAGTATTGCCAAAATAGTTTAAATGAACGTGAGCTGTTTTTTTTAACACAAAAATATAAAAATATGCCGCTGAAAATTTGCAACGTGGTTAAGGCAAAGCTTGAACTGCTTTCAGGGATAATTGCTAGCCAGTTAGCTATAAAATGATAAGGGAAAAAGCTAACCAAGCCAGCGAGGGCTAATATTAATAGTCTAATAGGTCTGGGCAATGGTTATTCCTACTTAGTGTTCATGCTTTATTCTTTTCCTAATTTAAATCTTAAGCTATCCTATCCTTTTCAATAACCGCTTAGTCTAATTTATAATAACAGTTTATTAACATCAAGTGACTGTCTCTATCTAACCTCAGCTACTATTCACTTATTTGTAGTTTTTGTACCCTTTATAATACAACGGCTTAATTTACAAACAATGTCTAAACCAAGCGGTAGACTACTTAACCACAGGCAATATTGAAACTGAACGTGCGCCAAAAAGAATCACCATAGGTCAGGCAAATATAAAAACATAAATGCTGATTTATCTTTATCTCCTAGTAACTTCAAACCTACTTAGAGTGCCAAGCCCTATAAGCAGGAATTAGAAGTTAGATATTGGCAATTAGAAAATATTTTGATGCAAACGTAATTCCTCATCAATCATAACTACATTGATATCACCCTCAATAACTAAATTAGCATTGACCATTAGAGATGTTGAATAAATACCACTCGTTAATACTGAATGAGAAATAACGGTTGCTGATAATATTGCTGAAGTGTTGCTGACTTTGTCATTAGTCTTGCTGCTACTACTTGCATTACTACTATTTGAATTAATTATATGTGAATAGCTTTTCCCTTCAACTAATGTGCTGCGTTCATAGTGAGCTGATGTGGTCAGTCCTTGGTTGCTCAGTTGTAAAATAGCAATATTTTCTTGTGGGTTCTTTGGATTTTTAATGGCTACATTAAATGGTGAGCCATCTGGCTTATTACCATTCACATAAATATCACCACCAAAATTAATTAAAGCAGCCATATTTTCATTTTTAGCTATTTCGCCGGCTTGATCAACAGCAAACTCTTTAATCACGCCTCCTAAATCAAGCTTCACAAACTCATTTGAAAAGTGGAGACTTTTTTCTGTTAAGCGCCATTTATCAGCACCAATAAAAGGCGTTAACCTAGCTCGACAAGCTTCTATTTTCGCTACTGTAGTCTGTTTTATACATTGTTTTAATGTGCCGACAGTAATATCAAAACATCCTTGGGTTGTAGCTGATAACGTTCGTACTAGTGACAATACATGATGAGTTTCTTTATCAATGTTAACAATCGCTTGTTCTCGATTATTAATCTTGGCAATTAATGAATCATCACTAAAAAAATTATACTTTTTTTCTAGTCTACGCGTGTTTTTTTCAATCAAACGTGCAACCTTGTCCGCCGATTTAGCATCAGCAGCATAAAGTTGCACTTCACAAGGTGTGGTCATGCAATTAAATTGATGACTATATTTTTTTAGCTTGTTGTTTGAATGCGAAATCATTTAATTATCATTAATTATTATTTAATAGCCATTTAATAGTAAGGTATTAGTAAGGTATTAGTAAGGTATTAGTAAGGTATTAGTAAGGTATTAGTAAGGTATTAGTAAGGCCTGTGATTATTCACTAATCAACCACTTTAGCAATATGTTTTAAGAATTTATCTGCATCCATATACCCTACTATTCTATGGTTTCTTAGTTCTTCACCTTGGTCATTAAAAAACAAGATAGCGGGCGGACCAATAATGCCAAAATGTTTCAATAATTCACTGTCAATATTATCATTGGCGGTAACATCCGCTTGTATCTTATGTACCTTGGCTAGTTTCAATTTCACTGCTGAATCTTTAAAAGTGACTTCTTCCATTTCTTTACAAGAGACACACCAATCAGCATAAAAATCAAACATGGTAACTTGCTTGTTTTTACTGGCTTGCTGAAGAGTTACCTTTAAATCATCAATACTTTTTACGGGTTTAAAGACAATGCCCTGGTGTTCACTCGGTAAAGTTGTATTAACACCACTGGCTAAGTTTGCTAATGGCGACAACAGATTACTTTTCCCTGTTGAGGCACCAACAATCATAAGAAAGCCAACTAGCATTATCACTAAACCAAGACCTTTCCATAACAACTGCCATGGTGTTGTATCTTTATTATGTTGACGTAAAGCGCCCATATACACAGCAGAAACAACCAATAACAGTGCCCACAATAGTTGCGTAATTACTGGTGGCAATATGCGCGCTAATAACCAAATAGCAACGGCCAACATAAGCACACCAAAAATACCTTTCACTGCCACCATCCACATACCTGCACGAGGTAATATTTTACCTGCGGAGGTACCTATAACGAGTAATGGCGCGCCCATACCCAAACCTAAACAAAACAGTGCCGCACCACCTAAGATAGTATCTCCTGTTTGACCAATATATATAAGCGCGCCCACTAATGGGGCAGTAACACATGGCCCGACAATTAGCGCTGATAACACGCCCATAATGGCAGCACTGATTAATTTACCACTTTCCTGCTTATTGCTGAGGTTATTTAACTTAACTTGAATAAATGCTGGCATTTGCACATCATAAAAACCGAACATTGACAGTGATAACACCACAAAAATACCAGCGAAACTGCTTAATACCCAAGGGTTTTGAAACCATATTTGCAAGTTGGTACCAAATAAAGCGGCCAGCACTCCCACCACGGTATAAGTTAATGCCATTGCCAGAACATAGGCCAGTGATAAAGCGAAGGCTTTACGTGTCGAGAGTTGCTTTCCTTGGCCAATGATAATGCCTGACAAAATAGGGATCATAGGAAATACACATGGCGTAAAAGCTAAAAGCAAACCAAAACCAAAGAAACTAAACAAAGTTAAGATAAAGTTATCCGATGCTAAGCTATTCGCTATCGTGTCTTGTTCTGATTTAACGTCTTGCTCCACCTTAGTTTCGATATCAATGCTACTAGGATTAGCAGCCTCAGAACCATTAGTTGCATTAGTTACATTAGTTACATTAGTTACATTAGTTAAGTTAGTTAAGTTAGATACATTAAGACTAGGTTTTAAATCCGCTAACTTTATGATTTTTTTAACGGGTGGATAACAAACGCCAACATCAGCACAGCCCTGATATTTAATTTTTAAACTTGTATTGGCAAATGATGCGGCAGAGCCACTAAGCGCATATTTCACTATTAAGGTATTTCTAAAGACTTCCAACCCTTTATACGCAGGATCATCGATAAATAAACTTGCAGGGAATTGTGCTTTACCTACTTGAGTTGGTTGCGCTGTCGTGGCATCGTCACTGTTTGAGCTATCGTCATGAATGATGCTTACAGAAAGTTTTATGCGTTTTTTATAAAGATAATATCCGTCAGCAATATGCCATTGCAGAGAAAGTATTTCAGGACTGTCTAATGTCACGATAAATGGAAAAGCAAGTTCGCTGGTCAACAGCTTTGACTCATCAAGCGCGCTTGCAAATGAACTAAAAAATATAAAATACCCAGAAAGTATTAAATGAACTAAAAATTTATTCATGAAAATAACCCGTAAAGTAGAAGTAATGACGGCAAAAACGTTATAAATATCAGCGGGAATTGAGCGTAATAATGAGAATTTGTCATCTTCGAGATATTTTAATCGAAGATCCATGGGGCTAAGTACCATGGATTCCCGATCAGATACCTCGGGAATGACTCATATTCTATATTTCGCTCTAAAACGTTAATAATAATTTATAGTGCTCTTGCCGTGTAGAAGTTATGACTAAAGGTAAAAGCTTAATTATTGATTGGCGCGATGGACATCAAACCACGCTTGCTTTTTTTCATCGCTCCATGCACTAGGTGGCTCACCAAAACTAATATCTAACGTTTGTAGTGCATTCTTTGTCGCAATCAAGGCCCTGTTATTGTTAGTAAAAGCCACTGTTCCTACCTTGAGTGGCGTACTGACTAGCTCAATCTCTTTTTCAATTAACAATGTTTTCAGTACTTTGGTGGTGTTATTTTCTATCGAATAGACAACTAATGAACCTGAACTGCCAATAATCACTAACTTGCCATCAGGTGAAATATCGAAACTGGTAATATTACTTTGCGCAGCTAGTGTATGTAATAAAACGGGCTCTACACTCGGCTCAGTGACGTTATATATTGAAAGAATATTACTTTTCCCTAGGTACCAAGCTATTTTGGTAAGATCACTTCCTTGAAGAAGTTTGAACTCTTTCGGATATTCAGTGCCCGTTGCAAGGGAGGTTAGCTTACTGCCGGTTGTTACATCGAGAATTTCCATACGATCAGGTGCTGATAAACTAACATAAGCCAAAGTACCCTCTTCATTTAGCATAACAGCGCGATATTTAGAATCAGAAGAAAACTCGTTCACCAGGCTGAAGTCATGAGTTTGCAATACCACCATTTTTTTATTGCCTCCCGATAGAGCAACCCTGCTGCCGTCACTCGATAACGACATGGCATTTAAATCAGGAAATGAATAAAAGTCTTGCCCCTCACTTACCCCGGCAAAGCGTTGAAAGGGGATGTCACTTGGGTTTGAGAAATTAGCGCGATATAAACCAACGCCACTATCCGCACCTTCTTCACTACCACTTTTATTTTTTTTCTCTACGCCAACTAAGATACTTTGCACCGATGAGGGGGGTGTTATGCGAATGTTAGCTAAACTTTGCTCTGAGGCGCCAGTAAATCCATCAATATCATCACGTTCAACATCAGGTGATGCGGCAAAATCATTGAATGATAATGTAGTAGGTATATCTTGTGCTAAATTCAACACAATCAAACGATTATGCCATTTTGAACCGATCACGGCATAATCACCTTGTACATGAAGGTCGGAACTTTCCTCTTCTATATAGCCGATGTCCCACTCAACATGTGGTGTTGAAAGGCTTATCTCCACGGCAGTTTCTTGGATATCCTGGACATTAATACTGTCTAGACTAATTGACGTAGTGTAAGTATTTAGCTGATACATACTGTCTAACATAGCCGCTACGGCTTTGTAGATATCAGTGGCTGCTATTGATTGAGCTTGATTTAAACTGGTCGCAATAGCATCAATTTGTGCAAACATAACATCATCAACACCTACTTCAACATCACTCTCAAGATAATCTTGTCCGGATAATAAAACTTCATTAGCAAAACCAAACCCATCAATACTCAACCCGTCAACACTCATTTTTAATGATGCTTGCGCGCTTGCTGTATTGGCTAACGTATAGGGGTTAAATTGGGTTTCACTGTGAACTAACGTAGTAAACACTGTGATGTTTATATTTTTATCCGTATTATTTACCGGTGTTGGTGCATATAAGGCAATACCTGTGGAGTTTTGCTCAATAGATTTTCTAGCCAACAAGGGTGCTTTACTACTGATACTGGCAATAATATCACTGGCTTTAAAGCTATATTTACCGTCTTCAAAAGTTACGGCACTAGGCTCTGAGGTATCACATAATCCATTTCTATTATGATCAAAACATACCACGGCATTCACCCAATAATCAGAGCCGAGTACTTTTCCTGTGACACCATCTTTTTCTATATATGCCGTTTGGTCTGGCACAGGTTCTGGTTCAGGCTCGGGTACTGGCTCAGGCTCTATAAATGTACTTGTCGAGGCACAAATAGACCCAGCACTACAATCGCCAGCCTTATAATCACTTTCTTCACAGGCCGGCAATAAAATCGCCATCATCATGAGCAGAACTAAATTGGCTTTATCATTTGTTTTCATGTGTTTATCTCTAATATTTTACAACTAATTTTTACAGTTAACGATTTACAGCTAATTATTTACCGCTAATGAGCTATAACTAATCATCAATAACTAACATTCAACAATTAATATCGGTATTGTGCGCCAAAATTGACCCAAGCAAAGGTTAGACCTGTAGATTGCTCTTGATAGCCCAACACTATATTCCAGGTAAGCTTCTTACTTTCTAGATACTCCAAGCCAAGCTGCCCTGTCCATGCATTAAAGTTACCTAAGCGATCATCCGCTGTTGCATAACCTGTTTCAGAAAATATGTTATCAACGGCATCATGGGCTTTAAAAAAATTGGCTTCGCTTTGAGTATACAAACGCAATACTGGCGAGAAGCGAACATTATCAGTAATGTTGTGATAACTTTTTGACTCTAACGTATGAGATTGCACGCCCCAACTGTCTTGGTAGAAACGATAAGAGGTATGCCAGGTGGTATTTTCATTCAAAGATTTTGCCGTTTGAATAGAAATACCGCCTGCTTTTCGTTGATCCGGGCGAGAGTCTCTTGCTAAATAATATTTAGGATATATATCTGCGGTAGTATATTCATCGCTACTAGAGTCAATAACATTGATACGCCTTACTACATTGAAATATGGATTTGATAAATGACCCTCTTCAACCATGTAATAGGCACTGAATTTTGCGATAGTATTTGCATCAAATACTTGAGTAATGCCGACTTGGCCATTGATTAAATCAAAGTTATGCCATTGACCGCCCAAGCTATATTCGCCGTGTTCATCTTTTTCACCTAAATAATCATAAACCTCGTTTTTCATATAGGCGACGCCGGCAGTAATTGATCTATTTTTACTGCGATCGGTATACATTAAATATTCTACTGATAGACCGGTATTTTCAAAATCATTCTCTTTTGAATAACTGGCACCAATACTCAACTCATTTCGCATGGTCGGAGTACGGTAAGTATATAAAAAAGCCAGTGAATCTCGATGATCTTTCAACGGTACGTTGTGATAAACAAAATTATCAAGGTCAGTATCACCATCACCAACCACACCATTAATTAATCGGGTATTACGACAGTAATCATAGTAATTCTCACCTTCTTCTGGCACACAAGCAGAAGCGCCAGTAAAGGCATCAGATGCAGTTTCAGAGGAAGCACCGGTTATTGAATCCCATGTAGGTGAGGCCCCTGAAATGCTATCCCAATCATACTCGCCACTTAAGGTGTGATTGGGCCCAAAGTCATGCTCAATACTCAGTTTTCCATCAAGAACTTTAATGCGATCATCATTTTCTTTATATTGCTGTATTTGAATGGCCACTTTATCTTCAGCCAAACTTGTTAAAGGTATAATGGCAGTAGCGACAGAGGTGATGACTAATAGTTTCAAATGTTTACTGCTAGCTTTCAAAAACATTCTCCTGATATTGAACTGAGGTTAGTTGAGCTGGGTTTATATGGCGTTGCTTCATTTTGTTTAATTCTATTGGTTATGCTTTATTTTCTGTGTTCGGTTATTTAACTAACCTTTTGAGCAGTTGTATTTTTTAGTTACAACCACAGCCGCCACCTGACACACCGCCACCACCTTTAGAACCTTCTTTTGAGGTATAAATATGCTCATCAAATTTTTTGATCATAGGGTTAGGTCCGCCAAAACGCATGGTTTCACCGGCAAGTGTGGCTTTTTGCCATGATTTAACTGGGACAATGCTGCAGGCACTGCATGCAAAGCAGCAGACCACTAACAGTAATTTTATTTTCATCGATTGCTTCATCAAATTTCCACCCCTAATTTTTGTAAATCATTTATAATTTTTTCATCGATATTGGCCACAGCACCAATATGTTTACCGACTATTTTGTTATCAATGATGTAGTACAAAGCGGGCATGGCTATTGGGGAGAATTCACTAATGATTGTTTGATCAACATCATTAATAACGGGAAAATCTATAGCCAATTCTTTTTGAAAGGCTATGCCTTCAGCTAACTCTTCATCAACATCAATGCCAATGACATACATTTTTTGTTGTCTGTCTTGCTTGATCATTTTTTTTATATCTGGAATTTCTTTTGCACAAGAGAGGCACCAAGAGGCAAAAAAATCAACAACGCCAACCTGTCCTTCAGGAATGTTAAGTTGCTTTTGTAGGTCTTCACTAAGGGTATCGCCAACTTCAACAGAAAACGCTGAACTAGGTGTTAGTAAAAGGAGTGAGACTAAAAGTATTACCGATGGTATTACGCTAAATAGGGGAGATTTCATGTCAGTATTCCTGTGGCATACCCGTTACCATTCAAGATGCAGATTTCAGAGTGCATTTTGAATGGTAAAGGTATAAAAGTAATTTAATAAGCCCGAAAAAATGGACTTAAGTCGTTATTTGAATAATAGTTATTGCTTTGGCATTTCTATGACACCAAAATGCCTACCTTTATTATCCCCACTCCTGACACGGTAACTAAAATACACAGTGCCGCCATCACCAGATACTGTCATGCGATCAGCACCATCACCTTCTGGGGTATTCGAGAAAGCGATTTCTTTTAAGCTGCCATCATCCATAATCTCTAGTTGATAAATACCATTTAAAGCTGAATCGGCTCTTTGTACTGCAATATAAAGATAATCTTTACCGTTAAAAGTTCTACCTGCTGCGCTGTACATACGACCGCCAGTGCCGGAGTAGAACATTTTTCTTGATGATTCATCTAATGTTTCATTAAAGCTAACAATATTGCCCTCATACGTTAGTACAAACACACGGTTATCATGTGACCAAACACGCGCTATTTCATCTACCGCAGCTGAGGTAGTTGCACCATCCGCGGCTGTCATAATAACGTTATCTCCGTCTCGTTGGTAAACACGGCTACCATCATTATTAATCGCTGGCGGTCCGTAAGTTGCGTATTCCGCAGGCTCTAAGTTAATGGTGTGAGTTAACGATATTTCACCGGTATCACCAATAGCGTAAAATTCAGTGATGTAAGAGTCATCCTCTTTTTTAATCATTACTGATGCTATTGATTGCTCAGCGTTAAAGCCTACTTTTTGTGGAACGCCCGTAGTGATATCAATTGATGTAGTCACAGCGTTGCTTAATACACCGGTAACATCCATTGCCACGGTAAATATTCTCGCTTGCCCGGCATCATTACCAACCTCAACAGCCGAACTCACACCAATACCATAACTACCATGTATACCAACCCCCACAAGAGACTCGGTATCAAGATAGGTTTTTGGCGTTTCAGCAGTACCTGAAACAATAACAGGTAAGCCGTCCACCAGATTTATGCCAATAAAACCATAAACATCTTCTTCATTAGCATTTTCAAACCTTACTGGCGCTAACATAATGCTGCCATCAACATTGGCTGCTGGGTATTGCGCTGAGTTATTAGCTGTTTGAATGGAAGTTGCGCTAGGTAAAATTTCAGGCATTTGACGGACACTAAAATCAAAGTTCTTTAAATCATCAAGACTAATATCACGAAAGCTGAAGTTCAAATTAGCAATTAAAATACCTGACTGATCTCCTTGTCCATTAGTTGGGCGAGTCAGAGCGCCTAGGTTAGGTTCTTCATCATTGGTAGGTTTCAATGTATTAACATTAATTACATTAGACGACCAAGTAATAGTAGAGCCAGAGCCTGCGGGGATAGTTGTCGCTAATGAAAGGTCCGAAACAACAACGGACAACGATGAACCATTATTAATGTCACTTTCAACAACCGCGGCTTTATCAGCCGCTAAAATTTGTGCAGGGGTAAGTACATTACCTTTAATAAGTTTATTAACATGGTTAAAGCCACGACCAGCAATAAAGACATTACCTTTATCGTCGGCAGCTATGGCGCGTATACGCTCGCCAACATTAAAACTTGCGATTATATTTACATCAATTGCATTCAAGTCAAAGACCCAAACAGCGTCACTTTCTGAAGAGAATATTGCGTAATTATTATCTGGGGTGATCTCACCAGAGCGAACACTACTGGCTAGAGGTAAGGTTTGGCTTAGCACCATATTTTCTAAATCAATAATAGCAGCATAGTCATCATCGTAAGCTAATGCTTGCTTACCATTATCAAAGAATTTCAGCGTGCCAAAAATTTCATCTAAACTAGCAATGCCATCAATAACGCCCGTTGTCGTATTGATTTTATGTAATTGATCTGTCGAGCCATTTTCACCTGCTGTCGCGGCATATAAATACAAGCCATCAGGAGAGGTGAATTGCTCTTTAACATTGATTAACGTTGCAAGTGAGGTAGTAACAAGATCTTTGGCAGTAACAACTTCACCCGTATCGGTTAAATCTAGGTTAAGAATATAAGTGACTTCTTCATCTAAATCTTCAACATGAACTTTATCACCAACCATTTCAAAATGACCAATGTAAGCATTTACAAAGCGTTTTGTACTTGGATCATCATGTGCAGCAAAAGTACCATCATCCTTTATTGCTACTCGAAACAAACCATAGTTATCACTCGACCCTACCGAGTCTTCACCATTGCTAGGACGGATGTTAATGTAAACATATTGTCCATCTGGTGATGAAGTAGCACCTCGTAAACGGTGTTCACTTGCGCCTGTTGTTGCATCAATGGTATAACGCTCACCTTCAACATTAGCAAATAAACCATTTGATTTAATAACCGGTGTCTCACCGCTGGTATCAATCACCATCAGGCCGTTATGGTAATGCATGGTCATCGCCGTCATATTACGACCAGCTAATGGCATAATAAAATCAGGTGTTTCATCATGGTCACTTTGTTCCCACGTTAATTTTTCACCTTTGAGGCTGATATCGCGCTTGGCAATATGCTGAGCATTAACTTCATCAACGTTAACTGTGATAGTAAATTCTTTTGTTTCGATAAATTTACTGACCACAGCAGCGATTACTTTTAACGGGTGGGCATCAGCATGTGTCGTTAAGGCTGTTTTTATTGAAGCTTTAATTTTTTCTTCTTGTTCGGTAGTTACTGTTCCATCGGTAGCCAATGACAACTGTTCATTTAAATAAGTTGCGGCTTGCGATTTATCCGCTGAAATCGTTGGATTAAAGAGTATTTCATTAGCAATAATTGTACTGTAAACATTTATTTCATCTGCACCGGGACTAGCTACATATAAGCTGCCATCGGTTATTTCTAATAATCTTGCATAGTCACTAGATTTCATATTTTCTGGGATAACAGTAGCTGAAAAGCCCTCTTGACGAACTTCACCCTCATCACATTTACCGTTATTATTGCTGTCTATACACAATAAACCACTGGCAAGTTCAGGTTGAATAATTGCTGGTTCATCAATAACTTTTGGTTCACTATCACTACTGCCACAAGCACTTAAACTACTGGCAAGAATAACGGCAATGCTCAATGAAAGTGATTTCATTTTAAATATTGATAACGAATTTTTATTTGTTTTCATAAAATATTTCCCCGGTAAATGTCTATATTTTTAATAATCAACAGTAATTTTTCGAAGATTGTAAAACAAAGTGCCACATCTGTAAATGATAATCGATCTCATTTGTATTAAGATCGACTTAAAGTGTAATTAAACTAACTATTTTCCCCGTTAAGTTCAGTTGCTCGTGATGTGTAATACCCTAGTTATTTACTATTTACCCCTGTCTACTAGGCCTAAATCTGTAGAGAAATAATAATTACCATTAGCAAAACCTGTAAAAAACAACAAGATAAACTGACAGGCTATAGGAGTTAAATTCACGCTAAGTGTTTTTGGGGTTTTTGGTTGGTATAGCAGGGTATAAAGCAGTTATATCTTTAAATAGTATTACCATCGTGACTAATGATTTTTAAATCAAACCAAAGAAATGAAGAAATAAAATGGCTTCCTTCATGAAAGATATTTCCGTCACTTTAAAATGATGATAGATGGATAGCGTGCCCACCAAGCATTGCCAAGTGAATTTTGGCACATTGGATAAATGAGCAATGACGAGGTATGACTAAGGTATGTCACAAAAAAGTTAACAACTTGATCGCTTCATTAAATAACCTACGACATAAATAGTGGTAAATATTTGTGGATCTTTAGGGGTTATCTTCAATTTTATTACACAATCTGCGCATCAGTAAGTCTATGGTTCTATCATTTGATGCATCAACTCTATGTTCGATTAGGTTAAGTAATCGTTCACGACTTAACACACGACTAGGCTTAGCAACAAAAGCGACTAAAATATCGTATTCTTCTTTGGTCAGTTTTACTGGGATATAATTTTTCAGTAACTTTCGCTTGAGAATATCAAAACAGCATTGATCAAAACGAAATAAATCATCATCTTCTTCGATTTATGCTGTTAGTGCTGTTTGTTTATTTTCAAACGATTACTACTATAAATTTAGGCCTAACTAGCTAATATTTTAAGGGGTAATGACAAGGCGCCATTACCCGTTTGGCCAACAAACCAAATAATGGCACTTAAGCCACCAAGGGTGAGGATATACCACAAGGCTGAGACAATTTGCGCATAACGATTCAGCGGTAGTAACTCACTTAAATGTCGGCGTTTATATTCAAAGACTATTTCAATACTGCCAATAGCGAGTAAAAACCCTAACAACGCTAAACCAAAATGATAACTAATGTAGACACCAAGCACGGCCCCTAACACACAAGCCACTAAACCAATTTTAGAATTTATGGAGAAAGCGATACTTTTAATGATGTGGCCGCCATCTAACGGTAATACCGGTAACAAGTTAAATAAATTGAGTAGCGCATTAAATACCGCGAGTCCGGCCAGTATTTCTATATCGGTAAGCCAATAGCCAATTAAACAGACTATGGATAATATCAAGCCAAAGAAAGGGCCCATAATGGAGATAACAATGTCTTGCCAGCGGGTATTAATTTTATCGTCGCTAAGGGCTAAGCCACCAACAAAGGGAATAAGGTAAATACCTTTGGTTTTCAAGCCAAAGTATTTCATCGCCTTAATATGACCATACTCATGGAAAACTAAACAAAGGATCAGCGCAATGGCAAACTCAATAGAAAATAACCAGCTATAAGCCGCTAAACTACCAGCAGCAAACAAAACTTTTATAACCTTGGCGCTTTTCAATAACTTTAAGCCAAGGCCTGCCATACCAATGAAGCTGAATTTCATCGGCTGCTTTTTGTGTTCGCCTATTTGTCTTTGCTCGATATCTTTTTCATTAAGACTATTTTCGTGCAACAACTCATCATTGACTAATAGCTTAAACTGCAAGCCAAAGGGCTGCCACTGCAGTGACCCCTTCAATTCGACATGTAACTCGCCCTGCTCACTTTCTTCACCACCATCGGTTTTTAAGGAAAATTGATGGGTAAATGACTCATTGTCGGCATTGGCATTAATTTGTGAGACACATTTTCCGTCCCAAAAAAGCTGTTGCCACCCGGCCATTGAACCTTCTAATCTTAGTGTTTTACCCAAACACTCTATTTCTAATAACTGCACTTAATTAACCTAACTCAACAAAAAAAAACCTTGCCCGATTATCACTATATTTAGCGATGCGGCAAGGTTTATCGAAGATAATTATTAATTAAATCCTGTTGATCGTAGTTACGTTAGGTCATCTGGCCCAACACGTACCACTAACTTACCGAAGTTTTCGCCTTTTAATAAACCAATAAAAGCACTTACCGAGTTCTCAAGCCCATCAATCATGTGCTCTTTGTACTTGATTTCGCCAGCCATTAACCACTTCACCATTTGCTCACTAAATTCGTTATAACGATGACCATAATCATCAAAGACGATAAAGCCCTGCATTTTGATGCGCTTAACCAATAAGGTGCCCATTAATAACGACAATCTGTCCGGCCCACTGGGTAATTCAGTCGCGTTATATTGAGAAATAAGGCCACATAAAGGAATACGGGCACAGCTATTAAGTAATGGCATAACGGCGTCAAAAACTTTACCACCAACATTTTCAAAATAAACATCTATGCCTGATGAACAAACTTCCGCTAATTGCTCGGCTAAATTTTCACTTTTATGATCTACACAATGATCAAAGCCTAGTGTTTCAACCGCGTATTTACACTTGGTCTCGCCACCGGCAATACCCACCACTTTACAGCCTTTTAATTTGGCTATTTGGCCCACTAGGCTTCCAACAGCACCTGTTGCCGCAGCAACAACCACCGTATCCCCTGCTTTTGGTTGACCAATATCAAGTAAACCCATGTAAGCCGTTAATCCAGGCATACCTAAGACACCTAAGGCATGAGATGGCTTAGCCATGTTGTTATCAAGTTTAAGTAATTCACTGCCATTGATAACGCTATAATCTTGCCAACCACCAAAAGCAACCACCCAGTCACCTATCTTATAGTCTTCATGATTTGACTGCTCTACTCGACAGACGCTGCCACCAACCATGACCTCATTTAAGGCCACTGGGTCGGCATACGATTTAGCATCATTCATGCGCCCGCGCATATAAGGGTCGAGTGACAGGAAGACAGTGCGAAGTAATACCTCACCTGCTTTAGGCGTCGGTTTTTCGCTTTGTACAAGATTAAAGTTGTCCGCTGTTGGCGCACCAAAGGGACGTGAAGCCAAAACCATTTGGCGATTTATCTTAGTTGTTTGAGTCATGTTATTTCCTTGTGCTTACAATGCTTTTGTTAAGATTTCACGGCTTATTGCTAAAGTGATATCATCATGTTCACCCAATGCAGTCATACCGTGTTGCTCTAGTCTATTAATCAACAGATCAATATCCTTGCTGCCAAGATCTACCTCAGATAAACGTATTGGTACTTGCATCTGTTGGAAAAACTGTTCGGTTAAAAGAATAGCTTGGTCGATACGTGCATCATCATCATCACCTTCATTTATCTGCCAAACGCGTGATGCATATTGTAGTAATTTTTCACGCTTTTGCTCACGGCGCACTTTCATTACCGCAGGTAATATAATCGATAAAGTACGTGCATGGTCAATACCAAAAGCACCGGTTAATTCATGACCTATCATATGTGTTGACCAATCTTGTGGTACACCCGCACCAATAAGACCATTTAACGCCATGGTTGCCGACCACATGATATTGGCACGAACCTCTAAATTTTCTTTCGTGGCTGGTACTAGAGCTTTTGGCCCTTCTTCAATCAAGGTTAGCAATAAACCTTCACTGAATCTGTCTTGTACCTTGCCATTCACACCGTAGGTTAGATACTGTTCAATGGTATGCACAAAGGCATCCACGACACCATTGCTGATTTGACGATCCGATAATGACAAGGTCACACTTGGGTCTAACACGGCGAATAACGGACAAACCAAAGGGCTAGAGAAAGGTAATTTATTACCATCTCGTGTTACCACAGAGTTACCATTACTTTCAGAGCCTGTTGCCGGTAAGGTTAATACCGCACCAATAGGTAATGCTTTTGTTACCGCTTGCTGTTTAGCCAGAATATCCCAAGGGTCGTTAACCTCACTATCCCCTTCGCTATTACCTTCAGTATTACCTTCACTATTACCTTCATATAAGGCCGCAGCGGCAATGAATTTAGCGCCATCAATGACAGAGCCACCACCAACGGCCAGTAAGTAATCAATATTTTCTGCTTTAATGATTTCTTGCGCTTTCATCAAGGTATCATAAGTTGGATTGGGCTCTATACCCGAAAATTCAAACCAAGTATGTTTAGCAAGAGCATCAATCACTTGTTGATAAACACCATTGGCTTTAATAGAGCCGCCGCCATAAACCACTAATACTCTAGCGTTTAGAGGGATTTCTGTTGCAATGACTGAAATTGTCCCTTCGCCAAAATGAATATGCGTTTGGTTTTGAAAATTAAAATTTAACATCTATATTCCTATTTCAAACAGATTAACTAAGCTGAAATCTGGCTAAGTAATTTTTCAGCCGCTAAGGCCGAACTCGCTGGGTTTTGACCGGTAATAATAAGACCATCTTGTACAACAAAGGCATGCCAATCTTGCGCTTTTTGGTATTCGCCGCCACGCTTAATCAGTTCATCCTCAAGTAAAAAAGGCACAACTTCGGTTAATTGCACGGCTTCTTCTTCGCTGTTGGTAAAACCGGTTACTGCTTTGCCTTTAATGGCAAATTCACCCGACGCTTGTTTTACATTTAATAAGGCGGCACTGGCATGACAAACTGCTGCAACGGCTTTACCTGCGTTAAGAAAGCTTTCAATCAAGGCGATTGAGTCTTTATTATCGGTAAGATCCCATAATGGACCATGACCACCCGGATAAAACACGCCATCAAAATCACTTTCACTAAGGGAAGATAACTGCACTGTGTTAGCAATTTTAGCTTGTGCTACCTCATCGCCATCATAACGTTCAGTGGCTGATGTTTGGAAATCTGCTAAGGTACTTGTTGGGTCAATAGGTGCTTGCCCGCCTTTTGGTGTCGCAAGTGTTACTTCAACACCGGCATCGATAAAAGCGTAATAAGGGGCGGCAAACTCTTCTACCCAAAAACCAGTTTTTTTGCCGGTGTTACCAAGCTCATCGTGTGAAGTAAGTACCATCAATATTTTTTTAGTCATCTTCATTCATCCATCCATCTATTTAATTATATAAGTTAGCTATTTAAGTTAGCTATTTAGCTAACCATAAGGAATATTTCTTCATTCATATGCCGCTAGTATAGAACTACTGTCATCGATGAACAATGCAGATAAAACTGACAACATTGTATTAATAATTGATACAATAGCCAATTAATGGTATTTTCCGTTATTTTATGAGTGCTAGGTAGTGTTATGAATGTTTCATTTGAACGACTGAAGAGTATGGTTGTTTTTGCTCAAGTCATTGAACAAGGCAGCTTAAGCGCCGCCGCTAAACATTTAGGGCTATCTCGAGCCGTAGTTAGTTATCATTTAAAAAAGCTTGAAGCACAGTTGGAAGTAAAACTACTTAATCGTTCAACCCGTTCAATCAAGCTTACTGAAGCCGGCCAAGCCTACTATGAACGCTGTCGCATTATTGCCGAGCAAGCCAGTGCCGCCAATCAGCAAATTGAAAATTTCAAAAATGAGCCTATCGGCTTACTTAAAATTACCTGCCCGGTAAATATTGGCTTGCAGACTGTGGTGCCAGCACTCAATGAATTTAAGAAGATTTATCCAAAAATTGAGCTAGATGTCATGTTGACTGATGAAGTGGTTAATATCATGAAAGAAGGCATCGATCTGGCCATTCGCGGTGCGCCTTTGCCTGACTCAGGTTTACAAGCAAGTAAACTTGCCACCCTAAAAACGTGTCTTTGTGCTGCACCTGAGTACTTGCTTCAATATGGACGCCCGAAAAACCCAGCAGATTTAACTAATCATCAATGGGTGATTTACAAATTAACCTCTGGGGTAATAACTCTAACGAAAGGCAGTCGTTCGTTCAGCGTAGAGACAAAAGGTAGTATTAGTACTAATAATGCCGCGGCACGTACCGCGTTTGTTGAAGCGGGACATGGTTTAGCGCGCATTCCAATTTATGATGCTTGGCCAAAAGTGAAGGCTGGCACCTTAGAAACTGTGCTTGATGATTACAGCCTTAGCGATATCAATGTTTATGGGGTTTTCCCCCCGGGCACAGCCAACTCTAAAAAGCTGAGGTTATTACTTAATTTTTTAAAAGAGTATTTTACCAGCCAAATAACTACAAGAACACCTTAGCTAAAGTAACAAAAGCAATCTTCACAAGCAAGACGGTATATGGATATACCTTATTAGACAATTCAGGATGCACATTGTCCTGATGCTTGTGTAGAGCCCCATAGATGGGATTATGTTCAGGACGAACGGTATATCGCGGTGACAGACGTTACATGGATGTCACTTATTAGACAATGCAGGAGCATATTGTCCTGATGTCAAAGAGCGTGTACGCGTCTCGTTTGTTTACTCAGCAAGACTAAATACAACACAGGCGGTTATTTATAATTAGCTAAAAACTTACCGACATTCGTTTTATTGGTTTTTGCCAATTTTTGCACTAAAGAAAACGGTACCTCATCAACATTCGTTTGCTGTTGAATGTCATCAAGCATGGCTAACCACAGTTTGGCCGTCATTTCAGCGTCGTATAATGCCCGATGAAAACTGCCCTTTGAGGCTATGCCTTTGTAGTTAATCAAGGTACCTAACTTATGGTTAGGTGCCCCCTGGTATAATCGGCGCGAGACCAGTAACGAACAGCCGAACTGACCATCATAGTTTGACGATATACGCTTTAGCTCACTGTCTAAAAAGCGTTTATCAAAGGAAGCATTATGGGCGACAAGGTTTTGCCCTTGAATAAAATCAGCAAAGCGTGCCATTACCTCATGACACGGCGCAGCGTCATTCAACATTTCATTGGTGATGCCGGTATAGTCTTCGATAAAATAACTCACTGGTCGTCCTGGATTCATCAGCTCTTGAAAACGCTCGGTGACCGCACCGTTTTCAAGTTTAACCGCACCTATTTCAATGGCTCTATCACCATTATCAGGGGAAAGGCCAGTTGTTTCAAAATCGAGAATGATTAGCGAATTTGCGTTCATATGAATTAATTACTACTTAGCATGATTGTTAGAGATTTTTAAACTGACGAGCTTCATTTTGAAGCTTATTTCTTCTTAGCGCAATAATATGGCGGTATTTTTTATATTGGCAATATCATCAATGAGCTTAAAGATTACTGTCATCTATATCTATTTTCTGATTTTATTTAAAATTTAATTGCCTTACTCTCCATGAAAATGTAGCTAAAAGTGCTTGCCAAACCCTATTGTGCGTACTTGGTATATACCCAAGCGACTTCAATATGCTCGTTTGTGTACACCTGAGCGACTCATGATCAAGGCGCGTATTTTATTCATGGTTGTTCAGGAGAATATGCTCAGGATAATTGCTCCTGCATTATCTAATAAGGTACTTCCTGTACCGTCTGCATTCTCTATTAAGCTGCATCCATGCAGCGTCCTTAATTACATACGCAACGATGAAGTGATGTTGCTCAAGCGCTTCTTCGATGGGTTTACCATGACTTTATACGGCGTTAAATAATCAAACCATAGAATGACTATGCTTAAATCATCTTGCTTGCCTAAAGTCATGTTAATTCCCGCTAAAATCCTGCACTTTGAATGGTCACGGGTATAGTATTGAATAGAGGATATTATACCAAGTAGATTATTTAATTAATGGGTATTAGAGGATAAACCATGCTTAATATGAACTTCACTGAAAAGGTATTCATTAATACCCAAGAACAACCTTGGCTAGCGAGTCCGCATTCAGGTGTTTGGCGTAAACCCTTAGCCAGAGAGGACGCAGAAAGAGGCCATGCCACCAGCTTAGTTAAGTTTGATCCCGGCGCTAGCTTTAATGAACATGATCATCCGCTAGGTGAGGAAATCTTTGTTTTATCGGGCAGCTTTTCTGATCACACCGGTGATTATCATGCTGGAAGTTACTTTAGAAACCCAGAGGGCTTTCGACACGCGCCCTTTAGTAAAGACGGCTGTATATTATTAGTAAAGCTGCACCAATTTCAATCAGGTGATAATGAACATTTAATCATTGATACCACTAAAACAGACTGGTCACCGGGCATGGGCAAATTAATGGTTATGCCATTGCACAACTACCAAGGCGAATCCACTGCGCTAGTTAAGTGGCCCAAAGGTGAGCGATTCCAACCACACAAGCACTTTGGCGGCGAAGAAATATTTGTCATTAGTGGCGAGTTCATTGATGAGTATGGTCGCTATCCCGCAGGCTCTTGGCTTCGTAGTCCGCATATGAGCGAACATTTTCCTTATGTAGAACAAGAGACAATTATATTGGTTAAAGTGGGTCACTTGTAAATTAAAACCCCATTGATGATGAGCGAGTATTACTTTCGGGAAATGCTATCGATCCATATAAGGTAGCGACAATCCATAATCAATAATGAAAATCAGCAGACTAGGACTTTATGTAACCAAGTAAAGTGTTGCCGTTATTTTAGGCATAAAAAAGCTCTCTTATTGAGAGCTTGGTAAGTCACCTCAACTCGCCTTAAGAGAATTCGTTTACTTACTTCACCAAGGTTGAGCCGAGTTGTTAAGCTAAAACGGCCCTACCACTTGTTCTGGGTTATGCCATAAGGATTTCCAAACTTGCATGCCATGAATATAATAAACATCGTCATCATGCAATATCGCTCGGTCATCCCAAGCAGAGGCATGATTAAAAGGCTCTTCTATTTCAATAGCATCAACTCTGCCAAGATAATTCAGTTCGGCACTACTATCACCTTGAGTTATATTACTGAGTTCGAATAGGCCAAGGAAGTTTTCTTGATTCCATTCATACACTATCCCCCCCCCTTCCTGCACATAACTGGTGGTTAACCAACGCTCAAAAGGTATCGCTATACGATATGAGCCATCTTCAGTCGCTAAAGAAGTAAAAGCATGATAATTATATTCAACAGGAGTATAAGCACCTTCAAACACTAAAGAGCGTATTTCTTTCGGTGCTGATAAATCACTGACATCAAATAAAGTGACTTTTGCACCTTGAACTAGTGGAAAGTCTTCTGCTGGCAGTGCTTGACCGTTATTTATGTCGAATATACCTAAACCAACGTTTTGCCCTATGCCTAATAATAAGGTGGGTGATACCGGATGTAGATAGGAAGAATAACCGGGTACTTCTAGCTCACCGCGAATAAGGGGGTTCATCGAGTCTGATAGATCAAGCACATACAGTGGATCTGTTGTTAAAAACGTAACCACATAGGCTAGGTCACCAAAAAATCGCACCGATTTAATATCTTCGAATACTATGCCGTCATTGTTTACCTTACCTATGGGCTTAGGGTTACTTGCATTAGGTAGTTGAGCAATAAGGGTTAACGTCTTATGATTTTGTCTAAGAATATTCAACTTATGCTGATAACCAGAAAAGCGATTACCTTCGGTGGTTATTACCCGCAAATCGCCATTATGTTCACTAAACCTTAAATTGGACATATGCCAATCAAAGCGACCCGACAAGGTGCCCGATGCGACATAATCGATTGCACGGCCATCAAGGGTAAATTTATGAATAACAGATTTTTCTTCGCTAGTTTGCTCTGCTTGGCTGTCAAAGAGAAACTGGCTTACATAGTTAGTGCTATACAAATACACAGAAGAAGCTGTGGCATAAATCCCTTGAACGTCGCTATTAACACAGACAGAGCTCAACTGTTGCGGATTATTAATATTGATTGCCGTTAACGTTACCATAGCATCAAAGCCATCTTTATCGGTGGCATTCTCAGGTAAGTAACAGTTTTCAGCGGTTACTAATGCTCGCTCAATGCCGTCTTGATCACGGTATTTAGGCAATAACTCACTGATATTAGTATCCATAATACGACGGTAATTAGCCCACTTTTCGTCTTCACTTTCAGCATAATACAAATCATCCACCACAGGAGAATAGCGGCTGATCACATATAAGGTATCACCTACTCTGCGGCTATCAACAACAAGGCCATCAAACGTTAGCGAACCTATCATGGTGCTATTTTTTGGCTCACTGACATTGACCAAGGAAACATTAAATTTAGTTTTACTGGGCATAATAGTATCAGCGGCAATATAGCTACCATTCATATTGGCGGCTTGCTCTTGGTAAACATCTGAAACAACCACCAAGGTATTATTGTTTAGGTATAAACTATTAATATTAGCTGAAGGTAAATTTAGGGAAATATTGGCCGCCTCACTTACATCGCCATTACTAGCTCGCTGCATCACTCTGACAGAGCTTTGAACCTTCGATGTTGAGTTTTCAAGCATTTGAAAATCATATTGATTATTAGCGATAAACATATGTTCGCCGTCATATTTAACTCTATCCCCTTCAGCAACGCCCTGTTGCTGAACATTCGTTTGAGAAAAGATTTGAGAAAACCCTGCATCACCGGCGCTTACCTGATCAGCCACAACGGCACTCTCTAACATGCCATCAACATCATTATTATTGTGCACACTGCGTAAGTAGAGACCATTTTTAATATGCTGCTCAAAAGTGGTGGCGGTATTGGCTGTCCCCCTTACCAAAGGCGTTAAGCTCATCTGTAAGTCATTAAGCTCGGGCAGAGCTTTACTGTTATCACTTATACAGCCCGTTAACATTGAGGTAAGTGCACACAGGATAAGTCCCGAACAAAGTGCGAACTCGGACCGAGTAAACACCGATAAAAGCTTAAGCTTTTTATTAAACATTATTCATTCTCCTTATGTTAGGTTTAAATCCACTTTACCGAGTGTCAGTAATAATTCCGTTGCCAGGTGCAATCAAATGTAACCTTATGTAATCGAGAGTGACCAACCCTTACATCAGTGTTAACTTATAGGCAAAACCATAGCTATTCACCAGAAGCGATAAACTTGAAGTATCTAATTTTACTGCTATTTATCATTAGCCCATCAGTATATGCACAATGCCCACCTGCAGATAGCGACTGTGTGCCCGTAGGTGAGTGGCAGTTTTCCATTGCTTTGGGTGCTGGTGTCATCACCAATCCGCTAAATGATGGCGACAATATACCCTTAGTTATTGTACCCAATTTTAGTTATTATGGTGAAAAAGTATTCATAGATAACAATACCTTAGGATTTACATTTCACGAAAATAGCGCTTTGTCCTTTAGCGCTGTTAGCCAGATAAATCGTGAAAATTCATTTTTTCAGCGTTGGCACCCCAATAATATTTTTGTCAATACCCTCTCTAACAGCATAGTAAGCGAACCCCTGTTCGATGAAGCAATGGACGCCATAGAGGGTGCTGGAGGCAGTGATGCTGATATTATTGAAGTTGAACTAGGCCAGGTGCAAGACAGAAAGTGGGCATTGGATGCTGGCTTACAAGTTAATTGGTTTTTCTTCCAGCACAGTCATCTTCAGGTGAAGTTACTGCACAATATCAATAACGTCTATAACGGCTTAAATGGTCAGCTAGCGTTAGAGCAGCCGTTTACTTTTAGTGCCAAACCCAACAATCTTTTGACCCTGACCGTAGGGGCTAATTGGCAAAGCAAAGAACAAGTAGATTATTATTATGGCATTGATAAACAAGATAAGGTTGCCGAAGAATTATATTATCAGGGTAAGGCAAGTTTAAGCCCTTATATAAAGTTTATTAACCAATATGCCTTTAATAAAAATTGGTCGGTTAAATTAATGCTACAAAGAGAGTGGTTAGACAGTTCACTGACCGACAGCCCTCTGGTGCATGATAATGTTATTGATACCTTTTTTGTTGGGGTAGAATATGCGTTGTAACACCTGGCCAATTTTATTAATTGTTAGCTTTTTTTCTTTCTCAGCCCTTGCTGAACATGATAAAGCCGAAGAAAAAAATGTCATTACATTTTCAATAAAACCTTTAGTTTGTATTGTTAAAAGACCCGGAGATGCCTGTAGCATGACTGCAACGGTTAGCTGGCAATCACCAAAAATCATTAACAGCTGTCTTTATCAGGGCATAACAAAAGTGGCCTGTTGGCTTAAGCAAAAGAAAGTAACAGCTGTGATTAAAATCAACATTGAGGAAAATATGGAATATACCTTAAAAGATGATAATCACCATATCATTGCCACGCAGTTGATCACCATAAATAGTAGCCTTGCCAAGAAATATCGACGCCGTTTACGCGCCGGTTGGAGTCTATTTTAATGTTACATATTTTATTAGTTGAAGATGATGTACGTCTTGCCAGCCTTATTCAGCAATTCCTGCAAGCCAATAATTTTAAAGTAACCGTATTACATAGCGGTGAACAAGCACCAGGGTTTATTCTTGCCAAACAACCCGATGTCGTTATTCTTGATATTATGCTGCCCAAACTCGATGGCTTTAGTATTTGCCGAAGAGTAAGAAAGCAGTTTAGCAAACCGATACTCTTTCTTACCGCCAAAGACAGTGATTTAGACCACGTAATAGGCTTAGAGAAGGTGCAGACGACTATATCATCAAACCTGTGGTGCCTCATGTGTTGCTCGCTAGAATCAATATGGTCTTAAGGCGTACGCAAAAACAAAAGGTAACAGCGCAAGACAATATTCAAATTGGCCAACTCAATATTGATAAAAAGTCTCGTCAAGTGCATTTAAATAAAGAGCATATTGAGCTAACGAGTCATGAGTTTGAATTACTTTGGTTACTGGCCAATAACCCAGATGAACCACAGAGTCGTGACTTTATCCATCAAGAAATGATAGGCCGCGATTACGATGGTTTTGACCGCAGTGTTGATGTAAGAGTATCTCGTTTACGGAAAAAATTAGCCGATGATACCGAGAAGCCCTATAAAATCATTACTATTTGGGGCAAGGGCTATTTATTGTGCTCTTCAGCATGGCAATAACTTTAATCAAAAAATTAGTTTTTTATCGACCATACCTGGATAAAAACACACCATGATAAAACTATTTATTAGTTTATATTTGGCAATAACCATAGGCTTGCTCACCATTAACTGGGGCTCTGAATTGTTATGGCAACATTTAACGCTAACGGACGAAAGTGAAAATAGTGCTGAAATTCAACAGGCGATACGTTTTGCTAAGGCGTTGCCAGCCCTGATAGAAAACGATGCTAAAAAAGCGCAGCTTTTTGCACAACAATCTAGCATTGCGCTGGCAATAATTCCGCTAGATGATATTGCCTGGTTAAGTAAACAAAAAGCACGCCTACTAAGAGGTGAAGCCGTGGTTATTTATGATCATCAGCAACGCCCGCTCATTTATCTGCAAGAAAATAATAGCACCAGCCTATATCAGCTTGGCCCGCTCGAAATCACTTACCATGCAGACAACAATCATGAAAACAGCCAGTTAAAATATATCATCTTAACCATATCTTATTTGCTACTAGCGGCTTTTATCGCCTTATGGACACGCCCTATTTACTTAGATTTAGTCAAGTTAAAACAAATGGCCAATGATATTTCTGCGGGTAATCTCGCCATAAACTGCCAAGTAAATAAAAGTTCACCGACCGCAATAGTGGTGCAAACCTTTCAAAGCATGGCTCAGAGAATTACTCATTTACTGTCGGAGCAAACCCAGTTAGTGAATGCCGTATCTCATGAATTAAGAACCCCCATGTCTCGACTCAGGTTTTCTGTCGCTATGTTAGACAATGCCAAGCCAGAGCAAATAGCAGGTATTTCCAACGATTTACAGGAAATGGAAACACTGGTCGATGAAATGCTCAATTATTCGCGTATTGAAACCCTTGAACAAGCCCATAGCAAAACCGTGGTAAACATTAGTGAGCTGTTAGTAAATCAAGTAGAGAAGCTAACACGCAGCACAAATAAAACGCTAACACTTGTACTGCAAGACGATATTTCTTGTCTATGTAACGGACACCTAATCGAGCGAGCTAGCCAAAATTTAATTACCAATGCCATTCGTTATGCCGATAACCTAGTTGAAATTAAAGCGAGTATACAAAATGATCGACTCATTATTTCGGTGAGCGATGATGGTTGCGGTATTGATGACAAGGATCAAGAAAGTATCTTCCAAGCATTTACCCGTTTAGATAAAAGTAGGAACAAAGAACAAGGTGGCTTTGGTCTAGGTCTCGCCATAGTGAAAAGAATAATGATCTGGCACCAAGGCAACTGCACCATTGAAAAATCCACCTTGGGCGGCGCAAAATTCAGTTTAATTATGCCACTAAGTGCAGCTTGATTTAACCTTAGCTGGGTCTACGCTTTTATAAACACCTCGCGACTTTGAAGATGCCATGACAATATTTTCCCCTAGCACTACCAATAACATTGCCAATAACATCACTGAATTGATCGGCAATACCGATTTATTACGTATCAATAGCCTGAGCGAGTTAACTGGTTGTGAGATTTTATTAAAGTGTGAGCAGCAAAACCCAGGAGGCTCTATTAAAGACCGAGCTGCCTTGCAGTTAATAAAAGACGCCATAGAAAGTGGTCAATTGAAAAACGGTATGACCATAGTCGAGGGCACTGCCGGCAATACCGGTATTGGCTTAGCGCTCGTTGCCAATGCCTATGGTTTTAACATGTTAGCGGTAATGCCTAGAGGACAAGCTAAAGAAAAAGAACAAATGATCGCGCTATATAATGCGCAATTATTACTCGTTGATGCCTGCCCCTTTGCCGATCCAAAACATTTTTATCATACCGCCAAACGCCTTGGTGAACAGCATGGGGATTATTGGTGGGCTGATCAGTTTGAAAACATCAGTAATTGTAAAGCCCATTACCTCAATACTGGACCAGAAATTTGGCAACAAACTCAAGGCCATATTGACGCATTGGTTTCTGTCGTTGGTACTGGCGGCACCATAGCAGGTAACTCTCAATATTTATCAGAGCAGAACCCGCAATTACAAACATGGCTGGTTGATCCCCACGGCTCAGGCATCTACCACTATTTAAAAACCGGCCAGTATCAAGCCAGCGGTAGTTCCTTTACCGAAGGCATTGGCATTATGCGTACTGTCGAAAATTTCCGTCAGGCCAAGATAACTAAGGCCATACGGTTACCGGATCAAGACTTGGTGACCATTTCCCGAGAGATCAGCCAACGTGACGGTATATTACTCGGTAGTAGCTCAGCGTTAAATGTTGCTGGAGCCTTATATGCTGCGGCAAAAATGGGCCCTGGCAAAACTATCGTCACCTTTTGCTGTGACTTAGCAGAGCGATCTTATAGTAAACTTTATAATGCCGATTTTTTAAAAGAAAAGCAGCTTAGTACCGATCATGAAACCCTCGCCCACATGTTTAAACGTTATCAAGCTGAGCCAGCTAGCGCGGTGATTACAGTGCGCTGATTACAGTGAGGCTAAGCGAAGTAAAATAAATAGCACTAACGAGCCAAAACGAGCTCATTTTGCAAAAAAGATAAACATTGGGCATTATTGCCACGAAAAATTATTCTTTCGGCCTTGAGTCCTAATTGGTATTGATACATGGGATCATAATATTCGCTGAGCAAAGGTTTTAACCAATCAAAATGATAGTGAAGTTGACCATTTTTCTGTTGCATTAAGGCTGTACTCTGTATTGCCTTTAATTGGCCGTAACGCTCGGTACCAAGGCGCTTTCGTACTTTAAACAGGCCTTGCTCTAAATACTGACTAAAGGCGACAAAGCCTTGTTCAACACCATATTTAGCTTGGTATTGGGCTGTCATTTTTATGATGTATTCTTGATAAATATGCTCAAGTCGATAATCTAAGCTTTCTTCAAGCACCACTATTGGCGCTAATACCATGGCTTCTCTTAAGCTATCCGGTAAATGAATGCTGCCAATTGCCCTGCCCTCATCTTCTAAGAGCAAGGTTTGCCCTGAGTTATAGTTACCCGTGATGTATTGTTCAACTAGCTTATTTTCAAAATTTATTTGATTTGATTGTCCGGTAACGAAGCCGCCAAAACTCGAACCTCGATGACCCGCCGCCCCTTCTAAATCTAAACTGTTAACACAATGGCTTAGGAAAGGCGTTTTGCCACAGCCGGTATTGCCAGCTAAAATCATCAATGGCTGTAATGCTATTTTATCCAGTTCGTCCAGTAAAAACTGACGCAGGGCTTTATAACCACCAATAAGCAGTGGATAGTTAACACCTGACTCCTTTAACCAGCGCTGTACCGTTTGTGAACGTAAACCGCCGCGAAAACAATATAAATAGCCCTGTGGATTATCCCGAGCAAAGTCTTGCCATTGTGCCAGCCGACTCGCTTTAGTCTGTCCTGAAACTAAGCTATGGCCTAAAGTAATAGCAGCCGCTTGGCCATTATTCTTATAACAAAGACCCACTTCCGCTCGTTCATCATCAGTCATCAGAGGGTAATTAATCGACTGATTAAAAGCGCCCTTTTCAAATTCAATCGGCGACCGTACATCCATTAAAGGAATTTTATTACGGATAATAGCGCGAAAGTCTGCGCTGTTGGCTCGCGCTATGGTTGAAATATTGATGGTCATTACAACAAGCTCACGGTGGGTGAAGTTGCCGCCACTAGCTCGCCAATAGGTTGTAGGTTAAGGCCATTATCTCGACACACAGCTTCAAATTCTTCCTTGCCGTGAGGTTGTACTGCCACAAGTAAACCGCCACTGGTTTGAGGATCGCACAAAATTGTTCTTTGCTTGGCGCTTAACGGCCCAACGTGCTCGCCATAACTGTCAAAATTTCGCTCACAGCCACCAGGTATGCAGCCTTGATCAATGTAATCATTGACGAAATCCATACAGGGTACTTGCTCAAAATCAATAACAGCAGCAACATCACTGCCTTGACACATTTCCAATAGGTGTCCTAAAAGTGCAAAACCAGTGACATCAGTCATAGCGGTAACGACATCCAGTACTGCAAACTTTTGCCCAATAGTATTTAAGGTTTTCATCACTTGCGGTGCTAGTTGTCTGTGCTCAGGTAACAATTTCCCTTGTTTTTCAGCCGTGGTCATAATGCCAATACCTAACGGCTTAGTTAAATACAAAAGATCGCCAACCCCTGCGGTATTGTTGCGCTTAATGTGCGCATTATTGATCAGACCAGTAACCGCTAAGCCAAAAATAGGCTCTGGCGTATCAATGGAATGCCCGCCCGCTAACGGGATCCCAGCCTCAGCACAGATCATTCTTGCTCCATCAAGCACTTGTTGGGCTATTTCTGGTGCTAAAAGTTTTACCGGCCAGCCCAAAATAGCTATCGCCATTAGCGGCTTTCCACCCATAGCATAAATATCGCTAATGGCATTACAGGCGGCAATTTTACCAAAGTCAGTAGGATCATCAACAATGGGCATAAAAAAATCAGTGGTTGAGATCACTGCTTGATCATTACCAATATCAAAAACAGCCGCATCATCTTTGGTGCTATTACCCACTAAAAGTGCATTATTCTCGGGTAAAACCAGTGATGACTTTAGCATCACATCAAGTACCGATGGTGAAATTTTACAGCCACAGCCTGCGCCGTGTGAGTATTGGGTCAAACGAATTTTTGTCATGATAGTTGGTATAATGAAGAAGCAGGAGACTAATTTACAGCAATAACTCCGTGGTTACACCTGTGGATTACTATTTATCTCCGTTACTAGTCAAAGTGCGGGACTTAAGTGGCAATTAAAATTGCTCAAGTTATTATGGGTGGCCTATGTAGGCTCGTTATCAAGCATAGCCAAGTAGTGCTGTGACTTAATAGCTGTTAGTAAAGTAAAAGAATGACTGCTGAGTTTTCCCCATAGCTAGCCTTAATATTATTCATTGCTAATTCTGCCTGCCCTAGTTAACGCTATGTATACCCGTTACCATTCAAGATGCATGTTTCAGAGTGCTTGAGCAATTTCAATTCAAGGCGCTGTGATGAAATAATGGTTGTTCAGGAGAATATGCTCCTGCATTCTCTAACAAGCTGCATCCATGCAGCGTCATTATGAGTTACAGCAACGATGAAGTGATGTTGCTCAAACGCTTCTTCGATGGGTTTAAAATGACTTTATACCGCGTTAAATAATAAAACCATAGAATGACTATGCTTCAATTATTTCCCTTGCCTAAAGCCCTTTTAATTCCCACTGAAATCGAGCACTTTGAATGGTGACGGGTATAGTTGTATTTTCCTTTAGTTAACTCTGTAACTCTAGTGCATAAGCGTTAAATCAAGCCACTCAAAATCATAGGATATTGTTTAACTAATATTGATAGTTTTATAACTAAAAAAACTATCTTAATCACATTACGGTCTTATCTTCGTTGCACGCTATTCGATATGATGAATAAAAATCATTATATTAACTAGTAACTTAGGAATGAAAAATGCGTAAAGAAACTATAGCTATCCACGCGGGTTATACTCCAGAGCAAAGCAGTAAGGCCGTTGCTGTGCCTATCTATCAAACGACAAGTTATGCCTTTGATAACACCCAGCACGGCGCTGATTTATTTGATTTGAAAGTTGAAGGTAATATTTATACCCGTATTGGTAATCCAACCCAAGCGGTGTTAGAGAAAAGAGTGGCTGAGCTTGAGGGTGGCATTGCCAGTTTAGCTTTAGCGTCAGGTATGGCGGCAATTACCGCGACTATTCAAACCTTGGCAAAAGTGGGCGACAATATTGTCAGCATCAATAAATTATATGGTGGCACCTATAATTTGTTTGCTCATACCTTGCCACAACAGGGTATTGAAGTACGCTTTGCCAGTCATGATGACTTTGTCGCCTTAGAAAGTTTAATTGATGAAAATACTAAAGCCGTCTTTTGTGAAACCATAGGTAACCCTTCCGGCAATATTGCCGATATAGAAAAAATGGCCGCTATCGCTCATAAACATGGCGTGCCGCTAGTAGTCGATAATACTGTCGCCAGTCCTGCCTTGTGCCGTCCGTTTGAACATGGCGCCGATATTGTGGTGCATTCTTTAACAAAATACATTGGTGGCCATGGTACTTCTATCGGCGGTATTATTGTCGACTCAGGGAATTTCCCTTGGCATGAGCATAAGCAACGTTTTGCCCTATTAAATCAGCCGGACCCTTCTTACCATGGTGTTAGTTACACAGAAACCTTTGGTAATGCTGCTTTTATTGCTAGAGCGAGAGTAGTACCGCTGAGAAGCATGGGTGCAGCCATTTCTCCGATGAATGTGTTTTTTATTTTACAAGGTTTAGAAACCTTGCCGCTGCGTATGGAGCGCCATTGTTTTAATTGTATGCGTGTTGCGCAATATTTATCAGCGCATAGTGCCGTTAACTGGGTAAATTATGCTGGTTTAGAGACCTCACCTGATTATCAATTGGCGCAGAAATATATGCCAGAAGGCAGCAGCGGTATTTTAAGTTTTGGTATTAAAGGTGGCGAACAAGCGGGCGCTAAATTTATTGATGCACTACAGCTTATCGTGCGTCTGGTTAATATTGGTGATGCTAAGTCGCTCGCTTGTCACCCTGCCTCAACAACCCATAGACAATTGAACGAAGAAGAATTGGCTAAGGCTGGCGTGAGCAAAGAAATGGTACGTTTGTCTATTGGTATTGAACATATTGAAGATATTCTTGCAGACGTTGAACAGGCATTAATTCTGAGCCAAAAGTAGTCTTTCATTTTATCGCAACTAAGCGCTGAGATAGCTTTTAGCTTAAACAATAAAACTCGCCACTAGTGGCGAGTTTTCAATGTATTTAAACTAAGTTAAGCTAAGTTAGCCTCAACGCGGTTGAAGTCAGTTCAATTTAATCAAACTAAACTGGTTAACATCTCATCCGAATAACTGACTAATGGCTGCTTATTGCGGATTTTAGCAACATAATCAGGGTTAGCAATAAAAGGTCGACCAATGGCAATCAGGTCAAACTTATTAGCATTGATGGCATCACTTGCTGTTTCAGCGGTGTAACTACCGACACCCACTAAGGTTTTACTGTAGTTGGCTCGCACATAACTTGAGGCTTTGCCGCCTAAATAATCAAACTCCATACTATCGTCAAAGATACCAATATGTAAAAAGGCCAAATCACGTTTTTCAAGCTCTGGTAGCAGTTGATCAAAGACTTGACGATCGCGACTATCGCCGGCCATATTAAAGTAGGCGCCGGGTGATACTCTTAAAGCAGTTCTGTCATTGCCTATTTTTTCGATAATTCCATCAACCACTTCTAAAGCAAAACGTATCATATTTTCACTGCTGCCGCCGTACTCATCGCTGCGTTGATTACTATCATGATGTAAAAACTGGTCGATTAGATAACCATTAGCGCCATGAATTTCAACACCATCAAATCCTGCTTTAATCGCATTTTCTGCGGCTTGCGCATAATCATGCACCAGTGATTTTATCTCATCAAGGCTCACTGCTTTTGGCGTTTTATAGTTTAGTTCGCGCATTCTCGGTACGCTACCTTCGACACCAATGGCAGATGGCGCTAATACTGGGGCATCATCGTTGCCTTTGCCATAAAAATACGGATGGGCCACACGACCGGTATGCCAAAGCTGGGCAAATATTTTACCGCCGTTTTTATGCACTGCGGTGGTGACTGTTTGCCAGCCGTCAATTTGCGCTTGGGTAAATAAACCTGGCGTATTGGGATAACCTTGACCGTCGGGGCGAATAATGACCGCTTCTGAAATAATTAATCCCGCCTCGGCTCTACGGCCGTAATAGTCAGCCATTGCTTGCGTAGGTACTAAATTATCATCAGCCATACAGCGTGTTAATGGCGCCATTAATATTTTATTGTTTAAACTAATGCTGTTATTTAACGCGTAGGGTTGGAATAAGTTTTCGGTCATGATTTTTCTCTATCTTGAATGTACATTCAAGATACCTTTATTTGAACGAACATTCAACTACTATTTTGAATGCTTGTTCAAAATTAGGTATAATCATGGTATCGACAACATGAAGACAATAAATTAATGCGCAATGCTGAGTTTGATAGAGAAAAAGTACTAAGAGCAGCCATGAAAGCTTTTATGCATAAAGGTTATGCCAATACCAGTATGCAAGAGCTTAAAAAAGCCACCGGTTTACACCCTGGCTCTATTTACTGTGCTTTTGAAAATAAGCGTGGTTTATTGCTGGCTTCACTTGAACAATACCGTGTTGACCGAGCGACGGAATTTGAGCAGTTTTTTGCTAACTCAAACTTAACTCTGCTTAATTTAAAATCTTATCTTGATAATGTCGTTATTGAATGTATTAGCTGTGATAGTGCTCAGGCTTGTTTATTAACCAAGGCTTTGAATGAGGTAGCAGAACAAGACAGTGAAATTCAACAGGTAATTACGGCTAATTTATCGAT
This sequence comes from Colwellia sp. TT2012, assembly GCF_001440345.1. Taxonomy (GTDB): domain Bacteria; phylum Pseudomonadota; class Gammaproteobacteria; order Enterobacterales; family Alteromonadaceae; genus Colwellia. Next base: position 190,231 of record NZ_LJYX01000006.1, on the reverse strand, counting down.
GTTACAACAGGCGCTGGCGGAAAAATTTACCCAAGCTAAAACCGAAAAAAGTATTAGCACGGACAAAGATTGCGATCATCTAGCACGGTACTTTTTAATGGGTATCTATGGTTTAAGAACTTTTGCCCATACTCACCCTGAGGCGAAAATATTAGAACAACTTGCTGAGCAGCTTTATCATGATGTTTCTCAGTAATTTAAGTCATAAAAAACGCAATAACACTAGCGCTTAAAGAGGTTTTTAATTTATGAAAAATATCGTCTTTATCAGCGGTGCTACAGCCGATATTCAGTCTCAATGGCTAGCAATACTCAAGCAAGAATTAGTCAATGAAAGCATACTTTTACCTGAACAGATCAGTGACTCTCAAGCTAAAGATATCGACATTGCCATTGTGGCCAACCCAGAGGCAAAAGACTTGGCCCGATTCCCTAATTTAGTTTGGATACAAAGCTTATGGGCTGGGGTAGAAAAGTTAATCGCTGCCGTCGTTGACAAGCCAATAAAGCTGGTAAAGTTAGACGATCCGCAATTGGCAAAAACAATGGCTGAATCTGTACTGGCCTGGACCTTATATTTGCAAAAAAACATGGTCGACTATGCTCAACAGCAAGTCAATAAACAGTGGCAGCAGTTACCTTGTATAACATCTTCAGAACTGAGAGTCAGTGTCTTAGGGGCCGGCGCACTTGGCATTGCCGCTTTAGCTAGCCTTAAAAAATTAGATTACCAAGTGAGTTGTTGGAGCAGAACGCCAAAGCAGCTTCAGGGTATTAAAAATTACCTAGGCTCTGCTGGTTTACAAACAATGCTGAGTAAAACTGATATTTTAATTAATCTATTACCGCTGACTCCAGAGACTTATCACCTGCTTGATAAGGCATTATTAAGTAAACTTCCTCAGGGAGCAAAGCTAATAAATTTCTCTCGGGGCGCTGTTATTGATAGCGAAGCATTGTTGAAACTATTAGAAATTGGCCATATAGCTCATGCCGTGCTCGATGTATTTGAACATGAACCTTTAACGCCAAACGATGCCATGTGGGGTAACCCCAATATCACTGTCTTACCCCATATTTCAGCACCAACCAATATGCACTCGGCAGCAAAGGTTATTGCTAAGAATATAATAAGGTATCGTGAAAACAACATCATGCCCCATGCTGTAGATGTTCAGCGAGGATATTAGCCAATGCCAGTGTGGCTGAAGCAATAACTCTATTCTAGCGGCCTGGTCTTTATTCTTCTGCCGTATTCAGCGAGACAGCAAAGATTAACGATGGACGAACTTGAACCGTCACCCTTGAAATATCTAGGTGCTACAAGCAATGGTACAGATTGAATTTCAGGCACAAAAAAACCGACGTTAGAAGTCTGCTTGTTTCGTTATAGCCTTTGAAGAACAAGGGAGAGTGCTACCAGCGGTCGGACTCGAACAGCTCTGCGCCAGCCCAATAAATTCATTAGCTACTTTGGTGATTTACTACCCTAAGCTCGTACTTTAACCATTATCTATTTCACTTACAACTAACAGAATATTTTCCTTTCCTAATTCTGTAAATTTATATGTATCCGTCAAGTCACCGTCACGTGCAGTTAATTTTTCAACCAACTCCATAGACTCCAAAATCACACGTATAGATGATACATGCTGCTCACTTAAATTAGTTGATTCAATTCTTATACCCTTTGAGGTAAAGCTTTCAGGGAATGCTTGAACAATAGATTTTAGCAGTTCAACAACATAGGAAATATCTTTTTATGTATAGGATTATCAACCCGCTTATGAAGCATATCTGCCACTTTTTTGTTCATAAGGTAGCAACCCTTCTCAGAATTCAATTTTGCTATAAGTGACGAACCAAAAACATTATCCCCCCAAGACTTCAGCGTAGAAGAACTAGATGATTCAAGTTCATCAACAAAGTTCATCGTTACTATATTTTTTCACTGGTATTTTTCGTAATCTTTAGCATCGCAGATAGTTTTTCTTCAAGCTCTCTTTTTCTTTAATATGTTCTGCCGTTTTATCTCTCATGTACTCAAATAATGCTTGTTGCTCTTGCTTACTGATAGGTACCTTATTTTCTATAACTTTAGATGTAAACAGGTTCAAATGCTTATCTAGAAATATTCATACCAACGTAGACAAATTTGAAATGATAGGAAAAAACAAAATATATAGCACAGCAGCTAATGCGGGATAACACGTGAGCTTACGGCAGCATAGTTCAACTTCCATCTTTTGATCTGATTTAATGTACGCAACCTCTATTATTAGGATGCAATTATGTCACCCCCAGATCCATTATCAACGCTCGTTACTGTCTTTGAGTACTGGCGTAGCAATCGAAATGGCCGTCAAGTGCCAACACCTGTCATATTGCGTGAGCAAGCCATCGCATTACTCAATCATTATTCCTCTAGTCAAATAACATCCGCACTTAAGATCAGTGGTCGTCAGCTCAAACAATGGCGAAAGTGTGTTGCGTCCACCGAGACAAAACCGCAATTTGTTCATCTACCGATTTCCACCTCACCAACACAGTCTTCTGTAAAGGTTGAACGGTGCTTTGCCAGTGGTGATCAGATGAATTTATCGGGTGCAGTTAATGCTGAACTGCTCATTTCACTAATTGGCGCGATGTGATCATGAGCCACCTTACTGCCGATACCCATATATTGGTCGCTATTGTACCCGCAGACTTTCGTCAGGGTATTGATAGTTTAGCGACTGTCTGTCGTTCATAAACTCTTGGTCAACCCACGTTCAGGCACGGTGTTCGTTTTTATAAACCGCAATAAAACCATGGTGCGTGCGATAACGATCCCTTATGGGAAAAAACAGATCCACGCCAACGAATAAACAGCACAATATAAAGACTTAATTTTTCATTTTATCGGATCATAATGCCTGCAAAATCAACCTGTACCCAACACTGACTTTGGATAACCCGTGAGAAAACCTTTTACCGACATTGATGGCAAAGCATTTGAAGCGTTGATAACGCGCGTCAGCGAAGCCAAGGAAAATAATCTGGCGTTGAGTCCTGATGATTACCAGTTATTACTCGACGCATTGTTGACCTTAGCGACTACACAAACCCGTTTAAACCTGAGCAACATGTGATGGAGCGCCTTCGCTGTAATACCTGCGACGCTTACTTTACCGCACCACTACCGGCAGAGGTCTTAACCGATGGCACCGCTGGTCAAAAGTATGGTTATTCCGCACGCTCACTCATGGCGATTTACAAATATTTGGCCGGACTGCCTTTTTATCGACAGAGCAGTATTCAAAAGTTACTCGGGATCAAGATCACTGCATCAACAGTATTCGACCAAGTTGAGCTTGTTTGTAATGATATTTATCCGGTGGTCCAATTACTCTTCAATTTAGCGAGCGACGCTAAACATTATTATTTAGATGACACCACTAACCGTATTTTTGACGCAAAGCCGATAGAGAAAACAGTGCGTAACAGTGATAAAACGCGTCTACGATCAGGCGTTTATACCTCAAGTGTTATCGCGACACTGATGGATAATAAGCACATAGTCTTGTTCGAAATCAACATTGGCAATGCAGGAGAGTTTATTGACAGTATTTTACACAAACGTAGTCAATCATGCGCCAAACCACTTATCAGGAGTGATGCACTAGCGAGTAATCGACCGACGGGTCGCGATGTGACCATGTCATTGTGTAATGTCACGCCAGACGACAATTTGTTTATGTTATCAATTACTTCCCTGAGGAAGTTGAGCATGTACTCAAACGCTATAGTGAAATATGGGTCTTTGATGACTGCACGAAAGAAGAAAAGTTAACGCCGAGCGCAAGGCTGCTTATCATCAGAAACACTCAGCCCCCATCATGGCAGAAATAAAATCTTGGGGAGAAATCCATTTAGCTAATGAAACGGTTGAAGAAAACAGTGGTTTAGGCAAGGCTATTCGCTATTTTATCAAACACTATGTTGGCTTGAGTTGTGTTTTGCACCGTAGAGGGTGTAAAAATCGACAATAATCGCATTGAAGCGATGCTAAAAATCATCGTAAGAGACAGAAAAACGCGATGTTCCACAAAACTTTATTGGGTGCGACGATCGGCGATGTGATCACCTCTGTCATCGCGACGGGAAGTGAGGCGGGCATCAATGTATTTGACTACTTCACCACCTTACAACGAGAAAAAGAGCAAGTAAAAGCACACCCTGAAATTCACGATGTCACGCTATGCTGCCGTAAGCTCACGACATACTAACGACTTAAATTATTTTTAACCGAACGGTTTTAGTGAAGTTGTTAAGCATAATACTCTTCTGATTATGCTTACTTACGTTTTGCTCTTTACTTTGTTTACTAAAAAATATCTAACAATGCATATTTAAAGCTAGATGATTCGCAATCGCCTGACAGATTTTTTGTTTTTGATACTTCACAGCCCAATAAAATTCACCGCACGGATTGATTTCTAAAAATTTCAATTCCCCTTTTGGTGTTAAAATATAGTCCGCTGCTCCGTAATTAAGACCCAAATCTTTGGTAAGTGCGATCAACTTTTTCTCTTCATGTTCTGGTAGCGAGTAAGGAAACCAAGCTTCTAAAGTAGATGAACCTTTTTTACGCCAATCATAATTTTCGTCTTGAAATTTATTACTATCAATGGCTATACAAAACACCTTATCACCAACTACTGTGGCACGTAATTCTAATTCTTTGGCTAATGCTTGTTGAAACTGCATAGGGCAAAATTTTAATTCATCCAACTTTTCAAGATCTGATTCTTTAATTGGATTTGTATAAACTACACTTTCTTTGCCTTCACTGTAAATAGCAAAGGCTGTTTGCATTTTGCTAATGATGTCGCCGTTATGTTTATGATAAAAATCAACTACAGCTTGAGGGCTATTAGTAGTTAATGTGTCAGGAATGTCAATACCATGCTCACGTGCTTTGATTAACTGTAATTCTTTTGATGATGCACGTCGAATAGCCCAATAATCATCCATTTTAAACGCATCGAGCGCATCAAAGTAACCTAACAGAGTACGCTTTGATTCTTCAAAGCAAGTTTTTCTCGCTTGAGCCTCAATATCCTTAGGAAGGTCTCGGCCAGTATGAAATCTACGATACCAAATGGCACCAATATCAGAAAGTTTGTATTGCTCGCCATTTTCAATAGTTAATATTTGCTGATTTATATCTCCTTGGTAGGATTCAATTGTAATTTTAGTTGGAAATAAATCAGTATTAAACCTTACCGCTTTTATGCCTTGTTCTTTTAGAAAACCAGAAACTTCTTCAATTGAATTATTGTCATGACTATGGGTAATAATTAATACTATTTTATGCTGCATGTTTTTTTCCTTTCATTACATTATTATGAATACATTCTGCGATTTGTTCTGCAATAGGTAGGTCTAAGCTTTGCTGTAACATCCCCCACTCTCCGCAAGGGTTTACCTCTAAAAACACATATTCATTGTTTATTGATTTAATAAGGTCAAGTGCACCGAACTTTAAAGATAATCGATTCATTAGATGAGTTATTTTGTCGGAAACCTCCGTTGGTAGACAGTATTCTTGCCAAAAGAAATCATTACTATTGGCTCTTCGCCAATCAGGCTTGTTACTATCAGTTATAGCTGTAGTAGAAATTTTTCCAGTAAAAAAATGACCATCAACATAAATGACACGAAGTTCGTAAGCTTTTTCAATTTCTTGTTGAAATTGCATAGGGCATAGCTTCAAGCTTTCTAATTGTGATAAATGTTCTTCTTTAACTTTTGAGGTATAAACAAACGAGCTAGCTGATTGCATAAAATTTTTCAAAGGGGTCAGCATTTTACTAATGATATGACCTTGCTCTTGGTGGTAAAACTTCTCTACCTTTGTAGGATCATTGCTTAGTAGCGAATTAGGAATTATTAAGCCTACTTGTTTAGCTAAAAGTAATTGCAACTGTTTATTTTCCGCGCGTTGAATATCAAAGGGATAATCGATCCAAAATACTGATTCAAGCGCATACAAAATTGCATTCTTAGCTGCTGAGGCTTCTTTAGTTGCCTGCTTTAATAGATCACCAGAAAGTTCGCTAGTTAAATTAGCTTGCATATTTTTTCGAAAATATACCGCACAAAACTCATCAAGTTGATATGTTACTCCATCAACTGTCAGCTCTCCTGACACAACCTCATTACTCTGAAAAGCCGTTAGTTTAATATTAAGCGGGTATGAATCAGTATTCATCCGTACCATTTTCAACCCCTTCTTTGCTAAGCACTTCTCTATAAGTTGAGGTACATAAGAGTCTTTACTGTGAGTTAAAAAAAGCACATTAGTATTGTTCATAGTCATAATCTTTTAAATAGCTGATAAGTCGTTTGAAGAAAGAGCGGACAAACCGCTCAGTTAAAAAATTAGAATAATTCTGATTCAGCCCCTTCATCACCATCAGAAGGGTATTTCATTGTAACTTCTAACTGATCTTTACGTGGGTCGGTAATAACACAACCTCCATCGCCTGGAAGTATGCCGCCTGTTACTTGTTTAACATCTTGCTCTTCTAAAAAATTTGCAAAAAATGGTTTGTTCATTGTTTTTTCCTTTTAATATTAATGTCCGACGCTTACCCTATTTTGAGTATCTGTCGTGTAGTTGTTTGTTGGCTAATGTCGCTAAACGGGCCAATATAAGATTTAAAAAATTAGAATAATTCTAATTCTGCACCTTCATCACCATCAGAAGGGTATTTCATTGTAACTTCTAACTGATCTTTACGTGGGTCGGTAATAACACAACCTCCATCGCCTGGAAGTATGCCGCCTGTTACTTTTTTAACATCTTGCTCTTCTAAAAAATTTGCAAAAAATGGTTTGTTCATTGTTTTTTCCTTTTAATATTAATGTCCGACGCTTACCCTATTTTGAGTATCTGTCGTGTAGTTGTTTGTTGGCTAATGTCGCTAAACGGGCCAATATAAGATTTAAAAAATTAGAATAATTCTAATTCTGCACCTTCATCACCATCAGAAGGGTATTTCATTGTAACTTCTAACTGATCTTTACGTGGGTCGGTAATAACACAACCTCCATCGCCTGGAAGTATGCCGCCTGTTACTTTTTTAACATCTTGCTCTTCTAAAAAATTTGCAAAAAATGGTTTGTTCATTGTTTTTTCCTTTTAATATTAATGTCCGACGCTTACCCTATTTTGAGTATCTGTCGTGTAGTTGTTTGTTGGCTAATGTCGCTAAACGGGCCAATATAAGATTTAAAAAATTAGAATAATTCTAATTCTGCACCTTCATCACCATCAGAAGGGGCTTTCATTGTAACTTCTAACTGATCTTTACGTGGGTCGGTAATGACACAACCACCACCGCCAGGAGCAACACCAATCGGAAGCCCTTTATATGTACCGCCAGATACTTCTTTAACATCTTGCTCTTCTAAAAAATTTGCAAAAAATGGTTTGTTCATTGTTTTTTCCTTTTAATATTAATGTCCGACGCTTACCCTATTTTGAGTATCTGTCGTGTAGTTGTTTGTTGGCTAATGTCGCTAAACGGGCCAATATAAGATTTAAAAAATTAGAATAATTCTAATTCTGCACCTTCATCACCATCAGAAGGGGCTTTCATTGTAACTTCTAACTGATCTTTACGTGGGTCGGTAATGACACAACCACCACCGCCAGGAGCAACACCAATCGGAAGCCCTTTATATGTACCGCCAGATACTTCTTTAACATCTTGCTCTTCTAAAAAATTTGCAAAAAATGGTTTGTTCATTGTTTTTTCCTTTTAATATTAATGTCCGACGTTGACTCTATTGTTTGTCGTTATCGGGTTATATATCCATTGGCTAATGTCGCTAAACGGGCCAACTGCACTTTAAATTCATGTAGTAGTTAATACTTCACCTTGCTTACTTTAATAGTGGCTTGACACTCCGGTATTAAAATATTCAATAGTAATAAATAGCTAAAACTCTTATTTTCTGTCATTCGCCTATGATTCGACCAGGAGCATCTTCAACTAAAAAATCAAAAAAAACAAATAGTAAAAAAACAACATTGAAAACATTATAACCATTAAAAACAAATGATTAGCACAGAATATTATGAAATAAAACAATTGGATTAAGTTAAAATAAGAAAAGGTAATGAAGAAAAACATAAACAATATTAAAGCTTATCGATTAAGTTAACTTTCAATGCAATAAAAAAGGGGGTGTCTATAGTGCAAACGCTTTCAATAGCTATCTACTAAGCCTTTGCTAGTACAGATATCTCTGCAATAAAATTTTTCACGGCATACATTAATGGGCGTTAGGCTATAGCAAAACCTTAAAAAATAACTGTATTGCCACTATAACGATAATAAAAATCCCTTTAGAAAATACTGTGATGCTAAATAAATAGTAAAATAGCGCTATTATTTATTTACATCTGTGCCCATCGTTGCTATATTTTAGCTATTAATGTCCGATGAAATCGGTAGTTGATGTGGCTGGCTTTATGTCGCTAAACGGGAGGCCAGCCAATTTTTCATAATTCTTAGTTATAACCCCCTTCCCCAATAAATGCTAAAACTTAAAAACTTTGGTTTTAGCAGTAATCCTAACAATTAAATATACAAAAACCGTCAGCTTAACTACGTGAGTTTAATAGAAACACGCAAGCAGTGTTCATCAATAAAAAATCTGTAGAATTAAAACTTTATCTCGTCGAGTGACTGATTTTAGCAAACTTAAAACACATGTGGCTTGGCTATGCTTGAACGTGCTTAGCGAGTTGTGCTCTCGTCATGCTACTGGTGTTATATTGATTGTCACTTAACGAAGAACACTGACCAACAAAGTACGGGTAAATTCTGAACAGGTATTCAATATACTTTCGTTAATTAGCAAAGCATTATCGAAAATCACGACGTGAAAGCTATCATGATAATGCCGTCGCTGTGATTTTTTGATTACTATTGGAAAAGGTCGAGTTAGACTAAAAACGTTATAAAAAATACAGTTAGTGCAGAGTTCTTCAATTATATTCCACAACCTAATGATACAAAATAGTAATAATGACCTGTTTGCAATGAAGTGAAAAACAGTATTTTGAGAGACTTGATAGTATCTGATAAACGGGGAGTGAACCAAGCTAGTGAAGGGTGTTGATAATACGTTTACTATTAAATGAGGTAGATTAAATTTATAGCTATAGATAATTCCCTATAGCTATCACTAGCCAATTACCTCTGTAAGAAGGGTAATGTTAAGCGACCAAAATTCAACCGGGTGAATATAATGCTTATGGTAGTATTTTACAGCCACCAAACAAAATAATAATATCTAGATTATTATTTACGGCACCAATTACTGTTTTTAAATCTTGCTGTGTGAATTCTTTCATTATTAAAATACCTTATGTATTGAGCTGTTATTTAAAAAGCAGTTTTACCTATGGCTCATTTACACTTTACTTAATAATAATTACTGGGCCGGTAGGGGTACAAGAACCTCCACCTTTTTCTCCGGCCCATACTCCACCAACAATTTTTTGTAATTGCGCTTGATTTAAGTCTTTCATTTTACTTTCCTTTTAATGTCCGATATTTATTAAATTATATCGGTTTAGTTGTTTGTTGCCTTTGTCGCTAAACGGGACAACGATTGTATTTGTTATAACGATATTTTTATCAGCGATAACAAATTTTTTAGCTGGCTTTTCAAAGTACTTCAAAAAAGCCAACTCGAAATGTCTGGTGTTCTATCATATAAGCTATATTTAATGATTTAAGTCATTGAATGTTTAACGAAGGTGCTTTGGTATGTAAAATGGAATTGGAACTATCCCTTCAAACAAACCAATAAAAATACCGCCATTTACTTCTTGTACTTCTACGTTATTTAATTCTTTCATTTTATTTGTCCTTTTTAATGTCCGGTCCTTACTGATATGTAATTACCCGGTTCGTTGTTTAGTTGGCTTTAAGTTTTTGCTAAACGGGCCTACGGGTTATTCACATATGTGATAAATCTAAAACAGGTATTTATTAATAAAGTCTACAATGTATTCTATAGTCGGCTCTACAATACTCATACCACCATTAACATCTTGTACTTCTACGTAATTTAATTCTTTCAATTTACTTTCCTTTTAATATCCAGTTCTACACTTAGCAGTAATATAATTACCTGATTAGTTGACTTTAGGTTTCACTAATAGATTGGCTCAGTTCAAGCGCTTTATAGCTAATATTGGTTTAGGCTTATGGACGTAAAAAGACACAACCGCCATTACGAATAATTTGCTCTGCTGTTTGATCGGTAGCGCCTGCACCATTTACTTCTTGTACTTCTACGTTATTTAATTCTTTCATTTTACTTTCCTTTTATGTCCAGCTTTCATTTTTATGATCACGGGTAGTTTGTTTCGTTGGCTTAAAGTTTTGCTAAACGGGCCAACTGATTATTTTGAAGCGGCTTTTAGCTCAAAAAATTTATAGCGTAACTGTGTCAAAACCTTTAACAAAGCTAGCTATAAATATTTACTATTTAAAATAGCGCGCACATTACAATGAATTAATATATGAATAAAAAATAAATTACAATAGCAACAGTAACAACTGCCACTGCTGGATTCCCGCCGTTTACTTCTTCTACTGGCATGTTCATGATTATGTCTACCTATACAGTGTGTTTATATGTACAGTATAGTTCAATCCTGAGTTATCTGCATAGGCATGAAAATTTATAACCTAACTTTGAAAAAAATATCAATAAAGCTAGATACAGATATTTAATACATTTTTATGTATCCTAAATATATTAAAACACCAACAACAATTATTCCTGCAAATCCACCATTTACATTTTCTACTTCTACATTGTTTAATTCTTTCATTTTGTTTTCCTTTTATGTCCAGCTTTCATTTTTATGATCACGGGTAGTTTGTTTCGTTGGCTTAAGTTTTGCTAAACGGCCAACTGATTATTTTAAAGAGGCTTTTAGCTCAAAATTTATAGCGTAGCTGTGTCAAAACCTTTAACAAAGCTAGCTACAAATATTTACTATTTAAAATAGCGCACACATTACAATGAATTAATATGGTTCTGTTGTAGTTTAGTGTGGGTGAGTAAACAAGCGAGACGCATAAACCCATCCATGGGGCTCTACACAAGCATCCATGCTTGTGACGATCGCTTTTATCACATCACCAACACTCACTGTAAAATCAATAGGTTACGTTGTTAACAACAGCTAACTACAACACAGCCATTAATATACGTATAAAAAGTAAAATAGAATACCAAGAGTAACTATCGCTGTTGCTGGACTCCCACCGTTTACATTTTCTACTTCTACTTTATTTAATTCTTTCATTTTGTTTTCCTTTTTATGTCCGGTCCTTACTGATATGTAATTACCCGGTTCGTTGTTTAGTTGGCTTTAAGTTTTTGCTAAACGGGCCAACTGGCTCTTAAAGTGTATTCAGTAATTATATTCAAAACGTTCATTGCCTGATTTTTCTTGAAAATAATTTTTCACAAAATCAACAATGAATATTTACTTACCGCATCGCATAACCTATAGCGCTACCTATGACGAAAGCTGCTAAAATCATCATAACGCCGCCATTTACTTCTTGTACTTCTACATTGTTTAATTCTTTCATTTTATTTGTCCTTTTTATGTCCGGTCCTTACTGATATGTAATTACCCGGTTAGTTGTTTAGTTGGCTTTAAGTTTTTGCTAAACGGGCCAACTGACTCTTAAAGTGCATTCAGTAATGATATTCTAAACGTTCATTGCCTGATTTTAATTGAAAATATTTTCTCACAAAATCAACAATGAATATTTACTTACCGCATCGCATAACCGTAAGCAACTCCTGCGCAAAACGCTAAAGCGATTAAAATAACGCCGCCATTTACTTCTTGTACTTCTACTGTGTTTAATTCTTTCATTTTATTTATCCTGTTAATGTCCGGTCCTTACTGATATGTAATTACCCGGTTAGTTGTTTAGTTGGCTTTAAGTTTTTGCTAAACGGGCCAACTGACTCTTAAAGTGCATTCAGTAATGATATTCTAAACGTTCATTGCCTGATTTTAATTGAAAATATTTTCTCACAAAATCAACAATGAATATTTACTTACCGCATCGCATAACCGTAAGCAACTCCTGCGCAAAACGCTAAAGCGATTAAAATAACGCCGCCATTTACTTCTTGTACTTCTACTGTGTTTAATTCTTTCATTTTATTTATCCTGTTAATGTCCGGTCCTTACTGATATGTAATTACCCGGTTAGTTGTTTAGTTGGCTTTAAGTTTTTGCTAAACGGGCCAACTGACTCTTAAAGTGCATTCAGTAATGATATTCTAAACGTTCATTGCCTGATTTTAATTGAAAATATTTTCTCACAAAATCAACAATGAATATTTACTTACCGCATCGCATAACCGTAAGCAACTCCTGCGCAAAACGCTAAAGCGATTAAAATAACGCCGCCATTTACTTCTTGTACTTCTACTGTGTTTAATTCTTTCATTTTATTTATCCTGTTAATGTCCGGTCCTTACTGATATGTAATTACCCGGTTAGTTGTTTAGTTGGCTTTAAGTTTTTGCTAAACGGGCCAACTGGTTATTTACTTTTGGTAATATTCAATTTTTTATTTTTCAAGATGAAATTGAAAAATCAACTCAAGCTATTTATCACATCAATACGTATTAAATTTACCATTAACAAAATATGTTTCATTGTTAATTACGTTTGACGAGATGAATAATCTACTTAATTAAAATAAAAATCAAGGAACAAGTAAGTCAAAGTAAAATACAATAAAATACAATAAAATACAATAAAAACAAAATGATACATCAGAACCTTATGGCTAAAAACAAACTATTACATCAACAAATAAGAAATACGAATGAAGGCTAAGTAAAGAAATAGACACAGATTAAAAAAACAACTTATTACTATCAAGAGTGCTTAACTGTGTGTCAAAAAAAATTAAGGCTTAAAAATATAACCCTTTGTGATAATTTAAACTTGCATACGCAACGTCTGAAAATAGTAGAACGAGTATTATTGAGTGTTTGTTGTACTTAACAACTTGCATTGGTAATAAACAATAACCCAACGCCTCTATTAAATAGCTTGGTTAAAACTTCCTATAAAGCATGGAATTTCCTGCATAGTCCCTGGTTAAATCTTCTATAGTGCTGCTAACAGAGAAAAATAAATCTATGACGTTATGCAAATAATAAAAAATTAATAAGGTTACTGAGAACCGGTAAGGCTTGGGGGAAACTTGAAAGGTATAAGTCTTTTATTGTCCACATTTATTACCTTTTATATTTGGCAATTTAAAAGGTAATGAGTATACGTTGATTATCGGCAGTAATTACTTCACTCAATTTAAACGATAGCTACCCCATTGAAATATGGTTGATTAGATATCATGGATATGCCAATGAAGTTAATTGAAAACTGAAACATCTAAAACCTAAATAAGACTTACAACCATATAATACCAATTGTACTCATTAAGTAACCCTTTTCAGATGACCTAAATACCCAGTAATATCCTTGCTGTAAATCCCTGTAGCCTGCTATTACTCAATCAGCCGTATTGATATTAAACATTTATTCTCACTGGACTCTGTAATATTAATAAATACAAATGCTATTAATAAGAAGGGATAATTTCAGCCAAAAAAAACCTACGCAAGGTAGGCTTTTTATTTATTTTAGAAAGGGGGTTATTTTGCTAATTCAAACTCACAACCTAATGGTTCTTCCACTCCAGTCGGTTCAATATTTGACACATCTAACTCGGGTAGTTTTCTCATGATTTCTCTACCGCTCAGATCTGGTTTTTCAATTTCGGTAATTTTACCGTACCTCAGCTCAAGCACCCTATCAGCACTAGCAATAGTTTCAGGCCGATGTGCAATAATGATACGGGTAACCGCTAAATCTTTTACCGCATAGTTAACCGATGCTTCTAACGTAGTATCTAAATTACTTGTCGCCTCATCCATAAAGAGTATCTTCGGTTTTCTATATAATGCTCTGGCTAAGAATAAACGTTGAATTTGCCCACCAGAAAGCGCCGCCCCCATATCACCAACCAAGGTATTATAGCCCATGGTCATTTGCATAATATCTTTATCTATTGCTGCGGTTTTAGCGGCCCATTCAACTTGTGCCATATCTAGCTCGGGATCAAAAAAACTAATATTGTCAGCAATAGAGCCCGATAACAGTTGGTCGTCTTGCATTACCGCCGCTATTTGACTTCTATACTGGCTTAAACCTAATTGTTTAATGTCAATATTATCCACTTCAACCTTGCCCGATTCTGGCTCAAACAAACCTAACATTATTTTTGCTAAGGTTGTTTTACCGCAGCCCGATGGCCCAACAATGGCAACAGATTCCCCTGGTTTAATGGTCAAGTTTAAATTAGAAAAAATAGGTGCCTCCCGCTCGTTATATCTATAAGTGACATTTTTAAGTTCTATACCACCTGACAATACTTTGCTGGTTGATTGGCTGTGTAAATTCGCTTCTTTTTTCGTTAACGAGATATCGGCTAAACGATTAAAGTGCAAACTTAGCATTTTAAATTCAATGACTTTTTCAATAAGACTTGCCATTTTTTCAGTAAATTGACGTTTATAGGCCATAAAAGCAAATAACATCCCCACACTTAAATCACCCTCCATAACTAATAAAGCGGCAAAGTATATAACCAGGACATTCTCGATACCAAATATCAATTTGTTAACGGCTTCGTAGCCGATATTTAAATGGCCAACCCTAATACCAGAATTCAAACTATCCGCATATTTATTATGCCAAACACTTTGCCTTTGTACTTCACGACCAAATAACTTTATTGTTTGTATACCTCGTACCGTTTCCATAAAGTTAGATTGCTCTTTGGCTTGGTTGACAATAACTTCCTCAGACATTTGCCTTAATGGGCGGTACATGGCAATACGGAAAATAGCATAAATAACAATAGAAATTAGCACAATCACACTTAATTTAGGACTGTATAAAAAAATCATTATTAACGTAGTAATTGCCATCAAACCATCAACAACGGCTTCAATGACACCTTTGGTTAATAGCTCTTTTACTTGTTGTAACGAACCAAACCTTGATACTACATCACCAATATGTCGTTTCTCAAAATATTGTAAAGGTAAGCGAACTAGGTGATGAAATAGATTTGCTGCTAATTGAATACTCATTAAATTACCAAAATGTAATAATAATGTGCTCCGAACCGCGCCAGTAATCATCTCAATAAGCATCAATATGCCAAAGCCTATGCCCAAAACGGCTAAGAGGTTCTGATCATGGCTTAAAATAACTTCATCAATGACAAGCTGCATATAATAGGGACTTGCAATCGCAAATACTTGCAACAACAGTGATAATATAAAAACTTTAGCCAAGGTTGATTTCAAGCCAGTTATAACACCCCAGAAGTCTGACAAGCGCATATTGACGCGATTATCTTCCGATACAAATTCTTTAGTTGGAGAAAGTTCTAAGGCAACACCCGTAAAGTGTTTCGAAAACTCCTCCATGGTATAACGTCGTTCACCAAGTGCTGGATCATGTATTTCAATACTCTTTTTTGTTACTTTTTTTAAAACAACAAAGTGATTCATATCCCAATGTAATATACAGGGTGTTTTCAGTTGAGGGAGGTGCTCGAGCTCTAATCTTAATGCTCTTGAGCTTAAATTCAACTTATCAGCGATGCTCATTATATCTTCTAAATTTGCCCCTTTTAGAGAGATAGCATGTGATTGTCTTAATTGGGTTAAATCGGTTTTGTGACCATGAAATCCGCTAACCATTGCCAAACAAGCTAAACCACACTCTGCAGCTTCAGTTTGCAAAATCATAGGCAAGCGTTTTAATCCGCTAAATTTCAGTAAATTTTTTGGGTTTTCCATTTAAACGCCTCCTTTAATGCTATATATAGGTTCAAATAACCATTCAAATAATGTTCGTCGATCAACCATGATATCGGCTTCTAAAAGCATACCGGATTGAAGCGGGACTTGGGTTCCATAAGCTTTTGCACCTTGCTCATCTAACTTCACCACGACCTGATATACAGGTTCTTGGAAAATTACAGGTAATATTGTTTCATTCGGTAAAATAACGGATTGTGATACCTCTACGATTTCGCCTAAATAAATACCAAAGCGTTGATAAGGAAAAGCTTGATATCTAATACGCGTTTTTTGACCTGTTCGTACAAAGCCGTAGGCTCTCGTTGGAACAAATAAAACGGCCTCTAACGTAGCGCCTTCGGGTAAAATGGTCATTAAAGGCCTATTGACTTGTGTCATCATGCCTGGTTTTAACAGAAGATTGGTGATCTTACCGGCTCTATTACTACGCACATCTAAACTTCTTTGTGCATCAGTTTGTGAAATTTGCTGACTCAAACCTGCTAGTTTAGATTTAAGCTGGCCTATTGTTTCTTCATATTGTAGTGGCAATTGTAGCGCTTGGAATGTTAATTGACTTAACTGTTCAATTTGCGTCAACACTTGCGCCTGAGTATCTTCAATTTGCTGTTTCATGGCTAAATGTCGATCTTGTTGTTCTTGATATTCACGTTCAGAAACATAACCTTTCTTAATTAAAGAAAATGTGTCATCTAATTTACTTTTACTCAAGGCTAGACGCTCTTTTAATAGCGACTTTTGATTTTGTGCTTGTAACAATTGCGCTTGTGTATTTTTAATTTGTGAAGACGACTTTGCTTTATTCACAACAAATAATTTTTCTTGTGTAGCTATATTTTTTACTATCAAACCCTTTTGTAATAACAGGTCATGAATAATGGACTCACTGACTTCTATCCCTGAACTCAGATGCTTATCCATTCGAATACGCGCTAATAACTGCCCTTTTTCAATTAACTGGCCTTCTTTTACAAATATTTCATCAATACGGCCTGCAACTACAGGATAGACCTTACTCAGCCCCGTGGTTGGCCTTAGGTAACCGGATACTACTTCTTTTCGATGATACTCACCTAGTAACAGGTACGTAAAACCTACTAAAATAATCATTACAACCAAGGCGATAATGACATTAAATGACATATGTGTTGCTATAGTTACTTCACCATCTAGCTTTTGCCCTTGATGCGAAATAGCTTCTTTTCTAAATAAATCAGTCATAAATCACCTCAAGCCTGTTCGACAGAGAGACATGTTGTAGACTGTAACTTCCAGCTGTCATTTTCTTTAATCATGACATGAAGATTACCGCTAAAATTTCTTTTCACCTCGTCTCCTTTTTGCCCTTCAAAAAGTATACGGTCGCGGATTACCAGTAAATCATCGAGCTTTGAGACCAGCTCGATTGATTCAAGAGTAATATTAAAATCAAGTTGTTTTCGAATTGCTTCATATTGCTGCTTAATCCCACCTAAAAATGGTGAGTTTGTATGAAAATAGTCATTCAATTCGTCTAAGTTTCCCGTGCTTATTATTTTATAATAAGTCTTAAAATATTCATTTATTGTCATAGTTTTTCCTAAAAAATATACACTAAATTACCAACCGATTGAATGTTTGTATTCCTACACCTCACCTTATTCCTGTTTAAAGGAAATATGCATATTTCGAATGCTACCGTTATTAATCAACTCTAATAAAAGTGTTTCTTTCGTAACTATTGAAAAGAAATATGTTGTCATATCCTTAGTCTTACGCTGGTTATTAATTTTAATATCCAGCGCCATGGTACCGACTTTCATACAGCAATAAGTTACTCCGTTTAAAAAAGGTTTTACATCTAAAAGTCCATTTTTCACAGATAGAATTCCCTTTAATTGACTCTCTTGTATTTCAACAATAAAGTCACCTAAATTTATCAGTGAATCTAGTTTAATCAATTCACCATATTGCTTAATAATGCCATTAGACATTGAAATAACATCCGTGGTACCAGTATCATTTTTAATCGACAATAGGACACTATTATGGGTTACATTATCTCCTTTTTTATGAGGCACTAAAATTATTACACCTGACTGTCTTGCAATAATTACCGTTGATGCAGGTTCAGCTAAGCGAATATCGACTTCCTTTGAAGTCAAATAAAATGGGATAAGTACCATAAAAAACAAAGAATAGCGCATATGAACTCGTATCTATTTAGGAGTTGTTCGAGTAGAGGCTGTAGGTCCAACAATGATGGTATTTGCATTTGATGCTCCCGAGACCTTTGAAGTGATATTACTCGGGATAACTCTTGAATCTAAAGATAAGTTTTTTAGTTTTTTCTTGTTTAATTTTAATTTGATCATGATGATTTTTCCTATTTATTTTCGTAATGATGTGTAAGTAATTACAGATACTTTCAAAGCTAAGTGAAGTAAGTTTAATCGTATCCATTGCATAAAATCACACCTTGTTGTTGACCCCTCAACAATAACAAATTTAGTTTTATTTGATACTTATGATTCGTTATAGATTACCCAAAAAAAAACAACTAACCCGTTGATGAACAAAACAAATAAATAGAGCATCACATTTCATAAGGTTTGGTCAATAGTTGTTTTACCCTCAAATAAATTAAGTATTCACTTACCACAATATATTGATATGTTACTAAATGTATAATATTATCATTTAACTTTGATATCCTCATGAATTCAGCTCTGGCATTGACATCGACCAATTAAGGTATGATATCTAAAAGTGCATGGTTTATATTTCACTCTAAAGTAGTAGTAAAAATGTTAAATGAAACGGAAGTTAGCTTTTTAAAAAAAATAGAAGCTGTAAAATTTGGCTATTGGACCCTATTACCTAAAGAGCAAATAATTGATGACGGGACAACAAAGCGAAGTCTTGAGCCACTAGTTTTTAATATACTTTTGTACTTTATTTTAAACAATGAGCGCATCATAACTCGCCAAGAATTAGTTGATAATGTTTGGAAGCAAAATTATGTTGACGATAATGCAATTAATAGAGCTATGTCAGAGTTACGCAAAGCATTAAAATCGGATAAACAAATAGGCCACGTTGTTAAAACGCATTATAGAACTGGTTATAGTTTTATATTACCTATTGAGTTAATTTACTATCAACCAAAGCCTACCGTTCAACTAGAATCTGCTCCGAAGAAAAATGTAGTTCATGAAACAATTGAAGTAGGCTTTATCTCTAAATATTTAGCCCCTAACACAAAGAAACCTAGTTACTTTCTATTATTCTTTATCATGTTAATCGTGTTAATTGCGGGTTCATATAATTTCCTAGCCTCTGCCCCCATAAATCCAGTGCCTGCTCATTCATCAGAGGTTCCAGCACTAGAATTTTATGAAGAAATTCTTTCCTGGGAAAAAGGGGCAATAGATGCTCCTAAAATGTCTAAAGATAATAAATATCTTGCCTATAGTTTTAAAGCGTCAAATAGCAATTATTTTGCACTACACATTAAGGATATGAATACATTAAAGGTGTATAAAATTATAACGATTACAGATCTGATTTTTCCTATAGCATGGTCAGAAAAACAGTCTCTTGTATATCAAATTATACAACCCAATAACGGGGAAAAGTGTGAAATATGGCTAGTGAATTTATCTGAAAGTATAAGTCATGCTGCGCACAAGAAATTATTTGACTGTAACGCTGATGAAATAATTAGTGCCGATTTATCAGATATCGATAATAGATTAATTTATACAAAATACAAATATCGTGGTATTGCTGACTTGTCCGCTATTGTTAGCAGAGATCTATCTACAGGAAAAGAATTTCAGATCAGCTCTCCAAATAGTGAGGAGCGTGGTGATTATTTCGTAACGTTATCTGATAGCATGGATAAGGTTGCCTTCTTAAGAGAGCAACCTTCGGGGACTGATATATTTATTGCAAATAAAGATGGGAGTAAAAAAAATAAAATTTATAACGTTGATTACAAAATCAGCTACCTTACTTGGAGTGCATCTGATTCGAAACTTTTATGGTTCAATCAAAAGAATAGTACTTTAGTAGAGTTTAATTTAAAAAACCTACAAGTAAAAGCTCAACAAGTGAAGTCTGAATACCCTTTAGGAAGACGGTTTAGAATAGATATATTGAGTGAAGACCGCTTTATTTTAGCGACTGAAAATCAAGATTTCAATATAGATAAAGTTAGTACAAATGTGTTAACTGAACACTTCAATAGTAATGAGTTCGAGGACTTTATAGCGCCTTTTAATTTATCCTCCGCTAGTATTTTTATCTTAGGTAACGTCAAAAAATCCCTCTGGCTTTATAAGAATGGTATTAGAAAAAAACTATTGGATATAAAAATCAGTAACATAACAAGTTTAGCTGTATCACCTGATGATAGTAAATTACTTTTAACAACAGCAAAAGAACTCTTTATTTATAGTATTAACGAGTTTAAATTAGAACGAAAAATTAATTTAGCTGGCACAATAAAAGATGCTTCCTGGCCCTTAAATGACAATATCCTACTGACCTATGCACAAGTTATAAAAACCTATGCTTGGTTTTATAATTTACAAACAGAAAAATTGATCAAATTAACAAACGTACAAACAGACTCATCTTTATTAATAGAAAAAAGCACCCTTCTTTTTTTCAATGCTAAATTTCAACTGATTCGGAAAAATTTAGATACGGGTGATTCTAAGATGTTATTACAGCTAGAAAATATATCTGAAATTGTATGGACTGCAGATAAAGATTACATTTACTACATTAAAAATCGATATACAGATTATATCCATAAAAGACCAACCATCAATATTGGCAAAGAGGAGTTATTGCCTATTTCAAGAGATAAGGTTGTAGTAGGACTAACGCTTAGCAATAGCTCAACCACCTCAATTCTATATATAATGTACGTAAAGTTTAAAGATAACTATCTGCTAGATATGAAGCTTAAAGAGTAACTCTTTTATTCTTCTCTCATTTTCAGTGAAAAGTAATAACGCCTTAAAAAATCATACATGATTAGCTCATGTTCCCGTCCATAGGCTTTAAACATTCGGTTAATATGCATATGAAGCACGGAACTAACTAAAGAACTGATGCTTAAACTTTGCAACTCTCCTTTACGGCTAATCGATTCATTGAGCTTTTTAATTACTGGATATACGTCTCGCTGCCAATCTTTAAGTAACTCTAGTAATCCTAATGTTTCTTCATCAAAGCTTTCTATCTGTTGAGTACTGTTTACTGAACTCTTATTTATTTCCCCTGCAACCCATGCTATTGAAAAGTCCGATTTAAGTGTTCTTTCAATTAACTTATATTTAAGCCCTAACTGTTTGCGTAGTACGCCTGATTCATTAAATTCTTTTCCAAAGCCGTTTCGTAGTTCCGTAATTAAGCTTAACTTTAGCTCTCCCGTAAAACCAAAACTGTTAAGTAAGGTATCCATCATTAAGAGTGTAATACGCCAACGAATATCTTCGCTACCGTACCTATTTTGAAATATAATTGATTGAATGACTAAATTGCTATCAGCAGCGAATAATTCTTCAACTAGGTCAATAGTATCTGGTCCTCCGTACCGTTCGATCTCTCTATCATAAGTAAACAGTTCAAACTTATGAAGTTCTCCACTAGCGATCAAAGGTTCGAACAGTTTATTTAGGTTTGGTAATAAATAACTACATAAATCCTCTGCCTTACCATAAAACCGAATCCTCAAGTGCCAATCAGGATCACTATAACGAATAAAAAACCACTTTTTAAATAACTTAGAGTTATCCTCAACGAACGGTATAATTTTTTCTGCCAATAAAGCATCTAAAGTGGCATGCCCAGAGTAAATCTTTAAACTAAGCCACTCGGATCCAGGAGAAAAACGGCGTTTAACATTTTTTGTAGTAATATCATTTTTATATACATTAACGATACCTTCTTGAACTTTCGCGCCATAGTTTAGATAAGGTATGATTAACTCATTAGCATAACTCTCATTTTCGCTGGACTTAACGGGTGTTGAATATTGACAAACGAGTGACTCTTTTAGCTCTACCAGTAATTGACCCTTTGTCTCTTGTAACAAAATATCTAACATCATAGGGTTATTTAAATTCAAATGTAATACATTATCACCTGTAGCCAGTGATATATAATCATCTAATTGATATTTTAATTTTAGCGCAATTAATGCTGAAGTATTAAATTTCCCATTCGCTGTAATTTGTGCAAGGTCCTCTCTGGGTAATCTCCAAGTTTTTTCTGATAAAATCAAATTATCTAACATAATGCGAGGTACAAAACTTGCCTGTTCCTGGCTGGCTGGCATACTAAACGAAGGAGGTATTCCTTCTTGATATTGTAATAAACTTAAAAACTTATAAGCACTTAAACTATTTAAATGTGTATTATGAGCACTGGATAGTCTAGGTATAACTCGCTTACCTAAGCGTTTAGACCACAGCTTGACTTGTTCACCTTCAACACAAACATATAAGTCACTTAAAGATAGTTGGTACTCACTTGTCAAACAACTATCAGCTAAAAACACTATTTCATATTTCCGTAAATGCGGTCGGGCAATAACATTGCCAAGTCGCCCTTCTGGCATGTGGACAATTTCCGCAAAAATCACATCTTGACTATGATCAGATTCCTTGGCGAGGTGATCAATTACACTATTATTTAATGAATCATCCAAATGACAGAACCGGCCTAGTAAATTTGCTGCAGAAGGCCCGTAACAACCATTAAACTTTATTAGCAATTCCTCTTTCATGTTGTCTTTTTCTGATTTCATTTCATATAAAGAAATTACGGCCGCAAAAGATACCGGTAGATCATTTTTAACCGAAGACTGCTTGAGATGTTTTTTCAATGATTTTGAACTAAGATTAATAACTGAACTTGATCTATTTTCAGGTAAAGTAATAGCCTGTGTAATTACACAATCTAATACAGAAGGAGGGTTAATAGTAACACTATCTACGTTATTGGTAATTAATTCTAAGCCTGCAATTAATGGTGCTTCGTAGCCTGTTTCATTTGAAAAACTAATACCAGATTCTTCGTCCAACAAGCTCATCATCGGAACAAGCTGGCCTTCAAAACGATGATTAAACTTTCGGATGAAATCATTAAAATAGCTTGGTTTACTATGACCTAAAGCATTGAGTAACATTAATTTATTTAATAAACTTGAAACTTGGCTTTCAGCCAAATCACATTGACTAAATGACCTATAAACGTCGGTTTGAAATAGTTTATTTTCTTGAATTTGAACAGGTACTTTAGATAAGTGAGATATTATTTTTTTATAACTGTCTGGTTCATTTTGCCTATTGTGATCAAGTTGTTCTAATTGATACACTGCTGTTTCTAAATTATCTACTACGTCGACTTCACCTAATTTTATTAAAGACTGAATTAAGGCTTTATGCGGAGAAATCCCTGTGATTGGCATACTTACGCTTGCTATTAGCCCTCTTTCATCAATCAAGTCCTGTAAGTATTCAACCACATCGTCTTTCTGTGCTTGCGAATACTCCAACATAAAAAGATTAACTAGCTCATAAAAACTTTTACCATCACGAGATTTTTGAAGCAGAAAAGAAGAATACTTGTCTATTTCAATAGCACTTAATCTGTAGTGCTGTGATTTATTTGACTGGTAAGCTTCTATATAACGACATTGTTTGCCAACATAATAATGAGTCTGATTTGGATGATATTTAAGCAATGGTGAGCGGACATTGCTTTGTGTAAAGAACTCTTTAATAGCCGTCAAATAAAAAATATCTAAACGTGTTTTCCGACTGTCCTGTGATGGGTCATTGCTTTTTAAATTTGTTTCAAGTGTAATATTTCCCTTGTGTATACCAGAAAACAGTCCAAAGGGGGTTGGTCTTGCAGACATCCGAATAATATATTTAACTATAGCCTGGTGGAATTTAGCTTCTGATTTTTTATCGACTTTCTTATTTTGTTTTTTATTAGCCTTTGATTGAACAATTCTTTCATGTAAAGAGGGGCTAGCTAAGTATACCGCTTCAATGAATTCAGGCTGCGTAAGCCAATATTCTACTGATGCTTTAGTCTCAGTTAAGTTAGTACCTAAAGATAATAATTTATTGACTGGTAGTCTTGGAGTTCTAATAACAAAAAAATCTTGATGCTTTATATTTTTTTTTAACATTGTGTCCCTACAAAAAGCTACTTACATAAAAGCTAATAATGACACATATATCTACATAATATAATCTAACGAATAAGATTGATAAAAGGGATCAACTAATCTTGGTCATGAGTTTATTATTAACCTAGTATCTTCACTCTCTGACTCATTCGATGTTAACCCACATCATAGCCAACTACTTTTCACCACTTAACGAGGCGTTGAGGCTGTAGAATAACTAATTCAGCCAAAAACAGCTAAATTTTTGTGCCCTGTATCGTACTGTAGACAATTAGCTCGATATAGGTAATGCATTTAGCACGTGGTCTTACGGATTATTAAGCAAGCAACTTTTGGCAAATTGACACCGTTGCTCGTTTCTTTAAGTGCTGATGTTCACAAAAATCCGTAAATGCTTGCGCCCTACCCACTGCGCCATGGAAACATTGTCTAAACTGGGTGGTTAATACTAACCAGTTTTGGGTACTAATGCCTAAGCGGCTTAATATTTCAGGTTGGACTTTGTCTATATAACCGCGTTTATCGGCTCGAATACAACGGCCGGTTAAATCAAGCAATTGGATATAGTCATTTAATGCAAACGGTAAACCTGTAGGCATGTTCTTTCTTGGGTTACCGATAAATGGCAGTAGTTGTGGGGCTTGTTCCCCCTTAATCGCCGCTTTTATTCGTCGTTGAATACTAGTGTACTTGGATGTTTCTGGGGTTTTACTCCCTTAGCTCTAATGGGATTTAAATCGACATAAGCCATACAGGCTATTAACGCGGCTTCATCAAGCAAGGCTTGAGATTTAAAACGCCCTTCCCAAAACCTGCCGGTACACTTATCTTCTCGATTGGCTTGTTTAGCGATAGTTTCATTTAAAATACGCATAAACCAACTGATATCCATCAATCGCTGACGATAAACCTTGGTAGTTTGTTCGACAACCTGTTGTAAGGTGTCAATGAGTGGCTCACCCCGTAAATATTGTTGCGTTAGCAAGGTTCCTTTAAATAACTGATGCCAACGGCTTATCACTTCATGCATTGACCATGACTTAGCTTGCTGCTCATCAATAAATAATACCAAATGGGTGTGATTACTCCCTCTCACCTAAACAGGGCATACGCACAAACATCAATCGAAAACACGTCACTTAATGCCTGTAATTTATCGGCGACCCAAGCACTTCTATGCTCATAACTTTGTCCGGTGAGTTTATCTTCACCACAAAGATACGCCCGGCGAACACAACGAGAAACACAATGATAATAAGGTGTATCAACTAAGCTTATTTTCTGTTTTCTTGCCGTCGCCATAATAACTCTCAAAGATATTCATTGGTGGTTATTTGAGCACAATTGATGCTACTCATTATTTCCATTTAAGTGGGTGTCTGCTATATTTAGCTATATTTAAGCTATATCCCTAAAAATCAAGACCAAATAATTTATTATTGCAGCCGTACATTTCAATCATGCCTTCGAATCCAAAACCTAGTTTCTTTAATAAACCAGAGGACCTAAGATTATCGACTTTAGTAATAGCTATCACTCTATTTAATCCGAAGTCATGATTAGCACTTTTGAGAACAGCCACAGCAGACTCTTCGGCATAACCCATAGACCAATGCTGCTTTAGAAAGGCATAACCTAAATCGACATCTGCTAACGTTGCTCTTTTAATCAGACCGCACATTCCGATAGATTCTCCTGTTGCCTTTAATTCCACTAGATTCAAGCCGAAACCAAATTCCTTGTAACTTGTCATTGGACCATAGAGCAAATACTTCATTGCATCCTCGATAGTTCGTACTTCCTTATCTATTATATTGGCGATAAAAGAAGGTTCATTCAAAAGGAGAATTACAAACTCGCTATCTTCCTTCAAAAAATGTCTTATACGTAACCTGTTAGTTTCACAAACAATCATGATATACCTCGTTTAAACTTTATTGCGGTGTTCTGAAACAGCAAAATAAAATGGAACAAGTTCGATTATTGTCCTATACAATACATGAGGTAAAGTGATATAAACTAACGTAAAGATTAGATAAGCTAATAACATATTAATCAGACCATGAATAAATCTCCCCCTCTAAAGGCTATTCAGTATTTTTCAACCACGGCTCGTCATTTGAGCTTTAGTAAAGCTGCACAAGAACTTTGTGTCACGCAAAGTGCCGTCAGTCACCAAGTTAAATTATTAGAAGATTTTTTTAATAAGAAACTTTTAATACGTCAAGGCAAACGAATATCCCTAACTCAAGAAGGCGACACTTTAAATTCAGTGGTAAAAGACAGTTTGCAGCGGATAGAAACAGTCTGTAATCATATTCTTAAAGAGCCGGAAACGAATTTAAGAATAATAGCCCAGACCTCAATTGCCACCGAATGGCTTGCTCCAAGGATCTCATCGTTTAAGAAGTCTTTTCCCGATATCTCATGCTATCTAACCATGGAATCTATGGCTGCAAGTTTTGACCCGCAGGAGTTTGATATTGTTATAGGTACATGGCCAACACCCGATAATTTTGTATCCACTAAATTAAGGGATGAATATTGGTTTCCAGTATGCGCACCATCTCTTAGTTCTAAAATCAACTCTAATGAGAGTTCCTCTATTTTAACTTTACCTTTATATTCATCTGAAAATGGCGAAGATTGGCAACTATGGATGCAAAGGCAACAACTTAGACCTCCGGCAATCAACACTGTAGAGCATTTTGGCTTAGCCTTATTAGCCACTAAAGCAGCATTGAATGGACAAGGCATTGCATTAAGTAACCGCTTTTTGGCTGAAGATTTAATTAAACAAGGAAAGCTAGTAGCATTTCCTCAATGGCAATATCAACTGCCCTGGGGACAATATCATGTGCATTATCGTCAAGGCAGTCATATTGCTAATGCCGTACAATCCTTTGTTGAATGGTTGCAGTTACAAATCAGTAGTGATAGTAAAACTCAAGGTTAGACATAATCTAACAATAAAAGGTGTCCACTAAAACAGCGGGACTCCCGAATTCATGGGCGAATTCAATATGCAAGTGCACCAAAATATCAAGTTCATCTCCATTTTTGTTCATGGCACGCCATAGATAGTGAAGAACACCATTGAACTTGATAAATACTTCCTTCAAACACTAATCATTTGCGATCTGTCCATGGTTGTTCATGACAATTTTCAATATAATAAAACAAAATAACTAATAATCACCATCGAAAATAGGGTCAGAGGCCAGTAAATTAGTTTTGGTAATAATGAGTCATGACGGAAGAATTGGCTGTACCATCTATCATCCTTGTGATAAACAAAACTACTCACTACCATCAACATCATAATAACGTACATCACTAAATAAAAATATTCGATATACACTATGCCCTGAGAAGGAAATTTAGTACGTATGTTAACGTGGGATATCACGACCACAAAAAACAAAGCGGAAACTGAACCGATCACGGCCATTTGTGAGAATCCACTTATTGTTAATCTATCTCTGTCCTTAGTCAGGCTCAGCAAAATGGCAAACAGTAACACTGCCACTGTAAGCAGCGGGATCAGTTGAACGACAAAGGCATTAACGAATTTGCGTTTTAACACGACGTTAAAGTGTAACTCAGGTACAACACCAGAGGTTCTTTCCATAAAACCAAAATTAGTCTGGTAGGCATTCATCTTATAGTCGAAAAAAGTTTCGTTAATCTCCCAATTGCCAAGCAATATCTGATCATCAAGTCCAAAAGAAACTCCAGGACTTGTGGATGGATAACTGCTTAAGTCTGGTATCAATAAAGTTTTTCCAGAAAAATCGGTAGAAAGAATACGTAACCAAACCGTTTTATGGTCCAGCGGGTATTTAGAATAATCAAAAGGTTGTCTTACGGTCACTTCAAAATACCAACCGTAGGTAGTATTGCCATCATGTACTTCGGTATATCTTAACTCGGGCACTGTTGTTCCGTAGACTTCTTCTGGAAAGTACACACCGAGCTTGTCGATATTCTGAGTACTTGGGTAAGTCTGCCAGATAAAACCATTAATATACACATCATTGGCGGAGACAAAACTCAGAGATTGTAGATAAACCCCAGTGGGCACTTCCAGATAGGATTCCTGATGATAAAGATCCGCCTGCTTCAATTTTAAGAATAAATCGGCGCGCGCAGCCGACTCTGAAACTAACTGGTTTGTATTGGGCAGATAGTCACCGTCCACCTTAAGCCACATCAAACCAATCAAAAGGACTAGAAATAGAGAGATAATGGTCATAGTAGACCAATACCCGCGATATCTTGACGGATTCACGTTAGTCTTAAGCACTTTATTATTCTGATTTTCCATGTTCAGTTCTCATTTATATTGAAGGGCTGGATAGATTGTAGGGCATGGTCAACTTATCAAATTAGAATGATAAAAGCTAATTTTCAACAAGTTACGCTGAATTTCAGACAGCACGCACCCTTGCCTACTCAGTAAATGATTGTTCACGTAACGTCCTGTGATTATTGGTTTTCAATGAACAACACCATGACAAGAGAAAAACAGCTGAGCCTTGAAACTTGAACCGCCTCATTGGTTTTTCTTGCTGCCATGTCGGTTGATGGGATAGTTCGCATCGATTAATTTCAGACTACTGAGTGGACTGTTCGATGCTAGGCATCAGTTCTCACTTTGCTGCCCTTTTATTTCGGCGCATCTGTACAGGATATCAATTTCATCGCCATCTTGATCCACGGCACGCCATAGATAGTGATAAGGACTTCATCGAGAAAGCAAAGTGTTACCGAGTTGTCCTCTACTTTTCATACTCAGATTATCTCATAAATTTGGCCTTGCTCGATAACGTAACAGTACCTATAAAGCCTATATCGTCGGACAAGTGCTATCAGCTGAAATAGGTGCTGATGAAACTTCTTCATCCTCTGCGGATATAACTAAAGTATAACCTTTAGGGTTGGCTGGTAATATGGGTACAGCGCTATTTTTAGCCTTACAAAAGGTTTGTAAAACCAAGCTATCACCGGCTTTAGCGGTAAATATTGCCTGGCTATTTTCTAACTTAGCGCAAACAAGGTGGTGGCCTATTTTAATTTTGTCTTGCTTACCAACCCAAGTGAAATTTTGCGTACTTTCGGTAAAAACCAGCCCAAGTTCAGGGTCTATTTTACTATCAAGTAACGAGCTGGTTAAACATTCAGCTCTTAATGATATTGAACCATAGTCTACATCTGCATTTAAAAAGGGAATATGATAAACCTGTGCTGTATATTGCAAAACAATAGCGCGACTTACGCCAGAGGCGTCTACATATTGACCTTGCCCTTTAAATGTTTGATTTGAACAAGCTGCCGTTAAGAAAATTAACCCTGCAACCACGATATATTTTATCCTTGATGTGTTTTTCATTATTATCCCCTTCTTAACATTTGAGCAATACCACCCAGTACAAACGCATCGTCCCAGTAAGCCATATGTGCGCTTATATGAGCCTTGCCGGTAATAACAGATCGCGGCATAACATCCCAACCTAGTGGGTAGGTTTTTTCATCAGCGAAACGCTTCTTAAAAGACTGTTCGCTCCATGGCAGGCCAGCAACACTACCCGATACTACCGGATCGGTTGGGTCCCAATAATTTTGCCATGGAAATAATTGCGTGTTGTCGTCGTCAACTTCTTCTCCTTCGGGGATTAAGCTAGCCATTTTACTGAAGTCGCGTTCAAACAGATCAAGCGATATTGGCGAACCAAGTGTTACTAACCCTTGTATTGGCCAAGTGTTTTTGCGGTTATAAAGGAATAAGTCACGATCTTTCATAATTTGATTAACGGCATCAAACGCATAAATAGTGCCTAGGCTATGAGCAACAATAAACAGTGGCTCTCCTTTTTCAAAGCTAGCCATTATTTTAGCGCGTAATTTACCAATAATTTCATCGTAAACACTGCCTTCTCTTAAGGCAATTAATACATCTCCCGCTAAGTCGATTGCCACTGATGCTACCATGCCGGTAATTGGGTTACCTGACAGCGCAGAGACTATTCGTTTATAAATGGCTTGTGCTTGGTCATTTATATCTTCATAGGTAAAGATGTCGGTGCTGTAATCTATACCGACTAAAAACTTACTTAAACTAGCGTTAAGATCTACGTTTTGCGTTTGGTCAGCATCAGTGCCTGTTTGGACACCATGTACTACTAATATTTTTTTAGTTAAATTTAAATCTACGCTCATTACTTAGTTCCTGCTAATTTTAACGGCCAAATTTAGGGTTATTACTACACGGTTAATTATAACGTTTTCATGTATTCGATAATCGCCATAGCGCCGTTTTTATCGTTAGACCAATCTAACTGATAAGTTTTGCCATCAAGCGTTATATCTTGATCATGCCCAGCATTAGTAAATTGCTTTAATACTAGTAGTATCAAATAAATAGCCATCACTAACAGAATTAAGACCTTGTTGTGTATTCTGCTGTGCCTTGGTTTGAGAGGGGGTAATTTGCCAGCTAAAACCTAGTAACTCTTGGTCATGATCTAAACGGCTTTTAGTAAAACTGCCAGGACGCTCATTGGGCATTAATAAGTGGTACATGGTAGGAGCAGGCATAAGCCTTTAAATCGTCTGTATCCTGTATGTTTACGTTGGTTAAACGAAGTAAATACCTTAGCGTGGTCAATGCTACTGGTCAATGTTTAGTTAAACCGAGGTAGATTCAAGTCACTCATTCAACAGCTTATTGAATAGCATGTGGGCGCGAAGGGACAGGGGGGTGGCAAAGTTAACGTTAGGCAACCTCAGCTTATAAATTTAAGTAGCAACCTACCACATAACCCTGTGTATTCTATGTGCTCTCAGAGCCCCTGTGTGATCAATGATGATCATAACTATAAGCAGTAAGGTCATTGGGTGGCATAGGGATAATCATGGGCGTATGGATCACCTGTGGATCCTGAGTAAGACCTAAGATTACTTACTTGTTGTAGCAGTATTTTATCATTAGTAATACGTAGGTATTCCCCGTGTTACGTATGAAGCCTACCTGCTAGATATAGTCTTAAGAGTTACCTAGGTTATTCTGATGTTTACCTTGCAGCACCTTACTCGTATTCAAGTGATATGGTGGTGTCTTGAGGTGTTATAATTGGGTAGCTGTCTGGTTACTTTACACTTTTATGTTTGATGAGTTTGTTAATATTACTAACAGAGTACGTACTAAGCCACCATTGCTGTCGTTCGCGTAATTGTATTAGCATGACTTCAAAGTTCGCATTGAAGACATTGAATGTGTAGTTTTTGCCATCTATGTTCTAATGATTCATACAGTTAATGTTAATGAATCCTCATAGTAATAGCCCATTTCTTGTCAATTCGAGCCTACAGTCGAATTGACAAACATTCATAATTTTCATGTTTTACACCTTCACTTAGCTAAAAATTAACTATTATTCAAATAATATTCTTTATTCAAATGGATTTTAAACCAATCAATGAACAATAACCCTTGGCGAAGTACATCTGTTAGATGCGCATTAGAAGGTCGCTCTTTTATTGATGCAAAACGTATTCATATTCATTCTAAACAAGAGGCCTTGGAATATTTGTCATGCTATGGCTTTGACCTTAATGACCCAATGGACGTTAAAGAATTAGAAGAACTTAGAATAGAAGCACTTGAACTCATTCAAGATGAATTATTGCAAGAGAATGAATTTATTCCTCAGGCTATAATGGATGTAAAAGATATTTCTTGGTATTTACTTAATGCCTCAGGGGATGGTGATAAAACACTAATGCCTTGGAGTGCAGCGTTATTACGTGTAATTCATACATTGACTCATAGCTATTCTCACCTTAATGATATCTATCATGACGCTATTCGCGAACAAATTTTTAGTCGATTTGAAAATCATATTGTTCGCCAGAAAGATGCCTGTTTTTTCGGTAAAATAAAATTGGTTGATGTTAAATTAAGAGCAGTAAAATCAAGACGTTCTGTTGCAATGAAATTATTGCATAAAACTGAAAATGTTGCAGCCGATATTTTTGACTGGATAGGTATCCGCTTTATCACAAAATATCGTTCAGATGTACTGGATGTTTTCGCTTATTTACGGGAAAAGCATATTATCACTTATGCAAATGTAAAACCCTCCCGTTCTCGAAATACCTTGATTGATCTTAATTGGGTAAATCAGTGTTTTGATCGTAAAATGTCTATTGATGAAATTCGCAAAGAAATGCAGTCTATGGAATATCCTTCTTTTAATAAGGCTCCAGTACAAAATCAATTCAGTGAAGCTTCATATCATTCCATTCAAATAACTTGTCGCCAACGAATTAAAATAAAGCAACCCGATGGTAAAAAGTTTTGTTTTTATTTTCCTTTCGAAATACAAATGATGGATCATTATAGTTTTATCAAAACTAGAGAAGGTTTAGCTTCTCATAGTGAATATAAAAAAAGACAGCGGGAAGCTGTTCGAAACCGAGTCTTACCTTTTTTGTAAAAAAGCTAATCCAAAGTGTTTTGTTACAGTTCACACCTTATGTCCGTAAAGTGGCAAAAGCTAGCGACCAGAAACGAAATTCGACTGGCAGCTTCACGCCCTGAAGGGACGTAGATGATGTTATAGCTCTATAGCTGTATTTACTCAGTGTTACCATGAAAAAAGTCATAAACCAATTTCGGTAACGTCTGCTTTCCCTTAATTTTTAAAGTTACCTATCGACCTAGTTAGGTCAACTAACTCGCATATAGCTGACCTAAAAAAACGTTCATAATTTCAAATCTTAACTTCCGGTCTGCGCACTTTTTTGACGTTAGCTGTTGGTGAGGGAAAACCTACCAGTGTTCATTTTTCTAAAGTCACTAGCCACAAAGCCGACCTAATACACCTATTAAAATCATCCGACATAACGACAACTTTGATACGAAACCGGACGTTAGCTTTGGCTTACCTAACGACAAGTGATCCGACAAAGCGGACGTTAAGGTTTAGTGAACATTAATGACCTATGCTTGCTAAGAAGACCAACAGACTAGATTGCAAAGGCTAAATTTTCTACTCAAAAGCCCTTAGAGTACTTTTATGAATTGAAATCTGTCAGTGAAATCTGGGAAGTCCAGTCACTGTAAATTTAAGGTCTTAGATGTCAGAGGTAGCTATAAAGTTAACCGAAAAGTAGACCTAAAAATGACAACATAAATCAGTTTTATTAACGTAAGTTTTGATTATACTTAAAAGTTACATTAGCTATTTGTATATCTGAAAAGGCGCAAAGCGTATGTAAACTCGCTAATATTCCTTAACCACTACAGATACAGGGAAGCCAAATAAGGAAGTGTAATATCCAACAGATAATGATTGCTTTACTATCGAATCCTAAAATCATAAAACATTGGAACTCGAAAATGACTAAAATAAATCAGATAAAAATGGCAAATATAGTATTTACAGCGGGTAAAGATATGTACCACTTTGCATCTATGCATAATCAGCATTCAGACGAAGCGATCATACAGGCGTATATGAAAGACATCAAGGCAATTAATCCTCAAATGCCTATGAGCGAAGTTGCGATAAGAGCGGGGGTTGAAATTGAAACTAGCCATTCTATTGCTTCAGGAAATGGTAGGGCAACAAGAGTTCGTTCTAAATTAAATAAAGTTGTACCCCAAGTTGTACCCTCAACTGTAATGGAGTTTTGATCATGCCAGATTGTTCTAGTGCACCGCTCACATCAGATGTTGCTTTAAGAAATGCTATTTTTAGTGAATTAAAAACAGACGTGCAGATAAATAGACTTCGTAATAAGTTGATATCTATTTTGGGAACCCAAGTAGCTGAAACGTATAAAGCAACAGAGAATGAACGCAGTTTACTTATGC
Organism: Colwellia sp. TT2012; assembly: GCF_001440345.1. Classification (GTDB taxonomy): domain Bacteria; phylum Pseudomonadota; class Gammaproteobacteria; order Enterobacterales; family Alteromonadaceae; genus Colwellia. Next base: position 156,128 of record NZ_LJYX01000006.1, on the reverse strand, counting down.
TTATATTTATAGCATCGAATCAATTTAAAAACTGGATACAATACATAGAAAAAAAAGATACTTTAAACCCACACTCTTTAGGAAACTATGAACCTTATAAAGGGATTCTTAAAGAGGAGGAAATCAGGGTTGTTACGGTATTAAATTTTTGGAAAAAAACTACTTCCTTTATTCAAGGAGACACTAGTTCCTTATTCGTACTTGAAGATAATTGCATTTCATTAGAACTTTGTGCTTATGGAATTAGTTTGATGGAAATTGAGAGTTTTCTCATTGATTGTGTTAATAAACATCAACAAAAGTATAATGACTTTTCTAACCAAACCACCATTATGAACGCGGGTATAACAACCGCGATTAAATATGCGGAAACTTATATCGATAAAGTTTTCACAACGGATAACTTTGATCCTTATACAGTAGATAGTGTATTTGAAACAGTATTAAAAACAAGCTTATTAAATAGAGCAAAAGCGCAATGTGGGGGAAAAATCGAAACAGCAAAACAGAATAGTAAATTAGATTGGCTAAATTGGCCTGAGATTAATGGTCTAATAGATCTATGTGACGAAAGTAAAACCTCAAGAAGGTTTGAGGTGCTTGAAAAAAAATACGATTTAAGTTCATCAGATAAAAAACATATTCAACATCTACTGAAAAATATTTTAATCTCACGATTCTCTATGCAAGGGGAACAACTAGAAAGAAATCTTAACTGTAAGTATCAGTTAAGTATTATTGGTTATCTTGTGCTTAGTGATAGAAAACGGCAGGAAAAACTAAAAGTTAATCATTATGGTGAAAATAACCCTAATAAACCTCTCCAGATTGACAACAATCATATAACTTATACAGAAGACATCTTCAACTTTTATGGTGATAGGTACGCTGCAATTGATAGTTTAACTGATCTACAGAGGACTGACGTCAATACTGCGACAGATGCTTTAAAGGCTTATTTTGAAACTCGTATACAGAAAAATGATTTACTTATTAAATTACACGACAAGCTTGAAATATTTAGCTGTAACGTATTTAAGTAGATACCTCATGAAAAAACAGGGAGAAATAATGAAAAGTGAAAAAGCATCTGAATTGGATATTGCAGACCTCCTTCAGAGCGACACTTTATTTTCAAAAATTGATGACATAAAAAATCTCTATTCAAATAATACGGTCACCGAAATAAATAATATTCAAGAAAACCCATTCTGCTATCAAGGGTTATATAAAATTGTTAAAAACATAAAGTGTGATTCATTACATGTCATCATAAATTCGCCAGCTGATTCGCTTACCTGTGGTGAGTACGAAGCTGTAAATGACATTATGTATAAATATTTGGTATTAACAGGTCGAGCCGACAGTGTAATTTATTCTATTGTCGATTCTGTTTTTCCATCAATATCGATTGTCCAGCTAGACCGTAATGAGATAATTTGTACAGAACAAAATAGTCAGTCTAAATTTTTCATCCCCAAAATAACCTTTATCAAAGATGATGATAGTATTAATCAATTAATGACTGCATTATCGAGTCAACCTCAAGAAATTTACAACCTCTCTTGGGTTCAAAAAATGTTAGGTTGGGGTTATAATCGTTCTTTAACTGTTATTGGTCAATTGATAGAAATAAAGTTGTTAGAACAAATAGACTCAGTATGTGGTGAAGTCCATTTCGCTAAAATTTAGAGGATGACATAGTTAATTTCACCTCCTGTATTTTAGTCGTGTGGTTTAATGTCCACAGATAAATCACTGTAAAAACAGGTGTTTATGTTTTATGTTTGAGCTAGCTTATCGGTCAGCTCACTAATTCAATAAAAGCCTCTACAGTAATGCAGGGGCTTTATTGTGTGAGCAGTGAGCTTTACTCGTAAGGGATGAAAAATAGGTCAACGATATGGTCTTATCAGGGGGCTAATTTGTTTCACTAACGGCAGTTGTTCAGACTGAAGGGGCAAACCCACACTCAAAGCTAACGGCCGCTTTAGGCTCTGAGTTGCCTTTAGTAACTCAAAAGCTAATGTCAGCTTTTGGCTATCAGTTGACCTAACGAACAACCGATAGCTAACTTCCCCTAAGCGCACCAAGAAGTCATTACCAATTGCCAAAAATAGTAATAAATAACTATGGCACGCCATCATGATATGAGTAGGGGAATAACTAGATCGGTAGCATTACACTAAATTTAAAACAAAAAAAATCCCGTTCAATCGAGAACGGGGCTTTATAATAATGGTACCGCAAGACGGACTTGAACTGTCACTTCTTTAGAAATCGGATGTTTAATCAGACGTGCATTTAAAAAACATTCATTGTAAATTAAGTCCGGTAAAGCACTTTAATTACATGCCAACCAAATTTAGTTTTAACGAGATGAGGCTCTAATATTGCGCCCTTAAATGCTATTTTATCAAACTGAGGTACCATTTGACCTCGTTTAAACTCACCTAAATCACCGCCCTTTTTACCAGAAGGACATGACGAATATTTTTTAGCTAACGTTTGAAACTTAGCTCCTTTACCTAACTGCTCAATAATATCTTCTGCAATTTCTTTGTGCTTGACCAATATGTGAAGTGCGTACGCTGTAGCTGCCATGTAAAAACCTTTTAACTTTATCTTTTGGACATAAAAAAGCCCCGACTCTTTCGAATCAGGGCTTTCTATATATGGTACCGCAAGACGGACTTGAACCGTCACTTCTTTCGAAACCGGATTTTGAATCCGGCGTGTCTACCAATTCCACCACTGCGGCAAAGGACTGTAGCAATTTTTGCAATTTGCAAAGAAGTCATTTTTCACTTTGAAAACTGATTTCTTTGTAAACTATTTTCTTCTAACTATCTTACTAAACAATGACTAATTACTGTCAGTATTCTTTGCAAATCTTTGCAAGGCTCAATAAGTAGTATTTCATCAGTAATTCAATACCTTACGTGTAGACACGTTCACTTTTGAATCCCCCATGTATACCAATTTCATCACGCTGGCATTTCTTTTCTATAACTTCAAAATTGATGCTTGCAAGCAAAGGATTTTGAATTCCCTCCGTATCTACCCATTCTATAACTCCGGTGACACAGTAACTTTAACATTACGGCTAAAGAGGCTGGCATTATACGAAAATGAGTTCAGTAAGCAACTAGTTTTCTCAGCATTATCACTGACTGTTGTTTATTTATGCTATTTAGACATTTACTTAGAGCAACAGCTCAGCAATTCATGAGGTTGGGCCCTAACATGAAAGTAATTGCACAATTTGTCTGGCATAACATCAATGCTGATGTTACTAGCCATTGTCCGGCCATAACTAGTCAGGAACAGTAAGTTTAAAGTCTTTTATGACTTCTTCTCGACCATTGACCTGAATGGCAATTTTATGAGCACCCGAATAATACTTGCGTGTAGTGATGGCTTTAATGGTGTGTTGTTTAGTTAAGCTAATGCTCTCTTTGCTATTTAGTGTGACTTCTTTCAATTTAAATACTTTGGCTGATAATTTACCATTCGCTTTCATATGGTAAATAACAAAATCAATGGCCAGTTTTTGCGTACTGTTTGAGCTTGAAGTTAACTGCACACTAAAAGATAAAACATCACCCAGTGTTAGCTCTGTATTTATTAGAGAAAACTTTTCTAGAATAACGTTAGGAAACTCAGTAAAGCCAAGCAATGGAAATACCTCGGGGTTGCCTGATTTAATTAAGCTGCGACAAGCGTGTTTAATTACCCATTGGGTCTTAGTGGAGGCGTCTTGTTGCCAACGTTTGCACATATCAATAACAATATCAGGGTTATCTTTGGCAATGTCGTTTAAGTGGTTGGCGACCGATCGGCGCACATATTCACTGTCATCATCTTTTAATTGCTCTAATAACCATAAATTGGGGCTGGGATCCTGACAAAAACGCTGTAACCTTATACCCCAAGGTAAACGAGGTCGTGTTCCTTCAGAGGTTAAGCGCCTAACATGGTAATCATCATCTGTTACCCACTGGCGTAAATATTTAGCCGATAAATCAGGGTACTTTTCAATCAGCGGCCTTATGGCAAATTCAGCCGAAAATAAGCTGGTTAGATAATGTAAACAGTCAAATGCCAGCTCGGGAAAGTCTAGGCCATATTTGGCGACAAAGTCGGTTACTGGCCAAGCGGCAAATGAACGTAGGGCATCATCAGGGTCGCCGTGATCCCAATGGGGTTTAAGTTGAGTTAAAATTTTATGGCAGGCGATAAAGTCTTGCGGCAAGTGCTTGGCTAATACAGCAATAAAATGGTTTACCCGCTGCTTTAATTCTAGGGCAGCTAAGCCCGAGTCAATTTGCGCTATAAATTGCTCCACATTAAATTCAGGATAAACCTGATTTATTGCCTGAGCAATTCGCTGTGCCGAGGCGGTATTTAAGCCGTCTTTCATTAACCTTTGTGCCGCCATGGTCCTCTAATACTCTTTTATATTTTATGTGCCTTGAAAAAAATATCCACTGCGCTATGCACTTGTTGTCTTATTTCATCATCGGTGATTACTGTGTTTGGTAACAATAAGGCCTGGGTATGTAATGGCCCTTTGGTCATTTCTATCAACATTTGCGCAGAAAAATGACAATCCTCTATGGTTAATACTTGCTGCTCAGTTAACCAGTACAAGTAATCGGCTAAAGGTAAAATCCCTGTTATCCGCCCTCTTTGATTAATGACCTCACCCAACTCTGGAAATTTAACCACCTGTTGTACCACTAAGCGAAATAGCGACATCATTGTTGGTGATAACATGCCTTGGGCAAAGCGAAAACACACATCATTAAGCGCAGCTTTGGCTGACAATTCACGGTGAATATCGCTTAATGTATGGGCTTGTTTGTATACTTGCCTATTAACAACCGCGAGTAATAATCCTTGCTTATTACCAAATTCATTATAAATAGAACGACGCGAACCTCCGGTTTCATTGATGATCATTTCTAGAGAGGTTTCATCAAAACCGTGTTGGAAAAACAACTGCTCAGCCGCGTCCCGTATTAACAGGCCTCGAGCACTTAAAGTTTCATTTTCTTCGCTAACAGGTTTTGCCATTATTTTTACCGTAAACATTAAATAGGGTTGACATTGGTACTACATAGTACCAAACTATTTCGGTACTGAGCAGTACCATTTGTAAGTATGCTGGCATTCTTATGCTAACCTACTGGGTTACAACAATACTTTTGATAATACTTTGAACAATATACTTTTGCCTATAATTCTATCAAGCCAAAAGTGAATGAAGGAACAACCATGCGCACCATATCGCTACTTTTTATCGCCCTATTTCTCCTAGGGTGTAATGAACAAACTAAGCAAATTGAAACGGCCATTCGCCCCATTAAATGGACACAAGTAAGTCTTTCCACACTTGAACAAATACGGGTATTATCCGGTATTGTTGCTCCCGTTGAAGCCACTAAACTTAGCTTTGAAGTTAGCGGTAAAATTGAGCAAATTAACGTTAACTTGGGTGCACATGTTAGTAAAGATCAACCATTAGCATATTTACATAAACGTAGTTTTAACCTAGAGCTGCAATCCGCTACGGCAAAATACCAACAGTCAAAAGTGAGCTTAGCCGATGCTAAAAATACTTATGCTCGTTATCAAACCTTACTAAAACAGGGCGTTGTTTCACAATCAGGTTTTGATAATGCTAAAGCAAGTTATGATGCCAATAATAGTGCCGTTGCTGTTGCACAGGCACAATTAGATATTGCCAATAAAAATCTGCAAGACAGCATTTTACGTGCTCCCTATGATGGCATTATTACGCGACGATTATTTGAGCCGTCTCAGCAGATTACCTCCGGCCAATCGGTCTTTGAAATTGAAGGTAAACATGGCCTAGAAATTCAGGTTATGGTGCCCGAAACCTTAATTCAGGAATTAACCCAAAACGCCATTTTACCGATAAAATTCCCGGTATTGCCCAATATAAAAATGAAGGGTCGTATCACCGAAATAGGTACTAGAGCAGAGTCAGCCAACGCCTTTCCAGTCACCGTTGTATTACAAGGTGATAACCCATTATTACGCGCTGGCATGACCGCTGAAGTAGAGTTTATTTTTGAGGGTATCGGCAGAACAGGACATAAAGGGCCTTCTATCAAGATACCACTTACCGCCATTAGCGCCGGACTAGAGCAAAAGACTTTTGTCTTTGTCTATAACGCCGAGGAAAAAGTAGTTCATCGCAGAGAAATAATAATAGAAAACATCTTAAACAACCAAGTGTATATATCTGCTGGGTTACAGTCGGGCGACATAATCGCCACAGCCGGAGTTGCCTTCCTTAGAGATGGCCAACAAGTTAGCTTGCTAGACGCTAAAACTAAGCGATTTAACTAAGCCGAGCCTAAGGAATAATAATGAATTTAACCAAAATCGCCTTTAAGTATCGTAAAAGTGTTTTTTTACTGCTTGGTGTTATGTTAGTTAATGGTGTGTTTGCCTACTTCACCTTGCCTGCGCAAGAAGATCCCACTATCACCATACGTGAAGCTATTATCAGTACCTCTTTCCCCGGTATGTCTCCTGACAGAATTGAACAACTTATCACCAAAAAACTGGAAGAAGAGCTACGAAAAATCCCTGAAGTTGAGGAAATTAAATCAACCTCCACCATAGGTTTATCCATTATTCATGTCAAAGTTTATGACCGTTATTTTAACCTTGACGATATATGGCAAAACGTACGTAATAAAACCACGGCAGCCTATCAAAGAATGCCCTCAGGAACACATATTCCTCATGTTAATGATGAATTTGGTGATGTCTCGGTGATCACTCTAGCCTTAACCGCCGACGGTTTTGGCATGGGTGAAATGTATGATATTGCCCAACATATACGTGATAGTTTATACGGCGTGCCAGGCACCAAAAAAATTGAAATTCTTGGCCGCCAAGAAGAGCGAATTTTCCTAGAAGTGTCTAATGCCAAGTTAGCACAACTGGGCATCTCGCCCAAGGCGTTAATAATGGAGCTGAAAAATCAAAATATTATTAGCTCAGGCGGGCAAATAGACACGGGATCCATCAGTTTTATCGTAGAGCCTTCCGGTAACTTTGATAGCATAGTAGATATTGGCAATACCTATATCAACATCCCTAATAGCGAGAATTTTATCGCGCTAAAAGATATTGTCACCCTGCGCAGAGACTATATTGATCCGCCTGATAAACTTGCCTACTTTAATGGCCAACCGGCAATATTTTTTGCGATTTCAAAGTTACCCGAATTTAACTTATTAGAATTTGCCCCGCGAATGATGAAAAAATCGGATGAAGTAGCCAGCACCTTACCGGTAGGATATACCATCAATGTTGCCACTTACCAAGCCAAGCAGGTAGAGAAAACCATTAGAGGTGTATCGGTTAATGTATTGCAAACACTGGCGATTGTATTGGTGGTGGTTATTTTATTTTTAGGACTGCGAGTAGGACTTATTGTTGGCGCTATTGTGCCCTTTGTTATGCTTACTACACTCACCATAATGCAATTTGCCGATATGAAATTAGAGCGTATGAGCTTAGCGACTTTAATTATTTCCTTAGGTTTATTGGTAGACAACGGCATTGTTATCGCAGAAGATTTTAAGCGTCGTATCGAAAAAGGCATTGCCCGTTATGATGCTATGTTACAAGGCAGTCAAGAATTAGCAATTCCCCTACTGAGTTCATCTATCACCACTATTTTATTTTTCTTACCCCTAATGCTGGCTGAGCATGTTGCTGGTGAATATACCCGCTCTATTTCTTTGGTGATCTTAATTACCTTATTAACCAGCTGGATATTAGCCTTATGTGTCACGCCATTATTATGTTATTTTTTCATTAAACCGCCAAAAAAATCTGATGGTAAGGCTTTACTGGCCAACAATAAAGATGCTAGTGCCGGAAAGTTTTATCGCTATTACGAAATGTTTTTACATTGGTTATTAAGACATAAAGCACTGTTTATCAGCGCTATGCTGATGTTATTTGTTATTTCTATAATAGCCATGGGCTCGGTTTCAAAGCAGTTTTTCCCCGACTCTGATCGTACACAAATTATTATCAATATCGACTTACCTAATGGCACGTCTTCAAAAGAAACTAACCGCCAGATGAAAGAGATATTCTCATGGTTAGATAACAAAACACGTTTTGCCTTTATCGACAGCTACTCTGGTTATGTTGGTTTTAGTGGTCCACGTTTCGTGATGTCATTAGCGCCGGAAGACCCTGCGCAAAATAAAGGTTTTATTGTACTCAATGTAAAAGATGAAACCGATATTTCCGCTAAGGTTCTCATGTTAGGCCGTGATATAGAGCATGACTTCCCTAATGTATCGGCTCGGGTAAGTAAGATGTTTTTAGGGCCATCAGATTCCAATACCATTAAGATTCAGGTAAAGGGCCCAGACAAAAATGTCATCTATAGAAAAGCCCAACAGATCATGGATGTACTCCATGACACACCAAACACCATAGATATCAGAACCGACTGGGAAAACCTGATTGTTAAAATTGATGTGAAAATAGATCAACACAGAGCAAAACGATCCGGACTCACTTCATCTGAAATAGCGCAAGCACTGGAAACCTATTTTTCCGGTACACAAATCACTGAGTACCGTGAAGGTGATGAAATTATTCCCGTGATCCTCAGAGCCGAGCAAGCTGAACGAGAAAACTTAGACCGGTTAAGGACCCTCACCATCTATTCTGAAAAAACAGGAAAAAGTATACCGTTATTTCAAGTGGCTGAACTGGCGCCCAATAATCAATTTTCTATTATTCAACATGAAGATTTATTTAGAACCGTGAGTATTCAAGCTCGAAATACAGAGATGGCAGCAGAAGACTTAAAATCGCTAATCGATGCTAGAATTCAAGCGCTAAAACTCGACTTACCGGTTAACCATATTATTGAATATGATGGGGTAATTAAAGACTCTCGAGAGGCTCAAAAGGCCTTAGGGGCAAGTATGCCGATAGTATTAGGACTTGTTTTGATGTTACTAGTGGCACAATTTAATTCTTTTAGACAAGCAGCAGTGATCACCCTTACCATTCCATTAGCGTTTATTGGTGCAGTATTAGGCTTATTTCTGATGCAGGCACCCTTTGGCTTTATGGTTACCCTAGGGCTGTACAGCCTAGCCGGTATCATTATTAATAACGCCATAGTATTGATTGATAGAATTCAAATAGAAACCGCGGCAGGTAAGTCTGACTATCAGGCTGTGGTTGATGCCTGTTTAACTAGATTACGCCCCATAGCAATGACCACTATCACTACTGTTATGGGGTTATTGCCGTTAATTATCGGTAAAGATCCCTTGTTTTACGGTATGGCAAATGTGATTGCGTTTGGCTTAGGCATAGGTACCATTTTAACCTTAGCGGTAGTACCAGCACTGTATTGTGGCTTTTATAAAATTAAGGCGACTCAGCCAATTTCAGCCTAAATCGCCTTGCTTGCTAAGGAATTAGCAAGCAAGAGACTATACCAACAAAAAAGCCACTTTCTTTGACCAGGAATACCTGACAAAAAAAGTGGCTTTTTAATGAAGTCGTTCGCTATCTAAAACTTACCTTTTAGCAGGCTTTTTCAACATTGTAAGCTGTTTTGGGAAGAGCGTTTTTCTATTGACATAAACTAAGGTCATAGCTAAAACAAATAACCAGATACTAATGGGTGTAAGTAGTTGCGTCTTCTTTACTTGACTGAGCTGAGCTGCAACTTGACCATTTACCGCAGAGTTGATTTCTGCGCCACTATTCATCACTTTACCTAGGGAAACTAATTCCCCGGCACGAGTAGGTTGCTCTTGGACAGCCTTAGCAACATTGAGGCTAGCATTATCAATTTTGCTAACATTGCCATCTATAACAATGTCTCCGCCAACGGCCATACGGCTTAGAGTGTCAGCATCTGCTAGGGTAACGCCGATTTTTTCGGCTAATGTTGGCACGGTTACAAGTACGGCAACAATAAATGCACTTCCAGATAAAAATTTACTACTCATGCTAGCCCTTTTATTTGATAGCTACTTTCTATGATTGTATGTTTGTATCTGTCGCTACATGGCAACAGCTATAGTTTGCGCAGATTATATACTAATCAAGTAGCGGCCGACATCAATGTGAGCAAAGTCGTATATAACTAAAACGCATAAGACAACCAATTAGTAACATTATATTTATAAATTATCCGAGCTTAGTTGCTTTTATTACTCATTAATTAACTAGGCCAGTACTTACTCCTTTAAGTTTAACGCTATGACACCACAGATAAAACCTAGCGGGTTGAATACTTCCCTACCCTAGCTCATAGGGATACTCAATTAAGATAAATTTTGTTAAACTGCAAAAAATATTTTCCGCTGTTTAAATTTTCAATAACTTAATATATAGAAGGTTCAATGACTGATACCACACCTGTAGTTTTTCCTCGCGCTGGCTTTAGACGTCGCTTCGGCTCATGGGTCTATGACTTTCTTATCGCTTTTGCTGTTTATATGGCGGCTGGAGCCTTGAGTTTTTTATTAATGTTTATTGGGCATTACTTTGGCTTATTTGATATGCAAGGCCAACAACATTTTTCCGATACCATAGCCAATACGGCTTGGTTAAAGTGGCCTAATGAATTATGGAAAATGGCTTGGGTCAGTTTTTTCTTTGTCTATTTCTGGAGTAAGAGTGGCCAAACATTAGGGATGAGAGCATGGCGTTTACGCGTACAAAACCTTGATGGTTCACTATTAAGTATAAACACCGGCATTAAACGACTAGTACCAACGTTATTCGGTTTAGGTACTATTTTGGTTGCTTTTGATAGAAAAAACAAACTCAGCTTACAAGATAGATTAACTAACACAGAAGTTGTGGTGTTATCGCTAGAAGCTAATCGAGGTCGTTTATAACCGCTTAGCGGGGCCTTTCCTTTAATCTAACATAGCCTAAGGTAGTTATCTTTATCGACATTTTCGCTATTAACCCTAATTAATTAACCGGTTAATGGCGAAAAATTAAGCGCTGAGCTGTTAGCTGGGTTTCTTACTGATAAAGTACCAAGCAGCGCTAATGAAGAGCAAACTCGGCATCGTTGCCCCCAGTATTGGCGGAAGTTGATAGACCAAACTCATCGAGCCCAAAACTTCATTACTAATAAAAAATAGAATGCCGGTAAAGACCCCCATCATAATGCGCGCCCCCATAGAAACTTCACGTAAGGGTCCAAAAATAAAAGATAGTGCCACGAGTAGCATTACCGCTACCGTCAATGGTTGCATTAGTTTTCGCCAAAAAGCGAGTTCATAGCGGCTAGTGTCTTGTTCATTAGCCTCTAAATAATCTAAATAATCAATCAAACCTCGTAAAGAAAGTGACTCGGGAGTAACGGTCACCACCCCTAGCTTTTTCGGTGTTAACGACGATTTCCAAACTTTTTGACTGTAGTTCTTAGTAATAATTTCATCTTCAAGTAACAAAAACTCCTCAACATCCGAGAGCAGCCAAGCATCATTTTGATAAATGGCACTTTTAGCCGCAATCCAACTATCAATTCTTAATTGATCATTAAAGCCATATATTTGAATGTTTTTTAATCGACCTTTATCCTGTACTTCACCTATATTGACAAAGTAATCACCGTCTTTTGCCCAGACACCATTTTTAGCTGATATTAAACTACCGCCAGAAATAGCTTGTGCGCGAATTTCACGCGCTTTAGCTTCTCCACTGGGCGCTAACCACTCCCCAATAGCCATACTAACAATAATCAATAAAATAGCGGTTTTCATTACTGACTTAATAATATCTAACTTTGATAAACCTGCTGCTTGCATCACCACCAATTCACTATTACTGGCTAACATGCCTATGCCAATTAAGCCGCCAATAAGCGCTGACATAGGGAAAAACACTTCCACATCACGTGGTACCATGTAAAGTACGTATAGGGCGGCGTGGGCTAAATCGTAATCACCACGCCCGATAGCACGCATTTGTTCGACAAATTTAATGATGCCACTGACGCTAATAAATACGGCTAAGGTAGTAAAAGTAGTAGAAGCTATGATGCGTCCAATATATAAATCAAGAATACGCATTAATTACCCTTACCTTGTTCAACAAATTTAATGATGCCACTAACGCTAATAAATACGGCTAAGGTAGTAAAAGTATTAGCAGCACTATTATGAGTAAAACGTCCAATATATAAAGCAAGAATACGCATTAATTACCCTTACCTTGTTCGACAAATTTAATGATGCCACTAACGCTAATAAATACGGCTAAGGGAGTAAAAGTAGTAGCAGCGCTATTATGAGTAAAACGTCCAATATATAAATCAAGAATACGCATTAATTACCCTTACCTTCACCGATTTTACTTCTAGCTTTACGTTTAAAACTGGGTAATTTTGCTTTGATAATTCGCCCACTACTACGGTCCTTCATTAACAGCATTATACCGATAAATAAGGCACTAATATGTACTGGCCATAAACCGATAACACTAGGGATAGCATTTTTTTCTATGGCTGAGCGCATTGACGTTAACAATAATAAATATCCTAAAAACAACATTAAGGCGGGTAGCAATTTACCAAATTTACCCTGTCTAGGGTTGACCACACTTAACGGTACGGCAATAAAAATGAGAATAATACAAATTAAAGGAAAAGATATTCGCCATTGAATAGTAGCGCGGTAGGCTGACTCTAACTCTGGGTTATCATTGTTATACAACTCCAGCGTGGTTAGCGCACTTAACTTACGATGTTGACGTTCAACTTCTTGATCTTTAATCTGAATATAGTATTTGTCGAAGGCCACTGACTGAAATTCACCGCTATCAACATCTCGGTGATAACGAATACCATCACCTAGTACTAGCTGTTGAGAGCCAGATTCATCTTCAAAAACTCGTCCTGTTTTAGCATACACCAAACTTGAATTGATAATACTGGCGCCAATATTCTCACCCTTGGGTAACTGGGCGACAAAAACTTTATGAAAGCTATTAGTCTCCCGGTCTTTATCATGAATAAATACCACGGCATCTTGATTACCCGTTTGCTGAAAACGTCCTGAAACTAGAGCACTTAAGCCAGAGTCGGCGGTAAGTTTTTCTTTTACTTGATATTGATATTCAGAGGCCAGGGGCGCAAGGTATAAAGTAAAAATACCGGTAACAATGGCGGTAATAACTGCCAGTACTAACGTCACTCGAACGACATACCACTCGCTGACACCACAGGCGTGTAACACTGTCATTTCACTGTCCGCATAAATCCGGCCATAAGCAAGTAACACCCCTAGGAATAAACTTAGTGGCAGAATAAAACCGGCAAGGTCGGGGATTTTCAAAACGATAAAAGTCATTACTAGTTGCCCTGGTATACTGCCTTCTGATGCATCACCGAGCACACGGACAAATTTTTGACTGATAAAAATAGTCATTAACACAAAAAATACTGCTAATTGTGTTTTGGCGACTTCTTTTAATAAATAACGAAAAATGATCACAAAAAGATCCCGTAAAAACTTAGTTTTTTTCTGACATATTGGCAAATATTGAGTAAACTTGTCGTTTTCATAAGTAAACTATATAGTCAGTGAGTAACTAATATTGATGAGTGCTACTATAATTATAGCCCTTAGCGATATCAATTGAATAGACAAGAGTGCTATTTTTTACTTATTTTAGCAAGTTAAGCTAAATAATTACCCTATAAAATTGTAAAAGGAAAAGTCATGGAGTTCAGTGTAAAAAGCGGCAGTCCCGAAAAACAACGTAGCGCTTGTATTGTTGTTGGTGTTTTTGAGCCACGCAGACTTAGCGGTACCGCAGAGCAGCTTGATGAAATAAGTGAAGGCTACATTAGCAACCTTTTACGTAAGGGTGATTTAGAAGGTAAAGCAGGACAGATGTTATTATTACATCATGTGCCTAATATCTTAAGTGAACGGGTATTATTAGTCGGCTGTGGTAAGGAACGCGAGCTTGATGAACGTCAATATCGTCAAATAATTACCAAAACAATTAATACCTTAAATGAAACAGGTTCTATGGAAGCGGTATGTTTCCTATCCGAGTTACATGTTAAAGGCCGTGATATTTACTGGAAAGTACGTCAAGCAGTAGAAGCGGCACAAGATGCCTTATACAGCTTTGATAGTTTAAAAACTCGCATTGCCGAGCCACGTCGTCCTTTACGTAAAATTGTTTTTAATGTACCAACTCGCCGTGAACTGCCTATTGGTGAGCGTGCCGTTACCCATGCATTAGCCATTGCTGAAGGTATTACTACCTGTAAAAATGTTGCTAACATGCCGCCAAATATTTGTAATCCAGCTTATCTTGCTGAGCAAGCGAAGATTCTTGATACTGATTATGACAAGATAACCACCACCATTGTTGACGAAAAAGAAATGGAAGAACTTGGTATGGGCTCATACCTTGCCGTTGGTCGTGGTTCGTTTAATGAATCATTGATGAGTATTATTAAATATGATGGCGCAAATGATGACTCGAAGCCATTAGTTTTAATCGGTAAAGGTTTAACCTTTGACAGTGGCGGTATTTCATTAAAACCAGGCCTTGGCATGGATGAAATGAAATATGATATGGGTGGGGCTGCCAGTGTATTGGGTGCTATGCATGCATTAGCCGAGCTTAACCTACCAATCAATGTTATCGGCATTTTAGCCGGCTGTGAAAACATGCCAAGCAGTAACGCTTACCGACCTGGTGATATATTAACCACTATGTCGGGTCAAACAGTTGAAGTATTGAATACCGACGCCGAAGGCCGCTTAGTATTATGTGACGCGCTGACCTATGTTGAGCGTTTTGATCCCGATGCGGTAATTGATGTGGCCACGTTAACCGGTGCTTGTGTTGTTGCACTTGGTGCACACGCCACTGCCTTATTCACTAGTCATAACCCGCTTGCCCATGAGCTTTTAAATGCTTCAGAGCAAAGTGGCGACCGAGCATGGCGCATGCCGTTATGGGATGATTATCAAGATCAACTTGATAGCCCATTTGCTGACTTTACCAATCTAGGTGGCAAAGAGGCTGGCGCCATTACCGCCGCTTGTTTCTTATCAAAATTCACTAAAAAATATAACTGGGCACATCTAGATATTGCTGGCACCGCATGGCGCAGTGGTAAAAACAAAGGTGCAACAGGTCGCCCAGTAAGCATGTTAACGCAATTTTTGCTTAACCGTGCCGGTCAAGAACAAGGCGAGTAATTGTAGGAGGTAATTTATTCCCGATTTTACGCTCATACACAAGTATGAGCTTAATCGCGGTTAAAGCCACTACTACAAATTAACTTAGGCTAATGACATGCAAACCCAAGTAATGTTTTATCTACTTAAAGATGAGGTAACAGACGACTCGGACCAAGAGTCTCGTTCTGCGCCCTATCATGCCTGTTTGCAAGCCAGCTATTTTTATCGGCAAAAGCAGCGGGTCTATATCTATACACAAGACCAGCAACATGCTGAACAAATTGATGAAATGCTGTGGGCATTTGATAGCGACAGTTTTGTACCGCATAACCTCGTTGGTGAAGGTCCAAAACAAGGCGCAGCTGTTGAAATAGGTTTTCAAGCACCGCAAGGGCGTCGCTCTGTGCTTATTAACTTGACCAATACTGTGCCTAACTTTGCTAATCAATTTCAATTTATCGTTGATTTTGTGCCTAGCGATGAAACACTTAAGCAACAAGCGAGAGAACGCTTTAAAACTTGCCGACAATGGGGTTTTCAAGTAGATAACCAAGCGGTAACCGTGCCAGCCAATGTCTCAAGCGAAGCCACTAAGTAGCGGCTATCTTGCACAAAGATAAACACCAAGAAAAACACGAAAGCTAAAAAAACACCTTAAACAATGAATTTTACTTTGCTGCAATTTTGCCTTGTTGAGCTTAACTGATAAGCTTTTACGGATAAAGAGTACGACAGCAAAACAACGAACAACACTTAAACCTATTAGCGGAAACTATGATGGAAAAAACCTTTAACCCGACCGACATTGAACAGTCCCTTTATACTAGCTGGGAAGAGCAAGGTTACTTTAGCCCTACCGGTGAAGGTGACAGTTACAGCATTGCGATTCCGCCACCCAATGTGACGGGTAGCTTACATATGGGTCATGCTTTTCAGCAAACCATCATGGATACCCTTATTCGCTACCAACGTATGCAAGGTAAAAACACCTTATGGCAAACAGGTTGCGACCATGCCGGTATAGCGACACAAATGGTAGTTGAACGTAAAATTGCCGCCGAAGAAGGCAAAACTCGCCATGATTATGGTCGTGAAGGTTTTATCGATAAAATTTGGCAGTGGAAAGAAGAATCGGGTGGCACCATAAGTAAACAAATGCGTCGCTTAGGAAACTCCATTGATTGGAGCCGTGAACGTTTTACCATGGACGAGGGTATGTCGGAAGCGGTACAAGAAGTATTTGTGCGTTTATTCGAAGATGATTTAATTTATCGTGGTAAACGTTTAGTTAACTGGGATCCTAAATTACATACCGCTATTTCAGATTTAGAAGTAGAAAACAAAGATAAAAAGGGTCACATGTGGCACTTACGTTATCCTTTAGCTGATGGCGAAAAAACTGCCGAAGGCCTTGATTACTTAGTAGTTGCCACTACCCGTCCAGAAACCATGTTAGGTGATACTGGCGTTGCTGTTAACCCTAAAGATCCACGTTATAAAGATCTTATTGGTAAAAAAATATTGTTGCCTTTAGTGAATCGCTTAATTCCCATTGTTGGTGATGACCATGCCGATATGGACAAGGGCACAGGTTGTGTGAAAATCACTCCCGCTCATGACTTTAACGATAATGAAGTCGGCAAACGTCATGCGCTACCACAAATCAATATTCTAGATAAAAATGCCGCTATTTTAGCCAACGCTGAAGTATATGATACCAAAGGCGAAATTTCTGATGTTTACAGCACTGAATTACCCAGCGAATTTGCCGGTATGGACCGCTTTGTTGCCCGTAAAGCCATTGTTGCTAAATTTGATGAACTCGGTTTATTGGTTGAAGTTAAAGATCATGATTTAGTTGCCCCTTACGGCGATCGCTCTGGTGTTATTATTGAGCCATTATTAACAGACCAATGGTATGTGCGTGTAGAAAAGCTAGCAGGTCCTGCCATTGATGCCGTGAAAGATGGTCAAATTGAATTTGTACCAAAACAATACGAAAACATGTATTTCGCGTGGATGAACAACATTCAAGATTGGTGTATTTCACGCCAACTGTGGTGGGGACATCGAATCCCAGCTTGGTATGACGAAAACGGTAAAGTGTATGTTGGTCGTACTGAAGCAGAAGTACGTGCTAATAACCCCATTAGCGACGACATGAAACTACGCCAAGATGAGGATGTACTTGATACTTGGTTCTCATCTGCACTGTGGACCTTCTCAACCCTAGGTTGGCCAAAAGAGACTGAAGACTTAAAAACTTTCCACCCAACCGATGTGTTAGTAACCGGTTTTGACATTATTTTCTTCTGGGTTGCCCGTATGATCATGATGACCATGCACTTTAACAAAGATGAAAACGGTAAAGCGCAAATTCCATTTAAAAAAATCTATATGACCGGCCTTATTCGCGATGAAAATGGCGATAAGATGAGTAAATCTAAAGGCAATGTGGTTGATCCTTTGGATATGATTGATGGCATATCCCTTGAAGACCTATTGAAAAAACGTACCGGCAATATGATGCAGCCTAAACTGGCCGCTAAAATTGAAAAACTAACGAAGAAAGAATATCCAAACGGTATTGAAGCACACGGTACTGATGCCTTACGTTTCACTTTAACCTCAGTTGCCACCACTGGCCGTGACATTAGCTGGGATATGAAGCGCCTTGAAGGTTACCGTAACTTTACCAATAAATTATGGAATGCTAGTCGTTATGTCTTAATGAATACTGAAGAGTTTGATTGCGGCCAAGCTTCAGCGAATGAAGCTGCCGGTGCAATGGAATTATCACTGGCTGATCGTTGGATCATCGGCCAATTTGAGCAAACGGTTAAAACTGTTCATGAAGCCTTTGACTCATTCCGCTTTGACTTAGCTTCACAAGCGCTTTACGAATTCACTTGGAATCAATTTTGTGACTGGTATTTAGAGTTAACCAAGCCGGTATTATTCAAAGGTAATGAAGCACAGCAACGTGGTACTCGTCATACCTTAGTCAATATATTGGAAAGCTTATTACGCTTAATGCACCCCATTATGCCCTTTATCACGGAAACTATTTGGCAGCGTGTGCAGCCATTAAGCGACTTTGCCAAGGTTGGTGATTCTATTATGATTCAAGCATTCCCTCAGTTTGATGAGAGTAAGTGCGATCAACAAGCTATTGATGACTTAGAGTGGGTAAAACAATTTATTGTTGCCATTCGAAATATCCGTGGCGAAATGGATATATCACCCAGTAAAGCATTACCGGTATTACTTAAAAACGTTAGCGAAGAGGATCAACGTCGTTTAAGCAGCAACGAGCAATTTTTATTAACACTCGCCAAACTTGACAGTATTACTCTATTAGCTGACAACGAACAAGGTCCTGCGTCAGCATCCGCGGTTGTCGGTGAGCTAACGGTACTTATACCAATGGCAGGTTTAATCGATAAAGAAGCTGAGCTAGCTCGTTTAGATAAAGCCATGGATAAGCTTGAAAAAGATGCGGCAAGAACCCGTGGTAAGCTTAGTAATGAGAACTTTGTTGGTAAAGCACCCGCAGCCGTTATTGAAAAAGAAAAAACGAAATTGGCCGAAGCTGAATCGGCTCTTGCCAAAATGCTTGAACAAAAAGAGAAAATAGCCGCACTCTAATTTATAACAGTGCTCAAGTTTAAAAAAGTGACAACTGGTCTAACGAGTTGTCACTTTTTTATTTCCCCCCTGCTAATGTCTTTTATCACTGTATTTCCGCTAGCTTTGATAGCGACACTCATTTAAAACTAAGAAATGTTGAACTAATCCAATTTTTTATAAAGCATATTAAAAATAACTATGCTAGACTACTTTTGCGTTGAGTTCTTGCGTTGCAGATGAAGGTTTATACTGACTTTTGTTGTAGGTTTTCTATCTGATGCACTTAAGTGTACTGATATACTTGAATATTCTACACAGACGGATTTAAACAATGCAAACTATTGTTTGAAACAATGATTGTGTCGAATATTGGTTTGTTTCCTTCCTCTTCCTGTACTTTTTGGTAGAGGGCATTTACTCGGGTAAAAACGGTTTCTAGCCATTTTGGCGTAGAGCCACATTATTATTTTATGACTACGGGAAAATGTTAGTATGTCTGATACAGTTACTGGTAAAGTTAAATTTTTCAACGAAACTAAAGGTTTCGGTTTTATAGAGCAAGAAAATGGTCCTGACGTGTTTGTTCACTTCAGCGCTATCTCTGGAGACGGTTTCCGTACTCTAGCTGACGGTCAAGCAGTTACTTTTACTGTTAAACAAGGTCAAAAAGGCCCTGAAGCAGAAAACGTACTAGCTGTATAAGTTTAACTTATAAGCTAATCTAAAAAAACGAAGCATGAGTTTAACTCATCCTTCGTTTTTTTGTGTCTGTCACTTTATTTCTGCCTTCCCTCTCTACTTATACCAATCGGACTAATTAGCTGATCGCTTAGCGAGAATTAAAAGGCATAGAGGCAGAGAATAGCTCCGGCATTCTCTTAGACGCTACATCCGTGTAGCGTCCTTGTCCAAAATCAATAACGTCGCATGTAATCCTTTTAAACTCGCCCTTCTGGAACTCGTTAGCAAACTGATCACTGCGTTTTTATTAGCATAGCTTTGCTTGGCAATTTCAGTGGCTAGGCTCTCATTGATCGGTGAAAGTTGCTAACCATCTTTAGCAGAGATGGTCACTTTTTCTTTATTAAGGCTAAAACGGTACACCGCTTGCTTTAACATCAAACCAAGTTCGATATTTTTGGCCTGAGCATGCTCTGCCAATAACTGCTGAAAGCTATATTGAACTTGCTCTGGCTTTAAGCTTTGTTTTTTTACTGCAACGAATGAATCACTATGAATATAATCAATATCCATTAACACCATATAAGTCCCAGAAGCAGACCAATAAATAACATTAACCATTTATGGTATTTTCGACTATTTCTATGTAATTACACCTAAAAGCAGCGCCTAAATTTCGCTTAAAGCTTGCACTAACATAGCATTAATTTGTTCAATAATAGCTTGATTTGTTTTACCATCAAAATCACTTATACGCGGGGTATGGATATGGCCGGTGGGAATAGTTGAGTCCAGCTTATTACGCAGCACAATACTACGATAAGAAATTTCATTAGAAAGGTAGCCACCACCGCCGCCTTGCACTGACACTTTATCGCTAAGTTCGCTTAAGCTATTGGCGTTAATATCTTTCGCTTTACCTGATTCAAGTATTGTTACACCACGATTATCATTAATTTTATACTCGCCTTTAGCTTTCATCATGGCTTGATAAGGCAGACTAAACAAGACAAATTCATCACCCCTTAGTGGCATTTTAAGCAAGCTTGGTACTAAGGGATTAGTTTTATTAGCGCCCGTATAAACATTGACATTATCAGGTGCGGTTGCGCTGCGTCTTAGCCCTGGAAAGTGCTCTAAATCAAAATCACTACGCCCCATTGAGATGGTAGTAATCAGGTCAACACTGTTAAGAGCATAAAAAGGCGCGAGTAGACTTTCAATTTCTCCTTGATCAAAATCACCATAACGCACCGATACCATGGCGGTATTAATTTCTGCGGTGATTGTTTGTTTAACCCCAGCTATTATGCCCTGATATTCGATAACGGTGCCATCAAGTAACAAAGCGGCTAAACCCGATGGATTAGACTGTTGAATATTTCTATCAAGAAAAAAAGGATCGAAGCCGGTTAATAAAATGCGCTTATCCGTAGCCTTGCTATAAGCTAAATCACTACGGCCACGAGAAGCCTTTTCAAATACGGCTAATAAGCTCTTCAGCTCGGCTTGAGTAAAATTATTTTCCGTAGATTTAATAAAAGAAATAATTGATAACCTGGTCCAGTATAAAGGCCTGTCATCTACTAGCTTGCCACGTTGAGCTTGAACCTTGCTGTATTGCCAAAGCTCATCACCAAGTTGGTTCATCAAGCGTTGACCAACAGTAAAAAGGGTAACCTGTGACCAGTTGCCCTTAAAATCAGTCCAGTCAAAAAAACCTTTTAACATAGGCATTGCTTGCTGCGCTTGTTCTACACGCTGCTCTTCAATGGTTAAGGCAATTTTATTGCTACTATCTGAATGATCATCAACAGATGCTAGCGCTACTGCACTTAGACTAGCGGTCGATAGTGAAAATAAAAACACGGTCAAAAGTCTCATAAGACTCCTCTTTTTATGGCAAAGCTATGATGGTAAAGCCATGATGGTAAAAAAATATTAAGCCTATATTGTAAGTGCTACAAAGGCTAGCGGATAAAACTTTCTCGATTGTAGCTATATAAACGACCTATATGAAATTAAAAATATAAAATTTTATTTGATTTTATATTAAGTTTGAACTTTAATTTTAATTACAGCTAACCAGTAGATATGTATATTTAACCACCAAATCTGAACTAAAAACACACCAACCAACAAATTAATTACATTTTATTAACGAATGTAATTAATTTGCAGTCTGTGTAAATTATCTACACAACAAACATAGTTTTTCTCTATTATTAACGATCTTGGAGCTAGAGCTATTTACCTCATAAGGATATCCTGTGAACTTTAATAAACGCCTACACTTGCTTCTGCTCTTGGCGCTTGCTCAGATAGCTCTGGTCCAATAACTGAAACGGTTGTTATACCTGAACCTGTAATAATTGAAACCACCCTTAATGGTAGAGCCATTAAGGGTGTCTTAACCAATGCTATTGTAACAGTGTACAAATTTGTTGATGGTAGCCCCATAGCCTTATCAGAGACAGAAATTAAAGAGGCTAATATAAGCACTAACGGGAAGGTAACTATACCTTTACCGTATTAGATTATGATGGTCCAATTAAAATCGAATTATCTCCAAGTACTGATCCTGACAACCCAACCACGATGACTTGTGATGCTCCTGCAGGCTGTGGTGATACAGCTTTAGGCAAGGAAATTACTTTAACGGCTGTTGATGCTGACTTCAAATTAGCTGCTATTTCTATAGTTGATAGTAACAGTGATGGCGAAGTTAAAGTTAATATTTCCGCTTTAACCCATCTAGTCTCAGTATTAATCGAAGCAAGCGATGACGGTGTTACTGCTGATACAGTAACCGAGAAATCAGCACTAATTGCCAGCACCTTTGGTATTGACGGAGATATAACTCAATTAGAACCAACAATCACCAATGATGCTAACGAAGTAGCTGCAAAAGACAATGCGACAGAGTTAAGGTATGGTTTAATCGATGCTGGCATCATGTCAGCATTATTCGCTGGAGAAACTGATGACTCAGGCGTGTTATCAAGTAAGCTTGCTGAAGTTGCTGCTGATCTAATCGCACATAATGGTGCTTTCTTAGTTATCCAAGACGAAGATGATAGTTTTGAATTAGCCTTGTCGGAAGTGCTTACCAGCACAGCTCAGCTAAGAGAGCTTTACAGTGATAAAAAATTTTTAAAACGTGGAAATAATGATAGCTGGGACATCGATGGTTATGGCGTAACAGTTGATTTTTTTCCATTGGCAAGTCAATAATGACCTAGCATTTACCCTTGATATAAAAGATTTATATTCACAATTTAACATGAAAAAATTAGGCTATCGTGAAGGCACGGTGGATACCGATGGCACTTTTATTAATAGTTTAGGCGGCAAGTCTTACTTACCTTTATATAGAGGAGTCGCAGGCTCTAAAGATTATCAATTCGATCTGCCAGAAAATACTAACTTATTTGCCCATTATCAAGCAGAGCATATATCGACTGAATCTATTGCTAGCCGCTATATTGTTCGTTATAAACGCCAAGGAGAGGTTAACTTTTATTATGCTGGTGTTGAACTCGAATTTGCAGCGAGTTCACTGATGTTAATGCTAGATTTAGAACATTTATCACCCGAGCTACGATACAGTAACAACTGGCTTGATATTGTACTTGCAACAGATGAACTTGACTTAGATAAAGCTATGCAGTTTACCTTAGGCCTTGGTGTTAATTACACCTTTTAGCGTGATTTTTTTCGAGTAGCTGTTTATAGTAAAACAAAAAAACGCTACCGAAGTAGCGTTTGATTTATCAATAGTCTAGGTAACTGAAGAAGCCGTCATTCCGTGTTTTTTTGATACCGAATCTTGTTCATCATAGCTGAATTCAGCCTTGTGAATAACTACAGCAACGAATAAAACACCGAAAACATTTACTCTGCAATATACTCAACGACTTCTAAGCCAAAGCCTGACAGTGAGTGGTACTTGGTTTGTGAACTTAATAAGCGCATTTTACTTACACCTAAGTTAGCCAGTATTTGTGAACCAACACCAACGTTACGTGAGCCAACATGACGGTTAATTTCTTTTACCACTTCACCAGCATCAATTTGGGCATATTTTTCAACTAAGTTAATTAACTCAGTTGGTGATTCATGTTTACCTAGTAAGACCAGTACACCACCTTCTTTAGCGATTTTTTCCAAAGCGCTTGCCATTGGCCAAGTAGCCACACTTTCACGCTGGCTAAAGAGTAAGTCACGGAAAGTATTTTCTAAATGCACAC
Source organism: Colwellia sp. TT2012 (assembly GCF_001440345.1). GTDB lineage: Bacteria > Pseudomonadota > Gammaproteobacteria > Enterobacterales > Alteromonadaceae > Colwellia. The sequence goes on along the minus strand of NZ_LJYX01000006.1, from coordinate 132,298 downwards.
GTACAAGTGTCGGCTCATCTGCCTTAATTTCACCCTTGGTTAAAGCAAAATGTGCTTGACCGTCGATGGTGTCTTTAAATACGGTTAAATCAAATTCACCAAAAGCCGTCGGTAATTTACACTGCGAGATACGCTCGATAGTCGTTTCAGTGGCATTTCTAAATTCAATTAAATCAGCTATAGTGCCCATTTTAATATCATGTTTTTGTGCGATAATTTCCAAATCAGGACGACGTGCCATGGTGCCATCTTCATTTAAAATTTCGACAATAACAGCAGCAGGTTCAAAACCCGCCATGCGAGCTAGATCAACACCCGCTTCAGTATGACCGGCACGATTTAATACGCCGCCATCTTTTGCAATTAAGGGAAAAATATGACCTGGTTGTACGATATCAAGATGTGTCGAGCCTTTAATGGCCGCAGCAAGTACCGTCGTGGCGCGATCAGCGGCTGAGATACCCGTAGTTACCCCCGTTGCGGCTTCAATTGACACGGTAAAGTTGGTGCTAAATTGTGCATCATTTTTATCTACCATCAAGGGTATTTTTAATGCTTCACATTTTTCACGGCTCATTGGCATACAAATTAAACCACGCCCATGGGTTGCCATAAAGTTAATCGCTGCAGAGGTCACTTGTTCCGCGGCCATAATGAAGTCACCTTCATTTTCCCTATCTTCATCATCCATTAATATAACCATTTTACCTAGGGCGATGTCTGCGATGATTTCTTGTGGGGTATTTAATTTCATTTCGGCCTCTTTGATGGCTAGCTATATTGTTAGCGCCATTTTACTGTGCGTATTTGTTATATTTTAGTGAGTTCATCAATTATATGCACTCATCATTTCTTTGTTTAGCTTAAGTTGTTCACTTTAATTAGTTGCTTAGCTTTATTTTAAATCGTGGCTATTTAATAAAGCCCGCTTTTAATAACATAGCTTCACTAACATTTGACCGTGGCGCTTGTTCATTTTGCTCACTTTTAGTGAGTAAGCGTTCTAGGTAACGGGCAATTAAATCCACTTCAATGTTCACCTTAGTACCCACTTGATAGTCCCCAAAGATGGTTTCTTTTACTGTGTGCGGCACTATGGTCAGTCGAAACTTCCCTGGTGAGCAATCCTCAGCCAACGCATTTACCGTTAAGCTAGTACCATCAATAGTTACTGAACCTTTTTCAGCAATATAATGTGCTAAATCATCTGGCATGCTTAACCAATATTCAATACTGTTGCCATTGTTATTAATCGCTAATATTTCACTAACACCATCCACATGTCCCGAAACCATATGGCCGCCAAAACGTGTGCTTGCTAACATAGCTTTTTCTAAGTTTACTTTACTACCCACTTGATAGTTGACAAAACCAGTGCGCTGTAGGGTTTCATTAGAAACATCGGCGCTATAACTCCCCTTTCCTTTGCTGTTATTAACCTCAACCACAGTAAGACAAATACCATTAGTTGCGATGGAGTCACCCAGTTTAACATCACTCATATCCAAATCATGGGTAGCGATAACTAAACGAGCACCTTGGGCATTAACATTGATGGTTTTTATAACACCAATCGCTTCGATAATTCCTGTAAACATAGACTTCTCTATTTAATTTTTTGTTTGTTTATTTATTAGGTGTTAGTTAGTTGGCTAGTGATGCGAATATCGCCACCGACCAGTCGAATATCACTAATGGTTAATGCTTTAGCTTGGCTTAGTCTGGTTATGCCAGGCATAACCACTAAGTTTTTACCATCACCGCCCATTAATTTAGGCGCTTGATAAAGAATAAGTTCATTAACTAAATCTTGCTCAATAAAGGCACCACTTAACTGTGCGCCTGACTCAATTAAAATATCATTGAGTCCTCGCTTTGCTAGTAGTGTTAACAAAGCGGGTAAATCTATTTTAAATTTTCCCTGTGCGTTTTTCACCACAGGTAATTGCACTTGTTCTACGAAATGAGGCCATTTTGGTAAGTTTTCAAGATTTGTTGCCAATTTATTTTCAATTTCTGCATGAATAATTAAAATTGGCGAGTCATGTTCGAATAAAGCAAGATCCGGCGTTAGCCTATTTTGACTGTCGATAACAACACGTAATGGTTGTCTCAGCATTTCTTTTGCATAGCTATTTTTTAATTCACCTAACTCAGACCAACGTACCGTCATTTTAGCGTTATCAAAAATGATGGAATCGGCACCGCTAATAATAGCGCAACTCTGCGCCCTTAAACGTTGCACATCTTGGCGAGCGGCACTTGACGTTATCCATTGACTTTCGCCACTGGCCATGGCGGTTTTGCCATCAAGACTTGCCGCTAATTTACAGCGTACATAAGGACGCTTATTTTCCATCAGATAAATAAAGCCAACATTCAGCGCTCTTGCACTTTGTGCTAACAAACCTGATTGTGTCTTGATACCGGCTTTTTCTAACATGGCTAAACCATTGCCCGAGACCCGTGGGTCAGGATCAACCATGGCAGCAATAACTCGCCCGACACCGGCATCAATTAAGGCTTGTGCGCATGGCGGCGTGCGACCAAAGTGACTGCATGGCTCCAAGGTTACATAAGCTGTAGCACCCTTAATTAAGTCGGCATTATTTATTTTAGCCTCAGCTAAAGCGTGAACTTCGGCATGGCCCTGCCCTGCTTTTTGATGATAACCTGCGCCAATAACTGTGCCTTTGCCTGCTTGATAACTCACTAATACACAGCCAACTCTAGGGTTGGGCGAGGTAGTAAAGTGACCTTTTTTAGCTAACGCTAGTGCCTGAGACATGTAAAGGTGATCTTGCACAGTAAAAGGACTATCAGCCACACTAGCATTCATATTATTTAACCACTTTAACTTGTTTAGTTTTTTGTGTCTTGCCGTTTTTTTCTTTACCTAAGCGTGTTATTTCATCGGCAAATTCACTGATATCCTCAAAAGATAAATACACCGAGGCAAAACGTAAATAAGCAACTTTATCTAATTCTTTAAGCTGTGCCATGATTAAATCACCCAACATTTCACTGCTAATTTCTCGTTCACCGGTAGCACGCATTTGCGATTTTAACTTATTAATCGCCAGCTCTATTTTCTCCGTGCTTACCGGACGTTTTTCTAACGCGCGACTTAAACCACTGCGCATCTTATCTTCATTAAAAGGCTCTCTGCTGCCATCACGTTTAATTATGCGTGGCATAACTAACTCTGCATTTTCAAAAGTGGTATACCGTTCATGACAGGCTAAGCATTCTCGGCGACGGCGTACTTGATGGCCGCCAGAAACTAAGCGTGAATCAATAACTTTAGTGTCAACAGCTGAACAAAATGGACAATACATAGGTTACCTACAGAAGTTTACGGACAAAAAAATGGCCGCTCAAGGCGACCATTTTAATATAAAAAAAACTATTAAGCTAAATAAACTGCCTAGCCGATAAAATACTTCGGCAATGACGGTAGTTTGTTATTAACTTAGTTATCCCGAGTAGCTATTTTTGGTAAACAGGGAAACGACCACATAACTCTTTAACTTGACCCTGAACACGGGTGATAACGTCTTCATTATTGATATCATCAAGAATGTCACAAATCCAAGTCGTTAACGCTTTAGTTTCAGTGAGACCAAAACCACGACGTGTAATCGCTGGCGTACCTAAACGTAAACCCGAAGTAACAAACGGAGAACGAGTATCGTTTGGTACCGAGTTTTTGTTTACTGTGATGTGTGCTTTACCTAAAGCAGCATCAGCATCTTTACCGGTAATATCTTTTTCGATTAAATCAAGTAACAATAAGTGATTTTCAGTACTGTTAGAAACCACTTTGTAACCACGTTCTTGTAATACCGCTACCATAGCTTTAGCATTATCTAAAACAGCTTGTTGATACACTTTAAACTCTGGTAATAATGCTTCTTTAAACGCTACGGCTTTCGCAGCAATGATGTGCATTAATGGGCCACCTTGGCCACCAGGGAATACCGCACTGTTTAATTTTTTATAAATAGCTTCATCATCACAAGCAGAAACAATTAAACCGCCACGTGGGCCCGCTAAGGTTTTATGGGTAGTAGTCGTAACAACATGGGCATGTGGAACAGGGTTAGGGTAAAGACCTGCCGCCACTAGGCCGGCAACATGAGCCATATCAACGAAGAAGATAGCATCCACTTTATCAGCGATTTTACGCATACGCGCCCAATCAACAATGCCAGAGAAAGCAGAGAAACCACCAATGATCATTTCTGGTTTATGTTTTTCAGCTAAACGCTCTAATTCTTCGTAATCGATATCACCCGTTTCTGGGTGAAGACCATATTGGAAAGCTTCATATGACTTACCCGAGAAGTTTACGTGTGAACCATGAGTTAAGTGACCACCATGAGCCAAGCTCATACCTAATATTTTTCCGCCTGGGGTAACTAAAGCTTGAAAAACAGCCGCGTTGGCTTGTGAACCCGCGTGAGGTTGCACGTTAGCATAAGTAGCGCCAAATAATTCTTTTGCGCGGTCAATGGCTAATTGCTCAACAACATCAACATACTCACAACCACCGTAATAACGTTTACCCGGGTAGCCTTCAGCGTATTTATTAGTAAGTTGCGAACCCTGAGCTTCTAGTACACGTGGGCTACAGTAGTTTTCAGAAGCGATTAATTCAATGTGATCTTCTTGACGAGTAACTTCGTTATCCATAGCTTGATAAAGCTCTGGATCAAAATCAGCAATATTCATATCACGAGTAAACATGTTTTATTCCTTAAGTATTTCAGCCCAAGGCTGCAAACTATGCCCTAATAACTTTTTAATAAGTTGATTAGAACACACAAAAATTAGTGGCAGTATTTTGCCTGATTTTTGCCTCTATGTACACGGCAAAACGCCCTTACTTTAGTCCATTTTACGCTGTTTTATAGCGTGAAATGTTAAGTTATAGCACTTAAAAGCGCAATAAAAGTTTTCACCAAGGCAAGCAAATAAACTATAACCAATAAAAAACCAAGTTACAACGAATATAAAACAACAATCGAACATCAATCCCGAACAATAAACGGAAAATACAAGCAAAGTGCAAATATTAAATCACTAGCACGAAGAATATTACCCGGCTTAATTAAAAACGGCCCGACGTTATATTGCACGATAGGGCCGTTTTATTGATAAGATTTATATACTAGTTCGCACTTGTTAATGCGTGCTAGCTAGCTTAAAAATCGAGTTATTATAGCTACACCAAACCAAGCTGGCTTAATTCTTTATGGCGTTTTTTATCAAACCAGTGGCTAATCAACCACATAATAGCTACAAAAATATTGATAAAGATAAAAGGTGGCCAAGGTGACTTCTCTGATTCTTTAACCATGACATAAATATACCAATTGACTGCAGGTAGGAACAACCAACACGACAGTTTGATTAGTTTTATATATTTAATGGAAGACTCGACCCCAGCAATAGCATTAGCTACCGCTTTATCGGGGCTGTCACAACAGTGCTGCCACATACGCAAGCGTATTTTTATCTCATAATAAACAAAGACCACTGAGGTAATACTGCCAAACGCTAGGTAGGCCATAGTCGCCGTACCCCAATCACCTTGATAGCAACCAACCAATAGCGTAATAATAAGCCCGACAGTAGCGATAATGTCAATTACCAACAAAGACTTTGCTAGCCAGGTGCGATTTTTAGTTTGTTTTAACAGCGCTTTAATATCTGCTTTTTCATAAGGCTGACTTTGCCAGTCTCGAGCAAGTAACAGCCAGTTTTCATCTAATGCTGGCTCATCTTCTGGTGGAGATTTTTTATCTTTTTCTGAACGAGGTACATTTTTTTGGCTAGGTAATGAAAGTACATCAATCTGGTTTGTTTTAACAATAACTCCATGAGTTTCTAGCTTGTTGGGCTCTACCGATGATGTATCTTCATTATCCAATATTGATTTATCCACGTTCTGATCCCTCCAACAGCTGTGCTAATAATGTTTTAGCACGTTGTAACCTCACACCCACTAAATTGGTAGTTATCACTAAAATATCCGCTATTTCTTGATAACTCATACCTTCTAAAGCCAGGGTTATCACTTGTTGTTGCTCAAGTTTTAACTGACGAATTGCATTAGCTAATTTTTGTTGTCGCTGACTCTGGTTAAGTGATTGATAAGGCGTTTTCTGTGTTGTTGCTATATTTTCAACTTCAGCACAACGTTCTATATCCGAGGTTTTAACTGTTTTCACCGCTTTAGCAACATGGGTAGCTAAAACATTATGAGCGATACGCGCGACAAAGGTTTTAACCGCAGCGTCTTGACGAAACTTAGGCAAGGCGCGCCAAATGTTTAAGGCGATCTCTTGAAAAAGTTCATCTTGTATAGCCGGTTTTGCTTCAAAACCGGTAATAATATGACGAAGCAGCTTTTCATGCTCCGTCATCCACTCGGTAAATACAGCTTGATTATCTACATATTTAACCTCTGCATAAGAGCATTCCAAACTACTTTCCTTGTATTCAATCCCCTCAACTGTAACGGAAGAGAATTGAGCTTTAGATAATATTAATTTACTAGAATTTAACATATTAATTGCTTTTAGCTCAGCTCTTATTCAGTTACTTGCATTTAATCATCAAAACCAATACTAACTTAGCGCCATAACAACTTTTTCAGATTTTAATCGTATCGATAAAGTCACAACCAGTGCTGCGATAAGCGCTAGTGTAAGCGCCGTCGTGGCAGCAAAGGCGAACCAGTCAATGGGCAGACCTTTAAAGATATCTTCCATTAATAAAGAATGCCCCGCGATCGGTGCGTAGCTCAACCAAGCAGGTTTACTGTCCATAAACATCATTGCGTAAGGAATAGTGGTTGGCACCGCAATTAACATGCTCACCGTTGCTTGCGCTTCTTTAAAACTTTTTGCTTGAAAAGCAAAAAACAGCTGTAAAATTGCCGCTAAAAAACATATTGGGATAAGCAATAACATCAATACAGAGAATGTTGTTAAATCAATATTAAAAGACATACCTAATTTACTTAAATCAATAAAATTCATGGCAAACGAAGTCAAACTGAGCATGATAGCGATAGACAAAATACTAACCGAGCTAACACAGGTCATTTTAGCTAACACTATTTTTAAGGTACTAACCGGTTGGCAAAGTAACATTTCTAAAATATTACGCTCACGTTCACCAGCACTTGAGTCAATAGCAATAGATAAACCTGACATAAAAGCGAGCAGTAAAAGGGAAATACCTAACATCATAGAAATCATCATAGCATTAGAGCTAGGCAAAGCGGTATCTTGTTTTTGCAGCGCAATCGGCTGTAATAATTTAGTATCAATACCGCGCACTAATAAACGTTTATAACCTATCGCCATGGAGTGTTTTTGAATGATGTTATCAATACGTCTTAGCGGCACACCTAACGATTGCTCGGTAAAGTCGGCACGTAATATAATATCAATCGGTCTGCCCTCAGCCATATCTTGCGCATAAGACTCAGGAATTTTCAGCTCAATGCTTTGCTGCTGCCATTGACGTTTATCCTCGCTCGGCACGTCCGCAAACGCTAATATATTTTTGTCTTGCAGTGCCTTTATTAACTTAGGGGCATATTCAGCACCGGTAAATTGAACATAAACCGCGGGATTGTCAACACTCTTTGTGATCACAATGTTAACCACTATTACCATCAGCACGGGTAGAAAAAAGGCCATGCTTAATGCGACCATCAAGGCACGTTTATCACGATATGCTTCTTTTAATTCTTTAATTAACAAGGCGTTAAATTGTCTTATGCTCGCATTCATTATGCTGCTACTCCTTCATCTGAGCCTATAAGTTTAACAAAGGCATCTTCTAATAATTTTTCACCGGCTAAATCACACAGCTCTTGTGGTGTACCTTCTGCGGCTAACTTACCGTTAGCGACGATAATCACCCGATCACACAGTGCGGCAACTTCTTGCATCACATGTGATGAGAATAAAATACAGTGGCCTTTTTCTTTATGCGCGGCTAAGTAATTACGTAAAATACGGGTACTCATTACATCCAAACCTCTAGTTGGCTCATCCAAGACAAAGTTTTTTGGTTGATGTACCAAGGCTTGTGCCAGAGTAACTTTCATACGTTGACCTTGTGAGAAACCGGTGGTTTTTCGATGCGCTAGTTCGGTCATTTCTAATTCTTTAAAAACAGTCTCGATAGCCTGATGTTTAGCTGCGCCGTGCATACCATGAATACTGGCAAAATAATCTACTTGCTCATACGCAGTTAAACGCTCATACAAACCAAATTTATCTGGGAATATGCCCAAACTTTTTCGCACGGTTAACGGATCGTCTAATACATTAATACCATCAACTAATACCGAGCCTTTATCAGGTTTTAACAAACCATACAAGGTACGTAAACAGGTGGTTTTACCTGCGCCATTAGGTCCGAGTATGCCGGTGATTTCACCATCTTTAGCGGTAAAAGATAAACCGTCTAAGGCTTTTACGGTAGTCTTTTTTGAGACAAAACTTTTATGTAAATTCTTTACTTCAATCATGATTATTCCTTTACTGCTTGAGCAATGTTTTTTTCAACCGTACTGATCACGCTACCATTTAAACCGGTCATAAATGACTCGTCGGGCAATTCACTTAAACAGCTTTCATCTAATGCCTTCGGCGTTAAACTGGTTAAAAATTCATTAACTATGCCAACCGCACATTTTGTTGATGCCACAATGTGCGCAGTATTTTTAGCGACAATATGATGGCTATTGGGCAAGGTTGCCGCTGATTTCTCACCATTGCTTGGCGGGGTAACTGGGTCTAATTCACCTGATAAAATAAGCGTGGGAATATTAGCCGTTACTGGCATATAAAAATCATCATTTACCGGGTACCTTGGCCACACGGCACAAGCATTTTGCATAATTTTACTGCTAAGATCTTTAGAAAAATCATTATTAGCATCATCTTTAAGCATCTGCACCGACATTCTTGGCATGTCTTCATTACAAATTATATTTAGATGCAAACCAATATAAATACCCATACCTTTTTCGGTATCGGTTTGCGCAATTAATCCTGCTAGCGGTTTAAAATCGCCCAAACTGGCTTGGTGAATGATTAAGGGCACCAGTGAGCGACCCATTAATGAGTACAGCTGCAGTCGCAAAGTTGAAATAAACTTACTGTCGTTAATAATAAATTCAGTTGCCGTACCAAGCCTTGGATGGCTAATAGTCACGTTAGCAGGGCTTTGCGCTAACTTGGCAACCACACTTTTAAATTCTTGCGCTAAGTTTGGGTAAGCTTGCTGGCACGCTTTATCTTTTTGGCAATTGTCTAATAACAGTTTGAACGATCTCGCTGTGCTTTGACCAAAAAGACCAATAGGCACTTCTACCGGTGCAACGCTGTCTAGTACCACACTATTGAGCGACTGAGGGAACAAACGCATATACACTAGTGCTGTACGAGTACCGTAAGAGCCGCCGTAAATATTAATTTTTTCATGACCCAAAGCCGCGCGCACAGCATCAAAATCTCGAACAGCGTTTTCAGAGGTAAATTGTGCTAAGTCAAGCTTGTCGTCTGCGGTTAACTGCGCTAAACAATCTTTTACTTCTTCGTTAGTAAAGTCTTCAACCAAGCTAGTGTAAGGGTTAATGCCAACATTATCTTGACACTGTAAGGGGCTAGACTCCCCCGTACCGCGTTGGTCAACTAAAATAATATCGCGTGATTTACGAATTTCATTAAAATCTCTAAAGACATTGGCTGATAATTCTACCGCGCCTTGTCCAGGACCACCCGCCAAAAACATTAACGGTATTTTATCTTCACTATTATTAATGGCTGGCAGTATTGAAAAGTTTACTGAGATTTGTCTGCCTTGCGGTTTTTGGTAATTTTCAGGTACTTGTAATTTTCCACATTTAACTTGTGAGCGTATTTCGCCTAAATGGCAATTCTCTAATGTTAATTTATAATCATTCGCCCACGTTGAAGAGGTTATTGACAACAAACCTAGGGCAAGAATTTTGCTCCACGTTACTTTCCACATCGTTTTCATTTTATCTTTCCTTAAATAAGCATTGGACAGTTAGTCTTTACCTTTTCAACTTTATTACAAGAAATATAATAAAATCACAAAAATAAAGATAACATCAGGATAAAATATAAAGAATAACTAATACGAAACACCACTATTGGGTATTTATCGCTAGCTATATCAATAAAGGCGACAGTAAACAAATCCGACCACTTCAGATCTAATCCCCCCTAAAGTTGACAACAAGCAAATAAATTGCGTCTTTATCCATCATAAGGGTAAAAAATATTAAATAGCCATTCCCAAACACCTAAATAAGGGATATGGTTTAGTCATATCTTATTTAAATTGGTGCTAAGGATTACATATGGACTTAAATCAGTGGGTAGATGAATTATTTGAAGTGTTTGATGAAGATAAAGATGGCGTAATTAATCGAACTGAGTTTGTTGAACTCATTGATGTATTACTGCAAGACAAAGGTATTCGCATGTGTGAAACCATCTTTAATCGCTTTGATAAAAACCACAGTAACTCTATCTCTAAAGATGAATTAAGAGACATGGTTATTGAGTTAGCCCTTTAACTAAATTTATAAATAGCGATTGCACTGCATGGCTAAACGAGCTTTAGCCTTAAACTTACTCTTTAAACAAAGCCCTTCCTTTGCTTTGTAATTGAGCGTACCCTCGTACACTCAATTAACTCCAGCGATTAACTATGTCTTTCCAGAAAAACAGTCCTACAGACAATTGCCAGCCAACGTCCTATAGCCGTCGCGAAGAAGCTCTGAATGCCATCAGCCATGCCTTTGGCCTAATACTCAGTTGCTTAGCACTGTTTTTATTATTAAAAAATAGCCAAGGGGATATTAACCGCATCATCAGCTTCAGTGTCTTTGCTAGCAGTGGTATTTTACTCTTTTTAGCATCAACCCTTTACCATAGTTTAACCAATGAACGCGCTAAAAGTATCTTCAAACTACTGGATCACTGCGCAATTTATTTACTCATTGCTGGTACCTATACGCCACTGTTTGCACTCACCTTAGCCGGACCACTTGGCTATACCTTATTAGCATTGATTTGGCTATTTGCGCTTGCAGGGATTATTTTTAAAATAAAGTTTGGCAATAAGTACAAGAAAGTATCTTTGTGCACTTATTTAGCCATGGGCTTTATTTCGTTAGGTGTTCTCGGGGAGTTAGTTAAAGCACTGCCTGAAGAGGCTATAAGTTTGTTAGCATTAGGTGGGCTGATTTATTGTCTGGGCGTATTTTTCTATGTCAAAAAAACAGTGGCTTATACTCATGCTATTTGGCACCTATTTGTTCTAGGTGGCGCTACTTGTCACTTTTTAATGATTTATTGGTATGTTTAATACCAGAAAAAATTAAAAGTCTAATTTAAAGAACAACAAAGCCGCACTATTTATTACTAGTAATAAATAGTGCGGCTTTTTAATGTTTAGCGGTTAATGCTCAGAGGCAATAACAATGACGCTTAACTTTGACCTAGACTTAACTAGACTAAGTTATTAATGGCTATTTCTTGATTCACGTCAGCGTCATAATCAACACCGGAAATACCAAAACCAAACAGCTTTAAGAACTCTTGATGATAAGCAACATAATCGGTTAATTCATCAAGAGTGTCGGTTTCAACACGGTTCCAAATATCGGTAACACGTTGCTGAACACTGTCTTCTAATTCTTTATAGTTTTGACGGAAACGACCTTGCTCATCCAAACGAGGCGAGTCACTATAAATATTCTCTTTGAATAAGTTTGAAATTTGTTCGATACAACCTTCATATGTACCATCAGCTTTCATCACTTTGAACATAGCTGAAATATATAGCGGCATAATGGGAATAGCTGAGCTTGCTTGAGTCACCACAGCGTTTAATGAAGTAACGCGGGCTTTACCGTTTAAATCAGCGGTTGCGGCATTAATTGCCGTTGCGGCTCGGTCTAAATCTTCTTTCGCTTTACCAATAGTCGCTTTACCGTAAATTGGCCACGTTAACTCTTTACCAATGTAGGTGTAAGCGACGGTTTTAACACCTTGTGCCAATACACCGGCATCGTTAAGCGCGTTCATCCATAATTCCCAATCAGCACCGCCCATTACATCGATAGTACCTTGAATTTCAGCCTCATTTGCTGCTTCAACAGAGATTTCATCAATAGTACGCTTTGAGGTATTTAGGTTCTTAGTGGTAACACTTTGACCTATTGGCTTTAACGTTGATATATAGACTTCACCTGTATCTGGATCAGTTCTCCGTGGCGATGCTAATGAATAAACCACTAAATCAACTTTACCCATATCAGCTTTAATGGCTGCAATCGCTTTGGCTTTTATTTCATGAGAAAAAGCATCACCATTAATATTTTTAGCGTAAATGCCTGCTGCATCAGCTGCTTTTTGAAAGGCTACTGTGTTATACCAACCAGCAGATGCCGTTTTTCTTTCTGACGGCGGTTTTTCAAAGAAAATACCTAAGGTTTGTGCATCATGAGCAAAAGTAGCGGTGATACGTGAAGCTAAACCATAACCAGTAGAAGCACCAATAACTAAAACATTTTTAGGACCAGAAGTCGCTGATGTTTGCGCTTTAACATAAGCAATTTGCTCATTTACATGGGCTTCACAGCCTACTGGATGAGCATTAGTACAGATAAAACCACGAATTTTTGGTTTGATAACCATAAGTAAACCTTTTTTATTTATATTATTGACTCAGCTACAGTGATGCCATTTTGCATAAATCCTAGCTAAGGTTTGAAAGAGACTTTCAAAAAATTGTTGTTATTGTACCCTGCCTTAAGCATAAAGAGGTACGACCAGAAGTCGGTTTTTCTCGTTTATTTTCCGCCACCTAAGCAGTTGGGTGAGCTTGGCGTATTGTTAGCGTACTGCTCTTGCCATTCTTTTTCTGTATAGGTATGTAATGCCAGCGCATGAATTTTTTCTGCTAACTCCTCTGAGAGCACAGCATTTACTAAGCGGTGGCGTTTTATTAAACGTTCATTTTCAAAAGCTTTAGCAACTATCACTACTTTAAAGTGTGACTCACTGCCCGGTGGTACATTATGGTTATTGCTTTCATTAATCACATCTAGGTGTGATGGCTGAAAGGCATCAAGTAGTTTTTGTTCAATAATAGCGGCTACAGTCATTATTCTCTCGCTGAAGGTAAATTTATCAAGTACTAATGTGGCAAATATTTTAGCCGATTTAAGTGGATAGACCAACAATATCTTGTCAATTATGCCACAATAGCGGGCAAATTTTCCCTGCCATTTTAGCCATTTTTATGATCAGCCCCTTTATTGTTAATGATAGAAACTTATTCCTCAGCCGTTTCCCTGCTGCGCAAGTAAACCGTAGCTTACAAGCATGGGACTCAGCCGATGAATACCTGATAAACCATATTGAAGAACAAGGTTTAATTAACGCTAATACCAAGGTTGCTATTTTTAATGATGCCTTTGGCGCATTGACGACGAATTTTTGCCATTCTGGTAGTGATAATGCTGAAGTGGTTTGTATTAATGACTCTTATATCAGTAGCCAAGGAATAAGCTACAACATTGAGCAAAATTCCTTAGACGATAGCAATATTACCCAGCTAAACTCGCTTGATGCCTTACCTAATGACATTGATGTCATTTTATATAAAATCCCTAAAAGCAAAGCAATGTTAATTGAACAGCTTATTCAAATTAAGCAATCGGTTAACGATAACTGTATTTTTATCGCCGCCGATCGCGCTAAAGAAATACACAGCGCAACCTTAAAAGTATTTGAAAAATATTTAGGCACCACAAAGACCTCTTTAGCGGTAAAAAAAGCGCGTTTAGTATTTTGCCAGTTTGACTGTCATATAAACAATAAACAAGTCAATCACTCTCCTTTTCCAACGATATGGACCATAACGCATAAATCGACCAATGACTCGCCGTCACGTGAACTTAGCATTAGTAATCATGCCAATGTTTATGCCAGAGAAAAGTTAGATATTGGCGCGCGCTACTTTATTGAAAATTTACCCCAAGTTGCCGCTAACAGCAAAGTAATTGATTTAGGCTGTGGTAATGGCGTGATTGGTCTAACCGTATTGGCTAACCAACCTGAAGCGCACGTTCAATTTATTGATGAATCAACCATGGCCATCGCTTCTGCTGAACAAAATATAAAAACTAACCTACCTGAATCGATTGAAAATTGTGAGTTTATCCTTAACGACTCTTTAACCGATATAGAAGGTGGTAGTGTTGATTTGATTTTGTGTAATCCACCTTTTCATCAAAATACCGCCACCACAGATCATATTGCTTGGCAGATGTTTAAAGATAGCCACAGAGTACTCAAAAAAGGCGGAGAATTACGAATTATTGGTAACAGACAATTAGCTTATCATATTAAATTACAGCGTCTTTTTGGTAATGAAACCTTAATCGCCAGTAATAATAAGTTTGTCACGCACTCAGCCATTAAAAAATAAAAAGACTTGAGAAAATAATGAACCTAAATAAATTAAAGTCTATCGCCCTAGCATCATTACTTATGGGTATTGTCGGCTGTAGTGCAGCGCCTACTCATTTAATTGTCTCACCCAAAGTTTATCTTTCGCCATCGAACCAGCTATCTCATAAACAAGCACAACTCACGATTATAGATATGCGTACCAGCACCCATATCATTCAAATACTCGAGCAAGATGAAGCGGCAATAATTCTTTCATCGAAACAACGTCTTGAAGATATTATTGAGGCTGTTTTAGCTAAACAGTGGCAACAACAAGGCTTAGCTTTTAACGATAGCGCAAAAAACAAGATGACGGTCACTATAGAAAAAGCGGTTATCAGTGTTGAGCAGGAAACGGTTAGCTATAACACCCAAAGTGAAATTATTATCAAGGTTAGCATAGACAATGGCAAACAAACCCTGACCAGCCGCTTTAAAACCCGTGGCCATAGCGAAGGTGCCCTTAATGCGGATATCGCGGTGTTAGAGCGTGAGTTTAATCAGCATTTAAGCAGCTTGTTAAAACAAATTTTATCCAGTAACGATATTAAAACTTTTTTATAGCAGCGTACCACGTTGCTTCCACCAATGAATGGTAGGTAATTTTGAAAAAACTATGGCAATATATCATCATCACCACCTTGCTAATCAGTAGTGCTTTTAGCTATGCGGTTGATCCAACTAACATATACCCTAAAGTAAAGTTGCAAACCTCTATGGGGGTCATTATTGTTGAACTTGATAGAGTTAAAGCTCCCATTACCGTGGATAATTTTTTAGAATATGTCGTAAAAGGTGAATATAACAACACCATTTTCCACCGTATCATTGATGACTTTATTGTGCAAGGTGGTGGTTATGACGCTGAGTTTACCGCCAAAAAGTTAGGTAAAAACATTATTAATGAGTCCGGAAATGGCTTAAAAAATGAAGTGGGTACCATTGCCATGGCGAAAGAAAACCGACCTCATACTGCCAATCGTCAATTCTTTTTTAACCTAGCAGATAACACCACATTAGACCCTGGTAGAAAATGGGGCTACGCTGTTTTTGGCGCTATCATTGAAGGTGAGGAAGTACTAGAAGCCATTGCTAAGGTGCCGACAGATTACCACGAAGCTATGGCTTGGAATGATGTACCGGTAAAACCAGTCATGTTAATCAAAGCAACACTTTTACCCATGGATAACTAGATCAGGTTTATTTTATCTTAACTAAGCATTTTTATTACAAAAATGTAACAAATAAAACAGCGCTATTTTTTGACAAAAATCTAATTATCACTGATAAATAAGATAGCCAATAAAAAATCACAAATAAAAATAAAAAAAATGAATCAATAATAAGGCGCTAATTTATTGTCGGTGATAAACATAATTCTAGCTAAACATCGCCATTTGTAGTGCTAAGTAGTATGTACTTTAAGGGAACGTCATGATAATTGAGCAGTTTATCGATCAAAAAATATTAGAAATACATGCCTATGTAGATGCAGTCATCGAACAAAAACTTCATTATACCGAGTTAGACCGTTTTATTTTAGATACCATGTCAGAGTGGACCTTATTAAGTGTTGTTGATGAAACCCCGTATAGCGCTAAAGAGCGGGTATTTTGGCACTTGATGCATGAAGTTAGCTTACATGGCGCGCAAGCACTAAACCAAGATCTTTTTTTCAAAAGTGAAATGAATACCTGTTTGGATTTTTTCAACGGCTCAGGTAGTTACCCTATTGACTGTATCGGTTGGCGTCCCATCGCTTAACTAAGGCACAACTAATCATTAAATAATCACTCAAATAACGTCAGCCTCTTCTGCAAATGACAAGCCTCTGATAGACTTGAAAGTATTACCTTTTGTCACCTGAATTACGTGTTAATGCCAACGACCTCTCCAGCAAAGACCAGCTCTTTTAAAGAAGCCATTTTAAATAAGCGTATGCTTATTTGTATTTTTACCGGTTTTAGTTCAGGTTTACCGCTGTTTGTTTTGTATCAGCTGGTACCTGGCTGGCTACGTGATGAAGGTGTTAGCCTAGCTGAAATCGGTCTATTTTCACTTATTGGCATCCCTTATGTGTGGAAGTTCCTCTGGTCGCCACTCATGGACCGCTACTCTCTCGGCATACTTGGTAGACGCCGAAGCTGGATGTTAACCACACAAATACTACTGCTAGGCTCTATTGCCGGCTTTGGCTTCGTTAACCCGATAATGGATATATGGTCTGTTGCCTATTTAGCGGCAGCAGTGGCCTTTTTTAGCGCTAGCCAAGATATAGTGCTCGATGCCTATCGACGAGAATTATTACCCGACAATGAACTGGGCTTAGGCAACTCCATTCATGTACAAGCCTACCGACTGTCGGGACTGGTACCTGGCTCACTAGGCTTTATTTTGGCCGATCAGATGAGCTGGCAATCCGTCTTTATCATAGTCGCGGCGTTCATGTTAATAGGCGTATTGTTAACACTATTCATTAAGGAATTAGAGTCCAAGCATGGTGCGCCAAGAACCCTACAAGAAGCCATTGTCTTACCCTTTAAAGATTTTATTGCAAGCAAAGGGCTTAAGTCCGCAGCTTACACGCTGTTATTCCTAGTGCTTTATAAGTTAGGAGACAATATGGCGACGGCATTACAAACCCCCTTTTTCATTGATATGGGCTTTAGCATGACTGAAATCGGTGTTGTTGCCAAAACGTCCTCATTAATCGCCATGACCATAGGTATAGTTGTTGGTGGCTTAGTTATGATTAAGCTCAGTATTAATCGTGCTTTATGGTTATTTGGCTTTGTGCAGATATTCAGTATTTTAGGCTTTGCTGCCCTAGCTGAAATAGGACATAACACCTATGCTTTAGCGGTAGCCATGGGCTTTGAGTATTTAGGTGTTGGTTTAGGCACTGCTGCTTTTACCGCTTTTATTGCCAAAACCACAAACCCAGCTTTTGCGGCGACTCAAATTGCCTTATTTACCGCTTTGGCAGTAGTACCGCGGACTTTTGCCAACGCAACTACCGGGGTTATTATCGAGCAGATTGGTTGGACAAATTTCTATTTTCTTTGCACGGCGTTAGCTATCCCTGGCATGTTAATGCTACTAAAAGTTGCCCCGTGGCATGAGACAGCCATTAATTCGAGTACAAGTTAAGTAACCTTAACTTGTTTTTAGCAATGGTTGGCTAATTGCAATACAATGATTTATCTTTAAGCGCTTTATAGTGAGGTGGTTATGCTTAATTCAAGGCAAGTTTATCTGTTAATAGTTAATCTATTGCAAAAAACTTAACGATGAAATTAGTGAATATGACCACTATAGAAGTATTTATTAAACCCAGCAGAGGTTATTTATATGATAAAGTTTTTCTTTTTAATGCCCATTATTATGTGCGCCATTTGGACTTGGTACCTTAACGCTAATGACTTTTCCCTAAAACAAGGTATCAAGGGCTTTAGCTACATTATCGCCTTCAATACTATCATTATTGCTTTCTTCGTTATGATGATTTATGTAACTCACTGAGTTAACGACACAGTGTGACACTTAAGCTAAGCAACACAGTGTTCATTAAAAAGTCATTACCTTGCTCATAGACAAATGTTCACACTATAAGTTAATGCTATTAGTAAAGATATTGCGCTAAGTGCCGCTATTTATCGACATTTTAACGCAGAAAATGGAATAAAGGGGAGGTTGAGCAAGTACCGCAGCCAGAGTTCAGCTTAACTACTAAAGCGATCAGCAACTTAGCTAGCTTTGAGGGTCATTAGCGTTAAGACAAGCCGTTGGTGAACTGGCCCCAAGAAAGAAGCAAGGCTCTAAAATCATCTAAACCACAAGCCGCTATTTCATTTTGATCTAAGTGAATATGTTCATCTGTTAACATCTCAGGTAAACCCTCACCACTGCCATTTAATGAACCATTCATACTTACATTGGTTTGAATCGAGATATCTTCGCTATTTAAGGTAACCGAGTATTCACTTCCTGTGATAAGTATTTCTTGCGACTTACCGGTTTCAATATTGTCTATCGCGGTGAGTAACTCGGTAAGTTTGGCGACGTCATGTCCAACTTCAACTTCCATCCATGGACCTATAACTTCATGCTCTAATGAAAACAGCGCTCTGGCTTCGCCTGTGATGGCGTCGTGTACAAATTCATATTCCATAGCATTTCCTATCAATGGCAGTTTAAAGAGCCTACGTTAAGTGTAGCAAAACTTTACTTAGCTTTCGCGACAAATTCAGTGAAATTAAAAGAACTTATTGGGCTTGCCACTGGCATTCAAGTAAGACACTGTCAGCAACTAAACTATCTTCTTGGCGCAAGTAAACTTGGCCAATAAAATTATCGCTTTTACCAATAACACCGACACCTTTAGGTGTGCCTGTCATAACAATATCGCCATCTTCTAGGCTAATAAAGTGCTGCAATTCTGTTAATATTTCATCCGGCTTAACCAGCATTAAATCTACGCCACCATGTTGTTTTAATTCATCATTAATGGTTAAAGACAGACTTAACTGGCTAACCCCTGCGGCAGGTATAGCAACAAAGTCACTAAATACCGCCGAGCCATCAAAAGCCTTGGCGCGCTCCCAAGGAAGGCCTTTATTTTTCAACTTGTCTTGTACTACACGTTTAGTTAAATCGAGACCTAGGGCCACCGCAGTAAACTGGCCGCCTTGATACAAAAAACTGAGTTCAGCTTCATAGTGCAAGGCGTCTTCATTATGCATAGCATGAAGCGTGGCACTAATGGCTGAATTGGGCTTGAAAAACACCAGCATTTCATCCGGCATTTCATTAGCAAGCTCTTTAATATGATCGACATAATTACGACCTATACAAAGCACTTTTGATGGTGTTATCTGTTGTAATGATTTATCCATTGAAACTAAGGTAACAGTATTCATAAAAGACCTATTGAGCTTACTAAGGGGTATTAGCGGGCAAATACCCGTAACCATTCAAAGTGCTCAATTTCAGTGGGAATTAAAAGGGCTTTAGGCAAGGGAAATAATTGAAGCATAGTCATTCTATGGTTTTATTATTTAACGCGGTATAAAGTCATTTTAAACCCATCGAAGAAGCGTTTGAGCAACATCACTTCATCGTTGCTGTAACTCATAATGGAACAACCATTATTTCATCACAGCGCCTTGAATTGAAATGGCTCAAGCACTCTGAAACATGCCTCTTGAATGGTTACGGGTATGATAATCAGTTACGAGTTATGGGACAAGTGGATTTATCATTAACGAGCAAATATAACCGTGGCATAATAGTTTGAGCTACAAGTTAGCTACCAGTTTTTACCATTGATAACAGTCCTGATCTGACCTTTAAGGTAGGCTCAGTACTTTATCTCATTCTACAGGGTCCAAACTTATGACTTTTAAGAAAACTTTATTAGCACTATCGTTAACCTGCTCATCTTTTTATAGTGTTAGCACGGCTTTTCAGCTAGCAAAGCCATGAGAACCTCGTCGAAACTAGTAATAGCGGGCGAGGATAACTTGGCTTGAATAGGTAAGAGCTATTAGGTAACGGCTAATCCTTTACCGCTAAAAGATTACGAATTGAAATGGTTATTTGTTCAATATTAGCAATATCAACCGGAGCAATGAAAATAGTGTCATCGCCGGCAAGTGTGCCTAATATCCCGGCAGACTCCCCCATACTATCGAGCATACGAGAAATTAATGGCGCTGCGCCAATGCCGGTCTTTAAAATGATTTGCATATTATTATGCTTAACACTCAACACCACTGATTCAATGGATTGCTTAGACTTAGGTACTGCTAGCTCATCGGGCAGAATATAAATCATTTCGTTATTGGTATTACGCGTTTTTACTGCGCCAAGCTTAGATAATAAGCGCGAGATTTTCGCTTGTGACATATCATCAAAACCCTGTAGGGCAAGAGCTTGAGCTAACTGACTTTGAGAGCCATAACATTGCTCTTTTAATAAACGTTTAAATGCTTGAACTAATAAGGATTCTCTCTCTTTTCGGCTGCTAGTCATTTAGCTTCTTCATATAATTAATTGTATTTGTCGATTCTACACTATAGCTACTCACTAAGTGAATACTTATTCACTTAGTGACGCTTTATTTTAAGCCTTACCTTAGGTTTAGCTTTAGGCCCTAACTTGAGGCTTGAATGGCCGCCATATGATTATCCCAACGTATATCATTAAAATCCCCGCTAACTTGATAAGGTTTTAGTGGCTCACTTTGTGAAATAACACGGCCTCTGCCGGTTGAGGCAATAAAATTATCGGCGATTAAGGTTGCCCCTGCGGCATCTTTGAGTTTATGACTAGCAATAAACTCATTAGAGTCTAGTTGCCAAAAAGTCAGTAAGTCTGCTTTAGGGCAAGTAATCATCACGGTGTTACTGTCACTATTGATACAGACACTGGCAGTATATTGCTTCATACTACGCCAAGTATCAGTATCGGCCTTGAGTAAGGTTAACTGCTCTTCACCCTGATGTGACAGGGCAAGGGACACTTCATCGGTTGAAGCCCCTTGATATTGCAATCCTGCGACCACTTTACCTTGTGAACTAACCGCTAAATGACGAATACTGAGCTGCTTATTGTCCAACTCAAACTTGCCGTCAATGTGACCTGAGCCTAACGCCATATAAGCAAGGTTGGGTGCCATAGAACTAAGGTTTAATTTTTTACGCGCTTGCTCTGGATGGGTTTGAATACCACCATTGGCAATGACAATCTGCTGTTCATTGGAATGTGGCATAATTGCTAACTGATGCGGGCCAATACCACCCGAATCATATTGTTCAATAATCTGTTGGGTTTTTCTATCACGTAAAACAATTAGCCCCTTGCCACTGTGGTAATCATTTTCCGTCGTTAATAAAATACTATCGTTTGCTATCAACACACCATGACCATAAAAACGTCGACCGGCACTAACGGCTATTTGATTAACCACTTCACCACGATTAAAGTCTATCTCCAAGACAAAATCACCTGGGCGACGAGCAAACACCAACGCATGGCCAGGTTTGCTTTTGATGGCAATCACCTCATGACCACGGGCAGGTAGGGCAACTTTACTAATTAATTGCCCGCTTAAATCAAAAGCGGCAGCAAAAAAATTACCTTTATTATCACTACAGCCACTTACTAGCCAGTGTTTGCAGCCATTAAATAATGAAGTAAGGGGTAAAGTATTGAGCGCACTCATAGTACCAATGGCGCTAACAGCCCCAACAGCACCTAGGCCTAATAAAAATTTTCGACGACTGATCATATGCTTATCTTCTGTTACTGCAAATTAAGCGCTTGTTTGAATTAAGCTCTTGTTTTAATAAAATACGTTTTGAGCGAGGCGCGTGGAAAATATCATAGCTTCACTAGATATCCCCTCGTCCTCACTTCTGATAAAAAACGCAAGAAGCATTTAAACGAACACCCTAAAAACTATATTTAACACCGACGATTACCTGCCTAGGTTTACCTGGACGGGCGCCAAACGGACGACGTGAAACAATCACTTCTTCATCAGTAATATTATCAACTTTCCCATATAGCTTTATCTGATCATTAACTCGATACCAAGCAGAGAAGTCTACTTGCACTAAGTCATCGGTCATTAAACCTTCAAGTTCGGTATTACTACCGGCCGCTTCACTCATCTCAGTGACATACTTAAATAACAATGAGGCTTGCCAATGCTCAGCTTGTAAGCCCATTTCTATTGATAATTGTTGCTCAGGTAAATACGGTAATTCATCGCCGACCTTAACACTGCCCCATTGGGAAAAAGTTGAATCAAAGCTATTTTGAAATTCCGACTGACTATAGGTATAAGCAATTTTTACCGGCACAGTTAAGCTATTTGTTAATTGCCAACGAATGCTGGTCGATGCTTCAATACCGTAGACATCAACTTCACCGCCATTGAACTCTTGATCAAGTTTTTCAGTACAACCGCTTGAAAAAGTACACGCACCTTTTAGGTTACTATAATCATTATAAAAACCTATCACTTCACCTTGCATATCATCTGTACTGTAACGCCAGCCAAATTCATAATTCCAACTTTCTTCAGGTGCAACATTACTTTCTTGCCCTGGGCTATTCGGCACATAACCTTTATTAACACCAACCAGTAAACCATGCTCTGCGGTTAACTGATAAAACAAACCCGCGCCAGGTAAAAAAACCGTATTAGAATTTTCTTTGCTGGTATTTTGCAAATAATCAATGGCCTCACCTTCAATGTGCTCAACACGCAAGCCAAGGGTAATATGAAACTTATCAATCACAGCATTAACATTGGTAAAGGCAGCAACTGCAGTCGCCGTATCATCGTTATGGGTAATAACCTCACTTGGCCTGCCGTTAAGCGCCATAATTCCTGATGTCATATCATAATAGCGGGCCGTATGTTTACGCCTAACATTGTCTTGATGCAGACGAATACCACTATCGACAATCACTTCCGCAGCAGCAATGCTGGTATCCCAAGTTAACTTAGTTTCAATGCCTTTTGAGTAATAACGGCGATCATTTAGCGTAAAAACCAAGACATCATCATTGCCAAAAGTATCACTTTCCCCACGTAATACTTGGATAAAGTGTTTGTTAAGACTTGGCTCGGTTAAAATACGTTGCATACTGCGGTTACTAACAAAGCTATTGAACCGGTCCCAATCACGATCAAACTCTCTATGATAGGCCTGACTGAATAAGCTAAACTCATCGCTTAACTCAATATAATGTGACAACTGAAATTGGTAGTGTTCCCAATCCATTTTATCTTTTTGACTGGCCAGATAACGTACTTTGCCATTTTCAGCAAAATCTTCATCGGTTAAGCCTAGGTAAGTCTCATTGGACGTTTCTTCACCGTAACCCATTTTCAATTGAAAAAACTGATTACTAGCCGAGCCATTACCCGATGAAAGTGGTACATAGTTAAGCTTCATTATTACTTCGTTTTTTTCAAAACCAGTATCGAGTGAATTGCCTTGGCCATCGGTCAATGTTTTAAAACCATCAGAGCCCAAATGAATGCCCTCAACTAGTACGCCAATTTGCCCTTTGCCGGTTAAAGCATTGTCACTGGCGATATTTTTCGAAAAGTAACCATGGGCTTTTTGATAGTTATCTTGACCGTATGCTAAGTCAAACATGCCTTCGCCACCCTGCTCTACTGAGTTTTCAGTAATACCGCGGGAGACCATATTAATCGCACCACCAACCGTATTAGGTCCATATTGAATGGCCGATGGCCCTTTAAAAATTTCGACCTGTATCATGCGTGACATCATAGGAAAATAATAAGCAGCCGGTGCCGCATAAGGTGCTGGCGCAATTAAAATACCATCTTCCATCAAAGCAATTTTACTACTGCGCTCTGAAGTCGCGCCGCGAAGACCAATATTAGGGCGTAAACCATAGCCGTCTTCTTCGCGAATATAAACACCGGGCACACCTTGCAATACTCGGTGAATATCATCAAATTCAAATAATTCTAACTGAGCTGCACCGATGACCACGGCCGAACCGGTTGCCGTTTGCAGTTGGTTATGACTACCAAAAATACTGATCACTTCTACTTTTTTGCTTGTGGATGAACTTGCTGATGACTTAACCGATGAAGTTTCATCGCCATTTAGGCTTGGTTCGTCTGCAGCAAAACTATGTTGACTAGTTAATGCTAAGGTGAAAGCTAAAGTCAGTGCTAGCGCTACAGGTGATTTTTCTACTACTAAGTTTGTCATTTCTTTACCTCTAATCGCCGTCATTTGAGTTAAAACCAATATTAATATCAGTGGCTTGGACAAAGTCGACGGTCAGCACATCTCTAATCGCTCGCAAGGCATCAATAGCCGCGGTTATTTGCGCACGACCTTCATCGGTTTTTAATAAGTCTTCATAACTGCCTGTTAATACATCAGCTGAATCGATGGCGTTATCTATTGCTGTTAACATTTCAGTAGCGATATTTTGTTGGCTTAAATGACCAATTAAGATGTTATCAAAACCATGACCGCCACCGGCACTATAGATAACTTTGAAGGTGGCAATATTTTTTTGAATACTACGAACTGATTCATCACTAAATACATGCTCGGCAATGGTTGGAATGCCTGGACTGGCAACCGACAAAGGCACTAACATTTTTTCGTCTTTAACGCGTTCAATTTGCTCAAGCCAGTTAGTCACTAACTCTTCAACGGCATCCTTTTTACTGCTGAAATCACCTGTACCTTGAGTAAGTTGTGCGTGATAATTACCGCCAGCTATTTGCCATTCACTATTTACTACCTCACTGATAGTGGCAACATTAGCGCTTATCGCCGTTAACACTTGGCAACGCTTGTCTTTATCATTGGCGTTAAGCAAGCTATCTTGATTAGCTTCGGGAAATAATAACAGCTCTAGTGCGGGTAAACCTTGGCTACCGACACTTTGTTTGGCGATAAAATCTTGGTTAATTTCTTCATTACTAGCAAGTAAGTTAGCGATTCCATTACCGACATTGTCTTTACTATCTGGCCAGTAATGTAGTCTAAAAATGCGATTATCATTCACAATCGGCCCCACTTTTAACCAGGCAATGGTTTGCCAACTTGCTACTACTGCACGCCATGATTGCTGTAGTACTACTAGATCGTCATTGTTATTGCTTGCTTTTGTACAAAATTCAGTAGTTTGGCTGCTAAGCGAAGCTGAGCTAGCTTGCAAGTTTTGATAACTTGGCAAAACATGATTATTGGCTAAATCAGTTAGCCACAAGCCAAACTCATCTTCGATAGTGGTGCCTGGTGTTGTCGGCTCAGGATCAATAGCATCTATTATTGTTTCAGAGCCACCACACGCGGTTAAAACCGCAGTAACTAGCAAGCAAGTGAGTAACCGAGTTGGTGTTTTTGTTAAAAATTTCATGTTAGTTTTCATCATTGTCTGCTTAACTTCCTTTGAATTGTCCTAGATTGCCTTTACAAATTTCACTAAGGCATCTCGTTGTTGTTTGTTTAGTGCGACATAAGCTTGTTTGGCAGACTCTGCTTCACCGCCATGCCATAAAATTGCTTCGCTAATAGTGCGCGCTCTACCATCATGTAAAAAACGCTGCTGACCAGTTTTATATTGCTGTAAGCCGATACCCCAAAGCGGCGCAGTGCGCCACTCTAGCCCATTGGCATTAAACTCATAAACCCCGTCAGCTAAACCTTCACCCATATCGTGTAAGGCTAAATCTGTGTAAGGCCAAATAGTTTGCTTGGCTAGTTCCTTCACTGGATAATTTTCATCGGTGACATAACTTGGTCTATGGCATTGCTGGCATTGCAGTTGATAGAATATTGTTCTACCTTTTTGCACGGTTTTACTTTTTAGATTTCTAGCAGGTGGCACACCGAGCAGCTCATTAAATGTGACGGTAAAGTCGAGACGATTATCCGGTATTTCTAAATCAGCTAAACTATGGCCGCCATACTCAGCAGCATAGTTACAAGCCATTTGCGTATTAGTACAGCTTTCATTAGGGAAACTGCTATTGGTAATACCTATGTCATCGCGAAAGGCCGCGGCAACTTGCTGATGCAAATTAGGTTGCTTGGCTTTAAAACCAAAACGCCCCACTTCTATGGTGCCAGTGATAACATTTGGCACACGGTTATATTTTGCCGAAATACCATTGCCATCACTGTCATTGATATCTTCTTGGCTAAGTAGATCGGCAGTGTTAATGGCATTGAGTAAACCCATGCCAAAAATATTGGGCGCCAGCCTAACCGATAAACCAATATGCGGTGCAAGCTCGCCATAGGCTAACTTTGTTAGTTGATAACTCGGTTTAAGTAATTCATAAGACTCACCATCAACAAAGCTGCCCGGTATTTTGTCATAACGTTTATCTAACCAAGCTTCACCAACGTTGTTGGTGTAAGGTGATTTTTTTACCAGCGCTGCATCTGTCAAACGGTAGCTGATTGCCCGAGGTTGAATTTGACCACCATAGATAGGATCAACCGTAGTTATGCTTGCATCTTTACTGCCTAAACGCACCACTAATGACAAAGGTAAAATATGACCTTCTTCATCGATTTTGGCGCGTGAGCCAGCAGTATGACAAGCAATACAAGAGCGAGTATTAAATAATGGCCCTAAGCCATCACGATTAGCCGTAGCACTGGGCGCTGCCACCCAAGGGTCACGGAAAAAAGAAAAACCAGTCCAAAAATCGAGTTTTTGTTTACTACTAAGCTTTTCGCCCGGATAAAGGTAACTGGCATATAAGCGTTTATGGGTAATACCACCAGCGGGTTGCTGCTCGCTGATATCAAAGGCAGGTACCTCTACTGGTCTATTTTGCAACTGAAGCCCTGCTGATTCGCTGCCACTGCTATCACAAGCAGATAAGCTGACCAACAAACTAATAAACAAAAAGCTAACAGCCAGATATTTTTTATTCTGTATCTTATTCAAACTACAGTGCCGCCTTTATAACGATTGAAGAAAAGCGAGTAGCTGTTCACGCTCAGCTTTGCTGTAATTCATAAAGGTTTCTTTAGAGTTTTTTGCTTCACCGTCATGCCATAACACCGCTTCTTCAATAGTGCGCGCACGGCCATCATGTAAAAAGCTTGCACCTTTATTTACCGTTTGCACTAAACCTAAGCCCCATAACGCCGGTGTTTTCCATTCAGTGCCGCTGGCATCACCTTGAATAAGACCATCTGCTAAACCATCACAGCGCTGCACATATAAACACTCTGCGCCCGTTGAACAAGATAAACCAGCCGTTGTTTCTCGAGTCACTGCACAGCTGCCACCCATGTCATGCAATAATAAATCGGTATAAGGGTAAATGGTCTGATTTGACAGTACCGCAATACTTTGAGCATGCTGACTATCGGTATTAGCAGTTAAGCCTCCTAAGCTTAACTCTCCTAATTCGCTGCCTTTAGCATCACCAGTAACATGACGCGGCGTATGACAGCCACTACAATTTGCTTGTAAAAACAGTTTGCGGCCAGCAGTCACTTCCTCAGTCCAAATATCGCTATTTTTATCATAACCACGGCGGGCAGGAACGGCTAAAACACGGTTATAGAATTCAACTAAGGCAAGTGAATGATCACCCAAATCAACCTCATCACCCGTTTTGTTTTCTTGTTCAGCGGCAAGCAAACAAGCAAGTTGTGTTTCTAAACATGGCTCACTAGCAATAATGCTAGTAGAAACCCCCATATCGCCGTTATAAGCGCCGGCGACTTGTTGTAATACTGTCGGGTTTTGCGCTTTGTAGGCAAAACGGCCAATGACCTTTTCACCAGTAAAAACATTAGTCACCATGGAAGCGCGACCTGAAATGCCATCACTATTGCTATCCTCTTCGTCAACAAGGGCAAGTAAATTTTCTTGTGGAATAGCATCAAGTAAACCAACACCAAAGGCTTGCGGAGCTACACGCGCAGAAAAACGTATATCTTCCATAAAAGCGCCGTAACTTAAATCACGCACTTTATAAACTGGGTTACGTAATGCATAAGCACTACCATCTGGATATGAACCCGTGATTGTTTCAAAAACGATAAAGGGAAAGGCTTCACCATAAAGCTGGACACCGCTGACAGAACCATCATGTTTAGAAAAACCTGCGCTTAATGCATTACCATCGATAAAACCATGGATGGAAAACGGTTGAATTTGATCGCCATAAATAGGATCAGCTTCACCTTTACCATTGGCTAATTTAACCAACATACTGCTCATCGGTGTAGTAGGTGTTCCGGGGACTACGCCACGACCATCATTTAAATGACAACCTTGACAACTACCTGTACTTAAAATAGGCCCAATGTCATCATCAGGAGTACGAAAGAGGTGATCACCTTGAGTAAAAAATCCGTCTAATTGAAAGTCACCAATAATCGCGGCTGGCTTTCTGCTAAAAGCATTTTCATTACTGACAAAAGTTGTCGCTTCGCCACCAGATAAGTATTCAGACTTATCAATAACGTCGATATTTAGTGGTGTCAAACCACTGTGGTCAAGTACGGGCTCTTTTGGAGTAGGTGGCGTTGGCGTGACTGTTTCTACTGCATCAGAGCCACCACAACCTGATAAAACGGAACTGAGTAAAAATAGACTTAGGAAAATAACGACTGCGCTTTTATGCATTATTGTGCTCTCAATTTATACCCAAGCTACTTCAATATGCTCGTTTCAGGACGGCTGAGCGATTCATACTCGTCCCCGTAGGGCTGGTTTTTGAGGTTGTTTGGGTATATACATGCTTGGCTTTAAACGAATGAATCCACATAAACGAATACTCATTTATGTGGATGATATAATTTTTTATAATGACAATGGGCTCAACCAGAGCCCATTACCGACAAATAAAATATTTGTTAAATAAATTAAGCTTTAAATAGTTTGCTCGGTATCATCTCGAAGGTCATTTGTAGTTACACCAAGTGCAATAATTACTGCTTCAATATCATCAGTTTGTGCAACTAGTGCATCAATTACTGCTTTAATATTTGGTTGAGCAATACCTTCTTGCATCAAGACATCAAATGGCGTACCTGTTTTCGCTTTGGTATCAATAACCGCGGCAGCTGACATAGTCGCTTCTAATGCACCACGTAATTTATTAGCAAGTTCATGCTGCCCTTCAACTACGAGTAAGTCATAAATTGAAGCACCTTCAATCACTTCACCATCGATGCGCACATATTTAGCGTTAAAGCTGTTTTGTACACCTTTGGCGTTTAAGAAAATATCTCTGTGGGTGTTATCACTAAAACAAGAATGTTCATCTTCTTGAGAGTTTTCAATCAAGGCAACATTAATACGTTCACCGGCTAATTCACCAAAACTTAAGCGACCCATGCCTTCAAGAATTTTAGCTAGAGAAACATCACCACCAGCAACAAATGTTTTGTAATGTGCGCCAGAAACTGGCTCCCATTGCTCAGTTACCCGTGTTAATTCTTTAATTAGTAATTCAGCAGTGGTTACTAGGTATTGGCCACGACGAGTACAGATTTCATCTGCCATGACATTACCAAGACCAGAAGTACAAGCGCCAGAGGTATTAAAGTCTGAGAATGGACGTTGACCAGGGGTATTATCATGCACCTTAGAGTCTGACTGCGCCGCTTCTTTGTTTAAATCTTGTCCCCAAAGTAAAAACTCAATAGCGTGGTAACCAGTAGTTACGTTACGACCATCTTCACCATGCTCAAAAAGATTTGATAGTGTAGTTGCATCAATAGTTGCATACTTAAATGTGCCATCATCTTTCTTAGCCGCAATAATACCGCCCATACCTACGGCATTGGCTGGACTTTCAGGACCAGATAAACCATCGACAGCTTCAACATAATCAATTATTGCTTCACCTAGTGGCCATGCATTAATTAAACCTTCTGGGCCTTCACCAGCATCATCTTTACCTAGCGTGCCGTCGGCTTTTAATTCATCAATAGGGCCTTGACGGAAACGATAAACTTCGGTTTGTCCGTAGGGTTCGCGTGAATCTAACCAAGCTTGTTTAGCAAGAGCAAAATTAACTTTAGACGGGTCAGCAACAAATGTTTCTAACACTGTTTTTAATGTGGTAGCACTAATTAATGAATCTGCATAAGCGGCATAAGCAATGTTAGCATTGGTGGTAATAACATCGTCACGGGTAACAAAAGTACTAACACCACTTTTGCCGGCAATACCTTCTGCTCCAGCAACACCTGATGTACCGTCATCGCCATCTTCAACACAGGCAGTTAAGCTTAACGCAACCAGTAGTGCAGCAGATATTTTTGAAAAAGAGCTAAATTTCATGTCTTCCTTAATCCCTAAAAGTAAATTACAAATGATAATGGTTCGCATTATAACTATTATTATTATTATGTCTACGTTTTGTTACATCTTTACCAGGAAAGTTACGATTTTTTGAGCTAAGTAGACTATTTAGAAACTCTTTACACAGATTATTGCAATTTTCGGACTGTTTTTTTGACTCGGCTACTGTACTAGCGCAAAATTGGCCAGTGTTAATAATGCCAATCGAATAACTTTATTGATTTGTTTGGTATAAATAGTAACTTCGTCAAAGGCAAGTTATTAAAAAAACAACTAAAAAATTTTGTTAGGGAACTTATGAAAAAAATTAAACAGCTACTTACCTTAAAAGTAATGCTGCCTATGTTAGCGCTTAGCAGCATGACCACATTCGCCGATGAAGGTATGTGGCAACCAAACCAATTACCAACCATCGCCAAAGAATTAACTAAAGCTGGGTTAAAATTAAACCCCAATGATTTAACCGACCTAACCGGTTTCCCTATGGGAGCTATTGTTAGCCTTGGTGGCTGTACCGCGTCATTTGTATCTGATCAGGGCTTAGTTGCCACTAACCACCACTGTGTTTACGGCTCAGTGCAATACAACTCAACCGCAGAAAACAACTTACTAAAAAATGGCTTTTTAGCTAAAAATTTCTCTGAAGAGTTACCGGCAACACCCGGTAGTCGCATATATGTCACAGAAGAAATTACCGAAGTAACTAAACTAATAAAATCAGGCGTTACCGAAAAAATGTCGGGTAGCGATCGTTATAAAACCATTGATACTAATTCAAAAAAATTAGTGGCTGAATGTGAAAATGATGATAGATACCGTTGTAGTGTGGTTAACTTCCACGGCGGTTTAGAATATTACTTATTTAAACAGCTGACTATACGTGATGTTCGCTTAGTACACGCGCCAGCGAGCAGTATTGGTAAATACGGCGGCGATGTTGATAACTGGATGTGGCCACGTCACACTGGTGATTACGGTTTTTACCGCGCTTATGTAGGTAAAGACGGTCAACCTGCTGATTTCAGTAAGGACAATGTACCTTATAAGCCTAAACATCACTTAAAAGTAAATAAAAGCAGTGTTGATGATGGTGATTACATCATGGTTCTTGGCTACCCAGGCAGAACGAACCGCTACCGCACTGCTTATGAAGTTGAAAATACCTTCACTTGGACTTACCCACAAGCTAAAGCTTACCGCGAAGAGATTATTGATTTAATCCATACTCATTCAGCAGAAGGCAGTGCAGCGCGTATTAAGTATGAAAGCACACTAGCAGGTCTTGCTAACTATGCTAAAAACTATGGTTCAATGATCCACAGTTACAACAAAGGCTCGTTTTTACAACGTAAGCAAGAACTTGAAAGCAACTTAACTAAATGGTTATACCTCAGCACTAAGCGTCAAGCACAATACGGTAAAGCATTATCTGGTTTAGACCAGTTAGTTAAAATGGATGATAAGCAACAAGCCCGCGACTTAATCTTAGGCTATATGCGTTACAGTAAAATGTTATCTACTGCTAAAAGCTTACACCGTTTAGCCATTGAAAACACCAAGCCAAACCTTGAGCGTGAACGTGGTTATCAAGAACGTGATATCGCCCGTTTTGAACAAGGCATGAAGTCAGTTGATCGTCGTTATGATGAGAACATTGATCAAGAAATTCTTGTCGCTATGTTAAGACACTACGTTGCTTTACCTAAAGCCGATCGTTTACAGTCATTTGATAAGTTCTTTGCTTTAACAAATGCTACAGCTAAAAACTTTAATGAACAGAAGCTACGTAAACAGTTAAGTAAAATGTACAAAAATACCCAGCTTAATTCACAAGAACAACGTTTAGCCTGGATGACTAAATCAGTAGCCGATTTTAACAATTCTAAAGACCCCTTTATTCAATTAGCGGTTACTAGCTTTAAAGAACGTAAAGCCATTGAAGATAAGTCAAAAGAGTTAGCGGGTAATATTCAAGCATTACGTCCTAAGTACATGGCAGCGCTTATTGCTTACTTCAACGATAACGATTTACCTGTATATGCCGATGCTAATAGCACTTTGCGTATCACTTACGGTAATGTTAAAGGTTACTCGCCACAAGATGGATTAACGGCAACGCCTTTTACCACCCTTGAA
The DNA here is from genome assembly GCF_001440345.1 of Colwellia sp. TT2012. GTDB lineage: Bacteria > Pseudomonadota > Gammaproteobacteria > Enterobacterales > Alteromonadaceae > Colwellia. The sequence continues at coordinate 99,707 of NZ_LJYX01000006.1, read as the reverse complement.
GGTATTGTGGCTAAAGATACTGGTGTGGCACCTTTTGATGCGCCGCAAAAGCAATTAGATTTGATCAATAACAAACAATACGGCGAATACGCGAAAAAAGCGCTTGGCTCAGTACCGGTTAACTATTTAGGGACCCTAGATATTACTGGTGGTAACTCAGGTTCACCTACGCTTAACGACAAAGCTGAATTTGTTGGTTTAGTGTTTGACGGTGTTTATGAAAGTATTATTGGTGATTGGGATTACGATACTAAGTTAAATCGTTCAATTCACGTTGATGTTCGTTACATGCTTTGGGTTATGGAGCACGTAGATGGCGCCACTAACTTAATTGAAGAAATGGACATTGTTGAGTAATACTTGAATAAGTAAAAACTTAGCAAAAATGTAAAACTATCGCAAATGTGCGTCCTGCAATTGCTTAATACCGTACATCCTGTACATAAAAATCCGGCCATGTGCCGGATTTTTTATCAATGACTAAGGTGAACTGGGCTTATTTGTTTCGCTAATGCTTAACTAATACTTAAACCGGCAATTAAGTCACCTTGATGTGCGTTACATGCTTTGGGTTATGTAGCATAAAGTAGTAAAGTAGAAAGTAGAAGACACCCCTCTCAACATAATAATCATAGGTTATCACAAGCCATTTAATTTTTATCAGGAAAACCGCCTGACACTTGGCTTTTTCATGTGAATTAAACTAAATTACTGGGCAGTTATAAAAAATAAGAACTTTGATAAATTCCAGGCATGCTGAAGTTTTTACACTCAATCAATCTGCTTGATTTGTTATGAATTGGCAGCTAAGCGAATAGCTTTTGACATACAGACACTGCCGCACGTTTTTTAAGGTGTTGATGCTGACAAAATTCGGTTAACGCTTCAGGCTTACCTACCGCACCATGAAATACCTTTCTAAATTGTGTCGTTAATATTAACCAGTTTTCTACTTATGAGCGACTGTCCCTGTTATTTTACTGTTATTCTGTTTGAGCGACTGTCCCTGTTATTCTGGAGGGAATATAAAAGCTCAATACGTTCCACTAGGTAAAAGTTTATTATTTTACTTTAATTTGACTATATTTAATAAAGGTACTGCGAATTTATATGTGCTTAGAGGGAGGGTATTTGTACCCTCAGGGACGATTAAATGATGATTTTACAGTGTTCACTTCATAATATTAGAATTTTATTTTTTATCGATGTAAAAGAACAATTATGAAAAAAAAGCTAGCGTTATTAGAAGTTGAGAGAAAGCACTTAAAGATAGTGAGTGATTTTGCTGTTAAAATATTATCCATTGATACATTTGAGCAAGTATTATGGTATTTGGCGAGAAATGTGGTTGCAAAACTTGGTTTTGACGATGTTGTTATTTATATGTTGGATGATAATCGGCAAGTGTTTGTTCAAAAAGCGGCTTTTGGTAATAAAAATCCATCAGGTGATGAAATATTGCAACCAATAGAAATAGTCATAGGTAAAGGGGTTGTTGGTCATGTTGCGCTTAGCAAACAAAGTCTGTTAATAAACGATACTCGTGATTTTCCTGGTTATATCATTGATGATGAAATGAGGCTTTCAGAACTAGCGGTACCTATGATGTTAAAAGGGGAAGTAATTGGTATTATAGACTCTGAGCATAAATCATTAGGCTTCTATACACATCAACATCAGCGAACCTTAACGGCTCTTGCTTCCATTACCGCAACTAAAATAAATGAAACGAAATTATTATCTCAATTAAAGAATACCATTAAGCAATTAGAATATAGCGGAAAAATGCAAGATGCTTTGATTAATATAACTGAGATAACCTTTGACACTATTTGCTTAGAGCAATTTTTTCAAAGGTTACATACTTGTATCGCTGAGCTAGTTTTTTCTGAAAATTTTTACATAGCCTTATCTACAAAAAACGCGAATATTATAAGCATACCTTATTATACAGACAAAAAAGATAAAATTCCTAAAGACTTAATTATCCCTCTAAATCAAGTAAAAAAAAGTATTACGTTTTATGTCTTGGATATTGAAAAGCCTTTATTGGTGAATGAGCCTGAAATTGATAATATGATTTCGGAAGGAAAATTTCACCTTATTGGCTCTATGCCAAAAACTTGGTTAGGGGTACCCTTTGGAAAAGGCAATTCAAAAGGTATTATTGTTGTTCAAAGTTATGATGAAGAAAATATGTTTAATGAAAAAGATAAAAAACTTTTAATGTTTGCCGCTAAACATATACGAAATGCAATTGAACGAATTCAGGAAAAAGCAGAGCTTAGTTTTTTAGCGTTGCATGATAAATTAACAAAGTTACCAAATCGGGCCTTATTTTCAGATAGAATGGAACACGCTATAGCTAATCTTAATAGAAAAACATCTAAAGGAATAGCAGTGTTTTTTTTGGATTTAGATAAGTTTAAAAAAGTCAATGATACTTATGGCCATCATATTGGAGATCAACTGTTGATCGAAATGACATGCCGAGTTAAAAGCTGCTTGAGAACATCAGATACCTTATGCCGATTAGGCGGGGACGAATTTGCCATACTATTAGAAAATATAAGCGATTTCAATGATGTAACTAATATTGCGAATAATATAATTAATATAATGCAAAAACCAATTATTATTGATCAAATGGATATCTGCATATCTATAAGTATTGGGGTGGTATGTTCTAAAGGTGGGGTCTTGGCGGAAAAATTATTGATTTATGCGGATGAGGCGATGTATCAAGCAAAGAATAATGGTAGGAATCAAGTGTATTTTTCTTCTCATCATTAAATTTAATTGATTTAAATATCTAGGATACTCGCTTATAAAGCAACCCAAAATAAAACAATAACACATGCTACTTACTTCACTCAAAATAGCCTCAAACTTTTCAAATGAATAACAATCTCTATTAAGTTTTTAGATAAAAAAAGTAGAAAAAAGTAGAAGAAAAAGTAGAAGACACCCCTCTCAACATAATAATCATAGGTTATCACAAAAAAGTAGAAGACACCCCTCTCAACATAATAATCATAGGTTATCACAAGCCATTTAATTTTCATCAGTAAAACTAAAAAAATAGAAGACACCCCTCTCAACATAACAATCATAGGTTATCACAAGCCATTAAATTTTTATCAGTAAAGCCACCTGACATTTAGCTTTTTCATGTAAAAAAACAGAAGACACCCCTCTCAACATAACAATCATAGGTTATCACAAGCCATTAAATTTTTATCAGTAAAGCCACCTGACATTTAGCTTTTTCATGTGAATTAAAATAAATAACTGGGCAGTTATAAAAAAATATGAACGTTGATAAAATTCAGGCGTGTTTAAGCTTTAACACTCAATAGGTAGTTTAATTTATTATGATTTTTTTATGAAGTAACCTTAAGCAAATAGCTTTTGACAAACAGACACTGCCGCGCGTTTTTTAAGGTGTTGATGCTGACAAAATTCGGTTAACGCTTCAGGCTTACCTACCGCACCATGAAATACTTTTCTAAATTGTGTCGTTAATATTAACCAGTTTTCTGTACTGATGTTTAATCGCGTTAATATGCTGGGCAAATTATTGTCAATGTAACCTCGTTTATCTTCTCTAATGCAACGACCCGTTAAGTCTACCAGTTCAATATAATCTTTCAGCTCAAAAGCTAAGCCTTTAGGGGCGTTTTGTCTTGGGTTACCGACAAAGGGGCAAAGTAAGGTGGGTTGTTTTTCATTTTTAGCGGCTCTTATACGCTGTTGAATACTGGTGTGATTCGAGCTCTCAGGGGTTTCTGCTATTTTGGCTCTTATTGGATTTAAATCAACATATGCCATACAGGCAATAACGGCGGCTTCATCTAATAAGGCTTGAGATTTAAAACGCCCTTCCCAGAACCTACCTGTGCATTTATCTTCTTTATTCGCCTGTACAGCAATGCTTTCATTTAGAATGCGCATAAACCAGCTAATATCTGTTAATCTCGACCGATAAACTTGTGCAGTTTCTTCCAATATCTGTTGTAGAGGTTTAATCAGTTTATCACCACGAAGGTATTGCTGGGTAATGAGTGTACCTTTAAATAATTGATGCCAACGGGTAACCACTTCATGCATTGACCATGTTTTGGCTTGTTCAACATCAACACACAACACAATATGGGTATGATTACTCATTACCGCATAAGCACATACATCAATAGCAAAGGTTTGACTTAACGATAATAACTTGTCCTCTACCCAACCACGTCTATGCTCAAAGCTTTGCCCGGTGACTTTATCTTCGCCACATAAAAAAGCACGACGAACACAACGGGAAATACAGTGATAATAAGGCGTATCAATTAAACTGACTTGCTGTTTTCTTGCCGTTGCCATAGTAACCTCAACTGGTTTTATTGCTGATTAATAAGCATAGTTGAGGTTGCTATTTATTTCCATTGAGAGGGGTGTCTGCTATTTTTTGTGTTTCCATTGAGAGGGGTGTCTGCTATTTTTTTTTTGAGAGGGGTGTCTGCTATTTTTTTTGCTATTTTTTTCTAATTTTAGCCTTTTCACCTCATTTGAGTATAATGACTGCAATCTTATTCACCTCACCTTAATACGGATATTGTTTTCCCTTATGATCAAGACTCGCAAGCAAGCTATTAAGCAAAAGCTCATCAAGACATTCAGTAAAATACTGCCCCTTTCGCTGTTAACACTAGCAACTCAAGCATTTGCCGACACTACTTATATCGGTATTGATTATATGTTAACCGATATTGAACTGGCGAGTGAGAACGCCAAACCCAGTGCTATAGCAATACGTGCAGGTGTTAGTAATAACAATATGGCTTTTGAAGCTCAGTATTTAGTAGGAAATACCGATGATGTTTATCGTATGGCGTTCGATTTAGAACAAAGTGTTGCGCTATATTTTGTTATGCAATCCGACATTAGAGACGGTTTTGGCATGGATGTTTCCGTAGGTTATGCCATGACGGATATGACAGTATCAGGCCCTGAAGAAACCTATAACGGTGAAGATCATTATAATGGCTTTTCATGGGGAATATCTATGCATCAACAAATACCCTATTTTGAACAGGCGAGTATCAGATTGGGTTATCAATCGCTCTATAAAGATAGCGATATTGAAATAACAAATATCTCCCTTGGTTTCACTTATACCTTTTAAGAAGTAACTTTTAAGAACACCTTTTAATTAATACTTTTAAAAACCACTTTTACTTGGCATTCCTCATGAACTTAATAAAAAATTTATCTAAAATAACCTTAGTGGCTTTAGCAATAACAACAACCTTGCTAACCGGCTGTGAATCTGACAATAACTCGGCTGAACTCGCTAAAGCGGTTGAACTGGAAAAACAGCGAACACTAGGTACTATCATCGAGTCAGTTACCATCACAAATGCTCAAACACGTTTAAAAGCAGGTGAAACACATCAGCTAAGCGCGACAGGCATTGATAGCAAAGACGCAGTAAGAGACGTAACTAACGAATTAACATGGACTTCAAGTGATACCACTATTGCCACAGTGAATAGCAAAGGTTTAGTAACTGCAGTAGCAAATTCTGAGGTCAACCAAGGTACAGTAATTATCACTGGCAGCACCATTAATGATATTACTGGTGAAGGAGAAATATCGGTTAGTGACGTGGCAGTAAGTAACATTAGCTTAAAGCAAACTTCACCAGAAAGTGGTCATATTAATACCTGCTTTGATGCCAGCATTAAAGGCGATGTAGGTTATGAAGATGGTTACATATCACTTAATACGGTAAAGGATATGACTTTTAGCCTTGATAGCGCTACTAGTGCAGTTATTAATAAAGAAGGTACTTTATATACTTCCGCAGCAGGCATAGAAAATATTACCATTACCGCAAAAGTTAATAATATTAGCGCACAATTAATTGTCACTGCTGACGCTAAAGACCTAGATACTATTGATATTTTACAGGACGATAAAACAACTACATTTATCACCCTAAACATTGGCGAACGCATACAAGTAAATGCTCAAGCCAAACTGATTGCAACAGTATCAACGGATACTTTTATTATCGATAGCACCATTACTTGGTCGCAAGCAGATGCTGGCTATATAGGTATCACAGCAACAGGTGATAACAAAGGCACATTATTTGCGCTTAAACCTGGTGTTACTCAGCTTATTGGCAGTTGTGGCGGTAAAAAATCCATAGCCACCATACAAGTTAAAGGTGCCGCAGCCCTTGATGGCATACAAATAAATGCTGGTGAAGATATACTAATAATAGCACCATTACAGTCAATAGAACTAACGTTAACGGCCAACTACACCAGTACGCCAACGAGTTTAAATGTCTCTGAATTCGCTCAATGGAGCATTAATGGTAGCAATTTACTTGAGGCTGAATTAAGCAACTTAGGTACAGACATAGCCAGCTACACGCTAACCAGTACCAAAAATTCCGTAGGTTTTGCATTTGTTTCGGTGATTTATCAGGGTATAACGCGCAGTGTCCGAATAGAAATAGAAAGATAGCCTCAGAACTAAGCGCCGATAAAATAAAAACATCAACGATAAAGCCGCCCTTTGCTAGATCTGCTTTAACAAAGGCGCGATCAATTAGATGCAGTGATTTAACATCACGAATACCACGGTTGTCCGCAGCATCATGATCTATCATTCATAATTTACCGCCTTTTTAATAGACTTTAGTACTTGTGGCATGAATGAAACAGGCTGGGAGTAAGGACATCAATGAGTGTTAAAAAAACGCCTGTATGCCCGTTTGTGCACGTCCTAAAATTAAGGCATGAACATCATGGGTGCCTTCATAGGTATTAACCGCTTCAAGGTTCATCATATGACGAATAATATGATACTCATCACTAATGCCGTTGCCACCGTACATATCTCGTGCTTGCCGAGCAATATCTAGTGCTTTGCCACAAGAATTACGCTTGATCAGTGAAATAGCTTCAGGGGCTAAGTTATTACTATCCATCAGGCGTCCTGCTTGCAAGCAAGCCAACAAGCCAATACTAATTTCGGTTTGCATATCAGCGAGCTTCTTTTGAATCAATTGTGTTGCCGCCAAGGGCTTACCAAATTGCTCTCTATCTAAAGTATACTGACGCGCACCATGCCAACAAAACTCCGCGGCGCCTAGTGCGCCCCAAGCAATGCCGTAACGTGCTTTATTCAAACAACCAAAAGGACCAGACAAACCACTGGCCTTTGGCAACATATTTTCAGCCGGCACAAAGACATTTTCCATAACAATTTCACCGGTAATAGACGCACGCAGCGAGAACTTACCTTCAATTTTTGGTGCTGATAAGCCGGGCATGCCTTTTTCAAGAATAAAGCCCTTAATAATGCCATCAAGTTTGGCCCAAACAATAAATACATCGGCAATAGGTGAGTTAGTGATCCACATTTTACTGCCATTTAGTTGATAACCACCGTCAACAGCGACTGCTTTACTGGCCATACTGGCGGGATCAGAGCCTGAATTGGGTTCAGTTAAGCCAAAACAACCTATATATTCACCTGTTGCCAATTTAGGTAAATATTTCATTTTTTGTATTTCGCTGCCATAAGCATGAATGGGATGCATAACCAGTGATGATTGCACACTCATAGCACTACGGTAACCGCTATCCACCCGCTCTACTTCACGCGCAATCAAACCATAACTAACATAGTTAATACCCGCACAGCCGTATTTTTCTTCAATGGTGGCGCCCAGTAAACCAAGTGCGCCAAACTCCTTCATAATTTCAAGGTCAAAAACTTCATGGCGATTCGCTAATAAAATACGTGGCATAAGCTTTTCTTGGCAATACTGATGAGCACTATCACGCACTAAACGCTCTTCTTCTGTTAGTAGAGAGTCAAGTAATAATGGGTCTTGCCAGTTAAAGTGTACTTTTTTCACCTTATCTGATTGGCTGTTTTTACTTACTTTTTTTACCTTACTATTTGACATAAAAGTTACCTAAATGACTATTGCACGCGTATATAAGCCGATAATAATAGAAAGCTTGCACAAGTCAATCCAATGCCAGCAGCATTATGAGCTAGATCAACTTATCCCCACAATTTACACTTTCTGACAATTAACTGACAGTTTTTCGACACTTGGGTTACTGATTTATACAACTGGACTAGGCAAAATCATTCCATATTAAAACTAAGTAACCACAGTAAAAACTGACAGGGATTTCCCGCTAATGAAAATAACACCCGCCACTGGTATAGCAAATTCACTGCTTTTACTTTCTTTTGTACTGCCAATGGTAGTCGCCGCAGAAAATAACGAAACTAAAGAAAAAGAGCAGAAAACAACAGAAAAAAATATCGAAGTGATCCAAGTCAATGGTCGTCGTAATCAAGCCAATAGTGAAATGACCGAACAAACAGAGCATTTAATGGCAGTGGCTGGTATTGGTAACGATCCCTTAAGCGCCGTTTATAGTTTACCCGGCATTGTGTATGCGGGTGGCGATGGTGGCTCACCGGCAGTGCGCGGCTCGTCTCCTGATGACAATGCTTTTTATATCGATGACTTGCCCGCGGGTTATATATTTCATTTATTTGGCGACAGCATTTTTAATGAAAATTTAATTCAAGATTTCAGTTTGCATGCCGCTGCTTTTGGTAGTGAATACGGCAATGCTACGGGCGGTATATTTGATGTAAAATTACGCGACCCGCGCCAGCAAGATATTGAAGTAACTATAGATTTAGGTATGTTAAAAAGTGGTTTTATGGTTGAAGGCGAAACCTTTGACGATCAAGCATTTTATTTGTCTTATCGCCGCAGCCAAATACACTTATTTTTACCCGAAGATGATGAAGAAGACGACGACGGTTACACCATTTTTAAAGCGCCTGTCAGTGATGACTATCAAGCAAAATATCAATTTCTACTTGGTGATGCTCACAAATTAACCTTTAGCGCTGCTGGCGCAAGTGATACTGGTGGCGTGAATATTTCTGAAAACTCAGAAGAAGGTCGAATTGACCCTGATAGCATTGGTGACTTTAAAGTGACTACCGCTTTTGATAGCCAAAGTATTTCGTGGCAATTTTATGGTGACGACCACAAAATGATGCACCTCATTGCTGGCCGAAATGTTGATACCACCGAGGAAAGTTTTGGTCAGGGACAGTTTATTAATATAAATGAGGAAAGTTACAATGTGCGCTTTTTTTACCAAATGGCATGGTTTACTGATCACAAATTAGGTTTTGGCATTGATTACAGCAAAACCGAGGTTAATTACAGCTTCGATATTATTCCTTATTATTGCACCGAGTTTGATAGTGACTGTCGCCAATACAAAGGCGAGCGTATACAAGATACGGCGACACTTAAGGATCAAAACATTGCCGTTTACCTTGATGAAATTTGGGATATAAATAATGACTGGCAGTTAGTTCTGGGCGTGCGTGCTGAACGCAATGATTATACCAAGCAAAGTTTTTTCCATCCTCGCTTCGCCCTGAACTGGCATGCTAATGAGAGTTTAACCATTAAAGCTAAAGCGGGTACTTATAGTCGTTTTCCTGATGTTGGTACCGCCCTTAAGAAACTCGGCAACCCAAACATAAAGTCACCCAAAGCCACACATTATTCACTCGGTTTTGATTATGACTTAAACGGTTTATGGTTTACTTCCATTGATATTTATCATAAAGAGCTAACTAATTTACCGCGATCAACCGATGAGTTTTCTTTTACCAATGAAACAGAGGAAGATTTACACTACACCGCCGATACCTCAGGTGATGCACAAGGGGTAGAATGGTTAGTCAGGCGCGAGCGTGAAAGCGGCTGGTTTGGCTGGGCATCATTAAGTTGGTCACAAAGTCAGCGCACTGATGATTTAACCGATATCACCAGTGATTATTACCTTGATACTCCCCTGGTGGCTAACCTTGTTGTCAACTATGAATTAAATGAACATTGGGATTTTGGCTTACGCTTTACCTTACGTAGTGGTGCTAAATATACCCCGATTACTGGTTTACGTGAAAATCCAGATTATGAGGATCATTTCTTGCCTGAGTATGGTGAGGTTAATGCTAAAAACTTACCCGTTTATCACCGCTTAGATTTAGAAGCGAATTACAAAACGCAGTATTGGGGTAATGACGCACAGTGGACTTTCGCGGTAATTAATGCCATGGCACAAAAGAATGTTTCCGGTTATTACTATGAGCCCGAAGACGGCGACACCTTAACCGAGTTTAATATTAGCGGTGAGGAAGATGTTGGCATGTTCCCTTATATCGGTTTAAAAATGAGCTTTTAACAGCAAGTTCTGCATTAGCTTTAGCTTGAAATAACGTTGAGGATAGCTTTACTTACATTTTTTAAACAATTAACCAAGCCGATGACAAGTATCAAAAGGTAACAACATGGTAACATTGTGTTACCTTTACTTATGTCGGCTTATAACAGCTTATGCCTAGCGCTTCAAAATTAGCATTACACGACTCCCGTACTTATTGGCAGAGATGGCTTATCGTTAGCTGTATTTTATTATCTTTGTTTACCCTACCAAGTCAGGCATCTGAGCAAGAAAGTTATCAAAGTGATAAAACCTATGCAAGCAATACAGACTATATCAGTGAGACAAGTTACTCTAGCGATCCAAATAGCCCAATAGTAAAAGATGACTTTGACTGGCATATCATGTTGGATTTATCAATGGCACATGATCCTGTGGTACTTACCGGCGTAGAACAAACCGATGCCTGGCAATATTTTCAACTGGGTTTGTTAATTGATCTTTCTTACAAAGGTTTCTTTATACAGACCAACCAACGTCGCTCTGCCGCTATATTATTAGGTTTAGAATTTGGCTATCAACTGCTAATAAAAGAACATTGGCAAGTTGATATTATTGCCAAAGCTTACATGAGTGGTTACGTTCCAACTGACTTAGTTCTGTATCAAGATGCCGATGAATCGCTATTTTCAGATTTAGCTGAGCGAGATTATACCAGAGGCATTGCCCTGAGATACTCTCATTATTTTGACAATGCACTGTTTACCATAGACTTTGCTAGAGGTCAGGCGGAAGGTAAGGTTACTGGCATTATTGTCGATAGTTTTTATAGTTATTTATGGCCTTATCGCAATTGGGATATTTATTTAGGTGCGGGGCTGACTTATTACGATGAAGCCTTGATGGACTATTATATTGGTATCAACGCCGATGAAGTAGCGCCAAACCGACCCTTATATCACTCCGATGGTGGTTTTCGTGCGCAATTAGAAGTCTATGCACAATACCCTTTATCAGCAAGTTGGTCGTTTAATGCGGGTATTACGCAAAGTTTTTACGCGAATAAAATAAAGCGCAGCCCTTTAATTGATAAAAACAAACTGAGCCAAGTAATGCTTGGGGTACTTTATGTATTTTAATGTTGGCAAAGGAATGGCCATAGCTCATGTAAAAGTACCGCTAGTCTTGCTCTATAGCTTATTATTGGCTGGGCAAGTTAACGCTAATGAGGTCAAAACGACTAACCATGCAGAAGTAACTTTTACCGCCCTGCCCGAGCAGTGTGTCACCTTACGACAAGGACGCGCTTGTTTTGCCACGGTAGAATTGCAATGGCAATCATCGACCAAGCAAAGTTTTTGCTTATATCAACTAGGTAAAAATAAGCAGTTAGGTTGTTGGCAAAACAATAACCAGGTGCTAATAAATGTTGAGTTTGAATCCAACAAAACTATTAAGTATCAACTGCGCACAGTCAGTGATGATAAAGTCATAGCCGAGACTCAAGTTGAGGTAAGCTGGCAACATAAAAATATCGCGCGTAAACGTCGTTGGCGACTGTTTTAAAAAGGCTCTGTGGTAGTTTAGTATTGCTGAGTAAACCAGCGATACGCGTAAACCCGTCCATGGGGTTCTACACAAGCATCAGGACAGTATGCTCCTGTACTGTCCAGTGTATATCCATATACCGTCATGCTGGTGAAGCTCGCTTTTATCACTTCTGCAATGCTCAAATCTTATAGTTACAATGTAGACAATAGTATTATGGAACAGAGCATTTAATAAACACTAAAGCGGTAACTAAATAAAAGGGTAGGTATAGATAAAATGCACAATGTTTTATTGGTGGAAGATGATATTAGCCTTGCTAATTGGGTCTGTGAATATTTAACCGAACAGGGCTTTAATGTCACCCATGTCGCCCGTGGTGACTTAGTCTTAGATGTTATTAAGAAAAATAGCACTGATATCGTTTTACTCGACGTTATGTTACCTGGTTTAAATGGCATAGAGGTTTGCCGGCTTATTCGTCAACATAAGCCGAGCCAACAAGTGCCAATTATTATGTTAACCGCCCGCGCCGATGAATTTGATGAAGTGATTGGCTTAGAAGCTGGCGCGGATGACTATGTGATAAAACCCGTTCGACCACGGGCTTTATTAGCGCGCATTAACCGTCAACTCAGCCATAGAAACAAAGCAGAAATCAACCCCAATAGCGAACTGATTTTTGGTGAACTGACCATAAACCAAGCAGCAAAACGTGTCGTTTATCAAGGTAAAGAAGTAGACTTATCAACCAGCCTCTTTGCCTTTCTCACCTATTTAGCCCAACATGCTGGCAGTGTAGTTGACAGAGACTCTGTTTTTAAAGCGCTGAAAAAACGCGAATATGATGGCCAAGATAGACGTTTTGACGTGATGTTATCAACCTTACGTAAATTATTTAATGATGACCCACAAAAACCGAAAAAATTTAAAACTATTTGGGGTAAAGGCTATTTATTTGTTAGTGATGCTTGGCAAGAAAAATCAAACTTTGTTATTGACGAATAACCATGCGTGGCCTCTATATCAGTATCATTTTTACCGTGTTAGGCTCGCTTTTTTTTATTGGCTGGGGGCTCGATGAACTAGTGGCATATGCCACGGAAGATACCATAACTGAAACGAAAACGACCACGGTCTACCGACAGCTACTCAATGGGCTTACTAGCGAACTGAGCTCGCTCAACAGCCTAGAGTTAAACGAAAGAGTTAAGCAATTTCAACAACATTACCAAATGGATACTAGCTTAGCCTCAAGTAAAAAAATCGCCCTACCTAGCTCACTCATTGCGCAATTAACCCTGCCAGGAGGCTTACTGCTAGCCTCAAGTGAAAATCAATATTTATTAAAAAGCATAGCCAACCACCCTGAGTTTCTTTTGCGTCTTGAACTACCCACTGAAACAGCAGATGACGACAATATTAATTTCATCTTAACGTTAACACTCTACCTAAGCATATGTTTCATATTTATTTTATGGTTAATACCCTTAACTAGACGTTTATACCTACTCAACAATGCCGCCGCTAAAATAGGCTCAGGACAGCTTGATGTGCGTATCGCCAGTAGCCGCTTATCTTACATAAAAGTGTTAGAGCAAAGCTTTAATACCATGGCCAGTAAACTAGAAAAACTCGTCGCCGATAATAAAATCCTCGCCCGCAGCTTATCCCATGATATTCGTACACCAATGGCTTGTTTACGTTTTGGTATAGAAGCCGCCTTAGACAGTAACTCCGTTGAAAAGAAAAATAATTATTTATCGCGCATGGACAATGAATTAACACGCATGGAGGAAATGACCAGTGCTTTTCTTGATTATGCCTCGATGGAGCGCCAAGGGCTAAATTTAAAAAAGCAGCCAACCAATATTTGTGCCCTAATCACCTCGGCTATCAATGATTGCCAAGTACTGGCAGAACAAAAAAATATTGTCGTACAGTTAACGGGCGATAACAGCATAGTTTATCCATTAGATTACCACTGGAGCTATCGCGCCCTAGTCAATCTTATTAGCAATGCCATTGGCTACGCCAACAGCCAAGTATTACTCACCATAACCAATAGCAATCAACAACTGACCATTACCGTTGAAGATGATGGCAAAGGCATCGCAAATGATAAACTCGCCATTATCTTCACCCCCTTTGTCAAACTCGATGCCGATAGGTCAAGAGAGCAAGGTCATTTTGGCTTAGGCTTAGCTATTTGCAGTAAAGTCATGGACTGGCATCAAGGCAGCATTAACGCCAGCAATAGCCAACGACTATCCGGTGCCTGCTTTACCTTAAACTTTCCGAAATAAACAGCGGTTTTAGGTAAAATCACGACAAAAACCCATAAAAATCAGGCTTTTTATTATACTTTGTAGATAGCGATTAAATCAGCAAAGACTAACAACAGTTATGCCTAATAATTCTAAGCAAAAATATGCTTTTCAATTCACCATAAAGAAAAAACTCATTGTGAATGCCTTTATTAACATTGGCTTAATATTAATCATTGGCCTCTATGCTTTAAATCAAATGAAGCTGATTGGTGAAGAGGTTGAAGATATTGCGGAAATTGAAATGCCGTGAATTTCTAGCATTACCGCAATAGAAATCCATCAAACTCGAACAAGCACTGTATTTACAGTCGGTATGCGTCTCGTTTGTTTTTTCAGTAATGCTGAACTACAGCGGGGGGTCGTAGAGCTACCCTACCTAGAAATTATGAAATACCGCAAACCCTATATACCTTGGCGTTATAATGCGCTGGCCGTGGCGTTAAACCCTTAAACATGCACGGCTGTGATACTTCTGTGATTAATTCTTCATTAATAAGTGATAAAAGCGTGATCTACTAGCGATAATTCCCCGACATACTTGCCTTACTCTGACAAGAAAAATGCAAACAACATAAGTCTAACTACCAAGGAAAGTATCATGAAAGTAATCAAGCAATCGCCAATGAAAGCCACATTAACTCTGCTAGCACTCGCGCTAGCCAGTACCACAACGATGGCACAAGAATTATCCATTACTGTCACTAATTTAACTCAAGGGTTGCATTTCACCCCAGTTGTTACTGCCGCCCACAGCAATGAAAGTCGACTATTTATGCTGAGTGATATGGCCAGTACTGAGCTACAAGCAATGGCCGAAGGCGGTGATATATCTGGCTTAGTCAGCCTATTAAGTAATGCTGACGCCAATATAAATGAAAACCCAGCGGGTGGGTTATTAGCTCCATCGATGTCAGCAAGCTTTACCTTAACCAATGATAGCGCCAATACCCATCTGTCACTTGCCGCGATGATATTACCTTCTAACGACGGTTTTGTTGGCTTAGATAGCTGGGAAATACCTGAAGAAGCGGGCACTTATACGGTATTTTTAAATGCCTATGATGCTGGCACAGAAGCGAACGATGAAATCCGTGGCAGTGGCGTTCCAGGAGAGGCTGGCATGCCAGTACCACCACCACTTGATGCCAGTATAGGCATGAATGGCACTGGCGTTACCGATATGGAGTCTAATGACAAAGTTCATATTCACCGCGGTAGCTTAGGTGATGATGATATGTCTGCTGGCAAAAGTGATATTAACAATAGTGTACAACGTTGGTTAAATCCTGTCGCTAAACTCACCATTACCGTGCTATAGGGGTACATCATGTTAACCTTTAACGCTCAAAAAAATATTAGCAGAAAAACTGCTAAAAACTCACTTTATCAAATAGTTATTGTCAGCTTACTTACCCTCGGTTTAGCCGCCTGTGGTGATAGCTACAAATACAGTGATGATAATTATACTCCGCTGGTGCAACCGCCGATGGAATATAGTTATTCAATAACCCTCACTAATTTAACCTATGGCCAACCTTTATCACCTATAGCAGTGATACTGCACGGTGATAGTAAAATGTGGCAAGTGGGCCAAAGTGCCTCTGTTGCCTTAGAAAAACTCGCCGAAGGTGGTGATAATAGTGACTTCCTAGCCCTAGAGAGTAATCTGGCAACAACAAGCAGTGCCGGCCCAGTGCCACCAGGGGCTAGCGTCACTTTAAACATCAGCACCACTGAGCCGATGGCAAATTATTTAACGGTTGTTACTATGTTGGTGAATACAAATGATGCTTTCTCGGGTCTTACTGGAGTAGATATATCAACATTAGTGCTTAATCAGGAAAAATCATGGCGATTAAATGTCTATGATTCAGGTACCGAGCAAAATAATGAAGCGGTCGGTACCATTCCGGGCCCAGCAGACGGCGGAGTAGGTTTTGATGCCGATCGCAATGATATCGACTTAGTCGGCTATCATTCTGGTGTCGTTAGCAAAGATGATGGTTTATCTAGCTCAGTATTAACTCAGGCGCATCGTTTTGATAACCCTGCTGTTAAATTAACCATTACTCGAACGAAGTAGTGCGCTAGGTCAATATAGCAAGCGGATTAATTAATTGCAGACTTAATTAGTTCGCTTGGTTATAGGTGGCTTTGCCCACTTATTGGCCACCCTATGAAAGATAAAATTTTAATTATTGAAGACGAGATTGATATTGCCAAGCTTATTAAAGTGCATTTATCCGAGTTAGACCTACACTGTGATATTTGTACCCAAGGTGAGCAAGCACTACAACAAGCATTAACACAAGACTATCAGCTTATTTTACTTGATGTGATGCTGCCAGGTATTAGCGGGCTAGATATTTGCCGGCAAGTTAGGCAAGAAAAACCATTGCAATCCATTATTATGCTGACATCTAAAACATCTGAAATAGATAGGGTATTGGGGCTTGAGCTGGGCGCAGATGATTATATGACTAAGCCTTTTAGCATTCGAGAATTACAGGCTCGTGTTAGAAGTCAGTTACGTCGGGTGCATGCCATTAAGGCAAAAAATGCTGACAAACCTAATCAGCCAGATCAGGTAACAGCAACACCACTAGGATCCACTGAACTAGAGAAAAATGGAGTAACTATCGGACAACTTCATATTGACCATAGGTATCACCAGGTAACCTATAAAAATAAAACCATCAACTTAACCGCGACAGAATTTGAGTTAATAGATTTTTTCTGCCAACACCCTGATCAGGTGTTTTCACGCGCGCAATTACTTGATGGTGTTTGGGGTTACCACCACAATGGCTATGAACACACAGTGAATTCTCATATTAATCGTCTGAGAAATAAACTTGAGGAAAATAGTACTGAGCCAAAAATAATCCAAACCGTTTGGGGTGTTGGTTATAAACTTAATTCAGCCGGGGTAATGCCACCGGCGGCTTCTTAGCGAGTAGAATAATAAGGACTTTCTTTAGATGAAAATATCACTTTATCAACGCTTAGCATTAATACTCTGTGCTGCTTTCATGATGATGGCATCATTACTGGTTTATTGGAGTAATTCCCTAGTACAGCAGTCTAAGTACCAAGCTGAGCAAAAGTTGCACTTACACTTAGCCGAACATTTAGCCCATGATAATCCCCTATTGCAAGACGGCGTTTATGATAAAGCAGCGTTAGCAAACCTTTTTCATACCTTAATGTTATTAGGTCCAGCCTTTGAATTTTACTTTCTCGATGCCCAAGGTAAGATTTTAACTTATTCCGCCGAGGCCACTAAAATAAAACGCCAGTCGGTATCGCTAACACCGTTAAAACAACTCATTGCTAACCCGAAAAAAATCCCGATTTTTGGTGATGATCCTAGAGATATCAACAATAAAAAAATATTTTCTATCTCCCCTATTTATCAAGGTGAACGCCTACAGGGTTATTTATATATTATTATTGGTGGAGAAATTTATGATTCAATTTTTAGCCAAGTACAAGCCGATAAAGACATACAAAAATACGGCGCCTTTGTACTCGCCAGCTTATTATTACTGCTGCTGGTTTTACTAGCGGTATTCCACTATTTTACTCAACCGGTAAAAGAGCTGGCAAAACAAATGCAAGCGCTTAAAGCGGTGCAATTTGATCAAACTAAAGTTAAGCTCAAGCAATGGGGTTCAGCGGCCAGCCATGGTATTAACCATAATGAAGTGCACTTTCTCGGCGCTACTTTTAACGATATGGTTAGACAAATTAACCAGCAGTTTTCATTATTGACTGAAAATGACAGAATACGCCGAGAATTATTAGCACACTTGTCTCATGATCTACGGACACCGTTAGCGACTATGCAAGGCTATATTGAGACGTTGGCGATTAAGGGCGATGACTTATCCCGCGCCGAGCAACAAGATTATTTAGCGACAGTGCAGCGTAACGTCGAGCAGTTAAAGCGCCTTATCGATCAAATTTTTGAATTGGCTCATTTGGAAAATGGTCAAGTGACCGTTAATTTAGAAACCTTTGTCATTGGCGAACTTTTACATGACATACTGGCTAAATTCACCTTAAAAGCTGCCGATAAACAGATCTCGTTAACGTTAACACCCCAGCCTTGCCAATATATTGTTTACTCTGATATAGCTAAATTAGAGCGAATCATGACCAATTTATTAGAAAATGCCATCAGACATACTGACCTTGGCGGTGAAATAGTGATGACAGTTACGCAGCTCAGTACACAAGTTAAAGTAAGTATTACTGATAATGGTAGCGGTATAAGTAAAGAAGATATCGCCTACATATTTGATGCCAGATATAGGGCGAGTAATGCCGTTGAAGATAATATCCAACATACTGGCTTGGGGCTAGCTATTTGTCAAAAGCTATCGCAAGTACTTAATTCTGAACTAATAGTTAAAAGTGAGCTTGGCAATGGCAGTAGCTTTTCATTATTGATACCCGTATTAGCTCAACAGGCAGAATTGAGCTAAAAATAGGGTCGCCTTGTAGGCAGAGAATAGTTGTTCCGTGAATATGCCCCTGCACAGTAGTCAGTCTTAATATGCTGTTAAGCGGCTATTAATAACGATAGGTTTATCAATAGCAGCTTACTTTTACTCGGCAATTTATTCAATAATTCACTCAATAATGCGATAAATCTCCCATTTAGCTGTACCTGAAACTACATGGGGTTCTAAGGTTTTACTCCACTCTTTATGGGCATCAATCTCAGCCAACTTTTGCCAAGCATCATTGAGCTGAGTTAAGTTTTCAATGGTCACTTCTGAAATAATACTCGACTCTAATGCCCCAACTGAACCCACTAAAATTCGAGAGTTCTCTTTAGTCCAGCCTATTTGAGAGCCCACTTCATCAAACCATTGAGTGAGCGCTTCAACCACTTCGGGCTTGTGGCCAAATTTTGCATCAATACACCATCTTGCAATCATCATAACAAGGTCTCCAATCGAGAGAAATTCAGACTTAATAAAGTAGTTCTATTAGCTCAATAAGTATGAACCATCTAACTGGAATTACCATTTTAACCATTATTTAGCCTTTACTGGCTAAGAATTCAATTTGTTGATCAGCTATTTTGCCATAAGGAGGTCGATAAAAGCGCGGATTAATGCTAAATAATGGTTGAAACCCATCATTGGTTTTTATTACTTGTTGTAGCCATAACTCAGTACCGCTAAAACTCATACCTCTTGGCATGATTCCAGCTATGATTAGCAACTGTGTGACCTGCCGCTATGCTAGGTTCAACAACCGCCTAATAGTTCGCTAAGTTTTTCATTGCAAAAAACAATTGCCGGTACTTGCGCCTGTGCAAGTACCTCTAAAGTTTGTGTGGTGTACTGTGAGAGGACATCATCAAAAGACAAAGCCATTGACGATAGTGCGTAACCACTGAGGTTAGTCTAAGGGCCAGTTAATGTTGTCGAATCGTAGTCATTGCCTATTGAGTATATAGCGATGCTATTAATGGTTTTCGCCATTGATAGCTTATCTCCAAAGTTAGATAAACACCTTAATTCCAACTAAAAACAATTCACTGCTAAAATGACGATAATTAGTACAGATTCGCTTCTTATATGTAATAACTTCTAGTAATATGATGATTAACAAATAAACCACTCCGAGAGCTAGCTATATGAAAAAACACGTTAGAACTAGCAAGGAAACGGGCAAAACTACACTACTTTTTACTATTTTCGCAAGTGTTTTTTTTATGTGCTTTAGTTTAAATAGCCATAGCTACACTCTTGATTCTCCCTCGACTTGGATGCAAGTCCCCCTTAATAAGATTGATGAGTTGAATAAGAAAGATCCAGCATTAGCACTAGCTTTCTCTAAAAAACTCTTTGATAGACATCAACAAAAGATGACTGATTTTGATAAAGCCTCTATATTGAGCAAGATGGCTCAACATAACTATATATTAGGGCACTATAATGTAAGCCAGGGGCTCCTAGACCAAGCTTATGCATTGAAAGTAGACTTAACCACTGATGTTGGTATTTCTTTGTTATTAACTCAGGGCGGCATCATGGATGAACTGGGTAATTCCGAGCAAGCAATGGTGAAGTACTCACTCGCAGCGAAATATGCCAAAGCAAATGAAAATTCAAAAATGCTCGCAGATAGTTATTCTTACATGGCTTACTCATATTCAATTAATCATAAAGATACTCAAGCCCTAAAGTATTATCATCAAGCTTACTTGCAACTTGAACAAATAGGTGATGAGTTAGACTTAGCTTATTTGAAAGCTGAAATGGCTAACGCCTATTCACTGACCTTTGACGACATCAATGCAATTAAGCTAGCAAAAGAAGCAAGTGACTACTTTAGCAAACATCAATATTATTTTGATGAGTTATTTGTACAAAATTTATTAGCCAAAATTTACCTACGAAAAAAAGATTACCAAAAAGCAGAAGTGACCTACCTTAGAGTTATCGAAATAATCAAGAAAACCAATAAAAAAGAGTACATTTACTTAGCTTATTTAGGTTTAGCTAATACTTACCATCATTCTCAACAACACGATAAAGCCCGTATTTTTTGGCATAAATATCAAGAGCAACAACCTCACTATGAAAATCCGTCAGCAAAAATTGGTGCCATTATATTAGAAGCTAAACTGGCACTGAGTGATCACAACATAACAGCCGCAATTGATACTTTAGCTAGAGTTGAAGCAACTCTTAAGCCTTTAGATAAGCAGAATGCTCTTAGTTGGTATGTTCAGCTATTTGATTTACAGGCAGAAGTTGCTGTGCTCAAAAAAGACTTTCAAACTGCATATTTCAAGCAAAAGGAAGCACGGGCACTACTAAAAGATTATTACAACGCTGAACGTGAAACAATACGTTCAAAATATAAAGTCATGTTTGATACTGACCAAGCTATTTTGACCAACAAATTATTAGAGCAAGATAAGGCATTAAATAAAGCGGCTCTAGATAATGCAGCACAACAACAGCAATTACAAAATATGATCATCATAATTATTTTATTATTTGTGCTAGTACTGTTTTATTTTATTTATCGACAAATACTTAATAGTAAAGCTCTTCATAAAATAGCTAACACTGACACCTTAACTGAACTAGCAAGCCGTCGATATACCTTTATTTATGCTCAGAAAATGTTACTGCAAGCGATAAATGCCAAGCAACAATTTGCTATGATCATATTCGACGTAGATCATTTCAAACAGGTCAATGACAGCTTTGGTCATGCCGGTGGTGATATCGCTTTAAAGGAAATTTCATCAACAGCCAATGAATATGTTAGAGCACATGATATTTTAGGCCGTATAGGTGGAGAGGAGTTTTTACTTATTTTACCCGAAGCTTCTTCTGCTCAAGCATATGAAATAGCTGAACGTATAAGGCATGCTATCGAGCATAAAGTAATAATAATCAATAGTAAGCCGCTACAAATTACCGCAAGCTTTGGCATTTCACAGTTAACTGACAAACAAGATAGCTTTAATCAACTATTTAATAATGCCGATATGGCTTTATTTCAAGCTAAAGATCAAGGCAGAAACCGAACTGTTATTGCCAACGAAACTTAGTTCAGCAATATTCCTAGCTAAAGCTCACTCAGCAAAGAAAGTGTTTGACCATTAAGTTGCCCAGTCCATTTCTGTAAATGTTCAGCATCTTAATTTTTCGCATAAAAATCAACCGCCTGCATTTTACGATGTAGTTTAAACAGATTATGCAAGCACACTTACTGCTTATTTTCAGGTTTATACCATTTTCATTAAGTTTGTGATCTTGTTGTGCTCAGGAAAAATATTTCAGGACAAGGCGTTCGATTGACCAATAGCTGGCTATTGGGATTGAGAGCAACGTAGTCTTGGGATATTTTAACCAGCATAAGTGGGCAATAACTTAGTGAGATTGGTATTATACCTTTGCGCCAGCTCTATTGGCGGAGTCTTAACTAAGGGAGCTTTATCTTGATGCAGATAAATAACGCCAACTCATAGCTAAGTACTCAGTTCTATTTGATAAGCATTAGTGTATTTTCATCTAGGTCATGATTATTGATTTGACATAAAAAAGAGCCATAAAGGCCCTTTCTCTATATTCATCAAACTCATTTTTTAGTTTATTAAAAGGAAAAGCGCACACCTACGGCGCCATCAACACTGAATTTAAAATCACTATCAAAGTTTGCTACCGGTTGTACTTGCCCATATAAATCCCATCCTTTAGCAAAGTACCAAGCAATGCCTACCGGAGCACGTACACCATAACCATGAGTCCAACCAGCCCAACCACCACCCGCAAAATACCAAGATAATGGCGTTTTATTATCAAAATTACCGGTTTTAACTAAATAATCAACGGCAAAGCCACTATCACCTAAGATGATATTATAGCGATCAATTTGTGCAACAATACTTAAGTCCATATCTACCGCCACGCCCAACTTAACACTGGCCTGAGCAAGGCTAGACAGTAATAATGAAAGCAGAAAAAGGCTTATTAAAAATATTTTTTTCATAGGGATTCCGTAATTCTAGAAGAAGTTGTCATTAAAGTAGCGGCTATTGTAATCATCCTTTAGTGTATAACAAGAAAAAGCCGAGCACTTTTCAGTTATACCGTCATATTATACCACTTTCATTAAGTTTGTGATCTTGTTGTGCTTAGGAAAAACATTTCAGGACAAGGTACTCGATTGACCAATAGCAGGCTATTGGGCTTAACAGCAACGTACTTTTCGGCATTTTAACCAGCACAAGTGGACCATAACTTAGTGAAATTGTATTCATTACTAAAGTGTTACCGTGACTTAACTAAAGTGTAACAGCTACTTGTTAACATCGGTCACAGCATTTACTATGAGATACGATTTATAACCACTTACCGCACTATTAGGCTGTCCATGTTTACACCAATAACTAAAAAAACAATAACAAGAAACACCCGTAAAGTACTCGCCCTTCTCAGCATAGCCACGGCAAGTTTAGGCTTTGCCAATACGGCTAATGCTACCATTGTTGAATTTCAAACCTCACAAGGTACTTTCCAAGTTAACTTGTTTGATACAACGACCCCAGCAACGGTGAAGAATTTCCTTAATTACGTCGATTCACTACACTACAGTAATTCAGTAATACACAGAGTTGTCCCTGATTTTGTTGTACAAGGTGGCGGCTTTGAATTTAGCGGTACCATGCCATTAACACGCCGTGAGGCAAATGATCCGGTAATTAATGAAGCTATTTATTCTAACATCAATGGCACAATTGCCATGGCAAAATTACCCGGTAGTATTAATAGCGCCACAGACCAATGGTTTTTCAATTTAAAAGATAATAGTGACCATTTAGATCGTAGCAATGGTGGTTTTACTGTTTTTGGCCAAGTCATTGGTGATGGCATGACAATCGTTAATAAAATAGCTCAACTGCAACTATGTAATACTACCGATACAGGTGGTATTCCTATGGTGTTAGATGACGGCCTAAAATGTGCAGATTTAACCGTGCCAGGTATGGAAAACTTTGTGGTTATTGAACAAGTAATTATCATTGATAGCTCAGAAGTCACTGACAGTAACTTAAACCCTTTGTTAACAAAGTACCCTGATAGTGATGGTGATGGCGTAAAAGATATCGATGATGCTTTCCCAAGTGACCCTGATAAATATTTACCGGATGTTAAAGAAGAAAGCGGCGGTTCAATCACTTGGTTTGCTCTTGCCATGCTTGCCTTGCTAACAACAAAAAAACGTTTTATTCGTTAATAAAGACTTAACGGCTAATGTCAGTCAGTTAAGAAAGTGCACTGTATTACGCCTTGAGTGGTCATTTTTTTGTAGGCGTGAATTTATTCGCGCAATCGATTAAGGCATTAAGCCTAATGCCTAGCAGCTAGTGAAAAACCCAATAAAAAAGCAGCGTATCGTACTCGACATCGCTGCTTTTTTGTTTAGTTTAGAGCGTTATTAGTCTCCGGTGTTTCAACCTCGTGACTATTAACCTCTTGTACTCTAACCTCGAGTAAACTCTGGATAAGCTTCCATACCACAATCAGAGATATCAACACCTTCATACTCTTCTTCAGCGCTGACACGAATACCCATGATTTTCTTCAGAGCAAACCAAACAACAAAGCTAGTACCAAATACCCAGACAAAGATAGTAGCAGCACCAATCAATTGCCCACTAAAGCTAGCTGATGAGTTGGTAATAGGTACAATCAACAAACCAAAGAAACCAACCACGCCGTGTACTGAAATAGCACCGACGGGATCATCAATCTTAATTTTGTCCAAAGCAAGAATTGATAACACCACAATCACGCCAGCAATAGCGCCAAATAGCGTTGCTTGTAATGGTGATGGTGTAGAGGGTTCTGCCGTAATGGCAACAAGTCCTGCTAAAGCGCCGTTTAATGTCATGGTTAAATCGGCTTTTTTGAACAATATTTTAGCAAAAACTAAGGCTGAAATTGCGCCAGCTGCGGCTGCGGCATTGGTATTTAAAAACACCATAGCCACAGAGTTAGCACTATTAATATCGGCTAGTTTTAATACTGAACCACCATTAAAACCAAACCAACCCATCCATAAAATGAACGTACCTAAGGTTGCCATCGGCAAGTTAGCACCCGGAATGGCATTCACTTTACCGTCTTTACCGTATTTTCCTTTACGAGCACCTAATAATATAACACCTGCTAAGGCGGCAGAAGCACCCGCCATATGGACAATGCCTGAGCCGGCAAAATCTGAAAAGCCTAAGTCAGCTAAAGTATATATACCAAAGACGGCTTCACCGTTCCAAGTCCAGCTACCTTGCATAGGATAAATAAAGCCTGTTAATACCACAGTAAAAGCAAGAAATGCCCACAGTTTCATGCGCTCCGCAACAGCACCTGACACTATCGACATAGCAGTGGCAACAAACACTACCTGGAAGAAGAAATCAGCCGCATTAGAATAAACAGCGCCACCATCAAAGCCGGCTTCGGCAGACTCGGCTAATACTGCAGTAACCAGTGCATCAGCATCTGCAGCACCATCAAGGGCAATGCCATTTAAGAAAACGCCGCCGCCATACATGATATCGTAGCCAACAATAAGATACATAATGCAAGCAATGGCATAAAGCGCGACATTTTTGGTTAGGATTTCAGTGGTATTTTTAGCACGTACTAAGCCGGCCTCTAACATAGAGAAACCCGCAGCCATCCACATAACCAAGGCTCCACACATAAGAAAGTAAAAGGTATCTAATGCATATTGTAATTGAAAAATATTTTGTTCCATCATTACTCGCCCTTAAAGTGCTTCAGAGTCTTGTTCACCCGTACGAATACGAATGACTTGCTCTAGGTTGAAAACAAAAATCTTACCGTCACCAATTTTACCGGTGTAAGCCGCTTTAGTAATGGTTTCGACCAAGCGATCAACCACATCATCATTAACAGCAATATCCAGCTTCACCTTGGGTAAGAAATCCACCTGGTATTCTGCGCCGCGATATAATTCGGTATGACCCTTTTGACGGCCAAAGCCTTTGACCTCACTGACTGTGATCCCCTCAACGCCGATTTCAGAAATGGCTTCTCTGACATCGTCTAATTTGAATGGTTTAATGATTGCGCTAATTAGTTTCATGTTTACCCCTAGTTATTGTTCTTTTTAATGACTAACAACTTGATAATACAATTCACATGCCAACATAAAATAACACTATTAATGAAACACTTAGATGTAATGGCATTTTTTTAGCGAGTAAAATGCACCACGAGTGTGCAGAAAGGTAAGCCGCTGGGTTCATCTGGTGCAATGCGCTAGGGTAAATAATAAACTGAGGAAAAGTGACTATACTTGCGGAGAGCTTTATCTAGGGGTAACGAGGTAAAGCCTTAAACTATGATGAAATTTTTAACTATTATAAAACTTTAGCTATTATAAAGTGCGCTAAAGGCTTTCACTGAAAAACCATTGAGCAGTTGCTCACCCACCTTCAATACCGGTACGCCACGCAGGCCAGTAGTGGCAAATTATTTTTGCCCCTTGGCAGTTTTAATATTACATAACCTAAAAGTAATACCTTGTTGTTCAAGGTAATGTTTTGCCGTTTGGCAATGCGGACACTTATCTGTGGTATACAAGACAATACGTTTCATTTCTTTTCCCTATTCAGAGTGGTGTACCACAAAATGCTAGCCACTATTTTACCCTAGTTGGCCGCTTAATCTGTAACTCTTTATCAGTGCCTTGCTGTAATTATCGAATAATAACGCCAATAAAATACCAATAAGGCCAAGCTAGACAAAAGTTGTGACAAACTTTGATTCAAATCAAATTAGCTAGCGCAATGTGGTGTAACAATCATGCCCTCAGTTACTAATACCCATAATAATAATAATAGCAAAGCTAACTAACCCACTTAAAAAACATGATCTTAGGATATTATTATGAAAGAAATCGTAAACACGTTTACCTTATCGCTAATCAGCGCCGCTATTTTCGCGGCTCCTGCTGCCTTTGCCGGTGAAACTAAACATGGAAAAAACCTAACTGGAGCATTGAGTGACAGCAGGATTAAAGTTGAATTAAGGGCTCGCTATGAAAGCGTAGATCAAGATGGCATAGACAAAAATGCTTCCGCGTTAACGTTAAAAAGTCGTATTACTGTCAATACTGGCAGCTATAATAATTTCTCTATGTCTATAGAAGTGGATAAAGTAGATGCACTGGTAGATGATTACCATAGTAAAACTAACGGGAATACCCAATACCCTGTAGTTGCCGATCCACAAGGTACTGATGTCAACCAAGCCTATATCAAGTATGCAAATGATGGCTTTAGCGCCGTAGTTGGTCGCCAACGCATTTTACACAACAATCAACGTTTTGTTGGTGGTGTTGGCTGGCGTCAAAATGAGCAAACTTATGATGGCGTTCGTGCTCAATATAAAACCGATGTTTTATCGGTAGATTATAGCTACATTCAAAATATCAATGACATTACCGCCAACAATGTTAAAGGTGACTTCCATCTAGTAAATGCCCATTACAATATTAATAACAGCCATAAAATCACCGCTTTTGCCTATCTGTTAGATTACGATGCGGTCGAGCAATATAAAAACTCGAGCAGTACCTTAGGGGCATCCTATAACGGTAACTTTGGTAAGTTCCTAGTGAATGCTAGCTTAGCGAGCCAAAGCGATAATGCTGATAACCCTACCCGCTATTCTGCAATGTATCTTAATGCCGAAGCAGGTTATAACTTTGGCGACGTTACCGTTTTGGCTGGTTATGAAGTATTAGGTAGTGATAATGGTATTGGTTTTAACACACCACTTGCAACCAAGCATAAGTTTAACGGTTGGGCTGATAAGTTTTTAAGCACTCCGAGTGAAGGTCTACAAGATGCTTATATAACCGCCAAGGGAAAAGTTTCGAGGGTTAAATGGGTGGCAACTTACCATGATTTCACTTCTGATGTCGGTAGTATTGATTTTGGTAGTGAGCTTAACTTAATAGCCACTTATCACTTCAATAAAAACTATGCTGTTTTAGTTAAAGCTGCTAATTATGGTGAAGGCGATGCAGAACAAAAACCAACGGATACTAATAAATTATGGCTGCAAGTGACGGCTAAGTTCTAAGCACTAACGACCACCATAGTCACTTAAAGACGTAATATGAACAGCATAAGACGTCTATCAATAAAGTACCAAGCAAGCCGATAGGCAAGCTTGTTACTTTTTTATGCCGCCACTGCATTAGCCCTTATTGCCCCGTAACGATAAAAGCATTAGAATAGCCGCGAAATTTACCAGCACTTAGGCGAAACTTTTTGTTATTAATGATCGACAACTACGACTCTTTTACTTTTAATTTAGTGCATTACTTTCAAGCGCTAGGTCAAGAGGTGGTGGTTTATAGAAATAATGAAATTAACCTAAAAGAAATTGAGCAATTAAAGCCGCAATATATTGTTATATCTCCTGGTCCTTGCGATCCTGACTCTGCCGGTATTTCTCTGGCTGTCATTGCACAGTTTGCCGGTAAAATACCCTTATTAGGTGTCTGCTTAGGGCATCAATGTATTGCGCAACACTTTGGCGCTAAAGTTGAAAAAGCAAAAAAAGTGATGCACGGTAAAACCTCGAAGATTAGCCATAATCAACAAGGTTTATTCCGCGACTTGAATCAGCCATTACAAGTCACTCGTTATCATTCCTTAATTGTTAACAAGCAATCATTACCAAACGAACTCACGATAACGGCGTGGAGCCAAAATGAGCAAGGTGAGCTTGATGAAATTATGGCGCTAGAACATAAAAGCCTAGCCATTAGCAGCGTACAGTTTCATCCAGAATCCATACTGACAGAGCAAGGACAAAATTTATTAGCAAATTTCATCAAGCAATTTAAAAATCACCCGATAAGCTAATAACAAGAGCTTTTTAGGTTGAAGGCAGATAAAGTAGTACCTTACTCGATTAAAGCACTAGACTTAGTGCGTTCAATGCTCAGTTTTATACCTGAGTAGCAATAAAAAGGTAAGCAATAACACCTCTATGCAAATTTTTGAAAACAATCAAGCTGTCGCCACTATATACCAGCGAGCCACTAGCCTCACTATCTGTAAGAAATTTGCGGAAAAGCAAAGTGGAAAAATATCCGTGGTTGACCATCAAGGTAGCGAGCAAGAAAACCGCCGCCGAGAACTGTTATCGGTGGAGGTGCAAGCTCAACAAGAAAAAATTATTGCCAAGCACGGTGAAGAGTATTTTCAAAAACAAACCCAACAGGCCTTCTTTAGCCGAGTTCGCACAAAAATCAATAGTGATTTTGACAACAAAGAGCACCTTTATCATCACGTACTAGGTATTGAAGATGCCTGCCCTGCTATTCTCGATATTTTATCTGCTCGTGCCGCTTCAGTTAATCAAATCAAAAGTCTTGCTGCTTCTTTATCTTGGTTAAGCAATGATTTAATACGCTTAGTGAACAAACCACAATACCGAAAACGTGCTGATGTACAAGTTACCGATGCTAAGCTGGCGTTAAGTTATATTGGTTTAGACAATTTAAAGTTGCTCATGCCCACCTTTACCCTGAAACATTGGTTACCTACCAGTACCGCACCTTACGGCTTGATGAAACGAAAGCTATGGAATGATAGTTTATCGATAGCATTAGCCGCACGTGCGTTAGCCAAAGAACAAGGTCTCGATGAATTTACCGCCTTTACTACGGGGATGTTGTCAAATATAGGTAGACTTGCCGTTACCCGTTGTTATTTAACCACGTTTAGCGAGATGTATAAAAAAGAAGTCCTTCAAGCCTTTGAGCGTAAAGACAAGCGCTTGCATAATGTCTTATCACAAATTAAAGCCAGTGAAGAGCTACTCCTTGAGCAACTTACCATGCGCAGTTCACAATTGTCTGCTGACTTAATTGAAAAAATGAGCTTTAGACGCCTTAATATAACCGAGCCAATATTTGATCTAGCCTACGCCGATAACATAGAAAAAATGCACCCCATCGCTCAAATTGTCGCCAAAGCCAAAGCCCATGTCGCCTTTCGCTCCCTAGCAAAAGAAGCGTTAATAAGTAGTGACGAGAGTCAAGCATTGCTTAACGCGGCAAATTTAACACCAGCTGAAATAACCCTATTGCAAAAGAGCGATATTGATCATATTAAGCTCAACTTCAGTTAATTTACTGCTTATTTGCCACTGATTTTAGCTTTTTCCATATTTTTTTCTGATTAATTATTAAAAAATCACCTAATGCCTTTCAACGTGCCAGCGCTTAGCCCTCACTTACCCCCCTTATTTCTACAAATAAAATCGGCTCTATAAATATTCATATTTTATGAATAAAGGTAGCTAAGCCTTTGCTTTGTCTGGGCTGCAGACAAGTTCAGCAAGACAAGCCGACTAATTTATGTCATACTAACTCTCTAATTTTTAACTCGCTGTTACTATTTTTCTCTATATTTAGATATTCATCTAGCAATATTTACATGAGTGATAGCAAGTGGATTAATTAATTGCTCAATGAGCGAGAATTTAAAGGATTATAGGTAAGGCATTGATTGAAGAGAATGGTTATTCCCTTATCAAAATCAATAACGAAGCATATATTCTTTTAAACTCGCCCTTTGGGAACTCATGAGTAAACTGATAACATCACAAAATTAATAAAATATAGAATAACTATGTTTAAATAATTTTGATTGTTCTAAGCTCACTGATGCAGTTCTAATTTGAATAATTAATTAGTCCAATTGGTATTGGCGGTTAAAAACATTACCCACTTATAAATGAGGATTTTTGAAATGTCAGAACATTTTTCGGTTAAACGCGGCTTATTTGATGAAGTAATGGTACCAAACTATGCACCTTCAGAGATTATTCCTGTACGTGGTCAAGGCTCTCGAGTATGGGATCAACAAGACAAAGAATATATTGATTTTGCCGGTGGAATTGCCGTTAGTTCTTTAGGTCATTGTCATCCCGCTTTAGTTGGCGCCCTAAAAGAGCAAGGCGAGAAGCTTTGGCATTTGTCTAATGTACAAACCAATGAACCCGCATTACGTTTAGCTAAAAAATTAGTGGATAGTACCTTTGCTGAAAAAGTGTACTTTTGTAACTCTGGTGCCGAAGCTAATGAAGCGGCACTTAAGTTAGCCCGTCGTTTGGCCTTAGAAGTATATGGTGAAGAAAAATCACAAATCATTGCTTTTGAACAAGGTTTCCATGGCCGTACTTTCTTTACGGTAACTGTGGGTGGTCAAGCGGTCTACTCGGATGGCTTTGGTCCAAAACCAGGCAATATAGATCATGCTGTGTACAATGACTTAGCAAGTTTAAAAGCGTTAATTTCTGATAAAACGTGTGCGGTAATGATTGAGCCATTACAAGGTGAAGGCGGTATTATTTCACCAACAGATGAATTTATCAAAGGTGTGCGTGCCTTGTGTGATCAACACAATGCGCTATTAATTTTTGATGAAGTACAAACAGGTGTTGGCCGTTTAGGTCAGTTATACGCCTACATGGATTTAGGGGTAACGCCTGATATTTTAACTACCGCTAAAGGTTTAGGTGGCGGCTTCCCTATCGGCGCTATGCTTACCACCACAGCTATTGCTAAGCACCTTAAATTAGGCTCTCATGGCAGTACCTACGGCGGTAACCCATTAGCTTGTGCTGTTGCTGAAGCAGTGCTAGACACAGTAAATACCGCAGAAGTTTATGCGGGCATAAAAACTAAAGCTAAACTTTATGTTGATGGCTTAAATGCCATTAATGCTAAATATGATGTTTTCTCTGAAATTCGTGGTAAAGGCTTATTAATTGGTGCCGTTTTAAATGAAAAATACCAAGGTAAAGCAAAAGCATTTTTAAATGCTGCCATGGATGAAGGCCTTATGGTATTAATTGCTGGCGCAAACATTATCCGCTTTGCACCTTCACTTGTTATTCCTGATGAAGATATTACCCTTGGCTTAGCACGCTTTGAAAAAGCTATCGCTAGCTTAGTCTAACTTAACCTAGACTGGCCTAGCCTAGTCAATGCTAATAGCTATCTGTTTAAGTCACCTTATTTTAAACAGATAGCCTTCCCCTTTCATCGAGAGCAATTATGATCATTGTACGCCCTATTAAAAAAAGTGACCTGAAAGCCTTGTACCGCATTGCAGAAGACTCTGGCCACGGTTTTACTTCACTGCCAGTGAATGAAAAATTACTGCAACAGCGTATCAAGCACGCTGAAGATTCCTTTGCCAAAGACGTGAAAGAAGCGGGCAACGAAGGCTACCTTTTTGTCATGGAAGATACCGAAACTGGTGAAGTAGTTGGTACCAGTGGTATTGAAGCCGCGGTAGGTTTAGATGATGCTTTTTATCATTATCACCTAGGTAAAGTTGTCCATAGCTCACGCGAGCTAAATATATACAATACCGTAGAAATCTTGTCTTTGTGTAATGACTACACCGGCGCCAGCGAAATTTGTACATTATTTTTAAGTGACAGCCACCGAAAAAATAATAATGGCCGCTTTTTATCGCGTTTCCGTTTTCTTTTTATCGCCGAACACAAAGAGCGTTTTTCTGACACCATTATTGCAGAAATGCGTGGTATTTCAGATGAAAACGGCAATTCGCCATTTTGGCAGTGGCTTGAAGAGCACTTTTTCTCGATGGACTTTCCGACCGCCGATTATTTAACTGGCATAGGTAAAAAAGTATTTATTGCTGAATTAATGCCTAAATACCCAATTTACGTTAGTTTGCTCAGTAAAGAAGCACAAGCAGTCATCGACAAAGTACATCCAAAAACTGTGCCCGCACTGCGTTTATTAGAAGCGGAAGGTTTTGCCCGACGTGGCTATGTTGATATTTTTGATGGTGGTCCAACGGTTGAGTCACATGTCAACAATATCAGAACCGTAAACCATAGTAAGCGTTGCCAAGTCATCATAGACGAAGTGCACTCTACGGATAATTATATTATCTGTAATAGCAAAGTTGCAGACTTTAGAGCCACGCAAGCGCAACTGTCATTACGTGAAACCGCTAACCAAGTAGTCATTAGTCAAGCGGTTGCCGATGCGTTAATGGTAAGTGAAGGCGATTGGGTTCGTTTAGTCACTAATTAATTACCGCAAATTAAGCACGGTAAATTAGCTGAGCAAATAACATACTGATATATATACCCGTGACCAACCAAAGAAGCGTTTGAGCAACAGCACTTCATCGTTGTTTTGAATTATAATGACGCTACATGGATGGTGTTATTAGAGAATACAGGAGCAATTATCCTGAGTATATTCTCCTGAATAACCTTATTTCATCACAGCGCCTTGAATTAAAATTGCTCAAGCACTCTGAAACAGGCATCTTGAATGGTCACGGGTGTGGCTAACACCAGCCATTCATCTAGTTACTAATGGTGACAGCGACACTCTCTGTCACCACTACCAATGAGAAGGAAATACCATGTCTCACACAAACCCAGTTCAATTTATTAATGGTCAATGGCAAGCAGGCTTAGGCCATGATGTTAGTTCATTTAACCCAGCTCGCAATGAAGTTATTTGGCAAGGAAAAACGGCCAGTGCCGAGCAAGTAAACGCTGCGGTATTAAGCGCTCGTCAAGCTTTTGAAAGCTGGGCAAATATTAGTTTAGAAGAACGCATTGCTGTGATCACTAAATTTGCTGAGTTATTGGCTGAAAACAAAGACGCCTTAGCAACAACAATTGCTTTAGAAACAGGCAAGCCAAAGTGGGAAACTACCGGTGAAGCCGGCGCTATGGTCGCTAAAATAGCTATTTCACTTAAAGCTTATAACGAACGTACCGGTACGGTTGAAAACCCTATGCCTGGCGCTAAAGCCTTTATTCGTCACAAACCACATGGTGTTGTTGCTATTTTTGGTCCTTATAACTTCCCAGGTCATTTACCCAATGGCCATATAGTACCGGCACTAATTGCCGGTAATACTATTGTATTTAAGCCAAGTGAATTAACGCCACGTGTCGCAGAAGAAATGCTGAAGTTATGGGAGAAAGCCGGTTTACCTAACGGTGTTATCAACCTAATTCAAGGCGAAGTGGAAACAGGTAAAGCTTTAGCTAGCCATAAACTTATTGATGGCTTGTTTTTCACGGGTAGCTCAACTACCGGCCATTTATTACACGAACAATTCGCCGGTCAACCCGGTAAAATTCTAGCACTAGAAATGGGTGGTAATAACCCACTGGTTGTTAAAGGTGTCAGCGATATCGATGCGGCAGTACATGACATTATTCAGTCTGCCTTCGTAACCACTGGCCAACGCTGTACTTGTGCACGTCGTTTATTTATTGAAGCCAATGAACAAGGCGATGCCATTTTAGCGCGCTTTATTGAAGTGACAAAAAACTTAACCATTGGTTATTACGATGATGAAGAGCAGCCATTTATGGGCTCTATGATCTCGGAAAAGGCAGCCTTAGGTTTAGTCGCTGCCCAAGCTAAATTACTAGCACTTGGAGCCACATCAATACTTGAACTTAAGCACTTAGAAGTAGGTACAGGTTTTGTTTCCCCGGGTATTATCGATGTGAGTGATATTATTGCCGACATACCTGATGAAGAATATTTTGGCCCATTAGTGAAAGTTTATCGTTACACTGACTTTGATAAAGCCATTGATGAAGCGAATAACACCGGCTTTGGTTTATCTGCAGGCTTACTATCTGACAGTGAAGATTCATACAAGCACTTTTTTACCCGTATTCGTGCTGGTATCGTTAACTGGAATAAGCCTATTACCGGCGCAAGCAGTGCAGCACCTTTTGGTGGTATTGGTGCTAGTGGTAACCACAGAGCCAGTGCATTTTATGCGGCTGATTATTGTGCTTACCCTATCGCGTCAGTAGAAGCGAGCAAAGTAAGCTTGCCTGAAACATTAACACCAGGTTTAAAATTCTAAATGAAACACGACAATACTCTTACCACACCAGCATTAACCGATATTACTGATGAAAGCTTTATCAAAGCGTATCAGCAATTTATCAAGCAAGGCGACTTTATCGCCTTAACTCGCCAGTTTGAACAAGGCTTTGTGCAAACTGGCACCCGTAATAAGCTAAGTTTTAGCGTCAAAAATGCCAAAGCGAGTTTACTTGATAGCGGTGTATTGTTAATTGAGCCTGAAAACTCAACTAAAGCAAGTAAGAGTATTGTCATTTCATCGGGCATTCATGGTAATGAAACAGCTCCCATTGAAATTGTTCAACAACTTATTAGCGATATAATTGCGCAAAAAATACAGGTCAAACATGCGACCCTTTTCATTATGGGTAACCCCGTGGCCATGAATATTTCCAAGCGCTTTCAAACAGAGAATTTAAACCGCTTATTTTCTGGTAAACACCAAGAGATAGCCCCTTGTTTTGAAAAATATCGCGCTGAAAAGCTAGAAACTTATGTGAGTGCTTTCTTTAATGCTGGCGCTGACAAAGGCACTAGTGCTACGACCAGTAATATCGAAGTAACTAACTATCACTACGATTTACATACCGCTATTCGTGACTCTAAATATGAAAAATTTGCCATTTATCCTTACCAAGGTGATAAACCATGGGATAAAGAACAATTAACTTTTATGGCTGCTTGTGGGGTTAATACTATTTTATTTGGTCATGGTCCTTCGGGCACTTTTTCATATTTTAGTAGTGCACATTTTTCCGCACATGCTTTTACCGTCGAACTGGGCAAAGTCAGACCCTTTGGTGAAAACAATATGGATAATTTCCAAGCCATGACTGACAACTTAAACGCACTCATCTGCGGTAATGAAATTACTTTAAAAAGCTTTAACAATGAAGATTTTAACTTATTTAAAGTCCTAGGTGATATCACTAAAGTGAGTGATAATTTCAAATTATTTATCGGTGATGAAATCAGTAACTTTACCGATTACCCGGTTGATACCTTGTTATCAACCGATACTGGAGCAGAGTACCGTACTACGCAACCAGGTGAGAGCATTGTCTTCCCTAATGCCAAAGTTGGTAATGGTCAGCGAGCCGTGTTAATGGTGGTACCAACAACACTGTACTAAGTGTTTTATACTTAGTATCAAGGTAAAGGGGTGCTTGATTCAGCTTATCTAAAAAGGCTACACTAGCTGCTATACTCAAACAAAAGTACAATTCACCGGCAAAGGTAAGTAAGACAATTATGGTTACAGACACTGAAGGTTATATTCAAATCATTGAGTACCTTACCGAACACCTCAGTTTATTTGAAAATTCAATCGCGCCAGAACACGCGAGTGAAACCGTAATGTCCGCCATTGAAGTTGAGTTGTGTGGACAAATCATTAACGTTTGTAGCCAAAATAAGAATTTAACCTTTAATCAACGTAATGCCATAATTCGTGAAGTTGATGCCATTGTCTATGATCTAGAAGAGATCCTGTCCGGCGTTATCAACAATCCGGTTAATGATGAGCAATTAGCCTTCATTCGTGAATTTGCCAGCTTAATAAAGAACCTCTTTGATAGCGTCATTCAT
The DNA here is from genome assembly GCF_001440345.1 of Colwellia sp. TT2012. Taxonomy (GTDB): domain Bacteria; phylum Pseudomonadota; class Gammaproteobacteria; order Enterobacterales; family Alteromonadaceae; genus Colwellia. The sequence goes on along the minus strand of NZ_LJYX01000006.1, from coordinate 63,451 downwards.
AACGATTAATCCTAAATAGCATAAGTTCTCCCCTATTTAACCTTGGCAGTTCGGCGTTATTGCCTGCTAAAGCCTCTATTACCTATTACAACTGGTGGTGCTGCTGTAACTTAGATAGAATCCCCAATATTCATTCAAAATAGAGTCAACAATGAGAGCACAAGTAAAATGGTTAGGCGAAGAGTTATTCATAGGCACCTCAGCAAGTGGTCATACTATGATTTTAGACGCAAATGCTGGTAACCTAGCCCCTAGCCCTTTGGAGGCGGTGCTAATTTCTTTAGGCGGATGCTCGTCAGTTGATGTAGTGAGCATTTTACAAAAATCTCGACAAAATATTACCGGCTGTAAGGTCGAAATAAATGGCACACGGGTTGATAGCGTGCCAGCACTGTTCGAAAAAATACATCTACATTTTGTTATTACCGGCAGTGATATTACGGCGAAACACGTAGAGCGAGCAGTGAGTTTATCTGCTGATAAATATTGCTCAGTCGCTTTAATGCTTAATGCCAAAGTTGACATTACTCATGATTTTGAAATTATAACTCAGTAAGTAATTATCACGGTATGCATAGCGCCAATAAAATCCCTCTGTATGGCTTCAATAATTTAACCAAAAGTTTAAGTTTTTCATTATACCGAGTACATTATTTACCGTCACCTGAGGCCGTTATTCACTATAATGCTTACATCAATAAAAGCTATAATAGTGAGCACCTTGGCGTGCTACTTACTAAAATTTGTCATGCCATTGGCGGTAATGTCTTAAATATAGCGAGCCAAGATTATACGCCACAAGGCGCAAGTGTCACCTTAATGATTTCAGAAGAAGCAAAACCTGAATCTTTAGTCGCTCACTTAGATAAAAGCCACTTGTGTATTCACACCTACCCTGAAGAAACGCCACAACAAGGCATTGCCATTTTCAGAGCCGATATTGAGCTATCAACTTGTGGCGTCATTTCACCGTTAAAGGTCTTAGATTATGTCATTGAGGCTTTCTCAGCTGATGTTATCGATATAGATTACCGTGTCCGAGGCATGACACGTGATCAGCGTGGCGATAAGTGCTTCAGTGATCATGACATTGTCAAAATCAGTGAGCATTTAACTGCCGCCACTCTGGAGAGGTATAGGATTAAGGACAGCGCTATGGCAACGAATAACTTGTTTCATTGTAAATTAGCCAGGCGGACTATTGACTTAAAACAGCATATTTTTAACTCAGGCACAAACTTAGAGCTAGGCTTCAATAAGAATGAAATAACCGCTATCGATGCAAGGCAAGTAACCACACAACTAAGCAGAGAATTAGATGAGCTATTTGTCGGAAAATAGCTTGTTAAATGGGCGTTATAAGTCGCTCATCCAATCAAGTTTTTTATTCGCTTGAGTTTTTCTTTCTATCAAATCTTCTATTAGCGGCGTTAAAATCAACTCCATGGCCAGACCCATTTTGCCCCCAGGAACGACCAGAGTGTTAATACGCGACATAAATGAGCCATCAATCATACGAAGATAATACTGAAAATCAACATTCTTTACTTCTCGAAAGCGGATAACAACAAAACTTTCATCCAAGCTTGGGATTGCCTTGGCACTAAATGGATTGGAGGTATCAACCGTAGGAACGCGCTGAAAGTTAATATGTGTACGGGAAAACTGTGGCGTGATAAAGGAGATATAATCGTCCATACTGCGCACTATGCTAGCAGTGACCGCTTCTCTACTGTGACCACGTTGATTGGTATCGCGAATGATCTTTTGAATCCACTCTAAATTAACAATAGGTACCATACCAATGAGTAAATCGACATGTTTGGCTACGTCATTATCTTTAGTGACCACACCACCATGAAGACCCTCGTAGTATAATAAATCTGTACCGTCACCAAGCTCTTGCCATGGGGTAAAAGTGCCTGGCATTTGGTTAAAGGGTACCGCCTCATCGAAACTATGAAGGTAACGTCTAATTTGACCCTTACCGGTTTCACCATAGTCACGAAATAACTTTTGCAACGCACTAAAATCATTAGCCAAATCACCAAAATAACTAATATTAGTGCCTGATTCTTTAGCTTTTCTCTTTTCCAGATCCATTTCTTGACGGGAGAAACGATGAAAGCTATCACCCTCAACATTTACCGAAGTAATGCCAAGTGTTCTAAAAATATGTTCAAAAGAAGCGGTACTAGTTGAAGTGCCTGCTCCTGATGAGCCAGTAACGGCAATTATTGGGTTTCGTGACGACATAAGGGCTCAAAAATAAACTAATGTACTATAGATATTTTATACGGTGAAATGACGTTTAGGTCAAGTAGCAAAGTAACAAGCTTCACTAACTGAGCTGTAGTTATATCACTACAAGTCATTTTTAAGCAATAAAAAACGGAGCCTAAGCTCCGTTTTTATAAGTATAATTTAGTAAACTAAATTATGCTTCTGCTGATTCTTCAACTACTTCAGGAGCATCTTCTACTACTGGGCGGTCTACTAATTCAATATAAGCCATAGGCGCTTTATCACCAGTACGGAAACCACATTTTAAAATGCGAGTGTAACCACCTGGACGATCTTGGTAACGAGCACCAAGTTCGTTGAATAAAATACCTACTACTTCTTTATCTTGTGTACGAGCAAACGCTAAACGGCGATTTGCAACACTGTCGGTTTTAGCCAATGTAATCAGTGGCTCTACAACCATACGTAGTTCTTTAGCTTTAGCAACGGTGGTTTTAATAATACCGTGCTTAACTAAAGAGCTTGCCATATTGCGGAACATCGCTTTACGATGACTGCTATTACGGTTTAACTGGCGACCGCTTTGACGATGACGCATAAGTTAATCCTTCTCTCAAACTATTAATAAAAAAACGATGATCGAACTAGTCGTTGTCAACAATGCTTTCTGGCGGCCAGTTTTCTAGGCGCATGCCTAGAGACAAACCACGAGACGCTAACACGTCTTTGATTTCAGTTAGAGACTTCTTACCTAAATTAGGCGTTTTAAGAAGCTCAACTTCAGCACGTTGTACTAAATCACCAATGTATTGAATTGCTTCTGCTTTTAAACAGTTAGCTGAACGAACAGTTAATTCTAGATCATCAACAGGACGAAGCAAAATCGGGTCGAACAATGGTTTTTCTTCCACTTGTTCTACTTCTTTAATATCACGAAGTTCTACAAACGCATCAAGCTGTTCAGCAAGAATTGTTGAAGCACGACGGATAGCTTCTTCCGGATCCAATGTACCATTGGTTTCCATGTCTATAATTAATTTGTCTAAATCTGTACGTTGTTCAACACGTGCAGACTCAACATCATAAGCAATTCTTACTACTGGGCTGAATGAGGCATCTACCAACAAACGACCAATAGCACGATCTTCTTCCTCGGCATCACGACGAACTGAAGCAGGTACGTAACCACGACCCATTTCAATTTTAATGCGCATGCTGATAGAACCTTCACTTGTTAAAGTGCAGATAACATGTTCTGGGTTAGTAATAGTTACGTCACCATCATGTTGAATATCAGCTGCCGTTACAGGGCCTTCACCAGACTTAGTTAACGTTAGAACGGCTTCATTTTTGCCTTCTAATATTATTGCTAGCCCTTTAAGATTTAACAATATTTCGATGATGTCCTCTTGAACACCTTCTTTACTACTGTACTCATGTAATACACCATCAATCTCAACTTCAGTTACGGCACAACCCGGCATTGAAGATAAAAGAATGCGGCGTAACGCATTACCTAAAGTGTGACCAAAACCACGTTCTAGTGGCTCTAAAGTTACTTTAGCGCGACGAGGGTTGATATGTTCGATACCAACCATACGTGGTCTAAGGAATTCGGTTACAGAACCCTGCATATATGTCCTCTCTTAAAGTGCAACTTTACTATTTAGAGTAAAGTTCAACAATCAACTGTTCATTAATTTCGGCAGACAAATCAGAACGATCTGGAAGACGTTTAAAAATGCCTTCAAGCTTCTTAGTATCTACTTCAACCCAAAGTGGCTTCTCACGTTGATCAGCTAATTCTAAAGCAGCGATAATACGCGCTTGAGTTTTAGATTTCTCACGAACAGAAACAGTATCTTCAGCTTTAACAGTGAAAGATGGAATATTAACTACTCCGCCGTTTACCACGATAGCCTTATGGCTAACTAATTGACGGGCTTCAGCACGAGTACTGGCATAACCCATACGGTAAACTACGTTATCTAAACGCGTTTCTAAAAGCTGTAACAAGTTTTCACCTGTGTTACCTTTTTGACGTGCTGCTTCTTTGTAGTAATTACTGAATTGTTTTTCTAGTACGCCATAAATACGACGAACTTTTTGTTTTTCACGAAGTTGAACACCGTAGTCAGACAAACGACCGCGACGGGCGCCATGTTGACCTGGTATTGTTTCGATTTTACATTTAGTGTCAATTGCTCTAACACCACTTTTAAGGAACAAATCTGTTCCTTCGCGGCGACAAAGTTTTAACTTAGGACCTAAATATCTAGCCATTTTCTTTCTCCAACTATCCTAAAAAATGCGATTAAACGCGACGTTTCTTAGGAGGACGACAACCATTATGAGGAATTGGTGTAACGTCAGTAATGTTGGTGATTTTAAAACCAGCAGCATTTAGGGCACGGATAGCAGATTCACGACCTGGACCTGGACCTTTAACGAAAACTTCAATATTCTTCAAGCCAAACTCTTTTGCAGCAGCGCCTGCGCGGTCTGCAGCAACTTGTGCAGCAAACGGAGTAGATTTACGTGAACCACGGAAACCTGAACCACCTGCAGTCGCCCAAGATAAAGCATTACCTTGGCGGTCTGTAAGAGTCACGATTGTGTTGTTAAAAGAGGCGTGGATATGAGCCATGCCATCGACAACTTGTTTTTTTACGCGTTTACGCGAACGAACTGGTGTTTTTGCCATTGTCTAGTTCCTCTTACTTCCTAATTGGCTTACGAGGACCTTTACGGGTGCGCGCATTTGTTTTAGTGCGTTGACCACGTAGAGGAAGACTACGACGGTGACGGATGCCACGGTAACAACCTAAATCCATAAGACGTTTAATGTTCATTGAAACTTCACGGCGCAAATCACCTTCTACGGTAAATTTGTCCACTTCAGCGCGAAGCAAATCAATTTTTGCTTCGTCTAATTCACTGATCTTCGTTGATTCAGCGATACCAGTTGCTGCACAGATTGCTTTCGCACGTGTAGCTCCGATACCGTAAATCGCAGTAATGGCGATTACTGCATGCTTACGATCAGGGATGTTAATGCCAGCGATACGGGCCACTAACACATCTCCTATAAATAATTAAAATTACGTTGGTTGGAAAGCCCGTTAGGATACCCAACCATTCTCTTTTTACTGCAAATCGAAACGGCATTATACAGAATCCTCCGCATAATGCCAGTTCTAAAAGATTTGAGTTAATATCAGACGATATTAACCTTGTCTTTGCTTGTGCTTAGGTTCAATACAAAGAACGCGAATTACGCCTTTACGTTTTACCACTTTACAATTACGACAAATCTTTTTTACGGATGCACGTACTTTCATTTTATACTCCGTTAACTCATCAAACTCAGTCTAACGACTATAGCCTTTCAAGTTTGCTTTTTTAAGTACATTGTCATATTGATGAGACATCAAATGCGTTTGTACTTGTGCCATAAAGTCCATAATCACAACCACGATAATCAATAACGATGTACCGCCGAAGTAGAACTGTACGTCCCACGCCATGATCATAAACTGTGGAACCAAACAGACAAAGGTAATATACGCCGCACCACATAGGGTTAAGCGAGTCATCACTTTATCAATATATTTGGATGTTTGTTCACCCGGACGAATCCCTGGAATGAATGCACCTGACTTTTTCAAGTTATCTGCTGTTTCACGCGGATTGAAAACAAGCGCCGTGTAAAAGAAACAGAAAAATATAATTGCTGCTGCTAGCATGAATACATACAAAGGCTGCCCTGGCGACATCGCCTGAGAAATACCTTGTAAGAAATCAGCTACCGGGCCATCTCCTTGTCCAAACCAGCTCGCAAGCGTGCCAGGGAACAAGATAATGCTTGAGGCAAAGATAGGCGGTATAACACCGGCCATATTCACTTTCAGCGGTAAATGTGTGCTTTGCGCGGCAAAAACCTTGCGGCCTTGTTGGCGTTTAGCGTAGTTAACAACAATACGTCGTTGACCACGTTCCACAAATACCACTAAGAAAGTTACTGCAAATACCACAACGCCGATAAGCAATAATACTAATAAGTGTATTTCACCTTGACGCGCCTTCTCAGCTGTTTGAGCAACTGCAGATGGCATGCCAGCAACAATACCCGCGAAAATAATAATCGAAATACCATTACCGATACCACGTTCAGTAATTTGTTCACCTAACCACATTAAAAACATGGTACCAGTAACCAAACTAACCACAGCGGTAAAATAGAAACTAAAGCCAGCATTAATGACTAGACCTTGCATCATATCCGGTAAGTTTACCGCAATCCCTATCGCTTGAACTGTTGCTAGAACTAAAGTGCCGTAGCGTGTGTATTGACTAATTTTACGTCGTCCAGCTTCACCTTCTTTTTTCAATTCTGCCATTGCCGGGTGCATAACCGTAAGCAATTGCATAATAATAGAAGCTGAAATGTACGGCATAATACCAAGCGCCAATACTGAGGCTCGCTCAAGTGCACCACCGGAGAACATGTTAAACATTTCTACGATAGTGCCCTTTTGTTGATCAAAGAACTGAGCTAATACAGCGGCGTCAATACCAGGGATTGGCACAAAAGACCCTAAACGAAGCACTACTAATGCCACGAATACGAACCATAATCTTTGTTTTAGCTCAGACAAACCGCCTGCGCCTTTACTTCCTTTTTGAGAAGCCATTCCTGGTGTAGCCATAGTGTACTATTCCTCGATTTTGCCACCAGCAGCTTCAATAGCTACTTGTGCGCCTTTAGTTACCGCAATGCCACGTAATGTAATAGGACGAGTAATCTCGCCAGATAACATAACTTTTACCGCTATGATATTACGTGTAATTAGACCAGCGTCTTTAAGTGCGTGAATGTCAACAACATCACCTTTGATAAGATTTAATTCATGTAAACGAATTTCAGCGCGAACTAAAGATTTACGTGAAGTAAAACCAAATTTAGGTAAACGTTGTTTTAATGGCATTTGACCACCTTCAAAACCAGGACGTACACTACCGCCAGAACGAGACTTCTGACCTTTGTGACCACGACCACCAGTTTTACCGATGCCTGAACCAATACCACGACCACAGCGCTTTTTAGCTTTGTGAGATCCCGGTGCAGGGGATAAAGTATTTAAACGCATAATTAATCCTCCACCTTAACCATATAATAAACCTTGTTGATCATACCACGTATAGAGGGAGTATCTTCTAACTCCACTGTATGATTGATACGACGCAAGCCAAGGCCTTTTAATGTAGCTCTATGTTTCGGTAAACGACCGATAGAACTTTTTATTTGAGTTACTTTAACTGTTTTAGACATGCTCAATTACCCCAAAATTTCTTTAACGCTTTTGCCACGTTTAGCTGCCATATCTTTAGGTGAATGCATATTCACTAAAGCTGAAACAGTAGCGCGAACTACGTTGATTGGGTTAGTAGAACCGTATGCTTTTGACAATACGTTCTGAACGCCTGCAACTTCAAGTACTGCACGCATCGCGCCACCGGCGATGATACCTGTACCGTCAGAGGCTGGTTTCATGAAAACTTTAGAGCCTGAATGCTTGCCAGTAATAACATGTTGAAGAGTAGTACCCTTCAAGTCTATCGTTACTATGTTACGGTGCGCTTTTTCCATTGCTTTTTGGATTGCAGCAGGCACTTCACGTGCTTTACCGTAACCAAAACCAACACGACCATTACCGTCACCAACTACTGTTAGTGCGGTGAAACTGAAAATACGACCACCTTTAACCACTTTAGAAACGCGGTTAACTGCGATTAGCTTTTCAGCCATATCACTTTGTTGTGAGTTTTCTTGCTTATGATTAGCCATTATAACCCCTAGAACTGAAGACCAGCTTCACGAGCTGCTTCTGCTAACGCTTTAACGCGACCATGATAAAGGAAACCAGAGCGATCAAAAGCTATCTTAGAGATACCTTTTGCGACAGCACGTTCAGCGATTGCTTTACCTACTGCAGTTGCTGCGGCAACATTACCTGTTTTTTCAATTTGTGCAGCAACTTCTTTGTCTAAAGTAGACGCAGATGCGATTACTTCAGAACCCGTTGGTGCGATCAATTGAGCGTAAATGTGACGAGGAGTACGGAATATAACTAAACGATTCGCACCCAACTCGCTAATTTTTGCACGAGCGCGTCGAGCGCGGCGCAAACGAGATGTTCTCTTATCCATAGTATTACCCTACTTCTTCTTAGCTTCTTTACGACGAACATTTTCGTTAAGATAACGAACACCTTTACCTTTATAAGGCTCAGGTTTACGGTATGCACGAATGTTCGCAGCGGTTTGACCAACTAAATGCTTATCACAACCTTTCAGTGTGATTTCAGTTTGGCTAGGAGTCTCACAAGTTATTCCTTCAGGAATAGTATGTTTGATTGGGTGTGAAAAACCTAAAGATAAGTCTAAAGACTTACCAGCAGCTTTGGCACGATAACCAACACCTTGTAAAACTAATTTCTTTTCAAAACCTTTGCTAACACCTTCAACCATATTATTGATTAAAGCGCGTGTAGTACCGGCTTGAGCCCAAGCTTGTTTGTGATCACATGCGATAGTAACTTTGATTTGGTTTTCTTCTTGAGAAACCGCAACAAACTTATGAATCGTACGTGATAATTCACCTACTGGACCTTTAACTGTAATGTCTTGACCTGATAACGTAATGGTAACGCCAGCAGGAACAACGACAGGTGTTTTTGCAACACGAGACATATTATTCTCCTTACTCTACGAAACCAAGAACTTCACCGCCAATACCCGCAGAGCGAGCGGCACGATCAGTCATCAAACCTTTAGAAGTCGAAATGATCGCAATACCCATGCCAGCAAGAACTTTAGGAAGTTCATCACAGCTTTTGTATATACGAAGACCTGGACGTGAAACACGTTTGATCACTTCAATTACTTCTTTACCTTCAAAATATTTCAATACCACATCTAACTGAGGTTTAGCATCAGTTGATACTGAAAAACTTGAAATATAACCTTCATCTTTAAGTAAGTTGGCAATTGCAACTTTTAACTTAGAAGATGGCATTGCTACTGCAACTTTTGCTGCAGATTGACCGTTGCGGATGCGTGTAAACATGTCCGCGATAGGATCAGTCATCATAACCATTTACTCCCGTGAATTACCAACTAGCTTTCTTAAGACCTGGAACTTCACCACGCATCATGGTTTCGCGTAATTTAATACGGCTTAAACCAAATTTACGTAAGAAACCATGTGGACGTCCAGTAATGCTACAACGGTTACGTTGACGACTACTGCTCGAATCACGAGGTAAACTTTGAAGTTTCAATACAGCATCCCAGCGATCTTCATCAGAAGAATCGGTACCCGAGATGATTGCTTTTAACGCGGCACGCTTTTCAGCATACTTTGCTACTAGCTTGGTTCTTTTTGCTTCACGAGCTTTCATTGACGTTTTAGCCATAACTCTACACCTTCTTCTGGAACGGGAAATTGAAGGCAGACAATAAAGCTAGTCCTTCTTCATTATCTTTCGCGCTAGTAGTAATAGTGATATCTAAACCGCGAATTTTATCGATTTTATCGTACTCGATTTCAGGGAAGATAATTTGCTCACGAACGCCCATGCTGTAGTTACCACGACCATCAAATGACTTAGGATTTAAGCCACGAAAGTCACGGATACGAGGAATTGAAATAGAGATAAAACGCTCTAAAAATTCCCACATACGCTCGCCGCGTAGAGTTACTTTTGTACCAATAGGGTAGCCTTCACGAATTTTGAAGCCCGCAACTGATTTGCGTGCTACTGTCGTTAGCGGCTTTTGCCCTGAGATTGCAGTAAGATCATTTGTGGCGTGCTCTAACACTTTCTTGTCAGAAATAGCTTCACCAACACCCATGTTAAGGGTGATCTTTTCAATCCGAGGGACTTGCATGACACTTTTATAACCAAATTGCTTTTGCAATTCAGCTACAACTGTATCTTTATAAAAATCATGCAGTTTCGCCATCGTTTACTCCAATTAAATTAATTCGTTGTTAGATTTGAAAAAACGAACTTTTTTGCCGTCTTCAATTCTAAAACCAACACGATCTGCTTTACCCGTTTTAGAGTTAACGATCGCTACGTTGGAAACTTGTAAAGGTGCTTCTTTTTCAATGATGCCACCAGGCTGCTGTAACTGAGGTACAGGCTTAGTGTGTTTCTTGATTAAGTTAATACCTTCTACGAATACTTTACCGTTTTCAACAAGAACTTTAGTGACTTTACCAGTCTTACCCTTGTCTTTGCCAGCAAGTATAATTACTTCATCATCACGACGAATCTTAGATGCCATTATCGTGACTCCTTATAGTACTTCAGGTGCTAATGATACGATCTTCATAAAATCTTTACGAAGTTCACGTGTCACAGGCCCGAAAATACGAGTACCAATTGGCTGTAATTTTGCGTCTAGCATTACAGCCGCGTTTTCATCAAAACGGATGGTAGAACCATCTGTACGACGAACACCTTTCTTAGTGCGCACCACTACCGCAGTGTGAACATCACCTTTTTTTACTTTACCGCGAGGAGTTGATTCCTTTACGGCAACTTTGATGATGTCACCAATGCGTGCATAGCGACGGTGCGAGCCACCAAGAACCTTTATACATTGAACACGCTTAGCGCCACTGTTATCAGCAACAATCAGCTGTGATTGCATTTGGATCATTGATTTTTGCTCCACTGTTATCTTTCTTGTAAATTTTTGTGAAAACACAAAAGAAACAATAAGATAAATTAAAATTCAAGGCCAGAAATTGACCCGTCACTGCCTTTTGAAAGACCCCCATTTCGCTTAGAATTTAGACATAAATGCCATCACTCAAACTTAACGGGCGCGAGATTATAACACTACCTAAACAAAAGTGATAGTTTAATTAGCTAAAAAACGAACAGTAGATCACTTACTGCTTTTCGATTAAATGGCTTATTTAGATGGTAAGTGTAAAGGTGACTGGACCATCATTTAACAAGGCTACTTTCATATCAGCAGCAAACACCCCCGTTGGAGTCTTAAAGCCTTGTTGACGTAATTGCCGGACAAAATACTGGTACAAGGTTTTGCTTAACTCAGGCTTAGCTACCGTAGAAAAACTAGGTCGTAATCCTGAATTAGTATCGGCGGCAAGTGTAAATTGCGAGACCACTAAGATATCGCCCTCAGCTTGCTTAACATTTAAGTTCATTTTGTCATGTTCATCATTAAAAATACGATAACCGGCAACACGCTCGGCTAAACGCTTGGCCTTAACTTCATTATCCTCAGGCTCTATTGCCAGGAAAACCAATAAACCTTGGTCAATCTGGCCAACAATCTGCTTATCAACGGTAACGCTGGCCTGACTGACACGCTGTAACAAAGCTATCATTTTATTTGCTCTTCATTTATAAGTGGTAAATTTTCTTTGTTAGGTTTTTGCTCTTTTAACCCTTGCTCTTTTAATAAAGAGTACTCTTGTAATGATACCGTGATCAAGGCTCCAACCAGTACCACTAGCCAAGAAACATAAACCCATAAAAACAGAATAGGGATAGTGGCCAAGGCACCATAAATCACTTGGTAAGAAGGAAATTCCGTTATATATAAGGCAAAGGCTTTTTTAGCTATTTCAAATAAAACACCGGCAACAAATGCGCCCGATAAAGCAAACTTAAATGGCACCGCTTTATTAGGCACGGCCATATAAAGAATAACAAAGGCTATTATGGATGAGAGTAATGGCAGTATACGCAACAGTACATCAAACAAGCCTAAAACATCATACTCATCAACCGCAACTATCGACACTAGATAGGAGGATAACGCAATACTAGCACCAACGAGAATTGGCCCTAAAGTGAGTACCATCCAATACATGGCAAATGAAGTTATTGTCCGGCGTTTATCAGTGACTCGCCAAATTTTATTAAAGGTATTATCAATGGTAGAAATGAGTAATAGTGCCGCGACAAACAAAAATGAGATAGCGACAGCCGACATTTTTGAGGCATTAGCGACAAAACCCGTTAAATACTGCTGCACCACATCTCCCGCGGCAGGGACAAAGTTTTGATAAACAAACTGCTCCACAGTCTGCTGCAGTTCAGCAAAGAGTGGAAATGCTGTCATTACCGATAACATTACCACGACCAAGGGCACTAATGACATTAAACAAACATAGGATAAATACCCGGCGACCACCTGTATTTGTTCGCGTTTAACTCGACGAATAAAATAAAAAATAAGTCCCTTATGTTTATGCCATAACTGACTAATGACTGTTTTTTTAAATAAACTCATATTTGTTAACAATTTACTGATTTGCTCAAGGTAAACCATATACTAAGATAGCGGTAATCAATTTACTAGCATGATGCTAGTAGACCGTGAATTAATAGGGGAGTATTAAATGGCAATTCAAGGCTCAGCGGGGAATGTAATTTCCGCTATTTGTAATGTCTTTTTTCCTGGCTTGGGGCAACTAGTACAAGGTAGGATAATAGCAGCAATAATTTTTGCTATTGTTTGTGTTGGTGGTTATGCCCTGTGGTGGATGGTGATTCCAGCAATTATTGCTGGAATATTTCACTTATGGTCAATCATAGATGCAGCTACTTACAAAAACTAACGTTAATCACGCTTTGATTGATAGCAATCCTATCAACCAAAATCCGGAGCAGCAATAAAAATAACCTGCTTATTTTCAGTTACTGGCTCTGCGTCATCATAACGGTTAATTTCCGCCAATAAGGTTGAAAGCTGCTGTATTTGTTGTGGGTTAGCTTTACCTTGACTGAAAACTTGGCTTAGCTCTTGTAATCTTTTTAATTGTGCTGAGGACATAATACAATTCCTTTTGTTGGGAAATAAAGCAGTGCCTTACTTGCTGCTGGTTAACACTAAGGGTAGTTACAAAAAAACAACTCTGCCGCTTTATTTATAAAACTTAAGTAACAAAATATTAATATAGCCTTAACTGAATTATGTTTAAGCCTGCTAAACAGTCACTTAGCCAAAGTAGAACCAGTCAATAATTGCTTAGACTACAACAATTGCAGAGATGTCTTACAAAAATGGCAAAGGCTTAGCGGAATAAGTTCTGCCTATAGACTTACTTAGGGAAAAATAAAGTTATGAGTTAACGGTTAGACGTCATGCCTTCGTGACACCCGTACAGCTTGGACTCACTCCTAGACCTCAGGACAATTGCTCAGGAGAATGTGCATTCTGCATTCTCTATTAAGTGGCATCCTTGCCACGTCTTCATTGTCTAATAAATTACATCCATGTAACGTCCAACACCGCGACATACCGTACATCCTGTACATACACGCTCTTTGTCGTCCTGACACCGTGACATACCGTACATCCTGTACATACACGCTCTTTGTCGTCCTGACACCGCGACATACCGTACATCCTGTATTACCTTTAGATAACAAAAAACGCCTAGTACTTTCGTAATAGGCGTTTTTTAATTTTCTTAAAGGTGGTCAATAATTACTTAATTGATCTACCATCACGTTTACGTTCATTCTCTTTTAAGAACTTCTTACGTATACGAATATTCTTAGGTGTTACTTCAACCAACTCATCGTTATCAATAAACTCTAATGCTTGCTCTAAAGTCATATTGATTGCTGGAGTTAAGGTTTGTGCTTCATCAGTACCTGAAGAACGTACGTTAGTTAACTGCTTGCCTCTAAGTACGTTAACCGTTAAATCGTTATCACGGCTATGAATACCAACAATTTGACCTTCATACACTTCAACACCATGACCAATCATCATACGGCCACGAGATTGTAAGTTAAAGATAGCGTTAGTCAGTGCTTTACCAGTAGCGTTAGCAACCATTACACCATTTTTACGTTGGCCAATTTCACCACCCTTATGAGGACCATATTCGAAGAAGGTATGGTAAATCAAACCAGAGCCTGAAGTCATGGTCATAAATTCAGTTTGGAAACCGATTAAACCACGACTTGGCATGATGAAGTCCATGCGAATACGACCCGTACCATCAGGTGCCATATCCGTTAATTCAGCTTTACGGATACCCATTGTTTCCATGACAGCACCCTGATGTTGCTCTTCAACATCAATAGTTACCGTTTCATAGGGTTCTTGTAATTCGCCATCAATTTCACGAACAATGACTTCAGGACGAGATACCGCTAGCTCAAAGCCTTCACGACGCATGTTTTCAATTAAAATACCTAAATGAAGCTCACCACGACCTGATACTTTAAATTTGTCTGGATCTGGTAGTTCCTCAACACGTAATGCTACGTTATGTACTAATTCTTTTTCTAAACGCTCTTTGATATTACGTGAAGTAACATACTTACCTTCTTTACCACAAAATGGTGAAGTATTAACTTGGAAAGTCATGTTGATAGTCGGTTCATCAATAGATAGCAGCGGTAAACCTTCAACATCGGTCGGACAACAAACCGTATCCGAAATTTTCAACTCACCTAAACCAGTAACAGCAACAATATCACCAGCAAAACCTTCAGGCATGTCATAACGTTCTAGACCTAAGTAACCAAATACTTTACCAACTTTGGCGTTATGTATACCGCCGTTAGCAAGTTTAACCGTTACTTGTTGATTTGGTTTAACACTACCACGTTGAATGCGACCAACACCGATTACACCCAAGTATGAGCTATAATCAAGTTGTGAAATTTGCATTTGGAAAGAACCTTCAGGTTCTACATTAGGCACAGGTACTTCTGCGATAATAGTATCAAATAAAGGACTCATATCCGTGCCAATGACACCTTCTTCAAGAGAAGCCCAACCATTGATTGCTGAAGTGTAAACAACTTTAAAGTCTAGTTGTTCATCCGTAGCACCAAGTTTATCAAATAAGTCGAACACTTGATCCATAACCCAATCAGGGCGAGAACCTGGCTTATCAACTTTATTGATAACAAGAATTGGTTTTAAACCTTGAGCAAAGGCTTTCTTCGTCACAAAACGCGTTTGCGGCATAGGGCCTTCTTGTGCATCAACAATCAATAGTACAGAATCGACCATTGACATTACACGCTCTACTTCACCACCAAAATCGGCATGACCAGGAGTATCAACAATATTTATACGGTAGTCGCCCCAGTTAACAGCGGTATTTTTAGCTAAAATAGTGATACCACGTTCTTTTTCAATATCATTTGAATCCATAACACGTTCGTCATGGCCTCCACGTGAATCTAAAGTACCTGATTGCTCAAGTAATTTATCAACTAAAGTGGTTTTTCCGTGGTCAACGTGGGCAATAATTGCCACATTTCTTAATTTATCTAACACTGGCTTTACTCGCTGTTACTATCGTTTATCGCTACTTCAGCGGATTAACGAAATGGGGCTATAATTTTGCGCGCATTATACAGATATTTAGGCTAAAAAGGAATCAATATCCGCTTTTATTAATTATTATAGCCATCTCTTAATATCGTAAACTGGACTATTGTTTTTTTGGAAATAATGTAACCTAGTGCTGACAAACCCCTCAAGCTAATCCACCCCTCACGAGGCATAAAAAGAGCCTACTGAATTAACTCAGTAAGCTTTTTTTAAAATGAACTTTATCGGGTAAATTAATACTTAGCTGCTTGCCCTTTAGCCGGTAAGCTTTGTTTAATAAACTGACGAATATCTTCATTAGCTTGTCGTAAATCTTCATGGCGTAAATACATCATATGGCCACTTTCATAACCTTTAAATGACAACCTGTCTTTCATCAAACCACTGGGGTCTAATTGCCATAAAGTATATTTTGCATCGAAGTAATTAGTGGCACCGTCAAAGTAACCTGATTGAATCATCACGTGTAGGTAAGGGTTTTGCGCCATAGCAAAGCGTAGCCCTTCGCCGGTGTTATTACCGGTACGATCCCATGGGTGAACATCACCAAACATGTTATATTTAATGTCGGTTTTATACTGTAACTCTTCTCGTAAATAATAATTAATCGCCGGAGTAAAACTGTGCAACCAAGAGCTTAATTCCGCATTATAATCAGGGCTAGCGCCAGCGACTTTTTTATCTATGCCTAAATAACGCGAATCTAAACGACCAATAGTTTGTTTTCTGTCACGTAATAATTCTTTCCAAAAAAAGCGGTTATCTACATCTAAGTTATTATTAATAACGGCGCTCACCGATAAACCAGCGTACTCGGCTACTTGCTCAGCGATGTACTGTTTCTCTTTTGCTGAGATAAAACCGCCTTTGACTAAAGCGGGTAAATACTCACTAAGGGTAAACTGCTCTACTTCTGCCAGTAGTTCAGTTAAAGGTTTTTGCTGCAGCGCTGGTGTAAGCGTTTGGTGATACCAAGCAGCAGCGGCAAAGTAAGGCAATCGATTCGCCGCCTTGACCGGACCATCGCGTTTAATACCAATATCCGTTGGCGAAACCAAAATCACGCCATTAACGTACATCCACTGACGCGACTGTAATTCTTTCGCCAAACCAGCAACACGGGTAGTGCCATAACTTTCACCAATTAAATATTTAGGTGAACGCCAGCGGTTATTGCGACTGACAAAGGTATTAAGCCATTCAGCTAGGTATTTAACATCGGCATTGACGCCAAAGAACATTTTCTTTTGTTGTTCTTTACTGGGCATTTTACCGTCTTTATCGGGTAATACCCGTGAATAGCCGGTATTAACTGGGTTAACAAAAACAATATCAGCCACATCTAAAATGGAATAAGGATTGGTTTTTACGCCATAAGGTTGTAGCGGGTAACCTTCATTATCGACATTGAGTACTTTCGGGCCAGTATAGGCAACATGCATCCACACCGAAGCAGAGCCTGGGCCGCCATTAAATGAAATCAACAGTGGCCGTTTTGCGCTATCTTTTATATCACTGCGTTGATAATAGGTATAAAACAAACTGGCAATTGGCTGGCCGTCTTTATCCCACACCGGCTGTGTACCCGTGGTGGCAGTATATTTAAATTTTTTGCCATTGACCTTAGTACTGTGTTTAGTGACATTTTTCTCATCAATAGCTAATTTACGCTGATATTGGTTTTCAGTACTCGCCAATACCGATTGCACACCAGATAAACTTAAGGAAATACTTAATAGGACAACTAATATTTTATTCATTAAATTCCACTTATTATTTTAATCACGTTAACCTAAAAGCAGCTCTGTCGCACCTAGGCAGCAAAGAGGTTTATTAACGGGTAACTTACCGTGAAGTTAGCATAAATCATAGCAAACTACGTTAAAACGAAGGGGAAATAGGTTCAAATGCGTTGCCTGACATTTTTGAATAAAACAAGCGTCGACTTGAAAAGACATTACCAGTTAATGACTGCTATTGTTTGTTGTAAAAGCACTTTATTAAGAAACTTTGAAGGTACCAATAGCATCATCTAACTTAGTCGCTAGTTCAGCAACTTGCCTACTATAGCCCAAGGTCGAAGACGACAAGTCACTGCTTTGCTGGCCTAAATCAACCACAGCATCAATGCTCTGTTTTATATCATGACTTAAGCCATTTTGCTGGGTAGCTGACTGCGATATATCTTGGCTCATAACATGCATTTCCTCTATCGCTTGATTGATTAAGGACAATATTGCCAATAGCTCTACCGTATGTTCTTGACAGTTACTTGCTTCATTCTTTCCTTGAATAATATCTGCTACTGCTGTTTTTGTTTGCTCTTGTAACGACTCAATCATGACTTGAATTTCATCGGCCGATGCCTGGGTTCTACTAGCCAATAAACGTACTTCATCAGCAACCACGGCAAAACCTCGACCAGACTCTCCTGCCCTTGCGGCCTCTATCGCCGCATTTAATGCCAACAAATTTGTCTGTGCTGAAATACTTTTAATAGCGTCTAATATACCGCTAATATCGAGAGATTTTTGCTGTAAAATAGCCATAACAGCTGAAGTATTATCTAACCTATTGGTTAAATTTTTCATGCGTTCATTGGTAAGTTTGGCAATATGTT
The DNA here is from genome assembly GCF_001440345.1 of Colwellia sp. TT2012. Classification (GTDB taxonomy): domain Bacteria; phylum Pseudomonadota; class Gammaproteobacteria; order Enterobacterales; family Alteromonadaceae; genus Colwellia. The sequence goes on along the minus strand of NZ_LJYX01000006.1, from coordinate 45,168 downwards.
CAAGTTTATTACTTTGCGCCATGGCATCAGTCATTTTTTGTTCGGCATTGGTCGCTTTTTGCAAAATATTTTGCGCACTCAGCTCTAAATCATTGGTTTGTGCAGTAGCTTGCATGATGGTTTCTTGTTGCAATGATAACGAAGAGGTCACCTGAGCGGTTTTCTCGCTTGATTGTTCGGCGGCATTGTTGAGTAAATGGGTATAGTTAGAGATATCGGTAATTAAGGTGGTTAAATCGGCAACCACTAAATTAACATTTTTTGACAGCTCACCATATTCATCATCTGATTGCACCCTTAACTGGCGCGATAGATCACCCTTGGCTATTTGCGCTAACACTTTGTTAATGCTTTTTAGTGGCCCTATCATGGTGCGAATAGTAATGGCGGCAATACCGGCACCGACAACAAACAACACCAGGAAAACGATTATCGTTTCTCTATTGCCTTGCTCCACATGGTCAAATATATCGCCTTGCAATTGTGCTAAGTTTTTCGTTAATATTTGCAGAAATATATCAATATCATCACTAGCACTCTTGATATGTTGCGCTGATTTTTTAAAAGCATGATTAAATAAATCTCGCTGTTGCAGCTGTGAAATTTTTAAGGTGAATAAATTATTATCACTACGCAGCATCACCTTTGACTGGTTAAACTGCTCAATAAATTGCTCAATCAAGCCACCGGTATCATAATCTTCACCTAGGCGGCTTAAAAAGGTTAATAACTGAGTAATATTATCTAGACCAAAATCTATATCTTGCTGAGCTAGGGTGACTTCCTCAATACTCTTAATACTCAGTATTACTTTAGTCGCATTGGTTACATTATATAAGTAACCTTCTATTTGACTAGCCGAGCCGATAATCGTATCTATCTGGCGCTGATTGTCGGCATCTTCTAAAAAGGATAGATCCCCCAAAATAGCACTAGCTTCATCTAAAATATTATAGAGCGACTTTTGCTGCTCAGTTAATTGTATGCTGGTATTTAGTTGTGCTTTTTTATGAGTAAACATCAGGGCAACGGATTGAGTATAAGCATGATAAGTAGTAGTAAAATGACTTAAATCATCAATAGCGGGGAAGTTAACCAGCATGCTAGTGATTAACTGACTGTTGTTAATGAGTAGTAAGTTTTGTTGAGCAAAGTTCTGTTCAATACGTTCAATGGCACTCACAGTCGGCTGACTGACAATTAACGCTTCCAGCTTGGCTTGTTTAAGTAATTGCTTTTGCACATTATTCGCATAACTTTGCAGGGGTAAAGCAAAATTATCAACTTTCGCCGTGGCCATTTTAATATCACTTAAAATGGCTACTGAACTAATACTAGAAAATAATAGTAATAGTAAAATAATGGCAAAACCGATGATAACCTTGTGACTAATTTTTAATGCCATATTTATACCTTACTTCATTAGCGTAACAGCCAAACTGGCAATTAAATCAATAATGTTATATCAGTATAGACAATAATAGCCAGCCTTTTTTCAGCTGAAAACCCTAGCACTAAACATTAGATTGCAATAACTTACACTTTTTATACAGCTAACGACTTGCTATCTAGTATGAACAAGATAAGCTAACAAAATGCTCAATACTTTTTTAAAAACATCCCTTTATATACTATTATCCCTTGGACTAAGCGGTTGTGCCACCACTTCATTTAGTGACCTATTTAGTAACTATAACCAGCAAATGCAAGAGGTTAAAAGTGCTCAGCAACGAGGTGACTTTTCACAGGCGCTCACGTTAGTACCTGAGCGCAGTGAAAGTAACGGCACTTACAACTTAAGTTTATTGGAAAAAGCCCGTTTAGAGTTTTTAGCCAGCCAGCATCAACAAAGCCAGCAAGACTTTGCCCAAGTTTATCGACACGTTCAACAAGCAGAGCAAGCGGCTAAAATCCAACTGAGCCGAGGCTTAGAAAACATCGCCGCTGTCATCAGTAACGACAATGCCACCCGCTATGACATTCCCTACTATGAACAGAGTATGTTGCACAGTTACCAAGCGTTAAATTACTTAAGTCAGCGCGATTTATCCGGTGCCTTAGTTGAAATCAGACGGGCAAATTTGGTGCAGAATAAAGCGTTACGTGCGAACCAAAAAGCACTCTATGATAGTCAGCAAAAAATGGCGCAAAAAGGCGTCAGTGCAGCAATTTTAGCCAGTAAATATCCATCAATGAATACCGCCATTGGCGAGGTGAAAAATGGCTTTCAAAATGCCTACACCTTTTATTTATCCGGTGTGCTCTATGAAGCCGCAGGGCAAGCCAATGATGCTTATATAGATTACAAAAAGGCATTAGAAATATACCCAGACAATGTCACTGTACAACAAGATGTTTGGCGCTTAGCTAACAGTTTGTCTATGGACAATGATATTGAGCTATTTAAAAAACGCTTTGCCGACAACATCACTCAAGGCATGAGCCAAACAGATCATCAACCAAGCTCAAGTGGTCAGTTAGTGGTGCTAGTAGAGCAAGGCATTATCAATAGCAAACAAGAAGTTTCTATTCACCTGCCTATATTTACCAGGCATAACGATGTGCGCTTTTATAGTCTCGCCCTACCCCGTTATAAAAACCGCTTGCGCCACTACTCAGGGCTATCATTAAGTTATCAAGGCAAGCGCTATCAATCTCAAGAAATTGTTCGCCTGCAATCCCTGGCCGCCAAGCAACTGCAAGATGAAATGCCAGCAATTGTCACCCGACAAGTTGTCCGCCTTATTGCCAAAGAAAAAATCAGGCAACAAATGAGCCGAAAAGGTGGTGATATCGGTAATATCCTAGCCGCCATTTATAATATTGCCTCAGAAAAAGCCGATACGCGCAGTTGGAGTACACTACCCGATAGCATACATATACTGCGCATGGATTTTGCCCCAGGTACACATGAAGTAGAAATGAACATCAATGGTAACAAACGCACGGTCACCTTTGAAATCAACGAAGGCAGGCAAACCTTAATAACATTAACGGCAATTGGTAGTTACACTCATTATCAAAGTATAAACCTGTAAAGCAACGCCCAGTTAACAACATGGAGTATCCAAAGTGAAAAGTAACATGATGACAGCTATTCCCGCGACAATTAACACAACTACATCCGCAATGATAAACAAACACACCTTGATGTTAGTCGCAGCGTTGTCGGCCACAGTATTGCTTGGTGCTTGTAAAAATGTACCAGCAGTCACTTCAGGCATAGGCAGTGATCAAATCGCCCCAGGACAAAAATTCAGTAAACACTTACAAGTAGACAACCCAAAGTTAGGCAAAAAACTCCATATAAGCGATATTAGATCACGAAGCAATAACGATTTACTTGAGATCAACTTATCACTCACCAGCACCTATAAAAAATCATTGCAGCTACAATATCAATTTCAATGGTTTGATAACGACGGCTTTGTCATTGAAGCAGGTAAAAGCCCTTGGCAACCCCTTAATTTACACGGCATGCAAACCGCAACCGTACCTGGCTTAGCACCAACAACTAAGGTTGCTTCATTTAGCCTCTATGTACGGGCAGTGCCAGAAAAATTTTTTAAATTTTAGTTCTAACATTTAAAACTGGATACCCGACAAGACACCTCGGGTATGACGGCAATAAAAAACGGGTCATTACCCAAGTTTCTAACGGCTTTGACGATATAAACGATTTAGCAATACCTAATTAACATTACCCATGTAAAAGGAAATTCAAATGAAAAAACTTATTATGATCACCAGTGTTGCCCTAACACTTACCCTTATTGGTGGCTGTACCAATAAATCCGTCGTGCGTTATGGCGATGCCACAGCAGTAGAAACAACGGATATAAGTTTTGGCTCAACCGACTTACAAAAAGTTGCCGGTCAAATGACAGACTCCTTATTACTATCCCCCGTAGTAGGCACCTTAACCGCAAACTCTCGCCCTATTATTTTTGTTGAAAGTATCAAAAATAAAACCAGTGAGCACATTGATACCGAATCAATCACTGATTCTATTGCGACTAAATTACTGCGTTCAGGCAAATTTCGCTTTGTAGATATGGACCGTGTCGCCGCAGCCCGTAAACAACTAGAATTCCAACAAAACAGTGGTATGGTTGATACCAATAAAGCCATGCAATTAGGTAAACAAGTCGGCGCGCAATATATGCTTTATGGCAACTTAGCCAGCATTGTTAAGTCTAATAAAGATAAATCAGACGTTTATTACAAATTCACCTTACGGTTAATGGATCTAGAAAGTGGCTTAGTTGAATGGGCTGATGAAACAGAAATCCGTAAAACCAAAGAAAAAGAATTTGTAAGCTGGTAAGCAGCGACAAAGCACTAGCTAAGGAAAAACGATGAAATCGCTATTATTAACAAGCTTAACCCTATTGATACTGTTCATTAGTCATTCAGCTACCGCCGACTATGACAGAAACAAAGCCGTACCGGTTGAAAAAGTACTTTTTGGTACAGTAATCTCGACTAGAAACATTAGTCTGCAAGAGTTAATACAAGATAAAAATAGCGCTTGGAAAACCTTTGGTGGCGCATTGATTGGCGGCGCCATTGGAAATCAATTTGGTGGTGGTAGTGGCCGTGATATAGCAACAGTACTAGGCGCGGTTATTGGTGGTTCTATCGCCAACAATCGTAGCCAAGATAAAACGGTCGTTATCCGCCTAGTAGAATTAATGATAGAGCTTGATTGTGCCGAACAACACTGCCAGCAATTTATGGTGATTCAAGACTATGATCAACAGATGGTTTTTCATCGCCAAGATGCAGTAAGAATGATTTACCTTGCCAACGGCAATGTCAGAATAGATAAACAGTTTTAATCTGTAGGCGGGAATTTATTCGCGCCAATACTGTTCGCACCTTCACATATACCCGTAAGCGGGAACTTCACAAATGCGCGATTAAAATCCCGCCTACATAAAGATCCGTAACCCGTAAGCGGGAACTTGTTCGCGCCTTCAAAAATGCTGGAATTTATTCGCGCCAATACCTGTTCGCGATTCCAAAAATTCACGATTCCAAAAAGCGGGAATTTATTCGCGCCAATACCTGTTCTCGCCTTCAAAAATGCGCAATTTCAAAAATGCACGATGCCAAAAATCGTGATTGAAATCCCGCCTACATAAACTAAACTTATATAACGATTAAATAAATGGATTTATTATGCGTCGCTCTCATCTTTTACGAAAAGGCAGAATATCTCAGCCTTTTCATTATTAGGCTATAACTTGTATAACAAACAATAGAGAGCGAATTTTCACTGAGCTAGCAAGCGCACAACTAGTTATTCTTCAATTATTAAAACTCGAAGATGAGCAGGCTCTCAAAACTATCTGCTATACACTAATGCCAGATCACCTACATTGGCAGTTTCAATTATTAGAAAGATATTCTCTCGCAGAAGTAATGAAACGTATGAAAGGACGAAGTGCACAAGCGATCAACATACAAAAAAGTAAACAAGGTAAAGTATGGCAAGCTGATTATTACGAACATCATATAAAGAGTGAAGACGATCTAATTAATCAAGCAAGATATATTGTTGCCAACCCCTTAAGAGCAGGCTTGGTTGACAATATTAGTAATTATGCCTTCTGGGATTGTATTTATTTAAAATAAAAGGGAAATATGCCCTGTAAGCGGGAACTTGTTCGCGCCAATACCTGGTCACGCCTTCAAAAATGCACGATTGAAATCCTACAAAATACGCGATTGAAATCCCGCCTACATACACCCGTACCCCGTAAGCGGGAACTTGTTCGCGCCAATACCTGGTCACGCCTTCAAAAATGCGTGATTGAAATCCTACAAAATGCGCGATTGAAATCCCGCCTACATACACCCGTAACCCGTAAGCGGGAATTTATTCGCGCTAATACCTGTTCGCGATTTCAAAAATGCACGATTGAAATCCTACAAAAAGCGCGATTGAAATCCCGCCTACTAATTCACTGGGGAGTTAGCCACTTTCAATTCAATAATGTCAGCAGTTTTTAACGGCTGTTGTTCATTCTGTTGCCAAACCAAATCACAAATACCATCGGTAGGATTAAATCCTGTTGGCGCCTTAAGTAATATCTCACGAATTAACTCATGATCAAACTCATGGCAGGCATTATCAAGCTTATCTAACAGTGGCTCTAACTCATGCCAGTCAAGCATAACTTCTTGTGCTGACATAATACGTTCATGGTTAGTACCAGTAACGTTATCACCAATTAATAGCTCTTCATAAAGTTTTTCACCGGGTCTAAGGCCGGTACATTTTATCTCAATATCACCTTCAGGGTTTTGTGCATCTTTAATAGAGTAGCCGCTTAAGTGAATAATTTTACTAGCCAAGTCAATTATTTTAACTGAATCGCCCATATCTAAGACAAAAACGTCACCGCCTTTACCCATAGCGCCCGCTTGAATAACTAGCTGAGCAGCTTCCGGAATAGTCATAAAGTAACGAGTAATCTCAGGATGCGTTAAGGTCACTGGACCGCCAGCACGAATTTGTTTTCTAAACAGTGGCACTACCGAACCAGAAGAGCCTAAAACATTACCAAAACGCACCATACAAAAACGGGTCGAATCTTGGGTTTTAGCTAACGCTTGCAAAATCAACTCAGCCATACGTTTAGTAGTACCCATTATATTGGTAGGCCTTACCGCTTTATCGGTAGAAATCAGCACAAAGGTCGCTACCTTGGCATTAATAGCGGCCCTGGCAGCACGGTAAGTTCCAAATATATTATTTCTAACACCTTCAACAACATTTAGCTCAACTAAGGGCACATGTTTGTATGCTGCAGTATGGTACACCGTTTGTACGGCAAAGCTTTTCATCACAGTTTCAATGCGATTCACTCTTTGCACTGAGCCTATAAGCGGAAATATATCCACAGTTAAGTCATGCGCGTGCTTAAACTCATTAAGCTCTTTATCAATGGTATATAAAGCAAATTCTGATAAATCGAACAAGACCAGTTTAGTCGGTTTTAATTGTATAATTTGACGACATAACTCAGAGCCAATAGAGCCACCCGCGCCAGTAACCATAACCACTTTACCAGCAATATCAGCATTCATTAAGTCAGCTTTAGGGGCAACCGCATCACGCCCTAATAAATCTTCAACACCCACATCTTTAAACTCTTCAAGTTTTGTTTTTCCTTCCACGATATCAGCCATACCCGGAATCGTTAATACTTGCACGCCAAGTGAATCAATTTTACTTAATACTATTTTGCGCCGCGCCCTTGAAGCACTAGGCATGGCCAATAGTATTTTTTCTACTTTGTTCGTTGCCAGCAGTTCCGGGATTTCATCAGCACAATACACCCGTAAACCTTGAATATTATGCCCATGCAATGCGCTATCATCATCAATAAAAGCCACGGCATGATATTCTGGCCCTTGTGTTAATGCCGTTGCCAGTTGTCTGCCTGACGAGCCCGCACCATAAATTAATACCGAAGATTTTTTATGCCAGCGCTGGTGGCCTATTAACATCCGCACAAATAATCTTGAGCCACCAACAAATATCAGACAAAGACACATGAAGATAAAGGGTACGGTTCTAGGAGCCCACGTAGTGAATACGAAGGAAAATAAAATAAAAAGCATCGCAGAAATAAAACTACCCGCGACGATTGCCGATACCGCTTGCATATTCATATAGCGAAAAACGGCACGATACAGTCCTAATTTTACAAAAGCTAATAAACTTAGCGGTAAAACGCAGGCAAAAATGAGCCAATAATCGGGGTTAAATAAAGGAGAGAAGCTTTCTAGGCGCATAAGGAACGCTAACCAAAAAGCACAAAATAAAAATACTGAATCTATTAACAACGAGATGGCGCGTTTATATGGCCGCGGTAAACCCAAAACAGACTTAATCAAAGACACTTACAGCTTCCTTTTATTGCTAACATCATATTTTCCTTAATAAGGCAGCTATTATAAACCAAGCCGGCAAGTTATTGCACAGATATACTGCAACTAAATTGTTACCTACTCGGCTATTTCAATAACAGCTTGGGGTAATAAACGATGGTAAGACACTAGAGGCATTATTGATATTCAATTGATAAGAGCCAGTGACGCTATATACCCCATCGTGGTGAATAATGTCTACTTTAAAGTCCATTTTAAAATCCTTTTTAATTTGCCAGTGTCATTCCCGAAGTTTCTTGTCAGGAATCCAGCCCTGTAGGCGGGAATTTATTCGCGCATCTCTTAGAAATTCATTCGCCCCGTAGGCGGGAATTCATTCGCGCATCTCTTAGAAATTTATTCGCGCATCACTTAAGCATTCATTACCCTTTACTTGCCAAAGCAAACACTTCCTTAATCACACTAGCCATTTTCTCAACTTCAGCCTGAGTCAAAGTTGGATGAACTAAAAACCACCTAAATAGTGACTGAACTAGAACTAAGCCCCCTTAATACGATCACCAGAGCCTTTACCTGTTACTGTTTGTAAAATAAATTTAAAATAATTCTTCAAGTTTAATTCACGGATCATCTTTGCATCAATTTCAGCCAGCAATTCAGGGGTAGACATATCAATGTCATTAACTTGCCCCTCACCAGTGATGCCCGGACGAACAGAATAAACACCATGAATATCTCGAGCAGCCGTTAATTCGTCTTGATTGAATAAACCTGGGCGGGGACCAACTAAACTCATTTCCCCTTTTAATACATTCCATAACTGTGGTAATTCATCAAGTTTAGTTTTACGTAAGAAGCTACCAAAGGGAGTTATTGATGCAGAGCTAGCCAAATGGCTCGCTACCGAAGCGGTATCAATCTTCATAGTTCTGAATTTAATTAAGGTAAAAGGTTTTTTATTTCTCCCAACACGCTCTTGTCTAAACACAGGTGAGCCCGTATCAAATAAACCTATAATGAATATAATTATAAAAAAAGGGAATGCAAATACAAGCCCTAAAAGAGAAAAGCAAAAATCTAACAACCGTATCATCATTTATCCTATTTGTTTTTTACAGATAACTTAAAACCATGCTCAACGCTATATGGTGCTTTCCAGTTTAAAGTGTGTTTAGTGTGTTCTATATTTAATTGCAATGAACCCGTTAATCGATTCACCACAGCTTGTTTATTTAGTAATTTAGCGGCTACATTAAATAGCCAAACAGGTACAGGTAGAGCAAAGTTTCGTTTGCCTTGTACCTTAGCCATCAAAGCAACCATTTGAGCTGTTGATAAATCATTATCATCAGAAGCCAAAAACACTTGATTCGCAGCCTTTGGGTGCTTAATACAAGTTACAATTAAGTCAACCAGATTATAAACAGATACCATACTACGTTTGTTATTTTTAATTGATCGAAAAGGTAAAGGTAAACCCTTAGCAACTAAATTCATCAAAGAGGCAAAGTTCGCTTTTACACCTTTACCGTAAACTAGAGGTGGCCGAATAACCACTATCTCCATACCTGTTTTCTTGCCAAGTTCAAACAATGCAGTTTCAGCTTCACTTTTAGATAAACCATAAGGATCTAAAGGATTATGGTTATCATTATACTGAAAAGGGTTACTTGCCTCTGTACTTTCACCATTGACTTTAATGGAACTAATATAAATAAAGCGCCTAACACCAGCTGAAGCAGCCTGTTTTGCTAAGTTTACTGTTCCATGAGTATTAACTTCTCTAAATTCAGTCAAAGGCTCTTGAGCATCATCATTCATAATATGCGCTCGAGCGGCACAGTGGACTACAACAGATACTGAATCTAAGACACTACCAAAATCTGTTTTATTACCAATAGTGCATTTATGAAACGTAGCACCTGGTATTGCAACACTTCGTCTGCCGATAATAACTAAATTTTCCTCACTCAATTTTTTAAGTAAATGAGTGCCAACAAAACCTGTGCCACCGGTAACCGCTATTTTCATAAAACACCTTTATATAAATTTAAATGCGTTGTAATAACATCATTTATGTCGAATTGAGACTCTGCTAAAGCCCTTCCCGCTTTGCCCATTTCTTTTCTTTTAACTTCATGTTCGCATAAATCTAAAACCGCTGTCACTATGGCCGCCGATGATTTTATGGGTATTAAAACACCCGTTTTATGTGGCGTTATTGCATCTCTACAGCCAGGCACGTCGGTGGTAATAACCGCTCGCCCGCAGGCAGCGGCTTCAATTAAACTTTTCGGTAACCCCTCCCTATACGAAGGAAGTACCATGATATGAGCCTTTGAAATTATTTCAGCTACATTGTTTGAAAAACCCCAATGCTCTACAGCACCGGAGTCAATATAATTAGTTAATTCGTTTTGCGTTATTGAATTAGGGTTATGTAGGTCTATATCCCCTACCAATACAAATTTACCTTTAAAACCCGATTTTTTGAGCGTTATTGCCGCTTCAAAAAATTCAACTAACCCCTTATCTTTTAACAAGCGAGCTAAAAACATTATAATCTTTTCACCTGAAGGTTCCGCCAAATATTTATATGTTTCTAAATCTACTCCTGAGCCTCTGACAATAAGACTTTGATTGGGTCTTATTATTTTATTATTAACAAAAATATTTTTATCATTTTTGTTTTGAAATATCACTTTGGTATTTGATGACTTTAACGCTATACGATATAACTTAGTGACTAAAAATCTGAGAATACGTGCTTTAATTCCTTCATCTATAAAAACAAAGCCTAATCCCGAAATAGAGACAACTCTTACTTTAATATTTTTAAATCGAGTGACTAAGCCACCGTAAATAGCAGCTTTGATAGTAACTAAATGAACTACATCAGGTAAAACCTTTTTCACCACGGCATTCATCTCTTTAAGAACTTTAATTTCTTTTAAGAGACTAGTGCCACTTCTACTTATTGAAAGTGGGTGAACAATAATCCCCAATTTTTCAAGTTCACTTTTACGATCAGTTATTCCACAAGTAAGATGTACTTCATACCCATTTTCCATAGCGGCTAAAGCAATGGGTAAACGATGTGAAATAAAAAACCAATCGACATTAACTATAAATAATAATTTCATCAACGTCGCTTCTCTAACCAAGCCTGAAACATTAAAATATTCCATAAAACAGCAGCCCAATTCCTTTTACCTGTTAAGTGCTCTTTCCACATTAGCATCACTTGCTTCGAATTTAGGTAACCATCATTATTTAACTTCTCATGAGTTAATAAGTTTTCGGCCCATTCCTTTAACTCACGTCTTAGCCAATCACCTAATGGAACAGAAAAACCTTTTTTAGGTCTTTCAATTAAATTCTTAGGGACGTATTTATACAAAACCTCCCGCAAAGGATGCTTTGTTTGATTTTGGGAATATTTAATTTTATGAGGTAATTTAAGTGCGAATTCAACTATACGGTGGTCTAACAAAGGTATACGACCTTCTAACGACACTCCCATTGCTGCACGATCAACTTTACACAAAATATCATCAGGTAAGTAAGTCACCATATCAATAGATGTCATAACATCTTCTTTAGGCAAAGCTTTAATAACATCGGCATCTAACATAAACTTGGGGATACCATCATCACCAGATAAAACAAGTTGCCCAACATCTCTATAACTAGCCATTAAAAAGCTTTGATAAAATAAAATATATTCATCCACAGTTAATAGCTCTAACGCTTTAGCTAGCTTATCGCCGAGTAATTTTTGATTAATAGCCAAACTGCCGATATTATTCAAAACTCTTATTGGTAACGCTTTACCGATAACTTTTAATGCACCCTTAGTAAAATTAGACATACCATTTAACTTTGACCAAGCTTTCAGAGTTTGTTGATAACGGCTGTAACCCCAAAAAAGTTCATCACCACCATCACCCGACAAGCAAACCGTTACGTGTTTTTTAGCCATTTTACAGACCAAATACATAGGTAATTGGCTAGAATCTCCAAAAGGTTCACTAAATACATCCGTTATAATTTTTACCGTGTCTAAGATGTCTTTTTCAGAGATATAAAGTTCGGTGTGATCTGTACCTAAATGCTTAGCTACTTCAGCTGCATAAACGGCCTCATTATACTTTTCATCAGTAAAGCCGATAGAATAAGTTTTGATTGGCTTATCACTTAAATCCTGCATTAATGCGACTATTACAGAAGAGTCAACGCCACCAGAAAGAAATGCTCCCAGAGGTACATCAGCAAGCATTTGACCTGATAAACTTTGCTTAATTAAAGACTCTAATTGGGTAATGGCTTCCTCTTCGGAAAACTCTAAAAGCTGATTCTCATGAAGTACGCTATTGACAGACCAATAATTCTCAATATTTACCTCCTTATTCTTAAAGGAGATAAATTTACCTGGTTCTAGTTTTTTTATTTCATTATAAATACTTAATGGTGCAACAATAAACCCTTGGCGAACTAACTGAGACAATGCACTTCTATCAACAGAAAGGCTACTTTGATCATATATGGCTTCAATGCAAGTCAGTTCAGAGCCAAAAACGACCTGACCGTTGACTTGACCATAATAGAGTGGTTTTTCACCCATTCGGTCACGAGCTAAGTAAAGAGTCTCTTCCTGGTTATCCCATAATGCAAAGGCAAACATACCCACTGATTTTTTTAAGGTTTCGCTCAAGCCAAAGCACTCTATACTCGCTAAGAGTGTTTCAGTATCAGAGTGTCCTTTCCATTGAACGACACCTTGGCTTTCGATCTCTTTACGTATTGAAAGGTGATTATAAATTTCACCATTAAAAGCGATGACCCAGCGTTTACTTGCCGAAAGCATAGGCTGATGTCCCGCCGATGATAAATCAACAATAGCAAGACGGCGGTGTACTAACCCTAAAGTACCTTTCGCATTTATCCATACACCTTCATCATCGGGCCCTCGGTTGCTGATTTTACTGCCCATAAGGGTTAAGTTGTTATTATTAATAATATCCGAAGAGGTATTTGTCCATATACCAGCAAAACCACACATTCTATGTATTTCCCAAAATTTTATTGTACAAATTAAAGTACTGTTTCCAGCTTTCAAAAATTGAATATTTATTAGAGGCTATCATTTGCAAGTTTTCACCCATAGCCTTACGTTCACTCTCTGATTTATTTAATATAATTAACATATTGTTAGCTAGTTCTATTGAAGAGTAAGCTGAAGATAGTAAAATAACATTGTCACCTATTAACTTTACATCTCCAACATCAGTTGCAACGCAAGGTTTCGCAGCGAGCATAGCTTCAACTAAACAATTAGGAAAACCTTCACTTTCAGAGGGTAAAACAAAACAATCAAATTGTTGTAATAAAGGGGATATGTGCTCTTTTTCTCCCAAAAAAACACATTTTTCCATAAGTTTTGAATTTGATGTATATACTTTTAAGTCTTGAGCATCACTTACACCGCGACCAATAAATACAAATTTTATTTTATCAAAGGTAGCCTTAGATAATTTTTTTTCAAGTATGCTTATAGCTTCAAAAATATATCGGTGCCCTTTAACTGGAGCATAACGCCCAACATGACCAAATATAAAATCAGAATCATCTTCTTTGTAAGACACTTCTCCCCCCTCAACGTCTTGTATACTAACTGAGGTGTCAAAACCATTAGGGATTACTTTCATTCTTGATTTATTATAACCAGCAGCGACATGAGAATCTAAACCAGCATAAGAGTTACTTACAATATAAGGCTTCGATAAATAACTCATAAAGCCTGAAAACTTAGCTATTAAACCTGTGATTCCTTGCGGAATTTGTGTACGACGTATATTCCAAACTATATTATTTTTTAAACCAACACTGGCTATAGTAGAAAAAAAATTTGCATGGTACATCCAACATTGAATTATATCTTTCTCCCCTGAAAACGCTGAAATCATTCGCCTTAAATTGAGTATTCCTTTCACATCTAAAGGCGAGTTGAGATTACAGCTTAAAACAGTAACACCCATTTTTTCTAGCCTTTTCCACAGAGGAGTAATCTCACTTTTCAGGCTAATAACCATATGTTTTACTTCGGGAGTAGCCCTAAAAGATTGGTTTAATAATAGTTCTAATTGATTTTCTGCGCCCCCTTGATACAAAGCACTAAATACATGAACAACACGCACTATTTAACCCCTCGAGTGAGTCGATAGAATAAGTACTGAAAAATTGTTGGATGTGTCCATATTTTAGAATCCATTTCTATTTTTAATGTTTTACAATTACCAGTAAATAAGCTCTTTATTATACTGGGAAGTAACTCCAAAGCTGCTTTTTGCTGTAACAGTGGGTAGGTTACAAAGTTATCTAGGCTTGTAACCTTAATCTTTGCATAAGCAAACACTTCACCAGTGTCGACCCCTTCATCAACTCGATGAATCGTAGATCCACAATACTCTATATCATCATTAACCAGTGCCCAATAGCCACCATGCACTCCTCGGTACTTAGGGTTAATACCTGCATGAATATTTAGTACTGGGCAGTCTACACTCGCTAACAATTTAGGACTCAGAATTCTTGTGCCACTTAACACGATAAGATCGGCATTAAAACAAGAGATGTATTGGAATGCACTATTATCATTAACATTGGGTGTAACAAAATCGGCGGTAGAAGATCCTATTAGGCCAAAGTCACTTAATATTTCTTCTTTACGCCCATGACTCATGATATTTAAATATCGCTGATATACTAAAAATACTAATTGCCCCAGTACGTTAAAGGCTCCTTGCTTTTTAACTCTTTTCTTCAACAGTGATTTTTTATCATTTCTTCGCTCTTCAAGCCAATTAACTTGATAAGCGTTATTTTTTAAACATTGAATAAGCATCTGTGTTGATGCAGAACTACGCCCAAGTACTAAAATTTTTTTCATTTATTCTCTTCTGAAAATCTGCTTGCTGCTTGTTCCATAGTAAGGGACTTAAAATTATATTTTTTATTTAAAAAATGATAATGCTTTAACAGTTCCTCTATTTGTTTTAAGTTTTCATTCATATACTGACCAAAATTATGTGGATGCCACCATAGATGAAAGACACCACCTTTTTTAGCAGTACGCGTCATAGACCACTTTAAGCGCCATAACTTTAGACCATCAAGACAACTCAACTTAGGGCTGTACGGTCTGAAGAATATACTCGCGGGTACATCAATCATGCCACTTACAGAGTCTAATTTAACCTGCTGGCGTAAAGAGCCACTCACAGGAATGTAGCAATCAAACAATCTAAAAATTCGCTTAAAAACACTTCTGTTTTCACGGCTTTCAGCTTTATATGCCCAATGCGATGGATTACCACGATAAGAGGTGTATCCCATCTTTTTACATACGCTTAAGTATTCAGCATTAAACTGATTTCGTGGAAAAACTAAACTTTTTAACTGTATGTTTTCTTTTGCAATAATATTAGAGCAAGCGTTAAGATCAGCTTCAAACTCTTCAATAGTTTGCCCTTGTTCTAAAGCGTAATAATGAGAAAATGTATGTGAAGCAAATTCTTGGTTTTTTGCATTTTTTATTGCCTTGACCAACTTGGGGGCAAATAACACTTGGCTATCAATTGATGACAAGTGACCTAAGTCATTAAAAGGGCTAAATGCTTTATCTTCGTAGCTAGGCACTTGCTTAGGAGTATATTGCATAAAATCTTGATAGTCTTCGGCACAAAGTGCGCCAACGGTAGCCCAAGTACATGCCACATCATATTTATCAAATAATGTGAGTAATTGAGGAATAACCTTATGTACATTTTTTAATGTATCAAAATACTTTTCACCCCTTGTGTCTCGAACCCCCCAATAGAGTTCAAAATCTAAAGATATTATAAATTCATTCATTCATTCATTCTTTCTTGGTTAAAGTAATAATTCGAACTGTAATAAATACCAAACAATATAAATTATAGGGTACAACATTTGCTAGGAACGGCACTTAACTCCCTCGCTATTTTTTAATCTGCCTAAATAGAAATAGATGAAATAAAATGCAGCCATACCTTGAGCATTGTTATATAAAAATAGCCCTTTAAAGTGGAATAAAAGAACTGAAAAAGTAACAAATAGTGTAAACAAAGGATACGTACGTAAATACGAAAAAGTAAACACACCAAGAAAATAAAGTTTTAATAATAAAAAAAACACCCCCCCAAATATAATATCTTGCATATAACCACCGTCTGTATACGCATTAGAGCCATCGTTAATGATACCTTTTCCATAAAAGAAAACATCAGTACCTGGCCAAAAATACATTTTGCTTAATAAGTGGCTTGCAGATGAGTTATTTTCCAAGTCAAAAAACAGCATCATCCAATCTAAATATGGATTAAGTAAAGGTAGCATTATTACTAAATTTAATAAAAAGAAGAAAATAACAGTAAAGTAAACAGAGTAAATCGGCCTTGCTTGAATTAGATATAACAGAGCAGGTGCAACCGCAAAAAAAGAAGTCCTAGCTGCTATAAAGCCTGAAATAGAGACAATACCCAAAATTAAAGGGTATGCATACCCTTTAATTTCCCCTCTAACTATGTAAAAGCTAATCAATAATGCAATGAGACCATATGCAGTACCAATACTATAATATCCAGCTCCAGCTATATATGAGTTCCGATAAGGATTACCTCCTAACTCATTACTTATGCTAACCCCTCGAAAAACTTCTAAAAAGCCTAAAACATTAGGAAATGTTCCGGCTAAAAAATTAATAACTGCGTTGAAAACATATATAATGGCAATATAATAAATAAAATTATTCTTTTTAAAGTCCTCATTAAATACAATTATCCAAAGTACAATTGAACTAAAAGTAACAAACGCTCTAAAAAAAGAGAGGTAAAATACAAAATTGACACCCCCATTTAAAATTAGCCTCAAGGTAATGAAAACGGCACAGAAGAAGAACAACAAAAAATATGGCTTACTTAATAAAAGTACCTGATTGGTATCAGGGTGTTTTAACTTCATCACTCCGCCTATCAATAAAAAACATAGTGATAAAAAACTGAAACCAACACCATTAGGTAAAAATGGGACTTGCGGATCAAAGGCAATAAAGAATAATAGAATAATTTTTATAAAAATCATATTGCAGTCACTTAACACCTATAAGGTAGTCGGCCAATAAAAAGTACTAGATTTTTTTTATTATAAAGTTCGGTAACAATTAACAATATACTGCTACTCAAACACGATAATAGAATGTTCAGACATAATTATTATGTTCATATACATCATAGATAACTCAATTAATTTATTCAGCAGTTAAACACTTCTAGTTTGATTAGAACTACGAACTTTTGAAAAGAAAACAAGCAAGAAAGGAGCAAAAGATAATATGTAAAAGACAAATTGCTTTTTTGAAAAGTAACCTAATCGAAAAGACTCCCGCGCATACTTTTTCGCATCATCAGCATTACCTAAAACCGCTGATTGATATGAGTATGCAAGCATAGCTTTGGCATAGTAGGGGAGAATACTTCTATTACCCTTGGTTAACTCTTTTTGAAATATGCGTCTTGTACCGTTAGGTAATATAGGGTTTAGCTTCCCTTTCTCATTAGACATGCCAGTGAAAACTCTATAGGCACCCAGGATATCATCAATATGAAAGATATGACCACGCTTAGCTTGCTCTACATGAATTTCTATATCAATAGCATTTTCATTAAACTGCTCCCACCACTCATTATCTTGATTGTTCCTGAACATTTTTGATGAATGAGCAAAAAACGGCAATTGTTTATATAAATCAATAAGATTATAAACGCCCTGCTTTCGAGGTTTATAATTATCGAAAAGTGTAAAGTCTGTATTAGAAACTTGAATGACATCATGACAACAGAAAACACATTCCTTATTAGTATCTAAAGCATATGATTGTTTTTGTATCTTAGTTGGTAACATATAATCATCACCGTCCATGTGACAAATATATTCGCCTGTAGACCTTTTATAAAGGTCTATTAAATTCTTTGAAAAACCAATATTAGCATCACGAAATATTACCTTAATTAAACTAGGATATCGCTCTTTAAAACTTCTAATTATATCTACAGTACTATCTGTTGAACAATCATCACCTACGATAACTTCGAATTCAAACTCAGTTATTTGATCAACAATGCTTTGTAAACACTTAGCTATATAACTCTCTTGATTATAAGTTACTACACAAACGGTAACCTTTGGGATATTATTGCCCTTAATTAAATTCACTCTCTAAAACCTTTTAACTTATTAATAAACAGTAATTTAGCTTGCCCTGAAAATAGCAATGCTACCCCCATAACAATAAAGCCAACAATTATTACAGTAAAGACCTCATTTCCTCCAGCTGAAATATTAGTATTACTGTCAATCAGGAATAACAAATAAGCAACAAAACTGGTAGGTAACAAGATTATCATTGCATCATTCCATAACCAACGATTATGGAGCTTAGGTTCTAACTTATGATGGACATAAGCAACCCATATAAACAGAAATAACATATTCATAATCAACCATACATAAGCCGCCCCTAGACCACCAAAATGGCTTGCTGCAAAAATAACGCAAGGGATTAAAATAAGAGCTAACCCAATGTTACCTATGAGGTGATACTTCAAATTACCTTTTGCATATTGTAAATAATATGAAAAAGCAGCAATGCATAGGAATAAGTTTCCTGCAGCATATAGTCGTAGAATAGGAGCCACTTTTTCTGTTAAATATAAGTCGCCTGTCCAAGCCATTAATAATGGTTCGGCTGTTGCCACTAAAGTAATAGCTGCAGAGCCAGCTATAATAGCAACCAATTGTGTCGACTTTCGATAAACATTGATCATTTCTTCATGTTTTTGTTCTGCATGTAACCTAGCCATCCGAGGCATAATTGCATTACTAATTGGACCACCAATCATCATTATGCCGTTAGCTACTAATACCGCTAATGTAAAGTAACCATAATCCTCTAAGGATAATATCCCTGATAATACTAATTTATCCGTTTGCGTTACAAACACCCAAACAGATGCAGTAAAGGCGATGGTTAGCGAAAATTTCAATACAGATTTAATAGGGCTAAATGACCAACCTATAGCATCATTGAAACTGCTCTTTTGTGGCAATAATTGTTGAGACTTTATAGCTAGACTAACAATTTCGATCAATGCAATAAAAAATTGATGAATGAAAAATACCAAAGGTGTAAATCCAAAATACCACATACTAACGAACACACCGATAAAGCGTAGCGTTGCAATAATGGCATTAAAGCCACTTAACCAAACTAACTCTTCAGATCCTGTAACTACACCACGATATAAGCCTGTCATCCAACGAAGTGCTACACTCACTGCCATAATCTGCACGGCAATAATTACATCACTAACAGGTAAATTCTCTATATTTAGCCATTGAGTTGCTATCCACTCTGACGATAAAAAAAGCACAGCACCACCAATAACGGCCACAATCACAAAAATAACTGTTAATGCACGATATAACTGCCTAAAAGCCAATGCTGAACAGGCACCTCCTTTATAGCGTGCCATTTCCCGACCAACAGTGGGTGTTAATCCTAGATCTAATACACCAAACCATGCTTGTAGCATAGCAAAGAAGCCAACTAACCCATACGCTTCGCTACCCATGTATTTAATATATATAGGGAGTAGTGCAATACCGACAATGGCGACATAAATTTGGCTAGCATAATTAGCTATGATGTTTTTTTTTAAAATAGACACTATTTATTGCTCTTTATTTAGTTTTATTTTTACAAACACTTTATTGCCTTGGTCATCAACAAAATATGCGTTATTAAAGTCACCGTGAGTTAACGCCCTCAACAGGTCTATATGTTCACCTAACGTTCCCTTTGAAGAAAGATTTAATTGAGCTAGTGCATTAAAATCTTTAATACCGTTATAATTGCCTTCACTTTCTATAACTTGACATTCATAAGCTTCATTAACTAGGTCAAGTAAGTATTTACGTATTAATTTTTTCTCAATAGATACCACTTTGTTATATACATCCATAGATGTATCCCAAGAGTTAACACTTACTTCCTCTTGATAAATAACGTCACCGTGATCAATTTCTTCATCCATTAAATGTATGCTGCAACCAATAGGCTTCTTATTGATAATGGAAAAAACTTGCGGAAACCACCCCCTATTATGGGGATTTAGCCCTGGGTGAATATTAATACAACGCACTTTTTTCACTAATTCTTTGGGGAAGATCTGTTTACAATGTGCCGAAATAACTAAATCATACTCCGCGACAATAGTTTCAACTTCATTGTGACTTTTCATATCAACAACACTCATCCCCATTGTTATCAATGCATCAGGTGTTTTATTAATAACACTATAGCAATAATTAAATTGAGCAATATTGGCTGAAATAGCTTTTGTAATGAACATAAAACATGAAACAAGATCTACATTATCGGAAACAATTAAAACTTTTTTCACTTTACAACCTTTCTTATTATTTTCGAAATATAAGCGACATTATCAATGCTCATATAAGCATGTAGAGGCAAACAAATAACACCAGCTGCTATTTTTTGACTTTGTTCACAACCAAAACTTTTTTGATTCTTATACGCGACATCTAACGATGGCGTAAAATAACGACGACTATCTATGCCATTATTAGCTAATGCTTCTATGACTTTTTCCTGCCTGTTCACATCAGCAAGATAAATGGGCATATAAGCACCATTGGAGGTTGTGTCTTTATGCCAAGTAGGCATTTCAACAACCCCTTGAAGTTCGTCACGATAACAATGAAATAACTGAGCACGGTGAGCTATAACTTTTTCTATATCATCAAGTAGCGTTAAACCAACTGCACATTGGTATTCATTTAACTTAGCGTTAATACCAGGCTCGCCCAAGCTGCCATCAGCTTGAATGCCAAAATTAATTAATCTTTTGGCTTTTTCATAGTCTTCACTATGTTTGAAAACAATAGCCCCGCCTTCAACAGTATGGAATACTTTGGTTGCATGAAAGCTCAATGTGCTTGCGTCACCAAAGTTAAGTACAGATTGCCCCTCAACGTTTACTGAAAATGCATGTGCTGCATCGTAAATCACTTTTTTATTATGTTTATTGGCTACAGCAGCAATACTGTTTACGTCACATGGGTTGCCGTAAACATGAGTCGCAACTATCCCATCGTAGCTAATTTCTGATTCACTTAACGCTTTATCGAGTGCTGTAGGGCATAAGTTATAACTTTTTGAAGATATATCACTGAATGCCGTTTCTATTCCTTGCCATAGTAGTGAACTAGTCGTTGCAACAAAACTGAAGGGCGTAGTAATAGCCGAATTAATATTTAATACTTTGCAAGCAACTTGAATTGCTAATGTGCCGTTAGAAACAAGCAGTAAGTTTTTAACGCCTAGGTATTCCTCTAGACGTTTAGTTAATTGCTGATGTAATGGGCCAAAATTTGTATACCAACCACTATCATTAATTTGCTTTAAGTAATGAGTTAGCTTTTCTAAATCAGGCTTTAAAGGTTGATTTAACTTAATTGTCATTTTGAATATTAACCTATTAAGCTCATTAAATATGGCCCATAACTATTCTTCATCATTGGCTTTGCTAATGTTTTTATTTCTTCAGCCGAAAGCCAATTATTATTAAATGCTATTTCTTCTAAGCAAGCTATTTTAAAACCTTGGCGATGCTCTATAGTTTGCACAAACTGCCCTGCCTCAAGCAATGACTCATGTGTGCCTGTATCTAACCAGGCAAAGCCACGACCTAACATTTCTACACTTAGTTCGCCTTTTTCAAGGTAAGCATTATTAATACAGGTAATTTCTAATTCACCTCGGGCTGATGGTTTAATTGATTTAGCAATTTCAACGACGCTATTATCATAAAAATATAAACCTGTTACCGCATAGTTCGATTTCGGCTTGAGCGGTTTTTCTTCAATAGAAAGGGCTTTCTTATTTTCATCAAATTCAACCACACCAAAACGTTCAGGATCTTTTACTTGATAACCAAAAACGGTTGCACCTTTACCTTCTTCCGCTCTATTTACTGCATCTTTTAACTTTGGTGAAAAACTTTGCCCATAAAAAACATTATCGCCAAGTACTAAACAGACACTGTCATCACCAATAAAGTCTTCACCAATAATAAATGCTTGTGCTAATCCGTCTGGGCTAGGTTGTATCTCATAAGAAATATTAATACCAAACTGGCTACCGTCGGCTAATAAGCGCTTATACCCTGACATGTCTTCAGGTGTAGAAATAACAAGCACATCTTTTATTCCCGCCAACATTAATACTGATAATGGATAAAAAATCATTGGTTTATCATAAATTGGCAACAACTGCTTTGAAACACCTTGAGTGATTGGATACAAACGTGTACCAGAGCCACCGGCTAAAATTATACCTTTCATGCAATTGTCTCCGTTGCACCTAAACGTTCACCTAAACGTTCACCACTATAAGAACCATCTAATACACGGCTCCACCATGTTTTATTTTCTAAATACCAAACAACTGTTTTTCTAATCCCTGAATCAAATGACTCTTGTGGTGTCCAGTTTAATTCGCGTTCAATTTTACTGGCATCAATGGCATACCTGACATCGTGACCTGGGCGATCTGTCACAAATTCAATTAAGCCTGCAAAGCCATTATCATTTCCACTGGCAAGTGAATGATTATTTTCTGGTACTAATTCTTCTAATAGACGACAAATAGTTTTTACAACATCAATGTTCGCTTTTTCATTATGGCCACCAATATTATAGGTTTCACCTACGTCACCTGTAGTTGCCACTAAATAAAGGGCTCTGGCATGGTCTTCAACATATAGCCAGTCACGAACTTGTTGGCCATTACCATAAACAGGTAAAGGTTTACCTTCCAAAGCATTTAATATCATTAGTGGTATTAACTTCTCAGGAAAGTGAAATGGTCCATAATTATTCGAACAATTAGTAATAACCGTTGGTAAGCCATAAGTTCTAAGCCATGCCCTAACTAAATGATCACTAGCAGCTTTCGAGGCTGAATAAGGCGAACTAGGCGCATATGGTGTAGTTTCAGTAAATAACTCTTCAGGTCCTGCTAAATCACCATATACTTCATCGGTAGAAATATGATGAAAACGAAATTGTCCTTTTTTATCTCCCGAAAGAGCTAACCAATATTTTCGCGCAGTTTCAAGTAAGGTATACGTACCGATAATATTTGTTTCAATAAACTCTTTAGGGCCATCAATAGAACGGTCCACATGACTTTCAGCAGCTAGATGCATAACAATATCTGGATTATATAACTTGAATACCCGCTCTAGTTCACTACTATTACAAATATCAATTTGTTCGAAGTGATATCGCTCATTATTTGCTACACACTGAAGGGAGTCTAGGTTGCCTGCATAGGTCAATTTATCAATATTCATAACTTCATCAGATGTATTCTCGATGATATGACGAATAACGGCTGAACCTATAAATCCGGCTCCGCCAGTAACTAATATTTTTAACATGTACTTAAAAATTCCTTATACCAAGGCATAGCCTTTGCAATACCATTAAGAATTTTAAACTCTGGCTCATAGCCTAATTTTGTTTTTGCTTTGCTAATGTCAGCTTGAGAATGACGCACATCTCCAGCACGAAAGTCTCGATAAATTGGATCAGTACTTGCTTCAATAGAATTATCATTTAATGCTTTTTGAATTGATTTATACAACTCATTTAATGTTGTTCTATCACCTACCGCTACGTTATATATATTATCTTTAGCTTCGTCTTCCGCCGTCGCAGCCAGAATGTTCATCTGTACAGTATTTTCGATAAAACAAAAATCGCGACTGGTTTCACCATCACCATTGATGAAAACATCTTCACCTTTGATCATTGATGCGGTCCATTTAGGTATTACCGCGGCATAAGCGCCAGCAGGATCTTGACGTTGGCCAAATACATTAAAATAACGTAGACCTATTGTTTTAAAACCGTATGTTTTTGCATATACGCCTGCATATAATTCATTGACGTATTTGGTTACCGCGTAAGGCGATAGTGGATTACCAATTTTATCTTCTACTTTGGGTAATGCTGGATGATCACCATAGGTAGAGCTGCTTGCTGCATAAGTGAAGCTTTTCACCTTTGCCTCTTTAGCCGCTTGCAGCATGGTTAAAAAGCCGGTGATATTCGCTGCATTTGTTGTTATTGGGTCTGCAATTGAACGTGGCACTGAGCCTAAAGCAGCTTGATGCAGTACATAATCTACTGTACTGTTATTATAGGTAAGCGCTTTTTCACAATCTTGAACGTTGCAAATATCACCTTGGTGAAAGGTAAATCCTTGCCATTGCTCTTTACTCACTAATGATTTAACTTCATCTAAATTATGTTGATGACCTGTGGCAAAGTTATCAAGGCCAACTACTTTTTGATTGAGTTTTAATAAATGCTCTAGAAGATTTGAGCCAATGAACCCTGCGACACCGGTTACTAGCCAAACTTTAGGTTCTGCTAGTAATTCTTTTTTTATTTCATTATATCGTGACATTTTAATTCTCAATTAACTCATTAAGGGTAAATCTACATGTGCTTAAAGAACAATGGATCTTCGACTAGAGACTTCGAAGATGACGTTCAAAAACAAAAGCGCGAATAAATTCCCGCCTACAAGGTGCTTCCTGTAACAACGTGAATAAACCCCCACCTACAAGGTGCTTCCTGTAACAACGCGAATAAATTCCCGCCTACAAGGTGCTTTCTGTAACAACGCGAATAAATTCCCGCCTACAAGGTGCTTCCTGTAACAGCGCGAATAAATTCCCGTTTACATTTATAAACGCATATCTACTGATTCTTTAGGTAATAGGTATTTCAAGTCATATAAAACATGGTTTTCTTTCCCTAATGCTCTAATACTTTTAGCACCTAGCGCTTTGAATTCGTTATGACCTACCGCTAAAATAATGGCGTCGTAGCAGCCTTTATCAGCTTGCTCAATTAGTGATAAACCATATTCATGTTGAGCTGCTTCGCTTGAACACCAGGGGTCAATGATATCGACATTAATGTTGTACTCTTTCAGCTCACTGACGATATCAACTACTTTGGTGTTACGTAAATCAGGACAGTTCTCTTTAAAAGTTAAGCCCATCACTAAGACATTGGCACCTTCAACATGAATACGTTTAGTTAGCATTTTTTTCACTAACTGAGAAACCACATAAGCACTCATGCCATCATTTAATCGACGACCTGCTAATATTATTTCAGGGTGATAGCCAACAGCTTGCGCTTTGTGGGTTAAGTAATAGGGATCGACACCAATACAGTGACCACCGACTAAACCAGGTCGAAATGGTAAGAAGTTCCATTTTGTGCCCGCGGCTTCTAAAACTTCCAAGGTATCAATATCAAGTTTATTGAAGATAATTGATAGTTCATTAATTAGAGCTATGTTTACATCACGCTGGATATTTTCAATAACCTTTGATGCTTCTGCAACTTTAATGCTGGATGCTTTGTGGGTACCAGCCGTGATAACAGACTTATATAATTGGTCTACTATTTCAGCAATCTCTGGAGTTGAGCCACTGGTAACTTTTAAAATATTGGTAACTCTGTGTTCTTTATCGCCAGGGTTAATTCGCTCTGGAGAATAACCCGCGAAAAAATCTTCATTAAAGGTTAAGCCGGATACACGCTCAACTTCGGGTAAACAGACTTCCTCGGTAGCACCTGGGTATACCGTTGACTCATAAATAATGATATCACCTTTGTTAAGCACTTTGCCTAGCATTGCACTGGCTTTGATAAGAGGTGTTAAGTCAGGTTGTTTGTGTTCATCAATGGGGGTAGGTACTGTAACGATGTAGACATTACAATTTTTCAAATCATCAACTGAGAATGAATATGACATGAAAGGAGTTTCTTTCAATTCTTCATCACTTACTTCTAACGTTGCATCGTGGCCAGCTAATAATTCTGAAATTCGAGCTTGGTTGATATCGAAACCGAGTGTTTGGTACTTTTTACCAAACTCAACGGCTAGTGGTAAACCTACGTAACCTAAGCCGATAACACCTATCCTTAGGTCCTTTAATGATGTGTTCATTTTACTTCACTTCTTAATTGAATTAATTATTGCGATTTAGGTTTTGTACCTAAAGCCTTTTTGTATTTCTAATGCTATAGCCCGAAGCGCGAATAAATTCCCGCCTACATGATCTCATGGATTCCCGATAATACAACTCGGGAATGACGAACGAGCCCCATGCGCGAATAAATTCCCGCCTACATTTTTTATTTATGTGCTGCTAAAATATCACAAATACGCTTACAGGCTTCACCATCACCATAAGGATTATGAGCAAAGCTCATGGCATTATAAGCCTCTTCATTTGTTAGTAATAAACTCAATGCATCCGTAATTTTGTTAATTTCTGTGCCTACTAACTTAACCGTACCTGAAGCAATCGCTTCGGGGCGTTCAGTGGTATCTCTCATTACTAAAACAGGTTTACCTAACGATGGTGCCTCTTCTTGAATACCACCAGAGTCAGTTAAAATAATGTGCGCTTCATTCATCAGATATACAAAAGGAAGATAAGATTGTGGTTCGATTAAATGAATATTAGCTACATTTTTCAAAATACGGTTAACGGGTTCTTGCACATTTGGGTTTAAGTGTACTGGGTATAATATTTGACAATCTGGGTGTGTTTTTGCAGTAATTGCCAATGCTTCACAAATACGTTCAAATCCGCCACCAAAGCTTTCACGGCGATGGCCGGTGACTAATATTAATTTTTTAGACTTATCGAGCATAGGAAATTGTGCTGCTAATGTTTGCTTTAAGTCAGTGTCATGCTCTATTTGTTTTTTAACTAGCAGCAAAGCATCAATAACTGTATTGCCAGTGACATAGATATCAGCTGCAGAATAATTTTCTTTTAATAAATTTTCTTTTGATGTTGCCGTTGGGGCAAAGTGAAACTTGGTTAAAGCCCCGGTAAGTTTACGGTTACCCTCTTCTGGCCACGGAGAATATATATTACCTGTTCTAAGGCCTGCCTCAACATGTCCCACTGCTATTTGTTCATAATATGCGGCAAGACTTGCAGCAAATGTTGTTGCGGTATCACCATGAACTAATACTATGTCTGGTTTGAACTCTTTTAAGACCGGTGTTAGTTCAAGAATTATACGGCTGGTAATTTCAGGTAGTGTTTGACCCGCTTTCATCAAGTTTAAATCGTAATCCGGAGTGATTTTAAAAAGCTCTAGCACTTGATCTAACATTTCCCTGTGCTGTGCGGTTACACATACTTTAGCTTCAAAACGATCATCTTTATCTAACGCATGAACTAATGGCGCCATTTTAATTGCTTCTGGGCGAGTTCCGAATACTGTTAATACTTTCAATTTATTCATAATCTTTAATTCTTAAATTTATTTATTGAGATTTAGGTTTTATACCTAAAGCCTTTTTGTATTTATAAAGCCAGAGTTCAAGCTCTGGATTCAGCCCAAAGCGCGAATAAATTCCCGCCTACAATGACTCCATGGATTCCCGAGTTGTATTGTCGGGAATGACGACGAACCCCCAAGCGCGAATAAATTCACGCCTACAAAATAATTACTTATCCGATTTATATTCGTAATTGTAGTAACCGTAATAGCCGTAGGCGTTACTGGCTTTTTTAACAACACCGTTAAATACTACACCTTTTACGTCTATGCCGTTTTGTTCAAAACGTTGACGGGCGTAATCAATTTCTTTAATGGTATTTTGACCGAAACGAGTCACCAGTAACATGGTACCCGCATGACCGCCAACAATAGCGGGGTCTGTTACCGCTAATATAGGTGGGGTATCAATCAATATGATATCGTAGTTAGCTTTTATTTCGGTGATCAAGTTACTGAAATTTGCATGCATAAGTAACTCTGAAGGGTTGGGCGGTACTTGCCCACGGGTAATAAGGTCTAAACCGGCAACATTGGTTGTTTTGGTTACCTGCGCAAGTGTTTGTTGTCCAGAGAGATAATCCGACAAACCATTTTCCCACTTTAAACCAAATTGCTTTTGTAAATAGCCTTTACGCATATCCGCATCTATAATCAGTACCTTTTGACCACTTTGCGCCAGCACAGCGCCTAAGTTTGCGGTGATGAAAGACTTACCTACCTCAGGCGATGGACCAGAGATGGCGATAATATTGTTTTTTGCTTCCATCATGGCGAAGTGCAAACTGGTACGTAAGCTACGCAGGGCTTCTATCGAAAGATCTGCTGGGTTATCTACCGCCAATAACTTATTAATTTTGTCGCTCTGCCGTTTCTTGCCTTTAGTTAAGCCTTTAGCTATTCCTTTAGTAAAGCCCTTAGCAGAGCCTGTCAGTTTAAGTTGATGGCTAGAATAGGGCACACTGGCGTAAACGGGTAAACCAATGGCTTCAATTTCGCTCGGGTCTTGCACACCTTTATGTAATGCTTTTTGTACTAACACTATGGCTATGGCTAACATACCACCAAGCATGGTTGCCATGACCACTATTAAGGCTTTTTTAGGTTTTACTGGTTTGGTGGTGTTCACTTCGGCAACATCAATAATACGGACATTACCGACCGTACCGGCACGAACAATGTCTAACTCTTGCACTTTACCTAATAACATCATGTAGATTTCGTTACCTACTTCAACATCACGGGTTAAACGCAGTAATTTTTGCTGCAATTCAGGTAAATCCGCTATTTTTTGCGCTAAGCCATCACGTTGTTTTTGTACGGCTGATATTTGCTCAACTATGCCTTGATAATTTGGGTGATTACGTTTGAACTTGCGTGACATGGCTAAGCGTTCAAGATCAAGTTCTTGCAACTTGGTATCAAGCTCAATAATTTGCTCTAATACCCCTTGGGTTTCTAGGGTGATGTTTACCGATTGTTGATTTTTTTGGTAATCATTAAATAACGATTCCGAGTGTTCTAATTGTTGTTTGATTGCCGGTAACTGTACAGCTAAAAAATCAAGTGAACTTTTAGCTTCTGCTGAGTTACGTTCAACATTGCGGCGTACATAAATTTGGGTAATTTCATTGAGCACCCTTTGACTATACTCTGGACTTTCATGCTGAAAGCTTAAATTGACTATGCCCGAATCTTTGCCCTTTTCACTGGCACCAATGGCCGCTTGCAGATCTAAAATAGTATTTAATCTGTCTTTACGCGCAATAATAAATTCTGTGCCGGCTCGAGCAATTAGCGTTTTAAGTGTTAGAGTGAAAGTGCCATTGCTTACCTCTACGCCGACCTTGCCAGTAAGTATTTTTTCACCATCGCCAGATAACAGGGTAAAAGTATTATTTTCACCGGCTTGTACGATATAACTTCGATTGATGGCAAACTTAGGTACATCAAAACGGAATATATCAATTTGTTCTCCACCCCAGGCGTAACTGGTCGCACCAAAACTAGGTATAGCTAAGTCGCCTGGCTTTATTGCATTGAATTTTCTAAAACTACGGCCGCCGATTATTGGGAATAACTTAGCTTGTGCCACAATATCTAGTTGTAAATTATCTACCGCTTCACCGATGACAGAACGAGATTTTAATAATTCAATTTCAGTAATTGACTTAGAGCTACTTTCAAACATACTGGCCATATCACCAAGCCCAGGCATCGCACCGCCGCCTTCTTCTACCTGTATCATCGCCGTTGCTTTATATATAGGCGTAGAATAAATAGCAATAGCGATACCCACTAGGGCAAAAACAGCGGTAACTACAGCGATAAATATTTTGCGATCAAGCAAGGCACCAAACAACGCCATTAAATCAATTTCATTAGAGGCAGAAGTATTATTGTTACCCTGTTGATTTAGCACTGTTGCTGGTTTTATATTTTCATTCATAGACATATTTGGAGTAACTTTTAATAAAGGGTACTAATACCCGTAGGTATAACTTTTAAACTTGATAATTTTAATTTTAATTTTAATTTTTAGTTAAGTTTAAATTTTTTTATTGGCTCTGGTTTCCGTTCTTGTTTAGCCATGCTTTTAACTCGGCTTTAAATATATTTTGTCCAAGCGGTGCAGGCTCTATCAATTAACTGATAAACATGGTCAAACGCTTCATGACTTTGACGGTAAGGATCCGGTATTTCGGTATCATCAAGCCATTTACCCAGTAAGAAGGTTTTTCCTCTGGCTTGCGGATATTGGCCCAATAAATCTGTTAGGTGCCGCTGTTCCATTACCAGTATCAAATCATTTTCAGCGATTAGCGCTGAGCTTAATTGACGGCCTTTATGGCCGCTCATATCAATATTTTTTGTTAAGGTAATACTGCTTGCTGTTGCTTCTGCGCCTTTACCGACTAAAGCGGTTAAGCCCGCTGAAGAGACTTTTATCTGACTAGCCGCTGACTTGTCTTGCAGCTTATCTTTTAACTTATCTTTGAATAAGTATTCTGCTGTCGGGCTGCGGCAAATATTGCCGGCACAAACGACTAAAATAGCGTTAAACATGGCCATTAGAAGAAAGCACCTTGTGTTTTAATGGTAGAAATATTTTCCAATGCTTGTACCGTTGGTACTAGTTGGCTAATTAAACGATTCCAACGAGCGATAGGCGCTGTGGTAACATAAATGATATCGCGCGGTTGTAATTTAAACTGGTCTGCCAATACTAAAGCCACAACATTTTGTGCATATAATTGATATACATCAGCAATAATGCCTGCTTCATTTTCTGGGCGTTTACGCAGCACAAAAATTCCATTGGCATTGGCGGTTCGTTCATTTAAACCACCGACATCACTTAAGGCTTCCGCCAAGCTTAAACCATAGCGATTAATTTCAATGCTACCGGCTTTATTTACATCCCCTAAAACAAACACTTTTTGGTTATCGGAGCGGTTTACATGAATAATATCACCATGTTTAAGTAGTCTATTTTGACTTAGATCACCCTTGGTATAAAAGTCATCAAGCCTTATGGTTTCGGTTTTCTCGCCACTGGTAAAAGTAATGGTACGCCAATCGGCTCGTTCACTTAAACCACCCGCTTGGTTAATGGCGTCTATTAAGGTGAGTGGGATTTCGGTTATCGGAAATACCCCCGGACTTTTTACTTCACCGGTTACGTAGACTCTTTGGCTTCTAAAGGCAACTACTTTAAGATCTAACTGCGGATTTTCAATGACTTTACCTAGTTTTTGCCTTAATAACCAATGTAACTCTTTGATAGTTCTACCAGCAGCTTTAACATTTGCTGCATAGGCATAGGTGATAGTACCATCGGCTTGTATTCTAAAACCGTCAAATTCTGCGGTACGTTGTACAGCTGCGGGAATGGTTAACTCTGGATGGTCCCAGACACCAATAGATAAGACATCACCAATGCCCAAGACATAATCATAATCTGCAGTGTTTATAGGGCGGTATTTTTTAGCTGGTGAGTAGGCTTGTTGACTGTCGTTTAATCGAGCAATAAGTGCCGAGTCAATGATGGATATTTTAACCTTTGATAAGTCTTGTTCTAGGGTAGAGGTGTCAGGCTCAACATCTATGCCTTCCATATGACTACCGGGAATCATACTACAACCGCTCAGTATCACTAGTGATAACGAGACAACCAATTTTTTAGAGTATTTTAACATGCTGTAGATTTTCCATTCCTTCGCTAACTGCGCGCAACTGCCCTGTTATACTTGCGGTTTTGTGCAAGATAGCACTTTTAACAATGGGTGCAGTGTTTGCTTTTTTATTTAGCTTTTATTTAGGTGTTATTTTGCCTTTTTACAGTACTATTATTTGTTATTACTTAACATTCTGTATTTAAAGGATAATTTATTTTTTATCTTTATTATTTAAGGCAGATAAGTTGTGTCCTATTTTTGGAGCACACGATTTAAAAGCTTTATTTGCGCAGAATCTTACTGAAGAAATAGCTCATTGTCTAGTTAGAAAGTAGACATTACCTTGATTTCTGTAGTAGCGCATTGGGAAAAAATCAAGTTTTAAGGCTACTACTTTTTACTGTTTTCTAACTATCATTTATGTGGTATGAGTTATGGCTTGAGGAGAATATGCATCCTGCATTCTCTAATAAGGTACGTCCTTGAATTAGGTGTGGCTGGTTGTTTAAGCTGTTTTGACCTTGATAAATACCACTCATTTATTGGTAAATAGACAAAGCAATATCACCACTATTGACGCCATTTTTATGACGACAAATTAGCTTGTATAAATAACGCTCTTCATCTAACATCTACAAACTACAATAGATTTTGTACATTACCCTGAATTTTATAGTAATAAGTGACTCATCTCTATAGAATCCTTTAGTAATAAGCTACTCATGATTATATATTTTATAAGGCAATTAAAAATGAAAAAAATAGTTCGCGCAACGCTAGCTGCCAGTATCGCTTTGGCTTTAACCGCTTGTAACAATGATAAAAAAGATGCCCCTGTGATTGAGCCACCTGCTCCAGTTGTTCCAGCAACATTGGATATTTCTGGTGCTGCAGTTAAAGGTGCATTAATTGGCGCCAAAGTTCAAATATACAGAGCAAGCGATGTTGCTTTGGCAACACCACTTACTACAGAGCCTGCAGATGTACAAACAGATGAAAATGGTGATTACACGGCGACTGTAGTAGACGCCAGTGGTAATGCTATTGTTGGCGCATTAGTGGTTACCATTACCGCTGATGGTGACACGGTAATGCGTTGTGATGCTGCAGTAGTGTGTGCTGATGGTACGCCTCGTGGAGAAAACATTCCAAATGAAGAAATTGCCGGTATATCAATGAGTACCCTTACTTTCGCTGCAGTTGATGCAGATGGAGACAGTATTGCAATTGACGCTGATGCAAACACCTTTACCACAATGGCTACCGATGCGGTATTCGCTCAATTAGCGATAAATACAAACTTAGACATTGATAACCTTTCTGTTGAAGGTGTTGTGGCCTTGCAAAAAAATGCCTCTTTAATAGTTGGTGAAATATTGGGCATAGATTTATCAACAACTAATATTTATGATATCAAAATTGTTGACTCTACCGACACTGTAGCTGTAGCTGCTGCGGCGACTGAAGCTGGCGACAGTGCCAATGTTACCACTCAGTTAACCTCGTTTAATGCGGCACTTGCTGTTTTAGACACAACGGATAGTACTATTAGCCAAACTATTAACAACTACGTACAAACAGTTGCTGTTGTTTCAACAACTTTAGTGGACGCTCTTGCTGAAGGTACTGATATCGCTATTGCCTTAACCGACCCAGATGCAGTGACTGCTCTAGCAGTACTAGCTCCGGCTCAAACAGCAATATCTGACGAAGCTACGACTATTCAACAAACAGTACAACAAGACCTTATTGATGACGGAATAGACATTGTTATTGAGCCAGTAGTTATCCCTGCTACTGTTCCTCCAATTGAAATTGACCTAGGTGACATCATTGTTCCTACAGGTGCAACTGGCGGGACTTAATTAAGTTATTAATAACTTAATTAAACCCGCCTATATGGCGGGTTTTTTTTGCCAAACACTTTCATTACAACCCACTTTACTTTTTACTTTCTATTTTACTTTCAACCTTATTTGTTTTAATTCACCCTGCTAGGATTTCTTTAAATGAAGCGCTGTATTCTTTTCGCATTGGCTTTGCTGCCTGCTGTTACTGTTACGGCTGAACCTGAGGCCACCATGTCTTTTCAAGGTTATAGCGGTTTAATCAATACCCCCACGGCCAAATTATTTGATGAAGGCACCTTTTACCTACAATATGGTAATCAAGTTGAAACCAGGGATGGTTATCGCAATGGTGATAATTATAATTTTGGTATTGGTTTGTGGGAATATGTTGAGGTTTCAGGGCGCTTAGCTGAGTACAAGGACCCTAATGGTGGCAGCAGTCCGACAGATTTATCAGCAAATATTAAACTAGCTATGCCTTTTATTCCCAAAGATTGGTTTAGTTTAGCGTTTGGCATACAAGATGTCGGTGGTGCTGCCAACTTCTTTGATGCTCAATATGTTGTGGCCTCAAAAACAATTTTTGATGATGTTAATGTTTCCCTCGGCCTGGGCAAGAGTGATTCAAACCAGGGTCGCCTTGATGGCGTTTTTGCTGGTATTGCTTGGCAACCTTATGAGTGGGTAAAACTCTCGGCAGAATATGATGCCGCCGACACGCAATTAGGTTTGCATATATCATCACCTAAAAGCTGGCTTAGTAGCGGTATGCAATTAACTACTGACCTACTGGTATCAAGTAGCAACGAAGCGCTTAAAGATGATTTTTACTATGGACTAGGATTAACTATTCCTCTGGATTTAAATGCGACTGATCATTCATCGCCATACCACGAACAAAACAGCAATTTAGTACATACGCAAGCATATTCATCATCAGAGGGTGTTGAGCCTGACGTTGTCGAACGCTCTGCTACCGCTGAACGCTTACGAGTATTAGAGCTACTAGCTAAAGAAGGTTTTGCAGCGATTGAAATTGCTGAAGCGGATTATAATACTGTCTATGTAGAACTAGAAAACCACGTTTATAACCGCAACCAAATAGATGGACTGGGTGTGGTTTTGGGCATCCTCAGTAAACATATTCAACACAATTACTCGCACTTTAAACTGGTACTAAAAGAACGAGAAATCCCTATTTTAGTGGTTAGAGGTAGTTTAGCTGAATATGATGCCTTCTTAACCGATAACCAACCCTTAAAGCTTGATATATCTACCGATACTTTTGGCGTTCAACGAATAAACACTAGCGCTGATTTACAGGATGCTAATAGCTCATGGCTAAAGCCGCGTTTTACTTTCTGGCCAGGTATTGTCTCTAGAATAGGTACTGAGTTTGGTGTATTTGACGCCTCTCTCGCTTTGATTAGTCACCTTGAAGTGCCATTATGGCCTGGTGCCGCCATAACGGCGCAGCACACCAAACAAGTAGCGGAAACAAGCAACTTTGAAGAGGGTGAAGTTTTTTCTGATTACAAACAAACAACCGGGCTGAATGAATACAGCTTTCATCAGACCTTTTCATTACCCTACTCGATAAAGAACATGGCTTTTGTTGGCCGTTATCGTGATACTTATAATTACTTAGCGAATGAAGTTCGTTGGCAAAGTTTTGCTGGTAGCCATAAAGTTAACCTGTTAACAGCAAGGTATGAAAACCAGATCACACCAGAAAGAGAGCATTATGACGGTTGTAATATTTTATTTCTAAGGTGTTGGAAAAAAGCAGAGCCGCAACAACGAGATGTTATTGTCGCTAAGTACCGATATTATAATGCACATTTTAACGCCTCGGCGGAAATACAACTAGGCCAATATTGGCAACAAGATAAAGGTGTCGTGGTTAAATTAGAGCGAATGTTTGGCGATGTTACCCTTAACTTAACCTATAAAGATACCAAGGTAGATAATGAAGAAGCCAATCAATTTATTGGCTTGGGTTTTTCAATCCCGTTAACGCCACGTAAAGATTATAACAATAGGTATTTTCAGGTAAGAGGCAAGCCTAAATGGCAGTATTCAGTGAATACGCTGGTTGGAAAAAGTCATAATAACCTAACTCCAGGTAGTGGCGATAGCACCCAGCTGTTTTATAACCTTGATAGTACCTTTTATAATAACAATCGTTTAAGCAGTGAGTATATTTATGAAAATTCACCGCGTTTAAGACAAGCTTACTATCAAGCACGTTAGTCAAGCACGTTAGTCAAGCACGTTAGTCAAGCACGATAAGGATGGCTAGGTTGTGGATGGTCGTCATCTTCGAGTGCTCTTGTTGAAGATCCAGCCCAAAGCGCGAATGAATTTCTAAGTAATGCGCGAATAAATTCCCGCCTACGGAATTTACGACAAAATAATTCGGGAATTTCGGCTAGCTCAGCGGTAAGGACACTTCTACTTGCAAGCCACCTTGCGGGTGGTTGTTTAAGGTTATTTGACCTTGATGACCATCACTAATTTCTCGGCAAATACTTAAACCAATACCACTACCATCTGCTTTGGTTGAGTAATAAGGTAAGAAGGCTTTGGTCAGTACTTCTACTGGCATACCGGCGCCAAAATCTCTCACTGTTATCACTAATTTACCTTGCTGACGGCTGACGCTAACAGCACTATCTTTATCTGGGCATGCTTGTTGGGCATTTTTAAGTAAGTTTATTAATAACTGTTCAATCTGGCTCTCATCACCTGAAAACATCAAGCTAGTATCTTGGTAACTTAGGCTAAACTGATACAGCTCTTGCAATTGTTTTAAGGTTTTTATTAGATCAAATGTTTGCTTTTGTGGCCTCGATAACCGCGCCAGCTGACTGTAACTTTGAATAAATTCTGCCAGCTTATTTATTCGCTTAGAGATAGTGGCAAATACTCGTATTAGTTGTGGTTCATTTAAACGCTCTGCTAGGATATTGCCGCTATGACACATAGAGCTTATCGGGGCGATAGAGTTATTAAGTTCGTGGTTAATGACCCGTATAACCTTTTTCCACGTTTGTAACTCTTGTTGATGCATGGCTTGGGTTAATGGTTTGAGTAAGGTTAATTGGTGACGACTGCCGTGCAATTTCAACTGATGGCGCGACAAGTGCCAGCTCTGCGCTGTTTTAGCGCTTGGCTCACCATTAACACTGCTATAATTTAACAGTAATTGAATAATGGCATTGTCTTTATCATGATGCGGAATAAGTTCAGGTAGCGTTTCATCGAGTAGATTTTTCCAAGACAAACCCAGCATACTCTTTTGCTTAAAAAAGTACTCTGCGGCGCGATTCGAAAATATTATCGTATCTCTGTGGTTCACTAATACCGTGACCACATCGGAAGCATTAACCACTTTGTCTAACAGTAACTCTCGCTGATAAATAGCCTGTTTCTCTTGTCGTAACTTATCTGTCACTTGATTGAACAACGCTAACACTTCATGCTGAATTTTATTTGCTTTAGTCGCTTTATTTTTTTTAGGAACGCCCAAACTAATGGAAAAATCACCATCTTGTAAGTTACGTAAGCCATGCAACAACGTTTGCAGTATCTGGTTATTTTGTCGGTGATATTGACGAAAGCGCAGCGTCGCTAAGGTAATTAACAGTATTGAACTTATAGCGAATAACCAGGGCGAACAAGGCAATAACAGTATAAAACTAGCGATAAAGACAATATTAAGCAGAATTAATTGGATAATTAACATAGCGTTTCAACTAACATAATGTCTCGACATCTATTTGATATTTCTCTATACGGCGATATAACGCTTGTCGGCTTAAACCTAATTCGGTGGCACTATGTTTAATAACACCGTTATGTTTAATTAATACCTGCTCTATCTGTGACTTTTCATCGACCACTGAGCTTTCTGGATTTGCATCGAGCTGAAAATCACTGAGTGTTAGTAGGTTATTATCGGCAAAAACTAACGCGCGCTTACAGGCGTTTTCTAATTCACGTACATTGCCCGGCCAAGCATGACTTGTTAATGCATGTTTAGCTTCATCGCTAAGTGAGTAATCACTACCAATAAAGTACTCAGCTAACGGCACAATATCTGCCTGCCGCTGTGCTAACTCGGGTAAATGTAGTTCTATTACGTTTAATCTATAATAGAGATCTTGCCGAAAGGTGCCTTGTTGCACAGCTAACGTTAAGTCGGCATTGCTGGCACTCAGTACTCTGACATCTACTTTAATAGTTGTGCTAGAGCCTAAACGTTCAAATTCACCCGTTTGCAATACTCTCAGTAATTTCATCTGACCCGATAAGGGTAAGTTGGCTATTTCATCTAAGAATAACGTGCCGTTATCTGCGGCTTCGAAACGACCAATACGCGCTTGATTCGCACCAGTGAAAGCGCCCTTCTCCGCACCAAAAAGCTCTGCTTCCATTAACTCATGCGGTAAAGCGCCCATATTCACTTTGATAAAAGCATTGTTAAAACGTGGCGATTGTTGATGAATATAATCAGCCAATTTTTCTTTGCCTGAGCCATTAGCACCGGTAATTAATACATTGACCGTAGCACCAGCAACTTTGCCTGCTTGGGCAATCAGCTTGTGCATTATTTGGCTTTGATAAATAAAGTCTTGTGTTGGTTTTTTGTTGTAATCAGTACTATTTTTTTCGTTAAGTTTTGCTTTAGATTTTTGACTATATTGGGCCACCAATTCAAGCAGTTTATTATCGTCCCACGGTTTTTGCAGGTAATCTGTAGCACCACCTTTCACCAAGGCAATAGCCGTTTCTAATTGCGTCCACGCGGTAATTAAGATGATGGGTAAATCATTGTTTAGCGCTTTTAAGGCATTAAAAAGTGATTTACCTTCTTTACCGGAAGTGATGCCTTGAGCAAAGTTCATATCTTGAATAACTAAATCAACACACTGATGAGCTACCGCCAATAACGCTTGTTTCACATTTGTAGCGGTTAATACCCTGTACCCATGCAAACTCAATAACAACTCAAGCGCTTCAAGAATATCAGGGTTATCATCAACGATTAATATTTGTGTCATGCTGTTCCTTTAAAGATATCACCATCCTGTAGGCGGGAATTTATTCGCGCATCACTTAGGAATTTATTCGCCCTTTCTTACGGGAATTTTTACAAAACCTGCGCGATTAAAATCACGCCTACACCGTCCTGGTCGCAATTACCGGTGGAATATTACTGGTCTGTATCGCTGGCAGTAAAGTTGCCAAGGTACCGGCAACAAAAATGATCGCACTTGCTAATAAAAACAACATCATATCTGGTTTACTCAAGCTTATATACTGACTCAATAAAATATTGAATGCTAACGTCATGCCAATACCTAACAGACAACCAATAGCATAAACCAACCAATTTTCCGTGAGCACATATAAAAGAATGTCTTTTTTACGGGCGCCGAGTGCTCGCCTTATGCCAATATATTTCTTCTGACGCGATATATGAAATTGTGAGTAAGCATAACTACTGATAGCGGTAACAAATACCATTAAGCCACATAACATTAAGAACAATTCGGATAAACCTTTATCATCACGATAAAAACTTTGCATGTGCTCTGTCATGGTAAAAATCTTAAAGATATCGCGCTCAGCTTGTACCTTAAGAATAGTCGCTGATACTTGCTTACGAACAGCCGACATCTGCCCGGGCTCAACATTTAAAAGGTAATAACTCCCCCTAAATATGTATTCCATGATGCCATTAGAAAATATGCCATATTGTTTATCATCAGGAACAGTAGGATTAAATAAAATATCTTTTATTACACCAACAATATGACCTCGATTGGTTTCGTGACCTAAAGCCGATTTTTCTCCATACAAGGCTTTTTTTAAGGACTCAGTAATCACGACATTACCGTTTCCCTCACTACCAAAATCACGTTGATCATCTTTTGTTAAAAATCGTCCTTCTAATAAAGCTAACGCTAAGGTATTACCCAAGTTTTCATTGGTCATCATTATTTTCACATATTGTAAATATGGATCAATGCGGGCTCTATCGGGATCATCCAAGTCATAGACATTAGCTGTGTTGCCACGGTAAGAAATAGGTAATTGATTAGCTAAAGAAACATTTACCACCCCCGTTAAAGCTTTTAATTTTACTAAGTCTTCACTAACAATTGAACGATAATAATCCAGATCACGATAATTTCCTGAAGTGGGATTCAATGAAACAATCAAGATATTTTCATTGTCCATACCGGTATCACGGGCTATGCCAGCTCGAGTATCAAGCGCTAAAATAACACTGTTAACTAACAAACCTAAGGTGATAGACAGTTGTAAAATTAACAGACCAGTGGTGAATTTTCGTAATAATAATGATTTAAGTAAGGCATTAATATTCATAATTTTTCCTTGAGGTAAGCTATTTAAGCTCAGCTGAAATAGTATAACGATTAGCACGATAGAGCGGGTATAAAGCACTGGCGACTGAGGTTAATAATGCGATTAACATGCCTAGTAACAATACCTTAGGCTCCAAAATTGCAATATTAGCTAAATCAGGTAAAAAGCTAACAGACAACTTTAAGAATAACCAGCTTAACAATAGTGAGACAATACCCGTAAACAGTCCCAATAAAACGCTTTCAGTTAAGCCTTGCATCAACATATGTCGATTACTTGCTCCTAGAGCTCTACGTAAACCTACTTCAAATTTAGCGGCATGAAAACGTGATAACAACAAACTACTGGCATTGAAAACACAAACAAACAAAAATAATATCGATGCTAAGGTAAAAGCTAATATCTTATGATCAACTACCTTATTAACAACTAACCACTCAGTAACATCATGTAATTCATTACGAATAGCTAGCGGATGTTGCCCTGCTACTTTTAAACTTTTACTGTAATTATCTAAATAGCTTTGTAATGCTTGTCTATCATTGCTACTTGGTAATTCAAGCCAAGCTTGTAAATAATAAACATCTCTATCACGGGTTTGTGCTACGTGAGTATAATTATCCGTAGAAGAACTTCGAGCATGAATAGACCAATTTAAATCCATTGCTGTTTCAAGTGGAGCGTAAATATCATCGGTTAGGCTAAAGGCGTGCCCATCGGTAGCATGATAAAATAATGGCCGTAGTGTCCAAGGTTTTAACACACCTACAATGGTTAATAACTCACCATCAAGCTCTAATACTTTACCAACACTATTTTCACCAGCAAATATTTTTTGATTTAATTCATCACCAATAACGATTTCCATACCGTGACTTTTTTCAAAAGCAGAGCCATAGGCAAAAGGTGCATTACTTAGTTTAAAAAATCCAGGTGTTGTGGCTCTTACGGCTGAATCGAAACGTTTCATGCTTTTAGATTCAGCATCTCGCGCATAAACACCTGAGGCATAAAATACCGCACTACGTATACCAATGCCTGACTCAGATATTTTCATGGCATCGCGATAACGTAAAATATAAAGTGGCTGCTCATCCGGTGGATTATCTTCTGGCCAGGTATTCATACTAATATGAATTAACGTGTCACTTTTTTCGGGTATTGGGTTACTCGCCATCGAATTAACTAACGCCAGGTTGGCACAAAGTACACCAACACCGATAGATAAGGTAAGCATGATTAAAAAATACAAAGTCGGTGCGCGTTTGAAGCTCTGTATTGCTAATGATAAGTTATAGCTGAACATACTAGCGCTACGCATCTGCCACCTCCGCACTTACCACAGCAGTTTTCTCAGTATTTCCCTCGGCTCTTTCTAGTGGTGCGTATATTCTAAAATCAGCCAGCTGGCCATCAATAACCTGAACATTTCGGCTCACTTCCCGTGCTTGGTCTGGATCATGCGTTACCATAATAATAGTAGCGCCGCCTTTGTTAAGATCATGCAATATTTCCATCACTTGCCGCGCCATTAATGAATCAAGGTTACCCGTTGGCTCATCTGCTAATAATATTTTAGGTTCACCCGCTAGCGCTCTTGCAATA
Source organism: Colwellia sp. TT2012 (assembly GCF_001440345.1). Taxonomy (GTDB): domain Bacteria; phylum Pseudomonadota; class Gammaproteobacteria; order Enterobacterales; family Alteromonadaceae; genus Colwellia. The sequence continues at coordinate 3,674 of NZ_LJYX01000006.1, read as the reverse complement.
GCAACTCGCTGTTGCTGTCCACCTGAAAGCTGGCTTGGTAAGTATTTAAGTCTTGATGCTAAACCCACTTTTTCTAGCGCTTCTTCAACTCTACGTTTGCGTTCACGGGCATTAAAACCACGGTAGCGCAGGGGCATGTCAACATTGTCAAAAATACTGTAATCAGGAATAAGGTTATAGTTTTGAAAAATAAAACCAATTTTTTCATTTCTTAAACGTGATAGCTCATCGTCTTTTAAGCCTTGTACGCTAACACCATCTAATTCATATTGGCCACGGTCAAAATTATCTAACAACCCGGCAACATTAAGAAAAGTAGATTTACCCGAGCCTGAAGGACCTGTTACCGCAACAAACTCCCCTGCTTTTACATTTAATGAGAAGTCTCGTAGTGCGTGTGTTTGAATGGTATCCGTTTGATAAATTCTAGAGATGTTGTTCATTTTAAGCATGGTACATTCCTTTTAAAATATGGTATTACATGTTGCCTTAGGCTAAACATGCGCCAGTAAGCCTTGGCCTATTGATTTGAGTGTTTTTTATATGTTTAGTTATTTATGCAAAACAGCGTTCATTCAATCGTCAGTAGATTAATCAGCTAAGTAAATTTTTACTGCTTTATTAAAATCGTGATAAGCTGAAGTTATTACTTGTTGGCCAGCCTCTATCCCGGAAGTAATTTCGATATAATCAACGCTACTTGCTCCCGTAGTAATTGCTGTTTTGTTGGCGTAACTGTCTTCAACAAGCTTGAAGATATACTTGCCACCAAATGAACCCATAAAGGCACCGCGTTTAACCATAAGCACATTTTCTTTTTTCTCAAATTCAATGCGGGCGTTTATACGTTGGTTCTGTCTTAATTGAATTTTTGTAGAATTTATAATTTTGGCGCGTACCGTGACTTGATTACCTTTAACTTCGGGTGAAATTGCAATGATTACCCCGCGTATTGAAACCCCTGCAATTTTCATTGCCACTTCCAAACCCAGACCTAAATCATCTGCGTAGAACTCAGGTACGCTTAACTCTGCTTCATACTCAGATAAATCTACAATGGTCATAATCGCGGTGTTCGCAGCAATGGTGTTTCTCTGCGCTACTAGCCAGTTACCTACCACGCCACTTAACGGCGCTTTAATAGCTAGGGCATCATGCCGACGTGATAATTCATCGAGAATCAACTGCTCTTTTTTTACTAAAAACGCTCTATGTTGCTGTTCGAAATATAACCTTTCTTTAGCAAAAGATACTCTTTTTTGCGCATGTTCAAATAAACGTGTGGCATCAGTTACCGCATCCTGGTTTTTTAGCCAATCAACCTCGCTAATAATTTGTTTAGCGAAGGATATTTGTGCCCGTTGAAATTCGCGCTTAGCAACATTTAAACTCGATTGCGCGGTATTCATGTCACTTTCCAGATTAAGTTGCGCTTCTTTATCCGCTAAAATACCGCGGTTGGCATTAATGCTTAACTGCTCAAGGGTAGTTTGTTGCTGTTTGATTAAAGCGTCTAACTCTGGACTAATTAAGCGTGCGACAATTTGGCTTTCTTGCACCGCTTCTCCTGGTTTGGCCAGCAGTGTTATTTTACCAATTTCGGTGTTATAAAGTTGTGGAGCATTGGCCGCAACAGCTTTGCCGGAAACTACAACGTCACGGATAAGGTCTCCTCTGATCACTGTGCTTATATTAACGGTGCTACTGTCAATAGTCGGTATTGAAGAGTACCACTGAGATAGGGTTGGCAAAGTAAGATAACAAAGGCCAAATAAAATGCTTAGACTGAGCAGTATTTTCTTTACCGGTACTTTCTTCGGATTAGCAATTACTTCATCCTGTCCACTTGTTCCTGCGATCATGTAATTCTTCTAAGTTAACTTTTGATAACCTAGTGTTGCAGGTTCAGTGCCAGAAAATATAATCCCGTAACTAACTGTAATTAATGAAATAATTATTATTTGGAAATAACTGAGTGTCCGAACGGACACTCGACCTGTCCGTTCGTGTCCACTGGTCAGCATATGGACACTGTCGAGTAGTGAGCATAGTTCAATGAAAGGTAACGCAAAACTGAAACTAGAGCTCAGTTCCAGTAATGTTTGTAGGTTAATGGTAAGAGTACAGGCTACCAATTTTGTCTGTTAACAAACGCTCTTGGTTTTTCGTCTTGATGAAGTTGGTTATAGGTTTTTATTTTTCTGTTTCGACCCAATAAAATTTTAATTTGATAATACGACTCTCTGGCGAGGGTAATACCGGGATTACTCCACCAGCTTTTATTGTATAGTTTTTTGGTCGCGGCAACTGCATCGGGTGACTGTTGGCAAATGGCTTGTGCTAATTGTAAGGCTTTTTCAGAGGGTTCTACGTCTACATGAGTAACTAAGCCATAGTTAAGTGCTTGCTCAGCATTAATAATGCCTCCTGTCATAGCAAGTTCTTTAGCAATATCTAAGTTAACTATTTCCTTTAACGCAGTAGTGCCACCCATATCTGGTATTAAACCCCACCGCGCTTCCATAATAGCAATGGAGGTATCAGGCGCAGCAATTCGAAAGTCACCACCTAAGGCAATTTGCAAACCTCCTCCCCAACAGCGACCGTGCAAAACCATGATCACTGGTGCTGGTATTTTTCTCCAGCCCGTAGAAACATACTGAGCTAAATTAGCCTGCCAAGGTAACCATTTGAACAATAGCTGTAATGGTGCCTTGGCCGATTTCATCACCGCTTTAATGTCTAAGCCGGAACAAAAATCTTCACCCTTACCTTCGACAATAACCGCCCTTATCGAGCGGTCACGCCGCAAGTCGTTAATAGTGTCGCGGATAGCATAAAACATTGGCATATCCAGAGCATTATGCTTTTTAGCCCTATTGAATTTGACGTAGGCAATATTATTTTTTATTTGCAGTTCAATGCGTTTATCAATGTTATTCGTAGTCATAGAAGATCTGCTTCTAATGTTAATATCGAGTATCATAACCAAGTTAACTTATCTTAAATAAAATGTCGATTGTAAAAGTAACTCTATCGCTCAGCATAAATAAACTAGCAACTCTCAGACAGCAAAAAGCCCGCCTACAAATGCCCGTAAGCGGGGATTATTCGCGCTGGGAACTTGTTCGCGCCAATACTTGTTCGCACCTTCAAAAATGCACGATTTCAAAAATACGGGATTTCAATCCCTACAAAATGCGCGATTGAAATCCCGCCTACAAATGCCCGTAGGCGGGAATTTATTCGCGCTCATTAGTAATGGCTTCAAATCCAAGACAGCAAAAAGCCCGATTCTTTTGAATCGGGCTTCTCAGTGCCTAAGCACAAATAGAAGTTTAGCAATGTCCTACTCTCACATGGGAACTCCCACACTACCATCGGCGCAACTGCGTTTCACTTCTGAGTTCGGAATGGGATCAGGTGGGGCCACAGCGCTATGGTCGCTAAACAAAAAAAGGTACAATCTAGAAATTTGATATAAAAAGTTTTACAAAAGCGGTTCAAGTAACACGAGTACGTGTTTTATATATTTAAAATGTCAGTCTCATACACACTTTATAGTTCAAAACTACTTGGGTGTTGTATGGTTAAGCCTCACGGGCAATTAGTATCAGTTAGCTCAAGACCTCGCAGTCCTTACACACCTGACCTATCAACGTTGTAGTCTCCAA